>NZ_CM171614.1:0-2697695 GCF_057405065.1 Candidatus Limousia pullorum
CCATTCCAAAGACTAAACAGAAGGTTTCGCCCGCCTTGAAACGACGTTGATTTCTCAGTCAAACCTTTGCAAGGCGGAAATAAAAAAAGCAGTCTCTTTCGAAACTGCTTCTTTTGGCTCCCCCTGTCGGGCTCGAACCAACGACCCTGCGGTTAACAGCCGCATGCTCTACCGACTGAGCTAAGGAGGAATATATAAATTACACCCGATTTCTCGGATGTAATCTCTTCGTGTTGGCATCTCCCTATTTTCCCAGGCCGTCTCCAGCCAAGTATCTTCGGCACCACTGAGCTTAACTTCCGTGTTCGGTATGGGAACGGGTGGACCCTCAGCGTCATCAACACCAACTTTGGTGACTCGTGGGGGAATCGAACCCCCGTTACCGGCGTGAGAGGCCGGTGTCTTAACCGCTTGACCAACGAGCCATTTCTCGAGGCTAACGGTCTTTCTTTGCTCATTAGCCCCTATTTATACTGGTGCACCATCAGGGGCTCGAACCCGGGACACCCTGATTAAGAGTCAGGTGCTCTACCAACTGAGCTAATGGTGCATCTTTCAGAGTTAACACCCTGAAAACTGAATAAAGAGTATACAGACAAATCCAAAGGACTTATGGTCAAGCCCTCGACCTATTAGTACTGCCAAGCTGAATGCCTCACGGCACTTACACACGCAGCCTATCAACCTCGTAGTCTACAAGGGGTCTTACCCGATTTCTCGGTGGGATATCTAATCTTGGAGCCGGCTTCACGCTTAGATGCTTTCAGCGTTTATCCGTTCCGTACATAGCTGCCCAGCTGTGCCACTGGCGTGACAACTGGTGCACCAGAGGTACGTCCATCCCGGTCCTCTCGTACTAAGGACAGAGCTCCTCAAATATCCTGCGCCCACGACAGATAGGGACCGAACTGTCTCGCGACGTTCTGAACCCAGCTCGCGTACCACTTTAATCGGCGAACAGCCGAACCCTTGGGACCGAATTCAGCCCCAGGATGTGATGAGCCGACATCGAGGTGCCAAACCTCCCCGTCGATGTGGACTCTTGGGGGAGATCAGCCTGTTATCCCCAGGGTAGCTTTTATCCGTTGAGCGACGGCATTTCCATTCACATACCGCCGGATCACTAACTCCAACTTTCGTTACTGCTCGGACCGTCATCCTCGCAGTTAGGCTAGCTTACGCGTTTACACTCTAGGGCACGGTTTCCGTCCGTGCTGAGCTAACCTTTGAGCGCCTCCGTTACCTTTTCGGAGGCGACCGCCCCAGTCAAACTGCCCGCCTGACAATGTCCCCCGACCGGTTTCACGGCCGCAGGTTAGAATTCCAGCAATCTAAGAGTGGTATCCCAACGGCGACTCCGCAAAGGCTGGCGCCTCTGTTTCCTAGTCTCCCACCTATCCTGTACATAGATTACCGAAACCCAATATCAAGCTGCAGTAAAGCTCCATGGGGTCTTTCCGTCTTGTCGCAGGTAACCGGCATCTTCACCGGTACTACAATTTCGCCGGGCGGGTAGTTGAGACAGTGCCCAGATCGTTACACCATTCGTGCGGGTCGGAACTTACCCGACAAGGAATTTCGCTACCTTAGGACCGTTATAGTTACGGCCGCCGTTTACCGGGGCTTCAATTCAGAGCTTGCACTCCTCCTCTTAACCTTCCGGCACCGGGCAGGTGTCAGCCCCTATACTTCATCTTTCGATTTGGCAGAGACCTGTGTTTTTGCTAAACAGTCGCCTGGGCCTATTCACTGCGGCTCAGCTTTCACTGAGCACTCCTTTTCCCTAAGTTACGGAGTCAATTTGCCGAGTTCCTTAACTACCCTTCTCCCGTTGGCCTTAGAATTCTCTTCCTGTCTACCTGTGTCGGTTTGCGGTACGGGCACCGGCTCTATACACAAAGCTTTTCTCGCCCTCGTCCACATATACTTCGGACTATTGTCCTCCCTTACGCCTCGGAATACCAACTCCGGGGATATACGCTTTCAAGGTGTCCCTTTGCTTAAATTGCAGGTGGTTACGGAATATCAACCGTATGTGCATCGACTACGCCTTTCGGCCTCGCCTTAGCTCCCGACTTACTTGGAGCGGACGAACCTTCCTCCAAAAACCTCAGACTTTCGGCCAATATGATTCTCACATATTTCTCGCTACTCATTCCGGCATTCTCACTTCTGTAAAGTCCACCGCCGCTTTCGCTGCGACTTCACCCCTTACAGAACGCTCTCCTACCAAGTCTTAACGACTTCCCAAGCTTCGGTGTGTAGTTTAGCCCCGTTAAATTTTCGGCGCAGAGTCACTCGACCAGTGAGCTATTACGCACTCTTTTAATGAGTGGCTGCTTCTAAGCCAACATCCTGGTTGTCTATGCAACTCCACATCCTTTTCCACTTAACTACTCTTTGGGACCTTAGCTGTGGGTCTGGGCTGTTTCCCTTTTGACAATGAAACTTATCTCCCACTGTCTGACTCCTGAAAAACGATTATTCGGCATTCTTAGTTTGTTAAGGTTCAGTAACCTCTCGGCCCCTAGCCAATACAGTGCTTTACCTCCGATAATCTATTTCAAGGCTAGCCCTAAAGCTATTTCGGAGAGAACCAGCTATCTCCGGGTTCGATTGGAATTTCTCCGCTACCCACACCTCATCCGCTACCATTTCAACGGGAGTCGGTTCGGTCCTCCATGGAGTTTTACCTCCACTTCAACCTGGACATGGGTAGGTCACCCGGTTTCGGGTCGTGTACAACTGACTTCATGCGCCCTTTTCAGACTCGCTCTCGCTACGGCTCCTCACCTTAAGTGATTAACCTCGCCAGTTACACACACTCGCCGGACCATTCTACAAAAGGTACCCGATCGCACGTTGATGTGCTTTCGGTGCTTGTAAACACAAGGTTTCAGGTTCTTTTTCACTCCCCTCCCGGGGTTCTTTTCACCTTTCCTTCACAGTACTATTCGCTATCGGTCACCAAGTAGTATTTAGGCTTGGAGGATGGTCCCCCCGTCTTCCCACCGGGTTTCACGTGTCCGGCGGTACTCTGGATTCAGCTAGCCTCCTTGACTTTTCGCATACAGGATTCTCACCTTCTCTGATTGACCTTCCCATGCCATTCTGCTAAGTCTTAGAGTACACGTTGCTGTCCGAACCCCAAATGTATTTCTACATCTGGTTTGGCCTCTTCCGCGTTCGCTCGCCACTACTTACGGAATCTCTGTTGATTTCTCTTCCTCGCCCTACTTAGATGTTTCAGTTCAGGCGGTTCCCTTCGTATGCCTATTTTATTCAACATACGATGACCGAACTCCTTCGGCCGGATTGCTCCATTCGGAAATCCACGGGTATAGCGCCTACTTACGGCTCACCGTGGCTTATCGCAGTTTGTCACGTCCTTCATCGGCTCTTGGTGCCAAGGCATTCCCCTTGTGCTCTTTGTAGCTTGACCATATGTGTTCTCTTTGGTTTGTTTTTTCTCGCTTGCAGTAAATAAGCTCTTTTGCTTACTTACCCTCTCGCTTCCAGCTTTATTGTAGTTTATATACCTTACGCTTAACTCTTGTTAAACCTGTTTGATATTTAAACTTTTCTCGCTTTATCTGCTTATCTTTATTCAGTTTTCAAGGTGCTTTTGGTGGGCTTAAGTGGACTCGAACCACCGACCTCACGCTTATCAGGCGTGCGCTCTAACCGGCTGAGCTATAAGCCCATGTCACGGCTTGTTCTCTTTCACTCAAGCCTTTGGTGGAGATAAGCGGGATCGAACCGCTGACCCCCTGCTTGCAAAGCAGGTGCTCTCCCAGCTGAGCTATACCCCCATATCTCTTTCAGGGTTATTCCTTTTTGAGACCCTGAAAATTAAACAACGAATAAGTCGAACTTTCGTAATGCCTGACCTTGGATGTTAGAACTTTATCTTTCAAAAGCTCAAGTCTCCATAGAAAGGAGGTGATCCAGCCGCACCTTCCGATACGGCTACCTTGTTACGACTTCACCCCAGTCGCCAATCCTACCTTCGGCAGCGTCCTCCTTGCGGTTAGACTACTGACTTCGGGTATTACCGGCTCCCATGGTGTGACGGGCGGTGTGTACAAGGCCCGGGAACGTATTCACCGCGGCATGCTGATCCGCGATTACTAGCAATTCCGACTTCATACAGGCGAGTTGCAGCCTGCAATCTGAACTGGGACCATTTTTAGGGGTTTGCTCTGCATCGCTGCTTTGCTTCCCTCTGTTGATGGCCATTGTAGTACGTGTGTAGCCCAGGTCATAAGGGGCATGATGATTTGACGTCGTCCCCACCTTCCTCCGTTTTGTCAACGGCAGTCCTATTAGAGTGCTCTTGCGTAGCAACTAATAGCAAGGGTTGCGCTCGTTGCGGGACTTAACCCAACATCTCACGACACGAGCTGACGACAACCATGCACCACCTGTCTCAACTTTCCCCGAAGGGCACCTGATGTATCTCTACCTCGTTAGTTGGATGTCAAGACCTGGTAAGGTTCTTCGCGTTGCTTCGAATTAAACCACATACTCCACTGCTTGTGCGGGCCCCCGTCAATTCCTTTGAGTTTCAACCTTGCGGCCGTACTCCCCAGGTGGATTACTTATTGTGTTAACTGCGGCACGGAGGGGGTCAGACCCCCCACACCTAGTAATCATCGTTTACGGCGTGGACTACCAGGGTATCTAATCCTGTTTGCTACCCACGCTTTCGTGCCTCAGCGTCAGTTAAAGCCCAGCAGGCCGCCTTCGCCACTGGTGTTCCTCCCTATCTCTACGCATTTCACCGCTACACAGGGAATTCCGCCTGCCTCTACTTCACTCAAGCAGAACAGTTTCAAATGCAGTTCGTGGGTTAAGCCCACGGATTTCACATCTGACTTGCTCTGCCGCCTACGCACCCTTTACACCCAGTAAATCCGGACAACGCTTGCTCCCTACGTATTACCGCGGCTGCTGGCACGTAGTTAGCCGGAGCTTATTCATTAAGTACCGTCACTTCTTCGTCCTTAATAAAAGAACTTTACAATCCGAAGACCTTCATCGTTCACGCGGCGTTGCTGCGTCAGGGTTGCCCCCATTGCGCAATATCCCCCACTGCTGCCTCCCGTAGGAGTCTGGGCCGTGTCTCAGTCCCAATGTGGCCGTTCAACCTCTCAGTCCGGCTACCGATCGTCGCTTTGGTGGGCCGTTACCCCGCCAACTGGCTAATCGGACGCGAGTCCATCTTCAAGCGATAAAATCTTTGATACGGTTGCCATGCGACATCCGTATGTTATGCGGTATTAGCGTTCTTTTCAGAACGTTATTCCCCTCTTGAAGGCAGGTTACTCACGCGTTACTCACCCGTCCGCCACTAAACTTACCAAAATCCACCCGAAGGCTTCATTTAATAAGTTCCGTTCGACTTGCATGTGTTAGGCACGCCGCCAGCGTTCGTCCTGAGCCAGGATCAAACTCTCTAAAATTTGTATCTCAACATCTTTCGATGTTCAAATCAATTTCAGAGCTTGATGCTCATTTTCGATACACTAACGTATCCGTGATTTTTAGTGTTTTCTCACTTGTAATTGTTTGAGTATTTACTCAAAGTCATTACGGGTTCTTACTATATTTCGTTGTTTAATTTTCAAGGTCCTGTTTCGCTCGTTTTTCCCATTCTTATCAGCTTTTTCGCCTCTCAGCGTTTCGCTGTTTTCGTGTCGTCCCGAGCGGAACAGTTGCTATTATATAGCATTACACCCCTTTTGTCAACACTTTTTTTGAATTTTTTTTGATTTTTTTTCATTTTTATTTTTCGCCCTATATATTGTGGTTTATCAATATTACAAACACAAGATATTTCCACCTCTCACTGCTTTTCGACGCCTTCCGTCAAAAAAATCTTTTCTCTCTTCAAAAAAAATTTTGAATTTTTTTAAAAAATATTTTTTCTTTTTTGAAAAAATCCTCTTTTTATTTCATTAAAGAATGTTTTTTAATCCTTTAAAATCTCATCTTACATCTTTCACCATATTCAATTACACTTTGAATATAAATATTTGAAATCAGAAAAATTCAATTTATTCAGGAAATCTTTGTATCATATATTTTGTATATAATACATTTAATTATACATGAAAAGAAAAATCAAAGAAAAAAATTATTAGTTTGCATTATAACCTCCTATTTATAAAAGCTTAAAGGTCTTTTTATCCTTTTCCAGCCTAAATATACTCCTTTTCTTGGAATTTTCTCTATATATACAAAAAATTTACAAAAAAAATTTCAAAAAAGTAGTGATTTTTTAAATCAGATGTGTTATAATGTACTAAAATCCAAACGAAGGGAAGGTTTTTCTATGAAAACAAACTATATTATTACTATTGCACGCCAATTTGCCAGCGGCGGACACGACATCGGTCAGATGCTTGCTGAGCAGCTTGAAATTCCTTTCTATGACAAAGAACTCATCTCATTAGCTGCAAAAGAAAGCGGAATGGATCCCGACGTATTCAGCAAGGTTGACGAAAGAGCTGCAAACAGCTTGCTTTATTCTTTGTCTATGGGTTTATACAGCTTTGGAAATGGCTTTTCCGCCATGGGTGACTTGCCTGTAAACGACAAACTCTACCTTCTTCAGCATAAAATTATAAAACAAAAAGCTGATCAAGGTCCATTTGTTGTGGTTGGCCGCTGTGGTGACTATATTTTAAGAGACAGAAAAAATGTGCTTAACGTATATATCCACGGTTCAATGGACTTCCGCAAAGAAAGAGCTATAAGAATACATAAGCTTGACCCTGACCGTGCTGTTCAGATTATCAACAGAACCGATAAAGTAAGAGCTAATTATTACAGCTTCTACTCCGGCAATAAGTGGGGCGTTGCTTCCAATTATGACCTTTGTATCGATGCTAGTAAGATAAGTCAGCAGCAGGCAGTTGATCTGATTAAGCAAATGCTTTCTTACAGAGAAAATTCCTGATAAAGGCAATCATAAAATCACCCGTGGATAAATATAATATATATTATTATTCACAGAAGGTGGTGACTTTAATGGTTATCTACAGCACAAGTGAAGTTGTACAGGGTGACTTGGACGATTTCATCTTTGCCAACGATGAAGATTGGCATGAAAGTGACAGATAATGTCTGTCACTCTTTAGTGAGATAATACAGCAGAATCTTTCTGCATTAGATAATAATTTTCCTCTAAAAGTAAAACGGCGGTCACATATGTGGCTGCCGTTTTGCTTTTAACTTTCGTTTTCAATCACTGATAATGGGTCTATATGACGGTTTCTGACTATTATCTCCACATGGATATGTGTACCGTCGGCGGATTCGCAGGGAACTCCCAGGGCTGTTCCTATTTCCTGGCCTTTTGTTATTGTATCTCCGCTGTTTACGGAAATATCTTCATTCAGTCCGCAGTACAAAATACTAAACTCGCCGCTGGTTACCTTTACAACATTTCCCATCATTTCGCTGTAATAGGTTTCCTCCACCGTTGCATCGCACATGGCTATAACACTTTCCCCGTCCTCGCAGGTGAAATCTATTCCCATGTGGGCTCGGTAATCCTTCATTGTGTTGTCGTAAACCATATCTTCGGAATATTCTTTGCCGATTATCTTGGTTTCTGTGGGATATCCTAAATTTTTATTTACCCTGAGGATTGTCTGAACAATATCCTCTTCAAGAACCTCTTCTGTTTCGGTTTCCTTTGTTTCTTCAGGTTCTGTGACGTATTCCGCCGCATCTTCCGAGGGTTCTTCTGTCTGAGGCTCAGTTTCTTCGGCTGTTGTTTCTTCCGTGGTTTCCTCTGAAGCCGTTGTGTCCTCTTCGGTGATATCGGTTAAGTTTTTATCCACATTTTCAGTGCTGTCCTGTTGATGTATTGAGGATGAAGTATCTCCGTTATCCTTAAAGTAGTTTGTAACTCCCGAATATGCAGACCAAACCGACATTCCCACCGCCGCAAGACACAGGGAGAAAGCTATATAAAATCCTGCTTTTTCTCTTTTTGACGACGGTTTTTCTTTTCTGTTTCTTTTATTGTTCATAAAAAAGCACCTCCGCCATTATTATTGACGGAGGTGTCATTGTTATTCAATTAAAAAAAGTTTATGAACTTACAACTGAGAAAAAGTATGTAGAATCAAAGGCTCAGTCAAGAAAATCCTTGAGCTTTTTGCTTCTTGATGGATGTCTGAGCTTTCTGAGAGCCTTTGCCTCAATCTGTCTTATTCTTTCTCTTGTAACCTTAAACTCCTTGCCTACCTCTTCAAGTGTACGGCTTCTGCCGTCAACAAGTCCGAATCTGAGACAAAGAACCTTTTCCTCCCTTGGTGTGAGAGTTGAGAGCACTTCTGAAAGCTGCTCTCTAAGCAATGTATGTGACGCCGCATCAACAGGTGCAGGAGCATCGTCGTCAGGTATAAAGTCACCAAGATGGCTGTCTTCCTCTTCACCTATAGGTGTTTCAAGGGAAACAGGCTCCTGTGCAACACGCATGATTTCTCTTACCTTATCAACAGGCATATCAATAACAGCCGCAATTTCATCGGCGGAAGGCTCGTGACCGTTCTGGTGAAGAAGCTGGCTTGAAACTTTCTTAACCTTGTTTATGGTTTCAACCATATGAACAGGAATTCTTATTGTTCTTGCCTGGTCTGCAATAGCTCTTGTTATAGCCTGTCTTATCCACCATGTGGCATAAGTGGAGAACTTAAAGCCCTTTGTGTAATCAAACTTTTCAACAGCCTTGATAAGACCCAGGTTTCCTTCCTGAATAAGGTCCAAAAACTGCATTCCTCTGCCCAGATATCTCTTTGCAATACTTACAACAAGTCTGAGGTTTGCTTCTGACAATCTTTTCTTTGCAGCAGGGTCGCCGTCTTTAATTCTGATTGCCAGGTCGATTTCCTCTTCCGGAGTCAGCAGCGGGACACGTCCGATTTCTTTCAGATACACTTTTACAGGGTCGTCAAGAGAAACTGCTTCCATGCCCTCGTAAGTTTCAGTATCAGAATCATCAGGTGAAAGTCTTATTGTTATATCGTCCAGTTTGATAACATCGTCCATCTCTTCGACGATTTCAACGCCAAGGCTTTCCAATCCGTCATACAGCTTTTCAATTTGCTCAGGATCAATGTCGATTTCTCCTATCGCATCGAGAATCTCCTGATTGGTAAGCTGTCCTTTGCTTTTTCCTAACTCCATCAATTCTCTGACAACTGCTTTTTTATCCCGAATTTGCTCTGTCATATTTTTTGTTCCTTTCAATTGCCCATTGCCCTGTTAAAGGCGATTTTTTTCTTCCTTGTTTTGGATTATTTCAGTTTTTCTTTTCCCTGAGATTTTTCAGATAGTCCATAATATCGGTATCCTCCGCTGTGGACAAATCATTCATCTTAGTTTTAAGCTTCTCCTCAATAATCGCATTTATATACTCAGCCGCAGCTTCCGTAGTCGCCGCCATGCTGTTGTATTTTGATATTATTCCAAAAATCTTTCCGCTTTCCTCCGGTGTAAAATCTGCGGAAATTCCGGTAAGTATTCCGTAACCTCCCTTGATTTTATCCCTGAAATATTCAAAAAGCTTTTTGTTGAATGTTGTTACAAAATCATCCGGAGTTATTCTTTTCAGAACAAAGTCCAGTTTATCCGGATTATGTACAAGATATGCAATCAGAGATTCCTCAGCTTTTACCCCTCGTGGATATTTTGCGTGTTCCGGGTTTATTTTATCGCCCATACCGCTCATTTCACTTCGGAGTTTTTTCATTTCCTCCCTGCGTATCTCTCCGGCTTTTGACCTTGACACCCTTTTTATCTGTTCCAAAAGAGCATTTTTCTCAACGCCCATTTCTTCGCTGAGTCCCGAAAGATAGATATCCTTTTCAACCGGATTATCAAGGGCGGCAATCATTTTTATTGCGCCGTTTAAGTATGACACTCTTCCCTGAGTTGTTTCAAGGTTAAAGGAGGATTTCAGCTTTGCAAGTCTGTAATCCATATCGTTTTTGCTTTTTTCCAAAAGGTTTTTAAAAGCCGCTGAGCCGTTCTCCCCGTGTTTTTTTATAAACTCGTCCGGGTCTTTTCCGTCCGGAACTGTCAGAACTCTAACCTGAATACCTGCATTTCGCAGAATTTCAATAGCTCTTGCCGTCGCCTTTTGACCGGCTTCATCGGCGTCGTAGCATATTACAACCTCATCAGCGTATCTTTTCATAAGTATCGCCTGTTCCGAGGTGAGCGCAGTTCCCAATGTTGCCACTGCGTTTTGAAATCCCGCCTGATTTACGGCTATAACATCCATATAGCCCTCACAGAGTATCAATGTTCTTTCTCCGCTGTTTTTCGCATTATTGAGAGAAAACAGGTTATTGCTCTTTTTAAACACCGGCGTATCGGAGGTGTTTAGGTATTTGGGTTTGCCGTCGCCCATAAGGCGTCCGCCGAAGGCTATGACGTTTCCCCTTAAATCTATTATTGGAAACATAACCCTGTCGGAAAAACGGTCGTAAATACCTTTTCCGCTTTTACTTTGAAAAGCCAAGTTTGCCGCAACAATCTCGCTTTCTTTAAAACCTTTTGATTTCAGATGGTTGCACAGGCTGTATCTTGATTTAGGAGAATAGCCCAAACCGAAACGCACTATTGTTTTCGGTGAAAGCTGTCTGCCCGCAAGATAATTTCTCGCCTCTGCTCCCTCCGGTGAATTGAGGCAGCCATAAAAAAAACGTGCCGCCTCTCTGTTTGCTTCATAAATTCTTGTTCTAAGACGATTCATGCTGTCGTCGTAACCGGTATCCGGCATTGTCATTCCTGCTCTTTGAGCCAGAAATCTTACGGCTTCCATGTAATCAAGATTTTCTATCTTCATCACAAATGTTATAACGTCGCCGCCGGCTCCGCAGCCGAAGCAATAAAACGAACCGTTTTCAGAGTAAATATTAAAAGACGGGGTTTTTTCGCTGTGAAAAGGACAAAGCCCCACCATATTGCGTCCACGCCTTTTGAGATTGACGTAAGATGACACCACCTCGGTAATGTCGTTTCTGTACTTCAATTCCTGCAAAAACTCCTCAGGCAAAGACACGAAACCACCCTCTTTACTTTATCTCTTTTTATATATACATGAATTTTTTAAAAAACCCTTTATTTTTTTCTTTTATTTTTTAAAAAAGTCTTTTTGCATAAGTATTGACAAAAAACCGATAAAAAATCAAGAATTTTAGCCAAATACAAGGCAAATTAACATTCATTCATAAAAAATTTACTGTCCGTAACTTCCACTTCAACCTGTCCGCAGGTGGCGTCAGCAATCTTTTTATTGAGTCCTCCCAGCATTTCTTCCCTTATATGGAACTTTATCTCCACGCAGTCTGTAAACTGGGTGTCGTCTATTATTCCTCCGCACTCGGGTATAAGGGACTGGAGTTTTCCGTACCTTGTATAATCGCACACTACGGAACAAATAAGGCTTTCCTCCATAGTGACAACCTTTGCGGCTTCCATGCCGATTTTGGCTCCGTGGGAATAGGCTCTTACAAGTCCTCCGCCGCCCAGCAGTATTCCTCCGAAATACCTCGTTACGACCACTACAGCGTCCGTTACGCCGCTTTTTTGAAGTACGTCGAGTGTTGGTATGCCTGCTGTTCCCTGAGGCTCTCCGTCGTCGCTGTAGCGTTTTATGTTGCCCTCTCTTATGCAGTAGGCGTATACGTTATGGGTTGCATCCCAGTGCTTTGACTTTTTTTCGTTTATAAAGGCTATGGCATCTTCCTCGGTTTTTACAGGCTTACAATAACCGATAAAACGAGAACGCTTCTCCACAAACTCAGCCTCTCCATACTCCTTTACCGTCTTATAACTACTGCTCATATCTCCCCCACCTTTCTCTTTTATTTCCGTTTATTTTATTTCCGCCTTGCCAAACTTTCTCCTAAAAATAACCAATCGTTTCAAGGCGGACGAAACCTTTTCCTTAATTTTTAGAATAGCTCGCTTACATTTGACTTTTATTATTTAATAATATGGATTTGATTTATCAGGCAATTAAATTCATATTATTAAACAAACTTTTTAATTGCATCTCATATCAATTTTTTATCAACATCTTTTTAACTGTATGTGGATAGCAAATATTTTAACGCTTCCCGTTTGGTTTTATTTATATTATAAAAATAAACCTAAATTAGAGCGAACCATTCTCCGTCGCTTAAAAGAAGGTTTCGCCCGACCTGCGCTGAATCTAATTAACAAGCTAAACCCATGCAGGTCGGATGTAAAATAAAAAGGCGGCACTTGCGTACCGCCTCAACAATTACGTTCTGTTTAATTATTTATCCATACCGAAACGCTTCTTAAATCTATCAACACGTCCGCCGGTATCAACGAGCTTTTGCTTTCCTGTAAAGAATGGGTGGCACTTTGAGCAAATTTCAACACGGATATTCTTCTTTGTTGAACCTGTCTCAATAACATTACCGCAAGCACAAGTAATTGTTGTCTGCTCATACTTTGGATGGATATTCTCTTTCATCTTCATTCACCTCTTTCGCTGAAACCGTAAATAACAGACTTAGTATAGCATAGACATTCAGAAAAAGCAAGAACTTTTTTATTTTTTCTTCAATTTTTTCAAAAGTCTTTTTTCATCTGTTAATTGATATATTTTAAAAAATTATCTGATAACCTTGCTTTCGATTTCTTCAACTGCTTTTGCAATGAAATCTTCAAGGCTCATTGCACCGATATCGCCCTCTCTTCTGTCTCTTACGGAAACAGTGTTGTTTTCGATATCCTTGTCGCCTACCAAAAGCATGTAAGGAACTTTCTCGAGCTGTGCTTCTCTGATCTTGTAACCGATTTTCTCGGATCTGTCGTCAATCTCAACTCTCATGCCCTTAGCTTCCAAAGCTTTCTTAACTTCATAAACGTAGTCAAGGTGTCTGTCAGCGATTGGAAGAAGCTTAACCTGAACAGGTGCAAGCCACATTGGGAATGCTCCGGCGTACTTTTCAATAAGGAGAGCCAATGTTCTCTCATAGCATCCGATTGATGTTCTGTGGATGATGTAAGGATTTTTCTTTACGCCGTCCTTGTCAACATATTCCATGCCGAATTTCTCAGCAAGAAGCTGGTCAATCTGAATTGTGATAAGTGTGTCTTCCTTGCCGTGTACGTTTTTAATCTGGATGTCAAGCTTTGGACCGTAGAAAGCAGCTTCGCCAACGCCCACTGCATATGGAATCTCAAGGTGATTGAGGATTTTCTCCATAATTCCCTGAGCTTCTTCCCACTGCTCGGTTGTTCCGATATATTTTTCCTTGTCGTTAGGATCCCACTGTGAGAATCTGTAGGAAACATCCTCGTAAAGACCGAGAGTTTTCAGCATATAGATTGCAAGCTCAAGACAGCCCTTGAACTCCTGCTCAAGCTGTTCAGGAGTACACATAAGGTGACCCTCGGAAATTGTAAACTGTCTAACTCTGATAAGTCCGTGCATCTCGCCGCTGGCTTCATTTCTGAAAAGTGTGGATGTTTCGTTGTATCTCAAAGGCAGGTCACGGTATGAACGGCCACGGTTGAGGTATGCCTGATACTGGAACGGACATGTCATAGGACGAAGTGCGAAAACTTCCTTGTCCTTTTCCTCGTCGCCCAAAACAAACATGCCGTCCTTGTAGTGATCCCAGTGACCGCTTATTTTGTAAAGGTCGCTCTTTGCCATGTAAGGTGTTTTTGTGAGAAGCCATCCTCTCTTCTGCTCCTCGTCCTCAACAAATCTCTGGAGAAGCTGAATAATTCTTGCACCCTTAGGAAGAAGGATTGGAAGTCCCTGTCCGATAACGTCGGAAGTTGTGAAGAGCTCAAGCTCTCTGCCCAGTTTGTTGTGGTCACGGCTCTTTGCCTCTTCAACCTGCTTCAAATACTCTTCAAGCATACTTGCTTTTGGGAATGCAGTTCCGTAAACTCTGCAAAGCTGTGCATTGTTTGCATCGCCTCTCCAGTATGCACCTGTGCAGTTTGTAAGCTCAATAGCTTTAAGAGGTGCAACGCTGAGAAGGTGAGGGCCTGCGCAAAGGTCTGTGAAATCTCCCTGCTTGTAGAAGCTGATGTTTTCGCCCTTGCCTGCGTGTTCCTTTACAAGCTCAACCTTGTATGTTTCTCCCATGTCTGAAAGAAGCTTTTCAGCCTTCTCAGGTGGAAGTTCAAATCTTTCAATAACTTCGCCGGATTTAACAATAGCTTTCATTTCTGCCTTGATTTTCTGAAGGTCTTCCGGTGAGAAAGGCTTCTCAACATCAAAGTCATAGTAAAAACCGTTGTCAACAGCAGGGCCTATTGCGCATTTTGCCTCAGGGTAAAGTCTTTTTACAGCCTGTGCCAAAACGTGTGATGCGCTGTGCCAGAATGCTTTTTTACCGTCAGGATCGTCGAATGTCAAAAGCTCAAGCTTGCAGTCCTCTGTAAGCTCGGTTCTTAAATCCATCACCTGTCCGTTTATTTTACAGGCGCATACAGCCTTATAAAGACCGCCGCCCAATGATTTTGCAACTTCTGCGGCTGTTGTGTTGTTTTCAAACTCCTTTACAACTCCGCCTTTTAACTCTACGTTAATCATTGTTATCTCTCCTTTTTAATTTTTTTAGAAAACAAAAAACCCGATGACCTGCACAAAGCAAGTCACCGGGACGAATATTCTCCGTGGTTCCACCCGTATTCGACAGATAAAATCTGTCCTCTAAAGCGATAACGGTGCTTACCGTGACGCCATTTCCTGCGCCAACTCAAAGGTGGTAACACTTTTCTTCACGCCGCCGTAATCTCACCAAACATACGGCTCTCTTTTGCGGATACAAAAAGCATCGTGTCCTTTTCTGCGTTCAAGTATTTATTTTGTACAGGAATTATATTATCACTAAAACATTTTCTTGTCAACCCCGATATTTAAAACTTTACTGTTCTCCGGCTATTATCATCTGCAATTTTGAAACGTCTGTGATAGATATACTTCCGTCGCCGTTTACATCCGCAATGGACATGTCCGGTTCCTCACTCTTAATTCCTGCAATATAGCCCTGAAGATATGTTGCATCTGAAATTGTTAATACTCCGTCGCCGTCTAAATCTCCAAGGATACCGCCTCCGTTAAAGGGGATATCGTTTGCATTTGCAAAGCTTTCCGCAACGCTTCCCTTTTCTCCGTAAATGGTAAGATTACCCTTTACAAACGCCTTGTCATTTATCACCTGTACGGAAGAGGCTATTTCTGCTTTTTCCAAAGACGGACAATTATAAAACGCCTGTGTATCAACAAGTAAAATTCCGTCGTTTATATTCACTGATTTCAGGTTTTCACATCCCATAAAGCTTCTCATGCCGATCACCTTTGTATTTTCAGAAAAAGTCACCGACTCCAATCCGTTCATATAAAATGCGCCTGTTCCAACTGTAGCCACATCATCGGGAATTGTAATATTTTTATCATCAGATTTGCAGTCAATCAGAATGTTTCTGCCCTCAATAAGAAAATCTCTTTGGTCATTTTTAAGCCACGGCGTATCATAAAAGGCATATCCGCCGATAACCGCTGTGTTTTCAGAAATATCCACATTTGAAAGGTTGCCGCACATGTAAAATGCGCCCTCGCCTATTTCTTCCACATTGCTTCCCGCAATTACGGAATTTATATTTCTGTTATATGCAAAGGTATAAGGGGATATAACTCTGACATTTGACGGTATTGCAACAGTTTGTGAACCGCCGTTGTACTTGATAAGTATATCGTTAAGGGTTACAAACTCGCCTTTCTGATTGTTAAGATATGGCGTATTGTAAAAAGCATATGCGCCTATTGCTCCGACGCTTTCGGTCTGCTCTAGGGAAGACAAGGAAGTACAGCCGTAAAAAGCACAGTTTCCTATACCCATAACCGATTTACCCAGCACAACTTTTTCCACAGAAGTATTATTTCTGAATGCATTGTCCCCTATATACACAACCTCGGATGGAATTGTTATTTCCTTTTGGGAGCCTGTATAGGAAAGCAATATTCCGTTATCAATAACAAATTCGCTTTCAGCCGAAACAGTCACAAAAGGAACAGTCAGCACAAACAGCAAAGCAAAAATCAGCAGGGTAGCTTTTGTCTTTTTAATCATGGAAATCATCTCCTACAAAAATGCGGAAAAAGGCTAATGTCTTTTTCCGCAATAAAGTTTATAAATAATCTTTTTAATACTCAGACATTACTGTCATCTGTTTCAAGCTGGAAAATCAGCTGGTCGATTCTCCTCATTATTTTATCCTCTGTTGATTCGTCTGTATCAACTTCTGTTTCATCAGAAACGACTTCACCGTTTTCGTCATTTTCCTTTTCAATTTCAGAAATAACAGCCTCTGTAAGTCTGAGCTTATCCTTACCACTTACTTCATCGGAAGTTTCATAAGAAACAGCCTCTGCTTCGCCTGCTTGAGGAATTTCTGGTTCTGTACTGAATGATATAATATCATCCTCTGAGTATATGTCATCATAATCTGATGGAACAACCTGTTCTCTCACTGTATCTGCACTTGAATTTTCATCACCGTAAGATTTGATAGGCTTGTTATCCTCAAAATCCTGAAGTTCTTCTTCGTTTTTGTTTTTCTTCTTATTTCTCTTTTCTTCTTTCTTTGCACGCTTTTCTTCTTTTCTCTGCTGCTTATCGTCATAATCATAGTCGTAAGCTTCACCGCCTGCGATTACAACTTTCATTTCGTCTTTTCTCAAGGCCTGGCTTGACAGCTCTGCAACAAAAGAGAAAATATAGAAGAACAAAGCTATGTTCTGAATAGTAGGAATAAGTGAGAATATCTCAGGAATTACACCTGATACAACTATATCATATACAGGCACTGCACAGCTTGCAATAAGAAGTGAAACGGAAATAAGTCCCATTACTATTGTATTCTTTAATGTACCTTTGCTTCTGATTGCTGAAATAAGCTGAGCGTAAAAGAAAAAGTAAAGAGTAACGGCAATAAGTGTCAAAAGCTGAAGAACGTCTGTATTTGCAAGAGAAATCTCCGCATTGTTTACAAAAACATTTACAAGCTTAATTGCGCTCCAAATTGCCGGCATAAGCAGATAAACTGAAAGTCCCTTTGAACTTGTAGTCTTTGTCAGGTGCATAAGCGACATTATAACTATTGCCAAAGCCGAAAGCAAAGTAAAAACTACATAGACAACAGCGTAAGCAGATATATCTCCGGATGACTTGGCTTCCAAAAGCGATATTCCGCCCTCTGCCGCAATTGTGGCAGCTGTTATAAGTCCGAAAAGACCGGCAGGAATGTTTCTTTTAATCACATAGTAATCAGCCGTTTTTCTGTCGATCGCCTTGAACAAAAGACAGAACAAGAACATTACAAGTGTTACCCCCGCAATAGCGTATGGAAGTATGGACACTCCAAAGCCCATGAAAAGCTGCTCTGCATCAGGGAAAATCGATGTATAAAGCGCCAATCCCACAAGCACAGGAGTGAAGAGAATAAAAGGTATCCAGGACAATTTTACTTTCATAATCGACTCCTTTTCTAAAATCATCGGAAAAGATAACCTTGTCCGATATTTTTCATCATTTAAAAATTTGCATCTTTCAATTAAATAGGAAAGATGCACATAATGATTGTTCTATACTATTTTATGTCAAATCATCCTGTCTGTCAAGGATATAAAAAACATAAATATTACATTTTATACTCCGTCACATATAATTGTCAGAAATTCCCATATATTACTGTTTATGAGAGTTACAATCTGACAATTAGCCCTTTTTACGTTCATAAATGCCTTATACTTGCTTTTAAGTAATTTATTTGATATAATATTCTGCGGATTTTAAAAGGTTTTTAAGGGGAGGATTCACATGAAACATCGTCATGTAATTGATCTTGAAGATTTAACTTTCGCACAGCTCCAGCAGGTTATTGATCTTGCCGGAAAAATCAAGGCAGATCCCGCCAAATACAGTCACGTATGCGACGGAAAAATCCTTGCAACACTTTTTTATGAACCGTCAACCAGAACTCAGATGTCTTTCCAAACAGCTATGCTTCGACTGGGCGGAAAAACAATAGGTTTTGACAATCCAATGAACTCTTCCGTTGCAAAAGGTGAAAGCCTTAAAGACACAATCACCATTGTAAGCGGCTATGCGGACATAATCGCCATGAGAAACCCTGTTGAGGGCGCAGCAAAAGCCGCTTCTCTATACAGCAGCGTTCCTGTTATAAATGCCGGCGACGGCGGACATCTCCACCCCACCCAGACGCTCACCGATATTGTGACACTGCATAACGAAAAAGGCAGACTTAACCATCTTAAAATCGGTCTGTGCGGCGACCTGAAAAACGGAAGAACCGTACACTCCCTTATTAAAACCATGTCCCACTTTGAGGGCAACAGTTTTGTTCTTATATCCACTCCGGAACTTACTGTTCCTGATTATATCAAGGAAATTATGATTAACTCAGGCTGCGAATTTACAGAAAGCCAGAATCTGAAAGAGTCTATCTCAGATTTGGACGTGCTTTACATGACAAGAATTCAGCAGGAGAGATTCAGCTCTAAAGAAGAATACGAAGCTCAAAAGGGCGTTTATATTCTTGATGCTGAAAAAATGGCTTTGGCTAAGGAGGATATGATAGTTTTGCATCCTCTTCCAAGAGTTGATGAAATCACCGTAGAGGTTGACGACGACCCTCGTGCCTGCTACTTTAAGCAAGCAGTTTACGGAATGTACGGAAGAATGGCTCTCATTATACTTCTTCTTGAGGACAGCGACTATTTCTTCCATGACAACAAAAAGAAAGTTATCGCAGACGATGTAACATGTCCAAATGAGAGATGTGTAACACACCGTGAAGCTTATCTTCCAAAAAGCTTTATAAAGCAAGGCTCTCACCTTTTCTGCGACTACTGCGACCATGCTGTTGAAATGGACAGTAAGGATTAAAAATAAATATAAGAATACTAAAACCGTGGTTCTGAAATTTCTTCAAAACCACGGTTTATTTTTTGTAGTGTTTTTTATTATAACCTAATAAGAGATTACAAATATAAAATAAAGTTAAATGTAAATGTAAGCGAACCACTCCAAGTCTCTTAATAAAACGTCTCGCCAGACCTGTGCAGGTGTAAATTCACAAGGCTAAACCTATACAGGTCGGAATTAAAAAACTCTCCAAAAGATTACAGATATAAAATAAACTTATATGTGAGCGAACCACTCCAAATCTCTTAACAAAACGTCTCGCCCAACCTGTGCTGTCGTTAACTCCCATATTAAACTTTGGCAGGTTGGAACCAGAAATTATTCGATGGCTTTTAGGGATTCTACCATGTCGATTTTTTTCAGGGAGAAGTGGACAACTATTGTTACTATCAGTGCGAAAATGGCTGTTATGAGAGCTGAAACAACGTAACACCACCACGCCATGTCGGAAATAAACATAACTGCGTCAACCTCCGCAACCGATACAACAAATTTTTCAAGAAAAATTCCCAGTATTAAACCTAAGATAATTCCGAATAAAACCGCCACGTTGTTTTCACGGTAAATGTATGAGGAAACCTCTCTGTCGTAAAAACCAAGAACTTTGATTGTGGCAAGCTCTCTCTTTCTCTCGTTTACATTGATGTTTACAAGATTGTACATAACTATGAATGCCAAAAGTCCCGCTGAAACTATGAGCACAATAACTATACTCTTGAGACTTCCTATTGTGTCAACAAATCTTCCCATTGTGTCGCTTGAATAGGCAATTCCAAGTATATCGCTGTCATCAAGAAGTTCTGTTGACAGGTCGCTGGTTTCAACTCCGTCAGGAATGTTGGCGTAAATCATGTTGTATGATGGTTCTTCACCGTAAACATTTCTGTACAGAGTCGGTGTCATATAGATGTAGTTCATTGCATAGTTCTCTGTAACTCCAGTTACTTTAAGTTCTGTTTTGCTTCCGTCAGAATTTACCACGGAGAAGCTGTCTCCGGCTTTTGCTTTAAGAACATTGCTCATCTTCTGGCTTATTATAACTCCGTCGTCGGTAAGCTCAAGAGGTGTATGGTCATCCATTGTTCTCAGTGTTATATAATCGTCAACCACTTCCGGATTTTGAAAAACAGACATTGAAACGGAAGCTATTGTTTCCCCGTTTTTCTCTGCGTCAACAGTTTTAACCATAAGGGTTTCCGAGCTGTTTATATATTGGTTGGAGTTTATATAGTCCTGAAGCTCCTCAAGACTTTCTGAATTTTCACTGATAGCTATTGTAACATCGTATTTGAATATATCGCCAAACTGTCGGTCAACTATCGAGCTTATGGCGTAGTTTAGTCCAAAGCCTGTAAGAATAAGAGCACAGCATCCCGCAATGCCGATGGTAGTCATAAGGCTTCTTGCTTTGTAGCGGAAAATATTTCTTGCGGTAACCTTGTGGAGGAATGAAAGTCTGTTCCATACAAAGCCTACACGCTCCAGCATAATTTTTTTGCCCACCTTTGGAGCTTTTGGTCGCATAAGCTGTGCAGGTACGGTTTTCAGCTCTTTTCTGCATACAAAATATGCTGAAAGTCCTGTACAGAGTATTCCCACCAAAGTACACCAGCCTGCATAATCCCATCTGAACGGCATCATAGGATCAGGCATACTGTACATTATCTTGTAGGCGTTTATAATTACCCACGGGAATAGCTTAAATCCTATGCAAAGTCCGATTATGCTTCCCACTATGCTGGCAGAAATTGCATAAATCAAATATTTTGAAACTATGCTGCGGTTGTTGTAGCCGAGAGCCTTTAATGTTCCCATCTGAGTTCTCTGCTCTTCAACCATTCTTGTCATTGTGGTGGAACATACAAGAGCCGCAACAAGTACAAAGAAGAACGGGAATACTGCGGCTATAGCGTCAACCTTTTCCGCATCCTCTTCATATGTGGAATATCCCGGGTTGTCGTTTCTGTCAAATACGTACCACTCCGGTGTTTCAAGGTCTTTTAATTCCTTTTCGGCGTCGGCAATCTTATCTCTGCCCTCCTGAAGCTCTTCTTCTACGTCTATTTTTGACTGTTCGTATTCTTCAACTCCGTCCTGATATTCGGCAAGTCCGTCCTCGTACTCCACAACGCCTGCATCATAATCAGCCTCGCCGGAATACAGCTTAGCAAGTGCATTTTCAAGCTCCTGCTTGCCCTCGGCTTCTTTTTGATTTAAAAGACTTTCATTGTAATAAATTTCGTTGTAGCCGTCATCAATCTGCTGTTTTGCACTATCCAGCTGATTTTTAGAGTTTTGAAGCTCCTGTCTTCCGGCTTCAAGCTGGCTGTAACCTGCTTCGATTCCGGCTTTAAGCTGTGCAACCGCTTCTTCTCCCTCAATTACCTGAGGTTCTTTCTCATCTATCTGCTTTTGACCCTCTGAGGACACTATGGAAAGAATTGCGCTGTACTGCTGTTTTCCCTCAGCTGGCGCTGTAGCATAGGAAACAAAGAAATTTTTAATGCTTATAGGAACTCCCGGCATCATTTCAGCTATAAAAGCGTCTATTTGCTCCATAACGGCGATTTCTTCCGGAAGTATCTCCTCTTCTGTAACCGTAATTGCAGAATACTTTTCTATAATTGAATTGTAGTTTGCCAAAAGACTTTTAAATGAGTCAAGCTCCTGTCTTCCGGCAGTTACAACAGGCTCAAGCTCTGCAAGCTGGGATTCATATCCTGAAAGCTCTTCCAGCGCCGCAGCCTCTTTTTCCTGAAACTCTGCAAGTCCCTGATTATACTGCTCAAGGCCGCTGTTGTATTCGGCTTCCGCAGAGTAAAGCTGAGCTTTTGCGTCTTCAATCTGCTGTCTGCCATTTGCAATCTCGGTATTCAGTGTCTCAATTCCGCTGTAATACTGGCTCCAGCCGTCGTCAAGCTCCTGTCTTGCATCGTCAATCTGGATTTTCGCATCTTCAAGCTGAATTCTTGCATCTTCAAGCTCCTGCCAGCCATCATTGAGCTTTTCCTCTGCCTCGGCTTCACCGTCTGCAAGCTCCTGCTTTGCGTCATCAAGCTCTTGCTGGGCTTCTGCTACAATGTCGTTATACCTGTTGTAGGTAAGCTCATCATTGTTTTCAAGGAAAGCTGTGTTTTCCTCTATAATCTGACCGTACTCATCCTCAAATGGGTCAAGACCCTCTGTTTCCTGCAAAGTGAGATACACGTCAGTGTACACGTCAAAGGCAAAATCCTCTTCAGGAATAAGGATGTAGGTATCTATTTCACCGTCGCCCACTGTGGTGGTTCCGTACTGAAAACCCACATAACTTGGTGTGTTTATTGTTCCCACAATTTCATATTCAGTTACTTTAAGGCTTTCTGATATATCATCCTTTTCCAGATAAAGCTGGATTTTACTGCCTATTGCGAGCTTTCCGTTTGCAAGCTTGCTCTGCTCAACAACACATTCTCCGGATTTTTCCGGCAGTCTGCCTTCTATTAACAAAGGTCTGTTCATGTTGTCGGCAGTATCAGGATTTTCAAGGTCATAGGAAATAGCCTTTAAAACAAGATTGTTTTTATCGTCGCTTTTAACCATAACATCGGCGGAATATCCTCCGCTGATTCCTCGGACGTTTACGGTTTTTTTTATTGCCTCAATATCCGTGTCGTCCAAACCATAATTGGACATAATATGGAAATCCGCCAGATTATATTCTTCGTAATAGGCCGCCGCCGTCAGCTTCATATCTGGACAGCTTGACTTAACTCCGGCAAAAAATCCGCAGCCTATTGCGACAATGGCAAGTATTGCAAGGAACCTGCTTTTTGTCCGCCATATTTCACGGAACAAGTCCTTGACCAACGCCTTTTTCATATATATCACACCCTTTCAAAGAAAAAAATCACCATTCGATATTTTCTACAGGCATGGGATTTTCATTGAGTGTAATGCTTTCCACCTTGCTGTTTTTCATTTTTATTATTCTGTCAGCCATAGGGGTTATAGCTTGGTTGTGGGTTATAAGTATAACCGTCATATTGTTGTTGCGGCAGGTATCGTGGAGAAGCTTCAAAATATTTTTACCGGTATTGTAATCCAAAGCTCCGGTAGGTTCATCACAAAGCAAAAGCTTAGGCTTTTTTGCAAGAGCTCTTGCTATTGAAACTCTCTGCTGTTCGCCGCCTGAAAGCTGTGACGGGAAATTGTTTATTCTATCCTCAAGGCCTACTTCCTTTAAAACCTCTATAGGGTCGTAGGCGTCCTTTGTTATCTGTGTGGCAAGCTCGATGTTCTCCTTGGCTGTAAGATTCTGCACAAGGTTATAAAACTGAAAGACAAAGCCTATATCGTATCTGCGGTACTCAATAAGCTCTTTTGGGCTAAGCTTTGCAACGTCCTTTCCGTCAACAATAACCTCTCCCTCATCGCAGCTGTCCATTCCACCTAAAATATTAAGTATTGTGGTTTTTCCTGCGCCGCTGCTTCCCACAATAACCGCAAATTCTCCCTTCTCTATTGTAAACGACACACCGTTTGACGCCGTTATTGTAACCTCTCCCATTTTGTATCTTTTATAAACATTTTTAAGTTCTACAAAACTGGACATTGTTGTCCTCCTGTTCTTATAAATCTATGGTAAGTTCAACCGGACAATGGTCGGAACCCATAACCTGAGTGTGAATTTTTGCGTCTTTTAAATTCGGTTCCAGAGATTTTGATACACAGAAATAGTCTATTCTCCAACCTGCGTTTTTAGCCCTTGCGCTGAATCTATATGACCACCAGGAATAAACTCCCTCCAAATCGGGATAAAAATATCTGAATGTGTCTATAAATCCGCTGTCAAGAAGCTTTGAAAACTTTTCTCTTTCTTCATCTGTAAATCCTGCGTTTTTTCTGTTGGTTTTCGGGTTTTTCAAGTCTATTTCCTTATGAGCCACATTTAAATCTCCGCAGAAAATAACAGGCTTCTTACTTTCAAGCTTTTTAAGATAATCAAGGAAAGCGTCCTCCCACTCCATTCGGTAAGGAAGTCTTAAAAGTTCGTTTTGCGAATTAGGGGTATAAACGGTCACTATATAAAATTTCGGATATTCCAAGGTGATAACTCTTCCCTCGCTGTCATGTTCGGGAATGTTTATACCGTAGTTTTGGGACAAGGGCTGTTCCTTTGTAAATATTGCAGTTCCCGAATAGCCTTTTTTCTCCGCATAATTCCAAAACTGATAGTAGCCCTCTGTCTTTAAATCAATCTGTCCCGCCTGAAGCTTGGTTTCCTGTACACAGAAAATATCTGCGTCAGCCTCTTTGAAAAAATCCATAAAGCCTTTGCCCACACAGGCTCTAAGACCGTTTACGTTCCATGATATAAGTTTCATATTTTTTCTTATCCGGCATTACTCCGCCAGACTTTCCTCCCATGTTATTTCTTTAAAACCTACAAGCACCTTATCGCCCTTTACAAAAATCGGACGTTTAACAAGCATACCGTCAGTTGCCAAAAGGCTGTACATTTCCTCCTCTGTCATTTCGGGAAGCTTTTCTTTAAGATTCATGGACTTGTAGAGCTGTCCGCTTGTGTTGAAAAACTTTTTCAAAGGCAGATTTGATTTTTTGTGCCATTCTTTTATTTCATCTTCACTGGGATTTTGTGTTTTAATATCCCTTTTTTCAAACTCAATTCCCTTATCCAAAAGCCATTTTTCAGCCTTTTTGCAGGTACTGCATTTTGGATAGCATAAAAATAAATTCTGCAAGGTATTCGCCTCTTTTCTGCAAAATATTTGTTATATTTTAACATTCTTTAAGTTAATTATATCAGTTTTTTGTATTGTATTCAATAGACAATTAGGTAATATCTGTCGTATTTCTTATTGCCAAAATTTCTTTATAACATCATTTTCACATTAAAAACAAAAAACGAAAAGACAAAGCTTATTCTGCGCTGTCTTTTCGTTTTCTAAACACTCATATGTAACACAATCTCCAATAACGGGATTTATGTATATGAAATTTTTTTAATCATCAAGGCTTGCATTGTACTCATCACGGAGCTTTTCCCAATACTTTATATCATCCTCGGTAATCTCTCTGATTACTTTGCACGGATTTCCGGCGGCTACTACGTTTGCCGGGATATCCTTTGTAACAACCGAGCCGGAACCTATTACGGAATTATCACCTATGGTAACTCCCGGATTTATGGTTGTGTCTCCGCCTATCCACACGTTGTTTCCCACGTTGATTGGCTTTCCGAACTCAAGGCCGTCGGTTCTTATAACCGGGTCAATGGGGTGTCCTGCGGCGTACAGGCTTACTCTCGGGCCTATAAGCACGTTATCGCCTATTGTAACCTTGCACACATCCAGCACGATGCACTCATAATTGCAGTAAAAGTTCTCGCCAACATAAATATTACAGCCGTAATCACAGAAAAACGGAGGTTCAATGTGGAAATTCTCTCCTGTTCCTCCCAGAAGCTCTTTGAGGATTTTATTTCTTTTTTCTTTTTCGTCCTCTGTTGTTACATTGTATTCGGCAATAAGCCTTTTAGCTTTCTTAAAGTCACCTCTAAGCTCCTCGCCAAAGGCTCTGTAAAGCTTACCGCCGAGCATTCTTTCCTTCTCAGTCATTTTTATCGCCTCCTACTACAATTTTTTATTCTCTTTTTAATCTCATAAGTGAACCTGCCGGAACAGGCTTGTCTGTAACCATTTCCAGCTGTTCCATTGCGTGGTTTGCAGCTTCCACCTCTTCGCCGTTTTTATTTATAAGCTTAATAGCCTTTGTGTTAAAGGAAAAACCGTCAGGTGGCAAAATATCAAGCGTATCGCCTACAAAAAATCTGTTTCTCTGGGTAATATGAGCCACATTTTCAATGGAATCGTTGCATACTCCAACGAAGTCGTATTTTCTTATATATCCGCCGTTGTTTGTTACCTGTCCCGGCTCGTTTCCGAAATAAAAACCTGTGCTGTATTCTCTGTGGCTGATTTTTTCCAGTTCCTCTTTAATCCATGGCTGTAAATGATAATTTTCGCCCATTGCCATGAAATCGTCCACCGCATGACGGTAGGCGTTTGTTGTAACTGCGGCATAATAAGCGGATTTTGCTCTTCCCTCGATTTTAAGGCTGGAAACTCCGGCTTTTACCAGCTCCGGAATATGCTCAATCATACACATATCTCTGGAATTATAAAGATAAGTTCCGCCGTCCTCCTGCTCTACCGGGAAAAACTGACCTTCTCTGTTTTCCTCATAGAGATGATATTTCCAGCGGCAAGGCTGTGCGCAGTCGCCACGGTTTGCATCTCTTCCGGTGAGATAGGCAGAAATAAGACATCTTCCGGAAAAAGAAACGCACATTGCTCCGTGTACAAAACACTCTATTTCCAAATCATTTGGAATTTTGGCTCTAATCTGGGCAATCTCATCCAAAGGAAGCTCTCTTGCCAAAACTACTCTGGAAGCTCCAAGCTCATGGAAAGCTCTTGCTGTTTCGTAATTGACAATTCCTGCCTGTGTAGAGATATGGCGGTGAACCTTTGGTGCATACTTTGCAGCCATATTCAAAACGCCTATATCAGCTATTATAAAAGCGTCAACTCCTATTTCTCCGCAGTAGCTAAGAAAATGGGGAAGCTCTTCTATTTCATTATTTCTCGGAAGAGTATTGCAGGTAACATAAATCTTTGCGCCTTTTTCATGGGCAAGTTTCACCGCTCTTTGAAGCTCTTCTTCTGTAAAGTTTTTGGAAGCAGTTCTCATTCCAAACATATTTCCTGCAAGAAAAACCGCATCCGCTCCGAATTTCAGAGCGGATTCAAGGCATTCCATATCCCCTGCAGGTGAAAGTACCTCGGGTCTAATCATAGTTTATCTTAACCTTTCTTTATTATAGGGTTACTCTTCTACCAAACCTGCCTCAACAAGGTTTCTATTGTGGTCGTATGCATTAGTAGCATAGTAAGCCACAGATGGGCTGTCCTCAGTAGGAGCTGAATGGCAGAAATAATAATAGTTTGTATCATTAGGATAAAGAGCCGCCATAATTGCATCAAGACTTGGGTTACAGATTGCGCCTGCCGGCAAACCATAAATTTCATAGGTATTATAGTTGCTCATATAGTCGCCCATATCCTCAGGTACTGCGCTTTTTGAACGGTAAGGATAATAAACCGTGGAATCGCAGTCAAGTCTTGAAAGACCCTCGTCAATGTGGGATTCAAGGCGGTTATGAAGAACAGAGGAAACATTGTACATATCCTCAACATCAGCCGCCTCAGCCTGAATGATAGAAGCTATTATCATTATTTCATCCATAGAATACTGACTGTCATTTATCATATCTTCTATGGTGACATCTTTTTCGTAATTTTCATTTTCGTATTTTGTGTAACAAATTCGCTTTTCATAGTTGCTTAAAAAGCGTTCTATAGTTGTTTCCGGGTCCTCATTTTTGTAGAAATCGTAGGTATCCGGGAACAGATATCCCTCAAGGCGATAATATTTACCCTCGGAAGAAACATTTTGTAAGAAAGGATAGTCCTCGTCATATATATCGCTGTTTAAAAGCTCGAAGAACTTTTCTCTGTCTGTTAAAACTCCCTCTTCCTCAAGTTTGTCCGCTATTTCAAGGGCATTCATGCCCTCGTAAAGCTGAACTGTAACAATATCTGTTCTGTTCAGGTTGCTCTGCATGTAGTTTACTATCTGCTCGTAATCCATGTTTTGGCTCATATCAAAAGAGCCCTGTCTGAATCCGTCGGCAGAACCTGTAACGCTGACATAGAGCTTGAAAAACAGTTCGCTGTCAATTACATGATTTTCCTGCAATATTGAAGCCACTTCATCCAATGTTGGATTAGCTCCGATTTCAACATGAACTGTTGTGTCGTCCTGTCTGTTAACCGCCAGCATATCGTTGAATCCAAGAACTAAAAACTGACCTAAAATTATACCCATAACCAAAGTTGAAAGCAACCAAATATATTTAAAGGTCTTTTTATTCTTTTTCATTCGTTTCTTTTCCAGCTTTTGCATACGCTTCTGCTGTTTTTTTGTATAGCCTTCCTCATAAGAAACAGGGTCGTTGCTGAAATTCATATAATCGTTTTCGTTACGAATATCAGACACAACATCTACAGGTCTTTCTCCGGAATTAGATAATTGCTCACCGTATTCTGCGCTGTAGCTGCTGTTATTGTATGAGTCATAATTCTGGCCATAGTTTTCGGCATATTCGCCATGATTTCCGCTGTTGCTGTAAAGATAATCTCCGCTGTCATATCTTTCATTATTAGGTTTTTCTGAAAAACTATTAAGGTCGTAACTATTCGAGTTAACACCGTTATCTGAAAAGTGTTCTCCTCTTTCCGGGAAATGACTGTTCTCTTCAACCAAATCCAAGGAAGATGAAGGGTTTATATTCATTTTAAAATTTTCAACTTTTTTCCTTCTGTTCTCCATGAACATCTCTTCGGAATTGTTGTTTAAGTTTTTGTCCTCTGACATTTCTACACAGCCTTTCCTATTGTCTCCTGTTTGCTTTTCTTTTTCTTATGTTGCGGACAAACCTTTCTGTAATTATTAAATCTACAGGTCTGTCAAAAAAACCGTGGGGGAGCTTCCATTTTACGCAGCTGCTGTAGCAAAGTCCGATTTTATCACCCTGAAACAGGGATAAAAAACGGTCATAATAGCCCATTCCAAATCCAAGCCTGAATCCCTCAGAATCAAAGGCAAGTCCTGGAACAATGCAAACTCCCTTGGAAAAATCAGTGACCTTTTCGCATTTATCCGGTATAGGCTCCATAAGTCCGTAGGTACTTTTCTCCAGCTGGTCAAAAGATTCGATAAAAAAGAAATCCATCTCCCTTTTATCTGTGACACATCTGGGAACAGCAACCCTTTTGCCGTCTTTCAAAACGGCTTCAATAATAGATATTGTGTCTATCTCAATGGGTTTTGATACAAAAGCAAAAACTATGTCGTTGTTTTTGTACTCCCTTGAAGCCAAAAATCCTTTTTTCAGAAGTTCGTCATATCTGCTTTTCTTCTGAGGACTCATATTTTCACGTATTTCTCTGTATTTTTTTCTAAGCTCCCGTTTTACAATTCTGATATCGTTTACGGGCATTGCATAGCACCTTTGAGCTTTTCGGCTCTGTCCTCTCCCAAAAGAAGAGAAACTATCTCAAGACCGAAATCTACAGCACAGCCCGCTCCTCTTGATGTTATTATTTTTCCGTCCCTTGTTACAGGCTCGCCTGTATGCTGGGCGCAGTCAAGTTCACTTTCAAAGCCCGGGAAACATGTGGCTTTTTTGCCCTTTAACACTCCAAGATGTCCCAAAACAGAAGGAGCGGCGCAGATTGCAGCAACCGGCAGGTCGTTCTGCACGCAGTAATTTACACTTGCCGCAACAATAGGAGAATTGTCCAGATTAAGTGTGCCGGGCATACCTCCCGGAAGAATCACCATGTCCATATTGTCTGTGATAACTTCACTTTCCTCAATATCAGCAATGACCTTTATTCCGTGAGAACCTCTGATTTCTTTTCCGCCCACACCTACGGTTACAACTTCAAGTTCAGCTCTTCTCAATATATCAACCGGAGCTAAAGCCTCGATTTCCTCAAATCCGTTTGCCAAGAAACAATAAATCATTGTCGTTTCCTCCTTTATTTTAATCTTTTGTAAGTCCTATATAAATCTTATTGGAAAACTCCACAGACTTATCAAGGACATTTATCATTCCGAATTTATTTTCAGAACAGCAGGGAACCCTTACTGTGATTTTCTTTATATCATCAAATTCAGAAAACACGCTGTTCAGCACTTCTTCCACAGGTTTTTCCGATATAAATTCGGTTACCACAGCCTCTTTTGAACTGCTCTGAACCGTCATGTAAAAATCTTCACCGGAAAGGGAAAAACCATTGTAAATGCTGTTGTATCCCAAAGCATTTTTAACTGTTTTATCGGGAAACTGCATAACCTGAACAGGCTGTTTTGCAGTTTTCCTCAGTTTAATTATATTATCTGTTTTTTCTTTTTCATCATAAATTAAAGGGATTTTTTCCGATTTATGATTTTTTAAAAGCTCATAATCTCTAATCTCAGTTCCGTACAAAGGAACATATCCCAGCTTGCCGTAATAGGAATAAAGACCCTCGTTTGCCGGAAGCAAAACCGAAGCCTTGTGGCCCTCTTTAAAGCTATCCATAAGAGCGTATTCTATAAGGGAAGACATTATTCCTCCTTTTCGGTATTCGGGCAATGTTGCCGCTCCGAAAAGATAATGAACCCTTTGCAAAACTCCCTTTTTATCCTCTATTTCACCGTCAATAAGATAAAGAGAGGCACAGCAGATATCGTCTGTAAAACAACAATAGCATCTGCTGTCGGGATAAATATTTTCAAAAACAAATTTTGTGCCCTCATCCGTATCGAAAAAGCACTTTTTCCAGATATTTTCAAGCTGAGGTCTTAAAGCTTGTTTTTCACAGTCAGGTACTTTTCTGTACTGCCTTTCCATAACAATCATTCCTTTGGAATTGCGGCATATCTTGTCAAAACTCTTTCAGGGTAATAGGAAAGCTTTGCTTTTCTAAGTCCCTCAATTCCCATATCCTCTTCACGGTTCAAAAGTTCATAATCCGTATAGGTCTGGGCAAAGCAGTTGTTAATCATTGCATAAGCTCCGTCAAAATTGAGAGCTTTTTCAAAGTTTACGTCGCAAACCTTATCGTTTATTCTGGACGCCGCAGTCATGGCAACAGGCTCGTCGTTTACATAAAGAACCCCGCCGAACATTCCCAGGGTATCAAAATTATAAAAAGCTCTGTTGATTGCGCAGTATTCGGCGCCGAGACTTTCTCCACCTGAACCGGTACAACCGTTTACCGCACACCACTTAGCCGCAACTGTCAGTGCGTCGTCAAAGGTTTCCTTGCCGAGCTTTTCAAAGCGATATTCCGGATAAAGTCTTTTAAACTTTGAGATATGGTTTCTCTTTGCGTGGTACTTCTTTCCGGGCAGGTCAGCCAAATTAGTTCTCAAATAGATATAATCAGCGGAACCATCCATCTCTTCATAGGTAAATTCACCCGGATAAAGCTGCTCAAGCTCTTCTTTATTCTCATCTGTGAGCATAGCAAGTCCGATAAATTTTCCGTATCTCTCAATGCTATCCTGTTTTATGGTTTCGATTACGGATTTTATATCGCCTTTTCCGCAGGGGTAGCTGTATTTCTTGTCGTTTTCTTCTCCGAAAATCTTAATAACGAAACCGTCCTTTACAGCGGCTTTTATTCCGTATCTTTTACCCCACAAATACATTGTGGCAAATGAAGCGTCGGAACCCATATGGCCAGAGCTTTCAAAAATTTTTGTAAAGGCTTCTACATCTTCCAGTTCTATCTCTTTAAACTCAAGCAAACCTTTTTTTAATTCTGTCATAAATTTAAAAATCCTCTCTTGAACGATAATCGTTCGCTCTCTTGATGAAAATATATCTGTTTTCATCAATCTCTTTTTATTATTAACATTTTCAGGAAAAATAATTGATTATTTTATCAATCATAAAACCGAGTCTTTTATAATTTTCATTATATCTTCGTTTATTTCTGAAATTCCTCTGATTTCACCGTCTGCACAGCAGTTAACTATTCTCCAGTCAAGCTTTTCTGCTGAATACATAGCGGATTTTCTACAGTTTAAAAGATAATTCATATTCTTTTCGTGAATATCTTTTTTAGATTCGTCACCTTTATATCTTTCACTGAGAAGCTTCTGAGAAACCTCAGGCAGTACATCCAGATATATAACGGCGTCAGGAGCCGGAAGCTTCAGCTTTTTATATTCAAAATCCTCAAGCCAATAAAGATACTCGTCTTTTTCTTCGTCGGAAAGCTTTGAAAGCTGGTAAATCGCATTTGAAGTGGCATATCTGTCAGCAACAAACACCGTACCGTTTTCATAATCCTCTTTCCAAAATTTCAAAAAGCTTGCCGCACGGTCTACAGCGTAAAAGGATGACGCAGTATAGGCGTTTACATCAGTGGGTTTATCTCCGAACTCTCCCTTTAAATACATTTGAACAAGTACAGAGCTTGGCTGTTCATAGTCGGGAAAGGAAATTTTTCTGACATTTATTCCTGATTTTAAAAGATTATCATAAACCAACTGTGCCTGAGTAGCTTTTCCGCTTCCGTCCAAGCCCTCTATAACAATAAGCTTACCTGCCATATTTTTTTCTCACTTCCTGCATTTTTCCGCAGCTCATTTTGCCCTCCGGACATTTGCCGAAAAGACATGGCGGTCCGCAGTGTTTAAACAGCTCGGGAGCAACCTCAAGGCACTGCATAAGCATCTGCTCAGCAAGACTTCTTATCTCCCACTGAGCTCTGTTGCAGCATCTGTGGGCAAAGAAGTTTTTGAGACTGCGTGCATTAAATGTGCAAATCATCTTTGTGCAACAGGCGTTTGGAAGCACAAATCTAGCGTCCTCTATAGCCTTCTTTTCCGCCGCCTTAGCCGCAGCTTTTTCGTCCATACCGGAAGCAATAAACTCATCGTAAGCCTGCTTTTTAAGGATTTCTGTAAGCTTGTCGTATTGCTCTTGGTCTCTTTTCATTGCATCAAGAAAGATTTCCTTTGCCTCAGGATTTTTCTCTATCTCAGGAGGCAGAACATATTCAAACTGCTTTTCTGCCACATACCTCTGGCTCTGAACGCTGTAGGAAGCTATTCTGTGTCTTGTTATCTGTGCCAGCAAAGCACGGGAAACTCCCTCTATTCCAAAGGTAAAGGATGCGTGTTCTATAGGGCTTTCGTGTCCTATTTCAGAAAGCATGTCAACAAAAGATGAAACCTTTTCATCGGTCAGTCCCTCTCCGATGTCGGAAATCTTTGAGGGTGAGTAACAAAGTTTTGCCGCCATTGCTACCGTCTTTTGAGGGTCGGGAGTATATGCCAGCAATGTTACCTTTAATGCCATTTTTTAACCTCTTTTCTTAAATTTCGTCTGATTTTTCAGTCATACAAATACATATTAAATTTTAGCATATACGCCATTAAAAATCAAGACGACTGATATCCAAAAACAAATGGACACTATTATTAAGATTATATAACAAGCATTGAGTGACTCCATTCTTCAAGCCTCCTGCCAAAGTGACAGCAGTGCCTTGGTAATCCCATGTCTGCTAACATACAGGTTTTTCTTGAAAAATAAATTCATTGTGCATTGACGTTTTATATATTATTTTATATCAATGCTAAACGCATCATAACCAATCTCATTTATAAATCAAAACGTCTATCCCAACCTATAATAAAAGTTCATCTCCTTATGCTGCCCAATGTACGACAGATATAAAAAATAAAATCCAAATGAGAGCGAGCCATTCCAATTTACTTAACCAAAGGTCTCGCCCGACCTGAAACGACGTTTATTTCCAAAATAAACCCATGCAGGTCGGATATAAAAAAAATCGGATATAAAAAAGAAACGGCGGTGAGATTAGTCACCGCCGTCGAAATTTATTTTATACAGTTAATTAAAGTCTTGTGATAACTTCATTTTTGAAGAAATCTTCTACAGTATCAGGGGATACTGAAAAAATCTCGTCGTCAATTTTAACGCTGACACCGTTCTGGCAGTTTCCAAGGCAGAAAGCTCCTGCCAATTCAACTTTATCAACCAGGTCGTTGTCATTGATGAGACGCTTAAGACCTTCTACAACTGCTCTGGAACCCTTTACGTGGCATGAACTGCCAATACAAGCCGTAATTTTCACAATGTTTTCCTCCGATTATTCGTAATCGCAAACATTTACCCAGCTGAGAAGGAATTCTCTCTCCTTCTCATTACCCTTTACGGACTGAGAAGCTGCTACGATTGGAAGCCACTGCTGTACATACTGCTTAGCTGTATCGCTCTTCTTGCAGAAGAGATCAAGATACATATCGCCCTCGGCAAATTTGCCCTCGAGATAGAACAGGAGATATGTTCTGGCTGCGTCTGCGGAAGCGTTACCCTGAGTAGCATGTGACCAGTCAAGGATGTACATTGTTCCGTCGTCTTTTACAATAATGTTGCTTGGGTTGAAGTCACCGTGGCAAACCTTATTGTGCTTAGGCATGGACTCAAGACGTGTATGAAGTTCATATCTTGTTGTTGCATCAAAGTCTGTCTCGGAGATCTTTCTCTGCATCTTATCCTTAAGCTTGTTGAGCAAAGGACATCTCTTTGAATGCATTTCAAGCTGAAGGTCAACGAACATGTTCATGTATTCCTCGAGCTTATCAGGATTTTTCTCCATAAGAGTTGCAAGAGTTTTGCCCTCGATAAAGTCGGAAGTGATTGCCCACTTGCCGTCGATTTTGCTAACTTCCTGAACCTTAGGAATGTTAAGTCCTGTTTCCTCTACACGAGCCTGGTTAAGAGCCTCGTTGAGGATGTTTGCCTTAGAAAAGTTCTCGTCGAAAACTTTTATAGCTTTGTCTCCATCCTTATAGACAGTTTTGTTGGTGCGAACGCCAATAACTTTCTCGAATTCCATTATAAATCCTCCCTTAAATAAACTTTTTATAGGGCTTATTTTATCGGGCTTAAACCGATTGATTACTCGCCGTAATAAGCCTTAAGGTACATCTCCTTGATTTCGCTCATGAGCGGATATCTTGGGTTAGCACCTGTGCACTGATCATCAAATGCCTGCTCAACCATATTATCAAGAGTATCAAGGAAGTACTTCTCGTCAACGCCGTACTCCTTAATTGTCTTCTTAATACCAACCTTCTCCTTGAGTTCGTCGATTGCCTTGATAAGGTTATCAAGCTTCTCAGCATCGTTCTTACCCTTAATTCCGAGATAATCTGCAACCTCAGCATAACGAGCAAGTGTATGCGGATGATCGTACTGTGGGAATGTACCCATCTTTCTGGGAGTCTCGGCAGCATTGAATCTAAGAACGTGGTCGATCATCAATGCGTTTGCAATACCGTGTGGCAAGTGATGGAAAGCACCGAGCTTATGAGCCATGGAGTGGCAAACACCAAGGAATGCGTTAGCAAATGCCATACCAGCCATAGTAGCTGCGTTAGCCATCTTCTCTCTTGCAACAGGATCGTTTGGACCGTTGTCATAGCATCTTGGGAGATAATCAAAGATCATCTTCATAGATCTGAGAGCAAGACCGTCTGTGTAATCTGTAGCCATCATTGATGCATATGCCTCAAGGTCATGTGTCAATGCGTCGATACCGGAAGCAGATGTAAGTCCCTTAGGAGCATTCATCATAACGTCAGCATCGATAATAGCCATCTTTGGAAGAAGCTCGTAGTCAGCAAGCGGATACTTAACGCCTGTCTTCTCGTCTGTGATAACAGCGAAAGGTGTAACCTCGGAACCTGTACCAGCAGATGTTGGAACTGCGATGAAGTATGCCTTCTCACCCATCTTCGGGAATGTATATACTCTCTTACGGATATCCATGAATCTCATAGCCATATCCATAAAGTCAACTTCCGGATGCTCATACATTACCCACATGATCTTACCAGCATCCATTGCGGAACCGCCGCCCAATGCGATAATTACGTCAGGCTGGAATGCTGTCATAGCAGCAGCACCCTCTTTTGCACTTGCAAGTGATGGGTCTGGAGCTACGTTAAAGAATGTTGTATGTGTAATGCCCATTTCATCGAGCTTGTCTGTGATTGGTTTTGTATAACCGTTGTTGTAAAGGAATGAGTCTGTAACGATAAATGCCTTCTTCTTGCCCATTACTGCCTTGAGCTCGTCAAGTGCAACAGGGAGGCAGCCCTTCTTGATATAAACCTTCTCAGGTGCTCTGAACCAAAGCATATTTTCTCTCCTCTCGGCAACAGTCTTAATATTGATAAGATGCTTAACTCCAACGTTCTCTGAAACAGAGTTTCCGCCCCAAGAGCCGCAGCCCAATGTAAGGGATGGAGCAAGTTTGAAGTTGTAAAGATCGCCGATACCACCCTGTGAAGAAGGTGTGTTAACAAGGATACGGCAGGTCTTCATTCTTGCAGCAAACTTCTCGATCTTAGCAACCTCTGTTACCTTATCAAGGTATACAGAAGAAGTATGGCCGTAACCGCCGTCTGCAACAAGTCTTTCTGCCTTGTCAAGTGCTTCGTCAAAGTTAGCTGCCTTGTACATAGCAAGTACAGGAGAAAGCTTCTCGTGAGCAAACTCTTCGCTGAGGTCAACGCTTGTTACCTCACCGATAAGGATCTTTGTATCCTCAGGAACCTCAACGTTTGCCAAAGCTGCGATTGTGTGTGCCTTCTGGCCAACAATCTTAGCGTTAAGAGCGCCGTTGATGATGATTGTCTTTCTAACTTTTTCTGTCTCGTCTGCTGTGAGGAAATAGCAGCCTCTCTTAGCAAACTCTCTCTTAACCTGATCATAAATGCTATCCAAAACGATAACTGACTGCTCAGATGCGCAGATCATACCGTTATCAAATGTCTTGGAGTGAATGATTGAGTTAACAGCAAGAAGTATATCTGCTGTATCATCAATGATAGCAGGAGTGTTACCTGCACCAACGCCCAATGCCGGCTTACCTGAAGAATAAGCAGCCTTAACCATTCCAGGACCACCTGTTGCGAGGATGATGTCAGCCTCTTTCATTACCATGTTTGTAAGCTCGAGGGATGGAACATCGATCCAGCTGATGATGCCTTCCGGTGCACCTGCAGCAACTGCAGCCTCAAGAACAACCTTTGCAGCTTCGATTGTGCACTTCTTTGCTCTTGGGTGTGGGCTGATGATGATACCGTTTCTTGTTTTAAGAGAAATAAGTGTTTTAAAAATTGCTGTTGATGTTGGGTTAGTTGTAGGGATAACAGCAGCAACAACACCGATAGGCTCTGCAACTCTTCTGATGCCGAATGCCTTGTCTTCCTCTATAATACCGCAAGTCTTTGTGTTCTTGTATGCATTATAGATATACTCAGCAGCATAGTGGTTCTTGATAACCTTATCTTCTACAATTCCCATGCCTGTTTCTGCAACAGCCATCTTTGCAAGAGGAATTCTCTGCTGGTTAGCTGCAAGAGCAGCAGCCTTAAAGATCTCGTCTACCTGCTCCTGAGTGTAGGTAGCAAATTTCTTCTGGGCTTCTCTAACTCTGGCAAGAGCCTCTTCAAGTGTTTCAATGCTGTCAACCGTAAGATACTGATTATTAGCCATCAAATCGCCTTCCTTTTTATTAGTCATATGATGTTACCCGATTATATTTACACGGGAGTAGTCTTTGAGAAACTCATGAAAATCAGACACAATAAATCTCTCTTTAACCTTGTTAATATTTTAACAAAGTTACAAGTTGATTTAAAATGTAAAAAATGCATACCTCCATGTAAACACAAACATAAAGCCTAATAACAGATAACGTTCATACGCTGAACGTTGTAATAATTTTACATTTTATTTAGCTAAATGTCAATAGTTTTTATTGCTTTCATATTGAAATCATCGAAATTTTACGTTATTTTTTCAAAAGATGAAAATTCTACAAGAAACTATGAACTATTTTCCTGTTTTTTATTATGTTCATAAAAAATAAAAAAATCCGGCAAAGGCCGGATTTTTGTAGTCTGTTATTTTCAGATGAAAAATCAAACAGGACGAACGTGTGCTGCTCTGAGTCTGCCTGGATTTTTTGTATCTGATTCTGTTTCAAAAGTAACCTTCTGACCCTCTTTGAGTGTTTTGAAACCCTCAACCTCGATAGCTGAGAAATGTACGAATACATCGTCGCCGCCGTCGTCGTTAGAAATAAATCCGTAGCCCTTTGCTTCGTTGAACCACTTAACTGTTCCGTTGTTCATGAGTAGATCCTCCAATATGTAATAAAAATAATTATACTCTACTTTCCCTTCTGATAAAAAATCGCATACTCTTGTAAATCATGTGCCGCAAATGACTTACAAAAGCATGCGAGTTCAGTAAGCACTTTAGAATACAGGTGAATTATACCATGTTTTTCCTTGTATTGCAAGTTTTTTTAAAAATTTTTTAAAAATTTATCTCAAAATCAAAGCAACGGTCATTTCCGTTCACCAAATTAAACGAAAAATTAACAAGGTTTATCTAAATATCCCATTTAGGAACAAATTTTTTATCCGCCGATTTAAGCTCCTGAGCAAAACCATCTATTTCCAAATCATATAAAACATCCAAAACCTTGTTATACTCTCTCGGTGTTATCTTTCTGTTGAGCTTTTCAAAGTCTTCGGCTTTTCCCATAGGGATGTACTGTCCCATAAGGCTTACAAGCACATTATCGCCGAATTTTTCCTTGATAATTTCAAGAACCTTTATACTGCTTTTTGTATGGTTTGGAAGTATCAAATGTCTTACGATTACGCCGCTTGTTATCATGCCGTTTTCATCAAACTGTACTTTTCCCCTTTGACGAACCATTTCCCCTATGGCGTTTTCGGCTGTTTCAACATAATTGACGGCTTTTGAATATTTCTCTCCCAGCTCGTTAAATCCGTATTTAAAATCAGGAAGATAAACAGATACTATTCCCTCAAGCCTTTTAAGGGTTTCTACCTTTTCATAGCCTCCGCAGTTGTAAACTATGGGAATCTTAGGCATGTATATTTCAAAGCTTTTTATAATCTCATCTATAAAATGGGTTGCCGTCACAAGGTTTATATTGTGAACCCCTTTATCCTCAAGACTGCGGTAAATCTCCGAAAGCTCATAGGCGGTCACATATTTGCCCTGACCCATTGAAGAAATCTCGTAGTTCTGGCAAAATACGCATTTCATGGTGCAGCCGCTGAAAAACACTGTACCGCTGCCGTTTTTGCCGCTGATACAGGGCTCCTCCCAATAGTGAGGAGCCGCCAAAGCTATTTTCGGGGTAGTTCCCATTTTGCAGAATCCTTTTCCGCTGTATTCTTCCCTTTCGGCATTACAATTTCTCGGACATAAATTACATATCATAAAAATCACCAAGAGGATTATAGCATAAATACAATCAAATATAAACCGTATCGCAGTTTAATTTTTATATTGACATAAATTTTATACTACTGTATAATCAGACATATGGTATAGTGTGATATATTTTTATATTTTAACAACGCATTTATATGAATATATTATATTTTTATATCATCATTATTTTTAAAGGGGACATATAAAAATGAAAAGGGTATTGACATTATTTCTTGTGCTTGCAATGGCATTCTCTGCAACAGCTTGTTCGTTTTCTGATTTACAGAAAGAATTAGAAAATGCAATGAAGGAACCTGAGCAAGTATCAACCGACGGCGATTCTGAAGACAACACAAAAGACAATGCAGAAGAGCAGGAAACAGAAAAAGACAACAGCAATGCTTCATCTGATTTCTCAATAGATGAAACTGTTTTGCTGGATCAGGACAATGTTAAAATTACAGCTAAGAGCCTCGAATACGATTATTACGGCGATTTAATTCTCGATGTTCTTATTGAAAACAACACAGATCAAACTTTAAATTTCAGCATAGATCAATTTGCCATAAACGGATATATGACTGAATACGCTTTCTTGTACGCTACTGTTTCAGCAGGTAAAAAATCCAACGAAACAATAGATATTCCTAAAGATGAATTGGATTTCTTGGATATTAAAACCGCAGCAGATATGACTATGACATTTTCTGTCAGCACAGAAGAATACGATGAATATCTTAAATCAGCTCCGGTTCAGTTAAAGACTTCTGCCGCTGAAACCTATGATTATAAATACGATGACAACGGTGAAGCTATCTTTGACGGAAGCAACATAAAGATTGTTGCAAAGGGTCTTTTTGAAAACGCAAAATATGACACTCAGTCCATTTTACTTTACATTGAAAACAATAATGACTTTAACATCACAATGTCTACAGACGATGTTTCTGTAAACGGATTTATGATTGACCCATTCTTCTACTATGATATGCTTCCAAATTCTCACGCTTTGGCAACAGTTGATTTTGACAAAGAAGAACTTGCCAGCAACGACATTTCATCTATCAAGGATGTGACATTGTCATTCCACATAATCGACGATAACTGGGATACAGTCACCGAGTCTGGCGAAATAAACATTACATTCTAATCAAAAATAGTTTTTTCATTAAACTAAAACTCCGGTAAACATCATTTGCCGGAGTTTTATATTTTTGCAGTAAAAAAACAAAAATTTATTATTGACAAAAAGGGAAATCGGGTGTATTATCAAACTAACATATGAACAGTTATTCATATGTTCAAATATAATTCATTTACGAAAAGGAGGCTGTATTGTGGCTAACCATGAAGAACACAAAAACAAGGTTATGGAAACCATAAAAAATATGCCGGACACCGACACTCTTTTCGAGCTTGCGGATTTATTTAAAATATTCGGAGATACCACGAGAATCAGAATTATGTGCGTTTTATTCCAAGGCGAACAGTCCGTCTGCTGTATTTCCGAAATTTTAGGTCTTGAGCAGTCAACTATTTCCCACCAGCTTAGAATACTCAGACACAACAAGCTTGTTAAGGTGAGAAAGGACGGAAAGCAGAGCTTCTACAGCCTTGCAGACGACCATATACACAAAATATTCAGTTTAGGTCTTGAACACATTAAGGAGTGACAATTATGAGCGGAACAAACCACAATCATCATCACCACAGCTGCGGCTGCAAAGCATGTTCAGCATCACAGGGTTCGGTTTTTACAAGCCATGAGGAACCCTGCTGTTCTCACAGCCACGAACACGAAAGCGATTCGGAAGAAAAACATCATCACAGTCACAGCCATGACCACAGCCATGGAGAAGAAAAACAGAATTATAAATGGCTGATTTTATCTCTTCTGCTTTTTGCGGCAGGAATTGTTTCAAGTATTTTTAATGCCCCTATATATGTTTTGATACCGATTTACGCATTAAGTGCATTGGCGGCAGGACACGAAATTTTTCTTGAGGGCGTAAAAACAATAGTAAAATTAAAAATTGATGAAACAACACTTTTAACCATCGCTGTTATCGCCGCTTTCTGTATAGGTGAATACCCCGAAGCGGCTATTGTAACAATTCTTTTTGAAATAGGCGAGATACTTGAAGCCAAAGCTGTTGCACGTTCAAGAAAAAATATTGCCAAGCTTTCAAATATCAGACCTGACACGGCTGTTGTAATTAAAAACGGAAAGGAAACAACTGTAGCCGCAGAGGAAGTTCTCACTGGAACTGAAATAATTGTAAAGCCACACAACAGAATACCTCTTGACGGAATAATCACCGAGGGCTTTACAACACTGGATTCCTCTGCAATTACCGGAGAAAGCATACCTGTTTCCGGTGAAAAAGGAACTGAGGTTCTCAGCGGTATGTTAAACGGTGACGGCCTTATAAAGGTTAAAACCACAAAGGAGCTTTCACAAAGCACCGCTTCAAGAATTTTAAAGCTTGTTGAGGATGCGGAGAAATCAAAAAGCAATGAGGAAAAGTTCATAACACGCTTTGCCGCTGTCTACACACCTATTGTTCTTGTTGTTTCACTTTTGATAGCTGTTATCCCAATTATTTTAGGCGGCGAACCCTCCGTATGGATATACCGTTCTCTCACCTGTCTTGTGGCTTCCTGCCCATGTGCTATTGTTATTTCGGTTCCCTTGGCTTTCTATGCCGGAATAGGAAGAGCCACTAAGGAAGGCGTTTTAATCAAAGGCGGAAAATATGTTGAAGCTATTTCAAAAGCAGATTGCTTTGCTTTTGACAAAACAGGAACAATAACCACAGGCAAACTGTCTGTTTCAAAGGTTATCTCCCATGTACCGGAAATTACGGAGGATGATATTCTTGCTTTGTGCGCCGCATGTGAGGTCAACTCCTCTCACCCAATGGCAAAGGCTATTTTAGAGTCCGCAAAAAACAAAGGTCTTGTTCTGCCTGACCTGGAAAATTACAAGGAGAAACCGGGATTCGGCGTATACGCAGAAAAAGATGGAAATGTCCTCATCTGCGGAGGAAAACGTATACTTGGAAATCACAATACACCTGCCGATAAAAATTCAAAAGTTTTTCTCATTGAAAACGGAAAGCTGCTGGGTGAAATCAGTTTGTCCGATGAAATAAGAGAGGAAGCAAAATCCGTTATCGGCGAGCTTAAAAGCTTAGGAATAAAAACCGCCGCAATGCTCACAGGAGATTTTCAAAGCTCGGCAAAGCCTATCGCAGAGGCTGTTGGAATAAATCTTCTGAAAAGCGACCTGCTCCCCCAGGAAAAGGTCGAGGAATTTTCTAAAATCAAAAATAATCGTGTCTGCTGTTATGTAGGCGACGGAATAAACGACGCTCCTGTTATGGCGGCTGCCGACTGCTCCTTTGCAATGGGTCTTGGAAGTGAAGCCGCAATCGAAACAGCCGACGCAGTTCTTTCAGGCGGCAACCTCTCCCCTCTTCCTAAGACAATAAAGCTTTGCCGAAAGGTTATGAACACAGCAAAAGCAAATATTATCTTCGCTATAGCTGTTAAAGTTATAGTTGTTTCCTTGGGCGTTGCGGGATTTGCTCCAATATGGCTTGCGGTTCTTGCAGACACAGGAGTAAGCATACTTTGCATATTTAATTCAATCAGGCTTTTAAGGACTTAAAAGTCATCCATCCAAAAGCTTTTTACTGTACTTTTCTTTGATTTTCAAAACATTCCTGCAAAAGAAATCAATAGGCAGGCACAAAAGTCCCCAAAGGGTGCTGTACATCACGCACACCTGACCCAAAAGGTTAAAGGGCAGGTTTGAATAGTTCCAAACCTCCATTCCCAGCCAAATGTTAACTATACAGCCCGCCGCAAACTCAATGGCTGTAATAATTGCGCTTCCTATTACGCATTTTTCAGGAATTGTCAAATCCTTATTTTTTCCGGTATACAGTTCAAAGAGAATTACAAAACAGATACCGCTTACAAAAAACATTGACCAGTGGGAATAATGGCGCCAAAGCAGTTCTATTCCCACATAGGCACTTCCCCCCGATGTCATAAGCAAAATTCTTTTCAGTGTTTTTTTAACAATAACCATAGGAAATCACCCCGCCATGTTATTATTGCCACTGTCAGATTATTTATTTCATTTATTTTCTTAAAATCTTTCAAAACCCACAGCGATTTATCATTGCCGCTGTGGGTTTATTTTTTGCACAGAAAAATTTTTAAAACCTATTGACAACAGAAAACAATCTGATTATACTATAGGCAAGATAGTTAGTTACTCAAGTAACTAACTAACAAGGAGTGATGTGGTTGAAGATAAATACAAATACAGATAAACCCATATTCATACAGATTGCAGAACAGCTGGAGGACTCAATATTTACAGGAATTTTTCCTGAGGAAACAAAAATCCCCTCCACCAACGAAATCTCCGCTCTGCTGAACATAAATCCCCACACGGTTTTAAAGGGAATGAATATGCTGGTTGACGAAGAAATTATTTACAAAAAGCGAGGTCTGGGTATGTACGTAAAGGACGGGGCAGTTAAAAAAATCAGACAGAAAAGACAAAGTCAATTTTACAATCAGTACGTCGCCGCCCTCATCGAAGAGGCTTCAAAGCTTCAGATGACAAAGGAGGACGTCATAAAGCTTATAGAAAGGGGTTACGAGGATGGGCTCAATTCAGATTAAAAACATCACCAAGAGATACAAGGATGTCACAGCTCTTGATAATATCTCTTTTTCCTTTGAATACGGAAAAATATACGGCTTGCTGGGAAGAAACGGCGCCGGCAAGTCCACCTTGATAAACATAATAGCCAACAGAATTTTCCCCGACAGCGGCGAAGTCCTCATCGACGGTATTCCCACAAGGGAAAATATGGCGGTACACGAGAAAATCCACTGCATGAGCGAACAGGATTTATACAACACAAGTCTTAAAGTAAAAGAGCATTTTATGTGGATGAACCGTTTTTACTCATGCTTTGATATTGAAAAGGCTTACGCAATAGCTGAGAAATTCAATCTCAACACAAACAAAAAATTCAAACAGCTTTCAAAGGGATATCAGTCCATATTTAAACTCACTGTGGCTATTGCCTTAAACGTTCCCTATCTCATCTTTGACGAGCCTGTACTGGGACTTGATGCCAACCACAGAGAATTGTTCTACAACATTCTTTTAAACGATTACGAGGAAAATCCAAGGACAATAATTTTTGCCACACATCTTATCGAAGAGGTTGCAAACATCATTGAGGATGTTGTTATAATCGACAAGGGAAAAGTTCTTTTACAGGATTCAGCCGAAAATCTTTTGGAAACCGGCTACTGTGTTTCCGGCGTTACAGCAGAGGTTGACAAATTCTGCGCAGATAAAAAGGTTATCGGTGAGGATATACTGGGCGGTATGAAGCTTGCCTATATTTTAGGCGAAAGAGAAGAACTGCCGCAGAACAGCAATCTCCAGATTACAAATATGAATTTGCAAAAGCTCTTTGTAAAGCTTACTGAGAAAGGTGGTATCTGACATGAAGAAACTTCAAACCGCTATACGCTATGAATGTTTAACCTCGGTAAAATACATATGGATTTTTTACACCATAATGCTTTCCATTGTAGCGGCTGTTTTTATTACTCTGAAGCTGTGCCTTGGAAACAATGAAAATATAAGTATGAGTGCACTGGAAAACAGCAGTATTATATATATAGGCATACTGGGAGTTATGGGCTTTACAGAAGACTTTAAAATGCTCATACAAAACGGATTTACCAGAAAATATATTTTTATTTCAACAATTTCCATGTTCATGTTTATAGCTGCGGTGCTGGCTTTTTTTGATACAATCATCGGTTCGGTAGCCCCTCTTGTGATGACTGAATATAAAAATTTTTTCGGTTTAATTTACGGCATTAAAAATCAGTATCTTTTGAACTGGCTTCTGCTGTTTTTAACCTACACCTTTGTTTCAAGCGTAACCTACTTTTTCGTAGTGCTCTTTAACAAAATAGGAAAGTATTTCTTTATCGCTTTTATGGTTGCACTTGGTATAATTCTTGGTTTTATAGTTCCTTTGCTTTTTGTCTATGTTATTCCGGAAAATGTAATCCAAAATATTTTTACTTTTCTTTCAAGAATAGCAGGATTTACCGCCGACGGAACAATAAACTATCTCTACCCAATAGCTTCATTGATAATAGGAGCTGGAATATTCGGAGGAATTACTTATCTTATTTTAAGACGCACAGAGCTTAAAACCTGATGAAATCTCTGTATCTTCTACAAAAACTCACATAAGAAAAACGACCGTTTCCCTTTTGGGGATAACGGTCGTTTTCTGTTTTGTATTAAAATACGCAGTCAGGTCAAATCAATAGTTGGTAGCCTTAATTCTGAAATATGCCTTTGGATGGAAACATACTGGGCATACCTCCGGAGCTTCTTCGCCAACGTGGATGTGACCGCAGTTGCCGCACTCCCAAATAACGATGCTGCCTTTCTTGAATACTTCGCCCTTCTTTACATTGCTGAGCAATGCTCTGTAACGCTCTTCGTGCTCTTTCTCAATCTTAGCAACGCCTTCGAACTGCTCTGCAATCTCGATGAAGCCTTCTTCTCTTGCCTCTTTAGCGAATGTTGCATACATGTCTGTCCACTCGTAGTTCTCGCCGGCTGCTGCGTCCTCGAGGTTTGCTTCTGTTGTGCCGATTCCGTGGAGAAGCTTAAACCAAAGCTTTGCATGCTCTTTCTCGTTGTCTGCTGTTGCAAGGAAAAGCTCTGCGATCTGGTTGTAGCCCTCTTTCTTAGCCTTTGATGCATAGTATGTGTACTTGTTTCTTGCCTGTGATTCGCCTGCGAATGCAGCCATCAAGTTAGCTTCTGTTTTTGTTCCCTTTAAGTTCATGTGAAATTCCTCCTTAACATTGGTTGTAATCTTTAAATATCTGATAAATTGGTTCCTAAAAGTCTGACAAAAACGGTTATCCGTAAGAAAAATGATAATCATTCTTGTTTCTGTTAATATAATACTATATTTCCCTTAAAATGTCAAGCAAATCTTTTTTGGAATAGAAACAATTTAACACTGCAAGAAAAGCGTTTGCGGAAAGATAAGTGGGCATACCAAGCTTCTTTAAAAGCTTTTCTCTGAGCTTTGCGGAGTTCTCTTTTCCGCTGAGTCCCAGCTCGTAAAAATCCGCCTTGGTAATCTCTTCAAATTCAGTTTCGGCAGATTTTGAACAAATATTCACTCCGCTTCTCTCCAAAGCTTCAATAATTGTTTTTTCGTCCAGCCCCTCAACGCCCAGATATCCCTCTTTTGACACTTCAGCCTTTCGTTTTTCCTTGCCTCTTATCTGCGGGATATAGCAGTGCTTTATTTTTCCGGCAGGCACAATTCCCCTTAAAAAGTTTCTTATTACAAAACCTGCGGAATCGCTGTCTGTCATTATTATTATACCACGGGTTTCTGAAAGCTTTCTGATAAGCTTCTGTTTTTCTTTGTCTTTAAAGACACGAAAACCGCCTGTTTCGATTATTGGCGCATCTATAAAACCACGGAGAAGAATTTTATCGTATCTCCCCTCAACAATAACCGCTTCATTAAGTTTTATCATCTTACAGCCTCCTTATTCGTACTTTGCAGAAGCTATGGAAAGCAGCTTGACCACAAGCTTTTCCGTAAGGATTTTTTCGTCTATTGTAACTGTTCTCATAGCTGAGGAGGTTTTCATTATCTCTTCCAAACTGTCACGCAGTGCGTCTGTTGAAAGCTTTGAGGTCTTTGTCTGAGCCTTTCCCAGCACAAAAGCTCTGTTTCTGTAGTTAAATATTTCTGCGGCTGTGGTTGTTGGCTCTCCGCTTTCGGCGCATACCCTCGCCCTGTAAAAATCCGTATAGGCGGTGGCGAGAGTTGCCACAACAGAGCTTGCCTCAACTCTTTGATAAAAAAGTCCGTTTAAAAGCTTTAAAGCCTTGTCGCTGTTTCTCTGAACAATACTGTCAGCCAAATTGTAAATGTTTGTTTCAATGCTTGGAGCCACTAAAAGCTCCACCATTTCCAGTGTTATTTCCTTGCCGTCTGCATAGGCTGTAAGCTTTAAAAGCTCGTTGTTAAGTCTGTTTAAATCAGTTCCGCAGATGTCAACTATTTTCCCTGCCAAAGCTACAGAAAGATTGCAGCCAAGCTTTCCTGCACGGGCGGCAAGCTGCTTTGAAAGCACCGCAGGTGACCTGTAATCAAATTCCGTAACAACCCCGTCGGCAGATTTAGAAATAAAATCATGCACCTTTTTAAATTTCTGGGATTTTTTCAGATTTATATCAACCGAGGACATTTCAAAGAGCAAAACCGATGTATCGGGAACTGACTTTAATATCTCCATCATCTTTGAGGTATAGTCGGCTTTCAAACTGTCAAAGTCCATATTTTTTACCACAACCATATTCAGGTCGCTTAAAAAAGGAACCATGCCCAAGGCGGCGTATATATCGTCGGGAGAAGCTTCTCCGTCGAAAACATGCATATTAAATTCCGGCGGTTCTTTTCCCATTATTTTTTCCACCGCCATTTGTGAGTATTTTTTTACAAGAGCCTTTTCCTCACCGTACAAAAAATAAATTCTCTTAAAATCTCCGGAAGTAAGCTGCTTTTTTAATTCTGTTTCATTGGCTATCAAAAAATCACCGCCTGTATATAATAATCTTATCCGCTCAATTAACAAAGGGCAGACAGCAAACCGCCGCCTGCCCGATTTATTATTTTTATTTATAGAAAAGAGGAAGCTTCTCAAGGAAGATAATATCGTCTCTGTCAGCAGCTTCGCCCTCTGCCAAAACCGCCGCCTTGCCCACTACATTGGCTCCGGCTTTTTCTGCCAGCTCCTCAAGGGCTTTCAGGCTTTCTCCTGTTGAGATAACGTCATCAATAATCAAAACTCTTTTTCCTCTTAATTTTTCCACTCTGTCACCGCTGAGATAGAGTCTCTGTACCTGGGCTGTTGTTATGGATTTAACCTCAACCCCTATATAATCCTTCATATATGTTTTAATGCCCTTACGTGCCACAACATAGTCACGGCATCCTATTCTTGCCATTTCATAAACAAGAGGGATTCCTTTTGCCTCTGCTGAAAGCAAAATGTCATGCTCAGGGCACTTTTTCATAAGCTCCTGTGCAACCTTCTCTGTAAGCTCTACATCTCCGAACATGATAAATGCGGCAACGTCAATATGGTCGCTGACTTCACAAAGGGGCAGCTCTCTTACACAGCCGGCAACATTAAGTGTATAGATATTATTCATAAAATCATAAATCCTTTCAACAATTACTTTAATCCATTCCTCTTGGTCTTATGCCATATTTACATTGAGTTTCTTTCCGCCGAGAATATGGAAGTGGAGATGGAAAACAGTCTGTCCGCCGTCCTCTTTACAGTTGTTAACTATTCTGTAGCCGTTTGTAAGTCCCAGCTTAGCTGTGATTTCAGGAATCTTTGAGAAAATATAGCCAACAACAGCGGAATTCTCGCTGTTAAGAGCGTCTGCACAGCAGATATGTTCCTTTGGAATTACCAGAACATGTACAGGAGCCTGAGGCTCAAGGTCATAAAAAGCAAGAATTTTATCGTCTTCGTAGACTTTATTTGAGGGAATTTCACCGTTTGCAATTTTACAGAAAATACAATCCATTTTCATTATCTCCTTTGTTAAAATTCTTTATTCTGCTCTGTTTAAACCATACAAAAACAAATACCACAGAGCACCTCTGTGGTATATTTTATAGCTTTTGAATTATTTAGTCAATATGCAAGTTAAGAGCTTTGTTTCTTTTTACTTGTAATTTTCTTTTCTTCGCCTCTGATAAGACGTCCTATGTTCTTTCTGTGCATTATAATTACCAGCAATCCGATAAGTACTGCAAAGCCTGTTGTTATCATAACATAGTCCATACTGATTGGATATTCAGTATTCAAGCTTCCCATGTAGTCGAACATGTAAGCAAAATAGTATGTATATACAGGGAAAAGGACTGCGCAGACAAGTGAAGCCAAAGAGATTATTTTCTTTATAAGGAAAACAATCAAAAATGTCAAAAGCACAAGGGCAAAAACTCTTATATCAACAACAGCCATCAAAGCCGCTGAAGTTACAACGCCTTTTCCTCCCTTAAAACCGAAGTATACAGGGAACATGTGGCCGAGAATACAGAAAAGTCCGCCTATATAAGCTCCGTATCTTGCGTACTCTGCCAAGAGCTGGGGATTTGAAGCTGTTACGAAAGAGTAAACCAAAATGCTTCCTGCCACTGCTGACAAAACGCCTTTGATAAAGTCAAAGGTGATTGTAAAAATAGCAGGGCCCTTGCCTACAGAACGCAGAACATTTGTAAATCCTGCGTTTCCGCTTCCCATTGTTCTTATGTCGGCATTTTTCATAACCGCTCTTGTAATAAGAACCGCAGAGTTAACGCTTCCCAAAAGATAACCAATAACAGCAATGATAATAAGCAGTACAATGTTTGATGTAAAAAAGTCCAACATTACTTATCGCCTCTTTCTCTGATAACGAATCTTATAGGTGTGCCCTCAAGACCGAATGTTTCTCTTATTCTGTTTTCAAGATAACGCTGATAGGAAAAATGGAACAGCTCCGCATCGTTGCAGAAGCATACGAATGTAGGCGGCTTTGTGCTTGCCTGAGTCATGTAGAATATTTTCAGTCTTCTTCCCTTGTCTGTAGGAGGCTGAACCCTTGTGGTAGCCTGAGCCAAAAGCTCGTTGAGCATACCTGTCTTTATTCTCATGGAGTTCTGGTTTGCAACGTGCTTGATAAGCTCGAAGAGTCTGTCAAGTCTTTGACCTGTTTTTGCTGAAATGAAAACCATAGGAGCATATGACATAAAGGCAAACTCTATGCCAAGACGCTTTCTGAACTCGTTCATTGTCTTATCGTTTTTCTCAACTGCGTCCCATTTATTTACAGCTATAATACAGCCCTTTCCGGCTTCATGGGCAAGGCCTGCGATTTTGCTGTCCTGGTCGGTGTAGCCAACCTCGCCGTCTATCATTATAACGCAGACGTCGCATCTCTCTATAGCCATTTTAGCTCTGATTATGCTGTATTTTTCAATATCGTCGTCAACCTTGCTTTTTCTTCTAAGTCCGGCTGTATCTATAAAGTTAAACTCGCCGAATTTATTTACAACTCTTGTGTCGATACTGTCTCTGGTTGTTCCAGCGATATTTGAAACAATGCAGCGTTCCTCACCGGTAATTTTATTTATAAGGGAGGATTTTCCCGCATTAGGCTTTCCGATTACCGCAACGCTTATAACTTCGCTTTCCTCTTCCTCGTCAGCTTCAGGAGGCAAAAGGTCGTACACAGCGTCCAGCAAATCACCTGTTCCGTGACCGTGAACAGATGAAACCTGTATTGGGTCGCCTATACCCAAATTGTAAAACTCGTAAAATTCAGGCTCAGGCTCGCCTATTTTGTCGCACTTATTTACGCAGAGTACAACAGGCTTGCCGCTTTTCAAAAGCATGGAGGCAACCTCCATGTCGGTGGCAACCATTCCTGTGCGTATGTCGGTAACAAGCACTGTAACATCTGCGGTATCTATGGCAAGCTCTGCCTGTCTTCTCATCTGAGAAAGTATAATATCATCAGAATGAGGCTCAATTCCGCCTGTATCGATTACGGTGAACTTTCTGTCACGCCATTCGCACTCGCCGAAAATACGGTCTCTTGTAACGCCGGGCTTATCGTCAACAATGGAAAGTCTTTGTCCCACAAGCTTATTAAAAAGAGTGGATTTTCCCACGTTAGGTCTGCCCACAATAGCAACTATGGCTTTTGCCATTTAATCACTCCTTCCTGAAGAAATAACAGCGTCCAGCAAATCTTGTCCGCCGTTATTGACCGGAAAAACAGGAACGCAAAGCTCCCGTTCAACATCCTCCAATGTGGTGTCGTCAAGGAACACCTCGCCGTCAAAGCGAAGCATTACCGATGGAATTAAAAGTCTGTCGCCGATATCCACATTTTTAAGTGTGTCTATCAAATCTCTTCCAACCACAAGTCCGGAAACGTTTACTCCGCCTCCGAAAAACTTATTTTTAACAGCCACCACGTTTATCTGTATATTTTCAAAAACATCTCTCACAACATTTAACATATCGTCAAGAAATGGTCTAACGCTTTCTCCGCAGGCAATGGTAACTTTTCCCTTTACCTTTGCCGCTTCTTCCTTATAGTTTTCTGCGGTTTCTGTGTATTCCTCCACCGCATAGGAAAGCTCGTCCTTTAACAGGGCTATAAGTCCAACACCGTTGTCGAGAGCCGGAAAATCCTCGTAATACTCCGCAGGCGGAATTTCTCTTCCCGCCTTTATATAAAGCTCATCGGCGGCATAAAAAATTCTTCTGCCGTATTTTTCCACACACCTGTCCCCGAAGCTCTCTATTATATCAAGAGTTTCCCCGGCGGTTTTGGGATTATACGGAGTAAGCTCAAAAAGTCCCTCTCTGTAGTCTGTAAGACCAACGGGAACAACTGCCGTCATGTTTACATTGAGCTTTTCCAAATCTGTGAGGGTTCTCACAAGCTCTTCCCCGTCGTTTATTCCCGGGCAAGCCACTATCTGACAATTAAGCTGTATTCCCGCATCGGCAAGACGCTTTAAAATTGAAAGGGACTCCCCTGCAAAGCGGTTTCCCATCATCTTCACCCTAAGCTCCGGATTAGTTGTATGGACGGAAACATTTATAGGGCTTATATGCATCTTGATAATACGGCTTATCTCATGCTCGGTAAGGTTTGTAAGGGTAACATAGTTTCCGAAAAGAAAGGAAAGTCTGCTGTCATCATCCTTAAAATAAAGGCTCTCCCTCATTCCCTTCGGAAGCTGGTCTATAAAGCAGAAAATACACTTATTTCTACAGCTTCTCTGCTTGTCCATAAGATAGGTTTCAAACTCAAAACCTATTTCATCGTATTCAGGCTTTTTTATTGTTACATTTCTTGTTTCGCCGCTTTGGCTTCTGATTTCCAGATTAAGCTCACGGTTTATTTGATAGAACCTGTAATCCAGAACATCCATAATTTCGTTTCCGTTTATGGAAACAAGGTACTCGCCTGAAAGTATCCCGTGTTTTTCGCCGTGACTGTTTTTTGTCACAGCTTTAATTAGTACAGCCACCGCAATTCCTCCCGAGATTTTATCTGTAAATTTATTATAACCAAAAATAATAAACTTTTCAAGACAAACAAAAGGGCGGCAGCGTGTTTTTTGTCGCACGCCTCCGCCGCCTTAATTCTTTTGTAAAGCCTGAATTAAGCCTCTTTTACGATAACCTGTCTGCCTCTATACATACCGCAGTTTCCGCAAACCTTATGCGGAGCCTTGAACTCGCCGCAGTTTGGGCATACACAGAGTGCCGGAGCCTGAAGCTTCCATACGTTAGAACGTCTTTTATCTCTTCTTGCTTTTGAAAGTTTTCTCTTAGGTACTGCCATCTCAAAGACCTCCTTCTTTTTATATCAATCAATTAACTGCTTTAGAATCTCGAGCCTCGGATCCACAGAACCCTTATCACAGCCGCAGTCACCCTCATTGAGGTTTTTTCCGCACTTCATGCACAATCCCTTGCAGTCCTCACTGCAAAGAAATTTTGCCGGCAACTCCAAGATAATATCTGTTTTTACTACCTCGTCAAGCTCAAGTTTATAGTCCGGTGTTTCAATATAGTCTTCATCGCTTTCTGACATAAGGCTTACCGCCAGTTTATGGTCAAACTCATAATGCATGGGTTTTTCGAGCAATTTAAGACATCTGTCGCACTGTCTTGTATAGATAAAGTCCACAATTATCTTTAAATCAACAAGACTTGCTCTGTTTTTCGCCTGGGCACGCACCTTTACAGGAGTTTTGAATGGACAAACCCCGTAAAATTCAACGTCGTTCATTGGCAAATCATAGTCAACAGAGATGCTCTCCCCGTCATTTTGAAAGACCTTCTTCAGTTCCAGAAGCATAACAACACCTCAAGACAGGCAAATTTTTTTAAACGCCTTGAATTATTATAACCAAACAGGGACACTTTGTCAATAAAATATTTAAATTTTCTCGGTCTTTTTCAGAATATAAGAGCATATTTAAAAGGCTTCATCATTTTAACCTGTTTTTTTGATTTTTACCCCGAAAAAAAGCGAAAACCTCATGTTTTTGCACAAAAAGAAACTAAATCCAATCCCTTAAAGAGAAAAATTTTGGGACCGCTTTGCGATCCCAAAACTTTAATTTATTCCATTATGTCTGATTATTTATCAAAGAACCTCGCAGGTTGCCTTAACATCGTCCGGAATATCGTTTGCATCAGCAGAAATAAGAACTGTGAATTTAACGTCGGATGCCTTTGCAAGTGCGTCAATCTTGTCGATGAAAGCTGTAAGACCGCTCAAGCCTTCCGGGCAAATTTTGAATGTTGAGTCGATAAGAATATCTGTAACATCATAGTTGCCTGCGCAGATACCGCTCAAAAATCCGAAAAGAACGTCATATCCTGCTACGCTGTATTGATCTGTATCTATAAGTCTTGCCTTATGTGTAACGTCGTATGTAAGCTTTGCGCCCTTCTCGATAACAACTACGTTTCCTGAAGATGCCGCAACAGCCTCGTTAGCAAGAGAAATCAATTTTTTTGTCTTACCGGAACCTTTTTTTCCAATCAATAAAGTAACCATTTTGATAGTCCTCCTTAGATATTTATAAATTCTAAATTCTGAATTATTTTATTATTTGAGACGAGCCTCAAGCTCTGCTTTCTGAGCTTCATATCCCGGCTTTCCGAGAAGTGCAAACATGTTCTTCTTGTAGCTTTCAACGCCAGGCTGGTCAAATGGGTTAACGCCCAGGAGATAGCCGGAAATTGCACATGCCTTCTCAAAGAAGTAAATAAGATATCCAAGCTCTGTTTCTGTCATTTCCTCAACATTGAGCACGATATTAGGAACGCCGCCGTCTGTATGAGCGAGAACTGTTCCCTCAAATGCTTTCTTGTTTACAAAATCCATTGTTTTGCCGGAAAGGAAGTTAAGTCCGTCAACATTTTCAGGATCTGTGCCAAGTGTTATCTCTCTCTTGCACTTATCGAAAAGTACAACTGTTTCAAAGAGATTTCTTCTGCCGTCCTGGATGTACTGTCCCATTGAGTGAAGGTCTGTTGAAAAGATTACGCTTGCCGGGAAAAGACCCTTGTTATCCTTGCCTTCGCTCTCTCCGTAAAGCTGCTTGAACCACTCGTTCATAAGTGCAAAAGCAGGCTCGTAGGAAACGAGAATTTCAGTTGACTTACCCTTTCTGTAAAGGATATTTCTCAAAGCTGCATATTTATAGCAATCGTTTGTCATCAGGTCGCTGTTGTCAAAATCACTTTCAGCCTTTGCAGCACCTGCCATAAGAGCGTCAATATCTGCGCCTGCAACTGCTATCGGAAGCAAACCTACAGCTGTAAGAACTGAAAATCTTCCGCCTACATCGTCCGGAACTACAAATGTTTCATAGCCCTCTTTTGTTGCAAGCTCTTTGAGTGTGCCTCTTGCCTTATCTGTTGTGCAGAAAATTCTCTCTCTTGCGCCCTCTTTGCCGTATTTCTTTTCCAAAAGCTCTCTGAATACTCTGAAAGCGATAGCAGGCTCTGTTGTTGTACCTGATTTAGAAATCATATTTATAGAAACATCTTTGCCCTCGCAAATCTCTATAAGCTCTGAGAGAGCATTGGAGCTGATGCTGTTTCCTGTGAAATAAACCTGAGGAACATCCTTTGCAAGCGCATTGTAGTTTGGTGATTTAAGAAATTCTATAGCCGCTCTTGCGCCAAGGTAAGAACCTCCGATTCCGATTACCACAAAAACATCGGTATTCTTCTTGATTTTTTCAGCGGCAGCCTTAATGCGTGCAAACTCTTCCTTGTCGTAATCAGTGGGAAGGTGAAGCCAGCCTATAAAATCATTTCCCAGACCTGTTCCTGCGTGCAGCATTTCATGAGCTGTTTTCACGTAAGGAGCCATAGCCTCATACTCTTTGTCGGAAATAAAACCTTTTACATATTTGTCAGTAAGCTTAGTTGCCATTGTAACTTCCTCCCTTATTTTATCGGTCAAACGTTGTCCGATAGTTCTTATTGAAAACATTATACAATATTTCGGGCGGCAATGCAAGAAATTTTTGTTGTTTTCATTTATATTATATCAGATATTTAAGCTGTCATCATATTCTGTCACATTATATTCATTGTAAGTGTTTTATGTAGTAAACAGATTTTTTATCATAAATGCGAATATGTCTTGAAAATTCACCTCTTTTGATGACCCACCGGACAAAATGGGATATTCTGCTATTTTTTCTTCACCGGAATAAAAGCTCACAGTTCCTAATGACTGATTTTCTGTAACCGGCGCTTCTATCTCTTCCGGAAGCTCTACCTTTGCTTCAAGCTGTGACTTTGCGCTTTCGGTGATTATATCTTTTGGAATTTCATATTTAAGCTGTACGCTGTTTTCCATTCCGTTTTTCACTTTGATTTCCATTGGCGCATCCTCAGGCAAGGTCAATTTTGTCTTTTTATAGTTTGCAAATCCGTAATCCAAAAGGGTTGCCGCCGCCTTAAATCTGTCAGTACCTGTTTCGCTTCCCAGCACCACCGCCACCAAAGACAGTCCGTCCCTTTCCGCTGTTGCGCTGATACAGCTTCCAGCCTGGGAGGTTGTTCCGGTTTTCAGTCCGGTTATGCCGTTGTAGGATTTTAAAAGCTTGTTGGTGTTCACTATCTGGGTTTTTCCGCCACGGAGTTCGTCCATCCAAATTGATGTAAACTCAAAGATTTCCTCGTGCTTTATAAGTTCGCAGGACATAAGGGCAACATCGTAAGCGGTTGTAAGGTGTCCCTCTTCGTCAAGTCCGTTGCAGTTTTTGAAAACCGTGTTTTCCATTCCCAAAGCCTTTGCCTTTTCGTTCATCTGTATTACAAATTCATCCTCTGTACCGCTTACCGCCTCCGCCAAAGCTACAGCGGCATCATTAGCAGAAGCCACAACCGTAGCTTTTACCATGTCAGTTACCGACATCTGTTCCCCCTCTTCCAGCCATATATCAGAACCTCCCATTGAGGCGGCGTGGGCTGAAGCGGTTATCATTTGGTCCCAGTTAAGCTTACCTGCATCTATTGCCTCCATTACCAAAATAAGTGTCATAACCTTTGTAACCGAGGCACAGGCTCGCTGTTCGTGAGCGTTTTTCTCATAAAGCACCTTCATAGTTTCAGGTTCAATTAAAACTGCGCTGGGCGCTGTCACCTCGTCGTCTGACAAAGCTGAAACCGAAACTATATTAAGTGGCAGTAAAAAAACAAAAGCCAACACCAGAGAAAGGATTTTTTTCATAGATTTTCACTCCCATACAAAATATATCAATAATTGATATTCAGGGAACTATATGTTTATTACCTTATAAAAAACAAGACTGCGGCAAAAATACCGCAGTCTATTTTCTTTAATTATTGAGTTTTGCTCAATGGGTATCAGTTTTTGGAAGAAGCAATCATTATTTGAACTGCTGTGGCATCTGCAATGGAAATTATATTGTTTCCGTCTACATCGGCAAGCTTTTCATCAAAGATTTCGCCTGTAAAATCCATCTTGGTGATATACTGCTGTATCAATGTAACATCCTGTACGTTCAAAAGTCTGTCGTGGTTTACATCACCCATTTCAAATGTTTCTTCTGAGGAAGCGTCCTCGTAGAATTCCAGCATAGCCGCAGACATAAAGCCTCCAACGCCTTCTGTTGCCACAAATTTCACATACTGAGCTTCAACCGGAGCTTCAAACTCTATTGTTTTCTTTGCAACGTTATTTTCCCAGCCCTCGCCGGAAGCGGAAAGTTTCCAGTCTTTTCCGTCAAGGCTTGTATATACTTCATATGACAAAACTCTTCCGTTTCCTGAATCCTGTCTTGGTGTGTACTCAAAGGCCGAAAGCTTTACAGCCTCATCAAATTTAAGTGTTATATATCTTTCTGTGTCAGAACCGTCCCAGAGAGTATGCCATATAGTATTTATATCGCCGTCAATAGCATTTTGCGCCATATTCTCATGTGATGTTTCTTCGCTTGAAACATCTTCAACGGTAATTCTGTCAACGGTTATATATTTTCTGTCTGTGCTTGTATTGTCGGAGAAGCTAAAAGTTTTTTCCGCACTCTGAGTGGTTGTATCGTGGGCTTTTATTCTGACTGTTACAGTTATATCTCCGTCAAATCTTATATCCTCGGTCAAATCTTTCCAGATACCGTCGCCCGTGTGATACTCCATAGGCTCGTCAACACCATAAATCTTGTTTTCGTTATCGTTGAGATATGCTGTATTAGGCAATTCGCCCTGTGTGATATCTATTGTGTAATAATTTGTTGTACCCTGCAATCTCACAAGTATGTTGTCATTATCATTTACCTGTGCAATCTGTTCTTCTGTAAGCTGTACTTCTGTTACAGTTCCTGCGTTTATCCAGCTTTCCTCGCCGTCGCCGCTTATGCTGTAAAGGAGCTGGTTTTCGCCGCTGTGCATATCGTTCAAAACTATTTTTCCGGCATTTTCACCGTCAAAGGAGAATGTTGCCATAGGCTCTGTATTTCCCAGCAGATAATTTGCCATTGTTTTAGTATCGTTTGGCTGTAAAACATCATCTGCTGTGGCGTTTGCGGCATCGTTTAAGGAAGCCTGAATATAGTTGTCAATCTGTGAAAGTGCAACTTCACTTTCAACATATGATGAAAGCAGGTTTGAAAGTATATCACTCATTGGCAATGGATAATATTTAAGATTTTCAGAAATTCTCTCTGCAAGCTTTAAAAATTCACTCTCGCTCTTATTGGCATTTCCATAGGCCTTTATAAGTCCTTCCCAGGAATCCAGATTTTTATTTTCTATTGCAAGGGCTTCTTCATAAATCTCAATCTGGGTTTTAGGGTCATCTGAATAAACCTTGGCGAGCTTGTTGAGCTTATTGGATTTATAATATGTTTCCTCGTTGTTGAGAACCTCCTGAGCCAAAAGCACATAGCTTGCATAGTAGTAGCTTGCCCATTCCTGATTTCCCCAGCCTAAAAGCATTCTTCTGTCCTCTCTTGTTGGGTCCTCTTCTCTTCTGGACTGACTCCATCCCGAAACATCGTTTCCTATGCTCCATACATATTTGCCGTCTTCATTTCTTTCCATCTGGAGATATGCGGCGTGTCCGGGCTGTCCAACAACAACTCCCGGAACTCCGAAAGCTGCCAAAAGGTTTGTTCCGGTCTTTGCAATTCCTCCGCAGACTGAGCCCTCTTCAAAAACTATCCAAAGCTTTGGATGTCCATCCTCATAAGCCACATTTATATCATAGACGCTGGCTTTTCCGTTTGTTTCTTCATCGGAAAGCTTATATTCGTTTGTAAGCTTCCACTTTTCCTGCCATGCCTCTTTATTCTCTTCTGAATAATATTCAGGCTTGAGGTAATCGTATCCGAACTGATATGTAATAAAATAATATGGGCCCGGTGTAAAGTTATCAATTGTCAGTTCTCCCATATCTTTTCTGTCTGTATGGAATCTTACATAGTAATTGAGCCACTCTATCTGGTCGTCGCTGATGAGATTGTTCATTACCCAGCGCATTTCCTCTATGTTTAAATCCTCAAAAACATCATTTATAAGAAGCTCATTATCATAAAGCTTCTTATAAATTTCATATCTTTTAACAGGGTCTGAAATCTGATTTCCGTCCTCCCAGAAAGGAACATTTATAGAGTGTGTCAAAGACAATGTCACCATCATCTGTCTGTAAAGCTCGCCGTGTTCAATATCCTGCAAATCCTCTCCATGAGAGCTGAAAAGTGCCTTTAGAACATCAAGGACTTTATCATAAGAAGCTATTGAATCTCCTCCCTGCATATAAAGCTCCAGCAATTCATAGTCTTCCATAACCTGCTTTAAAAACTCTGCATTTTCCTCTGTTTTGCAGTAATAATTCAAAACAGAATATCCTGCCATATCAACAAAATTTCTTTTAAGCAGAAGATTTTGAAGCTCCTGGTTTTCCTCAACAAGCTGTTCAAAGGATTTACCAGGATTTTGGTTAACTACATCTTTTATCATTGCGTCGTACTCATCAAGAGTTTTTATAACCTTTGAAGCCTCCGGAACATAGTCATCCTTTATAAGCTTTGCATCTGCAATAACTGAATGGTCTGCACCGTCGTTTTCGTTTTCAAATGATTCTATTTTCAAATATCTTTTTCCGGTCAAGTCAATATCCACAAATACAGACTCGCTGGTTCCTTTTAATGTTCCTGTTTCAACAACTGTTTCCCATACTGAATTGTCGGAGGATACGGAAACCTTAAAGGTCACACCGTCTCCGCTGTCCCATCTGGAAAAATCAACTCCGAGATATGCGGTAAATCTGGTCATATCCTGATTTTCTACATAATCACCCAAATCGTAAACAAGTATGGACGGTGCATGTGCTCCCAATCCCTTGTCAAAATAGAACCTTTTACCGTTTACCTTCAGGGAAATCTGATCTCCCTCTATGTTTTTATCAAACATCAGATTACCGTAACCAACGCTTGATTTTATAAGCGCAGTACCTGAAATATCCGACAAAAACACTTCCTCGTTGCTTACATTAAGCTCTGTTATGCTTGCTGTTTCTGTATCATGTGTATAACTCTGTGCCGAAACAGATGTTACAACAGAAACCGTCATAAGAACAGAAAGTATAACAGACAAAATTTTTCTGTGCAGTTTTTTCATACCAATACTCCTATCTGTGATTTTTTTAATATTTGCTGTAATATATCTTCTTTAACAAGTATATCATACATAAATAGACTTAACAAGCATAAAAAAATTCATAAATTTCACTTAATTGTTCTAATAAAAAATCCTTGGCTTTTACACCAAGGATTTTTTCATTTATCTATACATCTTCATGAAGTATAGAAGTTTATTATTAAATTTAAACACTTAAGAATTTCTCAATAGCCTGTGAGCAAGGCACAAACTTCACTACATTTACTGTAACAATGTCAGACTTAATATCCTCTGAAACTCCGTCGTTTACAGAAGCTACACAGTAGAAGTAGCAAACTCCCTCGTCACAGTCGCCTGATACAAATTTGTTACCTGCGTCTGCATTGTTAGAAATTTCTATCGGGTTTGTTCCCGAAGCGTCGTCGCAGATATACCATGTATAGGTAATATTATCAGCTCCTGTTGCCTCAACTTCAAGCTCAAGCTGTGTTCCGGCAAAGATTGTCTTATTTATCGGAAGATTCTTTGACCAAGAAAGGTTCACAACATTACCGATTTTTACGTTATTGCCCTCAGCATAGGATGTATATCCTGATACTGTCAAAGTTTCAGCCGCAGCCTTAACAAATTCGGTATTGGAAACATTAGCAATAACTCTTCCGGCTGTCATGTTTGCACCTGTAACGGAAATCTTATCTGCACCTGCAAGGTTTGCCTGTACGGAAATAGCCTTTCCGCTTGGAAGGTAGATTGTATTATCAGACAATGATGGTTTGCCGGTAATCTTTACTGTACCGTTATTATTGTGAACAGCTGTTCCGCCGTTTGCAATATTTCCGGACATTGTAACATTGCCGATATTAACTGTACCTGAACCGTTCATATAAACATTTCCGGTTCCGTTTGTCTTATTATTCTTTACAGTTCCACCATTGAAAGTTGCGCTTCCGTTTGAAAGCCAAACAACGCCGCCGTTGCTCTGTCCGTTGTTATTGTTTATTGAACCGCCGTTCATAACGAATACTGAGCTATTATCAACACAAATTGCTCCACCAACATCACCTGACTGGTTTCCGGAAATTCTTCCGTCATTCATAGTCAAGTATGATATGTTATTCATATAAATAGCGCCGCCAAAACGTTTTTCATAGTTATTTATAATTGCGCCGCCGTCAATAATAACCTTTGTATTGTCGTTGCTTATTCTCATTGCACTGCCGAATGAATTGCTATAATTATCATTGCAGTTATTCTGAAGTACAGCATTGTCGGAAAGTGTAAGTGAACCACCGGTTACAAGAACCATTGTTTCCTGAGAGGATATTCCTCCGTTGTGTACATTTCTTTCCAAGACACCATCGTAATTTAAATCCCAAATAGCACCGCCGTCGATTGTAATATTTTCAAATACCACATTTCCTGCTGTAATTTGGAACAATGGTACATTTCTTGTATTTGATGTACGTTTTACCTGCATTCCTGAAAGTGTTATGCTCTTGTTGATTGTGATAGAAGAATCAAGGTTGATATTCTTGAGTATTTCAATTCTATCTCCGTCCTCAGCTGCGGTTACAGCCTCATGCAAGGTACTATAACCTACGCCGTCAATTTTTGCAGTGTAATTTCCAACGTCAACGCATACAATGTCACTTGTTACGGAAATCGCTGTATTTTCGTTTCCGTTGCTGTCATTGTTTGAAACAACTACATAGTAGAATGTTTTTACATCGTTTGTAGGCTTATATGTTGATGCAGTAGCTCCGTCAATCTTTTGAGCTCCTTGTGTTGAATCAGTAGTGTTTAAATACCACTGATAGCTGAGAGTTCCCTCATCGCTGATTGTTGCTTCTACTGTAAGAGCATCTTTTTCAGCGCCCGTTGCATAAACATTACCTACAGGCTGTTTTGTAATTTCAGGTGTTGCCGGAATTACTCTTACCGGGAATGTATATTCAATTACAGTATTATTGAGTGTAACTGTAATATTTTTATTTCCTGCTGTTGTGCTGTCTAAGTCTGAAACAGTGTACAGTGAATCTGCCAGCTCAATTTCCTGTCCATCTGTTGTTACACCGATAACCTTCATACCTGTAAGGTCAAGGCTTTCACCAAGATGATAGTCAAGCTTCTCAGGAAGTGTAACATTGATTGATACAATATTATTTGTAACCGATTCTGCTGTAAAGTACTTAAGTCCCTCAACCTTGCCGCCTGCTGCAATCAATCTATTGAGCTCTGTTGCATAGGCGTCTGTAGCAACATAAATCTTTCCTCTGTTGTTTTCATCATTTGCAAAAGCTCCGTTTTCAACAACGAGGTTTGCAAAATCTGTATGCTCGTTGAGGTAGATTTCTTTAAGGTTTGTACAACCCTTAAACGCGTCTGCCTTTATGTCTGTAACTGTAGCAGGAAGGTTTATTCCTATAATGTCAGTTTGATTTTCAAATGCGCCTGTTGCATTTGCACTGTCTTTGCTTATACCTATTACGGTAAATTCAAGGTCACCAACCTTTACAGTTGACGGAACTGTAACAACTGAATTAGGCTCTAATTCATCTGCTACGCCGCTTACATAACACTTATACTCATTATCAACAGACTCATAGCGCAGACCGTTGTATGTGATATAAGGATAAACAAGTACTGAGAATGTTGTGGAAATATCAGCAAGTCTCTGATATTCAACTGTAATCTTCTTTGTACCTGAGGTATTGCTAAATCCTGAAGACTTAACAATATAATCGTATGACTCAAGCTCTTCAACTGTGCCGTCGGTATATTCTACTGATACAGCTATACCTGTTGTATCCAGTGCATCTCCGAGATAATATATAGCCTTTTCAGGCACCTGAGAAACTATTATGTTTTTAACATTTTTTGTAACCTCAACATTAAATGTTGCAGTCTTTGTTTCATCAGCTGTGTAGGTAACTGTTACCGGAATTTCACTGCCGTTTTCAGTAAATGTGTTCGGAGCAACAGTATACTGATTATCAAAGAGATATCCCTGTGAACCGTCTGTATAGTTTGCTTTTACAACAAGACCATCGGTTACAATATTATCTCCAACAAAGTAACGTGTCTTTTCAGGAAGATGGTCTACAAAAATATCACTTACTTTTTTTGTATTCTCCGAAACAGTTACAGTAAACTCCGCAGTTGCCTCACTGTTCTGTGAGGATGTTACGGTTATTGTTTGCTCTCCCTCTGAATCGAAAATAGTAGGACTAAACTTGAGGAGTGAGTTGCTTATGATACTTTGTGTTCCGTCGTCAAAGGTAGCCATAACCTCAAGACCTGTTGTATCCAGCTCATCACCAACAACGTATTCTGTTCTGTCAGGCTTTGTTGTAATTGCAATGCTTGCTATTGCCTTATTCTCAACAGTAGTATCTTCGAAGAACTCAAGCATTGATGCTGAACCGAAGTTTCCTACTGCCTGAGCGCCTCTTACCTTTATATACTGAGTATATACCGGGTTATAAAGCTCAAGAGATTTTTTGTTTGCATTATTACCCCAGCCTGTAGCACGTCCGGACAATGTCCATGAGCCGTCCTCACCGGTAAGGCTTGTATAAATTTCGCATGTCTGGAATCGTCCGTTTCCGTTACCAGACTGAACAGGTGTGTAATCAAAACCTGTAAGGTAAACCGGCTCGTCAAGCTTTACAATAATATATCTATCATTGTCGCCGCCTGCCCACCAGGTATGCCAGTATGTGTTTATATTACCGTCAAGAGCATTTTTAGCGCTTCCGCTCTTGTCTACCTGTTCGGAAGAACATCCAATATATTCAACTCTGTTTAAAGGAATATATTTTCTGTTGTCAGAATCCTTGTCATAAGTAAATGTAAACTCTGTTTCACCACTCTGCAAGGATGTTCCTGCTGCTTTCTTTCTTACAGAAATTGTAACGTCACCGTTAAATCTAACGTCACTTGTCATATCATGCCATTCTGTTTCGCCTGATATTTTATATTCCAGATTAGCTGTATTACCTGTAATTCTGTTTTCATTGTCGTTTCTATACAATCCGCTCGGCAGTGAACCTGCTGTGATATCTATTGTATAGTAACTTGTTGTACCCTGAAGTCTTACGTGAATGTCTTTTTCAGGAGTTATCATTGCAAGCTGCTCGTCTGTGAGCTTAAACTCTTTACCTGTGCCGAGATTTATCCAGCTTGCTGATGATGAATCACCTGGATTACCATTAAGGAAAATCAAAACTTCATTTCCGCCTGAATACATCTCATTAAGTACAAGTGTATTTGCCTTGTCACCGTCAAATGAGAATGTAGCCATCTTAAAGTTATTGTTGCCCAAAAGGTGGTTAGCCATTGTACGGCATGCAGTATCCTGGAGTGTATTTGCGCTTGTAGCATTTTTAGCTCTTGTAAGAGCCATTGTCTGACAGCTTGAAACCTCACCACGATAAAGTTCGCTTGAGCCTACATTTGGCTTTATAAGTCTTTCAAGTACGTCCCACATTGGAAGCGGGAAGTAAGTAAGAGCATCAGAAATTTCAACTGCAAGCTGTGAGAACTCACTTGGACTCTTTCCAGCCTGCTTGTAAGCATCAATAAGAGCTATCCAAGCATCAAGGTTGATATTCTGAACATTCAAAGCCTCTCTGTAAATTTCAATTCTCTTTTCAGGGTCATCCTTATACATATCAGCTATCTTAATGAGCTTTTCAGCTTCATAATACTTGTCAGGCTGGTTCAAAGCTGCCTGTGCAAGAAGAACATAGCTTACCTGATATGCGCTGTCCCAGCTGTAGCTGCCCCAGCCGTTGAGCATTCTTTCGCCCTTTTCTGAACCAGTCCAACCGGAAATATCGTTGTGAATTCCCCATGTACCGGTTGTATTGTCAGAAGTTGTGGCAAACTGCAAGTATGCTGCGTGTCCAGGCTGACCGATAACAACGCTTGGGATACCGAAAACAGTATTGAGGTTTGAACCTGTCTTTGAAATACCACCGCAAACTGCGCCGGCTTCAAATACAACCCAAAGCTTAACCTTTCCGTACTCAACGTCTATATCGTATACGTCTATCTTTCTCTTATCCTGAACATTGCTTGATGAAATGCCTGTTCCAAGATACTGATTATCAAGCTTCCACTTTTCTTCCCAAGAAACCTGGTTTTCAGCAGAGTAGAATCTCGGCTGATTATAGTTAAAGCCCATTGTATATGTTATGAAGTAATAAGGACCAGGTGTATAGTTGTTTTTATTTATCTGTTTATTACCTATATTGGTATGATATCTTACATAATAGTTAAGCCATTCAATCTGGTCGTCACTGATTATGTTGTTCATAACCCAGCGCATCTCTTCTACTTCAAGGTTTTTAAATACGTCTGTTATAAGCAGCTCGTTATCATAGAGTTTCTTATAAATTTCGTATCTTCTTACTGGGTCTGATTTCTGTGAACTATCCTGCCAGAAATAAACATCAGCAGAATGTGTCAAAGACAATGTAATCATCATCTTTTTATAGAGAGAACCGTTTACAGGGTCTGCCAAATCCGCCTTATGTTTTGTATACAAATTCTTCAAAACATTAAGTGATCTGGTATATGAACCGTCCGGCTTACCTCCGCCGATATAAAGGCGCAATGCCTCAATATCATTCATGAACCACTGAAGTGTTTCGATGTTTTCCTCATTATAAAGGAATGAGCTCAATACTGCGTATGTAGCATTGCTTACGAAAGTTCTCTGGAGAAGAAGAAGTTCATATTCTTCGTCCTTCAAAAGCTCTGTATAGGATGTTCCAGGATGCTCTGCTTCATAAGCCTTCAGCTTTTCATCGTAGTACTCTACTCTGTTTATAAACTCGCTTGTATCAATCGGCTCATAGTCAACTGTTGCAAGCATTGCATCAGCTACAACTGAATGGTCGGAAGCATTATTCCAGTTAGCTCCTATTTCAATTTTGATATAGTTTACTCCTGTCAAATCCAGGTCAACATATACAGCCTCAGATGTACCCTTGAGCACTCCTGTGGTCTTTACATTCTTCCAAACTGTATTATTGCCGTCATATGTTTCGGCTGTGTATATTTTGAAAATAACACCGTCGCCGTTAGAACCCTGTGAAAAGTCCAAACCAAGGTATGCGATAAATCTGTTGTAATGGTAATACTTTACATAATCAGATACATCATAAACCATATTGGCAGCTGCGTGTGCGCCAAGTCCCTTCATGAAGTACTTTCTCTCTCCGTCAACCTTAAGAGAAATAGTGCCACCAGATATATTTGTATCATATTTTACTGAACCGCCGTAGCCTACGCTTGAAGTTATCAAGTTAGCTTTCGGCATATCTGTAACATAGATATGATCACCACTTGCTTCAGGATAGGTTCCTGCTTCTGCTACCTGCCATGCAACTGAAACCAATTCTCTTGATGACTCTGTTACAGTGATAGCTACTCTTATATATTTATTAAGGTGTTCTTCTGTTATTGTAAACTCTGAATATGCAGCTCCGGCAATGTCTGTGAATTCTCCATCTTCGGTATCGCCTACCTGCCACTGATAGTGTACAGACTCTTTATATCCGCTGAGGGATGCTGTCAGAACACTGCCTACCTGTGGAACACCTGTCATGATAGCCTGAACATCAACAAAAACAGGCTCTGAGAATACATAACCGCTTAAGTCAGTCACATCATTTTTTGCATTTGATGAATCATCATATTTAATACCAACTCTTATGTAGCTGTTGATATCAAATACACTTATATTGTATGTGGATGAGTAATCCTGGAATTCTATGTTGACATAATCGCCTTCTGCGCTTTTTCTCTGCCATACATACTTAAATGAAGCATTTTCCGCAGTATAGTTTGTCTTAGCTGTAAGGGTAGTGCCTATTACGCCCTGTCCGTCCAGGTGAGCTTCAAACAGTCCCTTATATGAGCTTGATATGATTGTTCCTGAATATGTTTTTGATTTATCTCTCAAAACAACTCTCAGGTAACCGTTTTTATCCTCTTCTCTTATTCTATAAGTACTTGCTGTTGCGCCTTCGATATTTGCAAATGTTGTACCGTCTTCGCTGTACTGCCACTGATATGTAAATTCTTCGGCATTTGAATCATACACATTCACACTGAGTTCCTGTCCCGGAACAGCATTACCTGAAATATCAGCTCTTCCGTCAAGAACAGTGCTCTCATCTCTCAAAAGAATAAGTTCAGATGCACTTGCCCAGTTGCCAAATGTAGATGATGTGAATTCAAATCTCATTTTGCCTTTGAATTCAATTGTTTCAGGGAATGTAAACATAATATAGCCTGAATTTTCTGAGGATTTTGCAACACCTACTTCAACATAGTTCTGTTCGTCCTCAGCCATATAAATTGTAAGGGTTGTCGGATAACCTCTGCCCTTATAGCCGTCCTGACGTGTTGCATAAAGTATTCTGTCTACCTTTACGGAATCAACAAAAGTAAATTCAAGGTAGTTGTTAACTCCGCCTCTGTTTGTTTCCCAGAAAGTATTCCAGTTTCCGTCAAAAGCTTTTTCAACTGTATTATTTCCATAGCTTCCATAGCAGCTTGCTACATTTCCGATATAACCGTCTGCGCTACTAGTTGTTTTATAACCAACCGCATATTTATCCCAATATGCAGGTGTCATAACAACATCATTGGAACCAACTGTTGAAACAGTTATTCTATTATGGCAAACAAGCTTCGCAACATTACTTACCGCATTTGATGTAACTGTCTCTCCCTTTGTATCGGTAATTGTATTTGTAGCAATTACATAATAATAGTATGTTCCTGCCTTTGAAGTGTTTTCGCAGTAGCTCGCTTCTGTTGCTCCTGCAATAGCTTCATCGGTTTCAGGGCTTACCACATTATCTGTACTTCTGTACCACTGATAAGTAACTGTACCCAAGTCAACTGTTGTTGCATTTGCAGTAAATACTGCGTCGTCGCCTACAAAGCAGTCAACATTGTTTGGCTGTGTGTTAAATGTAGGTGTAGCGGCAACATCCTTAGAAATCAATTCAACTCTTGCAGTTTCTGATTTTACATCAGCCGCATTACCGCCGCTTACAATACAGAAGAAGTTGTAAATGCCAAGTTCTCTGTCATTTGTATTCAATGTGATTGATGATGAAGTTGCACCCTCAATCTTTTCAGCCTTATTTGTAGAGCTGTTTATTTCATACCACTGATAATTAAGAATTTCATCAATAATAATACCATCATTATCAGAAGCTATTTCAGCTGTTACTGAAAGAACATTTTCATCTTCTTTATACATTACTCCGCCTGTTGGCTGCTGTGTAATTGTAATTGTATCTGTTGCTGTTCTTTCCCAATGTGCATAAAGATTATGGTTTGACTTTGTTACAACACAAGAGCCGTCCTCAACCTTATTTCCGCCTTCAGCAGCGTCAAACCAACCGAGGAACTTGTATCCGTTTCTTTGGAGTTCCGGTAAATCGTACTGTCCCATAAAACGAACGCTTTCGGCTACTGTTTCACCGTCAATTCCTGTATGCAAAGTTACAACAAAAGTGTGCTCAAAATAAATTGCGTTGTAAAATGCTTCATCATTTGTTGCATTAGCAATGATATTTCCCAGGTTGGTGCTTCTTGTAACATAAACATTACTTAAAGTTCCGCCATTTTCTCCTGTAACTACACTCTTATTGTTTTCAAAAGTTATCTTTGTAAAGTCTGCGTCTATTCTGCCTGTGCCGTTATCTGTGCTTCTGTAGATAGCACCGCCGTTTCCTACAGCACTGTTACCTGAAAATCTTCCGCCGTTTACAACAAGATTTCCGCCTGTAGCGGCAATACCACCGCCGTTTGTTCCGGCATAGTTGTTTGAAATAACGGCATTATCAGAAATTGTAACCATTCCGGCAAGTGAATAAATACCACCGCCAAATGTTCCGGATGTATTGTTGTTAATAGAACCGCCGGAAATATTTATTGTTCCGCCGTTTATAATCATACCGCCGCCGTTTGTTCCGGAATAGTTATTTCTGATTTCTCCGTCTGTCATGTTCAGCGTACCATTTATAAATACACCGCCGGCACGTCCTGCGGTAAAGTTATTTTCAATAACACCGCCGCTGATTGTAAGAATTGTGCCTGTATCTGCACAGATACCGCCTGTTGATGTACCGCCCTGGTTTCCGCTTACTACACTGTTTCCGGTGATATTGATTCTACTGTTTGAAGATGATGAATACAATGCACCACCGTGTGAACTTGCATAGTTATCTTTAATCTGGCTGTTGTCATTCATATTAAATGTACCGTTTGACATTAAAACAGCACCGCCGCTTATACCGTTTGCAACGTTATTCTGGAGAGATGCGCTTCCGTCTAATGTTACAGTACCACCGTTGCTTATGGTAACAAGAGGCTTGCTTGAGCTTCTTCCTGTATTTCTTGAACCTCTGCCGAGATATTCTTCATAATACATACCGTTCTTTACCCAGATTGCACCGCCGTCAATTGCAACATTATTTACAATGAGATTACCACCGTTTACAACAAACGCTTCATTTCCGAAATTATTTGCCAAAACAATTCTTGGAACAACGCCGTCAACCGGAGTTGCTGTAACAGTAAGATTAACACCGCTGTTAACATTTATTGTTTCTGTAAGTGTTACGTCCTTGTAGATTTCCAGAGTTCCGTCATAGCTTGCTGCCTTCAAAGCAGTTATCGCCTCTGAGAAGTTTGAGTACTTAACACCGTCAAAAGCAGCAACAGCGTCTGTAACAACTATTTCTGCTCTGTCTGACTCAATTGAACGTGCTTCTTTATCGCCGTTTTTATTTGTAACAACGCAGTAGTAGTAATATGTACCTGAAACCTCATTGTCAACTGAGATTATCGCGGTATTCTTTCCTGTGAGCAATTCGCCTTCTGACTCACCGTCTTTAGCAACATACCACTGATATGAAAGTGTTCCATTATCTGTAACCTTTGCTTCAACGGAAAGAGCAGCCTGCTGTCTGATATCATAGGTTCCGCCCTGAGGCTGTGAAACTATCATAGGAATTTCTGACAAGCTGTCGTTTACAACTCTAACAGCAACAATGTCAGAAATTGAATTCTGAGCCTTATCGGCAGAAACTTCACAGTAATAATAGAAAGTACCCTCGACGTTTGTATCAGGATTGTATTGTTTCTCTGTTGCGCCCTCAATCGCTGTTGGGTTACTTCCCTCAGCGTCGTCGCATTTATACCACTGATAATGAACCTCAGTTCCTGTCAAAGATTCAGCTTCAATTGACAAGGATGCCGGTTCATTCATGCTTACTTTCTCTATTGACTGGGGCTGAGTGTTGATTTTTACAGGTGCGTACTTTACAACAACCTTTGAATTTACAAACTCAGATACCATTTTTTCGTCAACAGACTTTATCTTTTCTGCATCAGTTGCCTTAATTGTGTATCCTGAACCTGTGAACACGGTTGTTCCATCAGTTGCAGGTTCTCCGCCGTAGCTAAAACCAACTGAACCTGTAATAGCTCCGTTTACTATAAGGGAAACTCCACTTGGAATATATATATCCCCTACTGTTATGTTACCTCTAAAGCTTACGTGGTTTGTGCTTGTGTATATATCGTTTCCGGAAGTTGTTGCAGTATTTCCGGTAATTGTACCGCCTGTTAATTCCAAAATTCTGGCAACAGTATTAGGACTATTTTCTCCATAAATACCACCGCCGTAAGCTGCGCTGTTTCCGGTGATTGTACCGCCGCTTATGGTGGTTTTGCCGTCTGCCCAGAAAAATCCGCCGTTTCCTACAGCTGTATTTCCAGAGTGATTACCTCCGCTTATGGATGCAACACCGCCGCCGTAGTTATAGATACCGCCGCCATTTCTGCCTGCGCTATTGTCGGAAATTTCAGAGCTTGCATATACATAAGTAAAACCGTTGCTGCATATAGCACCGCCGTCCACATCGGTATGGTTTCCTTTTATGGTACCATAAATGTGTATCTGTGAGTTGCCTCCGGCACTTGTATAAACAGCAGCACCGCTATTTTTCGAGTTATTATTTCTGATAACACCATTGCTGTTCAGATAAAATCTACCGTTTTCTACTTTTACAGCACCGTATGCAGAAGCTATGTTTCCACCATCAATAATAACCTTACCGCTGGCTGTTCTGGAAACATTGAAATTCGCTCCGCTTTGAACCTTAAACATAAAGTCCCCTGTAAAGCTCTGGCTTCTTTTGAGAACAACTGTTGTTCCTGCTTCGGCTTCAATGGTAATATTTTTGCTAATAAGTATTGTTGATGAAATCTCCTGATCTCTCAGAACATATACAACACTGCCTGATGTTGCCGCTTGAATTGCAGAAGCCAAGTCTTCGTAAGCTGTACCGTTAACCATTGCTGCGTCTGTTCCGTGACCTGCCATAACTATATCACTTATAATGCTTACACCTGTTTCAGCGTTTGTAACCTTTACAAAATAGTACTTCTTCTGACCATGTTCAAGGTTAACAACATAACTGCTTGATGTTGCTTCGGCAATTTCAGTAGCTCCGAAAAGTGAATTTTCATTATTTTCGTACCACTGATAATTTAATTCAGCGCCGTCAGAAGTTGCCGTAACACTGAGAGTAATGTTACTGTCACTGTATCCGCCCTTAGGCTGTGAAGTGATTTCAGGTCTTGTAGCTATATTCTCGTAAAACTCTATTTCAGAAGCTGATGCAAAGTTATTGTCCTTTACAGTTTTGTTGGCAACAAGCTTAACATATTTAGCTTCAACAGTAGTTATAAACTCAATAATCTGCTCTCTGTTCGGATTTGACCAGGTCCAAGCGCCACTTGCAGCCTCTGCCCATTCCTCAGCTTCCGTGTTTTTAGTGTAAACTGTATAGTTAAGGAATGTTCCGTTATCCTCGTCATAAGCACGACGGACATATTTGATTTTTGTAAGCTTAACAACGTCGTTAAACTCAAATGTAATATACTTTTCCTGGTCATTTATATTCCACGCAGTATGCCACATTGTGTTTAAATCGCCGTCAAGTACGTTTTCTTTTTCTCCGCCATAACCTATAGCCTGACCGGAGCTTCCGTTTGCTTCTGAAGAAGCTCCTGTAACTTGAATTCGGTTACTGTCGATTTTGCCGCTGATTATTTCTACAGCTTCTTCAACCTCAGTAGTTTCTTCAGCGGAGTATTCATCTATCTGAGACGATTCAAGAGAATTTACCTCTTCGGAAGCCGCCTGAGTTGTCTCTTCTGCAGTCGTCTCCTGAGTCTGGGACTGTGTTGACTGCTCTTGAGATGTTTCGGTTGTCACAGTTTCAGAGGCTTCTTCCGCAGACACAGAAAATGCCGGAATTGATGTTGAAAGCATTGTTACCGCCAAAATTCCGGATAAAATTTTCTTTTTCCAGTTGCTCAATTTTTTACTCCATTTCCTTTTATTTACAGTGTTTCGGTACACCGCATAAAACCTGCCTGCCAAGCTTTTCCTATTTTCCTACAAGAATAATAGGTATTTATTCCCAATAAAAAGGAAACCACAATCACTGCGAGATTAAAATATACAACAACCCATTTACTCAGAAAAATCTCAAAGCAAAAGTAATTTCCGTATTCGAAATAAAACAGCCTTTCAGGTTAACAAATATACTAACAATAGCGTAAAAACCGCTGTTGAAAAGAATATCGTCATAAGGCAAATAAAATACCTTTTCGCTCTTTTCTGATAGAGTATATCATAACAGATTTTTTATTGCAAGTACAATTAAATGATAAATATATCCATTTTTTATATCTATTTACTTGTTTTTTACGTTATTGTAGAAACCTTTAAAAAAATCAATAAATTTAAATTTTATTGGTAAATCAGTCACAAAAATTACCGTTTCCTCTTTTGAAAATTTTTCCTTAATTTAACAGGATTATTTTGTGACATTGCACAAAGAAAGAACCGAGAGAAATTCTCCCGGTTCTTAATAACTATAGATTGATATTAATAATCAAATATTTTTAAACTTATCAATAGCCTTTGAGCATGGATAGAAGTCAGAAACCTTTACTTCGCAGGTTTTTGAAGTTTTAGGTCCAGCTGTACTCTCATCACCGTTGTCAATTACACAGTAGTAATATGTAGAACCTATTGTAAGACTATTAAGTTCTAATGTATTTGTAGTATTTTTTAACAATTGAGGATTTTCACCATCCGCATTGCATGAATACCACTTATAAGTAACATCAGTACCTGTTGTTTCAACAGACAGACTGACGCTTACTTTTCCTGTTTGATCTGCAATCACGGTTTCGTTTGTAGGAAGATTAGTCGTATAATTAGCAGCAGTACCATATTTGATTTCTGTACCTGAATGATATACAACTCTGTTATCTGGTTTAGGAACTTTAATATGTGAAATTATATTAGAAGCCTGTGTTTCATTATTTGCTACACCAATCTTATGTTCATTCTTATCTGCACCCTGAACAATAACATTAATATCATTCTCTAAATCACAAGTTTCTGAAAAACGAAGGTATATGCTATCAGTTTGATTTGATTGCATATATATATTTGTATCATCAGAGAATTTTGGATTACCTGTTATAGTAACTATGCCATGGAAATAATTAATACCAGTTCCTACTTTTATGCCACCGACAGTTTCACTATCAGCAACAGTATTTCCGCTCATAGTTACATCGCCTACATTTACTTTTGAATTTGTTCCAGCAAGATAAATTACTCCATTGCCTTTTCCTTCATTATCTTGGATAGTTCCGCCATTCAAATTTACTGTGCCTGCTGCGTTTATAAATATTACGCCGCCGTTGCCGTATCCTTCATTATTTCGGATAGTTCCGCCATTCAAATTTACTGTGCCTGCTGCGTTTATAAATATTACGCCGCCATTGCTTCCCTGTGTGTTATGATTTCCATATATTTCGCAATCGTAAATATTTATTGTGCCATTTTCTATTGCAACAGCACCGCCGCCTTTATAAGATTCATTATTATAAATCTTAACAGCTGATTCAGCTTCAGTTCCTATATTTAATGTACCTGCGTCTACACAAATTGCACCGCCGCCGCGGGCATTAGCTCCGGAATTATTACTTCCTCCGCATTTATTATCATGTATCTGTGCATTGCCATTTATGTTCAGAGTCGGAGCAGTTCCCCAAATTGTTATGGCGCCTCCTCTGCTCTTTGCATAGTTTCCTGCAATTTCTGCATTTCCTGAAACATTCATTGTTCCCTGACCACATGCAGCTCCGCCATTGAAGCCATCGGGATTCGCTGTGTCATTATTATCATTTCTGTTATTTAAAATCTTTCCCTTAATATTTACTGTGGAGTTTGGAGCAAAAACAATAGCACTGGCGGCAGCATCGTTATTCTGCAATGTTGCTCCCGCTTCTACTGTAAATGTTGAATTTGCAGCAACATTTACTATGTTACCCGAAGCTCTAATACCTCCATTGGCAGTATCATTTGCAGCTCCAGCAGCAGGCGTACTGTCTTCACCCTCTAATTTCCAAACAGCACCGCCGTCCACAACAACATTATCAAAAGTAAGATTGCTATTTGAATTGACATTAAACATACTATTTGTGCAGCCTGAAGCTCTTTTTATTATAAAAGGTGTTTCACCAGCACTTTTTATCGTCAGCTCTTTATCAATATTCAAAGATGAATTCAAATCAATATTTCTTAAAACTTGAATTGTCTCATCAGAAGCAGCCTCTGTAATTGCATCAGAAAGAGAACCATAATAATTTCCGCCCTCTCTTTCAATCATGGCTTCTTCAGACTGAACGTAAACCATTTCACTAAATACAGAATTATTTTCTCCCTTTGTTACTTTAGCGAAATAGTATACACTTTCTTCCTTTGACGGTGTTAAATACGTACGTGTCTCATCCTGTAATTCAACAGCACCTTCATATGATGCAGTTGAATTTTTATACCATTGTATAGAAGCGTCACTGGCAGTACCTATTGTAATCTGTCCATTCTCATCAAAAACAGGCTGCTGAGTTATAAGTGTTTCACTTGATAAATCAACAAAGAATTCCGCCTCGCCGATAGCAAAAGTTGCTCCAGTATGAACCACATTATCTTTTGGATGGAGTTTAACATATCTTGCATTTACAGATGGTTCTAAGGATATGGCAATGTCATAAACACCATTGCTACTTCTGTCAATATGCTGAACCTCAGATAAAACCCAATCGTTATTATCGGTACTTGTCCAAACTTCTAAATCAACTGGAACACCATTTCCGTTGCTTTCATCTCCACGTGCATAATAGTATGTAACTTTTGAAAGATTATACAATGAACCAAGATCAAAAGTCATATATCGTTCATTATCAACAATATCCCAGTTGGTTTCCCAAAAATTAAAAACATCTTTTTGATGAATTTTTTGTCCATCTATCGCCATATTATGCGGTTGAACAGGTGCCTCAGAAGAATAACCTATTATGGACAAACCATTATCTGTATTAATTTGAGTTAATCCACTTGAAGCATCCGACAATTTTACATAAGCCGGATTGCTGTTTACAGAAATAGTATTTCCATCAACATTTTGTGTTACTTTTACAAAGTAATATGTCAGAGTTGCCGTAGGATTAACTGTAATGGAAGCACTTGTTCCTCCACTAACTTCTGTAGCTCTACTTATATCATCAGTATAACTATACCACTGATATGTAAGTCCAGAAGTACCATCACTTGCTGTTGCTTCAACGCTTAAAGTAACTTCACTATCACTAATAGACGACTTGGGCTGCTTTATAATATTAGGAAACATATTCATATCTTTATATATTTTTATTTCTGCAGCATTAGCGAATCTATCATCATGACTACCATTATTACCATATGTATGCTCAGCATGAATTATCAGTTTATTGGTCATTACAGGTGTCTCAAAAGACATAATTTTTTCATCATCATTATTGTCAAAATGCCATGTACCAACAATATCTGTACTATTTTCTCCGACATCTATATTACCATCATTATCTTTATCAGCATAAACTACACAATCCTCAAATCTGCCGTTTGTTTCACCAGAAGAAGTATCATTACCAGATCTTGGCGTATATGCTATCTTGGATATAGGTTTAATATCATCAAAAGTAATCATAACAGATCTTACTAAGCCGGTATTATCTGTTGTATCGTTTGATTGAGTCCAGTTTGTATGCCAATAATCGCTAGTATTATTATTGAAAGCTTTTGTAATTTCAAATCCAGACTGCACCGAAGAAGGTACTGTTGATATTATTTCGGCATTTGTAATCAGTTCTGAACTCTCTGTTCCTGAATCCCCCACGGCAAAAGCGAAAGATGATGAGGTCAGCAATAAAGACAGGACAAGCACTGCTGATAATATTTTATTTCGCAATTTTTTCATGCTTTTTACTCCTTTTCTTTTTTAATTTCCTGAATTTAAGTCACATTTCGTTTTAAAAGGCATTATCAAAATTTTAAACAGGAAATTTTTTAAGATAAAATATTTTTTATAACTTCATACATACAAGCACTTCATATGTATTTATTAAAGCTAAAGCGATATTTAAATTAGACTAAATCAAATAATACATCATATATAATTACAAAAATAACAAAAAACAGAAAACAAAACATATTTTAGAAATACATATACAACAACCAACTCAAACAACCCGGAAACTCGCCTTAAAATCTGCTTTATTTTCCAAATCTCATTGTTAAATCACATATATAATGCATTTTAACCTAATATTATCACACAATATGAAGTTCTTTAATATACATTCTACCATAGAAACAAATAAAATTCAAGATTTTTTTGCTATAACCCTAACTTTTTATTTAATAATCAAATCAAAATATTAAAAGAACGAATAATTTGTATATAAATAATTAAATAAACTTCAAAATGAATTTATTACAATAAAACGAATATATTTTTTCCAATAATTATTCTCGATTTTTTCTAAATAATTAAAGAAAAAACTCTTGATTTTTCTCTATAATAAGGTATAATATATGTATACAACAACCTTCTTAATACTCGGAAACTATGCGGTTTTTTTGACGAGAATTTAAGGAGGATTTTTTTATGAAGAAAAACGAGAAAAGAACGTATCTTTCCCCAGAAACCGAAGTCGTAAGGTTCACAGCGGATATTATTACGACGTCGAATTACATCGGTCCAAGTGACGAAGATAACACGGATTATAATGATCCTGAAAGCAATGCACTTTTACCAAATTCATAATAAAAAATATGATGTAAAGGAGAAAAATTATGTTGAAGAGTAAAAATAAGCTTTTACATAAAGCTCTTGCCTTTGTGCTGACCTTTTCTCTGCTTGCCACTCTTGTTTCCTTTAATTTTACGGCAAGCGCAACTAGTGGCTCTTATGGCGGCGGTACAGGTACAGCAAGTGACCCATATATTATCGACGATGTGGCCGATTTAACAGCATTTGCCACTCTGGTAAATGGTGGTGATACAGATGCGTGCGCAAAACTCTCAGATAACTTTAGTGGCGAAATAACATCTGCTTGGACACCAATCGGAAATGCAGATAATAAATTTACCGGTGTATTTGACGGAAACGGTGAAACAATTACTTTTAGCAATATAACTGTTGATAATGGCTATGTAGGTCTTTTTGGTGTCAATGAAGGTACAATTAAAAATGTTACTGTCGCAGGTAATATATCTTCATCTACTGCAAAAGCTTTTGTTGGCGGTGTTGCCGGTCTTAACAGAGGTACAATCACAAACTGTACAAACAGCGTAGCAATAAGTACTACAGGTGAAAACTCATATGCCGGCGGTATTGCTGGCGTTATGCAGTATGGTACAATTGAAACTTGTACTAACAGCGGTAATGTTTCCGTTCGAGTTTCTGACACAGCTACAGGTGATATTACAAACCACGAAGCATCAGCCGGTGGTATTGTCGCTTTCAACTATAACGGCACTGTTAAAAAGAGTACAAATACAGGAAATATCGAAAACAACGACAGTCATGGTTACACAGGCGGTATTGTAGGAAATAACGACGGAGTTATTGACAACTGCCTTAATAAAGGAACTGTTTCAAATGATGCAGCTGCTGATTATGTAGGCGGTATTGCAGGCAATCTTTTCACAAACTCAGAAACGGGTTCAACTTCTACAATCAGTAATTCTTTGAACACAAATGATAAAGGAAATGTATATGGTTCAAATGGACTTACAACTAAAGAAGAAACAGAGGGAATTGTGACAAATTGCTACTATAAAGCAGTAACAACTACTGAAGAGGTAGAAGGCATAAAGGGTGTTAGCCAAGACGACCTCAATAACGGTGCAGTTACATATATGCTTAATGGCAATAGCTCAGCCAATCCTGTTTGGGGACAAGATCTTTCTACAGAAACAAACTTACCTGTTATAGGTGCAGGAACTAACAATACGGTTTATCCTGCTAACAATGGCTACACAAACACACAACCTAATGATTGCACACACTCAGAAAATATAGTAAACGGTGCTTGTACTGTATGTGGAACTGTCATCGCAAAAGTATCAGGCTACAATGTAACTCTTAACGGTTCAATCGGTCTTAACTACTATTTTGATGTTCTCAGCGGTATAACCGCAAAAACATTAATTGTTAGCTTTGATAAGGGAACAAGTGATAATTCTATAAAACAAGTGACTGATCCAAATTTGACTTCTGGACTTAAAGAAGGATATAACAGATATGTATCAACCGTAAAATTAAACTCAGATCAAATGAATATGAATATTATTGCTACACTGTCTTTGCAATACAATAATGGAACAATTACCGTGGAAAGTGATGCATATAATATTAATAAATATTTGAATTCATTATACACAAATCCAGGTTCAAAAAATACATCTGAATTAAAAACACTTGCTCAAACAATGTCAACTTATGGCTATTACGCAAATGAATACTTTAAAAACTATTCTTCCTATGAAACTTCAGTCCCAATGTTTAATTTAAGCGCTAATGGTAGCTCTATTAGCGGTGCAAAATACAATCTCACTTATGATGGAAATGATACAGATGATTCTATAACACATGCAGCTTCTTCATTACAACATTTATATGAAATTGGCGGTGTTTTCTATGCAAACACAACAGAAGTAAATATAGATAATATTTATATGAGATATAGTGTTTTAGATATTAATGATACCACCAACCAAACTCCATATATTGATTTGGGACAAAATGTTGATGTTAAAGTAAGTAAATCAGGTGATAGAATTTATGCTATTACAGAAAAAATACCTGTATCTCTTCTTGGTTCAGTAAAATTCCAAGTTTCATTTGGAACTAAGAACGAAGAAAATTATACTCAAATCACCAAAACAAAATACTACTCACCCTATACATATATTAGAAATCTCTTAAAGCAGTATGAAAATGCTGGTAAGCAAGAAGATGTTGCTTATAAATTAACACAGGCTCTCTATCATTACAGTGAGGCTGCAAAGGCTTATTTTGATGCAGCATCAGCAGCAACAGAATAATAATAAAAATTTTCAAACCCTATAAGGAGTGACTTAATTGTTTAAAAAGAAAAAGAACATAGTTTTAATATGTTCAGCTTTGGTTATTATAATTGCCGTTATCGCTATTGTATTTTTCGCTTTGCCTAAGACCGGAAACGGGGACAACACCGACCCATCTTCCACAGCTCAGAGCAGTGAGAACGCTTCTGAAAATCAGGAGGAAACAAGGGACGCTACCATGGAAATTCTCCTTGACGAGGATGTAATGGAAAATCAGAACAATGACGGCTCTAACACAAATTCTGACGGCGGAAGCTCTTCTTCTGACAACGGGGGTTCCGGTTCAGGGGTTGATTCTAATCAAGGCAATGGTTCTGACTCAAACAACAGCAGCTCCGACAATTCTCAAAATTCAGGAAGCAACGGTAATTCCGGAAACAACAATAATTCCGGCGGTTCAAACTCTTCCGATAATTCCGGTAACAGCGGAAACAACGGAAGCGGAGACAGTGGAAACGGTGATTCAAATGAAGACAACACAAGTGAGATTATTCCGGACAATCCGGACGGCGGCAACAACGGCGACGGTGATTCCGGAAATAATTCTCAAGGTGGCGACGGTGACTACGAACTTCCATTTATACCTGCTGACTGATAACTGACAAAACTAAACACCATGCAGATTTTTTATAATACTGCATGGTGTTATTTTTTTACCTTTCTAATCTGTGAAAATTCCTGTGTTTTTATGGAGGGTATTTATTTGTTTGGCTTCTTCCTCGCTGACATTGGCTGTGTTTGAAAACACGTCAAGGTTTTTTCTTCTATGAACAAGGACTGCGCCGAATCTCATGGGGTAGGACACTGGCAGTAGCCAAGGATATTTTTTAAGCCATCTATACTGGGTTTTCATTATATAAAGGGGCGGAAAACATCTTTTCATTACGTTTGAAACCTTACTCTTTGCAAGGCTTCCCTTATAGTCTTCCGAAACTCTATTGAGTATCTCTCCTGTTCTTGTTCCGTATGTTCCGCTTATCATTACATAAGCTCCCATCTCATCATAAAGGGGCGTTGACTCCATATCGCCGAACCAAACCTTTGAAAGGTTTGAAATGTGTTTGAAAAATTCATCCAGCTTTTGTTCTTTAAGGATATTCAAAAATCTTTCAGAGGAAACAAGCTCAGGCTTTTTCTCGCACAGCACATAAATGTCAAGGACCGAGCGTATTCCTGTACCGCCGCCCCTATAGTGCTTTGAGGTGTGAGCTATCACGTAGGCATATGCCTCCTCGTCGCTTATATGTCTTCGGCGGGTTTTGCTGTTTTCTGAAAAAAGCTTTTTTGCAAACTCCTTATAATAGTCAACGGAGTTCTTCATAGCTTCCATAAAAAGGTTATTGTGTATCTCCACATTCATAACAGGGGGCTTGAAATAAACGTCCTGCACTCCCCCGTCGTAATGCTCCACTGTGTAGCCTATTTTTACCATTGCGTCTCTGGCATTTTCGGCTTTATCCGGCGGTATCAAAATATCAAGGTCGCTCATAGCTCGCATATCGCTTTTTGGGTACAGCTCCTTTAACACAAAACCTTTAACCGGCAGGTGGTCTATTCCCTCCTGCTCAAAGGTCTTGCTTATGAGATTAAGTTCTATCCTTTGTACCACGTCTTTAAGCTGTGCCTTGTCGTATTCCTCTTTCCACTTTTTCAAAAGCTCAGGAGAGAGGTTTTTCATATTTTTAACGGCATAATAAGCCATATTTGCCACGCTGTGGAAATGAGCTATTCTGAAAACCGTTTCCATATTCACGTTTTTCGGTACTTCCTCCACCGGCAAGCCGTGAAGCACAGACTTTAAAAGGGAAATCAAATATTTTTCGTTTTCATTAAGACTCTTTCTCATATATTTCTCCGTTCTCCATATTAAGATGACGGTTGCAGATTGCAAGAGCCGCCTTTCTGTGGGTTACTATAATAACGGTTTTATCACGAAGCTTTGAAAGATTTTCAAGCATTCTAACCTGGGTCATTTCATCCAGCGCCGAGGTGGCTTCATCAAAAAGCAAAACACCTGTTCCGCTTAAAACCGCACGGGCAACCGCTATTCTCTGAGCCTGTCCCTGGGAAATTCCGAAGCCGTTTTCTCCAAGCATTGTATTGTAACCCATTGGGAAATCCTTTATAAACTCGTGGGCGCAGGCGATTTTTGCGGCGTTTTCAATCTCTTCCATTGTGGAATTTTCTTTCATAAAGCCTATATTTTCAAAAACCGTACCGGAAAACAGGCTGTTTCCCTGGGGCACATAACCTATAATTCCCCTTGCCTCGGTGGGAGTGTAGCTGTTTCCTTTTGTATCGTAAAATATTATTTCGTCTTTGTCAGTTTTGTATGCTCCCATAATCAGGTTAAACAGCGTGGTTTTTCCGCCACCTGAAATTCCTGTGAGGGAAAGAAAATCCCTTTTATTTAAGGTAAAGGAAACATCATTGAGCACGTGGTTTTCACCATATGAAAATGAAAGATTCTTTATTTCAAGTCTGTCAAAATCCTTGTATGAAAGCTTTTTTTCCGGCTCTTTTTCCTCGGGAAGATTTTCTATTTCAATTATTCTTTCTGCGCTGGCTATTGCGGAATACATCCTGGGGAGAAATCCCGAAAGGTTTGCAAACGGCGCCTGAAGCTGTCCCACAAGCTGTAAAATTGCGCTTAAAGTTCCGTAGCTCATGGTTCTGTCCATTATTGCAAAGGCTCCCCTTATAAGGGCGTAAAGATAGCCTATTCTGAAAACCAGGCCTATTCCAGCATTTGCCCCTATTGTAAAGGAACGGCGTTTCATTCTGGCTTTGAAATGCTCCTGCTGTAATTCCGCTGTCTTTTTCTCCGATTTTTTTCTCACTCCAAAAAGCTTTATCAAAAGTATGTTTTCAACGGTTTCCTGCATATAGGAGCGCATTTTGCCCTCTTTCTGCTGAACCTCCTTGTGGAGGCTTTTGAGCTTTCCACGAAACATTCTTGTTACAATGAAAAGCAGTATTCCCGAAACAAGAAACACAAGGGCAAAGGTCACGTCAAGTATTATTAAAACTGCGGCGGCGCACACAAGGCGTGTAACCATATTTAAAAGTGAGGGAAGTATTCCCACCACTCCGTCGGTTACAACCGTCACATCTGAAAATATCCTGTTGAGCATCTCTCCGCTGTGATATTTTGAGGTCTGGCTGAAATCCTTTTTCATAAGATTTCCTATTATGTCCTGCCTTAAATCCATTGAAACTCTGGCGGAAACCACCTCGTACACACTGTCGATTAGGATTTTCAATGAATACTGCACAAGGGAAATCACGCCGAGAATTATTCCCGAGTACACAAGTCCCTGAAAATTTCCTGCAACTGCACTGTCTATTACGCTTCTGCACTGCAAGGCAAATACGGTTGCAAGGGCGGCAATTACAATATTGGCAACTGCAAGGACTGCTATATACCACAATCGTTTTTTTGTTTTTCCGTAAATCCACAAAAGGGTTTTCCGGTCGCTTTCTTTTCTAAGCTTCACACTCACCGACCCTTTCCTTTAATAAGTCTTTTCATTACGCTTTTCACACGTAGAAGAAAAATTCTGTAGGATTTTCTTCCGCCCCAAAGCATAACGTACAGCTTATATTTTTTATCATTTACAGAAAGGAATTTTCCGTCACGGCTTACCCCTGTCATAACTCCGATTATGTGTCTGTCGGTTATTCCCTCTTCCATTCCTGTGCGGTTGTCGCCGCAGATTACATAATCGTTTTCCCTGACCTTTAAAATTCTGTGAAGAACATATTGTCCGTTGTCACGCTTGTAAAGGGGAACATCGTATTTTTTCAATCTGCCCTCAACCTTAGATATGTGGATTATATCACGCCTTTGTCTGAGCAGGGGCATCATACTGTCGCCCACATTGGTGAAAATTCCTGTGCCGTGCTTCTCGATTTCTGCTTCTATGGTTGAATACTCGCTCATTCCAGAAATCCTTCTCTTTTAAATGTATCCAAAAGCTTTTTAACGTCTTTTCTTGCGGTCTTTTCGTCAACGTCGTATTCTTCAAGGATTTTATTTACAATTTCGTCCTCTGTAATTTCGTTTTTCAAAAGCTCTGCAATAAATGCGGCTGTTTCATTGTTTCTCACTATTCCGTTGAAGCTTTTTCCCGCTTCGCCTGTAGCTACCAGCAGATTTTCATCTCCTGTATTGTATGTTATAAATCCGTCTTTTAATTTCATTTTTATTCTCCTTGTATAATAAATTTAGGTTGATAAGGGAGCCTATCTCCCAAAATCAACTGTATAATTATTCAACATAATGTTGTATAATTGTAGTTATTAGATAGAGGATGTCGTATTCTCCTTGGGGAGCCAAAAGCTACTCCGTACTGGAAAGACTGACACCTCTTTCTGATAAACAGATTACGAATAAGTTGGATGTTGACGGCTGATTGCCGTACTTCGAATATAGAACAAGGCAGTAACGTTTATCAGATAAGAGGAACTATCTAAAATCTGTTTATTTAGGTGAATGTTATGCTTTATCTCGGAATTGATATCGGCAAAAATACTCATGTTGCTTCTCTTATTGATGAAACGGCAAAACCATTATTCAAAGCATTCTCGTTTTCAAACACAACCGAAGGCGCAAACAGCCTGATTGAAAAATTATCAGTACATATCAATAATCAATCAGAAGTTGAAATAGGAATGGAGGCTACCGGTCATTATTGGCTTTCGATTTACTCATTTCTTGTTGAAAATGGATTTGTTGTTCATGTCGTTAATCCTATTCAAACTGACGGCTGGCGAAAAGGGACTGAAATCAGAAAGCGTAAAACAGATTTCATCGATTCTGTTCTCATTGCTGATTTGATACGCTACGGTGATTTTGTTGAAACCTCACTGTCAGATGAAGACACAATGTCACTGCGTAATCTGTCACGCTTTCGCACTTATCTTGTTTCGTCCATTTCAGACTTGAAGCGCAAGGTAATCTGTGTTCTTGACCAGGTGTTCCCAGAATATCACACTGCTTTTTCAGATGTTTTCGGCGAAACCTCTAAAGAACTTCTTTCGCACTTTCAGACTGCGGATGATTTTGAAAACATCTCTTCTGAACAGCTTGAAAACGTGCTCAAAAAGGTCTCTTTTAAGGGTTTTGCCAAAAACAAAATCACTCAGATTTCAGAGCTCGCAGCAAGTTCTTTCGGACTGAAGTTCTGTCAGGATAGCTTCTCTTTACAGCTTCGGCTTTTAATTGAGCAGATTAAATTTATTGACGCTCAGGTATGTGATGTGGAAGCAGAAATCAAAGTTATCCTTGATAAAATTAATTCTCCTATTATGACTGTACCGGGTGTAGGCAATATTAACGCCGCTGTTATTTTAGGAGAGATCGGTGATATCTCTCGCTTTTCAAACGCTTCCAAGCTTGCTGCTTATGCAGGTATAGACGCTTCTGTCAGCCAATCCGGTGAATACCAATCCACCAATAACAAAATGAGTAAGCGTGGCTCTCCCTATTTGCGCAAAGCTCTGTTTCAGGCTGCCTTGATTGCAGCCTTTCATGATCCGGTTTTCTCGGCTTTTTATCAAAAAAAGCGATCCGAGGGCAAGCATCATCTTACTGCTGTTGGTGCTGTTGCCAGAAAGCTTTGTAACACCATTTTTGCTGTTTTGAAATACAATACCGCTTACGTCCCTCAATTTAAATAATCTTTTTATACCCACTTATCCATCGACTTGGACTTTTTGTTCAGGTCTTTTTGTCTTGCATATTTTTTCATCCCTTATTCGTTATTTTTTTATTTTTCCTATTGACTTTTTATAGTTGGTCTTTCATCCCCTCATAGGCTGTTATTGCCGCATCCTGGGATATGTTGCATCCCAAGCGGTAGAGAGGAAGCTCCATAAATTTATCTGCAAGCTGTAAGGTCTTTATCATGGCTTCACCGTTTTCAATGGGTCTGTAAATCTGGGAAAGCAATGTGGGATAGGCTTCTTTTTTGCTTATCCTCGAAATGCTGTTTTCCTTTGCCCTTTCAAGGATACACACGCCTTTTAAGGGTACGCAGATGTTGTTTCCAAGTCTGTGCTTTCCGTTCCAAGGCGTTCCGTAAATAAATACGCCCTCATCTTTAAATCGTACAAGGGGCTTATCGTCGTTGACCATTACGGCTCTTTCCTTAAAATATTCACGCCACATTCTTGTATGGGTTGATTTTCCCGTGCCGCTTGGAGCTGTGAAAAGATAGGCTTTTCCGTCCACTGCTATAGCGGAGCCGTGAACCAACAGTATATCGGAAAAAACAAGCCTTGTGACAATTTTACGGTACACCGCCAGTGTTTCAAGGTAGCTTAGTCTGTATTCTCCGTCAGCCATAGCTTTTTCTCTTTCAAAGTCCTTTTCATTTGTTTCAACCTCAAAAAGAGGTTCTTCATCTGTCAAATAATCCCTGCACATCTCAAAAATCTGAGAATATACCGGTGTTATTTTTATGACTGTGTCGGCAATTTTAATGGAAAAGCTTTTCATATTTTCTGTTCTCCAATCACAAAAACGTGAATATCCTTATTATATCATAATCAAAGATGCCTTATGAGCAAACTCATGGCAAAACTTTACTTATATATTTGTATACTAAATATAGCAGAAAAACACACCGCTGTAAACGATATAATATCAAATTAAGTAATTTTATATGGGTATACTTTGCTTTCTCGGTATAAATATTAAGCGTGATATTTTCGCTAAATCCTATAAAATTACTAATATCAGAATAAAATATATATTAAAGAAAATTCAATAAATCAAAATTCTTTCATATATCAAAAAAAACGAAGATTTCAGAATTTTTTTGTAAAATTATCTAAAAAACACAAGACAAAGTGGGAAAAAAGTGATATAATAGCTTCATGCACTGTACTGCGACGGTTTGATACCGCTTTAAAGGAACAAAGAGAGCTTTTCCTTATATAAACGCAGTAACGAGGAGGTAAAATTATTATGATATGGGCAAAAGAAGAAACCCTGTCCAGAGATGAGATTGAAAAAATCCAGCTGGAACGACTTAAAGAAACAGTAAAGCGTGTTTACGAAAAAGTTCCTGCTTACCGTGCCAAAATGGAAGCGGCAGGTGTTACACCTGATGACATCGTAACACTTAATGATATTCAAAAACTGCCTTTTACCACAAAGCAGGACATGAGAGATAATTATCCTTATGGTCTGTTTACAGTGCCTAAAAAGGAACTCAGAAGAATTCATGCATCCAGCGGCACAACAGGAAAGCCCACGGTTGTAGGTTATACAGACCACGACCTTGATATATGGAAGGAATGTGTGGCAAGACTTGCCGTTGCCGGCGGCGCTACTGATGAGGACGTAGCTCAGATTTGCTTCGGCTACGGAATGTTCACCGGCGCTTTGGGTCTTCACAACGGTCTTGAGAAGGTGGGCGCAGCCATTGTCCCCTCTTCAACAGGAAACACAGAGAAACAGCTTATGTACATGAAGGATTTCGGCACCACTCTTTTGGTTGCAACTCCATCATACGCCATGAGAATTGCCGAGGTTGCTCAACAGATAGGCATAGATATAAAGAAAGATTTACAGATTAAAACTCTGCTTTTGGGCTCTGAGCTTATGACAGAGGCCATGAGAAAAGAGCTTTACAAGGTTTGGGGCGAGGATGTAAACCTTACCCAGAACTACGGCATGAGCGAGCTTATAGGTCCCGGCGTTTCCGGAGAATGTCTTGAGCTCAACGGTATGCACATTAACGAGGACCACTTCATCGCCGAGGTTATAGATCCAAATACCGGAGAGGTTTTAGCACCGGGTGAAAAGGGTGAGCTTGTTGTTACATGTATCACAAAGGAAGCTCTGCCACTTATCCGTTACCGCACAAGAGATATCACAAGACTTATGTACGAGCCATGTGCCTGCGGAAGAACCACTGCAAGAATGGAAAATCTCTCAGGACGTACAGACGACATGCTGAAGATAAGAGGCGTTAACGTATTCCCAAGCCAGATTGAGGAAGTTTTGATAAATACAGACGGAATAGGACCAAACTACGAAATTGTAGTTGAAAGAAAAGACCACTCCGACATACTCACCGTTAAGGTTGAGGTTGCCGCAGAGGGCATGATGGACTCCTATGCCGCTTTGGAAGAGCTTGAAGATAAGATCAAGAAGAAACTTCACATGACGCTGGGTCTTGACTGTAAAATCCAGCTTGTATCACCGAATACACTGCAAAGATTTGAAGGAAAAGCAAAGAGAGTAACTGATTTACGAAAGGATGGAATATAAAAGTGGCTGAAAAGAGAATTTTACTTGGCAATGAAGCCATAGCAAGAGGCGCTTACGAAGCAGGTGTAAAGGTATCTTCCGCATATCCGGGAACACCAAGCACAGAGGTAAGCGAAAATGTAGTTAAATATGATGAGGTTTACGCAGAATGGGCTCCAAACGAAAAGGTTGCAATGGAAGTTGCTCTGGGCGCATCTATTGCAGGTGTTCGCTCCATGTGCGCAATGAAGCACGTTGGCGTAAACGTAGCGGCTGACCCACTTTACACAGCCGCATATACAGGCGTTAAAGGCGGACTTGTTCTTGTTGCCGCCGACGACCCGGGAATGTACAGCTCTCAGAACGAGCAGGACAGCCGTATGGTGGCAAGAGCCGCTATGGTTCCTGTTGTAGAGCCTTCCGACAGCGCAGAAGCAAAGGAGTTCATGAAATATGCTTATGACCTCAGCGAAAAATATGACACACCTATTATTTTGAGAACTACCACAAGACTTTCCCACTCACAGGGTCTTGTAGAGCTTCAGGAGCGTGTAGAGCCTGAGGATATCGCTTACGAGCGTGACGCTGCAAAGTTTGTTATGATGCCGGGCAACGCTATTAAGCGTCATCTGTTTGTTGAGGACAGACTTAAAAGAATGGCTGAGGACGCCAACACAATGCCAATAAACAAGGTTGAATACAACGACCTTTCAGTTGGCTTTATCACAAGCGGTATACCATATCAGTACGTAAAAGAGGCAATGCCAAACGCTTCTGTTTTGAAGCTTGGTCTTGTAAATCCTCTTCCTAAAAAGCTTATTGAGGAGTTCGCTTCTAAGGTTGATAAGCTTTACATATTTGAAGAGCTTGAGCCTGTTATTGAAGAGCAGGTAAAGGCATGGGGAATTTCAAAGGCAGTGGGCAAAGAGATATTCACTGTCCAGGGCGAGTACAACGCAGAAATGATAAGAGAAAAGGTTTTAGGCGAGCCTACAGACGCAGACAAGCCTGCACAGGTTCCTCCAAGACCTCCAATCCTATGTCCGGGATGTCCACACAGAAGTGTGTTCACCGTGCTTAAAAAGCTTAAAATCCACGGCGCAGGCGACATCGGATGTTACACATTGGGCGCAGTTGCTCCTCTTTCCGTTATCGACACAACAATATGCATGGGCGCAAGTATCAGCACACTCCACGGTATGGAAAAGGCAAAGGGCAAGGATTACATCCGCAACTGGGTTGCAGTTATCGGTGACTCCACCTTTATGCACACAGGTATCAACTCCCTTGTAAACATGGTTTACAACCAGTCCACAGGCACAGTTATTATCCTTGACAACTCCACAACAGGAATGACCGGTCATCAGGACCACGCCGCTACAGGAAAGACACTCAAGGGCGAAATTGTTCCTGCAATAAACATTTACAATCTCTGCAAATCTTTGGGTATTGAAAATGTTTACGAGGTTGACGCATTCAATCAAAAAGAGCTTGAAGAGGTTGTAAAGAGAGAAACAGCAAGAGAGGCTGTATCAGTTATCATTACAAAAGCTCCATGCGCACTTCTCAAGGGCGTTAAGTTCCCATTCAAGTGCAGACCTGTTTCCGACAAGTGTAAAAAGTGCGGAGCATGTTTAAAACCAGGTTGTCCTGCCCTTACAAAGAACGAGGACGGCACAATCTCCATTGACGAAACAATGTGCAACGGCTGCGGACTTTGCATGCAGCTTTGCAAATTCTCAGCTATAGAGCAGGTAAAGGTTGGTGAATAATATGACAAAGAATATTATGATAGTAGGAGTAGGCGGACAGGGAACACTTCTCACCAGCCGAATTTTAGGCAAGCTTGCAACATGTGCAGGCTATGACGTAAAGCTTTCCGAGGTTCACGGAATGGCACAGAGAGGCGGAAGCGTTGTTACTTTTGTACGCTACGGCGACAATGTTGCAGAACCTATCGTTGAAGAGGGTCAGGCAGATGTTTTGATTGCTTTCGAGCGTTTGGAGGCTCTCCGCTATATTCATTTCCTTAAAAAGGACGGTTCCGTTATTGTAAACGACTGGAGAATTGACCCTATTACAGTTGTTACAGGTGTTGCTCAGTACCCTGAAAACATAATCCGCACACTCAAGGAAAAGAGAAACACCATTGTTGTTGAAGCTACAGAGGAAGCAAAGAAGCTGGGCGCACCTCGTACATTTAACGTAATCGTTTTGGGCGCCGCCGCAAAATACATGGGCTTTGACAAAGAGGATTGGCTTGATGTTATTGAAACCACAGTTCCTCCTAAGACCATTGAAATAAATAAAAAAGCCTTTGAGATAGGCTATAATCTTTAATAAATATAAAAGCATAAATATTATAAGGAAGGGTTGCTGACCATATGATCTGGAACGAAACAAAAGAATGTATGAGCAGGGACGAAATGACTAACCTGCAAAGCGCCAGACTTAGAAAGCTGGTTGACAGAGTATATCACAGCGTTGAATACTACAGAAAAAAGATGCAGGCTCTGGGACTTGAACCGGGCGATATTAAGGGCATCGAAGACTTGGACAAACTGCCTTTTACCACAAAGGACGACCTGCGTGACACCTATCCTTTCGGATTATTTGCCGTTCCTAATTCACAGATTACCAGAATTCACGCATCCAGCGGCACAACAGGAAAAGCAACTGTTGTAGGATACACAAGACGTGATATCGAAACATGGAGCGAGTGCGTTGCCCGCTGTATCACAATGGCAGGATTAGGTCAAAACGACATTATTCAAATCGCATACGGCTACGGTTTGTTCACAGGCGGTTTGGGTGCTCACTACGGCGCAGAAAAGCTGGGCGCAACTGTTGTACCAATGTCAACAGGAAACACAAAGAAGCTTATCAACATGATGATTGACTTCGGCGTTACAGGTATTATGTGCACACCGTCATATCTGCTTCACATCGCTGAAACAATCAACGAGATGGGTGTTCGTGACAAAATAAAGCTTAAAGCTTCAATAAACGGCGCTGAGCCTTGGACAGAGAAAATGCGTTCTCAGATTGAAAACATGCTGGGAATTCATGCTCACGATATTTACGGCTTGAGCGAAATTATGGGCCCGGGCGTTGCAACAGACTGTCAATTCCATTCAGGACTTCATATTCATGAAGACCACTTCCTTCCTGAAATTGTTGACCAGAAAACCCTCAAGCCTCTCCGTGACGGCATGACCGGCGAGCTTGTTATTTCAACCCTTACAAAAGAGGGTATTCCTCTTATCCGTTACAGAACAAAAGACCTTACAAGCATCACTCACAAGCCTTGTCAGTGCGGAAGAACTACCGCAAGAATCGCAAGATTTACAGGCAGAACCGACGACATGCTTATTATCAGAGGCGTTAACGTATTCCCAAGCCAGATTGAAGCTGCATTGCTTGAAATGGGCGGCACTACACCTCACTATCTGCTCATTGTTGACCGTGTAAACAATCTCGATACACTTGAGGTTAGAGTTGAGGTTGAAGAGAGATTCTTCTCCGACGAAATCAGAGAGCTTGAAAATCTCACAAATAAAATTACAGAGGTTATCAAGCAGGCTATCGGTCTTGCGGTTAAGGTTAAGCTTGTTGAGCCTAAGAGCATCGAAAGAAGCATGGGCAAGAGTCAACACGTAATTGACAACAGAAAGTACAACTGATAAAATATAAACAGAAGTTTTATTTATATTACTATTACGAAAGGCAGGTAGAACTATGTTTATTAAACAGTTATCCGTATTTATCGAAAACCGTCAGGGCAGACTGGAAGAGGTTACAGAAGCTCTCGTACAGGAAAAAGTAAACATTCTCTCTCTCAGCATGGCTGACACAACAGAATACGGTATGTTGAGAATGATTGTTTCCAATCCGGAAACCGCAAAGGACGCACTGAGAGATAAGGGCTTTTCCGCAATGCTTACAGACGTTATCGCAGTTAAGCTTCAGGACAAGGTTGGCGAGCTTCACAAGATGACACACATTCTTTGCAGCAAAGGCCTTAATATTGAGTATATGTACGCTTTGGCTTCTGCTAACAGAGTTGCCATGATTGTAAAGGCTTCCGACGGAGAGGCTGCCGCAAAAGCAATTACAGCCGGCGGTCTTGAGCTTTACAGCTATGAGGACATGTGCGAATAATTTTATTACATAAAATAATAAGGTAATTCTGAGTGTCAGAATTACCTTATATTTTTATAAAAATATATCTGCAAGGAGGGTGCGCCTATGAATATTATAGAAATTGAAAGTCTAACCCACGACTACGGAAACAACAAGGGAATTTTTGATATTTCTATGTCTGTTAAGGAAAGCGAAATTTTTGGCTTTTTAGGGCCAAACGGAGCCGGTAAAACCACAACCATAAGACACCTGATGGGATTTATTAAGCCTAATTCGGGAAAATGCCGTATAAATGGCTTTGACTGCTTCCATGAGCGATGCAAAATACAGGAGTTTGTGGGTTATATTCCTGGAGAAATAAATTTTTTCGACGACATGACAGGCATTGATTATTTAAACTTTATGGAAAAATACCGCAAAATAAAAAACGGAAGCCTTAAAAAATCCCTTTTAGAAATGTTTGAGCTTGACCCTAAGGGAAAAATCAAGAAAATGAGCAAAGGCATGAAGCAAAAGGTGGGAATTGTTTCCGCTTTTATGCACGACCCTCAGGTGCTTATTCTGGACGAACCCACCAGCGGACTTGACCCTATTATGCAGAAAAGATTTATCGAGCTTATTCAAAGGGAAAAGTCCAAGGGAAAAACTATTTTTATTTCCAGCCATATTTTTGAAGAGGTAGAAAAAACCTGCGACCGAATTTCAATAATAAAAGACGGAAAACTGGCTGCAACCGACTCGACGGAAGAACTGCGCAACAGACATGTCAAGAAATACACAGTTACTCTTGAAAACGAAAAGACAGCCGAATATTTTGCAAGGGATTTTTCCGGCATACAAAAAGGAAACACCGTTGAGGTTACCGCAAGACAATCCCTTGAGGAAATATTCCTACAGTATTACGGAGGCGGAAAAAATGATAAATAAAACATTATATTTCAGAGAAATAAAGTCCTCCCTAAAGCTTATTGTGATTTTTATCGCAATACTTACACTATACGTAACAATGATAACCGGAATGTATAATCCGGAAATGGAAGAGGTTCTAAAGGAGTTTACTGAGCTTTTTTCCGAAATGATGGCGGCTTTCGGCATGAACGGAAACACTGCTACCCTTTTGGGCTTCATGTCCTCCTATCTTTACGGAATGATTTTGCTGATTTTCCCTATGGTCTATGCTATTATAAGGGCAAACGGACTTATTGCAAAATATGTGGACAGAGGCTCAATGTCAGCTCTTATGGCAGCTCCGGTAAAAAGAAAAACAATCGCTTTTACTCAAATGGCCGTGCTGTATTCAGGAGTATTCTTTCTGATTTTGTACGTAACGGTTTTACAGCTTATCTGCTGTAAAATAATGTATCCTCAGGAAAACATAGCCTCTGATTTAATTTACTTAAATCTCTCACTGCTGTTTTTACAGCTTTTCATGGCTTCAATTTGCTTTCTCTCCTCCTGTATTTTTAACGATACAAAATACAGTTTGGGCGTGGGCGCAGGAGTAAATGTTTTGATGTATGTTCTCCAGATGATGGCAAACATGGGCGGCAACCTTGAAAAGATAAAATATACCACTTATTTTACCTTGTTTTCACCGGAAAAAATTATTGCCGGCGACAGCTTTTCGGTTTATGCCCCATTCATTCTTCTTGCCGGATGTATTATTCTAAGCGCAGCTTCGGTAATCATCTTTACAAAAAAAGATATGAATATTTAAAAAATGACCTTTTACATCAGTTTTGTTTCTGACGTAAAAGGTCGCTTTATTTTATATCGCAAAATGAAAAAATCAAATGCAGGTTTGAATGTCGGTGGAGGGAATTGCAGTCCTCCATTATAAAATCCCAGGTTTCCCTGTAGTTTCCCGAAACCGCAAAATCCTTTGAGTAAATAAACTTTAAGAACCTTTCCGGTGAGTTTCCGTAAATCTTTACAAACTCGTCGGCATAATACATCTTCTGGTCGCTGGTGAGATTTCCCTGCTGGTTGTGCATAACATGTTCAATATTCCTTGAAAAATAATGGACTGAATAGGGTATTCCTCCCACAGTTGCAGCATAGCTTAACTCTCTTAAGGACATTGATTTCTGACGGTTTCTGCCTATGATACTCACCGGATTATCCGTATAAATGTGGTCTTTTCCGTATTCAATATGGTGAGTATCTTTGAAAACCACATTTTCCGAGGACACAAAAGCGCCGTCGGTGTCAACTATATGTATAATCCTCACCACATCCTTTTTGGTAAAGCGGTATCTCTTCATCTCTTCTGTAATCTGTGAAGAAAGCCGCTTCATAACGGCGTCGTATGAGGATTTTTTTACTGTTGTTATATCCCCGTGAACTACATGAAAATGTATATCACCGGGCTTGAATATTTTTTTCAGAACCGGACTTAATGTATCCGCATCCGTAGGGCCTTCAACTATGAAAAGTATGACCTTTTTAGTTTTGTTCTTCACTGCGCACCGCCTTTCCTGCGCTTCTGAAAGCTCTTCCCATCTCTATTGCGTCGGTTTCGTCGTAAATCTCTTCATCCTGTCCGCCAAGTATAATGCTTCTCAGATATATGTCCCTGAGGTTGGAATTTCTCACATTTTTAAGGCGTATATACCTGTTTTCCGGATTTACTGTTGAAAAAATCACGCTGGTTTTATCAAGCATTTCCAAGGCTCTCAGATTGTGTGAGGTAAACAAAAGCTGACCCTTTGCCCCTCTGCGGAAAACAGAGAGAAGCTCTCCCAACAGATATTCATATATTCCTGCGTCCAGCTCGTCCGCCACAAGGCACATAAAGGGATTGTTGTACACGCACATAAGCAGGTTAAGCAGGGATATTATTTTTATAATACCCTCCGATTCATATTTAAGGGGAATTGTCACATCTCCCCTTTTTGATACAAGCTGAACCTTTACACCCTCCTTACCGTTTTCCATAAGCTGTTCCCCGAAGCTGTGAATGTCTATGTTAAGGCCTGGAATTATTGTACATATAACGGTGTTCATTTTTTTAAGTATATTTTCAAAAAATACAAACTTGCTTTTTTCCAAAACAAAGGGCTCGTCAACGGGAACAAAATACTTTCTGCTCTCTTCCTTTTTGTCCTCAGCTCCCGACAGCACAGGTATCAGACAGATATTGTGGTCGTGGGATTCCCTTACATTTGAAATAACAAAAAGGTCATAGGCGGCGTAATCTCTTAAAGCTTTGATAACTCCGCTGCACACACCTAAAACATCCTTTGAAAGTTCAAAAACACGGTTCATATCGTCGCCGAAAATAAATGAAACACCCTCACGCTGGGTAATTCTTCTGGCTACCATCATATCCACAGAACTTTCTTCTCTGAGCTTTACAAGGTCTTTATATAATTTATCCGGTGTGACAAAGGATTTTCCCTTTTCGGAGCTGTAGCCTATAATAAGCTTTTTTCTTTTAAAGCCTTTGCCGCTGTACTCGGAAGCGAAAAGCTCTTCGGTGATTATTCCCGTCTGCTCCTTTGAAATTTCTCCCAGCTCCACCTTATATTCCAAAAGGCTTTTTTCTCCGTTAAATTCCACGGTAAACCAAATTCTCAGCTGGCAGGTTTCACTGGTTTGGGCAATATAATTTTTCACGTTTGCCGGAAGGGTCTTGCCCTCAACAAGATTTTTCAGTATGGAAATGCACTCCACAACCGCAGTTTTTCCCGAACCGTTTTGACCGTAAATTCCCAAAATATCGGCACTGCGGGAAAAATATTCCTTATTGGCAAAAGAGGGCATCTCCACAATACCGTATTCCGTATTTTTAAAGTTTCTAAGCTCGATTTTGCTGAGCCTGCAATTCATATCTCCCTGCAACTGCTTCATCTCCCGTCGTAAATCTTCGCCATACACTTATATAAAAATATAATCAATTTATTAAATTATATACTCAATTTTTTCAGGTGTCAACGGCTTTAAAATCAAAGACATGACTGATTAAGCTTATGAAAATCACTATGCAAAAACGCTCCGGCATTTTGTATGCCGGAGCGTCTCCTTGGGGTTTTATATTATCTTGAAATTAGGTAATTACAGATTTTCTTTCATGAATGCCTCGAGCTCAGCGATTGCTGTATCCTCGTCAGCACCGTCAGCGGAAATTGTAACTGTTTCTCCCTGCTTTGCTGCAAGACCCATTACTGCAAAAATTCTTTTTGCGTCCCCTGATTTTCCGCCTTTTTCAATTTTAATTGCGCTTTGATATTTTGCTGCCTGTCTTACGAGCAGTCCTGCTGGGCGAGCGTGGATTCCTTCTGCGTCTGTGATTACGTAGCTAAAACTTTTCATTTTGATTGACTCCTTTTCTTTGTAGAATTACGCTTGTTCAGTTTTTCTGAACTCAAATTATTTTCCTGCCTTTTCTGCTGCGTACTCAGGACGTGGTTTTTTGAGCACTGCAAGCAGCAGCATTGTTACAACGCTTCCTACAAGCCAAGATACAATGTACATAAGCGGATTGCCGACTGTTGCGAATACGAATATACCGCCGTGAGGAGCCATAAGTGTGCAGCCAAAGAGGGTTGAAAGGAAACCTGCTACTGCTGCGCCTGCTGCTGTTGCCGGAATTACGTGAATCGGGTCGGATGCTGCAAATGGGATTGCGCCTTCTGTGATGAATGATGCACCCATAAGATAGTTGGAAACTGTTGAGTTTCTCTCTGCCTTTGTAAATCTATTTGGGAAGAATGTAGTTGCAAGAGCAATACCTACCGGTGGTACCATACCTCCTACCATGATTGCTGCCATAATCATGTAATAATCGTTTGCAGCAGCTGCGTCTGCTGTTGCAGCCATACCGAGGCACATTGTACCGAATACATAAGCCGCCTTATTGATAGGACCACCCATATCTATAGCCATCATAGCTCCAAGGATAAGTCCAAGTACAACCATCATTCCTGCGCCGGATATTGCAAGAAGCATATTGCTGAGGGCTGTATTTATTATACCAATAATCGGGTTAAAGATAAAGTACATAAGTACGCCAATTGCAAAAATTCCTACAAGAGGATAAATAAGTGTAGGTTTAATACCTTCAAGTGACGGCGGGAACTTTGCGCAAAGCTTTTCAAGTCCCAAAACTATAAAGCCTGCGATAAATCCTGCTGCAAGACCTCCGAGGAAGCCTGAAACTGTGTTACCTGTATTTCCGAAAGCAAACTGAGCGATGAAGCCCTGGAAACCCTCTGCGCCTTCAAAGTTCATAACTGCGTTTCCGTTTGCTGCAATAAGTCCGCCTACAAAACCTGGAGCAAGTCCGGGACGGTCAGCGATTGAATATGCGATATAGCCTGCTAAAACCGGAACCATAAGTCCCATTGCAAGGCCGCCTACTGTCTTAAAGAATGCTGCAAGAGGTGTGATAGAACCGAAGCTTCCGGAAGCTGCGCCGCCGTAGCCGCAGATTGTATCAACAAGGAATGCAAGAGCTGTAAGAATACCGCCGCCTATAACGAAAGGAAGCATGTGGCTAACGCCGCTCATAAGGTGCTTGTAAATCTGGTGACCTACTCCGCCTTTTTCCTCTTCTTCTGCCTTTGCCTTGCTGCTGCCTGCCTCGTGGAAGATTTCACCTTCGCCGTTGTTGGCTCTTGTTACAAGCTCTTCCGCTTTATGAATACCGTCGGCAACCTTTACCTGAATAACCTTTTTGCCTTCAAAACGGGCTGTAGGAACCTTTGTATCGGTTGCAAGGATGATGCATTTTGCTTTTTTAATTTCTTCGGCTGTGAGAACATTTTTTGCTCCGCCTGAGCCGTCTGTTTCAACTTTTATTGCAACATTCAGCTTCTTTCCTGCCTGCTCCAAAGCCTCGGCAGCCATATATGTATGAGCGATACCTGTAGGACATGCGGTAACTGCCAATACTGCGTATCCGTCTGCGCTTTCCTCTTTAACCTCAGCCTTTTTATCGCTTTCGGCGTCGTCGATTATCTGAAGAAATTCCTTAACGGACTTTGCATTCATAAGGTTTGTTCTGAAATCGTCATCCATAAGAAGGATTGAAAGCTGTGCCAAAACGTCAAGATGAACATTGTCTTTTGTGTTTGGCGCCGCAATAAGGAAAAACAACTTTGCCGGTTCTCCGTCCGGTGTGTCATAATCACAGCCGGATGGTACTACCATTGCCGCAAGACCAGGTGCACTTACCGCTGATGTTTTCGCATGAGGAATTGCAACTCCTTCGCCCATGGCGGTTGTTCCTTCCTCTTCTCTTTTGATTACTGCCTGCTTGTAAACTTCTACATTGTTTACTTTGCCGGTTGCATCCATCAATGATACAAGCTTATCTATGGCTTGTTCTTTTGTGGAAACTTTCGCATTCAGGTCAATACCCTTAGGTGAGAGTAAATCTGTAATACGCATAACCATTCTCCTTTTCATTTTTCTATATATTGCAACAGCGTCACGCTGTTAAGATACAAAATCAAAGATTAAATTCATTGTAAATCTTCATTACATCCTCTTTGGTTGCAAGCCAATCCTTGAAAGCTGTGGCAGAACCTGTGCAAAGACCCATTTTCAAAGCCTCCATATAATCCCCTGTGTTGAGGTATCCTGCCATAAATCCGCTTACCATTGAGTCGCCTGCGCCAACGGAATTTACAACCTTGCCCTTAGGCGGCAAGCTCTGATATATATCTCCGTCTTCTGTTAAAAGCAGTGCGCCGTCTCCTGCCATTGAAACAAGCACGTTTCTCGCTCCCATTTCCTGGAGCTTCTTGGCATAGGTAACGATGTCCCCTGTGTTTGTAATCTTTACGCCAAACATTTCTCCCAGCTCGTGGTTGTTAGGCTTTATAAGGAAAGGATTGTACTGTAAAACATTCAAAAGCAAATCCTTTGTAGCGTCTACGGCAATCTTGATGTTTTTACCGACCATTCTTGCCATTATCTGCTGATAAATATCCTCAGGCAATGTGTTCGGGATACTTCCTGCAAGCACAAGCACGTCGCCCTCTTCTATTTTGTCAAGCTCGGAGAAAAGCTTATCTATATGTTCCTTGGAGATATTCGGGCCCTGGCCGTTTATATCTGTTTCTCTCTTTTCTTTCTCCTCGTTCGGGCATTTAAGCTTTACATTGATTCTGGTAAAGCCGTTATCAATAGGTATAAGCATTGTTTCGCAGCCGTACTGTCTGAGCATCTGCTCCAAAGCTTCGCCGGTAAATCCTGCTTTAAAGCCCAAAGCCTTTGTGGAAAAACCTAAGTTCTGCATAACTATGGAAACATTTACGCCTTTGCCGCCTGGGAAAATCTGCTCTCCTGCGGTTCTTACAACCTCTCCTTGATTCCAATCGTCAACTCTTACTATGTAGTCCAATGACGGATTAAATGTGACTGTATAAATCATACTGATCAACCTCCACAATTTCAGTTTTTAGTTTGAATTGTTTTTCTTCCAGTGTAGTTGTAATAATTCTTGCGTCCTCCGGCTGGCCAAATGTTACGGCTGTAACAATTCTGAATTTTGAAGAGTCAGCCAAAACGTAACACTGTTTGCATCTTGACATTGCCGCCGTTTTTGTACGGGCTTCATCCGGGTCAGGAGTTGTAAGTCCGTTTTCAAGACTTATGCCGTTCACTCCGAAAAAGCCTTTTGTAAAATTATAACGCATCAAATAGTCGTTGGCTTCTCCTCCGATAATAGCTTCCGTACATCCTCTTATTGTTCCCGGGATTACAAAAACTCTGCATCCCATTTGTCCTAACAGCTTTGCATGGCTTATGCCGTTTGTAACATAAATACAATCTTTATCTTTAATATTTGAAACCAAACATCCTGTTGTTGTTCCTGCATCTATATATATAAGCTCTCCCGGTTCAATCAAACTTGCCGCATATCGTCCGATTTTTTCTTTTTCTTCCATATGAAGAAGAGCTTTTTCATCAACCGTATCTTCTCTGGTTGTGTAATTGTTGATAAGGCTTGTAGCTCCGCCGTGAACCTTTTTAATTTTTCCCTTATCGTGAAGATAATTCAAATCACGTCTTATGGTTGACTCACTGCTTCCCAGCAATTTCACCAATTCTGTAACAGTTACTGCCTTTTTATCATTAACTATTCTGCATATTTCTTCGTGCCGTTCCTGTGTCAGCATAAAATCTCGCCTCCTTTGTACTTTGTTCTCCCTTGTTGTTGTATATATTTTAGCACGGTAAAATCTTCAAGTCAAGCAAGTTCGTTCAAAATCAGTTACAATCTTTCACCCGATTTTTTGTGCATATTTAATAAAAATATGTATCATTATCAAATAAAATAGCTATTTATCCATATTTATTTTTAATAAATACGACCTGTACTCCTTTATTTCGAGCGTATATGTCATTTTTTCGCATAAAATAATGATTGTTTTTGATTTTCATGACCGTTTTCAATGTTTCCGCCAATCATAACCGACGCAAATTTGCCTTTTTACTTCTGCAATATCATATACTTTTATTCCAGATAACTATTGCGTGTCAAACTAATAACTTTTTCTGTATAAAATATAATATTCGCCACTTTAAATATAAATAATTTTATTTTCTAAAAATTCAACTAATAATTAAACACTTTTAATCTCCTCACTTGAAAACGGTCAAAAATTTAATTTATCTTTCATTTTCAGTCACATCACCGTTACAAACAAAAAAGCAAGCGGATTTCTCCGCCTGCTCCGTAAAAAACTTATTAAATTTTAGAGTGGTTCGCTTGAAAACTCAATGGTTAAAACCTGGGCAATATCTACTCCGTCAAGATTTTCCGTACTCGGATAATCCTCCAGATTATATGAAAACTCATTTTTCTCTTCGTCCGCTAAAATCATATATACGGGTACTTCCTTGTCCAGCTCAAACTCCCAAAAATCATCAAGCTTTAAAACTGTGACGTTCTCAATATTTTCAGATAATGTTAAGGGTTTTGTTGTTGAACTAAAGTAATCACCTGATATTTTCAGAGAATAGTCCTTTTTTATTTCAATGGCGATTTCTCCGCTCATATGTGACGGGGCTGTTATGCCTGCTCCGGAATCCCAAACATTTTTCCATCCGCTTCCGTCAAAGGAATAGGCTTCTATATATATAACTTTCGCTTCCTGAGGTACATTGTATACATAAATATCCTCTTTTGTATCAAGTCCCAAAATATCAAACATCTTTGCGCTAAATGACACATAATCATCGGGAACTATTCCAAAGGATTTTAAGGTTCCTCTCTCTACCACCGGTTCTGTTTTTCCGCTTGTTTCAGAGGTAATTTCATTTGTAGTTTCTTCAGTTTCCTTTTTCGTATCTTCATCTGAACAGCCTGCAAAAACAGATATAAACAAGCATATGCAAAACACTAATGAAAGTATCTTTTTATTCATAGCTGACACCTCTTTTCTCTGATATCAGAGCGTTTCGTCCATAAACTCAAAGGTCACAGCTCGAACCAAATCTATTCCCTCAAAGTTTGACGTATCGGAAAATTCGCTAAGTTCAATGGGTACACCGGCTGTATCGCTGTCGTTTATATATATGGCAACCGGTATTTCCTTGTTTAGTTCTATATTCTGAAAATCATTGATAACAATTTTTTGACTGCGAATATACTCGTTTTCGTCATCAATCTTTTCACTTTTTGAAGATGTGAAGCCTGCGGACAACTCCAAAACATAATTGTCCTTTTCCATAATTGAAATTGTTCCCTGCTTATTGTCATCTGCAATCACAAAAGCAAGATTTCCTGTTTCGTCCCATTGACCGTCATTGAGGTTGTATACTCTTACCATGAGCATTTTTGAATTCTCTGTGGCGTTGTAGGAAACAAGCAATGCATCCTTTTTGATATTCATAACATTTAGAATATACTCCTCGCCATCGGAAAGGTCATATGGGGCAATGCCCTCTTTTTCAAGGTATTTAGCACCCTGAGCCGCTGTGTCATTGTCCGTTGTTTTCTCCGTATTTGAGCATCCGGCAAAAGCCAGCACACAAACACAGAGCATAACCGCAATTATCTTTTTCATTGTCCATACCTCCTTTACTTAGCTTTTCTTTCCCTAAATTTTATAAAGGGAATCTTTTCCCCTGCCTGTACAGCTCCAAAATCTGCTCAAGCTGGGCAATTTTTTCTTTTATTATAACTCCCGTGTCCGTGTCGCCTACCATTACCCTCTTTTTCTCTGTTTCAAATATTTCAGACTGGGATTCTATATCCTCGTTGTCGTTTAAAACCTTTTCTATACTGCTGAACGGCTGGTGCGACATCAGTCTAAGACCGTGGGAATTAAATATCAATGTATATCCCGCAATGCCGGTGGTTTTCTGATAAGCCTTGCAGAAACCTCCGTCAATTACAATAAGCCTGCCGTTGGCTTTTATAGGGCTTTCGCCCTTTGAAACCTTTATAGGCGTATGTCCGTTGATTATGTGGCAGTTTTCTCCGAAAAGTCCGAACTCCCTCAAAATCATTTTGCAGACCGCCTCTTCCTTATAAAACTCGTAATAAGGGTTGCGTGGTTCTTCCCATGCTGTTTTGTCGTTTAAAAACATTCTCTGGAAGGTTTTTATTCTTCTTCCAGAAAGGGGGGATTTCTCTCCGCACCACAGATACCACATGAAATCCACTGCATTTTCATCATCTTTCTGTAAAAACGCTCTTCTTGCGGCTCTGTCTGCGTAATCCATATAGGATTTTCCCCAGTATCTTCCGCCTTCCAGCTCTATGCTGTCAAAGTTTCCGTCGCTGTCAATTGGTATACAGCCGTGGTAAAGAAGATTTCCGTTACAGCAGCGGTACATGCTTCCCTTTTTATACAAAAATTCAATATGACGGTTCAGTCTTTCGCTTTCGGTAAATGACTGCTTCAAATCCTCTATTATTTCTTTTTCCTCTTCTGTAAGCTCGTAAGGATTTTCAAAATCAAGCGTTGGGAAAAACGTGTCGTTAAGCTCGTAAATTTTTCCGTCAATCTCTATTGTTCCGGAATTTAAGTTCATCTTATGAAGCAAAAGCTGTTCATCCATACAGTATTCCGGATGATTCATAATTATATTTCCCTCAAGCTTAAAGAGGATAACGGAAATCGCCTTTCTTGCGGCACTGTTTACATCTCCCGGGTAAGTATGCTCCGCAAAGAGATACAAGGGTCGCAAACTTATTCCGTAGCCGCTTTCAAGCACCTGGGTGTTTCCATAGGAAAGACTGTTTCTCACTACAGTTGCGATACAGGCTTTGTTTCCTGCCGCCGCTCCCATCCACAGTATGTCATGGTTTCCCCATTCTATATCCACATTGTGGTACTTGAAAAGCATATCAAGAATACTGTCAGGTCTTGGGCCTCTGTCGAAAACATCTCCTACTATGTGCAAAAGGTCAACAGCCAGCCTTTTTATAAGGTCTGACAAAGCGCATATAAATGAATCGCCGCTTCCCACACGGATAAGTGTGTCTATTATCTTCTGATGATACAAAAGCTGGTTGTTGTCCTCATCAGGCTGGGCATGCAAAAGCTCGTCGATTATATAGCTGTAGGACTGAGGCATTGCCTTTCTCACCTTGGAACGTGTATACTTTGAGGACAAAAGTTTTGCCAAATCTGTAAGCTCCTGCAATGTTGTCTGATACCATCCGTCGGAAATTTTTCCGCTTTCATGAAGCTGTGAAAGCTTCTGTTCCGGATAGTAGATAAGTGTGCAAAGCTCGTTTCTCTCAAAGGAACTCAGGGTATTTTCAAAAAGCATATTTACCTTTTCTCTGATAACCCCCGAACAGTTGTTGAGTATCTGAGTAAATGCTTCGTACTCACCGTGTAGATCGCTCATAAAATGCTCTGTGCCTTTGGGTAGGTTCATTATAGCCTGTAAATTTATTATTTCTGTCCACACATTCTGCATGGACGGGTATTTCTCCGCCAAAAGATTTAAATAATATCTTTTTTCCGGTGACCATTCCTTTTCCATATTTATCACCTTCCTATATAAGTATTATAAATATTTCCAGGAATAGCTGTCAAGAGTTCCGCCAAAAGATTAAGAAATTTTTAATAATTATTTATAAAATAAGCTCTTTTACATAAGCAATATATATGGATTCTTATTTTTGTCCAGCTTTTCAAGATAGCTCAGCACACTGCTTTCCGGCACAGCTACACATCCTGCAGTGGGCGCAGTTCCGCAGTGGAAAAATATTGCAGAGCCTTTTCCCGGAACAATAGGGTCCATATTAAAGTTTACAACAAATCCGTATTTATAGCTTTGTGAATAGCTTATCATATGTTCGGCACTGTTCCAGTCCTTATTTTCCGTTCCCTCTACCTTTTGATTGTAGTACACAGATTGTGGGTCATCCACCCAGTAGGTGTTTTCCGTTACCTGAAAGCTGTTTAGCCCTGTTTCAGGTTCCTCACCTATGTAAAAAGCCTCTCCAACTGAAAAAAGTCCATAAGGAGTTTTTCCATCTCCCTCCTGGGATTTCTCGTCAACTCCGTTTACACCTACCCATCCGGAAACAGTAAGTCCTGTGTCCTGCCACAATCCGCTGTCCTGTTTTTCATAAAATGACACAACCGCTTCGTTTCCCGAGGATTCCACCACCACAAGCTGGCGGCAATCCACCATGTTGATATCAATTCCGCACTTGCTCATAAGTCTTATAAACTCCTCAGGCTGAGAAACCTGCTGTACTTCCGTGCTTTCCGCTGTTTCCGATGATGTTTCCTCTGAAGATATCTCCTCTGTTTCCGGCTCCGTTGTTTCCTCTTCGGTTGTGGATGTTTCGGTTGTAAGCTCCTCTGTTGTAACTTTAGCTTCGCTTGTGTCAGCGGTTGGCGCAGATGTGAAATCATCGTCATATTTTGGAGAAAATACAACTATAAGAGTTATCAAAACCACTATAAAACAAGCGGCAAATACGGAAATCAACTTTATTTTTTCTTTCTTACTCATTTCTGCTCCTCATTTTTGAATAATCAATTATTTTTACTTAATTTTATCACATAAAAATATAAATTACAATTAAAAAGCGGACAGCATTCCTTTCTCCTTACTATCCGCTAATAAAATTTATATAATGTATTATAGATTTATCATTCAATATAATCATAATAATTTAAATCTGTTTTTATCAAAATCAATTATCCCCTCGGATTTAAGCTTGCTCAGCTCCAGGGACATGGCGCTTCTCTCCACTGAAAGATAGTCTGCAAGCTGCTGTCTGTTAAAGGGTATTTCAAATTGTGATTTTCCGGACTTTTGAGCCTGGGACGACAAATAGGACATTAGCTTTTCCCTTGTCTTTCTCTGTCCCATATGGGTGAGCTTTTCATTTAAACGCAGATTTTTTTCTGCCAAATCTGAAAGGAGATTTCTTATCATTCTGCTGTGATGAGGGCAGGCGGTGGGACAGGTGGTAAGTATTCTTCCGACGCTGAGCCAAAGCACCTCACTTTCCTTTTCAGCAAAAACGCTGACATTTAAAACCGAGCCCGGCGAGCAGGCAAAAGCCTCGCCGAAAATATGACCAGGCAAAATCTCCGAAAGGATATTTCTATTTCCCCAGAAATCCTCCTGAACTATCATTCCTTTTCCCGATAACAGCAAACCCACAGCTTCCAGCTTATCGCCTATCTGTAAAATACAGCTTCCTTTTTCATAGCTTTCTTTTTTGCCCTGTAAACAGTTGAGCATTGCTTTTATTTCCTCTGATGATATATCGGCAAAGATTGGACATCTCTTAATAGCTTCAAAATATTTTTCCATTTTAAAAAATCTCCTTTGTTGGAATTACAACAGACTTTATTTTTTGATTGTACTATAATTCAGTCATAAACTCAACAGAAAATTGAAGACTAAACAGGAGGCAGATTACTATGATTAGAAGAATAATAAATATAGATGAAGAAAAATGCAACGGATGCGGAGCCTGCGCCAAGGCTTGTCACGAAGGTGCTATCGGCATGGTAAACGGAAAGGCAAAGCTTTTGCGTGACGATTACTGCGACGGTTTGGGCGACTGTCTGCCCACCTGTCCCACAGGAGCAATAACCTTTGTAGAACGTGAAGCCGCCGCATATGATGAACAGGCTGTAAAAGCCAATATGGAAAAGAAAGCACAAAAGGCAAAAATTCCCTGCGGATGTCCCGGCAGTCAGGCAAAAGCTTTTAACAGAGAAAATATTTCCGAAACAGAAAGCTTTTCTGCAAAAACTGTACCTGTCAGCAGACTTCAGCAGTGGCCTGTACAGATAAAGCTTGCGCCAATAAACGCACCTTATTTCAGCGGAGCAAAGCTTCTTATTGCCGCAGACTGCACCGCTTATGCATATGCAAACTTCCACGAGGAATTTATAAAAGGAAAAATCACATTGATAGGATGTCCGAAGCTTGACGCAGTTGACTATTCTGAAAAGCTTACACAGATTATTGCAAACAACGACATAAGAAGCGTCACAGTTGTGAGAATGGAGGTTCCCTGCTGCGGAGGAATTGAGCACGCCGCAGTCACCGCTTTAAAGAACAGCGGAAAGTTTATCCCATGGCAGGTTGTCACAATCTCAACAGACGGAAGAATACTGGACATATAACAGGAGGAAATTATGAGCTATATTAAAAATATCAATCACGAAGAGGTTTTGAGTCTTGCAAAGGAAATATCTGCCCAGCCCGGACAGATTGTCAGCAAAACTCTTGCACAAAATAATTTTGTAAGCCTAACACTTTTCGCATTTTCAAAGGGTGAAGAGATAAGCACCCACGAGTCAAAGGGCGACGCAATGGTAACTGTTTTGGAGGGACAGGGAAAATTCACCGTTGACGGCAAGGAATACTTTGTTTCATCAGGCGAAACACTGGTTATGCCGGCACAAAAACCACATGCGGTTTTTTCACAAGAAGATTTTAAAATGCTTTTAACTGTAATATTTCCCGTAGAAAAGTAAAAAATATCAACATATCAACTAGAAAAAGGAGAACAATCATGACTAATAAAATGTTTTGCTTTCAGTGTGAACAAACAGCCGGATGTACAGGCTGCAAAGGCTCTGCAGGTGTCTGCGGAAAATCAGCTCCTGTTGCAAATCTTCAGGACGATTTAACAGCCGCTCTTATAGGTCTTGCCAAAGCCTGCATGAACAACGGAAAAACAGAAAATTCCGACAGGCTTATTTTAGAGGGACTTTTCACAACAGTAACAAATGTAAGCTTTAACGAAAAAACACTTAATGACCTTATCAATCAGGTTCACAATGAGAAAAACCTTGCCGCTCCGGGCTGTGCCGGCTGCGCTTCACGCTGTGCAAGCACAGAGGACTATCCTCTTTCAAATATATGGAACGCAGACGAGGACATCCGTTCTCTTAAATCACTTATCCTCTTCGGAATAAGAGGTATGGCGGCATACGCTTATCACGCCTATGTTTTAGGCTTTACCAGTGAAAAGGTAAATAACTTCTTCTACAAGGCTCTGTTCAGTCTTTCCCAGGACTACGGTATGGATGAGCTTCTCCCAATAGTTATGGAAACCGGTGAAGTAAACCTTGAGTGCATGGAACTTTTGGACAAGGCAAACACAGAAAGCTTTGGAACTCCTGTTCCCACATCTGTTCCTCTCACCGTTGAAAAGGGTCCGTTTATTGTAATTTCAGGTCACGACCTTTACGACCTTAAAAAGCTTTTGGAGCAAACCGAAGGCAAGGGCGTAAACATCTACACCCACGGCGAGATGCTCCCTGCCCACGCTTACCCTCTCCTCAAAAAGTACAGCCACTTAAAGGGAAACTTCGGCACAGCATGGCAGAACCAGCAAAAGGAGTTTGACAACATTCCGGCTCCTGTGCTTTTCACAACCAACTGCCTCATGCCTGTTAAGGACAGCTACAAGGACAGAGTTTTCACAACAGAGGTTGTTTCATATCCTGAGCTTGTACACATCGGCGAGGACAAGGACTTTACACCTGTAATTGAAAAAGCCCTTGAGCTTGGCGGATATACACAGGACAGAGAGTTTACCGGAATAAACGGCGGCAACACAGTTATGACCGGTTTCGGCCACGGAACAGTTTTATCTGTTGCCGACAAGGTTATCGAGGCAGTAAAAGCAGGAAAAATAAAGCACTTCTTCCTTGTGGGAGGCTGTGACGGAGCAAAGACAGGACGCAATTACTACACAGATTTTGTAAAGAACACACCTGCGGACACAGTAGTTCTCACCTTGGCCTGCGGTAAATACAGATTTAACGACCTTGACCTCGGCACAATAGAGGGGCTTCCACGCATTATGGATATGGGACAGTGCAACGACGCCTACAGCGCAATCAAGGTAGCAATTGCCCTTGCAGAAGCCTTTAACTGTGGTGTAAACGAACTTCCTCTCTCACTTGTTCTTTCATGGTACGAGCAGAAGGCTGTATGTATTCTTCTCACACTGCTTTATCTTGGAATTAAAAACATCCGCTTAGGCCCGACACTTCCGGCCTTTGTTTCACCAAATGTTTTGAACTTCCTTGTAGAAAACTACAACATCGCCCCTATAACCACACCTGAGGAAGATTTAAAAGCTATTTTAAATAAGTAATATAAAAAGCCGGTTCTCTCTGCATTACACAGATTGAACCGGCTTGATTTATCTTTTGTTAAAACAGGGATGCTGGGAAAAGATTTCCGCCTTTTTTAGCGTCACTCCGTTTGGGTCTATAGTTCCGCTTATCTGAATCCACTGTCCGGGAAGCTCTGCAAGAACTGCAGGAATTGTATAGAAGAAACGGCGATTTTTGCGTTCCTTTCCTTTTGACACACGGAGCTTCCAGCTCTGAAACACGCAGTGTCTGCGAATATCGTTTGACTTCATAATAAAACGGCATACGCCGTAACCGATTACATCATTCTGGTAATCGCAGGGAACATGGGATACGGCATAAAAATTGTTAGAGAGTGTGATTTCACAGGATACAGCATTATAATTCATTTTCATAAACATTTACCTCCGATAAGTATTTTCATTTTGCATTTTCTTTCGGTTATAGGGTACCGTCCCGCACTGTATTCAGCGGCAATGCGTCCCTGTGGAAAAACTCTGAGCCGTTTCCACCCGGCTGAGAAAATTCAGCCAAGACGCAAAAAACTGCGCCCTGTTGCCGGAGCGCAGTGTAAAACCTAAAAAATGACGCACTGACCCGGCTACTGAATAACTTCTTAGCCAACTCAATGCAATTTTGAAAATACTATACGTAAACTTCACTTGGTAAATGTTTACGTTATTATTATACTACTTTATATTTAAAAGTCAATATAAATTTTTAATAACATAAAAACACAAAACACCAATGGCGGTTACTTTTCAGTAACCGCCATTGATTGTTAGAAAAAGGAGTTATAATTAGAACTAAAAGTAGTTTTTTAAGCTTTTATAGCGAGCTGTATCAGAGTTGCATCAATAATATTGATTACACCGTCATCATTCATATCTGCAAGTGTCTGATCAAAGTTATCAGGATTAAGCTCTACCAGGAACTGCTGTATCAATGTGGCATCATCGATGTTAAGAGTTCCGTCGTGGTTTACGTCGCCCTTTGCATATTCTTTATCGGTAACTGTAACTGTAACAGTAACTGTGTATCCGCCCTCAACAGTTGTTCCTGTGATTGTTGTAGTTCCCTTTGCAACTGCAACGAGCTTTCCTGTCTGGTCTACAGAAACTATATCGTTTTCATCTGTATTCCATACAACCTGCTTGTTGTTTGCCTCTACTGGCTGAATTGTTGGATTAAGTGTAAGTGTATCGCCTACGCTCATTTCGATTTCTTTATTCTCTATATCTATACCTGTAACCTCTGTAACCTCATCGGTGAGATATACTTTGAAGTTATCAAGTACGGAGCTGCGCTCAATACGTGCGATATAGTCATTTTTGTCACCTGTTGTAAATGTATACTTGTGATGTCCTGCGCTGTAGGATTCTTCAAGAACCTTATCGTTTCCGTCTGCTTCGGACTGAATGTATACTTTACCGTCGCCGAGAGTATCAAACTCAACTGTATATGTTGTGTTAGGCTCGAGACGCATTGTTGCCGGGCTTGTACGTACTGTTACGTCGCCCTGACCATAATGACCGTACAATTTAAGTGACCAATCACCTGTGATTGTATCGTTTGTATATGGTCTGTGTGTTTCTGAAAGGTGAGGAACACCGTCTGCGGAACGCTCAGGATTGAATATGCCATAAGCGCCCTGCTCAACATACTCGAATGTTTCATTTGCAACATAACCCTCTGGGAGATCGGGCTCTGCTGTCTTTACAATACGAGTTTCCATAAATGTGGTCTTTCCGTCTGCGCTTTCGCATGCGTCACCGGAAAGTGTAACTGTTGCTGTGTAGCTTTCTGCAACAAAGTCAACCCACATTCTCTGCATGTTCTTGCCCTTAACATAGCTGTCAAAGTACTGGTTGGTCATTCCTACCTTTTCAAGATAGTTTTCATATGTGTTTGTTCCTGTGTCAACTGTAAGACGTGCAGTTTTGCCGTTCTCTGCTCCTGCATGAACTACAACTCTGTATTTCTGTCCAGGAACAAGGCCTTCCATTGTCTGGCTAACCTGACCCTCTTCAGAGCCCTTGATGTTAAGGATAGAAACGCCGTTTCCGTCGTCCTCGTAGTAGATATCAGCGTCTCCGCTGTTCTGCCAGATTGAGAAATCACGGCTGTTAAATCCTGTGTCTTTAAGAGGACTGCCAACGCTCCACTCTGTTACGTCAGCTTCCTGTGGTTCCTTATAAAGAACATAAGGTGTCTTTGCCTGAGCGTCTATTGTAACCTGACCGTTTTCAACCTTTATAGGTGTTTCATCTGTTTTACCAGTCTGAGTTGTTCTGTAAAGGTAAACTGTTGTTACATCGCTCCATGAGTCCGGAAGATCCCATGTTGTCTTGCCGCCGTTTGAATTCCAGTGATAAATCTTTGCTGCCTCGTCCGGGTTGCGGTCAACACTTGTATCCTCGTCGTACCAAGGAATAAAGATTTTACCGTTACCGTCTGTAAGCTTTTTGCCGTCCTTTGTGATTGTGTAATTTCCTGATGTAATATTGTCTGAGAAATAACCTACTCCGTCAGCTACACGCTGTACCTCATGGCACATAAGGTATTTCTGTGGAAGCTGGTTAGTATAGAACTGCTCAACAAGAGTATTGATATTGTTGTTGTGCTGCCATGACATCATGGAAGCTGCACGGCTGTAGCCGCCCCAGTAAATTGAGCTTCCCGGATAAATGTCTTTCTGTGAGTTGTATGTAAACTGATGAATCTGGCTGTTGTTAGCAGTTGAATGTACCCAAGCACCGAAACGCATAAAGTCAGCAGCATTCTCGTTTACAAACATTTCTGCGCCGTGGTCAAGAAGTGTACCGATGAGCTTCTTCTCGCCCCAACGGTCTTCGCCCCAGCAGTCAACATATATGAAATCCAAATCAGGAACCTGCTCAAAGAGTCCGTCCATTTCTGAATCGAAGCCGCCTGTCAGCATAAATACATAACGTCGGATAGCTTTTGCCTGATCCATCCAGTGCCATGTAAGCAAATCGCTCATTACATAATCATCATACATCTTAGCTTCCGGATAAGCTTCGTGAACGTTAATGTGAATACCTAAGTTAGAATTTATTTTGTCTGCTTCAGCAATAGCAATTGCAAAATCCTCTGCTCCGCCTGCACGCTCATTTATATCTGAATAGTCAGCATGGCCAGAGTCATGTCCTTCGTTTGCATAGCCCTTGAAGATAAGCTGCTGACTGAATCCGTCAATATAGTTTGAAAGACGCTTCATGTTGTCGGCAACCTTGAGGAATGGCTGCTGTACGCCGCTGGCGAAGTTATAACCAACATGGAAGAAGCTTCTTGCTGCGTCATCACTGCCAGGAACCATATTCTTTGTAAGCTTTCTAAGTGCATTTGCGCCGTCCTGCCAGTTAGCAATACCATCGCCGTTGTTGTCCTCTGTGATAACTATACGGCAGTACAAATCATTTTCATCAGGCTCTGATGGGAACGGAAGAATCTTTTCTCCGTCAACGCCTCTGTACATGAAGTCCTGATTCCAAACACCTACTGACTCTTCGCCGTTTGGAAGCTCAAAACCACGGTAAATAAACTCTTCACCGCCAAGATAGCAGTTGTTAAACATTGAAGCTGAAAGTCCGTCTGCTGAAATATATGGAGTGTTTACAGAGAATGGAGCTACTGTAGAAACATTTTTATCTCCGATTGTTTCGTGAAGGTCAACAATGCTTCTGCTGTTTTCATTTACCCAAGCAGCGTCAAGAGATGCGTCAGCCTGAGCACTGTTTGCAGAAATCAAAGGCTGAACCGGGAAGCCGATTGAATTTACTGTAACATTGCTTTCATCAATATTCTTGATAAGCATTTCAACAATCTGTTCTTCCTTAACTGTAAATACTACATCAAATGGCACGTCAATACCCTGAGGTGTAACGTGGTAAGTTATAGAATTCTCTGTCTGCTCTGTGATTTCAGCTGTTGCTTTATAATCTGTTGTATTGATTGTTACATAGTTATAGCGAAGCTCTGCGCCGTTCATGACTTTTCCGTTGAGAGTATAGTCAATAACGTGCGGGAAGTCGCTGTCAAGGCGCACTGACAATCCGTCGTTTTCGATTGTTACAGGTTCACGCTCACCCTCTGCCTCCTGATAAGGAACAACCTCACGGAATACAACTTTCTTGAGCAAAAGATCGCCCTGGTCGCCTACAAATATACCCATTCCGCCTACGCCCGGCTCTGACTGGGTCATCTTTGCTGTGTGTGCAAACTGGTCATCAAGCCAAATTGTCATGGAATTATCTACATAACGGATTTTTACTTTTATATCTATTATGCCGTTACGGCTCATATTTCTGCCGCCGTCCCAAACTATACGGGTTGCGCTTCCGTTACTCATGAAATCCCAAAGGCCTTCTGCATTGAGAGTATCGTTGCTGACAACACCCTGCCAGTTGCCTAATATATCATCTGTACGGAATACTGCACCTGCGTCGTAACCTTTCGGGTCCTGCAAAATATCAAATGTCATTTCAATTTCACCGTTTGCAGCGATTGGTGCAAGCTCGTTTACAAGGAGATTGTTTCCTTTAATATGAAGTGCTTTTCCGTCCTCTGTCATCTCAAAGGTTCCGTCGCCCTCCATTTTCTTCCACATGTCCATACCCTGGTCAGGAGTCCATGTGTATTCCTGGGCATTATCAGGGTCAAACTTCATAACCCATAATGCAACATTACTGCCCATAGCAAACTCTGCCTGAAGTCTGAAGTTTCCTGACTGTGTGGCTACGTATTCCTTCTTAAGAGTAAATACATTGCCTTCAACTGTGTAGTCCTTGCCGTTTTCAAGAACTGTATCACCGTTTTTAATTGTCTTAATAGAGTCACCTGTACCAAAGGATACATTTGTTGTTACATCAGTTTTTCCCCAGTCGTCTTTATTAACCTGAAGAATACCGTTTTCAAACTTAGATGTGATAATCTCTGTGCGCTTTATATTATCAAGTGTGATAGTTTTTCCGCCACGCCAAATACGGAAACCATATGTACCCTTTTCAAGTCCTATTGGGCTGTCAAATTCTGTAAGTTTTTTCTCTTCGCCGTCAACTGTAAGATAAACTGTAATATGGTTGCCTATTGTTTCTATACGGAAATGATAGGTTTTGTTGTACTCAAATGAAATACCCAGCTTATTGTCTATACCTGCATAGCTTTCGCTTCCGTTAAGACGACCTGTACGTTCAAGTCCTGTGCCCTGAGTTATAGCAAAGCCCTCATAGTTTGCACCGTCATATCCTCTTACAACAGGGGCAGTAGTTATCCATGTACCGTCATTAGGATTAGTAAATGTAAGGTCATATTCCAGTATACTATCCTGATACTGTGGAGCACTCTCATTAAGAATAACCAATCCCTGCTCACCTGTATCTGTAATAAGCTTATCGTAGTCAATAACTACTTTGCTTCCGCCGTTTAATACATTTATCCAGCCTTCCTGGCTTTCAAAAGGTTCTGTAGCATTATGACGATAGAATTTCCATCCGCCGTCATCCTCGCCTTGACGAATAAGCTTAAATGTATCTTTATCACCCTGTTCAAAATTAACTGTAAGAGTAACCTCACTTACTGTTCCCAAATTTTTCATATAGTCAGGTGTGATATTGATAATTCCATCAGCTATGCTGTAGTGGCTTCCCGGAGTCAAATCCATTGTTCCGTCATTTATTGATGCCACATTGTCGCCCTCTTTAAGATCAACCGGAATATCAACGCTTGCAGTTGTCCACTGTGAATCCATAATCTTGGCTTCGTTTTCAAGCAAGTATGACTTTGAAAAATCTTTTCTTACGATATTGTCAACAGTAATTGTTTTTGCTCCTCTCCAAATACGGAAACCGTATCCGCCTTCCTGTACTGATGAAGAAGATGTAAAGGAAGTGAGCTTCTTTTGCTCAGCACCATTTCCTACATATACTGTTATAGTATCGTTATAGGTTTCAATTCTTACATGGTGTGTTTTACCTGTTTCAAAATTGTAACCGGCAAGATTATCAACATTAGCCCATCCCTCTTGACCGTTTGTGGCTGCGCTATGCTGAATTTTTTCCGGTGTATCAACTGCAAATCCATCGCAGTTCAGCACGTTGTCTGTAATATCAAAACGTGAGAAGAATCCAACATTGAAAAAGTCAGGCCACTTTTCGGACTCCTGAGTAATGTCGAATTCTAATATGCTGTTTTTATAAGGCTCTGCTTCAGAGTCGTACAAAACTATGCTTGTGCTGTCTCCTCCGTCAGTTCTGTCAGCTATAACTTTTTCAAAATCAAGGACAAATCCGTTTCCGTCCTCGTCTGGTGTTATCCAGCCGTCCTGAGCTTCTACAGGAGCTCCTGTAGGCCATTCAGCAAATTTCCATTTGCCGGTATCTGCCGCAGCTGCCGATGATATACCGGCAGGGATTATTCCTACAAGCATAATAACCGACAACAGAACAGCGAGACCTCTGTTTACTATTCGTTTCATTTTTATTAACCTCCAATACAACAAAATACTTCTTTTCCTTTTTTAATCAAATAAATTTCTTCTTGTTTTAAATCTCCTCCTTTTTACAGTCTGCATAAATATGTAGTTTCTTCCTTTAAATCAAATAAAAGTTGATTACTGTTTTTTAAAAAATCATTTTGAATATACCAGCAACGTCCACACAGATAAAAACACTTAAAGTTCAAACCACATATTGCTTACTTTTTCTTTTTAGCTTTTCATTTTTAACTCAATTCCTTTCTTTTTTACATTTATTTTATTTTTATTATAATAAAATTTATCTATCTTTCTCTTATTCTTTTTAAAAACTTAGATTTTTTTAAAGATAATTAAAAGCTACCTGCATGATTATTCTATCACACAAGTAGCTATTCTTCTTTTGAAATTCAATTTTCATTTTTAAAATTCAATTATTTTTCAACAAATTTTTGTAATCCGTTGGTGTTTGTCCGCAAATCTTTTTAAACACAGTAGTAAAGTAACTTTGAGATGAAAAGGATAAATATTCAGATATCTCTAAAAGACTGTAGTTAGTATATTTTAACATCATTTTTGCTTCCTCAACTTTTTGTTCGTTAATGTATTCTACTATGCTCTTTCCTATATCATGTTTAAAACACAGACGCAAATGAGATTCGCTTACACCGCAATGACGGCATATATCAGAAACTATCAAATCATTATGTAAATGCTGGCTTATATAGTTTACAGCTTTTATAACCACCGGATTAACATCATGAATATTGACCTTGTATATTTGTGACTCGCTTATGCTTTTTGTATATTCCATTGTCACTTTCAAAAAGATTTCCTTTATTTCCCATTCTCTTTCCGACGCATATACTTTTCTGCAAAACTCCTTGTATATGGCGGCAGCTTTTGTTTCGTCTACTCCAAATATAACAGCTTGCCTGTTCACAAGAAGCATAGCAGCTATAAAACGAAATTTACTTGACATCAGATTGTCTTCACATCTTTTAAAAGCAGAGAAATTCAAAAAAGAAGTACAAAGCTTTTTCGTGTTCTCCAGATTTCCTGAAGATATGGCAGACAGTAAAAGCTCTTGTCTTTCAAAAGAAAAATAATCCTTTTTCTCTTCTTCTCTCATGTCAAACAACTTTTGAATTATGTCTTTGTTAATATCCACCACTACAGTGCTTTCTTCCACACTCTTGGAGATTTTCTTCCCTGTGAGCAAATAGTAACACATAAGTAAGTCAGCATTAAAACCTTTTTTATCCGTTATCTTTGAAACATAAAGATAATTTTTAAGCTTCTGTGTGTCACCGCCCGTTGCAAAATACAATGTTTTTCCTATAATGCGTAAATCCGAAAACGGGTCCGTTACGAATGCAGGACCAACTACCACAGTATATGTTTTGCCGTCTTTTGAATAGTTAAATCCACCCACTAACTCGAAACTGTTTATAAAAAAGGTTGTCGGCGAATCGTTAAATATTACATATGGTCTGTCTATGGCCTCACGGAAAAATACATTAAATTCCTCAGAACAGCTCCATACAAAATCTTTGCTCTCTTTGTCATATACAGACACATAGCATCCTGTAGAATTATAGAACAATTCCAGCCCTGAAAATACGTCATAATTATTATCCAAACCAATCACCCTTGTATAAACTAACCTATAAATAAATTATGCATTAACTTTTATTGGAACACAAGTACAATTATTTTCAAACACAAAGCAATATCAATTTTTATTTTACAGTTAGAAAAATTACACGTCAATGGAAATTACAGTAAAAGCAACCTGTTATAGTTGACCGGCATTATCACCTATGATACAATCGTTTCAAAGATATATAATATATGAAAATATTTGCAGGTGAAAAATGACAAAGAAAAAATTGTTTTATATAATAATTTTATTTATTACGGTTGTATGTTTACTTTCCGGTATTTTTATTCCCGAATCCGGTCAATTAGTTTTGCTCAAGGAATTTTTTACCGTTTTACTTATGATTATTTTGGCAGTGGCTATCGGAAAATCCTTGCCCTCTATCTTTAAATCAAAAAAATATTTAAAATCCATACTGGTTATATTGGTATTCGTTATATTATGTTTTGTAGCCGTCTTTAAATCCGCAGATATATTTATGGACATAATAACCGGCACTGAAACCATTACATTACATAATTGCAGTATAGACCGCAGTCCATCAATAAAATTTATCTGGAGACAGCATTATTATCTCCGTGGATTAGATTCAAACGGCAAAGCATACCGCTTTAGAATCTCAGAAAGCGACTATAATAATCTTAAAGAAACCGATGAAGTAACAGTATCCTGTTACAAAAACACACAACGTATAGTTGAATTTAAAAATTAGATGATTATATATTTTATATAGAAAGGAGGCTATCAAAGTGGAAACAAAAGTAATATCCTCTTGCGGCTTTTCAAATTACAATAAAGAAAATCAATCAAAAATCGTGGTGCTGGGCGGTTCGTTTAATCCGCCTACAACCGCCCATTTAGCTCTTATGAAAGCCGCTGTTGATGCAGCAGGTGCACAGCTCGGGCTGTTTGTGCCCACTCCGTTCTGGTATGTAGAGAAAAAGCTTGCTAAGACAGGACATAAGGAAGAAACCTTGCCGGATGAACTTCGCATAGCACTTCTCAACAGCATGTGCGCCGAAGATAAACGCTTGGCAGTAGACAGCTGTGAGCTTCAGCGTCAAAAAGGCGAAAGAAGCTTTACTTATGAAACACTGGAAAAAATACAAGAAAAATATCCTGAAAGTCAGGTGCTTTTTCTTGCCGGCAGTGATAAACTCCATATTATTCCACGCTGGCACCGTATCAAAGAGTTTGTAGAAAGATTCGGCATTATGGTGGCAAAACGTCAAGGAGAAATGCCGGAAACAGTGATTTCAAATCATCCGTTTCTGTCAGCTCATAAAGACGCCTTCACAGTGTTTACAGTTCCCGATTGGCTCGACACAATAAGCTCATCGGCTTTCAGAGAAAAGCTGCGCAATTATGATTTATCTGCAAAAGGAATGGTTACAAAGGATGTTTGGGAATTGTTGAAAAAGAACGGAAAAATTCCGAAAGTCATCGACCGTTTCCGTGAAGAATATGATTTTCTCAGTAACTTCTATCCGTCTGAGCTTGATTATAAGGGATTGCATTTTCTCAACGCCGAAGCCGCATTTCAAGCACAAAAATGCCTTACAAAAGAGGAAAAAATGCAATTTATAAATCTCCCTTCCAATAAATCCAAACGCCTGGGGCGTCAGGTGCAGTTAAGACCGGATTGGGAGGATGTAAAAGCCGAGATCATGGAAGAAATTGTACGTGCAAAATTTTTACAAAATCCGGATATTGCAGAAAAACTCCTCGCCACCGGAGATATCCCAATAATCGAGGGCAATACCTGGGGAGATACCTGCTGGGGTGTTGATACAAGAACAGGCAAAGGAAACAATCTCCTCGGAAAAATCCTCATGAAAATCAGAAACGAATTAAATTTGCAGAAAAAGATTTAAAATCAATAAAAAATTCACAATTTAAAATATCAAGCAAAAATTCCCCTCAGGCAATAACCTGTGGGGAATTACTTTTTATCAATAATCTATCGTACATAATAAGAATAGTAAATAGATTAAAAATATTATTTTTTATTTTAATTTACATAATACTATTAAATATGCAAAATTGCAAAAAGAAAAACAGGGAAAGCTATTGCTTTCCCTGTTGATTTGGAGGCGTCACCCAGATTTGAACTGGGGAATCAGGGTTTTGCAGCAAATGACAGCTTGTCATATTTGTTAATTTAATAACTACATTTTCATGTTTTTCCGTATTCGGAACCAGTTCCGCTTTATATCTCGTACTTCCTTTACACCTTTCCGGAACTGGTTCCGATTTTGTTTTTTATTATAAATCAAAGCTATTTTTTATAATATTATTGACAAATAGGAATAAATATATTATTCTTATGAATAAAATAAAGCTGGTAATAATTACTGGTTTGGGCTGGTCGAAAGACCCTGGTCCACCGAATTGCGGGGAATTTCCTCGCCGCTTCTTTTTATAATAATTAAATTATAAACTCCGAATTCACGTACTTCTTTACGAAATTCGGAGTTTTTTATTTTCCGGAATTAGTTCCGATTTTTATATCCATAAAAAATTAAAGGAGGAAATCATATGAGTATTAACGTGTCAACCATTTCAGGTCGTATTACAAAAGACCTTGAATTAAAGACTACACCAAACGGAGTTTCTGTTACAAGTTTCACCTTGGCGGTTAAAGGCTACGGAGATAATGTAGATTTCATTGATGTGGTTGCGTGGAAAAAGCTTGCGGAAATCATCTGTAAAGAATGCGAAAAAGGACAGGTCTTGACCGTATCCGGAAGGCTTTCAACAAGAACATATCAAGACAAAAATAGCATAAACCATAAGATGACTGAAATTGTTGCCGACGAGATAGCCTTTGGAGTTAAGGCAAAATCATCACAGGAACATCAGGATAGTCATAATCATGACGAACAATTCCCAGACTATGAAGAACTTCCAATTGATGAAGACCTATCCTTTGAATAATTCGGACAAAGTAATCATTAAGTTGTACCTCTTGTGTTTTAGCTTTAGATTATGCATATAATATTATTAATGTATTTCCAAACACTTGACAAACCATACGATTTGTAGCACAATTTACTATAAATAAGGGAGCTGATATTATGATATTTTCAATCATTCTAACTGAAGAAGAAAAACGATTGGCAGATAGCTATGCTAAAATTCATTCAATGTCCCTTGGTGAAGCGTTTAAGAGAGCATTATTTGAGAAAATCGAAGATGAATACGATGTTAATATTGCTGATGAGGCATATCAGGAATATGTTGCTGACGGCAAGAAAAGCCGACCTATCGAAGAGCTCTGGAAAGAATATGATATGTGAGATACCACATTAAAACCACTGCTTGCTTCGATAAGGAATTTAAGAAGCTCGACCAATACACAAAAAGCGACTTATATAAAGGATAATATAAAGGATAACATTATTGATACAGAATAAAACGAACCATCGGTGATTTAACTCCGATGGCTTTGTTTTATCCATAAACCGGAACCAGTTCCGTTTTTATATTTACTCCAAATGAAAGGGTGATAAAAATGAAAGAAAAAGAAATCCGTGACCGACTTTATGATATGTACAAGAACGGTCATGTGATTACACACACAGAAACAGGAGAGTATAAATTTCCGTATAACATAAGATTTTATTTTCCTGATGATGAGGATATGAAAAAACTTAAAGCGTATCTTGACAGATGTTACAACAAACTTAGGCAACTTTCTCAGTAACTATAAAAACAATTTTATATTATCATAATAATAAAAATATCGACTTTTTACGCAAACCATGGTAATATAAAAATAAATTCTTCTATAATTAACTGAAAGAAGGTACCAATCTGAAAACTAAGAATGTTGAACTTGTAAAAAACGAAATAATAATCCGTAAAATGAATCACCCGTCCTGTGTTACCTCATTTATACGTTGTGTTAGTTTATGTATAAAACGTAAGATAAAAAACATTAAGATAACATTGGATTGTGCCAAAGGAAGTATTTTTCCTGACGCTTGCCTTCCTATTTCAATTTTAATAAAGTTTTATCACTCAACTTTTGATATTGAATTTATTGTTACCAATGAGGATTCATATTTAAGTAAATGTGGCTTTTTTAATCCTTTTGATTTGGAAACTGAAAAAATAAAAACTTTAAGAAATCCTATGGACAAAATATTTGTATTTTCTGAAGAAAAAGAACGAGAAGGTCAGGTTTCAAGTCTTGTACAAGCATATATTGATTGTCTAAGTCGTACTACTAAATGCGGAAAAGATGTACTAAATGGCTTAATTTGGTGTATTAATGAGGTTATGGATAATGTTCTTGTTCATAGCCAATCAAAATATGGGTATGTTATGGCTCAATATCATAAAAGGAAAGAAGTATTTGCTCTCTGTGTTTATGATTGTGGAATTGGAATATACAATTCACTAAAGTGCAGTTCTCATAAACCTGCTTCTGAAATAGACGCTCTTACACTTGCAATACAAGAAGGTATAGGTGACGGTAAAGGACAGGGTAATGGCTTGTATGGTCTTTTTGAAATTGTAAAAGAAAACAACGGTAGATTAGTAATTTCTTCCGGCTACTCTACATTAATGTTGAGAAAAAATGAACTCATTAAATTTGAAAATGACGTTATCGTTTCAGAACAGTATCCCTGTACCACTGTAGACTTTCAACTTGATTTATCAAAAGATATTGATTTAAAAACCTCTTTAAGAAATCTTAATGGATTTGACGGATTTGATATAAGAATTGATGATATGTGGCAAGATGACGACGTTCTTAGATATGATGTTTTCAAACAATCATCTGGTACTGGTACAAGAATTGCAGGTGCAGAGTTAAGAAATGATGTTCTTAATATTCTCCAACGAGCACAATCTCCTATTATTCTTGATTTTGTAAATGTGCAAGCTTGCAGTTCTTCTTTTATCGATGAATTTCTTGCTAAAATGGTTATTGAAATCGGATTTCTGCAGTTTAACAAATTGATCAGGATCAAAAATATGAATTCTCTTGTTTCGCACCTATTTGACCGTTCAGTTGCATTACGGTTTCATCAAAATGTAAATGATGGGTTAAATTAGGTTAAATAAAGAATAATATTGTAAAATGGGGTTTACAAATTCTATAATTGCAGTATAATATAAATAGGGATAATCCCTATGCTTTTGATGTTTGTGCTCGGTTGTGAGAGTTACAAACGGAAGTCTTCATAAGGTTTAGCATGAACCCGTTCCAACTATGTCTTTAAGGCACAAAATGCTTATTTAAAAAACAAAGACCTGCTTTTTGCAGGTCTTTTCTCTTTATAAAAACTTAGTACATACCTTGACAGATGTTACAATAAACTTAAGCAACTTTCTCAATAAGTCACAAAAAGTCAGGAACTGATTGACAAATAAAAATATAAGTGTTATGTTTTTAATATAAGGAGGCAGAACAATGAAGTACAAAAACAAAATCATATCAACAATATTAGCGATTATGCTTGCCCTTTCAACTACAGTGTTGACGAGCTGTGGTGATGATAAAAATACAGACTCAACACAAACCACAACAACATCATCAACAAAGAACAACACAGATAAGAACACAAAAAATACAACCGATGAAATTGAAACAGAAACAAGAACAGAGGTTGTAACAGACGACGAAGGTGAAGTGGTTGATGTTATAACAATCGTTGAGCCGGCTACAGACGCAGCAGAAAAAAATAACAACAACGGCGGCAGTTCAAATAATCCTTCAAGCTCCGGCAATTCCGGAACCGGTTCCGGTACAACCAAACCGACCCAGAAGCCAACCGAAAAGCCTACACAGAAGCCAACTGAGAAACCTACAGAAAAACCGACTGAAAAGCCGACACAGCCGCCTACTGAACCGCCTACAAATCCACCCACTGAACCTCCCACAGAAGCTCCTACAGAGCCTCCGGTAAGTTCTCCGTATATCTATCCTTTCGACCCATATACCATTGAACAGGATATGATTAACTATGGTATCTCCCAGGGACTTACATACGATTCGTCCCTGACTTTCGGAAACTGCGGGTACAATGCCCCATTTGAATTATCATCAAGTTATTTTGTGTCAAGCGATTTAATTGGATTATCACAAAGTAATTGTTTCGGTAAAATAGACAGTGTTGTAAATTTGATGATAAGAGAAACAGGAACTGTAGAAGGTGCAAGATTTAGACCATATCTTGAACCATTGCCAAACGGTGGTTATCTTGTTTACTGTTTTTACGGTTAAAATTTAATATTTGATTATACCTCACCTCCTGTTTGACGCAGGAGGTTTCGTTATATATACGCAAAGGCAACCTAAAGGGCTGCCTTTTTCTTTTTTAAGGTGATTGGTCTTTTGAGGTTTTTGTTCATCTCCTTTCTTACTACTCCGTTCTCCCAATCACCTTTATGACAATTCAAAGCGGCGATTGGCGGCGCCGCTTTTTCATATATATAAAGTCAAATCCATCCTAAGCTAAACTATAAATCTAATATTGGAGGTGATGAATTATTAAAAAACAAAATGCCGCCAAACAAAAAGAAATGAACTGACTCATTTCTATTTTAAAAGAAAGGAAAGAATACTAATGGAAGAAAAGAAAACAAAACTTTCTTTTAAGGTTATTTCCATAGTGCTTGCATTTCTGCTTCTTATTTCTGCTATTCCTATTTCATCAATGGCTGCCGGCGGAAAAATAACCGTCACCGACTCTTTTGTAACATATAAACACAGTGTTAAAAAGCCGGGCACAGACCATATCTTCATATGGGACTGGGCATATATGCCAATGTATGAAATCAACGGTCAGGAAGCCTACTGCATAGACCCGTACAGAAGCGCAGGTTCTACAGCTGAACCGGGCTATTCCGGTTCTGTGTGGTGGAATTTTTCTTCCGAAAAGCAAGAGCAAATATCGCTTGCTTTAATATACGGTAAGCCGGGAAACTTTGAAGCAATAAACAAGCTCATAGAAAATGACCCCAATGCGGAAACTTTTGAAAAACGAAAACAATTTGCATATCTTGCAACAAAGCTCATTATTTGGCAATACTGTCTTGACCTTAGGGATTTAAACACAGCTGAAGTAAGTGACAGTCAATTTTCTCAGGAACTGTTATGGGCTTTTTTCGGAAGAAATTTTGAGTACACCGTATCCATGCAGAAGGTTTATAATTTTATAGATGAACTTTTGACTACTCACTATGTAAGACCAAGCTTTACATCTATTAAAGCGTCCGATGCTCCTACTGCAAAACTTGATTGGAAAGGCGATCACTATGAAGCGACCTTAAAAGATACAAACGGAGTTCTTGACCGCTTTGATTTCTCAGGAAATCATGATGGCGTGAATATCACTCAGGTTGGAAACACTCTCACACTTTACACAAACCCCGGTGAAACACTTAAATCCTCAGAGATAGTCATTTCAGCAACAAAGGAAATGCCTGTTGATGATACAGACGCACAGCTTATCACATGGGGCGGTGACGGACAGGACATGGTAACAGGAGTTAACGGCTATGCCGACCCTGTTCCCGCATATTTCAAAGTTGCCGTTGATACTGTTTCGTTGGGAGTTGAGAAAAGCTCAGTTGATTACAACGGTGTTGAGGTTCAAAAGCCTGACTCCCGTTATTCCGGACTTTACTTTAAGATAACCGGAACAGACGGAACGGAAGAAATTCTTGGTCCAACTGACGTAAACGGACAGATTAGGTCAGGAACAGGCGTGAAAACAATCCGGTGTCAGATTGGTGAAACCTACACAATCGAAGAACTTGGACTTAAAAACGGCGACAGCTATTATCTCCCCGATAACTATACAAAGCCTGAACCTATAACCTACACCCCAACCTCAGCAGACTCAGGCAAGGTTATAATCAAGTCCTTCACAAACTCTGGAGAAACCGACCTTAACTGGAAAATCCAAAAAACTGTAGTGGATGAAAGCGGAAACGTCTATACAGGCAAAGACAAGCTTGCCGATTGGTACTTTAAAATAACCGGAGGAAACTTACCGCCAGAAGGTCTTACAGTTGGTCCGACCGACAGTTACGGCTATGTGGATGTGGACTTTGATTTCCGGTATGACACCACCTATACGGTTGAAGAACTCGGAAAAATGGTTAACGATGAAATTGTTTTTCCTGATGATTACATAAAACCGGAAAATCAGACAGCCTCATTCACAAAAACATCTCAGGATTCATACACGCTTCAAATGAAGTTTGAAAACAAGTACGCTCCAAACGATTTGATTATTAAGAAGTCAGTTGTAAACGCTGAGGGTACACAGCTTACTAAACCTTCATCTGAGTATAGCGGCTGGTACTTCAAAGTGACGGGCGGCAACTTACCGTCTGAAGGTCTTATCGTCGGTCCGACCAACTCAAACGGAGAGCTGTCCGGAACAGTTTCACAGCTTGCCGGAACATCACTTAAGAAAGGCACTTACACGGTTGAGGAGCTTGGACTTAAAAACAGTGACGGAGATTATTATTTCCCCGACATTTACTCAAAGCCGGAAAATATTCAAACTGAACTTAATAACTCTGTTGAAACCGTAACGGTGACAAACACACAGATGAAGTTTGAATATCAAATCCAAAAAACAATAACAGATAAAGACGGAGAAACCATAAGCGCACCGTCAAAACTTCATAGCGGTCTTTACTTTAAAGTTACCGCCCCTGACGGAACATCCACTGTTATAGGTGCAACCGACGAATACGGTAAAACTCCTGCTTACACTGTTACAAAGACAGGCACATATACAGTTGAAGAGCTCGGCACAAAAAACTCCGACGGAAGTTACACCTTAGGCGATGAGTTCTTAAAGCCTGAAAAGATAAGTTTTGAGATAACATCAGCAGACGCAGGCAAAGTTAAAACCGTTGAGTTTGACAATGACTATGCCGAGTACAGCTACAGCATTAAAAAGTCTATCAAGCAGTCAGACGGTTCTATGATGACTGCGCCTAACGATAAGCTTGCCGGATGGTACTTTGAGATCACATCACCGACAGGCGATAAGACCACAGTGGGTCCGACAGATAATTACGGCAATACAAATACAATCGAAGCAACTACAGGTACTTGGACTATAAAAGAGCTTGGAGTTGTGGGAGCTGAAGGCGGTTATGTTATTCCTGATGATTATATGATACCGGCTACAAAGACGGTTAACATCACCAGAGAGAACGCAAACCAAACTACGGTATTTGAATTTGTAAACACAATGGATTTACATTCCATGGTTGTTCAGAAGCTTTCTGAGGACGACAAAATCGAAGGCATTACATTCTATGCATATATGCCGGACGGAAATGGTGGAATTATTAAAAATCCTGTAACCGGTCAGCCATATGAAATGAGAGCCATTACAGATAAAAATGGATTGGCTGTTTTCAATGAAGTGCCAAGCGGTGTATGGATAGTTCAGGAAGAAAATGTGCCTGAATGGTATATAAAACCTGAACCTCAAACAATTATTGTAAAGGGTAGCGGAGCAAAAGATTTTACTTATTCATTAAACGCTGACGGCGGCATGACTATTACAGGATACAAAGGTACAGGCGGACAGGTTGATATTCCATCTACCATAGACGGATATCCTGTAACAGAAATAGCAGACTATGTATTTAATGCAAATCCCCATGTTATGAGTGTTACCATCCCCGGCACTGTGACAAAAATCGGACAAGCAGCATTTATGTATGCAAGTTTAAAAACTGTTGTCTTGCCCGCAAATTTGGAAGAAATACCTTTCAGCTGTTTCGCAAAATGTCCAAACATACGTAATGTATATGTATACGGTAAAGACACAAAGATAGACAATTACGCTTTCCAAGGTTCCGGTTTTATAGGAATTAATGCCACAATGTATGGTTATACCGGAAGTCCTGCCGAAACATACGCTAATAATAATGGTATCAAATTTGTTTCCATTGGAACCTATGCGGCAAATGAAATTTTGGATGAAGAAGAAACAACGGAAGCTGTAACAGAACCTGCCGAAACAACCGAAAATGTTACGGAACCTGCTGAAACGATTGAAGCAACTGACGAGGTAACAGAAACCACAAAACCGACAACTGAAACAGTGGAAGAACCGCCTGCAGAAGAAACAACAGAAGCTCCAACCGAAACAGCCGATGTTCCAACGACAGAAGAGGAAGCAGGTACGTCGAATAAGAAGAAAGACGATATCTATTATAAGGACGAAAGTCTTGATGTTTCCCTTCCTCCGGAAAATGAAAAGTTAAGTAACTGAGAAAGAGGAAATAGAAAATGACAAACATTAAAAAATCAAGTAGAGTAATATCCCTGCTTTTAGTTTTGCTTAGCATATGCGGAATGTTGGCAGTCAACACATATACGTCATTTGCAGACGAAACAGAACCTACAGAAACCACAAGCGTAACTGCAAACAATGATGAACAGAAAGAAAACTATGTCTTTGTAAACAAACTTAAAAAAGGAAATCTTGATGTTACAAAGACCGCAGAGGACGGACTTGTTGAAGGCTTTACATTCCGCCTGACAGGTACATCAATGAGCGGTCAGGAGATTGATATGACTGCTGTAACCGAGGCAGACGGTGTGGCGCATTTTAAAGATATTCCAATCGGCACAGATTACAAACTCAATGAAATTGAGATTCCGGACAGATACATAACTCCGGATGAACAGACTGTTGTAATTGAGTACAACAAGCTTACTCAGGCTGCAATGCACAACGCATTGAAAAAGGTCAATATCATTGTTACCAAGACCGCAGAGGACGATGTTCTCGAAAACAGAACCTTTGAAATTTCCGGCACAACAGAGGGCGGACAGGAGTTTAAACAGACAGGCGTTACAAACGAAGAAGGTAAGCTTACCTTTGAGGGTGTTCCTTACGGCGATTACATTGTAAGGGAAATTGATGCTCCCAATTACTATGTAGTTCCGGATGAGCAGGAAGTAACTATCAATGCAGACAAAGATGTAAATCTCAGCTTTGACAATACACTCAAAAAAGGCTCTGTAAAAATCTTCAAAACTTCTGAGGACGGAAAGATTTCATCAATTGAGTTTACACTCAAGGGAACATCAGACTCCGGTGAAGAGATTGAACTGAAAGCTGAAACTAATGATGAGGGTATTGCGGAAATTAAGAATGTTCCGATAGGAAAATATACAATCATCGAAACTTTGCCTGAAGACTATTACGTTGAAGTATCTCCTCAGGACATAGAAATTAAGTATCAGCAGACAACAGAGGTAACATTCCATAACACCCTTAAACGTCAGGGCGTTACTGTTCAGAAACAGTCTGAAGATAACAAGATTGAAGGCATTAAATTTCATCTGTATGGAACATCCGACTCCGGCGAAGAAGTTGATATGACAGAAATCACCAATGCCGGCGGTATTGCAGTCTTTGAAGATGTTCCGGTCGGAACATACACGGCAGAGGAAATTGAAGTTCCTGAATGGTATATCACTCCGGAACCTCAGACTGTTGTAGTTAAGGCAGCAATAGCATCTGAAGCAAGCGTTACATATTCACTCAACGCCGATGCAGACCCTGAAGCTGTAGTAGAATCTGTATTCTCATTTATACCTGTATTGGCGGCTAACTTGTTTTCCGGCAACTAAGGTTTGCCTTAGATAAATAACGAAAGGGGGAAATCCGATGAAAAGAATCAGAGATGTAATGCTTGTCGTTCTTTTGATAATGATGACGGCAATACCTGTATTCAATGTAGCGAGTGCAGACGAAACAGAACCTACAGAAACCACAAGCGTAACTGCAAACAATGATGAACAGAAAGAAAACTATGTCTTTGTAAACAAACTTAAAAAAGGAAATCTTGATGTTACAAAGACCGCAGAGGACGGACTTGTTGAAGGCTTCAAATTTCATCTTACAGGTACATCAATGAGCGGTCAGCCTATCGACCTGACTGCCACAACAGGCAAAGATGGTATTGCACACTTTAAAGATATTCCAATCGGTACAGATTTCAAGCTTAACGAAATCGAAATTCCGGACAGATATGTTACTCCCGATGAGCAGACAGTTGTAATTGAATACAATAAGCTTACCCAGGCTACAATGCACAACACACTCAAAAAAGGTTCTGTCCAGCTCATCAAGGTTGACAGCAAAAATCCCGATAAGAAATTATCGGGTGCTGAATTTGCGGTTTATAAAGACACAAACGGCGATGGAGTTTATGCCGACACTGACGAGCTTATAGGATATATGGAGGAAGTTTCCAAAGGCGTTTATTTTTATGATAACCTGCCATACGGTAAATATTTTGTAAACGAAACAAAAGCTCCTGAAGGTTATAACTTAGACCCTGCGTTTTATGGGTTTGTTATCAATTCAGAGGATACGGTTACGGTACAAAATAAAGACGGTGTTTTCGTAAATGAGGAAATACCCACACAGCCCACAACAACACCTCCGGACACACCGCAGACAGGACAGAAAAGCTACGTTGTCCCACTGCTTATTATAATCATACTGAGCGTCGGTGTGATTATCTTCTTTATTATAAGAAACAAGAAGAAAAATAAATAATCTTAAAAACATATGAAAGGTGAACGATTATGAACAGTGATTTGATGATGAGTACAAAGATAGCAATTACTTATGAAAAAGGCGGTTGTGGCAAAACCACAACCGCCGTTAACCTTTCTGCAATGTTAGCGGATAAAGGATATAAGACATTACTTGTAGATTTGGATTTCCAAAGCTATGCCACAAGCTACTATGGATTGTTTGACGATAACAACCCGGGAATTTACGAGGTTATGAAATTCGAGAAAAATCCAAAGGACTGCATTTTGAAAACAGATATTGAAAACCTGTTTTTACTTCCCTCTAAGCATGAGCTTAGAAACATAGAAACAGTCCTTATGATGAAAACAAAAAGGCAGGAATACACACTGCAAATGGCTTTAAAGGAAATTGAAGCAGATTATGACTTCATTATTTTCGACTGTCCCCCGTCCGGAGAACGTATAAAAGAAAATGCACTCACCTACTGTGATTATGTTATTCTTCCATGTATCCCGGATGACTATGCTCTGCACGGACTGCTGTGTATAGCAAAAGAGATAGTTGAGATAAAACAGTTCACAAACCCCAATTTGAAAATTATGGGAATTTTGATTTGCATGATGGAACAAACAAAAAGTAAAAAAGCCTATGCGGATGCTTTAAAGACTCAGGACATATTCCCCTGCTTTGAAACTGTTATAAGAAAGAACACAACCTTGCAGGAAGCTATAAACGCACATGTGCCTGTTCATCGTTATGATAAGCGCAGTAACGGTGCAAAGGACTACATGGCATTAACCGAGGAAATCATAAAAATCGTAAAGGAGGGCAAATAAATGAAAAAGACGATAGATGTAAACGGCATGTTTGCAAAGCTCAATCAGGTAAAGGAAGTTACCGAAAAACTTGCCAACACCTCAAGAAGCGAGCTTATCGAAACCGACTTTATTTTCCCTTCAAAGGACAATCCCTATAACAGACAAGACACACCGGAGATTGTTTCACAACTTGCCACAACCATTGAAGCAATCGGGCTGATTCATCCGTTGACCGTAAGAAAGATAAACGATGAATGTTACGAAATCATATCGGGAGAGCGAAGATACAAAGCTATTAAAACACTGGGATGGAAGAAAATCCCCTGTACCGTATATGATAAACTCAGCGACGATAAGGCGCAGCTTATGCTCCATGTGGCAAACTTGGAAACAAGAGAATACACACCGGGTGAGAAATTACAGTTTTACCCTGCGACCGAAGAATGTATTAAAAAGCTTATATCCTCCGGAGAATACACCGGAACGCTTCAGCAGGGCATTGCAGAAATGTTAAAAATCAGCGACAGACAGGTTCGCAAGTATAAAAAGATTTTAGAAAACCTTGATGAAGCTGAACATGAAAGAATAATCAAAGGAGATGAGAGTATCAACACCGCCTATAAAAAGGCAGTCGAGGAAAAAGAAGCAAAAGCCGAAAATAAAGAAAAGAGTAAAGAAAAGGAAAAGAAAACAAGAGAGGAAAATCCGTTGGTTCAGAAGCTGACGGATTTTTATTTGCAGAGAATTTTTTCCGAAACCGATGAAATCACAAAAACCTGCGGCATTTCTTTTTCTGACGAACAGCTTGAAAAGTTCGGTCAAAAGCTCAACAAAAAAATGGAAAAAGCCATATCAAGCTGCATAAGAGAGGTGTTGAAATAAAATGAAAATCACAAAAGTTGAGATAGTAAAGCTTGAAAACAGTAAACGACTTAGGGCGACTTGTTTTATCGTCCTTGACTATACAATCGTAATAGATAATGTAAAGCTTTTTGAAAATTATAACGGTGAATTTTTTGTGGAATTTCCAAGAAGCCATTCATCGGAAGAAAAGAATTATCAAGACATCACTATTATTAAACCACAGTTTAGAGATAGCTTAGTGGGTACAGTTTTAAAGGAATACAAAAAGAAGTTAAAGGAGGAAGACGATGGCAAAGCAAACAACATTAGATAAGATATTAAAGGTGGACAGTCAGATAACGGCACAGGAAAAAATAATAGTCGAAGCCAAAGAAAATCTTACGAAGCTGAGAGCTGAAAAAAAGGAGCTTTCCAAAAAATACAAAGAGGAACAAAACGCATTGATACTTAAAATTCTTAACGACAACGGAATTGAAACTCCTGAACGCATTAAGGAAATTCTTATGAATCAGGGATTTAAATTTGAGGATGATTTTAAAGACCTTGAAAAAATCACAGGTAGTTCAATTACCGATGATTTATCTTGACGTTCATAAAAGCAGAAATTTTGAAAACCTCAAAATTTTTTCCTTTTACAGTTTTGACAAAAACGCTTTTTTATTCGTTAGAAATAAAAAAATGTTTTTTCTTTAAAAGGGGTCTTAGGGGGTATCCCCTAACAAGCGATTTTGTACATTGTGTACGCACAAGGTGTACAAAATCTATGCTTGCAAAACTGCCGTTTCCGAAGGAAACGGGTCGTTTTTGCCCTCTGTTCGTGAATTAAAAATTAAACATATAAAAACCAACTTTATTATAAAATTATAAAAAGTTAATTTAGTGAAAGTTAAATACGGAGGTGATTTATTGAAGGAAAACAAAAATAAACGAATATACCTTAGAGTCACATCCGAGGAAAAAGAGCTGATTACAAAATCTGCCCGCAGTGCAGACATGAACATAAGCGAATATATTTTGTGTTTGGTGAAAAAGAAGCGTGTTGTAAATATACGAGGTTTTCCCGACTTACTGTATCAAATCGCAAAGATAGGAATTAACATAAATCAGATTACAACTGCAATCAACACAAAACACTCCGCAACGATTGAAGAACTTTTAAATGTTCAAAAACTTTTAAATCTTGTAAACGAAAGGCTTAATTTGATTTTAAAACAAATTGATGAAAACACAGAACTTTCGTTATCATCATCAGAAAAAGAAATAGAAGAACGATTAAAAAAGCTGGAAAGTGACTTTGAAAATCTGAAAGGAAAAAACAATGGCAACAGTTAAAAGTATAAAAGGCGGAATTAAAGCTGATGTGCATATAGCTAATGCCATTGAATATATCACAAAACAGGAAAAGACAAAAGGTCTTGTAACAATGTTTAACTGTTACGGAGATGAAAAAAACATAACTTCTCAGTTTAAATACATAAGGCAGTTTTTCGGAAAAGACAAAGGTGTATTAGCTCATCACTATTGTCACAGCTTTTCCCCGGATGATGATGTAACACCGGAACAGGTTCATAAATTAACCTTGGATTTAGTTCAAAAGATTGCGGGAGATAATTTCCAATATTTAGTTGCAACCCATTCTGATAAAGACCACATTCATTCTCATATAGTCATCAATTCAGTTAATATGGTGACTGGCAAAAAGTGGCTTGGTAATCAAACAACTTTAAAAGCCATGAGAAAAGAAAGCGACCGTCTTTGTATAGAGAACAATTTAAGCATTGTGAAAGAACCCGGTAAAAAGGGAATGGATTTCACAACTTATCAAATGGCTATGCAGGGAAAATCATGGAAAGTAAGTCTTGTGAGAGATTTGGACGAGATTTTGAAAAACTGCACAACCCAAAACGAGTTTATAAAGCTGCTTGAGGAAAAAGGATACTCCGTAAAGTTTACAGGCAAAAACATCACCGTGTCTATTGGGCAGAAAAAAATAAGGCTTACAACCTTATCCAAAGAGTTCGGAGAAAAATATTCATCAAAAAGTATTTTTTCTCAGCTCGGTATGAAGTACGATGAAGCAATAAAAACGGAGAAAGAGAAAACCACCTCAAGCAGGAATAAAAAACATAAAGAAAACAATCAAAAAAGCCAGTGGCAGAAACAGGAGGAGGATTATTTTAAACACAACGATGAATACATATTTTTCCCTGATTGGTTTAAAAGCAAAACAAACTTTGAATCAGATCCCTGTTATTTTTCAAACTACTTTGAAAAGTATATGAGAGTTCAAAAGGCTTTTAAGAAAGATAAACCGTTTACGTCAGCTGAGAAAAGATGGTTTTGGATAACAAAAACCAATGAAGCAATATACGGCAAGACTTCTCAATGCGGTAACGTAAGCAACGAAAAGCTTAAAAACATGGAAGGCTCTGAATACTCAATAAAGCTTTTTGCCTATCAGCTTCCACGGTTACAGGGCATACAATGTTTTTACAGTGTAAGTCTTAATAAAGGAACAGGAATAGCCACCGTATCAGTAAAGGACTACAACAAGTACAATTTGTTAAATCATTTGAATTTATCAAACCATAAAATGTTGGATGAACAAAGCGACAGAATAAAAAACAGAGAAATCTATGAAACAATAAAAAAACAGTGTCAGCAGTCAGGAACAAAAATTGCATATAGAACAATTCAGTCCGGTCAGCTCGGCAAGCTTAAACATGAAGGAATTTACTTTTCCGTACTTGAGAAAGACGGTAAAACGGTAATCGCTTTCAATCCGGTTGTCGCTGACCGAGTTAATTCGACATTGTCTGAAAATCAAAATTCTAATTATAAGTCAGAATACAGATACAACAGGGATATCCTTGACAGTCTGAAAAAGAAATCAGCAATTCAGGGAGTTAAGCTTTCATACACCACAATAACCTCCGATACAAAAAATCGGATTTATGATAAATTCTACACAAGGGAGAGTGATAAACGATTTGCCGCATTTAAAATTAAAGGAAGTGATAACTATACGTTAATTTATTTGGAAACTGATATGGAAATAAAAAACACCTTGTCTCCTAAACAAGTACAGCAGACAAAAACAAGTACAAATAAATAAGGAGGCAAACATGTCAACAAAGTATGAGAGAATTTCAGAGCTTTATGCAGATACCTGCAAAGCTGTGGTTTCCTCACCGAGAAGATGGCAGGAGTTTTTAAAGTCAGCTTGCAGAAATTACAAGCTGCGATTTGATGAACTGCTTTTGATTTACGCTCAGCGTCCCGATGCAACAGCAGTGCTGGAGATAGAGCAATGGAACAAATTCGGAAGATATGTAAAAAGAGGAAGTCACGGCATTGCAGTATTTGAAAATGCAAAAAGAACAAATCAAAGACTTGTTCATTATTTTGATATTTCAGACACAGTCAACAGCAAATATGCAAGACCTGTTCCTATATGGAAAATGAAGGAGGAATATGAAAACAAAGTAATAAACGGTTTTGAAAAAAGGTTCGGTGTTATAGAAAACAACAGTACATTACCCGATGCGATTGTCAGTACCGTTTCAAAAACCGTTGAAGCAAGCATACAGAATTATAAAAGGACTCTTATAAGGGAGTCGGAAAACAGTTTTCTTTCTGACCTTGATGAAACCGCAATAACGTCCGTCTGCAGAAACATAGTTTCAAACAGCATTGCTTTTTTGGTTATGACAAGACTGGAAATTGATACATCAAAATATTTCGATGATGAAGATTTCAGCGACATTACAAGCTTTAATACTGTTGAAACATTAAACGCCATTGGCTTGGCGACCGGAGAAGTGTACCAAAAACTGCTCACATCTGTGGCAAATGTGGTTTTATCATTAGAAAAAGAAAGAAAAGCCATTGACGAAAAAAGTAATAATAATTACAATGAAAACAGCAGTAAAAATATAGATGAGAGGAGTTTTTCAGATGAAAGAAATCAAATACAAGATGGTAGGCGACTACATGCTTCCGGACTTTGGCGAGGACGAGAAGGAAACGGATATGGAGCAGGAGCTGGGAGTATACGCACTGCTGAGGAAAGAGTTCCTGATGGAGTACCGCAAGCTGGATTACATGAACCTCTTAACAGCGGGCAAGCTGACGGAACATCTTTTGGACGTGGAGAAGCAGGCTCAGGAACTGACCGACACGCTGACAGAGCAGATGAAGGAAAGACAGGGCTTGACCGAGGAACTGAAAGCCAAAGACCAGATGGCATGGGTTCAGGGAATGAACAACATCCAGAACGCAGTGAGAGAGATAGTGAGAGAACAGGTGATTTACGCTTAAAGCCTCTCCCATCTTTAGAAAACCAAATATCAGCAATAGAAGAAACAGAGGAAACAAAAACCTCTGTTTTTTCTTTTTCTCAGGAAATTATAGATAATGTACTTTGCAGTGGAAGCGGCGTATCTGAGGGTAAATTACGTATTTATGAACAATATCAAAAAAACCTTTCACCAAAAGAAAATGAAAAGTTTCTTAAAGACGAATATGGTATCGGCGGTTCATCTCCCGTGGTGATCATAAACGAAACAAAGATAAGTGAATGGCACAACGGTAAAGGAATAGAGCTTTCAACCGGATTTAACGAAAACGCTGTAAAGCTTCATCTTCCATGGAAAAAAGTCGAACGCAGACTGTTTGACCTTATAAAGCTTGACAGATACTTAAACCCAAAAGAAAAGGAATATTATCCTAAGTGGCTTGAGAAACAAAAAAGCTCTTTAAAAGCAGATTCACCAGAAAAGAAAGAATATGAATACCACCTCGGCGATAAGGTATACATTGGTGCTTCTGAATATGAAATTCTATCCTTTGATGAAACCAGAGTAATGCTCTATGATACCGGCTCTCCACTCTTTAATCAGGAAATGACTCGCTCTGACTTTGATAGACTTGTTTCCGAAAATCCCATGAACGAGCATTTACTGCTCAAAGAAAATTCGGAACCGGTTCCGGAAAACACGGAAGAACCGGAAAGTCAGCCGTCTGAAGAATTAAATAAGCTTCAGGAGATACAGGAACAAACTTCATTAAAGCCTCCTGTTTCTTCAAATTCAAAAGCACATATCATACATGCTGACATTCCTATTTCAGAAAGACGCAATTTCAACCTTAACGAAAATGAGGTTGAGTATGTGGGCAAAAAAGAGCGTTTTCGCCGTAACATTATGGCAATACAGCTTTTGAAAAAATGTCAGGATGAAAACCGTTTTGCAACTCCTGAAGAACAGGTAATACTGTCAAAATATGTCGGCTGGGGAGGTATTCCTGAAGCCTTTGACGAGAGAAATTTATCATGGTCAACAGAATATCTTGAGCTTTTAACTGTCTTAACCCCAGATGAATACGTTTCGGCGAGAGAAAGTACGCTAACAGCTTTTTATACTCCGCCGGAAGTAATCACAGCCATTTACAGTTCTATTGAAAATATGGGATTTACACAGGGAAATATACTTGAACCATCATGCGGCATCGGCAATTTCATAGGTATGCTTCCGGACAGCATGAAAGAAAGCAAAGTATATGGTGTTGAACTTGATACGATATCGGGCAGTATAGCACAGCAGCTGTATCAGAAACACTCAATAGCTGTTCAGGGATTTGAAGAAACGAATTTACCTGACAGCTTTTTTGATGTAGCTGTAGGCAACGTGCCTTTCGGCGATTTTAAGGTTATTGACAAAAGGTATGACAAACATAAATTCCTGATACATGATTATTTCTTTGCAAAAACTTTGGATAAGCTTCGCCCGGGTGGTGTTATGGCATTCATTACCTCTAAAGGTACAATGGACAAAGAAAACAACTCAGTGAGAAAGTACATAGCTCAAAGAGCCGAGCTTTTAGGTGCTATCCGATTGCCTAACGATACATTTAAGGGCAATGCAGGAACCGAGGTTGTTTCCGATATTCTTTTTCTACAGAAAAGGGACAGAGAGCTTGACCTTTCTCCCGATTGGGTTGACTTAGCTGTAAACGATGACGGTATAAAAATGAACTCTTATTTTGTTCAGAACCCTGAAATGATTTTAGGTGAAATGAAGATGATATCCGGACGTTTCGGCACGGAAGCTACCTGCGAACCTATAGAGGGAGCCGACTTAAAGTCACAGCTTGCAGAAGCTGTATCAAAGATAAACGGCACAATATTCGCTTACGAACAAAATGAAATCGAAGAAGCAACAGAGTTCATAACAGCCGACCCTACGGTCAGAAATTTTTCCTACACTGTTGTTGACGGAAATCTATACTACAGAGAAAACTCCAGAATGAACCTTTGCAAGGTTTCGTCCAATGCCGAAACACGAATAAAGGAAATGATTAAAATCCGTGACTCGGCAAGAAACTTGCTCGACCTGCAAAAAGAGAATTTTCCCGACGATGATATAAAAGCGGAACAGGAAAATCTTAACAAGCTTTACGATAAGTTTATTGAAAAATACGGTCTTTTGAGTTCCCGTGGAAACTCTGTTTTTAAAAATGACAGCTCTTACCCATTGCTTACCTCCTTGGAAATAGTCAATGAAGAAGGACAGCTTGAGCGAAAAGCTGATATGTTTACAAAGAGAACGATCAGACCTCATCAGGCTGTTACATCTGTAGACACTGCAAGCGAAGCTTTAGCTTTGTCAATCGGGGAAAAAGCTACAGTGGATATGGAATATATGTCAGAGCTTACAGGCAAAAGCGAACAGGAAATATTTAAAGAGCTTAAAGGTGTTATATTTCTGAACCCCATGCACGGATACGGAACTCTCACTGAAGCCAAATACCTGACGGCTGATGAGTATCTCTCCGGTAATGTTAGAGAAAAGCTGAGAACAGCAAGAAAGACAGCAGAGCTCTATCCCGATGATTTTCAGGTAAATGTAGAAGCGTTGGAAAAAGTTCAGCCAAAGGATTTAACAGCAAGTGAAATTTCCGTAAGGCTTGGCGCTACGTGGCTGCCTTCCGAAATAGTACAGCAATTTGTATTCGAACTTTTACAGACACCCAGATATACACAGTGGAATATGAAAGTAAACTTTTCAAAATACACAGGAAAATGGAATATTTCAGGCAAAAGCGCTGACAGGAATAATATCAGAGCTGAACAGAAATACGGAACATCAAGGATTAACGCCTACTACATCATCGAAGAAACATTAAATCTGAAAGATGTCCGTATTTTTGATTATGAAGAAACTCCGGACGGCAAGAAAAAAGCTGTTTTGAATAAGAGAGAAACTGCTATTGCTCAATCAAAACAGGAACTCATTAAACAGGAATTTCAGGACTGGATATGGAAAGACCCTGTCCGCCGTGAAAAGCTCACAAAGATGTATAACGAAAAGTTTAACTCAATTCGCCCACGTGAATATGACGGAAGTCATATTATATTCAGTGGGATGAACCCTGAAATTAAACTTAGAGAACATCAAAGAAATGCAGTTGCACATATTCTTTACGGCGGAAATACTCTCCTCGCCCATGTGGTTGGAGCAGGAAAAACCTTTGAAATGGTTGCCGCCGCACAGGAAAGCAAACGTTTGGGACTTTGTCAGAAATCCCTCTTTGTTGTTCCCAATCACCTTACAGAACAATGGGCTTCTGAATACTTACAGCTTTATCCTGCGGCGAATATCCTTGTTGCCACAAAGAAAGATTTTGAAACTAAAAACCGAAAGAGGTTTTGCGGAAGAATAGCGACAGGCGATTATGATGCGGTTATTATAGGTCATTCACAATTTGAAAAGATTCCTATGTCAATCGAAAGACAGCGTGCCTTTTTGGAAGAACAGCTTGATGATATAACAAATGGTATCGATGAAATCAAAAGAAACCGTGGTGACAGCTTCTCTGTTAAGGAACTGGAAAGAACAAGGAAGTCAGTTAAACAAAAGCTTGATAAACTCAATGACCAAAGCAGAAAGGATGACGTTGTTACCTTTGAGGAGCTTGGCGTTGACCGCATATTCATTGATGAAAGTCATTATTACAAAAATCTATTTCTTTACACAAAAATGCGTAATGTGGGCGGTATTGCTCAAACCGAAGCACAGAAATCTTCAGACCTCTTTATGAAGTGCAGATACCTTGACGAGCTTACCGGAGGACGTGGCGTTGTATTTGCGACAGGCACACCGATTTCAAACAGTATGGTGGAACTTTATACCATTCAGCGATATTTGCAGTACAGTAAGCTTCAGCAAAACGGATTACAGCATTTTGACGCTTGGGCTTCTACCTTTGGCGAAACAGTAACGGCAACAGAGCTTACTCCAGAGGGAACCGGATACCGTATGAAAACACGTTTTTCAAGGTTCTACAACCTTCCTGAACTTATGGCTATGTTCAAAGAAGCTGCGGACATTAAAACAGCCGATATGCTGAACCTGCCCGTACCGAAAGCAAACTTCCATAATGTGGCTGTAAAACCTTCCGAAATACAAAAGGAAATGGTTTTATCTCTTTCTGAAAGAGCAGAGAAAGTAAGAAACGGAATGGTTGATTCAAAGGATGATAATATGCTGAAAATCACCAATGACGGCAGAAAGCTTGCCCTCGACCAAAGAATGATAAACCCCATGCTTCCTGATTTTGAGGGCAGTAAATTAAATGCCTGCGTTGATAATATCCACCGTATTTGGACCGACACAGCCGATAAGAAATCCACACAGCTTGTTTTCTGTGATTTATCAACCCCGAAAAAGGACGGTTCTTTTAATACATACGATGATATTTGCAATAAGCTGATTAAAAGAGGTATTCCAAAAGAAGAAATAAGGTTTATACATGAAGCCGATACCGAAGCCAAAAAGCAAGAGCTTTTCAAGAAAGTAAGAAAAGGCGAGGTAAGAATACTGATAGGTTCTACTCAGAAAATGGGAGCCGGCACGAATGTACAGGACAAGCTGATTGCCTTGCATGACCTTGATTGTCCATGGCGTCCGGCTGACCTTGAACAGCGAAGCGGAAGAATAATCCGTCAGGGAAATGAAAACCCGGAAGTGGATATTTACCGATATGTTACAGAACAGACCTTTGACGCTTATCTGTATCAGCTTGTAGAAGGAAAGCAAAAATTTGCAAGTCAGATAATGACAAGTAAATCCCCTGTAAGGTCAGCTGAAGACATAGACGAAACAGCTCTGTCCTACGCTGAAATCAAAATGCTCGCTACAGGAAATCCATACATCAAAGAAAAAATGGATTTAGATATTCAGGTTCAGAAGTTAAAACTTTTAAAATCCAACTTTTTGTCTGAAAGGTATGCTTTGGAAGATAAAATCCTTAAATACTATCCTTTCAGAATTTCTGCGTATGAAACCCGAATAGATGGACTGCAAAAGGATATAGAGGTTGTATCAAAAAATCCCAGACCTGACGAAAATACTTTTACTTTTAAAATTGATGATAAGACATACACAAAGAGAACAAAAGCGGGAATGGGCATAATTGAAGCATGCAAAGCAATGACAAGTCCTGACCCCGTTCCTCTTGGAGAATACAGAGGATTTAAGCTGGAGCTTGCCTTTGACAGAATGGAGAGAATGTACGAAGTCAAGGTAAAAGGCAACATAAGCTTAAAAACATACATAAGTGACGACCCATCAGGAAACACTGTAAGAATTGACAACGTCATAGATAAATATCCCGAAGCTTTGGAGCTTGCTCAAAGAGAGCTGGAAGAAACAAGAAAACAGCTTGAAGCTGCAAAAGAAGAAGTGGAAAAACCATTCTCAAGAGAGGAGGAATTAAAAGCAAAAACAAAAAGACTTAATGAACTCAATAAACTTTTAAGTCTTGAGGATAAACCTATAACCGCACAGGAAGCTCAGGAAAATCAAAACCAGAACAGACCTAAACGAAGATTGTAAAAGAGAAAAGCGTTCCGAAACTATAATTAAAGTTTTGGGACGCTTTTTAGTTAAAGAAAAGGAGGTTATAAATGGCTAAAAGCAAATATCTTTTATCAAACCAAAAGAAAAAGAGAAAAATCATTTTATTTATCGTTTGTCTTTTGGTTTACACGCTCTTGATGGGATATATAATCTTAAACTTTGTGGGATACTGTAACCTTTATAGTGAACAATACAGCGTTCTTTCTTTCATCGACTCAACAAAACTGCTTTTCACCCCAACAGGATTTACACTGCCTTTTGATTTTCAGGAAACCCTGAGATTGATGGAACAAATTTGGTATGTGCATTTGACATTTTTTCTTCTGTTGCTTTTATTGTTCATACGCCGAAAAAAAGATGATTTTCACGGTGTAGAACACGGCTCCGCCGGTTGGGCTTCAGAAAAAGACAAAAGCCTTTTCACAGACGATACAGGTATTCCCTGCGGTGATGGTTTCTACGTTTCTATCGGCGCAGACTCTAAGAGAAAGGATGTAAAAAAATGAAATCTAAATATTATCAGCCGCACAATCTGAATGAAATAATCATCGGAGGAAGCGGCGCTGGAAAGTCATTCAGGAAAATCAAGCCGGACATCATGCAGATGTTCGGCTCTTATGTTGTAACGGACCCATCAGGCGAAATTTACCGTGATACGGCAAATTTTCTCAGAGAGCATCACTATAACATAAAAGTATTGAATCTCATAGATATCGAAAAAGGTAATACATACAATCCCTTTCGATATATCAATGACGAACAAGACGTCCTCAACATTGCAGATTTATTCATAAAGAATACAGCAGGCAAAGACGAAAAAGAAGATATGTGGTCGAGTTCAGCAAAGAATTTGCTTGTCACATGTATGATGTATCTTTTTAAATCTGAAAATGAACAGAAATCTTTCGGTAAAGTTATGAGAATGATAAGCACCATAAGGTTTGACAGCAACGGAAGAGTAGACCCACTCTGTGAGTTCGCACAAAAGATGAACTATCACAAAATAGAACATCCCGGAGATGCTGTGTCAATTTACTGGGACTCACTTCAAAGCTCCCCTCCTGAAACATTCGGAAGTGTTGTTGCTACCCTTTCTACCCGACTAAGTCTTTGGGCAGTTTCTGCGGTAGATATTCTGACCGATGAGGATGAAATGGAATTAGAAACCATAGGTGAAGAAAAGACTATCGTTTATGTAATTATCCCTCCTGCCAGACAAACCTACAAAGCTGTAGCAAATATCTTTTTTACGCAGCTCTTTGAGGTTTTGACAAACACTGCAAATTTTAAGTATAAAGGAAAACTTCCATTGCTTGTTTCCTGTGAGATAGACGAATTTGCAAACATCGGAGAGATACCGAACTTTCAGGAAACATTGGCGGTTGTCAGAAAAAACAACATAAGAATATGCATAGCATTGCAGGGACTTTCACAGCTGAAAGCTTTATACAGAAACAGCTGGGAAAGTATTATCGGTAATTGCAGTATCTTCACTTATCTTGGAACCAATGACTTAGACACAAAAGAATATATAGTCAGACGTCTTGGAAAAATCACCGTAAGAGTTGATACAAAATCAAGTAATACGACAGGAGGCGGAACTGATTCCGAAAATTTCACAAGCAGAGATTTACTTATGTCCAATGAGTTGGCTAAAGCCATGAAGCTAACAGAAAAAAGCGGCGGTAACTGTATTGTTTTCGTTGATGAGTTTGACCCGTTCTTTTTAAAGAAATTTGATACTCTTCACCATAAATATTACCGTCAGCTTAAAAGGGCTTCTCTTGATGAGGATTATGGAAACATTAACGCTCTGAAAATGTCTGCTTATTCAAAAAAGAGAGAAAAGGATAAAGAAGCATATATCGAGCTGTCTAAAAGGCTTAAAAAGAAGCAGGAAGAACAACAGGAGGAAGAGTATTATAAAAGCCTCAATTTACCTGATGATATTGAGGAATCTCCTATTGCGGATTTTGAAGAAGAAAATTACTGAAAAGAGGTGGTTTGAATGTACGACAACAATGAAGAATTTATCGCCATAAAATCAGCGCTTAAAACACCGATAAACATATTGCAAAACTACGCAACAATAAGAAATGCCTTTCAGCGAAGCGAACACTCCAGACAAAAACAGCTTGCAAAAGCTCAGCAAAACATGGAGAGAGAATGTTTCAGAAACATAAGAAATTATGTCAATGAAAACGGCTTTGTATTTACAGGTCAGCTGACTGATATAGCTATTTGCGGAGATGCAGGCATCCCGTTAAAAGCTTTGAATGTTTCTCCAAAAGAGCTTAAAGACGCTGTACTGAGAACATTCGGACAAGCTATGAATGACGGCTACATTTCAATTCAGGGCGATACAATAAAGCTTACCGAAAAAGGAAAAAGTCTTGTTATGCGTCAGGGATTTTTCGATAACTTTGTGCATGCGCAAAAGACGAGAATTGAAGCTTTAAATCAGCAGTTTAACAGAAACTACAAATATGTAAAGCTCAACGGAACGGACGCCGACCTTGCGGCTTTTAAATACACCAAAAGCATTGACCTAACCGGAATATACAATAACCCGGGAAAAGAAAGGCTTCAGGCTGTAATGGATAATTTTAAACAGCTTGAGAAAAAAGGTCTTGTTGAGATACGAAATAATATTGTCTTTCCTAAAGAAAAAGCCATTGAAAAGTATCTTAGCAAACACCCTATACCGGATATGAAGCTTCATGATATTGATCTTAAAAAGAGCTATCGAATGAAGAAAACATCAAATTCTGCTGTGAAAAAACATATCCACGGGAAATATAAAAAGGGCGATTTAAAAGTTGCTAAAGGAAAGGCTTCAAGCGCAGCTGTAAAGAAAACAAAAGCCGTAAAGGACGGAGTTAAGAAAACAGCAGATACTGCGGTCAATACAGCCGCAAAGGTTGTTCCGGTTGGAGTAGTAATAAAGCTGTCCGACTCAGTACTTAACATGGCAAAGAAGTCTGTTGCAAGTAAATAAATAAAAATGGAGGAATTTAAAATGAACAAGAAAAAAACAAACACAAAGACAATCAGAAGAACAAAGAAAATCGGTAAAATCATGACCTACATACTTATAGCGGTTATGACTGTATTCTGTACATCTTTCGGTTATGTATCGGCTGCACCTGCCGGAGTTGATACAACGATGTTTACTAAACTTTTGGATATGGTACTTTGGGCAGCTCGTGCAATACTTATTGTTATGGTTATTGCCGGTATTGTAAAAACAGCCGAAGGACGTGTACAGGAACGACCTTCGGAAATGTATATGGGCTTAATTACGATGGTTGTTTGCGGCGTCATGTTCGCCATAACCTTTGCCGTTCCTGATTTGGTTAATTTTTAAGTATATTAAAATCGGCATAATGAGAAAAAGAAAAAACAGAGGCTTTTCACCAAAAGAAAAATATCTGCTGATTGTTCCTGCTGCTGCAATTCTTGTTTTATCTGTTGGTATATCGGGAAACATTTTTAATATCAACGGCGACTATAAAACCGATGTGCTTTTATGGCTGTATCCAAGAACATTCAGCCTTTTATTTACGGTTCTATTTGGCATACGCAATGTGATTAAAGGCATCAGAAAAAATAAATCACATAGCTTAAAATTAGGAACTGTCGCCGGTTTTACATACACACTTACATTTTGTTCAACCTTTGCTATTCCTTTTCTGATGAGCATTAAATGGGAAACTTTTATTACAGCTTTTAAAGTCATGTCGGTTTGTCTTTTGGTGTTGGGAAACATATTATTTTTAATCTATCTTAGAAAGCGGTGAAAAAATTGAATGAAGAAACTAAAACCATACAATCAAGAAAAAGATGGATTTTGATTCTATGTATTGTTTTGCCGCTTATAGCGGTTTTTAAATTTGCAGCCATTGGTTTTGCGGAACCGGTTCCGGATGGCGCAAGGAAACAAAATGTACTTTATCAGGCAAGCGGAGCAACAACTGAAGGAACATCAGATTCAGGAGTTGTTTCTCCAAGCGGAAATACAGTAGAGCCTGTTACAAATGAAGATGTGGCAAACAGACCCGGAAGCATGGCAGGCGAATTGATAATGACTATAAACTATATGTGGAGTACTGTGGGACAGGTTATCAGAAATTTTGCCGCCGATAACTCAATGCTCATCGGTTTCAGTACTTCCGAAATGGAAAATTTCGCTGAAAATATGGCTTTCATTTTTCAAACAGTCGGATATTTCATTATCATTCTGGTTTTCTCCCTAAACATTATTGAGTATGGATTGAAATTTGAGTATTACGATAAAAAAATGTACTTTAAAACCTTAGGATACATATTTCTTGGAAAATGCTGGGTAGACTTATCAATTAAAATTGTTCTTCTTATTTTCAGAATTTTCAATTCAATAGCTTATGTAATTTCAGACCCTGCTACTATGGAACTTCTCCCTCAATACACGCCTGAAAAAGCGTGGTATTCATATATTCCGATAATCGGTGTTTTAATAGACCTGGTGGTAGCGATATTCGAGCTTATTCCGTTGCTTCTTACGCTTATTGTGGTATCAATAGTTATTATCTGTATATTTGTAAAACTCACAATCAGGTGTTTTGAAATGACCTGCCTTATAACGGTTGCACCTGCGTTTATGGCTTGCTTTGCAGGTGATGTTACAAAAAAATACGGTCAGCGATATATAGAAACTGTTATATCAATAGGTCTTGACCTCGTCTTTATCGCTGTAGTCTATACGATAGGTCTGCAATGGCTGAATAAGCTTGCAGCCGAAAACTCCGGAGGATTTATGGAATTTGGGGAATATGTAACACGCATGGTTCTGATAGTTGCCATGGGTGTTGTAATCTGCAAACCTCCAAAGGTCTTGACCGGACTTGTGGGGTGATGAATTTTGAAAAAACACAAAAAAGCTCTTTCAATTTTCATTTTATTTATTCTGATGATTTTATCTGCTGTTCCTGTTTTTGCTGTTGACAGCAGTGAGAACACAAGTATAACGGAAACAACAGAAAACTCAGAACCGGACAAGCCTTTATATACACCAAGACTGACCGCACCTGACAGGTCAAACCCTTACTACTATTCAGACAGCAACCCATTTTTCGCAAGCGGATACGGTATGCCGAACTGCACGGCATATGCATGGGGACGAGCTTATGAAATATTAGGCTCTCCCCCTGCTTTGCCTACAAGCGACGCACGAAAATGGTACGAAAGAACTACCGCATACCCAAAGGGGCAAACTCCTGCATTAGGTGCTGTAGCTGTATGGTGGAGCGATGTATCTGGTCATGTGGCTGTTGTTGAGAAAATCGAAAACGGCACTGTAACCTTTTCAAACTCAGCTTGGGGAGGTTCTACCTTTTATCTTACGACCGCCCCAGCCGACGGTTCTGATAACTACTGCGGCAACCGTGCCGGCTGGACTTTTTTGGGCTTTATTTACATAGCCGACTTTGGAGGAAGTACAGGAGGTACAGTTCAGGAAGTGTCGCTCAATGATAAAATTGACGACAGTCTAAACGGAATTATAGATTATGTAAACGAACAGTGGACTAACTTAGGAACTGATATAGACAAAGCTGTCAGTATGAGTGATGTTTTTGCTTTAGTTCAGCTGAGAGGAAATATATTTGTATCTATTGCAAACATCATTATAGCTATAGTATTTTCAATTTCTGTTATTGAGGATTTCACAATGGGAATTGAAATAAATACAAATATCGCAGTAAATTTGATATTCTCCGTGATAATTGCAAAGGTTCTTGTTGATTTATCATATGACATCGTTGGAATTATCGTTGGTCTTTTCGGTCAGTTTATGCAGGGTATCGGTGTTGGTTTTGATAAGGTTTTGACGAATTTTGAAACTAACTTCATATCAACGGTAACTCCTGAAAACATCTTTATGGCATTTTTGAACCCTCTTCCGGTCTATCTTGTATGTTTGATAGCCTTTGGTGTAGCAGTTGTCATGCTTATTAAAATCTATATAACATCTCTATCCCTGGCTTGTCTTATTCTTTTTGCCCCGCCCTTTTTTGCCTGCCTTGCAGGACGCCCCGGAAAGCATATCTTCGAGAACTACATAAGAGCATTGCTTTCAACCGGTCTTAATATTATTTACATATTCATAGTCATAACTTTGGGTTCAATATGGCTTAACAGCATTTCAATCTCATGGGGTAACACATGGTTTTTTGAAAATATAGTAAAAGCAATCGTTATTTTAGCTATGGGATTTATGGTTATAAAAGCTCCCAGAGCAATTAAAAATTTGATGTAAGGAGTGATAATAAAATGATTAAGGCAAAAATATCCAAAAATGTAATAAAGCGTAACCGAAATGGAAAAATGAATTTTGCCGCCACTGGTCAAAAGACAAAATATTTTATAGCTATAGTAATTAGCCTTGCTCTTATAGGTATAACTTATAAACTCACAGGAATATTTAACGGCTGGATAACAATGTTGGAAGTCTTAGCCGTTTTTATTTTGATAGCATACGAAAGGGAAGGCATGAACATTGTTGTTTACTGCTACAAAGTGTTCACAAACAATAAAGACATAAGACTTTTCGATAGAAAATCTTTTTTAACAAATTTAACAGACAGGAGTGGTAAAAAATGAGTCTATTTTCTTTTTCTAACGATAAACCAAAACGTCAGTTTTTAAATATAAAATCAACTAAAATTCCAAAATCGTCGCAAGATACACTGGCATTTATTGAGGCTTATGAGAACGGTATTTTTAAAACCGCAGAAAACACATACTCGCTTATGTTCGAGATAGAGAATATCGACTACCGCCTTCTGCGTGACCCAGAACAAAACAATATCTACAGGCTCTATCAGCAGTATTTAAACGCTTTACCTTCTGAGGTTTGTTATCAAGAATTTCTGATGAATATTCCTAAAAACTCAGAAAGACTGAGAAAGGCAATGATACCTGAGAATTTTTCTCCCAAAAACAAGGAGGAATCAGAAATATTCAAAAGTTACTCTGATATTCAGGAACACTTCATAAAGGAGTCAGAAAAATCCTCTGCAGAGAAAAAACTCATCGGCGTTCTTTCCTATACAGTTGAGGGAAAGATGGATAACGCTGAGGTTCTGTTGAAATACTATATAGAACTTCAAAGAAATCTACAGGAGATGGGAAGCAATGCAAGACAGCTTATGACTATGGAAGTTTTCGAGCTGCTCTACAGCTACTATCATCCATTCACCGCAGAGAATTTCTTTATTCCTCAAAAGATTGCAAGCCGTGGAAGTTCTCTCAAAGATTACATAGCCCCTTCATCTTTTGTATTTATGCCTACAGATGATTATTATAAAATGGGGTCAGCCTACTCAAGAATTTTTTATCTTTCCGTTTACCCCAATGAGTTGGCAGACAAGTTTATTTCGGACCTTCTGGACAACAGTTATCACATATGTGTATCAAAGCACATTGTCCATGTTGACAAAGGCGACGCAATGACTCTAATCAAAAAAGAGATTTTTGACGTTGAAGAAAAAATTCAGAAGCGAATGAAAGATAACCATAAAGACGGCACAAACTTCATTCCTTTCAAATATCAGGAACAATCAGAAGAGCTTAAAAATCTTCAAAATCAGCTTTCCTCAAATGATACCCAGCTCTTCGAGGTTTCCGTGCTTGTAGGTATTTCGGCTAAAACTCTTGAAGAACTTGACAGTCTTACCACATTTGTTTTGGGTAAAGCCAAAAACAATCAGGTTGTTTTGAAGCCTGCTTCCGCAAACCAAGAGAACGCAATGAACAGTCTTTTACCCTACGGAGTTAATCACCTTACAAGTAAAAGCAGAAGCAACGTAAGTACATTTCTTCTTTCCGATGCGGCGGGTGTGCTTATCCCATTTTCAGCACGAACCTATTTTGCGGAGAACGGCTTAAACTATGGCTTGAATGACGCTACAGGAGATGTTATTCTTCTTGACCGAACCGAGGAAATGAACTCAAACGGATTTATTTTGGGAACATCGGGTTCAGGAAAATCTCTTTTTTCAAAGCTGGAAACCTTTGAAACTCACTTTAAACATCCTAAAGACTATGAGATTATCCTCGTTGACCCTGAAAAGGAGTATGTTCCCCTTGCCGATAAACTAAACGCTCAGGTGTTGAAACTGCGTCCCAACAGTCCAACAAAACTGAATGTTTTTGATACTAACATAAATTATATAGAGTCAGACGGCGACGCTCTTACCATGAAGTCGGAGTTTATTATGACTATGACCGAAACAGCAAAGGGACAGGTTTTGACAGCCGCCGAAAAATCAATGCTGGATAAGTGTGTTAAAGCTTCATACCATGAATTTATGCTCCACGACGGTGATGAAAAATATCTTCCCACACTTACAACTCTCTATGAAATTTTAGGCGAACAGAAAGACACAACAGCTACAGACCTGCAAAAGATTCTTGAGTTGTATGTAACGGGAAGCTTTAACAATTTCGCAGGACACACAAATATCGAAAGCACCTCAAACAGAATAATCATAGATATATCCGATATGGGACAGCAGCTGAGGACTGTAGGACTTCAGGTTATTTTTGAATATCTGTGGCAGAGGGTTAGACAAAACCATCAAAGAGGAATAAGAACCGTTATAATCAACGACGAGATTTCATCAATGTTCCTTGACGGCAATTATTACGCCAACATAGACAGCTCTGGACAATTCTATCAGAAGATATTCAAACGTATCAGAAAGTACGGCGGTTATGTTACAGGTATCACACAGAATATATCACAGGTTCTTGACTCTCCTCAGGCGAGAACAATGCTTTCAAATGCCAGCTTTATCGTGCTTTTACAGCAGGCTGAAGACGACCTGGAACGAATTAAAAAGTTATTTAATCTCTCCCCTACACATTTAAGCTACATATCTTCCGGAAAGGTAGGAACAGGAATTATAATCTGCGGCAAAAAGATTATTCCTTTTTCAAAGGCTCTGCCGCCTGAGATTATAAAGACAAATGCCTTGTATAAGCTTTGCTCCACAAAATTCAATGAATAAAAGGAGAATTAAATGAAAGACGTTAACTTAAAGAATTTAAAAACAACAGGAGTGTACACACATTCAAACAAAAAACCGAAAGAAAAGAAGTCCGATATCATCAGAGAGAAAAAATCGTTCTCGCTGGGACGAAAAAAAGACATGATAATTTCCGATAGCTTACAGGAAAACAGCCGTGATCGTCATCAACAGATGAAAGAATATCTTCTGTATAACTTCCGTATATCGGGAATTCATATTTATACTGTTGAAACACACCCTTTCAAAGCTAAACTTGTAATGGGCGAACCTCTTGACAATGAAGCTTTGATTATGAGTTATTACGCACATAACAACACTGAAGTTTTTACTTCTGCACTTGGTATTCACTCTCCGGAAGTAAAAAGCCGAATGATAACACAAATGTACATAGAATCCGTTGACTTTCGCAGCTATATCGGAAAAGACTACCTTATCATTTACGACAGTAAGATTTTGGAGGCTTTCAGAAATCAAAAAGATATGTACATTCTTATGGAATACACCCACAAGTGTCTAACCGGTAAATTAAAAACAGGAAGGAGTTAAGTAATGATTGTTGTTACAGTACAGGGCAAAAAAAGACAAAAGAAAATAAATCTGACTTCCATACTGAATACTATGCCCGATATAAATGTTGTCTGCACCATGCCAACAATAGATGAAAACTTCCTTGTAAATGTTAAGGAAACCTATATGCCTCACATGGTGGTTGTGGATTTTGAAACACCGCTCAAGGTGCGCATGGATTTTTTTGATGTGCTGTCACTGTTAAAATTCAAAATATCATCCCTGAGAATTATTCTGATAGCTTCCAAAACATCAGTTGAAAGCTTTGGGAAAGATAAGTTTTATAAAAACTTGGAAAATGCAAAAATTCATGATTGTATTGTTTCTGACGACAACGAATTTATAGAGGACAGACTTAAAAAAATAATCAACTCTCCCTCCCCAACAGAATTTGACTTTCTCAAAACAGCTGCAGATGATGATAAAGATGAAGAACCTATAACGGTTACATCTTTGCCGAAGAAACGAAACACTTTAAACAGAGATTTGGAAGATGTGCAATTAAACTCAAATATCTTTACCGATGACGGCTTTGATTTTAATTCGGACAAAGTAACCTACACCGACCCTGTTTCAGACATAACCGATTACCCTCAGGCGGTAATTGGTGTCACTGCATTTAAGGATGATGATTTTTCTTTAGCTTACTGTTTGGAAATGGCATATTCATTAAAATCTTATGGTTCTGTTTGTATCTGCTCATCCCACTTTGAAGCTTTAAGAAAATATCATTCAATCAAAGAGGAAACCTCGGGTATATCCTATAAAGATATAGATATTTATCCGAGGAATACTGAGGACGTAAGTAAATACAGATTTGTAATAAGAGAAATTTTAAAGTCAGAGGATACTCAAGCTGATTTCTATATTCTCGTTTGCTCTGCCTATGAATGGGAACTGCCCGATCTTCAGGAATATATCAACAGCCAAAAGGAAAAAGATATCAACTATGTTTTCACTCATGTTGATAAAGACAGGTTTTTAAGTATCAATAAGATTTTACATAAATCAGGCAGAAAAGCGTTCCGCCTGGAATCAAGTGAAAACCCCTTTGAACCATGCCCTTGGAATATAGACACATATTCCTGCATTTTCAGCAGATACATACCTTGTTTTAATGAAAAAAAAGGCATGTACAAAAAGAAAGGTACAGCAAGCAGCTTGCTTCACAGTATTTCTCTGTTTGCAGTTATGGCGGTTCTTGTTGTATTTATCGTGTACATCTGTATTTTCATAAACGATAACAAAATACAGGAATATGAAGAACCTACCGAACCCTTTACAGAAAACACTGTGCCTTACGATTTTAACAAGGACGGACATTTTGATATTACCGATATATCTTTTCTGCAAGGATTATTATCAAGCGGAACCGGTTCCGAAAAACCTGCTGAAACAACAGAACCCACTACACAACCAGAAACACCGGAACTCACAATAGAAGCAGAAACCACAACAAGTGAGGTTACACAATGAATGAAAATATAAAATGCCCTAAATGCGGATATCCAATAGCAGAAAATAACTACAGGTATTACTGCACAAATAACGCCTGTGATTTCTCTATAGTAAAGGTTCTGTGCGGTAAAAGAATAACAAAATCTCAAATTAAAATTCTTTGCGCAGGAGGAAGAACAGCAGTTATCAAGAATATGATATCAAAGAGCGGCAGTCACTTTGACGCCGCTCTTTCCTATAACAAAACCGACGGCAAGGTCGAATTTGTTTTTGAATAAAGGAGGTTTTATGTACTCAATATTATTCATCAATCTTTTTATTTTTTACCGCCTTTATTATCTTTACAGTGTGAGGAAAAACTGCGGACAATTCCCAAAAAAGAATAAATATCTGATAGGAGCAGGACTGAGTGTTATTTTGTCAGTCCTGCTCTATTTGTTAATCGGTGACTACTTGGTTATTCCCGGGTTTATTTCTGTTTTGGTCTTTATAGTTATTGAAAAAAGAACTATGAAAAAATCAAGAAAGGAAAAATAAAATGGCTGAACATAAAAAATACACATTAGAGGAAATAGAAAAAGCAAAAGAAACCGATATGATAAATTTTCTTGAAAGCAAAGGCTACAGCTTTAAAACATCAGGAAAAGCCTATAAATGTGTTGAGCACGACAGCCTTGTCATCAACAAGGACAGACACCGATGGTATTGGAATTCACGTTCAATAGGAGGATGCAGTGCTATTGATTTCTGTACAAAAATTGAGGGTATGCGCTTTCCCGAAGCTTTATCAAATATCCTCGGCAATCAACAAACATATATACCGAAATCTTCACTCCAGGAAAGTAAAAATACTGTTGCGGATATTGTTCTTCCAAAAGCTGAAAAAGGAAAATACAAAAGACTTTTCGGTTATCTCTGTATGAAACGTAAAATTGACCCACAGCTTGTAATTGAACTTATAAGAAGAAAACAGCTATATCAGGACAATAAAGGAAATGTTGTTTTTGTAGGTTACGAAAAAGGCAACAAAAAACCTCAGTACGGCTCGATAAGAGGAACCGGCGATAAACAGTTCCGAGGAGATGTTCAAAACAGCCGTAAAGAGGTAGGTTTTTTCATAGGAAATCATAATGAGGAAACTCTACAGATTTTTGAAGCACCTATAGACGCAATGAGTTTTGCTACATTTCTAATAGGTCTGCAAAAGAATCAAACCGTAACAGGTGTATTTGAAAATTACGCACTGCTGTCACTTGGAGGAACTTCAGATGTCGCCCTGGAACATTATCTTAATAATCACGAAAATGTGAAAAAGATAGTTGTATGCCTCGACAACGACGAAGCAGGAAGAACAGCAGGCAAAAAGATATCCCAAAAATATAAAGACAAATATGTAATTACACGTTTATCCTATAGCGGGAAAGATTTAAACGACAGCCTTATATCAGCATCAAAAGATTTGAATGAGTATGCTCAAAAAAGAAGGTCAGTAAATATCAAGTAAAATAAAAAATGGACAACCGTGAAACTCTCCCTTTTCACGGTTGTCCTTAGAAACTGACGAACAAACAAATAAACAACGATTAAACAATAGTTAATCGCCGCACCTTGCCTTGCCCATTTTTATTTTAAGGCTTATCCATTTAATTGTCAATACAGAAAGAGGTGAAAATATGCTGAATCATTTTAAAATGCCAAACGATATATTCTCTTTAACAGCTACAGAATGTGCCGTGCTGTCGGCTCTCTACAGCGTTCACAGTACATTTTTTGTCAACGGCAGTACAAGACGTTGCCTTTGCATTAAGCAGGCTAAAATAGCTGAAAAATGCGGTCTTTCCAGCATTGCCGCCGTGCGCAAAGCCATAAAGTCACTGTGCAATAAAGGGTTCCTGAGAATAATCCGCCGCAATCTTAAAAGAGACGGCAATCTCGGCACATTCAGCTATTCTCTCCCTGTTTTGACAAGAGATTATTTCTTTGTACCACGTCACGTAATGGGCAAGCTGCGTCCATCGGCTATGAAAGCGTATCTGTTCATCTGTAGATCAATCCAGAGCGTAAAACGCTTTGCATGGAACAGCTACACGGATATAGCTGAAAAACTCGGATGCAGCCGTGTAACAGCCATTAGACTTATCCGTCAGCTGGCTGATATGAAGTTAATTGTCAAAAGTAAAGTCAGAAAAGAGGACGGAAGCTACTCCGACAATCACTACAGACTCAGTGATGATACAGAGCAGACTTCCGAGCCGACAGCAGATAAACTTGTATTGAATAACACTTCTACAATTATTTATTCTGATGATTTTTCTTTTATTTCATGGGGTAGTATCAAAAAACGTCTATCTCTTATAGTACCCACTATCTATCTCCAGAAAAAAGAAATAATAAATTATATACATAACACTTCTTATATAATTTATATCAAACAATATGATTTTTCAACATATGACATGAAATGATATGATATAATATTAAACATAATTAACATTTCAACACTTATCAACATGTATTAGAATTTTTATTATATAAATAATCAGTATTTTAACATAAGTCTAATAAATTTAATTTATTTTATTTAAAACTTATATTTTATCGTAAGCTTTTTTCACTGGTGGTGCGATAAGATTTGAATAATAAAAAATTAAGGAGTTGTTTTTAATGAGTAACAGGTATCTAGTTGAAGAACACACAGAGTATGTACCGGAAACCAATCAGTTTTATACCACACAAACAATCAGGAAACTGCCCAGCCGTTGGGTGGCTTTGTTCCTCTGTTTTTTCTTCGGCATTGCCGGAATTCATCGAATGTATGTAGGAAGAGTTAAATCCGGTTTTTTGATGTTTTTAACAGGAGGTTTTTTCTTCCTTGGCTGGCTTAACGATTTACTTTTGCTGATAGTGGGAGAATTTAAAGATAAAGACGGAAGAATTGTCAAATAACAACTTTTAAGGACTTTTATTTTAAATTTGATATAATTAAAAAGCTTAAATAGAACTCAAAAGATGGATGTTGTTAAAAATGAGTTGTATAAAAGCTATGTGACCGGCTGTACCTCTTTTGAGAGTTATAGCCGGTCTTTTTTATATCGGAAAGACCAACTATAAAAAGTCAATAGGAAAAATAAAAAAATAACGAATAAGGGATGAAAAAATATGCAAGACAAAAAGACCTGAACAAAAAGTCCAAGTCGATGGATAAGTGGGTATAAAAAGATTATTTAAATTGAGGGACGTAAGCGGTATTGTATTTTAAAACAGCAAAAATGGTGTTACAAAGCTTTCTGGCAACAGCACCAACAGCAGTAAGATGATGCTTGCCCTCGGATCGCTTTTTTTGATAAAAAGCCGAGAAAACCGGATCATGAAAGGCTGCAATCAAGGCAGCCTGAAACAGAGCTTTGCGCAAATAGGGAGAGCCACGCTTACTCATTTTGTTATTGGTGGATTGGTATTCACCGGATTGGCTGACAGAAGCGTCTATACCTGCATAAGCAGCAAGCTTGGAAGCGTTTGAAAAGCGAGAGATATCACCGATCTCTCCTAAAATAACAGCGGCGTTAATATTGCCTACACCCGGTACAGTCATAATAGGAGAATTAATTTTATCAAGGATAACTTTGATTTCTGCTTCCACATCACATACCTGAGCGTCAATAAATTTAATCTGCTCAATTAAAAGCCGAAGCTGTAAAGAGAAGCTATCCTGACAGAACTTCAGTCCGAAAGAACTTGCTGCGAGCTCTGAAATCTGAGTGATTTTGTTTTTGGCAAAACCCTTAAAAGAGACCTTTTTGAGCACGTTTTCAAGCTGTTCAGAAGAGATGTTTTCAAAATCATCCGCAGTCTGAAAGTGCGAAAGAAGTTCTTTAGAGGTTTCGCCGAAAACATCTGAAAAAGCAGTGTGATATTCTGGGAACACCTGGTCAAGAACACAGATTACCTTGCGCTTCAAGTCTGAAATGGACGAAACAAGATAAGTGCGAAAGCGTGACAGATTACGCAGTGACATTGTGTCTTCATCTGACAGTGAGGTTTCAACAAAATCACCGTAGCGTATCAAATCAGCAATGAGAACAGAATCGATGAAATCTGTTTTACGCTTTCTGATTTCAGTCCCTTTTCGCCAGCCGTCAGTTTGAATAGGATTAACGACATGAACAACAAATCCGTTTTCAACAAGAAATGAGTAAATCGAAAGCCAATAATGACCGGTAGCCTCCATTCCTATTTCAACTTCTGATTGATTATTGATATGTACTGATAATTTTTCAATCAGGCTGTTTGCGCCTTCGGTTGTGTTTGAAAACGAGAATGCTTTGAATAATGGTTTTGCCGTTTCATCAATAAGAGAAGCAACATGAGTATTTTTGCCGATATCAATTCCGAGATAAAGCATAACATTCACCTAAATAAACAGATTTTAGATAGTTCCTCTTATCTGATAAACGTTACTGCCTTGTTCTATATTCGAAGTACGGCAATCAGCCGTCAACATCCAACTTATTCGTAATCTGTTTATCAGAAAGAGGTGTCAGTCTTTCCAGTACGGAGTAGTTTTTGGCTCCCCAAGGAGAATACGACATCCTCTATCTAATAACTACAATTATACAACATTATGTTGAATAATTATACAGTTGATTTTGGGAGATAGGCTCCCTTATCAACCTAAATTTATTATACAAGGAGAATTTTTATGACAGAAAAAACATTGACAGAATATTACAAAACGGTTTGGCTTCCATGTAAAAAAATAGAGTTAAAACCAACCTCATACGATCGCCTTTACAGAACAGTAACCAAAAATGTAATTCCCTATTTAGGACATATTCCGATGTGTGAAATTGAACTTCAACAAGTGTTGGATTTCTTTGAATTTGTGTATGGCACCTATTCCCTATCTACCTCAAAGAAAATATATGAAGCTGTAAACGCCTGTTTTAAGTTTGCACAGTACATAGGAGATGTTCCCAATAATCCTATGCTACCAATTAAGAAACCAAAGAAAAATAATTTTTCCCCATCAAAGGAAAAATCAATTTTAACTCCCGAGGAAATCAAACGCCTTAAATTCGCCATATCAGTGAGAACCTATAAGAGCAGTCTTTTAGAGCCTTATATAGGCTGGGGATATTATTTCCTTCTGAACACAGGACTGCGCCCATGTGAATTATTGGGTCTTAAATGGAGCGATATTAAAGGCGATTATATATACATACAAAGAAGCGTTGTTTCATATCACGACGAAAAGAACGACAACTATGTGGTTCTTCTCCAAGAAACCCTTAAAACCTCAAGCAGCAGACGAAAAATCTATTTGAATAATAACGCTAAATATGCACTAAAACAAATTGCAAGTAAAACCAACCCAAAAGGTAAATTTATAATGCAGCACGAGGGAAAGATAGTAAAACCCGATATGTTAAGACGAAATTGGTACGCACTGTTAAAGGAAGCTGAAGTCACTCCAAGGGAATTGTATTGTCTGCGCCATACATTCGCTTCCCTGCTCTTCAGAGAAAACTGTGATATAAAATCCGTAAGCCATATAATGGGACACTCCAGCGTCCGCACAACCTATGACACCTATATCCACCTGTTTGAAAAAAACTACAAAGAAACCAATGTGCTGGATAGGATAATATAAAATATTTAGGATAAAATTTATTGATATTATAACGGTATACCCTTATAATATCAATAATAGGAGGTGTTCACTGTGTCAACCAACAATAGCAACGCACAAAATAAATTAACAAACTGCACTGATGAAACTTCCAGTCGCATTGACTTTGAGCTTTTCAAAAGCAATGTATGCCACCGCCTCAAAGAAAAGGGCGATATAGATTTCATCATCGATCTTTTAGAAAAAGATGAAATCACGGAATACTATAAAAGAAAATGGTATTCGGAATGCCTTTATCTCCTTGCAATGCTCGATTATATAAGCAGAGTAAATAATGTACCAATATGTAACCGATATGAAGAGCTACGTCATCTAAAATTAAAAGATCCGCTCTTCCCTGCCAGCATATTGATATTAGCAAATGTAAATAACGACAACACCATAAAGGAAGAAGCATTAGCATACTCCATTCCCGAGTTTATGAGGTTTAATATCGTAGAAAATGATATAAGAAATGTGATTTAATATTTTAATAGATAGGAGGATAAATATGATTGACCAAAACGGACTTATAGAGATAATAAACAGTGTGGCTCCCGTAATTGCCACATCGCCGGTTCTAATAAAATTGTTTGATACTGCCACCGACATATTTAAAACGCTGTACACCCCAACATTGACCTTAAAAAACGGCAAAGCCGAGGTTGATGTTGAGATATACAAAAAACAGAAAAATATGGAATTGTTTGAAAATCAGACTTTTACCATGTACGAAATTGCCAAACTGAAAAATTTCGTACATACAGTTAACTTTGCGGCAGAAGAACTAAACGAAGAAAACGAACAAACTTGCTCCGATGAACCGGTGGATTTCGACTGGCTTATGAGATTTTTTGATGCTGTCAGCAATATAAGCAATGAAGAACTACAAAAACTTTGGGGACAGGTTTTGGCTGGAGAAATCAAACAACCAGGAGTCTGTTCTCTCAGAACCCTCGACATTATAAGAAATCTATCCCAAAAAGAAGCAAAAATCTTTAATAATCTTTGCCGTTATGTTGTATCGAGCGGTGACTGTACATTTATCTTCAGCAATGGATTTCATGAACTTGACGGCACAAATGAAAAAAGCTACGCAATAATAGAAAATACCGGCATGAAATACTCAACCCATATTGTTCCTATGATAGAAAGCGGACTGCTTTCTATCGACAACGCATTGACTACAGATTTTAAAACAAACAATATTTTGCATATGCATGATAAAAGTATAATCTGTCTTATATTCGCTGATGAAAATAAAAATAATTTTCTGTCCATAGAGCCATATTTTTTGACCACAAGCGGAATAGATCTTTTCAAAATTATCAGTAGTTCTCCGAATTTTACTGAAAACACAGAATATAAACTCTGCTGTTATCAAGAACTGAAAGAAACATACCCAGATTTAAAAATTTCCGCCTATCGAATCACTGGAACAAACAGCTTTGAAAATGAGGATTTACTCTTTTAAACAACATCATAATATTTCAAAATCCTTGCAATTTATTCTTATTTCTGAATTACAGGGATTGTTTATTGGTTTAATTCTTATGAGCAATTAGGCAAGCAACTGCGCTATTTCAACCGTGACAATCCTCCAAGTCCATATTTGTTTTCTGGGTCAATATCACATATTTCCTGATAAAGCTTTTTTGCCTCTGAAAGCCTGCCCAACTTTTCATACAATTCTGCCAGCACATTTCGAGCGTGTAAATTCTTGTGGTCTATTTCTATTGCTTCCTTCAAATATTGCTCTGCCTCAGCTTCTCTTCCTGCCTGCTTTGACAGCAGGCGACCTAACTCTGTATGCGGATGCAAATTCTTCGGGTCTATTTCTATTGCTTCCTTCAAATATTGCTCTGCCTCAGCTTCTCTTCCTGCCTGCTTTGACAGCAGGCGACCTAACTCTGTATGCGGATGCAAATTCTTCGGGTCTATTTCTATTGCTTCCTTCAAATATTGCTCTGCCTCAGCTTCTCTTCCTGCCTGCTTTGACAGCAGGCGACCTAACTCTGTTCTCGATTGTATATCCTTAGCATTTATTTCTATTGCTTCCTTCAAATATTGCTCTGCCTCAGCTTCTCTTCCTGTCTGCTTTGACAGCAGGCGACCTAACTCTGTATGCGGATGCAAATTCTTCGGGTCTATTTCTATTGCTTCCTTCAAATATTGCTCTGCCTCAGCTTCTCTTCCTGCCTGCTTTGACAGCAGGCGACCTAACTCTGTATGCGGATGCAAATTCTTCGGGTCTATTTCTATTGCTTCCTTCAAATATTGCTCTGCCTCAGCTTCTCTTCCTGCCTGCTTTGACAGCAGGCGACCTAACTCTGTTCTCGATTGTATATCCTTAGCATTTATTTCTATTGCTTCCTTCAAATATTGCTCTGCCTCAGCTTCTCTTCCTGTCTGCTTTGACAGCAGGCGACCTAACTCTGTTCTCGATTGTATATCCTTAGCATTTATTTCTATTGCTTCCTTCAAATATTGCTCTGCCTCAGCTTCTCTTCCTGCCTGCTTTGACAGCAGGCGACCTAACTCTGTATGCGGATGCAAATTCTTCGGGTCTATTTCTATTGCTTCCTTCAAATATTGCTCTGCCTCAGCTTCTCTTCCTGCCTGCTTTGACAGCAGGCGACCTAACTCTGTTCTCGATTGTATATTCTTCGGGTCTATTTCTATTACTTCCTTCAAATATTGCTCTGCCTCAGCTTCTCTTCCTGCCTGCTTTGACAGCAGGCGACCTAACTCTGTTCTCGATTGTATATTCTTCGGGTCTATTTCTATTACTTCCTTCAAATATTGCTCTGCCTCAGCTTCTCTTCCTGCCTGCTTTGACAGCAGGCGACCTAACTCTGTTCTCGATTGTATATTCTTCGGGTCTATTTCTATTACTTCCTTCAAATATTGCTCTGCCTCAGCTTCTCTTCCTGCCTGCTTTGACAGCAGGCGACCTAACTCTGTTCTTGATTGTATATTCTTCGGGTCTATTTCTATTACTTCCTTCAAATATTGCTCTGCCTCAGCTTCTCTTCCTGCCTGCTTTGACAGCAGGCGACCTAACTCTGTTCTCGATTGTATATTCTTCGGGTCTATTTCTATTACTTCCTTCAAATATTGCTCTGCCTCAGCTTCTCTTCCTGCCTGCTTTGACAGCAGGCGACCTAACTCTGTTCTCGATTGTATATTCTTCGGGTCTATTTCTATTACTTCCTTCAAATATTGCTCTGCCTCAGCTTCTCTTCCTGCCTGCTTTGACAGCAGGCGACCTAACTCTGTTCTGGCAGGGATTTGTTTGGGAATATTATTTATCACTTCCATAAACTTTTCTTCGGCAAGTTTCTTATCCTTTTTACTTGCTGCCAAAATTCCCCATTCCGTATAAAGCTTTGCCAGCAATATATCATTGTCTACAGGAGGTGCAGTACTCTCAAGCATAGCCTTCAAAAGATCTTCATCCTCAGACTTCTGCTTTTTTGCCCAAATCGCTCCGAGGCACAGGTACGCCTTTGACCTGTACAAAAGATTAAAGTTTCCATTTTTACTGCGGAGATATATTTTTTTCATATAGCTCCAGTAATCTATATCACCCACAAGATGCTTATAGCCCTTCTTTATTTCTTTTTTGTTGTTTTCAACTATGCACTTTAAAAATATCTCTGTTTCGCTCTCGTCCATAACCTCTATCAAGTTCAATATTAAATCATCAATGGAAATTTTTCTTTTGTTAAAGGAGAAAAACAGTTCTGCAATAACATCGTGCTTTGTCTGAAGCTCTTCTTTGTCTTCTTTGTTTTTTTTGAATATCACGGGTTCCACGTGGCTTGGTAAAAAGCTTTCACGAATTCTGCTTATAAGTTTTCTCTGGTTAAAATCAAAGTACTTGCAAAACAGCGAAAGTGTAAAGGGCACGTTAAAAATCTTAAAAGCTGCAATAACCCCGTACAGATCTATATAACTCCAGTTACAATTAAATTCTTTCTTTAACAAATCTCCCCATTCATCCCAATCCAGCTTGATACTTCCCGGTTTTGAGGCGATTTTTTTTAGTTCAAACAAGGTTCGGTAAATCAGTTCAACTATACTGACATTTGGTCTTCCGTATCTGTCCAATATTTTTTCTATAGTTGAAATTCTGCCCTCATCGCTTACAGCTTTTTCCTTTACCAAAAAATAGGTAGATTTTTTGATTATCTTTTTCCTGCGTTCGGCATCCTCTTTAAAATAGCTGTAACTCATAGGATAGTCGTGCAGAGTGTACTTTCTGCTCTGGTTAACACCCTGCAATACAATAAGTTTGGAATTTTCAAACCAATTTATAAGCAAATTTGAGTCCGGGTCCGCAAGCTGTGTCAGCCTATTTTCACGCTCTGCCATTAAAAGCTGTATTTTCTCACAATCACCCCAAGCTCTGCCAAGATTTTCAAAGGACCTTCTTCCCTCGTAAGGGTTATCTATGCAAAGCAGCAGTCTTTCACCTGTTGGAACCAACTGAATCAAGCTGTTATAAAAATCTCGTGCTTGTCTTTCCAATATTTCTTCACTGCCGGATAAAGCCAGCCAAATAGCAGGTTTACCACTTTCAACCCATTTTATGGCCGCTTTGAGCATAAGACTTGTCTTTCCTTGACCTCCGTTTCCGGTGATTATAACAGGATTTCCAGCTTCCAGAGTCTTTTCTATCTCTTGTTCCACCTGAGGGCTGGGTACATCCCGACCTGCACTTATAACGCTCAGCATAATGTCAAACCTGTTGTCTACCATGTAATAATTCTTGATTTTTGAATCAGTACAGGAGCACTTTGCGTCGTTGATATAGGAGGCGGTCAATATGGTTGCAATGCCGTTTATGCTCTGGATTTCAAGCTTGTTTTCGATTTTTTCCAAAGCCTTAATCATTTTTGGAAGGTCTCTGAGCTTTTCAGATATGCTTTCCAACTTGCTTTTGCTTATTATTCCGTTGAGCCACTGGGAAAATTCCGGAACAGTCATCCACATTTCCATAAGGTAAGGAAGCATAATTTCGGCTTCCTCAGGGCTTGCTATACCGCACTGAACCATATCATTTTCACTGGGTATAACATTTCTTTCAAGGCAGGACTCCCAATACCCAAGAATACTTTCTTTTATCGGAATTCCCAAATCATTTTCCCTGTATTTTCTGTTCTTGCAGTACTTATCATATGCCTCTTTTGACTTTTTTCTCATGGCCTCCATAGTTTCATCTATGTGATTGCCCTTCTTAAAAAGCTCATAAAGAGTTTGAACGGAACCGATTTTCCCTCCGACATTATCAGCAGTATCTACAACATTTTTTAATAGATTTATAACATCAATAATACCAGACATATTCTACCATCCTTTCCTAATAAACAACCGTCAACTGTTGTAAAATTATTCCTACCCTATCCCCCAAAACCTATCAAAAAATTCTTTTAATTTTTCTATTACCTTTTGTTTTTTCTCGGCTCGTTTGTTGTTTCCGAAGCGGGATACCGGAGGCATGAGTTTATCTATGTCTGTTCCTATTGTCTTTATTTCTCCGTCACGAAAGGCGTTTTGTATGAACTTTCTTGTGTCGGCTTCTTTGAGCTTCTCCTCTGCAATTATTTTTACAAGCTCTTTTTCTCTTTCCTTTGCCACAAAGTCGTACCATTCCGACATAATATCATCAGATTCGTTAATACCTGCAATAAAGTTTTCAATAAGCTGTTTTTTGCTTCTCAGTTCTGGGCTTGCATCAACAGCCTTTTTTATTGTTACAAGTATTTCTTTATCCTGGCAACTGCTGTCGCTGTATTTTTTAACAAGCATTAAGATATAGTCTATATTGATTTCTATCTGCTTGATAAGCTCAATTTCAAACACAACGTCATCGGTAATATCCTCTTTCTCGCCTTTGTTATGCCTTGTCCATTCATCGTGCAAATCCTGATAACGTCCAAGATAATCCTGAAAATCACTTTCTGAAATCAGCTGATTTTTCTCAAACTCATCAAACGAAGAAAGAAGATTTCTCATTCTGAGAATTGCTCCGAACAGCATTATAAAATCCTTTTGGTTCTGCTCTCCCCCTATCCTCGGTTCGAACAGGGGGAATTTATTTTCAAGTTCTTCAATCATATCGGAGTAACCCGGATGTTTCTTTCCGTCCTCTCCTGTGTAGCCGTAAAAATAATCCTCAAATTTACGCAGCAGAACAACACCTCCGGCGTTTTTATTTCCGAACAGTGAAAGAGCATCATCAACTCTTTTTTGGAGATTTCTAAAGCAAACTATATTTCCAAAGGTTTTTATTGAATTTAATATTCTGTTTGTGCGGCTGAACGCCTGTATCAATCCGTGCATTTTCAGATTTTTGTCAACCCACAGAGTATTGAGGGTAGTTGCGTCAAATCCGGTGAGGAACATATTGACTACAATTAAAAGGTCAATTTCCTTGTTTTTCATTCTCAAAGAAACATCCTTATAATAGTTTTGGAATTTGTCAGCAGAGGTGTCATAGCTTGTGCCAAACATTTTATTGTAATCCTCTTTGATAGCTTTTTCCAAAAAGTCACGACTGTTCTGATCAAGTGCACTGGTATCCTCAGAGTTTTCCTCGTCAATAATTCCGTCCGACTCTTCTTCATTTGCTCCATAGCTGTAGATGATGGCAATTTTAAGCTTTTTAGACGGGTCTTTTTCCATCTGCTTTTTAAATTCCTGATAATAGAGCTTTGCCATATCAACCGATGACACGGCAAAGATTGAGTTAAAACCGCTTACACGCTGTTTTTCCTTTATCTCGTCGATAACGCCTTTTTTATCGGAAGCCACCTCTGAAACATTTACAAGACTGTTAAAGATATAGCTTTTGTTTCCTCTGTAGGTCTTTTGGTCAAAGTGTTCCAAAATATGTTTTGTGACAAGCTCAATTCTTTTGGGAGCCATAAATACTTTTTCTCTGTCGATGTCCCATACATTTTTATCATCAATATCCGGTTCTGCCTCCATGGTTTTGAAATATTCAACCCTAAAAGGCAAAACATTTTTGTCGTTTATAGCGTCAACAATAGTGTATGTATGAAGCTTTTCGCCAAAAGCGTCTTCCGTAGTTTTCAGATTAAAATATTTTCCGTTTCCAGAATTCACGGCAAATATAGGCGTTCCTGTAAATCCGAAAAGATGATAATATTTAAAGCTCTTTGTAATTGCCCTGTGCATATCTCCAAACTGACTGCGGTGACACTCATCGAAGATAATTACAACATGTTTTCCGTAAACACTGTGTTCCTTGTTTTTCTTTATAAAGGTGGAGAGCTTTTGTATTGTGGTTATAATTATCCTTGCGTTTTCATTTTCAAGCTGTCTTTTTAAAACCGCCGTGGATGTATTGCTGTTTGCGGCACCCTTCTCAAACCTGTCATATTCCTTCATTGTCTGATAGTCAAGATCTTTTCTATCAACTACAAACAAAACCTTGTCTATGTAGGGAAGCTTTGAAGCAAGTCTTGCGGTTTTAAATGAAGTCAAAGTTTTTCCGCTTCCGGTGGTATGCCAAATATAACCTCCTCCGGCAGTTTTACCATATAGCTTATAATTGTTGGCAATTTCAATTTTATTTAAAATCTTTTCTGTAGCGGTAATTTGATACGGTCGCATTACAAGGAGAAGATTTTCCGAAGTAAAAATACAATAGCGTGTCAATACATTTAAAATAGTATGCTTTGCAAAAAATGTTTTTGCAAAGTCTACCAAGTCCGGGATAATTCTGTTATTTGCATCTGCCCAAAAAGAGGTAAACTCAAAGCTGTTGCTTGTCTTTACCTTTTTTCCCGACCTTGAGCTGTGTTCTTTTATGGCGTTAAATCTGGTGCTGTTGGAATAATATTTTGTATTTGTGCCGTTGGAAATCACAAAAATTTGGACATATTCAAAAAGTCCTGAACCTGCAAAAAACGAATCCCTTTGATAGCGGTTTATCTGATTAAAAGCCTCTCTTATAGCAACGCCTCTGCGTTTCAGCTCTATATGCACCAATGGAAGTCCGTTTACAAGGACTGTCACATCATAACGGTTGTCATGCTTTGCGCCCTGTTCACGGCTGACCTCGTATTGATTTATAACCTGCAGGCGATTGTTATGTATATTCTTTTTATCAATCAATGAAATATTCTTTGAAGAACCGTCGTCACGCCTGAGAACCTGAACACTGTCCTCCTGTATTTTTCTGGTTTTTTCTACAATATGCTCATTGTTGTTGGCTATTGAGTCGGAGAAAAAACGCTTCCATTCATCATCAGAAAAAGAAATATTGTTCAAGGCTTCAAGCTGGCGGCGAAGATTGTTTATAAGCTCGTCCTCTTTGTGAATATTAAGATATTCATATCCCTGTTGGGTAAGCAAAGATATAAACTCTTTTTCCAGCTCTGCTTCACTTTGATAACTGTCAGAACGCTTTTTCACAGGCTCGTATTCCGCAACAACAGTGTTTTCGGTAGTCGAAGCCACAAGATTATAAATGCTCATAATTCCTCCTTTTTAGGAATTAAATGTTACTCCCTAAATCATCTCTCATCGCTTTATATAATGGTTCGATATATACATTCATAATTTGATTATTTGGTAAATGTTCCTGCTCATAATTTCCCACTTGCCATTCATACATATCAATGTCCCAAGGCGTTACAAGATCTTTATTTTTCTCAGGATCATTTTTATTACAAAACGACTCATATTCATTTACAATATTTTCTATAAATTCATAATATGATCGAAACGTATTAAATGTTTTTTCCGATGATATTAGCTTCATTTGTGGTTTAAGATCAATCAAAGAATAAAGATATTCTTTTCTAAATACTTTTTCTCTTTCTTTTAACGCAAGTTCTACTTGATTATAAAAAGAAAAATATATATCCGCACGCTTTTCTAACAACCACTTTTTTACTTCATTTTTATGGCTACACCATGCCGTAACTCGTGTTGTAATAATTGCCGTTATTATTGAAAGAATAGATGTCAATAAGATTGTTTTCCATGCTTCCAAAATCTTACCCCTCCATCATTCTTAATTATTCCAGCTCTTCGTCTGCTGCTGATTGGATAATTTCGAGATACAGCATATTTTTAATATCCTCAATATATCCTATTCCCTCCGGATAGATTTCTTTATAGAAACATCTTTCCAATTCCTCTTCCTCATCAAATTCGCAGCCGCTCCATTCCTCGTATTCCTTTGTCTTAAACCAAAGAATATCAAGCTGATTGTCAGTATAGGTGTCTGGGATTATCTCTGAAATACATGAATATATAAAGTCTTCATATGCATTCCATGAGGCTGATTTTTCTCCCTGAACCTGCACGCAGATTTCTTCCCAAAGGTTAGCAATAGAATTGTCATCGCCTGACTGCATAAAATCACTGTTATCCGGTGTAATACTCTTTAATCTTTCAATAACCTTATCTACAGCAACACGAGCCAAGCTGTCAGCTTCTTTTCCTACAATCTTTTCATAAAAACGGTACATTCTTTCATAATAATTCATTATTATTCAGCTCCTTAAAACAAATATAAAACATTTATTAAATTACAACATTCATTATTTAAAGTTTTCTTTAACTAATGATTCATAAACAAAATTTAAAATATGTGCAAATGCAAATAAAAAATTATAATTACAAACTATTGATTTAGCCTCACACATATATCTGTACTGGGTAAATGCTTCATTCTGCTCTGCAAGACAACGCATAAACTCTTCTTCTGTATTTTCCATTAAAATATTATTCTTAATAAAACTTTTCTTAATAAAACTTTGCTCATTTTCAGGCAACTTTTCAAAGAGATTTTTAAGACCGTGAGTATTTTTAAAATCTATTCCAAAACCGTATAATATAGCTTTTAAAAATAATTCACAGGAAAAGGATATGTTACATAATACAGCCGGTGTCCAATTAAGATTAAAACTAAAGCAATGCATAGCAACTTCTAAATATATTTTTGCATCCTTATAAAAGTTTTTACTAAGTTTATCTTTATCTGTTTTTTTATCGTATTTCCTTGTTTTTGATAAATCAAAAGGCGTGCTATTATCATCATTGTTCATAGTGTTTTACCTCATCAAAATTTAACAGCTTATCTCTATAATACTCATACTGTTTTTTTCTGGCTTCTATTTCAGCAGGCAAGCCGCTGGTTAGGTCATTACATAGAGTATCGAATCTGTCGAGGATATTAACAATACGTTGTTGCTCTTCAAGTGGTGGAACAGGTATTTCTATGTCCAAAATTAATGTGGAATTTAAATCTCCTCTCGCACCCTGTTTTTTTGATAAAAGCTCATTATATTGATTTGTCAAACAATAAAAAATATATTTATACAATGCTTTCGAGCAGTCAATTTCCATATTTAGACAATGCTGATTTGTTGTGGTTTTAATTTTATTTATTGCACAACGTCCAGCTGAAGCACCTGATATAGCAACGATGACACAATTTTCCGGTATCCATTTAACAGCTGTTTTGTCAACCGCTTCCTGTGTAATAAAACTACTTGCCTCATAAATTTCATTAAAGTATACATCCTGTGTTCTAATCCAAGGTATTGTGCCTCCTTCATAATATCTGCTATCACCTTTCTTCGGAGTAGAACCAGAACAACTTTTTTTTACGACATTTCTTAACTTTATAATCGGGACATCATCACCAAAAGTTAAAAGCTTATCTCTATAATACTCATACTGCTTTTTTCTGGCTGTAAGCTCTGCTGTAAGCTCTGCTGTAAGCTCTGTGAAATTGTCAAGTATCCTGACAATTTCACGCTGAACGGGAATTTGGGGAACAGGGATTTTATATTGCATTACTGCTTCTTTATTTCCTCTTGGCATTTTAGCTCCCTTAGCGTTCTGCATATCATAACGGAAAAAGTTGTCAGATGATAAAATATAATATAGAAACTTTGATATAAGTGTGTCAGTGTCATTTCTTCTTATTACTAAAACATCGCCATTTGTTCCACCATTACAATCGGCTATCCAAATTTTTTTTAGGTATGGACGAATATTTCCTATAAGAATATCATCTTTATTAAATTCAATAACCAAACCAGAGCTTGGCAAAATACTTGCTTTTGTTTTACCTTGTTTGTTTTGAAGCAGATTCTCTACTCCTACATAAGTGTATTCATCTATTTTTGACACGCCAATCCTTGTTTTAGAATAATGTGCTATCTCTTTGAGTGATACATACTCCACCCCATCCGGACAAAGTTGCTGTATTAAATCTTCCAGCCTGCTCATATTTTTACCGCCTTTTTCTGACTTTTCTTTTGCTTATACCGCCTGTTTCATATTAAAAACAATTTTTAATTATTCATTCTTAATTGTTAATTTCACTTACTATTTTCTCAATCTCATCTCTAAGCCACTGCTCTCTTTTGACGATTTCTGCTATTTCGGCGTTAAGCTTTTCTATATCAATCTTCTCTCTTGTGTCCTCAGCCTCTACATAGGTGGAAACAGAAAGATTATAGTCTTCCTTTACAATTTCCTCGTATTCGGCTAAATGAGAGAAATGCTTTTCTTCTTTTCTGTCTGCAAAAACATTTACAATATTAGTTATGTTTTCCTCTGTAAGCCTGTTGTTGTTTGTGACCTTAATACACTGGCTTGAGGCGTCTATAAATAAGGTTTTATTGTCCGGTTTGCTTTTCTTTAAAACCATAATACAGGTTGCTATTGAAGTACCGAAAAACAGATTTCCCGGAAGCTGGATAACACAATCCACATAGTTGTTGTCTATAAGATATTTTCGGATTTTTTTCTCCGCTCCTCCACGGTACATAATTCCCGGGAAGCAGACTATTGCGGCGGTTCCGTTTGTGGCAAGCCATGAAAGGCTGTGCATAATAAAAGCAAGGTCTGCCTTGCTCTTTGGAGCAAGCACTCCGGCAGGTGCAAAACGTGGGTCGTTTATAAGCTTTACATCGCTGTCGCCTGCCCACTTTATAGAGTATGGCGGATTTGATACTATAAGTTCAAAAGGCTCGTCGTCCCAATGCTGTGGAGCTGTCAAAGTATCCTCACAGGCAATGCTGAACTTATCATATGGTATATCGTGCAAAAACATATTTATACGACACAGGTTATAAGTGGTTATATTTATTTCCTGACCAAAAAATCCGTTGCGGACATTGTCACGTCCCAAAATCTTCACAGCTTTTAAAAGCAGAGAACCTGAACCGCAGGCTGGGTCATATACTTTATTTACTTCCTTTTTTCCCACTGTACCCAGTCTTGTCAAAAGCTCTGAAACATCCGCCGGGGTGAAAAATTCTCCTCCGGATTTTCCTGCATTGCTGGCATACATGGTCATAAGGTATTCATAAGCATCGCCGAATGCGTCTATATGATGATCTTTTACATTGTCCCCAAGCTTCATATTGGCAACTCCGTCCAACAGCTTTACAAGCTTCTCGTTTCTCTTTGCCACTGTTGCACCGAGCTTATTGCTGTTTACATCGAAGTCATCAAAAAGACCTGCAAGACTGTTTTCTGACTCTGTTCCCTTTGCTGAATCCTCAATGCTCCTGAACACCTTTTCCAAGGTTTCGTTTAAGTTTTCATCATCCTTGGCTTTTGCCTGTACATTACAAAAAAGCTGGCTGGGAAGAATGAAAAAGCCTTTTTCCTCTACCAAACCTTCTTTAGCGTCTAAGGCATCATCGTCTGACATATCTGCATAATTAAAATCAGGTGTACCTGCTTCACGTTCACCCTCGTTTATATAACTGCAAAGGTTCTCGGATATATAACGATAAAACATTGTTCCAAGCACATAGTTTTTAAAATCCCAACCATCAACAGCTCCACGAAGTTCATCAGCAATCGCCCATATAGCCCTGTGAAGCTCGTCCCTCTCTTGCTCCTTTTTAATATCACTCATCCTAAAACCTCCAAAAAAATGTCTACTATCTTTAGTTTTTTATTTATACATCATCAAATTATATTAAATTTCGACAAATAAAAAATACAAAAAAAGTCAATACTTCCCCTTCGTAAGTATTGACTTTGAAAATCAAAAGGTCTATAATATATTTGTGGAAACACAAATAAGCCTCACAGGCTGCCAATAACTGCAATTACTGACAGCCTTGCGCCATGAGAGTACTCACAATACTCAGCATGACTTATGAAGCCGGATTTCCGCACGCTTTGTGGTGTGCGTTTATTTTGGATATATTTTTTGCTGTAAGTCTGTACTTTTCTGACGTGTCAGAGGTGCAGGCTTTTTGTTTTTTCGCTGTACCTTGAAAAACAGGTAAGTGCTGTTTTGCTTACCTCACGCCTGACATGACGGATACTTGAGTCATATAAGCATTCGCCGTGACGATGAACCGTTCACCCTACCAAGACAACGGTTTGTCCAGCGAGCCACTCACTCATTGACAATCTTGGGGAACACACTTCGAAAAGATGATGTGCCGGGAAGAAAGCGTTATGAGAATCGGGCGTCTATGCGGTAATACTAATGCGCTCAAATTTCTTGAACCTATTAGTGTTATTACATGCTCTTTTTATAATCTCTATATCTGATTATAAAACCTTTTGTTTCTTTGATAGAGAATATTAAAGACTTTTTAATAACTTTATAATAAAGACGGAAAATAACTACAAGAGCCAATAAATCAAGGGCCTGTTGCTCATTTGCTGTATAATTAAGCTGTGCATTTCCACTATAATTAAAAAAGAAATGTTTCATAACAAAAGCTACCGCAAGCACAATTATAAATAAGAATACTGGCAAATATATGTGACTTTCCTTTATGTATTTTTTCATGATTATTTCTCCTTTTTATTGTTAATTAAAAACAATCTTTAATATTCATTCCTTCGCTGCAAATACTGCCTTGAATATTATGCGAAAGTATTTCAAAGATCATTAAAGGCATGTAATAATAAGATGTACGCAATGGGGAAAGTATACACTTTCCCCTATCGCTTTTTGGAGGCGTCACCCAGATTTGAACTGGGGAATCAGGGTTTTGCAGACCCATGCCTTACCACTTGGCTATGACGCCTTATTTACTTTTTCTTAACTACACTTTATTATATGCAGTTAACTCTTATGTTATGAAAAGCACTTAATAAATTTTATTAAGTGCTTTTCAATGGAGCGGATGACGAGGCTCGAACTCGCTACCTCCACCTTGGCAAGGTGGCGCTCTACCGGATGAGCTACATCCGCATTTATGGTGCCTCCGGGCGGAATCGAACCACCGACACGGGGATTTTCAGTCCCCTGCTCTACCAACTGAGCTACAGAGGCAAATTTGGCGACCCGGAACGGGTTCGAACCGTCGACCTCTAGCGTGACAGGCTAGCGTTCTAACCAACTGAACTACCGGGCCAAATGGTGGGAACAATAGGGCTCGAACCTATGACCCTCTGCTTGTAAGGCAGATGCTCTCCCAGCTGAGCTATGCTCCCATTTACTCACACCGTTTTTGCCGTTTCGGTGTGGTGTCTTTCAGCGACGTGTATTATAATACATCATCACAGGGTAAAAGTCAAGCGTTTTTTTAAATTTTTTTTGATTTTTTTATTTTATGACAATATCACTTAAAATATACGTAACATCGCTAATAATTTACCCTGTTTTTCTGTATTTTCGCCTTATTTTTTGTCTTTTCTCTCGGAAATAATCTTCTCCAAATCCTCTTTTGTAAAAATAAATTTTTTATTACAGAAGTTGCAGGAGGCTTTTGCTGCCCCTTCTTTCTCTATTATTTCCTTTATTTCTTCGTCAGAAAGGCCTCTTATGGCGTTTTCTATTTTTTCTTTACTGCATCCGCACACATAGCTTACTGGGAATTCGTCCAAAACTTCCACTTCAAAGCCTTCCAAAGCTTTTTTGCAGATATCCAAAACTGACATTCCCTTTGCGAGCATTGTGGTTACAGGCTCTAAAGCGGCAACATTCTTTTCGAGCTTTTCTATTTCTTCGTCTGTAGCACCTGGCAGAAGCTGTATAAGCAATCCTCCGGCAGCCAAAACCAGTCCGTTATTTTTATCCACCAAAACTCCAAGAGCGCATACTGTTGGAATTTGCTCACTTGTGGCGTAATAGTTTGTTATGTCCTCAGCTATCTCTCCACTTACCAAAGGAACCTGTCCTATATACGGGTCGCCGCTTCCGTAGTCACGCATAACTGTGAGTATGCCCTCTTTACCAACTGCGGCGGCAACATTTATCTTTCCGTTGCTGTAGTGCTCTGTAGGGCAATCCCAGTTTCCCACATAACCCTTTACATTACCTTTGCTGTTTGCAACGGCTACAACAGGGCCCAGAGGGCCGTTTCCCTTTACGCTGAGGTTTATCACTGCGTTCTTTTGTTTAAGCTGTGCGCCCATCATAGAAGCCGCTGTCAGCAGTCTTCCCAGAGCCGCTGTGCCGCAGCTTGTGGTGTGGTGAAGCTCCTGAGCTGTAAAAACTATGCCTGTTGAATCTATAGCGGAAGCCATTATGCCTCCGTCGCTTGTTATACATCTTATGATTTTATCTTTATTCATTGTTTCACTTCCCTATTTATTATTTAGACACTATTATGCCATTATTTCACTTTTCTTGCAACATAAATTATTCTCTGTTCCTCAGGTTTCGGCGGTTCAAAGCTTAAATCTCCGTATACAGCCGCTGTTTCAAATCCGGAATTATGAAGCATTTCTTCTATTTCCTCATGGCTGTAGGCTCTTTCTGAGAAATTCTCGCTGTATCTTCTGTAATCCTTTCCGTTTTCCATTGCGCAGAAAAAATCAAGCTGAATATTTACAACATTATTTTCAGAAAGGCTGTTCTGCCATACGCAGAAAACGTCGTCGGTATCATAGACAAAGGTATTGTTTCCCAAAACCTGCTGATGTTTGTACAGAGAATTTACGTCAAACAAAAAATATCCGCCCTTGTTCATAAACAAAGAAACCTTATCAAAGGTCTTTTGCACCTTTTCTTTTTTTACAAGGTGGTTTATGCTGTCCAAAGTGCAGATACATGTGTCTATTGTTCCGTAAAGGTCTATGTTTTCCATTTTCTGACAGAGAAATAATATATCAAGTCCCAGCTCGTCGGCTTTCTCCTTTGCCTGAGCAAGCATATCATATGAGCCGTCTATTCCGTAAATATCGACGCCCTTTTTAAAAAGCTCTATTGTAAGGCTTCCTGTGCCGCAGGCAAGATCAAGGCTTAACCCCATATTGTGGTTAAGCCTCTCAAATACTTCTGTAATATAGTCGGCACGGCGCAGATACTCCACGTTTTCCGTAAGGGAATCGTAATAGTCGGCAAAAACACCGTAAGACGCCATCACTCTTTACCCTCTGCCTCTTTTTCCTTTTTTTCAATGCGTCGAAACGCAAGGTTATATCCATCACAGCCGTAAATCAAAGCACGATTTACACGGCTTATAGTCGCTGTTGATGCTCCTGTCTTGTTTACAATATCGCTGTAAACACATTTGTCTGAAAGAAGTTTTGCCACATAAAGACGCTGTGACATAGCCTTGATTTCCGGCACAGTGCAGAGGTCCTCAAAAAAGTCGTAGCAGTCTTCCATTGTTTCCAGAGACAAAATAGCTTTAAACAAAAAGTCTACTGTCTCGTCCTTAATTTTTGAATTCATAAGTTTCCTCCTGTAACTCAAAAAGGTTTCGATTTCATAAATCAGTCCTTTACAATTTTAACATATAAAAGTGTAAAAGTAAAGCTTTTAATTTAAGTTTAAAAAAGTTTATCAAATCGGTCAAAACGTAAGAAGTATAAATTCACGTTTAGAGAAAAATATAATTGAATAAATATTTAATTTTTAGTGTATAAAACTTTCGCATAATGCATAATATTAGAAATATTGATTGACTTTTATCTTAACCTGTAGTAGAATGTTGAAAGATTTTTTACAGAAGCTGTACGGCAAAACAAGCTGAAAGGGAGGTTTATTATCTGTAATTTATCAGCGCCAGACCGCATGCCTGTACTGCGGTGACGAGGGAAAGAGTTATCGAAAATTCGGCGGATGCTCTTTCGGCGCCGTTTATACGGTGTCGTCAGTCTGATTGTTAAACCCTCTCCGCAAGGGGAGAAACAGAGCTTTCAGACAAGACAAACTCAGAAAGACAGGTAAATATTATGTGTGGAATAGTTGGATATGTAGGAGAACAGCAGGCAGCAGGAGTTCTTGTTGAAGGACTTAAAAAGCTTGAGTACCGTGGTTACGATTCGGCAGGTATTGCAATTCACCATGCCGGGGAATTTGTAACGGTAAAGACCAAGGGACGACTTAAAGATTTGGAAGAAAAAATCAAGCAGGTTGGAACTCCCGAAGGCACCTGCGGAATAGGTCACACACGCTGGGCAACTCACGGAGAGCCAAGTGACATCAACTCTCACCCCCACGGAAACGCCCGTATCACCATTGTTCACAACGGAATTATTGAAAACTACATGGAGCTTAAAACCAAGCTTCTTAAAAAGGGCTACAGCTTTTTAAGCGAAACGGACACTGAGGTTGTGGCTAAGCTTTTGGACTATTATTACAAGGGCGACCCTATGGACGCCATAAAAAGGCTTATAATGGCCGTTAAGGGCAGTTATGCATTGGGTATAATGTTCAGGGATATCCCGGAAAAAATCTTTGCTCTGCGCAAAGACAGCCCTCTTATCATCGGCATAGGAAACGGCGAAAACTTTATAGCCAGCGATATTCCTGCGGTTTTAAAATACACAAACCAATATCAGCTTTTGGATGAAAACCTTATAGCTGTTTTGGAAAAAGACTCTGTCACCGTTTACACAACGGACGGAGAAACAATTGAAAGGGAAACTCTCACAGCCGACTGGGACGTTGAGGCGGCGGAAAAGGACGGTTATCCCCATTTCATGCTCAAGGAGATTTTCGAGCAGACAAAGGCTTTAAACGACACAATAAGCCCACGTCTTAAAGATTTCTTAGTTGATTTCTCAAACGAAAAAATCCCCGATTCTCTCTTTGAAAACACAAACAAAATTCACATTGTAGCCTGCGGAACCGCAATGCACGCAGGAATGATAGGCAAAAATATTATCGAAGCTTTGGCAAGGGTTGACGTTGACGTACAGATTGCCTCTGAATTTCGTTATAGAAACCCTATTTTCCACGAAAACGACCTTATGATGGTAATAAGTCAATCGGGAGAAACGGCGGACACACTGGCGGCTCTGCGCCTTGCAAAACAGCAGGGCATTACAACCCTTGCGGTGGTCAATGTAGTGGGTTCATCCATTGCCAGAGAGGCAGACTATGTTATTTACACCTGGGCAGGCCCTGAAATCGCCGTTGCCAGCACAAAGGCTTATACGGTACAGCTTGGTGTTATGTATCTTCTTGCAATCAAATTTGCCCTTGCTAAAGGTAAAATTGATTTAGACTCTGCCAAAAAGATGGGCGAAACTCTTTTGACAATGCCCTCACAGATGCAGAAAATTCTTGAAAAAACCGACGACTGCAAATACTACGCCTCACGCTTTCAGAACGCCGCCAACATGTTTTTTATCGGCAGGGGTCTTGACTATGCCATATCTCTTGAAGGCTCATTAAAGCTCAAAGAGATATCCTACATGCACTCCGAGGCATACGCCGCCGGCGAGCTTAAACACGGCACAATTTCCCTTATGGACACAGACGTGCCTGTAATCGCCGTTGCCACCCAGTCAGACATCTACGAAAAGACCGTAAGCAACATAAAAGAGGTTGTAACGAGGGGCGCCAAGGTGCTTTTAATAGTGAAAGAGGGATTGCCCGTTGACATGAGTGTAGCCCGTTACGTTCTCTCAATTCCCAATGCTGAGGACATTTACATGCCTTTACTCTCAGTAATCCCCTTACAGCTTTTTGCCTACTACACCGCCGTTTTAAGAGGCTGTGACGTAGACCAACCCCGCAACCTAGCCAAAAGCGTAACCGTCGAGTAATTTTATATCCGCCTTGCAAAGGTTTGACTTGGAAATAAACGTCGTTTCAAGGCGGGCGAGACGTTTTTTATATCCGCCTTGCAAAGTTTTTACTTGAAAATGAACGTCGTTTCAAGGCGGGCGAGACGTTTTTATTTCCGACGTGCATGAACTTAGCAACGGAAATTAACACCTGCACACGTCGGGCGAAACGTTATTCTTAATCTTTGGAATGGCTCGCTCTCGGTTGGCTTTGATTTTGAATATTTATAATTTTACAGCCATGGTTATATTTGAAGTAAACCATGGCTGTTTCTTTATTTTCTTTTGCAGAATTATATCCTATAAATTAAAACACAAAAAATTCCGGCACACCTTAAATAATGGTGATTGCCTGAATTTTATTTTTATCCGATTTTTTATTACTTCAATATTTTAAGAGAAATATCAAAGGCTTTTACTGAGTGTGTCAATGCGCCTATTGAAATTATATCAACGCCTGTTTCAGCAACGCCTCTCAGTGTTTCCGCTGTTATGCCGCCGCTTGCTTCGAGGATTGCTTTGCCATCGGTGATTTTAACAGCTTCTGCCATCATCTCATTTGACATATTGTCAAGCATAATTACGTCAACGTCAACGCTTAAAGCTTCTCTCAGTTCATCAAGAGTTCTAACCTCAAGCTCAACCTTTGTCATGTGGCCAAGCTTTGATTTAAGCTTTTTAACAGCGTTTGTAATTCCGCCGCCTGCGTCAATGTGGTTATCCTTGAGCATTGCCGCATCGGAAAGGTTATATCTATGGTTCTTTCCGCCGCCCACTGTGACTGCGTATTTCTGCAAAGGACGCATACCCGGCAATGTCTTTCTTGTATCAACAATGGAAGCCTTTGTTCCCTCAACAAGCTTTACAGCTTCGTTTGTAGCTGTTGCAATACCGCTCATGTGCTGAATGAGGTTCAAAGCTGTACGCTCGCCCTTGAGGATTGTTCTTGTTTTTCCGTAAACCTTGGCTATGATGTCGCCCTTTTTGAGAACGTCTCCGTCCTTTTTGAAAACCTCCGCTTTGAAGTCCGGCTGTAAAAGCTCAAATACTCTCAAAGCCACGTCAAGTCCGCAGAGAACGCCGTCAGCCTTTGCAAGGAACTGAGCCGCACCCTCCTGGTCTTCATCTATAAGATAATCTGTTGTGACGTCTATGTAGTTTATATCCTCTAAAAGAGCTGTCTTTATAAGGTTGTCCACATACATCTGGTTTAACATCATAAGTTTATTCCTCCGTTTACTTCACCTAAAATAATTCCTGCAACTATTGCAAGGCTTCTTGCCTCTACATAGTCGGCGTTTATCTCGTATTTTGTTGTTATGAGCTTGTTTACTATCTCGTCAACTCTCTTGTAGCTTTCCTCAACCTTGTCAAGCTTTGGAATTACAAAATATGTATCCTGCATTATCTCTCTGATTTCTGTTCTTATTCCCTTTGGCAGCGGTTCGCCGTGGATGTCATGAACAGGAGGCGCCGCTGTGATTTCCTGTCTGCCTCTCTCTGAAAGGTGACGCATGATATCCTCAGCCGCTCTTCTTGAGAATACAAGAGCCTCAAGCAGTGAGTTGCTGGCAAGTCTGTTTGCTCCGTGAACTCCTGTGTTGGAGCACTCGCCCACAGCGTAAAGTCCCTCTACAGTTGTGGCGGCATCCAAATCAACTTTAATTCCGCCCATAAGATAGTGCTGGCATGGGAATACAGGAATCCAGTCCTTTGTAATATCCACGCCCTCTTCCAGACATCTTGAATATATCATCGGGAATCTGTTTTTCAAAAATTCAGGGTCTTTATATGTTATATCAAGGTAGAACTTCTCGCTGCCTGTGCGTTTTTCCTCCTCCATAATTGCGTGGGAAACAACGTCACGAGGTGCAAGTTCTCCCCTTGGGTCATAGCGTTCAACAAAACGCTCGCCGTTGCAGTTGAGAAGATATGCACCCTCTCCTCTTACTGCTTCGCTTATGAGAAAACGCTCTCTGTTGTTTTCGGAAGCGAAAGCTGTAGGATGGAACTGCACACGGGAAAGATGGCTTATTGTAGCTCCCAGCAAGTGGGCAAAAGCTATACCGTCGCCTGTGGCTATTGCGGAGTTGGTTGTGTACTTGTAAACTCTGCCTATGCCGCCTGTAGCCAAAACGCAGAAGTTTGAAGAAACACAGATGTTTTCTCCGTTTCTCAAAAAGCTTATGTAAAATCCGTTTTCAACCTTGTCAACGTCGTATACAAGAGCATTGTCAAGTATTGTTACATTTTTCTTTTGAGCCACAAGTCTTAAAAGTGTGTCAACTATTTCCTTGCCTGTTGAGTCCTTGTGATGAACAATTCGATTTCTTGAATGGCCGCCCTCTAAGGTTGCCATAAGCTCGCCGCTTTTGTTTCTGTCGAAATCAACACCCATATCCTTGAGGTTTAAAACATCGGAAGGGCCTTCTGTTACAAGCTTTTCAACAGCGGACAAATTATTTTTATATTTTCCTGCAATAAGAGTATCGGCAATATGCAGTTTGTAGTTGTCATGACTTGTATCCAAAACTGCGGCAACTCCGCCCTGTGCCAATGATGAATTGGACAAGGTAAGTTCCTTTTTGGAAAGAAGCAAAACCTTAACATCTTCCGAATATTGAAGGGCTCCGTAAAGTCCTGCAACGCCTGTGCCGACAATTACCACATCATATTGTTTATCCATTTTCCTTACCCCTGTTATTAAATGTTGGTTTACAAAATTATTTGAATATATTATACTACAATTAGTTTTGATTTAAAATAGTGTTTTCAATTTTTTTGTAATAAATAAGACAATTTGATAAAATCTATGTTAAAAACGAACTTTCAGTTTACAAACCGGAGGTATTTATGGAAATACAGAACAACGAGGAAAAAGTAACAAGAGCTTTGCTTGTAAGCGTTGATACAGGAGAATATGACGCTTTGTCATCTCTTGAAGAGCTTTTCGAGCTTACGGAAAGCGCAGGCGCAGAGCCTGTTGCAAGCATAACACAAAAGCTGGAAAGACCGGAAACCGCCACCTATGTGGGTTCCGGAAAGCTTGAGGAAATAAAGGAATACTGTGACATTCATGAGATAGATTTGCTTATTTTTGACTGTGAGCTTTCACCTACACAGATAAGAAACATTGAAGAGGCCACCGACGTTAGAGTTATTGACCGAACAATGCTTATCCTTGACGTTTTCGCTTTAAGAGCAAGGTCAAAGGAGGGCAAATTACAGGTAGAGCTTGCCCAGCTTAAATACATGCTTCCAAGACTTACAGGTAAGGGCGTTCAGATGTCACGTTTGGGCGGCGGAATAGGCACAAGAGGCCCAGGTGAAACAAAGCTTGAAACCGACCGCCGACACATAAGAAGAAAAATAGAAACATTAAAGGAACAGCTTAAAGAGGTTGAAGAACACCGTGAAAGACTTAGAAAACGCCGTGAAAAGGACAATGTCATAACAGTTGCAATCGTAGGCTATACAAACGCCGGAAAGTCAACACTTATGAATTATCTCACACAGGCGGGAGTTTTGGCTGAGGACAAGCTTTTTGCTACCCTTGACCCAACCTCAAGGGCATTGAAACTTCCGTCAGGAATCACCGTTATGCTTATAGACACGGTAGGTTTTGTCCGCCGTCTGCCCCACCATCTGGTTGAAGCCTTTAAATCAACCTTGGAAGAAGCTGCAAACGCCGACATAATATTAAACGTATGCGACGTAAGCAACGATGAAGCAAAGCTTCACCTTGAGGTTACCGAGGATTTGCTGGCAAGCCTTGGCTGTAAAGACAGACCTGTAATTCCTGTGCTCAACAAATGCGACCTGCTTTCCGCAGAAAACGATATTGTATCAATCGGCAATTCCGTGAGAATTTCCGCAAAAACCGGAAAAGGAATAGACAGGCTTTTACAGGCTATTGAAGACAATCTTCCTGTAAGAATGAAAAGGGTAAAGCTTCTTCTTCCTTTCTCCATGGCGGGAATTTCCGCTGAAATACGCAAGTCGGGAACACTTATTTCCGAGGAATACACAGCCGAGGGCATAGAGGTTGAAGCGGTTGTGGATGAAATTCTTTACGGACGCATAAGGGATTACATCACAGAATAATTGTATCCGACTTTATTCGTTGTACAGGTTACAAAAATGTGGTATAATAATATGATAGCGTAAATCAAAACAGGGAGGCATAATATGGATGTAAAGGTTGGCGACAGACTTGAAATGAAAAAGTCCCACCCCTGCGGAGGTAAGGAGTTTTTGGTGCTCCGTGTGGGCATGGACTTTAAAATCCGCTGTACCAAATGCGGACATGAAGTAATGGTTCCGAGAAATAAAATCGAAAAAAATATTAAAAAAATTCAAAGAGATTAGCAGTCCCCTATTGTCCCGAATTTAACTTTAAACTTCAGGTAATAGAAAGGATTTGAAATAAATGTTTGAAAAAATCGAGATTTTCAGCAAAAGATACGACGAGCTTAACAACCGTCTTTACGACCCCTCTGTTGCGGCAGACCCCAACGAATATTCAAAGGTCATGAAAGAGGTCAAGTCTATTGAAGCCATTGTTTTAAAATACCGTGAGTACAAGGAAATATTAAAAGCAATGGATGAAGCCCGTGAAATTATAGAGGACAGCTCCTCTGACAAAGATTTCCGTGAAATGGCTATGGCTGAAATAGACGACTGCAAGGAAAAGCTTCCGGAAATTACGGAAGAGCTTAAAATTCTTTTGCTTCCCAAGGACCCCAACGACAGCCGCAATGTTATTATGGAAATCCGAGGAGGAGCCGGCGGCGAGGAAGCAGCACTTTTCTGCGGCGTTTTGTACCGTATGTACAGCATGTTTGCGGAAAAGCAGGGATATAAAACCGAGATAATAAACGCCAACGAAACAGAGCTTGGGGGTTTTAAGGAAATTTCCTTTATGATAAACGGCGAGGGCGCATATTCAAAGCTTAAATTTGAAAGCGGCGTTCACCGTGTTCAGAGAGTTCCGGAAACCGAAAGTCAGGGACGTATACACACTTCAACGGTTACGGTTGCGGTTCTCCCTGAGGCTGAGGACGTTGAGCTTGAGATAAATCCTGCCGACTTGCAGATTGATACCTTCCGAAGCAGCGGCGCAGGCGGTCAGCACATAAACAAAACCGAAAGTGCCATAAGAATCACCCACATTCCCACAGGAGTTGTGGTCGAATGTCAGGACGAGCGAAGCCAGTACAAAAACAAGGACAAGGCCATGAAGGTTCTTAAAAGCCGTCTTTTGCAGGCAAAGCGTGAGGAGCAGGAGGACTCTATCGCCGCAGAAAGAAAACAGCAGGTTGGAACCGGTGACAGAAGCGAGCGAATAAGAACCTACAACTATCCTCAGGGACGTGTAACCGACCACAGAATAGGTCTTACACTATATAAAATCGACGACATTTTAAACGGCAATATTGAGGAAATTGTGGACGCACTTATAGCCGCTCACAGAGCAAAACAGCTTCAGCAGTCCATGGAGGAAAACAATTAGTTTTTATAAATTTCTACTAATCGAACATTTCACTTTCACATAAACACATTATAATAATGAGAAACAGGTGTAATTTTTAAATGCAGACAATATGCAATGAGCCTTTAAATACCGTTATGCTTTCTTCCTCACCGGAGGATATAGAAAAAGCGGCAGAGATAATCCGCAATGGCGGTCTTGTGGGTATGCCCACGGAAACCGTATACGGTCTTGCCGCCGACGCTTTAAACGGAAAGGCTGTATCCAAAATTTTTAAAGCAAAGGGCAGACCCGGCGACAATCCTCTGATTGTCCATGTGGCAGCTTTTGAGGATATAGAAAAATACAATCTTGTAAAAAAGATACCCCAAGGGGCAAAGATTTTAGCCGATAAATACTGGCCGGGCCCTCTCACAATAATTATGGAAAAGTCGGATATTATCCCCGATGAGGTCAGCGCAGGTCTTGACACTGTGGCTGTGAGAATACCCTCTCACAAATCAGCCGCCGCACTCATAAGAGCGGCAGGAACTCCCATAGCCGCACCATCGGCAAATCTTTCCGGAAGTCCCAGCCCCACCACCGCCCAGCATGTTATGAACGACATGAAAGGCAGAATTGAAGCCATTATTGACGGCGGAGAGTGCAGTGTGGGCGTGGAAAGCACAGTAATAACCCTTGCCGGAGAAAAGCCGAGGCTTTTAAGACCGGGCGGAGTTACCTTAGAGCAGCTTCGAGAAGCTTTGGGCGAGGTTGAAATGGACGACGCAGTTTTGCACAAACTGAAAGACGGCGTAAAAGCCGCAAGCCCGGGTATGAAGTACAAGCACTATGCTCCGAAAGCTGAGGTTGTTATAATCAAAGGCTCTTCAAAAGCATACATTGACTATGTAAACAGCCATGATGACGAAAACACAGCCGCTCTCTGCTGGGAAGAGGACATAAAGGATTTGAAATGCAAAACCCTTTCCATGGGAAAAGAAAAAGACCAGGAAAGTCAGGCTCACAGACTTTTTGACGAGCTTAGGGAAATCGACAACGACGAAAGCATAAAGAAAGTCTTTGCAAGATGTCCCTCTATTCAGGGAATAGGTCTTGCAGTTTACAACAGACTTATCAGAGCCGCAGGTTTTGAGGTGATTGACCTTGAGAAAATATAATCTTGTAGGGCTTACCGGACAAACCGGAGCCGGAAAAGGTGTTGTGTCCTCTGTTTTCAAAGAAAAAGGCTGGGCGGTAATTGACGCCGACAAGCTGGCAAGAGAGGCTTTAGCACCAAACAGTCCCGCTCTTTACGGACTTTGCGCCGCCTTTGGAAATGATATAATAAAAGGTGACGGCAGTTTAGACAGACCTCTGCTTGCTAAAAGAGCCTTTTCCTCAAGGGAAAACACAGACACACTAAACGCCCTGACTCATCCCTATATTTTACAGCTTGTGCTTAAAAATATCGAACACCTTGTTTCACAGGGCATAAAAAATATTTTATACGACGCACCTCAGCTTATTGAAAGCGGCTCCCACCTTTTGTGCGACCATGTTATAACTGTTTTAGCAAAAGAGAATATAAGGCTTGAAAGAATAATGAAAAGGGATAGTCTTAGCCGTGAAAATGCTTTGCTGAGAATAAAAGCCCAGCACGAAGAGGCTTTTTACATAGAAAATTCTGACACCGTTATAGAAAACAACGGTTCTCAGGAGGATATAAAACAAACCGCCTTTAATTTACAGAACGATTTGAAAAAGGGGGAATAATATGAGCCAACAGCGACAGCACAGATACAGAGTTGAAGATAATAGCGAATCCGTTAAAAACGGAAATTCCCACGGTCACAAAAAACACGCAAAAAACAAGGGCAAAAAACGCCTTATTATTGCGGGTGCGCTGGCTGTTTTGATTGTCTGCGCAGGACTGCTGGTTGTAAACCTTGTGTCAGAAGTAAGGGAAAGACTTTTTGAAAGTCAGTACCAGCTTCAATATACTGAATACGTGGATAAATACAGCGAAGAATATGATGTGGATAAGGTTCTTATATACTCTATAATAAATACAGAAAGCCATTTCGACCCAAATGCAGAATCTGCCGTTGGCGCAATAGGTCTTATGCAGATTATGCCCGATACATTCACATGGCTTCAAACTTACTCCGGCGCAGATGAGGTTTTGGATTCCTCTGCCCTTTACGACCCTGAAACCAACATAAAATACGGGGTAATGTTCTTGGATTATCTTGTAGACATGTACGACAGCAGAAGCGCAGTTGCCGCCGCCTACAATGCAGGATTTGTGGTAAGCGAATGGCTTGAAAATCCTGAGTACAGCGACGACGGAGTAAATCTTAAAACCACACCTTACGCCCAGACAACGGCGTATATAGAAAAAGTGGAAACAGCCTACGAAATGTATTCAAAGCTTTATTTCTCCACAGATGAAACAAAGTAAATTTACCTTAAGGGGTGTAATATATGTCTAAGAAAAAAGAAGAAAAATCAGAGATTAAGGAATTAAAGGAACAGCTTTTTACCAGAACCGACAAGGGCATTGCTTCCATGAAAGAAAGCGAAATCAAAAAAGCTGACAAATACTGCGAGGACTACAAAAAGTTTATCGACCACTCAAAGACAGAACGTGAAGCGGTAAAAACCGCCGTAAAGCTGGCTGAGAAAGCCGGATTTGTTCCTTTCGAGCAGGATAAAAAGTATAAGGCAGGCGACAGAATATACTATGTAAACCGCCACAAGGCTCTGGCTCTTGCTGTTATCGGCAAAAAGGGCGTTAAAGACGGCGTGAGATTGGCTATTGCTCACATAGACTCACCGAGAATAGATTTAAAGCCAAATCCAATGTACGAAGCAAGCGGCCTTGCAATGTTTAAGACCCATTATTACGGCGGACTTAAAAAATATCAGTGGACTGCTCTTCCTCTCTCACTTCACGGTGTTGTTATTAAAACAGACGGAACAAAGATTGAAATCAACCTGGGAGAAAAGGACGACGAGCCATGCTTCTGCATTACAGACCTTCTTCCCCACCTTGCAAAGGAACAGGTTCAGAAACCTATGGCTAAGGTGTTCACAGGTGAGGAACTGAATATCCTTGCAGGTTCCCGCCCATATGACAACAGCGGCGAAAGCGACCTTGTAAAGCTGAACATTATGAGCATCCTCAACAAGAAATACGGTATCACCGAGGAGGATTTCCTCTCTGCTGAACTGAGCTTTGTTCCGGCACTTAAAACAAGGGATGTGGGCTTTGACGAAAGCATGATAGGCGGCTACGGCCACGACGACCGTGTATGCGCTTATCCGGCTCTTACAGCTATTCTGGAAACAGAAATGCCTGAAAACACAGTTATCACCATGCTTGCCGACAAGGAAGAAACAGGCAGTGACGGCAACACAGGTATGCAGAGCGATTTCCTCCGTTACTTTATTTACGATCTTGCAAAAGCCGAGGGCGAAGAGGGCTACAGAGTTCTTTCAAAGAGCAAGTGCCTTTCAGCAGACGTAAACGCCGCATTTGACCCAACATACGCTTCCGTTTACGAAACACAGAACTGCTCCTATCTCAACAAAGGCGTGGTTATCTCAAAATACATGGGACACGGCGGAAAGTACGACACATCCGATGCTTCTGCCGAATACATGGGCGAGATCCGCTCAATGCTTGAGAAAAACAATGTAAGCTGGCAGACCGGCGAGCTTGGAAAGGTTGACATGGGCGGCGGCGGTACAATCGCAAAGTACGTTGCCAATATGAACGTGGATGTAATCGACTTGGGCGTTCCGGTACTCTCCATGCATGCGCCTTTTGAGATTGTTTCAAAAACCGACGTTTACATGGCATACAGAGCATTTTACTGCTTTTTTAACTGATTTTCCGTTATCTTAAATAAAAATAAGGTTAATACTACAGATTATTTGAGAAATCGTAAAAAAAATAAAAAAACACTTGATTTTTCCTTTGGTTTGTGCTATTATACTATAGCGGTTCGGAAAGAGCCGCAAAATGCGCTGTTAGCTCAGCTGGATAGAGTGACTGGCTACGAACCAGTAGGTCAGGGGTTCGAGTCCCTTACAGCGCGCCAAAAGCATCTGCAATTTGCAGATGCTTTTTTGTTTATCATCTTTCATAAATGCATAATCCCCTGTTCACAATATTATAATATTATATAATTAGTATAATTTATTGATTTTTTTGACCAGAGGTGTTATGATTTATATGAGGGATAATATTAAACGACAGGAGGAATGTAAGATGGCTGTAATTTCAAAACCAAAGGATTTAGCTTTTTTCGTAAGCAGTGAAAAATCTCAGGAATTTCTCAGTGAAAAACCTGATACCGAAATGCTTTTAAAAAAATTTAAACGTCTGCGTCAGTGCGCCTTACTTTCCGGTAAAAATACTGATGACGATGAAATTAAGTATTTAGATAAAAAAATAAATGATTTAACACATATTGAAAAATGAATACTCAAAAAGAACTTGTAAATATAAAAGATATTCCCTCGCTATTGTTAAATAAATTTCAGTGTGGTAAAGATATTATAGATGATTACTTTAAACACAAGGCTATTGACGATAATGATGTTACAACTTTCGGGTTTATAAATAATGACCGTGTCGTTGCACTGGTGTCATTATGCTGCACCGGAATAATGATTGAATCCGGTATCAGAATTCAAATTATTCCCGCTGTTGAAATAAAGATGTTCGCTGTTTCAGAAGATTATCAACATAAATCATATCCAAATGTTGACAATTACAAATGGAGCGAATATTGTCTTGATAAAATAATTGCATTTATATATCACTTTACTGAAAATTACTGCGGTGCTTCTAGGATTGTTTTGTACTCAGTGCCAGAGGCGGTAAACTTTTATATACGGAGCGGTTTTAAAGAATTTGAAAAATTTATGCGCCCTTCTGAAAAAAGATTTCTTGAAGGATGTATTCCCATGTACATGGCATTATAAACTATTTGCAGATGCGAATTGTTTGTAATGCCTTTTTTTGGTGTTTTTTCGACTTTAAAGGGTTTTATATGACATAATTTTCACATTACTTGAACAAGCTGTTCTTTATTAACTTTTTACATAAGTTAAAAACATGTTGAAAAAATTTTATTATTTTTTTAATAAAAACTATTGACAAATCCCTTTTTATAGTATATAATTAAGTCAAACAAAAGGAAATCTTCCAATTCAATATTTAAAGTTGATTTAGTTGTTTTTTTATTTACGAGGTGAGTCCAATGAGAATATCAGAAGGAACAGATTCACAGCTTTGATGTCCATGTTTTGAGAAGTTGTATTAAGGAGAATGCCCATGAGAAAACATTATGAAAAGGGGTTCCACCTGCTGGCAATTTCAGTTAGGTAAACAGCATCAAATATAATTCAAGCAAATAAAATTGCTAATTAAAAAATACAAATATGTATTTTCAAAAGGTAATTGAAAATAAGTTATTCGGTAAAAATAAATTTATGAAGGCTTGTTTATATAAAGATTGCTGTTTACGAAATATTCGGAGTTTTAATTTGAGATAAGAGCGTAACGTAACATCAAGAATATTTCTAAGCTGAAACTTATTTTAATTATCAATTCAAAAACATATTTTAAAATCAGAAACAATCAAAAAATCAAAATGCCTTACATATTTCCTTTACAATTTATGGTGTACCCGGATATAGATTGATTAAAAGCCTACTGAAAATAATAACAGATCTGCATAAGCTTTACAAAATCATAAAGCGAAAGGTTGAGACCAATGGTTGTTAAATAAATTACCAAGTTGCTGTTTAGATACAGTTTAAAGATTGTTTTAATTTGATAATATGTGTTTTGGAAAAATCAGTTAAAGTAAGACTTGTAAATAAACCTTCCTTAAACAATATCCAAATCTTCAACAGCAGTGTTTTAAAATCTCAATAAAACAGTTGAAGAGCCCCTGAAAAACAGATATTGTAATAGTTTAAATATATTTTAATGATAGGAGACTAAGGTTTTAATTATGTTACTTCCATTTTGTTAAGGGAACTTTGATTTGATCCTGTATTAAATTAAAGTTCCCTTTCCGTTTGCTTTCTTTTCTGTTTTGTTTTTCTGATTTTATTTTTTGCAGTCAGAAGATAAAATCCGAAAGATAAAAGAGCGAAAACATGACATGATTAACATACAAAATTGCACCTCCAAATAAGAATCCCCCGGCTTATATTTCAGTGATATCTGAAACAAAGTCGGGGGATTTCGTATATTTTTTAATTTAAAAGACTCTTTGTTAATAGTTAGTGAAAAGTAAATAAGACCTTGGAGGACGCTGTCCTCCAAACCACCAGCCCAAGGGACAGTGGTCCCTTGGGAATCCCAAATTTTTTTGTTCTAACAATAGTTTCCCAAGAAACTAAACTCCGGAAGCTCTTCGGACAGGGCGCAAAGCAGGTTCAATACATCGTCGTTGTATACGTTGCCTGTAAAATCCAAATAGAAAAGATATTCAAATTTATGGTCGGGCATTGGTCTTGACTCTATTTTTGTAAGGTTAAGACCGCTTGAATTAAATCTGCAAAGCACAGTATAAAGAGAACCTGTAACGTGAGGCAGGCTGAAACACAAGCTTATTTTATCGGCATTTTCCGGAATGTAAAGCTTCTTGGAAATCACGATAAATCTTGTTGTGTTGCCCTTGCTGTTTTGGAAATCTCTCTTTAATATCTTCAGTCCGTATTCCTCCGCCGCACTTTCCGAGCAGATTGCGGCGCAGTTTATTCTTTTTTCTTCAAAAATTTCCTTTGCCGCCACCGCTGTGTTGGAACATGGAACGGCTTTCATGTTGTTTTCGGCTATAAACTCCGAACACTGTGAAAGAGCCTGAGGATGTGACCAAACCTGCTCTATATCCTCAAGACTGCTCTGCTTAATTCCGCAGAGACAGTGGTTTATTTTCAGCTGTTTTTCCCTTACGATATAAAATCTGTTTTTAAGAATAAGGTCGTAAACATCGGAAACAGAACCGGCTGTGGAGTTTTCAACGGGAAGTACGCCGAAGTCCGCTTCTCCCTTGTCCACCGCCGCAAAAACGTCAGACCATTTTTTATAGAACACCGGCTGACAAAGCGGGAAAATCTCTGTAGCCGCCTCGTGGGAGTTTGCTCCTTTGATTCCCTGGCAGGCGATTTTCAGATTTTTTTCCGGCAGTACCTTTACAGCTTCGGTTATTGTTCTGCGCATGGCTTCTCCGCTTCCAACAATGTTGTGCTGTAATGCACGGGAAAGCTCCATAATATTGGCATAAAGAAGTCTGGCGTAGTGGCCGTACTCTCCGCCCTTTTTCTGAACCTCGTCAAGAATTTCGTCCTCACGTTTCTGATTGAGTATAGGCACATTGTTTGCTTTCTTGTACTCCCCTACAGCCTTGGCGCAGTCCATTCTTTTTTTAAAAAGCTCAATAAGCTCTTTATCAATTCCGTCAATTTCTTTTCTGATATCGGCTAAATCTCTCATAATACAAACACTCCCATCACAGAACAAGCTGGGCAACCGCCAAAGCGGCGGCGGCTTCAACAACAGGAACAGCTCTCGGCACTATGCATGGGTCGTGTCTGCCTTTAACGCTTAATTTAGCGTTTTTCATTCCGCTGAGGCTTACTGTGTCCTGTTCTATAGAAATGGACGCTGTGGGCTTTACAGCGGCTTTAAACACTATCGGCATACCGTTTGTGATGCCGCCTAAAATTCCTCCGCAGTTGTTTGACTTCGTCTGTATATTTCCGTCGATTATTTCAAATGGGTCGTTGCTCTCGCTTCCGTGCATTTCGGACAGCTCAAAGCCCTTTCCGAACTCGATACCCTTTATTGCAGGAATACCGAAAACAATTGAAGAAATAATATTTTCCACTCCGCCGAACATTGGGTCGCCGTAACCTGCCTTTACTCCTGTTACAATGCACTCTACAGTTCCGCCTACGCTGTCACCTTTTTCAGCGGCATTGGCTACTTCCTGTCTTATGTTTTCCTCAATGTCCTTGTCAATAAGGGCAAAGCGGCTTTTTGAAAGCTCTCTTAAAATATTTTCATCGGGAAAAACTCCCAAATCGTAAAAGCTTTTATCCTTTACAGAGCCAACGGAAGCAATGTGAGCGGCTATATGGATGCCCTGCTTTTCCAAAATCTGACGGCACAAAGCACCTGCAAAAACTATGGGAGCTGTAAGACGTCCGGAGAAATGTCCGCCGCCTCTTATATCGTTTTGTCCTTTATATCTCACATAGGCGGGATAATCGCTGTGTCCCGGTCTCGGACAGTCCAGCAAATTGCTGTAATCTCCGCTTTTTGTGTTGTTGTTTTCGATAACTGCGCAGATTGGCGCACCTGTTGTCACATCGTTTAACATTCCCGAAAGAACTGTGGGAATGTCAGTTTCAAATCTTGGCGTGGCTGTCTTGTCCTTGCCGGGAGCTCGTCTTGCCATCTGCTCATAGACCTGTTCCATATCTATTTTGTGTCCGGAGGGAAGTCCGTCTATAACAACGCCTATTCCCTTTCCGTGACTTTCTCCGAAAACGGAGATTTTTATTTTATCACCCCAAGTCGATGACATCTGCTTTACCTCCCAAACTGTTGTAGTCCTTAAAGAAATCAGGATAGGACTTGTTTATGCTCATAGGGTCGGTTACATAAATCTCTTTTTCACTTCCCACAGCCGCTGTCGCCATAGACATAACAATTCTGTGGTCGTTGCATCCCAGAGCTTTTCCGCCTTTTAAAGACTTCACTCCCCTTATGATAAGTCCGTCCTCTGTTTCCTCTATATCTCCGCCGCAAGCCTTTACAGCCTGTGAAATCGCCTGTAAACGGTCGCTTTCCTTTATTCTCAGTCTTTCTGCATTGTAAATCACAGTTTCGTCCTGAGCATAGGCGGCGGTCACTGCCAAAACCGGAACTATATCCGGAATCTGTCTTGCATCTATTTTTATTCCATGGAGAGAGCTTTTTTTCACTTTTACAAAATCCTCGCCCCAGCTTATATCTGCCCCGAAATCTTTCACAAGGCCGCAGATATCCTTGTCCCTTTGTGAAGAGCTTTGAGAAACGCCTTTCACCGTTACGTCGCCGTTTATTGCGCCGGCGCAGATGAAAAACGCCGCCTGTGACCAGTCACCCTGGGTTTTATAGTCTGCGGCGGTATACTGCTGATTTCCCTTTATAAAATAGCCGTAATCGGTTCTCTGAGCCTCTACACCGAATTTTTTCATAACATCAAGTGTTAAAGTTACATAGCCCTCGCTCTCAAGCTCTGTGGTCAAAATAATGCGGCTGTTGCCGGAAAGCAGAGGAAGGCTTAAAAGCAGTCCTGTTATAAACTGAGAGCTTATATTTCCCGGAAGAGAAAAATCTCCGCTTTGAAGCTGTCCGGAAATCTCAAAGGGCAGTCCGCCTGATGTTATACATTTAACTCCGGCTTTTGGAAGAATTTCCGTGTATATGCCGATAGGTCTTTCCGGAAGCCGTCCCTCTCCGGTAAACAGGGCGTCAATACCGCCTGCCGCCGCAATGGGTATTACAAATCTCAGGGTTGAGCCGCTTTCACAGCAGTGGAGGCGGCAGCTTTTATTTGAAAACATCTCTCTGCCGTCCACAATAAGGGCGTCGCCCTCAAATCTTGTTTTTGCCCCCATGGCGGTTACACAGTCTATCGTTGCCTTTATGTCCTTTGAAAGGGCAACAGGCTCAATTCTGCTTATGCCTTTAGCAAGGGCGGCGCAAAGCACCGCCCTGTGAACATCGCTTTTTGACGGGGGAACAGTTACCTCCCCTTTGAGAAAAGAGGGAGTAAACATTGCTGTCGTCATATTTAATCAATCCACCTTGATAAATTCCGCCAATTCTTCATGGGGAATTTTCTTAACAAAACTTTTTCCAATCTCGCTTATAAGCACAAGATTTATGCTGTTGCCGCTGCTCTTTTTATCGTTGAGAGCCGCCAAAGCTATATCCTGTGACTTTTCGGGATTTTCTATAGGCAGTCCGTATTTGCGGCATACCTTTGCAATCTTCTTGCAGGTTCCGCCTTTTGTAAGTCCTGCCTTTTCGGAAGCGGCGGTCATCATAACCATTCCTATTGCAACCGCTTCGCCGTGACTGAGGGTTTTAAAATCGCCTAACTTTTCAAGAGCATGACCCAGGGTATGTCCGAAGTTTAATAACATTCTCTCCCCTTTTTCATGCTCGTCGGCTGAAACCACGTCACGCTTTATCTTAACGCACTTGTATATAACCTCGTCGATATTTTCAAGAGCGTCCTCGTTTTTAAGGAAGTTAAAGAACTCCTTGTCCTTTATACAACCGTACTTTATAACCTCTGCCATTCCGTCGCTTACAAAGTGCTTTGGAAGTGTGTCTATTGTGTCCGGGTCGATAATAACCAAAGACGGCTGCCAAAAGGCTCCCACAAGGTTTTTACCCTGCTTTATGTCAAAGCCTGTTTTGCCGCCTACGGAGCTGTCAACCTGAGCAAGCAAAGATGTAGGTATCTGAACAAACTCGATTCCTCTCAGGTAGGTTGCCGCAGCAAAGCCTGCCATATCGCCTGTTACTCCGCCGCCCAAAGCCACAATCATATCCTGTCTTGTAAAGTTGTTGTCAGCAAGACAGTCGTACATATGACAGATTGTTTCAATGCCTTTTGACTGTTCTCCGGCTTCAAAGGCAAAAACCGTAACTGCAAATCCAGCTTCTTTGAGGGAAGTTTTTACGGTTTCTGCGTATATAGGCGACACATTGCTGTCGGTTATAACTGCTATTCTAACAGCCTTTGTAATTCCCTTTATGATTTCTCCGCATTTTTTAATAAGTCCTCTTTCTATGAGGATATCATAAGGTCGTCCGGTTTCAACCCTTACGGCTTTCATTCTCCCAGCTCCTCCTTGATTTTTCTGCCTTCTGCCAAAAGCTCCGTAAGCTTTTGTTTATCTTCGTTTTCTATCTCTTTTTTAATTTTTCCTATATTGTCAATGAGAAGATCAAGCTCTTTTACAAGGTTGTCCTTGTTTTCCAAAAACAGCTCGCTCCAAAGCTCTGCATTTATGTTTGCAACACGGGAAACGTCTTTGTAGCTTCCTGCGGAATAGCCCACATGGTTTTTACAGCATGGGCTCATAACATAGGCGCAGGCAAGCACATGAGGAAGCTGTGAAGTAAAGGCAATCATTCTGTCGTGCTCCGCAGGAGATGTTATCATAACTCCGCCGAAGCCCATAGCCCTTGCAAGTCCGCTTATAACGATTACGCTGTTGTCGTCTGCGTCGCAGGGAATAACGATATAGCTTGCACCTTTAAAAATTTCAGGGTCTGAGGCTTCATATCCGTTTTTCTCCTTGCCTGCCATTGGATGGCTTCCTACAAAATCAAAGGAATATTCCACTGAAAGCTCTACAAGTGCCGGACAAATCTCGTATTTTATACCGGCAGTGTCGGTAACTATTGCGCCCTGCTTTATATATTTTCCGTTTTCTTCCACATACTGCACAGCCGCACCGGGATAAACGGCAAGATAAATAACGTCTGCAATTCCCAGAGAATCTATATCTCCGATTTCGTCAATGGCTCCGTCTGAGAGGGCTTTTTTCTCCACCTCAGGGTTTTTATCTATACCGATAATGTAGTGTTCTGTATTTTTCTTCAATGCTTTGGCGATGCTTCCGCCGATAATTCCGAGTCCGACTATAACTATGTTCATAAAAATCTTCTCCCTGAAAACGCACAAGGGCGGTACTTTTCCCCACCCTTGCTTTACGTTAAATATTATCTTTCATATAGTCTTTAAGCTTGAATACCTTTTTAGCAAGGCTGTCAAACTGGTCAGGAGTCAATGACTGAGCTCCGTCGCAAAGTGCATGGGCAGGGTCGTTGTGAACTTCAATGATAAGTCCGTCTGCGCCTGCTGCAACTGCGGCAACAGCCATCGGCTCTACAAGCCATGATTTACCTGTTGCATGGCTTGGGTCAACAACAACCGGAAGGTGTGACAATGACTTTACAATCGGGATTGCTGAAAGGTCAAGGGTGTTTCTTGTGAAAGTCTCATAGGTTCTGATACCTCTTTCACAAAGGATAACCTGGTCATTGCCACCTGCCATAATGTATTCGGCGCTCATAAGCCACTCTTCAATGGTTGCGGAAAGTCCTCTCTTCAAAAGGATTGGCTTGTTTACCTTGCCAAGCTCTTTCAAAAGCTCGAAGTTCTGCATATTTCTTGCGCCGACCTGAATAATATCCACATTTTCAAACATATCAATGTGGGAAACTCTCATAATCTCTGTAACTATAGGCAAGCCTGTTGCCTTTCTTGCGGCTTTCAAAAGGTCAAGACCTTCGGCTTTAAGACCCTGGAAAGCATATGGTGAGGTTCTTGGCTTAAATGCGCCGCCTCGAAGGATTGACGCACCGGAAAGCTTAACTCTCTTTGCAATTTCAGTAACCTGTTCTTCTGACTCAACAGAGCAAGGTCCTGCCATTATCTGCAAGCTTCCGTCGCCGATTTTAACACCGTTTGAAAGCTCAATCACGGTGTTTTCCGGATGGAACTTTCTGTTAGCCTTTTTATAAGGCTCCTGAACTCTTTTTACGCTCTCAACAAAATCCTGAGCATCTATATAATCAATATCAATCTGAGTAGTATCTCCGATAAGACCGAGTACGGTTGAATGAACGCCTTCCCATTTGTTTACCTTCACGTTATACTGGCTTGTAAGCATATCGGTAAACATTAAAACTTGCTCTTTAGAACATTCCGGCTTCAATACAATAATCATTTTTCTTTACCTCCATTTTGCGGACTGCCGCAATCCCGTCATGCGGCAAACCTTTATAATACAAAAACAATGCAAAACTTAAAAAAAGTATGCATTATTGTTTTTATGATATTTTATCACCACTTGCGGATAAATTCAATACTTTAAAGCAAAAAAATATGAATTATTATGCGTATTTTTGCCGTAACATTCTTATAATTTCATCACATACTTTCATAGGTGACATGGAAGCGTCCACCGTCATGGTGGAATTTTCCCTATAGAAAGGCAGACGTCTTTCATAAAGGTCGGTCATAATCTGCCTTTTGTTTACCCTTTGCAAAAGGGGTCTTGTTGTGTCGTCTTTAAGTCTTTCCCAGAGTGTTTCCAAGTCCGCATCCAGCAAAATTATCTCTCCTGTCTTACTTAAAACCTCGGCGTTTCTCTTAAATGTCAAGGCTCCGCCGCCGGTTGAAATAACCAGATTCTGCATCTTCGCCAAATCACAGCAGGCACGGTATTCCAGATATCTGAAATACTCCTCCCCCTGTCTTGAGAAAATCTCCGGGATTTCCATCTTCTGAGATTCCTCTATGTATTGGTCTGTATCCATAAATTTTCTTCCGGTTCTCTCGGCAAGCATTTTTCCTATGGTTGTTTTTCCGCATCCCATAAAGCCGCAGAGAACTATATTTATCTGACTTAATCTGCTCATTTGTTCCTCAGCTCCGCTGCTGCGTCAAGACACAGCTTATCAATATCATGTTTATCATACTTACTGCCGTCCCATATCTCATGGGCAACCACAGCCTGCCATACCAGCATGGACATTCCGCCCAAAGCCTTGCAGCCCATTGCTTTGGCTTTTTTAATAAGCTGTGTTTCCAAAGGATTGTAAACAGCGTCAAACAAAGATTTTGTCTTTGAAAGAACCTTATCCTCAACCGGCTGTGCGTCCATTTTCGGATACATGCCTATCGGGGTTGCGTTTACCAAAAGGTCAATATCGCCCTCAATCTGATTAAGCTCACAGAAGCTTACATCCTTATCAAGTGTATCCTTAATTTCCTTGCAGAGAGCTTTGCAGATTTCTGTATCTTCTTTTCTAACCGCAAAGCTTAAATCGGCATTTTTCAAAGCCGCTTCATATGCCATGGTTCTTGCAACGCCGCCGCATCCGAGGATTACCACTCTGCCTACAGGCGCAATGTTTTCCGCCTCCAAAGCTTTCAAGAAGCCGTCAGGGTCGGTTGTATAGCCGCATGAACCCTTTTCACCAAAAGCCACTGTGTTGACGCTTCCGTACATCTTAGCCTTTGGGTCAAGGTTCTGGAGTAAAGGTATTATCCTCTGTTTGTGGGGAATTGTAATATTGAATCCGTCCAGTTTTGACAAAACGGTTTTATACTGATTTTCCAAATCCTCCGGGGCTATATCAAAAACACCGTACTGTGCCTCTATTCCTGAAAGCTCAAACAGTCTTTTATGAATAAAAGGCGACATTGTGTGACCCATAGGATGACCGATAACAGCATATTTTTTCAGACTCATAATAAAACACTCCCATTATACCAATCTGTTTGTAATTAACAAATTATAACATATAATGTCGTAAATAGAACTAAAAACAGGTTGAAATTATAAAATTTTAAAAAATTTTCAAAATAAGTATTGACAAAGTATGGAATAAACCATAATATGATGTTTGTAACGTGCTATTGAGGTTCAGCACCTTAACTCATTATAGCATATGTACCGACAACTTGTCCACAGACAAGCTGTAAAACAAATAATAATTTTGATAAGTGTTTAGGAGGAAACTAAAATGGTTTTGGAAAAAGTAAAGAACATTTTGGCAGAACAGTTCGACGTAGAGGAAGACAGCATCACAGCTGAAACAAATCTCCAGGAAGACCTCGGCGCTGATTCACTTGACGTTGTAGACCTTCTTATGTCTATCGAAGATGAGTTCGAGACAGAAATTCCTGATGAGGAAGTTGAGAACATCCACACTGTTGGCGATCTCGTTTCTTACATCGAGGCTAATTCTTAATTGATTTTTTAAACTAAGGGTCGGATTTTCCGGCCCTATTTTTTTGTCTTTTACTGCTTGAAATGTGGATAAAAAGCCTGTATAATAGGAATGTTAAGGCATAAAAAACATATATTGCCTGATTTTTTCGTAAACACGACAAATTAACTTAAAATACAAAAGATGGAGTGATTTTGCCATGGCAGAAAATAAAAAGCTGGTGGAAGCGATTACAAGCAGAGATGAAGACTTTGCAAAATGGTACACAGATATAGTTAAAAAGGCAGAGCTTGCCGACTATTCAGGCGTAAAGGGCTGTATGGTTATCCGCCCTTACGGTTATGCAATTTGGGAGAATATTCAGGCTGACCTGGACAGACGTTTCAAGGAAACAGGCGTTGAAAACGTATACATGCCATTGTTTATCCCTGAAAGCCTTCTCCAGAGAGAAAAAGACCATGTTGAGGGTTTTGCACCTGAGGTTGCATGGGTTACTCACGGCGGCAGCGACAAGCTCAGCGAAAGACTTTGCGTAAGACCTACTTCCGAAACTCTTTTCTGCGAGCATTATCAGAAAATCATCAACACATACAGAGATTTGCCAAAGCTCTACAATCAGTGGTGCAATGTTGTAAGATGGGAAAAAACCACACGTCCTTTCCTGAGAACCTCAGAATTTTTGTGGCAGGAAGGTCACACAATGCACGAAACAGAGGAGGACGCAAGAGAGGAAACTTTGAGAATGCTCAAGGTTTACGAGGACTTCTACAGAGAAACACTTGCTATCCCTGCTGTTGTGGGCAGAAAGACTGAAAAAGAAAAGTTTGCCGGCGCAATGGAAACCTACACAATCGAGCCTATGATGCACAATGGTGTTGCTCTCCAGGGCGGCACATCCCACTATTTCGGCGACGGCTTTGCAAGAGCTTTCGACATTAAGTTTGCAGGAAGAGACAACAAGCTCCACTATCCTCACCAGACCTCCTGGGGTGTTTCCACAAGAATGATAGGCGCTATCATCATGGTTCACGGCGACGATGACGGACTTGTACTTCCTCCGAAGATTTCACCAATCCAGGTTGCAATTGTTCCTATAGCAATGCACAAGGCAGGCGTTCTTGACAAGGCAGCAGAGCTTAAAGCAAGACTTGCAAAAAGCTTCAGAGTAAAGCTTGACGACAGCGACAACTCACCGGGCTGGAAGTTCAGCCAGTATGAGATGAAGGGTGTTCCTGTAAGAGTTGAGATTGGCCCTAAGGACATAGAGAAAAACCAGTGCGTGCTTGTAAGACGTGACACAAGAGAAAAAATCTTTGTTTCCCTTGACAATCTCGAAGCAGAGGTTGAGAAGGCTTTGCAGCTTGTTCATGACGGAATGTATGAAAAAGCTCTCAAAAACACTCAGGATAAAACATTTACAGCCACAAACTTTGAAGAGTTCTGCGACATTGCAAAGAACAAGCCGGGCTTTATCAAGGCTATGTGGTGCGGCGATGTAGAGTGCGAAGAGAAAATCAAGGACGTTACAGGCGGCGTAAAGAGCAGATGTATTCCTTTTGAAGAGGAGCACATAAGCGATGTTTGCGTATGCTGCGGAAAGCCTGCAAAGCATCAGGTTTACTGGGGCAAGCAGTATTGATAATTTCCTTTTGTTGTAAATTAAATATAAAGGTCAGGTGTGACAGATGCCTATTAAGGTAAAAAATAATTTGCCGGCTATACAGATACTTGAAAGTGAAAACATATTTGTAATGCCGGAGGAAAGAGCATTAAAGCAGGACATAAGACCTCTAAAGCTTCTTATTCTCAACTTAATGCCTACAAAAATAGAAACCGAAACACAGATTTTAAGACTTTTGGGTAACAGTCCTTTGCAGGCTGACATTGAGCTTCTGCAAATGGAAACCCACAAATCTAAAAACACATCTTCCCTGCACCTTACCACTTTCTACAAAACCTTTAAAGAAATCAAGGACAGTAAATTTGACGGTATGATTATTACCGGAGCCCCTGTAGAACTTCTGGAGTTTGAAGAAGTGGACTACTGGGAAGAGCTTAAAACAATAATGGAATGGTCAAAAACCAATGTCTATTCCACATTTCATATTTGCTGGGGCGCACAGGCGGGACTTTATTACCACTACGGCGTAAGAAAATACCAGCTTCCGGAAAAGCTTTCCGGCGTGTTCAGTCACAGAATACTCAATCACAATCATCCATTGCTGCGTGGTTTTGACGACACCTTTGTGATTCCTCATTCAAGAAACACAGGTGTGTATCAGGAAGACATTGAAAAATGTCCGGAGCTTGAAATTCTGGCAACCTCCAACGAAGCCGGAGTTTCAATAGTATGCAACAAAAACGGACGTCAGTTCTTTGTAATGGGTCATGCGGAGTACGACCGCAACACCTTGGCTTCCGAATATTTCCGTGACAAAAACAGGGGCATAAACCCACACGTGCCGGAGCATTATTTCCCCAATGACGACCCCACAAAGCTTCCTCCGCTTATTTGGAGAAGCAACGCCACTTTGCTTTATACAAACTGGCTCAACTACTACGTATATCAGCAGACCCCATACGACCTGGAAGAGCTTAAAAAGATGTACGAGGAAGATTGATTTAAACAACAGCACCTCAGCGAAATTAACGCTGAGGTGTTATTTTTATGGTAAATTAAAAAATTTTTTCGGCACGTATCCCAGAATGTTTTTACATTCCTTAATACATTCACTTTCACAGTGAGTTTTTCTGTATTCCTCTATATATTCAAAGGCTGTCCTTTCCTTAAATTTAAAAGGATAATTTTTCAGCAGGTCTATGGGGAGAGCCGCAAGGTTTTCATCCTTAAAGCTTTCTTTTGTAAGTCCTATTCTTTTTGTAAAAAACACGCTGTGATTTCTTTTACATTTAACCAACACATTTGAATTTTCAAAGCTGTAATCCCTTTCGCTGAGTATGGCGTTTAGCTCCACCTGTTTGCAAAATTTTTTGTTGCACAGGGAGTTTTTTATTAAAAAGGATAGGTAATAATCGCCGGAGGACAAAACTATATCGACGCCGCCCAGTCTATTAGAGGGCGATATTTTCTTTTCGGTGTGTAGGTAAAGTCTGTCGAAATTATCCTTTTGCTTTGCTTTTCTGTGGCAGTTAAAGTCCTCAAATTTTCCGCTGTGAAAATAGTAGGCTTCAACCCACATAGGTTCAATTAAACAGCCGCACACATTTATCGCATAATCGGTTATGAGAAGTTTTTCTATTTTTTGAAGGAGTTTTATCTGTTTTTCCCGATTGTATTCCTTTTCAAGCTCTGTCGCTGTGTTTTTTAAATCTTCCATTTGAAATCACCACAAATTTATTATAATCATATAAAACTTTACCGTCAACAAAAAACACACCGGAAAAATTTCATGTTTTCCGGTGTGTTTTCTTATACCGCAAGGGAATTTTTAAGGCTTTCCAATATCTTTTTCTCACGTCTGCTCACCTGTACTTGGGTAATGTTCAGCACCTTTGCCGTCTGAGTCTGGGTCATGTGCTTATAATACCGCAAAATTATAAGCTTTTTATCCTCTTCCCCCAAGTCTTTGACCGCCTGCCTCAAGGAAATTATTTCGGAGAGCTTTTCCTCCACCGAATCAACTGGGATATCCGTCACATACTCGTCCCCGTCACGGTCAAGGTTATTTAGAGAAACCGGCAGTCTTGAGGCGTTTAACGCCTGTACAACCCTGTCAGGCTCGGTTTCAAGAATTTCCGCAAGCTTATTCACGGTTATCTCTTCCCCGTGCTGTCTCAGATACTCGTCGCTTATCTTCGAGGCTTTCAGTGAAAGTTCTTTAAGACTTCGGCTCACCTTAACCGTTCCGCTGTCACGGAAAAGCTGTTTTATCTCCCCTAAAATCACGGGAACGGCATAGGTGGAAAGCTTTATTCCTCTGTCCCAGTCAAAATTATTTATGGCTTTTAAAAGACCCACACAGCCGGCAGAAAAAAGGTCATCGTATTCTATTCCCCTGCCCTTAAATCGCTTTGCGCAGGCGTGTACAAGGCCTAAATTGGCCTTTGCAATCTCCTGTTTATTCTCCATGACCTAAATCAGCTCCTCCCGAGCTGTTCCTGTGTCGGATTATATTTTTCTCAAGGGTAACAGTCGTACCCTTTCCCACTGTTGAGGAAACCTTTATTTTATCCGTAAAGCTCTGCATAACCGCAAAGCCCAGTCCGGCACGCTCCTCGTCCCCTGCTGTGGTGAAAAGGGGCTCCATTGCCCGTTCAATATCGGGAATACCGCAGCCCTTGTCACGGATTTTTATTATTACTTTTCCCTTATCGGTTATTTTTACATTTATGTACACTGTCCCGTCCCCATAGCCGTAGCCGTGGACGATACAGTTTGTAACGGCTTCTGACACCGCCGTTTTTATATCAGCAAGCTCGTTTATGGTTGGGTCAAGCTGCAAAATAAAAGATGCCACGGCACTTCTTGCAAAGCTTTCGTTTGTACTTTTAGCAGGGAAACTCAAATCCATCTGATTTACAATATTCATTTTACCACCCCCAGTGAGCATACGCCGGAAAGGCTTATTATTCTGTCCAAGGATTTTGGAATGTTTACAACCTCAAGAGAGCCGCCCAAAAGAGAAATCTGGCGGTATCTTCCCATTATCAAACCTATTCCGGAGCTATCCATAAATTTCACCCCTGAAAAATCAAGGCGCAGGATTTTGGGTCTTAAAGACTCGGCTTTTCCGTCTATTTCGCTTCTTATGGGAGCAGCCGAGTGGTGGTCTATCTCGCCTTTTAAATAGGCGGTCATCACATCGTTTTCGTATGTAATCTCCATCTTTTCACTTCCTAAAATAAAAATACGTTCATACCAATATAATAATTAGTATGAACGTATTTTTTTGTTTTATTCTGTTGTCGAATTATTTTTTCAGAAAATTATTTTCAAGTTTATTGAGTACCTCGCCGCACAAAAACAGAGAACCGCAGACAACAAGAGGTTTTCCCTCGATTTCAGCCTGTTTCAGGGCGATTTTCAAGCCCTCTTCCACGTTTCCGCACATAATGGCGTCCTGACCCATATCCATGAAAATTTTGCTTACAGCCTCGTCTGTGGCTGTTCTTGGATTATCAACAGTGACAGTATAAATCTTTGAAAAAACTCCTTTAAGATTTACAAGAGAATTTTCAATCTTTTTATCCGCCATCATGCCGCACAATGCGATTGGCTTTTCATCCGGTAAAAGCTTGTGCAATGTTTTTGCAAGCTGGGCAGTTCCGTCAGGGTTGTGAGCGCCGTCTATGATGATTAGTGGATTTAAGGAATAAACCTGAAATCTCGCCAAATGCACAGCCTCATCAAGACCCTTATGCACGCTTTCAAGGGTTATTTTAAATCCCAGCTTCTTTGTAACATTGAGGGCGCTCAGCGCTGCAAAGACTGTTTTTACATTTATAATCTGATAGCTGCCCAAAAGGTTTAAAGAAAATCTTTCGCCCTTGTATGTAAAATAGGTTTTTCTTATGGAATACTCAATATCATCAAGTTCCACATCCTGGGCAAAAAAGATTATATTGTTTTTATCCTTTGCTTTCTTTCTGATTATCTCCAAAGCCTTTGATCTTTGGGGAGCGGTTACGGTTATGCCGTTTTCCTTGATTATTCCGCATTTTTCCGTTGTTATCTCGGAGATTGTGTTTCCGAGCACCGCTGTATGGTCAAAGCCTATAGAGGTTATAACTGTGCAGAGTGGGGCTTCAATAACATTTGTGGCGTCCCATTTTCCTCCAAGTCCCGTTTCAAGAACAACTATCCCGCAGTTCTCAAGGGCGAAAATTTCCATTCCCAAAGCGGTTACGGCTTCAAATTCGTTTACTATTACGCCTTTGCTCTGAAGCACCTTTATATTTTTATAAACCCTTTCCCATGCTGAAACAAAGGTTTTTTCATCCACCGGCTTGCCGTTTATCTGTATTCTTTCCTCAAAGCGGCAAACATAGGGAGAAATAAAAAGACCTGTTTTTAATCCGCTGTTTCTGAGAATTGACTCAAGCATTACGCAGACAGAGCCTTTTCCGTTTGTTCCAGCCACATGGATAAATTTTAAATCCTTTTGGGGATTTCCAATACTTTCAAGAATTTTTCCTATTCTATCCAAGGTTGGTTTATCGCTGAATCTGGGCATACTGTGAATTTCCTCAATAGCATTTTGATAACTTTTCAAAATTATCCCTCTTTTTCATCACTGGTTTAAAATTCGGTAAATTTCGTTTTTCTTAAATCCTGTAACTGACGCCGCTTCCTTTGCCGCTTCGGACTTCTTTTCTCCCCCGTCTATAAGGGATTTTGCGAGATTTACCGCATCTTCCAAGGTATATTCTTCTTTTACATCTTCCTTTGCGCCCTCAAGCACAAGGACGATTTCACCTTTCAGGCTTCCGTCCCCGTAAAGCTCAAAGGCTTTATCCGTGGTGGTTCTTATAACCTCCTCGTGGATTTTTGTAATTTCCCTTACGATTGTAAGCTTTCTTTCAGGAAAAGCATTTTTGAAATCCTCTAAGGTGTTGGGAAGCTTGTGGGGCGCTTCGTAAAATATCATTGTGCGCCTTTCGCCCTGAAGCTCGCTGAGGTGTTCTCTTCTGCTTTTCTTATTTACGCTTAAAAACCCCTCAAAGGTAAATCTTCCGGTTTCCAGTCCCGAAACCGCCAAAGCGGAAATAACTGCGCTGGGGCCCGGCACAACTGCGGTTTTTATTCCGTATTCGCCGCACTGTCTGATAAGCTCTTCGCCCGGGTCGGAAATACAGGGCATACCGGCGTCGGTTACAATGGCTCCGTTTTCACCGGACATAAGGCGGCGGCATATAATCTCCCCACGCTCTTTTTTGTTGTGCTCGTAATAGCTTATCATTGGCTTTTTTATCTCAAAATGGTTTAAAAGCTTCAAGGTAACCCTTGTGTCCTCCGCCGCTATAAAGTCAACCTCTTCCAAGGTCTGCACGGCTCTTGGGGACATATCCGAAAGATTTCCTATAGGCGTTCCCACCACATACAGAATTCCGTATTCCGACATAATAAATTCCTTTCCGAAACAGGATTAAAGACTGTTTCTGCCGTCCTTGTAACAGCCGTATATATCTTTCATCTCCTGAGAGAAATCACCTGTTTCATCCTCAATAAAAAGTGTGGGCATAACCTGCATAAAGCCCTTTTTGCCCCCTCTTCTGCCCTCTGCCAAAAAGAGCTTTGGTTCTTTTCCCTCTCTTTGCTGGACAAATCTCAGTCTTTTAGGCTCTAAATCGCTGTTACGCATAGCCTGCAAAACATCAGTAAGCCTTTCAGGGCGCTGACAGATACAAAATCTTCCGCCGAACTGCAAAAGATTTTTCGCCGCCTCGGTTATATCCTCAAGACTGCATCCGTATTCATGTCTGGCAATCAAATCGCTTTCCGCAGGATTTAAAATTCCCGTTCCCATAAGCTTGTAGGGAGGATTTGAGACTACAAGATTATAGCTTCCGAAACTTAAAACACCTTTAAGTTCTCTCAAATCTCGGTTTATAACCTGTATTTTTTCTTCAAAGCCGTTGGCCTTAATGCTTCTTCTAAAAAGGTCGCAGGCTTTCTCCTGTATTTCAACAGCCGATACAAGCTTCGGCACATTGTCCCTTGCCCAAATAAGAGGAATAGGGCCGCAGCCTGAACCAAGCTCGCAGGCAATATCGTTTTTTCGTGGCTTTGAGAAATTTGCAAGCAGCACCGTATCCGTAGAAAAACGGTACTCCTTATTTACAATTATCTTTACGCCCTTTCCCAAAGGCTCAAAATGTTCTCCCTCTAAGAGAATTTCATTTTCCATCTATTTCACCTGTAAAAAAGTATTCAAATAAAAAGGCACAAACAAAAAACGGCAAGGCATAAAAACCTCGCCGTTTTCATTAAAAACAACTTATGCCTGTGCTGGTGCAGAAACAGGACATACATCTGCGCAAGCGCCGCACTCGATACATGTATCAGCGTCGATCTCGTACTTGCCGTCACCCTCAGAAATAGCACTTACAGGACACTCATCTGCACAAGCGCCACAAGCGATGCATTCATCAGAAATTGCGTATGCCATTCAAATACACCTCCTTTTATTATTAAGCACATTATACCATATTCAGAAAAAAAATCAATGATTTTTTCATTATTTCTTATTCCTCAAGGTCCTTAAGCTCTTCAAGCTCTTTCTTATCAACCTTTATATAGCCGTTCTTTATAATTTTTACTTCTTTAACTTTAAAAGTATGTGGGGGAGCTGCTTCCGGTGTGTTGTCAAGCTTTACTTTCAATGTGCCTGTAAGGAGGTTTGACTCAACCACAAGACCTTTTCCGTTTGGAGTTTCAACAATAGCGCCGATTTTCGGTGTCTTTTTCAGCATATCGGTATAGGCTTCCTGCTCGTATTTAAGACAGCACATAAGTCTGCCGCAGGTTCCGGAAATCTTAGACGGAGAAAGTGACAGCCCCTGTTCCTTTGCCATTTTAATTGAAACAGGCTGAAATTCTCCAAGGAAAGTGTGACAGCAGAAAGGTCTGCCGCAAATTCCCAAGCCGCCCAGCATTTTTGACTCGTCACGGACGCCTATCTGGCGAAGCTCTATTCTGGTTCTGAACACAGCCGCCAAATCCTTTACCAAAGCACGGAAGTCTATTCTGCCGTCTGCGGTAAAATAAAACAGAACCTTGCTGTTGTCAAAGGTGTATTCAACGTCGATAAGCTTCATTTCCAGCTTGTGCTGCGCAATTTTATTTTCACATATGGTAAAAGCTTCTTTTTCTTTTCTTTTGTTTTCCTCTAAGTGCTGTAAATCCTCAGCAGTTGCAATTCTTATAAGCTTTTTAAGAGGATGCACAATCTCCTCGTCATCGGCTTCTCTGTTTGCAAAAGCCACCTGACCGCACTCAACACCTCTTGAGGTTTCAACAATTACCATGTCGTTTATATTCAATTTATTGTTATCCGGGTCAAAGTAATAAACCTTGCCCGCCTCTTTAAATCTAACTCCTATTACTTCTGCCATGCAATCCTCCTGTATTTTCCGCAAAGACAAGCGGAAAGTAAATTCATATCGCCGTTTTGGTCGATATACATTAAGGCGTTGTCCGTCGCCTCCATAAGTTTTAATATCTTAAGTTTATTCAGCTTTAACGATGCTTTTTCTGCGGTCTGTGAGCCTGTTTCCACCATAAAGCACTGGGATAAACTTTTTCTCAAAATTTCCTTTACCTGCAAAAGAATTTCTTTAGCCTTTGCCCTGTCGCCCATTATAGGGGCAAGGGATTTCATGAGAGGAAATTCCCTGTTTTCCAAAATAGACAGCACAATATTTTCTGCGGTTTCCAAAATTTCCCCTGAAACCTGCTCTTTGCTGTCAAGGGACAAAAGGGTAACTCTGCTCCTTATTGTGTCCAAAAGGGCTTTTTCGCTTTCACAGGTCATTATAAACACAACTTTTTCCGGCGGCTCTTCCAATGTTTTTAAAAAGGCGTTCTGTCCCTCACGCATAAGCTTCTTGTCCACATCAAAGAGAAAATAAACCTTGTATTTTCCCTCGTTGGCTTTAATTACGGAATCCGCCGAAATTCTTCTTATTTCCTCAATGGAGATAATTCCGGTTTTACCGCTTCCCTTTGTGGTTATTACGTCGCTGTGACAGTCGGACATAACCTTAACGCATTGTCCGCACTTGCCGCAGGGAGGGTTTTGGGAAATGCACTGAAATTTCATCGCCATGTATTTGGCGCAGTCCTTTCTAAGCTCTTCATCTCCGCCACGGAGCAATATTCCGTGAGGAATTCTTCCGCTTTGAAATAGAGCGTCTATTCTTTTTTTTGCGTTTTCATTGTTTAAAAAAAGACCGCTCTCCATTGTGTCCTCCGAAAAAAAATAATTTATATCACAACATAAAATTATATATGATTTAAAAATACATGTCAACTTATTGTAAATACTTAAAAGCTGTCACAGGTTGAGGCTTTGAGGATGTTTGTCACAATTCCGTCCTTTGTAATATCCACATAGCCGAAGCTTGCGTTGTATCCGTTACAGCTGCCTGGATTAAGAATAAAAAGTCCCTCGTCGTAATCAGCGACTGCATTATGTGTGTGTCCGAACAGTACAACGTCACAGTTGGTTTCCTTTGCTTCGTATATAATTCTGTTGAGTCCGTATTTTACCTCAAAAAGGTGACCGTGGGTTACCATAATCTTTTTGCCCTGTACCATAAAAATTTCAATCAGGGAAACCTGGTTTTCTCCAAGGTCGCAGTTGCCCCTTACGTTTATTATTTTCTTTTCGGGATAAATATCCTGTATTCTGTCTATATCCCTTACTCCGTCACCGCAGTGGACTATTATATCAGCCTCCTGGTGAGCGTCTACAACCTTTCTCAATGTTCTGAAATCTCCGTGTGTGTCCGAAACAACAAGTATTCTCATATTAAAAACTCCTATCATAGTTTTACTTTTTCCGCATAATATGTATCGAGGTGTTTATATGGCTAATAATGATAAACTTTTTAATCTTTTGAACGCTCTGTTAAAAAACAATTCGGCAGGTCAGAATATTTCCGCCGAGCAGGTAAAAAACATGGCGCAGCAAGGCTCGCCCAACGAAATTTTAAAAAATCTCGACCCGCAAAACGCTCAAAAAGTTAAAGAGATATTGAACAATCCAAAAGAAATGGAAAAAATTATGAACAGTCCCCAGGCTCAAAGCCTGCTGAAAAAACTGAGGGGTAACTCAAATGGATGATATTCAGGAGCTGATAGGGAAAATCATGTCCGACCCTCAGGCAATGAGTCAGCTTGAATCCATGGGAAAACAGTTAGGTCTTGATATTCCCAATAACAATTCAGGAAATAACCGTAGTCAAAATCATTCGGAAAACAACAATCAAGGCGGTTCTTTCCCTCAGATAAATCAAGACCTTTTGTCCGGACTGATGAACAATCCCCAGCTTCTGTCCCTTTTGGGAGGAATGAACAACAATTCCGGCAATCAAAATCATCAATCCGGTCTTGCCAAAAGCCATTCTTCTTTCGGCGGCGAAGCTTTAACATCCGTTGCAAAGCTTATGCCCCTTTTATCCTCTTTAAACACAGAGGACGACACTACACGTCTTTTGGAGGCTCTGCGCCCCTTTCTGGGAAGCGCAAAACAGAAAAAGCTGGATGAAGCCAAGAAGATGCTCAGGCTTTTAAAAATACTTCCCCTGATAAAATCTAAGGGCATATTGTGAGTGTGATTTTTCATGGCAGGATTTGACAATTTAAGACAGGAAGCAATGAGGAGGGTCAAAGAGATGCAGCAAAACGCATCCTCTCAGGAAAATAACTCAAAACGCCAAAACAGAAACGACAACAGGGGAAGTTTTCCTCCCCCTCAGACTGACGCTCATCATGCAGTTCATAACGAAGCGCAGACCTTTTCCGGCGGACAAAACGGCAATAAAAATCAACAGTCCCAAAATTACGAAACCGAAAACATCGACCTGCAAAAGCTTGCAGAAAGCTTCAGCGGCGATGATATAAAAGCGGCGAAAACAGGCGGTGAAGTTCTCGACGCCTGTTTTCACGATAAAGAGAAAAGTCTGATACTTATACTTATTCTTCTGCTTTCGTCAGATAACGCTGATACCGGACTGCTCCTCGCCTTAATGTACCTTTTGATATAAATGATTTCCGTAACCAATTCATATCCACTCTTCCGTGAGCTGTTCCGGGATTCCAAAGGGACCACCGTCCCTTTGGCTGGTAGTCTGAAGGACAGCGTCCTTCAGGAATTATCTGATTTGTCCGTTTCCGAGGATTATAAACTTTGAGCTTGTAAGCTCGTTAAGTCCCATAGGGCCACGGGCGTGAAGCTTCTGGGTGGAAATTCCTATTTCTGCGCCCAAGCCGAACTGTCCTCCGTCGGTAAATCTTGTTGAAGCGTTTACATAAACCGCAGCCGCATCCACCTGATTTAAGAAATCACAGGCTCTTGTGTAGTTCTCGGTAACTATACATTCGCTGTGTCCGCTGCTGTATTTTGCAATATGGTCTACCGCTTCTTCAAAGCTGTCTACAACCTTTACTGCAAGTATATAATCAAGGAATTCCTTATAGTAATCCTCTTCTGTGGCAGGCTTTACACAGCTGCCCAGAATTTCCGCTGTTTTCGGACAACCTCTAAGCTCCACATTTTTCTCGTCAAGTCTTGCCTTTATTGCCGGCAGGGCTTTTTCTGCAACTGCGCTGTGTACAAGAATTGTTTCGATTGCGTTGCACACAGATGGTCTTGAGGTCTTTGCGTTAAATATAATATTTGCCGCCATATCTATATCCGCATACTCATCAACGTATACATGGCAGTTGCCCACACCTGTTTCGATAACAGGAACCTTTGCATTTTCCACAACGGCTCTGATAAGTCCTGCTCCGCCTCTTGGGATAAGAACATCAAGATAATCGCTTAAACCCATAAGCTCTGTGGAGCTTGCTCGTGATGTATCCTCAATAAGCTGTATTGAGTCTTTAGGAAGTCCTGCTTTTTCAACAGCTTCACGCATAATATCGGCAATAGCCTTATTTGAATTTATCGCCTCTTTGCCTCCACGGAGTATTACTGCATTTCCTGCTTTAAGACACAAAGCGGCGGCGTCTGCTGTAACATTTGGACGTGCTTCATAAATAATTCCGATTACGCCCAGGGGAACTCTTATTCTTCTTATTTCCAAGCCGTTTTCAAGCTTATTTCCGCTTAAAACATCGCCGATAGGATCTTTCAAAGCGGCAACCTGCTCAACGCCTACTGCAATTCCCTCCACTCTCTCCTCAGTAAGTCTGAGTCTATCCAGAAGAGAAACTGTAAGTCCTGCATTTTTTCCGTTCTCAATGTCGATTTCATTTGCCTTTAAAATAGCCTGGCAATTCTCTCTCAAAGCCTTGGCAATGCTCATAAGAGCCTTATTTTTTTCTGTTCCAGCATTGGCAAGAACCCTTGCGGCTGTCTTTGCCCTTGCGCCCATCTGCTCTATAACGGTCATCTTTTTTCCTCCTTTTTTTGAAAGGCTCTGCCTTTCAAACTTTCCGCCAAAGGGACGGTGGTCCCTTTGGAATCCCAAATTGGCTTACATAAAAGTTTTATATTGAAACTGTCTTCTTTTTAAATTTAGGCTTTATCATTCTAACCCATACACGGCAGAATCAAAAAAATCAATAATTATTAAGGTATTTACTGTTCAGTACACTTACGGGTTGGGCGAGGAACTTTGTTCCAACCTCAACTCCGTCTATAACTGAATAAAGAATTGACGGTGAGCTTCCGTTTACAACTATGCAGTCAATTCCGTTTTCTGTTGTCAGTGTTGCGGCTTTAAGCTTTGTAGCCATTCCGCCTGTTCCACGGTTTGAACCGCTTCCCCCTGCCATTTTTAAAATGTTCTCGTCGATTTTCTCTACAACAGAAATTTTCTTTGCTGTTGGGTTAAGTCTTGGGTTTGAATCGTACAAGCCGTCGATATCTGTAAGGATAATAAGCTGGTCGGCGTCGATTAAAACCGAAACAATAGCTGAAAGCATATCGTTATCGCCAAAGTTTGCGCCCTCAATTTCATCGATTGCTACTGTGTCGTTTTCGTTTACAATAGGAATAATTCCCATGCTCATAAGGGTATTCATTGTATTGAGAACATTTTCCTTTTTATGGTCTGTTTCTATTGAATACTTTGAAAGAAGTATCTGGGCTACTGTGTGGTTATATTCACCGAAAAGCTTATCATACATAAACATAAGCTCGCACTGACCGACAGCCGCCACAGCCTGTTTCTCCTTTGTAAGGGTTGGGCGCTTTTGAAGTCCCAGTTTTCCCATTCCAACGCCCACAGCGCCTGAGGAAACCAATACAATTTCATGACCCATATTCTGCAAATCGGAAAGAACCTTGCAGAGCTGTTCAATTCTTCTGAAATTCATCTTTCCGTTTTCATATGTGAGGGTGGATGTTCCCACCTTTACTACAAGTCTTTTTTTATCTGTAAACATACTTTTTCCTTTCCTCTCCAATAGCGGAGAGTTTTTTTATTTAACCTTCCCTGTCCTCATTATATTTGGCCAGGAACTCCAATGTTCTCGGGTTCTTTGTGTTTTCAAAAACTTCCTGAGGTGTTCCGCTTTCAACAATTACGCCGTCTGCCATAAATATTACCCTGTCGGCAACATTCTTTGCAAATGCCATTTCATGGGTTACAACTATCATTGTCATTTTTTCTTCTGCAAGACTGCGGATAACCTTTAAAATTTCACCTGTAAGCTCAGGGTCGAGAGCTGATGTAGGCTCGTCAAAAAGCAAAAGTTCAGGATTTAAAGCCATTGCACGGGCAATGGAAACTCTCTGCTGCTGACCGCCTGAAAGCTGATAGGGATAATAATCCCCTCTGTCTGCAAGTCCCATTTTCTTCAAAAGACTTTTTGCTGTTGCTTCCGCTTCTTCCTTTGATTTTCCCAAAACATTTATAGGAGCGGCTGTTATATTCTTCATAACGCTCATATGGGGGAAAAGGTTGAAGTTCTGGAAAACAAGTCCGTAATGCATGTTTATCTTGTGTCTGTCTTCCTTGCTGGCGTAAACCGCCTTGCCGTCAACAGTCTTTACCAAAGTGTCGCCGCAGATTACAATTTCACCCTTGTCGATTGTTTCAAGCTGGGTGATACACCTTAGCAATGTACTTTTTCCGGAACCTGACGGGCCGATGATTGCAAGGACTTCGCCCTTATTTACATCAAATGATATATTTTTTAAAACTTCAAGTTTATCGAAGGATTTCTCTATATTTTTTGCTTCCAGCATTTTCATATCGGTATACCTCCATTATCTGTAATAGCTGAGTTTCTTTTCCGCAATGCTGAAGCACTTGGAAACAACGCCGTTCATAACAAGGTAGAAAATAGCGGCGATGATAAACGGAACAAAGTTTGCCGCAGAGTTTGCCCAGTCTGATGTAACCTTCATAAGCTCTACAACTGAAATTACCTTTGCAAGGGAGGTATCCTTTACAAGGGTTATAAACTCATTGCCCATAGGAGGCAAAATTCTCTTTATTACCTGAGGAAGAATAATTTTAAAGAATGTCTGCTTTTTGCTAAAGCCCAAAACATTTGCGGCTTCGTACTGTCCAACCGGAATACTCTCCATTCCGCCTCTGTAAATCTCTGCAAAATATGCCGCATAGTTTAAAACAAAAGCCACAACCGCCGCCGGGAATCTGTCGATTCTGAAAGGCAACAGGGGATTTACAACGTAGAAAACAAACATAAGCTGGAGCATAAGAGGAGTACCTCTCAGCAGAAGTAAGTAAAACTTTACCGGAATATTTATAATTTTAAATTTTGAACGTCTGCCCACACAAAGTATAAGTCCCAAAGGCAGAGAAAACAACAATGTAAGTCCGAAAAGCGCAAGGGAATTTAATGTACCCTCCAGCATCTCGGAAAGTAAAATACTATAGTTCACAAGAACACCTCTCAAAATTCTTTCTTTTTATTCTGCAATTATTATTTTGATACCTGCAATTTCATCCTTGTTTTATGGCATAAATTAGGTTTTATACCAAATTTAAGTTATTAAACCAAAACAAACTTAAGGGCAGGCAAAGCCCACCCTTAATTTTTTCTTTTGTTTCGTTAAAATCAGATTGTTGTAACGTCCTCTTCAAACCACTTTGTGGAGATTTCTGCCAACTTGCCGTCCTCTTTCATCTCTTTAAGAGTGTCCATAATCTTCTCCATCAAAGCCTGATCGCCCTTTCTGAATGCGATAACATATTCTTCCTCAGAAAGTGTAATCTCTTTGCCGTCCTGCTCAAGTATTCTGTACTTGCCAGGCTTCATGTTTATGTAGTTTGTGGCAACCTTTTCGTCCAAAACGATGCCGTCTACTGTACCGTTTTCAAGCTCTGTGATTGCGCTGAGGTAATCCTGAATCTTGATGATGTTTCCAAGGGAGTTTTTGAAGTCTGCGTTTTCATCCGCATTGAGAGCGTTGTCGCCTGAAGAACCGGACTGAACAGCGACTGTCTTTCCTGCAAGGGAAGCAAGGTCAGTAAAGTCTGAACCCTCAGCAACCATAACTACCTGAGTATTCTGCATATAAGGGGCTGAAAGAAGCATTGCCTCTTCACGCTCAGGTGTTGCGGTAAAGCCGTTCCAGATGCAGTCGATGTTTCCGCCGTTAAGCTCTGTTTCCTTTGTTTCCCATACGATTGGCTGGAGCACAAGCTCGATACCAAGTCTTGAGCAAACTTCTTTTGCAAGGTCAACGTCAAAGCCTACGATTTCGCCTGTTTCAGGGTCCTTATATCCCATTGGAGGGAAGCTGTCGTCAAGACCCAAAACCAATTTGCCGGCGGACTCTACCTTTGTCCATGACTCGTCTGCGCCGCCAACCTCTGATGTTGAACCGTCTGTTGAATTGTTCTCTGTTGCGTCATTACCGCCGCAGCCTGCTGCAACTGTACCGAACATGAGAATTGCCATAAGCATTGCAAGTATCTTTTTCAAAATAAATTCCTCCGAATAATTTATTCCGGATTTTAATCCGGTGACTTTTTTGTATTCTATCACATTATCACGGTAAAGTAAAGTCTTTTTAAGAATTTTGCAAAAAAAATAATTTTTTTCGTTTATCACTGCTTAAAGCAATGACTTTTCTGTCTTTTATTAAATATATAAATCTTTTGTCCTCTTATGGGCGACTTGGAAAAAATTACTTTCCTTTTATTGACACCATATTTATATTTATATATAATCATATTACAAGTTTATATTTAATAACTTATGTTTTTTATTTAGGAGGTAAATATGAAAAAAATCTTTGCAGTGCTTTTAGCCGCAATGGTGATTTTTGCTTCCGGATGCCAAAGTCAGGATACGGGAAAAATTGACTACAGTGACAGTTCTTTCTCTCTGTCTCCTAAACCCCTGGCTGCGAAATCTGTCAAACAAAATCCCTATTTGGCGAAATCTGAGTCAAATATCCACAACGACGGCTACAATTCAGACTCCACCGACGCCATTTTGCCTTTGGGTATTTACACGGAGGTTAACGCTTCCCTTGAAACAGTGGGTATACAAGCTCCTCCTGCCATATTCTACGATGAATACGGCAACGCTATTTCACCGCTTTTGGGTGGAATTACCATAAGAGATTTAAACGCTGACGTTATAACAACAATCGGTTCTTTCATCCCATCGAAGGATGACAACGGAAGCTATTCCATTCAGTCCTCTTATTCCTTTGTGGACTCTCAAAACAACATTGTCTGCCCAACCTCACACAACCATGTTTTGATATTAAAAACAATGGACGAAGACGGAAATATTTTGGAAACCTTTGAAAAGATTGCAGATATTGATATTAAGAAATTAGTTGAAGCAGTTATCGACAGACAAACCGAACAAAACCTTTTAGCTGTTACATACGACTATGAAGGAAATCTTTGGTTTGTAACAGGTGGTTTCCGCATTTATCCAGATCGTGAACAGGTTGGATATTTAGGATATATAGAAGCACAAGCCATTGAAGATTTAATGGAAGGAAAAAGAAGCAGCGTGCCTGAGGAATCTGTATACGTTTACGAAACAATCCCAGGCGAGGGAGCAGAAAACGGCATTGCCTCCTGCGAGGATGGCTGTGTAATACTCACTAACAAGGCCTGCTATCTCCTTAAAGCCAACGAGGGTGTAGACGTTGTATGGCGCACAGAATACGGCAGCAACGGCGCAAACGACAGCGAGGCAGGCAGCACAACTACAGGCGGCGGTCTTTCCTGGGGCGGCGGTTCTTCACCGACACTTACACAGGATTATGTGCTGTTTACCGACAACCTTGACCCTGTAAATCTTATTGCCCTGGATATTAAAACCGGTAAATTGGCTGCAAGCGCTCCGGTTCTCGACGATTTGGCAGAGGGTCAGCAGGTTTCCGTTGAAAACTCTATAATCGTTTACGACGGCGAAGAGGCTGTAAGCACTATTGTCTGCAACTGGTTCGGCGCAGGAAGCGCAGACTTAGCAAAAGATGACAGCGACTCCTCAATCCAATCCTTTGAAAATATTTACGATGTAAACTGGATGCAAAACGGCAATGATTACATAATGCCGGGAATTGAAAGAGTTGACCTGATTGAAACCGAAAACGGCAAGGAAATGAAAACCATTTGGAGCAGAAACGATATAAGCTCAACATCCATTTTCAAGCTTTCAACCGCCACCGGATATCTTTACGGCTACGACCAAGACCCGGAAACAAAGATGTGGCGTTATATTATCCTTGATTTTGAAACCGGAAAAACAGTATATACAAAGGATGTTTCCGGCCTCAGCGGCTATAACAATATGGCTATCGGAATGTTCACAGGCGGTGACGGAAACACACTTTACTGTCCAACAGGCTGTATGGAGCTTTTAAGATTGCAGGATAGATTTGTATATCTTCCGGAAATACCTTACAGAGAGGTTGATTTGGACTCTGCCGAAAGAAGCATTTTAACAGATGAAGAAAAGCTGAAAGCCGGAATCCACGGCGACGCCGCTTCCTATGTTTTCACAGCCTCTGTTGAAAATGTTCACACCACTACAACAGTAGCTTTCAGAGGAAACGGCCTTGAGGGCACAGGCGAGGGATATACCCTTTACGCCTACTCTTCCGATGGAAACTTTAAAAAGGTAAACGATGAAAACTGGAGCTTCGTATTTGACGGAGAAACTCTCAGCACATCAGATATCTACGAAATACATATTCCAATAGACGACAATTCAATCTATGATATTGACGAAGCAGAAAACAACATAAGAGTTTCAGTAGTCCTTGTAAATGAAAATCAGTAAATTTTAATACAAAATCAAAACCCCCATTGTTACGAAATCTATAACAATGGGGGTTTTATTATTCGATATTGAATGACTATTATTTAACATAATTCTTATTGCGACCATGTAGATATACAATCCACTCCTACGGGAGAGCTTCTATTTTTATTTAACGACATAACACAACAAAAGTTAATGTAGTTCCTTTACAATTCTCATAACTTCACAATAGATAAATCCTACTGTGAGAAAGCCATTCCAAAGCTTTAGAGAAAAGGTCCCGCCCGCCTTGAAATGTCGTTGATTTCTAAAACAAAGTTCAGCAAGGCGGAAATAAAATAAATGGCCCGCCCGGAGGGATTCGAACCCCCGTTCTTCAGAATCGGAATCTGCTGCGTTATCCGGCTGCGCCACGGGCGGGTATATAAATTCTAATTTGAAATATTTTAAAATGGGAGCGGATATATGTCCGCTCCCAAATGTAAAATCATATACAATCAGACAAATCAGATAAGTTCGATAATTGCCATTTCAGCAGCATCGCCACGACGTGGTCCGATCTTAGTGATACGTGTGTAACCACCGTTTCTGTCCATGTACTTAGGTGCGATTGTATCGAAAAGACTCTTTGCAACGTCCTCTTTTGTTACGAAAGACATTACAAGACGCTTATTGTGAAGACTGTTTGTTTTTGCTATTGTTATCATTTTCTCTGCCATTGCTGATACTTCTTTGGCACGAGTAACTGTTGTTTCAATCTTGCCTTTTTCAAAAAGGAAGGTAACCATTGCTCTCAGCATAGCGATTCTGTGAGCAGATGCTCTTCCCAGCTTTCTTGTTCCTGGCATTTGTATTCACTCCTTTTCAATATGGATTGATATTAAAAACGGGCTGTCAAATTATTCGTCCTCTTTCTGAAGACTGAAGCCCAGGCTGTTGAGCTTATACATAACCTCTTCGAGAGACTTGCGTCCGAGGTTACGAACCTTCATCATATCCTCTTCGGATTTACCGATGAGATCCTCCACTGTGTTAATTCCGGCTCTCTTGAGGCAGTTGAAGGAACGAACGGAAAGGTCGAGCTCTTCGATAGTCATCTCAAGAACCTTCTCCTTGCCCTTGTCGTCTTTCTCTACCATAACCTCTGCGCTGCTTGCCTTATCTGAAAGGTCAACAAACAGATTGAGGTGCTCTGTGAGAACCTTGGCTGCCAATGAAACAGCCTCCTGTGCGTTCAGCACGCCGTTTGTCCAAACATACATAGTAAGCTTGTCGTAGTCGGTAATCTGACCTACACGGGTATTTTCAACTGTGTAGTTTACCTTTTCTACAGGCGTATATATGGAGTCAACCGGCAAAACGCCGATTACGTTGTTTCCGTCGATGAGCTTATTGCGCTCTGCCGGAACATAACCCCTGCCTTTGTCCAGTGTTATCTCCATATGAAGCTTTGCACCTTCGCCCAGTGTAGCGATATGAAGATCCGGTGTGAGGATTTCAACCTCGCTGTCGCACTTAATTGTGCTTGCAGTTACTTCGCAAGGACCCTCGGCAAAAATTTCCACAACTTTCGGATCATTGGTGTGAAGCTTTGCAACAAGTCTTTTCATGTTGAGAACGATCTCGGTAACGTCTTCTTTTACTCCCGGGATTGTGGAAAACTCGTGAAGCACACCATCAATCTTGATGGATGTAACCGCAACTCCTTCCAAGGATGAAAGGAGCACACGTCTCAAACTGTTGCCCAATGTGTTGCCAAATCCTCTTTCGAGAGGCTCTACAACAAATTTACCGTACTTGCCGTCGCTTGATAACTCTTCGGTTTCTATTCTTGGCTTTTCAATCTCTATCATTAGCGAATCCTCCTTGACGTTAGGCGGCATTTAAGCCGCTGAGTTTGTAACCTGCCTGCGTTTTTTGGGGATTACTTGGAGTACAACTCAACGATAAGTGTTTCATCAACCGGTAAATCAATTTCTTCACGCTTTGCAACGGAAACTACCTTGCCCTCGAAAGCATCGTTGTTTACTTCAAGATACTTTGGAACAGGCTTTGTTGCATTTGCCTCGAGAAGAGCTTTAAACTTTGCGCTGCTTCTGCTCTTCTCAGCGATTGTAATAACATCGCCCGGCTTTGTAAGGTATGATGGAATATCAACCTTCTTGCCGTTTACTGTGAAATGACCGTGAGAAACAAGCTGTCTTGCCTCTGCGTGTGAAGAAGCCCAGCCGAGTTTGTATACAACACTGTCGAGACGGCTCTCGAGGATTGCCAGCAATGCCTCACCTGTCTTACCTTCTTTTTTCTCTGCCAACTCATAGTACTTTCTGAACTGGCTCTCCAAAACGCCATAGTAACGTCTTGTCATCTGCTTTGCACGAAGCTGAGTACCGTACTCGGAACTCTTCTTACGACCCTGACCGTGCTGTCCTGGTGCGTAAGCTCTGCGGGATAATGCGCACTTATCTGTGTAGCAGCGGTCGCCCTTCAAGAAAAGCTTCTGACCCTCTCTGCGGCACTGTCTGCACACAGCTCCTGTATATCTTGCCATAATGGGACACCTCCTGTAATATTACGGTTATACACGTCTTCTCTTTGGAGGACGGCATCCGTTGTGAGGAATCGGAGTAACATCCTTAATCATGCTAACTTCGAGACCTGCGGACTGAAGAGCTCTGATAGCTGCTTCTCTTCCCTGACCAGGGCCTTTTACGTATACTTCAACTGACTTGAGGCCATGCTCCATAGCTGCCTTTGCAGCTGTCTCAGCTGCTGACTGAGCAGCAAAAGGAGTTGACTTTCTTGAACCTCTGAAGCCAAGCTCTCCGGCACTTGCCCAGGAGATTGCATTACCCTGTGTATCGGATATAGTAACGATTGTATTGTTAAATGTTGACTGAATATGTGCTGCGCCTTTTTCGATATTTTTACGTTCACGGCGACGACGCACGGTTGCCTTCTTTCCGGCTTTTGGTGCTGCCATAAGCTTTGTCCTCCTTTACTTATTTCTTCTTGTTTGCCATAGTCTTACGGGGACCCTTACGAGTACGAGCGTTAGTCTTTGAACGCTGACCTCTTACCGGGAGACCCTTTCTGTGGCGAACGCCACGGTAACAACCAATTTCAATAAGTCTTTTAATATCAAAAGCTATGTCACGGCGAAGATCACCTTCAACACGGCAGTTATGATCGATATATTCTCTCAGCTTTGATACATCGTCTTCTGAAAGATCTCTGACACGAGTGTCAGGATTAACACCTGTTGCAGCAAGAATGTCGCTTGCAGTTTTACGTCCGATACCGTAGATGTATGTCAAACCAATTTCAACTCTTTTATCTCTCGGTAAATCAACACCTGCTATACGAGCCATAGTTGCACCTCCATAATTATTTCAAAATATAGTTTAATTTACTTATGATTAACCCTGACGCTGCTTATGCTTTGGGTTCTCGCAGATTACCATGATTTTTCCGTGTCTCTTGATAACCTTGCACTTATCGCAAATTTTCTTTACTGAAGGTCTGACTTTCATTTATAATCATTCCTTTCTTAATAGTCAATCAATTTATTTAATAAAGCGTATATGCTTTGCAATTACTTTGAGCGCCATGTAATTCTGCCTATTGTAAGGTCATATGGTGACATCTCAACTGTTACCTTATCGCCCGGAAGAATTCTGATGAAGTTCATTCTCAGCTTGCCTGAAATAACGGCAAGAATAACATGACCATTTGGCAGCTCTACCTTAAACTGTGCGTTTGGGAGAGCTTCTTTTACTGTACCCTCTATTTCGATAACGTCTTGCTTCGACACAACTGTAACCTCCTAACGGATTATTAAAATCAATCGCCTCTGTAATTTTTGAGGATTTCCCGAATCTTTCGGTTGCTGTTAAATTCGTCTGCCATTTCTGCGGTAGGCGCAAGATGCAGAACATTTTTGCGTTTAGGCTTTTCTATTCTTCTGGTCTTTCCGTCGCATATATACGCTGTACTTTTGTATATATCCACAACCACAAAGAATTTGTCTTTATCTCTGCCTGCCTTGGCTTTTACGATTCTTCCCTTGACTATATCCATAAGATTATTCCCAATCCTTAATCCGGAAGTGTTAATATCTTTGGACCGTCCGGAGTTATTGCTATTGTATGCTCAAAATGAGCGGACAAGCTTCCGTCCACTGTAACCGTGGTCCACTCGTCTTCAAGAACCTTTACACGGTAGCTTCCCATGTTTATCATAGGTTCTATTGCGATTGTCATGCCGGGCAAAAGCCTCGGGCCTCTTCCCGGTGTACCGAAATTTGGTACAGATGGTTCTTCGTGTAACTTCGCACCTACTCCGTGGCCGACAAAGTCACGTACCACCGAGTAACTGCGCTCTTCGACATACTGCTGAACCGCTGAGCCGATGTCTCCGATTCTGTTTCCCGGCTGAGCCTTTTCGATTCCTTTAAAAAGGCTTTCTCTCGTTGCGTCAAGCAGCGCCTGCGCTTCATCGCTTATCTTTCCGCATGGGAATGTCCATGCGTTATCTCCGTGGTATCCGCCTATATAAGCTCCCACGTCAACGCTTACAATGTCGCCCTCTTTGAGAATGCGTTTCTTGCTTGGTATGCCATGGATAACCGTGTCATTTACCGATATACAAGCACTGTTCGGAAATCCGCCGTACCCGAGAAACGAGGGAACGGCTCCCTGTTTCTCGATGTACTTGCGAACTAAAGTATCGATTTCAAGAGTCGAAACTCCCGGTTGAACAGCTTCGCCGGCAATTTTTAATGCCCGTGCAGATATTTTGCACGCCTCTCTCATAAGAGAAAGTTCACGAGCGGTTTTCAACACAATCATACTTTACGCCTCTACTTCTGCAAGAACCAACTTAGAAGTATCTTCTACAGTGTCCTGTCCTTCAACTACAACAAGCTTGTTCTGCTTTGCATAGTAGTCTTTGAGCGGCTCTGTCTCGTTGTGATAGATATCAAGACGAGCCTTTACGGTCTCAATGCTGTCATCCTTACGCTGAACAAGGGTGCCTCCGCAGTCGTCGCAGATTCCCTCAGCCTTTGGCTTCAAGCTCTCAAGGTGATAAGGTCTTCCGCACTTCTCGCAAACACGGCGTCCGGACAATCTGTTCACTATTACCTCGTCGGCTACCTCGATGTCGATAACCTTGTCGATAACAACGCCCATTGCGTCCAGAGCCTCGGCCTGTGGAATTGTTCTTGGGAAACCGTCAAGGATAAAACCGTTTGCGCAGTCGTCCTGTGCAAGTCTTTCCTTAACTATGCCGATTACTACCTCATCCGGAACCAGCTTTCCTGCGTCCATGTAGGACTTTGCCTTCAATCCCATTTCAGTGCCGTTTTTCAGCGCTTCTCTGATGATGTTTCCTGTTGAAATTGTAGGAATATTCAACTTTTCGCAAATAACAGCTGCCTGAGTGCCCTTACCTGCACCGGGAGCTCCCAACAAAATGATGTTCATGTGAATTCTCCTCCTAAGGTAAAAAGTATTAGTCCAGGAATCCCTTATAATGACGCATCATCATCTGAGATTCCAGTTGTTTTACTGTTTCAAGAGCGACACCAACCATGATGATAACGGATGTACCACCCATTGTGAGGCCTCTCAAACCTGTCACTGACGAATAAATAATTGGAACCAAAGCTATGAATGCAAGGAACAAAGCACCGATAAGTGTGATTCTGGAAAGAATCTTTCTTATGAACTCCGCAGTAGGAGTACCAGGTCTGATACCCGGGATTGTGCCGTTGTTCTGCTTCAAGTTGTTTGCCATTTCTACCGGATTGTACTGAATTGAGGTGTAGAAGTATGCAAACATCAAAATGAGTAAGAAATAAAGTAATGCATATGCCCAGCCGTCAGCTCTGAATGCTGCAAAGAAGCCTGCCCAGATGCCTGTTGGCTGCCAAAACATTTCAATTGTACTTGGAATTGAGAGAATGGAGCTAGCAAAGATAACCGGCATAACACCGCCCAAAGCAACCTTGATTGGAAGGTGGCTGGACTGACCGCCGTACATCTTTCTGCCAACAACTCTCTTTGCGTACTGAATCGGGATTCTTCTCTCGGAATCCTGCATGAATGTGATAATCCAAATAACTGCAAGGAAGAGAATAACCCAGAATGGTACAAGAATAAAATACTGAGCGCTGCCGGAAAATCCCAATGAGAAGTACTGTGCCAAAACATTGATTGTCCAAGGCAGACGAGCAACGATACCTGCAAAAAGGAGAATTGAAATACCGTTTCCGATACCGTTTTTATTGATCTGCTCACCCATCCACATCATAAGAGCAGTACCTGCTGTAAATGCGAGGATGATAACGATTGCTGAGAACCAAAGGCTGAAGCCTTCGTTGTAAACTGTTATGTTCTGGTTGCGCAGATAGAAGAAATATGCAGTACCCTGAATAAGTCCCAGCGCAACAGTTACATAACGAGTTATTGTAGCAATTTTCTTTCTTCCAGTTTCTCCTTCTTTTGCCATTCTCTCAAGAGGAGGAATAGCAATTGTCAAAAGCTGCATAATGATGGAGCTGTTGATATATGGTGAAACGCCCATTGCAAACAGTGTTGCGTTGGAAAAAGCGCCACCGGAAAGAGTATTAAGATAAGCAAGCATTGAGTTGCCGGTTTCAACGCCGTTAGCGTTCATAACCTCTCTCAGTGCAGCCATATCCAGAAATGGAACCGGGATAACGGAACCAATTCTGAATACGATTATAATCATTAAAGTGAAAAGTAACTTTCTTCTGAGATCTGGGATAGCCCAGGCGTTTCTAATTGTCTTAAACAATTAAATCACCTCAGCCTTTCCGCCTGCAGCCTCGATTTTAGCCTTAGCGGACTCTGAATATGCATCTACTTTAACAGTGATGTTCTTCTTAAGCTCACCGTTGCCCAGAATTTTAATACCGTCAAAATAATTCTTAACAAGACCTGCTTCAACAAGTGCTGCTGCATCTACAACTGCGCCGTCTTCAAATCTGTTGAGAGAACCTACGTTGATAGAAACGATTTCCTTAGCGAAGATGTTGTTGAAACCTCTCTTAGGAATACGTCTCTGCAAAGGCATCTGGCCGCCTTCAAAGCCAACACGCATACCTCTGCCTGCTCTTGCCTTCTGACCTTTATGACCCTTACCGGAAGTTTTGCCCCAGCCTGAACCGTGACCTCTACCAATTCTCTTGGCGTCCTTCTTTGAGCCTTCAACAGGTGAAAGTTCATGTAACTTCATTTTTCGCACCTCCTTGATTGATTAACCTTCAACTACCTCGATGAGGTGGATTATTTTTGCTACTTTGCCTTTTGTCTGAGCGTTGTCTGGCTGTGTTGTAACATCGCCGATTTTCTTAAGACCCAAAGCATGGGCAGTTGCGATCTGATCCTTTTTAGCTCCGATGAGGCTCTTAACTAATTTGATTTTCATTTCGTCAACCCCCGTTTATTATAAAATTTCTTTTACAGACTTGCCACGGATTGCAGCAACTTCTTCTGCTGTACGAAGAGCCTTAAGTCCCTCGAGTGTAGCTCTAACTACGTTGCATGGGTTGTTTGAACGAAGAGCTTTTGTTCTGATATCTTTGATACCTGCTGCTTCAACAACGGCACGCACTGGACCTCCGGCGATAACTCCTGTACCGGGAGCAGCCGGCTTCATCAAAACTCTGCCTGCACCGTACTCACCGATAATTTCGTGTGGGATTGTTGTGCCTCTGAGAGAAACCTTAATAAGGTTCTTCTTAGCATCCTCAATGCCCTTGCGGATAGCATCCGGAACTTCGCCTGCTTTACCGATACCGAAGCCTACTGTTCCGTTCTCGTCGCCTACAACTACCAAAGCTGCAAACTTGAAGATACGTCCGCCCTTTACTGTTTTAGATACGCGGTTGATAGCAACAACGCGCTCTTTCAAATCCAATGTTCCTGCGTCAATAATTGCCAAAGTTATTCCTCCCCTTCCTTAGAAATTGAGGCCGCCCTCACGGGCGCCTTCGGCCAATTCCTTAACACGGCCGTGGTAGATGTTGCCGCCTCTGTCGAATACAACATCAACTATATTCTTCTCTGCTGCACGCTGAGCAATGAGCTTGCCTACTGCACGTGCTGCCTCTTTGTTACCGCCGTTTCCTTCGATGCTCTTGTCAAGGCTAGAAGCTGAAGCAAGTGTAACACCGTTAACGTCATCTATAAGCTGTGCATAGATGTTGTTAGTGGAGCGGAATACACAAAGGCGTGGACACTCTGGTGTGCCGCTTATTTTGCCACGAATTCTCTTGTGGCGATTCAAACGAGCTTTTTTTGTATCAGGTCTCTTTACCATTAGTCATTTCCCTCCTTAATTACTTCTTGCCGCCCTTACCGGCCTTGCCTTCCTTGCGGCGGATGTGTTCGTCCACATACTTAATACCCTTGCCCTTATATGGCTCTGGTGGACGCTTCTCTCTAACTTCGGCAGCAAACTGACCAACCTTTTGCTTATCTGCGCCGTGGATGATAATTTTATTTGGGTTTGGAACTTCGATTGTAATATCGTCTGTATCCTCAATGATAACCGGATGTGAGAATCCAAGGTTCATTGTAACTGTCTTACCCTGCTTCTGAACACGGTAACCAACGCCGTTAACATCCAGTTCCTTCTTGTAGCCCTCAGTTACACCGATCATCATATTGTGGATAAGTGTTCTTGTAAGACCGTGAAGTGAACGGTTAAGCTTGTCGTCATTTGGACGCTTAACTTCGATAATGCCGTTGTTGATTTCTACCAGCATGTTTGGGTGTACATTCTGAGTGAGTGTACCCTTAGGACCCTTTGCTGTGAGAACGCCGTTTTCGAACTTAACTTCTACACCGGCGGGAATATTTATAGGTTTTCTTCCAATTCGAGACATTTTCGCACCTCCTATTACCAAATATATGCGAGAACCTCGCCGCCTACGTGCTCTTTGCGAGCCTCTCTGTCTGTCATGATGCCCTTAGAAGTTGAAATGATTGCAATTCCGAGGCCCTTCATAACCTTTGGCATATTCTCTACATCGCTGTATATACGCAAACCTGGCTTTGAAACTCTCTTAAGGCCGGAAATAACTGGAGTTTTGCCCTCGCCGTATTTCAAAACAACCTTGATCATGCCCTGCTTGCCGTCTTCGGTTACTGTAAAGTTTTTGATGTATCCTTCATCAAGAAGAATCTGGCAGATAGCCTTCTTCATGTTTGATGCTGGGATTTCAACACTGTCATGCTTTGCTGTGTTTGCATTACGAATTCTAGTAAGCAAATCAGCGATGATATCTGTACTCTGCATACCGTTTACCTCCTCTGATTACCAGCTTGCCTTTTTTACACCGGGAATCTCGCCCTTGTAAGCGAGTTCTCTAAAGCAAATACGGCAAATTCCGTACTTACGGAGGTAGGCGTGTGGTCTACCACAGATTTTGCATCTTGAATATTCTCTTGTGGAATATTTCTGAACTCTCTGCTGCTTAACTTTCATAGCAGTCTTAGCCACAACAATTCCTCCTTACTTCGCAAATGGTGCGCCCATAAGTGTCAAAAGCTCACGGGCTTCTTCGTCTGTAGTTGCAGTGGTTACGAAGCAAATGTCCATACCACGTACTTTGTCGATCTTATCGTACTCAATTTCAGGGAAGATGAGCTGTTCTTTAAGACCCATGTTGTAGTTGCCTCTGCCGTCAAAGGAGTTAGCGTTAATTCCTCTGAAGTCACGAACTCTTGGGAGAGCTACGTTGAAGAGTCTGTCCATGAACTCATACATTCTGTCGCCTCTGAGAGTAACCTTAGCGCCGATTGCCATACCCTCACGAAGTTTAAAGTTAGCAACTGACTTTCTTGCACGGCAAACCATTGGCTTCTGACCTGTGATTGCTGCAAGATCTGTGCAGATAGCGTCGATAACCTTAGAATTATCTTTAGCCTCGCCTGCACCTACGTTGATAACGATTTTATCAAACTTTGGAATCTGCATCACACTCTTATAAGAGAACTTTTTCATAAGAGCAGGTGCAACTTCTTTAGCGTATAACTCTTTAAGTCTTGCCATTTCTTAATCCTCCTATTAAAGTGCTTCCTTACATTTTGCACAAACTCTAGCCTTTGTGCCGTCTTCGTAGGTCTTATATGCAACTCTTACTGCCTTGTTGCAGTTAGGGCAGTAAAGCTGTACCTTGCAAGCGTAGATTGCGCCCTCAGCATCAACGATGCCGCCCTGGTCGCCCATCTTTCTTGGCTTAACATGCTTGTGAACCATGTTGCACTTCTCTACGATAACTTTACCTTCCTTAGGGCTAACTGCAAGAACCTTGCCCTTTTTGCCCTTGCTCTTTCCGCTTATAATTACAACGGTGTCGCCTGTTTTTACATGAAGTTTCTTATTCATCTGCTGACACCTCCATTAAAGTACTTCCGGAGCCAAAGAAAGAATCTTCAGATAATCCTTATCACGAAGCTCTCTTGCTACCGGTCCGAAGATACGAGTACCCTTAGGGTTCTTATCTTCCTTTATAATTACGGCTGCATTCTCATCAAAACGAATGTAAGTGCCGTCCTCTCTGCGTACGCCCTTTGCAGAACGTACAACAACTGCCTTTACAACGTCGCCTTTTTTAACAACGCCGCCGGGTGCTGCTTTCTTAACGGAAGCAACGATTACGTCGCCTATATTGGCATACCTTCTTCTGGTTCCGCCGAGAACACGAATGCACATAAGTTCCTTAGCGCCGGTGTTATCGGCAACCTTGAGGTAAGTTTGCTGCTGAATCACAGTGCGTTCCTCCTTTTCTCAAAGCCCAATAAACGGAATTATTTAGCTTTCTCTATAATCTCGACGAGTCTCCATCTCTTATCCTTAGAAAGAGGACGGGTCTCCATAACTTTTACACGGTCACCAACACCGCACTCATTGTTTTCATCATGTGCTTTGAGTCTGACTGTGCGCTTAACGATTTTATTGTAAAGCTTATGCTTAACGCTATCTTCGATTGCTACAACGATTGTCTTATCCATCTTGTCGCTTACAACTTTGCCGATAGCTACTTTTCTCATGTTTCTTTCGCTCACTGCTATGCCCTCCTCAATTATGCTCTTGTATTCTCAAGCTCAAGCTGGCGAAGAACTGTAGAAACTCTTGCAATGTCCTTCTTAACTGCCTGAATACGCATTGGATTCTCGAGCTGGTTAATGGCAAGCTGAAAACGAAGATTAAAAAGCTCTTCCTTGAGCTCCTTGAGCTTTAATTCAAGCTCGTTTACAGACAATTCTCTGAGTTCTTTTGCTGTCATTATTGCTCAACCTCCGTTTCCTCTTTCTTTACAAACTTACATTTAATAGGAAGCTTCATAGCTGCAAGACGCATAGCCTCTCTAGCTGTAGCCTCGTCAACACCTGCAAGCTCGAACATAACTCTGCCCGGCTTAACAACTGCTACCCAATACTCAGGTGAACCTTTACCGGAACCCATTCGAGTTTCAGCAGGCTTCTCTGTGATTGGCTTATCCGGGAATATCTTAATCCAAACTTTACCGAATCTCTTGCAGTAACGTGTCATAGCGATACGGGCAGATTCGATCTGGTTTGATGTAATCCAGCTTGGCTCTAATGCCTGAAGACCATAATCACCGTAAGTAACCTTGTTGCCACGGTATGCTTTACCGGTCATACGACCTCTGTGTACTCTTCTGTACTTTACACGCTTTGGTAACAGCATTATTTATTGCCTCCTTCCCTGCGAGGTCTCTTCTTTACTTCGTTGAGAACCTCACCTTTGTACAGCCATACTTTAACGCCGATCTTACCATAGGTTGTGTCAGCCTCTGCAAAACCGTAGTCGATGTCTGCACGGATTGTCTGAAGAGGGATTGTACCCTCGTGATACTGCTCGGATCTTGCGATTTCTGCGCCGCCGAGACGTCCTGAACACTGAGTTTTGATACCCTTAGCGCCCAGCTTCATAGCTCTTCCGATTGCCTGCTTCATAGCACGGCGGAAAGAAATTCTCTTCTCAAGCTGCTGTGCGATGCTCTCTGCAACGAGCTGTGCGTTCAAATCCGGGGACTTAACCTCCACGATGTCGATTACAACAGCCTTGCCCAGCATTTTCTCGCACTGGAGTCTGAGCTTCTCTATCTCGCTGCCGCCCTTGCCGATAACCTTACCAGGCATAGCGCAGTGAATGTGAATTCTTACTCTTTTACCGTCACGCTCAATTTCGATTTTTGGCACGCCTGCACCTGCAAGCTGCTTCTTAAGAGTCCTGCGGAGGTTGTAATCCTCAACAAGAGTATCGCCAAAATCTTTCTTATTTGCAAACCAGCGTGAATCCCAATCTTTAATTACGCCTACACGCAAACCGTGTGGATTAACTTTTTGGCCCATAATCTTACCTCCTCCTCATTATTCTCTTTCCTTGAGCACAAGGGTAATGTGGGATGTTTTCTTGTTAATTCTAAATGCCCTGCCCTGAGCTCTCGGACGAATTCTTTTGAGGGTTGGGCCCTGGCTTACGCTGCACTCTGCAACGTAAAGTCTTGATACATCCATATCGTGGTTATTCTCAGCATTTGCCATAGCTGACTTGAGCAACTTTGAAAGTGGCTCGCAGGCGGCCTTTGGTGTCTGTGCAAGAATAGCCTTTGCAAGTTTTGCATCTTTGCCACGGATGAGATCCAAAACAATAGATACCTTGCGGGGTGAGATACGGACATAGTTTAAATATGCCTTAGCTTCCATTGCAATAACTCCTTCCGCCTATTACTTCTTAGATGTTTTTGAACCGGCATGGCCTTTGAATGTTCTTGTTGGAGCAAACTCGCCGAGCTTGTGACCAACCATATCTTCTGTTACATATACCGGAACGTGCTTGCGGCCGTCATGTACCGCAAATGTATGACCTACGAAATCTGGGAAAATTGTTGAGCTTCTTGACCAAGTCTTGAGAATTCTCTTCTCGCCAGCTTCGTTCATCTGCTGAATCCTTTTGAGCAGCACAGGCTGAACATAAGGACCCTTTTTTGTGCTTCTACTCATAATTTAAAGCTCCTTTCTGCCGCCTATTACTTACCGTTTCTACGCTTTACGATAAACTTATCAGAACGGTTGTGTGTCTTTCTTGTCTTATAACCAAGTGCAGGCTTACCCCACGGAGTAACAGGACCCGGACGTCCAACCGGAGATTTACCTTCACCACCACCGTGCGGGTGGTCGTTAGGGTTCATTACAGAACCTCTTACTGTTGGTCTCCAGCCCATGTTGCGCTTACGACCAGCCTTACCGATCTTTACATTTTCATGGTCTGTGTTTCCTACCTGGCCGATTGTAGCCATGCAAGCATCAGGAACATTTCTAAGTTCGCCTGAAGGAAGTCTCAGAAGAGCCATTCCGTTCTCTTTAGCCATAAGCTGAGCCATGTTACCGGCTGCTCTGGCAAGCTGAGCGCCTCTGCCTGGATAAAGCTCTACGTTATGGATAAATGTACCTGTAGGAATTGAGCTCAAAGGAAGTGCGTTACCAACCTTGATATCTGCATCCTTACCGGAAACTACTGTGTCTCCAACCTTGAGACCCTGTGGTGCGATGATGTATGCCTTCTCGCCGTCCTCGTACTGTACAAGAGCGATGAAAGCTGAACGGTTAGGATCGTACTCAAGTGTAAGAACCTTTGCCGGTACATCGAACTTCTGTCTTTTGAAATCTATGATACGATACTTTCTGCGATTGCCGCCGCCTCTGTGGCGAACTGTAATTCTGCCGTAGCTGTTACGACCCGAGTTTTTCTTTACGGGAGCAAGCAGACTCTTTTCGGGGGCAACCTTTGAAAGACCTGAATAATCTGTAACCGACATGTTACGGCGTGCGTTTGTAGTCGGCTTATAAACTTTAATGGCCATTTGGTTTCACTCTCCTCATGATGGGCTTTGCGGGGACTGGCTTTCATCCCCATACATACTGCCTGTTATTATTTTTTACAGGCTTACATCATGCCTTCAAAGAATTCGATTGGCTTGCTGTCCTCTGTGAGGGTTACAACAGCCTTCTTCCAGCATCTTGTGTAGCCTTCGTATCTACCCTGGCGGCGAAGCTTGCCTCTTACGTTGAGTGTGTTAACCTTCTTAACTTTTACGTCCTTGAAGATTTCCTCAACTGCTTTAGCAATTTCAACCTTACCGGCGTTTTTGGCAACCTCAAAGGTGTACCTTTTTTCCATTATGCCCTGCATGCTCTTTTCAGTGATGATTGGGCGAATGATGATGTCATGTGCTATCATGCGTACACCTCCTCGATTTTGCTAACCGCATCCTTAACAATTACGAGCTTATCTGCATTGAGAATGTCGTATACGTTAAGTGTGTTAACCTGAGCGGTCTTAACGCCCTTGATGTTGCTTGCGGATTTGATAACCTTTGCATCAACCTCGGGCAGAACGATGAGAGCTTTCTTCTCGGCGCCAATGGCCTTGAGCATCTCTGCGATAACTTTTGTCTTATATGCGTCAGCCTTGATTGCATCGATTACGATGATCTCATTAGCTGCTGCCTTTGAAGAGAAAGCAGACTTCATAGCGAGTCTTCTTACCTTCTTATTAACTGTAAATCTGTAACTTCTTGGCTTCGGAGCAAATACGATACCACCGTGTGTCCACTGAGGAGCTCTTGTTGAACCCTGTCTTGCACGGCCTGTGCCCTTCTGTCTCCATGGCTTTCTGCCGCCGCCGGAAACTTCTGCTCTTGTCAGTGCAGACTGTGTACCCTGACGCTGATTAGCAAGATAGTTAACTACCATATGATGCATAACTGCTGCATTTGGCTCTATACCGAATACGGACTCAGCAAGATCGATTGTTCCAACCTGCTTGCCTGCCATATCTACTACTGCTACGTTTGGCATTTATAAATCCTCCTTCCCTTTTAAGCCTTAACGGTATCTTTAATTACTACTGTACCGCCGTTAGGGCCGGGGATAGCACCCTTGATGGCGATAAGGTTGTTTTCAACATCAACCTTAACAACCTGCAGGTTCTGTACTGTAACTCTCTCAGCACCCAAGTGACCTGCCATCTTCTTGCCCTTCCATACTCTTGATGGGTCAGAGCAAGCACCGATTGAACCGCCGTGACGAGCAACCGGACCTGAACCGTGTGTTTCCTTAAGTCTCTGGAAGTTCCATCTCTTAATTACACCGGCGTAACCTTTACCTTTGCTGGTACCTGTTACATCAACTCTGTTGCCTGCCTCAAAAGCGTCTACCTTAACAATGTCGCCTACCTTGTAAGCATCAACATCGTCAAAACGGAACTCTTTGAGAATTCTCTTTGGAGCTACATCAGCCTTCTCGAAGTGACCCTTCATTGGCTTTGTAACCTTGTGTGGCTTTAAATCGCCCCAGCCCATCTGAACTGCTGCGTAGCCATCGTTTTCAACTGTCTTGATCATTGAAACAACGCATGGACCTGCTTCAACGACAGTTACAGGAACTACAATTCCCTTTTCATCGAAAATCTGTGTCATTCCAACCTTTTTTCCGATTACTGCTTTTTGCATTTCTATATCCTCCTTATAAGGTTATTGGTTGGCTTTCGCCAACATGACCCTGTCTGCTTGTAGGTTGATATGCCTATTAAGATTAAAGCTTAATATCAATATCAACGCCGGCAGGGAGCTCTAAGCTCATAAGAGCCTCGACTGTCTTGTTTGACGGTCTTAAAATATCAATAAGACGCTTGTGTGTTCTCATCTCGAACTGCTCACGGCTATCCTTGTACTTGTGAACAGCTCTGAGGATTGTAACAACCTGCTTCTCTGTTGGAAGCGGAACCGGACCGGAAACTCTGGCACCTGTTCTCTTTGCTGTTGCAACGATTCTTTCTGCTGACTGATCAACCAACTGATGATCGTAGCTCTTAAGTCTTATTCTGATTTTTTCCTTGACTGCCATTGTCGTCGCCTCCTTAATTTTTAGTTGGCGGGCTTTTAAAATTCTTTCCACATTGCCGGGTGTTTCCTCTCACCCTAACAATAAACCCGTCTGGCTTTTATCAACCAACGGGTACTCACAGAAAAGCATTCGGACACAATACGACACAGCAACTCCTTATGTCGCAAAAACCCCGAATTTATTTCGTTATCGCCCGGTTTAAAATCGGACATACTCCACGGAAAAACCGGCTAACTGCCGCAACCTCCCGCTTCATCGCATATCATATATAGTGCAGTCACGCAGGTATTATTATACACTATGAACCCCTGTTTTTCAAGAAAAATCACAAAAATTATGCGAAAATATTTCATTCAATATATATGATATTTTTGTATATTTTGTACATAATATTTTTGAGAAAATCTTCATCACCAAACCTTGAAAAATAATCCATTTCCGTTTATCATATACATAATTCTATTGGTCTGGAAATATATTACGAAAAGGAGTATCTTTTTATGATACACATTTATTACGGCGACGGTAAAGGAAAAACCACCGCCGCAACAGGTCTTGCCGTAAGAGCAGCCGGCAGGGATTTAAAGGTTCTTTTTGTTCAGTTTTTAAAAACCATGTCAACAGGGGAACGAACATCTCTAAAGCAGCTTTCAAACATAACCCTTGCCCCATGTCCCGTGGAGCTAAAATTCACCTTTACCATGTCAGAAGAGGAAAAGGAAAACTGCGCCCGTCTTATGGGAGAGATTTTCCGAGTATCCGCTGAAAAATCCATAGTGGGCAAATTCGACATGATAATCCTTGACGAGCTTTTGACCGCTGTTACTTTAAATATGGTATCCCATGCAGAGGTTTACGAGTTTCTTTCCAACGCCCCACAAACTCTGGAAATAGTTCTCACCGGTCATGAAGTTCCCGAGAAGTTTTCCGTTCTTGCTGACTACATCACCCATTTCGTAAACGAAAAGCACCCCTACCAGCGAGGCATCCCCGCCCGAGAAGGCATCGAATTTTGATTTTTATTTCCGACGTGCAAAAGTTTACCTATGAAATAAACACCTGCACACGTCGGGCGAGTCTTTTTGTTCCGCCGAGCTAAAGTTTTCTATAGATATCAACGCCAGCACTCGGCGGGCGAAACCTTTCGTTGTGCGCCTTAGAATGGCTTGCTCTTAATAGGGTTTGTTCTTTTAGCTTTAATATGTATATTATGGCTTTCTATTATATATAGTAATCGCTGCGCATATTGAGTGTTATTTTTCATTAAACATTATAATAATAAAAAAATGGCTCTGCACGAAGTTAACCGTGTCAGAGCCATTCTAATTTCTAAAACCAAGGTCTCGTCCGACCTGTGTGGAAGTTAATTTTTATATCTTTCCTTTGCAGGTCGGAATCAAAAGTCTCGCCCGCCTTGAAACGATGTTTATTTCTACAACTAAGTTTTGCAAGGCGGAACTAAAAAAAGGCGGACAAAAAAATTATTTGTCTTCTATTATTACTACTTCGTTTCTGTTCTTGTATATGCTGTGCTCGGGAACATAGCCACGAACCATTGAAAGAGGATAAACTCTTGTGCCTCTGCCGACAACTGTGCCCGGGTTCAAAACGCTGTTGCAGCCGATATCTGCAAAGTCGCCCAGCATTGCGCCGAACTTCTTAACGCCTGTTTCAACCTTTTCTCCGTCACACATAACAGTAACAAGCTTTTTGTCTGATTTAAGATTTGAAGTGATTGCGCCTGCACCTGTGTGAGCCTTGTAGCCCAAAATGCTGTCGCCCACATAATTGTAATGAGGAACCTGAACCCCGTCAAAGAGCACTGCATTTTTAAGCTCTGTGGAATTGCCAACAACTGCTCCTGCTCCGACTATTGCACTGCCTCTGATAAAAGCACAGTGGCGGATTTCCGCATTTTCGCAAATTATAAGTGGACCGCCCAGATATGCTGATGGTGCAACCTTTGCGCTTTTTGCAACCCAGATATCCTCTCCCCTTTTCTCGTAAATCTCAGGGTCAAGAGTGTTGCCTAGCTTTACAATAAACTCCTTAATCTTCGGAAGAACTTCCCAGGGATAAACAGCGCCCTCAAAAAGATCTTTCGCAATAGTTTTGTCAAGGTCAAACAAGTTTTTAATCATCAATTTTTCCATGATAATCTCTCCTCATTTATTAAGGTTTAAATCTTTTTTGTCATCAAACAAATTATATTTTTTAAATACCCAAACTACAACCGATGCAAGCAAAATACCCCAGAGCATACCTGCCAATACGTCTGTTGGGAAATGCACATAATTGTACAGTCTGGAGAATCCAATCAAAGCGGCAAGAATCAAAGCACCTATGCCCCACTTTTTATTCATACGGAAAATAACCGTAGCACAGGCAAAGGATGAGCTTGTATGTCCTGACGGGAAGCTGTAGGAAGACGGTCTGTCAACCAGCATATCCACCGCCAAATTTACATTGCAGGGTCTGACTCTTCCAATAAGGTTTTTCAGAATTACTTCTCCGGAAAGCCAGGTCACAAGCATAGCCAAAAGACCGGCAATCGCCCACATTCTGGTCTTTTTAGGAAAAAGCATACCTATGCAAATTACAATCCAAACAATGCCGGCTTCTCCTATTGCGCTTAAAAATGGCATAAGGAAGTCGAAAAAAGGATTTCTAAGATTCTGCTGTATAAAATCCAGAATACCAAAGTCAATATTTGTCACATTTTGAATAAAAGTTTCCAAGTATTCACCTCCAACCAATAAAAGGATATTACAAGAGGCATTATACCACAGTTAATATTCAATTTAAAGTGTTAGTTTTCTAAATATTTGCTAAGTTATTGCTTTTCTGCATATTTTAAAAACAAAAAAGCTGTACGGAAAACCCATACAGCTTTTTATTATTTATAATCAGATAACTCTTACTCTGATAACTCCTTCGATTGCCTCGATGGATGCCTTTACAGCCTGGTCTGCGCCTGTTGCGTCAACAACTGTATAAGCATACTCACCCTTGCTCTTGTTCTCCATACCCTCAACGTTTGCACCGTTTGATGTGATGCAGTCGAGAATCTGTGTGAGCATCTTAGGAGCATTCTTGTGCATTACGCAGAAACGAATATCTCCGGATCTTGCCATTGAAAGTGCAGGATAGTTAACGGAATTTGTGATATTTCCGTTCTCAAGATAATCCTTAATCTGGTCTGCTGCCATAACAGCGCAGTTGTCCTCGCTCTCAGGTGTAGATGCGCCAAGGTGAGGCATAACGATGATGTTTTCCTCGCAGAGGATATCATCTGTAGCAAAGTCTGTTACATAGCATGCGATTTTTCCTGACTTAACTCCTGCAAGGATATCAGCGGAATTAACAAGACCGTCACGGGAGAAGTTGAGAATTCTAACTCCGTCCTTCATCTTTGCGATTGTAGATGCGTTGATTCCTGCTCTTGTTGAATCGTTGAGAGGAACGTGAACTGTAATGTAGTCGCACTCTGCATAAATCTGGTCTGCTGTCTGTGCGTGCTTTACGTTGTGTGAAAGCTTCCAAGCAGCGTCAACAGAGATATATGGGTCATAACCCAAAACTTCCATGCCAAGGTCAGCAGCAGCGTTAGCAACGAGAATACCGATTGCACCAAGTCCGATAACGCCAAGCTTCTTACCCTTAATTTCAGGGCCTACAAACTGGCTCTTGCCCTTTTCAACCATCTTGCCAACTGCGTCGCCGTTGCCCTTGAGTGTCTTAGCCCACTCAATACCTGCAAGAACCTTTCTTGAGCTCATGAGCAAGCCTGCGATAACAAGCTCTTTAACTGCGTTTGCGTTTGCGCCTGGTGTGTTGAATACAACGATACCCTCTTCTGCGCATTTTGCAACAGGGATGTTGTTTACGCCTGCGCCTGCTCTTGCGATAGCAAGAAGAGTTTCAGGCATTTCCATATCGTGCATAGCGGCAGAACGTACAAGAACTGCGTCAGGATTTGCTACGCTGTCTGAGCAAGCATAATTGTCGCCCAGTCTGTTTGTGCCAACTTTTGCAATTTTATTTAAAGTTAATATATTATACATTTTTCTCTTCAAACTCCTTCATAAAGGCTACAAGCTTCTCAACGCCCTCGATTGGCATTGCATTGTAGATAGAAGCTCTCATACCGCCAACTGAACGGTGGCCCTTGATATTAACAAAACCGTGTTCTGTTGCCTCTTTAACAAACTTTGCGTCCATGTCTGCATCGCCTGTTACAAACGGAACATTCATCAAAGAACGGTCCTCAGGAACAACTGTGCCCTTGAAAAGTTTAGAGCTGTCAAGGAAATCATAAAGGATTTTAGCCTTTTTCTCGTTGTACTCTTTCATCTTCTCAAGTCCGCCCATTTCGTTCTTAATCCACTCAAGAACAAGCTTTGCAATATAAATTGTGTAGCAAGGAGGTGTATTGAACATAGAGCCGTTGTCGGCGTGTGTCTGATAGTTGAACATTGTTGGTGTAATGTCCATAGCGTGGCCGATAAGGTCTTCTCTGATGATAACAACTGTAAGACCTGCAGGAGCCATGTTCTTCTGTGCGCCTGCATAGAGAACGCCGAACTTAGAAACGTCGATTGGCTGAGAAAGAATGCAGGAAGAAATATCAGCTACAAGAGGAACATCTCCTGTGTCAGGAAGCTCGTGATAAACTGTTCCGTAGATTGTATTGTTCATGCAGATATGGAAATAGTCTGCATCCTTTGTAAAGGTTGAAGGGTCAAGCTTTGGAATATAAGAGAAAGTCTTGTCTTCGGAGGAAGCAACGATGTTTGCCTTTCCGTAACGTGCGCCTTCCTTGTATGCTTTTTTAGCCCACTGACCTGTGATAACATAGTCGGCCTTGCCGCTCTTTGTCATAAGGTTCATTGGAACCATTGCAAACTGAGATGAAGCGCCGCCCTGGAGGAACAAAACCTTGTAATTGTCAGGTATGTTCATAACTTCTCTCAAAAGAGCCTCTGCTTCTTTAATGATTGCGTCATACACCTTGCTGCGGTGTGACATTTCCATTACAGACTGACCGCTGCCCTGATAGTCCAGCATCTCGTCAGCTGCTTTTCTGAGTACAGACTCAGGAAGCATAGAGGGGCCTGCCGAAAAATTGTATACTCGTGCCATTATTATCTACTCCCTTAAATAAGTTTTGACGCTTACCTCGTGAAAATTTTAACGAGAAAGCATGATACTCGATTGGAATAATTATATTCCTTTTATGCCATTTAGTCAATAGAAAATGGTCATTTTGCTTAAAATATCCTGCTGTTTTTTCGTATTTTCATATATTTATTGGATATCAAATCAGAGCTTCATTTCTCCTACTACAGCTCTGATATCATCTCTCATTCTTATAGCTTCTCTTCTTGCTGCCATTGCGTAATCTTCCTCCGGGCAGCCTTCCTTTTTCCATGCGCACATAATAGCACGGCTGGAGTTAACGATTGCGCCTATACCGTTCTTATCAAAAGCGTGCTTTATATCCTGAGCGCCGCCGCCCTGTGCGCCGTAGCCGGGAACAAGGAAAAATGTTCTTGGAAGCTCTCTTCTAAGCTCCTCAAGCTGTTCTGGGTATGTTGCGCCTACAACTGCGCCTACGCCTGAGTAACCGTACTTGCCTGGGAGAGATTCGCCCCAGTTTTCGCACATCTTACCCATGTGGAGGTAGATTGTTTCGCCGCCTGTGAGCTGAAGATTCTGGAGTTCTCCTGAGCTTGGGTTTGAAGTTTTAACAAGAGCGAAAATACCCTTGTCGCCCTTTTTGCAGATGTCAACCAAAGGCATAATACCGTCAGAACCGAGATATCCGTTTACTGTGAGAGCGTCGCCGCCGAAAGCCTCACAAGCTTCACCCTCGATATCTGTTGTGCCAAGGTGAGCTGCTGCATAAGCTTCCATTGTTGAGCCGATATCGTTTCTCTTACCGTCTGTGATTACAAACATTCCCTTGCTCTTAGCATATTCGATAGTTCTTGCAAGTGTTCTTACACCCTGCCAGCCGTACATTTCGTAATATGCTGCCTGTGGCTTAACTGCCGGAACGATGTCGCAAAGAGCGTCAATAAGTCCCTTGTTGTACTCAAAAAGAGCCTCTGCTGCTCCCTCAAGGGTCTTTCCGTACTGTGCATATGCCTTTTCCTTGATGTAGGAAGGGATGTAGTCAAGCTTAGGGTCAAGTCCTGCTACAGTTGGATTCTGTTTCTCCACAATATTTTCAATCAGTCTGTCAAATGCCATTTTATATTCCTCCAAAAACTATTTTTCCATCTAAGATGGTATATTCAACCTTACCGTAAAGTTCTCTGCCTTTAAACGGGGTGTTTTTACTTTTTCCGTGAAGCTTCTCCGGGTCTACCGTCCACTTCTTGTCAAGGTTTATAAGGGCAATATCTGCGCTTGCGCCTACTTTGATTTCTCCGCCCTCAATTCCCAGAATTTTTGCCGGGTTTGTGCTCATTTTCTTTACAAGCTCGCACAATGTAAGCTCTCCTGTTTTAACCAATGCGGTATAGCTGGCGGAAAATGATGTTTCCATACCTATTGAGCCGTTTGGAGCTTTTTCAAAATCTGATTTTTCCTCCGGTGTATGCGGCGCATGGTCTGTTGCTATTGCGTCCAGTGTACCGTCCTTGAGTCCCTCAATAACAGCCAGTCTGTCCTTTTCGGTTCTCAGCGGCGGATTCATTCTAAAGTCCGCATCACGGGAAAGGAGCTCTTTTTCTGTAAACGTTACATAATGAGGAGCTGTTTCTCCTGTCACCTTGACACCCCTGTTCTTTGCGTCCCTGATAAGGGCAACGGATGTGGCTGTACTTACGTGACAAATGTGTACAGGAACATCATAGGCAGCAGCAAGGGCAATTTCTCTGGCTGTTCCGCAGTCCTCTGCGGCGGCCGGAATTCCCTTTACGCCCAGAGCCTTTGAAACCTCTCCCTCGTTGATTTTACCGCCCTTGGCAAGGAACAAGTCCTCACAATGGGCAACAACCGTCATATTGAGCTTAGGCGCTTTTTTCATTGCTTCAGCAAGGATTGCTGTGTTTTCAACAGGTCTTCCGTCGTCGGTAAGTCCGACTGCTCCCGCCTTTGCCAAAGCTTCCAAATCTGTAGCCTCGTGGCTTTCAAGTCCCTTTGTTATACTTGCGGCAACATAAACCTTTGCGTCCGCTCCTTTAGCCTTATTTAAAATATATTCAACAGTTTCGGGATTATCTGTTGTAGGCAGTGTGTTTGGCATAGCCAAGAGAGAAGTAACTCCTCCCGCTGCGGCAGCCTTACAGCCTGTTATAATATCCTCTTTCTGAGTCTGTCCCGGGTCTCTCAGATGAACATGTATATCCACAAATCCCGGCACAGCCACAAGGTTCTCACCGTCGATAACCTTGTCAGCCTCCTGAACATGGGTGTAAAGCTCTTTTATCTTTCCGTCTTCCACCAATATAGAGCATTTCTCCTCTTTTTCTTTCTCAGGCAGTACCGCATAACAGTTTTTAATAAGAAGGGTACTCAATTTTCATCATCACCTTTCTGCTGGTCGTCAAATACATTATATTCTTCGGCGTTTTTAAAAGCTTCAAGGGATTTTTCCCTTTTCTCCGCCTGTTTTTTCTCCTGTCTTTTTTCAAAGAAATTCTTTTTCTTTTCCTTGGGTTCAGGGACATTGTTTTCCCCTTTGTTATCAAAGAATTTGTCCAGGTACTCCTCTTTTTTGCCTTCTTCAACCTTGGAGTCCTTTTCCTTATCCTTTTTATTTTCCTTTTTATTTTTTTCCTCGCTTATAGCTTCGTCTATGCTCTTTGTAACATAATCGTGCTTTTCAGCATGTTTAGCCCTTACAACCATAAGGTCGTCTGCTTCCTGACCGTCAATATATGAGGGAAGTTTGCGGCTGCTGCTGGCTGTGATTTCCATATTGTTTTTCTTTCTGTTTTTTAATATTATCACAAACAAAATTACAACCACTGCACAAAGAAAAGCGATAAGCAGAGTTAAAATCATATTTCCTGTAAACACGCCGGTATCAGGTTCTCTTATTTCAACGGAATTTAATATAGAGTCAAACTCGTTTCTCTCTGTTTGAGTGAGGGCAGAGCCTGTCTTTTGAATAACTATGTTATAGTTCATTCCGTTTTCAACCACATTCCCCTGTATTCCGTAAACATCAACCCCGCTGGCTGTGCTTTGAAATTCCAGAGAAATCATCTTGAGCTGACCTAACTCCGTTACTTTTGCTTCTTTGTACATTTCCGAAGCCATAAAACCCTGCTGAATAGTTTCCAGCTGGCTTTCATCAAGATTATTGTAGCTGACAATTTCTTTGCTGGACTCATCTATATTCATGGTAACAGCTATAATCTTCGTATTATCGCTGTTATAGCCCTGTAAATAAACATTCGATTTTCCCAGATTGGTCATTACACTGTCGTAATCCAAACCCACCTGCTCAAATACCGGATCGTCAGAGGGAGTATCTCTCATAATAATTCTGTATTCGTTAGGTATATCAATTTTCAGACCTATGCTGTTTATCTCGTAAGACATTAAAACCGCAAAACCGCTTACCGCAGAAATAACAAGAAGCAAAGCGGCAATAAATAGGGATACAAAAGCTTTTGAAAGTTTTTTCAATAAAACCACCTCTTTTAATATAAGGGATAAATTGATAACAGTGTATTCTTTTTAATTATAACCCTTTTGCACAAAAAACACAAGTAAAAACACTTAAAAGAGGGAGATACATAGATTATTCGCCCTGAAATACTCTAAAAACAGGCAAAAATATTTTTTTAAACATTTTTTTAAAAAAAGCTTGACAAAACCACAAAGAGCATATATAATAATAGACGTTGTCAGCACCGACAAATATCGAGGTGTGGCTCAGTTTGGTAGAGCGCTTGGTTTGGGACCAAGATGCCGCAGGTTCGAATCCTGTCACCTCGACCACTAAAAGCAAGGAAACCGATACAAATGTATCGGTTTTTTTGTTTTATTCTGTAACAAACAAAAATACAGGTTTCTAAACCTTATTTTCACCAGATATCATATCAACCGTTATAACACATTGAAACAGACTTATCCATTAAAAGCCGACACATAAAGTATCGGCTTTTTGTTTTTTTGTATTTTCTTTTATTTCGTTTCAAAGGTAAAGGGCTGCAGCATACGCCGCAGCCCTTTTCAATAAATTAAATTATTTGTTCATCTTTCGTGCGCAATCAATGAAACAAATTAATAGGAATTATTCTACTGGAATAGCTACGATTTCAGTTTCATAGAGATCAGCTGCAATCATCTGAATCAATGTAACATCATAAATTGTTATCTCTCCGTCCTTGTTTACATCGGCGAGTGTTTCATAGAATACAGATACTGTAAACTTAGCAAGAACAGTCTGTGTAATTGTTGCATCAACTACGGTTACTTCACCGCTAAGGTCTACGTCACCAAGATATGCGCCCTTCTTAAGATTGTTTATAGCCTCTTCGAGAGCTGCAATCTGATCTTTAACATCCTGAACTGTAGCATTCTCATCGTCTACAACTGCCTGAGCAGCTTCTATAGCATCCTTGAGAGCCTCTATTGTTTCAGGTACATAAAGAGTTTCTTCATCGTCAACATAACCCTGAGCCTCTGCAATCTTATCAACGAGAGGCTGCTTATCTACTACAAGTGCTTCTCCTGCAGCATTAAGGTCTGCTGTCATATTGTCGATGATTTCCTGAGTATATGCGTCTGCGTTGCCTGCTGCTACGTCATCAAGAATCTTCTTAGCTTCTTCAAGAGCCTTATTGAGGTTTGCAACTGACTCTGCTGTGTAGCCTTCTGTGTCAAACTGTGACCACTTGTCATAAGCTTTCTGAAGCTCTGTAACATCAATCTTGATTTCACGGATAATTTCTGTTTCAAGTCTGAACTCGTCTGTTGTTGGCAAGCCGTCTTCACCGATCAATCTGTCGAGTTCCTGTTTCTCTGTGATAGAGTGTGATGCACCTGAACCTGCAAACTTAAATGCATACATATCGTTTACAACATTGCCGTTGAGCTCGATTACAGAAGCGCCCTGTGCAGGGATATCAGGATTTGTGGACTCATGAACCTTAAATCTGAAGATTGCCATGTATGCACCCTCAGTAAAGTCAACACCGGAGTGGATGTTGGAGAAGTTGAAGAGCAATTCGCCTGCTGGCTTGCCCTGAGATTCTGTAAGACCGGAATCAGGAATCTGATTGTCTACAACGTATCCTGCAATGCTTGCAAGACCCGGATATGTAACATCGAGGAACTCAAGATATGCATTAGTATAGAGAATATCAAACTCGCCGTTTACAAGCCAGTTCTCGTCGTTCTTAACCCATACACGGTACTCAACGATATCGCCTTCCTGAACTTCCTGTCCATTTACTGTAAAGTCTTCAACAACTGTTGGGTCACCATAGTAATATACAACCTTACCGTCTTCAGGATCTACGCCGCCCTTACCGTCTGTGATATCTGTGATTTCAATTGGTTTGCCTTCGTTTGCAGGATCTGCCGGAGAACCGTCAAAGTTAAATGTGCTCAATACATCGAACTTACCTGCATTTTTAAGGCTTGTTTCGCCTGTGCCTACAACTTCAAATTCCAAAGTTGCGAGTACGTTTCTTATTGTAAAGTCAACACCGTTTGTTACATCTGTAAAGTTAAATGTAAAGAATCCGGACTCGTTGCTTATATTGTCAATAACACCAATTCCAGCCTCTGTAACTGTTGGATACTCAACTGATTTAATCTGGAGCTTAGAAGCATCGAAATTCATTGTATACTGAGCATTCAAAATCCATCTCAATGTTTCGAGGTCAATGTTAAATCTGAATGTATCACCAACATTGTATTCTGTTCCGTCAACTACAAGAGTTGTAACAGGAATCTCTTCTGGATCGATAACGTGCTCAACCTTACCTTCGTCAGGATTTACACCGCCGTTGCCGTCAGTGATATCTACGATTTCGATTGGCTCGCCAGGATTGTCAGCAGGTGAACCTTTAAACTGGAATGTTGAAAGAGCTACAAACTTAGCCTTGTCAGCAAGAGTTGTTTCACCGCCTGCGATAACCTCAAAGGTTACCTCGTAAAGGTTAGCTGTCTTTGTAAAGTTAACACCATTTTCAATATCTGTAAAGTTAAATGTGTACCAGCCTTCGTCGTTGTCATAATTGTCATAAACAGTGATACCTGCGTCTGTTACTGCAGGATAAGCTGTATCAACTATCTTAAGCTTGGAAGCATCGAATTCCAAATCAAACTGGGAATTGAGAACCCATCTGTTAGACTGGAGCTGTCCTACAAGCTTAAATGTATCGCCTACATCGTAAGTTTTTCCGTCAACTGTAAGAGTCTTTTCTACTGGAATTTCCTCTGGGTCAACGAGATGTTCGATCTTGCCTTCTTCAGCCTTGATACCGCCGTTGCCGTCTGCGATGTCAACGATTTCTATTTCTTCATCAGGATGATCAGCAGGTGAACCCTCGAACTGGAATGTTGAAAGAACCTCAACATTTGCCTTATCAGCAAGAGTTGTTTCGCCGCCTGCGATAACCTCAAAGGTTACCTCATAAAGGTTTGCTGTAGATGTAAAGTCAACACCCTTTTCAACATCTGTAAAGTTGAACTTGTACCAGCCTTCATCATTGCTGTAGTTTTCTACGGTTGCGATGCCTGCAGCTTCTATTGCAGGATAAGCTGTGTCAACTATCTTAATCTTGGAAGCATCAAAGTTGAGAACGAACTGAGCATTCATAACCCATCTGTTAGCCTGGAGCTGTCCTACGAGCTTGAATGTTTCGCCTACATTATAGGTCTTACCGTCAACTGTAAGAGTCTTTTCTACTGGAGTTTCGTCCTTAATTTCGTTGCTAATTGTACCGTTATCAGGATTCAAAGCACCGTTTCCGTCTGTAATATCAACAGGTCTGAGATCCTCATCCTTATGATCAGCAGGATCTCCGTCAAATGGGAAGGAGGACATCTCAACGATGTTTGTCTTGTCATTCAAAGTTGTTTCGCCTGTGCCTACAACTTCAAATGTGATAACATAGAGTTCGCCCTTCTCTGTGAAGTTTGCACCCTTTGATGGATCTGAGAAGTTAAATGTATACCAGCCTTCTTCGTTGCTGAAATTTTCAAATACTGTAATGCCTGCTGCATCGAGAACAGGATAATTTGCTTCAACAACGTTAAGTTTTGTCTGGTCGAAGTTAAGTTCAAACTGGGTATTCATCAGCCATCTGTTTGTCTGGAGATCGCCTACAAATGTAAATGTGTCACCTACATTATAAATTTTACCGTCAACTGTGAGAGTTTTTTCAACCGGCTCTTCTGCATCAGGAGCTGCCTCGTTCTTTATAGCACCCTTATCAGCAATAATTCCGCCGTTTTCATCGTTAACAGTAACCATTGTAAAGTCATCTTTACCTTCAGGACTTCCTTCAAAATTGTAAGATTTCATATCTACAATTTTAACGCCGTCTGCCAAAGCTGTTTCACCTGTGCCGATTACTTCAAACTTAAGATCATACAAAGTCTTGCTTGTTGTAAAGTCAGCTCCGGTCAATGGCTGTGAGAAGTTAAAGAGGAATTTTCCTTCGTCAAGGTTGTTGTAGAATACTGTGATTCCCTGAGCTGTAAGTTCTGGGAACATAGCTTCCTCTGTCTGATTATCGACAAGTTTAAGCTTTGAATTGTCGTAAGGAACTTCAACTTGTCCGTTCATGAGCCAATTGTTTACCTGAAGCTCGCCCTTAAGCTCAACAATATCGCCCATTTGATAGCTTTTTCCGTCAACTACCAAAACTTCTTCCGCTGAGGCTGTAAAGGAAACAGCAAACAGAGAAGCAATCATTGAAATGGAAAGTAGCACGGAAATGCACTTTTTCAAGTAGTTTGTTTTCACTGTTTAAACCTCCAATCTTTTTTACGCACAACTATAATTTAATTTATTTTGTACATATTCATTATACCATTTTCAACCCTTTTGTCAATAATATATATCAATAAAAACTTTTTTTAGTATTATTCACAATACATTTTACATACTTTTATGTATCATATCAAAAATATCACCTTAATAAAAAAGCGGAGTTTGTAAAAACAGTTTACAAACTCCGCATAACTTATTTACTTGTTATAATCCCAAATACTGAATAAAAAACAAACTTTCAATACCTTAATTTTAAATACCTGTTAATAATCAGATTTCGTCCGGGAATACATACTCATTCTCAGCATTAGTTGCAAGACGAACCTGAATCATTGTTGTATCCATTATTGTAATCTTGCCATCCTTGTTAACATCAGCTGCAAGCTCGTTAATTGTTACGTTAAGCTTTACAAGGAAGTTCTGGATATAAGATGCATCGTCGATATTAACTCTACCGTCGTCATTTGCATCTCCGAGAAGAACGCCTTCTACGAGGTTGTCAATAGCTGTGTTGATAGCCTCTGTTGCTGCAACTACATCTTCGTAAACAACGAATTCTGTTTCAACCTTTGCAAGGAGCTCTTTTCCTGCATCTACTGCTGCCTGGAGAGCTGCTTTGCTTGTTGGTGAGTACTTGTCATCAGCAAGCTTCTCTTCTGCTGCTGCGATTGCTGCTTCGAGAGCTGTTGTGTCAGGCTTAACTGCATCCATAGCTGCCTTCAAAGCTTCGAGCTGAGCCGCAACGTCCTCAACTGCTGGGTTCTCTACAACTGCTTCTGCTGCTGCGATTGCTGCATTGAGAGCTGCGATAGACTCTTCTGTGTAGCCTTCTTTTGCTGCAAGCTCTTTTGCCTCTGCGATGAGAGCCTCAAGTTCTGCTGTATCAACTACAAGACCGTCGATAGCTGCCTGGAGAGCTACGATTTCATCAGCAACTGCCTGTACGCTTTCAGGAGCTTCTGCTACTGTCTTAGCGTGTGCAATAGCATCTGCCAATGCCTGAACAGATTCTGATGTGTAGCCTGTTGTATCCATTGCTTCTGCTGTCTTGATAAGTGCTTCGAGAGCTGTTGTGTCAGGCTTAACTGCATCCATAGCTGCCTTCAAAGCTTCGAGCTGAGCCGCAACGTCCTCAACTGCTGGGTTCTCTACAACTGCTTCTGCTGCTGCGATTGCTGCATTGAGAGCTGCGATAGACTCTTCTGTGTAGCCTTCTTTTGCTGCAAGCTCTTTTGCCTCTGCGATGAGAGCCTCAAGTTCTGCTGTATCAACTACAAGACCATCGATAGCTGCCTGGAGAGCTACGATTTCATCAGCAACTGCCTGTACGCTTTCAGGAGCTTCTGCTACTGTCTTAGCGTGTGCAATAGCATCTGCCAATGCCTGAACAGATTCTGATGTGTAGCCTGTTGTATCCATTGCTTCTGCTGTCTCGATAAGTGCTTCGAGAGCTGATACGTCGATTTTTACTGCGTCCATAGCTGCCTGGAGAGCCTTAACTGCTGCGTCAACCTGATCCTGTGACTGTGGATCTGCTGCAACTGCCTCAGCTGCTGCGATAGCCTCATTGAGAGCTGCGATAGATTCTTCTGTGTAGCCTTCTTCTGCTGCAAGAGCCTTTGCCTCTGCGATGAGAGCCTCAAGAGCGGATGCGTCGATATCTTTAATCTCTGTTACAAGATTTGATTCCTGAACATCGAGTTCGCCTGTCTCTTCATTATATACATTTGTCATATCATAGCTTGAACCGTCAGGCTGACCTGGTTTAGAGAATACATATGTTTCAACAATCTTTGTATCAACTGTGTAGTTGCCAGGAGCTGCATCTTCTTTTACTGTGAAGTAGAAATCAAATACTTTGCCAAGTTCCTCAAAGCTTACACCGTTTGTTGTGGAGAAGTTGAAGTAAATTGTAGATGTACCGTCGCCGTTGTCTACTACGTTGTCAACTACAGAAACGCCTGCTGCTGTAATAACAGGATATGTAATAGAATCGTCATTTACAACAAGATCAAGAACTGTGTTGTTGAATGTGATCTCATACTGACCGTTTGCAAACCAATTATCATCCTTTATATTGAGGTAATAATTGATTTCGTCGCCGGCAACAACTTCAATATCGTTAACGATAATCTTCTCTGTTGTTGCAGGTGTATCTGCTACAACCGGCTCTTCATCGGATGTACCCTTTGCAGCATCGATTTCGCCTGTAGACTCATCAACAACATTTACCATTGTATAGTCAGGATTTTCCTGATCTGCAGGATCGCCGGCAAAATTAAAGCTGCTCATTGCTTCGATTTCGTCAGTAACGTTCTTAGCTGTATCTGAACCCTTTATAACTGTGAATGGAAGATCGTAGAGAACTGCTGAGTTTGTAAAGTTATAACCTGCTGTAACATCAGTAAAGGTAATTCTAATTTCGCCAACGCTTGCGCCGCTCTCTTTATCTTTTACATCGTTATACATGAAAGAACCGATTCCGAATACATTCGGGAACATTTTTTCATCTTCTACAGGAGCAAACTGGAGATACTCTGGGTCATACTTAACAGAAATCTGACCGTTCATAAGCCAGTTGTTATTTACCTGAATTTTCTTTGAGATATAAACTGTCTCGCCAACTGTTGCTTCGTAACCGTTGATTGTCAAAGTTTCAGCCTCAGGACCTTTAATCTCTATTTCGCCTTCTGTACCCTTATCAGCTGGAATTGTGCCATTTTCAAGTGCGCTGTCAAAAGGATATTCTACTGGCTTACCCTTATTCTCTTCTGACTGAGGGTCACCAGCAAATGGGAATGTGCTTATAACCTGAAGATCGTCATCGATTGTAACTTCTTCAGCTGAACCTGCGATAACCTCAAAAGTAAGGTCATAGAGAATTCCGCCCTGTGTAAAGTCGATACCGTTGGTTACATCAAGGAAGTTGAAATTGATTTCACTTCCTGTATTAAAGTATACCAAACTATGTCCGTTAGCTACAGGGAACATTTTTGATGGTTCTTCTTCAACAAATTTCAGGACATCACTGTTATAAGGGATGGATACCTGGCCGTTAAGCAGCCACTTATCATTAACAGTGATTTCCTTCTTCACTTCAATAGTATCTCCAACAGAATATTTCTTACCGTTAATTGTTACAGTATCTTCTGCTGCATTAGCAATAAGGGATACAGACATAACAGATACCAACATTGCAATAGTAAGAACTATTGAAAGACATTTTTTTAATCCTTTTTTCAAAACAATAACCTCCGTTCTTTTTTTAGTAATCAGTATTCGGAATAAAAAGTACACTTTTTACCTTCTCCATTATATATCAGAAACAGCGGCCTTGTCAATAAAAATATCCGGTTTAATTTGATAAGTTTTATTTATTTTATCACATTTTCATAAATCATTTTTGTTTCGCTTTTACAGAATTTTCTTTTTTAAAAAATGCATGTTGCTTACTCAAATTTAATTTTAGAAAAAGGAAAAAAAGGTATAAAAAATAAACAGAGAACGGCAATCGCTCTCTGTTTATAACAAGATATATAATTTTTATTAAAATCTTATTTTTAAGGTTTAAATAATTCTCATTACAGCTCAATGCTGTTAAAGCATTCATCAAGAAGTGTGCAGGAATTTTCCATTCTTTCAAGCTCGTCCGGAGTAAGTTCAAGCTCGATTGTTCTGTCTACACCGTTCTTATTGATAATTGCAGGGTTTCCGATAAATACGCCCTTTTTGCCGTATTCGCCTCTGAGTCTTACGGAAACTGTCAAAACGCTGTTCTGGTTCTGCAAAATAGCCTTTGCAATTCTAACCATAGCCATACCTATTCCGTAATAGGTAGCACCCTTTGCCTCGATAATGTGCTGAGCTGCACCTCTTACAAGGCCGCTTATTTTATCCAAATCCTCAAGGCTGTACTGGTCACCGCTCTTTTCAACTATATCTGTAATTCTCTTTGTGGAGATGAGAGCCTGTGACCACGGAACGAATTCGCTGTCGCCGTGCTCACCGATAACATAGGCGTGAACGTTTCTTGGGTCAACGCTGAAATAATCGCCAACAAGGTAACGAAGTCTTGCAGAGTCCAGGGTTGTACCTGTTCCCACTACTCTTGATGGGTTAAAGTTTGAAAGCTCGCAGGTAATTCTTGTCATAATGTCAACAGGGTTTGTAGCAACAAGGAAAACTCCGCCGAAGCCGCTTCTTACAACAGGGCCAACTATGGACTTGAAAACAGCTGTGTTTCTCTGCAAAAGCTCAAGACGGGATTCGCCGGGCTTCTGGTTTGCGCCTGCGCAGATTGCAACGATATCTGCGTCTGAGCAATCGCTGTAGTTGCCTGCATAAATTCTCATGCTGCTTGAAGAGAAAGCCACGCCGTGGTTAAGGTCTGCTGCTTCTCCTTCTGCACGCTTCTTGTTAATATCTATAAGCACAAGCTCGTCGCAGACATTCTGGTTAAGGAGAGCATAAGCAAAGCTCATTCCTACCATTCCTGTACCTACAATAACAACTTTTCTTTTGTTAAGCATCATTTTTACATCAACCTTTCATATGAACGGTTTTTCCCCTCCTTAAAGAAAGAAACCGAAATTTTTAATATAAACAAAACTTACTCATTAAAATTGACTGCGCTGATTTTTGGTGGTAAAATTATCAGTGTTTTACTCTAAAACAAATTCATTCAAATTAAAAGACAGTTAGGAGGCGTCTTATTTGAATCAGGAAAATGAGGGCAATCAATCAATATTCCCGAAGAAATCTCCGGAAGAAATAAAAGACCAGTTAAAATCTTTTCTTCGCAGGAAAATTCTCTCCATACGAAATTATATATTTACATTTCTCAAATGGGCTGTTGTGGCAGGTATCACCGGATGCACAGGAGGCTTTATCGGAGGACTTTTTCACGAAAGCGTAAAATACGTCACCGAGCTTCACAATGCAAACCCTTTTCTGCTTTATTTTCTGCCCTTTGCGGGTCTTCTTATAGTTTTAATGTACAGAGGACTTAAATTCGACAGCGACCCCGGCACAAACATTGTAATAAACTCCGTTCGTTCTCACAACGAAGTTCCCATACTTATAGCGCCGCTGATTTTCGCCGCAACTGTTACTACTCAGCTTTTCGGCGGTTCAGCCGGACGAGAAGGAGCCGCTTTACAGCTTGGCGGAAGTATAGGACGCCAAATGGGCGGAATTTTCAAGCTTGATGAAAAGGACATGCATATTGCCATAATGTGCGGAATGAGCAGTGTTTTTTCAGCTCTTTTCGGAACTCCACTGACCGCTGTTATATTTGCAATCGAGGTTATAAGCGTCGGCGTTTTCTATTACAGCGCACTTGTTCCCTGTCTTATAGCTTCTCTGTCAGGATTTGCAGTATCTTCACTTATGGGAGCCGCTCCCCTTTACTTTGCCGTTGAGCATTTTCCCGATATCGAAATACTTACATTGCTTAGGGTTTTGCTTTTAGGAGTTCTCTGCGCCGTTGTGAGTATTATTTTCTGTATCACATTAAAAAATACGGCAAAGCTTTTCAAAAAGCTTTTTAAAAATTCATACATAAGAATATTTGTAGGCGGACTTATTGTGGTTATTCTCACTTTGATTATAAACACACACCGCTTTAACGGAACCGGTATGGAATACATAGAACGTGTATTCAACGGCGGTCAGGTCTACTGGTTTGACTTTATAATGAAAATCATCTTCACAGCGGTAACCATATCTGCCGGATTTAAAGGCGGCGAAATCGTTCCAACCATGTTTATAGGAACAGCCTTCGGTTACTTTGCCGGAAGTCTTTTGGGTCTTGACCCACAGTTCGGCGCAGCTATCGGACTTGTTGCCACCTTCTGCGGCGTTGTAAACTGCCCTGTTGCATCAATTATTCTCAGCGTTGAAATTTTCGGAGCACATGGACTTATATTCTTTGCCGTTGCCGTATCCGTAAGCTACATGCTCTCAGGATATTACGGTCTGTACTCCAGCCAAAAAATTCTTTATTCAAAACTAAAGGCTGAATACATAAACATAAATGCAAAGTAAATCCTAAATAAACCTTAGTTTTTTACAAGACATCGAAACCGGTGTCTTGTTTTTTTATTTTAATTTCAACAGTTGAATTTTTCCTTGTAATTCTTGATGCAGGAATGAACTATCTCAATAGCCTTTGCCGCATCCTGAACTTCGTCTACCGCTGTTTCCTTGTTTTCAAGGGACTTGTACACTTTAAAGAAGTGAGCCATTTCCTCGAAAATATGCATAGGAAGCTGTGAAATGTCGGAATATGTGTTATATGACGGGTCATTGAAAGGAATTGCAATAATCTTTTCGTCATTCTTTCCGTTGTCTATCATATTTATAACGCCGATAGGATAACATCTTACTGTTGTAAGAGGGTACATCACCTGACTGCACAAAACAAGTACGTCAAGCGGGTCACCGTCGTCGGCATATGTTCTCGGAATAAATCCGTAGTTAGCAGGATAATGAGTAGAGGTATGCAAAATTCTGTCCAGCACCAAATAGCCGGTCTGTTTGTCAAGCTCGTACTTAGACTGACTGCCCTTCGGTATTTCTATTACTACCATAAAATCCAATGCGTTGATTCTGGAAGAATCCATATCGTGCCAAATATTCATTTTTTTCCCTCCAAGTAAAAATTTTTTAATACTGCCCCTATATTATAACATATAGAAAACTGTTGCACAATAGCCAATTTTATGTTAAACTAAATAAAGTTATTGATTAAGTTTAACAAAAGTCAGTAAAATACACTAATCCGGAGGTCATGTATCATGAGTTTCATTAACGAAAGTATTATCTACAATATCTACCCGTTGGGTTTCTGCGGTGCTCCTATTATGAACGATAATAAACAAGAGTACCGACTTGATAAAATCTACGAGTGGATAGACCATTATAAGGAGCTTAGAGTTAACGCCATAGTGTTCAACCCTGTATTTGAAAGCACTAAACACGGTTACGATACACGTGATTATTATAAAATAGATAAGCGACTTGGCGACAACCAGTCTTTCAAAAGAATTTGTGACACTCTTCACAGCAACGGCATAAAGGTTATACTTGACGGCGTATTCAACCATGTAGGCAGAGAGTTCTGGGCATTTAAGGATGTTCAGGAAAAGGGAAGCAATTCACCATACTGCGGATGGTTCCAAAATCTCAATTTCGGCGGTTCAAGCCCTTACGGCGACCCCTTCTGGTACGAGGGCTGGGCAGGACACTATGACCTGGTAAAGCTCAACCACCACAACCGTGACGTTGTTAACCACCTTTTAGGCGCAGTTTCTTTCTGGATTGACGAATTTGACATAGACGGACTTCGTCTTGATGTTGCGGACTGCATCGACGTAAACTTTTTTAAAGAGCTTAGAGCGCTGTGCAAATCAAAGAAAAGCGACTTCTGGCTTTACGGAGAGATAATTCATGGCGACTATACACGCTATGCAAACCCTGAGGCTTTGGACTCAGTTACAAACTATGAGTGCTACAAGGGAATTTACTCCTCCCATAATGACCACAACTATTTTGAAATCGCCCACTCACTTCAGCGTCAGTTCGGCGGCGCTTACGGCGGCGGTATTTACAGAAATATCTACACCTACAATTTTGTTGACAACCACGATGTAAACAGAATTGCAAGCACACTGAGAGATAAAAATCACCTTGCCAACGTATACACACTCATGTACACAATGCCAGGTGTTCCGTCAATCTATTACGGAAGTGAATACGCAATAGAGGGCGTAAGAAGCAACACAAGCGACGAAGCTCTCCGTCCATGCCTTGATTTCCACAATCTTGTAAATCCAAACCTTGAGCTTTGCAGCTTCTTAGGACGTCTGGGAAAGGCAAGACTTGGTCTTAAAGCCGTTAAATACGGAACATTTGAAAATGTAAATATCAGAAACGAACAGCTTGTCTACAAGCGTCAGTATGAGGATCAGACAGTATATATCGCATTAAACCTTGCCGCAGAGGACAAAAACATGGACTTCAAGGTTGACGGCGACACATATCTTGTTGATGTTTTAAATAACTACGAAACATTCCAGGCAAACGGCTGGGCAAATATAAGCATTCCGGCATATTCCGCTAGAATCCTTGTTCAGGGTTCTGCTGATTTCAGACTTCCGGAAGATCAGTGCCAAAACGCTGAACCACAGCAGGAGGCTCCGGCAGCTGAAGAAATAACAGAAGCACCGGTTGCTGAGGAACCAGCTGTTGAGGTTGAAGAGGTTCCGGTTCCGCAGCCTGTACATCTCGGCAGATACCGTCATTTCAAAGGCGGCGAATACGAGGTTGTAGGTATTGCAAAACACAGCGAAACCGAAGAGGAAATGGTAGTTTACAAAAACGCCATGGACGGAAGCCTTTGGGTAAGACCATACGCTATGTTCAATGAGGTTATAGAACGTGACGGAAAGAAAATGCTTCGTTTCGCTCCCATGGACTGATAATTGATTTGATGTAAATTAAATTTCAAAATCCCGGATTTACAAAGCTTAGTTCAGTAAATCCGGGATTTTCTTATAAAAAATCACCGTACCTTTCGGCACGGTGATTAAGATTATTTTAATAGTATACGTTTTCTTCTTCCGATTCTATTTCAGTACCGCCGCTTACAAGCTCCTCATAAAGGAACACTGCAAGCTCTTTTCTTGCGGCGTCAAAATCATAAATTCTTATTATTGACTGACCGTCTGAGGTTTCGCCGTATTCCCAATAATTATTAGGAACCGTTGTTTCTACCATATCATAGCTGAGATATGTCAAGGAGTTCATAACAAGTGTTGTTATCTCGCTTTTTGTCAGGTTAGTGGTTATCATAGGTCCTATTTCACTGACAATCTGGATAATCTGAGGAAGTGAAGCTGTTTTCATATCCTCCATAACCGTGTTGAGGAAATCTCTCTGTCTGTCGGTTCTGTCCCAGTCGTCACCCTCAAAAATAAACGGGTCGCCGCTGTCTCTTTCATCAAAGCCTCTGTTTCTGCAATGCCAAAGAGCCTGAGAACCATTGAGATGTACAATGCCCGGCTCTGCGGTAATCTCATTTTCCGTATCAGTCTGACCGTTTCTGTATCTCTGATGGTTAATATAGTCAATCTCACCCTGAGTAAGCTCTATGTCAATTCCGCCCAAAGTATTAACTATATTTTCAAAAGCATCAAAACCTACAACTGCATATCTGTCTATTTTTATTCCAAAATTATACTCAACAGTTTCTATAGCAAGCTCAGGTCCGCCCAATGAATATGCGTTGGTAATCTTTTGCTTACCGTAACCCGGAATTTCCACATAGGTATCTCTCAAAAATGATGTGAGCTTAATTTTATCGTGGCGGTTATCTATGGAAAGGAGAATCAAGCTGTCGCTTCTGCCGTAATCCTCTCCGCTCCAGTCTCTCATATCGCTGCCGAAAAGCATAACATTGAGCACCATAGGGTCATTAAGCAAGCCGGAATCCATATCGGTATTCAGATCGCCGATGCCCAAATCAGGAGCCTCTCCCTCTGTGGTTTCATCAGTAAGATTGCTCTCCTTGCTGAAATTATCAAAATTAAAAGAATCAAGGGTTTTATAATAATAAATAATACCGGAGCCAAGCACAATAAATATCAGAGAAAGGAAAACTGCCACAACTCTTCTTGCCGTTCCCTTGGGCTTAAACTTAGGCACTTTATTCTTTTTTGAATTGGAACTGATATCTCTGCTTCTGTTATCATTACCCGCCATGGAATCGCCTCTCTTAAAAATAAAAATAATAGTGTAAGATTGTATCACGAAAAACCGCAATAATTTATAATGCTTTTAAGGTTAAATTATACTTGTCTTAAAACACTTCATGTTAAAAAATCCCGACTAAAATGGGATTTTATGTAATTTTAGTGTAAATCAGGTAGAATTTTTGACTTTAATATTATACAACTATCAGGCGAAAAAAATAATTCTAAATTAGAATTATAAATAAATTCAGCAAAATATCACAGTATGCATTTATACACATCAAAATTATGTAAAGTTTTACCCTTGTTCATCTAAAGTAAGGCTGAAAGCCGGCAAAAACTCCTTTAAAAACACCTCTATTTCCGGCATTTTCATGTTTTTAAGGTCATTTTCCAGCGTCTTTTTGGCTTGGTCAAATTCTCGGCTTCCGGTCATTTGCTCCTCCGTGCATTTTATAAGGGCAGAGATTTTATCGGCGGCTTTAATATATCTGTAAAGCTCCTTATTCTCCCTTTCAAAATTTAAAACAGGAGAATACTCCTCACGCAAATCATCAGGAAGCATGGAAAGAAGCTTATCCACAGCGATTTCCTCTACCTTTTTATATGCCTCAACAATTGCCGGGTTATAGTACTTAACCGGTGTAGGCATATCGCCTGTTATTATTTCCGAAACATCATGAAACATGGCGGCAACTGCTATTTTGTCCGCATCAATATTGCCGTTAAATCTTTTGTTGTGTATAACACAGAGAGCGTGAGCGATTATAGCAGTCTGTATGCTGTGTTCAGAGATATTCTCGGTTCTTGTGTTGTTCATAAGACCCCAGCGGTTTATATATTTCATTCTTGAAAGCATTGCGAAAAAATTACTCTGTTCCATAAAAATCACTTCCTTAAAAAAATAGTGCATTTTTTACTGCTATCTGCTATAATATAATTTAACACAATTAACACAAAAAAATTCAGACTGTTTCTGAATATTATATTACAATATTACTGTAAGGTAAATAGTTTATTTGCCTTATTTTAGAAAGGAAAGTTATATATGAGTTTTGGCGAAAAAATTCTTAACTACAAGGACGATATATTAAAGGATTTGAACACCCTTGTCTCCTTTAAATCCATATCACGTTACTACAACGACGAATGTGAAAAAGCTTTGGACTTTATAATGTCAAGGGCTGAGGAATTCGGACTGACATCCAAGAAAGTTGCGAGCAACTGCGGTCATGTTCAGCTGGGCGACTCCGGAAAGCTCTGCGGCGTTTTGACACATCTGGATGTTGTTCCCGAGGGAAACGGCTGGAATACAGAGCCATTTGCACTGACAGTAAAGGACGGCAGATATTACGGAAGAGGAGTTGCAGACGACAAGGGCTTTGCACTTATCACTTTGTATTGTCTGAAGGCATTGAAGGACAACAATGTGGATATTAAAAACACACTCCGTGCTATTTTCGGAACCGACGAAGAGGTTGGCATGAAGGATATGAAAATCTACTTTGAAAATGAACCCTTGCCGGAAATGGCATTTACTCCCGACAGCAATTACGGAATATGCGTGGGCGAAAAGGGAATTTTGCAGGTTGAAATATCCCTCGACAGACATGACGGCACTATTCTTACAGAGCTTAACGGCGGAGAGGCTATAAACGCTGTTCCCGATTATGCCTATGCACTGCTGGACGCCAGCGAAAACGACGACCACCAGCTTCTGCGTCTTGCCGATGCAAGGGACGGAGATTTTGAGTTTAAATACACAATAGACGGAATGATGATAATAAGCCGTGGCAAATCCGCCCACGCCTGTGAGCCTGACCTGGGCAAAAACGCAATAACCGAGCTTGTTTCTCTGCTCTGCTCCCACTACGGCTTAAAGGCAATGGGCAGTATCTGTTCATTTATAAACTACAGAATAGGAACAGAAACAAACGGAATTTCAATGGGTCTTAAAATGCGTGATGCGGCTTCCGGAGATTTAACTATCAACGTTGGAACAGTACGCATTGGCGAGAATGGTGCTTCTGCCACACTTGATATAAGATATCCTGTCACCGTAAACGGCAAGGATATAATCGACAGAGTTTTCTCAGCCGCAAAGTACGAGGGTCTTAATTTCAGAATTATCAAACACGAAAAGCCTGTTTACTTTGAAAAGGACAGCAAGCTTGTAAACCTTTTAAGCGAAGCATACAAGGACATTATGGGAGAATATCCAAACCTTTACACAACCGGCGGCGGCACTTACGCTAAGACACTTGGCGGAAAAGGCCTTGCATTCGGCGGAGTTTTCCCAGGCGATGAATGTGGACTTCACCAGGCAAACGAAAGCATTGACGCAGAAAAGTTTTTCCTGCACGCTCAAATCTGCCTTGAAGCCATGTACAAAATGGCTGCAGAGGACTGATAATATCTTCGGAGGAGCTGAAAAAGTTGTTTAAAGCTTTAAAACTTACCGCAAAAGCCAAGCTCTCCCATGGGGGAATTTCCCTTTCCGTGGGAGCCGTGATGGTTTGCCTTTTAACAGCTGCGGCGGGAAATTATTTATCATATCTTATAGGACTTTTGGGAAGCCTTATTCCCGGTATAGAACAAACGGGATTTTTACTGCCTGTTATTCAGGGAATATTCTGCGCAGCGGCTATGTTTTTCTTCTCCCCCTTGTTTTTGGGATGCTATAGACTGTTTCTGCTTATTGCAAGGGATGAACAGCCGAAATTATCGGAAATATTTTATTACGGCGGCAACGGACTTTATAAGTGCGCCTTAAAATTCAGCTTTTCTCTTTTAATAAGAGTTCTGGCAAGGCTTTTAATATCCTTTCTCCCTCTTTTAGGAGTTGTTATGCTGTTTGTTTTCACTCCCCTGAAAAACACAACCAATCCCCTTGTGGGAGCGGCGGTATTTTCAATTTTCATTGTTTTGGGGCTTATCCTGTTTGTATATCTCTGTACATCTCTTTTTTATGCTGCCACAGCATTCACAATGATGCCTCAGATAAACAGCAATGCACATTTCCGCCGTTCAAGGGAAATTTGTCAAAACCAAAAAGGCAATATTATACTATTTTACCTGAGTTTTATTCCTTGGTATTTGCTGGGTTTTTTTATAATTCCTATTTTATGGATTACTCCCTATTTCTTTGTAACAATGATAATTTTCAGCTTTTACCTTGAAAACAAGTACAAAAATAAGTTTAAAACCGCTGTAAATCAAAATATTCCTGTGGCAAATGCTTCCGCTTTTCAGCAGTTTTAAAAACAAGGCTATTGACAATCTAAAACATACGTCATATAATTTAATAAAAGAAAATAAGTTGTCTTCGGGGCGGGGTGCAATTCCCCACCGGTGGTTAAAGTCCACGAGCGTAACGCTGATTCGGTGAAATTCCGAAACCGACGGTTATAGTCCGGATGAAAGAAGATAAACACTTAATGCTTTTGGCACATTTTTGTGCAGCACATTAAGCTGTCGAATACCCCCGAATATTCGGGGGTTCTTTTTTTGCAACAGACAACAAATCTTCTTTAAATCATTTCTATTATTGGAGGTTTTTGTTATGCAGACAAAATCAAAGGTCAACAACAGTGCAAAACAGCACACAAACACACATCTCAACAGGCTTATCATAGCCGCAATGCTTTCCGCTTTGGCGGCTGCCCTTATGTTTTTTGAGGTTCCGCTTCCATTTATCGCACCGGACTTCTACAAGCTGGACTTTTCCGAAATTCCTGTGCTTATAGGCGGATTTTCTCTTGGTCCTGTTTGGGCAATCGTAATGGAGCTTGTAAAAATCCTCTTAAAGTTTGTGTTAAAAGGCACTATGACCGCAGGCGTGGGCGAGCTTGCCAACTTCCTTATGGGATGCGCCTTTGTTGTTCCTGCTTCCCTTTTGTACAAATGGAAAAAGAAAAGAAGCTTCGCTCTTCTGGGAATGGGCATAGGAACCGTGGCAATGGCTGTTGCCGCAGTATTTTTAAACGCTTACCTGCTTCTTCCTGCATATGCCGCAGCATTTAAAATGCCAATGGAAGCATTTGTTCAGATGGGTTCAGCTATAAATCCAAACATCGACGGAATTTTGTCCTTTGTAATTTTGGCTGTTGCACCTTTTAACCTGTTAAAGGGAGTTCTTGTTTCGGCTTTGGTTTTCTTACTTTACAAGCCGCTGTCAAGACTTATACACAGCAAAATTTAAAAAACCGATTGACAAAGACATTATTTGTGCTATAATCAGATATGTTCACAGAGTAGAAATTTGTGCGTGAAGTGCCCAATGAACGGGGAGTTGTCATTGGGACGAAAGGTTAACCTGCGGTACAAATTTCGCATCCCGCTGTTACATCAGGACTTTATGCGGGCGGAATTGTGAAATTCCGCCCTTTTTATAACCTCCTTTTGTAGCAACAATTAAAAAGGAGGTATTTTATGTCAATTTTTGCAAAAAGCGGAAACAATATGACTCCGCTTGAAAAACTCAGACGTTCTTCCCACGAATTATCCTCTCCCGCATCCGTGGCTATCTGCGGTATGCTTTTGGCATTGAGAGTTGTATTGGGATATTACGCAAACTTCACCCTCGCCGCATTTCCCGGCGTAAAGTTCAGCCTTGTTTTTATACCAACTGCAATCTGCGGTATGATTTTAGGCCCTGTCCCCACAGCCATTATGGGCGGCTGCGGCGATATGCTGTCATTTTTCTTAAATTCAACAGGCGGCGCATATTTCCCCGGCTGGACAATCAACGCCGCTTTAAGCGGTCTTGTTTACGGTATGCTTCTTTACAAAAACAACGCCACACTTCCAAGGGTAATCATAAGCAAGCTCATTATCACAATTTTTGTTGAGCTGCTTTTGGGAACCTTCTGGCTCACCGTTCAGTACGGCTTCCCGTATTTCGAGTACCTTGCCGCAAGAGCATTAAAACAGCTTGTAACAACACCTTTCGAGATTATTGTAATTTTCTCTTTGGTATCCGTTGTAAAAAAGGCAAAGCTTGTAAGAGCAAAAACTTAACTTTATATACTAAAACCAGCTTCCCCGGCTGGTTTTTTATTTTGTTTAAAAACTTTTCTATTGACTGAAAGGCTGTTTTGATGTAAATTTGTCTTTGGTATTTTTAACAAAGGGGTCTTTAAAGTATGATAAGAAAAATCGAGACGGACAGTCCGGCTTTCGGACATCTTACCGCTGTCATCACTATACTTATATGGGGTACAACCTTTATATCCACAAAGGTTTTGCTTACTTCATTTACTCCCATTGAAATTCTTTTCTGCCGCTTTATAATAGGCTTTATTGCTCTCAATATCTTTTACCCGAAAAGAATGAAAATAAAGGACAGAAAACACGAATTGCTTTTTGCTTCGGCAGGACTTTGCGGAATTACGCTTTATTTTCTTTTTGAGAATATTGCATTAACCTATACCTTGGCTTCAAACGTAGGCGTAATAGTTGCAATATCTCCCTTTTTCAGCGGAATAATTTCTGCCCTGTTCAATAAAGGGGACAAGCCTAAATTAAACTTTTATCTTGGTTTCTTTGCGGCAATCTGCGGAATTGCCATAATCAGCTTTAACGACGGTCAGGGCTACAGCTTCAATCCAATGGGTGATATTCTGGCAATACTCGCCGCTTTTATCTGGGCTGTATATTCATTTATCACCAAGAAAATCGGAAGCTACGGCTACAACACAATTCAAACCACAAGAAGATGCTTCGGCTATGGTCTGATTTTTATGATACCGGCTCTCTTCTTCATGGATTTCAATATAACCCTTGATAAATTTTCATCACCTCAGATAATCGCAAACTTTTTGTATCTGGGACTTTTGGCTTCCGCCGCCTGCTTTGCAATCTGGGGCAAGACAATAAAAATATTAGGTGATGTAAAAACCAGCGTTTACATCTACCTGGTGCCTGTTGTTACCGTTATCACCTCAGTGATTGTTCTGGGAGAAAAGATAACATTTCAGGCGGCTCTGGGAATAATACTTACAATTTCCGGACTTGTGCTTTCGGAGCTTAAATTTTCCCGTCCTTGTCCTGTAAAAATCAGCAGCAAATAAAACAAGCGCAGAAACAGAGAAAAAATGTTTCTGCGCTTTTATTTTTTATAAATTCTTTTTTAAATCCTGCCAAGCGGATTTCAGGAAAGTTCAATGCTTCTTCCCTTTCTGCTGTTTTTCCATAATCTCGTCGTACCACGACTTATATATAAGTATAACGGCTGAGTTTCTGTTCAGCATAAATCTGTTATTGGAAACAACTCCCAAGCTTCTGACTCCGGAATTTGTTCCGTCTGCCAAAACAACCCAGTTGGAACCGTCGCTGTATTCAATTTCGGCGTCAAGATAATTGTCTGCGCTTCCGTTTAAAATAACTGCCATTTTATGATGTTTATTTTCGCCAAACTCTCCGTCCTCTTCGGAAATCATAAATCCTGCGGCATAGTTCGGGAGATTTTGGAAAAACTTCAATCTGTTGGCTGTGGCTCTTGTTGGGTCTCTGAGCATATCAAACTGCTTTCTTATCTTTATAAGTCCGGCATAGTAGTCGCTTACATCGCCGTAATTGCTGAGGTTTTCCCATTCAACCATATTAACCGACGGTGCAGAACGATAACTGTTTTTATCGCCGTACTTTGTTCTGCAAAATTCCTCTCCGCCCAAAGAAAAAGGTATTCCCTGAGCAGTCATAATCAAGGTCTGACAAAGCTTTACCATTGGGATAAGATTTTCGTATCTCATTTTGTAATCCCTGTTTCCTATACATGAGGAAACAAGCTTGTCATAAAGTGTGTAATTGTCGTGGCAGGAAACAAAATTTATTGTCTGAGTAGGCGCCTGCGCCCATCCGCAGTATTTTCCGCACTGACCCTCAGCCGATATAATTATTCCGCCCTTGTTTACTCCGCACTGAGCAAAGCCCTTGTTTCTGTCGTCAAAGGCGCTTCCTTTCAGTGAATCTCTTATTCCGTCGTTAAAAGAACCTATACGGCTGTCAAGATATCCCATATTTGTGTGGTTAGCAAGAAAAATTCCGCTGTCCACATTTGTAAACATCTTCCAGCCCTCGCCGTACATCAGGTACTTGCTTCCGTTTGGAAGACTGTCCAGAGCTTTTCTTATTTCGTTCATGGTATCCACATCGTGAAGTCCCATAAGGTCAAATCTAAATCCGTCTATATGGTATTCCTTTGCCCAGTAAAGAACAGAATCAACCATATATTTTCTGTACATCTTTCTCTCGCTGGCTGTATCGTTTCCGCAGCCTGAGCCGTTAGACCATTTTCCGTCTTTTCCTATTCTGTAATAGTAGCCGGGAACAGTGAGATTGAACCAGGAATCCCTGCTTTTGTATGTGTGATTGAAAACTACATCCATGATAACGCCGATACCTGCGTCATGGAGAGCTTTTATCATCTCTTTACATTCCTTTATTCTAACTTCGCCGTGGAACGGGTCGCTGGAATAGCTTCCCTCGGGAACATTGTAATTCAGCGGGTCATATCCCCAGTTGTACTCGTCGCCGCCCGCCTCGTTGACGGTTGCAAAGTCGTATATAGGCATAAGCTGAACATGGGTAATTCCTATCTTTTTTAAGTAATCAACACAGGTTTCACGTCTGTCCCTTACTCCGTACATGGTTGTATGCTCGGTAAAAGCCAGAAACTTTCCCCTGTTTTTATGGCTGACGCCGCTGGACTGAGCATAGGAAAAATCCTTAACGTGTGTTTCCCAGATAATTGCGTCGGTGGGATTCTCCACAAATATATGTGAGTCCTTGTTCCAGCCGTGAGGGTTTGTATCGCTTAAATCCACAACCATGGATCTAAGTCCGTTTACACCTGCGGCTTTTGCATAGATATCCGCTGTTTCATTTTCCTGTCCGTATACGGTTACAAGGTATGTGTAATATATATTTTTAAGATTTCCTTTTACAGTAATGCTCCACAGACCATTTTCAGGTGTGTGCTCCATCTCTTTGGTAGATATAACATCGCTGACATTGGGCTGTTCCTCACGGCTTCCAACTGAATAAAGACGCAGCTTTACCATCTGCGCTGTGGGCGCCCACACCTTAAAGGTGGTTGCAGCCTTTGAATAGACCGCACCCAAATCATCGCCGTCGTATGAAAACTTATCAAGAACCTTCCAAGTCGCCTCGTTTTTCTCTTTTGACTTTAACAATGCATCTTTCACATATTGCATATTTTTAGCCCCTACCCATTCGTATTTTCGTATAATAGTCATAATTTAACATTATTTTATCACATAACCGTCATTTTGATTTTCCCTAAAAGAATAAAACCACCCATCAGGCGGTTTTATTCTTTTAATATTTAGTTTACAATATTCACATTTTGATTAGATTTTTTCTATATTATTCCATATTGTGCAGAACTTGCTAAAACCTGCTCAATTCTTAAAAGTCTGTTATACTTTGCAGTTCTCTCTGTTCTGCATGGAGCTCCTGTTTTAATCTGTCCCGAATTTACCGCAACTGCGATATCGGCTATTGTGGTGTCCTCGGTTTCTCCGCTTCTGTGGGAAATAACTGCGGTGTATCCGGATTTGTGGGCGGTTTCTATGGTGTCAAAGGTTTCAGACAATGTTCCTATCTGATTTATCTTCACCAATACGGAATTTCCTGCGCCCATTTTGATTCCCTTTTTCAGTCTTGTAACATTTGTCACAAACAAATCGTCACCCACAAGCTGAAGCTTTTTTCCCAGACGTGAAGTCAATGTCTGCCATCCTGTCCAGTCGTGCTCGCTTAGTCCGTCCTCAATGGAGATAATAGGGAATTCAGAAGCCAGTTTGTCGTAATAGTCAATAAGCTGGTCGCTGTCCGCCACTGTTCCACGCTTTGGAAGTGTGTAAATTCCGTCCTTATACCACTCGGAGGAAGCGGCGTCCAAGGCGATTTTTGTATTTTCGCTGTTGTAGCCTGCCTTATGAACAGCTTCCATAATAAGCTTTAAAGCGTCCTTATCTGTGGCAAGGTCAGGGGCAAAACCGCCCTCATCTCCCACCGCTGTGGATTTTCCCTGACTTTTAAGGATTGAACCCAATGCCTGATAAATTTCACAGCACTGCATAAGGCCTTTTGAAAAGCTCTGAGCGCCCACCGGCATAATCATAAATTCCTGAATATCCACATTGTTTGAAGCATGAGCTCCGCCGTTTAAAATATTCATCATGGGAACCGGTAGTCTTGAGCTGTTAAAACCGCCGAGATAACGGTACAGCGGTACACAGAGAGCCTTAGCCGCCGCCTTTGCGCAGGCAAGGGAAACAGCCAAAACGGCATTTGCTCCAAGATTTTTCTTGTTGTCGCTTCCGTCCAGCTCTATCATTATTCTATCGATTTTTCGCTGTTCTGTTACATTTATTCCCTTTAAAGCCGGAGAAATTTTTTCTTTTATATTTTCAACCGCCTTTAAAACGCCTTTTCCGTTGTATCTTCCGTCACCGTCACGAAGCTCCACCGCCTCATAAACACCGGTTGACGCTCCCGAGGGAACAGAAGCCACCGCAGTGACACCACATTCCAGATAAACCTGAGCTTCCACCGTGGGATTTCCTCTTGAGTCAATTATTTCTCTTCCGTCAATACATTTTATTTTTAAATCCATTAGAAAAACCTCCTGTCAAGTAATAGTTTTTCCAATTTAAGCTGATATATTATCTATGAAAGAAAAATTATCAATCACCGCACACGGACACATCTGCTATATAAGAAGCAAGCTTTATACCGTCTACAGCGGCGGAAACTATTCCTCCGGCGTAGCCTGCGCCCTCTCCGCAGGGGTAAAGTCCTGAAAGGGTTACGGACTGATACTCTGCGTTTCTTGAAATTCTCACCGGTGAAGAGCTTCTTGTTTCAACTCCCGTTAAAACTGCGTCGCCGTTTGCAAAGCCGTGAAGCTTTCTGTCCATTTTAATTATCGCCTGAGCCATTGACTCGGACACATAGTCGGGAAGAATTCCCCTGAGGTTTGAGGGCTCTGTTCCTGGAAGATATGAGGGTATAACCTCTCCGAAAGCTGTGGATTTTTTGTTTTGGAGAAAGTCCTCCACACGCTGGGCAGGGGCGTTGTAGTTTTCACCGCCCAAAAGAAATGCGGCTTTTTCCAGCTTTCTCTGATATTCAACGCCTGCAAGAGGATTGTCCGAACCGAAATCAGAGGGATTTACTCCAACCAGCAGTGCGGCGTTGGAATTTGTTCTGTCACGGGCAAATTCGCTCATTCCGTTGGTTACAACCGTGTTTTCTTCGCTGGCGGCACCTACAACCATTCCGCCGGGACACATGCAGAAGGTATAAACTCCCCTGCCGTTTTCTAAATGCTCGCTTAGCTTGTAGTCGGCAGCTCCCAGATGTCCTTTTCCTGCAAATTCTCCGTACTGGGCTTTGTCTGTGTTCTTTTGCAGATGTTCAATTCTCGCACCAACGGAAAAAGGCTTTTGCTCCATAAAAATACCTTTATTGTAAAGCATTTCAAAGGTATCCCTTGCGCTGTGACCTATGGCAAGAATAAGATTTTCCGTATCAAATATAAGCTTCTTTCCGTTCTGCTCTGCCACCGCTCCGGTAACTGCTCCGTTTTTTATGTTTATATCCGTAAGCTTTGTGGAAAAATACACTTGTCCTCCCAAAGAAATTATCTCTTCACGTATATTTTTTACCGTGGTTTTCAGCTTATCCGTGCCGATATGGGGCTTGGCATTGTAAAGTATTTCATCGGGCGCGCCGTGAGCCACAAATTCCTCCAATACAATGCGGCTTCTTATATCCTTTGTGCCTGTGTTAAGCTTTCCGTCGGAAAAGGTTCCTGCGCCGCCCTCTCCGAACTGCACATTTGAAAGAGGTGAAAACTCCCTGTTATTCCAGAAATTTTCAACCGCCTTTGTTCGGCTGTCCACGTCCTCTCCTCTTTCAAGGATTATGGGATTAGCTCCGGCACGTGCAAGGAAAAGTCCTGCAAAAAGTCCCGCAGGCCCGAAGCCAACTATAACAGGAGGATTTTTCATTTCCCTGCATTTTTCTATTTTATAGGTAAAGGGTTTTGCTGTGGTCACGTTTTTGCTTTTTGCACGGGAGATTACTTTTTTCTCGTCGCCGTCAATCTCAGCATTTACAGAAATTATAAATTTAACATCGTTTTTCTTCCTTGCGTCCACGGAACGTCTGGCAATGGAAAAACGTTTTATTTTCTCTTTTTCTATTCTAAGTTCTTTTGCAATCCTCTGCTGTATATCCTTTTCCGTATAGTCAACAGGGAATTTCATATCAGATATTTTTATCATAAATCAAACCATCCTTCCCGCCATAATTCCGGAGGAAAATGCAAACTGCAGATTATAGCCGCCGCAGTCTCCGTCCACATCTGCCGCCTCTCCGCAGATATAAAGGTCTTTGATCTTTTTGCTTTCCATTGTAAAAGGGTCTATTTCCTTTCCGCTTACTCCGCCTTTTGTCACCTGAGCGGAGGAAAAATTCATATTAACTGTGCAGTCAAATTCCCATTTTGTGAGTGTCTGCGCAATCTGCTTTATATCGGTTTTTGTAAGGGTTCCAACCTTCTGTGAAAGGTTTTTTGAAAGAACATCTTTAAGAACAACAAAGCCTATTCGTTTGTGAAGCATTCCCGTAAAAAAGTCCTCAAGAGTATTTTCAGAAAGCATTTTCCTACGCTTAAACAAAAGGTCAACAAGTGTGTTAAAATCATATTCCGGAAAAAGATTAAGATATATGCGTGGCTTTTTGATTTCACCAACATATGATGAAAGGTTAAAAACACAAATTCCGGAAAGAGCCTTTTCGCCGAACTGGATTTCTCCCTGTTCTCTTTTTACTATCTTTCCCTTTTCATCAGCAAGGGAAACCTCTCCCATACATCTAATTCCCTTTAATGATTTCATATATGGATTTTTTACTGAAACAGGCACAAGTGACGGATAGAGAGGTGTTATTGTATGTCCTATTTCCTTTAAAAATTTCAGTCCGCTTCCGTCGGAGCCTAACTTTTCCGAGGCTTTTCCACCTGTACATACCACAACCTTTTCCGCTGTCACAGTACAGCTGTCACAGACAACCGAAAACTTATTTCCTCTTTTTGAAACAGATTTAACAGCACATCCGCATTTTTCTTCAACGCCCAGACGGTCAAGGGCAAGTCTTAAAACATCAAGCACAGATGACGCCTGATTGCTGTAGGGATAAACTCTCCCCTCGTCCTCTTCTTTCCAAAAAAGACCTATATTTTCAAAAAATCTCAAAACCTCTGAGGGGGGTATTTCTTTCAACAGATTTTCAACGCCCTTTTGAAAGCTTCCGTGATAATTTTCAGGGGAAGCCTTCATATTTGTGAGATTGCATCTTCCGTTGCCGGTAGCAAGAATTTTCTTTCCCACACGCTGTTCCTTTTCTATTATAATTACTTTTCTGTTTTTATCCTTTTGAGCGCAGGTTACGGCACATACAAGACCGGCCGCTCCTCCGCCTATTACAGCCACATTGGCAAAATAATTTTCCATAGCTACTCCGTATCTTATTTTTTAGTTGTTTTTATTATAGCATATAATCGTAATTTTTCGATGTGTTTTCTGATTTTAATTCGGAAAAAAGTTACAGAATTGGTTTTTTCATCGTATATAATTGTTACAGAAGAAATTCCATAAAATATCTGCCGGAAAAAAATTGCATTATCCGATTTTTCCCTATGATATAATTAAAATTTTAATTGGACACCAAATAAAACACAATATATCACACTAAATCATTTTAACATGGCAAAAACCGTCTGACTTTTAAAAGCCAGACGGTTTTTGTTCTCGTTATATTTTATGTTTTAAATTACACAAACAAATTTACAATTGCAGGAATAAGTCCGAAGAACAGACTTGCAATTATAATTGAAGCCATAAGCACGCCGGGGATAATGCTCTTCATAGCATCTTTAAATTTAAACTTAAACAAAGCTGCAACCAAAGCACCTGTCCAAGCTCCTGTACCCGGAAGAGGAATACCTACAAAAATGAACAATCCGAAAACCTTGTGCTTCATAATCACTTCGGCTTTTTCATTTGCTTTAGCTTCAAGTTTATCAACAAGCTTTACAAACCTTGTATTTTTCAGCTTTGCAAAAATTCTTTCAATAAAAAGTAAGATAAATGGTATAGGCAGCAAGTTACCGATAATACAGATACCCAAAGCAGGCAAAAGATCTACTCCGAGAAAGCTTGCCGCAATCAGTCCGCCACGGCACTCCAGTATAGGACACATGGAAACGATAAATATAATCAATTCCTTGGGAATACCGGCCATTGCTTCAATCATTGACTGAATAAGACCCTCCAAAAACATCAACCTCCGTAATAAACTAAACAAAAAATTAACATATATTTTTTACAGTGTTTATATAGACAAAAATATAAACAAAAGTAAGCCTGTCAGTACTTCATTATACCTCAAAAACGGAGAATTTACAACTAAAGTTTGACATAAAAATCTTTTTGGTTTAAAATAGATAAGACAATGGGGTGATATAATGAATAAGTCAGCCAAAGATAACAAAATATTAAAAGTTTTCATGATTATACTCACCGCAGGCTACATTGTTTTTATTTTATCCAATTCTTTAAAGCCGGCGACTGTGTCCGGCGCAAACAGTCAAAGCATAGTTGACGTTATCAACGGCTTTTTTAAAAGCCTGAATCTAAACATAGTTTTGACAAACCATATCATTAGAAAAACGGCGCATTTTGCCGAATTTTTTCTTCTCGGTATAATAACAACCTCTGCTTTCAGAGTATTCACAAAAACTCCCTGTAAGAACATATTTACAATTCTTTTTATAGGGCTTGCAACTGCCGTAAGCGACGAAACAGTACAGCTTTTTGTTGACGGCAGAGGAAGTCAGGTTTCAGATGTATTGCTTGACTTCAGCGGCGTTCTAGCCGGAACCTTAATTGCCCTGCTTTTTTATATTGTAATGGCAAGGCATAAAAAGAAAAAAGAAGAAAAAAACTGCTGAAAATCCGCCTTTGCCATAAAAGCAAGGCGATACATATATTATTCTATAAGTAAAGGGAAGATTAAGATGTTTGAAATTGTAGAAAAGACTTATCTCAATCCATCCATGACAAAAATGGTAATAAAAGCTCCCCTTGTAGCTGCCAAGGCACAAGCCGGACAGTTTATCATTCTTCGTGTTGATGAATACGGAGAGAGAATTCCTCTCACTATTGCCGACTACGACAGAGAAAAGGGAACTGTTACTATTATATATCAGAAAGTCGGCAAAACAACAATGCTTTTGGACACATACGGAGCAGGCGAAAGCATCTCCGACTTTGTAGGCCCTCTGGGAAAAGCTTCCGAGCTTGAGGGATACAAAAGAGTATGTGTAATCGGCGGCGGTGCAGGCTGTGCTATCGCTTATCCACAGGCAAAAGCTCTTCACAATATGGGCGCATATGTTGACATTATCGCAGGCTTCAGAACAGAAGACCTTATTATACTCAAAAAAGACATGCAGAAGGTTTGCTCAAGACTCACCGTTATGACCGACGACGGTTCAAACGGCAACAAGGGTTTTGTTACAGACACACTTAGAAGAAGCCTTGAAATCGGCGACACATACGATTTGGTTATCGCTATCGGTCCTATTCCTATGATGAAGGCTGTTTCCGAGCTTACAAAGGAATACGGCATCAAAACAATCGTAAGCATGAACCCGATTATGATTGACGGCACAGGAATGTGCGGAGGATGCAGACTTACAGTAGGCGGAAAGACAAAGTTTGCATGTGTTGACGGCCCTGACTTTGACGGTCACGAGGTTGACTTCGACGAGGCTATGAAGCGTCTCGGCACATATAAGGATTTAGAGCAGAGAGCAGTAAGAGAGCCTGACTGCCGTTTGATGAGAGGTGCAGAAAATGTTTAATATGGATAAAAATAAAACAAGAATGCCTGAGCGTGTGCCACAGCTCAGAAACAAGAACTTCAAAGAGGTTTCCGCAGGCTACAATGTGGAAATGGCTATAAACGAGGCTAACCGCTGCTTGGGCTGTAAAACTCCTGCCTGCGTAAGCGCATGTCCTGTTAACGTGCCGATTCCACAGTTTATTCAGAAAATCAAGGACAACGAATTTGAAGAGGCTTATCAGATTATTAAGACTGTAAACTCACTTCCTGCTGTTTGCGGCAGAGTTTGCCCTCAGGAAACACAGTGCGAGAGCAAGTGCGTAAGAGGTCTCAAGGGCGAGAGCGTTGCTATCGGACGTCTTGAAAGATTTGTTGCCGACTACCACATGAAAAACTGTGAGGAAAAACCTGTAAAGCCTGCAACAAACGGCCACAAGGTAGCTGTTATCGGTTCAGGCCCATCCGGTCTTACCTGCGCAGGCGACCTTGCAAAGCTTGGTTATGAGGTTACAATTTTTGAAGCTCTCCACAAAGCCGGCGGCGTTTTGATGTACGGTATTCCTGAATTCAGACTTCCTAAGAAGATTGTTGAAAAGGAAATCGAGGATTTGGTATCTATCGGCGTTAAGATTGAAACAAACATGGTTATCGGAAAAATCCTCACACTTGACGAGCTTTTCGATATGGGATTTGAGGCAATCTATCTTGGAACAGGCGCAGGACTTCCTGCATTTATGGGAATTGACGGCGAAGGTCTTATCGGTGTTTATTCCGCAAACGAGTTCCTCACAAGAATCAATCTTTTGAAGGCTTACGATGACAAGTACGACACATTCATTGTTAAGCCAAAGAACGTAGCTGTTGTAGGCGGCGGTAACGTTGCTATGGACGCCGCAAGAAGTGCTAAGCGTCTTGGCGCAGAGAATGTTTACATAGTTTACAGACGTTCTGAAAATGAGATGCCTGCAAGAAAAGAAGAAGTTCATCACGCTAAGGAAGAAGAGATTATCTTCAAGACACTTACAAACCCTGTAAGAATTATCGGCGATGAAAACGGCAAGGTATCAAAGCTCGAGTGTGTATCCATGGAGCTTGGCGAGCCTGACGCATCAGGAAGACGTGCTCCTGTAGTAGTTGAGGGTTCCAACTTCACAATGGATATTGACTGCGTTATCATGGCTTTAGGAAATACTCCAAACCCACTTATCCTTTCAGTTACTCCGGGTCTTGAGGCAAACAGAAGAGGCTGTCTCACAGTAAATCCAAAGACAATGCAGACATCACTTAAAAATATTTATGCAGGCGGCGACGCTGTTACAGGTGCTGCAACAGTTATCCTGGCTATGGGCGCAGGTAAGCAGGCTGCTAAATCCATTGACGAGCTTTTGAAGAAGCGCAAGTGATTATTATATAATAAGACAAATTCATATGATGCATACCAGTTTTGATATGCATCATATATTTTGCTCTTTTTTTAGAAAGTAAAAACCACTTACCTTAAATTTTATTTCAAGAAAACATAATATATCATCTTTTTTGTTCTTCATTATTACTGCAAGGGGGATAATATGAGTCAGAACATTAAAAAGAAAAGCATTTCTGCCGATAAAATGGGAAGTACCCCAATGCTTAGGCTTATACTTTCAATGTCACTGCCCACAATGTTTTCAATGATTATACAGGCAATGTACAATATTGTTGACAGTGTGTTTGTTTCAAGTTTGGGTCAGGACGCACTTACCGCCCTTTCTCTTGCCTATCCTTTACAGCTTATGACTATTTCTGTGGCTGTAGGTACAGGCGTTGGTATAAACTCATTTATTTCAAGACGACTGGGAGAAAAAAATCAGGAGCTTGCCAACAACGGTGCGGCAAACGGAATTTTTATTTCTATAATAAGCTGGCTGGTATTTTTGCTGGTTGGAATTTTCCTGACAGTTCCTTTTTTCAAGCTTTTTAACCCAACACCTGGAGTAATGAAGTACGGTGTAGACTACACCTCAATTATTCTTATATTCTCCGTGGGCGTTATGGTGGAAATAGCCATTGAAAAGGTTCTTCAGGCAACGGGAAACATGATTTTCCCAATGATTTTCCAGCTTATAGGAGCTGTTACAAACATTGTACTTGACCCTCTGTTTATTTTCGGAATCGGACCTTTCCCGAGAATGGAGGTTGCCGGAGCAGCAATCGCAACTGTTATAGGTCAGATTTTGGCAATGCTTTTTGCAATATATATTTTCTTTTTCAAGAAACATGCGGTTCAGGTTCATGTCAGAAATTTCAAGCCAAGCCTTAAAATTATAAAAAATATTTATGCCGTAGGATTTCCCTCTATTATAATGCAGTCCATAAGCTCTGTGCTTGTTGTTGGACTCAACGCAATTCTTATGGGATTTTCCGAGGCGGCAGTTTCCGTACACGGAATTTACTACAAAATGCAGAGCTTTGTATTTATGCCTGTTTTCGGGTTAAATCAGGGACTTATGCCTATTATGGGCTACAACTTCGGCGCAAAAAACAAGGACAGACTTCATTCCGCTATAAGATACGGCTGTATCATAGCCGCTTTTATAATGCTTTGCGGAACAGTAATTTTCTGGGTTTTCCCTGCTCAGATACTCTCTTTGTTCAACGCCAACGGCGATATATTGAACATGGGTATAAAGGCCATGAGATTTATCAGCCTTTCTTTCCTGCCTGCGGCTATCGATATAATCTTCTCCACCACCTTCCAGGCTGTGGGTAAAGGATTTTCCAGCATGATACTTTCATTGCTTAGACAGCTTGTTTTCATTTTACCTGCCGCTTTTGTTCTTTCAAACTTTGGCGTAAACGCTGTGTGGTTTGCATATCCTATAGCTGAGGTAGGCGCACTTATAGTGGCAATCTTCCTCTATACAAGAATAAACAGAAAAGTATTTTCAAAGCTCCAGCCCGGAGTTCCTATAGCTGAGATATAAATAACTTATAACACAAAAATCCGCAGTTCAATGGTAACTGCGGATTTTTCTTGTTTTCTATAAAAGAAAATAAATATTATCTTTTACAAATAAACCCAGCCACGGTTAAACAGTAACCGTGGCTGTAAATTTTAATATTTAAAATTGAAACTCAACCGTGAGCAAACCACTCCAAAGACTAATCAAAAGGTCTCGCCCGCCTTTTAATCATCCTTATTTTCATAAGAAAACCATGCAGCAAGGCGGAATTAAAAAACACAGCCATGGCACAAAATAAACCATGGCTGTAAATTTTAATATTTAAAAATGGAACCCAACCGAGAGCGAACCACTCCAAAGACTAATCAAAAGGTCTCGCCCGCCTTGTAATCATCCTTATTTTTATAAGAAAGCCATGCAAGGCGGAATCAAAAAAGTCGGATATAAAATTATTCTTCGGAGGAGTCTTCTATGTCGGAGGTTTCGAGAGGAGTTACGTTGGCGGCGGACTGAACTGCCGGTGTGTTCTCCTCTATCTGGATGTTGTTATATCTTGCCATACCTGTACCGGCAGGAACAAGCTTACCGATAATAACGTTTTCCTTAAGTCCGATAAGCGGGTCAACCTTACCCTTAATAGCGGCGTCTGTGAGAACTCTTGTTGTTTCCTGGAAGGAAGCGGCAGACAAGAAGCTGTCTGTTGCAAGAGATGCTTTTGTGATACCCAGGAGAAGCTGAGTATATGTTGCCTCTTTAAGTCCGGTTTCGCCGTTTGCGATTCTCTTCTGAATTTCTTCGTTTGCAAAGAGTACGTCGTTCTTGTCGTACATCTGGCCTGCCATAAACTCTGTGCTTCCGGCATCCTCAACTCTTACCTTCTTCATCATCTGGCGAACGATAACTTCGATATGCTTATCGTTGATATCAACACCCTGCAAGCGGTAAGTACTCTGAACTTCAGAGATGAGGTAGTCCTGTACGGCATTTGCGCCGAGAATTGCAAGTATATCATGTGGGTTAACAGAACCGTCGGTGATTTTATCGCCGGCTTTAATCTGCTGTCCCTCTTCAACTTTAACTCTGAATCCGAATGGGATGAGGTACTGTTTCTCTTCCTGTGTTTCCGGATTGAATACAACAGCGTGTCTGTTGTTCTTGATTTCCTCAAAGCGAACCACACCGTCGATTTCACTGATGATAGCAAGGCTCTTTGGCTTTCTGCCTTCGAAAAGCTCTTCAACACGTGGAAGACCCTGTGTGATATCTTCTGCGGAAGCAACACCACCGGTATGGAAGGTTCTCATTGTAAGCTGTGTACCAGGCTCACCGATTGACTGAGCTGCGATAATACCAACAGCCTCACCCACATTAACAGGCATACCGTTTGCAAGGTTGGAACCGTAGCACTTCTTGCAGACACCGTGTTTTGCACGGCAGCCCAAAATGCTGCGGATTGTAATCTTTTCTGTACCTGCATTTACGATAATATCTGCATCGTGTTCGTCCATCATCTTATCCTTGGATACAAGAACCTCGCCTGTTTCCTTATCACAGAAATCATCAACAAGATATCTGCCCACAAGACGCTCGTGGAGACCTTCGATAACCTGATTTCCTGACTTGATGTCAAAGATTTCAAGACCTTCGTGGGTTCCGCAGTCGTCCTCACGGATGATAACATCCTGTGAAACGTCAACAAGACGACGGGTAAGGTAACCGGAGTCAGCAGTTCTAAGAGCTGTATCGGCAAGACCCTTACGAGCACCACGGGATGAAATAAAGTATTCCAAAATGTTAAGACCTTCACGGTAGTTAGCTCTGATTGGAATTTCGATTGTTTTACCTGATGTGTTGGCGATAAGACCACGCATACCGGCAAGCTGACGAATCTGGCTCATACTACCACGGGCACCGGAATCCGCCATCATGTAGATTGGGTTGTATCTGCCCAAGTTCTTCTGAAGTGCGGCGGTAACGTCGTTTGTGGCTTTCTCCCAAATCTTAAGAACTCTTGCATAACGCTCTTCGTTGGAGAACATACCGTTCATGTAGTACTCTCTTACCTCGTCAACCTCTTTTTCAGCGGCTGCGATAATCTCTTTCTTTGCCGGTGGAATTTCAGCGTCGCAAACAGCAACGGTGATAGCACCTCTTGTTGAGTATTTGTAACCCTGTGCCTTGATATCGTCAAGCACCTGAGCGGCTACGTTTGCGCCGTGGATACGGATACAAGCGTCAACAATTTTACCGAGCTGCTTCTTGCCAACAAGGAAGTCAATTTCAAGTTTAAATTTATTTTCAGGCTTAGATCTGTCAACAAATCCCAAATCCTGAGGAATTGGATCGTTGAATATAATCTTACCAACTGTTGTATCGATGATACCGGATTCCTCCACACCGTCGATAACCATAGTGCGGCGAACCTTGATTTTTGAATGAAGCTTTACAACTCCTGCGCTGTATGCCATCATAGCTTCGTTTACATCGCAGAATACCTTGCCCTCGCCCGGTTCTCCGTCCTTATCAAGGGTCAGGTAGTAAGAACCAAGAATCATATCCTGTGTAGGAACTGCAACAGGACGTCCGTCGGAAGGCTTCAAAAGGTTTCCGGCAGCCAGCATCAGGAATCTTGCCTCAGCCTGTGCCTCTGCGGAAAGAGGAACGTGAACAGCCATCTGGTCGCCGTCGAAGTCGGCGTTAAATGCTGTACAAACAAGTGGGTGAAGCTTCAATGCACGGCCTTCAACAAGAACCGGCTCGAAAGCCTGAATACCAAGTCTGTGAAGTGTAGGAGCACGGTTCAAAAGTACCGGATGTCCCTTGATTACAACTTCAAGAGCGTCCCAAACCTCAGGCTTTGCTCTTTCAACAGCCTTTCTTGCAGCCTTGATGTTTACAACATTCTTTGTTTCAACAAGGCGCTTCATAACGAATGGCTTAAAGAGCTCCAATGCCATCTCCTTAGGAAGACCGCACTGATACATTTTAAGTTCAGGGCCAACAACGATAACAGAACGTCCGGAGTAGTCAACACGCTTACCGAGAAGGTTCTGACGGAAACGTCCCTGCTTACCCTTAAGCATATCTGAAAGTGACTTCAAAGGACGGTTGTTAGGACCTGTAACAGGTCTGCCTCTTCTGCCGTTGTCGATAAGTGCGTCAACAGCTTCCTGAAGCATTCTCTTTTCATTTCTGATAATTATATCCGGAGCTTCAAGCTCTAAAAGTCTTTTAAGACGGTTGTTTCTGTTAATTACACGTCTGTAAAGGTCGTTAAGGTCGGAGGTTGCGAAACGTCCGCCGTCCAGCTGAACCATCGGTCTGATATCCGGTGGAATTACCGGAACAACGTCAAGAATCATCCACTCAGGACGGTTGCCTGACATTCTGAAGCTCTCTACAACCTCAAGTCTTTTCAAAAGACGAACTCTCTTCTGACCTGAAGCGTTTTCAAGCTGTGCTCTAAGCTGCTCTGAAAGCTCGTCAAGGTTTACTTCCTGCAAAAGCTCTTTGATAGCTTCCGCACCCATAGACGCCTTAAAATCGTCGTCATATTTTTCTCTCATGTCGTTGTATTCACGCTCTGAGAGACACTGCATCTTCACAAGGTCACGGCAGTCGCCGGGATCTGTTACGATGTATGAGGCAAAATACAGAACCTTTTCAAGCATTCTTGGGGAAATATCAAGCATAAGTGAAATTCTTGATGGAATACCCTTGAAGTACCAGATATGTGATACAGGAGCGGCAAGCTCGATGTGACCCATACGCTCACGTCTTACCTTAGCTCTTGTTACCTCAACGCCGCAGCGGTCGCAGACTTTGCCCTTAAAGCGGATTCTCTTGTACTTACCGCAGTGACATTCCCAGTCCTTTGTAGGTCCGAAAATACGCTCGCAGAACAAGCCGTCAACCTCAGGCTTCAATGTTCTGTAGTTGATTGTCTCCGGCTTTTTTACCTCGCCATAAGACCATGCTCTTATCTGGTCAGGGGAAGCAAGTCCTATTTTAATAGACTCAAAAACATTATGATCCATTGTGCTTCTCCTCCTTAAAACTCATCTGCGCCGTGATCGTCATAATCAAAGGCGGAATCATCGGTGTCATCAAATATTGAACGCTCGTCAAAGAAGTTGCCCTCGTTGGAATCCTCGTCAAGGGAGAAACCGTCGTCCATATTTGTCATTACTTCGTTTTCGTCGAATACTGTATCCGGCTCTTCTCCGTCATCTGCATGTGTCGGAATATCGTCGTCATCGTCGAACTTCTGCTTCAGGTCGATTTCTTCGTTGTTCTTATCGAGAACCTTAACATCAAGAGCCAAGGACTGGAGTTCCTTAATGAGAACCTTAAAGGACTCAGGAATACCAGGTGTTGGGATGTTTTCGCCCTTAACGATTGCCTCGTAGGTCTTAACACGTCCAACAACGTCGTCGGACTTAACTGTAAGGATTTCCTGAAGTGTATAAGCTGCGCCGTAAGCTTCAAGTGCCCAAACTTCCATTTCTCCGAAACGCTGGCCGCCGAACTGAGCTTTACCGCCCAGAGGCTGCTGAGTAACAAGGGAGTAAGGACCTGTGCTTCTTGCGTGAATCTTATCGTCAACAAGGTGATGGAGCTTGAGGTAATACATGTAACCTACTGTAACAGGGTTGTCGAAACGCTCGCCTGTACGTCCGTCGGTAAGCCATGTTTTACCGTCACGGCTGTAGCCAGCCTGTTCCAAAGCCTCGAATACATCCTGCTCGTGTGCGCCGTCGAATACAGGAGTCATTATCTTCCAGCCAAGAGCCTTTGCTGCATAACCAAGATGCACCTCAAGTACCTGACCGATGTTCATACGTGAAGGAACGCCCAACGGGTTCAAAACGATATCAAGCGGAGTACCGTTCGGAAGGAATGGCATATCCTCAACAGGGAGAATTCTGGAAACAACACCCTTGTTTCCGTGACGTCCGGCCATCTTGTCGCCTACGCTTATCTTTCTCTTCTGAGCAAGATAGCAGCGTACAACCTTGTTAACGCCGGGCTGAAGCTCGTCACGGCTGTCCTCTCTTGTGAACACCTTAACGTCAACAACGATACCGCATTCACCGTGAGGAACTCTCAAAGATGTATCTCTTACTTCTCTTGCCTTCTCGCCGAAAATAGCTCTCAAAAGTCTTTCCTCGGCTGTAAGCTCTGTTTCTCCCTTTGGTGTTACCTTACCAACAAGAATATCGCCTGCATGAACCTCTGCGCCGATGTGGATAATACCGTCCTCGTCAAGGTCTTTAAGCATATCCTCGCCCACGTTTGGAATATCTCTTGTGATTTCCTCCGGTCCAAGCTTTGTATCTCTTGCTTCTGTTTCGTATTCTTCTATATGAATTGATGTGTAAACATCATCTCTAACTATCTTTTCATTGATGAGAACTGCGTCCTCGTAGTTGTAACCTTCCCATGTCATAAAGCCGATGAGGGCATTTTTACCAAGGGAAATTTCGCCGTTCTTTGTTGAAGGACCGTCTGCAAGAACCTCGCCCTTTACAACTCTCTGTCCTCTTGAAACAACCGGAATCTGGTTTATACATGTTCCCTGGTTGGAACGGAGGAACTTGATAACGTCAAAGTCCTGAACTCTGCCTGAGTCATACTGAACTCTGATGTGGTTTGCGTCAACGCTCATAACCACGCCGTCCTCTTCTGAGAGGATACAAACGCCTGAGTCAACGCCTGCCTTGTACTCCATACCGGTACCAACGATTGGTGACTCGGTAACGAGAAGCGGAACTGCCTGTCTCTGCATGTTTGAACCCATCAAAGCACGGTTTGCGTCGTCGTTTTCAAGGAACGGAATCATAGCGGTAGCAACGGAAACAACCATTCTTGGAGAAACGTCCATAAAGTCGAAACGCTCTGCCGGGAATTCAACGAATTCATCTCTGAAACGTCCGTTTACTTTCTTATGAACAAATCTGCCGTTTTCGTCCAAAGGCTCGTTAGCCTGAGCAACTGCAAATTCGTCTTCCATGTCCGCTGTCATGTAGATAACCTCGTCTGTTACGACGCCGGTATCTTTGTTTATCTTTCTGAATGGTGCTTCAATGAAGCCGTATTCGTTAATTCTTGCAAATGTTGCAAGGTAGGAAATAAGACCGATGTTAGGACCTTCAGGAGTTTCGATAGGACACATACGTCCGTAGTGGGTGTAGTGAACGTCACGAACCTCAAATCCGGCTCTATCTCTGGAAAGACCGCCAGGACCCAATGCTGAAAGTCTTCTCTTGTGAGTAAGCTCTGCAAGAGGGTTGTTCTGGTCCATGAACTGTGAAAGCGGTGAAGAACCAAAGAACTCTTTGATTGCCGCTGTAACAGGTCTGATATTTATAAGAGAACCAGGGGAAAGTGACTCAAGGTCGGAAGCCTGCAATGTCATTCTCTCTCTGATAACTCTTTCAAGACGGCTGAAACCGATTCTGAACTGGTTCTGCAAAAGCTCGCCTACGCATCTGATACGTCTGTTGCCCAAATGGTCGATATCATCTGTAACGCCGATGCCCTCTGCAAGGCAGTTCATGTAGTTGATTGAAGAGAAAATATCGTCGATTGTTATGTGGTTAGGAATAAGGTCAGCAGCTCTTCTCTTGATTGTGTGCTTGAGTTCCTCTTCATTCTCACAGCTGTCAAGGATTTCGCAGAGAACTGCAAAGCTTACCTTTTCGTTTATGCCGCATTCTTTCTTTGCGTCAAAGCTTACGTACTCGTTTATATCAACCATTCCGTTTGATATAATCTTGATTACCTTTCCGTCCTCGCCTGCAACAAATGCAACGCTTACGCCGGCGTTTTCAATTTCCTTTGCCTTTTCTCTGGAAATTGTGTCGCCACGAAGAGCCATAACCTCGCCTGTTCTCGGATTTGCAATAGGCTCTGCCAAAACACAGCCTGCAAGTCTGTTGGAGATACCGAGCTTTTTGTTGTACTTATAGCGGCCAACCCTTGACATATCGTATCTTCTTGAATCGAAGAACAGATTGTGAATGTGGGTTTTTGCGCTGTCAACTGTAGGAGGCTCACTTGGACGGAGCTTCTTGTATACTTCAATAAGACCCTCGTCTACTGAGTTTGTTGTATCCTTTTCAATAGTTGCCTTAATTCTTGCGTCGTCGCCGAAGCACTCAAGGATTTCTGCGTTTGTACCAAGTCCCAAGGCTCTGATGAAAACAGTAACCGGAATCTTTCTGTTTTTATCTATACGAACATAGAAAACGTCGTTTACATCGTTTTCGTATTCAAGCCAGGCACCTCTGTTAGGAATAACAGTGGAGCTGAAAAGCTCTTTACCTGTCTTGTCGTGGTCCATCTTATAATAAACGCCCGGGCTTCTTACAAGCTGAGAAACTATAACTCTTTCTGCACCGTTAATAACAAAGGTGCCGCTTGCGGTCATAAGCGGGAAATCGCCCATGAACACGTTGGAGTCCTTAATTTCGCCTGTTTCCTTGTTGATAAGACGAGCAGTTACACGCAATGCTGCGGAATATGTTGCATCTCTCTCTTTACATTCGATAACACTGTAGTTGGGCTTATCAACGTCCAGACTGTAGTCAATGAAATCGAGAACAAGATTACCTGTGTAATCGGTTATTCCTGAAACATCCTTGAATACCTCTGCAAGTCCCTCTTTGATAAACCAGTCATATGACTTTTTCTGAACCTCAATAAGGTTTGGCATTTCGATAACTTCGTCAATTTTTGCGAAGCTCTGTCTGATGTTGTTTCCAAGCTTTACCGGTTTGACATTTACCATCGGGCGTATCACTCCTTTAAGAAATCATTTAGGATAAAAAATCTAACGCTGTTCCCTCAAAGCTTTTAAAGCTTCGGGTTTTGCTTCATGCGACAAAAGCGATATATATAATGCAGTCACAAAATAAGCAATTTTTCTGTTTTAATCAGGGAGGAAATGTTTCTGAAAAACTCTTGACAATCCGGCATATTATGTGCTAATATACCAACGGTCAACAAATTTTTTTTGCCTGTTTTTAAAGACAAGCAGACACATATCCCCATGATGTTACATCTTAATAATTTACTACATCTCATTTTGTTTGTCAAGGGCATTTTTGCCTTTTTCCCGTATTTTACGGGATTTTTTTCATTTTAATAAAGATTTTTCAAAAAATAATTCCCCAAAAGCATTAAAACGCCTTTGGGGAAATTTTTAAGCTCTACCAAGAAACACCCGGTGGTGTTGGTTGTTTTTAAAGGAACTTTTGACAGCAATTTATCTATGAGATTTTATTTCCTTTTTTGAAAATCTAAGTTTATTTTTATACCCGATAAGGTATAAAATTATCATTAACACATAAAATATACCCGAAAAGGTATAATTTATAAAAAATCATTGACTTTATACCCGATAAGGTATAAAATAATTATTAACAATAAAATTATTGAAAGTGTGATACCATGAACAGGATTGCCAGATTTATTAAAGAAAACAGAAAAGCGGCAGGTCTTACCCAGGAGGAATTTGCCATGCGTTCGGGGCTTGGCCTTAGATTTGTAAGGGATTTGGAACAAGGTAAAGAAACAGTAAGAATGGACAAAGTAAACGCCGCACTTGCCATGTTCGGCATGGAAGCGGTTCCCGGCAGAAAGGAAGATAAGTAATGCAGACTCTCAGAACTGCCTATGTGTATGTGAGAAATATTTACGCAGGAGAATTAAAAGAAACAGACAGCGGTTATTCTTTTCTCTACGATGAAAACTATCTTTTATCCCAAAACCCTGCTCCCGTGTCCCTTACCCTTCCATTACAAAAAGAAATGTACACATCAAAAGTTCTTTTTCCTTTTTTTGACGGTTTAATACCCGAAGGCTGGTTGTTAAATATCGTCAGCAGAAACTGGAAAATCGACACAAAAGACAGGTTTCAGCTTCTCATGGTTGCCTGTAAAGACTGCATAGGAAATGTAAGTATAAGGGAGGAACGCATATGAACTGTCTTTGCTGCGGTAAGCCTTTAAAAACACAGGAATACGAAACAGGCTGGCATAAAAGCTGTATCAAAAAATTTTTCGGAACTGCACAGCTTCCGGAAATTGAAATATCAAACCAAGCTTTGATACATTTGGTATCAGAAAATATAAACAGAGGTTACACCGTTCCCGGCGTACAGAAAAAATTATCTCTCCATCTGTCAACCGATAAAAAAACAAAGCTTACAATCGTAAATTATCCCACCGGATACATTTTAAAACCTCAGGTAGAAGAATTTGAATGTCTTCCTCAGGCGGAACAGCTTATAATGACAATGGCTGATGTTGTTGGAATTCCTACGGTTCCTCATGCACTTGTAAAAGACGGAGAAAATCTCGCCTATATAACAAAACGTGTGGACAGAATTTTTTCTGATAAAGGAAAAATACAGATGCTGGCTATGGAAGATTTTTGTCAGCTTGACCTGAGGCTTACACAGGATAAATACAGAGGCTCCTATGAGCGCTGTGCAAAAATAATAAGCAAATATTCCTCACGAACCGGACTTGATATGACAGAGCTTTTCATGCGTCTTGTATTTTCATATATTGTTGGAAATTCCGACATGCATCTTAAAAACTTTTCCCTTATAGAAACCTTTGAAGGCTCAGGGGAATATGTTCTCTCACCGGCCTATGACCTGCTTCCTGTCAATACAATAATGCCGGAGGACAAGGAACAGTTTGCCTTGACAATGAACGGTAAAAAAACAAACATACGCAGAAAAGATTTTCTTGTGTTTGCCGAAAACTCCGGTCTTTCAAAAACCGCCGCCGAGAAAATGATAGACAAGCTGAAAAAATCGGAAGATAAACTCATTTCAATGTGCAAAGAATCTTTAATCGCCGACAAACAAAAAGAAAATCTGATAAATCTTATTTCCGCAAGAATACAAACTCTATAACAAAGGCATAGGAATTTTACCTCCTATGCCTTTGTTATAATCTTCATAAGAAAAACAACAACCCCGTAAACCACGCCTGCGGCTATCGAGTAGACTATTACCGGGCCGGCTATTACAAACATCTTAACGCCAACTCCGGTTATGAAACCCTCTGTGCGAAATTCGATTGCTGAGGACGCCACGGAGTTTGCAAAGCCTGTTATAGGCACCAGAGTTCCTGCTCCCGCCTTGCTTCCTATCTTTTCATAAATTCCGAAAGCCGTCAATGTTACGCCTATAAAAATCATTGTAATTGTATTGAGCATTCCTGCCTCTTCCTTTGAAAAACCAAAGCTCAAATAGGTATCAAGAAAAATCTGACCAACGGTGCATATTAAACCGCCTATAAGAAATGCAAACACACAGTTTTTCAATGTGGGCGACGGCGGGGAGATTTTCTCTGTCAGCTTTGAATATTCCTCTTTTGTGATTTTTTTCATAGTTATCACCTTTATCATACTGTTTTAAAGTAGTATTTTCCCCTGTATTTTTATTTATTCAAATAAACAACGGAAAAATTAACTTGAATTGCTATGAAAACAGATGTATAATTATACTGTATTCTTTTAATAAATTATAGCTTTAAATCAAGGAAGTGTTTAGATGGTTATAGATATTCACACACATATTTTTCCGCCAAAGCTTGCACCCCACGCTATAAAGGCTTTGGAAAGTTCCGCCGGCGCTCATGCCTTTTTAAATGGAACCAAAGAGGATTTAATAAAATCCATGAGAGAAAACGGCATTGACATAAGCGTAAACATGCCGGTAGCCTCAAGAGCAGACCAGGTTCATTCAATAAACAATTATGCAATAGAGATAAACAACGAGGGCGATACAACAGGACTTTATTCCTTCGGCGCTTGTCATCCTTTAAATCCCGACATGAAAGACGAGCTTAAAAGGCTTAAATCCGCAGGAATAAAGGGAATAAAAATACATCCTGATTTTCAGGGACTGTATCTCGACGACGAAGCGGTTGTCCGCATTATGGAATACGCCGCAGAGCTGGGACTTATAATTTTAATCCACTGCGGAATGGACCCATCATTCCCGGATGTTCACAGAAGCACACCGAAACGACTTGCCGGTATTCTCCCAAGACTTAACGGTGCAAAAATAATCGCCGCACACATGGGCGGTTATGAATATATGGATGATGTTGAGGATTGCCTTGTGGGCAAAGATGTATACATCGACACAAGCTTCACCATAGGAAAGTTTGATGAAAAGCAGATTTTAAGAATTTTACAAAACCACAATCCCGACAAAATTCTTTTCGGAACCGATTCCCCTTGGGATGACCAGAAAAACGCTTTGAAGCTTTTTAAAGAGCTTCCCATTTCCGATGAACTGAAAGAAAAAATCCTCTGGAAAAACAGCAAAAATCTTTTAGAAATACTTTAATATAACTATATATTAGTCAGCGTCCTTTCGGGCGCTGATTTTTTATGTGCAGCTTCTGTAATTATTAAAAAATTCTTAATTTTTACATAAATTGTTGAAAAGTTTTTTGGATATTATATAATTAAATTAACGAAATATTAAAAATAATTGCAAAAGTAAGGAGTTGATATTATGAGGAAAAATTTTAAGAAAATTCTGTGCTGTCTGCTTGCATTCACTGTACTTGCAGGCGTGCTGACCCTTTCAGGATGTAAGAAAGAACAAAACACAGCCACAATTAAATGGGGTATTTACAGATGTTCAGAGGAAGACGCCGTAATTTTGGAAAGCTCTCTCAATGCGGAGCTTGAAAACCTGTCAAAGCCCTACCGTGTGGATATTTCCGGCTTTAATTATTCTGATTACGGCGATGATTATGAAAAGCTTTCCTCAGATTTTGATATTTTCTATCTGGAAAACAGTAACAATCCCGATGATTTTACATCGTATCTTCAAGACATTATAAACTGTGTGGAAAACGGATGTTTCATGGCTCTTGACGACATCTTTTTTGAGGGTCAGGAGGAAATTATAGTGAACACAATTATGGAGCAATATGTCATTGAAGAAAATCTTGATTACGGAAAATTTGACGGTGTTCAGTACATATTCCCCACCAACAGAAGCTCCGTAAAAAATCCAAGCACTGTGGGCACAAGCTTTGGAGTTAAGACAGAGTTATTTGAAAAAGCTCAGCTGCCTATGGAAGAATACATGGTTGATATAACAGAAGCCGACCAGCTTCTTGAAAAGCTTTCACAATATTCAAGCACCCTTATATATCTTCCAACAGACAGCAGCTTAGATATAGAAAAACACAACTCCGGCGATGGTGAAACATATACCCTTCCATACGGCGCTTTTGGATTTAGCTATGTGGTTCCTCAAAACCTTTTGTTTTATCTGGATACTTACACCTATTTTTTCCCGGTTTCCGGAGTGGGAATGTCAAAGGAAGCCGAACCGAGGGTTTTTAACCTTTTCTCAGACGAACACTTTATAGACTATGTAAAAGCTATGGTGAGATACCGTGAAAAAGGCTATACAACACCGTTAAATACCTTTGATATCAACAATTCCATGGGACACGGAAGAAAAGATTTGACAATAGTTACGGGAGATTGGACGCTTATGCCCTCCGGCTCGGAAGAATATATCTACTATTCCCCTGAGTCCATACAAAAAACAAGTCTTTGCGGTCTTGCTGTATCCTCAAAAACCGAGAAAAAGGATGAAGCTTTAGCGTTTCTTTACGACCTCATAACAGACAAAGATGTTAAAAAGTCCCTGTACAAAGAACACCGTCAATATTATGTAAGTCTTTTTGACGAGGAGCTTTGCGATGTAACATTCTCTCCAAAGGATGAAAACGGCGACCGTATTGCCCCTTATCTTGAAGCACTGGAAAATGCTCAGGAGATTGACAAACCAAACGGTTTTGACCTTACTGAACTTGAGGATGTAAAAAAACAAATTGACCTTTATGTCTGTGAAATAACCAGAAACTTTTTCTACAGCGGCGGAGTTTTAGCCGATGAAAACGGAAAGCTCACCGATGAAAGCGTAGAAAAAGGAATGGCAGAAATTGCCCAGCACCTTGAGGAACTGGGTATTCAGGAGATTATAGTCAGACTTGAAGAACAGCTTTGAAATTTTTAAAAAATGACGCAAAAAGCTTGCAATTATATTTTTAATATGTTATACTCTTACCATAATAAATTTTAAATAAATTGATTATTTTTATATGTAATTTACAGTAAACTATTTTATGAGGGGAGTCCGATGTGCTGTTATCTTAAAAATCCAGCCTTTTAAATCAAAAATAAATAATATTAAAATGATATAAATGGTTTTTCCATAATTTACTGCAGAAAGGAGTATTTTATATGAAGAGACGTGTTAAAAAAATCATAAGCACTATACTTTCCGGTGTGATTTTGACAACAGCGTTGTTTTCCGTATCTGTTAATGCCGAGGAAGTAGACCATGCTTATGGAGAATCAGGCGGCGTAGAATATGAGGGTGCATTGTTTGTTGAAGGTGACTTCAAAGTTACAGCAACAACATACCGTCCGAATATACAGTATTGCTATGCTAAACTGTATATTCAATACGAAACCGCCAGTGAAAAAGACCCTATTAATAGAGCTTTTGATGACGAAGCTGGCGGTCCTGCTACCAGCAATTCCGCTATTATAAGTGATTACTCAGCACCCGGTTCTATCAATAAGCTTTATTACGCTAAAGGATCTCACTCTTTGGGAGGCGGACATTATATCAATACATCTTACGGAACACCTGTATTACCTGTACCATAAAAATACTATAAAATAGGAGGGAAATTAATGATAAACAGAATATGCAAAAAAGCTTTGTCTGTTCTCATTTGCTTGTTATTGTCAATATTTATTTTGACAGCCTGTGACAGCGATAAAAACATAGTTGAGCTTAAATTTGGCATTTATAGGTGTTCTGAAGAAGATGCAGTAAGTCTTGAAAACTCTCTCAATGCAAAACTTGAGAAATTGAAAAAAGACTATCGTGTAGATATTGCCGGATTTATCTATCCAGACTATCAGGACAAAGAAACAATGACAATAGACTACCAAAAACTTTCCTCCGATTTCGATATTTTATACCTGGAAAACAGCAACAATCCCGATGATTTTACATTGTATCTTCAAGACATTATAAATTGCGTTGATAACGGCTGTCTTCTGCCTCTCGATGGTGTTTTCTCGGACGAACAGCAGGAATCCATTTTAAAGGAATACGTGCTTGAGGAAAATCCGAATTACGGAAAATTTGACGGCGTTCAGTACATATTCCCCACCAACATAAGCTCAGTAAAAAATGCAATATCAGTAGGCACAAGCTTTGGAGTTAAGACAAAGTTATTCGAGGAAGCTCAACTGCCTATGGAAGAATACATGGTGGATATAACAGAAGCCGACCAGCTTCTTGAAAAGCTTTCACAATATTCAAGCACCCTTATATATCTTCCCACAGACAGCCTTGTGGATATAGTGAATCATGACACAAGCATTGATAAAAAATACGTTCTTCCATACGGTGTTTACGGTTTTCACTACGTTGTACCCAAAAATCTGATGTTTTATCTTGAAATATATACCTATCTTTTCCCGGTTTCGGGAGTGGGAATGACAAGGGAAACAGAGCCGAAAGTTTTTAACCTTTTCTCCGATGAATACTTTATAGACTATGTAAAAGCTATGGTGAGATATCGTGAAAAGGGATATACAACGCAATTAGACACCTTTGATATAAACAATTCAATGGGGCACGGAGTAAAGGATTTACCTATAGTGGCAGGCGATTTTACTCTTCTGCCCACCGGTTCAGGAAAATATATTTACTATTCTCCGGAATCCATACAAAAAACAAGTCTCTGCGGTCTTGCTGTATCCTCAAAAACCGAGAAAAAGGATGAAGCTTTAGCATTTCTTTACGACCTCATAACAGACAAGGATGTTAAAAAGTCCCTTTACTCAGAAAGTGACCAATACTATGTGAGCCTTTTTGATGAGGAACTTTGCAGAGTAGCTTTCTCTCCAAAAGATGAAAACGGCGACCGTATCGCCCCTTATCTTGAAGCATTGGAAAACGCTCAGGAGATTGACAAACCAAACGGTTTTGACCTTACTGGACTTGAGGATGTAAAAGAACAAATCGACCTTTATGTCTGTGAAATAACCAGAAACTTTTTCTATGATAACGGAGTTTTAGCCGATGAAAACGGAAATATAACTGAAGAAAGCATAGAAAAAAATATGGCTGAAATCGCCCAGCACCTTGAGGAACTGGGTATTCAAGAGATTATAGACCGTATTTCAGAGCAGGTTTAGCTCTTTCTGAAAATTAAATTTTTATTAAAATATTGGCTCTGCGAATAAAAAAGCAGAGCCATATTGCTAACGGGGTGATTTTATGAAGTTTAGAAAACTTTCACTGATTATGTGTCTTGTTTTATTGATGTCCGCATTTACTGCCTGCTCCGGCAATGAAGAAACACAGCAGGCTTTAAGCTGGAAAAGCAATTACAGCGCATATAATTTTACTGTCTACAGGGACGGAGTATTTTTTAATGACAGAAACGGTATACTCCACTATTTTGACGCTTCTTCCAAAGAGGATGTAATACTGTGCAACAAAAAGGACTGTCAGCACTCCGGCAAAAGCTGTCACGGATATGTCGGTTACTCTTCAGGTTACAGTGTTTTCGGCGACAACATCTACATATTGAATTCTGAAGAAGCAGTTGTAACCGTTATAAAATCGGACATAGACTACACAAACCCTGAAGAAATCGCAGCTTTAGGAAAAGAATTGGCAGAAAACGGCTACTATGTCTTTCCCAGTGACTTTCGAGTTTCCGGCGACTACCTTTATTATTTGGCAGAGGTTTCAAACTTTAACACAGGTGAATCCTATTACGGAATTTACTGTGTAAAAACGAAAACAGGAAAAGAAACCACTGTTATAGACCAATTAACACAGGCAAGCAATTTGAGCATCATAGCTGTCTGCGGTTCTGAAATAATTTATCTCACCACCCATATGGACGAAGACATGTACAGCGAGCTTTACGAAAGCGATTTGCAGGGTAACAACTGGGATGAATTCAGCAGAAAATTCATGGAGTACGAGAAACAGAGAACCTACAATGTATATAAATACAATGTTGAAACAGGTGAAAACACAGTAATTTATGAAAACAAAGCGGCGACTTCCCCTGTTTTCGCCGACGATAATTTCTTATACGGCTACACATTTACGGTGAATGATTCTCTGACCTTTGTTCCGGAAAAATATTTTGCCGTTGACCTTAAAACTCAGGAAGAAAAAACCATCGACAAGGAAGAATTTGAGAAAAAACAGCGTGGCTTCTCCGAAAGCGAGGCAGACGCCATAACCGGCGGCAGTGATGATTTAAATATCTACTTTCTGACGGACAGCGGCTATATAGGCACAAGAACCGACAAAAAAGTTCCGACAGGTGAAAATTCTTACACTATAACAGGACAAAGCTACGTTTTAATAGATAAAAACAATCCTCAAAGCGAACCCTTTGCTTTTTACAGCTGGGAGGATTGACAATAGCAAAAACTATATAAAAGGAGGGCGGTTATATGGAGCTTAAACTAAAAAACATAACAAAGCAGTACGGTGAGAAAAAAGCCCTTGACAATTTTTCCCTCACCTTCAAGCCGGGCATATACGGACTTTTAGGGCCCAACGGCTCGGGAAAATCAACAATGATGAAAATTATCACCGACAACATAAGCCCCACAAAGGGCGAGGTTTTTTGGGATTCCACCCCCATTTTAAAAATGGGCGACCAATACCGCTCACTTTTAGGCTATATGCCCCAGCAGCAGGGAATATACGACAACTTTACCGCAAGGCGTTTTTTGTGGTACATGTGCGCTTTAAAGGGTATCCCGAAAAGGGAAATCCCCAAAATGGTGGAACAGGCGGCAAAAAAAGTTAATCTCTATGATGTTTTGGACAAAAAGCTTGGGGGCTTTTCCGGCGGAATGAAGCAGAGAGTTTTAATAGCACAGGCAATTTTGGGCGACCCGAAAATACTTATCTTTGACGAACCAACCGCAGGCCTTGACCCCAAGGAGCGCATAAGAATAAGAAATTTAATTTCGGAAATCGCCTTTGACCGAATTGTAATAATCGCCACCCATGTTGTGCCTGATATTGAATTTATCGCCAAAAAGGTGGTTATGCTGAAAAGCGGCGTGTGTTACGGCTGTCTGCCCCCGTCAAAATGGCTTAAAACAGCAGAGGGCAAGGTTTTTGAATTTCCCGCAAGGGAGAAAGACATTCCCTTTATTGAAAAGCTTTTTGTGGTGGGAAATTTAAGGCGTGACGAAAAGGACACGGTATGGGTAAGAGTGGTTTCCGACAAAAAGCCCAAAGCCCCCAGACTTTCCGTCCTCCCTCCCACACTTGAGGATGTTTACCTGTATATGTTCAACGACAGAGGTGAGAAAAAATGATTTTATGGGAACTTAAAAAAATTCTCACCGGAAAAATTGCTTTACTGCTTATTATGGCTTTGGGTATAAATCTTTTTATTTTCTACTACACCGAAAGCCTTGAAACCCAGGAAAATCCCTATTTCACACCCCAGAATTACCGCAGTGTTTTTGCGGAAATGGTAAACCTGAACACATCCGAAAGGGTTTCATTTCTTAAAAATAAAATAGACGTCATACAGGAAAAAATAAACGACCCGGAAACCGGCTACGACGAAAATCTGTACGACGAAAAAGATTTTCTAAATGAGCTTTACGAGGAAGCTTTGTTTATACAAAACTACGAGGATTTTCTCACGGACTCAGAGGAAAACGCCTTGAAAAAGACATCTGTTTCAATCTTCGGAGAAAAAGGCTCCTTTGCCTACAACAACGCTTTAAAAATGGCAGAGGACTTTCAAAGCCTCCATGGAACGCCTGTGTCCTTTGACAAAACCCACGGCATAACCGCCGCCACGGGACTTTTTACCGGGGACATTATAACAGTGTTTATTCTCCTTTTGATTGTGGGCGAGCTTCTTATAAAGGAACACCAGCAGGGCATAATGCCTGTTATCAGGACAACAAAGAAAGGCAGAAAGCAGGTTATACTTGCTAAAATATTCGCAGTGCTTATAATGTGCTTTTTTCTTTCCCTTATCTTTCTTTCCGTCAATCTGCTGTACTCCGCTGTTGTATACGGCTTGGGCGACCTTTCAAGACCGGTACAGTCACTGCCGGGCTTTGCCGCAAGCACCATAAAAATAAACATCTGGCAGTATTTCATTCTTTTATGGATTGTAAAAGCCTTTGCATTTTTTATTGTGGCGTCAATCGCAATAGTATTTTCTGTGATTTTCGCAAACGGCATTGCCGCCTATGGCTTAACGGGAATAATTTTAGCAATAAACTATGTTCTCTACTTTGTAATTCCCGTAACCTCACCGATGGCACAGCTTCATTTTTTGAACTTGGGAAACTTTCTTTCCGGAACTTCACTGTTCTGCGGCGAGGTAAACCTCAACATCTTTTCAATCCCCATGGACGTGCTTACCATTTCACTTATAATTATGGCGGTACTTGCACTGGTTCTGCCCATAATAAGCGTTTTAATATTTGTAAAATCCAAAAAGGAAAAGGGAAAGCTTAAAATCTTTTCCCGCCTGCCCTCTCCCCACAGGAAAAAATATTCCTCAGGAATTTTCAGTTACGAATGTTTCAAGCTTTTTGTAAGCAACGGGGCAATTATTATTTTCGCTGTTTTTATTGCGGTGCAGTTTCTAAGCTACCCGAAAAAAGACACACTAACCGCCTACGAGCAGTGCGAAATAAGCTATATGGAAACATTAAAGGGCGAATACACAGAGGAAAAACTCAATTATCTGCAATCCGAGTACGATGAAAACGCCGCTCTGAGCAGTGACAATTTCACAGCAAGGACAAAGGCATACAGCATCGAAAGCAAGCTTCTCCCTCTTGCCTATCATTTGCAGGAGCTTGAAGCCCAGGGAGAAAATGCGGAGTTTGTCCCCTATTCCGGTTATTCATACCTGTTTAATCCGGACTCAAAAACTGCGTCAGCTTCTGCATGTTTCCTGATTTTATTTATCGCGATATCGGTTACAAGCCTTTTCCCCATGGAAAAAGCCACAGGAATGAATCAGATTTTAACAACCACCCTTAAAGGCAAGGGAAAAACTGTAAGCACAAAGGTTAAAGCCTGTCTTATGCTCTCCGTAATCATGTGTGTTTTGGCTTTTGCGCCTGACTTTATCTACTGTCTGAAAATGTACGGCTTTGAAAATCTTATGAGCCAAAGTCAAAACCTTATGGTGCTTTCCGAAAGCTTTATGTCACTTCCCATAATGGTATATATGATAATTCTGTATCTTATAAGGCTTTTGGGCGTTATAAGCCTTACGGTTATTATCTTAGGTATTTCCTCTCTTTTAAAATCTCAGATAATTTCCGTGCTTTTAAATCTTGCAATTTTCGGAGCGCCTGCTATTCTTTCAATGATTGATTTTAAAATCCTTGACAATTTCAGCATGGTGTCGATACTTTCCGCAAACAAGCTGTTTTTCAACAATTTACAGCTTATTCTATCCCTTGTGGGAATTATAATTCTCACCGCCCTTGGAGCGGTTTTACTTAAAAAATCTCAGAAAACATGTTAACTCATCCTTAAAAGCGAAAGCTCTGTGAAACCTATGTCGGTTCACAGAGCTTTTGCTTTTTATTTATAGAGTAATGTAGGTGAAAGCTGTTTAAAAATCATCGCCGCTGTTTATAGCCGAAACTATTTTATCTGTAGTCCACCAGACAGCGGCTATCATCATTGCGCAAACCGCTATAGGAACAGCCAAAAGGAGAATTATACCCACCCCTGTACAGGTTATTACCCTGCTTATTGCTTTTTTCACGATGCCTTTTTCTTTCTTTTTTTCATGTACCTTATATATTTCTCCCGCTTGGCAAGTTATTTCTCCCTCCACTGTTGTCACCTCCGGTTTATTATTTTTCCTTTCCTCCGCTGACTATTGAATAATAGGCTCTCGAGGTGATTTTATACACCAGCATATAAAGCAGTGCAAACAAAAGGAAGCATCCCACCGTCACCATTATCAAAAAGACTTTATTTACAAGTCCGAAAAGTATAAGCATTTTGTAAATCATCGGGAACGCAAAGGCGAGATGCACTCCTGAGGCGATAAGGGGCATAAAGAATACTGTGAGCATCTGTGAGTTTATGCTCTTTTTGATTTCTCTTTTAGTCATGCCCACCTTTTGCATTATCTCAAATCTGGACTGGTCTTCATATCCCTCTGAAACCTGCTTGTAGTACATAATAAGCACCGCCGCAAATATGAACACTATACCAAGTATTATTCCGAGGAAGAACAATCCACCGTAAAGTCCGAAAAATTCAAACTTTTCATTTGCTACTCCCTCAACATATACGTACATACTGCTGTCCGCACTGTTAACATGTGAGGTTCTCAGCCAATCGTATATTTCATTAAAAACATCTGTCTGCTGTTGGTCAGTGGCATCAAGGTCATAGCCTACAAATCTGTTTATGTTTCCTATGGTATTTTCGGACTGTTCCGATATCATTTCCGTCTGCAATTCCAAATCGGGAACAAATATATAAAGGGCAGGTATTATCTGCATTGTGTCAACTCCGTTATTTTCAAAATCCGTTACAACTTTCTTTATATTCAAAGGCTCCTGACCCTTTATTTTCAGAACATCGTAATTATAGTCCATGTCCTTCGATGTATATATCATAACTTCATCTTCGTTTAGATTTTCCTGTGAACCTGTCAGTCTGTTGTAATCATCCAAAGATACTATAAATATCTGCCATAAATCGCTTGTCGCATAGTTAAATCCATTCTCGCCGTCGTCAAAAACAATTTCTCCGTCTCTGATGTAGCTTACAAAGGAAAGCATTGTATAATCAATGGCGTTTACGGGTTTATATCCCATATTTTCCGCTGTTTCAATGCTCATGTTTGCAATGCTGTTAGCGTCCTGTGAAATCAAATCTGAATATATCTGAGATGTCATAGTTATATTTATATTTCTGGGATATCTCTCCCTTAATGAATCCTCTTTTCCCAAATAAAGGCACACTGTAGAGGATATCATAACCAAAACCATGGTACAGAGTATGCATATTGAAGCGAGACCGGCTCCGTTTCTCTTCATTCTGTAGCTCATAGAAGACACTGAAACAAAATGGTTTGTCTTATAGTAGTAATTTTTCTTTTTCTGCAAAATCTTACAGAATGCCACAGAACCGGAAATAAATATAAGGTAAGTGGCGATGATTACCATAATAACCGCAAAGAAGAACGCCGCAAGTGTTGTTACAGGGTCTTTAATTGTAACTGCAAGATAGTAGGCGCATCCCAAAATCAAAACTCCCAAAACCGCAAAGAACCAGTTTGCTTTTGGCGGTTTTTCTCCCGCATTTTCACTGTGAAGCAAGGCTATAGGGTTTGAAAGATGAACCTGTCTGAGGGAATTTAAAAGTATTAAAAAGAATATAACCGCAAACAAAACCACAGTGTAATAAATAGCTTTATAATCAATGGTCACGCCAAAGGTTACATCCATGCTCATTATGTTTACCATAACAAGCTCTGCAAGCTTTGAAAACAAAACTCCCAAAGCCATTCCCACAGCTATTGAAAAAGCGCCTATAAACAATGTTTCCCAAAGCATTACACGGGCGATATTTCTTTTGCCCATTCCCAAAATATTATACAGACCAAATTCCTTTTTTCTTCTTCGCACAAGAAAAGAGTTGGTATAAAAAAGGAAAATCACCGCAAAAAATCCAATTACATAAACTCCAAAGCCGAGAATACCTCTCATAGTTTCTCCGCCGGGGTAGTTCATCATCATATCACTGCTTGAAAGAAAGGTTATAATATAGAACATCATAACCATACCTATGCAGGTTAAAATATATGGTATATAAAGCTTTTTATTTTTCTTTATGCCTGTAAGGGCAAGGCGTGAATAAATTCCTTTTTTCATCTTCTGTCACCGCCTGTTGCAAGCATAGTAAGTGTATCTGAAATTTTCTGATAGAACTGCTGTATTGTGTTATTCGCTCTATAAATCTGGTGGAACACCTCTCCGTCCTTTATGAACATAACACGTCCGGCATGGCTTGCCGCCTTTACTGAATGTGTAACCATTAAAATTGTCTGTCCGTACTTATTTATCTCTCCGAACAGCTCCAAAAGCTCATCTGTTGACTTTGAGTCCAAGGCTCCTGTAGGTTCGTCTGCCAAAATCAGCTTTGGGTTTGTAATCAATGCTCTTGCCACCGCCGCACGCTGTTTCTGACCGCCTGACACCTCGTAAGGATATTTTTTCAAAAGCTCGGTAATTCCCAGTCTTTGAGCTATAGGGTCAAGTCTTTCTTTCATTTCCCTATAGGGTCTGCCCGCAAGCACCAGCGGAAGATAAATATTATCCTCCAAAGAAAATGTATCAAGCAGGTTAAAATCCTGAAACACAAAGCCAAGATTATCACGTCTGAATGTTGCCACCTGTGATTCCTTTATCTTTGCCAAATTCTGACCGTCCAGCACAACAACTCCTGATGTAGGCTTATCCAAAGCCGCAAGGATATTGAGCAACGTAGTTTTACCTGAACCGGACTCACCCATAATTGCCACATATTCTCCGTTTTCTACGGAAAAGTTTACGTTTCTAAGGGCTTCAACTCTATTTCCGCCCAGTCGTGTTGTATATACCTTTCTAAGTCCGCTGACCTCCAAAATACTCATTCATATATCCTCCTTTATATTTTATTTCCGACGGAGAAAGGATAAGCTGGAAATTAGCTTCTGTTTTCCGTCGGGCGAAACCTTTTCCTTAACTTTTGGAATGGCTCGCTCATAGTTGACTTTTCTATTTTCGTTTTTTATCTCCGGCATAGAAAGGTCAAGTTTGAAATTAGCTTTTGTTTTCCGTCGGGCGAAACCTTTCCTAAATCTTTGGAACGGCTCGCTTACAGTTGGTTTTCTTTTTTTCTGTGTCTATATTGTAACAGAAAACAAAACCCAAACGCCATAGAACTCCCTTACATTTCCCCCTCAATTTCTTACATTCATGTCACATCTTTTATTTCCGACCTGCAAAGGGAGGAAATAAAAGATTAACACCTGCACAGGTCGGGCGAGGTCTTTTCCTTAATTTTGAAATAGGCTAATTACATTTAACTTTTCTTTTTAATTTATTTGAACCTGAAATATCCTTTGATTATACAACACAACAAAAACGGGATACCTCCATTGTGTATCCCGTTTTTTATTAAGCTTTTTTATTTTCTGCCGCTTTTACTTTTTCCTCGAAATATTTCGACAGCGGTTCGTCAAAAAGTTCGGAAATTCCCTCCGGGCTATCGGGAAGAGCCACAATACACTGGCTTCCCCTTTCGATTATATAACCAAATTTATCGTGATTTTTTCCGTAAGGCAGCTTCTGAACATCGTCCATTGTGCCGCCGGCTTTTTCAACTGCCGACGAAAGGGTTTTCTCAAGTGAAATATCACCTGATGAGTTAAGTCCTCCCACCGTTATGACTATATTGCAGTGATTAAGTCCGTCGGTCATCATATTTCCCAGATACTCAGGATCTGCCGCACCGAGGATTTTCATTATGCTGACGCCGCATCCGGAAAGCTCTGTTTTCAAAGCCTTTTCGCAGAGAGCGGTTTTCTTTGCAAAGTAATATATCAAATAACATTTCATATCCGTCACCTATTAGGATTCTGAGCTGTACAGATCGCCGTCATACCAGCTTATCTCTCCGTCTGCATATGCCTCTGAAAAACTCTTTTCCTCCGGCTTTGTGCCGCCGTAGGTCCAGTAATAGACATCCGGCCATACCATATCCGTATTCACTGACGCATTGTCAACATTTACTGTTGGGTCCTCATCGGGACGAACACGTCTTGCAATAACTGCGGTTCTGAAATTTTCAAACTCATATGTGCAGGTTGAAAGTGTTATAAGCTGGTCATCCTCGTTTACAGTTACATCTGTGTCGATAATTGACCTTTCTCTTACATCGTATACAAAGTCAAGAAACTCCTCATCGGAACTGAAATTACCTGCAAGGTAATTGAAAAATTCTCCGTGACTTTCCAGAGCGTTTGTATGGATTACAGCAATGATTTTCCAGTCCGCATTCCATTCAGGTGTATTGAAGTGAACTATCGGAGCTGACTTATAAAAATCAAGATTTACATTAGGCGTTCCGTTGCCGTCAGCAAAACCTGTACCGTAATATGTGAGATTTCCGAACATGCTTCCGTCGTTCATGTGATGACCGTGGAGAACGATATTTTTAGTATCAAGTCCGCCGTATGATGTTGGGTCGGTAAAGATTGAACCGTAGCTGTCCCACTGGTCGGCATAGTTGTGTGTAAGATAGTAGGGGTTTGTTGTTCCCGGCTCATCCCCTTCATGGGAAAGCACAGGATAGTCGATTACCGTATTGTCTATGGAAATCCAGCCTATTATCTCGTCGTTTATTTCCTTGAGAGCGTCCCAGTTGTATGAAATCTCTTCAGGTTCAGTTTCAGAGGTCTCCTCTGTTTCCTCGGTTTCATCTTGAATTTCTGTATTAGCTGTAGGCTTATTATAGAAAATATTCTGTATTTCGTTTTGACGTTTTTCATTTTGCGCAGGAAGAATTACAACCTCGTTTACAATCATAGCAGCGCTTATAACTATTGTCACAAAAGCCACAAGGATAACAGACTTTCTCACAATCTCAAGAGGCTTATCCCCTTTGCACGGGAAATTTCTTCTGAAAAATCCCTTTTTGTTTTTCTTCTTCTCGGCTTTTTTAAGCTTTTTTTCCTCTTTTTTGGAAAGTGGCTCCGGAATAAACTCTATATCCTTTTGGATATTGGTTTCCTCTTCCTGGGAAGAAGTAATCTCAATGCTCTCCTGTTCCTCATCGGTTGGTTCAGGCTCTGAGTTACTGTAGATTTCGTTATTTCCTGTGCTTTGTGTTTCCTCGGCGGGTTTCTGATTATCATTAGAAAAATCAAAACCATTCGGAAAAAGCAGGTTGCTTCCCCTGAACTTGTTCAAAGCGCAGGTTGTGGCTTCAAATATTAAATTTACAATATTTTTTTTCGCCAAGGTTTCACTGGGAAGTACAATTATCCTTGTGTTGTAAATTGTAAAGCAGTATCCGTTTTGACCGCATCCCAGATTGTCAATCGTAAACACTTTAACGTGAAATTGTTTGTTTCTATCCTGAATTGGGAGAGAGTTTTTATATCTGGTTTCCCAGTTATAAATAATTTTTGAAAACACTGACTGAAAATCCGCTCCGCAGGTTTCGTCAATGGCGTTAGCTATTATTATAATCTCCGGTGACGACTGGTCGTTTACACTGTTGATTATGGCTTCTTCTATTTTTGAGGTGCTTCTGTCAATCTCCGTCTTAAATAAAATCTGTATATCCAGTTTTGCAAGACCTGCTACAATAGCTCCCAAATTTTGATTAAGACGGTTTATTTCTTCCTGATTTCCTCGAATTGAAAATAATTCACAGTTCATTTAAGAAACATTCCTCCTTTACCGGATTTCGGCTTTGATTTCAAGGCTCAATCACAGTTACTTTAAGGTCTGAAAGAGCTTTTTCAATCATAGCGTCGAAATCTGCTTTTTCTTCTGCCTGTTTTATATATTTAAGAACCGGACGTGTGCGTGGATGTTTTGGTGTAAACACTGTGCAGCAGTCCTCGTAAGGCTCTATTGATGTTTCAAAAGTATCTATTTTTCTGGAAATAGTTATTATTTCCTCCTTGTCCATTCCGATAAGGGGACGGAAAACCAGCATGTCGGCGGCTTCGTCGGTGCAGGCAAGTGCGTGAATTGTCTGGCTTGCAACCTGACCCAAGCTTTCGCCTGTGATAAGGGCAGTGCAGTCATTGTCTGCGGCAATTCTTGAGGAAATTTTCATCATCATTCTTCTCATTATAATTGTGAAAAGCTCCTCAGGGCATTTGCTCTGGATAACCTCCTGAATTTCAGTAAAAGGAACTGTATACATTGTCATTCTTCCGCTGTAAAGGCTTACTTTTTTCAAAAGCTTTACAACCTTTTGTTCCGCTCTTTCGCTGGTGTATGGAGGGCTTGCAAAGTGAATTGCTGTGAGCTTTATTCCTCTTTTTGCCATCATCCATGCGGCAACCGGAGAATCTATTCCTCCGCTTATAAGGATTGCGGCGTTTCCGCCTGTTCCAACAGGAATACCGCCTGCTCCCCTGATAACAGAACCACGCACATAAGCCGCAAAGTCACGTACTTCCACGGTTACAATTATGTCCGGGTTATGCACGTCAACGGTAAGGTGAGGGAATTTCTCAAGGATTTTCTCGCCTGTATATGCGCAGATTTCCGGTGATTTAAGAGGGAATTTTTTATCGGAACGCTTTGCCTCAACCTTAAATGTGGAAGCCTCCTCCAATTCCTCACAGAGATACTCAAGTCCCTTGGAAACAATGTCGTCCATGTCCTTGTCGCAAACGCAGGCACGGGAAAATGCAACTATTCCAAAGATTTTTTCAATTCTTGAGCTTACCTCGTCCAAATCCACATCCTCGGAAAGAGGCTCAACATACAATGTGGACTGAGCGGAAGAAATTTTAAATGCGCCCAAATCACGCAGATTGTTTTTTATGTTCTTTTTGAGAATATCCTCAAAGGTTCTTCTGTTAAGGCCTTTAAGTGTAATCTCACCCAGTTTTATCAAAATTATTTCTCTCATTTTCATAAATCCTTTTCTTTATCAGTTGTATTTTTTTCTTACCAGTGAACCGCATCCGGAAATTATCCCCTCCACAAGTGCGTCCACATCCTCTTTTGTATTGAACTTTGAAAAGCTTATTCTAAGTGCGCTGTCAATTCTCTGGTCGGAAAGCTTCATGGCCTTTAAAACATAGCTTCTCTGACCCTTTGCGCAGGCGCTGGAACTGGAAATATATACACCCTTGGAAGCCAAATGGTGAAGCATAGTTTCGCTCTTTATTCCCAAAACCGAAATGTTGATAATATATGGCAGGCAATCCTTTGGAGAATTTACCTGTACTCCGTCGATTTGCAGAAGCTTTTCCAAGGCATAGTCACGCAGAGCGGTTATATTTTTCATATTTTCCTCAATGTCAAAAAGTGAAACCGCTGTTCCAAAAGCGCAGATAAGAGGAACTCCCTCTGTGCCGGGACGGATTTTTTTCTGCTGTTCGCCGCCGTGGATAAGTGGAAGTATTCTCACGCCTTTTCTTATGTAAAGTGCGCCCACTCCCTTTGACCCGTGAACCTTGTGTGCGCTTACGGTTATAAGATCAGCGCCCAGCTTTGAAGCTTTAAGGGGAATTTTTCCGTAAGCCTGAACGCAGTCCGTGTGGAACAAAGCAGGGGATTTTTTTCTTTTTATAATCTTTGCAATCTTGTCCGTCGGGAAAATAGCTCCCGTTTCGTTGTTCACTGTCATAACGGAAACAACCACGGTTTTTTCGTCTATAGCCTCTTCAATATTCTTTATATTGATATGTCCGTCCTCGTCGGGGAAAATTTTAACCACTTCAAAACCTTCCTTTTCAAGGCTTTCTGCTGTTTCCAAAACAGAGCTGTGCTCAACAGCGGAGATAACTATTTTGTTTCCCTTGCGCTTTGCGGCGTGGGCGGCTCCGATTATAGCTGTGTTGTTGGCTTCTGTGCCGCCGCTGGTGAAGAATATTTCCTCAGGTGTTACGCCTAAGGATTTAGCGATTATTTCTCTTGATTTCTCCACCTCGTCTTCCGCTTCCATTCCCTTGTTGTGGAGGGACGAAGGGTTTCCGTATTTTGTTGTCATCATTTCAAAAGCTTTCTGTGCCGCTTCACGGCAAACCGCCGTTGTGGCGCTGTTGTCAAGATAATGCTCCGTCATAAAATCCCTGTCCTTGAGTAAGAATAAATTTCGTACCTTTTATTATACATCAAATTTTTATTCTTGGAAAGACTTTAACGCTAAATTGCGAAATCATCTAATATATATTGTTGAAAATGGAGCTTTTTAATCAATAAAACCTATTTATCCTTATTATAGACAGAGAAATTTTATCCGCTTTCTGTGACAAAGAAAAAACAATTTCGTGAGTGGATGTTGAATTTGATTTTTAAATAAATTACCGATATTAAGTTTTTATGGCTTTTACAAGCTCTTTATATTGTTTCGGGGTTACTCCCTTGTATTCCTTAAACTTCCTGATAAAGTAGCTGAAATTGTCAAAACCTGTTTCCAGACATGCATTCAATAATTATCTGAAAACAAAGGATGCTCCATGGAAATATCAGTCGCTGGCAGACGCTATGCTGGATATCAGTCGCGAAGATGAATGCAATGATACTTATGGAAGAATCCGTATTTATCGGGCATTACAGCTTAAACAGCCCGATGGAGTTTCTATTCCAAGTGAGAGAACTGTTTATCGGGTCATGGAAGAAATTGGTCTTACTCATAAACCAAAACGCAAGCCAAACGGGATTACCAAAGCAGACAAAGAGGCTCGCAAATCCGATGACTTAATAAAACGCAACTTTACAGCAGAAAAACCGCTTGAAAAATGCGTAACCGATATGACGGAAATAAAAGCATCTGATGGAAAACTCTATATTTCTGCCATCTTTGACTGTTATGATCCGGCAGTATTGGGTTTGGCTATGGATACAAATATGAAAGCAAGCTTGTGCGAACAGACTTTGGATAATGCTGTTAAAGTATACCCAATGCTTTGTGGTGCAATCCTTCACAGTGACAGGGGCACACAGTATACAAGCGAATTATACCGTAAAGCAATCAATAAATATGGCATTCGCCAAAGCATGAACAGTGCAGGAGGCAGCATAGATCGAACATCCTTGAGAAAAAAGTGTAAAGTAATATTGACAATATCAAACACTTATTTCAAACTACCCCACAGAAAAAATCCTTGATTTAAAAAATATAGAGCTTAAACCTTACGAAAGCGCAATTTATAAAATTATCTGATTTTAAAACGAATCCCCACAAATTTGTTTATTTCCGTGGGGATTTTTGCTGTTGAGATATCTTTTCTTTGGTGATATACTTATTAAAAGAATTATTTAAAAATACGGAGAAAGCTATGTACAAGATATATATTGTAGAAGACGACAGCTCTATCGCTTCAGCTATAAAACAACAGGCGGAAATGTGGGATTTCACAGTCAAAGTGGCTCAGGATTTCAGAAACATTTTGGCTGAGTTTGCTTCATTCAGCCCTCATATTGTACTTTTGGATATTTCCCTGCCATTTTTCAACGGTTATCACTGGTGCAGTGAAATCCGTCGTGTTTCAAGCGTTCCGATAATTTTTATATCCTCAGCCTCTGACAACATGAATATAGTTATGGCTATGAACATGGGCGGCGACGATTTTGTTGCAAAACCCTTTGACCAAAGCGTGCTTATGGCTAAAATTCAGGCTCTTTTGAGAAGAACCTACGATTTCGGAAAATCCGTCACTGTCTTTGAACACAGAGGAGCAATGCTCAACACAGGTGACAACACCTTGACCTACGGCGAAACAAAAATCATCCTCACAAAAAACGAATACAGAATTTTGCTTGCCCTTATGGAAAGCAAAGGGAAAATTGTTAGCCGTGAGAGACTTATGGAAAGACTTTGGGAAACCGACAGCTTTGTTGACGAAAACACACTTACTGTAAATGTAAACCGCCTGAGAAAAAAGCTGGACGCCGCAGGACTTAAAAATTTTATAACCACAAAATTCGGCGTGGGTTATGTGATACTGTGAAAGGCGGTTTATTATGAAATTTCTCATTTCTTATCTAAACTACAGAAAAAAGGTTATACTGGTTTTCCTTATATTTGCCGTTATTTTTTCCGTATCCTTTGCCCTCTATCATCTTCCCTTGGGCGCTGTGCTGTACCCTTTAGCCTTGTGTCTTTTGGTGGCTTTGATTTTTGTTATCCGTGATTTTAACAGCATACGAAAAACTCATAAGGATTTAGAAAAAATCAAAAAGCTTACAGTTTACGGAATGGAATTTCTTCCGGAAGCCAAAAACGAGATTGAAAAGGACTACGGAGATGTGGCTAACATTCTTTTTGAAGAAAACAAACAAATACGCCTTAAAATGGAAGAACGCTACAACGAAATGATAGACTACTACACCATGTGGGCTCATCAGATAAAAACTCCAATCGCCGCCATGAGGCTCAATCTTCAAAATGAAGACTCTGACTTTTCACGCAGGCTTACTGAGGATTTACAGAGAATAGAGCAGTATGTGGAAATGGTACTTTGTTATCTCAGGCTTGATTCAAATTCCAGCGACTACGTAATCCGTGAATACGATATTGACAGTATTGTAAGGCAGGGCATAAAAAAATTTGCCAGCCAATTTATAAGAAAGAAAATAAAGCTTGACTATCGCCCCTCGGATTTAAAGGTTGTCACCGATGAAAAGTGGCTGTTATTTGTAATAGAGCAGGTTTTATCCAACAGCCTTAAATACACAAAGCAGGGAAGCATTTCCGTTTTTGTAAACGACAATCAAGAGCTTTGCATAAAGGACACAGGAATAGGAATTGCACCGGAGGATTTGCCGAGAATTTTTGAAAACGGTTACACAGGCTACAACGGCAGAAACGACAAAAAAGCCAGCGGCATAGGTCTGTATCTATGCAAGAGAATTTGCAAAAATCTTGGACATGAAATAACAGCCTCCTCTGTCTTAGGCAAAGGCACAACCATAAAAATAAATCTTAACCAGAAAAAGATTTTTATTTCCGATTAAAATTCAGCAGTGCTTAAAAACACAAAAATATTTTGATTTCAACAACTTCCTTTTTATACGAAAACTCCCCGTTTTTGGATTATCCAAAACGGGGAGTTTTTTTAATTGATGTTATTTATTACATCAAAAATTATTTCTTTGGAAGACCGATAACAAGCTCTGGAGCTTTCTCGATAATCATTGAAAGAGCAGCTTCGTCAGCAACGATTGTTACGTCTGCATGGAGTCTGAGGATTGAAGCAGGAACGTCTGGCTTAACCTCTCCGCAAGCTGTCTTGTAAAGGATTTCTGCCTTATCTTTACCTGAAGCAACCATAAGGATTTTCTTTGCCTTCATGATTGTGCCGATACCCATTGTGTAAGCCTCGGTTGGAACGTCCTCTTTACGTGCAAAGAATCTCTTGTTTGCTTCGATTGTCATGTCTGTAAGCTTTACGCAGTGTGTGCCAACTGGGAAGCTGTCGTCTGGCTCGTTGAAGCCGATGTGACCGTCGTGGCCGATACCAAGAAGCTGAATATCAACGCCGCCCAAATCTTCAACAACTTTGTCGTATCTTGCGCACTCTGCGTCTGCGTCAGGATTAGAACCGTCAGGAATGTTTGTCTTATCCATGTTGATGTTTACATACTTGAAAAGATTATTGTACATGAAATAAGCATAGCTCTGGTCGTTGTCCTTTGTAAGGCCTCTGTACTCGTCAAGGTTTGCTGTGTAGCAGCCGTCGAAGCAAAGGTCGCCCTGCTCATACTTCTTGATAAGCTCTTTGTATGTTCCGATTGGGCTTGAACCAGTTGCAAGACCGAGAACACTGTTGTGCTTCATTGTAATCTGAGAAGCAATGATGTTGGCTGCCTTGCGGCTCATCTCATCATAATCTTTTGCAAATAAAATTTTCATTTCAATTATCCCCTTTGTCCAAATTTTGTTTACTTCTTCTAATATATATTGAATAAATCAATAATTATTAACTATGTAAATTATGCGCCGTAAATAATCTTGCCGCCTCTGATAATCATCTTAGGAACCAAATCCTCGCCCATGATAAGGATATCAGCAGCCTTGCCCTCTTCGATGCTTCCGCAAACGTCGTCAATTCTTGCAGCCTGTGCAGGATTGATTGTTGCAGCCTTGAGAGCAGAAGCCATAGGAACACCGAACTTAACAGCTCTTCTTACGCACTCTGCAAGGCAGGTAGCGCTTCCGGCGATTGTTCCGTTTTCAAGTGTTGCTTTGCCGGCTTTTACATAAACCTTCTGTCCGCCCAAAGAATACTCGCCGTCGTGAAGTCCGCATGCTCTCATGGAGTCACTGATAAGGCAAACCTTATCGTCGCCGAAAATCTTAAATACTGTTCTTACTACTGCCGGATGAATATGAATACCGTCGCAGATAAGCTCAACATGCTCTGCATAGTCGGAAGCAGCTCCAACAACGCCGGGGTCTCTGTGTGTAAACGGAGGCATAGCGTTGAAAAGGTGTGTAATATGGGAAACACCGTGATTGAAAGCTTCAACAGCTGTATCATAGTCGGCCTCTGTATGAGCGATACTTACTCTGCACTCTTTTGAAACCTTATCGATAAAGTCCATAGCGCCGTTAAGCTCAGGAGCAACGTCAACAAGCTTAATCATGTTGCCGGACTCGTCGTTAACTCTCTTGTAGAAATCATAATCAGGGTCGATAATGTACTTATCGCTCTGTGCGCCCTTCTTTGCCTTTGAGAAGAATGGGCCTTCCATGTTTATACCTCTGAGAGCTGCGCCCTCGCAGTTGTCCTCTGCTGCAAATTCCTTAGCTGCATGAGCAACCTGTGTTAAAGTACCCTCATCAAAAGACATTGTAGCGGCAACAAATGTTGTAACGCCCTGCTGTCCCAAGTACTTGGAAATAGTAGCTATATTCTCTTTGTAACCGTCGCAGAAGTCGCTTCCGTCTGCACCGTGAATATGTATATCAACATAACCGGGGACAACATACAAACCCTGTGCGTCAATGGCATCGTCTGCCGTAGCAAAATCGCCCACTGAACTGATCTTGCCGTTCTCGATGTCAATATTTACGTCGTTAAAACTTCCGTCTTTGAAAAAGACCTTGCCATTTTTAATTTGCATTGCTAAACACCTCACATAAAATATTGAATTAAAGAAAAGTTTATCAGAAATCCTTCTTATTAAAATTATATCATAAAATTAAAAAAAATCCAGAATATTATGAAAAATAAACAGAATTTTTTGAAATTTATTTTTCAGTACCAATAAAAAATAAAAAAATCGCCTTATTCCACGGGTGGTTCTGTTTTATTATGTTCAATTACACAACTCCTTTGAATTTCCCCTGATTTTTTCCTATTTTCGATTGTTATTTTATCAATCAAGTGATATACTTCTCTAAAAAGAACTCAAGGGGGAACAGGAATGTCAACGGTCAAAAAAAGATACACCCTCGGGGAAGAAATTTTTAATTCCGTAACCCACGGCGTGGGCAGTCTGCTTTCAATCGCCGGCACTGTGGTTTTGATTGTTTTTTCTGCAATCAACAGCGACGCCTTTGCAGTTGTGTCATCCGCCGTTTACGGAGCTTCCCTGATTATACTCTACACAATGAGCACACTCTATCATTCCATAACCAACGAAAAAGCCAAAAAGTTTTTCAGGATAATGGATCACAACACAATATTTTTTCTTATAGCGGGAACCTACACGCCTTATACACTGGCAGTGCTGAGAAGTCCTCTGGGCTGGGTGCTGTTCGGCGTAGTATGGGGAGCGGCGGCAATAGGAATTGTGCTTAATTCCATCGACCTTGAAAAATTTTCAAAAATTTCTGTGGTCTGCTATATTGCAATGGGCTGGGTTATCATAATAGCAGTAAAGCCTTTGATGAACTCAATGCCGTTTATAAGCTTCGCTCTTTTAGTTGCAGGAGGAATTTTCTACACCATCGGCGTCATATTTTACGCAATCAAAAAAGTAAAATATTTCCACTCAGTATGGCATATATTTACAGTTATAGGCAGTACACTTCATTATTTTTCTGTATTTACAGCAATCGCTCTTCCAAATGCGTAAAGTTTCTTAAAACAAAACAACCGCATGAAGATCGTCTTATCGACCACATGCGGTTGTTATTTTTTATATCTGAAAAACAGATTTATTTATTATTTAAAATATGACTCGATTACATCAGCAGCTTTCTGATTTTCTGCATCGTAAGCGGCTCTCATGGCTTCTTCGTCTTCTTCATTGAGATTTTCAGGATATCCCAAAACAAATACAAAGCCATAGTCTCCGTGAACTATTACCTGTGTGCTTTGAACCTTAACCTGGTTTGCAGGATAGAATGCAGAAGCTACGATTGCTTCCTTTGCCTTTTCAAGAGCAGTTTTCATTTCTTCTGCCTTGCCGTCCTTAGCCTTGAGGGCAATAAAGAAGTCGGTCTGTGCAGAAATCATAGCTGTTTCGGCAATGCACTCGTCGTAAAGATCCTCGGAAATACCATAAACTGTCTCAAGTGTAGCAGCGTCAATAGCCATATTTGCGGTATAACTCTCGCCATATGCAGCTTTTACATCCTGGTGAAGCTTTTCAAGGTCGATATCCTTTGTTTCCTGCTGATTATTTCCGCCGCATCCTGAAAAGCTCAGAGCAAGAGCAGCAGTCATCAAAACAGCAAGCATTACAGAAAATACCTTTTTCATTGATTTTCTCCTTTCGGTAAAATAATTTATATTCCGCCAATACAAGGCGGCTGACCGTAAAAAAGCCATGGTTTTAAGCCACGGCTTTGGAGCTGGAGATGGGACTTGAACCCACGAACCTGCTGATTACGAATCAGCTGCTCTACCAACTGAGCTACTCCAGCGCATAACTATTCTGTTCTTAAAATTCACCTTTACCTGTGGTATTATACTACATGTTTTACAAAATTTCAAGCCTTTGTGTTCTGTATTTTTAATTGTATTGCAAGAGGAGGTGAAGGAATTATGCAATGCGTGATGTGATTTTTTTTCACTGTGATAATTCATCACTAAACAAAGAATATTTTTCTAATAAAGGTTATAATTTCATTGATGATAATAAGCATACTATGTCCATAAGGAAAAAAGAAAGCGTAAAAAGCTTTAAGCTAATTATAATAAAGAAAAGGGGGCAGAATTGTGGGCAGAAAACCAAAATCGAATTCACTTATATCAAATCTAAAATTTTACAGACAAAACAGCGGATTTACTCAGCAGCAAGTAGCCGATGCCTTGCACATAGAGAGAACAACCTATACCTATTATGAAATCGGCAAGACTCTTCCAAATCTTATAACTCTTAAAAAGCTTGCACAAATATATCATGTTTCTGTTGACGACCTTATGCCCATGGAACCCGAAGCACAGGATGATGTGGGCGATTCCGATTTTTCTTCTCTTCAAAGGGACGAAAACCCTCAGCAGGCAGCAGCAAGAAAACAAAACAACGAAAAAATATACTGCCTTGGCAACGATGAACAGAGCCTTATAATAAATTACAGAATTTTGCCCAAAGAAGCAAAACAGGAAATAATTCAGGAAATTCAAAAACTTACCGAAAAATACAAGGACATTGAGATTTAATTTTTGCAGTTGTCCGAAAGTAAAAAATCAGAAAAATTTTCTTTACATCAAGGGAAAATTGTGATATACTGTTTTGACGTAAGCCGGTTCCACGGATAGGGGTTTAAGCCGTTGTACGGATTTTCACCAATCCCTTACCTGTGAATTTCGGTTATAAATATTTAAGTTAAAGGTGGAATAAAAATGCTTAAAGAAGAAAAGCTTGCAATTATGCAGGAATACGCAACACACGAAGGCGACACAGGTTCTCCTGAGGTTCAGATTGCTCTTCTCACAAAGAGAATCAACGACCTTACCGAGCACCTCAAGGTTCACAAGAAGGACCACCACAGCCGCAGAGGTCTTCTCCAGATGGTTGGTAAGAGAAGAAATCTTCTCAACTACCTCATCAAGGTTGACATTGAGAGATACCGTTCAATCATCGCAAGACTCGGCATCCGTAAATAATTGCAAAATCAGGGCAGGCGGTTATCCGTTTGCCCTATGTTTGTAAATTCAAAGAGGAAAAACAGAAGAAAGCTTATTGAGATTTAGCGGTAACACGAAAGAAAAAGTATATTTTTCCTTGGTGTTATTGCTAAATCAATAATATTCTTCTGCTTTTCAAAAGTTTTAAAGGAGGATACATTTTGGTTAAAGAATTTAATAATTTCAGAGTATTTGAAACAGACTTTGCCGGCAGACCACTTGTTGTTGAAACAGGTAAAATGACACAGCTTGCAAACGGCGCATGCCTTGTAAGATACGGTGACACAGTTGTACACGTTGCAGCTACAGCCGCAGCAAAGCCAAGAGACGGCATAGACTTCTTCCCTCTTTCAGTTGACTTTGAGGAAAAGCTCTACTCCGTAGGTAAAATTCCGGGAAGCTATCTCAAAAGAGAAGGCAGACCTTCCGACAAGGCTATTCTTGTAAGCCGTGTTATCGACAGACCTATCCGTCCTCTCTTCCCTAAGGATATGAGAAACGACGTTTCCATTGTCTGCACAGTTATGAGCGTTGACAACGACTGCATGCCTGAAATCGCAGCAATGGTGGGAACATCAATCGCCCTTTCAATTTCCGATATTCCATGGAACGGTCCGATTTCCGGCGTTTCCGTTGGATATGTTGACGGCGAATATGTTATCAACCCAACAGCCGCTCAGAGAGCTGTTTCCAAAATGGCAACAACAGTTGCTTCAACTGACAGCAGAATCGCAATGATTGAAGCAGGCGCAGACTGCGTAAGCGACGAGGTTATGTACAACGCCATTATGGCAGGTCACGAGGCTAACCAGAAGATTATCGAGTTCATCAAGGGAATTCAGGCAGAAATCGGAAAGCCTAAGTTTGAATATCCAAGCAACGAGCCTGACCACGACATGTTCGAGGCTATCAAGGCATTCTCAGAAGAGGATATCAAGGTTGCCCTTGACACAGACGACAAAACAGTTCGTGACGAAAGACTCAAGCCAATTTACGAGGCTGTTCACGAGAAATTCGACGAGATATATCCTGAGTGCGAGGCAAAAATCGACGAGTGCCTCTACAAAACTCAGAAAACAGTAGTTAGACGCTGGCTTTTGGACGAGCAGAAGCGTGTTGACGGAAGAGGTATGGACGATATCAGACCTTTGGCTTCTGAAGTTGGTCTTCTTCCAAGAGTTCACGGTTCAGGACTCTTTACAAGAGGACAGACACAGGTTCTCACAATCGCAACACTGGGCCCTGTATCCGACCAGCAGCTCCTCGACGGAATTGACGATGAGGAAACAAAGAGATATATGCACCACTACAACTTCCCAAGCTACTCCGTTGGCGAAACAAAGCCAAGCAGAGGCCCGGGAAGACGTGAAATCGGTCACGGTGCATTGGCAGAAAGAGCTTTGGTTCCTGTTATCCCATCAGTTGAGGAATTCCCATATGCATTGAGACTTGTTTCCGAGGTTCTCTCCTCCAACGGTTCAACATCACAGGGTTCCGTATGCGGTTCAACACTTGCTCTCATGGACGCAGGTGTTCCGATTAAGGCTCCTGTTGCAGGTATCTCCTGCGGACTTATCACCGAGGGCGAAAGATGGATGACAATGGTTGATATCCAGGGTCTTGAGGACTTCTTCGGCGATATGGACTTCAAGGTTGCAGGTACACACGACGGTATCACAGCAATTCAGATGGACCTTAAAATCAGCGGTCTTACACCTGATATGGTTAAGGAAGCTTTGGCAAAGACACACAAGGCAAGAAACTACATCCTTGACGAGATTATGCTGAAGGCTATTCCTGAGCCAAGAGCAGAGCTTTCACCATACGCTCCTAAGATGTTCACAACAACAATCCCGGCTGATAAGATAAGCGAAGTTATCGGCAAGGGCGGCAAGGTTATCAAGGAAATCCAGGCAGAGTGCCAGTGCAAAATCGACATCGAGGAAGACGGCGAGTTCGGTAAGGTATTCGTTTCCGGTACAGACACAGCAATGTGCCAGAGAGCAGTTGAGATTGTAAATACAATAGCAGTTGACCCAGAGCCAGGCGCTATGTTCCTTGGTAAGGTTACAAGAATCATGGACTTCGGCGCATTCGTAGAGATTGCTCCAGGTAAAGAGGGACTTGTACACATTTCCCAGCTTGACGTTAAGAGAACAGAGAAGGTTACAGACGTTGTAAACGTAGGCGACATTATCAGAGTTAAGGTTCTCGACATCGACGATAAGGGCAGACTTAACCTTTCAAGACGTGACGTTCTCATCGAGGTAGACGGCCTTGTTCCGGAAAACGACCCGGCAGACCATAAGCCAAACAGAAACAATAGAGATAGAAACGACCGCCGTGGCGGCCACAACAGAAACAATAGAAAGTAATTTTCTGTTTATATCAGCATAAATTTAACAGCACGTTTCCGACAATCAGAAACGTGCTGTTTTTTTATTTATAGTGATTTTTAGGTTAGTTATTATCAGAATTATTATAAAAATTACCCCGGTCATAACCGCCATTGTGCCGGAGATGGAGACGTCTAAGGTTGACGCAAGCTTATAGCCCCATGCGGCGGCGGTTCCTCCTATTGCACAGCTTAGTGCCAAAACCACAGACAGACGTTTTGTCAGAAGCAAAGCGGCGGCAGGTGGAGCTATCATAAACGCAACAACCAGAACTGAGCCTACCCACTGAAAAGCCACAACCGCTGTTATAGAAGCGCAGGTCATCAAGGCGTAATGCAAAATCTCCGGATGAAATCCACCTGTTTTGGCGGCGGTTTCATCAAAGGATGCAAATTTTAGTTCCTTATAAAATACAAGAACAAAAATCAGGTTTAGGGCAAACAAGAGCATTGAAAAATACACGCTTTTCGCCCCTATATCCTTTCCAAAAATCGTAAGCCTATCAAAGGGCGCAAAGGCAAGTTCTCCCAGCAAAACCGAGTCCGTATCCAGGTGAACCGAGTCGGCGCAGAGTGTTATCAGTATAACTCCCACGGAAAACAGCAGAGGAAACACCAAACCGTTGGAAGCGTCGCTGTCCACAAGTCCCGTATTGTCAAGAGTTTCCGTAAACCACACGGTCAGCACTCCCACAATTCCCGCACCGATTATCAATATGGGCGAGTTTAGGTCACCTGTCAATAAAAATCCCAAAACTATTCCCAAAAGAACCGTATGGGTTATTGCATCTGAGGTCATGGACATATTTCGCACCACAAGAAACGACCCGGGCAAAGCGCAGGCGGCTGACATAAAAACCGCTGTTAAGAGTATTTCAATCTGAGGATTCAAAGCTTTTCACCCTTTCAATAAGCTTTTTCCTGTTTTGTTTTCGCTTGATAAGCTTCCAAAGCACTCCTCTTTTTGGAGCTAACAATATTGAAAAAACCGCCATAACTCCAAGACACACAACTATTACCGGCCCTGTGGGAACCGACTTAAAGGAAGAGCTTACGGCGGTTCCCAAAACTCCCCCAAAGGCTCCTATAACTGCTGAAAGCAATGTCATTGTTTCAAGACGGCTGACCCATTGTCTTGCAGCCGCTGCCGGAGCCACCAGCATGGCGCTCATTAAAATTACGCCCACGGTTTTTATTCCAACCACGGAAGCCAAGGTGACGAAAAATGACAGGACAAAATCAACCATCCACACTTTAATTCCCACCACCTGAGAAAACACCTTATCAAAGGTAACAAGCTTAAAGGGTTTCCAAAACAGTGCCACGGTCACAAGCACAACCGCCGTGGAAATTAGAATAATAAAAACATCCTTTGAAGTCATTGCCGACGCCTGACCATAGATAAATTTTTTAAGTCCTGCCTGGGAGGAGTTGGGAAGCTTTTGGGCAAAGGTCAAAAGCACAAGTCCCAAGCCGAACATTACGGAAAGCGTCATTGCAAGGGCGCAGTCAAATTTTATTTTTGAAAACCTTGTAATCAATGTTATTAAGCACAGGGAAATCACTCCCCCTGCCAAAGCTCCCAAAAGTAAAATTTCTTCATCCTTGCATAGTGTTATGAGAAAAGCTGCGCAGATTCCCGGCAGTGCTCCGTGGGAAATTCCGTCGCCCAAAAGGCTCTGTTTCCTCAAAACCGCAAAGCTTCCCAGAACTCCGCAGAGTATTCCCAAAAGGGCAGAACCCAATGAAACCACACAAAAGGTATAATCCTGAAAGAGCAAAAACAAATCAGTCATAGCTTCTTTTCATCTCCGGAAAAATATCTGTTTTAAATGTCCTTGAAACTGTTTTTTCATTAAAACAGCTTTCAGTATCTCCCCAGCACACAAGGGTTTTATTTATCATTATCACCGAGTCGAAATACTTTTTTACAGTATTCAAGTCGTGGTGAACCACAACCACTGTTCCGCCCTGTTCTCTGATTTCTCTGAGCATTTCCACAATGACTTTTTCCGTGGCGGCGTCCACTCCCTTAAATGGTTCATCCAAAAAATACAGCTTTGCCTGCTGAGCCAAGGCTCGGGCGAGAAATACCCTTTGTTCCTGTCCTCCCGACAACGTCCCAATCTGTCTGTGGATATATTTTTCCATTCCCACTTTTTTAAGCATTTCAAAGGCTATTTCCCTGTCTTTTTTCTTAGGCCTTTTAAACCATCCCAAGTGAGGATATCTGCCCATCAACGCCACATCGAAAACCGTGACAGGAAAGTCCCTGTCTGTGCTTCCGGTCTGGGGAACATAGGCAATTTTTGTTTTTCTCTCCTTGTCCTCAAAACCAAAGGTCACTTCGCAGGAAAGCGGCTTTAACAGACCCATAATAGCTTTTAAAAATGTAGTTTTTCCCGCTCCGTTTGGCCCGATTATTGCAGTAAGGCTTCCCTTTTTTATTTCTCCGGTTATATTCTCCAAAACCGGCTTGCCGTCATAGGCGACGGTGAGATTTTTCACACTTAGTACCGGATTTTCCATCAGCTCAACTCCCTGACTATGGTGTCTACATTGCTTTTTACTGCCTTTATATAGGTTTCTCCGCCGTTTTCCTCATCGCCTAAGGAATCAGAGTAAAGCTGTCCCCCTATTTTTGTTTCAAATCCTTTATTTTTCACCGCTTCGCACAATGCGTTTATTGTGGCCTTTGGCAGAGAATTTTCCGCAAACACCGCTTTTATTTTATTGTCTGAAATAAACTTTGCCATAAGGCTTATATCCTTAGTTCCGGTTTGGGCGTCGGTGCTTATACCTTGCAAGCCCTCAACCTGAAATCCATAAGCTTTTCCGAAATAACCGAAAGCATCATGGGCTGTTACAAGTATTCTTTTTTCCTGCGGCAATTCTTTTAATTTATCCTCTATATAATTTTCCAAGTCATTAAGCTCACCCAGATAATTTCTGAGATTTTCCTCATAATATATACTGTTTTTTGGGTCGGCATCGCAAAGGCTTTTGCTTACATGCTCTGCGGCTTCCTTCCATATTGAAACGTCAAACCATATATGTGGGTCGTAAACTCCCGATGATGTTTCTATGAGGTGTGAGGTTTCCACTCCGTCGGAAGCGCAGATAACCGTTTTCCCCATGGAACTGAGGTTTTCAAAAATATCCCCCATTTTGCCCTCAAGGTGCAGACCGTTGTATATGACCACGTCGCTGTTTTCCATTGTGAAAACGTCGCCTGCTCCCGCCTGATAAAGATGAGGGTCAACTCCGTTTCCCATAAGTCCCGTAACCTCTGCCCTGTCCCCTGCAATATTTTTCACCATGTCACAGAGCATGGTGGTTGTTGTGACTATCTTTATTTTATCGGGTTCTTCCCTTTCCTCTCCTGTGCCGAAAACCCCATAGCCAAAAGAAAACAGAAAAACCGCAAAAACCACAATCAATGTGGGAATTTCTTTTTTAAAAATTTTTGAATATTTTTCCTCCAAAGCTTTTCGCCCCTTTTAATTCTCTATGTCAATATATGACGGAGGGTTAAAAGGTGTTAATACTTTTATAGTCTAATAGTAAAAGTGGATTGTATATTTACCCCCTATGTAATAGGTTAATTTTTATTTAAAAAAATAGGCTCTATCACAAACTTAATTGTGACAGAGCCATTGTTATTTCTAAAACTAACGTCTCACCCGGCGTGTAACTACGTCTATTTCTTAATCAAACCTCTGCACACCGGAAATAAAAAACTCTGCCACAAACTTAATTGTGACAGAGCCATTATCATTTCTAAAACTAAGGTCTCGCCCGGCGTGTGATGACGTTTATTTCTTGCAGTCACCCCTGCACGCCGGATATAAAAAACTTTTGGCGAGCATTTTCAAAGTAGAGTTTGTCGCAGACGGCAATCTTGCGGATAATATTTTTTATTGTTATCTCAAGACTGCTGTTTTCGGAGTAGTCGGCGGGGAAAATATAGTCAACTCTTCCACGCTTTAAAAGCTCTCTGACCTTTGGGTTGTCGTTTTGATAAACAGCTATCGCCTGACCGCCGTAGGACTTCATCATCTTCATGCAGGGCACATCGGAAAGTCCGTCGCCTATGTAAACCATGTTGGTGAATGGTACTCGCTTTACGCTGTCGGGCATGGAACGGTTTAAGTCCTCGTCGTTGGAAACATCCAAAACGCCTTTGTTTATTCTGTAGACAAACTGGGTTTTGTTTGTGTAGTTTACCGCAGTTATGGGCCATACAGCCTGCTTTGTTTCATCGTCGTAATAAAACTCACAGGCGAAAATTTTCTTAAACTTGTGGCTTATGGATGTTCCCTCGATTATCTCTTTAAGTCCCGAGGAAATTACATAATGCTCTACCTGTACGCCTTGACTTTTTCCGAACTCATCTATTCTGTCGAACCATGTGTCAAGTCCCTTGAAAAGCTCTACGCTTTTGCCTTGGTTTACCAAAGTTTCCCTGAAAATGGGGACGTTTTTTCTTTTGGCTTCCCTAATCATTGTGTACATGTAGGCAAGAACGCTGTCCATTTCCTTTTCCCTGCCGAATATATTGGCTTCCTGCCAAAACTGTGAGGAGGTCATGCCAAGGCTGGGTATGAACTGATAGTCCTGCATGTCCCTTGTACAAAGGGTTTTGTCAAAATCGTACATTATAGCCGCAATGGATTTTTCTGACATGACTGCTCTCCTCTCCTATTTACACAGGAAAAATTATCCCTGATATGTTGTGATTTCAACTGATGTTACAATAACATCGTCGTAAGGCTTGTTTGTTTCGGAATCTGTCTCAACTGCGGCAATAGCGTCTACAACATCCATTCCCTCAAATACCTGAGCAAATACTGTGTGACCTCTGTCAACTGCGTTGTATGCGCCGTCAAGTGTAGGATTTCCGCCGTACTGGTTGTAAAGCTCCTTTACTTCCTCCGGAACGGATTCAGGATTATAGCAGTATGAACCGTACATTCCTGCAAAGTAGTCTGCAACGCCCTGTGCATGGTACATTGAAAGACCCTCATACATGTATTCCCACTGCTTCTGAAGTGCATCCCAGTCAATATTTTCAGGGCCTGCCTGGTTTATAAAGAACTGGCTTCCGTTTGTGTCACGGCCTGAGTTTGCCATAGCTACTGCGCCTCTCAGGTTCAAAAGCTTGTCGCAGAACTCATCCTCAAGGATTTCATCATTGTAGGTAGAACCGCCTGTGCCGTCTCCGTTCTCAAAGTCGCCGCCCTGAATCATAAAGTCGTCTATAACTCTGTGGAAAATAGTGTTGTCATATTTACCTGCCTTAGCAAGCTCAATAAAGTTGTTTACTGTGTTAGGAGCATTTTCCGGGAAGAGTCTTAAAGAAATATCGCCCATAGATGTGTGGATAATTGCGATTGTTTCTCCAACCTCCGGCATTTCAAGCTGGTATCCGTAGTCGTGCTCTGTATCTTCCTTGTAGGACTTTCCTACTACTTCGGCAACTTCATCAAGGTCTGCCGGGTCATAGGTAGCTTCTTCTGTTGCGCCCTCTTCGGTAGTTGATGCTTCTGTTGTTGTCTGTGCTGACTCGTCTGTTGATGTTGTTCCATTATTATCGCCTGAACATCCTGCCATTGAAAAAGCGGAAGCTGCCGCCATCATTACAGCAAGCAGTACGCTTATGATTTTCTTTGAATTTTTCATTGTGTTCTTTCCTTTCATTATCCTTTGACCATATATATCTTTTGTTGCAAAAATAGGTCTGCACCATATATTTTATTATAAAATTACTACAATTTCAATAGAACTTGAATTTTACTTTCAAAATTCAAAAAAGCGTCACATTGGTTATATTAGGAAAAATCTTTTCATAGTATATTGAGAAAAGATAACAAAACGGAGGCGTTAAAATGACAGCATATTTACCGGAAGGAAATCTAATAAACACAGAAGAAAACCGAAACAGCCTTAAAAACCTCCAAACCCTGGGTGACGCCATGCGTGAGGAAAAAATATTAGAGGCGGTGGCGGTGGTCTGCGACGCAAAGCACAATTTAATTGTGGATTTGGGCGGAATTAAAGGAATTATCCCACGTGAAGAAGGTGCGGCAGGAATAAAAGAAGGCACTGTCAGGGATATCGCCGTTATCTCAAGGGTAAACCGCCCGGTTTGTTTTGTGATTACGGAAATAACCGCCGATGAAAACGGTTCTCCCCTTATTGTACTGTCAAGGGAAAAGGCTCAGAAAAAATGCATGGAAAACTACACAAGCCGCCTGAGAAAAGGCGACGTTATCCCTGCAAAGATAACCCATTTGGAGCAGTTCGGAGCCTTTGCTGATATAGGCTGCGGAATTGTGGCTCTTTTGCCCATTGACTCAATTTCAGTTTCAAGAATTGAACATCCTAAAGAGAGATTTTATCCCGGCATGGACATAAAAGCAGTGGTGAAGTCCATAGAAAACGGAAGAATTTCTTTAAGCCATAAAGAGCTTTTGGGAACATGGGAAGAAAACGCCCAAAGATTTACACCGGGAGAAACAGTCACGGGAATTGTCCGTTCAGTAGAAAATTACGGGGCATTTGTGGAGCTTTCCCCGAACCTTGCAGGACTGGCGGAAACAAAAGAGGGCGTCAAGGTAGGTCAGCAGGCAAGCGTTTACATAAAGAGCATTATCCCATCTAAAATGAAAATAAAGCTTATTATAATCGATACATTCCCATACAGCTACAGTCCCCATACTCCGGAATACTTCTTTAACGGAGACAGAATGGAAAGCTTTATGTATTCCCCTGAGGGCTGTGAAAAAATAATATGCACGGATTTTTCCGATAACTGAAAATATTAAAAGATATTTCAAGAAAATAACAGCCTGCAATTGACATCGAACATTTGTTATGGTATTATCATCTTAGTAATTATTAAGAGGTGATAATATGAACGATGTACTGACATGGATTTTGGCTGTGGCAGTGGTTATCCTTGCCGCAGCCGTCGTGTATCTTTTGTTCTCAAAGAAGAACGGTTCATCAGGTGGTATTTCCGAAAAAGCTCTCACCGACGCCCTTTACAAAAACAATCAGGCGCTGCGTCAGGAGATGCAGAAAACCACCCAGCAGAGCATTTCTTCAATGGGAAACATGCTTTCCGTAAACCAGCAGAACTTCTCCGCTTCCCAGACGGAAAAGCTTATGCAGCTGGAACATCGGCTGGGTACATTTTCTTCGGACAACCAGCAGAAGCTGGAACAGATACGTCAGACCGTTGAAAAACGCCTTGAGTTTATCAGGGATGAAAACAGCCGGAAGCTGGAACAGATGAGGGCGACCGTTGACGAAAAGCTTCAGAAAACACTGGAAGAAAAAATGACACGCTCTTTCTCCCTTGTTACGGAAAGACTGGAACAGGTTTACAAGGGACTGGGAGAAATGCAAAACCTGGCCGCAGGTGTGGGAGATTTGAAAAAGGTTCTCTCCAACGTAAAGACAAGGGGTATTTTGGGAGAGCTTCAGCTTTCAGCAATACTCAAGGAGATACTTTCACCGGAGCAGTACTGCGAAAATGTTGTTACTGTTCCCAAGTCAAAAAATCCCGTTGAGTTTGCGGTAAAGCTTCCGGCTGAGGACAACAGCTTTATATATCTTCCTATAGACTCAAAGTTTCCCGGAGACACCTACACAGCCCTTGTGGAGGCATACGAGCAGGGCGACAAGGCAAAAATCGACGAGGCGGCAAAGGCTCTTGTTTCAAGACTTAAAAGTGAAGCCCGTGACATTCACGAAAAATATGTATGCCCGCCCTATACAACAGATTTTGCAATTCTTTTCCTGCCCTTTGAGGGACTTTATGCGGAAGCGGTGAACCGTGGAATGGTTGAGGTTTTACAGCGTGAATACAAAATAAACCTTGCAGGCCCCAGCACCATGGCGGCTTTGCTTAACAGCCTGCAAATGGGATTTAAAACATTGGCTGTTCAAAAGCGAAGCGCACAGGTGTGGGAGGTTTTAAGCTCTGTTAAAGGTGAGTTCGACAAGTTTTCAACTGTTTTGGAAAACACACAGCAAAGACTTGAACAGGCAAACAACGAGCTGGACAAGCTGGTGGGAGTACGCACAAGACAGATTCAGAGAAAACTGGAAAAGCTCCAGAGTGACAGCACGGATTCACAGATTTAATTATAATTTTTTAAAAATCATGCACTCTGTAAAAAACTTGTAAGTTTTAAATATTGTGCAATAAATGTTTAAAAATCTCTTGTTTTTTTCATTAAAAAGGTGTATCATTTTAGTGTAAAAAAGGTTTAGAAGCCTTAATAAAGGAGAGATTTGAAATGAACATTTTATTGACAGGCGGAGCCGGCTACATCGGTACTCATACTTGCATCGAGCTTTACAAGGCTGGTCACACTGCTGTTATCGTAGATAACTTCTGCAACAGCAGCCCTGAAGCAGTAAAAAGAGTTGAAGAGCTTATCGGACAGAAAGTACCTCTTTACAATGTAGACGTATGCGACTTCGAGCCTCTTGACAAAGTGTTTGAGGAAAACAAGATTGACGCAGTTATCCACTTTGCAGGACTTAAAGCTGTTGGCGAAAGCGTTGCTATTCCGATTAAATATTACAGAAACAATATCGACTCCACACTTACACTTCTCGACGTTATGAAGAAGCACGGAGTTCACAACATCGTATTCAGTTCTTCTGCAACAGTTTACGGTATTCCTGAGAGAGTTCCTCTCGTAGAAACAATGCCAACAAGCTGCACCAACCCATACGGCTGGACAAAGCTTATGATTGAGCAGATTCTCAAGGATGCATGCGTTGCTGACCCTGACCTCTCTGTTGTTCTTCTCAGATACTTCAACCCAATCGGTGCTCACGAGAGCGGAAGAATCGGTGAGAATCCAAACGGTATTCCAAACAACCTTATGCCTTACATAACACAGGTTGCTGTTGGCAAGCTTAAATGCTTGGGCGTATTCGGAAACGACTACCCAACACACGACGGTACAGGTGTTCGTGACTTTATCCATGTTGTTGACCTTGCAAAGGGTCATGTTAAGGCTATCGACTATGCTGATGCTCATAAGGGTGCAGAGGTATTCAACCTGGGTACAGGTACAGGCTACAGCGTTCTTGACATCGTAAATGCATTCCAGAAGGTTAACGGCGTTGAAATTCCTTACGAAATCAAGCCACGCCGCCCAGGCGATATCGCAGAGTGCTATGCAGATCCTAAGAAGGCTTACGAAGGCCTTGGCTGGAAAGCAGAAAAGACTCTCGAGGACATGTGCCGTGATTCATGGCACTGGCAGTCAAGCAATCCTAACGGATACGAGGCTTAATTGCTCCGCTTAAATTAAACTAAAAATAACGAAGGTCATATTTTATGGCCTTCGTTTTCTTTTGCATAATTCTTTGTTTTTTCTGTAAATCTCACATTGAAAAATTCCCCTATTCGTTTTATGAAATTATCCCTTTTTATCATTACAATGGTAAAAAACAAAAGTAATGCTGTACCTAAAATAATGGGATAAAGGGCAGGGTTACAGAAATTTAGCATTATAACTGCGTCCTCATTTTCAAGGGAGATACCAAAGCCCCACAGCACCGAGGACACACAGGAAATAAGAAGCGAAATTGATGTTATCATTCTAAAGAAAAAACCGGAATACCACAGATAAAAATTCTTTTTAAAATTGAATATCACCGAAAAAAGAAATGTCATCACCATTCCGCCGCTTCCAATAAAAAGGATTTCAAAGGTTTCAAGTCCAACAGAGGAACAAAGCACCGAGGGCGTTGGAAAAATCTCCACGGACAAAACCTCCGCTCCTGCTAAAATAGAGAAAAAGGCATGTCCCCCCTCGTGAACCAAAGGAAAAACAACGTAAATCAAAACAAAGGAAATCAGTAACATTTTCAATAGTTTAATCAAATCTCGAGCCATTGTATCACCTCAAATATATTATGGATAATTTATCCGTAATTATTGAGATTTTTAATTTTTTCGTGACCGGTTAACTCTTTACTTTACAAAACAAAAGAAGTGTAATAATTTTATATTTTATCTGAAATTATGTTGCAAATTTAATCTATTTTTCTCCTATAATACACAAAAAATCTTATTGCTTTAAATTTATAGGTATGATAATATAGATACGAATAAAAATCTAAAAAAGAAGATGGTTTAAATGATTAAAGACTATCATACACATACAGGTAATTCCGACGGCACAAAAACTCCTGAGGAGCTTATAGATTTGGCAGTTTCAAAAGGCGTTTCCGCACTGGCAGTGTCAGACCACGACAGCATAAAGGGATTGGAAACCGCCCAAAATTACTCAAAGGGAAAGCTTGATTTTCTCCCGGGCGTGGAGTTCACCACAAGGGAAGAACATTATCCTCACTGCGACGGCAAATACTGCCTGCACCTTTTGGGATACGGCTTTGATATTCATAACAAAGAACTCAACGATGCACTGGACGACAGAGCCGCAAGGGTAAGAAAGACCTACGATGTTCTTATAAAGAGCCTTGAAAAATACGGAATGTTTTTTGACTACACTCAGGTTGACATAAGCTGCGGAATTGTAATGCAGATGCTTGATATCGCCGCACATATAGAGAAAAACTACAGCGACAATCCAAACCTTGAAAAAGCAGTGGAGGACGTCTATAACTACAGTTCTGCTCTGGACAGCGAGAATTTTTCTCTGAAAGAATCCATAGATCTTATACATAAGGCAGGCGGCAAAGCGGTATGGGCGCATCCCTTCAATGTATACAGAAATTTTAAGAAACAGCTTATTGACGAAAGCCAGGCGGAAGCAATTCTGAAAAAAGCCATAAGCTTAGGCGTTGACGGTATTGAAGCCATTTACGGAGATTTTACTCACGAAGAAAGACTCAGCCTTTGCAGGCTTGCAGAAAAATACGGACTGTTTGTAACCTGCGGAAGCGATTTTCACGGTTTTAAAAACAAGAGAAATCACTTTATTTCCTTTGATACAGATGAATATTCTCAGTTTGATGTACTATAAAATTAAAAAAAGAGGTGTATATATTGGATAACCAAAAACTATTTTTTAAACGCCTTGGATTCATAGTTGGCGGCGGCGTTGTTCTATACTGGGCGCTTAACAACTTGGGGCCCATATTTGATTTCCTGGGTGTTGTTATCGGATTTATTTTTCCTTTTATTTTAGGCGGATTTATCGCATTTCTTTTAAATATCCCAATGCGGTTTATCGAGCGCAATCTCACAAAGCTTGTTAGAGCCATCAGAAAAAAAGAACCGAAAAAAGAAAAATCAATGGTCATAAGGCTTGTAAGTCTTGTCCTTGCCATTGTATTGATTTTAGCCCTTTTGATTGGCGCCGCATTTATCGTAGCCCCTCAGATAGGCGAAACCGTTTCCTCACTTTCTGCGGAAATCCCCGGATTTATGAGAGAATGTCAGAAGTTCTTCCAGGAGGTTTCAAAATCCCTGCCTGGATATCTTTCATTCCTTGAGAACATTCAAATCGACTGGAACAATGTTGGAAAACAGATAACCGGATTTTTAAGTAGTTTCGGAACTCAGGCGGTTTCCTCCTCCATATCGGCGGCAACTGCGGTGTTCAGCGGTATCGGAACATTTTTCATGTCCTTTATTTTCGCTCTTTACATTCTTTTGGGAAAAGAAAGCCTTGCACGTCAGGTTAAAATTGTGCTTCGCTCTTTCCTCCCCAAAAAGGCATACAAGAAATTTTTCGATATCACAGTTCTTATCGACTCTGTATTCTCCGGATTTTTCTCCGGTCAGTGTCTTGAAGCCTTGATTTTAGGCTCTCTGTGCTTCATAGGAATGAGCATTTTCCGCTTCCCATATGCGGCAATGATATCCGTACTTATTGCAGTGCTTTCATTTATCCCGATTATCGGAGCTTTTACCGGATGTTTTGTAGGAGCATTTTTCATCCTCATACAAAACCCTATACAGGCAATCTGGTTTGTGGTTTACTTCCTTGTTTTACAGCAGATTGAAGGAAACTTCATTTACCCGAGAGTTGTGGGCGGCTCTATAGGACTTCCCGCCATGTGGGTTTTGGCGGCGGTAACTTTGGGCGGAAGCATTTTCGGCATAGCCGGAATGATACTCTTTATCCCGTTAACCTCTGTTGTCTACGCTCTCATAAAACAGACCGTCAAAAAGCGTGTTAAAAGACAAAAGCTTGAAAGACTGAAAGCCGAGGAAGAAAAGGCAAAAACCAAGCAAAAAGCCGTACACGAAAAAAATGTGTCGGTTAAGACTGTAAAAGAAACCTCCGGTCAAGCCGAAAAAGTAATATCCCACGAGGACAAAAAAGCCGAGCCAAAGACAAGGCCTGCTCCTGCAAAAAAGAGCAAGCCTGCTGAAAAGCCTATAAACAGAAAAGAATTAAACATCGACATAGACTTGGACTCGGAAGAATACATTAAAAGAGAAGATAAAAAATAATCAAACCCCTTCGGTACAAAAAACGTATCGAAGGGGTTGTTTTATGGTTCGAGATTTTCTTCATTAAAAAGTGGAGAATTGAAAAATGTTTTAAGGTCGATTTCCAAACCCTGACATAATTCATGGATGACCCTGAGCTTTACGGACTCGTAAGAGCAGTTTATTATATTTCCTATTGTAGATTTCGGAACGCCGCTTTTCATGTAAAGCTGATATTGGGTCATGTTTTTTTCTTTTAACAATTCCAGAAACCGGCATCTTACCGCCTCGTTAAGCTTCATTCATCCACCGCCTTTTATTTTTCCCTAAGCTTTATTATCTTTCCTTTTCGCAGTCCTCCCGGGTTTTCAAGGTTGTTTATGTCTATAAGTACGTTTATAGGCACTCCGTTTTCCCTGGAGATTTTCCATAGAGTGTCGCCCTCTTTTACCCTGTAAAACATAGGGATTTTTGTTCCTTTAAGAGGGATTTTCAAAACCTCTCCCGGGCAGGCTCTTCTGGGTTTATCTATGGAGTTTTTTGTAAAAATATCCAGGGGAGAAACTCCGAACTTTTCCCCTATTTTCCAAAAGGTATCTCCCTTTTCTACTCTGTACATAAAATAGTCTTTCATATTATCACCGTATAAAATTCTCATATGACATAATATGATAATAAAATTTTACGGTGATAAATTTAAACTGAAACCTCTATTTCTTTTCCCCAGGCTATGGAATAGATAAGGCAGGCGGAAACCTCAAGTCCTGTGGTTTGCTCCATGGCGTTTTTATAAAGGGCTATCTGCTTTCTGTATTCCTCTGCCAAAAACTCCGGCTCTTTCACTCTGTCGGTTTTATAGTCCACAATCACAAGCTTACCCTTTTCCTCAAAGGCAAGGTCAACCGCTCCCTGCAATATGACCTTTTCGTCTGAAAGTTCCTTTTGTATCTGAGGATTTACCATGGACACAGGAATTTCAACGGAAAACGTGTATTCCTTCATAACATTTTTTGAAGCTGTAATTCTCTTAAACAGAGGACTTTCTGTAAAGCTCTCCACAAGCTTTATGTCTATAGCTTCCGCCTGAGCAGGCGACAAAACACCTTTTTCCGCAAGTCTTTTTACTTCATTCTGAGGATTTTCTTTAAGTAAATTAAAATCACAGCTTTGGAAGAAAAGGTGCATTGCCGTTCCCTTTTGGGCGGCGGTGAGCTTCTCCTCTCCCAAAAATGCAGGGGGTGCAAGCTTTTTGAAATATACAGGTCTTTCCTTTTCGTTTAAGGCAGAAGCCGTAACCTTTACAGGTATGTCCGCAAGCTCACTGTAAGGATATTTAAAATTCTTTCTTTCCGTGAGGATTTTCTCAATTCTCTTTTCCTCTTCCTTGAGGCTGTTTTCATCGCAGGAAGCTTCCGTGGTGATTTCCTCTTCTTCCTCCTGAGTGTACTTAAAGATTTCTGTTTTCCAAACTTCCCTTTGTACGTTTTCCGCCCTGTAAATATCCTCGCAGTCCGCAAGCTTTCTCAGTTCTCCACAGCATGGATGCAAAAGACTGCACATTGTTATCCATTTTCCCGGAGAACCGGCTTCCCTTACAAAATGGGATGGAATTTTCCCAACGCCTGTCATTCCAGCTCCAACAGTTTTAAGCTCTTTTTCCACATCCTTTGAGGAACAGAGCATTATAAGCTTTTCCTTTGCCCTGGTCATCGCCACATACAAAACTCTAAGTTCCTCCGACTTTTCGCTTCTCTTCATTTCTATGGCGAGAGCTTCTCTGGGCATTGTGCTTCTTCTGCACATAAGCTCAGGATATGTTCGCTTCATGGCAACGCCTAACTTTGAATGTATAAGCACGTTTTGGGAAGCGTCCGATACAAAACCTTTAGACATGGCGGCTACAAAGCATATTGGAAATTCCAGCCCCTTGCTTTTGTGTATGCTCATTATTCTTACAGAGTTTGAACCCTGTGACTGGGTATTTGCCGCTCCTGTTAAATCAGAGCCGTATTCAAACAAGCTGTCCACATATCTTATAAAGCCTGAAAGACCCTTATCGGAGTTTTTCTCATAGTCTGCGGCATATTCTCTCAGTCTGCGCAGGTTGTTTACCGCTGTTTCTCCGTTTCCCGAGGCGCTGACAACCGCTTCTATTCCCGTAACGTCATAGACCTTGCTCATAAGCTCCTGAGCGGACATAACCGCCGCCATGGCTCTGAAATTTGAAATCTCCTCTGTAAACTTTTCAAAACGCTCCACCACGCTTTTAGGGGGCGTAGTTTCTCCTGTTTTGTTTCCCTCCGAATATTTTGAAATTATATCCAGCATTGAACCGTAAAGTCTTGGTGAATCTGAAAAAATTCTCAGCATTGACATTTCATCTGCGCTGAATCCGTAAAGGGGACTCATCATCACCGAGATAAGAGGTATATCCTGCACCGGATTGTCGATTATTCTGAGGATATTCATAGCAAGAGCTACCTCTTTGTTTTTGAGAAATCCCTCGGACTTCTCGTAAACCGCAGGTATTCCGTATTTTTCAAGCTCCTTTATGTAGATAGGGAAAAAGGAATTTGCGTTTCTCAAAAGTATTGCAAAGTCGCCGAAATCAGGCGGTACCTGCTGTCCGTCACGAGTTATCTTCATTGTTGAACGGAGTTTTCTTATTTCCTCCGCAATGTGCCTTGCTTCAAATACGCACATATCTCCTCCGCCGGGGTATTCCAGAAAATGAACTTCCACGCCGGCTTCTTCCGTTTCCGGATAGGATGCGCCGGACACAAGCATTTCATCCTCGTTGTACTCCATGTCGCCCACCTCTTTTGACATAAGGCGTTCAAAGGCAAAGTTTACCCCGTCGGTGACTGTCTTTCGGCTTCTAAAATTCTTTTCCAGAATTATTTTCGCAGGGTAGTTATCCTTGTCGGGATTGTATCTTTCACAGCTTTCACGTCTTCTAAGAAATATTTCCGGCATCGCCTGACGGAAACCGTAAATGCTCTGCTTTACGTCGCCAACCACAAAGAGATTTTTTTCACGGCTTATAGCTTTAAAAATCAAATCCTGAACCTCGTTGGCGTCCTGATACTCGTCAACCATAACCTCATCAAATCTCTGAGAAATTCTGTCCGCTTCCTCGGTAAAGGTTATTTCGCCGTTCTCTCTTTTTACAAGAATTTGCAGAGTGTAATGCTCCAAATCGCTGTAGTCAACTATGTTTTTGCTTTCCTTGAGCTTTGAAAAATTCTCCCCGAACTCCTTTATGCACAAAAACATCTGTTCAACAATGGGGCGGAGATAATCTATATCCTTAAGACATTCCTCCTCGCTTTGGGCAAAAAGCTTCTGCATTTCCTCAACTGTGCTTTTTATTATTTCCCTGTTTTGTTTAAGCTTTACCGCCAACGGGTGGTCTTTATAACCCCTTGGAGTTCTGAAAGTTCCCTTTTCAAATGATGAAAGCTTCTGTTTTATTTCATCCCATGTGCCACTTTCAAGAGTTTCGCTCATGCTCCTTAAAAAAGCCAAATCGGAAGCCAGCAAAAGGTTTATGGCGTTGTAGATTTTTTCTTCCTCTGTGGAAATCTCCATGGAAATTTCAGCCACAGACAAGCTGTACTGACAGGCGCCCACACAGTAGTCACGGATAATTTTCCCCCATACTGTCTGTGAAACCTCCTGTCCCTCTCTGTAAAAGCTCAGCTTTTCCTGAAGCCAGCTGTCGGCAAATGGGTGTGACCTTAAAAAATCGTACAATCTGAATATGATATTTCTAAGCTTAACGTCGTCACGTCCCGAGGAAAAGGCGGAGGCAAGCTGGTTAAAATACTCATTGTTTTCGCCGTAAAATTTGGTGAGGGTTAAGTCCATGGCTTCGTTGCGCATTACCATAAGCTCCCCGTCCTCGCCTATTCTCACATCGGCGGAAATATCAAGGCTTGAGGAAAACTCTCTTATAACTCGTGAACAAAAGCTGTGTATTGTGGAGATGTCCGCCTTTGCCAAAAGGTTCTGCTGACGTCTTAATGCAGGGTTTAATGGGTCTTTTTCCAGCAGCTCGCTTATCCTGTCGTTTATTCTTTGAAGCATTTCCGCAGCAGCCGCCCTTGTGTAGGTAACCACAAGAAGCCTGTCGGCGTCGCAGGGTTTTTCACTGTCGGTTATTCTCTCTATTACCCTCTGAACCAAAACCGCTGTTTTTCCCGAACCTGCGGCGGCGGAAACTATCAGGGAACCTCCCCTTGCATTTATTGCGTTCTTTTGATTTTCAGTCCACTGTCTGCCCATTACTGTCCGCCCTCCTCATTTTCAAGAATCTCCATAACATCTGCTTTGCTAAGCTTAAATACTTCCCTGCTCTCCATTCCCTCTTCATAGCCGCACACCTGCCAGTAAGGACAAAAGGCGCAGGCGTCTGTTGTTCCCTTTGCGGGAATCTGACCTATTTTTCCATTAAGCAGTTCCTTTACCATCTTTTTAAGAATGGAATTTATCTTATCAAATATTCTCTTTATTTCCACAGCGTTTACAAGGCTTTCCGTGCTTGTGTACTTATCGCCGCTTTTGTTGAGCTTTACAGGAAGATAAACTCCCCCTACGTTCTTTTCCATGCCCTTTATAACTGTGTCGTTATTGAGCACAAGGCCTTTCATTTTTCTTTCCTTGTCTATCTCCTGCTGGATTTTTCCGCTGTCCATGGAGAAATCCGAGTCAACAAAGACACTGCCCGACGGCATATAGAGTATTCCTGCGGGGATTGGTTTTGTACCCTTGTATTTTCCCGTTCCCTGACACAGAGCTTCCATATATATGAGCATCTGCATATTAAGACCAAAAAGAATATCCGAGAGCTTAAACTCCTTTTTTCCGGTTTTATAGTCTATTATTCTCACATAGGTTTCGCCGTTTTTCTCCATAACGTCAACCCTGTCGATAACTCCGTAAACCGATATACTTGCGCCCTCTTCGGTTTCTATTTTGTAGGGTTCTATATCTTTTCCTATGCTGAATTCAAAATCTCTCGGCACAAATTCGCTTTGGGAAAGCTCCTCGCTTATTCTCTCGATAAGTCCTGCGGCGTTATCCCTGAGCTTTTCCATAAGGAACATAAGGGAATGATTTTCCTTTGCTTCCTCACCCAAGTATTTTTCGCTGTACTGCTCCAAAAGCTCTTGAACCTTTGAAACTATTTCCTCTTTAGTGAGAATTTTTTCCCTGTCAAAGTCCTTGAAATAGTTTTCCAAAATATAATGTATGATAGTTCCGTACTCGCTTGGTGTCATCTTTGCGGTTTTTCTCTCCTGGGCTTTCAGTCCGTAGGTGCAGAAATAGCTAAAGGGGCAAAGATGATATTTTTCCGCCTGGGAAGCGGACATGGCAAAGTTTTTACCGAACAAGGCTTTTGCTGTATCGGGATTTTCTATAACGGAATGACTGCGCTTTACCGCTCTTTCCAAAGCTTTCATTTTGTTTTTGTATTCCTCAGAATTTTCAAAATACTTTACAAGTCCGAAAGCAAAACCGTCGCTTGTTCTGTCGCCGTATTTTTTTGCGCAAAGCTCAAAGGAGGGCTTTTCACACCACAGTACCTGTTCCGGCTCTAAAAATTCATCTGTTTCTATATGTATCTGAGGGAAAATTCTCAAAATCTCACGTACTATTACCGATGGTTCGTTTTCGTCTCCTGAAAGTGATGTTCTGTACCAGGAAACAAAGACCTTTTTACTTGAAGCGGAAAGGGCATAGTAGGCGATAAACTTTTCCTTGTTTAAAACCTCTTCAAAGAAATCGGAAGCCGGAAGTCCCAGATTATAAAGCTCCTTTTTCTCCCTGTCGCTGAAAATTCCCTCTTCTACCGGCACGGTGGGGAACTGTCCCTCTATAGCTCCCACAATGAAAACAGCCTTTGCTCCGTTTAGTCTTATTCTGTCCGCCTGACCCATTGTGACCCTGTCCAAACCCTCGGGGATAAAGGCGATTTCCGAGGCTTGAAACTGTAAATCAATAAGCTCCGAATATCTTTTAAGGCTCAGTCCGCTGTCACCTAAAATCAAAACCATTTTGTCAAGGATTCCCATGACCATTTCCCACAATCGCACCTGTTCCTCGCTTTGGTTTTCAAGTCCAAGCTTTGAAAGGCTCTGATACATATTTTCAAGCTGTTCCTCTGTGTGCAAATCCTTTAAGAGCTGATAGAGTGATTTTGAAATCTCCCTGCAACCCGTATCATCACAGCTGTTTTTAAAATTCATAAGAGGCGTCATTATTTTCTGTCTTATGGCTTCAAGTTCCATAAGCTCCGCCTGCTCCTTTTCCCCCATCTCAGCACCGAAGCCCGAGGGGTTGGCGGTAAACGGCTTTGTCAGGTTTTTTCCTGTTATAGACCACATAAGCAGGTAATTTTCAAACACCGAGGTTTCGTAAGCAGTCACATTTGTAAGTCCGGTTTTCATAATTTTTAAAACCTCTTCACGGTCGAAGCCGGAAACTGCGGCGGAAATACAGCCTTTTATAAGTCTAATGAGGGGCTTTACGCTTATGTCCTCGGGAATATCGCAGAAATATGGGATTTCGTACTTGTCAAAAACCGTTGTAATAACCGGCGCATAGCTTTCCCCGTGGCGAAACACCACCGAAATATCACCGTATCTAAAATTTTCTTCAATTATCAATTTTTTAATTTCACAGGCGACATTTTCCGCCTCGGAATAAATACTTCCGCATCGTGAAAGAAAAACATTTTCAACTGTGTCGTCGCAGGTTTCAGAGCTTCCGGAAAGAAAACCACGCTCAAGATACAAAAGCTCATCATTTTCAAAGCGTTTGTTTTCCTGCAAAACCACAGGCTTTGAGATTTCTATATTATTTTCTTTGGCCTGGTTTTCAAAAATTCTCCTGTTGGCTCTTGTGGAGGCGAAAAGTCCCGAGCCGTCGGGAGCAGTTGGGTCGTCGGTTACGGTCATGTAAAACTGTGAGCTTCTCTCCATTATTTTTGAAAGAAGTTTTGTCTGCCTGCCGGTGAAATCTCTGAAAGAGTCCACCGCCACAACCATTCCTTTAAAAAGGTCTGTGCCTGCAAGGCGGTCATATGCCGCCTCTGTCATGTCAAAGGGGTCTATTTTGTTTTCCCTGTTGTCGTTTAAAATTGCGTCGTAAGCGCTGTAAACCAATGCGGTTTCAGAAAGCTTGGCTTTAAGCATTTTATCCTTTGTTTTTGAAGAAACTTCATCAAGCATCTGAGGCGTTATTCCCCATTTTTTATAGTCGGTGACGGTCTGCAAAAGTGTTTTTATGTACTCCCCTCGCCTTTTTTCCGAGGAGAAAAGGGAAAGATTCTGGGCGGTTTCCTCCAAAGCCAGAGACATAACAAGCTGTCTGTCACCGTCATCTATACACAAGGGAATTTTTCCCTCTGTATTTTCAAAAATATACTTGCAAAGTCTTGTAAATCCGAAAACCAGAACATTTCCTGCAAGCTTAGGCCCCAGCAAGCGCAAAAACATTTTTTCGTTTTCAAAGGTGCTTTGGTCAGGGACAATCATCATGCATTTTTCCCCACGGGCGGCAATTTCCGCCAATATTTGAGAAACTCTCCGGGTTTTTCCGCATCCGCTTCGTCCTGTTATTATATTAATCACATTATCACCTCTTGATTATTATATTTCATCTCATCAATCATATTATTTTTAAATTATATCACAATTTACAGGTCATAAAAAGGTCATGTTTAAAATCCCAGAAATTTAAAAAAGCTTGTTACCGTCTCAACGATTTTAAATTTGAACTCATATTTATTTCCCGAGGAAACCACACTGCATTCCTGGGGCGTCAGGTTTTCCTCAAAGCTTTCATAATCTGTGGACGTCCCAACGCACAATGAGGGATACAAAACGCACCACCAGTTTTCACCTTTCGCCTTGCCTATTTTAATCTGCAAAGCTGTGTATTTTCCCGCCGGCATTGTTACGCTTCCGTAGTATCTTGTATTAAAATATTCCTCACACAGCTGCACCGATACAGTGTAATCCTTCCCCTGCTCTTTAATAACGGTGGCTGCAGTTTTGTTCAGCTCTTCAAGGTTTTCAAGGGTTATTTCCTTTGCTTCCTCCAAAGACTGAGCTTTTGAAAAAAGCTCCTTGCACTCCTTGGTTATTTCGTCCCTTACCAAAAGCTTTAACTCCTGGTCTTCGTTTGTGTCTGAATTTGCAAGTATATGTAATCTCAGAACATCCTGGGTCAGCGTTTCGCACACTGTCTGAAAAGGTAAAAAGGAAAATATTACAGTGAGAACAAATCCCACGCACATGGATTTAAACATTATTTTCATAAAAAAAGCCTGCCCTTCACGTTTCTTAACGTGATTATGGGCAGGTATTTTTTTAATATTCATTTAATCCAAATCAACCGAAACAATTTTACAGCCGTCCTTTACAGGCTTGCAGAGAAATACATCCTGGTAGTTTTCTTTCAAAACCTCTATGCATTTTTTCGCATGTCTTTCCGAGGAGAAAAGTCCGTAAACAGCCGAACCTGAACCGGTCATCAAAGCACCTTTTGCCTTGTTTTGGTACATAATTTTCTTTATCTCGGCAACCTGAGGAATTTGAAGAGCCTCTTCAAAATCGTTATAGAGTGTGGCGCAGAAATTTCTAAAGTCCCCGTTATAAATAGACCTGATAAGGTACTTGCTGTAATCAGCGACCTTTTCCGGCATCTCGTCCACCTTGGCGTAAGCTTCCTTTGTGGAAACGGAAACATCCTGAGGCTTACAGATTACAATCTGAGCCCTCGGCATTGACCTTATTTTTTCCAGAGTTGCGCCGGTTCCTGTGCCGTACTGAGTTCCGCCGTTTATGCAGAAGGGAACGTCAGCGCCCACCCTTTCGCCTATCTGACAAAGCTCCTTTGTCTTTAAATGTGCGTCAAACATTCTGTTAAGTCCCACAAGCACAGCCGCTCCGTCGCTGCTTCCGCCGCCCATGCCTGCCTGTGTGGGGATGATTTTTTTAATCTCGATATGAACTCCCGACTGTGGTATTTGGGTATAGTTAAAAAACTGCACAGCCGCCTTGTAAACTATGTTTGTTTCGTCGCAGGGAACTCCCAGATAATCACAGGAAACAGTGATTTCTCCGCTGTCGTTGGAGGTAAGTATTATCTCGTCGTAAATGGACACAGCCTGCATAACCGTTGAAACGGAGTGATAGCCGTCGCTTCTCAAGCCGTTTACATCCAGTGACAGGTTGATTTTTGCCGGAGCCAAAACATTTATTTTCATAGAGTTTCTCCTTTTATTCAGGAATTTTCCTCTTTAAGTTCCTTTAAAAATTCTTCTATTCTCTTTAAAGCCTCTTTAAGATGGGCAAGGGAGTAGGAATAGGAAACTCTCACATAGCCCTCGCCGCTTTCTCCGAAAGCGTTGCCCGGAACAACAGCCACATGCTTTGCTTTCAAAAGTCTTGTGCAGAACTCCTCTGAGGAAAGTCCTGTTGACTTGATGCATGGGAACACATAGAATGCGCCCTGTGGGTCAAAGCAGGTAAGTCCCATTTTGTTAAAGCTTCCCACTAAAAGACGTCTTCTCATGTTGTACTGATTTCTCATGTTTTCTATATCCTTGTCGCCGTTTTTAAGGGCTTCAATAGCCGCATACTGGGCGGTTGTGGGAGCTGACATAATGCCGAACTGATGAAGCTTTGTTATCTGGTCGATAACAGGCTTCGGGCCTAAAGCGTAGCCCAGACGCCAGCCGGTCATTGCGTAGGTTTTGGAAAATCCGGAAACCACAACGGTTCTTTCCCTCATATTTCCTATGGAAGAAAAAGCCACATGGCCTTTTCCGTTGTAGGTAAGCTCTCCGTAAATTTCATCGGACAGCACAAAAATGTCGTGCTTTTCAATAACCTCGGCAATAGCTTCAAGTTCCTCTCTCTCCATAATAGCACCTGTGGGGTTGTTTGGGAAAGGAAGTATCAGCACCTTTGTTTTGTCGGTGATTTTTTCCTCTATGTCCTCAGGTGTAAGCTTGAAGTTGTTTTCCTTTTTGGTTTCGATGATAACAGGAGTGGCATCTGCCATAACAGCCAGCGGCTCATAACAGACGAAAGACGGCTGAGGAATTAAAACCTCGTCACCCTCTTCAACCACACATCTCAAAACTGCGTCGATAGCTTCGCTTCCGCCTACAGTTACAAGGATTTCATCGTTGGGGTCGTACTTTACGTTAAATCTTCTGTCAAAGTAATTTGAAATTTCCTGTCTGAGCTTTATAAATCCCCTGTTTGGGGTGTACCATGTTTTTCCCTTTTCAAGAGAGTCAATTCCGGCTTGTCTTATATGCCAAGGTGTCTGAAAGTCCGGCTCACCGATGCTCAGTGATATAACGTCCTCCATTTCGTTGGCAATATCAAAAAACTTTCTTATGCCGGAGGGTTTGACCTCTTTTATCTTTTTATTTAATATCTTTGAATAATCCACCATTGTTTTCTCAAATACCCTCTCTTTCCTCTTGCTTCTCTATGTTGGAATCAAGCAGAATACCGCCCTCTTTATATCTCTTAAGCAAGAAATGGGTGGCTGTGGAAATGATTCCCTCCATAGCGGAAAGCTTTCTGGAAACAAAGGTCGCCACATCCTGAATGGTTTCGCCTCTTACATATACGGCAAGGTCGTAAGCTCCTGCCATAAGGTAAACTGACTCAACCTGTTCAAATTCGGTAATTCTCTGGGCAATTTCGTCAAAACCGGTTTCCATCTTAGGTGTTACCTTAAGCTCAATAAGAGCGGTAACTCCTGCGTCCTGAACCTTTTCCCAGTTTACAAGAGCCTTGTAGCCCACGATTATACCGCTTTTTTCATATTCTCTTATCTGTGCTTTTATATAATCCTCAGGCTCATTAAGCATCATGGCAAGCTGAGCTGTGGAGAAATTTGTACTTTCACTGAGTAAAGCCAATAAACGATTCATAACATTACCACCTTTTCATAGGGTTATTTTATATTGTTTGGAACACTTCGCAGTCAACAGCCTTTTCCATTGAAAGGCATACGGCAACGCCTATGGAAAACAGCTCCCTCTGTTCGCAGAATATATTCAGTGCAAGGGCGTCGCACTTTCCCACTCCCGCTTTTGAAACCGCCGCCACAACAGAGTTATCAGCGTCCACTATATCATAGGATTTTTTCCGCACATCCCCTCTGATGTGCCAGCTTATTCCGTAAAAAATACATTCCGGCACTGTGCCGTGGCTTGTCACAAGAGAAATCCTCTCTCCTCCCGCCGAAATGGAGTAAAGTGAATACATGGGAAGATTTATCCTCCTTATGACAAGTCGTTTTATTCCGGAATTGTCCTTTATATACGCCTTTGACATGGGCGTTCCCTCTTTGGCTGTGACCGTGTATTTATCATCACTCATGCAGTCTTTTACTGTAAAAATAACATTTCCTGATGTTGTTTCTCTTTTCAGAAAGACTTTCATAAGCACACGTCCTTTTTAGAGTTTTTCTGCCTCCTCCATCCAGACTGCAAAAGCTGCGTCGCTGGGCATTGTAAAATCTCCCCTCGGGGACAATGAAACTGAACCAATCTTTGGTCCGTCGGTCATACAAGACCTCTTAAACTGCTGAGTGAAAAATCTTCTGATAAATACCTTTAACCATGATTTTATCGTATCGTCGCTGTAAATTCCATCGAAAGCTGTATTTGCAAGATAAAACACCTTTGACGGTGAAAATCCGTAGCGCACAAAGTAATAAAGGAAGAAGTCGTGAAGCTCGTAAGGACCTACAACATCCTCTGTCTTTTGAGCGATTTCTCCATCATCTGACGGAGGCAAAAGCTCAGGACTTACAGGTGTGTCGAGAATATCCTTCAAAACTGCGCCCAGCTCTTCGTCACAATGGTCTGACTCGTACTGTGTCAAAACTCTTATAAGTGTTTTCGGGATATCTGCGTTTACCGCATACATTGACATATGGTCGCCGTTGTAGGTAGCCCATCCCAAAGCAATTTCGGAAAGGTCGCCTGTTCCCACAACTATAGCTCCCCTTGTGTTTGCCAAATCCATAAGCACCTGTGTGCGCTCTCTTGCCTGGCTGTTTTCATAGGTGACATTTCTCATGGCTTCGTCATGTCCTATATCTATAAAGTGCTGGCGCACGGAAGCGGAAATATTTATCTCCTTAAACTCTGTGCCGTAGCACTCCGCAAGCTTCTGGGCGTTGGACTTTGTTCTGCTTGTAGTTCCGAAGCATGGCATTGTCACAGTGAGAATATTTTTTCTGCTTATTCCAAGCATATCGCAGGCTTTGACACAGGCGATAAGTGCCAATGTGCTGTCAAGTCCTCCTGACAGACCGATAACCAGCTTGTCACATTTTATATGCTCCATACGAACCGCAAGGGCAGATGCCTGCATTGTGAGTATCTGGCGGCAGGTTTCGTCCATATTCTCTTCCTTTGGAATAAACGGCAGACGGCTTATCTCTCTTCTTAAAATAATCTCTCTTTCGTCCATTGAGAAATAAACCTTTTTAATTATGCGGTCAACACACACGTCGATGTTGTCGGAGGCTATTGCAAAAACTGCGCTCTTTCTGCGGTCGCTTTCCATTTTTTCCAAGTCAAGGTCGCCGTAAACTGCGCCGTTGGTGCAAAGCTCGCTTTCTGTAACAATTACGCCGTTTTCCGCAATAAGTCTGTGTCCTGCGCACACAATATCCGTTGTGCTCTCTCCCAAGGAAGCGGATGTAAAGATATAGCCGCAGAGCATTCTTCCGCTCTGGGATTTTACAACGGAACGTCTGTAATCAGCCTTTCCGATAATCTCGGCGCAGGCAGATGGGCAAACTGTTATTTTTGCGCCGCCCACAGCCGTAAGATATTCGCTGTTTGGAATAGAAGAAAACAGGGACTCTCCCATATCCACACACACTGAAAACAGGCTGTTTTTCTGATTTTCAAAAACAATATACGGATTTAACGGCACTGACTTGCAGTCTGCATAGTCGATAGTTCCGTCAAGGCCTATACCGTCTGAAAAATATTTTGCCAGGGAAAATTCGTCATGTCTTTTTATTTTTCTTTTCGGAACAGCTCCCACAACCTTGCCTCTGCTGCAAAACAGGGCGCAGTCGTAAAGCTTTCCACCGTATTTTACGGGAACGCCTATAACAAAGGCGGTCATAAGAAACGCCGTTTCCTCCAGCAGCTTTTTAACCGCATTTTCGGCGCTTTCCAAAAGGGTATTGTGGAAAAACAAATCTCCGCAGGTTATGCCGGTAACGCAAAGCTCCGGAAAAACAACAAGAGAAGTTCTGTTGTCCGCTCCCTCAATTATAAGTTCTTTTATTTTTTCAATATTATACTGGCAGTCCGCAGGATGAACCTTAGGAGATGCAGCACTGACTCTTAAAAAACCGTAATTCATACCATCACCCGCAAAAAAAACATGTAATAAATTCCCGAAAAAACTCGGGATATCTCTGTTTATCATTATACTCCACACGTGTTAATTTTACAAGTGATGTAATAAAACATTGTTATTCACAAAACTTTTAAATTTCCTCAAATTTCCATAATACGCATTTTCAATATATTTTACATTTGCAAATTCAAAATATCCGTCAAATTGCTTGACTTTAAATATGAAATGATGTAAAATTAAATCAAAGAAAAGGAGTGATACCAATGAACAATGAATTTTCTGCTGATTTGATCACTTTGATTGACGAAGACAATAACGAGCATACTTTTGAAATTCTCGACACTTTAGAGTACGAAGACAAGGAATATTATGCTCTTTATCCCGTATTCGACGACGCAGAAGAAAGCGTTGAAGACAGCGGCGAATATTATATTATGGAAGTTGTTGAAGAAAACGGCGAAGAGGAATTGGCCGAAGTAGAGGACGACGAGCTTTTGGATAAGCTTGCTGAGATTTTTGAACAGCGTTTTGAAGAGCTTTTTGACGACGACGAAACCGAAGAATAATCCCGTTCTTTTCAGAATATAATATTGTTGTAAACTTAAACTTGCTTAATTCCCTGCTTAATGCGTGAAAGTTGTTAAAATAACCCTACAACTAATAAATAGGGAGCCTAATCTCTTTTGACGGTGTGAAGACCTCCCCGATTTTCGGGACGAAGGAATCCTAAAGCCAAAAGGCGGCACCCACCTGCTTTTCTTTTCGTAGGCAGGTTATCTTAAACAACACACGGTTAAGCGGGGTTACTTTTATGAGATAGATCGGGCAGAGAATACCCGGTCTTTTTTCTTTTATTAAGACTGAAATCTGACGCCCTTGCGTCTTTTAAAATAAAATTAAAGATGGTGAATAATATGAACGTTTCTGTTTTGGGCTGCGGAAGATGGGGAAGCTGCATAGCTTGGTATCTTGATAAAATCGGTCACAATGTTACCTCCTGCGGACTTGCGGACGCCCCGGAATTTATACAGCTTTCTACCGAGAGAAAAAACGATTATCTGTCTTTCCCTCCTTCAATAACCGTAACCTCAGACTTGGGACAGGCTATCTCTACAGCCGAGGTTATAATAATTTCCATTTCCTGTCAGCATCTCCGTTCCTACATGGTGGACATCGCAAAACACGACTTGAAAAATAAAATTATTGTGCTTTGCATGAAAGGAATTGAGGTTTCCACAGGCTGCCGTTTAAGCGAGGTTGTAGGGGATTTTGTAGACGAAAAGGAAACCCCTATCGCCGTTTGGGTAGGCCCGGGACATCCTCAGGATTTTGTAAAGGGAATACCAAACTGCATGGTTATAGACAGCAACAACAAGGATGTAAAAACAAAGCTTGTTGAGGAATTTTCAGGAGACATCATACGTTTTTATATAGGAACAGACCTTATCGGCTCTGAAATAGGAGCCGCCGCCAAAAACGTGGTGGGAATTGCCGCAGGTATTCTGGACGGTCTTAATTTCACCTCACTTAAAGGCGCATTGATGGCGAGAGCTCCATATGAGGTTTCAAGACTTATAAAAGCCGTTGGCGGAAACGAGAAAAGCGCATACGGACTTTGCCATCTTGGAGATTATGAAGCCACACTGTTTTCAAAATGGAGTCACAACAGACAGTTCGGCGAGGACTTTGCCCACGGCAAAAGATTTGAAAAGCTTGCAGAAGGCGTTATGACTTCAAAGGCTCTTTTAAAGATGGGCGAGCGCTACGATGTTGACCTGCCGATTGTAAGAGCTGTAACAAACGTATTGTTTGACGGCAACTCCATAAAAGAAACCCTTGACGCTTTGTTCGCAAGAGAAATCAGAGACGAATTCTGGCAGGCTGACTGATATCATAAAAAAATAAATATCACCCATTTTCATGTTTTTAAATAATATGTAATGTCACGGTATAAAAGAAAAATCCCATGGCAAAAATATTATTGAAAACAAAAACATGGAGCGTGAACAATGTGAACATACGACGTGGTGATATATATTATGCAGATTTAAGTCCGGTGGTGGGCTCGGAACAAGGGGGTATACGACCTGTTCTGATTGTGCAAAACGATGTGGGAAACAAGTTCAGCCCCACCGTAATTGCCGCCGCCATTACAAGCCAGCAGTCAAAAGCCAATCTGCCCACACACATAGCCATTGACACAACGGGAAGCGGTCTTGCAAAGGACAGCGTTGTGCTTTTGGAGCAGATAAGAACCATAGACAAAAAACGACTTCGTGAAAAAATGGGCAGCGTTGACAACGGCTACATGGATAAGATAAACAAGGCTATTTCCATTTCTTTCGGATTGCTTTAAAATAACTTTTTATAAAAAGGACAAACCCTAAAAAATATTACAGGAGAGCGCACATTGTACGCTCTCCTGTTTTTAGGTTTATGGCAAATGAATAATAAAGAAAAATATGTAGTCAGTCATGAAATATCTTTTTAGACATTATCTGGTCAGGTAACCGAAAACCAGCACTCCCACAATAGCAATAATACAAATGGCGATTATTATATCTATCTGTTTAAGGGTAAAAGGCAGTTTTTCGTAAAAATTTTCTTTGCTTTGAGTGAATGCGCTTTTTGGTTTCTGGTCTTTTTTCTCTTCCATTTTCAATCTCCTTTCCCTTTATACAGAAATTATTTCTTAGCCAAATACTTACGGATATCCAAGGATACTGCCAATACGATAACAAGACCCTGAACAATGTAGTTGTAGTATGGGTTAACGTTCATGAACTGGAGGCAAATCTTGAGGATTTCAAATACCAGAACACCGATGAGAACGCCGCCTACTCTACCGATACCACCTGTTGTGGATACGCCGCCGATTGTACATCCTGCGATAGCCTCAAGCTCGTAGCCCATACCAAGGCTGGAAGCTGCGCCGCCGGACTTACCTGCAAGAAGGAATCCTGCAACGCCATACATAACGCCTGCTACTGTGTAAATGAGTATCTTTGAACGAACTGTGTTAACACCGGAAACCTCTGCTGCGTTTTCGTTTCCGCCGATAGCGTACATATTCTTTCCGTATGTGGTTTTATTGTAGAGAACCCAGAAAACAACGCCAAAAATTACAGCGATTATCATAAGGTAAGGCAATACCTTTTCACCGTTAATGTTAAACAAAGCGCCGCTTGTAAACTTTGTATAGCTTTCCTGGAAACCACCGATAGGTGTTGCGTTTGTAAAGATAAGTGTAGTACCGTAGATAGCTGTCTGTGTACCCAAAGTTGCGATAAATGGAGGAACTTTAAGGATACTGATGATAAGTCCGTTGATAAGACCGATAACACCTGTAATAGCTACAACTATAAGGAATGCAATAAACATATTCATCTGAGGCATTCCCGGGAACATACGGCCTACATAGTCTATATCCTGCATCAAAACACCGCCTACACAGGCTGCAAGACCTGCGGCACGTCCGGCTGAAAGGTCGGTACCTTTTGTAATCAAACATCCTGAAACACCGAGAGCAATCAAAAATCTGATTGATGTGTTCATAGCCAGGTTGTTGAAGTTACCCATTGTGAAAAAGTTGTTTGTTGTAAAACCAACAATTAAAGCCATTATGATAAGCAATTCAATAATAGCATTATTCAGCAGAAATCTTCCCACTGATTTCGGGGTTATTTTTGTGCTTTTTATTTTACCCATTTTCGGTTAATCCTCCTTATGCAAACTGTGTGGCAAGTTCCATAATATTTTCCTGTGTTGCGTCCTTGCCATCGATGAATCCGGTGATACGTCCGTCACACATAACCATTACTCTGTCCGCCATTCCGATAAGCTCGCTCATTTCTGAGGAAATAAGGATAATAGCTTTTCCCTCTTTTGCAAGCTCGGAAATAATGCAGTAAATTTCGTATTTTGCGCCTACGTCAATACCACGGGTAGGCTCGTCCAGAATCAAAACATCCGGATTATTGGCAAGCCATCTGCCTATGAGAACCTTCTGCTGGTTACCGCCGGACAAAGACTGAATAAGCGTTTTACTTGACGGCGCTTTAATGTTCATCTTTTTAACGTTGTCCTGAACAAGATTCTCTATTTTTCTATTGTTGATAAGAAAACCGAAGTCTCTGTACTTTTTCAGTGAAGCTATGGAAATATTATCAGCTATTGAGAGAACTCCCATAATACCGGTGGCTCTTCTGTCCTCGGTAAGCATCGCAATTCCCTGGTCGATAGCGTCCTTAGGACGTCTTATTTTCAGCTCTTTGCCCTTGTAGTAAATCTTTCCTTTGCTGTGGCTTCTGATACCGAAAATACCCTCCATAAGCTCTGTTCTCTGTGCGCCTACAAGTCCGCCAACGCAGAGAATTTCGCCTGCTCTAAGCTCGAAATTGATATCTCTAAAGCTCTTGGGATTTATGGATGTAAAATCTTCTACCTTGAATACAACCTCGCCCGGCTGATTTATCTTAGGCGGGAAAAGGTTTGTAAGCTCACGACCAACCATCTTTGTAATAATCATATCGGTTGTAAGCTCTTTTGCGTCCCATGTTCCGATGTACTGACCGTCACGCATGATTGTAACTTCGTCTGAAATTCTAAGAATTTCGTCCATCTTATGGCTTATATATACAATGGAAACGCCCTCTGCCTTTAAGTCCTCTATAATTCTGAAAAGAGCTTCAACCTCTTTTGCGGTAAGTGAAGAGGTAGGCTCGTCCAAAATCAAAACCTTACAGTTTGCGGAAACCGCCTTTGCGATTTCAACTGACTGCATCTGAGAAACGCTCAATGTACCAACATGCTGCTTTGGGTCAAAGTCCATTCTAACTTTTTTCAAAAGCTTCTCGGTATCACTGTACATCTTTTTATGGTCAACAAATAATCCACCGAATTTTTTTGGATAGCGTCCCAAGAATATATTTTCACCGACGCTTCTTGCCGGTATAGGCTGCAATTCCTGATGCACCATTGCTATGCCCTTGTGAAGAGCATCCAGCGGGTCTTTTATTTTTACAGGCTTTCCCTCGTAAAAAATTTCTCCCTCGTCCATCTTATATATACCGAACATACATTTCATAAGAGTGGACTTTCCTGCGCCGTTTTCACCCATAAGCGCATGAACCGTACCGGGTCTGAGTCTAAGCTGGGCATGATCAAGAGCCTTAACGCCGGGAAATGTTTTAACAACGCCTCTCATTTCCAGACGATACTGTGTATCTGCCATGCTGTTTTTCCTCCTGTTCTCAAAAAATATTGCAGGTGACCTTCATTCAGACAATGAAGCTCACCTGCAAATTAAACTCAATATTATTTAAAATTTAATCGGCTTTAATAAGCTCCCTGCACACAATGCAAGTGACTCAATAATTATGCTGCTGCCTCTGTTGTTTCATCAGCCTCTGTCTCTTCTTCGGTTGCAGAATCACTTGATGTAACCTTCTCATAGTCGATCCAGTAGTAATCCTCGATAGCCTCGCCGTTAACAGCCTTGATAGCAACGTCAACAGCTGTGTGTGACTGGTCGATGTGGTTGTTACGAACTGTACCTGTCAATTCGCCCTTATTGAGAAGATCCATAGCCTGGTCGATAGCGTCAACGCCTACGAGATAGATGTCCTCACCAACTGTACGGCCTGCCTGCTTGATAGCTGCTGATGCGCCAACTGCCATACCGTCGTTGTTGCAGAAGATAACGTCAACCTTGTCGCCGAACTGTGCAAGTCCGTTAGCAGCAATCTGCTGGCCTTGGTCTGTTGCCCAGTTACCGATCTGGTTCATAAGCTCTTCAACTTCGATACCTGCGTCTGTGAGAGCCTTGATTGAATACTCTGTACGGAACTGTGCGTCGGAGTTCTCAGGGTCGCCCTGAATCATGATATAACGAACAACGCCGTCGCCGTCTGCGTCACCCTTGTTTGGAAGGTCACGGATGATTTCGCCCTGATATGTACCGGACTGCTTTGCATCTGCGCCAACATAGCAAACCTTGTCGCTGCTTGTGATAACGCTTCCGTCAGGCTCACGGTTGATGATTACAACAGGAATGTTTGCCTCTACGCACTTGTCAACAAGAACCTTTGCGGAAGATGTCTGAACAGGATTGAGAATAATTGCGTCCATACCCTGTGTGATGAAGCTGTTGATCTGCTCTGTCTGAGTAGCCATGTCGTTTTTGCCGTCTACCAATGTGAGCTTGTATTCAACATCTGTTGAAGACTCGTTGAGAGATTTTACATAGTTTTCCATCTCTGTGCGGTAAAGAGTCATGAAGTTGTCGTCATACTGATAAATAGCAGCGCCTATGTTTACAACCTTCTTGTCGCCGCCGTCTGTAGCTTCGTCTGTAGCTTCATTTCCGCCGCAAGCTGCCAAAGATGCCATCATAAAGATTGTGAGCATCAGTGCAATAATTTTTTTCATTTTCTTCATTTGTGTTTTCTCCTTTTCTTAAATAAAAAATTACCATTTAGGATTTTTGTCATTGTGAAAGTCAAACTAAAGAGCAAAAAGTGAGTTTTTAACGTAAAATCTACCGCTTATTTTACTTAAAAACCACTTTTTACACGTTTTTTTCACAAATTTTTCATCTATATTTTATCAAAACGAAAATTCCATGTCAACATAATATATATAAATTTTACACACACTAAAAAATTTTATCTATTATTTACTGTGAAATCGTTTTTTTTCAAGTTTTCTATAGTAATTCTTCCAACAAGTTTCGTCAATATACACAAAACAGCACCGTGTTACATTTTACATTATGCATAAAGGTTAAATATTCAATTTTTTTGCTCTACCGCCGCTTTTTACCCTATGTCATAGCTTTTTTACGATTATTCTTATTATAAAATAAAGATACTGTTATAATTTTCCGAAGCTTTATACCTGTGTATCAGCCCATCGATACACCTTTTATATTCAAAAATTGTTCACTGAAATTAATGCACATATAAAAAACCGCAAACAACCAATATCGCTGTCTGCGGTTAAAAACACTATCTTATGTATATGTTTGCTGTATGTATCACATTATATGGAATCCAACAGGTCTTATAAAGAGCACATGACATGAATCCTCGCCGAGAACGGACTCTATTCCTGTTTTAAATCTGTCCAAAATATCGTATGGAACAAAAGCCTGAACAGTGCCTGCAAAACCGCCTCCGTGAATTCTGTATGCTCCTCTGCCCTCAAGGAAGTTGTCGCAGAGCATCAATGACAGTGCCACGTCCTGGTGTTCTTTGTAGCCTGCCGGAATAACATTCTGCAAATACATCCATGAGGATCTGCCGGATTCCTTAACAAGACGGAGGAAAGTGTCAAAGTCATTGTTTTTCAGAGCTTCAGCCTGCATTGGAACTCTTTCGTCATCATTATAGAAATGCACGGCACGGAGTACAGCTCTGTCGCCTGCAATGCTGCGAAGCTTTACTATATTGGACATAACGTCCTCTTTTGGAATATCTCTCAAAACCTCTTTGCCGAAATAATTGCTGATTTTTTTCAGCTCAACCGGGATTGCCGCATACTCGTCTGTAAGGTCGGCGTGGTCTGCTCCTGTGTCGATAATGCAGAGAGCATATCCCGATTTTGAAAAATCAAAGTCAACTTTTGTTATCTGAGGATTTTTAGGGTCATTAAAATCCATTTCAACCATATTTCCGGCGGCAGAGGCTGTCTGGTCAAGAAGTCCGCAGGGCTTTCCGAAATAAACGCTCTCTGCGTACTGGCTTATCTGGGCAATCTCAACAGGGGATGCTTTGTCCTCGTTGAAAAGATGATTTAAAAATGAAGCTATCAAAACCTCGTAAGCGGCAGATGATGAAAGTCCGCTGCCCTTGAGAACATTGGAAACTGTGTAAACGTCAACGCCTTTGATATCACAGCCCTTTTCGCTGAACTTCTTCAAAACACCACGGATAAGAGAAGCTGACTTGTTTATCTCATCCTGATGTATCTCCAAATCGTTTATATCTATTGAATCTTCATTGTAGCCCTTTGATTTAACTCTAACCTTATCTGTGCCGTTGAGAGCAACTGCTGCGATTATGTCAAGATTTACACTTCCGGCAAGACATCTTCCGTGCTGGTGGTCTGTGTGGTTTCCGCCGATTTCTGTACGTCCAGGAGCAGAGCAAAGCATAACCTCTCTCTGGTCAGCGCCGAAATACTCTTCAAATCCCTCAAGAACCTCTATGTAACGGCTCTTGTTCTCCTCTGTTTCATTGTAAAGCTTTTTAAGCTCTGCATCCATTTTGCCGCAGGAAAAATCTTCTTTCCATTGATTTATAGTTTTCATATTGCACCTCGTTATTATATATTATCATTCGCCGAATCTTTTCCGGCAAAACAAAATTTAATCACTGTCTTTTAAAATCTATACACCTGGTTCCCTGGAAGGTAAGCTGTCCGTAATCTCCCTCAGCCATCATTCCGTATTGGAAAGCGTTTACAGGAAATTCCATTCTGTCGCCGCTGTCAAACCGGAATGTTACATAATACCATGTTGAGCTGGGCGTATACATTGTACCTCCCATACGTGTACGGTGACGGTTGGTGATATCCATTCTTTTACCCACAATCCGTGCGTTTACGGTAAGTCTTGGGGAATGGTTGTTTTTATTCCACTGACCTACGTTTCGGACTATTATATAAACAAATATGCCTATAACTACAAGAAAAATCAGAATAAACACCACAAGAAACACCCAGAAAAAGGGTGATGTATCGTCAAACTCGTATCTAAATCCCATATTATAACCTCATAAAATTTATTATACTACAGAAAACTTGTATATTGTAGTCTGACTGTATATTTCACCTTTTCTCAATATCGGCGACGGGAAATTACTGTGGTTTACGGCGTCGGGGAAATTCTGGGTTTCCAAAGCCACGCCGTCGTTTTCTCTGTAGATTTTTCCCTCTTTTCCCTTTCTCTCTGTGAGAAAGTTCGCCGTATACATCTGCATACCCGGCTGTGTTGTATAAACATCCATAGCAATAGAGGTTTCTTCACCTATAAGGCGTGCCGCTTTTTGAAGAGCTACAATTTGGTAAGGTTTTTCATAATATCCTGAAAGCACAAAATTGTGGTCATAGCCGTTGGCTATTTTAAGCTGGCGGTCATCCATATTTATATCCTGTTTCAAAGCCTTTGGCTCTGTAAAATCAAAAGCTTTGTTTTCTTTTACAGGAAGAATTTTGCCTGTAGGAATAAGATTTTCGTTGATTTCCGTTATTCCGTCTGCAAAAATCTGAACTTTTTGCTCCAAAGCCTTTCCGCTTCCCTGGCCGTTTAAATCAAAATAGGCATGGTTTGTAAAATTTACAATGGTATCCTCTGAGGAAACAGCACGGCTGTTAAATATCAACTGGTTATCATCTGTAAAGGTATATTCCACCGTTATTTTCATTTCTCCCGGGTAGCCCTCTTCTCCATCCTTGGAAACAGCGGTAAATTTAACGGTATTTTCCTTTATTTCAAAGTCATACACCTTACTGCTGAACCCGTTTACTCCTCCGTGGAGATGATTTACGCCGTTATTTGCTGCAAGCTTATAGGTGACTCCGTTAAGACTGAAAACACCGTTTGCAATTCTGTTTGCACATCTTCCAACGAACATGCCCAAATATCCGTCGTTTTCCCTGTATTCTTCAAGAGTGTCATAACCAAGACATACATCTGTTAAAACACCGTTTTTATCCGGAACGCAGATTGAGACTATTGTACAGCCATAGTTTGTAATTGTGACAAAAGCGCCGGATTTATTGGTTATTTTGAGCAAATAAACCTTATTTTCATTGTCTATTTTACCAAAATCAAATATTTCAGTCAAAATATCACCCCATTTATTCATACATTAAATATCGCTTAACACGCACTAAGTATACCACGAGGTAAACCTAATTACAATACAAAGGAAAATTTTCTACTATTTTAATAAAAATCTAACGAAAAATTTTACTAAAAAACAGACAGTATTTTTACTGCCTGTTTTTATTATACCTGACGACTGTTAAGATTCTTAAATTCTCTGGGCGCTACCCCTGCGTATTTCTTAAAAACAGCGGAAAAATACTGCACAGAACCAAAGTTAAGCCGATACGCAATATCCGTAAGGCTTTCATCGCTATCGTATATATATTCAATAGCCTTCTTTATTTTCGTGATATTTATATATTCATTGACCGTTACATTTATATGCTTTTTAAATATTTCCGTGAGATATCTTTTGCTTACATTGCAGTTTTTCGCCACATCAGACAAGGAAATTTTCGCTTCAATATTGTTATTTATATATTCAACCGCCGCAGCTGTAATGGGATGGTCAACCTTTAAAACAGAATTAAAGGAATTTTGGATGTCCCTTGAAAGAAGCAGTATCAGCTCGTAAATATAGAGGTTTGCCAAAGCTATATTATTTATCTGCTTGTCCTCGTTTATCTCGTAAACAATTCTTTTAACACAGGAAAAAATCTCGTGGCTGTACTTTGCTTTCATATACGCCTTGGATTCTGTAGCCATATAGAATAAAAATTTTACCTGCTTGTAGGTTTTTGGGTCCATATTTAAAAAGCTTTCGCTTCTGAAATGCATCTGGAGGAAGTTTGCGGTTTTGTCGTGCTTAACTCTAAAGGAATGTATGCAGTTTGGAAAAAGAACCATAAATTCATTTTCATGAACTGTCACAACCTCGCCGTTTACTATAATGTCACATTCCCCTTTAAGCATAAGGCACAGCTCCACATTTTGATGACAGTGTGGGCCAAAGAAAAAATCCGACTCCAAAAATCTTATCAATGCGTTGTGTATTATATTTTTTTTGTCGTTACTGCTGAGCAGTGCCTCCATTATTACATCCTTTTCCTGCATACAGACACCTTCTTTATAAATATTGGCAATTCCATATAAAATAACTTTGTGCTTTATTTTTTAAATTATAACGGTTTTTCGTTCTATATTTTATAAGTTATTTTATTTTTCTATTATCTCATTCTATAATTTACAGTATACTTTTATCATAAACACGGGAAATAATCAATAGGTAAGCGAAATCTCTGCCATATTTTATAACTGACCTTACATTTACACCGTATTGTATAAGTTTTTTCATCACTTAAATGATAATATATAGATAACAACTAAAAGAAAGGACGGTAAACAATGAAAACTAAAGTATCTAAAATTCTTGCCGCCGCTGTAGCCCTTGTACTGACCGCAAGCATATCCATTGCCGGCATACAAGCTGCCTATAAGAGCAAGATACCGGACAGCAAAACCTACGAGTTCTCCACCGAGGGACTCACCGGCGATAAAACCACCGAATTGATGTCCGCAAACCCTGACAGAGGACTTCGCATGGAGGTATATCTGGACGTTGCCACAGGAATGAGCCTTTTTGAATATGCGGATGTGGACGCATTCCAGCAGCTTCAGGACGAAATCGACAAGTACAAGTCCGACAATCCAACCCTTGTGCAGGTTTATTTCTACCTTACAGGCTACAAGGACAAGGAGCTTGACCAAACCGCTTTTGACAACATGAACAGATATTTCGACATGCTGGAAGAAAACAATCTCAAGGCGGTTTTGAGATTTGCCTACATTTCCGACGACACAAACCCGCTTTCCCAGGAACCAGAGGACGACATGGTTGTAAGACACTGGGAACAGCTTGCACCATTTATAGAAGAAAGACGTGACCAGATTTCCGTATTGCAGGCAGGCTGTGTAGGAGCCTGGGGAGAATGGGACTCAGGCGCAATGTCAAGAGTTGACTACAAAAAAATCCTTGACGCCATTATGGACAACACTCCCGACGACTTATATGTACAGGTGAGATACAGCTATATAAAGACAGATAATTTCAGCAAAGACGACCCTGACTATGACAGAATAGGTTTCCACGACGACTTCCTTATTGGAAATCTTCACGGCTGGAACACAGCAGGCAGTGACCCTCAGTCAGACAGATATCAGCAGATGTCAGAGGAAAGCTGTTATGTTCCCGTTGACGGAGAGATGATTTGGGGCAGCGCCAACGATTATTACAAAGGTGAAATCGGCGGAGATTACATAAGCTCCATAAAAATGGCAAAGAGAATGGCAGAGCATCATTTTACATCCTTGAGCCTTACCCACAACTACAAGGAAAAAGACGGATACTACTCAATGGAGTACTGGAAAACAGAGTATATCAACCAAAATATCCTTGACGAAAACGGACTTCTCTACGATGAAAGCTGGTTCCTTGATGAAAACGGAAACAATCTCCCGAGAACCATGTTTGATTATATAAAGGATTATTTGGGCTATTATCTGAAAGCCGAAAAAGCTTCAGCGGTTGTAAACGGCGACACTGTTACCGCCACTGTAGCATTAAAGAATTACGGTTTTGCCGCACCTCTTACACTTGATAAAATCGAGCTTGTGCTTCTGGACGCAGACGGAAACCCGGTAAGCAGCAGTGAGTTTTGCAGTCTTGAAGAGCTTCAGTCAGGCTCAACCGTTGAAAAGACAATAGAGCTTCAGCGTCCGGAAAACGGCAGAGGCTACAGACTTGCTTTGAGACTCTCTTCAAGAAACGGCGATACAGCAAGACTTGCCAACAACATAGAATACACCGACGGATACAACATCCTTGGCGACTTGATATAATGAAGGGAGATTGTACAAATGAAAGCTTTTAAAACTTCCAAAAGGGTTTTATCATCATTGATAGCCATAATGCTTTTGGTTATGTCCTGTCAAAGCTTTTTGGCGGCAGACGGAGATGAGAAAAAACCTCTTAACATCCCTGAAATAACCCTTGAAAATCTTCAGGTAAGAGGAGGAAGCACAACCTATCTTGTGGACAATCCGCCCCACAGCGAAACAGCTCCGACCATGAGAGATTTTGACTTCGGTCCCGGAAGCGACAACATGCAGGACGCATACATCGTATACAACTACGGCAACGAGGTTATGATAGAGTCATTGACACTTGTAGGCTGGTGGCCAAAAGACCAGGCAGTAAAAAATATCAGCCTTGAGTATTTCAAGGACGGTCAGTGGGTAACTGCACAGGAAAATATTGAAGTACCATGGCAAACCTCAGGCGGAACAGAAGAAGAGGTTGAAATCACTCTCACCGAACCTGTTACCACCATGAAATTCAGAGTAAAAATCAACAGCGCATATCATTCATGGTCAGATAAAATCTGTATGCACCTTATGCGTCCAAACGGATACATAGTTACAGAATTTAAGCCACTTACAGACGCAATAGCTCAGGCGGAAAAGCTTGTATCACAGGTTCTCATAGGCGATAAGGGCGGAGAATTTTCTCAGGACGCAGTTGACAGCCTTAATGCTGTTACAAATGAGATAAAGGAAAAGCTTGACGCAGGACTTGTAACAGCAGATGACATTCCTGTACTGATTGAGCAGATAGAAACTGCAATAGAGGAATTTACCTCCTCACAAAACCCAATGGAGAACGCACCTGCCGCAGAAGCCGAAAATCTCACAGTATCTTTGGGAAACACAGCATATCTTACAGACAGACAGATTTCAACAGGAATGACCGTTTCCTTTACAGACAGTGAAAATCCTGCTTATCTGACACTTGATTTTTCCGGAAGAAATCTCAACGCTACAGGACTTACACTCCTTGCCTCCTCATCAGATAAATTCACTTTAAATATGAGTGCGGAAGCTGAAATCGACGGAGTATGGACAGAAATCGCCGCAGCTACAGATTTTAACTACCGCTGTGACGTACAGGGAACAGAGGGACACAAAATTACCTTTGACTCCTGCACAGCTTCAAAATTCAGAATTAAAATCAACAGTTCTACAGCTGAAAGCTTTACAGTTTATGAAATCCTCTGGGACGGACTTTATGACACAGACACCTCTGCAATGGATGATCTTATAAATAAGGCAAATTCAATAATTAAAAATCCTGCCTCCTCCGATTACCCAGACCTTTTGGATATTCTGAAAATTGTTCTTTCACCTGCTGAAAATCAGGAAACTTCAATTCTTGCAAATCAGGGAAAAATTGATACAATTACCCAGCTCCTTTCAGAAGCAATTTCCGCTTTTGACGGACTTGCTCAGTATGAAAAGGGAGATGTAAACCACAGCGGTTCCCTTGAAATTGAGGACGTTACACTTATACAAAAGCACATTGTGGAATTATTGCAGGAAACAGATTTCTTTGATGAGTACCTTGCAGACGTTGACAATGATGGAGTAATATCAATCAAGGACGCAACCTCAATTCAGATTGCAATTTCCAGCAAGTGATAAAACAGCAAACCATATTTTCTTCATAAATCTTCTTTTTTAACATTAAAAGCCGGCATCTTAAATGATGCCGGCTTAGCTGTTTTATTTATTAAGTTTATTCTCGATAATATCCGCTGCTTCTTCCAAAAGATTTCCCGGATAAAGCTCTACTGTACCTGTATCGGCGCATTTTGCCATATCAGGGTCAATAGGAAGCTTTGCCAAAACGTCTGTGCCGTATTCCTTGGCAATCTCGTCAATGTGGCTTTCGCCGAAAATGCTGTACTTCTTGCCGCAGTCAGGGCACATGAAATAGCTGTAGTTTTCAACGATACCCAAAATCGGCACGTTCATCATTTCTGCCATCTTAACAGCCTTTCCAACAATCATGGAAACCAAATCCTGCGGTGATGTAACAACGATAATTCCGTCAACAGGCAGGCTCTGGAAAACTGTAAGTGGAACATCGCCTGTTCCTGGAGGCATATCAACAAACATGTAGTCAACATCCTTCCAGATAACGTCTTTCCAGAACTGCTTTACTGTATTTGCAATAACAGGACCTCTCCAGATAACCGGGTCTGTTTCGTTTTCAAGCAAAAGGTTTACTGACATAACGTCGATACCTGTCTTTGATGTTCTTGGAATTATACCGAACTCGTTTCCAAGGCACTTGCCTTTAATACCAAAAGCCTTTGGAATTGACGGGCCTGTTACGTCTGCGTCCAAAACCGCTGTTTTAAAACCTCTTCTGTTAAATGTAACAGCCATCATGGAAGTAACCATGCTTTTGCCTACTCCGCCCTTACCTGAAACAACCGCAATTACCTTTTTAACGGAACTGAGGTCGTTAAGCTTTTCAATAAGGCTTTCGGGGCTGTTTGTCTTTCCGCTGCAATTCTCTCCGCAGCTTGAGCAATCGTGAGTACAACCCATTTTTAATCCCTCCGAATTTTTTTACTTTTCTTTATTATACCCTATAATACACACATAATCAAATTTCCAAAACGGGAAAATAAAAACCATACGGGCAATTCGCTCCCTATGGTTTTATTTTCTCTTAATTAAGTTTTAGAGAAATTAAATTACCAGTCGTATTGCCACTCTAACAATAATACACCAATAATTTAAAATATCAAGCACACAGGAGAATTTTAGTCAACTTTTTCTGACTTTTCATCCTCTGCTTCATCGCTGTCCTCAGAGCTTTCCTCTTTTTCAGCTTCTTCGCCGTAATAGAAAGCTGCTTCTTCCGCATTGTTCTCTGCGTCCAGCATATCCTGCTCGCCGAGGATTTCCTGTTCTTCTTCCGGAAAATATTCTGTATTTTCCAAGTCAGCCATCTCTTCTTCGCTTGCCTGAGCTTCCTCTGTTTCCTCAGTGCTATCCTCAGAAGCTGTCTTATCCTCCAGAAGTGCTACAGCATTTTCTTCTTCCTGCTGCTCTTCCTCTTCCGGAGCGATTTCATATCCGCTGACAAAAGTATAAGGCAAACCATAACCGAAAGCCACAGCAGCCACAGTCATAATCAGGGCATTTTCAGCAATAGCGCTTCCGAAAGGCATTGCCGGAATAAGATAAGCCAAAATTATGTAGAATGTTGGAAGAACAAGAAATACAAGGGTCATTGGACTGAAACGCAAAACCTGTTTGCCCTCTCCCACTCTTGTGGCATAGAAAAGAATCACACCGAAAACGGAATAAATCAAAACATTTATAATTCCGCTCATATTTGGATTCATTGTAGATGCCAGCTGAGAAAAGAAAAATGAACAAATAACATAAGCGGTTACAAGAAACGCTGAAAAGAACAGGTTTATAGTATCTCTTTTGTTGTTTTTCTTCACTTTTGAAACCTCCGACCGTTTTATAATTTCTTCAACAACGTATATATTATTATATCAATGTGATAAGTGTTTGACAAAATTATAATGATGTACAAAAATAACAGTTCGTTTACATATAAACCACTTTTATTTTCTTAAAAACTATCATTTTGCATTTGCCACAAGGCATACCCAGCCGTTGTCTGCGATTTCCTCAACGATTTCAAAATCATTTTTAATTGCATTTACCACATCGTCACGTCTTGTGTCGATTATACCGCTCATAATATAAACTGTGTTTTCATCCATAAAGTTTTTAACCCCTGATGAAAGCATGATAATGGCGTCAGCCACAATATTTGCGGCGATGACGTCGTATTTTCCGCTTACCTTATCTGTAAGGTTTCCGCACACAACATTAAATCTGTCGGCAACTCCGTTGATTTCTGCATTTTCTTCTGCTGTCTTTACTGCCATCTGGTCGATATCTACACCGAGAGCCTCTTTAGCTCCCAAAAGCAGACCTGCAATAGCCAGAATACCGCTTCCGCAGCCAACGTCAAGCATTTTTTCTCCGCCGTGGATATATTTTTCCAAGGTTTCAAGGCAGAGTCTTGTTGTTTCGTGGTTGCCTGTACCGAAAGCAAGACCCGGGTCAATATTCAAAACAATTCTTTCGCCTGCATCGTAGTTATCTCTCCATGTAGGACGGATAAGCAGCTTCTCTCCTATTGGTGTTGGGTGGAAATACTGTCTCCAGTTATTGAGCCAGTCCTCTTCCTCACAGCCATTTGTTTCGATTTTATGGTCGATACCCTCTGCTGTATATCTTTCGCTGAGAAAAGCAATAGCCTCTGCGGGATTTTCCTCTGGGCTTATATAAACGTGGATAATTGCACGGCTTCTGTCCTTTTGCAGAAGCTCCTCATCAATCAAATCAATATGCGCAATCTCCTGAACCTGCTCCTCGAGTCCTGTGTAGTCCTCAATATAAATTCCGTAAGGTACAACCATCTGGGCAATATCTCCAGCCTTATCCGCATCCTGGGGCAAAACTGAAATATTTATCTCTGTCCACTCCATGCCTCTCTTCCTTTCTGTCTGTTTTAACGATTTTATTATATACAAAATTGACGCCATGTTGTGAAACAATTATTTTTATAATCTCTTACATGGCGTCTGTTTATGCAAATGTATCAGTTCTCTTCAAACATTCTCTTTATCTTCTCAAAGAAGCCCTTTCTCCGGGCATAATTTTTCTCTCCCGTTGAGTTGTCAAGCTTCTTAATAAGCTCTCTCTGAGCATTTGTAAGGTTCTTAGGAACTTCGATTGTGACCTTAACATACTGGTCGCCTCTGCCTCTTCCGCCAAGATGCGGAATACCTTTGCCTTTAAGCTTAAAGATATCGTTAGGCTGTGTTCCCTCGTGAACGCTGTACTTTATCTTTCCGTCGATTGTAGGAACGGTGATTTCTGCACCCAAAGCCGCCTGAGCAAATGTAATCGGGATTTCACACCATACATCGTCACCACGGCGCTCGAATATCGGGTGAGGTCTTACATTTATATATACATGAAGGTCGCCTGCCGGGCCTCCGTTTGTACCGCTGTTGCCTCTTCCGGCTACATTTAAAATCTGACCCTCATTGATACCTGCGGGAATAGTAACGTCAACTGTTCCGTTTCTCTTAACTCTGCCGTTGCCGCCGCACTTCTTACATGGGTTATCAACAACTCTTCCCTTGCCCTTACAGGTGTCGCAGACTCTTGAGGTCTGAACAACGCCGAAAGGTGTTCTCTGATTTATTGTAACATGACCAGAGCCGCCGCAGGTTGGACAGGTTTTCGGTGAAGTGCCTTTCTGTGCGCCTGTGCCGTTACACTCGTCACAGGTTGTAATATGATTGTAATTAACCTGTTTTTTAGCGCCCTTTGCAGCTTCTTCAAAAGAAATATAAATTGTTGTTTCAACATCAGTGCCACGGACAGGGGCGTTAGGATTTGCGCTTCTTCTGCCGCCAAATCCGCCGAAACCTCCGAAAAAGCTGTTGAATATATCTCCAAGGTCAATGTCCTGACCGAAAGGACTGCCGCCTGCTCCGCCTGCGCCGAAGTTGGGGTCAACTCCTGCATGGCCGAACTGGTCATATCTTGCCCTTTTCTCCTTATCCGACAAAACCTCGTAGGCTTCGTTTACCTCTTTAAATTTAGCTTCCGCCTCTTTATCACCGGGGTTAAGGTCAGGGTGATATTTTTTAGCCATTTTACGGAAAGCTTTTTTTATGTCATCTTCTGAGGCATCCTTATTGATACCCAGAACCTCGTAATAATCTCTTTTATCTGCCAAATTTCTCACCTAACTTTTAAAAAATAATGCAGTCGTTTTGCACCGTAAAACCATAACAAGGTTTTGACTCTGACAATGTCAGACCTATAATAATATATTTAATAACACCGCTGTCTGTCAAGTATTTTTAAAGATTTTTTATTTTATCTTAAATCACAAGTCAAGGCGACAGCATTACTGCCGCCGCCTTTTAGTATTTTCAATCAATTAGTTCTGACCGTCAACATCTGTAAAGTCGGCGTCATAAACGTTTCCGTTTGGCTGTGCGCCGCCGTTTGGAGCCTGGCCGTAAGGATTGCCGCCCATGTTGCCCATGTCAGGTGCGCCCTGTGGGTTCTGCTGTGGAGCAGCCTGCTGATACATCTTTGAAGAAACCTCATAGAGCTTCTTCTGGAGGTCTTCCTTAGCAGCGTCAATCATTGTCTTATCGTTCTTAGCGATAGCGTCCTTAACAGCAGCAGCCTTTGTCTTGAGAGCTTCCTTGTCGGCAGCATCCATCTTGTCGCCGCTCTCGTTTACAAGCTTCTCAGCCTGATATGCCATGTTCTCAGCTTCGTTCTTAGCGTCAACCTCTTCACGGCGCTTCTTATCCTCTGCTGCATACTGCTCTGCTTCTCTAACTGCTCTGTCGATATCGTCCTTGGACATGTTTGTTGAAGAGCTGATTGTAATCTTCTGCTCCTTGCCTGTGCCAAGGTCCTTAGCGGATACGTTAACGATACCGTTAGCATCTATATCAAATGTAACTTCGATCTGAGGAACACCTCTCATTGCAGGAGCAATGCCGGAAAGTGTAAAGAGACCGAGCTGCTTGTTATCTCTTGCAAATTCACGCTCACCCTGGAGAACGTTGATTTCAACCTGTGTCTGATTGTCAGCAGCAGTTGAGAAAATCTGGCTCTTCTTTGTTGGGATTGTTGTGTTTCTGTCGATAACCTTTGTCATAACGCCGCCCATTGTTTCAACACCAAGTGAAAGCGGAGTAACGTCCAAAAGGAGAAGTCCTTCAACTTCGCCGCCGAGAACGCCGCCCTGGATAGCAGCACCTACTGCAACGCACTCGTCAGGGTTGATGCCCTTGAATGGCTCTTTGCCGATAAAGTTCTTAACAGCTTCCTGAACAGCCGGAATTCTTGAAGAACCACCAACCATCAAAACCTTATCGATTTCGCCGATCTGAAGTCCGCTGTCGGAGAGAGCACGTCTAACCGGACCCATTGTGCTTTCAACAAGGTCTGAAGTAAGCTCGTTGAACTTTGCTCTTGTAAGAGTCATGTCAAGGTGCTTAGGACCTGTTGCGTCTGCTGTGATAAATGGAAGGTTAATGCTTGCTGTTGTGATACCTGAAAGGTCAATCTTTGCCTTTTCAGCAGCTTCTTTAAGTCTCTGCATAGCCATCTTATCGCCTGAAAGGTCGATGCCTGTTTCTGACTTAAAGCCCTGGATCATCCAGTTGATAATTCTCTGGTCAAAGTCGTCGCCGCCGAGACGGTTGTTACCTGCTGTTGCCAAAACTTCCTGAACGCCGTCGCCCATCTCAATGATGGATACATCGAATGTACCGCCGCCCAAGTCGTAAACCATAACCTTCTGGTCTTTTTCCTTGTCTATACCATATGAAAGAGCCGCAGCTGTTGGCTCGTTGATAATTCTCTTAACGTCAAGACCTGCAATCTTACCTGCGTCCTTTGTTGCCTGACGCTGTGCGTCTGTGAAGTATGCAGGAACTGTGATAACTGCCTGTGTTACTTTCTCGCCCAGATATGCTTCTGCATCAGCCTTAAGCTTTTGAAGAATCATAGCGGAAATTTCCTGTGGTGTGTAGCTCTTGCCCTCGATATTTACCTTGTAGTCGGAGCCCATTTCTCTTTTGATTGAAGAAACTGTGTTAGGGTTTGTGATAGCCTGACGCTTTGCAACCTGACCTACAAGTCTCTCGCCGCCCTTAAATGCTACAACTGACGGAGTTGTTCTTGAACCCTCAGCGTTAGGGATAACTACAGGCTCGCCGCCTTCGATAACTGCTACACAAGAGTTTGTTGTACCTAAATCTATACCTATTGTCTTTGCCATAATAAATTCCTCCCGATAATACTTATATCATAAATTAGTATGTTGTCTGTTTAATTTTTATCAGTCACAGTTGGCAACCTGCACCATTGCGTGTCTGATTACTCTGTTTCCTATTTTGTAACCTTTCTGGAAAACCTGAGAGATTGTGTTTTTACCAAGTTCTGCATTTTCCGCTGTGGAAATTGCGTTGTGAATTTCCGGGTTGAACTCTTCTCCAACTTCTCCGAAAACCTCAACCTTTAATTTAGCAAGTGATGCGGCAAGCTGATTTTTTACAAGCTCAAGTCCTTTTTTAAATTCATCCGGAGCGTCGCCCATATTCATCAGTGCCATATCAAGGCTGTCTGCTACAGGCAAAAGCTGTTCAACTGCCTTTGCGGTAGCGTCGTCATAAATTGAAAGCTTTTCCGCCTGAGTGCGCTTTCTGTAGTTGTCGTACTCTGCGGCAAGTCTTAAATAGCTGTCCTTTTGAGCCGCCAATGCGTCCTGAGCCTTTTTAAGCTCTTCTGCATTTTTGTCCTGTGTTTCTTCCACAGGCTCCTGATTTGCCTCAGCCTCAGTCTGAACCTTGGTTTCCTGAGCTTCGGTGTTCTTCTCTTCTTTTTTCTTACCCATGTTTTCATCTCCTTAAAATGAAAGGGATTTTTATTTATATATTATAGTTAACTTTTAAACTTCAACCAGTTCATTTATAAGATTTCCGGCTTTCTCTGCTGTAAACTTTACAACCGACATAACCGCCGCAAAATCAATTCTTCCTATTCCTACCGCTGCTACGGCTCCCGCCGTTCTGCCTGCAATATCGTATCTCGATACCACCAGCGAGCAGTTTTTAAGCTCCGGCTCTCCGCTTTCCTCACCTATAAATATACGGTTTTCGGAAACCTTTGTATGGAGCAGTTCAGAGAGTCTTTCTCTGTCGTTTAAAAAACTAACTGCCGCCCTTACATCTGTCATATATTCTCCGCCGGAGAACATAAGATTAGTCATACCGGAAACTGTCATCTGGGTTTTTGTCGCCTGCTGAGCCGCTTCACTTACCGAAACCAGCACGCTTGGCATAAACAATGAAAGATTTCCGAATGATGCCGCCGTGGTCTGGATAAAGGGAATGGTGATGTCCTCAAGGGGCATTCCCGCAAAGCACTCGTTTAAAGCCGCATCAAACACCCTGAGCATTTCAGGAGTTAAAACAAACTCTGTTCTGAAAAGCTGGGTCTTAATCATTCCCGAGGAGGTCACAAGCACCGTCATTCCCGTGTGCCTTCCTGTCTGTACAAAGTGGAGTCTGTGAACTCTCACGTCCTCAGAAGGAGGCGTTGTGGTTATCGCTGTAAGTCCCGTGACCGTTGCCACAACCTTTGAGGCTTCGGACAATATGCTTTCAGGAGCTTCAGAATGCGACTCCAGCGACCTTGTGATGTACTCTGCAACCCTGGGGTTTATGGGCTTTATCTCCATGAGGTTATCTATATAATACCTAAGTCCCATCAAAGTGGGGATTCTTCCTGCGGAAGTGTGAGGCTGTTCAAGATAACCCATTGCGGAAAGGTCCGCAAGCTCGTTTCTTATTGTTGCCGAGGATACATTCAAATCCGTTTCGGTCTGAAGAAACTTGGAGCCCACCGGTTCACCGGTCATCAGATAGTTTTCTGCAACGGCGGATAAGATTTTTTGTTTTCTCTGTGTAAGCTGCATTTCACTCACCTCAAATCAATCGCCGTTATTCATTAGCACTCTATAAACCCGAGTGCTAACTACATCTATAATGTACCATTAAAGTCAGCAAAAGTCAAGTGTTTATTTTAAATTTTTTAATATTCATTTTCTATTCACCTTTCTTTCATATAAGGAAAAGTAAATCCGATAAATGCTGTATATCACCATATTTAATGATTTATGATATTTTTTGACACATTACAATAAAAACCGATTGACAACCACTGTTAAACAAAGATATAATTAACATAAAGTATTTATTTAGTAGTCTGTTAAACTACAGCTATTATTCGCAGACAAAGGAGATTTTCATTATGATAATATTTACAATCATATGTGCGGTAATGTATTTTATCTCCGCAATAATTCTTTTTATGCCAAAGTTCAGAAAGTACCCGTTTTTTAAGCCTTTCGGTGTTTATATGGCATATCAGGGTATCTGGACTCTTTTAAGCTACCCTGTAAATCAGCTTTTCCCTACAAATCAGGTTATGACTGTTTTGAATTACATCGGAAGCTTTGTTTTCTGTCTGTATTTTCTCTTTATTTATTTCACCTCTCAGAAAAACAAAGGCAATTCAGGCAAAAAACCTGTTAAAGCCAAAAAGTCAACTCCTGTTAAAGAAAAGAAAGCTGAACCAAAACGACGTCAGCCAAGATACAAGGATGACTCCGAGGATTTCGATTCTGTTATAGCTTCAACAAAGAAAAAGCGTTATACCGAAAAAACAGAAGAACCGGAAATCACATCAACCTATATTGACGATGAACCTGTCGCTCCTAAAAAGAGCAGCAGATTTGAAGAAAACAGTAAGGGCGCATCTAAATACAGCATAGATGATGAGGACCTGCTTTACAGCGAGTTCGACGATGAGGACGAGAACGAAGCAGACGAGCTGGAAAACGTAGAAATCACCGACGAGGACTTGGAATATTACGACGATGATAATACAGACGAGGATACCGAGGACGAAGAAGAGGTTGATTTGTACGACGACTTCGACGACGATATGCTGGATGATGAGGAAGAAGAGGAAGAACTCCCCGACGATTACGACGACGATGACCTTTATGTTGATTTTGACGATGACGATGATGACTTAGAAACATTAAGGGGCAGAAGATACAGAAAATAATAATAAATCCGGAGGAATTACATGGATCAATTTACAGGTTATCTTTTTACCGCAGTATGGGCAGTTATAGGAATTTATCTTGTCTATATGGGTAAAACGGTACACAAGTTTTGTTATTATATAAGTCTGCTGTTATTTTTCATGTTCGGATGGAGTCTTGCCGACCAGCTTATGACCGCCGACCTGTTTTCCGGCACGGCAGCCATTGTATACAGAGTTATAATAGCGCTGTTTTTGATTGTAGGTGTAATCATCTACTTTAAAAAAGTTCGCAGCAGCGATGATAAATAACATTAAATTAAAAAGGAAAGAAGTCTTAAAGTTGACCCAAAACGAAAATCACAAAATCATTCCTTATGAAGAAAAATATCTGAAAGACGCAGCCGCAATCTGGAACGAGGTTGTTGAGGAGCAAAACAGCTTTCCGCAAAACGTGCCTTTTACAGAAACGGAAGCTGACGAGTTTTTCAAAAGCCAGACAAGAACCGCCTGTCTTTTTGATGGCGATAAGATGATTGGAATATACATTCTTCATCCCAACAACGCAGGCAACTGCGGACACATAGCAAACTGCTCTTACGGACTCACCAAAAGCGCAAGAGGCAAAGGTCTCGGCAGACTTTTAGTTGAGGACTCCATAACAGAGGGGCAAAAGGCGGGATTCAGAGGAATACAGTTCAACGCAGTTGTAAGCACAAACTATGCGGCGATAAAGCTCTATCAGCGTTTGGGCTTTAAGATTTTAGCAACCGTCCCCGGCGGATACAAAAACCCAGACAACACATACACCGACACATACATTATGTTTCGTCTTTTAACTCCGCCTTGCAAAACTTCTCTTTAAAAATCAACCCCATTTCAAGGCGGGCGAAACCTTTTATTTAGTCTTTGGAATGGCTCGCTCACATTGGGGTTTATTTTTTGAATTTACAAATTCTAAATTAGTGATATAATATAAAAATATAAAAGCAATGGGCCTGTAGCTCAGCTGGGAGAGCGTTCGGTTCGCATCCGAGAGGTCAAGGGTTCGAACCCCTCCAGGTCCACCAAAAAAATCCGCAGTCTGCAAAAACACACTGCGGATTTTAAATTTTCTATAAAATATAAATATAAAATGTACAACTAAAACTTTTTTTGATTTTATGGTATAATGAAAATATCAACAAAAGAAAATGAAGTGATTATATGAAATACAAACTTATTGCCGCAGATATGGACGGGACTCTTTTAAACAGTGATGGAAAAATAAGTCCTAAAACCTCAAAAGCCATAAAAAAGGCTGTTGACATGGGCGTTGTTTTTACCGTATCCTCAGGCAGACCAATTCAGGGCATACTAAAATACGGCGAATTTCTGCCCCTTAATTTTCCTGCAATCACCTACAACGGGGCTATGATTGTAAATCCCGAAAACAGCGAAATACTTTTCCACAAAGCGTTGGAAAAAGATGACGCTTTAAAAATCTTAAAGTTAGGAGAGGAACGCTCCGTCACAATCTGTCTTTGGTGCGAAAACCGGCTTTTTGTGAACCGCATTGACGAAAGGGTAAACAAATACAAAAGGCTTTCCGGAGTTGAACCCATTTTGATTGACAGTAAAGAAGCTCTTGCGAAAAAGGGCGTTACAAAAATTCTCTGGTACGACGATACGGAAAAGATAAAAAGCTTTCAGGAAGCTTTACAAAATGAGAGCTTTAATGAGGTTACATTCTGCACCTCAAAGCCTGAGTTTTTGGAGTTTTTTAACAGCGGTGTTTCAAAGGCGGCAGCTATGGAGTTTTTGGGCAAGCTTTACGGCATTAAAGTCGAAGAGATGATAGCTATAGGCGACGGCGACAACGACCTTGCAATGATTGAATACGCAGGTCTTGGGATTTCCATGGAAAACGGCTCGGAAAAAGTAAAAAAAGCCGCCGGTTACATAACCGCTTCCAACGATAACGAGGGCGTGGCTTTAGCAATCGAGAAATTTATATTAAATCATATTTAATGTACGCCTTGTTATTTTATTGAAATTTATGTTATAATCAGAACAAAGAAAAAAGAAGAGGAATTGAGCTTTATGGCAAACGTAATATTAAAAAAAGGCGAAGGCAGACTTTTAAAATCCGGCGGAATGTGGATTTTTGACAACGAAATCTCCAAGGTTAAAGGGGATTATAAAAACGGCGACATTGTAAATGTGCTGGATTTTGACGATTACCCAATGGGCAAGGGTTTTATAAACAGCAATTCAAAAATCAGAGTTAGAATGCTTACAAGAAATCCTGAAGCTGAAATCGACGAAAACTTTTTTCGTGAGAGAGTTAGAAACGCATGGGAGTACCGCAAAAAGACTGTGGACACCTCCTGCTGCCGTGTGATTTTCGGCGAGGCAGATTTTCTCCCCGGACTTGTTGTTGACAAGTTTTCCGATGTTTTGGTGGTTCAGTCCTTGGCTCTGGGAATTGACATTCACAAAAAGCTTTTAATGTCACTTCTCGTGGAAGAAATGAAAAAGGACGGAATTGAAATCCGTGGAGTTTATGAGAGAAGCGACGCAAAGGTAAGGTCTTTGGAGGGAATGCCACGCACCAAGGGATTTTTGGGCAAGCCCTTTGACACAGACGTTATCATAACCGAAAACGGTGTTAAATATCATGTGGACATTGAAAACGGTCAGAAAACCGGATTTTTCCTTGACCAGAAATACAACCGTCTTGCAATTCAAAAGCTTTGCAAGGGCGCATCTGTTTTGGACTGCTTCACCCACACAGGTTCTTTTGCTCTCAACGCAGGAATTGCGGGAGCTGAAAGTGTTTTAGGCGTTGACGCCTCCGAGCTTGCAGTTGAACAGGCAACAAAAAATGCAGAGCTTAACGGACTTTCCGACAAGGTTAAGTTTATCTGCCGTGACGTTTTCGAGCTTCTTCCTGAGCTTGAGGAAAAGGGCGAAAAATTCGACGTGGTTATACTTGACCCTCCGGCATTTGCAAAGTCTCAAAACTCAGTTAAAAACGCCACAAAGGGCTACAGAGAGATAAATTTAAGAGCCATGAAGCTTGTTAAGGACGGAGGATTTTTAGTCACCTGTTCATGCTCCCACTTTATGACCTACGAGCTTTTCACAAAGACAATCGGTCAGGCGGCAAAAAATGTACACAAGAGACTCCGTCAGGTTGAATTCAGAACACAGGCTCCAGACCATCCAATACTCTGGGCGGCTGACGAGTCATATTACCTGAAATTCTACATTTTCCAGGTTTGCAATGAGTATTAAAAACTTTACTCAATAAAAATACCCATGATTATGGATTTAAACATAATCATGGGTTATATTTTTATAATTAACTATTAAAAGAAATCTCTGTCCTTTTCGGATTTTAAAATTGTTCCGTCCAGGGAAACTTCATATTCGTACTCATAGCCGTCTGCTTTGAACTCAATTTCATAACGGTTGTGGTCAAGCTCTATTTCCTTTTTGGTCACTGCGTCCGCTGAAATTCCTGCATGGTTATAGGCTATGTTCAGAGCCTCGTCAAAGCTTATTGAGCCAGCACTTGTTGATGAAGGGATGTTGTTAATGGTTTCTTTATCAAACTTTACAACTTCGCCTGTTGCTTTTCTCACGTCAACCTCATACTTATAGGTTCCGTCGGAAAAATCAATCTCGTAATCTCCGTCGTCAAGCTGTTCTTTATACATTGTCACGTTTTCCGCTGAAACACCTGCGTACTCATAGGCTATTTTTTTGGCTGTTTCCAAGTCAATCTCATTCTGAGCTGTCTGGCTGTCTCCGTTGCCCATGTAGTTTGCATCCTTTTTATATCTTACAACCTCGCCTGTGGTTTTACTTACATCAACCTCGTGTTCAAAGTTGTCGTAGATAAATTCGATTTCATAAACTCCATCGTCAAGCTCAGCCTTGTAGATATCTGTGTCTGAGGGTGATATTCCCACATATTCCAAAGCTATTGTCTTTGCCTCTTCAAGTGAGATTTCGCCTGTTGTCTGTGTATTTGAAGTGCTTTCAGCTGTTGTTTCAACCTGGTTCTGTGTTGTTGGCTGTGGTTCTGTAGCCGCCGGTGAACCTGCGCAGCCTGCAAATACAGAAACCGCCAATGTCAATACCACTGCCAAAACCGCTGTCTTTTTAAATAATGTTTTTTTCATAATCAATTCCTCGCTTTCTTTATTTGAAAAACTGTTTTATTTTGTTTTCATAAAAAGAATACGCAGAAAATTTTCTAAAATCGGGGTCTCATAAAAATTTTTTTAAATTTTTTTATTTAATCATCTATTTGATATTTTTGATTTGATGTATCTTTAAGATAATCATCCCAAGATGATTTTTCAACCTCTATATCGTATTTCTCCTCGGCGTAATTTTCAAGGCTGTCCGCCGCTCTTTCAAGGGCAGGGTTGTCGTCGTTATACTCATTCTCAATAGCCACAAAAATCTCGCTGTCCTCGTTAAGATAACCCATTGAGTAAGCCTTTTCAAGAAGCTCGATAGATATATCCGTAATATTTTTATTTTCTATATCAACCTGAGAAACTGCCTTTCCCGTTTCGTCAAGACCCTCAATCTTTGTCACCTTATTTTCGCTGTCGCAGGTGACCGCAATATCTCCGCCCATATAGAACCTGTAGACCCTTGAGTCACCGCCGCCGGAAATAACCCCGGAAAACAGTAAAAACCATGCCCCTATTCCCACAATGGCAATCAACGCTATAAACAGAGCCAAAAAGCCCATTCGTTTTTTTCTTTTAGCTTTTATATCCTCCATTGGCACAACCTTTGTCAAAGTCTGGCCGGGAGCATAATCCATATTTGCAACCTTAAAAAATCTGCCGTTTTCGTCAAGGACAATAACATAGCTTTCGTGTCGTTCCATTACAAGATATTTCATGGATTTTCTCCCTCCTTTTTAGGGTTTATTCCCTTAATGTGGTTTCTGATAATGTCGTATCCGTTGGTATAAGCAAGAGTAATTGCCACAAGGTATTTTCTGTGGCGTTCCAAAGTCTTTTTATCCACCTTGGTGTTCTTTGAAATCTCCGTTATGGGGATTTTTCTTGTTTTAAGAAAGTTTTCCATTAGGCGGCTGTCGTTTACCATGTATTCCAAAGCTTTAAAGCAGGCGTTTAATGTTCTTTTTTGCTTTGGGGTGTTTTCGGCGATTTCTGTTAAATCAACGGAAAATTTCTCAAGCTGGGTGGAATACTCCTTAATTTCCGCCTTTGTATCGCTTAAAGCCTTAAACTCCTCCAGCTCGTTTTTTGTTTCCTCCAAAGTATCAACAAGGGCGGGACTGTCCTCGTATTCCGTTTCCGTATCAAGAGAAATCAAGCCACGGTGACGTTTCTCTTTTCTGTAAAAATCTATAAGCCTGTGTTTAATGTGCAAACGAGCATAATTTATAAAAGGCCCTTTAAAACGGCTGTAGTCAAGCACCGCTTCATGAAAAGCAATCATGGCAATACTCAGCTCATCGTCCTGACCCAGCACCGCCTCTCTGCCTAAAAACTTTGTGGTTTCAGACTTTATAAAACCCATGTAAAGGCGCACAAGGTTGTCCGCTTCACGGGAATTGTTTTTCGCTTTGTAAATCATTTCCATCAATTCGTTGTTTTTATCCGCCATTTTCTCACCCCTGACTTATTATTCACTCTTATAATAATAGATTACGCAGAAAAAATCAATTTTTCGGTGTTTAAAATAAATTTTTTATATAAAAAGAAAACCGCAGACCTACTGCCTGCGGTTTCTCCGTTTCTCACCAGATGTATTTCACGACAATACAATCTGTAATTATGTGCCAATTTGCGGGATGGGCACATAAAAATAAAACAAGGAAGAATGAAAAAAATGATGAAAAGAATGTTCAGTGTTAAAAACACCTGAAATGTCTTCAACTGTGTTAAATTATAATATATTTTTTCATAATTGTCAACTAATTTTAATAAAATTTTCAGAATACATCACAATTTCACCCTGTTTATTACCTCACAAAAGTAATCAAACCACACATCGAAGTGTTATATTCTGTTTGAGTTTTTAGCATAGTTCATTAAACGCTCAGCTATTTCATCTGTGAGATATTCTCTGCTTGCTCTCCACTTCCAGTTGTCGCCCAAGGTGGAAGGTGTATTCATTCTTGCTTCGCTTCCCAGCCACAAAATATCCTGAAGCTGAATTATAACTGTGTTTGCCTTTGAATTATAAAGGGCTGTGAGAATCATGTCAAGAACTTCTTCGTCGGAAAGCTTCAAATCCTCTGCAAGCTTTGCGTCCTGCTTGTATTTTATAGTAAGTCTGCGGTCACGCTCTTTTTTCTTTTTCTCTTCCTCAAGCTTTTTGTTATACTCTTCAAGCTCTTCTGGAGTAAGCTTTTCAAGCTTTTCCTTTAATTCCTTTGCTTCTCTTTCTTCCTTCTCGATTTCCTCTTTGGTTTTCTTCGGCTCCTCTTCTTCTATTTCAGGAACTTTATCGGGATAACATTCGCTGTAAATTCTGCCCAATGTGAGAGCAGGTTCTTTCTCAAACCAGCCTCTAAGTGTATCGTTGTCGTGGGTTCCTGTATAGGCAACGCAGTTTTCGCAGTAGTTGTGTGGCAGATATCCGTTGCGGTCGTCTCCGTCAAAAGCAAACTCGAAAACTCTCATGCCGGGATAACCGCTTTTTTCCAAAAGCACATAAACGCTGTCTGCAAGTGAACCCAAATCCTCTGCAACAATCTCAGGGTCACCAAGCTCTGCTTTAAGCTTTTCAAAGAACTCAATTCCGGGGCCGTTGAGCCATTCGCCGTTTACTGCGTCCTCGGCAGGATACGGAATTGCATAGTATGTATCAAAAGCACGGAAGTGGTCTATTCTTGTTATGTCGAAAAGCTCGGTTGCCGCCTTTACACGCTTTATCCACCATTCATAGCCGGTTTCTTTCAGGTAATCCCAGTTATAGAGAGGATTTCCCCAAAGCTGACCTTTAGCTGAAAAATAATCCGGCGGACATCCTGCAACACGCACCGGCTTGCCCTCTTCGTCAAGCCAGAACACATCCGGGTTTGCCCAGGTGTCTGCGCTGTCCATAGCAACATAAATAGGCATATCGCCCAGAATTTTTATTCCCAGATAGTTTACATAGCCTCTGAATTTTTCCCACTGCTGATAAAATTTAAACTGAACAAATTTCCAGAAAAGAATTTTATCTGCGCACTTAACCCTGTATTTTGCCAAAGCCTCAGGCTTTCTGAGACGGATTTCCTCGTCGTCCCATTCTGTCCATGCCTTGTTTTCAAACTCAGCCTTTACTGACATGAAAAGTGCATAGTCCTCAAGCCAGTCCTTGTTCTTCTCGCAGAAGCTTTCATAGGCATCCTTTTCCGGATTGTTTTTGTTTCCGAAAAATCTTGCGCAGGCGTCCTCAAGCACAACAAATCTGCACTTGTAAACTCTCTCGTAATCAACGTAATTTTCATGTTCGCCCCAGTTAAAATACTCGATAAGGCTCTTTTTCAAAAGTCCCTCTTCCCACAATGCTTCAAGGTCGATAAAGTATGGGTTTCCCGCATAGGTGGAAAATGACTGGTAAGGTGAGTCGCCGTAGCTTGTTGGGCCTACAGGCAGTATCTGCCAGATTTTCTGTCCGGATTTTTTGAGAAAATCTGCAAAGTTTCTTGCTTCCTTGCCCATTGTTCCTATTCCATAGGGTGACGGCAGAGATGATATAGGCATCAGTATTCCCGCCGCTCTTTTGTTGTTTACAGTTTCCATTTATATCAGCTCCGTTTCGGTTATTGCAAAAAAATATATAATAAAGACTTTTCCCTTTTCAGTTTTTAAAAATCAGAAAAGGGAAAAATCAAAGCTTGTTAATTTTACCATATAATGAAATAAAATTCAAGTCTTTTTGTATTTTTTCTACAATATAACCAAAATACGCCTATAAAATTATAGCTTTGAAACCTCTTCAAAAGCCAACAGCAAAACCGTTTTTGCCGCAGCTTCCCTTATGTTTTCTCTTCCTGAGGTTTTGAAAAACTCCCCTCTCACCGCAAAAACGCTGTCGTTTACACATACTCCCATGTATACAAGTCCCACCGGTTTTTCAGGGGTTCCGCCTGTAGGGCCTGCAACTCCTGTTGTGGATATTCCAATCTGTGCCTTTGCAAGGTTTTTCACGCCCTGTGCCATTTGGCAGGCGGTTTCATAGGACACTGCGCCGTATTTTTCCAAAACAGAATTTTCAACGCCCAAAACCCTGTTTTTTATCTCGTTGGCGTAGGAGCACACACCGCACTCAAATATTTCAGAAGCTCCCGAAACCTCCGTTATCTTTTTGGAAACAAGGCCGCCTGTACAGCTTTCCGCTGTTGAGATTTTTATTCCTTTTTGGGTGAGTTTTTTTACAAGCTCTGTCTGGATTTCATCCTGTGAAATTCCGTAAGCTCTGCATTTTTCATCAACGTACTGTTCGTTTATTATTCTTTCGGTTTTCATAAAGCCGACCTCCTTTGCTTTTATACATTATACACCTTTTGAGATAAAAGGGAAAGAAAGCTCGGTTGCAATTTACTCTCAATTTTGTTATTATATATGTTAGAATTTTCTAAGAAAAGAGGCAGGTTTTATGCCCAGATTTTTTATAGACCGCCCTGTGGACAGGGAAGAAACAAACATTATAATTGACGGAGAGGACGGACGCCATATTGAGCGTTCTCTGAGAATGGCTCAGGGTGAAGAAATAGCCGTCTGCGACTCCAATGAACAGGAGCATTTCTGCAAAATAACATCAATTCAAAACGGCGTTGTAACTGCGGAAATCCTCTACAGCCAGCCCTGCAAAAACGAGGCTTCAATAAAGGTCACACTTTATCAGGCTCTTACAAAAGGCGACAAAATGGACACCATAATCCAAAAGGCAGTTGAACTTGGAGTTTTCAAGATTGTGCCGGTTATTACAAAACGCTGTGTTTCCCGACCCGACCAAAAAAGCCTTATGAAAAAGTGCCGGCGCTGGCAGAAAATCGCCCAGCAGGCGTCAATGCAGTCCCACAGAGGAATTATACCTGAAATCGGCGAACCTCTGGACTTTAAAAAAGCCTTGGAGCAATGCAGAGAAAACAGCAAAAACATATTGTTCTATGAAAAGGGCGGAGAAAAAATTTCCGACTCGGGAATTAAAGATATCGAATCTCTGGGAATTTTCATAGGAAGCGAGGGCGGCTTCGACCCTGAGGAGGTTTCAGAGTTTTTGAAAACAGGTGGAACCACCGCTACCCTTGGAAAAAGAATTTTGCGTGCGGAAACAGCGCCTTTGGCGGCTCTCACAATAATTATGTACGAAACAGGAAATATGGATTGAGAAAGGATTTTTAACATGACAGGAATTATCTGCGCCATGGCTATTGAAGCCGACGGCATTAAAAATATGATGAGCGACATAGAAAAAACAACCGTGGCAAAAATCGAGTTTACAAAGGGAAAAATCCACGGCAAGGACGTTGTTGTGGCTGAATGCGGCATAGGCAAGGTAAATGCCGCCATGTCCACCCAGATTATGATTGATTTATACAAACCCCAGTCCATTGTAAACAGCGGTGTTGCAGGCTCTCTCAGCGAGAAGCTTTCCGTAGGTGACATTGTTATCTCCGACAGGGTTTTACAGCACGACATGGACATAACAGCCCTGGGCGACCCTTTGGGACAGATAAGCTTCAACGATGAACATCTTATCTACATCCCCTCCGACCCGGACGTGACAAACAGACTTCTTTCAGCCTGCAAAAAGCTTGAAAACACAACTGTTTTAACAGGAGCTATAGCCTCCGGCGACAAGTTTATTTCCGATGTTGAGGAAAGACTTAAAATCGGCAAAACCTTTGAAGCAATGGCATGTGAGATGGAGGGCGCATCCGTCGGACAGGTTTGCTACAGAAACGGAGTTCCTTTCTCTATTCTGAGAAGCATTTCCGACGACCTGAAATCCAACGAGGGAACAGACTACATGGAATTTTGCAAATCAGCCGCAGAAAAATCCATAGCGGTTATTGAAGAATACATATCAAATATTTAATTACATTTGCTAAAAACAACTTTTAGAGGAAAAATAAAAATGATAGAGGCGAGATAAATGGACAAAGTTGTAATACTTGATTCCACTCTCCGTGACGGAGCTCAGGGAGAGGGCATTTCATTTTCATTGCAGGACAAGCTTGCTATAGCCACCGCCCTTGACAATTTGGGAATAGATTACATAGAAGCGGGAAACCCTTTTTCAAATCCCAAGGACATGGAATTTTTTGAAATGGTGAAAACCAAGAAAAAATTTAAACATTCCACCCTTGTGGCATTTGGAAGCACAAGGCGCAAGGACAAAACCGTTGAAGAGGACAAAAACATAAAGGCTCTTTTGGATACCGAAACCTCAGCCGTGGCGGTTTTCGGAAAATCATGGCTTCTCCACGTGACGGAAATCCTTGCTACAGACGGTGAAACCAATCTCAGCATGATATACGACACGGTAAAATATCTCAAAGACAAAGGCAAAGAGGTTTTCTTTGACGCAGAGCATTTCTTTGACGGCTACAAGGACAACAAGGAATACGCCGTAAAGGTTTTGCAGACCGCCTACGATGCAGGCGCAGACGCCCTTGTACTCTGCGACACAAACGGCGGAGCTTTCCCCGATGAAATCTTTGAAATCTGTCAGGAAATGAACAGCCTTTTCCCGGATAAAATAGGAATACACACCCACAACGACAGGGGTATGGCTGTTGCCAACACAGTTATGGCGGTAAAAGCCGGAGCTACCCACGTTCAGGGAACATATTTAGGCTTCGGCGAAAGATGCGGCAACGCAAACCTTTCCACCATAATCCCAAATCTCACCATAAAGCTTAACAAAACCTGCATACCCGAGGGAAAACTTTCCAAGATTACTCCCTCCGCCAGAAAGATTGCGGAGATATGCAACATCAGCATAAAGAGAAACGAGCCTTACACAGGAACTGCCGCCTTTGCCCACAAGGCAGGTATGCACGCTGACGGAGTTTTGAAGCTTTCCAGAAGCTTTGAGCATATAAGTCCGGAAACCGTGGGAAACACAAGAAAAATTCTCATGAGCGAAATCACCGGACGTGGCGCAGTTTTGCAGGAGATTAAAAAAATAAATCCTCACATAACAAAGGACAGTCCCGAAACTCTCAAGGTTTTGGAAGAGCTTAAAAAGCTTGAGGCTCAGGGCTATCAGTTCGAGGGTGCGGACAGCTCCTTTGAAATGCTTATCCGCCGCTGTCTGGGAGCTTACAAGAACTTTTTCGAGCTTCTCAATTATAAGATTGTAACAGGCAGACCCTGCGAAGAGGGATGTTCAGCCACCGCCACAGTAAAGGTAAAGGTGGGCGACAAAACCCAGCTTATGGCGGCAGAGGGAAACGGCCCTATCAACGCCTTTGACAAGGCTCTGCGTTTTGCCCTTGAGGTATTTTACCCAAGCCTTGTGAAAATGCGGCTTATCGACTACAAGGTTAGAGTTATGGAGAGCAAAAAAGCCACCGCCGCACCGGTAAGAGTTTTGATAACCTCCACCGACGGCAAGCGTATCTGGACAACAATAGGAGTTTCCGGCGACGTTGTGGACGCCTCAAGACTTGCCCTCACCGAGTCCATAGAGTACAAGCTTATAAAGGACACTGTAGACAACGCAGTCACCCTTATTCCGGTAAATGTTTAAAACAAACGCCATGCAGTTTTTATTTCTGCATGGCGTTTATTGTTTTGTTATTCTTTTTTCAAAAGCTTTTTATAAAGCTTATCAATGCAGATAGCTCCGAAAGGTGCGGTTATAAGTATGGCTATTACCGCAAGGGCTAAAACCTGATTTCCGCAGGCAAGACCCATTGAAAGTGGCACTCCGCCGATTGCCGCCTGTACTGTGGCTTTTGGTGTATAAGCCACCATGCAGAAGCCTCTCTCTTTTTTATCAAGCTTTGTTTTAAGCAGACAGCAGAAAACACCTGCCATTCTGAACATCATAGCGAAAACCACAACGCATACAGACAAAAGTCCCGCAGTTGCCACATAGTTTAAATCGACAGTTGCGCCCACCAGCACAAAGAGCAGAATTTCAGCCGCTACCCACAGCTTGTTATATTTTGAGGAAAGTCGAACCGCCAGCACATTGTACCATTTATAAAGGGCAACGCCCATGCTCATTATAGCCAAAAGTCCCGATATAGGAACTATTCCCTCAAGTTCATTTTGCAGTTCAATAAGCAAAAAGGAAATACTCAAAAAAATCAAAAGCTTTACCGAATCCCTCATGTGGAACTTTTTGAAAAACCATATAAGGGCAAGTCCGCATACAAGACCCAAAGCCACGCCCAAAAGGATTGATATTGGAATTTGAACAAAGGACACGGGAGAAACCTCTCCGCCGCTTTCTATGGATGTAAAGGCTGTAAACAAAACTATTACGAAAACATCGTCAACGGAAGCGCCTGCCAAAATAAGCTGAGGTATACTTTTTTTCACACCGTAGCCCTCTTCCATTATTCTTAACATTCTGGGAACTACAACCGCCGGAGAAACCGCCGCCAGCACGCTTCCCATTATTGCGGCTTCCGTAACAGAAACCCCAAGCAGCGGTACGGCTATTAAAATTACCCCTACAATCTCGAAACATGCAGGCACAAAGCACATCAAAATTGCCGGACGTCCCACCTTTTTCAAATCCTCAATATTCAGCGACAGACCTGCTCTGGTGAGAATTACAACCAGCGCCACCTGCCTTAAATCAGCCGATATTCCCATAATTGACGGGTCAAGAAGATTTAAAGCATAGGGACTTAAAATCATTCCGGTTATTATCATGCCCAGCAGTGAGGGAAGCTTCAATTTATTAAAAATACTTCCCATAAGCAGACCCACAAGAAAAATTAACGCCAAACTTCTCAACATAAAATTTTAACTCCTCTCCTTGGAGGACTCTGCCCTCCAAACCTCCTGCCAAAGGGACGGTGGTCCCTTTGGAATCCCTTTACCGCTCCAGGCAAGCTTTCTGCTTTATACATTATTATAAAACAAAAAAAGCCGACAACTTCTGCGTGGAAATTTCGCAGAAGTCATCAGCAATAATTGCGGTTCGGGATTTATCCCGGGGAGAACTTCATTCCCCTTACCTTTTTATAATAACATATTTATTTATAAATTACAAGATAAAACAATTATCTTTCGTCCATTGTCTTGTACTCATGTCTTGGCTGTACATTTTCATAAGCAGGTCTGATAATCTTGCTTGGATTTACCAGTTCTTCAATTCTATGTGCGCTCCAGCCTGTAACTCTTGCGATTGCAAAAAGCGGTGTATAAAGCTTAAGTGGCAGATTGAGCATACTGTAAACAAAGCCGCTGTACAAATCGATATTTGCAGAAACGCCCTTGAATGTATGTCTGCGCTGGGAAATAAGCTTTTCTGCTGCCTTTTCAACATTCTGATAAAGAGCAAACTCATCCTCTTTGCCCTTTTCCTTGGAAAGGCTCTCAACATAACCCTTGAATACCATTGCACGTGGGTCGCTCTTTGTATAGATTGCGTGACCCATACCGTAAACAAGACCGGTTCTGTCAAATGCTTCCTTATCGAGAATTTTTGAAACAAAGGCTTCAACCTCGTCGTAGTCGTGGAAGTCCTTGACATTTTCCTTGATTTCATCAAACATCTGAACAACCTTAACATTTGCGCCGCCGTGCTTAGGTCCTTTAAGTGAACCCAAAGCCGCCGCAATGGCTGAATATGTGTCTGTGCCTGAACTTGTTACAACGTGTGTTGTAAAGGTGGAGTTGTTACCGCCGCCGTGCTCTGCATGAAGTACCAAAGCCATATCAAGAAGCTTTGCTTCAAGCATTGTGTATGAGCTGTCAGGTCTGAGCATGTGGAGAAAGTTTTCCGCAGTTGAAAGATTAGGCTGAGGAGAATGTATGAACAAGCTCTGATTGTCGTGGTAGTAGTTGTATGCCTGATAGCTGTAAACAGACAAAACAGGGAAAAGTGCAATAAGCTGCAAGCACTGTCTTAACACGTTTTCAATAGAAGTGTCGTCGGCTTTAAGGTCATAGGAATAAAGTGTCAAAACCTCTCTTGAAAGGGCATTCATAATATCACGGCTTGGGGCTTTCATGATTATATCTCTTACAAAGCTGTTTGGAAGAGTTCTGTAGTAACCCAAAAGCTCGTTAAACTTTTTAAGCTGTTCCCTGTTTGGAAGCTCGCCGAAAAGAAGCAAATAGGTTATTTCTTCAAAGCCAAAATGCTTGTCGTTGATAAATCCGTTTACCAAATCGCTTATATTATAACCTCTGTAGAAAAGCTGGCCGTCAATAGGAACTCTTTTGCCGTCCACAACTTCAAAGGCGTTAATTTCTGAAATCTCGGTAAGGCCTGTCAAAACACCTTTACCGTTTTTATCTCTAAGACCTCTCTTTACATCATATTTATTGTAAAGTTCAGGGTCAATCTTTCCGTTTTTCTTACAAAGTTCACTGTATTCTAAAATTTCCGGTATTAAATCGCTGTAGCTGTTCTGCACTGCAATCACTCCCATGAATTTGTTTTTACCATTTGTTATTGTACCACCATATGCAGGAATAATCAATATATTTTTCAATTAAAATTAAATATTTTACAAATACTTGAATTTTCTAAGTTTTTAAAAATAAAAATGAATAAATAAACTCAAAATCCTGCATTCACAGTTTTATTTTACCCTAATTTTCCGTTTTTTACCAAAGTTTCCCTCTTTTATGACTTATAAAAAATAAAATATAATCAAAGCTTATATTATTTTAAAAAACACAGCTATATTTCTCCGCAATATTGACTAAAAATTAAAAAAATGTTATAATCAAACTGTAATTTTTTAACCAAAGGAGGACATACATATGTTATTGGTTACTACAGATTTTATCCCCGGCGTTCAGTTTGAGGCTTTGGGAATTGTTACGGGAAGCACCGTAAGGGCAAAACACATGGGAAAAGATTTTATGGCTTCATTTAGAAACATCGTGGGCGGAGAAGTTACAGAATATACCGAGATGATGAGAGAATCGAGAGAAATCGCAACTCAGAGAATGATAGACGACGCCGCAAGAATTTGTGCTGACGCTATAGTAGGCGTAAGATATACAAGCTCTGAAATTATGCAGGGTTCAGCAGAAATAATGGCTTACGGAACAGCGGTAAGATACAAATAATTATATTTATAAAGAACGCCGGCAGGAAAACCTGCCGGCGAATTTTTTTATTCTGTCTTTTGTCTTTTACCTGCAAACAACATAACACCTATTAAAATAACAGATATTCCGCAGATAAATATCAGCAGCATATTGTTATTGTTTTCCTGTCCTGTCTGAGGAGGCGGAGGAGTAGGCTCAAAGCTTTCTCCTTTTGTCTGGGTTTCAACATCCATTACCCAGTCGCCCTCCGCATTTTTATATGGAACAGATACAAGGAAAGAATTTACCAATCCGTAATCTGCGGAGTCTGTCTGAACAATCAGATATATTCCCATATCCAGATTATCAAATTTAACCACTCCGTTTTTATCGGACTCTGCAGTAATTCCTGCAACACCGTTTTCCTTTGCAACTGCGCTGAGTTTAGAAGCAGCGTTTATATTGTCCTGAGCAGTTTCCAATTTGTTAAAAACCACACCTGAGGACTTAAACTCTTCAGTCAAGGTCCATTCAACAGCATTGCTTCCAAGAGGCACGCCAACCTGATAGCAGGTAAGCTCTACTCCCTCAAAGTCTGTACCCAGGTCGTTTAAATTCACATGGATACTGCCCTTTTCGCCGGTTGCTGCGGCGCTGACACTTACAAAGGAAACAAGCTGACAGAAAATCAACACAGCTGCAAATATCAACTTTTTAAATTTGAAGTTGCTTTTCATTGTTTCCTCCTTTCCCTTTTACGGCAGGGAAAAAGAAGAATCTTCCCCGCTAAAATCAATACTATTATAGAAATTATAAATATTATTTTAAGCATGCCGCTTATGCCCTCTTCGATATGCTCCGGAGTGCTTTCCGCTTCTTCTCCCTCTACAGAGTAAACCCTGTGTCCCGTTACAAGAAGCCTGTAAGAATTTACTCCGTACGGCGTACATGTCACTAAAGTTACCAAATCCTCGCCCTGTTTTATCACAAGACTTTCCGTTTCATTAGGCAATACCGTTTCTATTGAATCAATGCGATATTCAAGTGTCTCACCCATTACTTTTATATAAAAGTAATCCGTAGTATCAAGCTGGTCAAGATTTGTGAAAAGCTCCTTTGACGGCAGTCCGCTGTGAGAAGACAGGATTGCATGTGTGCTTTCTCCGCCAACCGGCAATGAACTTCCGTAAAGGTGACCCGCTCCGCTTTCCAAAACAGATGCTGAGGTGCCGTGATAAATGGGTATATTTACATCTATTTTCGGTATGTTTATATATCCCATTATTCCGTCGCCGCCCGGATTTAAAAGTTCGTTATATTCTTCATCGGCTTTATATGCAGTTGAAAAAGCGTCGGTAATTCCGGTTTGACTTTGGGCAAGCCGCTGGTTGTATTCATTTGCCAAAGTGATAATCTCGGCTTTCTCATCCTCCGACATATTTTGTACTATGGATTCGTAATTGTTAATTACCCGGCTTTCGCTTCCTTTATTTACCCATTGACTTACAAAAGGATAGTTTATAATCATCAGCCCCACAAGTACAAACAGAAATAAAATTCTCTTTCTTGTGCTATCCTTCATATTTTTTCCTCCATGAACGGAGCTTAAAGAAAATCATAAGCAAAATAAGGAAAATTATCAAGCCCACAATTACTCCGTAAAAATATTGTCTCATCCATTGGCTTCCGGTTTTTTTCTCTGTTTCCTGGGAAACCGCCTCTGCCTCTTCGTAAGGGATTCTCTCTCCCCTTACCAAAAGTCTGTGAGAATTTACACCATATGGTGTACAGGTTACAAGAGTAGCATAATCTTTGTCGTGATAAATTGAAAGTTCTGAAACGTCATCAGGCTCGGTAATCTTTATCTGGTCAACCTGATATGCCAAAACCTCATCCAGAACATATATGTAGAATATGTCGCCTTCCTCCAATAATTCAAGGTCTGTGAAAAGTTTCTTTCCCGGCAGTCCTGTATGTGCAGACATAACCGTGTGTGTTCCCTCTCCGCCCATTGGCATTGAGGTATATTCAAGATGACCTACGCCGCTTTCCAGAACTTCTGCGCTTGTGCCGTGATAAATACTTAGCCTCACATCTATAGCAGGTATGTACAAAAATCCCATAACTCCGTCGCCGTTTAAATTAAGCAGAGAATTATATGGCTCTGCCTGTGCGTTTCTGATTGCGTCAGGGTCAAACGGGTCGGTAAGCACAACATTGGCATTTAAAAGGCTCTTATTATATTCTACTACTTTTTGTTTTTCCTCTTCTACCGCTCTGTCCCCTTGATTTTCCACATCCGTCACATAATCTGTTATAACCTCGTCCTGACGAAGCTCATAAAGATAATTGCTGACAAACGGATATGCCGCAAGACATATGCCTATGGCGACAACAAAAACAGTAATTGTCACCCTTACGGATTTTTTCATTTAAGGGGATCAGTCCTTTCTGCCAGTGTACAGGGAGCATAAAAACTCCCTGTACCTTTCAATTATTTGCGGATTTTTAATTTATTTTATTCCTTAAATTATGCTCTCTTTTTACGTGTAATAACATAGAATGTTACGCCGCCGCCGATTACAAGAACACCAAGGATTGCGAATATCCATGCGCCCATTCCGCCTGTTTCAGGAAGCTTGAAGCCGGAGGTATTGTTAATTATAAATGTAACAGCTGTTGCAGGATTTGTCAATGTTGCTGCCTCATCATTAACTGTTGAACCATTAGAAAGAAGTCCAGAAAGAAGTCCTGTGTATTCGTCAGTGTCTGTTGCATCAAAAGCAGGAACAAGCTTAACTTTTACAGGATTCTGGAGTTTGTTGTAGCCTGTTGATGTTGCAGTTTCTTTCAAATAGAGGTCAACGCCTGTAGGAACACCCTTTATGTAGAGCTTGCTGTTTCCGTCAAGCTTAAGTTCTGTTGCCTCTCCGGAACCGCTGTATACATAATTTCCGTTATCTCCTGTAACTACAACACCCTGTGTGCAAGCTTCATCCATATAGAGTTTAAATCTAACTTTTTCTGCCAAATCATTTTTCTGAGCATTGTCAAACAGCTTGTTTGCTTCCATACCGAAGATAAATTCTTTTACTTCTTTCCATGTTGTATCAATTTCATGGCTCTGTCCTGCCTGGAATGTAAGCTTAACCTTGTTTGGGTTACCTTCTACTCCCACAACTGCACCAGAATTTACTGTAGCTGTGTAGTAAACGTAAACTTCACCGTCACTCATAGATTTTGCAAGATTTGTAAGCTTTTCAAGACCCTTATCTGTGAATGTTACTGTAAATGCGCTTCCTTTTGCATATGAGTCAGAGCCGGTAGTTGCGCCTATATTATTTATATCTACTTTAGTCACTGTATAATCAGTATCAAATGTGTAATTCTGAGCTGTACCTGTTTTATTATCTGTGATTACAATATTTTCAGCAGAGAACTCCGGAAGTGTAAGACCCTTGCTTATTGCGTCGGTGATTACATATTTGTCAATATCAATAGCTGTATTATCTTTACTGTCTGTAAGGTCAGGAACCTTTGATATAAATTTAAACTCTACAACATCGTTAACATTTGTTACGTCAGTATCATTGAGAACTTCTCCGTCAGCATATCCAAGTGTTCCGTCATAGGAGCGAACAATCTTCTTGTCGATATCAGCTGTACCTGTTACGTTCTTTGCTGTTGCATTGATTTCTGCAAGCCATTTATCAGCTGTATCATCATAGATAGGAGCAGAAACAACGTAAGGAGCCTGCTTTCTTGTGATTGTTATCCAATTCCAATTTCCTTCTGCGTCTTTAATTTCTGCCTCTGCAACGCTTGATTCAACTACAAGATAAAGACCATATTCTTGTTCTGTAAAAGTAGCAAGACCGTTATCATTTGTAGTTTTTGTATTATCGTCTGTAATATTGTAGCCCAATTCATCATTATAACCTTCAGGGAATGTCTTCATAAGGGCTTCATTTATTTCTTTGTAGTCCTTAACAAGAACGTATTCTCCGTCCTTTGTTACGGTGTAGTCACCGATAAGTCCTATAGTTTTTGCCAATGAATCTGAAATACCATATGCCATAAGGGTATCAGTTCCATCCTGTACCTGGAAGATATCACCAATCTTCCAAATGCTGAAATCTACTCCTCTTACAGGTGCATTTGTATCTGCCTGTGCAGGATCAGAATTATCAACCTCAACGTACTTGCTGATATTGATTGTAGCAGTATCAGGAGCAGCAGCTCCTATAAGGCTTTTGTAATAGGCTGTGTCTGCGATTGTTACATCAGCCTCATTCAAAGGTTTTGCGGCTGCGGACGCTGTCATTGAGAAGCATCCTACTGCCAATGCCGCTGTCATAAAGAAAGCAATCAGTTTTTTAAACAGTTTATTTGTCTTCATTTTTTACACCTTTCTTTCAAAAATTTTGTTTTTATTCTATTAAGCAGATGTCCTCTAATCTGCATAATATTAAAGCTTTGATTTTGCCTTACGGCGTTTTCTGTCTTCTCTTATTACATAGAAGAATGCTACGAGAATAAGAGCTGATACTCCTAAAATACCCGGATTAAAGAATCCGCTTCCGCCTGTTGTCGGGATTTCAAGGGATGCATTGTTTCCGATTGTGTATGTTATTTCGGCGTAGTAATATAGTCCGTTTATCTCTGTATCATACAACGGATTTTCGCCCTTAGTATCACTTCCAAGCGGCAGATATACTTCTATAGGATTGATAAGCTTGTTATAACCGTCTGCGGAACTAAGCTCTGTAATCTTATAATTCACATTAAGGTCAAGCTTGTCGAATACAGCAACACCGTCAACTCCGTCAGCTCCGGTTACTTTTCTTTCTACTTCTTCCCAGCTTTCAGTTCCTGTGGCTGAATCATTTACCTTTTTCTCCAGGAGGAAAGTAGCTCCGTTAAGCTTTTTATCATTCTCATCAACCTTATTGATTGTTATCTTGCCAAATCGCTTATTGGTAAAAAGTACGTAATCCATATCGGCAGGCTTGCTGTTAGGAATAGTTACCGAGGCGGTATTTCCCTCTGTTTCCGTTCCGTTGTTTACCTTATAGAAAGCTGTATATTTTCCGGAATTTTCGGTTATAGTATAGGTTTTACCCTTCTTCAAACCATAGATTACAATATACTGATTATCGGAAAGTTCAAAGTTTGTTTTTCCCGAAGCAATTACCATCTGACCTTGCTCTGCAAGCTCATCCTGCACTGCAGCTCCGTTACCCTTATTATACTTTTTATAATAAAGATTGATATTGTCCATATCTCCGGAAATTGTGAAAATAAACTTATCATTTACAACAGCTCCGTCAACATACTTTTCAACCACCTTTTCAATCCTAAGCTCTGTAAGCTCATTGGTGATTGAGTATGCATTTTCTTTCGTCGGGTCTGTATTATCCTTATTCAATTCAGTATCACCGTCAGTTGGATATGCATTTTCAGATGTTTCTACTATTCTGTAGATTGTCTGCTTAGCGTCTCCCTCTCCGGTAGTTGCTGAACCCGGCATAACCTTTGGAACAAAGTTCCATACTGCGTGCCATGCTATGTCCTCATAGCAAGCCGGCAGGTCACTTTGGTCAACATCATCAGGTTCACCATTTAAAGTAACCTTTGCAGGTGTATTAAATGAAGTCCACTGACCGGCTGTATCCTGATACTGAAGCTCAAAGGTAACAGGTGAAATCATATCAATCGGAGTTATTTCTCCGTATGTATCCTCCCAATTCTTTGTGGCTTCAAGCTCAATGGTTATCATATGGTTTGTTACAGATGAGGTATAAAGGTTATTCTCTGCATCAGGCTGAGTATCTTCGTCATAAATAGCCTTATAGATATCTCTGTAGATTTCCTCATTATTTATGACTATGCTGTTGTAAACTTCTCTTGCACAATACTCAAACTTCACAATATCATAACCTGTGTTGTCCTCATTAGGTAAAACACCCAATACCGGAAGATTAGTAACTGTATTGCTCTTGTTATCCTCGCTGTTTTCACCGGTAATTGTTATGGCAGCAGCATTGCTTCCATATTTAAAGTTTTCCCAGGAACTGCTTGGGTCGTTCTTGTCTTTATATTGTATATTAAAGACAATCTTCCATCCGTCACCGTTTGGTTCTCTTGTACCATAAATATTCTCGGCGTCATCCACCCAAGTTTTCTCAGCCTTAAGATTTGTTTCGCCATACAGGTTAACAAAAGTGCTTTCCTTTTTGGTATTTCCATCATAGAAGTTAATATATGGGTAAATAGATTTATCCGTTGTACTATCCTGTGTATTTGTATACACTGACCTTAGTCCTGCAACGTGGATATTATCAAGAATTTCTTCACTGGAAACAACAGGTTCAAAAATATTTAATGCAGTTTCCTCATAAATATAATGGATTGTATCCTTAAGAATATATGACTGTGTATCAAGATAAAAACCTATTCTTGAAACGTCTGGATAATCTTTTCCCTTTTTATTATAAAGTTTAAATGTCGGTGTGAATTCCTCATAATAAACGGTAGTATTTGAAGAATTTATAAAGCTGAGTTTACTTTCAATCATATAATATTTGAGATAGTAAACATTGCCGTTATACATAACCGTCACAGGAAGATGTTCAGCAAATATACTGCTTGCCGCATCCTTCGCTCCCAAAGTTGCGCCGTTATTTATTGTGACGCTTCTGGTTTCCTGTACGTTGTATGCACTAAGAATATCTTTAAATTCTGAAGAGGTAACAGTTTTCCACAAATCAGGATTATTATACTGTTCAGCATCCGGAGCTGTTCCGTCAGATTCTGCCTGAACTCCCGCAACATATAATGTTGAATCAAGCTTTATATTATATCCTGTTTTATTTGTTGAATTCTGAAAGTCGCCGATATCTTTTCTCCAGTTCTTCCACATAGTATATGAGGTTTCAACACTGTTTTTAAACAATTTTGAAATTGCATTTCCCATTGTGTTGTAACTATTTGTTCCCTTTGAATATGTGAACTGGACACCATCGGAGCCTATAGCTATGTTGTAGCCATTTAAACCTGTGTCAATCTCAGTTATTTTGTACTTCCACGGCATACTGTTAGGCGCATAAATCTCCAATCCCTCAAGCTGGAACAGCCAATATTTGGATGTTGCAAAATCACCTGTGCCTGTCCAGTCGGCAGAATTTCCGGAGGCTGATATTACTGAAATATCTAAGTTTTTAACCATCTCTATAGATGTGTTATCAATGGTTATATTTTCATTTGCAGGATTATTGCTAATACTGTTTATCTCATTCCAATTATCGGGCATAGTTACTGTAAATGTGCCTATTTTTGTTTCAGAAATAGCGTTTCCCTGTCCTGACTGAGCGTCTGCGCTTCTGTATATTTCAAAAGTTAGAGTTTTAGGTCTTGAACCGTTTGTATTGTTATTGTCAACCCACTCTTTTCCGAAATACAGTGCAGCGTCATCACCTGTGTTGTACACGTTTTTAAATGTAGCCCAGTTTGTAAGATTGCTGTTCGGGTGTGCAGGTGGATCAGGAATAGTTCCATCATCGTTATTCTTTATAGGAATAAGTCCGTCAACCTCTACTATACCGTCTTTATTGTCGTCAGTTACAGTGTATTTTCCGTTTGCATCCTGTGCCAAAAGTCCATTGCCTGCGGTCATATCGTAACCGCCCTGCATAAGCTTATTAGCATTTTCGGCAACTTTATAGGTATAATAGTTTCCGTTCGGCGCATAAATCGGTAGGTCTTTAAATGTTATATCGGCAACTCCGTTTACAAAGTCTTTGTAGTCCATTTTCATAACTTGTATGAAATGCGGGTCGGAAACAACATTTCCTTCATCGTTTTTATATGTTCGTGTAAGGGCAAAATAGATTGTCGGCTTTTCCTCGTCGTCATTAAACGGCGTTGTATCAAGCCATTTTCTTACACTTACACTTCCCAGCTGAGGATTATAACCGTTTGTGATAGCGTAGTTATTTATTACAGGCTGTTTAAATACAAGTTTAATGTCATTTGCATCTGAACCGTTCAAGCCTATAACCTCTTCACGAAGTCTGTAAATATGGAGCTCACCGTTATCATCATACTTAGGAAGTCTTCCTTGGTCTTCCCCAACAGGTTCAGCCACCAAATTACCTTCACTATCTATGCTATTGGTATTTTCACCATCGTAAGAAATCATAAAGTGATATTCACCTTTAACAAGCTGTTTTGACCAGTCGTTCACTGTAAGCGTTGCTATCGGAGTTTCTTGGTTTAAATCTTCGTCATTTCCCGGGTCTGTATCCTCTATAAACTGATAGATAGAAAACTTTACTTCCGGAAGATATGCCTGCAAAAATCCTGATGGAAGATTTGCCCATATCTTTTTACCGTCTATGGTTACATTTGCGGCAATTTTATTTACGAACATTCCTCTTTCTTTCAGCAGGTAAACTTTTTCGCCGTTTTCTACATACTCTCTAAGCAATGTTTTATCTTTTTCTGTAGACAGCAGGCCGCCGTATTCGGTACCTATATCACGGTATTCTTCCCAGTTAGGATGTTCCTCATCAATTACCGAATTATCGGAAGGGTCTTCCCAGTACTTATATTCAACCTCAGTATAGTCAAATATTTCTTTATTGATTCTCATTTTCTCTCGGGCATAATAGAAAATTTCATATCCCAAAGAGTCATATTTAGGCATCGAACCGAAGTTACAGGTTGAATAGTTTACATCATTATGGAAACTCCACTTACTATCCAAATAGATGTTCTCTATTTTTTCAACCACATTACCCTCTTCATCTTTCACATGAATTACTCTGTAAAGATACAAGTATATGTCAGGACGTTCACCGTTTTTATAGCGATAAGCATCTTTCCATTCTTTTCTGAAAAAGATTTCTTTGCTTCCTGACAAACCATTAGTAACTGCAACTCCCTGTTTGTCATTTTTATGATGACCTTCTGAAAGCTCATAGCTTACCTGATAAGAGTTTGAATTATACTCTGTATCTATAATTCCATTAGCTTTTAATTCATCTAAAGAATAATACTCATTTTTAGCTTCATCATAGACATACTCAGTAACCTGATAACTTACAAGTGTTCCAAACTCATCATATTTTGGAAGATTCCAGAAATAGTATGTGGAGTTTGCTGTTTCTTTTGAAACATCCTGAACTGCTGAAACATAATTGTTGTTGTTATCTTTAATAGGTTCTTTTTCATTTACCATGGTAACTGTATTTTCTTCGTAATCAATATCGCCCTTATCTTCGTATCCGGGAGCAAACTCCAATTTCAAAACAAGCTTGTATCCCAGATTTTTAAGTTCAGATATAAACTTCTTACGTGTCTCGTTAGAAATATATTCATCCTCACCGTCAACCCAGTTTTTCTCAACGGTAATATCTATATTTCCCAGACGTCTGTTGGAAACAGTATAGAAATTAAGATTTTCCAGCTGAACCATCATATATGTAGCTTCATATTTATGATAGTCTGTTTCATATTGTATAAATGGAGAATCCTCGTTTATTCCATTTTGTATATTGAAAATTGTTTTAATACTTCCTGGGTCCATTGGATTTCCTTCTTGGTCAAAGTAGTCTATCCTAACGTTTCCTACTTGTGTTTCAAGAACAAGTAATTTTTTGTCTTTATACTTCGCATTAAGATTAACCCGCTTCCACCAGTTATCCTGAGCTGTAATCACCTGTTTTGCGATTTCCGTAAAGCTTCCGTCATCTTCCTGGCAGTATATAGTGTAGGTTACATCTTCTCTGTGCTGTGCGTCACCATCGTCTATCCAGCGTTTACGCAGATAAATCTTAAATATATCTACAACAGGAGGGCTGTTGGTGATAACTGTGGTTATTATTCCTTTATCATCAGTTGTTGTGGAATAATCTGTATACCAGTTTCCATGTGTTTCCTCAAGAAGAATATAGTCATATGGATGTCCGTCTTTATCATATCTGTCCAGCTCTGTAAAGTGAGCTTTCCAAGGCTCTGTTTCCTGAACATAGCCCGCAAGAAAATGGTTTCCTGTTCCATCTGCAAATATATAAAGCGGTGTAGGTTCTTCATCCACATTTCCGTCGATTTCAAAGTTTCTCTGACTTATGGTTCTTAAAGGATATCTTGTGGAATCGTACCCTGCCCTATAGAGCATAAGTTCAACAGGTGTTCTCTGTTCTATAGGTATTTCATCGCTCCATTCCTTTATTGCGATAACCTCTGTCTTATCTTCAATCTTATTAAGAATAGACGTGTGATACACACCAGCCTCTGTTTTATCTATTGACAACGTGGAATTATAATAAACTTCATATCCATTTTGATTAAGGATAAAACTTCCGTCAGGGTTCAATAGGTTGGTATCATTGTTTTCTCCTTGATATATTTCCTCTTCAACCCATCTGTATTCCAGTTCACGTCCGAAGTTATCATACTTCGACATACTCTGTGAGTAACTTTGTTCAAGATTTTCAGCGATGAAGTTGTCCATTTCATGGGTTATTTCTGTATCAACCCAGTTGTCTTCATCTCCTTGATCTGCATCAACCGGTCTGCACTGAAGTTTTAAAACAACCCTTACATCTGTCAATGCGCTCTGGAAAGCGGCTGCGTCCCAAATTTTTTCAACCGATGTCGTTACATTTCCGATAAGTATATTACTTACAGTTCCTCCGTTATAAATACTGTTGTCGAAACCGTCTCTTTCGGTCTGGTCATAAAGAAGAGTATCCTTTATTGTTCCGTCAGGCTGAACGCTTCCGTATACAACCTTATATTTTGATACACCTTCTCCGCTCATATACTCTCTTGTGAAGTATATATAGGGATAACCTTCCTTATCGTATTTAGGCAGATAACCTTCTTTTATTCCTGCAATCGGATTAAACATTTCTTCAAAAGATATTTGCTGTGTATCTTCTGTACTGTTTGCCTCAATAACAAAGGTTGCAGTCTGTTTATCTGTTTTATCTTTTACAGGTGTTGCTGACTGATACAGAGTAGAAAGGTCATCGCCAGGTCTATACGCAACACGCCAAAGCTGGAACTCAAGCCTTGGTCTTGTACTGCTGTCCGCTTCGTCGTGCCATTCTTTAGTTGCGTTATACTCTCTATATCCTGTTCTTGTGAGGATGAGCAAACCGCCTGTATGTACTCGTTCTGTATCTGTTCCGAAGTTGGAAACCAAGTCGTTTTCAACTGTTTCCAAAAGATAGTCATCACCTGGAAGAAGGTCTTCTCCGTTGTAAATAAGACTTTCTATCTTTTTAGATTCTTCGCCCTCTTCAGGTCTGTCTATGTAATACAAAATTTCTGAACCGTCAAGATTGTACATAGGAAGATGTTTTACTGTAAAGGTATTTGTTCCCTTAAATGTATTTGTATCGTAATCCCATTCTCCCCAAACAATATCATTTCGACTTGTCAAATCACTTATAGCTGAATGATCTTCTACAAGCTCTCCATCTACATAAACATTTGTAACATAGTAGAAGTGGTACAAATCAGCAATAACCTCATCTATACCATACATAGCCTGCTGTCCATGTCTTACTTCAATGTCTATGCTGTAATCCATGGATTTTGAGAAATACCAGCCAAAATTTTCGCCTGAACTAGGCCACTGATCTACAGTATTTTCATTTACATCAACGTAATAATATTGATCTCTGTAGAGCTCTGTATCAAGGGTGTAATCCCATGTAAGTTTTATATTTTCATATGTCTTATCCTCAACAGTAATTTTTGCTGCTGACGGAAGACCTGAACTAGCAACATTAAACACATAATGATTTGTTCCGCCCAAATCTGTAACTGTCACTTTGCTTTTATCAACACCAAGCTCAGCTAAGGTTCTTGTGAACGTTCCTATATGCTCCTCATTGTTCTCTGTATATGTGTATGTAGCGGTAAACTTTACGTTGTTATAAAGCTGTTCCTTTACATCATCCACATCGGGTCTTACATTATTGGAATTATTATTGTCTATCCAATAAATATCCTGTTCTTCAGCCTGTGAGTTATATGCTGTAAATTTAATTAAAACTCCGTTTTCATCAATGTCATAGTCGTCTGCCAACAAAGACACATCGGAGTTATTCTCAGCGTTTGAAACTGCCTGTGAAGATTCCTCTGTAGGTTCTGTCTGAGCTGTTTCCTCTGTTGCAGGCTCTGTAACCTCTTCCGTTGTAATCTCTTCAGTTGTTTCGGCAGTCTCTTCTTCAGTCGGCTCAGGAATCTTTTCCAAAGAAATCTGACCATTTATTTTTGAAATATCGTCGATGTTTTCAACTTCCTTTTCAAATGTAATAACCAGATTGCCGTTTTCTAATTTGTACAAAGCAAAAGGCTCTGTGTTGCCTTCAACTAAAAGATAATTTGTAACAACAGATTTCTCAGCTTCAGACTCTTCCGCATTTTCAGCTTCTGCCGGCTCAGCATCGATCTTCTCTGATTTAATCTGCCATTCCTCACCTACGGCAATTACAGCTGTATCTCCTTCCATAGGAGGGAATTTGTCCTTGCTTTCGTTAAATGAAAACTGAACTGTCTTTTCGTTTTCGCCGTTGTCTGTCTGTGACACTGTGAACTGTTCTGTTCTTTCAGACCACTCAACAGTTTGTCTTGCAGGAAGCTGTATTTCCAGACTTCTTACAGTTCCGTCCTCAAGTGTTTGAATATCCCACTTTGACTTTTGTTCCTCAAAGGTCAGAGCTTTTCTCATAAGATTTATCTTTATCATTATTCTACCAAACAATGACTGGATATTCTCCACCTGCTCGGTATAATCACAGAACACAACCTCAACTACTTGAGATTTCACAGTATATTCTGCAATCTTTTCTCCTTTCACCTCGGTTTTTATATCACCAAAAGATGCTGAGGATTCGCTGTAAATTGCCACCGCTTCCTGTGTATCTTCAGCGGTGAAAATATCTGACGGCAGACTAAAGCTGAATTTATCCCCCGGGTTCACCTTATAGTCACCCTGAGGATTTTCAACCATAAAATCCAAGCTCAGATTATACGCAAGCTCATCCTGAGTTTCCTCCATACCGGCTATAGAGAATACGAGATTGTTATTTCCGGATATATCCTTTACGGCTATGGTTTGTTGTTTGTCACTATTATCCGGCTCATCGACAGCAGCTGCAATACTAAGACTTTCAAAAGCCAAAACAAAGCACAAAAAAGCACTTAAAGCTTTTTTATAGGTTTATATCAAGCAATATCATACAAAAGAATTCAAAAACCCTTCGAGAGATCCCTTTAATTTTTATAATAATATTGTTTTACAATTCTTTTACAAGAGATACTTCCAATTCAAAAAGTTTGTTAAACCATTTTTTTACATTCGCTTTTTTTGCATAATTGAAATATTAAAATATATCAGTAAATTATAGACTTATCAGAATTGATTGTACTAAATAGCAAAAAAACTTTTCAAAATTTCTATAAATACACCAAAAAACAATTTTGTATATTAATCAAAAATAAAAAGCGTTTAAAATTCATTGAAATCAACGAATTCTAAACGCTTTTAAATACTATTTTATAAAATTCAATTTATGCTGCTGCAAACTGTTTTGAGGATATATATTCCTCTACGTTTTGTTCAACTACGTTAAAGGGCACTGAACCGCTTTTTAGGATTGCCTCGTGGAAAGACTTATCGTCAAACTTTGAACCTAACGCCTGTTGTGCGTCCTCTCTCAGCTGGTAAAACTCCAAAAAGCCTATATAATATGGCAGGAATATTCCAGAATTGTATACAAGCTGGTCATACACAGGCTGCAGGGTTTCCGCATCATTTACGGAATATCCCAGCTCTGCTGCCATTTCCTCCAATGTCATGCCGTGATAGTTTACCTGTATATCAAGATATGCTACTGTAAAATAGTCGTACATATTGTAAAGTCTTAAAAAGTTCAGGTCATCATCGGAAATACCCTCAACATCGGAAAGATATTGCAGGCTGTATAACTCAACATATGTTGCATAACCCTCTGTATATCCGGTAAATCCACAGAGAATATTTGCCCATGGGCTTAAATTCTCGTAAGAATAGGCAGTCTGATACATATGTCCCGGAACACCCTCATGAGCTATTGTGGTAAAGGTGCTTGCCGAGGACACATCGCTTTGGGAGCTTGTATTTACTCGTATTTTCATAGGTGAAGATTGGTCAAGGGCAGGAATAACAAAGTACGCCGCAACTCCCTCAACCTCCATATCCTCTTCCAGCGGGTCGGCAACATAGTCCGGAAAATCTATTGCAGGGAAATCCTCCTGGTATCTTCCCTTTAAATACTCTATTATTTCTTCATAGCTGCTAAAGCCTGTTGTTATATCCTCTCCCAAAGTTGTGGCAAGCTGGGGATTTTCATATATAATCATCTGAAGCTGATACAGAATCTGCTGTCTGAGGCTGTTCAGCTCTCTTACAATATCGTCGATATCCTCGTCCACACTTGTCTGTGAATAAAACAGAGCTTCGTAATATTCCTGACCGTACTCAAGCTCCCAAATACTTCTGGGCTGAACGCTTTCATCTATGCTTTTCATCTCGTCGATTATACTCTGATATGCAGGTATAATGCATTCGTTGTAAACCTCGGTAATCTCTTTTGTATACCGGTCAAGCTGTTCCTCGGTCAAATCAACCTTTTTAATATTATTAAGCATTCCATGAAGCATGGAGCAATCCTCGCCCTGGTCGATTATATCCTGACAGTAGTCGGTAACCTCCTGGGCGTCTCCAGTCCATTCCTTTCTGCTCACCTGAATTTCTGTGTAATCTATCAGTGAATCAATATAGGCGGGAATGTCCCTGATAATCTCTATTAAATCCTTTATATCCTGTTCCGAACGGAAATCCCATTCTGATAAAACACTGGGCAGCTGGGCTTGTATTCCACTAATTGACTCAAATGCGCAGCCGTAATATCTGAACTCATCCTGGCTGAGCCTTAAAGAAGATTCGATATAAAATTCCAGATAATAATAAATCGCCTGCATATCATTCGACAAGGTTTTCGGATTGTATCTCTTCAGCTCAGATTTCATATATTCAAGTGATTCCTTACTTTCCTCCCATGTGCTGTCGTCAAAATGAGGGGACAATTCCAAAGGACAAAGGCTTTTATCAACGCCGTAATCCTCCGGATTTTCCATCATAATATGTGTGGTCATATATGAGCTTTCGGCGGATTCCACAGCCATTGTTTCCACCAGCTCTTCAAACTCCTCCTGAGTTCCCTGGTTAAGCAAAACATCTGTAATCATTCCGGTCATACCTATCAGATTGCACCCGGAAAAACCAAAAGCCATTATCACACAGAGAAGCAGAGCCAAAGCCTTTTTAAAAGCTTCCCTCGAGATTTTTTTCTTCAATAAAATCAACCCTTTCCTTATAATCACGCAATACCTATACAGTTATAAATAATTATATCATCATTTTGCCGAAAAACAACAAAAATCTCAGTCTTACAATAATTATTTAGTAAATCTTCACAGAATATACAGACTAACTTCAAATAAAAAAACAGCGCCGTTTCCGACGCTGCAAATATGTATTAAATTTTAAAATCACAAAAGATAATTGTGCATAAGGGGGCCGCTGCCTTTGCCTAAGTCGAAGTTTACTTTCAAAGCTCCTGTTATGTATTCCTTGGCGCATTTTACGCTTTCTTCAAGGCTTTTTCCTGCGGCAAGGTTACAGGCTATGGCTGAGGAAAGTGTACATCCTGTTCCGTGGGTGTTTGGATTGTCTATTCTCTCACCGGGGAACACATAAAACTTGCCGTCACCATAGAGCAAATCGTCTGCGGTATCCTCAAGGTGTCCGCCTTTAACCAAAACATTTGCCCCTGTCATTTCGTTTATTTTAACAGCTGCATTTTTCATATCCTCGTGGCTCTTTATTTCAAAGCCGCAGAGAGCCTGAGCCTCGTGGAGGTTCGGGGTTATAACTCTGCCCAATGGCAAAAGCTCATTTATAAGCATCTGAGAAGCGTCCTCGGACATCAAACGGCTTCCGCTGGTGGAAATCATAACCGGGTCAACCACAATATTTTCCGCCTTGTACTCTCTAAGCTTATCGGCAATCACCTTTATAATGTCTTTATTTGAAACCATGCCGATTTTCACGCTGTCAGGTCTTATATCGTTGAACACGCAGTCAATCTGCTGGACTACAAACTCGGGAGTTGCCTCCATAACGCCGTAAACACCTGTGGTATTCTGAGCGGTCAAAGCTGTGATAACGCTCATGGCGTACATTTTATGAACGGTAATTGTCTTTATATCAGCCTGAATACCGGCTCCTCCGCTGCAATCGGAACCGGCGATGGTCAATACTTTTTTTATCATTTTATCAAATCCAATTCATCAAAAGATTTTAAATACAGGTCGGAAAGCTTCACAAGCTCCGGCTGATTTTCATGGGAACAGCTGTCATATACGCAAGCGACTTTAAAACCGGCTTTTTTTGCGGTCTGCGCCGCATGGAGAGCGTCCTCAAAAACCCATGTTGTTTTAATATCGGTTTTGAGAATTTCCAAAGCTTTATAAAAGATTTCCGGACTGTCCTTTCCTGTCTTTATGTCATCGCCGCAAAGAACTGCGCAAAAGCAATCATAAATCCCGTTTCTTTTCAGTGCCGGAACTATAAGCTCTCTGTCGGTGGCGGTTGCCACGCACATTTTTATTTTCATACTTGAAAATTTATTTAAAAGCTCTTTTACGCCCGGCTTCATTTCCGCCTGATTTTCATAAAATTCTCTTATTATATCGTTGGTTTCCGAGATAATTCTATCTGTGGACAAATCCAAACCGTAATGAGTTCTGTAATAGTCCGCCGCCTGGGAAACCGTGCAGGTTTTTAGCTTTTGGCTAAGTCCCTCTTCCGGTGTAATTCCCTTTGACATGAGGTATCTTTCCGCCAAGCCTTCCCACACCCTCATGGAATTTAAAAGAGTTCCGTCTACGTCGAAAATTGCTCCGGTTATTTCACTGGGGAAATTCATCCTTTTACCACTTCCGAAACAAGTCTTTTAAGATTTTCTGCGGCTTCCTTTGGGTTTTCCTTGCCGTAAATTGCGGAAACCACCGCCACTCCGTCTATTCCTGTTCCTTTAAGCTGTGAAACATTTTCGGAACTGATTCCGCCTATGGCAACCACCGGAATATCTACCGCTTTGATTATAGCCTTTAAAATTTCGTGGTCAAGAGGTTTTGCGTCCTCTTTTGTGGAGGTTGAGAAAACCGCTCCAACTCCCAAATAGTCAGCGCCGGCGATTTGTGCCGCCATTGCCTGTTCCACTGTTCTTGCGGAAACTCCTATTATTTTATCCTTGCCAAGCTTTTCCCTTACCGCTCCGGCTTCCATGTCCTTTTGTCCCACATGAACGCCGTCGGCTCCGCTTTCTATGCAGATTTCCACATTGTCATTTATAAGCAGCGGAACTCCGTATTTATGGCAAAGCTCTTTCATCTCTTTGGCTTCTTCCAAAAACTCCTCAAAACTCAGGTGCTTTTCCCTGAGCTGAACCAAAGTAACGCCGCCCTTTAAGCTTTCCTCCACCTGCAGCAAAAGAGTTTTTCCGTGGAGGTTTCCCCTGTCGGTGACTCCGTAAAGCAGCATGGTTTCCTTTGATATACTCATTGTGTACCTCCGTATGTAAATAAATAATACGGCTTTATTATATCACAAAATTATTTCTCTGTGCAGAATTCTACCTTTTTTCCTTCCAAAATCATGTTGGTGGTTCTTACTGCGCACATTTTACCGCACATTGAGCAGGTATGTCTATCCTTTGGAGGTGTGCTTTCAAAATATTCTCTTGCCTTTTCTCCGTCTATTGCAAGGCTGAACATCTCTTCCCAGTCAACCTTATGTCTTGCGTCTGACATCTTGTTGTCGATATCTCTTGCCCCTGGGATTCCCTTTGCAATATCTGCGGCGTGAGCGGCAATTCTGCTTGCCACGATTCCCTCTTTAACGTCGTTGATATCAGGAAGTCTTAAATGCTCGGCAGGTGTTACATAGCAGAGGAAGTCTGCACCGTTAGCTGCGGCGATTGCTCCGCCGATTGCTGATGTTATATGGTCATAGCCCGGAGCGATATCTGTAACAAGCGGTCCCAAAACATAGAAAGGAGCGTTATGGCAAATTCTCTTCTGCATAACCATATTGGCTGCAATCTCATTCATTGCCATATGACCTGGGCCCTCAACCATAACCTGAACGTCCTTTTCCCATGCACGCTTTGTAAGATTTCCAAGCTCGATAAGCTCTGCAATCTGTCCTGCGTCGGAGCTGTCGTCGATACAGCCTGGTCTTAAAGCGTCGCCCAAGCTGATTGTAACGTCATATTCACGGAGGATTTCAAGAACATCGTCATAGAACTCATAGAATGGGTTTTCATTTCCTGTCATTTCCATCCATGCGAAAAGCAAAGAGCCGCCACGGGAAACGATATTCATTCTTCTTCCCTCACGCTTGAAAGCCTCAACCGCTCTCTTATTGATACCTGCGTGGATTGTCATAAAGTCAACGCCCTCTTTTGCGTGGGCTTCAACAACCTTCAAAAAGTCCTTTGCTGAAATCTCAAGCAAGTCCTTATCAAGATAACCGATAGCGTCGTACATAGGAACAGTTCCTATCATTGCAGGAGATTTCTCAATAAGCTGCTGACGGAAAGTATTTGTCTTACCGTAGTTGCTCAAGTCCATAATAGCCTCAACGCCAAACTTTATAGCCATATCAACCTTCTGCATTTCCACGCTGTAGTCCTTGCAGTCGCCGGAAATACCCAGGTTTACATTGATTTTTGTTTTAAGTCCTGAACCGATTCCCTCCGGCGACAGTGATGTATGGTTGATATTTGCAGGGATTGCAACCTGTCCGCAGGCAACCAGCTTCATAAGCTTATCAACGCCCATATTTTCCTTTGCGGCAACAATCTCCATTTCAGGTGTAACTATCCCCTTTTTGGCCGCTTCCATCTGTGTATAATACTCTCTCATACCATTTCTCCTTTTCTTTTTTAGTTCCGCCTTGCAAAACTTCTGCTTAAAAATAAACACCGTTTCAAGGCGGGCGAAACTTTTGTTTCCGCCTTGCAGGGCTTTTCCTTAAAATTAAACTTCATTACAAGGCGGGCGAAACCTTTTCCTAAATCTTTGGAATGGCTCGCTTTCAATTAGGTTTTATTATTCTTTTTTTCAATAATCCGTTCCTTTGTCGGGTCATAGAAAATAAAAAAAAATAAGCGATACCTTTTTGGGGTATCGCTAAAGTTTTTTTGAAAATTCCTACGTTGGCATTACCCAAATCAGGTATACGGGTCGAAGCTTTCACTTCCTCTCAGCCTGCACACAAGCTCCCCGGTTCATCCTATTAAATTTTACAGACAAAGTATAACATCAAAATTATACAGTGTCAACATTTTCCTTTTATCAGCCCTTGCCCGACAAAGCTCTTTCAAGCCAGATATCGGCTATATCTATTGCCGCATAAAGTCCCGGCTTTTCGCTGGATTTTATTATTCTTCTTCTTGGGCTTAAATCCTGGTCGGTGCTTAACAGCTGAACAGAAACCTTTGTTGCGGTTTCAAGACCGTTTATCTCTTCTTTGCTTTTGATTGCAAGTCTTATAACAAAAGGGTCAGCCATACTGCCGTAGTACAACTCGTCACCGCAGCGAACCAATGGCTTACCCTTATAGGTAAAAAACTTCTTTTTAGTCACTGTAAAACCTCCTACTACTTTAAGTTTAGATAGGACTTCACAAGTGCTTCCAGCAAATCATCACGGTCAATTTTACTGATAATGTTTCTCGCATTATTATGAGTTGTAATGTAAGTGGGGTCCTCAGAGAGAATATAACCAACTATCTGATTGATAGGATTATAACCTTTTTCCTTGAGCGCCTCATAAACTATCTTCATAGATGTTTTAATCTGATCGTCTTTTTCATTCTGCAACGAAAATACCATTGTTCTGTCGTGCATGGAAACACCTCCTAACTATGTTATTATACTACAATTATTAACATATTACAATAGTATAAGGTACAAAATTTGATGTGTTTGTGACAATTATGTGAATTTTAATACACAAACTCTTTTAACTGACTTCTATGCTGATTTATAATAAATTTATTTTCTCTTGACATTTATTATATCAGGTATCAAAATAAAAATGATAAAAAATAAAAATTTTTTTGAAAACTTAAAACCTTTTCTCCTTTTGACTTGTCTATATAGTGTAACAACCAAAAATTACAAACAAAAGGAGTAATCAACATGAAAAAAATAATCTTAATTCTTTCCTCTTCTCCGGTCTGCTTTTTTAATGAAAGCAAGCGTTATTATGACAGAGCTTAATGTATTAAAATGGTTTTCCGCCCTTTTGAAAAAAGAGCGTTGTGAAAACAAGACAGACAGAGAAACAAAGGAAAAAATATACGAAAACATTATAAAGAGAGGTAACGAAAATGAATTACACAAAAACAATAACTGACGCCGTAAACGGAAATAAAGAAGCATTGGCGACTTTATACGAGGAAACACAGAACGACATGTACTACATAGCTCTTAAATACACAAAAAACAAAGAAGACGCTATGGACGTTGTTCAGGACGCATACATCAAAGCATGGCAGTATCTGCCCACATTGAAAGACCCGGAGAGCTTCCGTTCTTGGCTCAGCAGAATAGTCGCCAACACTGCAAAAAATCTTCTTTCAAAGAAAAATCCTACATTATTCTCCCAGATAGAGCCGGAAGACCAGGACGACAGCTTTATTTACGATAAGGAAGACGAAAACAGAGATTACCAGCCTGAGCTTAACTACACAAAAAAAGAAACTCAGGAGCTTGTAAGAGAGATGATAGACAGTCTTTCAGATGAACAGCGATTGTGTATTCTCATGTTTTACCTTGAGGGTCAGAGCATAAAGGACATTGCTCAATCCTTTGAAATTCCGGAAAATACCGTAAAGTCCCGATTGAATTACGGAAGAAAAGCATTAAAGAAAAAAGCCGACGAGCTTGAACAGAAAGGCTACAAGCTTTTGGGTATCTCCCCGATTTCTCTGCTTTTGTATTTGCTCCGTCAGGAAAAATTTTTCCCGGAAATCCAGACCGCCGCAAACATAGCAAAAGAAGTCTGCAAAAAGGAAATTTTAAATTCCATAGGAGAAGCCGCAAATCACGTTGGCAAAGGCGTCCAGACAGCAGCAGGAAAATCAGCCGCCTCTGCCGGCGCAAAAACCGCCGCAGGCCACACCTTTATTCACACCGCCCTGGGAAAAACTCTGATAGGTTTGCTTTCAGTGGCTATAGTTGCGGGAGGAGCCACCGTGGCTGTAAAGCTTGCAGGAAACTCAAACAATCAGCCCGCGGAAGCCATAACAGAAACTGTAGAAACAACAGAGTCCACCACGGAAACCACTGAGCCGACCACAGAAAACACTGAGCCAAAAGATTTTACCGAAGAGATGTACCCAACTATGATTGCGGGAAATCTTACAATGGACGAGTTTAAATATATTCTTTCCTATGGTCCTAAGGAAATGACCGACGGTGTTCCCACACAAAGTTATGCAGAGCTTTTGAATTATCTCTGTGAGCCTTCAGGCCGCAACGGAAATTACGTTGCCGATTTAGGAAACACCTCCGACTGGAAAGCAATGTATTCTCTCAGCGATGTAAACAGACTGTTCTCTTCATTTACAGACTTTAGATTCACCGCAGACAACGCTTCACAAGCCAACGCATATGTAAGCGGCGACGCAATTATATTTTCCCCTGCCACAGTGGGACATATGATTACTTCCGACATAACATCTGCCAAGTATACCGACGATGAACTTATAATAGATTTCACCTATAACTACACCTCAGGCGGCGGCAGCGGAAGCTACACCCTCTACAAGGAAGCCGTTTTAGTTCCAAACAGCGAGGGACTCTATCAGATAACCGACATATACGAGAGAAGCGAAGAAGAGGAACCAACCGAAGCCGAAACATCCCAGACTCAGGACAGCCAATCCTCTCAATCAAGTCAGGACAGCGAGGATGAAGTAAACAAACTGTATCAGGACACAATAAACAGAGTAAAAGCCAAGGAATCCGGTTTTGCCTTTACAACCTATCCTGACAGCAGTTACAACGGCGAATATTCATACTTCATACGTGACCTTAACAATGACGGAAAGCTGGAGCTTGTTGTGGCGGCAAGAGCTGCGGAAGGTCCTTTTATAGTGTACAATTACAGGGTATACGGCTATGACCACCAGGGCGACACCTACACTCTTAAAACAATCTCAGATGATTTATCCGCTTTAAATCTTTTAATCCCTGAGGACGGCAACGGACTTTTTGTCTATAATTTCAGCCGTGGCACAGGAGAGGAGAATTTCCACAGGGCAACAATAGAAAACGACAGCTTTGTGATTTCCTCTGCTTCGGAATACACATATACAATGGGAACAGATGCTTCAAATCAGTTCCACAGGGCAAACCCCTCCGCATTTCCGGATTAAAATAATAAGTTAAAACAAAAAGGACTGCAATTCAAAATGCAGTCCTTTATTATTTAAAACATATATTTTCCGGCTTCACGGATACAGGCGGCTGTTTTCTCTATGTCCTCATCTGTGTGGGCGTAAGATACAAACATCGCCTCGAACTGGGACGGGGCTATATATATTCCCTTTTCCAGCATAAATGAAAAATATTTTGCGTATTTTTCCGTATCGCTTGAAAGTGCGTCAGTATAGCTTTCCACCTTTCTATCGGTAAAGAAAGGACAAAGAAGAGAACCCACACGGTTCACGTTAAAGCCTGAGTCTTTAAAGGCTTTTTCCAAAATCTCTGATTTCTTTTCAAGCTCTGTATATATATTTTTATTCTCTCTGAGAATTTTAAGTGTTTCAATTCCTGCGGTTACGGCGATTGGGTTTCCTGAAAGAGTTCCCGCCTGATACACTTTACCGATCGGAGCCACGTTTTCCATTATATCACGTCTGCCGCCGTACACCGCCAAAGGCATACCGCCGCCGGCGATTTTTCCAAGAGAAGTCAAGTCCGGCTTTACTCCGTAATACTCCTGAGCTCCGCCCAAAGCAAGTCGAAAACCTGTTATAACCTCGTCGAAAATAAGAAGAATACCGTTGTCTTCGGTGAGCTTTCTAAGCTCCTGCAAAAATTCCTTTTTAGGAGGAACAACGCCCATATTTGCCGCAACAGGCTCGATTATCACACAGGCAATTTCTCCCTTGTTGCTCTCTATAAGCTTTTCCACAGAGGAAATATCGTTATATTCTGCAATCAAGGTATCCTTTGTGCAGTTTTCGGGAACACCTGCGCCGGATGGTATTGACTGGGTCAAAAGTCCCGAGCCCGCCTTTACCAGCATACAGTCGGAATGGCCGTGATAACATCCGTTAAACTTGATTACCTTATTTTTTCCTGTAAATCCCCTGGCGGCACGGACAACGCTCATAACCGCCTCTGTTCCGGAGTTTACCAGGCGCATCATTTCCATTGAGGGCATCAATGAGGAAATCAATTTTGCAAGTATTGTTTCCTTTTCGGTGGGAGCGCCGAAGGTAAGTCCGTCCTCGCAGGCTTTCTGCACCGCGGCTATAACCTGAGGGTGGCTGTGACCCAAAATTCCCGGGCCCCATGAACATACAAAATCCACATAGGAATTTCCGTCCACGTCGTATATATAACCTTTCTCTGCTCTTTTTATGAACAGCGGTTCTCTCTTTACCGCCTGATAAGCTCTGACAGGGCTGTTAACTCCGCCGGGCATATATTTTTTTGCCTCTTCAAAAAGACTGTGTGACTTTTCGGTATTCAACTTCTTCACCCTTAATCAATCTTTAAATTTCTTTCAGCCACTGAGCAGCTTCAATGGCGTGATAGGTTATTATAATATTTGCGCCTGCACGCTTTATGGCGTAAAGGTTCTCAAGAACAATTCTCTTTTCGTCAATCCAGCCGGAAAGAGCCGCCGCTTTTACCATTGCATATTCTCCGCTTACATTGTAGGCGGCAACAGGAACGTCAAATCTCTGGGAAGCTTCCTTTATAACGTCAAGATAAGCCAAAGCAGGCTTTACCATTACAATGTCTGCGCCCTCTTCTATATCGTTGGAAATCTCTCTCATTGCCTCTTTTACATTGGCAAAATCCATCTGATATGTTTTTCTGTCGCCGAACTTTGGGGCAGAGTGTGCGGCATCTCTGAAAGGTCCGTAATATGCGGAGGCATATTTTGCGCTGTATGCCATAATCGGCACATTTTTAAAGTTGTTATTGTCAAGAACCTTTCTTATATATTCAACTCTTCCGTCCATCATATCTGACGGGGCAACCATATCAGCTCCGGCCTGAACGCAGGTGAGAGCCATTTCTGCAAGGTATGGAAGTGTTTCATCGTTTAAGATTTCGCCTTCGTTGACAATTCCGCAGTGACCGTGGTTTGTATAAGCGCAAAGGCAAATATCAGCCACTACCACAATGTCCGGATAATGGTTCTTTATATATTTAATTCCCTTCTGGGCAATTCCGTCCCAGCGGTATGCTTCGCTTCCCTTGGAATCCTTATGCACAGGAACACCGAAAACCATAACTCCGCTTATTCCTGAATTTACAACCTGCTCCATTATTTCGTCAAGTCTGTCAACGGAATAGTTGTACACTCCCGGCATTGAGGGGATTTCCTCTTTTATGCCTCTGCCCTCTGTAACAAAAATAGGATAAATAAGTTCAGAGGGGAGCACTGTTGTTTCTCTAACAAGACTTCTCATTGTGCTGTTCTGTCTTAATCTTCTGTTTCTGTTCATAGCAACTCTCCTTTACAGCTTTAGCTAAGCCTTTACAGCTAAAATTATCCGCTGTAATTATTTTCATATTTCCTATCAAACCCCTGTATTTTTCAATCTGTTTCTTTGTTTCCTCACCTATGCAGATAACCACTGTGCCCTGTGAGAAAAAGCTCTGAGGATTTTTCATTTCCTCAAAAAATATTTTAACTCCGGAACCGCTGGAAAATGTTATTCGGCTGTATTTTTTCTCTGCGCCGTTTTTTTCAAAATTTTCTATGGCGTCTTTGTCAGCGCCGACGCTGTATGTGCTCACATCTGTAAAATCAAAGCCTTCCTTAGTGAGAATTTCCTCAAGAGACTTTGAACCCCGGGCGCTTCTGAAAGCCACCGCCGATTTAACTCCGCCATTTTTGCGGCAGTCCTCAGCTATAGCTTTTGCAAGTTCTTCTACTGTATATTTTTTTGGAATCACATCGGGAATTAACCCGTAATTTCTAAGCTTCTCGCAGGTTCCGCTTCCCACAGCCGCAATTCTTGTTCCGTATATTTTGCGCACATCAATTTCATATCTTTTCAGCAAATTGAAAAATACATCAACACCATTAGGTGATGTAAAAATAGTATAACATCCATTTTCTACTTTTTCAATTCCCTTTGCAAGCTCTTGTTCGCATGTGGATATATTTATTTTTGACAAAATCAATTTTTCCCCATGCAAGCCCAATTTTTTTAGTTCTTTTGACAGTTTTTCTGTGTGTGTGGCTGTTCCGGTTATCAGTATGTTTTTTGTTTCCTGCTGTTGTTTTTCTCCGGAAAAATCACAGGCTGCTGTATCTCCTATAACAATAACCGCCGGAGATTTCATGTTGTTTTCCTTTACATCTTTTTCGGCATTTTTTAAGGTGGTTCTTATAACCCTTTGATTTTTTCTGCATCCGTCGGATATAACCGCCGCCGGGGTATCTTCTGAAAGTCCGCAGGAAACAAGGGTATCTGCGATATATCCTATAAGATTTAATCCCATTAAAACCACCAAGGTTCCCTTTGTACGAGCGTAACCCTCAAGAACCTGTCTGTCCACGGGAGTTCCGTCGGATTTTCTGGCTGTGATAACCATAAAGCTTCTGCTTGTGTCCCTGTGGGTCACAGGTATTCCTGCCCTTTGAGGAACCGCAATGCAGGAGCTTATTCCCGGCACAACCTCATAGGAAATATTCTCCTTTTCCAGAGCCTGAGATTCTTCGCCCCCTCTTCCGAAAACAAAGGGGTCGCCGCCCTTGAGCCTAACCACTGTTTTACCCTCTAAGGCTTTATTTAAAATTATTTCGTTTATTTCACTCTGCAAAGGGGAAGGTTTTCCGAACCTTTTTCCCACGTATATTTTCTCACAGTCCTTACGGGCGTTTAAAAGTATATCTTCATCAACCAGGCTGTCGTAAATTATCACCTGGGCATTTTTTATGCAGTCAAGGGCTTTCAGTGTCAGAAGCTCTTCGCCTCCGCAGCCTGCGCCCACAAGATAAACCTTTCCCTGTGGTTTTATTTCTCTCATAGAATTTTCCTCTGCTAAACTTAAATCATATCCCTTATATATTTTTCCGCTGTTGCCTTAAAGCTTTTTTCATCGGTTTCAAAATAACTTCTTTTATCGCCGTACATAACGGAGCAGGAAATTATTCCCTCGTTAAATTTTGCAGACGCACCGATAGATGCACTGCAATCTCCGCCCAACAGCTTCAAAATATATCTTTCACAGTCAAACTCTTTTCTGGTTTTTTCGCACTGAACCGCCTTTATAAGCTCTGATACATCCGAGTTTTTCAAAGCTTCAACTACAATTATTCCCTGACAGGCGGCTGGTATCATTTCTTCCTCGGTAAAGAGTCTGAAATCAAAACGGCTGTCCTTATAAAGCTTTAGACGGTCAAGTCCTGCGGCGGCAAGAATTATTCCGTCGTACTCGCCCCTGTAGAGTTTTTCAAGCCTTGTGTTTATGTTTCCCCTGATAAGCTTAAAGTCGCAGTTTTCAACAAGCTTTGAACACTGCAAGGCTCTTCTTTTGCTTCCTGTTCCTATTGTTTTCAGGTTTTCAAAACCTCTGCCCTTTTTAGTCACCAAAACGTCACGGCGGTCGTCACGGCTTAAAACTCCGGAAATCTCCAAGCCCTCGTAAAGCTCCAAGGGCAAATCCTTTCCGCTGTGTACTGCAAAGTCTATTTCACCTATTCTAATAAGCCTTTCAATCTCGCTTACAAAAAGTCCCTTGTCGCCTATTTCGCCCAAAGGCTTTTCAAGGTTTCTGTCGCCCCTTGTGCTTATTCCCACTGTTTCAAATTCCAGTTCCGGAAATCTGCTTTTCAGTGCGTCTACCGCCATTTCAGTCTGCTTTAACGCCAAAAGGCTTTTTCTTGTGCCGACTTTAATTACCCTTTTCATCTTCCCCCGCCTATGTATTTCTTCATTATTTTATTTGCAAGCATAACGGATTCTTTCTGGTCACCCTCCTCGTAAACAAGGGCGTTGAAAACCTCTTTTAAAAATTCCGCTCTTATATCACTGCTGTAAATAAATCTTTTGGCATTTTTTCTCTGGTTATACATGATGTCTATTATGTTATCAAGTCTTTCACCGTCAAGCTCCTGAAACTTTCTTCTAAGATATGCGGCGCACAGTGGGCTTTTTCCCTCTGTGGTAAACGCCGCAGTATAGTTTCTGCCCTTTGAAACCGACGGGAAAATAAATGTGCATTTTTTGATATCGTCCACCACATTTACAGGAAGATTTCTTTCAACGCACAAATCGTAAATATGGCTGTTGAGATGGTCGTTATCTGTGGCGGCAATTACAAAGCTGCACCCGTCAATATCAGAGTCCATAAAAAGATGATAAACCATCTCTATTTTACTTTTAATTTTATCCTCGTAAAAACCGTCGCAAAACTTTTTTGAACACACCTTTATTTTGCAGTCAAAAAGCAACAGTTTTTCTACCTTCCTCAAAGCAACCTCTCCGCCTCCCACAACAAGACACTGCTTGTCGGTAACGTCCATAAAAAACGGAAAATAGCTCATATATCCACCTCGTCAAGTTCTTTCATTATTTTTATAAGCTGGGAAAATCCATGGCTGTCCATTTCCTTTTTGGCCTTAAACAAAAGCTTTGCAAGGCTTACAGTCTTTTCCCTGTCGATGTTTTCCCCTGTTCCAAATTCATCGTGAAAAATCATGTCACGGTTCAGCTCGTCCTGATACTTTTTGCAGATTTCCACAGCCCAGTCCACCGCCTGAAGCTTCAGCCTGTTGTTTTCCTCTGCGATTATTTCAAAATCATCTATTGTCACAAGCCTTGTGTTTTTCATCTCCGCCACATTTTCATCTATATCTCTGGGGACGGCTATGTCTATAAAAAGTCTTTTTTTATCCCTTATACTTCTCTTTTCAATCTCCCTGCGCATTACCGTGTAATGGGGGCTTGATGTGGCGCTTACCACTGCGTCCGCCCAGTCCATATACTGGTATCTTTCCTCATAAGGCACACATTTTACACGGCTTTCATCCTTTGGCACAAAGCCTAATTTTTTTCTTAAAGGACATATTATGTATATGTTTGGCTTTGACAAAAGATTATTGAGTATGGCTTTTCCCATTTCTCCGGTTGCGCCTATCAAAAGTACATTTTTATCTGTCTTTGAAAAATCCTCATAAAAAACGGTTCTTGCGGTAAGGGTAGCAGTGGAAACCGGCGTCTTTGAAAGTGGCGTGTCTGTCTTTATCTTTTTAGAACAGGCGATTGCCTTTTGAAAAACCGAGTTGAGAATAAATCCCGTTGTCCCCGCTTCGTGGGCAAGGCTGTAAGCGTTTTTAACCTGGCCTAAAATTTCATCCTCGCCTATAATCATGGACTCTATTCCGCAGGTAACTCTGAAAATATGGTCTATACTTTTTTTATCGCCGTATATTCTGAAAAATTCCTTTATATCATCCAAGGACACATTGGAAACACGGGAAACCAGCTTTTCCATTTCCAAAACAGAATTTTTATCTCCGCAAAAATAAAATTCCGTTCTGTTGCAGGTGCAGAGCACCAAAGCTTCCTTAACAGAAAAAATACTCCGCATTTGTCGGAGCAACTCTATCTTTTCTTCTTTGCTGTAATTAAATTTTTCTCTTATTTCCGCCGGAGCTGTCTTATGGCTGATGCTTACACAATACAATAAAATCCACACCCAAATCCAATTTAAAATCCGAAATCTTCTGTATTTTTTGATTCGGCTCGATGTTATTCTACATCTTCTTTGTTTATTTTATGATACCATGAAAAGGCATTAAAATCAAATAATATATGTTTATTTTTGTATAAATTCATGTTATAATATAGCCGCAGCACTTTGCATAAATATTTTATTGATAAGGCAGATGAAAATATGCTTGATTTCAGAACAGATACATTTCTTTCCGTATGCAAGCACATGAATTACACAAAAGCCGCCGAAGAATTAAACATAACCCAGCCGGCAGTTTCCCAGCATATAAAATACATAGAGGAATACTACGGCGCAAAGGTTTTCGGCTTTAACGGCAAAAAAATGTATTTAACGGAAGCCGGCGAAATGCTCTATGAAGCCATAAGCACCATGAAGCACAACGACAGCTTTCTTCGTGATTCCATACACAATATAAGAAATCACAATTCTACACTTTCCTTTGGGGCAACCCTTACCATAGGGGAATATGTTATTCCCGGCAAGCTTGCCGCCTATTTGAAAAAATATCCGGAAACAAAGGTAAACCTAACCATTGCAAACACTGAAAAGCTTCTTTCAATGCTTGACAAGGGTGAAATCGACTTTGCGGTTGTAGAAGGGTATTTCGGAAAAAATCAGTATGAACACATTGTCTGTTCTTTGGAAAATTATACCGCTGTGTGCTGTAAAGACCACCCTTTCGCCGAAACTGAAAAATCCCTTGAGGAGCTTTTCTCCCAGACTCTGATACTCCGTGAAAAGGGCTCGGGCACAAGGGAAATTTTAACAAGAAGCTTAGAGGAAAAAAATTTAGGTATTTACGATTTTAAAAACATTATCGAGCTTAGCAACATAAACGCCGTAAAGACACTTGTTGAAAAGGACTGCGGCATAACCTTTATCTATGAGGCGGCGGTTCAGGAGGAACTCAGAAAGGGAACTCTTAAAAAAATATATGTAAAAGACCTTATAGATAAGCACGAATTTACTTTTATTTGGCGAAAGAATAGTATTTTTTCTGACTATTATAAAACAATTTATGATAATTTAATAAATTCGGTACTTTAAAAGGCAATGAATATATGCTATAATACAGGTTGGGTTTAAAACTCACAGGAGGATATCTTACTTTGCGGCAAACAATTCTGTTTTTATAGATAGTTTTAAAAATACAATATTTCGTAAAGATTTTTCAGGAGGTATTCAGCATGATACTGTCAGAGCTGCTTTGCGCAGAAAATTATAAGGTTATACAGGGCAGATTGGATATAGAAATCAGCGATGTTATATACGATTCCAGAAAAGCCACAGAGGGCTGCGCTTTTGTATGCCTTAAAGGCTACAACACCGACGGCCACACCTATGTTGAGTCAGCCATAAAAATGGGAGCTGTTGCAATTATAGCCTGCGACACAGTTGAGGTTCCCGAAAACGTGACCTTGATTATGGTTAAGGACACAAGAAAAACCCTTGCCCTTATGAGCCGTGAGTATTTCGGTCATCCGGATGAAGAGCTTAAAACAGTTGCCGTAACCGGCACAAAGGGCAAAACCACCACAGCCGCCATGATACGCTCTATTCTCGAGTGCGGAGGCATTAAAACCGGTACAATCGGAACTTTGGGAATTATCATAGGCGACAAAATCTACAAGACAAACAACACAACACCTGAGTCCTACGAGGTTTATCAGGCAATGAGAAAAATGGTTGAAGCCGGCTGCGGCGCACTTGTTATTGAGGCTTCATCTCTTGGTCTTAAATGGCACAGAGTTGACGGTATACTCTTTGACATAGGCGTTTTCACAAACTTCTCCCACGACCATATAGGAGCCAGCGAGCATAAGGACTTGGAGGAATACTTCTCCTGCAAGGCTCTGCTTTTCAGACAGTGCAAGCACGGCATATTCAACATGGACGACCCAATGTGGAAAAAGATGACCGAGCACTGCACCTGCACAGTTGAAACCTTCGGCTTTGACAAGGAAGCGGACTTTGTAGCTTCCGACGAAAGCCTTATTGCAAGACCCGGATATATCGGCGTACACTTTGAAGCATCGGGCAAGAAAAATCTTTCCCTTGACGTGGCAATCCCGGGAAAATTCAGCGTTTACAACGCAATCTCCGCAATAGCTGTTTGCAGTCACTTTGACATAGAGGACAAGGCGATTATCGACGGACTTAACAGCGTTAAGGTTAAAGGACGTGTAGAGGCTGTTCCGGTTCCTGGAGATTACACACTGCTTATCGACTATGCGCACAACGCTGTTTCCATGGAAAATGTTCTTGAAACTTTGAGAGAATACAAGCCAAACAGAATTGTCACCATGTTCGGAGCAGGCGGAAACCGTCCAAAGGTTCGCCGTTACGAAATGGGTGAGGTTTCCGGACGTCTTTCCGACCTTTCGGTTATCACCGAGGACAATTCACGTTTTGAAAATGTAATGGACATAATCGAGGACATAAAGGTCGGTATCGACAAGACCGACGGAAAATACGTTGTAATCCCCAACAGAGTTGACGCTATAAGATACTGCATGGAAAACGCTCTTCCGGGAGATATTATAGTTCTTGCCGGCAAGGGTCACGAGGACTACCAGGAAATCAAAGGCGTTAAATACCACATGGACGAAAGAGAAATTGTAGCAGAAATTTCCGAATCCATGAAAAATTACCAGCACGACGGAAAATGCGAATACTGCAAGGACGACGAGCCTGAGGAAGAATAATTTTAACAAATATAAAACGCTCATAAGGAAACCAAATCCTTATGAGCGTTATTTTTTAAGCTTCAAAACATTCGTTTATTATTTTCTTTGACCACTCAAATAATTTTTCCGATATCTCTTTAAATTCCTTTTCGTCGATATGACAATTCTCTCGGAGCAGGATAAATTCTCCGATTATATCCGCATCCTCCGGCTTTACCAGCTTGTAAAGCTCTGACTTTCTCTTTATGTACTGTCCTGTTTCCGCAAAATATTTTGCCTGTATCACAAACATGGCTGTTTTGCAGATTGAAACAAGCAGTCTGCTGTCCTTTTCGTGAAGCATATTGTGGACGCACATGTGGTAAACATTGCATGCGCCTATGAGAATACTTCTCTTTACGTCCTCCTCGGAAATAAGCTTTAAAAGGTAATCAATGTTTCCATAGTAAGGGACAGTGTCGTTATAAAACTGGAAAAGCTCTGATTTTTCCCACTTAATAAGCTCCTCTTTTCCCGACATAAAACCGCAGACCTTTTGTCTTTGTGGCATGTCTGATACTATCATATCGTAGGTTTTTATGTCGTTGGCGGAAAGCTGGTCTAAAATAACCACCACGTCAATATTGCTTTCCGCAGTTTCCTCGTGTCTGCCGTAGCTTCCCTGCAAACCAACAAATTCCAGTCTGTTTCCAAAAATTCCTATGAGCCTGTCCGTAAGCTCCTTCATCCAATAATCAATATGGAACATAATCTCACTCTCCCTTTGCTTCTAATCACTTGAAACACAGTGCATATGGCTGTCGGCTTCATTCCATTTCACCGCATAGCCTGCGCCGTGAGAACAGAAAACCGAATCCGCCGTATTTTCCGTATCTCTGTCCGCATTATATCCTATTTTTCCCACTACTTCCTCAGTGTTGTGACATTCTTTGTAACCGCAAAATCTCAGGGAAATCACCGCCCTGCCGGAGGTAAAGGACATAAGCTCCTTGGGATAGCTTCTGAAAGACTCCACAGGCGCTTCACCCTTTATTATAACATTGTTTCCCTCTGTTTCAGGTGGCAGAAAGCTTCCGTACATTCTTTGAATATCTGACATTATTCTGCCTGTAAATCCGCTGTCCGCCTCTATCTCAAAGCTATACCAGGGTTCTAACAGAACGCTTTCCGCCTTTCTCAATCCCTGACGTATCGCCCTGTACACGGCTTCCCTGAAATCTCCGCCCTCTGTATGCTTGAGATGAGTTCTTCCCGTAAGCAGGACAAATTCTATATCTGTTATGGGCGAGCCTGTAAGCACGCCCTTATGGACTTTTTCAAAAACATGGGTTCTAACCAAATTCTGAAAGCTTTTTTCCAAAACCTCCAGAGAACACTGGGAGGAAAAGGAAATTCCGCTTCCCCTCTCTGTAGGCACAAGCCTTAAATGAACCTCCGCATAGTGGCGCAAAGGCTCGAAACGACCTCTTCCCACCACCGGATTTTTAATGGTTTCAAGGTATAGAATTTCACATTCCCCGAAATACACATCTATATTAAATCTCTGTTTTAAAACAAACTTTAAAACCTCAAGCTGAATTTCTCCCATTACCCTTACGGTTATCTGCCGGGTGCTTTCCTCACGGAGAGCCATAAGCATAGGCTCTTCCGCCTGCAAAATATTCAGATAACCCATCATGGTTTTATCGCTGCATTTCGACCTGTCAAACTCAAGCCCTGCGCTTAGCATGGGATAAAACTCGTAAGGACTTTTTGTGACCCTGCCCTTTTCTATCTCGTCTCCGCAGACAAGCTCAGACGGTCCTGTGACGGCATAAAGACCTCCGCAAACAGCTTTTGAAGCGGGAATAAGCTTTTCACCGTGACAAATGTACATCTCGTTTATTTTAACGCCCGGAATAATCTCCTCTTTTACCTTAATACTTCCGGAGCGTATTTTGAGATATGTCATTCTTGTGCCTTTTCCGTCATATCTTACCTTATAGACGGAAGCGGAAAAGTCCTCATTTTCTTTATTATTTCCCAAGGCGAATGTTTCCAATGCTTTTATAAAACAGTCAATTCCTATATCCTGCAAAGCCGAACCCACAAAGCATGGGAAAACCTTTCTTTCCTTTATCATCTGTGCGGTTCGCTTTAAAACAAGCTCCTCTGTACATGAGTCGGAAAAATAATTTTCCAGAAGAACCTCGTCCCTTTGGGCAAGCTCTTCCAAAAGGCTTTTGTTTTCCGCAATGTTTTCACAGCTGTCAAACAAAACCGCATTTTCTGAAAACTTTCTTTTTATATGATTTAAAACCCTTTCCGGCTCTGCTCCGTTTCTGTCGCTTTTATTGAGAAAAATAAACACCGGTATTTTATGTTTATCGAGAAGTTTCCACAGAGTTTCCGTGTGACTTTGAATACCCTCCACACAGCTTATAATGAGGACGGCATAATCCATCACCTTTACCCCTCGTTCTGTTTCCGCAACAAAGTCCGTATGTCCCGGGGTATCCAAAAGGAAAAAGGTCTTTTCCCCAAGTTCAAAACAGGCTTCCTGGGAAAAAACCGTTATGCCTCTCGCCCTTTCTATTTCATGGCTGTCAAGAAAAGTGTCCCTGTGGTCAACTCTGCCGGCTTTTCTTATGCTTCCGCTGTGATATAAAAGCCTTTCGGCAAATGTAGTTTTTCCGGCGTCAACATGAGCCAGCAGTCCTAAAGTAACATTCATCTTCCGCACCCTTTCATAGTTTAAGTATAGAACAAAAAAACGAAATAATCAAGCGTTTCTGCTATTAAAACTTTTTAAGCCCTGCGGAAAGATAAATCCATAAGTTTTCTAAAACATTAAACTGCCTTTTTACTTTAAGTTTCCATAATTTTTATTGACACCTCAGCTGTTTAGTGATATATTTATTATGAAATACACAAAAGTATATGAACATCCATATGTTTCATAGTGTATTTTACATATTTACGAGCAGGGGGTTTTATAATGAACAATAACAAACTGAATATGTCAGTGCTGGCTTTGGGATGTGGCGTTCTGTCCATTGTTATCGGACTTATGGGCGGATTTTCTGCCTCAATGTGCACAATGTTTACAGCTGCCAATACTTGCGCCAGCGGTGCTTTCGGTATTATTATGCAGCTTGTGGGTATTGCAGCAGGCGTTGTAGGCGTATTTATCTCTTTGACAGAGCAGAAAACAGCAGCTGTTACAGGCAACACCTCAAACTTGGCTGCTGCCGCAATGGTTGTAAGCATCATCGGCATAGCTGTTTCCTTTATCGGAACAGTTTGCATCGGCATCTGCGCATGCAGAGTTAACTCAGCAATGAGCGGACTTTACAGCCTTTCAAGCTATTTGTAATTTTAATTTTTAAAGAATTAAGAGGTACTATGCAGAAATGTATAGTACCTTGATTTTTCAGGAGTTTTTATGTTCCCTTACTTTACTATTTTCGGAAATCAAATTTCCATGTATTCCGTTTCCGCATTGGCAGGGCTTCTGCTTTCCGGTTTTATAGCCTGCAGGCTTTCAAAAAGGCGGAACATCCTCTATGTGGACACAATAATATTTATGCTTTTTTCCTTTATCGGCGTCTACTTCGGGGGAATTATTCTTTATGCAATAACCCAATGGCAGTATATTTCAGCCCTTTTCAGAAACTTTTCCGCAATTATAAACGACGGAATGTTAATTCCGTTTCTTATACAGATTTTCGGCGGTTCTGTATTTTACGGCGGCCTTTTGGGAGGAATCGGCGCAGGAGTTTTGTACCTTAAAGTCACAAAACAAAGTCTGGGTGATTTTTCAGACCTTGCGGCTTTGGTTGCTCCAATGTTTCACGCCTTTGGCAGAATAGGATGTTTTCTGGGCGGCTGTTGTTACGGTATAGAGTGCGACTTTGGCTTTGTATATGAAAACGCCCTTGTGGAAAGCGCAAACGGCGTAAGAAGATTTCCCGTCCAGCTTGTGGAATCGGGATTTGAATTTTTGCTTTTCACCCTTATTCTTTTTATGTTTATAAAGGGCATACAAAAGCACAGACTTTTCCTTTGGTATCTGTTTATCTACTCCATAGGCAGATTTATTTTAGAGTTTTTCCGAGGCGACGAGTACAGAGGATTTGTGGGTTTTCTCTCCACCTCTCAGTTTATAAGCGTTTTCATTTTCGCAGTTTCCCTGATTTTGCTTATCAGGACAAATATAAAACATAAAAAACAGATTTTAAACGAATAACAACAAACGCCCTGCTTTAACCGGCAGGGCGTTTATTTTTGCGATATAAAAAACAGGCAGAGTCTTTGCTCTGCCTGCCTACTGATTATGTATTATCTGAATTATTTGTATCTCTTGTTTTCGTTTCTTGAGTGTCTTGCCTTTGAAAATCTCTTTTTCTCTGCAAACACAACGAAAGCAAAGGATGCTGCCATAACAGCTGCGATAATTATAAACCATTTTACAAAATCACCGTTGTTCTTAACATCTGCGCCGATGCTTGCAACGCCTGCGTTTGTAACGCTCTGCATAGCTTCGTTAGAAGTCTTGGAAGCCTCTGTGATAACCTCTGTGGCAGCCTGTACTGTTGTAGGTGCCTCTGTTGGAGCTTCTGTTGTTACTTCTGTAGCCTCTGTTGTAGGTGCTTCTGTTGTTGCTTCGGTTGTCGGAGCCTCTGTTGTTGGTTCCTCAGTTGTTTCCGGCTCTGTTGGAGCTTCTGTTTCCTCTATAACCTCAGCCTGCTCAGCTTCGTTTCCTTCCATGTAAGTCTCTTCAGTAGCTTCAATGTTAATCTTGAAGTTTTCTGCGGTCTCGCTGAAGAGCAAGTCGTATGTAGCCTGATCAACCTCGCCTGTTACAGGGAGAGATGCAACATACTGGAATGTTGAAACAGCTTCCTCAGTTACTTCTCCGTAGAAAGTTGTAACCTCTCCTTCGAAGTATCCCAAATCTTTAAGTCTCTGCTGAATAGCAGTAACCTCTGTGCTGAAATCACCGTATCTGTATATGCCGTCGTCTACAACCTCAGGCTCTGTTGGAGCTTCTGTTGTAGGAGCTTCTGTTACCTCTTCGGTAGGAGCTTCTGTTGTTGGTTCCTCGGTTGTCGGCTCTTCTGTAGTCTCCTCTGTGGGAGCATACGGAGCGCTGTCGGAGAAGAGAATCTCCATATCTGTACCTGCGATACCGTCTACAGTAACGCCTGCAGCTGCCTGGAATGCTTTGTAAGCTGCTTCTGTTACGCTTCCGAAGTAACCTGTGATATCCTCATGGAAGTATCCAAGCTCTTTAAGTCTTTCCTGGATTTCAATAACCTTCTGACCGCTTGAACCCTTTGAGTAGTACTCCTGTGTGCTTCCTGAATTGCCGCCTGATGATGAACCGCCGTCGGCAACGCCTGACATATTATCAGGAACCTTATCAGATGCGCCGTCGCTTCCGAATGTGTAGGTAACGCCGTCAATTGTTCTCTGGGTGTTTGTTATGTACTCACCATTTTCATAGTAGTAATAACCACCGTTGAACTCTTCCCATCCTGTTGTAGGATAAGTAACGCCCGGAACTGTACACCACTTTGTCCAATTCATGCTGTAAGCGTTTGAATAACATACGCCGTATGCGGAACCTCTTGCGTCAACGGACATGTCATTACCAACATAAACGCCGATATGACCCGGTTTCCAAACTGCAAGGCCGTGAATATTAGGAATTCCGTCACTTACATAACCGATTTTGTCAGAGTTTTCAATAATGTCAACTCTGTATCCGCCCGCATATGAATAAATCAAACCGGAGCAGTCAACTGCACCCGGAGAAGCTCCACCCCAAACATAAGACCATCCGCTGTAATAAGCATTTAGAGCCCACTCTGCAAGGCCTACACCTGTGCCGCTGGCTCCCGCTGTGATGGAAGTGATTACAAGAGTAGAAGCAAGTACCGCCATAACGAGGATTACAGACACGGCTTTCTTAAGATGCGCCATCGGACTCAACCTCCTTACTTATAGTAGATTTTTACTGTTCCAAGCTGTATTAACCTAAGGGTTACATCAGATTACAACTTGTAACAATGTTGTAATTATTATAGCATGTCCACCTTTTCATTTCAATACCTTTCATCTAATTTTCACCTTTAGAACATAATTCAAATTGTGCTATTTATTGTTTTTACACGGCATTTTTTGCCATAAATTTGACAATTAGCACAAAAAAAGTGGAATTTGTATTTATTTTTAGGGCTTTTCACGATTTTTAAATGAAAAATTTTCAGATAAAAATATTTTCAAAACTTTAAATTATTTATAAAATTTTGAACGACTTACACTAAAAAGTAAATCACTTTTCCAAAATAAAACCGCCTGCCGAAAGACAGACGGTTTTGAGGTTTATCAAGGGCTTACTAAACTTTTTAAAATTTCTTTCATCTCTTCAATTATTTGTTAAGGAATAAACAATTATTAGGTCATTGCCTGTTATTTCATATATTCCCGGTTTAAGCTGTTTTGTTTTCTCATTTTGGAATATCATTTTTTCAATATCATTACTGTTCATAAAAAAGTAAAACTTTGTCACAATAGTTCCGTCAGAGAGTGTTTCCGCCTTTGAGTCAATATATGTTCCTTTGCAGGGAATATACCACAAAACAACACCGCTTCCGTTATCATTATAATAATCACAAAACCAGTATCCGGAAACAAGGTCAGGGAAATTGTTTAATTCAAGAGAGCCGTTCATCAACATATCACCGTTAAAAATATCGGTTAATTCTACTGTTGAAAAATTATTTATATTCGGGACAGCAATTTCACCTGCACCATCTATTACTATGATTACATTGTATATATCATTATAATAAGCTACGCCTCCGCCCATGTATGTGTCCTCGTCCAATCGGTTTTTTAAAGAAATCTCGACAGGTGCAGATGTGTATTTCTTTATTTCCTGATTATCTACTACCTGATATATATCATTTGAACTGTACTGTAAAAATACATTGCCGTTGACTACCGCTATCTCCTTTAAGTCATCATTGTAAGGCGCTGTATAGGTCATATTAACAACCGTTCTCGTTTCTGCCGTTTTTATATTGTATTCATATAATCTTACGGTGTTGGTTGTCTCTCCATTATTATTGTTAAAAACTGCTTCGTTATCTGAGTAATAAATGCAGTCCTTGTTGAAAATATCATAGGTAACAACATTATTCATAACTCTACGGTCTGTGTCTGTAAACTCATGTGAAATATCCGCAAGCATTTCATATTCATTGTTTTGTGTGTCAAAACACATAACTTCATTATAATTCAAATAATACAGCTTATTATCAAGCAATATATCAAGGCTTATTTGTTCATATTCATAATCGCCGATTCTTTTCATCGGAGAAACTGTAAGTTTGTCCTGCGGTATATTATAAGCCATTAAATCAACAGCTGCCCCGTGTTCGTCTGTTGAAGCATAAAACAGTACATAGTCATCTGCAAGACGATATTCCATATCGGTTTTAAAGTACTTGGCAATAAGCTTGTTTTCTTCCGTTTCAAAGTTATAGCAGTAAAGGCACACATCGTAAGCCGGGTCAAACAGAGTATAAACCATTGTATTTCCCGATACTCCTATAAACTCGTTAAGCTCTTTGTCCACCAGAGAATACCAGTCCATAACCAATGACTTTTCCATTTTTGAAATTACCTTATCAATTCCGTTAGGAGTAACTGCTTCTGCAAGAGATATGACAATTTCGTCAGTCTCTGTGTTTCCTTCATTTTCACTGTCGCTTATTATCTCGAATATAGGGTAATCTGCAGCTTCATACGGATATATCTCAAGAAGATTATAGCTTCCCTGCACCGTAAGCTCAACCTTTAAACCATCAAGTACGCAATAATAAGTACCGCTGTCCTGAGAATAAACCAAATCCTCGGATATTTCAGCCATACCCGAAATATCAAGCATTGATGCGGAAACCATATCGCAAAAATCATTGAAATCGGTAAGCAGACTGTTGTCGGCACAGTAAACCCAAGCTTTGACAATATGTCCTGTTTCCTCAGTGACATCGATGTTTATGCCCACGGTTTCATAAAGTCCGCCGCTGCTGAAATCTATAGTATATTCCTCAATTTGAGAATACCATAAATCAGAAACTATACGCACCGGGTTTCTGAACATATCTTCAACCGTAACTCCAAGCTTTGCCTTGCTTTCTGCGTCCAGATTTGTACCTGTGTATTTTTCCACATATTTTATATACTGCTGTTTCAGATTTCCCTGAAATTCAAACAGTGTTAAATCCGTGGTTGAGTAGCCTGTATAGCTGTCTGTAATTACCCTTTTTTCTGTATAGTATCTTTCCAATGGCTTTACCGAATATTCTGTACTTTTAAACTCAATTACAAAGCCCTCGTCCTCAGAGGTAAGCTTCAGCTGTTCTGTCCAGTAGGCTATGGCATTTTCGCTGATATCAGAAATGGTAATCTTCAGCAAATCCTCCAAACACTCATTTATATTATCCTCTGCAGAAAAATACAGACTCCAATCACCGTACTTTGCTTCGCATTTCAGCACTCTGTTTCCTGAAAGGTTAATTTGAAAATTATAATTAATATCCTCATCTATTAAAAATCCGTCGGTAAAATTATTTTCATCATTAACCGCAGTGTTCCATAATCTTACAAAATCAGAATATGATATATATGCATATTCTGACTGTACCTGTTCAGCCACACTTTCATGCTGATGAACATTATTTATACCATTTTCGCTGCCGTTACATCCCTTTACGAGAAATACAATCAATGCAATTAAAACAATAAAGGCAATGATTATAATTAAGCTTTTCTTTTTTACTTTTCTTTTTTCCTCTTCTTCTAATGAATTATAAGAAAAAAGTTTCTTAAAATAACCGTCTTTTTCTTTCTCTAAAACCACTCTTTCTCCGCAGTTTCCGCAGAAAAGAGCGTTTTCATCTAAAGTATATCCGCACTTTTTACAACTTTTCACAGATTTCACCCCTATTCCACTTTTACCACCGTGTTTTAATTTACCTTTGTTTTCAAAGAAACGCCTATGCAAAGGAATACAACAGCCAAAATTAAAAACACAAACACTAATGCTATAAAAATATTCGGAAGCATGAGCAAAAATCCGTCATATTTTGACGGAAAGATTTCGTAAACAGCCCTTGATGGTCTATTGCTTATTGCTATAGGAATACACATACCACATATTAAAGTCAAAACTATAAATACTCCGGACAAAACAAACCAAACTTTATGCTTCATAATAAATTTTCCTTTCCTTATTCCTTAGAAATTCGAAATTCCGAACACAGTCCTGTCTTAATTTCCTTAGGTTTTACCCAAATATTATGTTTGTCATATTTCGTAAAACTCACTCCTCTTTATTTAATAGTTTAATTTCATTATATCAGAAACGTTCTGTTTCTTCAATAGTTATTTTAGAAACTTATCGTTTTATTTGTGGCATTTACCAATAAATTATTTGTATAATGATTTTATACAGAGGTGGAAACAATGAAAAAAAGCCAGCATATATTGCCACAAAGATTAAAAGAACTCCGTAAAGAAAACAATTTAAGTCAGTATAAATTAGCTGAGGAACTTGGAGTGTCAAGAGGTCTATTAAGCAATTATGAACAGGGAAGCAGAGAACCCGACTTCAATACTCTTATGCTCATTGCTGATTATTACTGCGTTTCCCTTGATTATCTTATGGGGATAACCAACGTAAAACAAAGATTTTTAAGTACACAGAAACAAAATGAATATTATATGATTTTTGAGGACATCGCTGGTTTGGAAAAAGAAAGTCTTAATGAGCTAAAAAAATATATCGACCTTTTAAAAATCAGGGATGATTTGTACCGTACAGAGAATAAAAAATTATCCGAATCAACTTCAAAAAACAATATTGAAGCAGGCTGATTTTATTTATAAATTTATATCACATAACAAATAAATAAAAAGGTTTATAATATCACAAAAGGGTTGCCAATGTCAGCTTTTTACATTGGCAACCCTTTTTGTTGTTGCATAACTATACCGCTTGATAAAAATTAAATTAAACCAAAACCGCCTGCTGAAATCCGGCAGGCGGTAATTTTTGTTATTTAAAAGTTGAATTAGGCTTTTTATTTGTATAATTTTCCAAAAGACTGCGCATTTCCTCTATTCTTTCCGGGGAACATTCGCTGTATTTTCCGAAGGGAAATTCAATCTTCATTTCCTTATATTTGTCACTGCAAAGCTTTCTAAAAGGCAAAAGCTCGATTTTTTTTATGCATTTAAAGTCTTTAATAAGTTCATAAAGCTTTGAAATGTTTTCCTCGGTGTCGTTAAAGCCGGGAACTATTACCTGTCTTATCCATGTGTTTATTTTTTTGTTTTCCAGCACCTGAAGAAATGACATAACCTGCTCAAGAGTTGTGCCCACGTATTTTTTGTAGCTTTCTGTGTCGGTCATCTTTATATCAAGAAGCACAGTATCGGTAACGTCCAAAAGCTTCAAAACCTTTTCATTGAGAACACATCCGCTGGTGTCAAGACAGGTGGAAATGTTTTCCTCTTTGCACAGCTTAAAAAGTTCTGTGACAAACTCTGCCTGCAAAAGCACTTCTCCTCCGGAAACGGTCACTCCGCCCTCTTTTCCGAAATATGGTCTGCATCTTTTTATCTTTGCAAACACCTCTTCCGGTTGGGCGTAAATAGTTTCCTTTGTGTCAAACTCCCAGGTGTCGGGATTGTGGCAATAGGCGCATCTCAGAGGACAGCCCTGCATGAATACGACAAATCTCACGCCCGGGCCGTCCACCGTGCCCATAGATTGGAAGGAATGTATTTTTCCTAACATATTAAACCCTTTCGTGGAAAGTTCTGCTGATAACCTCTCTCTGCTGTTCCCTTGAAAGCTTGTGGAAGTTTACGGCATAGCCTGAAACTCTGATTGTAAGGTTAGGATATTTCTCAGGATTGTTGTAAGCGTCGATAAGGGTATCACGGTTCATAACATTTACATTTATATGATGTGCAAGCTGGGCAAAATAGCCGTCGAGAATTGTCACAAGGTTCTGAGTTCTCGCCTCTTTGTCGTTGCCCAAAGCTGTAGGTGTTATGGAGAATGTATTTGAAATACCGTCACGGCAGTCCTCATAGGAAAGCTTTGCAACTGAGTTCAAGGAAGCCAAAGCACCGTTATGCTCTCTGTTGTGCATTGGGTTTGCGCCAGGTGCAAAAGGCTCGCCGGCTTTTCTTCCGTCAGGTGTTGCGCCTGTTTTCTTTCCGTACATTACGTTTGAAGTGATTGTGAGAACTGAAAGTGTTGTGATAGCGTTTCTGTAGGTCTTTGTCTTTTTAAGCTCTGTTGATACAGAATGGAGAATATCCTTTGCGATGCTGTCAACTCTCTCGTCGTCGTTGCCGTATTTCGGGAAATCTCCTGTTGTTTCAAAGTCCACAATATAGCCGTTTTCGTCACGGATTGCCTTTACCTTGGCGTATTTGATTGCGCTCAGGGAGTCGGCAATAACTGAAAGTCCTGCAACGCCGCATGCCATAAAGCGTGTTACGTTTGTATCGTGCAAAGCCATCTGGGTTTTCTCGTAGGCGTACTTGTCGTGCATGTAGTGGATTACATTCAATGTGTTGATGTAAAGTCTGCAAATCCACTTTTCATAGTGGTTAAATCTCTCCATTACCTTGTCGTAATCGAGAATATCGTCCTCATAAACGCTCATTTCCGGAGCTGCCTGTGTCTTTGAATATGTGTCGTAACCGCCGTTGAGAGCCAAAAGGAGAAGCTTTGCAAGGTTGCAGCGTGCGCCGAAAAACTGCATCTGCTTGCCAACCTTCATAGCGGAAACACAGCAGGCGATTGCATAGTCGTCGCCGTAAATTGGGCGCATAAGGTCGTCGTTTTCATACTGGATTGAATCTGTGTCAATTGAAACCTGTGCGCAGAAATCCTTGAAAGGCTTTGGAAGCTTTTCAGACCACAAAACTGTGAGGTTTGGCTCAGGAGCTGATCCCAGGTTGTAAAGGGTGTTGAGGAAACGGAAGGTGTTCTTTGTTACCAAGGTTCTGCCGTCCTCGCCCATGCCGCCGAGGGATTCTGTAATCCACATTGGGTCGCCGCCGAAAAGCTCGTTGTATTCAGGAGTTCTCAGATGTCTTGCCATTCTCAGTTTCATAACGAAATCGTCAACAAGCTCCTGAGCTGAGCTCTCGTCCAAAACTCCGTTTTTAATATCTCTTTCTATATAAATGTCGATAAAGCTGCTTACTCTGCCCAGTGACATTGCGGCGCCGTTCTGTTCCTTGTTGGCTGCAAGATATGCAAAATATGTCCACTGGATAGCTTCACGGGCGTTCTTTGCAGGCTCTGAAATATCATAGCCGTACATTGAAGCCATTTCTTTAAGCTTACCCAGGAAGTTAATCTGCTGGAAAAGCTCTTCGCTGAGGCGGATTGAATCTGTGTCAAAGTCGCCCATTGCGATTTCCCTCTTGTCGTTCTGCTTTTCTTCAATAAGAAGGTCGATGCCGTAAAGGGCAACACGGCGGTAGTCGCCGATAATTCTTCCTCTGCCGTAAGCGTCGGGAAGTCCTGTCAAAATACCTGCGTGACGAACCTTTCTCATCTCGTCGCTGTAAACTCTGAATACACCGTCGTTGTGGGTGGTTCTGTACTGGAACTCATCCTCAATTTTGTCGGAAAGCTTATAGCCGTAAGCTTCGCAGGCTTTTCTTGCCATTTTAATTCCGCCGAATGGGTTTACGCCTCTTTTCAAAGGTCTGTTTGTCTGCAAGCCAACGATAAGCTCGTTTTCTTTGTCGAGATATCCCGGCTTGTAGGCTGTAAGTGATGATACTGTTGTTGTGTCTATATCAAGCACACCGTTAAAGTGCTGTTCTATTGTCAAAAGCTGGTTGAGCTTATCCATGAGATGCTTGGTTCTCTCTGTTGCAGGCTGCAAAAACTCTGAGCCGCCCTCGTATGGAGTTACGTTCTGCTGGATAAAATCTCTGAGGTTGATTTCTTTCTGCCAATCTCCGCCTTTAAAACCGTTCCACTGTTCAAAATTTTTTGTAAACATAGAAAATCAATTCCTTTCACCGCAATAATGTTTTTTCTCAAACCTGTTTTCCCTTTTTTATTTCTTATTCTACCGTATCAGATGAATTTTTTCAGTAACTCGGTAACCTTTTCTTGAAAGGCTCTGCCTTTCAAACTTTCCGCCAAAGGGACGGTGGTCCCTTTGGAATCCCATTTCTGCTCACATAAAAGTTTTATGAGAAAATAGCCATTGTCACTGTTAAATAAAACATAAAACCGCCGTATGGCGTGAGTTTTCTGCCAGCTGAACCTCTCTAAGGCGGAAATAAAATAAATGCCAAAGACGGGAATAGCCATTCCAACTAACGAGTGAAACCCCAACCCGCCGCATGGCGTGAGTTTTCTACCAATTGAACCTTTCCAAGGCGGAAATAAAAAAAATAAAAAAGAGCAATCCACGGTTTGAGGATTGCCCAGACGGTCGGCTTTTGCCGTTTCTGCTCCACTGTGGTCAATCCACTGTTCCGTCAGTCACAGAAACGAAGAAACTTTTTATTTCTGAAATCAGTATAGTTTATATTTTGTGCTTTGTCAAGCAATTACATAAAAATCGTAACAATTATCAAAAACACGAATAGTTATCATTTATTTCCTGTATCTATTGATAAATATTCAGATATGTATTTTTTTATATAACTAAACAATTTATGCTCCTTACACAAAAAGGGATTCTATGTACTGCTTTGCACAGCGTGGGGAACGTCCTCCACGCTCAAGGGCAAATCTTTCTGCACCCTTTTCAAGCTCAGTAACATCCATGTCAACACCATTTTGAGCAGCCAAGGCACGGACAATTTTAAGGAAGTTATCCTTTGACGGTGAGCTGAAACATACGGAAAGTCCGAAACGGTCGGAAAGTGATAAGCTTTCCTCCATGTTGTCACGGCGGTTCAGGTCGTCTGTGTCACGGTCGGAAACGCTTTCCTTGACAATATGGCGACGGTTGGAGGTTGCGTAAATAAGTGCGTTTTTAGGTGTTGCCGCCAAACCGCCCTCCAAAACAGCTTTAAGTGAAGCGTAGCTTTCGTCCTGCTTGTTAAAGGAAAGGTCGTCGATAAATATGATAAACTTGAGAGGTACTGCGGCGATAGAGTCCACCAAAAGCGGGAAATCCATAAGTCTTTCCTTAGGAATTTCAACAATGCGCAAGCCCTGTTTTCTCATGGAATTAACAACAGCTTTGACAGTTGAGGACTTGCCTGTACCCTTGTCGCCGTAAAGCAGACAGTTGTTGCAGGTCTTGCCCTGTAAAAATGCCTTTGTGTTTTCAATAACAGCGTTTCTCTGGATTTCATATCCCTTGAGATTTTCCAAAGTCACAACATCAGGATACATAACAGGTCTTATGCCGCCTGTTCTCCAGATAAAGGCTTTGTATCGGGCAAACATGCCACAGCCGTTTTCCCTGTGGAAATTGAGAAGCTCGTCCATAGACTCTTTAATATGTTCAAGCTCTTTCGGAAAGCTTCCCTGCTCCCATTTTGGCAGAGTTGGAATAATGTCCTCAATTTCAGATTTAAAAGCACAGCTGTTTATTATGTCCTCAGGTGTAAGGGCTGTGCTTTCCATAAGGCTTATGCAGTCACGCTTGGCGGCAAAAAGCACGTTTTCAGGAAGATTTTCCGCTGAACCGCTGGTTGCCGCTCTTGTAAAGCAGTTTTCGTCAAACATTATGGCTTCGCCCATGGACTTTGCAAATGTGTCGCTGTAGCCTCTTTCGCTGAGAAGAGCAAAAAACTCGCCGTAAGACTGCAAAAAGCTTTCCGGGTTTTCCTTTGAGGCTTTCAAAAGTCTGTAAAAAGCTTTTGGAACGCTTCTGCCTAATACTCCTTTGTATATTGATAAGGAAGAAAGGCTCATCAAAACCTTTTCTGTGTTGTTCATCATAATAATCACTACCGTAAATTTATTTTTTGATTTCATCTATTTTACAACCTTTTGACATCTTCGTCAAATATAAATCGACTTTTTACATTTATCTGATTTTTATAAAAAAATTTTCAAAAAACACTTGATTTTTTCTTGTGTATGTGATAATATAATGAAGTCCTCGAGAGACAGTTGGTGTTGATGACGCTGAGGGTCCACCCGTTCCCATACCGAACACGGAAGTTAAGCTCAGTGGTGCCGAAAATACTTGGCTGGAGACGGCCTGGGAAAATAGGGAGATGCCAACATCAAAGTGTCCACCCAATAGGGTGGGCATTTTTTCGTAATATATCTTATTTAGCTTACAAGCATTTTATTATGTGTGATAAACTATTTATGTCATCCTGTAAAACAAAACTGCCGTGGTAATCCTCACGGCAGTTTCGCTTTTTTACCATTCAATACCGTAGTAATTGCAAATACCTTTTGCAATGGCTTCGGCAATTTTATCTGTGTTGTTTATAATAAAATTCGCACCTTCCACGGTGTCGTGATGTTCACACTCCACATATACCGACATAGCCTCAATATCGCTCAGTTCATGTAAATCCTTTCTTTGTTTCAGCGGATAATCAGAACCGGGAGTTATGGGTGCAAGACTGTCTAAAATATTTCTCGCCGCCTTTACATTTTCTGTATCTGCAAAATTGTAAATCATAATCAATGTTCCGCCGGTTAAACTTCCGTCAAATGCATTTGTATGTATAGGTACATGAAGGTCTGCTCCCCAATAGTTTGATTCATCTATTGTAACATACATATCCTGATTCATCGGGGCTCTTTTTACATTAAATCCATGTTCAAGAAGATATTCTTCCACAGCTTCAGCAATTATATTGCACTGTATCATTTCATTAGTATTTCCAATTGCATAAATATTTGCGTCTTGATTTGAGGGCGACAGATAAATTTTTATACCGTTGGGCTGTACCTCGTCTTTGCTGAGATATGATTCATAAAAAATACTGTTCAGACTTATATCTCTTGTGTCCACATTGTCTTTTAAAGTTTCAAAAGCTTCCGAGTTTTCCAGTGTGTCAGTACCTGCCATAAAGCCCTGCAACTTTGTCACTTTATCAACGCCAAGGGGATTGTCGCCGCTTAAGCCTAACTTTAAAGCCAGCATAGGCGTCATAGGCTCTAATCCGGCAATACACTTTTGCAGCTGGGTACAGTCGGAAATATCGCAGATGCCGTCGCCGTTTAAATCGCCGGGAACATCTGTATAAACGCAGGCTTGATTAAATGCTTTGTAAAGATTCCAATATGCTTCCTCACCCTGCTGCTGACTGTAATTTTCTAAAACATCTTTGGTGTTATCAAGCGCCTGCTGATAAGCTGACAAAAATTCCTGAGAATAATAATTATCATCGACAAAGGCTTCACTGCAAAATTCATACAGGAAATTCAGTTCACTTTGGTCAACCTGAAAATCACTGTCCGATATTTCAGAAGCGCTTACAGCCCAGCCCAGCATTGTCAAAGACAATAAAACCGCCGCACAGATTTTAATTACCCTTTTCATTAACATACACTTCTTTCAATATTATTTTTTACTGTCCGGTAAACACTCTTTTACCAGTTTATCCCCGGACAATTTCTTACTATCCCAAAAATTAAAAATAATATAATAAGCATTAAATATATTATATTCTCTGCTTTGGAAATTTTCCTTGAACCTGTTTTTATATATCTAAAAAAATACACAAAAAGAAGGGACGCTATAACCGGCAAAGTCACAAGCAGAAGTCTGTTGGCTTCAAATGCGCTTTTGAAATCCAATTTCATAAGTGAAATAAACATTCTGGAAACACCGCAGCCGGGACACTTAAAGCCTGTAAAATAATGAACCGGACAGGGGATTCCAAATCCCAGCCATCCGGTGATAAGTCCGTAGAGGACGCCTGCCGCAGCCAAAACGGCAAACGCCCTCAATACTTTATTTCTTCTTTCTTTCATTACTCTCTGAACTCTGCATACTTGTTAAGCTCGTTCTGAGCAATTGCAAGTGGAACTATGTAGGTTGTAAAGATAGACAAAATAAGATAGAGTGCGCCGAGGCTTGACTCTGCATAAGGGTCGCCCATCATTCTCTTAATTCTTGAAATCTTATTTCCCAGAGAATAAGCCCATACAAATCCGTAAATACCGCAGGTAACGATTGTGAGAAGCACAACCATTCCGCCTGACATATCGTTTTCTCCCAGGGAATTATTTACGTCCTCGTTTACGCAGTACATCCAGTAAAATCCGAAAATTCCGCAGGTCACTATAGAAAGCAAAATATACATGATAATGCTTCTGTTCTGAATAGGCAAACGTCCGTTAGGGCGGTTTGGATAGCCGCCGTTTGGATAACCATTATATCCGTTATTCTGATAACCTCCGTTTGGCGGTGTATATCCGTTATTAGGCGGTGTGTAGCCGTTTCCCGGATTACCGTTGTAGTTTTGGTTGTAATTTGGATTGTAATTTGGATTTTGGTTAGGATTATAATTTTGATTATAATTCTGACCGTTTGTATTCTGCTGATTATTATTGTTAATCGGCTCTCCTGTCATAGGGTCGAAATTGTTCATACTCACTTCTCCTTTACGTTGTTTATTGTCTACAACATTAAGGATATATTATCATAATTAACAATATCCGTCAACATGTTTTTAAAAACTTTAAAAAATATAATAATTTTATAAAAAATACAGACGCCGAAAGGACGTCTGTATCGTATAGAAATATTTTACAATCAGCTTGAATAAGAATAGTTTGGAGCTTCCTTAGTGATCTGAATGTCGTGAGGATGGCTCTCTTTAAGACCTGCGCCTGTAATTCTGATGAACTTTGCCTTCTGGTGAAGCTCTTCGATTGTAGCACAGCCTGTGTAACCCATACCTGCTCTAAGTCCGCCGAGCATCTGATAAATTGTATCTGAAAGCGGGCCCTTGTAAGGAACACGTCCTTCAACGCCTTCCGGAACAAGCTTTTTGTTGTTGCTCTGGAAGTATCTGTCTGAGCTGCCCTTACCCATAGCGCCAAGGCTTCCCATACCACGGTAAACCTTGAACTGTCTGCCCTGATAGATTTCTGTATCTCCCGGGCTTTCCTCACATCCTGCAACAAGTGAGCCGACCATAACAACACTGCCGCCTGCTGCCAAAGCCTTAACGATATCGCCGCTGTACTTAACACCGCCGTCAGCGATAACCGGAATACCGTGCTTTGAAGCTGCATTTGCTGCGTCGAAAATAGCTGTAATCTGAGGAACACCGATACCTGCAACAACACGTGTTGTACAGATAGAACCAGGGCCGATACCAACCTTTACGCAGTCTGCGCCTGCGGCGATAAGAGCTTCTGTAGCCTCAGCTGTTGCGACGTTACCGGCGATGAGCTGTACGTTTGGATAAGCAGCCTTAACCTTTGCAACTGACTTTATAATGTTGCTGTTGTGACCATGTGCAGAGTCCAAAACAAGAACGTCAACACCTGCTTTAACAAGAGCGTCAACTCTCTCCAATACGTCTGGAGTTGCACCGATAGCTGCACCGCAGAGAAGTCTGCCGTTTTCATCTCTTGCGGAGTTTGGATACTGAACTGATTTTTCAATATCCTTGATTGTGATAAGACCCTTAAGTTCTCCTCTTTCGTTTACGATAGGGAGCTTTTCAATCTTATGCTTTCTGAGGATTTCCTGAGCCTGAAGCAAAGTTGTGCCTACAGGAGCAGTAACAAGCTGTTCCTTAGTCATAACACTTGCGATTGTCTGGCTGTAGTCCTGCTCTGTCATAAAGCGGAGGTCTCTGTTTGTAAGAATACCAACGAGCTTGCCGTTTTCGCAGATTGGCACACCGGAAATCTTATATTTTGCCATAAGGTTATTGGCCTCGTTAACTGTGTTATAAGGAGCAAGATAGAAGGGATTTACGATGACGCCGTTTTCACTTCTCTTAACTCTGTCAACCTGGTCTGCCTGCTGTTCAATGCTCATATTCTTATGGATAATACCGATACCGCCTTCACGGGCAATGGCGATAGCCATTCTTGTTTCGGTAACTGTGTCCATAGCCGCTGTCATAAGCGGAGTGTTCAGCTTGATTTTCTTTGTGAGATGAGTGGAAACATCGACCATTTTAGGTTCAACGTCGGATTCACCGGGAATCAGCAGAACATCGTCAAATGTTAATCCTTCTTTAATAAACTTTTCTTCGTAACTTGCGTTTATCAAATTTCTTCCCCCTTTTGAAATATTTAAATATTATTTTACCAAAACCATCATTGAATATCAATAGTTTTTTTCAATTACAAAAAAATTCAGTATATTCAATAAAACAAATAAAAATGCAATAAACCCATTAAGATAAATTGCATTTTTACGCTTTAAATCAATTATTATTTTTGCTCTGCTTATAGCGATAGAGAATGTTTTCTGACCACTCTCTATCGATTTTTAAAAAGCCTTTAAGCTTTCTGTCCTTTGCGGCAAACTCCTCTGTGATTTTCATGGACTTTCCGTAGATTTCAAGGCGCACGCTCTGAATATACGGCTCTCTGTCCTCGCCCACAAAGAAAGTAAATCCCATTGTGTTTGACTCTCTGTCATACATGGAAAGATATCCGTCCTCAACCTTTTCCAAGTCAAATTTCTTGGCAACAGCATTGCTTATGGCAAGCTTTGTAATCTCAACCGCCATATCGTCAAGACCACATTCAAAGATATATATTTTCTCCAAAAAGCTGTTGAAATCCGGAACAATGCGCTTTCTCACATTGTCAACGCCGCCGTCAAAGTCCTTTTCAATATCCTTATCGGCAATCTGAAATCTGTCAACATCGGGAATAAGGTAAACCATAAACTTATTTCTCGGGTCATTGTAAAGCACCGGATAAAAAAGCTTTCCGGTATATCCGCAGGCAGAACATTTAAAGGAAAAAAGTCTGCCGGAGAGCAGTTCTCTTCTCATGTTTAAATCCTCAGCGGCGTTTATACTTGTTGAAAGCTTTACCTCTGTGGTTTTACCGCATTTAAGACATACAACTTTCTTGATTTCCGTTTTTGGCATTAAAAACACTCCCCTTTACAACATTATACCAACAGCTTTGAAATTCATCAAGCAATTTTTTAAATTATTATTGATTTTAACAGAATTTTCTGCCATAATAGTATTATTGGGAACGAAAGTTATTGCCCAATCGTTATTATTTTTTAAAAACAATGCACGAAAGCAAATTTACATACAGGAGGAACATACAATGAGTATTATTGACAATGTAAAATCAGGTGTATCAAACGCTGTGGAAACTTTGTCCGACACAGCTCAGGCTTTGGTTGAAAAGAACCGAGTTCACGCACAGAAAAACCGTATCAAGGCGGTAATCCAGTGTGAAAACCGTGTTATCGACAAGGCTTTCATCGAGCTTGGCAAGTATTACATGAAGAATCTTCGTGACCCGGAAAATGAAAAAAACGAAGAGCTTTGCCATACAATAGAAGAATCCATAGAGAAAATCAAGCTGGCTAAAGAGCGTTACGACAAGCTCACCGCCTATGAAGAAAGCATCTGCGTATGCCCATGCTGCGGCGACAATGCTTCCTATGAAGAAGCCGAAGATGATTCCGACGATATCGAGGACATCACTCTTGCCTGCTCCAACGAGGACGACTACGATGTAAATCCTTTTGACGAAGCGGCAGTCGCCCGTGCAGAAAAGCTTAAAGCTGTTCTCAAGGACGAAGCAGAAAAGGAAGCCGCCGAAAAAGAAGCTGAGGATTTAATTCTCGAGGACGCAGAAGAGGCAGCAACCGCCGAGCCTGAGCCAACAATAACAAGAGACTTATCCCCCGACGACGAAGAAACCGCCGACGACCTCTCCTTTTAACTCTTTTATTTCCACCGTGCCAAGGCTTTCGTAGGAGGTTAACGACAGCACACGGTGGGCGAGACCTTTTCCTTAATCTTGGGAATGGTTCGCTCTCGGTTAGGTTTATATTTACCAACTTTACAGCAAAGGTTATTTTAGGAAATTAACGTCGTTACAGGTCGGGCGAGACCTTTATTTTATTTCCGACCTGCATAGGTTTAATCTAATCTTTATGTACTGCACAGGTCGGACGAGACGTTTTTCTTAATCTTTGGAGTGGTTCGCTCTCATTTAGGTTTTATTTTTAAATTATAAATTTACCGCCATGGTTATTTTCAGCCATGGCGGTTTTTTCTTTTATGTAATTATTTTATGTTGCAAAAAATTTCCCCACAGCATAAGGCTATGGGGATTTTCAATATCTCAATCATCACAAAGGGAAATTATCTCAAGATTTTTTTGCTTTGCGTATTTTACCGTATACGCCGTTCCGCCTGTTTCTTTTGTCAGGTAGCAAATACACACACTGCTCCTGTCCACCATATATCTGTTTCTTTTGAACATACATCCACGGTCATATTTTTCTGAGGTATAAACCACCTCATCGGCTTTATTTTTTATATCTTCATATTTCATTTTATCAAGAAATCTCCAGCCGTTAGTCTGACTTAAACAGGGCAATGCAAGTATCAGTTTTACATCCGGATAAATTTTTCTCAGTTTTAAAACCTTTTCCGCCGCAAGTGTATCAAAACCCAAAGCTCCGCCGGCTACAAAGTTTTTATACCCCTTATTTACAAGCAAATTTAAAACATCCTCAAGCCTTTTAGAAATTACCTCTTTCTCCCCGCTCGGTATAGTCCTGTGACCGGTAAAGCATACTGTGGTTGATTTCATATGACACCTCCTTTATTTTGTTAATTATATTTTATCACGTTTTGTTAATAAAAGTCTACAACACACGCTTAATTTTATCGTTATTTGTGGATATAATTTAACAATATAAGAAAGAGGTGAGATGATGTCAGAAAACGAACTATTTCTAACAGAAGTCGGTAAAAGAATAATGGAACGCAGAAAAAAATTAGGTTTAACACAAGAAGCTCTTGCAGAAAAAGGAGAAGTTACAACACAGTTTGTTTCCTATGCAGAAGCCGGAAAAAGAGCCATGCGACCTGAAAATCTTTTAAAAATATCCTCCGCTTTAGGAGTAAGTACAGATTATCTTCTAACAGGAGATATTGTAGATAAAGACCTTTTGATACTTTCTGATAAAATGAGAAATCTTACACCATCTCAACTTCGCATTATTGAAAATATAATTGATGAATGTGTATCATTATTCGATACAGATAAAAACATATAAATAACAATAAACAGTATGGGCGGATATTTTAATCCGCCCATACTGTTTGATTGTTACATAAGATTAAATATAAAAACAACCGTGGCTCAAAATTAAAAGAACCACGGTTGTTGTTTTTTATTATTTAAAAATTAACCCAAATGCGAGCGAGCCATTCTAAGTCGCTTAACAAAACGTCTCGCCCGCCTTGAAATGACATTTATTTCTCAGCCAAACCTTTGCAAGGCGGAAACAAAAATCTCGCCCGACGTGTGCTGTCGTTAACTTCCTACGAAAGCCTTGGCACGGCGGAACCAAAAAAAATCATTTTTTCTTGAAGCCGTCTTTAAGGGATACGCTGCGGTTGAATACAAGGTGTCCGGGCTTGGAGTCTTTGTTGTCTACACAGAAGTAACCGAGACGCATGAACTGGAAGCTCATTGGAGCTTCTACATTTTCAACTGACTTTTCGATTTTGCAGTTGTTGATTACTTTCAGTGAGTTCTCGCTGAGGTAGTCAAGGAAGTTCTTGTCCCCTGTGTCCGGGTCAGGAACTGTGAAAAGGCTGTCGTAAAGTCTTACTTCTGCCTCGGCGCAGTTGTTGGCGTCTACCCAGTGGATTGTACCACGTACTTTTCTGCCGTCAGGTGTGTTGCCGCCTCTTGTTGCCGGGTCGTACTCGGCGTAAACCTCAACAACCTTGTTATTCTCGTCCTTCTTGCAGCCTGTGCATCTTACAATGTAGGTTGATTTAAGACGAACTTCGTTGCCCGGGTACAGTCTCTGATAGCCTTTGATTGGCTCTTCCATAAAGTCCTCGGCTTCGATATAGCATTCACGGGAGAATGTTATTGTTCTCTCGCCGTCCTCAGGGCGGTTAGGGTTGTTTTCAACCTGGAATTCCTCGGTCATGCCCTCCGGATAGTTTGTGATAACAAGCTTTACAGGGTTGATAACAGCCATAACACGGCGTGCGCTTTCGTTTAAGTCCTCACGGAGGCAGTGCTCCAAAAAGCTGTATTCAACAATGGAATTAACCTTTGAAACGCCTATTCTGTCGCAGAAATTGCGGATTGACTTAGGTGTATAACCTCTTCTTCTAAGTCCGCAGAGTGTTGGCATTCTCGGGTCGTCCCAGCCGCTTACATAGTTCTGCTCAACAAGAGTTCTGAGCTTTCTCTTGCTCATTACTGTGTTGTTGATACCAAGTCTTGCAAACTCAATCTGACGTGGCTTTGACGGAACAGATGTGTTATTTACAACCCAGTCATAGAGAGGTCTGTGGTCCTCAAATTCAAGGGAGCAAAGGCTGTGGGTGATACCCTCCATTGCGTCCTCGATTGGGTGAGCAAAGTCGTACATAGGATATATGCACCACTTGTCCCCTGTTCTGTGGTGCTTCAAACGGTTAATTCTGTAGATAACCGGGTCACGCATGTTGAAGTTACCGGAAGCCAAGTCAATTTTAGCACGGAGTGTCATTTTTCCGTCCTCAAACTCGCCGTTCTTCATTCTTTCAAAGAGGTCGAGGCTTTCCTCAATAGGTCTGTCACGGTATGGTGACTTTGCAGGTGTGGAAAGGTCGCCACGGTTCTCTCTCATCTGCTCAGGTGTAAGCTCGCACACATATGCAAGGCCCTTCTTTATAAGCTCAACGGCATAGTTGTACATGTCGTCGAAATACTCGGAAGCATAGTAAAATCTGTCTTCCCAGTCGAAACCCAGCCAGTGAATATCTTCCTTTATGGCGTCAACATACTCTACATCCTCTTTTGTAGGGTTTGTGTCGTCCATTCTCAGGTTGCAGATACCCTTGTACTTTTCCGCTGTACCAAAGTCAATGCAGATAGCCTTTGCGTGGCCTATATGGAGATAACCGTTAGGCTCAGGAGGGAAACGTGTGTGAACCTTTTTTCCCTCACATCTGCCGCCCTCGGCGATTTCCTCTTCAATAATATCGTGAATAAAGTTGCCCGCCATTACCGGCTCTTCGGCAACTGGTTTTTTATTTTCCGGCATAATCTTTCCTCCGTCCCTCATTATTCAAACTTTGCAAGTCCGGCTTCCATTCTCTTCAATGACTCTTCTCTGCCCAAAATGTCGAGAATTTCCACTGCGCCGCCCGGTGTTACTGTTTTTCCGGCAACTGAAATTCTTGCCGGCCACATAACTGTTCCGTTCTTAACTCCAAGCTCTGTTGCAAGGGAGATAAGAGCGTCGTGGATAGCTTCCTGAGTCCAGCTTTCAAGGGAAGAAAGCTTATCGTATACTGCCTTGAGCATAACAGGAGCATTTTCCATATTTGTTTTGCTCTTCTTATTTACAAACATAGAAACGTCGTACTCAGGAATCTCCTTGAAGAAATCAACCATTTCCGGAATCTGTGTAAACTTTGTAACACGCTGATGCAAAATTGCGCTGAGCTTCTCCCATGGCATTTCCTTATCACCGAAAAACTCCTTGTAATAAGGCATACAATGCTCTGTGAACTCCTCAAGGGACATCCTTCTGATGTACTCGCCGTTGAACCATGTAAGCTTGTCATAGTCGAATACTGACGGTGACTTGCTTATTCTGTCTGCTGAGAAAACCTGCTCAAGCTCTTTAAGGGAGAAAATCTCCTGATTATCAGCAGGACACCAACCCAAAAGTGCTATATAGTTTATGATGGCCTCAGGGAGATAGCCCTCTTTCAGCAAATCCTCAAAGCCTGTTGCGCCGTGTCTTTTTGAAAGCTTGGAAACAGAGCCGTCCTCATTTTTACCCATAATCAGCGGAAGATGCACGTAAGTCGGAACCTCCCAGCCGAATGCTTCATAGAGGAGATTATATTTAGGAGCGGAGCTTAAATACTCGCAGCCTCTTACAACGTGTGTAATACCCATTGTATGGTCGTCGATAACATTGGCGAAATTATATGTCGGGTATCCGTCTGTCTTAATAAGAATCTGGTCCTGAAGCTCGCTGTTGTCAACTGTGATTTCGCCGAAAACTGCGTCAACAAAGGTTGTACTTCCCTCTGTAGGCATTTTCTGTCTTATAACATAAGGAACGCCCTCGGCAAGAAGTCTGTCGATTTCCTCCTGAGGCAAATCACGGCAGTGTCTATCGTAGCCGCCGCCCACGTTCTCGTTCTGGATTTTCTCAAGTCTTTCCTTGGAGCAGAAGCATCTATAAGCCTTGCCCTCCTCGATAAGCTTCATAGCGTAAGGAAGATACATATCCTTTCTTTCGCTCTGAACATAAGGGCCGTAATCGCCGCCGATATCCGGACCCTCATCGTGCTTTAAGCCTGCAATCTTCAATGTATTATATATAACGTCAACTGCGCCCTCAACAAGTCTTTCTCTATCTGTATCCTCAATTCTCAATACAAAAGAACCGCCCTGAGATTTAGCGATAAGATACTCATACAATGCAGTTCTGAGATTTCCAACATGCATAAATCCTGTTGGGCTTGGGGCATATCTTGTCCTAACCTTCATCATTGTCGCACCTTTCTTTTATTTTTATATCCGACCTACATAGGTTATTCTGGGAAATAAACTTCGTTTCAGGTCGGGCGAGACCTTTTTCTTATTCTTTGGAATAGCTCGCTCTCATTCAACTTATTTTTTATATCCGACATGCAAAGGTTTTATTTTTTAATTAACAACATCACATGTCGGGCTAAACCTTTTCTCTATTCTTTGGAATGGCTCGCTCTTATTTAACTTTTATTTTCTTTATTCTGGATACTGTGGGCGCACAGATATGTGCGCCCATAATCTTTTAATTATTAAAGGTCTTTTCCGCAGCACTTCTTGTACTTCTTGCCGCTTCCGCATGGGCATGGGTCGTTTCTGCCAACCTTCTTGCCCTTAACAACTGTCTTTCTTGAAGTGTCTGTGCCGTCGCCGGAGGTTGCAGTGGGCTTTGCCACCTGCTCTCTCTTTAAAGATGCCTGAACCGCCGCCGGAACTGTAACAGGCTTAGGCTGTTGCTGATTGATAACCACCTGATGAGCCGCTGCGGCTTTCTTTGCTGCCTCTTCTCTGAGTCTTGCAAGCTCTGCCTGCTTCTCCATAATCTTTACATAACGCTTTGGAGCTACCAGCATTGCTCTTGAGGTATCCTCTCTTATCATGGCAATCATTTCATCGAACATGTCGAAGCCCTCGAGACGGTATTCAACAACCGGGTCACGCTGACCGTAAGCTCTAAGTCTGATACCCTGCTTGAGCTGTTCCATGTTGTCGATGTGGTCCATCCAGTGAACGTCAACGCTCTTCAAGAGGTAAACTCTCTCCATCTCTCTGATAACCTCAGCAGGAAGCATTGCTTCATTTTCCTTATAGATAGCCATTGCGTCCTCGGTTATCATTTCTGTGAGCTTTTCAGGCTTCAAGTCCTCAAGCTGTTCCTCTGTAAAGGTGTACTTTTCCTCGTCTGTGATTACCCAGCCTCTGAAGAAGTCCTTAAGACCTGCAAGGTTCCAGTCCTCCCAGTGGCTGTCCTTGTGAACATATCTGGAAACAGCGTCGGAAATAGTTTCCTCTATCATCTTTATAATTGTATCGTGGAGATCCTCTCCGTCGAGAACCTGATTTCTCTGTCCGTAGATTATCTCACGCTGTTTATTCATAACATCGTCGTACTGCAATACGTTCTTTCTTATTGCAAAGTTACGGCTTTCAACCTTTTCCTGTGAGCTTTCGATAATTCCTGAAAGCATCTTGTTTTCGATAGGTGTATTCTCGTCAACATTGAGACGCTGCATCATGGCTTTCATTCTGTCGCCGCCGAACAAACGCATAAGGTCGTCCTCGGTGCTGAGATAGAAACGGCTGGTACCGGGGTCGCCCTGACGTCCTGAACGTCCACGGAGCTGGTTATCAATACGTCTTGACTCGTGACGTTCTGTACCCATGATATAAAGTCCGCCGGCTGCTCTTACCTTTTCAGCCTCTTCCTTTATCTCGTCCTTAAAGCTGTCGTAATATTCCTTATAAATTCTTCTTGCCTCAAGGATTTCCTCGTTATCTGTATCAGCAAAGCCTGTTGCCTCGGCAATAAGCTCTTCCGGAATGTTCTGCTTTCTCATTTTGGCTTTAGCCATGTACTCAGCATTACCGCCCAGCATAATATCGGTACCACGTCCTGCCATGTTGGTGGCGATTGTAACTGCACCGAACTTACCTGCCTGAGCAACAATCTCAGCTTCACGGTCGTGCTGTTTTGCGTTGAGCACGTTATGTTCAATTCCTCTGCGCTTGAGCATCTTGCTGAGGATTTCTGATTTCTCAATGGAAATTGTACCAACCAGGACAGGCTGTCCCTTTTCGTGGCACTTGATTATATCTTCAATAACATTGTTGAACTTTCCTGTTTCGGTACGGAAAACAAGGTCAGGCAAATCCTTTCTTGCCAAAGGCTTGTTTGTTGGTATCTCCACAACGTCCAGCATGTAGATTTCACGGAACTCGGCTTCCTCTGTTGCCGCTGTACCGGTCATACCGGAAAGCTTTTTGTAAAGACGGAAGAAGTTCTGGAATGTGATTGTGGCAAGGGTTTTGCTTTCGCTTTCAATCTTAACTCCCTCTTTTGCCTCAATAGCCTGATGAAGTCCCTCGTTGTATCTTCTTCCGTACATAAGACGTCCGGTAAATTCGTCAACGATTATAACCTCGCCGTCCTTAACAACGTAGTCGATATCCCTTTTCATAATTCCACGGGCCTTTATAGCCTGGTTTATGTGGTGCTGGATTGTAAGGTTTTCAGGGTCTGTAAGGTTTTCAATCTGGAAATATTCCTCCGCTTTCTTAACACCAAGCTGGGTAAGTGTTGCGGTCTTTGCCTTTTCGTCAACTATAAAGTCGATTTTGTTTTCCTTATAATAATCCTCCATGTCCTCTTTAGCGTCTATCTCTGTAAACTTGTGACATGTAAGGGTCTGAGCGAATTTATCTGCTCTTTCGTAAAGGTCGCTGGACTTGTCGCCTTTACCGGAAATAATGAGAGGTGTTCTGGCTTCATCGATGAGGATTGAGTCAACCTCGTCCACGATAGCGAACACATGCTCTCTCTGAACCTTTTTCTCCTTGTAAACAACCATGTTGTCACGGAGGTAGTCAAAGCCCAATTCGTTGTTTGTACCGTAGGTGATGTCCGCATCATAAGCGGCTTTTCTCTTATCGTTATCCAGGTCGTGAACTATAAGACCAACGGTAAGTCCCAAAAATCTGTAAAGCTTGCCCATCCATTCGGAGTCACGGCGTGCAAGGTAATCGTTGACGGTTACTATATGTACGCCTCTTCCGGTAAGACCGTTAAGGTATGCAGGAAGTGTAGCCACAAGTGTTTTACCTTCACCGGTTTTCATTTCCGCAATTCTTCCCTGGTGAAGAACAATACCACCGATAATCTGTACAGGGAAGTGCTTCATTCCAAGCACACGCCAGGAAGCCTCACGGCAAACGGCAAAAGCCTCAGGCAGAATATCGTCCAAAGACTCGCCCTTTTCAAATCTTTCTCTAAACAAAGGTGTCTGGGCCTTTAATTCTTTATCGGTCATCGCCGCATACTTATCCTCCAAGGCAAGAACCTTGTCGCAGATGGGCTGAATTCTTTTAAGCTCCTTTTTACTGTAATTGCCGAACAATGTTTTAAGAAGACTCATAAACTGTTCATCCTTTCATCTATCCCGAGGGATTTCTTTCTATTAAGACCTGCTGTTTTCATTTTTAATAGGAAAAACAACAGCATTTTTTTCGTTACATGAATCTGTGACTGTCATTTTAAACGTGCAAAAACCTCTGTCTGAAAATAGGCATACTACACATTATAAATAATCTTTAATATTATATCATGTAACTATGAAAAAATAAACCCTTTTTTGAAAGTGCCGGCAGATTTATAAATTGATTTTCACACAATAAGAAAAATAAAACTCTCAAATATTACCTTAATTTACTTTTTTACGTTCAAAAAACACAAATTCCGCTATAAATAACCGCCTTATTTTTACTTTGTGATAAGAACTGAAAAAATAATTGAAAAGAAATTGTATTTTATTTTTTATGTGCTATAATATATCCTAAGCTTTCACATGTGTATTTTTGAAGGCTTATTTTCAAATAAAAAAATTTTGTTCGGGAGATGATTTTTTGAGCGATATAGGAAAGATTTCTGTTATGAAAAAAATCAGAAATATTTCAACTATGAAAAAGATACTCTTGGGCTATTGTGTTATAATCCTTTTGGGAACTTTGCTTTTGATGCTTCCCATATCTTCAAAGGAAAGGATATTCACATCCCCTGTAGATTCACTTTTTACCGCAACCTCAGCCACCTGTGTTACCGGACTTATAAGGTTTGATACATATCAATACTGGTCCATGTTCGGACAGATTGTTATTTTGGCGCTGATACAGATAGGCGGTATAGGATTTATGACCTTGGCAATTTCTCTTATTACCCTTACTAAGCGAAAAATCGGCTTATCCCAGCGTGTTCTCATGCAGGAATCCGTTGCGATGCCTCAGCTTGGAGGAATAGTCAAGATCACAAAGTTCATCTTTATGGGCTCTATGCTTATTGAAGCAATCGGAGCGTTTCTGCTGTCCTTTTACTTTATACCACAGCTCGGAATCGGTATGGGTATTTTTTACTCAATATTCCATTCCATTTCCGCATTCTGCAACGCAGGTTTTGACCTTATGGGATACAGACAGGCTTTCTCTTCCCTTACAAGCGTACAGGCAGACTGGTATTTTAATCTGATTATCATGCTTCTTATTATAGTGGGCGGTCTCGGATTTTTTGTTTGGAACGATATTATTACAAACAAGGGACGCTTTAAATATTTAAGGCTTCACAGTAAAATTGTTCTCACCTTTACCGCATTTCTCATAATCTCCGGTGCTTTGATTATTTTCCTCTGCGAGATTAAGGGAACTGAGTTTCAGGGCAAGTCAATAAGTGAAAAGATTTTAAATTCCCTGTTCCAGTCTGTAACCGCCAGAACCGCAGGATTTAACACGGTAAACCTTGCAAATCTCACCCATGCCAGCCAGCTTTTGATAATCTGTCTTATGATTGTGGGCGGTTCCCCGGGTTCTACCGCCGGCGGTATTAAAACAACCACATTTGTGGTTTTTCTTTTAAGTATTATTTCCACATTTAAAAGAAAGAAGTCAATCGAATGTTTCAGAAGAAGAATTGACGACGATGTAGCAAAAAGAGCTTTCACTGTTGTGGCAATGTACCTTGTGCTTTCCGTAGCAGCAACAATGGCGGTTTCAGCCATTGAAGGTGTTACACTTAACGCCGCCATGTTTGAATGTGTTTCGGCAATTGCTACCGTAGGACTTACCTTGGGAATAACCCCGGGACTTTCCGTTGTTTCGGAAATAATTCTTGTTCTTCTTATGATATTCGGAAGAGTTGGTTCTCTCACAATTCTTTTCGCATTCTCAGCGGAACATCTTTCACCGCTTTCAAGACTTCCACAGGAAAAAATTCAAATCGGCTGATTTAGAATAAATTTTACCACTTAGATAAACATAAAAGAAAACAGATCTTTTACGGAGGAAACAAAAATGAAAAGCGTTCTTATTATTGGTCTTGGCAGATTCGGAATATTCATGTCAAAAAAGCTCATCGAAGAGGGCAACGAGGTTCTTGCCATTGACAAAGACGAAGTGCGTGCCGAAAGCTCTCTTAAATACGTTCGCAACGTGGAGATAGGCGACTGCACAAACGAGGAGTTTATTCGTTCTCTTGGAGTTGCAAACTTTGACATCTGCGTTGTGGCAATCGGCGACAACTTCCCAAGTGCTTTGGAAATCACAGTTCTTTTGAAGGATTTCGGAGCAAAATTCGTAATCGCCAGAGCCGATACAGAGGTTCACAAAAAGCTCCTTTTGAGAAACGGCGCAGACTATGTAATCTATGCCGAAAAGGAAACAGCAGAGCGTCTTGCCATGAAATTCGGCGCAAAGAATGTTTTTGACTACATTGAGCTTACACCTGAGTATGCAATATACGAAATATCCGTTCCAACACCTTGGGTAGGAAAGAGTATTATAGAAAAATCAATACGTTCAAAATACAATATAAGCATTTTGGCAACAAAGGTGGGCGACGTTATAAGCCCTCTCCCAAGTCCTGACCACGTTTTCAGACGTGACGAAACACTTATAATAATGGGACACAGCACAGACGTTGCTCCGCTTTTAAAATAATATAATTCTTTATAACAAAAACCGTGGTTCATTGAAAACCACGGTTTTTCTGTTTAATTATTTATTTAAAAACATTTTTTCTGCGTTTTCTTTGGTTATGTCCAGAAGCTTCTGGGTGGGCAGGCCTCTCAGCTCGGCGATTTTTTTTGCACAGTAGATAATCATTGAACTGTCGCATCTTTTGCCACGGAAAGGCACAGGAGCCATGTAGGGAGCGTCTGTTTCCAGCATAAGGCGGTCAAGGGGAATTTCGCTTGCTACGTTTACACTGTGTTTGGCGTTTTTAAAAGTTACAACTCCGCCCAGGCTGATACTCATGCCCAGCTTTACAACCTCACGCATCATTTCAACGCTTCCGGAAAAGCAATGCAGAATTCCTTTAGGCTTGTATTTTCTGAGCATTTCCAGTGTGTCGCCGTGAGCCTCTCTGTCGTGGACAATAACAGGAATGTCCAGCTCTTTTGCCAGAATAAGCTGTTCTTCAAAAACCTTTTTCTGCTTATCCTTTGGAATATCCCAGTAATAGTCAAGTCCTATTTCGCCAAGAGCCACACACTTTTTGTGGGAAAGATATGGCTTTATTCTTTCGAGATAATCCTCAGGCAGGTTTTCAAGATTTTCCGGATGAAAGCCTGCTGCAAAATAAAAATAGTCCACCTTTTCACTGTAGTTTTTTATTGTTTCAGCGGTTTCCAAATCAACGGCGGCGTTTATAACATTGCAAACGCCCTTTTGCGGCAAAGTCTGAAAAAGACTTTCCCTGTCCTCGTCAAACCATTCATCATAATAATGAGCGTGGACGTCAAATATATTGTGAAAATTAGGTTCCATAGCTTTTTAACCTCTCTTTTTTTATTTCCGCCTTGCAAAGGTTTGACTAAGAAATAAACATCGTTTCAAGGCGGGCGAAACCTTTCCTTTTTTATTTGGAATGGCTCGCTCTCGGTTAGGGTTGATTATTTTTATTGTTTAAAAATAGGGGCGGATTTTATCCGCCCGCTATCTGTTTATTGTTTAATTAAAAATTCTGCTTCTGCGTTAACATTTTTATAATTGTGGAATCGGTTCATCTGTTAATTAAATTCAGCTTTATAAACTGACCTATTTTTAACAGAAACCCTACTGCTACCGGGCGGATATGTTAATCCGCCCCTACGTGAAGTGATAAAATAACTCCACTCAGAGAATAGGAACTCTCACCACTAAAAAGAAGTTTTACCCGCCGCATGCACAACGGCAACCTCCAGTTTAAACCCTTCCAAGGCGGAATTAAAATAGACGGAATCAAAACAAATCCTATCTGCGAGAATAGGAATTTCTACCGCCAAAAGGAAGTTTTACCCGCCGCATGCACAACGGTAACCTCCAGTTTAAACCCTTCCAAGGCGGAGCTAAAAAATCAACTGATTTTGGAGCCGGGGGTCATGTCGTCTACGAAGATTACTTTTACTTCTTCGCCGCAGGTTGCAGCAAGAATCATGCCGCAGCTTTCAACTCCGCAGAGCTTTGCAGGCTTCAGGTTTGAAACGAGAACTACTCTGTGTCCGATAAGGTCTTCCGGCTTGTAGAACTTTGCAATTCCGCTGGCTACAGTTCTTTCACCTGCACCGTCGTCAAGGGTGAGCTTCAAAAGCTTTTTGGCTTTCTTTACAGGCTCGCAGGCTTTGATTTCTGCAACACGCAAATCAACCTTGCAGAAGTCCTCTATGCCTATCTGTGCGATACCCTCAAGCTCTGCTTTCTTTTCTTCTCTGTCGGATTTTGGGTCGGCTTTCTTTGCAGCCTCTTCCTGCTTCTCGGCAATTTCCTTGAGCATCTTTTCAGTGTCAATTCTTGAGAAGAGAGGAACAGGAGTTCCAACCTTGCCGCCAACCTTTGTGCCGCCGAAAGTTTTAAGGCTTTCGTAATCGGTTACGTCGCAGTTGAGCTGTTCAAAAATCTTCTTTGAGGTGTCCGGCATAAACGGAGCCAAAAGCACTGCGGTAAAGCGAATACCCTCCAAAAGATTGTAAAGTACAGTTCCAAGACGGCCTTTCTTCTCCGGGTCTTTTGCAAGAACCCAAGGTGCTGTTTCGTCGATGTACTTGTTGCAGCGGCGTGCAAGATTGAAGAGAGCGTCAAGAGCGTCGCTCATTCTGTATTGCTTGATATAGTTGTCTATTGTTTCAACTGTTGTGAGAGCTGTATTTATCAGGTCGTCGTCCACAGGCTCTTTAACATCGCCCGGGAGAATTTCGCCGTCGAAATACTTGTTGCTCATGGCGATAGTTCTGTTTACCAGGTTGCCCAAAGTGTTGGCAAGGTCTGAATTGTATCTTTCGATAATTGTTTCATAGGTTATTGAACCGTCGCTTGTATATGGCATTTCAGACAGGAGATAGTATCTAACTGCGTCAACACCAAGGAGATTGATAAGGTCGTCAGCATAGATAACATTTCCACGGGATTTGCTCATCTTGTCTGTTCCGAACAAAAGCCATGGATGACCAAATACCTGCTTAGGCAAAGGCTCGCCCAAAGCCATAAGCATAATAGGCCAGTAAATTGTGTGGAATCTCAAAATGTCCTTACCGATAATGTGAACGTCGGCAGGCCAGTATTTTTTATAAAGATCTGAGCTTCCGTCCGGGTCGTAACCCAAAGCGGTGATGTAGTTTGAAAGGGCGTCAATCCAAACATAGATAACATGCTTGTCGTCAAAGTCAACGGGAACACCCCATTTGAAACTGGTTCTTGAAACGCAGAGGTCCTGAAGTCCCGGCTTTATAAAGTTATTGAGCATCTCTTTCTTTCTGCTCTCAGGGAAAATAAAGTCAGGGTTGTTTTCGATAAGCTCTTCAAGCTGCTTCTGATATTTTGACATTCTCAGGAAGTAAGCCTCTTCCTTTGCCTTTTTAACCTCTCTGCCGCAGTCAGGGCATTTTCCGTCTACAAGCTGAGCCTCTGTCCAGAAGCTCTCGCAAGGTGTGCAGTAAAGACCCTCGTACTCGCTCTTGTAAATGTCGCCCTGTTCGTAAAGCTTTTTAAATATTTTCTGTACCACTTTTTCGTGATAATCGTCTGTAGTTCTGATAAACTTGTCGTAGGATACGTTGAGCATATCGCAGATTTCACGAATCTGACCTGCAACCTTGTCCACATACTCCTTTGGAGAAACACCTGCGGCGGCTGCGTACTCCTCTATTTTTTGACCGTGTTCGTCAGTACCGGTAAGGAAAAACACGTCGTATCCCTGCATTCGCTTGTACCTCGCAATAGCGTCTGTCAATACAATTTCGTAGCTGTTGCCGATGTGGGGCTTGCGGGATGTGTAAGCGATAGCGGTCGTAATGTAATACGGTGTTTTCTGACACATGTTGAACACTCCTCTTTCTTTGTAAATTTAGTGCGCTTAACGGCTTTCATATTATTATACCAATAAACCGGTTGAAATGCAATTTATTTCCATAGAAAAATAGCAATGCAAAAGACATTTTTCAGTATATTTTTATAAAGAATAAAAATAATAAAAAATTTTTAAAAAAGTGTTGACAAATGCTTTGCTAATTGATATAATAGAATACGCTGAAACGATGAAGCGCACGAAAGTGCTTCATATATATCGCGGAGTGGAGCAGCTCGGTAGCTCGTCGGGCTCATAACCCGAAGGTCGTAGGTTCAAATCCTGCCTCCGCAACCATAATGATTGACTCATAAGTCTACCAAGACTTGTGAGTCAATTCTCTTTTATAGCCCTGTTTTAGGATCAAAATACGCATATAGCAGTAAAAAAACGGTCGATGACTGGTGGATCAGCGCCAGAAATCAGCCGTTTTTTCTTTTGCAGGAGCGGAAATCACGCTCAATGTGTTAGCAACAAAAGGTGCGCGGGGAGAGGATTTGTGAAAATTTTCTGCATCCCCTTTACAATTAATAATGTTTGTGCTATTCTATAGGCAACATTAATAATTGTATGGAGGTTTGCATATGAAGTTGATAATTCAACCGTATAACGACAAACTGGGGAAACTGCTTATCGATGATTTGAATTCAGGAAAGTACAGCAATTTTGCCTTTTCGGTGGCTTATGCAAAAATAAGTGGTGTAGATGCACTATACGACCCACTCTCGGCGTTTCGTACTGCTGGAGGCACCGTTTATGCCACAATAGGAATTGATCAGAAAAACACTTCCTTTGAAGCATTACGCGCAGTACTAGGCTTGACCGAGGACTTGTTTATTTTCCATAATCGCAATTTATCATCTACTTTTCACCCCAAGGTCTATGTTTTAGCTGGTGAGAAGCATGGTAAGGTTTATGTGGGTTCAAACAACTTGACAGGCGGTGGTTTGTATTCGAACTATGAAATTGCAAGTTGTGAGGATTTTGATCTGAGCATACCTGAGCAGGCTGAGAGCTTTGCGAACATGGTTCGTTCCTTGGGAGTATTCCGTCAGGAGGGCCCGTGCTGCAAAAAGGCAACGGAAGAGTTGATTAAACAATTATACGATTCTCATTTGGTGTGCACCGAAAGCGAGATCCGTGTCACAAATAAAAAAGTGACTTCTACAAAAACAACTACTGGCACTTCAGAAGGAACCTCTGTGTTTGGTGCTGAGCCAATCACTGGCAGAGCAAGAAAGCACGATTTTAGTCATCTTGCTCCTGAGACAGAGATTCGTGAAGAATATAGAAACGTGGTTCTTGCAGCAGACAATAGTACAACCGTACCGCCGGTTACGGTTACTGACAGTGGACCCGCCAAAAGTTTCTATAAACACCTGAGCAAAAACGATGTGGATCTGAAATCTTCCCCCGGACAAATTATTATCCCTATCGCGTACAAATCTTTCTTCGAACCGTTAAGTGAGCCGCAAAGGACCCCTAAAGGAGCGATGCAGTCTGAGCGTTATTTTAGTCTGAAGTATGAAAACAGTGGAGAGACTGTAGAGAATGCACGTGTTGTTTTCTACGTTCCTTCTCCTCTTCATCCCAGAAAAAATAGCGAGGTGCGCTTTGCCTTGCGAAACAGAGAAATCTTTGGAACATTCGAACAAGGGGATGTGCTGATTTTCACACAAGTACCGCAAAGCGGCCATGAACAATATCTTTACACTGTAAAGAGGGTCCCTCGCGATAGTGCCGAAGCAACCTCTTATCCTGAACGTTTTGCGTGGATTGTTGAATAAAATCAAAAACGGTGGCATTGCAATAGCAGTGCCGCCGTTTTCAATACAATAGTTATTTTTGAAAAATCATGATGTGGGATTTTTTCTCTGCAGTTTTTAGGTTTGGAGTAAATGCACGAGTGTACTTTCTTTGATCGAAAGAAAATACTTCCTTTGTTGTGAAACCGATATGGTGCGCAATTTGATTGTACACATCATCCATATGGATCAGCTCGTTTTTATAAATAGAATCACCGATAACAACGCAGAAATACCCCTGTTTCTTCAATTTGCAATACACCTGCTCAACAACTTGGGATATGCTTTCAATATAGGCATCTACACCACGCCCGTTATCACAATGCTTGTTACGCGAACCAATTTCTTTTTCTTGTGCTTCATAATGGTTGTAACCAAGCCAGAACATGCGTAACTTATGGTAAAGGTAGTAGTCAAAAGAATTCATATACGGTGGAGAAGTGATTGCACATGCAACGGAATTGTCTTGAATAAAATCAACAAAGCGAGAGTCCTGTGTTTTTACAGTAACATTGCCTAATGAATATTGTTCTAGCTGTTTCATTCGGTGAAGCATATCCAAGACTTTTTTCTTAAATTCCGCAAGAGCAAATCCATCCGGAAGGTTTTTATCCTTAGCTCTCCACCTTGTATCACTTTCTTGATTAGAGGCCTTAACAATTATAGCCGAAAAAGCGGTCCGCAAAAAATCAGCAGTGTAAATATCTTCAATGGAATCGATCAGATTGCGGATATAACCAAGTTCTTTTTGCATGTTGAACTGAAACCAGTGATCTCGGTTGAGAAAATCAGGAATCATGATAACACTATCATCTGCGCTGTCAAACATATCCAGCTTAGAAAGAACATCGTCTATCAGAGAACACTGTTCTTTAGATAGGAGGGTACATTTTGTTCTTGAGATAAGTGTAGCGATGGGGTTAGAGTCTGTTCCTATGGCATTATGTCCACGAATCGCTGCTTCCAGGAGCGTGGTTCCAGATCCACAAAAAGGATCCATTACAATGCTGTTAGCAGGAATACATAGGTAATCGATCAACGAACCTGGAATCTGCGGAATGTATTTAGCAGGATACGGGTGAATATTGTGCGTTAACGCTTGCTTCTCGCGCGTGGTAATAGCATCCAAATCGATGTAATAGCGTTTTTCGTCCATAACTACCTCATCTTTTTAAATACCAGCATATATGAATGGCCAATATTCAAATAATAGTTTCTTGAAGGATAACCCAAGCAGACAAGCGGACGGAAGTTTGTTTGATCGTAGATTCTAATATCCCATAAAGTGTATCCAGCATCCTCAGCACATCGGATAACGTCTCCGTGGAAATTGATGTAAGGTACTTTCCGTTTTAAATCTCGAAAATCTTTGACAATCCAAACAGCGTAAGTGTTGGGTTTCTGAACTACAAAACACTTTTCCATGATGCTGGCTATTGCTTGGATTCCTTCGTTGTATTCCATATTCCCGATATCATGATCATTTGAAGAATATGGAGCAGGATTTTTGATTGGATCAATTGCAGAATGCTCACGCCACTTGTACGCAAAGTCACCTTTAATTGTTTTTAAAAGATTGGCGTACGGAGGACTGGTAAGAATAAAATCAACGGAACCTTCAGGGATGTGCGACAGCATGTTATCTGCATCATCTTCAAAAATTTCTGCACAGATACCGTTCTCTGAAAGTTCATCACGACACATTTGAGCAAATCTAGGATTAAGCTCAATACCGAGACTAGTTCTTCCCAATTCGTGTGCAGCCAGCATCGTAGTACCTACACCCATAAAGGGATCAAGAACAACATCTCCTGCCTTTGTGTAAATTTCAATTTGGTGGCGGGCCAAAGATCTAGGGAAGCAGGCACCATGCTCCTTCTGATTAGGAGTTCTTGTATCGGGATAGGTTTCAATACTTTTACTATGCTTGGCCCATTCTGTTCCGGTCAGATCGTTCAGTTGATTGGTGCGAGTATCTTTTCTTTTTCCAAAGCACTCTCTGCATAGCAGTTTTTTATAGCGCTCCGTTGTGATTGCGGCATCGGTTTCTGCGCCACATTTACAGCAGACGAATTTCATTTTCTGTTGAGCCATATCTATACTCCTTAATCAAAAGGAAATTTACACATATATGCTGTTCTGTCGTGCCTGTGCATGAACATCGACGCCTGTTTTGTTTAACTTACTTTCGCAAATAAGTCAAGAGCTTTGCGAAATGTTTTCTGTGGTATTCTATAAACAATACGACAGCTGCAATAGCAGCATGCATATAATACACTAATTAAATATTATATACCAAGAAACGCAAATTTTCAAGTATTTCTGAGAAAACGCTCCCCAAATCCTGCGAAGATCAACTTGTTACTTAATTGCTAACAATGCGTCTTGCCGCTGGATATCGGCGTAGAAAGCTGGTATTGTGTGTCCCTGCCAAAGGAGGTGGCGACATGCGAAATATCATAGAGGAACTATACTACGGCAATATCACTCCGTGCGATCGGGACATCGTTAAAGGCGGCACATATTCGCATCTACTGCACTTAGTGACGCGCAACGAGGATGACCTGATGCAAACGTTGACTCAGGCGCAGCAGGAGACGTTTGAAAAGTTTAAGGACTGCGCATCGGAGCTCAATGATGCCAATGAGCTAACAGCTTTCTCCATCGGCTTCAAGCTCGGTATGCGTCTGGCGCTGGAGGCCATGATCAGCACCAGCGACATCACAGATCCCAAAATGTACTAAAACACTAGCTCAACACACCGGAAAAGGTGTGTTTGAGTTTTAAGAGTCACAAAATTGCGACACCAAATTAAATTTTCGGGAAACCTCTTGACAGAACATTCGTTCGATAATATAATTATGATCAGAGCAGGACACTTTGTTACTGCTCTACGAACAACAGAATATTGAAGCCGAATGTGCCGACGATATGGTCGCCTTGAGCATAATTCCATCTTCAGGTCACACATCGGAGCGCTTTGTAAAAGCTAAACGACGAGATTGGCAACCGGATTAACCGGAAGATAAGACCTTTCTCAGGTCACTAGCAGCGGTGATTAGTAATAGCCACCGACAGAGCAGTTCTATTCCAAACGGGATAGGACTGCTTTGTCGGTGGCTTTTTTTGTTGCTAAAGCACGGAATTTTTTTGAAAAACATTTTCAAAGTGCTCATTAGGTGAGCAGTTTGTTTTTTACCATATAGCCAACAAAAGACGAAAGGAGGTGCGGAACATGCAGAGTGCGTTAGATCGCAGGCAATCAATTCTGGAAGCAATCAGCGATCGACGTTTTGAAACGCTGGAAAATCTGGCAGCAGAATTTGGCGTATCAAAAGCGACGATTCGTCGTGACATCGAAATACTCGGCTGTTCCGCACCTATCTACACTGTGCGCGGTAACGGAGGTGGAATCCGAGCTATGGATGGCTGGTATGTCGGTCGTCGCTATCTTACCAACACACAGGAGACGGCTTTGAGAGATATTTTGCCGGTGCTGTCGCCAGAACAGCAAAAGGAAATACAAAGCATCCTCTTGTCTTTTGCAAAACCCGCCGACTACAGGAAATGGCCATAATTTTTTTAGTCTCAAATGGTAATAACCTGTTGTTTGCAGAAAGGAGGATCCAATGAGGAAAAACAAAGATATCCGCATTGCGGCGATGGAGCGCGGCGTGTATTTCTGGCAAATCGCATCATGGTTGTGCATCACACCGGAAAGCTTTTCGCGACTCATGCGCAAAGAGCTGGATGAGAAAGACAAAAAGAAAGTTTTCTGGGCGATCGATGCTGCGGCCAGAGAGCAAGAGCGACTTCGCAGAAGCCATGAGTAAGCCCCCACATTACACCGAAAGGAGGTGAAACAAAATGAAAGAATTTACCATCTATACCGCAAACTGCACCGACAACGCAAAGAATTGCATCTACCCCACCGAGGTGGCGGTGAAGGATATTGCTTCGCTGGAGCGGGCAATGCAGCGCGATCACGTGTGCGCTATGTACCGTGACCATAAACGCAGCGCGGCAAGCTTTGAATGGTCGGACTGCATCCCCATGGATTGCGACAACGATCACAGCGAGGATCCCGCGCAGTGGAAACATCCTGAGGATGTGGTGGCAGCATTTCCCAACGTAACATTCGCGGTTTGTTACAGCCGCAATCATATGAAGGAAAAGAAGGGCAAGACCGCAAGACCACGATTCCATTGCTACTTTCCAATCAACAGAGTCTGCGATGGAGAAACCTATGCGGCTATGAAACAGCGCGTCTATAAAAAATTTCCTTTCTTCGACGACAATGCGCTGGACATCGCTCGCTTCTGCTTCGGCACCGAGCAGCCAGAAGTCATGTTCTTCGCAGGTGACAAAACGGTGGATCAGATGTTACCCACAGCGATCACAGCAGGTAGCCGCAACGCGACACTGTCACAGAAAGCAGGAAAACTCATCAAGCGATATGGTGATACGGCCGAAGCGGAACGATTGTTCAAGATAGAAGCAGAACGATGTGTGCCGCCTCTGTCAGACGACGAGCTGGCAAGCATCTGGAGCAGTGCCAAGAAGTTCGGTGAACGAATTGCCGACAGCGAGGACTATATTCCGCCGGAACTGTTTAGGGCTCCGCTCGAAAAGCTGAAACAGCTCCACCCGGAAGATAACAAGCGATATCCATGGACGGAGCTGGGCGCAGGAAAGCTGTTCGCTGACTATTACAGAGACGTTGCGCGATACGTGCAGCAGCGCAAAAATTGGTATTGCTACTCCGATGGCGTGTGGAGCGTGGATTTAGGTGGCCTCTGTGCAATGGAGTATTGCATGGCACTGGCAAATGACCTTATGCGGTACTGCCTCACCATTCAAGACGAGCGCATCCGGCAGGAGTATATGAAGTTCTGCAGTCGTTGGCAGACGCGGAAAATGCGAGAAACCGTGTTGAAGGACGCACGCGGAGTTCATAAAACTCAAATGGAGGATTTCGACAGAGACCCGTATGCATTCAACTGTGCGAACGGCACCCTGCATCTGGGTACCATGGAATTCACAGAACATCGCGCTGAGGACATGCTGACAAAGAAGTCCAACGTGATTTATGACCCAAAAGCGCGATGTGAACGATTCGAACAGTTCATCGCAGAAATCACTTGTGATGATCAGGAGAAGGCGAAGTTCCTGCAAAAGGTGTTGGGATATGGAATCAGCGGCGATACCCGATACGAATGTCTCTACATCTTCTATGAAGCTACCACTCGCAACGGCAAAGGTACACTGTGTGAAAGCGTACTCAAAGTTCTGGGCAGCTACGGCTGCACCGTCAGAGCCGAGACTATCGGTGTAAAGCGAAACAGCAACAGCCAGATGCCCAGTGAAGATGTAGCTCGTCTTGCAGGTGTGAGATTTGCAAACATCGCTGAGCCGGGACGCGGGCTGCTGTTGGATGCAGCACTGGTTAAGAGCATGACTGGCAATGATACTCTCAACGCCAGATTCCTGCATGAAAACAGCTTTGATTTCAAGCCGCAATTCAAGTTGTACATCAACACCAATTACCGGCCTTCCATCAATGATCTGACTTTGTTCAATAGCGATCGCGTGGTAGTTGTTCCCTTTGAGCGTCACTTCGAAGAATCCGAGCAGGACAAAAATCTGAAAGCCTTGTTTGCAAAGCCGGCAAGCCAGAGCGCCATCCTGAATTGGTTGGTAGAGGGATATCAGCTCATCCAGAAAGAAGGATTGCGAATCCCCAAATCCGTAAGATCGGCCATTGCAGAATACCGCAAGGACAGCGACAAAATCATGCGATTTGTGGAGGACTGTTTAGAAAAAGCGGAAAACGCTGAGGTAAGGACAGCGGATGTGTACCGAGTGTACCGTGAGTGGTGTGCCGAGGACGGTTGTTATGCTGAGAACAGAATGAAGTTTAACCAAGGATTGCGAAGCTTTGCACAGATCGAACGTAAGCGTCCTGCGGGTGGCGGTGCACAAACCACAATGTTGCTTGGGTATCGGCTAACTGGAGCATCGTTCGCACATCCGCTATAACCACGTAGCAGGTGTAGCAGGAAAATAAGTTTTTCCCTAAAGAAGTGATTTTTTCGAATTACCTATAAATACTGCTACGTCTGCTACAAACCATGATGAAAAGGAGAAATCATATGCGTAATTACAAGTGCTACGGCACAAGGGATGGCAGGATGCCGATGACCATGCCAGACCCAGCAGACTTCGGTGACAGTCAGAAGGATGCGATCACCATGTACCACACAGAGGACGGCAAACCGGTGATCCTGCGCAGGAGCATCGCGCTGACACCCATGCCGTGGTGCATTCACAGAGGAACCAGCACCGTGTTCTTTAGCTACTACCGTGATGCTATCGAGCACTGCCGCAAGCGCGGCTACAAGGTGACCGAGGAAGGATGAGTGGCATGAGCTTAAAAGACAAGCTGTTCGGCAGCAGGCTCTTCGCTGTCGGCAAACGCAAATACAAGAAAGCCGACGGCTCCACGATCACCGTCACTAAGGACATTCGCTACACCGTCAAAGATGGCAGCAGCACCATCCACATGTACAGTCTGGATGATGTCGAGCATTACTGCGCCCGCTATGGTTATAACCCTATCCCCTGACAGGCAGGGGGAGGTCAAATCTTGCCAGCTTTTTATTCCCAAAACGGGCGCGGGGTCACACGTTAGATGGCGGGTTTTCAAGAGGGGGTATAGACCCATAAATCAAGTTTTCAAGAGAAATACATTTTTAGGAGGATTTTACAATGGCAGTTTATCCAATAATGAGTGTCGGCAAAGGTGGAAACACGAAGCATCCTATGCACTCATGGAACACAGAGGAATGCATCAGCAAAGATCACGAATTTTACTTGACGGATGAGCTCAGCGAATCCGGAAAGCGTTATCGTCTTCATGCAAGGGACGCACACCGCACAGATGATTTCCTGCCCTACGTGGTACTCTGTCCCGGCTGCGGCAGAGAAATGAAATGTGTTGGCGGTCCCAAGACCTTAAACACGCTCGGTTTGTACGAGTGTAAAAGATGTTTGAATTACTAAGGAGGAACAGAAATGTATCATAGCACTGAATACCACAGAGAATTTTGGAATGCCGCAAGAGGTAGAACCGTAACTTACAGCCACATCAGCGAGGGCAAAAACACTGCAAACGGCAGCTATCGCCTCCCCTCTGAGTCCGAAAAGAAGTTTGTCGCGGCTCGCAAGCAGGAAAACCTCCTGCGTCAGATCGCTACGGTGATGGATGCATTCAAGGGCGAAAATGTTGTGTGGGCATACGACAATGAGCCTGCCACTACTTGGCTGAACCAGCGCAACAACAGCAACTTCTTCCAGAACATCGTCTGGAATGCAACATCCTTGGCGCCTCCATTCTGATGCCGGAGGATTTCTGCAACGATGCAAACTTCGACGTGGAGTCTCACATCCTCAAGGACTTCGGTCGCAGCATTGGTCGAGCAGAGGAAGCAGCCTTCGTTAGCGGTGATGGCGTAGATGCCCCCAACGGTTTCTTGAAGGATGCAGCCATCGGTCACAGCACCGGCGACATTACCTACGATGATGTGATCCGCCTGTTCTTCTCGCTGGACAAGGAATATCGCCGTAATGCAGTGTGGATCATGAACGACGAGTCTGCTCTCAAGCTCCGCACCCTCAAAGATGCCAGCGGCAACTATCTGTGGAACCACACGGATAATACGATCATGGGCAAGCCGGTGTACATCTCAAACTACATGCCCAGTGAAGCAGCAGGAGCCAAGCCCATCGCCTTCGGTGATTTTAGCTACTACTGGATCATTGATCGCATGCCCTTCACGATGCGCCGCCTGAACGAGCTGTTCATCGCTAAAGGTCAGGTTGGTTATCTCGGCTACGAATATCTGGATGCTAAGCTCATTCGCCCCGACGCAGTTCATGTGATGCAGATCACCGAATAAAATGGGCAACCAGCGCAATTGCTAACTCTTTGCTAACAATGGCGATTGCGCTGGACTTTCCCCGTTCTTTCTGGCTTAATTGTCCTACCAAAAAGCAAGGAGGTCACTGCAATGACCATAGAGAAAGCACAGAAAGACTTCGATGAGCTGATCGCCAAGAACAGCTTCACCCTCGCAGGCTATACCAGCGACACCGGCCATCCAATCTATCACAGAGTGTGGAAACGTACGGTGCAGATCGCGTGGCAGGGTGAGCAGGAGGATACACTGGACGTGCGGATCCTGCTGAGCTGCGGATATCCGCTGGTGGTAGTGAAGCGGAATGGTCGGCAGGATCCCAAATTCATTCGGGACTACTCAAGCCCCAAAAGAGCAATGAACGCAATCCGCGAAATCGTCAGATTCGCAGGATTCGAATGGTAAGCAAAAACAAAAATCTATACGGAAGGAGGTCGATGCCATGGCAAGAAAACGCGTGGTCGCTTATGTGCGCGTATCATCGTCCAGCAAGGCACAGATTCACAGCTATGAGTTTCAGGAGCAATACTGGCGCGGTAAGTTTGATGGCGATCCAAACAATGAGCTGGTACACATATACGCCGATCGCGGGATTAGCGGTTGCAGCGCATACAAGCGGCCGGAGTTCATGAAAATGCTGCAGGATGCCCGCTCAGGACAGTTTGATGTTATACACACCAAATCGGTCTCCCGCTTCGCCAGAAACACCGTAGAGCTGTTAGAAGCAGTGCGAGAGCTGCGTGACACGGGTGTGGAGGTCATCTTCGAAAAGGAACAGATCAGCACCATGCAGCCCACCAGCGAGCTGTTCTTAACGATCGCGGCCACCATCGCAGAGAACGATCTGGAAGTGGATGCAAAGCGGCAGAAATGGTCAATCCAGCACCGCTTTGAAAACGGCTGGTATTCCATCGGCAGTAGCATGTATGGCTTCCGCATGGCGGCAAACAACACCGTGGTCATCGTGCCGGAGCAGGCAGAAGTAGTGCGATGGATCTACGACATGTACATCTCCGGGTGCGGATGCCTCGCTATCGCAAAAACCCTCAACGAAGCAGGGATCCCAAATGGAAAAGGAAACCCGTGGCGGCCAAACAATATCCTCCAGCTCATCAGCAATGAGAAATACATGGGCGATGTCATGATGGGTAAAAGCGTCCGTATCGACGGAGCCAAGTGCGATAACTTAGATGGTCGCTACGGCGAGCGATACTACATTGAGAACGCCCATGAAGGTATCGTCAGCAAGGAAACCTTCTATCGCGCACAGACAATACGGCAGGAGCGGGCAAACCCCAAGCTGGTAAAGCAGGAGCATCCCAGCTACCCGTTTACAGGAAGGATCGTATGCGGCTGCTGCGGAAGCACCTACCGTCACAAGGTCAATAACAGCGGCAAGAAATGGCGTAACGATATATGGGTCTGCGCCCGACAGGAACGGCAAGGCCGCGATCAGTGCGACAGCACACGCATCAAGGATACGATACTGCAAGAGAAGTTCATAGAAGCATACAATGAATTCGTTACCCGACGACCGCAGGGCAATACCATAGACGCCATACAGACGGTCGTACAGGAGCTCCAGCAGGAGGAAGAAAAGCTGGCTGGGCTGCTGATGCGAAAGCTCATCTCGGATAAAGCATTCCGCGCTGAGCAGCAGTCCATCAAGGCCAGAATCCGAGAGCAGCAGGAACACATCCGGCAGTTACAAAGAAACAATATACGAGAAAGCGATTATACAACAATTACAGACTTCGACGAAGCAAAGCTCAAGTTATTTGTAGAGCAAATCATAATGACGCCAAATCACGTGACCTTCCGCTTCTTCAATGGCGTGGAGATCACGAAGGAATATACAAACGGTCAGCCGGGTAACAAACCCGGCTGGAACAAGAAGGAGGTGTGATCATGGCACAAACAGCACCGCGTGTGGTGCGACGGATCCCGTCAGAAGCGCTATTCACCACAGGTCAGTATCGTAGGCCACAGATGGTAGTGGCAGCATACGCCCGCGTGTCGACCGAGAAGGAAGAACAGGAAGATAGCTTCGACCGACAGGTACAGCACTACACGAACCTGATCACGTCAAAACCGGAGTGGCAGTTCGGCGGTATCTATGCGGATCCGGGTATCACCGGCACTCGTGCTGAGAAGCGTTCAGACTTCATGCGCATGATACAGGCATGCCGCGATGGGAAGATCAACAAGGTGCTGGTCAAATCCATCAGCCGCTTTGCCAGAAACACCGTAGATGCACTCAACTACATTCGGGAGCTCAAAGATCTCGGTATCAGCGTGTACTTTGAGAATGAGAACATAGATACCATGACACCCGGCGGTGAAGTGCTGCTAACGATTCTCGCTGCCATGGCCGAGCAGGAATCACGAACCATGTCCACCAACATCAAATGGAGCTATCAAAAGAAGTTCCAGAATGGTGAGGTTATTCTGAACACCGGCATGGTGCTGGGCTACAAGAAAAGCAGCACCGGTGAATATGTGATTGCAGAGGATGAAGCAGAAACGGTGCTTCGCATCTATCGCGAATACCTTGCAGGGATCCCTGTGCCGCAGATCTGCCGAGAGCTGGAGGCAGACGGCATCACCACAAAGCGCGGCAGCTCACAGTGGCGGCCGAACGCAGTGCTGGGCATTCTCAAAAATGAGAAATACACCGGCAATGCTATCCTCGGCAAAACTTTCAAGCCGGACGTGCTATCCAAGCGTAGAATGAAGAACACCGGCCAGTCGCCTATGTACTACGCAGAGAACACTCATCCGGCGATCATCACGCAAGAGATGTTTGACATGGCGCAGGCAGAGATGCAGCGCCGTAGAGATGAAAAGGATACATCGGTTGGCAGCAGTCGATACACCAGTAAATATCCACTCAGTGGCTTGCTGGTATGCGGCACCTGCGGTCACCGCCTGCGCAGACACGTACGCACTGTCGGCAGCGGAAAGCGCGTGGCAGCTTGGGGATGTACCAACAGAATCAGCAACGGCCGATCGGTGTGCGACAGCCACCATATCAATGAGGATGTACTGGAGCGCACTATCCGAGCTGCATTCGACGGAATGGACGATGTGCTGGATGTGGTTGAGGAAAGCTGTGCAGAGGTTCTGGAGGTCGATAACCACGCAGAACTGGATCGAGTGCAGCAGGATATCATAACCATACAGGAGGCCGTCCTTGCCCTCCACAAAGCCCAGCAGCAGGGTGCGGTGAGTGAGATAGACTACGAGATCAAAATCGCCTCCTACAGCCAGCAGATGGACGAGCTGCAGGAGCGACAGCGAGAAATCAAAGCAACGGCAGGACGATTCGCGGAAGTGAAATACTGGATGGATGCCTTTAGGGAACACGTCCACAGCGGAGAAAAGATGGATACCTCCGACGCAGTAGTGCTCCGCCAGCTCACCGACAGAATTGTGGTGTATGAGGACCAGCCGGAAATCCATCTGCGGATCGGTGGCGCACTGGAGCAGAAGTATAAATAGAGGTTGCATACCACAAAAATTCAAAAATGTCAAGAGGGAATATTGCATTTTTTGAAAATTGAGTGTATAATAATTATGCGGAGGTGCGACTATGAACAATTCACATATAGCAACAGCTATCGCAATTAGAGATTTACATTGCTTTACTCTAGAATCAATTAACGATAGAATCCTGTTACAGAAGAAAGTATATTTGGCACAGGATATTGGTTTGCCTCTGGGTTATGGATATAGTTGGTATATTCATGGCCCATACTCTACTGATCTTACAGCGGTAGCATATCAAATTATTCCCGAAGGGGATACTGCCATTGAGAATCATTCGCTCAAAGAGCCTTATGCTTCAATGATTACAAGGGTTAATTCTTTAGAAAATGCTATCGATGAGCAGAATTTGACAATTAGCGTTGTACAATGGTACGAGTTGATTGCTTCTATTGCATATTGGTACAAGCGCGGATACAGTACCGAAGAAAAGGCAGTAGAAAAGATTCGGGCAACCAAGCCTCAATTTACAGAAGAACAAATCAAGGCGGGTTATTCCACCTATGTTGCTTTTAAAACCGCTGCATAAGGAGGAACTAAAATGCCGGATTTGTACGCAGCTGAATTTAATTATAAAATCATAAACGATCCAATATACGGGTGTATTAATCTTTCTGAAACGGAAGTACAGCTGCTGGATACTAGGGCTATGCAGAGATTGAGGCGAATCCGGCAAATGGGATTCGCCTCTTATGTTTTTCCGAGTGGAGAACATTCTAGATTCGTACACTCGTTAGGTGTTCTTTGCATTATGGGAAAAATGTGCGAACATCTTTATCGGCAATATGGCGAAAAAGATGGTTCTACCGCGTGTTTTACTATAGAAGACGCGCGCAAGGTGCGCATTGCGGCGCTATTGCACGATGTAGGCCATTTCCCTTTTTCCCACCTAAGCGAATGTGTTTATAGTTACATTGATAACGTAAAGACAACAGACGCAATGGTAGCAGGGCTTGATACTCCTGTTGACGATAACACCGGGCTCTTAGGTGACATCGCCAACTTCAAAAAAAGAAAAGCGAAAGACCATGAACATATGGGTGCTGAGGTTGTCCAAAAGGATCCTGAGATCGTGGCTATTTTAAACAGTGTAGGTGTATCTCCGGAAGAAATTGGACAGATAATCATTGGCGATACGCAGGCCAAACCCGTATATGCACAGTTACTACATTCAAGCTTAGATGCAGACAGACTAGATTATTTGCTCAGAGATTCCAGACAAGCTGGTGTATCTTTCGGCAATGTTGAATTAGAGTATATTCTCCGCCAGTTGAGAATTGAAAATTGTACTCTGCGCAGAGATAATGGAACAGAAGAAGCGATAGATCTCGTGGTTTTTGATATACGTGGTCAGCATGCTATTGAACATTTTTTGATGGCAAGATATTTTCATTATACTCAGGTTGTACAGCACAAAACGTCTTCTGCATTTGAGGCAATAGCAAAAGCGCTGGAATATAAAGTTTTGACTGCAACAACGACGCCATATCAGACATATGATGATATTGCCGGTTTGATTGGAACGGATGCTTTCTATCAGTACACCGATGATTATATGTGGGAAACCATACGGGATTACTGCGAAAACTCCAAAGATCCATATATCGTGGCATTGTGGGAATGCTTGAGTCAGAGAAAAAAGCCAACACATGTGCTTACCATGACCGACATTATCCCGAAGGCTGCAGCAAATCCTGTGGCTAACCCTGTTAATGACTCTGTCTATTTGTTAGCAAAATGGTTAATTCAAAACATGCATAAGGAGCTAGCCGCAGAAGCCGGGATAGACCCTGCATACATTGGATTTGTTGAAGCTAAAGTGAATCTGGAGTCCATTCCCTCTCATCTTAGGGCAGAAGATTGCTCGTTGGACAAGTTCCCTGATGATATACGTGGCGCAATTCGTATTATCGACAAAGAGGGTCGAATCTCGTTCCTTGCTTCTGATAACAAATCGCTAATTAACAAGATGGTTGACTTTACCTCAAATACACTTGACATCTTCATTATCGGAGACATTAGCACTGAAAAAGTTGAGGCACTGAAAAAGGCGATCTTATCGAAAGCGAGAAAAAGCTAACATTTACTTTTAGTGCAAACACCCCGCATTTACGCTCCGTTTGGTGCTAACATCGCAATTATAAACCACCAGATAATCTGGTGGTTTTTTGTTTTATATACTAAAATAACATAAAAAATCCAGCTAAGCGAGGCTATATAAAAGCTTCTGCCTGTTGGATTTTTTACTGCAATACATTTATTTATCTTTTTTCTTTTTTAAGAGCATTATTACAAACAAGGATAAAAGCATCAGTGAAATACCGACTTGTATAGGCAATTTACTTTGTCCTGTTTGCTGACTTCCCTGTTCATCTGTGGGTTTTGTCGAAGATGAGGTGGGCTGTGCAGGCTTTGAAGTAGAGTCAGTCGAGCTGGATGGCTCTTCATTTTCAGACCATTCTACCTTTGGCTCCACCGAAAAATTAAAAGTTATTTCATCATCTTCCATTATCGGCATAGTCAGCAAAAATGGAGCTGAACAGAAAACACCGTTTCCATATTCGTAATCATTTTTCATTGAAACAAGATACAGTCCTAATTCAAGCTGTGTAAAAACTGTTCTTCCGTTTATATCTGTGAAAGCAGACGCATACTCAAAATCATTCTTTTGAGCAAAATCATAAAGTGTTTTTGCTGCCTCTCTTTGGTATGATGCAGACATATCACCAAGCTGAGCTCCTGACGGAACAAAATCCTGTATCAGAGTCCATTCTCCGTTAACATATTCCCCTACTCTATACAGTACAAACTCAGCATTGCTTAGTTCCTCACGTTCACCGTCAGCGGTGACTCCATGACAATATATCTCCACTGAACCTTTCTGAGAATCTGCATTTACGGAAAACTGACAGCAGACCAGCAGGCATACCGCCATAATAAAAGCCAAATATTTGTTTTTTCTCATTTTCGTTTTCATGGTTATTCTCCTATTTTTTTCTTCTGCGTATTATTTTTATAATTTGATAAATTATAAAAGCGGCAATAATAACAGCTATTGCCAAAATAAGCATTTTTACTTCAAAAGGAAGCTGAGGTTCTATATTTATATCGGGCACATGAGTAACTGCAGTTGAATAATCTATCCTGTGTCCTCTGACCAGAAGTCTGTGAGTATTGACTGCATAGGGGGTACATGTAACCAATGTAACATAGTCTTCACCTTCAAACGGAACAAGACTGCCCGTTTCCTCTGGAAGAACAGTTTTTATATCGTCAACCTGATAAGCAAGCGTTTCGCCGAAAACCTTAATATAGAAAACATCCCCGTTTTCAAGCTTATCTATATTTGTAAAAAGTTCTCTGGAGGGCAGACCTCTGTGTCCTGTAAGAACACAATGGGTTTTCTCACCGCCTACCGGAAGTGACGTACCCTCAAAATGACCAACTCCCACCTGTAAAACAGATTCCTCAGTACCATGGTATATGGGAAGCTCTAAATTGATTTTTGGTATTTTTATATACCCCATCATGCCGGAATCGTTCATTTTTAAAAGGCTTTCATAAAGCTCATCAGGCTCTTTTTCTTCTTTAGAAAAGGGGTCTTTTATTTCGGTTATTTCTTCCCCTGCAAGCATTTTATTGTATTCAACAGCCGCTAAAAACATTTCATTCTTTTCGTCCTGGCTTAGCTGTTCTACCTGACTGTCGTAATCTTTTGTTACCCCTGTGTTCTTTAATTCGTAAAGATAGTTGCTTACCGACGGGTACAACAGCACGGAGACTGCAATCAAAAGAACTAAAATCCTAATAGCGTCAAAAATCCTTCTCTTTTTTTTACTTTTCATTGCGCTCTCCCTGCTGTTTATTCTTCCGGCGGAGAAATTCTTAAAAATCTCCGCCGGAGAATAACTAAATCAAACTAGATATAATAATACAAATTTTTAAAAACTCAAATTAGATTATGAATTCTTCTTTTTACGGCTGATTACGAAGCTGCCTGCAACTGCTGCTATAAGAGCAAGACCAACAACTGTAAAGATTACAGTACCCATACCGCCTGTCTCAGGAAGTCCTGTGCCCAAATTATTGATAAAATCAGCTTTCTTTATCTGTTCCACTTCATCGCTGTCGAAAGTTACATTTATTGAAGCAGGATTTGCTATATCATAGCCAACAGGAGGTGTAATCTGAGTAACTGTGTATGTGTCTTTGTCAAGACCCTTAATTGTCACTGTACCCTCATTAGGAAGTGTTATTGTCTCTGAGCCGCCAACTTCATCAATTACATAGCAGTCATTCTCTTCATCATAAGTAAGCTTTAACTTATTGCCGCCGGAATCTTTAACCTCAAACACACCGCCGCCGAGAGGATTGTTGCTTCCGTCTTTATCTGTTATAACCAATGTATGGTCAACAACCTTTGAAACGTCAGGTGTTGATTCGTTTGTTCCATCTCCTGAGAAATCAGGGTCTGTACCGTAAACAACCTTTGCAGAGTTGGTTTCAACATCTGTTACTATTGCCTTATCATTCAATGTTGCGCTGTATGTAATAACAATAGCTTTACCGGAATCATCTTTATAGTTTATAAAATTCTTTATTTCTACAGTAAGCTTTGTTTTGTCTGTTTCCACTGTTTCTGTAGCTACTGTAAAGTCAGTATCCTTTGTGAGAGGAGTTCCGTCTATTGTAACAGTCACAGCAGTTGTATTGTCAAAAGTAAGACCTGCTGACATTTTATCTTCAAGCTTGAAATAATATGCATCTTTTCCTGACATATCCGGTACAACTGTATTAACTGTAAAGTCAACCTTATCGCCTATCTGTGCAGAAGTATTGTCCTGTCCGTCTGCTTTTTTATCAACTGTAGGCTCTGCAACCTTAACAGCAGCATTTTTTGAAGCTGCGTCAAGCATTATAAGGTTTGCAGCATAGTTATCGCTGCTTGGGATTATAATGTAGTAACCATATGCAAGGTCTTCAAGAGTTACATCTGCTTTGCCTGTTCCTCCAGCAGTTTTATCTGCCTCGGTGCCGTTTTCTTCTATATATGCTGCAAGAGCAGTTCTCAATGTATCTACGTTTGTAGTTTTTACATAATCGTAAGCTTCTTTTACTGTTGTTTTTCCGGCATCTGTGGTGAAGAAAGCTGTAAAGTCAGTATCGATACGGTAAATCTTCTGAGCATCATTGCTTTCGTTTGCAGTGATATCAAACAATTTATATGCGGAAAAAGTTACGCCGTTTAAATCGTTTCCTCCATGCTGAATTGTGATACTTACTGTTTCTGCGGCTGATGCAGTTACTGTCATTGTCAAAGCAAGCACTACTGCAAAGATAACAGCCATTACTTTTCTTAACTGTTTCATGTTTACTTCTCCTTTTTTAATAAATATATATATTTATTCTTTCTGTCTCTTAGGTCTCTTCTTTTTTTGCCATACTTTGAGTATGTCATAAAAGCAAAGCCTCCCAAGAACAGAATACCAACCATATTAAGCAGAACAATGCCTGTTCCGCCTGTGCCCGGTAAGAATCCCGGAGCAGGTCTGTGATAATGTGTTACGTAGAAATTGTAATAATCTTCTACCTTTGTTTCAGACACATATCCGTCGGGAGTTTCGTATTCCACCGTATAGGTATAATACAAACGCTCTCCTGTTTCTTTATCTAATTCATAGCCCTTAAATGTTAAAGTATCTGAAGAATATGACCAAATATTTTCTGTGTCCACAGCATTATCGGCATTAAGAACTATTTCTTTTTCAATTTTTAAATCATCTCGTCCGGCAACAGTTCCTATGACTTTTATAGTTATATTTCCGGGTCTTATGCCGTCATAGTCTGACCAGTCGTCCCAGATATTGTGGATAGTCAACACAATAAATTCGTCCTCACAAGGGTCCTGAATGTCAGGCGGCAAAGGTGTTTCTGACGGGTCGTCCGGATTTGTATCCACGTTACCCATCAATACAGCTTTTGCGCCGCTTATATAAACATCAGCATAGACTTTTTCATTTCCGTCTGTGATAACCGCATTTACAAAATCTGTAAATTTCTCAACAGAGGTAATGTGATTTATTGTGTAAATATTATTCCATGGATAACCTCCGTCACCGTTGTAATCTGTCTGAAGTTCCTTGCTGTCATTTTTCAGTATCGGATAGCTTCCGGACGCATGACGGTAAACTCTGTAAATATTATCGTTTCCTTCAATTCCGGCGATAGTATTAAAGCTGTATACCGAATCAAGCTGAGTGACTCCTGTAAACGGTCCTACCTCGCCGTCTTTGCCCTTTACAACATCGCAGAAATACATATCGTTGTTTTCCAGCAAGCCTTCATGGTTGTATCCTACAAATCCGCCGGAGCTTCCCTTGTTCTTTTCAAGACCGGAAGCTGCGTCTGCGTCGTTTCCTGAGCCGCCGGCGTATACATCGTAGCCGTAGGAAATACCTGTAACGCTGGAATTTTCTATCTTTGTTCTGTTTGCCTTAATCAGGGAAACTTCCAAATCAGGCTGTTCACCGTCGATTTTCCAATCATGGTAATTTACCTTTACCGTGGAATCTCCTATTGAAACTACGAGCAAGCCGGAGCTTTCATCATCTGCATTAGGCTCTATTTTTACCGAAACCTGAAGTCCCAAAAGATTGAGGTAAACCACATCCCCCTCATAAAGCAGGTCAAGCTCTATCAATCCGGGTATTTTTATCTTAATAACATTTCCTTCTACAAGTTCGTCAGCTCTCAAAGCATCCAAAATAACATTAAGAACCGGCACAAGAACCTTAGTAAGTACTGAGCTAACCTGAATTTTTGCAAGATATGCATAGCTCGTTTCTCCGGCAAATCCACCGGCAATTTCTGCACTTGCAACCTGTTTAAGCTTGTCCACATTTGAATTGCTTATTCTTGCCAAGTCGCCGAAGCCTACAAATCCGCCTGCTTTTTCCTCTGTGCCGCCGAAGCTTGAAACCATAAATCCGCTTTCAACACCGGTAACATCACAGCTGTCAACTGTTGAACCGAATAAATCCAGAACACCTACAGCACCGTTTAGAAGAGGAACTTTATTGTCACCTATCTCAGCCTGATCCAAATCAACAAGACCGCTCTTTCCTGAATAGCCGATAAAGCCTCCTGAACTGTTCAAGGCAGAAACCGTTCTCAATCCGGAAACATCACTGTCTTCAACAGTAGAATTCATAAAGCTTCCTGCAAATCCGCCGGCGTTTCCTGTGTATACCTTTGAATCCATTGTACCGTATTCACTTGAGCTTTTTGCTGTAACTGTCAAGCCGTAATTTTCAGAACCGGTAACATGTGAATCGTATATATATGTTCTGAACATATTGGCAACGCTGGTATTTCCAAGCTTAATTAACGAAAGTATGGAAGTCGTATCATCCTTAGAAAGGTTTACAAGTGAACCTACATCTGCAAGACCTACAAATCCTCCGGCATGTTCTCCTCCGTAAACTTCTCTGAGACCGCTTATTGTTACTCCTCTGACTCCATGTTTTATTCCGTTGGAATCTTTCTCCTCTGTTCCGATTATTGCTCCGCTTACAGAACCTGCAAAGCCTCCTGTACTGTTTGAGCAGCACTCATTATTTGCACTGTCCTTGTAATATCCGCTTATTGTAGTACCCCAGCTGTTCCATGCGCTTATTTCAACATCCTTTATGGTTGAAACAGTTGCATTAAGAACGCTTACAAGGGTATCCGTATCTATAATATATTTAAGTATCTTATTGAGAAGACCGCTTTCATCTGCATTTAAATCAAGAGCACTTCCTGACTCGATACTTCCTGCAAAGCCGCCCACATCATAGGTTCCGCTTACTTTTCTAAGGTTAGTTACTGTTGTTTTATCTGTAACAATGCCTTCCTCATTTTCAATACCGGAAATCTGTCCGCCGACAATATATCCTGCAAAACCTCCGGCTCGTCCTGCCGTCTGACCTGTAATATGACCGCTTCCGTCTGTTTCAGTAATACCATAAGCTTCAACAGACAATCCTGAAACAAAGCCATTAACACGAGCACCTTTAACTACCGGTACAAATGCTTCTATTATAGAAAGATTATCAAGTATATTTATTCCTGCAAGACTAATCTCTCCGGCATTTGCCACACTGCCTGCACGCATATTTCCAACAAAGCCTCCGGCAGTTCTGTATGCCCTTACATTTGCAACGCTGTCTACAACGGCATTTTCTATGTATGCGCCGTCTATTCTTCCCACATAGCCGCCGGCGTCTCCTCCGATATTTCTATTGGAGGAAATATTACCGTCTCTGCCTGCCTCTACATTGAAGCCATAGGCAAAGTCATTTTTACGCTGTTCGTAAATAGCTTCTCTCTCTGCTTCACTCTTTTGGCTGTATTCATCAAAATACGAACCGTATGCTCCGGAAACTCCAACGGCTTCTGCCCAGCTGTCCCAGATATTAAAGTCCATATCAGTCATAGGACCGGAAACTCTTGTGTTTTTCTCTGTGGGATAAACTGCCTGCGCAGCCTGTAAAGGATTATTTAGCTTTACAACTCCAAAGAGCAATGACAAGGAGCCTGTATCCACAACATTTGCGCCCTCTGCCCAGCCTGTAAATCCGCCGGCATATTCAGAACCGAATACAGAACGGATTCTTATTGCCTGACAGGTATCTATCTGACCGCCTATGCTGTGTCCAACAAAGCCTCCGGCAGTTCCGCAGGCACTGCTTCCATCGCTTTCCTTTTCCGCTCTTACTGCGCTTCCGCATGGAATAGATAAAGCGTCTGAGTTTTCAACAAAGGGGACAAAGGACTGAAGCACGGAGGCAAGTCCGACGTTTGTGGAAATTAAACCTTTCAGAACACCGGCGTCCTCAACCACCTTTGCCACATCTCCAGGCTCCATAATTCCAACATATCCTCCGGCACTGTCTCTGCCTATAATATAGGCAATGTTGTCGGCATCGCTGTTCGTTACCTTTGAGCCGTAAATTCCGCCGGCATAGCCTCCGGCGTAACCTGAGCTGCCGTCTGTTGTGCTTGCAAGTACAGAGTAACCGCCTGCACCGCCGTTGACAGTTGAATTATCTACCTTAGATGCTGTGACATCCAATGCCTGGGTCAAATTACCCAAGTCGAGTATTCCCAAAACACTTATTGAATCAACCAGATTTGCGGTATTTCCTATATCAAGGAGTCCTGCATAACCTCCGGCATATTTTCCGGCGATTACTGAGTAATCAGATGAATTATCATAATATGCAGGAATATTCTTAGCCTCTAAATTATTCGGCTGATTAACAACCGTATGTCTAAGCTCGCTTACAGGGCTGTCAGAAATCTGAACGCCTGAGCCGAAACCTATGTAACCTCCGGCATAGCTGTCAGATATTCTTTCAGCTTCTACTTTTAATCCTTTATCAGAAGATTCTACAGCCGAATTTTTTATTACCGGCATGTACACATTAAGAACTGACAAGAGATTTGAAATATTGGTTTCTATAAGTCCGCCAAGCAGTGAAAGACCGCCGCCTTCTGCAAGACCTCCGGCATAAGCTTTTCCCACAAAGCCTCCGGCATAATGTCCTCCCTTTACCTGCTCAATTCCCTTTACCGAAACATAATCGGCTGGTATTTGAAGTTCTTCTTCACTGTTTATATGTCCGCTTTGGAAATCTCCTGCAAATCCGCCGGCTATGTCAGCCTCAACCTGCGGAAGAATTGTTCCGTCTTCCTCTTGATTAGATACAAAGGAAACCGAACACAGATTGTAATCCGGAACCATATAAGTAACTGCACTGAGAAGTCCTTCTATTGCAAGTATATCCTTGATAACTTCTCCATCTCCAAGAACATCCGCAAGTCCTGCTGTTGTTGACATTCCGGCAAAGCCGCCTGACACACCGCTTGTCATATCGGCTGAAACATTTTTAAGTCCCGTAACGGTACCTTCACTTATTGAAGCGCAGGCGCTGTAAGCCACAAAGCCTCCGGCGTAATAAGTGATAAGCTCTCCTCCGCTTCCTGTCGCTGAAACAGTTAAATTATTTCCGTTTACAGCAGATGACTCAATTTTTGTTTCTATAGCGTCGGCAACACTTAAAAGACTGTCTATTTTTACAAGTCCCAGACCCAAAAGGTCAAGACCGCCGCCGTTTACAAGTGAGCCTGTACCGGTTAATCCTACAAAACCGCCTGCATAATTTTCAGCGGTAACTTCCGATATATTGTTCAATACAACATTGCTGACTGTTCCGCCTATTGCTTCACCAAATGCGCCGCCTGCGTATTCCTTTGCCATTACTGTAAACTCTGTACCGGTTCCGGAAACATTGACTTCTTGAATATCAAATTTAATATAGCCTACCAATCCTACAGTTGTGTTGAGTATTCCGGCGGCACTTGCCATCCTTACATCTCCCACAACACCTCCGGAGTATTTGTTTCCTGCCGAAACACTTTTAAGGCCGGTTATTGACGGCTGAATATTTTGACCTGTATATGAAATATGATTTTTCGCAAATGGTCTTAGCTGATTTACATCTTCCGGAGCTGACTTAGCCAGTGTTAAGCCATCACTATATCCGGCAACACCTCCGGCATATGAGTCGCTTGCAGTTATTACAAGATTATTTCCTGTTACTGAAGCTCCGTAAATTTTTGATGGCTGAATACCGACAATGCTCAACAAATCGCTTGCATTATCACCTGTAAGCAATGTTCCCAGCAATTCCTTTACTCCGTCAAGCAATGTTTTATCGTATGCTCCGTAATCATCGCTTATTGTAAGTCCCCAGCCAAGAGATGAATATCCTGTAACGCCTCCTGCATATCTGCTTGCAGATACAGATGATAAATTATTTACCTTAACATCTACAAGGTAGCTGTTATTAAGGGTACCGCAAAAACCGCCGGCATATTTTCCTGAGCCTGTCACCTTTATGTCTGAACCGGTTACGGTACAATCTGCACACACAGACTGAACCCCGGCATTTGCCAAATCAACGCCCAGTGAACTCAACAAACCCTTTATCTCTGCATTTACCACTGCTCCTGCAAAGCCGCCTACAAAGCTGTCGCCTTTGACTTCCAGAGAGCCGTTTGTGTTGACCGAACAACCTTTAAGTATTGCTCCTTCCTGTCTTCCTGTAAATCCTCCGTTAAATTTCTTTGACGGATTTCCTACAGAGGTCATTGTTTCTGAATATGACACTGAACAATTTGTAACTACAGGAGAATAATATCCTATTGGGACAAGATTACCTACATCCAAAACTCCTCCGGCAAGCAAAATCGTCACCAGATCTCCCAAGCCAAGTATCGGTATAACATTTAATATCTGACTCAGCAAATCAAGAGTTGCTCCCAAAGCGCCGGTAAGCGCCTCGTACCTTGTTGTTCCGCTGACGCTTCCCACAAATCCGCCGGACATAGCCATAGGCGAATTAAGTGTTTCCAGCCCAAGAACATGGCAGTCCTCCACTTTCGCATCTCCCTGAATTCTTCCGGCAAAACCGCCCATGGCAAAAGTTGAAGGGTCAGTCTGCAAACCTGTAAGAATTTTATTAAACAGAGGCAATAGCAATACTCCTATTAGACTGAAATCTTTTTTTACCTCTGTCGATGTGCTTTGAATATTCACACCGCTTATATTGATATCTGAAACTATAGCTGTACCCTTTGATACTGTTTCTGTTGCATTTACTTCGTTGGATATAGTTCCGAAAAAGCCTATTCCGATATACTCATCAATAGGAAGCTTTCCTGTTTGATTTATATTTACGTTAGCAATCGTTACATTTTCTCCCTTTACCATGTTCAGACGACCATACATTTCGCCTGAAAACATAAGAGGAGTCCAATTTCCTGTAAGAGTGATATCTCTGAAAATAATGTAATTCTCGGAAGCTTGATATTTTTTTCCGGAATCTTCTATATCCATATTTGGATCAATTTCTCCGGTAATTTGGTTTACTCCGCAGCGGCCGGTAAGAGCTCCGGAAGCTTTTTCTATTTCCTGGAATCCATAATCCTTTTTACCGTTTTGCGCAGCTGTCAAGTCTGCGTCTCCGCCGTACAGCATTATAGGTTTTCCATCGGAATCGGTATCAACTTCCCACTTTGCACCTTTTAACTTAGCCTGATAAACAGCAGTATAAACTCTTTCATCTGTGCCTATGGCTCTCAGCTGAGCTTCATTTCCGATAAGTATATAGTCTTTATTTTCCTCGGAGTCATGATAAATTACCTGTCCTGCGAACTGTCTTCCGTCATTGGCTTCATTCAAAAGAATATTGGCCTTTAGTTCCGGCATTTCGGCAGTAAAGTTTTCCGAGAGAACATAGTTATGAGTTTTTGAATATGTTATGTAATTCTGTCCGTTCTCTTCACCGTCAGCATAAACAAACTGTCCCATTCCAAAGGTATCGGCGTTTGTATCCCCTGTCATTACCGGCTCTTTTTCAGAATTCTCGGAAGCCAGCACCATAAGCTGATAGTTGCTGTAAATGTATATGGTGTCTGTAGTTTCGTCATAGAGAACCGGATTTTCCGACTTATCTGTTTTCGCCGTAAAAGAGCCTGTAAAATTCTCAGGCAAACACCAAAAGTCCGGCGCACTTAAGCTTATACCGTTCATCAAAATATACTGCGCATCAAGGGAATAGGTTACAGCCTTTCCGTCAGCCGTTATATCCTCTCCTGTACCGAAGGTGCTTTCCTCTGTATCGCCGGATTTAACAGTCACGTTTGTTCCTATTGCCTTTAACTGCTCTGCGTTGTATATTTTTATTTTTCCCTCTTCAAAATAATCCTTCAACACAATTTCCTCTTCTGTATAAGGCTCTGTTGTGTTCTGAATTTCCGAAGAAGCATCTTCAGAAGCCTGTGTTTCCGAAGAAGCACCGGCGGTTTCCTCTGCAGTTTCTGATGTAACCTCGTCCGCCGTAACATCTGCAGTTTCCTCCGTATTTTCCGAAGAAGCTGCTGTGCTTGGTTCACTTTCGGCATTAGTCGTTTCTGCTGTAGAGGAACTTTCCAAAGCCTCTGTGGACTCTCCCACAAAAGAACTTTCCGTATAGCTCTGGACGCTCTCCTCATAGCTTTCGGGAGAGCTTGCAATACCTGTATCTTTGTCAGAAACCTCGTCAGCCAAAGCATACATAGGAGTTGCCTGCAGCAAGATAACTGCCGACATTCCCACGGCAATCAGCTTTTTGAAATTCCATTTCCGCAGCGGTTTTCTCATTTCTCATCACAACCTTTTTTATAGTCAATCAAAAACAAATCATTCCTCTAAGATAAAGCATTTTCTATAAATTCATATTATTATAATATTGTACATATTATATTAAAAATAAATTTTTTTGTCAAATGCAGTTTTATAACATTATAGTAATATTTATTTACTATAATGAACTTTTACGGTGATAACCTTTTATATAATATTTATATATTAGTCGGATATTTTGCTATAAGGGTTATTGAATTATTTTTTATCAATCAATTATCCAAATTTTTGTTTAATATTTATCATTTATTTACATACATATTACAGAATATAAAAATGACGCAAAATCTATAAGTCAACTACCAATATAAATTTTTTATAAAGTTTAATGCAAATATTAGCAATATATTAGTTATATTCTCTTTGATATAAAATATAAATTCCCATAATCCTATTTTTTTATTGTAAAAATATACTTCTTGCATCCAAAAAAACGTTTACATTATATTATGAATTTTATTGATTTTATTGTTTTTATAAGTATACTATCATTTTTAATTTATCTATCATATCAAAATTTCTTAAGGAATTTATTTAATTTAATTGCTATTCTATAGTAAATCAAATATATATGTATTAAATTGAAATTCGTAGCAAGTCACATTTTACTCCTTTTAATACATGCATTTTTAGTATTCATTGCACAATTTTTTTACAGATTTTAATGAGTGCAGACAGAAAAACAGACCCATGTCAGCAGGTTAATTCCCGCCAGCCCGGATCTGTTTTTGTTTATATTTTATAGAAGATGATATGTTCGCTGCCCTTTCTGTCTCCCTTGTCTAATGGGCATCGGTTGACATCCGCAAAATTCACCGTGCCAGCTAAACAGGATATATTTTATCCATGAGCGATAGATTTGCTACTTAATAGATCACCAGACTATCTGAAAGTTTTTGTTTTTTAGCCTGAAAATCATAAAATCTTATTAGGTAAAAAATAGGAAAAAATTTACCTAATAAAAAATTGCATTTAACAATAATTTAATATTTATACATAAATTTATAATATTATTTTCTTAAAATATCTACCGTTTCATGAAAATTATACAATAAAATAAGATAATGTTGAACAATAGTGTATTTACAAAAATAAAAAATGTGGTAAAATAATAAAAAATTTATTACCGGAGATAAAAAATATGCGCTATTATGATTTTTTAAATCCATCAGTTAACTTTATGGGACCTGGCTGTGTGGCTGTATTGGGCGAACGCTGCAAGCTCCTTAACATGCACAAGCCTCTCATCGTAACAGACGGATTTCTGGCAAAACTCGAGAACGGTCCTGTAGCTCAGTCTGTTGACTCTCTCGAAAAAAGCGGTTTGGAATATGTAATTTTCACAGGTGCAGAGCCAAACCCAAAGGTACAGAACTGCTATGACGGTCTTAAAATGTACAAGGAAAACGGATGTGACTCTATCATCACAATCGGCGGCGGCTCTTCACACGACTGCGGCAAGGGAATAGGTATTGCCGCTACTCACGAGGGCGACCTCACAGAATACGCCGGCATTGAAACTCTCACAAACGCTCTCCCTCCTCTTATCGCTGTAAACACAACAGCAGGTACAGCAAGTGAAGTTACACGTCACTGCGTTCTCACAAACCTTGAAACAAAGCTTAAATTCGTTATCGTAAGCTGGAGAAATGTTCCTCTCGTTTCCTTTAACGATCCTATGATGATGCTGGACATTCCTCCTGCACTTACAGCTGCTACAGGTATGGACGCTCTCACACGCTGTTGAAGCTTATGTTTCTGTAGACGCTAACCCTGTTACCGACGCATGTGCAATACAAGCAATAAAGCTTATTGCAAACAATCTGCGCCAGGCAGTTGCTAACGGTCACGATGTAAAGGCAAGAGAGAACATGGCTTATGCTTCACTTTTGACAGGAATGGCATTTAACAACGGCAACCTTGGTTATGTACATGCTATGGCTCACCAGCTGGGCGGTCAGTATGACCTGGCTCACGGAGTAGCAAACGCAATGCTTCTTTCTGTTGTTGAAGAGTACAACATCATGTCAAATCCTCAGAGGTTTGCTGATATCGCTCAGTTTATGGGAGAAAACATCGAAGGTCTTTCTGTTCTTGAAGCAGCAGATAAGGCTATTGCTGCAATGGCACGCCTTGCAAAGGATGTAGGTATTCCATCAAGCCTTAAGGAAATGGGCGTAAAGGAAGAGGACTTCGAGCTTATGGCAAATAACGCTCTTAAGGACGGCAATGCCGGAAGCAACCCAAGAAAGGGCACAGTTAAGGATATTATTAACCTCTTTAAAAAGGCTTATTGATAAATAGACCTGAAAAAGGGTACGGAAAACGCTTGTTTCCGTACCCTTATTTTTTTGATATTTAAAGAAACAATATCCTTTTATTTTTCTGATAAATCTATGGTTCTTGATGCGCCGTTTATTTTTATTTCTATTTTTCCGTTTTCACAATCCAAAATATCATAAAAGAATGTTGGAATTGTTTCGCTCTTTTCTATGTCCTCTTTTGTGAAAATCGGTTCAAAGGACACGTCGTTTTTATCGGTGACGCTTTTCATAAATTTAAGTATATCATTTCTGTTTTCAGCCAAAACGAAACACTTATCTGTTTCCGGCATATACTTACAGAAAATTAAAGTGTTCATCAACAGAGATTCACTGTCCAGCTGTTTCTCCACGGAATTCTCCACCATGAAAAGCATACTCCATTTTCCGGTCTTTAAATCTTTTTGGGAATAGTACAACGGGTATATTCCGCTGGATACATCGCTTTTTGCATCTACTACAAAGAAATAGTTTCCTTCATTGATAACTGTATAATCTTCAAAAACATGCTGTCCTACTGAGTATTCGATAGCCTGTTCCGGAGTATCAAAGCTTTTTATATTGCTTTCAATTATAAAAATACCTTTTGCCGCTAAGACTGATATTACTAAACTGAGAATAATACAAATGGCTGTTTTTCCCCTTTTTATGGGAATACGTTCTATAAGGAAAAACTGAAATATAATAAACAACATTAAAAATACAGATATCAACATCAAGCGAAGCATATTTATAAAATTTATATTGTTTACATAGGCGTACACAATAGAGCCGCACAAAATAAACGCTGCTGCCAGTTCAACAGCTACAGTTAAAACCAAAGCTTTCTTTTTCATTCCCGCAGACAAGAATCTTGTCAAAAAGATTTGATAAAAAAGGAATATCGCACATTCTAAGAATGATAAAATAGTAAACCCATTCATACATATTACCCCACAAATAAAAAAAGAAACGGCAACCCATAAAGGTTACCGTTTCTCCCTCTGCAAAGAGAATATTGTTTTGAAAAATTTCAGATATTAAAATTAGTCCCAATTAAGAGTGTCACGGTAAACATTGATATAGTCATCTGCGGAACGTGACCAGCTGTTGTCGCTCTTCATAGCTCTTTCAACAAGCTGCTGCCATCCGTCGTGATCTCTGTAACCCTGGAGAGAACGTCTTACTGCGTTCTGCATATCTGCTGTATCGTAGTTTCTGAATGTAAATCCATTACCGAAACCGTCCATACTGTCGTGAACAGAGTCTCTAAGTCCGCCTACCTCACGAACTACAGGAATTGTACCATAGCGCAAAGCTATCATCTGTGAAAGTCCGCATGGCTCTGCCTTTGAAGGCATAAGGAATATATCTGCACCGGAATAAATCTTTCTTGCAAGCTCTGGGATAAAGCCGATGCAAGCGCAAATTCTGCCCGGATACTTATTCTGCATGTATCTGAAGTAATCTTCGTACTCTGCGTCGCCTGAACCGAGGATTACAAACTGCATATCCTCTGTGTTCATGAGATGCTCAAGACCCATTCTTACAAGGTCAAGACCCTTATGGGAAACAAGACGTGTTACCATTGCAACCATAGGAACGTCTGCTCTCTGCTCGAGAGAAAGTCTTTCCTGGAGCTTACGCTTACACTCTGCCTTGCCTGCCATGTTGTTCAAAGAATAGTTTGCATAAACATTCGGGTCTGTTTCAGGATTGTAGTTGTCAACGTCGATACCGTTGAGAATACCGCAAAGCTTATAGTAACGGAGATTGAGCTCAGGGTCAAGACCGTGGCTGAACCATGGGTCTCTGATTTCTGAAACATAGCTTGGAGAAACTGTTGTAACTCTTACTGCTGTTTCGATTGCGCCCTTGAGGAAATTCAGGTTTCCGTTCATCTCCAAAAGATACTCGTCGCTCTTTGGAATACCAACGCACTCTGTGTTAACTTCCCAGCCATACTCGCCCTGGTACTGAATATTATGAATTGTGATAATATTCTTGATGTTTGCATACCATGGATTCTTTGAATAGAAAAGATAGTAGTATGTAGGAACAAGAGCTGTCTGCCAGTCGTTGGCATTGATGATATCCGGATGGAAATCGATATATGGGAGCATTTCAAGAATAGCTCTTGAGAAGAATGCAAATCTCTCGGCGTCATCATAGAAGCCGTAAAGAGCGTTTCTCTTGAAATAGTATTCGTTGTCTATGAAATAGTATGTGCAGTCATTCCAGCGAGCCCAGAAAAGTCCGCAGTACTGATGACGCCATGCAACAGGAACTGTAAAGTTTGTGATAAAGTTCAAAGTATTTCTGAGTTCCTGAGAAATTGTGCCGTAAAGAGGCATTACTATTCTGCAATCCTCACCTTTTTTGCACAATGTATGTGGAAGACTTCCTGCTACGTCGGCAAGACCGCCGCTGCCGGCATATGGGAGTGCTTCTGAAGAACAATATAAAATTCTCAACTGTAATTCCTCCTTGAGATGTTCTCAATATATTCTTTATGACAAATCAGCCGGCATCTTTTTCAATCCGACTTTTATTTTATCGGGCAATGCGTTTTACCGCATTGCCCATATTTATTAAATTAAACGATTGACTGCTTTGGAATATATGTTGGGCAGGTTACAAATCCCATAAGATTTCTGCCTTCCTTAACCTCTACGTCCTTATCAATGATAACATAGTTGAGGTTTGTGTTAGGACCAATCTTAGAATCCTGCATGATTACGCAGTTCTTAATCTTTGCGCCCTTAGCAATGTAAACGCCCTTGGAAATAATGCAGTTTTCAACTTCACCGTCGATAACGCAGCCCTGAGCTACCAAGGAGTTCTTAACGTGGCTTCCAAGACCATAGCGGCTTGGCATATCGTCTCTAACCTTTGTGTAGATTGGACGGTCGCTGTTGAAGAGCTGTGCTCTTACGTTTGCGTCCATAAGGCTCATGTTTACATCAAAGTAATCTGCTGTTGAGTTGATGAAACGGCAGTAGCCTTCGATTTCATATCCGCAGATTTTGAGCTTATCAACATTTACCTGAAGAACGTCTCTGTTGAAGTTCAATCTGTTGGAGCTTACGCAGCCCTCGATAAGCTGAAGAAGAAGGTCCTTCTTGATGATGATTGTACCGGTTGCCATGTTGTAGTAGTTGTCATCTGCGCCCGGCTTAATCAAAAGCTCTGTGATTCTCTTGTTAACGTCGAAGGAAAGAACTACAGGATTTGTACGCTTTGCAGGAATCTGCATGTATTTATACATAATTGTAATGTCAGCGCCTGTCTTCATGTGCTCATAGAATGCCTTCTGATAGTCAACATTTGCAACGAAGTCGCTGGAGCACATCAAAACATACTCTTCCTGACAGTGATTTATGTAGCCTCTGATGCTGTAGATTGTTTCAACCTTGTTGAGGGAACTGTTTGTTCCAACAGGAGGCAAAACTGTCAAACCTGAATGACGCTTGGAAAGGTCCCAAGCAGCGCCTGTACCAACGTGATCCATAAGGGAGAGGTAGTTGTTTCTTGCAACGATACCTACGTTGTTGATACCTGAATTTGTCATGTTTGAAAGAGGAAAATCTATCATTCTGTACTTGCCGCCTACAGGCACGCTGCCCATAGTTCTTTTAGCGGTAAGCTCAGGAATTTTATCGTCATTTATGTTGGAAAAAATAAGACCTAAAATATTATTGCTTCTCATGATTCTTATACCTCCATGTCATGATCTATCATAGCTTTAGGAGGAACAACAACACCCTCGCCGATTTTAAGATTATCGCCGATAACAGCAATTCCCCAGTCAGCTCTGTTTTCTACATCCTCAGGATTTGCACCTACAACAGCGTTCTTTCCGATTACAGAGTTTTCGGAAACTATTGCATACTGAACAACTGCGCCTTCCTCAATAACTGCACCAGGCATGATGATTGAAGAATTAACAACTGCACCCTTGCCAACCTTTACGCCTGCAAACAATACAGAGAACTCGAGCTTTCCGTCTACGTTACATCCGTCAGCTATAAGAGAATTCTGGATTTCTGCTTCTTCGCCGATATGGTGAGGAGGCATCATTGGGTTGCGGGAATAGATGTTTTTAAGATCCAATGTTGTATTAGGGTCGAGAAGATCCATGTTGGACTCCCAAAGGCTGTCGATTGTTCCAACGTCCTTCCAGTAACCCTCGAATGGATAAGCAAACATCCTCTCGCCTGCGTTAAGCATTGCAGGAAGAACGTTCTTACCGAAGTCGTTGCTGGAATTAGGATCAGCTTCATCCTCGATGAGGTACTTTTTAAGTGCGCCCCAGCTGAATACATAGATACCCATGGAAGCGTTTGTGCTCTTAGGAACAGCAGGCTTCTCGTCGAACTCATAGATTGAGCCGTCCGGATTTGTGTTGAGGATACCGAAACGAGATGCCTCTGAAAGAGGTACGTCAATAACTGCGATTGTGCAAGCTGCTTCTTTTTCCTTATGATAAGCTATCATCTTAGAATAGTCCATCTTGTAGATGTGGTCACCGGAAAGGATAACAACATACTCAGGATTGTATCTGTCGATGTAGGAAATGTTCTGATAGATGGCGTTTGCAGTACCTGAATACCAGTCTGCGCCCTCAACTGCCTGATATGGGCTGAGGCATGTAACGCCTGAGTGCATACCGTCAAGGTCCCATGGTGCGCCGCTGCCGATGTACTCGTTGAGTACCAATGGCTGATACTGTGTCAAAACGCCGACAGCTTCGATGCCGGAATTAACGCAGTTGGACAGCGGAAAGTCAATAATTCTGTATTTACCGCCGAATGGAACAGCGGGCTTTGCCAATTTCTTTGTAAGCACACCAAGACGTGAGCCTTGACCGCCTGCAAGCAACATTGCTACAACTTCTTGCTTAGGAATCATAATAGCTACCTCCAAACAATATTTATGCTGATTTAATTTTATATTCAACTTGCCGTAAAGACATCTTCGGCAGGCTACAATATTATTGTTTAATAATTATTTTTTGTCTGCTTTTGATGCTTTGGCAGATTTTGAAATCTTTTCTTTGTCTGCGGTTTTTGATGTGGATTTTTTCACCGTAGCCTTTTTCTTTTCAGGCTTCTTTGTTTCCTTTACACACTTGAGGTACATAACGCTCATAGGAGGAATATCAAGGCTTATGGACTGCTCGTAGCCGTGCATTGCCTCGTCAACGGTTTTTATGTTCTTTCCGTTTGTAATTCCCATGCCGCCGTACTTCTTTGCGTCGGTATTGAATACCTCTGCGTATACGCCGTATTTCGGAACGCCTATGCAGTAGTTCTGTCTTTCCAAAGGCTGGAAGTTGCATACGGAGATAATCTCGTCGCCGCTCTTATCCATTCTTCTGAAAGCTATGATGCTCTGTGTATAGTCGTCGTGGTGAATCCAGTTAAAGCCTTCCCAAGAGAAATCAATCTCGTGCATAGGCTTATTTTCAAGATAGAATTTGTTTATGTCTCTGAAGAAATCCTGAATCTGCTTGTGCTGTTTCTTGTCAAGCAATTCCCACTCAATCTGAGCATTGAAGTTCCATTCGTTGAACTGGCCTATTTCAGAACCCATAAAGGAAAGCTTCTTTCCAGGATGGCTCATCATATATCCCATAAATGTTCTCACGTTTGCAAACTTAAGAATTTCGTCTCCCGGCATTTTGTTTATCAAAGAACCCTTTCCATACACAACCTCGTCGTGAGAAATAGGAAGAATAAAGTTTTCTGAAAATGCATAGAAGAAGCTGAATGTAAGGTTGTCGTGGTTGAAAGGTCTCCAAAGTGGATCAAGGGTCATGTAATGAAGCATATCGTTCATCCAGCCCATGTTCCATTTATAGTCAAAGCCCAAACCGCCGTCGGCAACAGGACGTGAAACCAAAGGCCATGAGGTGCTTTCTTCTGCTATCATCATAACGTCAGGATGATACAGGTGAGTAGCTGTGTTGAGTCTCTGCAAAAATTCAATAGCTTCAAGGTTTTCCTTGCCGCCGTATTTATTTGCAACCCACTCGCCGTCTCTTCTGTTGTAATCAAGGTAAAGCATTGAAGCAACAGCGTCAACACGAATACCGTCTATGTGGTACATATCGAGCCAGAACATTGCACTGGAAATCAGGAAGCTGATAACCTCATAACGGGTATAGTCAAAAACATATGTACCCCACTCTTTGTGCTCGCCTTTTCTTGTATCGGCATATTCATAGCAGCATGTGCCGTCAAATTTACCCAAGCTGTGGGCGTCTCTGGGGAAGTGGGCAGGAACCCAGTCCAAAATAACGCCTATGCCTTCCTGGTGACATTTATCAATAAAATACATAAAATCCTTAGGATTTCCGTATCTAACTGTTGGTGCGAAGTAACCTGTAACCTGATAACCCCATGAACCGTCATAAGGGTACTCGGTGAGAGGCATAAATTCAATATGAGTAAAGCCCATTTCCTTGACATAAGGAATAAGCTTGTCGGCAAGCTCTATGTAGCTTAAATGTGAGCCGTCCTCATTTCTCATCCATGAGCCTGCGTGAACTTCATAGATATTCAAAGGGCAATCCCTGTGATTTGTTTCGCTTTTGTGTTTCACCCAAGCATTGTCGTTCCAATTATAACCGTCTATATCATAAACTACGGTAGCATTGTCGGGGCGCATCTGGAAGCAGAATCCGTAAGGGTCAGATTTAAGCACTTTTTCATGTGTAGGTGTTTCAACACAATATTTGTATATTTCACCCTGCTGTATGCCCTCTATAAAAAGCTCCCATACTCCCGGCTCGCTTATTTTGTACATGAAGTTTGCGGTTTTGTCCCATCCGTTAAAATCGCCTACAACGGACACGGAAAGAGCATTAGGTGCCCAAACACGGAAAACAACTCCGTCACGGTCATTCCATTTTACAAAATGGGAACCCAAAAGTTCATAAGCTCTTACGGCGTCACCGTCGTGAAAAAGATCCAACGGATATCTCGAATCATTTAATGAGTAGTTCATTTCTGACACTCCCTTTCGCAGAATATGCCTCTATACAATAATAAATTAAACCTTATTCATACACATATATAATAACAAATTATACAGTCAATTTCAAGTAAATTCACGAAAAAAATATTAAAATTTCGTGTATATTTTCTAAAAAGAACGGTATGACAAAAAAACACTACAAAAAACGCAATAACATTCTCTTTTTTTTAAAACATTTTTCCAATTTGGAATTAAATTTTTCGAAGATTTTTTTCTTTTCTTTCACACAAGCTCACAAAACCCAACATTTGTATATGATTTATTATTAAATTTTACCAGTTATTTTTCCACAAAAGAAAAAAGGTTCTCAAATCGAGAAGGTTTTCTTTTGAAAATACTTAACGGTATTTTCTGTCTATTTTTATATTTTTTCAGGTTGAAAAGTGTTGGCGTTTTTTCACTAATTCTAAATTTTTACATCACTGAGCACATATAAGTTCAACTATCGAGTCAACTGTTGTGTCGCCCTCGTCTTTCATGGTCAAAAGGCTTGCGCAGACATTTTTTTCATCCATATTATTTTTAACTGCTGTGAAAAGTTCAAGCTTTTTATCGTACTCGATACTTGCCATATTGAGGATTTTTTCAGTTATGTCCAAAACAGGATTTTCTGCAAGCTCGTTGTTGCCAAAGACAATTTCAAGCTTTGTATCGGATTTCATATAAGGCAAAGTAATTGTATAAGATGATTTTTCCTTTTGTGAAACCTCATAGTCCACAGGTTTTCCATCTGCGAAAACAGAAACATTTTCAAAGCTCTGTCCGTAAACCTTAACGCTGTAGCGGCGGTTCTCCGGAACGCTTTCAAAACATCCGGAAGCAGAAATTGTAAGCTTAGGAGCTTTGTCCCAGCTGTAGACAAATTCTGTTTCAAGCCTTGTTTCAGCCTTCTCATCTTTGTCCTCAATCATTTTAAAGCTTCCGCTGTCCCCGGCGAAAACAAGAACCTCAAAGCTTTCAGGATTTTTTGCAGAGTTTTCAACCTCTGCGCTTAACGGAAGCACGGTTCCGGCTTTTGCAAAAACAGGAATACTCTCATTGTTTCTGTAAAAGTCCTTAGTCATGCCGCCCTTATATCTTGTGCCTGTGAAAATATCGTACCAGTAGCCGGAAGGAAGCCATCCTGTGACTTTGCCGAGACAGGATTTTTTATTTGAAGGAGAGGTTATAGGACAAACAATCATGTCTTTTCCGAAATAATACTGATTTTTAAAATTATAGGCTTCCTTTGCTTCCGGATACTCATAATACATTGGCAGAATAAGAGGTCTGCCCTCCTCTCTCAGACAAACATTCATTGTATAGAGATAAGGAACCAGCTTATGACGGAGTCTTAAAAACTTTGTCATAACGATTTCTGTGCCTATATCGTAGTTCCAAGGCTCTTTTCCGCAGAATATGTTGTCCGAACAGTGCAGTCTGTTTATTGGCGAGAACACACCGTACTGTATCCAGCGGAGCTGTAACTCACTGTCACGATAACCATGCATGTGCCCGCCGATATCGTGACTCCACCAGCCGTAGCCCACATTGCTCGCAGTTGATGTAAAATAGGGCTGAAAATCAAGGCTGTCCCAAGTTATATATGTATCTCCTGAAAATCCTATGGGGTATCTGTGGCTTCCGATGCCCGCATATCTGGAGAAAGTAAGAGGAGTTTTGCCTTCTCTTCCGCTGTCTAAATAATGAAAGTGGTTAAGCATCCACAATGGGTCAAGGCCCTCGGTTTTTGTATGGGACTGCTGCTGCCAGTCAATCCACCAAAAATCAACGCCCATTTCCTCATTAGGATGATGCAGGTATTTAAAATACGCATCGAGAAATTTTTTATCTGAAATATCAAATTCTATTGTTTCTTCCTTTTCCCAGTCAACGCCAAGCTCCTGAGCCATTTCCTTGTAGTTATCCTCAAAGGCTCTTGCGCCTGCGGCAGGATGAACGTTAAGTGTGATTTTAAGTCCCTTTTCATGAAGCCAGGTCATAAAGGCTTTTGGGTCTGGGAACAGCTCTCTGTTCCAGGTATAACCAGTCCAGCCGCTTCCGTACTTAGGGTCAATATCCACAAGATGCCAGTCCATATCAAGGACAGACACGGAAAAAGGAATACCCTTATTTTCAAATTTTTCAATAAGTTCCATATAGGACTGCTGTGTGTATTTATAGTATCTGCTCCACCAGTTGCCCAGCGCAAATCTCGGAAGCAGAGGCTGACTTCCGCAGAGGTGATAAAAATCTTTTATACAGCTCTTGTAGTCATGTCCGTAACCGAAAAAGTAAATATCGATAACCTGATTTTCACGGGGTTTAACAAACCCGTCGTCGGTCATTACAAGGGACTTGCTGTCGTCGTATACTGAAAAACCGTTTTTTGAGATAAGTCCCTTGGAAAGGGGGACGCTGCCGTCGGCTTTGTCCAAAGTTCTGGCAGTGCCTCCCAAATCCATAAAGTCGTCTCCGTAGTACCATGTACTGCGGTAATTGCTGCAATTTCCCAAAACCTTTATGCTTAAACCGTTGTTGGAAAATTCTTTTTTATTGTATGTAAGCTTCAGGTACGGAGTTTCTATTATCAGTTCACCGTTTTTCTCTTCCGCTGTAAATTCTGTTTTTCCGAAATCCCTGTTGATTACCGCCTGAGTAGGTCTGTCCTCAAAAACTCCGTTTTCGCTGTACTCAAGTCTTACAAGACGCTGGGTAAGCATTGTGATACGGTATTTTTCACCACTGATAATATTGTTTTCCATACTTTCACTCCCATATAATTATCTGTATTTTATTATAATTTAATTATTCTGCCTTTGTAAAGAACCATGTAGCTGCAAATGTCAATGCGAATGTGAAGATTGCAACGCCTATGTAGCAAAGGAGCTGATAAGGTGAATATACGAAGAGCAAGAGTCCCGGAACTGTGCTGATACCGTTACCTGTACCCTGGAGTCCCAAAAGTGAGGAAGCCATTCCGGCAAATCCGCTGCAAAGACACATTATCATAAACGGTCTGATACTGTTTTTAAGAATTACACCGAAGAGAGCAGGCTCACCGATACCCAAAAGTGAAGAAACTGTTGCGCTCTTTCCCAAAAGCTTTGTAGGCTTATCCTTGCTCTTTAATGTAAGTGCAAGACAGCAAGCTGCATTTGCAAATCCGCCAAAGGTGTAAATTGCGTTAACAGGGTTGAAGCCTGTCTGTGTGAGAATTGAGATTTCCAAAATATTTGAAAGGTGATGTATACCTGTCAAAACTATAATTGACCAGAAGAAACCGATGAGGAATCCGCCGATACCGAAAGGCAAGCCCATAAACATTGTAAGTGTATTCAAAACGAACTGTTCTACAACGTGGAGGATTGGTCCGATAACGATGAGAGCAAGGCACATCATAACAACCAAAACCACAAAAGGAGTTATGAGCAAGTCAAAAGCTGCAGGAACCTTTTTGTGAAGGAATTTTTCAAACTTTGCACCGATAAGACCAACTGCAAAAGCAGGAAGCACGCTGCCCTGATAGCCTACAATCGGGATAAAGTTGAACAGGTAAAGAGGTGTAACTCCGCTTGACGGGTCTGCAACGGAATATGCGTTTGGCAATGAGGTTGAAACCAGCATAAGTCCCAAAACAATACCCAAAACCGGATTACCGCCGAATGTCTTAAATGCTGACCAGCAAACAAGAGCAGGCATAAATGAGAAGGTTGTACCTGACAAAACGTCCAAAAGAACCAAAACATTCTGAGGAATATCGGCAGAGCTTGCGCCGAAAAGTCCCAGGAAGTTATCATTGAGCAATGCGCCCTTTAAACCAAGGATAAGACCTGTTGCAACTATAACAGGAATAATAGGAACGAAAACGTCGCCCAGTGTACGAACAGCTTTCTGAAGCTTATTTTTATTGGTTTCTTTAAGTTCTTTGATTTCTTCTTTTGTTGAAACGGAAATATCCATTGCGCAGCATTCGTCGTAAACACGGTTTACTACGCCTGTTCCCAAAATTATCTGATACTGACCGGCGTTATAAAACACGCCCTTAACGCCCTCAATTTCAGTAACCTTTCCGTCGTCGATAATGTCTCTGTTTTTAACGATGAGTCTGAGTCTTGTGGCACAGTGAGTAACAGATGAGATATTCTCTTTTCCGCCTACTTTTTCGATGATTTCTCTTGCCATCTTCCCATAATCCAGCTTCACATTAAACACCCTTTCTTTGTATATAATTTACTTCGATGTATCACGTTTCATTGATACATCTTTGTTACATGAATATAGTAATACATAATTAGTCTTTTGTCAATACCTTATTGAAAAAATTTTAATAATTTAAATAATATATACAATTATACCATTTAATGCCTGTTTTTAATTCACTTTACATTCATATAAAGGCATTTTAAGACCCATTAAAATCCTGCTGTTATGCATAGCAAATGAAACGCAATGATACATTATGCATAAAAACCGCCCTTATTCTGTTGCAAATGCAACAGAATTTTAAAATAATTCTTGCTTAAAAGTAAATGTTATGCTATGATACTCTTATACAAACTATTTTTTCGTTCTTTTATGCATGTATCGTTTTTGTATTTTTTGCAGAGCATTTCATAACATTATACATTCATTCATACATGAGAATAATATTATATTAAACTGAAAGGAAAAGCCGGCAGTTATTTTGCCGGCATAAACATTAAATATGGCAAGTATGAGAGAAATCGCAGAAAAGGCGGGTGTTTCCCAGGCTACCGTTTCAAGAGTGCTGTCCAATCACCCGTCAATAAAACCGGAAACAAAGCAAAATGTGCTTTACTGGGTAAAAAAGCTCAATTACCAGACCGGTGAAGGAAAAGGCGCTGTGGTAAAAAGCAAGTCAAACCTTATAGGCGTTATTTTGCCCGACCTTATAAACCCGTTTTTTACTGAAATCCTTGCGGCTGTAGAATCAACCGCAAACTACGAGGGCTACAGTATAGTTGTAATGTGCACTAACAAAAATCTGGACAGAGAGAAAAATCTCATCAACGAAATGAGAGCTATAGGCGTTGACGGAATAATAACCGTCCCTGTTTCCTCCTCCAAAAGCGTTAAAACCTACACGGGAATAAACATTCCTGTTGTAGCCATTACAAAGGAGCTTAAAGGCTTTAACTCCATAAGCATATCCCACTATAACGGAGGACGAAAAATCGCAGTTCACCTGCTTTCTTTAGGCTTTACAAAAATCGGTTATGTAGGTCCCACAAACGTGTCCACATCAGCTTCAAAGTTCAACGGCTTCAGAGACGCCCTAAAAGAGGAGGGCTATGAGCTCAGCGATATAATCGAACTGCCTGTTGTTGAGTCAATCGAAAGCCTTCTTCCCTTTAATCACATTAAAAATTATCTCAACAGCAACGAGATTAAAAGTCAGGCGCTTTTTGCCCACGATGACTCCACCGCCTGCGACCTTATAAAGGCTCTTTGTGAGCACGGATATAAAGTTCCTCAGGACATAGCTGTTATTGGATTTGATAATTCAATTCTTTCAAAGAAATGTCATCCAAGCATTTCAACCTTATCCCAGCCTTTAAAGGAAATGGGCGACAAGGCTGTTGGCATGATAATCGGTCTTATAAATGAAGAGATTATTTCCATATCCTCTTATGAGCTGGATTCAAGAATAATTTCCCGTGACACAACCACCGCCCAAAAGCTTAAAAACATGTAAAACAAAACCGTGGCTTCAAACCACGGTTTCTTTTTGTCTTTTTTCGCTGTAAGCTTTTATTAACGTGTCGTAAACGTGCATGTTTGGCACTCCTGTTTTTAAATAACGGGAATTATCTCCGCCCAGCATTTTCACCGCAAAAGCTCCCACTGCCCTTGAGCGGGACTGGCCTCCGTAACAATGCACAAGGAGAGTTTCTGCCTTTTTATGTTCTTCAATAAAAGCGATTATTTTTTCAGCCATTTCCTCATTAAACAAAACTGCGCCCTCAACCTCTTTGACAATATCGTCAAAATACAAAGTAAGGACACCTTTGCAGAACTGATTTTCCGAAAAAGTGAAACCGAAACCCTTTGTATGTGTGTCCTGAATTGAAATAACAGCATAGGTGTCGGACTTTTCCGCAAACTCTTTAAGCCCTGCCGGGTAGTAGTGCTGCATAACATACTCAAAGGCGTCATAAACAGATTTAACAATAACCCTTTTCATTAAACCTCCAATATTAACCTATATAAGCGAAAGGAGAGATACAAGCGCATCTCTCCTTTTATGTTTTTATATTTTATAAATTACAGGTCAGTGCAATCGCCGATTTTTCTGAATCGGTTATATCTTGCCTCCAAAAGCTCTTCAACAGGCATTGCAAGATTTTTTTCAAAGGTTCTTGCAATGAGCATTTTAAGGCTTTCAAAAATCTTCTTGTCCTCAACCTTTGGTTCTCTTAAAATTCTCTCGATAACTCCAAGCTTGAACAAATCCTGTGCTGTAAGCTTCAGGCACTGTGCGGCGTCCGCTGCACGGCTTTCGTCTTTCCAGAGAATACTTGCGCAGCCCTCAGGAGAAATTACAGAATAAACTGAATTTTCCAGCATCCAAACCTCATCCGCTACAGCCAAAGCCAAAGCACCGCCGCTTCCGCCTTCGCCTATGAGAATTGAAAGTACAGGGGTTTTCAAAGTCATCATTTCCATGATATTTTCGGCAATAGCCTGTCCCTGACCTCTTTCCTCTGCGCCGATTCCGCAGAATGCGCCGCTGGTATCAACAAAGCAAAGAACAGGTCTGTGGAACTTTTCCGCCTGCTTCATAAGGCGGAGAGCTTTTCTATAGCCCTCCGGATGAGCTGAACCGAAGTTTCTCTCCATACGTTCCTTTGTGTTTCTGCCCTTTTCAAGTCCGATTACTGTTACAGGCATACCGTTAAGGCTTGCAAGTCCGCCGATAACCGCCTTGTCGTCGCCGAATCTTCTGTCGCCGTGGAGTTCAAAGAAGCTGTCGCCGAACATATTCTCAATAAAATCAACCGTAGTAGGCTTTTTGGCGTCTCTTGCCGCCTTTACCTTATCAAATGCTGACATCAGTTCTCCACCTCCCCTGCTTTGTTTGTACTATGAAGTCCCAAAAGTCTTACCAAAGTAACCTTAAGGTCTTTTCTGTTTACAACCGCATCAATAAAGCCCTTTTCCAGAACAAACTCTGAGGTCTGGAAGCCCTTTGGAAGCTTCTGTCTTATAGTCTGCTCGATAACTCTCGGGCCTGCAAATCCGATAAGAGCGTTAGGCTCGGAAAGGATAATATCTCCCTCCATTGCAAAAGAGGCTGTAACACCGCCGGTTGTAGGGTCTGTAAGAACTGTTATGTACAAAAGTCCTGCGTCGCTGTGACGCTTTACAGCTCCTGAGGTCTTTGCCATCTGCATAAGGGACATGATACCCTCGTGCATTCTTGCGCCGCCGGAAACTGTGCATACAACAACCGGAAGCATATTTTCTGTGGCATACTCAAAAGCTCTTGTAATTTTTTCGCCGGTGACGGTTCCCATACTGCCCATCATAAAACCCGGCTCCATAACGCACAGAACGGTATCATATCCGCCCATTGTGCATCTTCCTGTTACAACAGACTCGTTTTCGCCGCTTTTAAGCTTTGCGCTTTTTAGCTTTCTGTTGTAGTCTGGGAAATCAATTATATTTTTGCTTTTCAGGTCTGCGTCAAATTCCTTAAAGCTGTCCTTATCCGCAATGAGAGCTATTCTCTCTCTGGCGGTAAGACGGAAATGATAACCGCATTTTGTGCAGATTTTATCGTTTTCTTCGATGTCCGACATAAGAAGCATGGCTCCGCATCCGGGACACTTGACCCACATTGAGTCAGGCACAAAGGGGCGGTTAAGCTCGGTATCGGCAGAAGCGCCTTCAAGCTCGTTTTTTGGCTTTAAAAAAGTAAACAAATCCATGCCTTATTTCTTCCTCGCTTTTTTCTTTTCTTCAAAATCTATCATAAAATCAGTTGTATAGCTTCCGTCCAAAAATCTCGGGTCGCTTAAAATTTCAATCTGCAAATCCCTGTTGTGGTCAATTCCTATTACATTCAATTCGGAAAGAGCCATCTTCATTTTTCTTATGGCGTGCTCTCTTGTTCTTGCCTGAACAATGAGCTTTCCAACCATTGAATCATAGAAAGGAGGAATTGTGTAGTCCTGATATATAGCTGTGTCAAATCTTACGAAGGAACCGCCGGGAACATGAAGTCTCTGAATTGTTCCGCAGCTTGGACGGTAGTTCTCGTCAGGATTTTCCGCATTTATTCTGCACTCGATGGCGTGGCCGTGAATAAATACCTCGCTCTGCTTTTTGTTAAGCTCTGCGCCTGCGGCAATTCTTATCTGCCACTGAACGATATCCATGCCTGTTACCATCTCTGTAACGCCGTGTTCAACCTGGAGTCTTGTATTCATCTCCATAAAGTAGAAGTTGTTGTCCTTATCCAAAAGGAACTCAACTGTTCCGGCATTTACATAGTCAACAGCCTTTGCAGCCTTTACGGAAGCTTCCATCATACCCTTGCGGATTTCGTCTGTAATTGCAGGGCTTGGGCTTTCCTCGATAAGCTTCTGATTCTTTCTCTGAACGGAACATTCTCTCTCGCCGAGGCAGAGAACATTGCCGTATTTGTCGCAGAGAATCTGCATTTCGATATGCTTAACAGGATGCAAAAACTTTTCAATATAAACTGCGCCGTCGCCGAATGCGCTGGCAGCCTCGCTCTGGGCGGAATTGTAGGCGTTATCGAACTCGTCCATTGAGTCAACACGTCTGATACCACGTCCGCCGCCGCCTGATCTTGCCTTTATAAGGAGAGGGAAACCGATTCTTTCAGCTTCTTCTCTTGCCTGCTCAAGGCTTTCGCATACGTCACAGCCGGGAGTTACAGGAACTCCGGCGTTTCGCATTGTCTTTCTTGCCATGTCCTTGTCTCCCAAAAGGGAAATCATCCGGGAGGAAGGGCCTATAAATTCTATGTTGCACTGTTCGCACAGGGAAACAAATTTTGCATTTTCTGATAAAAGTCCGTAGCCGGGGTGAATAGCCTGAGCGCCTGTTTCAATGGCAACAGTCAGAATAGCCGCCATGTTAAGGTAGCTGTCTGTAACAAGAGGGCCTCCTACGCAGTAGCTTTCGTCAGCAAGTTCAACATGAAGAGCGTCCTTGTCTGCTTCTGAATAGATTGCCACTGTACTTATGCCCATTTCACGGCAGGCTCTGATAATTCTTACCGCTATTTCGCCACGGTTTGCAATAAGTATCTTAGAAAACAACTTTACTCACTTCCATTACTCTTCATTTTTAATAAGGGCAAATGACAGCTCTGCTTCAACACAAAGCTTGCCGTTAACATAACCCTTTGTATTTACAAAATAGAAAGGACCTCTGCTTTTTACAAGCTCGCAAACGCTCTCCAGAGTATCTCCCGGAAGAACCTTATTTTTAAATTTTACGTTGTTCATCTTTGTGAAATACGGTGTGCAGTTTTCTGCTTTTCCGGCTAGGAGCACACAGCTTGCCTGTGCCATCATTTCGCAGAGAATAACTCCCGGCACTACCGGATTTCCGGGGAAGTGACCTCTAAGGAAAAACTCGTCGCCTTTAATGGTGATTTTTCCCTTTGAGGTTTTCTCGTCTATAATTTCTGCCTCTTCTACAAGAAGCATATTGTCTCTGTGGGGTATAATCTTCTTAATTTCTTCCTGATTCATGGCTTTCTGCCCCCTTCTTTATACTTATCCTCTACACTTGAGGTTTATTATTTAATTTTGAACAAAGGCTGACCAAACTGAACCAGGTCACCGTTTTTAACACAGATTTCTGTGATAACTCCGCTTTCCTCTGCGTTAATCTCATTCATAAGCTTCATAGCTTCGATAATGCAGAGTGTGTCGCCCTTCTTAACTGCCTGACCAACCTGAACATATGGGTCGCTGTCAGGGGAAGCTGCTGCATAGAATACGCCTACCATCGGGGACTTGATTTCCTTACCCTCAGCTACCGGAGCAGCCTCAGCAGCAGGTGCAGCAGGAGCTGTAGGAGCCGCAGGAGCAGCCGGAATAACCATAGGAGCGGCAGGAACCTCGATAGGCTCTGCTGCAACTACCTTAACTTCACTTTTCTTTTTAAGCTTTATCTTTTCGCCGTTTCCGCAGGTAAGCTCAACTTCTGTTACGGAAGAATTATCCAAAGCGGTGATTATTTCCTTAATTTCGTCGATTGTATACATCATTGTTCCTCCACCTTTCTGAATACGATACATGCGTTGTGACCGCCGAAGCCGAGGCTTGTGGAAGCCGCAACTGTGATATCTTTTTTTTCTGACTTGTTTGGTGTGTAGTTCAGGTCACATTCCTCGTCCGGAACTTCATAGCCGATTGTTGGAGGAATAATTCCCTCTTTAATTGCCAATGCTGCAACAACGCCTTCAACACCGCCGGCAGCACCAAGCATATGACCTGTCATGGATTTTGTGGAACTGATATTGATTTCTCTTGCTCTCTCCTCGCCCAATGCAAGCTTAATTGCCTTTGTTTCTGTCTTATCATTGAGCGGTGTGCTTGTACCATGAGCGTTGATGTAAATAACATCGCTGTCGGTAACCTGAGCTTCCTCGAAAGCAAGCTTTATAGCTCTTGAAGGGCCCTCTGCCTCCGGGTCGGGAGCTGTGATGTGGTGAGCGTCGCAGGTATTGCCGTAGCCGCAGATTTCTGCATAAATCTTTGCGCCTCTTGCCTTTGCGTGCTCGTACTCCTCAAGGATGAGAATGCCTGCGCCCTCGCCTATTACAAAGCCGTCTCTTCTCTTGTCAAAAGGAACAGAAGCTGTTTTTGGGTCAGGATTTGTGGTCAGTGCCTTGCAGTTGCTGAATCCTGCGATTGAAAGAGGAGTAACAGCAGCCTCTGCGCCGCCTGCGATAATTGCGTCTGCATAGCCGTTTTTGATTGCGTGGAAAGCCTCGCCGATAGAGTGAGAACCTGTTGCGCAGGCTGTAACTATCGGAACGCAAACGCCCTTTGCCTTAAATCTAATAGCAACTGTACCTGCTGCGATATTTGCAATCATCATTGGTACGAAGTAAGGGGAAACCTTTCTTGCGCCGCCCTTGTCCATTGCAAGCACGTTATCTGTAAATGCGTGCATACCGCCGATTCCTGCGCCTACATAAACGCCGAATCTGTCCTCTGCTATTGTTCCCATAATGCCGCTGTCGTCAATAGCCTGCTGAGCTGCTGCAACTGCATACTGGGTATAAAGGTCTGTTTTTCTGATTTCTTTTTTCTCTATGTACTTTGTCGCATCAAAGTCTTTAACCTGAGCGGCAATCTTTACTTTAAGGTCGGAAGTATCAAAATTTGTGATTACATCTACTCCGCTGATACCGTTAATCAGGGAATTCCACATGGTTTCTACGTCGTTTCCAACCGGTGTTACTGCACCCAAACCTGTGACTACTACTCTTCTCATATGCACACTCCTTACTTTTTTTACTAAGCTGAAAATTACATTGCCATACCGCCGTCTACTCTGAGAACCTCACCTGTGATGTATGAAGCCTCATCGGAAGCCAAAAATGCAACTGCGTTTGCGATATCCTCCGGCTTGCCACGCTTCTTCATTGGAATTGAAGCTGCAACCTGCTCTTTAACCTTATCGCTCAAAGCATTTGTCATGTCTGTTTCAATATATCCCGGAGCAATAGCGTTGCAGGTAACGCCTCTGCCTGCAAGCTCCTTGGCAACTGACTTGGTCATGCCTACAATTCCAGCCTTTGAAGCGGAATAGTTAGCCTGTCCTGCGTTGCCGTTAAGTCCTACTACGGAAGAAATGCTGATGATTCTTCCCTTTCTCTTTCTCATAAAGTGAGAATATGTGTGCTTTATCATGTTGAAAGCGCCCTTGAGGTTTACATTGATAACGCTGTCAAAATCTGACTCTTTCATTGAAAGCACAAGGCAGTCTCTTACAATACCTGCATTGTTTACAAGAATGTCGATGCCGCCGAAATCTTCAATGATTTTCTTTACGGTTTCCTCGCTTGCTGCAAAATCGGAAACATCGCAGTAGTAAAGCTCTACCTTAACGCCCTGCTCTAAAACCTTTGCCTTGGCGTTCTGAGCTTCTTCCTCATTGCCTACATAAACTATAGCGATATCTGCGCCAAGTCCTGCAAGCTTTACCGCAATAGCCTCGCCGATTCCTCTTGAACCGCCTGTTACAACCGCTGTTTTGCCTTTCAAATTAAGCATATCTCTATTCTCCTTTTTCTTTTAATCCTTAATAATACTTTTTATATATAAACAATCTCAGACAGAAATTTCTGTCATGGGATTAGATTGCAAGATTGTCCAAATCTGCTTTGTTTTCAACCTTATAAACCTTTACATCCGGATTTATCTTTCCGATAAGGCCTGAAAGTGTTTTGCCTACACCCACTTCAATAAAGGTATCAACTCCGTTTGCAATCATGTTTTCAACTATTGAAATCCACTTAACAGGACTTTCAACCTGAGCCGCTGTGAGCTTCTTGTATTCGCCCTCGTAAGGCTGTGCTGTTACGTTTGCGTAAACAGGAACCTTAGGATCTGCAAATTCAATGTTCTCCATATATTCTGCAAGGCCAACCGCTGCGTCGTGCATAAACGGTGAGTGGAAAGCTCCGCTTACTGCAAGCTTCTTTGCTCTGCCCTTCTGAGCCTTTACCTCGTCGCAGAGAGGGTCTATACCCTCTTCGGATGCGGCAACAACTATCTGTGCAGGGCTGTTGTAGTTTACCGGCCAAGCCTTTTCGAACTTTGCGCAAATCTCCTCTACCTTTTCAGGAGAAAGCTTCATAACCGCAGCCATTGCACCCTTGTTTTCCTTTGCAGCCTTGTCCATAAGCTCTGCTCTCTTGCATACAAGCTTGAAAGCCTCTTCATAAGAAAGCATTCCTGAATATCCCAGTGCGGCGATTTCTCCCAGTGAGAAACCTGATATGTAGTCAGGCTTTATGCCCTTTTCCTCAACTGCGCAGGCTGCTGCCAAATCGCAGGCGAAAACGCATGGCTGTGTGTTTGCTGTAACCGCCAGTGTCTGAGCGTCTGCTGTGAAGCACTGCTCTGATGTTCCCGGTCTTATGGAATCTGCCATATCAAAAACGGCTTTTGCTGCCGGTGAGCACTCGTAAAGCTCCTTGCCCATTCCTGTGTACTGGGCTCCCTGTCCTGAAAAAACAAATGCTATTTTACCCATTTCATTGCACCGCCCAATACTTTTTCTGCGCCCTCAAAGAGCTCCTCTATGATTTCCTTTGCAGGCTGTTCTTTCTTAACCATTGAAGCAACCTGACCTGCCAATACGCAGCCCTTGGAAACTTCGCCTTCTCTTGCAGCCATTCTCAAAACGCCCAAGCCCATCTTTTCAAGCTCTTCGTCAGAAACGTTGCTGCTGTCGTACTCAGCCTTTGTATACTCTCTTGTAAATGAGTTCTTAATTGAACGTACAGGGTGACCGAGTCTTTTACCTGTAACTACTGTGTCTATGTCCTTAGCCTTTAAGATTTTGTTTTTGTATTCCTGAGAAATTGTACATTCCTCTGCAACCAAGAATCTTGTTCCAACCTGAATACCTACTGCACCCAGCATAAATGCAGCTGCAACCTGTCTGCCGTCTGCAATACCGCCAGCTGCGATTACAGGGATTGAAACTGCGTCAACTACCTGAGGAACCAAAGCCATTGTGGTAAGGTCGCCAACGTGACCGCCGCTTTCGCCGCCCTCTGCGATAACCGCAAATGCGCCGTTTCTCTCTGCCATCTTTGCAAGGGCAGTTGAAGGAACAACAGGGATAACCTTAATGCCTGCTTCGTTCCATGCTTTCATGTATTTACCCGGGTTTCCTGCTCCTGTTGTAACAACCGGAACTTTCTCTTCTACTACTACCTGAGCTACTTCCTGTACAAATGGGCTCATAAGCATGATGTTTACGCCGAAAGGCTTGTCTGTAAGCTCTCTTGCTTTTCTGATTTCAGCTCTCAGCTGTTCTCCGTTTGAATTCATAGCGGCAATTATTCCAAGTCCGCCTGCGTTTGAAACACCGGCAGCCAGAGAAGCGTCGGCAACCCATGCCATACCGCCCTGGAAAATTGGATATTTAATTCCCAGCTGTTCATTTATAACTGTAGATATCATAATAAACTACTCTCCATTCCTACAAAAACTTAATTTTTGTTTTCGCATATTTTAGGACAATATATTTTTCCGCCGGATAATTCCGTAAATGCGGTAAAAATCTTAATTATCAGACAATCAGTCCATAGCCCATCTTACTACGCAGCTTCCTGAAGTAAGTCCTCCTCCAAAAGCGCAGAACACAATGATGTCGCCCTTTTTGAACTTGCCTTCTCTTCTTGCTACGTCCAAAGCTATTGGCATACAGCCGGCTGATGTGTTGCCGTATTCCCCGATAGTACATATGTACTTTTCTCTCGGAATACCCAGCTTGTCCGCCGCAGCTTCGATTATTCTCATATTTGCCTGATGAGGAATTACATAGTCGATATCGTCCATTGTAAGACCTGCATCCTTAACCGCTTTTCTTACGCCTTTTACCAAAGATGTAACCGCAAATTTATACACCTCGTGGCCATTCATAAAAATAGCAGGCTTGCGCTGTTCCTTTGCAAAAGGAGAAAGGTTCTCTCCCCTTGGAGCATAGAGAACATCGGGGTTACCCTTTGCTGTAATGTGGATTGAAAGAAGGTCGTCGCCCTTTCCTAAAACAACTGCGCCGCCGCCGTCGCCGAAAAGAACGCAGGTGGAACGGTCTGTCCAGTCCATTGTGTTTGAAAGGTTGTCGTATCCGATTACAAGAACCTTTTCAACACGGTTTCTTGCAAAAAATCCGTCCGCAACGTCAAATGCGTAAACAAAGCCGGAACAAGCTGCGTTTACGTCAAATGCCGGACATTTTGCGCCTATCTCTCTCTGTACAACACATGCCTGTGACGGTGTGATATATTCGCCTCTCAAGGTTGCGCAGATTATAAGATCAAGGTCTTCCGCTGTGATACCGGCGTCCTCCAGCGCTTCCTTTGCAGCTTTTACGCACATATCCGTCATGGTTTCTTCTTTACAGATGTGTCTCGTTTTTATGCCTGTTCTCTGAACAATCCACTCGTCGCTTGTGTCAACCATTGTGGACAGTTCGTCGTTGGTCATGGCATAAGCCGGAACCCCTCTGCCGGTTCCGAGAATCGAAAAGCTCATTATCTCTACCTCCGTTTTCATTTGGAATTTTTTGGGAATATTTCTGAAAAGCCATAAAAGATTTATGACTTTTTCATTTGTGTTTTATCTTCCCCGAGAAACTTTCGCTTGTTTAAAGACATAATAAAATACATCTTTAAAATAATATATAAAAACCTCTTCTTGTGAAAAAATACACAAAACATTTTCCCGTCCTAATAAACTTTGAAAACAACAGTTATTAAGCCAGGGCACAGATACCCACAATAGTATATTCTGGCATAATAATTTTACACCCAGACAATGTTTCTGTCAACAAAAAATATACTTTCTTTGTTTTTGTACATTGTAAAAAACCGGTTCTCAGCTGCAAAAATCCATAAGAATTTCCCTAAGCTTTTCCTCACCCTCAACGGCTATTCCCTCATTAAGCTTTTGAGCGTCATAGGGCGGAAGAGTATCAACTCTTGTCTGGGTTATTTTTATAGGTACCTCCCCACCCTCTTTAAACACCGCAACCAGCCCCTTGTATTCTTTCAAAATATAAATTTCCTGTGCAGCTGCGTCAGCGTAGCTTTTTTCTGCCAATACAGTGTCAGCGCCGTTATCCAGGCTTGACACAGTTATGGAAATAATTGCGCACACAAAAACTGCGGCTGCGGATATAAGCAGTATTTTTCTCATTATTTTACACCTCCGTTGTTATTTTTTCAGATAATATCGTTAATATACATAATTTTTGATACAAAACACAAAATAAAATTTAAAATATAAATTTCAAAAAACATTTATTTCCTTTTGAATAAATGGTATAATACTAATTAGCTGTATACAAATGCAGACTGCGGAAAGCCTTTTGCCGACCCTGAATAATCGTACCTTTAAAATTTCATATTATTAAATTTTTACACGTTCTCATGTCAAACAAGCGCTTGCAACACTGTCGTAACAATAACAAGAATTGTTCTTAAAGGAATACGGAGGACATGAAATGAAAAAGAACCAACAGAACCGGAACAATTCCGGAAATATGACCGCTGAAAAAACATCGGGAGTAAAGACATTTTTTACAATGCTGAGAAAACTGCTTGTTACGGTGATTATGGTTTGTATCTTTGCAGGTATTATCCTGACTGTTTCCGCTGTTTCCTATATTATAGGAATAGCCAACGAACCTTTGGGAATTGACCTTGAGGCAAAATCCTTGAACCTTACAAGCTTTATTTACTGCGAAAATCCGGAAACGGGTAAATTTGAGGAATATCAGACCCTTTACGACACGGAAAACCGTGTATGGGTTGATTTCGACGAAATACCCAAAGCCATGAAAGATGCAATTATTGCAATTGAGGACAAGCGCTTTGAAGAACACAACGGTGTTGACTGGATAAGAACAGGAGGCGCTGTTTTAAACCTTTTCACAGGTCAGGACAGCTACGGCGGCTCCACCATTACCCAGCAGCTTATCAAGAATGTTACCCTTGACAATGACGTTAGCCTTACACGTAAGATAAGAGAAATTTTCCGTGCTTTAAAGCTTGAGGATGAGTACAACAAAGACCAGATCCTTGAGGCTTACTTAAATGTTGTAAACTTCGGAAACAACTGTCAGGGAGTTCAGGCAGCGGCAAAGCTTTATTTTGACAAGGATATTTCAGATTGTTCAATAGCCGAGTGTGCCGCCATTGCGGGAATAACCCAAAACCCTTCTCTGTGGAACCCGCTTGTTTATCCTGAAAACAACAAGGAACGCCGTGAGGACGTTTTGTACGAAATGTATAACCAAGGAAAGATTACCGAAGTTGAATATAACGATGCTTTGGAAGAATCTGAAAATATGGAATTTGTAGGTTTCCAGTATTCAGATGAAGATGAAGACGATGATACAGATACACAGGAATGGAACTGGTATATAGATGTAATGTTCCGTGATCTGCGCAGAGACCTTGCAGAGAAATACAACATCACCGAGGATGCAGCCGAGGAGAAAATTTACACAGAGGGTCTCAAGATATACTGTGCCATGGATATAGAGATGCAGGAGTTTATGGAAGATACTGCTCTTTCCGTAAGCAGCTTTGCTTCAGACGAGGATTTGCAGACAGCTTTTACACTTATTGAATCCGACGGAAGAATTGTCGGAACAGTAGGAAGCTCAGACGAGCGTGAAGGAAAGCTTCTTTTCGACAGATCAAACACACCTTTGCAGCCCGGTTCATCAATAAAGCCGGTTTTGCCTTATCCATCGGCTATTGAGCAGGAAAAACTGAATTATTCAAGCTTGGTAGAAGACCAGCCATATGACAAATGGGCATATTATAACGGTCAGTGGCACTCAGGACCAAACAACGTATACGGATATTACAACGACTACATGACTGTAGCCGACGCCATTGAATGGTCATCTAACGCCGTTGCCGTAAGAGTTCTTGATTTGGCAGGAGTTTCTTACTGCTATGACAAAGCCACAAACGGCTTCGGATTTGAAAACCTTGACCCTGAGCAGGACAGCGTAAATCTGGGCGGTCTTTCTCTTGGCGGTCTTTCCAGAGGCGTTACCGTAAGAGAAATGGCTTCCGCTTACAATTACCTTATTACAGGCGGCAAGTATTACGAACCTTACACCTATTACTACGTTACAGACCAGAATGACAATATTATTTTGGACAACAGAAGCAACGACGGCGTACAGGTTTATTCCGAGGAAACCGCCGGCATTATGAACAGACTTCTTCACTACAATGTTACAACAGCTCAGCATACTCAGGCTTGGAGAGCAAGAGTAAGCGGCTGGGATATTATCGGTAAGACAGGTACAACAGACTCAGGAAAAGACTCTTGGTTCTGCGGATGCTCACCTTATGCTTCACTTGCTGTTTGGACAGGTTATGACGAGCCTCAGACAATCACAGGAAACGGCTCTATAAACTCCCTTACCATATTCCAAAAGGTTATGGCGGAGTACCTTTCAGACAAGAAAAACATAAACTATGAGCTGCCGGATACACTTATCTCCGCAAGGTATTGCAAAGACACCGGACTTCTGGCTTCATCCTCATGTTCCAATACAGACATAGGATATTATGCAGAGGATAATTTACCGTCCTATTGTTCTGAAACCGCTCACAATACCGAACCGACTTCTTCCGAGAATGAAAACAAAACCGACAATACTGAAGAACGGACAACCGAGGGTCACAACTCTAACACAGAGCCAACCACGGAACCAACGGAACCGCCTTCATCTTCAGAAGATCACACTTCACCGACCTCACCATCTTCGTCTGATGCCGGTCACACTTGATTGACAGTTTAACCTAAAATATGGTGACGCCGATATTCGATTAAATCCGGATACCGGCGTCACCGGAATACTGTTTGTCTTTTCAGAAAAACCGAAAGAGAGGCGCAAATATGATTTCTATCGCAATTATGGGACACGGAGTCGTAGGCTCCGGCGTTTCAGAAATTATCACATCACACAAAAACAAACTTTTCACCGCTTTAGGTGAAGAAATCGACATAAAATACATATTGGATCTCAGAGATTTTCCGGATCACCCACTTGCCAGCAGATTTATAAAGGATTTTGAAACCATAGTAAATGACGTTGACATAAGGGTTGTTGCCGAGGTTATGGGCGGACTCCACCCCTCTTACGAATATGTAAAGCGTTGTCTTGAGGCAGGAAAGAGCGTTGTCACATCAAATAAAGAGCTTGTTGCCGCACACGGCGCAGAGCTTTTGGCTATTGCCAAGGAAAACAACGCAAACTTCCTTTTTGAAGCCAGCGTAGGCGGCGGTATCCCGATTATCAGACCTATGGACCAGTGCCTTGTGGCTAACAACGTGGACGAGGTTGCAGGTATTCTCAACGGCACAACAAACTACATCCTCACAAAGATGATTAACGACGGCATGCAGTTTGAGGACGCCTTAAAGCTTGCACAGGAGCTGGGATATGCAGAGAGAAACCCTGCCGCAGACATTGAAGGACACGACGCATGCCGCAAAATATGTATTTTGGCTTCTCTCGCCTTCGGCAAACATGTTTATCCCCAGTACGTTCACACAGAGGGTATCACAGCCATAACCCTCGAGGACGTAAAATATGCAGAAAAATGGGGCGGCGTTATCAAGCTTATCGGACAGGTTAAGCTTTTGGAAAACAAGAAGCTTGATATCTTTGTAGCTCCTATGTTTGTTCCAAACAAGAGCCAGCTTTCCGATATTGACGACGTATTCAACGGAATTATGGTAAGAGGCGACTGCACAGGCGACGTTGTTTTCTACGGAAGAGGAGCAGGAAAGCTTCCAACCGCCAGCGCAGTGGTTGCCGACATTGTTGACTGCTGCAAGCACTTAAAAGCCAGAAAGAGAATTTTCTGGACAGACGGCGGCGAGGATCTTGTTATTCCTTACGATGAGTCAGTTACAGCCATGTATCTCCGTCTCAAGTCCAAAGACGAACATTGTGCATATGATATTGCAAAAGAAGTATTCGACGGAAATGTCGAGCCTCTTGTTCTTGAGGAAGCTCAGGAAAGCGAAATCGCTGTTATCACCAACCCCATGCCTTACGGCATGATTAAAAATAAAATCTCCGACCTTGAAGCAAAGGGCGTTTGCGTCCTCTCAGCTTTGAGAATCGGTGATCTATAATAAGCAAAAAAGGAGTACTATAATATGAGTCTTATTGTCCAGAAATTCGGCGGAAGCTCTGTTGCCAACGCCGAGCGTGTGATGAATGTTGCAGGTATCGTTACAGACACATATAACAAAGGAAACGATGTTATAGTTGTTGTTTCGGCACAGGGCGACACAACAGACGACCTTATAGAAAAAGCAAAGGAGATAAATCCCCACGCTTCAAAAAGAGAAACAGACATGCTCTTGTCAGCCGGCGAGCAGATTTCAATTGCCTTGCTTGCAATGGCTATTGAAAAGCTGGGTTATCCTGTTGTTTCCCTTTTGGGATGGCAGGCAGGCTTCCAGACAACTTCCGCTCACACCAGCGCAAGAATTAAGAGAGTTGTTCCTGACAGAATTAAAAAAGAACTTGACCAGAGACGCATCGTAATCGTTGCAGGTTTCCAGGGTCTTAACAGATATGACGATATAACCACTCTCGGAAGAGGCGGTTCAGACACAAGCGCAGTTGCAATCGCTACAGCTCTTCACGCTGACCTTTGTCAGATTTACACAGACGTTGAAGGCGTTTACACAGCTGACCCGAGAAAGGTTAAAAAAGCTATTAAGCTTAAAGAAATTTCCTATGATGAAATGCTTGAGCTCGCTACACTTGGTGCTCAGGTTCTCAACAACCGTTCAGTTGAAATGGCTAAGAAATATAATATTGAACTCGAGGTTCTCTCCAGTCTTACAAAAGCCCCGGGTACATTGGTAAAGGAGAATGCAAAAATGGAGAAAATGTTAATCAGCGGCGTAGCAAAAGACACAGACGTAGCAAGAATTTCTGTAACAGGTATTCCTGACAGACCAGGCCTTGCATTCAAGATGTTTGCAAAGCTTTCTGCAAAGGACATAAACGTTGACATTATCCTCCAGTCAATCGGACGCAACGATACAAAGGACATCTCCTTTACTGTTGCTAAGTCAAAGGGTGAAGAGGCTGTTGCAATCCTCAAGGACTACATCAACGTAATCGGCGCTAAGGAAGTTCTCTACGATGACAACATCGCAAAGGTTTCCATCGTAGGCGCAGGTATGGAAAGCCACGCAGGCGTTGCTTCCAAGATGTTCGAGGCTCTCTATGACTCACACATCAACATTCAGATGATCAGCACCAGCGAAATCAAGGTTTCCGTTCTCATCGACAAGAACGACGCCGACACAGCTGTTGCAGCCATCCACTCCAAATTCTTCGAGTAATTTATATCCGACCTGCAAAGGGAGGATATAAAAATAAGCACCTGCACAGGTCGGGCGAAACCTTTTCCTTAATCTTTGGAATGGCTCGCTCACATTAAAGTTTTCTTTAATAAACAATTTACCCCATGGCTTTAATTTCTAAAAGTCATGGGGTATCTTTTATTTCCTTTTTTTATTTCCGACCTGCAAAGGGAGGATATAAAAATTGACTTCCGTTTCAGGTCGGGCGAGTCTTTTGTTTCCGCCTTGTAAAACTTTCTTTAAGAAATCAGCACCGTTTCAAGGCGGGCGAAACCTTTTTCTTATTCTTTGGAATGGTTCGCCCTCGGTAGGGTTTGATTTTAAAATTATAAATTTACAGCCATGGTTTTATTTTTGAACCATGGCTGTTTCTTTATTTTCTTTTATAGAACTATACATCGTAGGGGCGGATTGTATATCCGTCCGGTAACACAACGGTAAATGATAAAAAATATGTCTTTTTACGGAGATTGTGTTAAATAATACACCGACCAAAAACATATTTTTATAAATGTGAACTCAGTTTATCTGCAAGCCTTATAAATCCTCCATAAGCTTCTCAACGTCGCTCTGACCGTAATCTATATTTTTGGTTATAAGTACCGTTCCGTCCCTTTTAAGTCCTAACGTATATTTGTTGCCTGCGGAAACAGCCACTATATCGTTCCAGTCCTCTACATCGCACTGGCCGTGGTGGTTATCCCCCACAGCTTCTACAGTACCGTCTTTTCTAAGTCCAACTGTGTGATTCATACCTGCTGAAACAGAAACCATATTTTCCCAGCCCTTTAAATTACATTGACCGTATGTGTTTCCTCCTACAGCAACAGCTGTTCCGTCGCTTTTTAATCCTGCTGTGTGGTGCCAGCCTGCCGATGCAGACACGATATTTTTCCATTTACTCACATCACACTGACCATTGACGTTATTTCCTGTAGACACAACACTGCCGTCGTTTTTCACGCCTACTATAAACCTAAATCCTGCCGAAATGTCCTTAATATTTTTCCAGAAGTTCACATAACTTTTATAATAATAATTATTGCCTGCTGCCACAACCGTGCCGTCTTCTTTAAGACCTGCGGTACAATCATACCCGGCGGCAACAGCTTTTATATTTTTCCAATCGCCAACATCACAGCGTTTATCGTAATCAGCCCCTACAGCCACAACCGTGCCGCCTTTTTTAAGTCCCACTGTGTGTTCCCACCCTATGGAAATACCGGCAATATTTTTCCAGTTTGCAGCATCGGTTTTTTGGCTTATACCGCACTCTTCTGCCACAATCTCTCCGTTTCTTTTAAATCCCACAACTAAATTTCTCTTTGCAGATATTGCGGCTATATTCTTCCAGCCTTTTAATCTTTCCTTTTCTCCGTTTTTATTGCTTCCGGCATAAACTACAGTTCCGTCTTTTTTAAGTCCCACTGTAAAATTATCTCCGGCGGCTATAGCGGCAATATTTACCCAACCGGAAACATCACATTCTCCGGCATTATTTTCTCCGGCAGCTGCAACACGGCTGTCACTTTTTAATCCCGCCAGATGATAGTTTCCCGATACAATCTCAGAAATATTTGTCCATCTGCCCGTATCTTTCAAACGGTAATTTCCATAGCCTGTAATCACAACGGTTCCGTCTTTTTTTAGTCCTGCCGTAAAATCACTTCCTGCGGCAACGGATTTTATATCTCTCCATTCTTCTACATTACATTGTTTAAAGAGATTATCTCCAACTGCCACGACTGTTCCGTCTTTCTTTACTCCCACAGTGTGCTCGTTTCCAAGAGCTACAGACGTAATATTTTCCCATTCGGATACTTTGCAGCTGCCTTTATCGTTGTCCCCTACGGCAACAACCTTTCCGTCTTTTGTAATTCCTGCCGCATGGCGGCGTCCTGTGACAACAGACGCTATATTTTCCCAATCTCTTACCGAGTATTTTACTACTTTTCCGTTTCCTATTACTTCCGCTGTTCCGTTATCTTTCAGACACAGTACATAGTTATCTCCAGCCACAGCAGAAACCACATTTTTCACACCGTCTATTTTCGTATTTATTACGCTTTCTTCTTTTGTTGTTATAACCGTTCCGTCATTTCTCAGACCTGCAATACAACTGCTTCCTGCGGAAATTGCTTTAATATTTTTCCAGCCGTCAATTTGATTGCTGAATCCCTCTTTTAATTTTGTACACATAATCTTGCCGTTTATGTCAACCGCAGCTGCATGATAGGCTCCTGCCCCAATGCTGATTATATTTTTCCAATTTGTTATTTCATCAAGGCAATAGTCACCGCTGCCTTTAAATAAAACAGTACCGTCTTTTTTAAGTCCGAATGTCACATTATTTCCTGCCGCAACGGCAACTATATCATTCCATTTTTGTAAATCGCACTGACCGAAGTAATTTTGTCCTGTTGCCACAACTGTGCCGTCTTTTTTTAAACCCACAGTGTGGTTGCCTCCTGCGGCTATCGCCTCTATATTTCTCCAGCTTTGCACATTACAGCTTCCATAATAATTCCAGCCTGTCGCCACAACTGTGCCGTCTTTTTTAAGTCCCACAGTATGATTATATCCCGCCGCAACAGCCACAATATTTTTCCATTCAAGCACAATGCACTGTCCTTTTGACCTATTTCCTGCGGCAATCACCGTTCCGTCTCTTCTAAGTCCCACAGTATGGCCATATCCTGCCGCAGCAGAAATAATTCCATACCAGTCCTCAACATTGCACTGTCCAGCCGAATTATCTCCTGTAGCCACAACATGTCCGTCTTTTTTAAGTCCTATTGTATGATAGCATCCTGCATAAACCGCCGCAAGATTTTTCCAGCTTCCCACGCTGCATTGACCGCTGTAGTTATTGCCTATTGCCGCAGCTGTTCCGTCCTCTTTAAGTACAACAGTGTGATAATCCCCCACCGCAACGGCTGTTATTTTATTACGCTTTTTCGCCTTTTCAAGCTTTATAACCTTTCCGCATACAGGGCAGGTCAAAATATATTTCTCCTCGTCAAAGTAAAATGTATAGCCGCCGCAGACCTCACAGCGTTTTACATTTCTAAATTTCGCTTCCCTGATTGTTTTTAATTTGGAACATGAGAAGCTTCCGCTTTTAACCATTGATAATGTGGGAAGCCTTTCAAAATCACAGCTTAAATCAAAGCCGCAGTCACTGCAAACAAAACCTGTATTTTCCTTTCCGCACACGGGACACCTGTTCATAAAAATCCCTCCATCAAATTTTTTATATTTAGTCCGCCATAAGCTTCTCAGCGTCGCACTGTCCGTAATCTATATCCTTTGTTATCACTACTGTTCCGTCACTTTTAAGTCCTGCCGTAAAGCCGAATCCCGAGGCAACAGCCACAATATTTTTCCAGTCCTTTACATCGCACTGACCGTGTCGGTTATCTCCTGCCGCAACGACCGTACCGTCTTTTCTAAGTCCCACTGTGTTATCCATACTTGCCGAAACGGACATTATATTATCCCATCCGCCCACATCGCACTGACCGTTGGAATTATCGCCTACAGCCACAACCGTTCCGTCGCTTTTTAAACCTACCGTGTGATAACATCCTGCCGCCGCAGACTCTATATTTTCCCAAACGTACACATTTCTCTGACCACTTCCTGTCGCTCCTACCGAAACGACTGTTCCATTGTTTTTTACTCCTATTGTAAAGTCATCTCCTGCCGAAATCCCTTTTATATTTTTCCATTTACTAACATCACAGTTTCCAAAATAATTTTCGCCCACAGCCACTACTCTGCCGTCCGCATTAAGTCCTGCTGTATGTTCCCATCCTGCTGAAACAGCAATAATGTTTTTCCATTTTGAAACGTCACATTGCCCTTTATCATTGTCGCCCATTGCCACAACACTTCCGTCAAATTTAAGACCCACAATATGACAAGAGTTTACCGAAATATCAAGTAAATTTCTCCAGCCGCTCACATCCCAGAAAGCGTTTTTATTTCTTGCGGCAAATAAAGCACTGCCGTCATATGTCACACATGCAACGCCGGCAGCTCCTGCAGAAATCCTCCTGATATTTCTCCATCCTGCGGTTTTATGCTGAAGACCTTCTCTTAATTTTTTGCATATCAGCGTGCCGTTTTTATCAACCGCCGCCATATGATATCTTCCCGACGCAATTTTGCTTATATTTTCCCAAATCGAGCCTTCAATAAGACAACAGTCGTCTTCACTTACGGACAACACTGTTCCGTCCTTTCTAAGTCCGAATATTGCGTTATTTTCCACTGCAACAGCGGTTATGCTCTTCCAGCTCTTTACGGCTTCCCTGAGAAGATAATTATTTCCCACAGCCACAACTGTTCCGTCTTTTTTTAATCCTGCGGTGCATCTATATCCTGCCGCAATGGCGGTTATATCTTTCCAGTTTTCAACATTACAGGAGCCTCTAAGATTATTGCCCACAGCAACAGCTGTTCCGTCTTTTCTAAGTCCTACAGTGTGGTCATGTCCTGCGGCGATTGCCGTAATATTTTTCCATTCATGCACAAGGCTTTCTTCTCTGTCACCTGTACTCACAACCGTTCCGTCGCTTCTAAGACCTACAGTATGTTCGTAACCTGCCGCAACGGAAACTATAGACCTCCAGTCCCCTGTTTTACACTGTCCTTTGGAATTGTCGCCCACAGCAACAACGGTTCCGTCTTTTCTAAGTCCTACCGTGTGATAGCCTCCGGCGGAAATCCCGGAAATATTTTTCCATGTTCCCACATTGCACTGTCCGCTGTAGTTGTTGCCTATTGCCCCAACTGTTCCGTCCTCTTTCAGTACAACAGTGTGATAATCCCCCGCCGCAAGGGAAATTATTTTCTTTCTGTTTTTCGGTTTATTATTTATAACATCCGCATTGGTTATTTCATTCCTGTATTTTTCAGGTATTTGAAGCTTTGAAACCTTTCCGCAGGCTGTACAGATAAAAAGATATTTTTTCTCATCAAAATAAAAGCTGTGACCGCCGCAGACCTCACAGCGTTTTACATTTTTAAATTTCGCTTCCTTGATTGTTTTTAATTTGGAACATGAGAGGCTTCCGCTTTTAATCATTGATAATGTGGGAAGTCTCTCAAAATCACAGCTTAAATCAAAGCCGCAGTCACTGCAAACAAAGCCTGTATTTTCCTTTCCGCACACGGGACATTTATTCATTTTCTTTTCCCTCCTAATTCAAATAATATCCGTTCATCCTTTTTTTCAATTATACCACAAAATAACCACTCTACAATAAAAAAGACCTGTTTTCCTCTCAAGAAAACAAGTCTTTTTATTAAATGTATTAAATTAACCAAGCACCAATTTTGCTGTATCAACGCTTTCCTTTGCGTCCTTGCAGTAATAGTCTGCGCCTATCTTCATGGCGTAGTCTTTGGTGAGCACCGCTCCGCCTACAAAAATAACGCACTTGCTGGTTCCGTCGGGATTTTGAAGCTGTGGAGTGTTTCTCACAAGCTTTATTGTGTCCTCCATGCTTTTAAGTGTTGTGGTCATCAAAGCTGAAAGCCCTATCATCTTTATATTCTGAGCAATAGCTGTGTCAACAACCTTCTGAGGGTCAACATCTCTGCCCAAGTCCACAACGGTATATCCGTAGTTGTCCAAAAGTACCTTTACAATATTCTTTCCGATATCGTGAATATCCCCCTTTACCGTTGCAAGGATTATTTTTCCCTTGCTTACAGGGGCATTGCTTGAGGATGCTATTTTCTCCTTGATTATCTCAAAGCAAGCCTGAGCCGCATTTGCGCTCTGGATAAGCTGGGGCAAAAAGGTTTTTCCCTTTTCAAAGGAATCGCCAGCCTTGTCCAAAGCAGGAATAAGCTTTTGGTTTACTATTTCCAAAGGCTCCATTGTGTTTAAAAGCTCCTTTGTTATAGCGGCGCACTCGGATTTAAGTCCGTTTTCTATTGCTTCCGCCAAGTCCCCTGTTCCCTTTTGGGCTGTGGACTGTGGCTTTTTCTCTCCCACATTAGCCTGATTATAGCTTTCGATAAATTTTACGGAGTTTTTATCAATGGCTTTCAAAACCTTGTAGGCTCTCACCGCTCCTGTCATGCTGTCCACATTTGGGTTGATAATAGGCAGGTCAAGGCCGTTTTCCAAAGCCATGGTGAGAAATGTTCTGTTTATAAGCTCTCTTTCCGGAAGACCGAATGAGATATTTGAAACGCCTAAAACCGTCTTGCATCCAAGCTTTTCTTTAACCATTTTCAAGGCTTTGAGTGTCTCTGCGGCTCCCTCCTGCTCCGCTGAAACGGTTAAGGTAAGACAGTCAATATAAACGTCCTCACGGGAAATACCGTAGCTTTGAGCCGCCTTTACTATCTTTTCCGCAATGGCAAATCTGCCCTCTGCGGTTTTTGGTATTCCGCCTTTGTCAAGGGTAAGACCAACCACGGAAGCTCCGTATTTTTTAACCAGCGGAAGAACTGTCGCTATGCTCTCGTCCTCGCCGTTTACTGAGTTTACAATGGCTTTTCCGTTATAAACCCTAAGTCCTGCTTCCAAAACATCCGGCTTTGTTGTATCTATCTGCAAAGGCACGTCCACAACCGCCTGTATCTCCTTAACGGCACGAACCATCATTTCTTTTTCGTCGATTTCCGGAAGTCCCACGTTTACGTCAAGAATATCCGCTCCGCCCTTAACCTGAGCCACCGCCTGGTTTAAGATGTAGTCCATATCACCGTCAATCAATGCTTGTTTAAACAACTTCTTCCCGGTAGGGTTTATTCTCTCACCGATTATTCTCGGCTCCTCAATGTCCACAGCCTTTGTGGCACTACAAACTGCCGGATATTTTCTCACGGTGTTTTCCACATGCTTTTTATCCTTTAAAGCTTCACAAAGCTTTTCTATATATTCGGGAGTTGTTCCGCAGCAGCCTCCGCAGATTCTCAAACCCAAAGGCACAAGCTTTGCCATGCTCTCTGCGAACTCCTCCGGCGACACATCGTATGTGTTGCTGTTTGGGTCTGGCAAGCCTGCATTCGGCTTGATAACTATAGGCAATGGTGAAAACTGTGAAAGCTGTTCTGCTATCGGGAACATCTCCTCAGGTCCCAAAGAGCAGTTAAGTCCCATTGCGTCAACGCCAAGACCCTTTAATGTCATAGCCATACATTCAACGGAACAGCCTGTAAAGGTTCTCAGATCCTTTTCAAATGTCATGGTGCAGATTATAGGCTTATCTGAATTTTCCTTTGCGGCAAGAACTGCGGCTTTAAGCTCGTAAAGGTCGGTCATTGTTTCAAAGACAATCAAATCCGCATCACTGCCTGCCAAAATCTGCTCCTTAAAAATCTCGTAAGCTTCTTCAAAGGCAAGACCTCCGGCCGGCTCTAAAAGCTGACCGATAGGGCCTATATCAAGAGCTACCAGAGTGTCTGTATTTTCCGCCGCCTTTTTGGCGTTCACAACCGCTGTCTTTATAACCTCTTCTGCGCTGTAGCCACAGCCCTCTAACTTATAGCTGTTTGCGCCGAAGGTGTTGGCGTATATAATGTGGGCGCCTGCGTCTATATAGCTTTTGTGTATGCCGGTTATAATTTCCGGATGGGAAATTCCCAGAAGTTCCGGAATTTCTCCAACTTTCAATCCGGACTTTTGAAGCATTGTTCCCATTGCTCCGTCCAGAATTATAAACTCTTTTGTTTCAAGCAATTCTTTAAATGTCACAGCGCAAACCCGCCTTTCTGAATTTACAGTTTTCCCTCATATTGCAAACGGCGCAGCCTCTTTTTCTCTTTTCAATAGGATTTTTTGAAATTCCCATAACCGCCGTAACCGACTTTGTAGGGGTAAGCAAAGAGCTTTTATTGGTGCAAAGGCCTATTTTTCTCGGTGCGTCTAAAATCCTCAGAAATTCCCCCTGCAAATCTATTGGGTAATCCCCGTATCCGCAGGAAAATCTGAATGTGAGATACTCGCCGGGATAAAGTGAAGCTACAATCATATCAACCTGATTGCACACCTGTTCTATTGCAACGCTTGCAAGGCTGTCAATAACCACCGCTTCCGACATATCGGTTATCTGGGAAACCCTTATAAGCCTGTCAATTCCTGCACCAAGAGTTGCGCACATTACAACAGCCTTTTCACAGCCCTTTAAATGCTCCTCAATATCATTTCCGTGATGAAGCACCGGACTGTCAACAGGGATTTCCTTATACAGATATTTGACCGAAGCCGTTTCAAATATTTTCTTTTCGCAGATATCCAGCAAATTTTCTATCTGAGGAGTCACTGAAAGGTTTTTTCCTCCCAGATATCTCAGACATTCCTGTCTGCTGAGTTTTTCAAGCTTTATCATCTGTTTCCCCTCAATCAAAGGAGATTTTTTATTGCAGAGGTGATTTTCTCCGCTATGTACGGGTTGTTCATTGTATAGATATGAATACCCTCTGCTCCGCTGGCAATAAGGTCAACAATCTGTTCAACCGCATAGGCAATTCCTGCGTCTCTCAACGCCTCGGGATTGCTCTCGTACTTCGCCATAATTTTTGAAAACTTAGCCGGAAAACTTGCTCCGCACAGGGAAACCATTTTCTCTATCTGCTTTTTATTTACAACCGGCATAATACCCGCAGAAACAGGCACATTTATTCCGGCGATTCTTGCCCTTTCTCTGAAACGGTAATAGGCGTTATTGTCAAAGAAAAGCTGAGTTATAAGATGCTCTGCACCTGCGTCAACCTTTTTCTTTAAGTTGAGTATGTCCTCAACCTCGTCTGCGGCGTCCACATGAACTTCCGGATAACAAGCTCCGCTGAGGTAAAAATTACCCTTTTCCTTTATGTAGCTGCAAAGGTCGGAAGCGTGTTTAAAGTCGTGGCAAGGCTCTTTATCGGGGACAATATCGCCTCTCAAAGCCAGAATATTTTCAATTCCTCCAGCCTTAAATTCTTCCAAAACTCTGTCAATATGGGATTTTTCGCTGTTGATACAGGTAAGGTGAGCCAAAGCGTCTATTTTATGGTCGTTTATAAGCTTTGAAGCGATTTCAACGGTATGTCCCACATTGCTTCCGCCTGCTCCGTAAGTAACGCTTATAAAGTCCGGTCTAAGCTCCACGAGCTTTTCCAGTGTTCCGTAAATAGTCTCCACCGGAGATGTTTTTTTCGGAGGGAAAACCTCAAAGGAAAGCACTGTCTTTCCCTTATTAAATTTATCTGCTATATTCATATTCATCACCTGCTGTATCATAATTTTAAAATCTATTACCTCATATAATACCACAATACGACCGGTAACACAACACTAAATGGTAAAAATACGCCTGTTACAGAGATGATGTTAACTAACAAACCAACCTGAAATATATTTTTATAATTATGATTAAATATAAAAATAACCGTGGTTCAAAATTTAAAGAACCACGGTTGTTGTTTCTATTATTTAAAATTCAACCCAAATACAAGCGAGCCATTCCAAAGACTTAACAGAAGGTCTCGCCCGACCTGTGCAGAACCTTATTTTTATAACCACCCTTTGCAGGTCGGTTATAAAATTATCGGAGGGTTGCGCCTATGGAGGCTAAGGCTTCGATTGATTTCTTCATTACAGAGTTTATCTGCTCCTCGGTGAGGGTGGCTTCTGCGCTTCTCATAACAATGTTGAATGCTACGCTCTTCTTGCCTGCTTCAATCTGCTTTCCCTGGTAAACGTCGAAGAGCTTAACCTCTTCAAGAAGCTTGCCGGCTGCCTTTGCTATTTCCTTTTCAAGGGTGAGAACAGGAATATCCTCATCACAGATAACAGCAAGGTCACGGGAAACCGCCGGATATTTTGGAAGCGGAATAAATGTCTTTTCAAGCTGTGCATTTTCAAACATAAGGTCAACGTCAAGGGTGAAGCAGTAAACCTTAGTGTCGATGTCATAGTTCTTTGCAGCGTCCGGGTGAATTTCGCCCATAACGCCAAGGCGTTTGCCGTTTATCTCAAGAACTGCGCATCTGCCCGGATGATATCCGAACTCATTTTCAGAAGCATAAATATCCCAGTTCTTAACACATGTCTTTTCAAGAACTCTCTCAACTGCTCCCTTTAATGTGAAGAAGTCTGCGTCGTCGCCGTAAACGCCGGCAACAAGTACGTTTTTCTCTATAGGAAGCTCATCAGGAGTTGTTGGGATGTACTCTCTTGCAATTTCAAAGAGAGCTACATTTGAATTTCTGTTGTTGTAGTTTTTGGAAAGTATCTCCATCATGCTTGGGAGAGCGGTTGTTCTCATAATTGAGGTATCCTCGCCCAGAGGGTTGGAGATTACAACGGAATTTCTCAAAGGATGATTTTCCGGCATAAGGATTTTATTGTAATATTTCGGGCTTATGAAAGAATATGTCATAATCTCGTTGAAGCCCAAAGCAAGCATTGCTGCGGAAATTGTCTTGTCGAACTTCTGACGCTCTGTGAACTTGCCCTGTGCGCCGCCGGAAATTGCTGTTGAATCGATTACATTGTATCCGTAGAAACGTGCGATTTCCTCGGCGATATCTGCCTTACACTCAAGGTCAGGTCTGAATGTGGGAACGGTGATTGTGTCGCCCTCAACCTTACATTCAACCTTGTGGAGAATGTCTATCATCTCTTCACGGGAAAGATTTGTTGCAAGGAACTTGTTTGTCCATTCTGGCTCGAACTTGATTGTGTGGTTGCCCTCTTCGTACTGCTTATCCATAAGGATACCGTCCATAACGTCACCGGCGTCAAGAAGCTCTACAAGCTCGCAGGCTCTTTCAAGAGCAGGGAGGCAGGCGTTAGGGTCAAGACCCTTTTCATATCTTGAGGAAGCGTCTGTTCTCATACCCTGGGACTTTGCGGTAATTCTTACGCTTGAACCCTTAAAGGTTGCGCTTTCAAATACGATAGTTGTTGTATCGTCCATGATACCTGAGTACTCGCCGCCCATAACACCGGCAATAGCAACAGGCTTGTTTGCGTCGGCGATTACAAGGTTTTTGTCGGTGAGTGTTCTCTCAATGCCGTCAAGTGTTGTAATCTTTTCGCCGTTTTTGGCAAGTCTTACTCTGATTTTGCCCTCGTCGATAAATCTAAGGTCAAAAGCGTGCATAGGCTGGCCGTATTCAAGCATTACATAGTTTGTAATATCAACGATGTTGTTGATAGGACGAACGCCCATTGCTCTCAGACGCTCTCTGAGCCAGCGTGGTGAAGGCTTAACTCTTACGTTTTTAACTATTCTTGCGGAGTAGATTTTGCAAAGCTCCGGGTTTTCTATTTTAACATCCAGCATACCTGTGCAGTCGCCGTTTCCGGCCTTTACAACAGGTTTGTGAAGTTTAAGCTCTTTGTTAAATGTTGCGGCTGCTTCTCTTGCAAGACCGATAACGCTGAAGCAGTCAGGACGGTTTGAGGTTATTTCAAACTCAACCTTTGTGTCGTTAAGACCGATTGCCTCTCTGATGTCCTTGCCAAGAGTTTTGTCGCAGTCGTCGCCGAGAACAAAAATTCCGTCCTCGACTGCATACGGGAAGTCGTGGGCTGTAAGTCCCAGCTCGGAAAGTGAGCAGAGCATACCGTTTGATGGAACGCCTCTGAGCTTGCCCTTTTTAATCTTTACGCCGTTTGGCAAAACTGAATTATCCTTAGCAACAGGGATATAGTCCCCAACTGTAAGGTTTTTAGCACCTGTAACAATCTGAACAGGCTCGCCCTCGCCGATGTCTATCCGGCATACAACCAGCTTGTCAGCGTCCGGGTGCTTTTCAATGGACAAAACCTTTCCCACTACCACGTTCTTTGTGTTTTCAGCCTCAATTTCATAGCCCTCAACCTTAGAACCGCTCATGGTCATTGCCTCGGAAAATTCTCTCGGAGGCATTTCTATATCTACAAATTCTTTAAGCCATCTCATTGACAGATTCATAAAATTCTACCTCCTTTTATCAGTCAAACTGCTTGAGGAAACGAACATCGTTTTCAAAGAACAGTCTTAAATCGTTTATGTTGTATCTTCTCATTGCAATTCTTTCAAGTCCGAGACCGAAAGCAAAGCCTGAGTAAACCTCCGGGTCGATGTTGCAGGTTTCCAAAACCTTTGGATGAACCATGCCGCAGCCGAGAATTTCTATCCAGCCTTCGCCCTTACAAAGAGGGCAGCCTGCGCCGTGGCAGTTAAAGCACTGAACGTCAACCTCTGCGGAAGGCTCTGTAAATGGGAAGTGGTGAGGTCTGAAACGAACAACGCTGTCCTCGCCGTAAAGCTGCTTTATGAAGATTTCAAGAGTTCCTTTAAGGTCTGCAAAGGAAACGCCCTTGTCAACAACAAGTCCCTCAATCTGGTGGAAGAGAGGTGAGTGTGTTGCGTCTACAGCGTCGCTTCTGAAAACTCTTCCCGGAGAAATAATTCTGATAGGAGGCTGCTGCTTCTCCATAACACGAACCTGAACCGGTGAAGTCTGAGTTCTCAAAACTATATTTTCATTTATATAGAATGTATCCTGTGTATCTCTTGCAGGGTGGTCCTTTGGAATATTGAGAGCCTCAAAGTTGTAGTAATCCTTTTCAACCTCTGGGCCGTCAACAATATCAAATCCCATACCGATAAAAATATCCTTAATATCGTCAAGCACAACGGTGAGCGGGTGTCTGCTTCCCAAAACCTTAGCCTTGCCCGGAAGAGTAACGTCGATTTTCTCGGCTTTGAGCTTTTCTGCCTGGAGCTTCTGGGCGATTGATTTGCTGTCATCTTCGATTTTTGCTTCAATCTCGCTTCTGATAACATTTGCAAGCTGGCCTACAACAGGTCTTTCCTCGGCGGAAAGCTTACCCATCTGCTTCAAAATTCCTGTAAGCTCGCCTTTTTTGCCCAGGAATTTAATTCTTACCGCTTCAATATCCTGAATTGATGCGGCATTTTCAAGTTCATTTAAAGCCTTTTGTCTTATGGCTTCAAGCTGTTCTTTCATCAAAGTCAATCCTTTCCTTTAAGCAGTTTATATTTCTGATAAATTAACACAATTTAAAATACGGCGGAAAAATAAAAAAGCCCCATCGGCATAAAAATGCCAAAGGGACGAAATTATCCGTGGTACCACCCTGTTTTTTGCTTCAAAAAGAGCAAACACTCCTTCGGCATATAACGGTGCCTGCCGTCGAAGCCTACTGAAATTTCAGCCTCGCCACTCAAAAGGGAACTTCACAAACCCTGCAAAGCAGTGCGCTTCCAGCCACGGCGCACATTCTCTGGGCAATGCTTTTGGGAAAGCTACTTCCTTTGTCATCGTGTTATCATCAGCTATCTTTGTAATATTATCATTTTTTTGTGAAATATGCAAGGGCTTTATTGAATTTTTTTCGGATATATGTTATCATATACAATATTAGCCGAAAACCCTCTAATAGTTTGTGAGTTTTATCTACAAAAGAAACTGAGAGTTTACGGCGTATATCAACAAATAATTTATTTTAAAAATGGTAAGATAACGGCAGAACCTTTCCTCATGTTTCGGAAAAATAAAAGGCTTTGCCGGTCGGAAATCTACCGTCGGAAAGGAAAAATATGGACATCTTCGTGGAACAGCTTGTTAAAAAGAAAAGAAAAGCGGTTGACTATGCCACTGTGGCACTGGTTATTATGATCGGTCTTATTCTTGCCGGACTTTCAGTGCTTCTGGTTATTATGTTTGCGCCGTTTATGCTGATTTTGTCATTCATCGTTGTGTTTGCTTTTATTTACCTTGCAATCTTTGTAGCTCAGGGAACAAATCTTGAGTTTGAATATTCCGTAACCAACGAATATCTTGTTATTGACAAAATAATTGCAAAGAAAAGAAGAAAAAATCTTGTGGACATAAAAATTTCCACAATAGAAAATTTCTGCAAATTTACCGACCCAAAACTTCAGAGCATTAAAATCAACAAAAACGTATATGCCTGCGAGGATTACAACAATGACGATACATACGTTATAACCTACCGTGACCCGAAATTCGGTACAAAGGCTGTAGCCTTTACACCTAACGATGAAATCTTCAAGGCAATGCGCCCATACTTGAGAAGAGAAATCATAACAGAACTTTACTACAAAAAATAAATACAATTCAGGCGGCAGTAATTTTGCCGCCTGTCTTTTTAACGGAGTGATTTTAAATGTCAAACAACACACCACTTATTACAAAGGAATTTTTAAAGGATAAAATTAAATCCCGTCCCATAGATTCAAACAAGGGAACTTTCGGAAATCTTCTTGCAATCTGCGGAAGCTACGGCATGGCAGGTGCGGCAATGATGGCGGCAATGGGCGCTTTACGTTCCGGCGTTGGTCTTATGCGCCTTGCAATCCCCGAAAGCATTTATCCCGTTGCGGCGGTAAGGCTTCCCGAGTGCGTTTTCCACCCAATAAAAACCACAGACAAAACCTTTTCACAGAGCAACTGTACAGAGCTTTTAAAGCTTTGTGAAACAGCCTCCGCTGTGGTTTTGGGCTGCGGCATGGGCTGGAATTTCTTCACCTCATCAGTAACCGAAAGAATAGTTGAAAGCTGTGCCGTTCCCATGGTAATAGATGCGGATGGTCTAAACTGCGTAAGTGAACATATAGATATATTAAACAGTGCAAAAGCTCCCTTAATAATCACACCTCACCCGGGAGAAATGGCAAGGCTCACAAAAACAACCATAGAGGAAGTTCAAAGCAACCGCATTGAGTGCGCCTGCAATTTTGCAAAAAAGTACAATGTAATAACAGTCTTAAAGGGCGCCGGAACGGTTGTTGCCTCACCCACAGGCGAATACAGGGTAAACACCACCGGAAATCCGGGAATGTCCACAGGCGGAAGCGGCGACATTCTCGCAGGAATTGTAGGCTCTCTGCTGGCTCAGGGATATTCACCTTTTGATGCCGCCTGCCTTGGCGTGTTTGTACACGGTCTTGCCGGCGATATAACCGCCAAACAGCAGGGCATGATTTCCATGCTCCCAACAGACACATTAAAAAATATTTCAAAAGCCTTCTTTTTTATAACCGACCAGTAAATGTAGGATATATAAATCAACTTCCGTTTCAGGTCGGACGAAACTTTTTTATCTCCGCCTTGCAAGGATTTAGTTTAGAAATAAAGTTCATTTCAAGGCGGGCGAGACGTTTTCCTTATTCTTCGGAATGGCTCACCCACATATGGGTTAGTTAAAGTATCAATCAGCAAATATCAAGAATGATTAGTTAAAAGAAAAATAAAGAAATAAAAACTATTTAATGAAAATAGAGGTATTATATTATGAAAAAAATTTTTCTTTTATCTTCGGCAATTCTTATAATTATGTGGGCGGCGATTTTTTCCGGATGTTCTCAAAAGGAAATTTCTCCCCAAAAGGCTGACCTTTCCTTTGACTGCTCGGCAAATATAAACTGCAAGGGTCTTGAGTACACGGCGGACATAAGCTACAGCGAAAATTCTCCGCTGATTATTGAAATCACCTCGCCGGAAAGTCTTTGCGGTCTTAAAACAGGATTTAAAGGCGATGTTTTCAAGTCCGGTATAGGTGAAAAATTTTGTCAGACCGAAAACCACTATCTCCCCGACACAAGTCCATCCCAGCAGCTTTACAATTTTATTGAATATCTTTCCTCAACGCCACAGATAACCCCTTATGCTGAGGAAAACGGTCTTTTGCTGTGCAAGGGTAAAATCTATTCAAAGGAATTTGATTTCGCACTGGATAAAGAAAGCGGAAAGGTAGTTTCCTATTCCTCTGATGATGTAGAAATAGAATTTATTTTTAATATATAAAACACAATCCGACCACGGTTATAGTTCTGTAAAGGAATAATAAAAATAATATTGCAAAGGGTTGTTGTGTGTGATATACTCATGATGATTATATGCATCAAAAGAATTTAAATATAACGGAGGTTTTATAAATGAGCAAAATCACAAAACAATCTATAATCGGCGACGTTCTGGACATGTATCCTGATACAGCAAAATATTTCCTTGAAATCGGTATGCACTGCCTTGGCTGTCCTTCTGCAAGAGGCGAATCAGTAGAAGAGGCTTGCATGGTACACGGCAAGGACGCTGACGAGCTTGTTGCAAAGCTCAACGCTGCAATCGGAGAATAAAAATATGCATACACTTTTTACACCGGACAACAGACTTGCCCTCTGCGCAAGCTTTGTCAGGGATAAAGTAAAGGTGGCAGACATAGGAACAGACCACGCTTATCTTCCCGTATGGCTTTGCCTTACGGGAAAAGCTGTTTCTGCGGTTGCCGCCGATATTAACCCGGAGCCTTTAAGCCGTGGAGAACTGACCATAAAAAAATACGGCGCAGAGAAGCTTGTAAAAACAAGGCTCAGCGACGGACTTAAAAATATTAAAGAAGATGAAGCCGACGATATAATAATTGCCGGTATGGGCGGAGAGCTTATAGCCAAAATTATGGACAACTGCCCTTTTTCAAAAAATCCGGAAAAAAGATTTATTTTACAGCCCATGACTAAATGCAGTGAGCTTATAAAATATCTCTGTGAAAATGGGTTTGAAATTTTAAGACAGGACACCTGTAAGGAGGGCAAAAAGCTTTACACCGTTATGCAGGTATGCTATAGAGGAGAAAAAATCCCCCATGAGGAAGATTTTTTATATCTCGGCATCTTAACGCCGGAAACAAATGAAAACCATAGGGAGTACGCAGAGCTTATACTCAGCCGTCTTGAGAAACAGCAGAGAAGCAACCCGAGTTTAAAAAATGTTTCCGAGATTATTAGGAAAAGATGTGAAAATAATGTATAACGAAAAAGCATATCCAACACCAAGGGACATAATAGCATTTACCCAGACCTTTGCTCCATTGGAAACCGCTATGGATTTTGACAACAGCGGCTTTCTTGCCGGCGACATAGACGGCGAAATCAAAACAGCGATTTTGGCTTTGGATATAACAAAGGATGTTGTTGAGGAAGCAAAAGAAAAAGGAGCACAGCTTATAATAAGCCACCACCCCATTATTTTTAATCCTGTTAAAAATATTATGGCGGATACCGCCCTTTACTCCCTTATACGAAACGGACTTTCCGCCCTTTGCCTGCATACAAATCTGGATTTAGCCGCTGACGGCGGAGTAAACATGTGCCTTGCAAAGGCGGCAAATGTTCAAAACCCACATTTTGTTGAGGGCGAATGTCTTGTTATAGGCGAGCTTTCAGAGCCTGTAACAGCAGAGAGATTTGCCTACGGTTTAAAGGACGCTTTGAACTGTCAGGGACTTAGAGTTGTAAATAAGGAAAAGACTGTTCAGAAAATCGCCATGTGCTCAGGTTCCGGCGGAGATTATGTATTTCTTGCCAAAAAGCTGGGCGCCGACCTTTTGCTTACGGGAGAGATAAAACACCATGAAATCCTCTTTGCCGCAGAAAACGACATGAGCGTTGTTGACGCAGGTCATTATAAAACAGAGGATATTGTAATAGCACCATTGGCAAAACGCCTTTCCAATCAATTCCCAACGGTGAATTTTTTAATTTCCGAAAGATACACAGACGGCGTTTCCTATCTTTGATTATAATAATTTTTACATAAAAACCAATCGTCCCCGAGGATTAGACGGGGACGATTGGTTTTTTATTTTTATTTAAGAAAGGACATTTTCATAAAACAGGATGACGCCTGATTTATACATTATCGGTAAATAGCTTATTTATTCAAAGAGCTTTATCTGATATAATATATGCAGCAATTAGTCTTCTCTTGCTTCCATCATATATTTCATAAGATTCTTTGCGTCTTCAATACAGTTGCATACAACATTAAGGCGAGATATCTTTCCTGACGGTGCAGAAGCGAGACAGCCTATCAAAGCTCTGAGCTTTCTGTCATTTCTGATGTCGTATTTTGTACCGTCATCGGACTTAAGATAAACAGGCTCTTTGCAGTTGTCAATTACCTCAAAAAAACTTTTAACGTCTGCAATATTGCAAAATGTCATTCCAATCTGATTGCTTTTCATATGAATACCTCCGCTTCAGATTTTGTGAACCTGTTTGGTTCCTGCAATAATAAGATACATCTTAATGGGAAATTTTACAATAACAATTCAGACCTATAACATAACAAAACCGACTAAGGAGATTTTATGGCCCTTCAAGACCCCAATCTGTACATAGGACAAAATAACCGAGAACTTAAACCCCACGGAACTCCCGATTTCCCCTGCGCCGGCTACAAAAGCCAAACCTATATTCAGTGGCACTGGCACGAGGAAACCGAGCTTATTGCGGTTCATTCAGGTAAAATCAAACTAAAGCTCACAAACGGAACCTATGAGCTTTCCGCAGGCGACGGAGTTTTTATAAACACAAACACCCTCCACTGTATAGAGCTTTTATGTGAGGGAACCGTTCTGCACTCCCTTGTTTTTTCAAACTCGCTTATATACGGTTCAAGGTACAGCGTTTTTGCGAGAAAATATGTTTTTCCAATATCCGAGTCCCACCAGGTTTTAAAATCAATTCTCCTGCGCCCGGATACCCCATGGCAGAAAAACGCCCTGACCTGCATTGAAAACGCCTACTGCGCCATACGTGACGACAACCCGGGATATGAGTTTGAGGTTAGAGAAAACCTTTCACGCTTCTGGTATTTGATGTTTATCAATACACAAATCCAAAATATTATTTCGCAGAACACAAACAACGATTCCGTGAGAATAAAGCAAATGCTTCGCTATATTCATGTTCATTACGGTGAACAAATAAATGTCTCCCACATAGCGTCAGCCGCCAACGTGGGAGAACGTGAGTGTATGAGATGTTTTAACAGAACTATTTCCATATCCCCCACACAGTATCTTTTAAAATACCGCATGGGTCAGGCTTCCTATTTTTTGAGAACCTCCATGATGACAGTTTCGGAGGTTGCCTCTGCCTGCGGCTTTAACAACTCCTGTCATTTTGCAAAAACTTTCAAAAAATATTTCAACTGCACCCCCAGCGAGTACAGAAAAAAATACAAGTAAAGGAGGTTATCCTTGTGAAAATAAAATTCACAAAATCTTTTGTTTGTCTTTTTCTTATTCTTTTAACCTTTGGCTTTACTGCAAAAGCCGAGGAAGCTGTGCAGGCTTATCTTGAGTTTGACACAACCAGCACAAAGTCGGAAATTAGGGTTGATGTTGTTATAAAACCCAGTTCATCTGTTGGAGCATTTCAGGCTGAATACGGTTATAATCCAGCATACCTACAGCTTAAAAGCATTTCTTCAAACAGCGGCGGCAAGGTTTACAGCAACGACGAAAACGGAAACATCGGCGTTATCTATATGAACGAGGTTCCCTCTGATGAACATGTTTTGACCCTTAAATTCAAGGTTTTACAGGAGGGAAACTCCGACATTACCGCCTATTATTCTGAAATTCTCTCCACCGGAAATTCACCCATTGAATTTGTAAACAATAACGACTGTGAGATTTCAGTAACCTCAACGGGCGTTACCTCCACATCAAAAACCGCCTCCAAAACCTCCTCTTCCTCATCGGGAAAAGTGTCGGTTATAAAAGACGAGGAGGGCAAAACTCCCACCGTGGAAAAGACTACAGAAAACCAATCGGGCTTACAGGACTTTTTCAGCTTTCAGTCCGACAATCCTGCCTTTTGGGCTTTGTGCGGCGCATTGGTCACAGCCGCTGTGGTTTTGATAATCTTCACCAGCTACAAAACGGGAGTTAAAAAAGCGCAGTCAGACAAAGAAGCAAATAAGTCCGAGGACACCGACGAAGAAACTTAAAAACTTGTTCCGTATGTCCCTGTAAGGGGGTCTTTGAACAGGTTTATCTGAGGCGGATTAAATGATGCATAGGCGGTAAACACAAACAAAATTGCAAATCCTGCCAGAGAAATAAACACCCATTTATCCGATGAGAGCTTTCCGCTTTTGATTATTTTATAGCGCAGATAATATGTTACAAAAACACCTATAAAAAATGTGGCTATGTCCGCTATCATAAAGTTTTGACCTATTATTCCCGTATAGGTGTAAAAAGCGGCGGTTATGGCGAACATTCCCGCAAGGATGGAAATAAAAAGCGCCGGGAAAAAGTTTTTATAATTTTTCCCGTAAATAAACCACTCTGCAATCACCACCAAAAACGCAGGGGTTAACAGCAGTTTTAAATGCTCCCATGTGCTTTCGTTTACTGCGGCAAACATTCCCACAAAGGTATTATTTCCCGAAAACTCATAGACAAAGTGGAACAGGGTTCCCATAACCGAAGTGACTGCGGCTGCAATCCATGAATATTTTTTTAACTCTTTCAATCAGGCTCCTTCTTTCTATAGTTTATTACTCTGAAAGTATATGACATACCTGATGAAAATATTATCGAATAGGGTCGCTTTATAAAAACAAAACGCCGGAAAAAACCGACGTTTTATTTTTTGCAATGTTTAATTGTTTCAGAAAATAATAAAAACCCGACTGATACAAAATCGGGTTATCATAATCAAAACAGAAACCGTTTAGTCAATTCCTACGCTTCTTCTTCTGCCGTTGACAATTTCCGGCTTTCCGTCTTTTTTATCCGGCATAGAGTCCTCTATCTGCATCATAACCGACCTTTTCAATCTTTCAAGGAATTCAGTCTGACGTGTTCCGTAACCTGTGTTGCTCTTTTTAGGCGGGATATTTGATGCTCCGGGAAGGCACTGCATCCTAACAACTATCCCCTCTTCTTTTATCACGTCAAACAGTTCGCTGATTGTCTTGCAATGGTCAATTCTTGACAGCAGGGCATTTTTTGAACGCTTTTTCTTAACGGGTTTCTTCTCCATTTTCTCACGCCCTCCACAAACAAGTCTGAGTTCATTATACATTTTTAGCCGACAATATTCAAGGAGTTTTTTAAAATTATTTGCACTTTATTATTTCTGTGGTATTATATCTATGTAACAAATAAAACAAAGGAGAAATCTTTATGGACAGAATTGCAAGCTTTTGTATAAATCACGACACATTGGTTCCGGGAGTATATGTTTCAAGAATTGACGGTGACATAACCACCTATGACCTGCGCTTTATTAAGCCAAACACTCCCCCATATCTTCCAAACCCTACAATGCACACAATAGAGCACCTTTTCGCAACCTATGTGAGAAACAGCTCTCTCAAGGATAAGGTTGTTTATTTCGGCCCTATGGGATGCCGCACAGGTTTTTATTTTCTCATAAAAGATACTGACGAGAAAACAGCCTTACAGCTTATCAAGGACACAATAAAAGAGTGCATGGAACACGAGGGTGAAATCCCCGGAAGCACCGCTGTGGAATGCGGCAACTACCTTGAACACGACCCTAAGGACGCAAAGGACAAGCTTCTGTGGTACTACGGAATAATAAAAGACCTTACAACCGAGGACTTAAAATATCCCCTTTAATAAAGCATAGGAAGGACGGTCATTATGGGCAGGTTTTATCACGTTACATCATGCAGAAATTTAAAATCAATAGAGGAATACGGCCTTGAACCCCAGTACGGATTTCTTTCCGAAATGATGATGGAAGAAAGGTCCGCCGTATATCTTTTTAAAGACTTGGACGAGGTAGTATACGCCATGAATAATTGGATGAACTACATAACCCATGTTTATTATAAAGAGGACTTGATTCTTTTGCAGATAGATTTGCCCGATGACTTCAGACTTATTGAAAGACACGACTGGGAAGCCATAAGCTATAAAACAATCCCCTGGGAATGTATCTCAGTAATAGATTTTCCGGATTTGGATAAGGGAAAAACAGAACATTCCACAGAATCAAATAATTCTATAAATGAACAATAAATCAACCTCACCGAAAGTGAGCCATTCCGAAAACTAAGCAAAAGTTTTCACCCCGCCTTGAAACGATGTTTATTTCTTAATAAAGCTTTGCAAGGCGGAAATAAAAAACTTGATAATGGGGTGAGGTTGTGATATAATTCTTTTTTAAAGAAGCCTTTGGCTTGTTTACTTTAAATTTCTTCGCCGCAGAAAACCCGAGTTTTCTGCGGCGTAAATTGAAATTAAGGGAGGATTAGAAAGATGAGAAGTGATTTGATGAAATCCGGCCCTACAAGAGCGCCTCACCGTTCTCTTTTAAAGGCTATGGGTATTACTGAAAGCGAGATGAAAAGACCCTTTGTAGCCGTTGTAAACGCTCAGAGCGACTACATTCCGGGACACAAGCACTTGGACGAGATTGCCGACTGCGTTAAGGCGGGTATCAGAAACGCCGGCGGTGTTCCTTTTGAGTTTGGAACTATCGGCGTCTGCGACGGTCTTGCTATGAACCATAAGGGCATGAAGTATTCCTTGTGTTCAAGAGAGCTTATTGCCGATTCTATAGAAATTATGCTTACCGCTCATCCACTTGATGCGGTTGTATTTATACCAAACTGTGACAAGATTGTACCGGGTATGCTCCTTGCTGCCTGCCGTCTTAATTTGCCTTGCGTATTCGTAAGCGGCGGCCCTATGATGCCGGGACAGCACAAGGGCGAGAGATACGGACTTTCCGAGATGTTCGAAGCTGTAGGAAGCTTTGCAGTCGGAAAGATTGACGAAAAAGAGCTTACAGAGCTTGAAAACGCTGCATGTCCAACCTGCGGTTCCTGCTCAGGTATGTACACAGCAAACTCCATGAACTGCCTTACAGAGGCAATCGGTCTGGGACTTCCTGGAAACGGAACAATCCCGGCTGTAATGTCAGCACGCCGCCGCCTTGCAAAGGAAGCAGGCGAAAGAGTTATGGAGCTTTTAAAAGCCAATATCAGACCTTCCGACATTCTCACAAAGGACGCATTTGAAAATGCTTTGAGATGTGAAATGGCTATGGGATGCAGTACAAACTCCGTTCTCCATTTGACCGCTGTTGCCTATGAAATGGGCGTTCCTGTTGACCTTGAGCTTATAGATGAGATAAGCAAGACAACTCCTCAGATTGCAAAGCTCAATCCGGCAGGCAAGATTTTCATTACAGACCTTGACAATGTAGGCGGTATTCCTGCGGTAATGAAAGAGCTTTCAAAGAAAAATCTTATCCATACCGACTGCCTTACAGTAAGCGGAACTGTAGGCGACAGAATTAAGGATTCCAATGGCGCAGACGGCGAGATTATTAAGCCTATAGACAAACCTGTAAGACCTGACGGCGGAATTGCAGTTCTCAAGGGCAACATCGCCGAAGAAGGCGCAGTTGTTAAACAGGGCGCAGTTGCTCCGGAAATGATGTTCCACACAGGCCCTGCCCGCTGCTTTGACAGCGAGGAGGCAGCTTCCGAGGCAATCCTGGGCGGCAAAATCAACAAGGGCGACGTTGTTGTTATCAGATACGAAGGCCCTAAGGGCGGCCCTGGCATGAGAGAGATGCTTGCACCTACCTCCGCACTTGCCGGCATGGGACTTGACAAGGACGTAGCTCTTATCACAGACGGACGTTTCAGCGGCGCAACAAGAGGCGCTGCAATCGGTCACGTTTCCCCTGAGGCTGCCGCAGGCGGCACAATCGCCCTTATTAAGGACGGCGACCGGATTACCGTTGACATCAACAATGGCAGACTTGAGCTGAATGTTTCAGCTGAAGAGCTTGAGGAAAGAAAGAAAACTTGGACAGCTCCGAAGAAAGAACTTTCCGGATATATCAAGAGATATGCAAGCCTTGTAACATCAGGAGCAAAAGGCGCAGTCTTTGAAAAGTAATATTTGTGTAAGTTGCATATAGAAAAAAATTGAACAAAAATTAGTGAAATTGCACAATTCACCTCTTTGCTAATTGGTAAAGGGGTGAATTTTTTTATTTATAGTAAAATTATACAAAATTCTACTTGCAATTATTTATATAAATGTGCTATAATCAAACCATCGTTATTAAACTAATTGTAAAAAATTAACGAAATTTGACATATAGCCAAACTAAGTTATGAAGGGAGATAATGTAATTGAAACAGTACGACGCAAAAAAAATTCTCAATATTGCACTTGCAGGTCATAGCGGTGCAGGAAAAACATCAGTGGCTGAGTCCATGATTTACCTTGCAGGTCTTTCCGACAGAATCGGCAAGATTGCAGACGGTAACACTGTGCTTGACTATGACCCGGAAGAAATAAAGAGAAAGGTTTCCGTTATTACGGCTGTTGCGCCTATCGAATGGAAAAACACAAAGATAAACATAATCGACACTCCCGGTCTCTTTGACTTTGAGGGCGGAGTAAGAGAGGGTATGCGTGCAGCCGACTCAGCTTTGATAGTTGTTTCCGGTAAAAACGGCGTTGATGTAGGAACAGAAAAAGCCGTTAAGCTTGCCGATAAAATGGGACTTACAAAGATGTTCTTTGTAAACGGTCTTTGCGACGAAAGCGCACGTTTCTACAGAGTTTTTGAAACTCTCAAGAGCACTTTCGGCCCTGCAGTTTGCCCTGTTATAGTTCCTTACATTCAGGACGGAAAAGCAAATGTTTATGTTAACCTTTTTGAATACAAGGCTTATAAATATGAGAACGGAAAAATGAGCCAGACAGATATGCCTGATATGGGCGACAGACTCGAGGGTCTGCGTGTTGCTATCAAGGAAGCTGTTGCAGAAACTTCCGAGGAGCTTCTCGACAAGTTCATCATGGGCGAAGAGTTTACACCTGAGGAAATCATTCTCGGCGTTAGCCAGGGTGTTAAGGACGGTTCTATCCTTCCTGTATTCTGCGGCGACGCTCAGAACACATTCGGTATCAACCAGCTTCTTGACAGCCTTACATGGCTTGCTCCAAGCGCTGCCGACAAGGGTTCAGAGTTCGGCGTAGACACAAACGGCGACCCTGTTGAGATTTCCGTAAACGAAAACGGCGCAGCTGCTGCTATCGTGTTCAAGACAGTTGCTGACCCATTCGTTGGTAAGCTTTCATATTTCAAGGTTATTTCCGGAAAAATTTCCACAGATACTCCTCTTATCAACATGCGCACAGGAAACCAGGAGAGAATTACAAAGGTTCTCACAGTAAGAGGAAAGAAGCAGGAGGATGCTTCCTATGTAGGCGCAGGCGACATCGGCGCAATTCCAAAGCTTCAGAACACAATTACAGGCGATACACTTTGCGCACCTACAAGAAAGGTTATGCTTGACGGAATTACATATCCAAACCCAACATACACAATGGCTATATATCCAAAGACCAAGGGCGAGGAAGAGAAAGTCGCCGCAGGTCTTGCAAAGCTTGCAGAAGAAGACCCAACAATCAAGTTCGGCATGAACACAGAAACCCACGAAATGATTATTTCCGGTATGGGTGAACAGCATCTTGATGTTATAGTTTCAAAACTTAAAAATAAATACAATGTTGACGTTGTTCTCAAAGAACCAAAGATTGCCTACAGAGAAACAATCCGCAAGAAAGTTTCCGTACAGGGACGTCATAAGAAACAGTCCGGCGGTCACGGTCAGTTCGGTGATGTTTGGATTGAGTTCGAGCCATGTGACTGCGATGATTTGGAATTCGCAGAGAGAGTTGTAGGCGGCGCAGTTCCTAAGGGCTTCTTCCCTGCTGTTGAAAAGGGACTTAGAGACGCTATCCAGAAAGGACCTCTCGCAGGATATCCTGTAGTTGGACTTAAAGCCACACTTTACGACGGTTCTTATCATCCTGTTGACTCCTCTGAAATGTCCTTTAAGATGGCTGCCGCAATAGCTTACAAAAACGGTATGCCACAGGCAAACCCAACACTTTTGGAGCCTATCGGTTCTCTTAAAGCTATGGTTCCTGACAACAACATGGGCGACATCATGGGCGAAGTAACCAAGCGCAGGGGTAGAGTGCTTGGTATGAACCCAGGTGAAGACGGCATGCAGGTTGTTGAGGCTGAAGTTCCAATGGCAGAAATGCACGACTTCTCCACATATATCCGTCAGGTAACTCAGGGCAGAGGCAGCTTCACATTTGACTTTGTACGCTATGAGGATGCACCTGCAAACATAGCACAGAAAATTATCGAAAACGCTAAAAATGAGGGTAATGTATAATTTAGCTTGCAGATAAAATAAATAACGATTACAAGAAGATGTATGTATCTTTAAACTACAACCGGACAGCTCCCACTGTCCGGTTATTTTTTTGTCCGCCGTGCAAAGGTTATTTTAAGAAATTAACGTCGTTTCACGGCGGGCGAGACGTTTCCCGCAGTCTTTGGAATGGCTCGCTCACAGTTAAGTTTTTTTATTTTATTTCCGACCCACAAAGGGAGGATATAAAAATAACCTTTCGTTTCAGGTCGGGCGAGACTTTTTTATTTCCGCCTTGCAAATGTTTAGTTTAAAAATCAAGTTCATTTCAAGGCGGGCGAGACGTTTTCCGCTGTCTTTGGAGTGGTTCACTCTCGGTGAAGATTTATTTATTTTTTCTATCGGGGAAGATATATTAAAAAATGAACATCGATGGATAATTACATAAAAGAAAAATAAAGAAAAATTATCAATTAAAAAAGATGTAACCTTTGTTGTGTTATGACGTTCAACAAAAATTAAAACTTCAAACCGTAGGGGCGGATTAACATATCCGCCCGGTAGCAGTAAGGTTTTTGTTAAAAATGAGTTTGTTTATATAGATGATATTCATTGACAGATGAACCTAATTCACATTTATAAAATATTTTGTGGTACAACTTGTTATTTTAACATTATCTCCGTAAACAGGTTTTATTTTATAATTTGCCGTTGTGTTACCGGGCGGATATATAATCCGCCCCTACGATGATAATTCTATAAAAGAAAATAAAGAAACATCCATGGTTAAAACACATAACCATGGATGTAAAATTTTAATATTAAAAATCAATTCCAACCGTGAGCGAGCCATTCCTAAGACTAAATAAAACGTCTCGCCCGACCTGTGATGATGTTTATTTCCAAAAATAACCTTTGCAGGTCGGTTATAAAATAAGGGAGGTGCCGGTCATTTCTTCCGGCTGCTCGAGACCGAGGATCTGGAGCATTGTTGGAGCGATGTCAGCAAGCTTGCCGCCCTCACGGAGCTGGCATGGGTAGCCGATTACGCAGAAAGGTACAGGATTTGTTGTGTGAGCTGTGAACGGTGAACCGTCATCCTCAAACATCTTGTCAGCATTTCCGTGGTCTGCTGTGATAAGGGAAACGCCGCCCATCTCTGCAATAGCGTCTGTTACCTTGCCAACACATGCGTCAACTGCTTCAACAGCCTTTACAGCTGCGTCAAACACGCCTGTGTGTCCAACCATGTCGCAGTTAGCAAAGTTGAGAATAATAACGTCATACTTGCCGCTCTTGATAGCTTCTGCGCACTTGTCAGCAACTTCGTATGCGCTCATCTCCGGCTGGAGGTCATATGTTGCAACCTTTGGAGAAGCAACAAGAATTCTGTCCTCGTTCTCATAGGTCTTTTCAACGCCGCCGTTGAAGAAGAATGTTACATGAGCATACTTCTCTGTCTCGGCAATTCTCAGCTGTGTAAGACCCTTGTTGGAGATGTACTCGCCGAATGTATTGTCAAGGCTCTGTGGCTTGAATGCAACCTGTACGTTAGGCATTGTAGCGTCGTACTGGGTCATGCAAACGTATGTAAGAGGGAAGAAGCCTTTCTTTCTCTCAAATCCGCTGAAATCAGGGTCAACAAATGTACGTGTGATTTCTCTTGCTCTGTCAGGTCTGAAGTTGTAGAAAATAATGCTGTCGCCGGCACCGATTGGTGCTGCTCCGTCGATAACTGTAGGAACAACAAACTCGTCGGTTACGCCCTCAGCATAGGAAACAGCTACTGCCTCTACAGGGTCTGCGCACTTAACGCCTTCGCCGTAAACCATTGCGGAGTAAGCCTTTACAACTCTCTCCCAGCGGTTATCTCTGTCCATTGCGTAGTATCTGCCCATTACTGTAGCAATCTGTCCAACGCCGATTTTCTTCATTTCTTCAACGCAGGCTGCTACGTAGTCCTTGCCGCTTGAAGGAGGAACGTCACGTCCGTCAAGGAATGCGTGAACATAAACCTTTTCAAGGCCCTTCTTCTTTGCAAGCTCAAGAATACCGTAAAGGTGTGTGTTGTGGCTGTGAACGCCGCCGTCGGAAAGAAGTCCCATGATGTGGAGAGCTGTTCCGTTCTTAACTGCGTTGTCGATAGCGTTGCAGAGAGCTTCGTTCTGGAAGAAATCGCCGTCCTGGATAGACTTTGTAATTCTTGTAAGCTCCTGATAAACAACACGGCCTGCGCCGATATTTGTGTGACCAACCTCACTGTTTCCCATCTGTCCGTCAGGAAGACCAACGTCCATACCGGAAGCGCCTATCTGTGTAACAGGGTTAGATGAGAAAAGTCTGTCGATATTTGGCTTATTGGCGGCTTTGATAGCGTTGCCCTTGTCTCCGGCAATGCCGAAGCCGTCAAGAATCATTAAAATTAAAGGTTTTTTCATTTTATAGTAGTCCTTTCAAGAATTTATCGAAAATTTATTTCTATAATTCAAGAATTATTTTGAAGCTGCCTTAACGATAGCTGCAAACTTCTCTGCAACCAGGGAAGCGCCGCCGATAAGACCGCCGTCAACATGCTCTTTGCTCAAAAGCTCGTCTGCGTTGCCGTCGTTCATAGAACCGCCGTACTGGATTGTTGTAGCCTCAGCAGCCTCTGCGCCGTAAAGGTCAGCAAGTACGTTTCTGATGATGCCGCAAACTTCGTCAGCCTGGTCAGCAGTAGCTGTAAGACCTGTGCCGATAGCCCATACCGGCTCGTAAGCGATAACGATTCTCTTGAGTTCCTCAGCTGAAACGCCGCCGAGAGCAACCTTTGTCTGAAGAGCAACCAACTCAGCTGTGATGCCCTGCTCACGCTCTTCCTTGAGCTCGCCTACGCAAAGGATAACTGTAAGACCTGCGTCAAGAGCAGCTCTAACTCTCTTGTTAACTGTTACGTCTGTCTCACCGAAGTACTGTCTGCGCTCGCTGTGACCGATGATAACATACTCAATACCCATAGCCTTGAGCATCTTAGCGGAAATCTCGCCTGTGAATGCGCCGGACTCTGCCCAGTGGCAGTTCTCTGCACCGATTTTTACGTTTGTGCCGGCTGTTGCTTCCAAAGCTACGCTGAGGTCAACAAAAGGAACGCAAGCGATAACTTCGCAGTCAGCGTCCTTAACGAGAGGTGTAACAGCGTTCAAAAGCTCTTTAGCCTCTGCGGGAGTTTTATTCATTTTCCAGTTACCTGCGATAATTGCTCTTCTTTTCTGCTTGTTCATCTGAAAAACATCCTTTCATGTTTTAAATTTTATCTTTATTTGGTTAATAACATTATTCAACATAGGGGCGAACAATGTCCGCCCCCGTTTTAATGGTTTTAAATTGTCAAATTATTTCTTGTCAGCGATAACTGCGATACCTGGGAGAACCTTGCCCTCGAGGTACTCAAGAGATGCGCCGCCGCCTGTTGAGATGTGGGACATCTTGTCAGCAAATCCGAGCTGGATAACTGCTGCTGCGGAGTCGCCGCCGCCGATGATTGTTGTAGCGTCTGTGTCAGCAAGAGACTGAGCAACTGCGATTGTACCCTTTGCAAGAATTGGGTTCTCGAATACGCCCATAGGTCCGTTCCAAACAACTGTCTTTGCGCTCTTAACAGCGTCTGCATAGAGCTCTGCTGTCTTTGTGCCGATGTCAAGACCCATCATGTCAGCTGGAATCTTGTCGGAATCAACAACTGTAACCTCGATAGGAGCATCGATTGGATCTGGGAAATCCTTTGTGATTGTTGTATCGATTGGGAGCAGGAGCTGCTTGCCGAGGTCAGCAGCCTTCTGAATCATCTCTTTGCAGTAGTCAATCTTTGTATCGTCAACCAAAGATGTACCAACCTCATAGCCCTTAGCCTTGAGGAATGTGTAAGCCATACCGCCGCCGATGATGAGTGTATCGCACTTCTCCAGGAGGTTGGAGATAACGTTGAGCTTGTCAGCAACCTTTGCGCCGCCGAGGATAGCAACGAATGGTCTAACAGGAGTTTCAACAGCGTTTCCGAGGTAGTTAATTTCCTTCTGCATGAGGTAGCCAACTGCTGTATCCTTAATATGATCTGTAACACCGGCTGTTGAGCAGTGAGCACGGTGTGCGCTGCCGAAAGCGTCCATTACAAATACATCTGCAAGAGAAGCAAGCTCAGAGCTGAATGGCTCAAGGTTCTTTGTCTCTTCTTTTCTAAAACGTGTGTTCTGGAGAAGAACAACGTCGCCGTCCTTCATCTCTGCAACAGCCTTCTTTGCGTTTTCGCCTACAACTGTATCGTCGTCTGCAAATACAACCTCTTTGCCGAGGAGCTCAGAAAGTCTAACTGCTACTGGAGCGAGGGAGAATTTAGCCTCAGGTCCGTTCTTTGGCTTGCCAAGGTGGGAGCAAAGGATAACCTTTCCGCCATCATTGATAAGTTTCTTGATTGTTGGGAGAGCGGCTGTAATTCTGTTATCGTTTGTGATAACGCCGTCCTTAAGAGGTACGTTGAAATCGCAGCGTACAAGAACTTTTTTACCTGCTACGTTAATGTCGTCAACAGTAACTTTGTTTAAATTCATTTCAAAAACTTCCTTTCCAATTTTAAAATTGTCCGGATATTTTAACGGACCTTACATACACCTACATTATATAACATTCGGGCATTTTTATCAAGAGTTATTGCATAAATTCACATTACTAAAAGTCTGTTTTTTATCAAATAACTGCAATAATTACAATCCCGCCTCACTCCATTTATGGCGGTGAAGCTCGCCTTTACACAAAAGCTCTGGATAATCCCACTGTCTCAGAGTTTCATAAACTCCTATAGCCACAGCGTTTGAAAGATTAAGGCTTCTCGCCTCGTCTATCATTGGAATTCTCACGGCGTTTTCCGGATACTGCATAATAAATTCCTCCGGAAGTCCCGCTGTTTCCTTTCCGAAAATCAGATACGCACCGTCCGGGTATTCCACATCCGAATGTCTATTCAACGCTTTTGTTGTAAAAAGGAAATATTTTCCTCCCTTTGTTTTTTCCAGAAAATCATCAAGGCTGCTGTAATAGGTTATATCCAGCAAATGCCAGTAATCAAGTCCTGCTCTTTTAAGCTTTTTATCATCAACCTTAAATCCCATTGGTTCAACAAGATGAAGTCTTGCGCCTGTTGCGGCGCAGGTTCTTGCTATATTTCCCGTATTCTGGGGAATTTCCGGTTCAACAAGCACTATATTTAATTCTGCCAAAAATTATCACCTCTATCTTATTGTAAAACGGATAGAATATAATTGCAAGACAATTCTTGCACAGTTGATTTTAAAAAGAAATTACAAATATATTTTTTCTCGGAGGTAATTTAAAATGCAGAAAAGTACAATGAATGTAGTTAAAGGCGTTTCCGCAGGTCTTATGACGGGGATGGCTGTTGGCTATATCGGCAAAAAAATGATGGACAAAAACGGAAATCAAATCAAGAAAAAGGCTTCAAAAGCCGTTCAAACCATGGAAAATCTCCTGGACACCGCCCAATATATGCTCAAATGATTTTTTTATAACCGACCTGCCAAGGTTTAAGCAGGAGGTAAGGTTCTGCACAGGTCGGGCGAAACCTTTGGTTAAAAGCCTTGGAATGGTTCACCCTCAGTTAGGTTTATTTTTTATATTTGACCTACATGACAGGTGTAGCAATGAAAATTAACTTCTTCGCAGGTCGGGCGAGACGTTTGGTTTTAGCGACTTAGAATGGCTTGCCCACATTGAGGTTAAATTTAAATAAATAAAAACAAATAACAACCGTGGTTCTTTATTTTTTAAACCACGGTTGTTATTATATGTATTTTTATGTAACAATCAATTCGTAGGGGCGGATTATCATATCCGCCCGGTCGCAGTGAGAGTTCTGTTAAAAATAAGTTATTTTATAACGATTAAATTCACCGACAGATGAACCAATTCCACATTTTCAAAATATGTTTTAGGTTGGGTTTATTATTCAACATCCTCTCCGTAAACGTCATTATTTTTATCATTCTCCGTTGATAATTACATAAAAGAAAAATAAAACTCAAACCGAATGACAGGACTCTATATTTGCACAATAGGTTCCCATTGAAGCGGCGGTATGGGCGGTGGTGCTATTTCTGCAAACCAGTGGAATCTGAGAGCCAAGCTCGTACACACCGCACAGTTCAAACAGTGCGCCGCAGAATGTTATTTCCGGCACATCTTTGGGTCTGAGCTTTTTATACTGCTCTGGAACATCCACTGAATAATCCCAATAGCACTGACACTGCAAAGGAACCGATGGTTTATCACTGCTTATAATTACGCAGTTACCCTTTGGATATATTTTCTCACGTATAGGCTCAAGGGCTATTACAAAGTCACAGTTTTCCAAATCGGTAATATTTGATGACAAAGAAAAAACCGCTCCTTTTTCCTCCAGCATCATATCAGCGCATGGTGAATAAATTTCCGGAGCATATGTAACCACTGTGAGATTTCTTGTGCAGTCCAAAAGAAAAGCCGGCAGGTCGCTGTTTTCCCCGTCCGGGTCAAAAAGTCCGATTTTAACATTAGTGTTTTCCCTGCTCATTCTCTGGGCGGCAGCGACGGCGAAATTTCCGCATAGCCTTTCCCTGAGCTTTCTGTCTGAAAAGCATCTCACACCGGCTGGAAGCAAACTTTTTCTTTCTCTGTCGCAGACCACAAGCTTTTCCCCGTCCAGCTTTTTCAAAAGCTTCTCACGGTTTACTCTTCCGTTTTTAATAATGCAGGTTATCTTTTTGGCTGTAATACCTCCCGATTCCGTATAGGTTTCCGCAACACTGCCTTTTCCCAAAACAAATGGAAAAGACTTTTTTTCTTTTTCTTCAAAGCTTATAAACGTAAACAAAAAAATCACCCCGACACAACAAAATGTTTGATAACAAATTATTATGCCGGAGTGACCCGTGTTATGTGTTTAATTAAAGATTACCAGTTTAAAACCTCTTTGCCCTCTTTTTTAAGGTGCTTTCTTATTGAAATAGCGCCGCCGATTACTCCTATAACCATACCTGCAACAATAAATCCAACAGCAACGTAAACAAACACGCTCATAAACGGAATAGTATTAAAAACAAATATGCCGTTTATGGCAGATACCAAAATATCATAGATAAAGTACATTGCCCCGGAGGCTATTATTCCGGAAATCAAACCAATCATCATACCCTCGATTATAAAGGGAACTCTGACAAAGTGGTTTGTAGCTCCCACGGATTTCATTATGCTTATTTCAAATCTTCTTGAGAACATTGACATTCTTATTGTATTTGAAATTATAAACAGTGAAATCACAGCCAGTGCAATAACTATCCAAATACTGAGGTTTGTTATTGTTTCGTTAAGGCTTGTCAGCTTGTTTGCCACATCTCTTGTGTTTCCCACAGAGTCAACGCCTTCGATTGCCATTATCTGCTGTACCGTTTCGTCGTATTTTGAAATATCATTGAAAGTGACTTTAAATGCGTGAGGCAGAGGGTTATTCTCTCCCTGCATGTTGGCAAAAATCTCTTCGCCCAGCTCTTCTCTGTATTCCTCTATTGCGTCGTCACGGGAATAAAAATCCACCGTAAGCACATTCCCAAGTTTACTAAGCTCGTCCCCTATTGCCATTGCGTCAGCTTCGGCAGTGATAGCTTCATCCAGGTAAACCGTTGTGACGTTTGAGTCCCCAACCTCTTCCACCATAAGCTTTACATTCATGGAGAACAAAGCCGCTGTACCTGTAAGAAGCATTCCCGCAATGAGAACGCCTATTGACGCCAGCGTCATCATTCTGTTATGGGCCATATTTTTAAAGCCCTCTTTTAAAAAGTACATATATTCACCTGCTTTTAATCAGTTTTCGTTTTCTATATCCTTAATCAAGCTGTTCACTCTCTCGTATATTTCGTCGTAATTATCAGAGTATGTTGTTTCAGTTTTGTTTTCGGAAATTTCATCAAAGCCTGCAAATCTGTCCTCAGACTCTCTTTCCTTTTTATTCCTTTCCTGATAATACTCTTCGGCTGTGTCCTTAACAATCTTACCTCTTTTCATCTTTATAACACGTCCGTTAAACTTTGTTACAAGGTTATGCTCATGGGTTACAACAAGGACTGTTGTTCCCATTTTATTTACCTCTTTCAAAAGGTTCATAATTTCGTAAGAGCGTTTCGGATCCACATTTCCTGTAGGTTCGTCGGCGATAATAAGTGAAGGCTCGTTTGCCAAGGCTCTGGCAAGGCTCACTCTCTGCTGTTCACCGCCGGAAAGCTCGCTGGGGTGACGTGTGCCCATTCTCTCCAGACCGACAAGCTTTAAAACATAGGGAACTCTTTTTTTGATAACGCTTTGTTTTGTTCCTGTAACTCTCATGGCGAAAGCCACATTTTCAAAGACGGTCATTTTATCAATCAGTCGGAAATCCTGAAAAACAATTCCCATTGTTCTTCTGAGATAAGGAACCTGGCTTCTTCTCATTTTGGTAAGGTCTCTGCCGTTTACAATAACTTTACCTTCGCTCGGGGTTTCCTCACGCATGATAAGCTTGAGCATTGTGCTTTTGCCTGCTCCCGACGGGCCTACAATAAACACAAACTCTCCGTCTTCTATTTTTAGATTTATATTTTCCACGGCATGGTTTCCCTCCGGGAAAGTTTTGGACACGTTAATGAATTCTATCATTTACACATCTTCCTTTTTCTCATTTCTCAAAAGAGAAAACATTTTATTTGTTAAAAATTGAAACATCGGTTTCAAAACTGTAACCTTTAGGGTTAATATATACTATTCTGTCATAATTGTCAACTAAAAGCGAATAATTGCTAGGTTATGGTAATATGTTAGTTTAAAAAAGTGATATTTTTTTAATTTTTCTGCAAAGACAAAATAACCGGCACTCATTAAGAGTGCCGGCTGCAAAATATTCAGTTATTAGTACTTTGTAGGATTAGCTGTCAGGTACTTTTTAACCATAAGAGCTACCTTGAACACAATAGCGTCCTCGAACTCACGAAGGTCAAGACCTGTAAGCTTTTTGATTTTCTCAAGTCTGTATACAAGTGTATTTCTGTGTACGAACAGCTTTCTTGATGTTTCTGAAACATTCAGGTTGTTTTCAAAGAACTTCTGAATTGTAAACAGTGTTTCCTGGTCAAGGCTTTCGATAGAGCCTTTCTTAAACACCTCTTTGAGGAACATCTCGCAGAGAGTTGTAGGAAGCTGATAAACAAGTCTTGCAATACCCAGATTATCGTAAGTAACGATTGTGCGCTCTGTATCAAATACCTTTCCTACCTCGATTGCAACCTGTGCTTCCTTAAAGGAATGAGCCAAGTTCTTGATACCTGTAACTGTTGTACCGATACCAACAACACATCTTATGTAGAATTCGCTTGTGAGTGTATCTACAATTGAGCTTGCAAGCTTTTCCAAATCCTTGCTGTCGATGTCAGGCTTGATTTCCTTTACAAGAACGATATCTGTTTCGTTGATATTGATAACGAAGTCCTTGTTCTTGTCCGGGAAAAGATTTTGAATAACGTCAAAAGCGGAAATATCTGTCTTTGTAAGTATTTTAATAAGAATACAAACTCTTGAAACCTCGCTGTTGAAACGCAGCTCTCTTGCTTTAAGATAGATGTCGCCTGGGAGCACGTTGTCCAAAATTACGTTTTTAATGAAATTGCCTCTGTCGTATTTCTCGTCATAATACTGCTTAACACTTGAAAGTGAAATGGCGAGAACCTGAGCATATTTCTGAGCCAGCTCGTCGTTTCCGGAAACAAAAACAGCATACTCGTTTCTTCCGTTATTGCCGAAAGACTTAAAGGTATGACCGTTTATTACAAAAGGTGCAGTTGTGCTGAGTGACTCCGAATTAAAATTATTGACAACCTCGCCTATTCTTCCCAGCTCGGAACATGCAATGACAACCGATGTTTCGTCAACAACGCCGATAGTTCTGTCGATTGTATCTCCCATCTGATGAATTATACCTTGAAAAAGTCTGTTTGACATTTTAATATCCTCCGCTTCTCTATAATCTTGCCACTTTCCCGACCTACGGAAAATAACAGAAAACCGTCAAAAAGACCCGGCTTTCCATTTTTTTGTTACATATACATTTTACACAATTTTTTTAAAAAAATCAACCTTTATTTTTTGTTTTTTCTCCTTTATAATTTCTAAATTTTTCTGCCGGAATTATAATTCTTTTCAATTTTCCATAAAAGAAAACTGCGGGATTTCAATGTTATAAATTCCCGCCCTGCGCATATACATTCAATGAAAGAAGGGATGTACATGTCAACTTTTGAAACCATAATGGTTTTCGGACTTTTTATTTTCGGTCTGCTTGCAATAATAAAGGGCGGCGACCTTTTTGTAGAGGCTTCCGCCTGGATTGCCAAAATCTCCGGTATCCCCCAGTTTGTAATCGGCGCAACAATAGTGAGTTTAGCTACAACTTTGCCGGAACTTATGGTATCCGCCATAGCCTCAACCCAGGGCAACAATCAAATGGCTGTCGGCAACGCCGTGGGTTCTGTCACCGCAAACACGGGACTTATAATGGCTTTAAGCATTATTTTTCTCCCCCATGCCGTAAACCTCCAAAGGTTTGCGCCCAAAGCCATAATCCTCATGGGCTCAATATTTTTCCTTGCCATATTCTCCCTTACAGGAAAACTCAACATTGTGGGCACTGTGGGAATGTTCATAATTTTTGCTATTTTCATAATTCAGAACCTTCACGACGCAAAACAAAGCGTTTCCAGAGGTCAGATTTCCGCCCAGGACATGCGCATTGCAGTTTCACGCCGTGACATAGTTCGACACATCGTCTACTTTGTTGTGGGAACTGCCGGAATTGTCATAGGCTCAAATCTTTTAGTGGACAACGGGACCCTTATAGCCGACAAAGTTTTCATGGTAGACCGCAGAATTATAAGTCTGACCGCCGTGGCAATCGGCACTTCTCTTCCCGAGCTTGTGACCACCGTTACAGCCATTGCCAAAAAGCAAAGCTCTCTGTCAATCGGCAACATAATGGGCGCAAACATAATCGACCTTACCCTTATAATGCCTGTCTGTTCCATAATCTGCGGCGGAACCTTAAAAATCTCAAAAAGCACCCTCTTAATCGACCTGCCATTTTCGGCTCTCATCACCCTCGCCGTATTTATCCCGGTTTTCAGAAACAGACGCTTCTCCCGTTCTCAAGGCTTCCTTGCAATCGCCCTCTACGCCATCTACCTAATGTTCCTTTAACTTTTTAACTCCGCCATGCTTAACCTCCATATGACGGTAAGGTTCTGCACATGGCGGGCGAAACCTTTTTATTTTATTTCTGCCTTGCTATACTTTCCCTTGAAAATAAACTTCGTTTCAAGGCGGGCGAGACCTTTCGCTTATTCTTTGTAGTGGTTCGCTATCGGTTAGGTTTGATTTTATTTTTTCATAGAATTATATCTACCTCTACAGTTATTGAATAACATAACACAACAAACGATATATCTGCTTTATTTATTCAAAAACTATCATCCTAAGACCGTAATAATAAAATAAAAATTCTTGACACAGGGGGTTAATATGAATATAATAGAGAATATATGCAGTGATTTAAATAAGCTGTTATATCATAAAAAAAGGAAACCTGAAAGGACGGAAAAGTTATGCAGAAATCTGTAATGCTGACAGAAGAAGGTCTCAGAAAACTTGAAGAAGAGCTTGAATTTTTAAAAGGCGAAAAACGAAAAGAAATTGCCGAAAAAATTAAGGTTGCCCGTTCATTCGGTGACCTTTCAGAAAACAGCGAATACGACGACGCTAAAAACGAACAGGCTATTCTCGAAGCAAGAATTGCAACAATCGAGGCTGACCTGAAAAATGCGGTTATTATCGACGAAAGTGAAATAAACAACGAGCACGTACACGTAGGTTCAAGTGTGCGCCTTGAGAACCTTAAATCCGGAACAATTGCTTCCTACAGAATTGTAGGTTCAAACGAAGCAAACCCAATGGAAGGCAAGATTTCCGACGAATCACCAATCGGCAAGGGTCTTTTGGGATTTAAGCAGGGCGATGTTGTTGAAATTGAAATTCCGGTTGGAACAGTATCTTTCAAGATATTGGAAATTTCAAAATAATTTCAGTTTTGGCGGCCGCACAGGTCGCCATTTTGGATTTTAAGCTAAAAAATTATTTTAAATACAGAATAACCCTAAAGGGGCAAAGAAAGGAAAGTAAAATATGGGTGAGCAGAACGCAACTCAGAATAATACACAGAACTTAAGCGAAATACTTCAGGTACGCCGTGACAAGCTGAAGGCTTTGCAGGACGCAGGCAAGGACCCATTTCAGGTAAACACCAGCGACAGAGATATTCTCGCTTCTGAAATTCTCGAAAGATTTGAAGAGCTTGAAAACAAGGATGTATGCATTGCCGGACGTATCATGTCCAAAAGAGGCAAGGGCAAGGTTGCTTTCATTGATATCCACGACAGAAGCGGAAAAATGCAGATTTTCGCAAAGCACGATGATTTGGGCGAAGATGAGTACAAAACAATTCTCAAGTACGACATCGGCGATATTATCGAGGTAAAGGGCTTTGTTTTCCGCACAAAGGTTGGAGAAATCAGCGTACACGCAAAGAAGATTACTCTCCTTTCAAAATCTTTGCTTCCTCTTCCTGAGAAGTATCACGGTCTTAAGGACACAGATTTAAGATACCGTCAGCGTTACGTTGACCTTATTATGAACCCAGAGGTTAAGGACACATTTATCAAGAGAAGCAAGATTATAAAGACAATCAGAAACTATCTTGACAACATGGGATACATCGAGGTTGAAACACCTGTTCTCAACACAATCCCGGGCGGAGCTGCCGCACGTCCTTTCATCACCCACCACAACACATTGGACATTGACCTTTACATGAGAATTGCTCCTGAGCTTTACCTCAAAAGACTTATCGTAGGCGGCATGGAAAAGGTTTACGAAATCGGCAGACTTTTCAGAAACGAGGGAATGGACGTTAAGCACAATCCTGAGTTTACAACAATCGAAATTTACGAAGCATACACAGACTACAACGGCATGATGGACAGAACCGAGCAGATGATTAACAGAGCCTGTGTTGAGGTAAACGGCACAGACCAAATCAAGTACCAGGGCGAGGATATCGACCTTTCTGTTCCTTTCAAGAGAATGACAATGATTGACGCTGTTAAGCAGTATGCAGGCGTTGACTTCGGCGAGTTTATCGGCGATACAGAAAAGGCAAAGGAAGTTGCAAAAGAGCTTAACCTCGAAGTAAAGCCAACAGATACATGGGGAAATATTCTCAACACAGCATTTGAAGATTATGTAGAGGAACAGCTTGTTCAGCCTACATTTATCTGCGATTACCCTGTTGAGGTTTCACCTCTTACAAAGCGTAAAAAGGATGTTCCGGAGCTTGTTGAGCGTTTCGAGCTTTTCATAACAAGAAGAGAGCTTGCAAACGCCTATACAGAGCTTAACGACCCGATTGACCAGCGCAAGCGTTTCGAGCACCAGCTCATGCTCAGAGAAGCAGGCGACGACGAGGCAAACATGCTGGATGAAGACTTCCTCACCTCTTTGGAGTACGGTATGGCTCCTACAGGCGGTATGGGAATGGGTATCGACAGACTTACAATGCTTCTCACAGACAGCGCAAGCATAAGAGACGTTATCATCTTCCCAACCATGAAGCCTCTCGGCGACTCAAAAAGAGACACATCTCCAAAGGCTTCGGAAGCACCTAAGGCAGAGCCTGAGAAGATTGATTTTTCAAAGGTTGAGATTGAGCCTTTGTTCAAGGATTATGTTGACTTTGAAACATTCTCAAAGTCAGATTTCCGTGCAGTAAAGGTTTTGGCTTGTGAAGCAGTTCCAAAGAGCAAGAAGCTTTTGAAGTTCACACTTGACGACGGCACAGGCGAAAACAGAACAATTTTAAGCGGCATCCACGCTTACTATGAGCCGGAAGAGCTTGTTGGAAAGACATGCATAGCTATTACAAATCTTCCACCAAGACCAATGATGGGCATTGAGTCCTGCGGAATGCTTATCTCCGCTGTACACAGTGAAGAGGGAGAAGAAAAGCTTCACCTTTTGATGGTAGACGACCACATCCCAGCCGGCGCAAAGCTCTACTAAAAAGTACCGTTTTACCCTACAAAACGGGATGTACTTCATTTGTGAAAAAGCTCTAAAAATACACAAATACACCAAATTTACACCAAATGGTGCTTGAAACGGTGCAGAGCCTTAAAAATCGCATAATTAGTGCAATGAGTGGGCAATTCCAATCGGAGTTGCCCATTTTCTGAATGAAATACAAATCGGAAGTTTGTGATGGTAGATAATATGGAATGGTTTAATGTTTTTGGGCTGATTTTTATTGCAGTCATTATGATACCCAATGTTGTATTTGCGATTAAATGCAAAGATGGATTTGATAATAAGTGGAACAATAAATATGTTGAGGTCACAGAACAAGTAGGGAGATTGGGTTGTTTCGGATTCATGATAATCAATATTCCGGGAACTTGGTTCGGGTGGTGGTCTGACGAAGCATTTGCACTATATCTGATTGTAGATACCATATTGGTAATGCTTTATTGTGCTATTTGGATTATATGTTTTAAGAAAAACAGCGTTTTCAGAGCATTAGCACTTTCTATTATTCCTTCAATGTTGTTCTTATTTAGTGGGATTATTAGTAGGTCAGTGCTATTGATTATTGCGTCAGTATTATTTGCACCAAGTCATATTATGATTTCATATAAAAATGTAAAATGATATTTATAAATTCAAGTTTTTCAACTTGCCCTTTGAGAGAGGAAAAATCCTTTTCTCAAAGGGCTTTTTTATTTTTACTGAGATTCGCAAACTACAAGAAAAAGCCGAAACTTCATATACTCTAATCACAGAGGAAGTGGAGGTTTTGATATGAGTAACAGTTTAGCGGCAGTACATCCCGAATTGATTGCCGAATGGTCGGATAGGAATTTACCGCTGACACCGGACAGCGTGACTTTCGGCTCGAATAAGAAAGTATGGTGGAAAGGTGCTTGCGGTCACGAATGGGAAACAAGTATAAAGGCTCGTTCAAGCGGGGAAAATTGTCCGATCTGCTCAGGCGCAAGAGTTATAGAGGGTATCAATGACTTAGCAACGCTGAAGCCGGAGCTGGCTGATGAATGGTCGAGTAAGAATGATCCGCTGAAACCGACAATGGTAACGACAGGCTCTCATAAGAAAGTGATTTGGCAGGATAAATATGGTCACGAATGGACAGCAACGGTTAAGAGCAGGGCGTTAAACGGTACAGGATGTCCGTATTGCTCCCATAATAAAATCTTAGTAGGATTCAATGACCTTGCCTCACAGCGCCCCCAAATCGCTTCTGAGTGGTCTGAGAGAAATTACCCACTAAAGCCTGATATGGTTACGGTCTTTGCAAATCGGAAGGTATGGTGGCGGTGCAGCAAAGGTCACGAATGGAACACGCTTATTTCCACTCGTTCAGGTGGAAGCGGGTGTCCTTATTGCAGCGATCAACTTCTGCTGAAAGGATTTAATGATTTCGCTACGACACACCCTCAGCTTGCACAGGAATGGTCAGACCGGAATCTGCCCCTTACTCCTGATATGATAAACGAAAAGTCCCGCAGAAATGTCTGGTGGAAGTGCAGAGAGTGCGGGTATGAATGGCAGTCAGTCGTATATGCTCGTGTAAAAGGAACGGTATGTCCTGTCTGTGCAGATCGGGCGGTTATGACAGGGTATAATGATTTAGCAACGACGGATACACATCTTCTTTCGGAATGGGATTACGAGAGGAACAAAGATATTTTCCCAAACAAAATATCAAGGAATTCAATGCAGAGTGTATGGTGGAAGTGTTCGCTCGGACACTCGTGGAAGGCAAAAATTTCAGAAAGAGCGATTGAGGGAAAAGGCTGTAAGGTGTGTGAAAAAGACTATCTGACGGTTTTTCCAAAGCTGGCGGTTATGTATTATGCAGCGAAGAAGCACATAAAGGTACAGATGGATACGGATAAGATTATCGGCATACCTCTTGAAATATATTTACCTGAAGAAAAAGCAGCGATTGAAACGGTTAGTCGGACAGAGAATGTAGAAACCTTGAAAGCATACCTTTGCAGGAAACGGGAGATCAAACTGATTAAAATCCCATTTACATTAGAAAGCAGCGAAATCGACTTCGCTATGAAAATCAAAAAAGCGTTTCGCAGCTTACATATTTTCATAACCTCGAACGAAGATGAGGATACAGCGTTTATCCGGCAGAGGTTTTTTGAATGGAGAAAAGGGCAGAAAAAATAAAGGAGGCGGTCTGATGAAAGACAGGAAATTTCATATCTACCTTGATGACGAGGAGTACAGACAGGTTTTGCAGGCGTTAATCGCCCTTAAAAATAATCTGATAGCGCAAGGCAGATATACGGACGCAGTAGATGATGTCCTTATCAAATTTACAAAAGCACGAAAGAAAAAGATTACCGTCCAGTACATCTAAATAAAACCGCAGCTATGCCGCTTGTTTCTCTACGGAGAAGCGGGCGGCTTTTTGTCGTTTCAGGAGCAATTTTCAAGGTCAAAAAAATTTTTTTCAAATTTTTTTCGGAAAAGGGGTGATTTTGGGTGTGCATTTTGCCCCCCTTTGTCCAAATGAGTGAAGGGGTTATTTTCCCGCAGGGGATTTCCCCCTTCAAAGTACCTTGAAAATTGAATAGACAGGCGCTAAGGACATTAGTTCTGATGAATAGCCCGAAGGTGGGTACGCCGTGACTTTTCCTATTGATATACGGAGAACGAGCGAGAATCCCCGACCTGAAATTCAGCTTGCTACTGAAACGGCAATGACAGTCAGAATGATAATGATACTTCTCTACGGAGCTGGCGGAGTACCCGGCAGAGGTGAGATTCCTATGATACGGTTTCGCAAACCGTAACCTTAGCGCTTCCCGTACAAAGCGAATCGCTTTCCGCAGGGGGTGTTGAGAACAAATACTGCGGTCTTTACATAGCCGCCTCTTATTGAGGCAGGCTGTGAAATCTATGAAAGGAGGTAAAGCCGGAGATGTCAAACTGCAAGACGATTGCGGTATGCAATCAAAAAGGCGGTGTGGGCAAGACCACGACTACGGTTAATTTAGGCGTCGGACTTGCTATGCAAGGAAAAAAAGTGCTTCTGATTGACGCTGATCCGCAGGGCGATTTAACGACCTGCCTCGGCTGGAGGGATACCGACAGTCTTTCCGCAACGCTGACAGAGAAGTTACAGGCGATCATATCGGAGCAGGAGCAAAATCCCTTTGACGGTATCCTGCAACATAAAGAGAAAGTAGACCTTGTACCGGCCAATCTCAGTCTATCGTCATTGGAAATGACGCTTGTAACAGCGATGAGCCGAGAGAGCGTCCTGAAGAATTACCTGAGCCTTGTAAAAGACAAGTACGATTATGTCCTTATTGACTGTATGCCGAGCTTGGGTATGATTACCTTTAACGCTCTAACGGCGGCTGATAGTGTGATTATCCCTGTTCAGGCGCAGTATCTTCCCGCTAAGGGAATGACGCAGCTTTTGGGGACGATTGCGAAAGTAAGGAAACACACAAACGCCGATTTGAAAATCGACGGTATTCTTCTGACGCTTGTGGACGGAAGGACAAATCTTGCGAAAAGCACAGTGGAAGCACTCAGGGAAAATTTCGGCAGCCATATCAGGATATATAGATCAATGATTCCGGCAGCCGTAAAAGCCGCAGAGGTATCTTCTAAAGGGACGAGTATCTACGCCTACGAGCCAAACAGTCCGGTGTCTAAGGCTTACGCCAGTTTCACAAAGGAGGTGTTAGCCGATGGCAGGCAGAAAGAGCGACTTCACGCTGCCCACGAACACGCTCGATGAGCTGTTTTCCTCTCAGGAGGAAAGGGACGAAGCGAAGCTGTCAAAAATTAGGGATATTCCGCTTGAGGAAATCGACGATTTTCCCGACCACCCGTTTCAGGTGCGGGAAGATGAGGATATGTTTCAGCTCGTGGAAAGTATCAAAGAGCGTGGCGTGATTACTCCCGCTACCGTAAGGCAGAAGGAGGACGGCAGATACGAGCTTATTTCAGGACACAGGCGAAAAAGGGCTTGTGAGCTTGCCGGATTTGAAACGCTCAGATGTGAGGTAGTAGACCTCGACCGTGATGAAGCGACGATTTTAATGGTCGAAAGCAACTTCCAACGGTCGCAGATACTCCCCTCGGAGAAAGCCCACGCATATAAAATGCGGCTGGACGCTATGAAAAGACAGGCAGGCAGACCGAGAAAAGAAAATTTAGTCCCAGTGGGACAAAATTATTCAAGGGAAGAACTTGCGGCTCAAAGTGGCGAGAGTCAAACACAAATTCAGCGATATATCCGTCTTACAAACCTTGTTCCCGAACTGCTTGAATTTGTAGACGAGGGCAGGATTAAAATGCGTCCCGCCGTTGAACTGTCCTATCTGAACGAGGACTGCCAGAGAGATTTGGTGGACGAAATCGACCTAAACGACTGTACCCCGTCCCACGATCAGGCAATCCGTATGCGGAAGTTTTTCGAGGAAGGCAAGCTGACAACAGAAGCGATTTCTGCGATTATGAGCGAGGAAAAGCCGAATCAGCGTGAGAAGATTGTTTTGCGTGGGGACAGGGTGCGAAGCCTGATCCCGAAAAATATCCCCATCAACCAAACGGAGGAGTATGTCTGCAAGGCGCTGGAGCATTACAACAGGTTTTTGCGTAACCGTGCCGAGCGTGACAGCAGGTAAGGCGGAGTGTGTTTTTCTTCTTCTTCCCCCTTCCTCACACTCCAACCCCTAAACTATCTCACTATCCGAAAGAATAAAACTATCTCTCCTGATTACAGCTATCTCACCTAACTCAATCTATCTCAGAAAAACGCACCATTCCAAAACACAGGAGGTATGCCCTATGATGTAAGATTAACCTTCGTTTCACACCTTTGCCTGAAACGCTGTTTCGCATTACAATGGCGGCAGAAAAGGAGTGAAACGCAATGAAAACAAAAACGATTGTTTTTTTATTGGCTCTTTTGCTGATCGTGTTTGCAGGCTGCAACAATGCCCCGTCAAATGAAGATGAGACGCAGCCGTTTTCTTTTTCGGAGAGTGTTCAAAGCACCTCTGAATCCGAAGCGCCTGCGGGAAAGGAAAGCAAAGAGGTTGAAACAACGCCTGAAGCCGTACAGGAATCAGAGCCGGAAAAGCAGGAAGAAACAACGGAAACGGATACGGTCAGCTCCGAACAGCCTCAGACTGTTTCTGAAAGCGGGCAGGCGGCACAGTCCGCCGAACAACCCGATAAAGCGGATAAGACCGAACATTCCGTATCCACACCGCAGCCGGATATAGCAAAAGAAAGTGAAACGCCTGCGCCGCCTGAAATGGAAGAAACGACGAGCGAAACTAAAACTGACTTTGACATTGACTACTGGATTTCCTTTGCAAAAGGTTACGCTCAGAGCGTGGGGCTTCTGTTAGACAGCGAGGCGGTTTACTGTTGGGATAATCCGATCCGTGCCGGAGCGCACTGCAAATATCTTGAAAGAGATATTCACAGCCGCTTGGATCGGTACAAGGCTGATGAAGAAATCACAGCCGTATGGATTTGGGCGGAGGAAGTCTCTGACGGAATCTACGACATCTATATCGGCTACGCTTAAATTTAATATTCCATTTTGAGGACGCACCGAAAAAACGGTGCGTTTTTTCATTTCAAGGAGGATTTCAGATGAAAATTAAGAAACCAAAACGCATTATGTCGCTGTTTCTTGCGGCGCTGATGTGCGTGACTTCCCTTGTGGGAATGGGTACGACCACCTATGCCGCAGAGGAAACGGACGATGTGTACCTTATCTCGTTCCCCCGTGACGGGGACTCGAATTACAACGCCGAATGGGGACACGGCAGCCTTACCTTTATGAACGGCTGGAAAACAGGCACTTCCCGTTATACAACTGTCCGTGCGATGGGCTCATACGAGGGCAATATCTGCTACTGTATTGAAATCGGCGTCCCGCAGCAGACCGGAGACAGCTTTACCAAAAAGGGCGAGGATTTTTGGGACAACTACCCTTCGTCCTATAACAGCACCATTTCTCCTGACGATATTAAGCTGTTCATCGGTCGTATCTTCCAGTACGGCTATACGGGAACAATCTCAACCTCGTGGCGTTCCCAGAACGAGGGCGGCGATAAGCTGGCTCACGCAGTCGCTACACAGCTACTCATTTGGGAAACCGTCATTGGCGAGCGTGATGAAAACTTCAACAAGGTCAGCACAGGCGGCAGGGACGCTGTTTTGGATCAAATCAGTCGCAGCCACCCGCTTTATGACAAGATTATGAGCTACTACAACTCAATGGCGGCAAGTGTGCAGAAACACTCCAAGCTGCCGAGCTTCCTTACCAAAACGCCGGGGAGCGCACAGGAAATCGAGCTTGAATGGGACGGCTCTAAATACACCGTTACGCTGACGGACAGCAACAATGTCCTTTCCGGATATAAGTTTTCGTCCAATGACTCAGGTGTTCAGTTTTCTGTAAGCGGAAATAAGCTGACAATCACCTCCGAGAAAGCGCCGAGCGATGGGCTGACGATTACTGCTGAAAAAACGGCTCAAAGAAAAGGCGTTATCACTTGGACGGACGGTATTTATGGACCAAATGGCGGTGTGCAGGATACCGTAACTTACGCTCAGACTGTCAACGATCCGCTCAAGGGCTTCCTCAAACTGAAAGTGTCTTATGGCTCGGCAAAAATTGTAAAAACCAGTGAGGACGGAAAGGTAGATGGTATTACTTTCCGTATTCAGGGAAACGGCATTGATAAAACGGTTAAGACCGAAAACGGAGGTCAAATTCAGGTGGATAACCTAATGCCGGGAGTATATACCGTAACCGAGCAGGAATATGACAGATACGAGCCGCAGGAAACACGCCGTGTAACCGTTGTTGCGGGGCAGGTCGCAACCGTTACTTTCAATAATACGCTGAAGCGTGGAGACATTGAGGTTATTAAATCTTCAGAGGATAACTTTAATGAGGGCGTGACCTTCCATCTTTACGGCACATCGCTCTCCGGCATTGCCGTAGAAGAGTATGCCGTTACGGATAAAAACGGTGTGGCGACCTTTGATGATGTGTTGATAAGCGGCACAACGCCCTATACCATCGAGGAAGTGGATACTGCAATTCGTTATGTCATTCCCGAAGATCAGACAGCGCCCGTTAAGTGGAATGAGGTCACTACCCGCAATTTTACCAATGTCCTGAAAAAGTTTACAGTTACCGTTACCAAGAGCGACGCTGAAACAGGAGCGGCTCAGGGCAACGCCTCCCTTGCAGGAGCAAAATACGGTATTTTCAAGAGCGACCAGCTCATTGACGAATACTATACCGATGAAAACGGTCAGTTTACCACAAAAGAATATGTTTGCGATGCGGATTGGACAATCAAGGAATTAGAGCCGAGCGAAGGCTATTTGCTTGATCCGACTGTCCATAAGGTCGGCGCAGAGCCGGAGCTTTATACCATTGAACATAATCAAACCGCAAATGATGTAAATGAACAGGTCATCAAGGGCAATATCGCCATTATCAAACATACGGACGATGGCGACACACAGATTGAAACACCCGAAGAAGGCGCTGTTTTTGAAGTATATCTCAAATCCGCAGGCAGCTTTGAGAGCGCAAAGGAGTCCGAGCGTGATACGCTGATCTGCGATGAGAACGGATTTGCACAGACAAAGGATATGCCTTACGGCATTTATACCGTGCATCAGGTATCCGGTTGGGAAGGCAGAGAGCTTATGGACGATTTTGATGTGTTCATTGCTAAAGACGCTCAGACCTATCGCTATCTGATTAACAACAGAAATTTTGAAAGCTATATCCAAGTGGTAAAGGTGGACGCAGAAACGGGCAAGACCATTCCCTATGCGGGCGCAGGATTCCAGATTTACGATCCGTCCGGCAATCTCATCACGATGGAATTTACCTATCCCACCCCGACAACCGTTGACACTTTCTATACCGACGCTAACGGCTCGCTCGTAACGCCGGAAAAGCTGCCATACGGTCAGGGCTACTCTATCGTTGAGGTGCAGAGCCCTTATGGATATGTTCTTGATTCCACACCCGTCTATTTTGATGTAGCGGAAGAAAATTCTTCTGACGAAAGCGGGGTAACAGTGATAAAAGTCGAAAAGACCAATATGCCGCAGAAAGGCACAATCAGCATTGAAAAGACGGGCGAGGTATTCTTCGGCGTTTCAGTAAGCGGAGGTACAGATGAAAACGGGCAGGAACTTCCCGTTATCTATCAGCCTATCTATGAAACACAGGGACTGCCTGATACGGTTTATGAAATCCGTGCCGCCGAAGATGTGGTAACACCCGACGGAACTCTCCGATACAGCAAGGGCGAGCTGGTAGATACGGTTACAACTGATGAAACCGGTTTTGCTGAGAGCAAGGAACTCTACCTCGGAAAATATGAAGTCAAAGAAGTCAAGGCAGGCTACGGAATGGTATTAAGCGATGAAGTCCATACCGTAGAACTGATTTACGCCGGACAGAATGTAGCCGTAACTGAAACGGCGACTTCCTTTGTCAATGAAAGACAGAAGGTTGAAGTAAGCCTTGAAAAAGCGCTGGAGATAAACGAGCTGTTTGGTATCGGCAATAACGGAGAAATCAAAAATATCAGCTTTGGCTTGTTTGCCGATGAGGAGCTTGTATCCGCAAGCGGCACTTCCATTCCGAAAGACGGTCTGCTTGAAATCATTACCCTTGATGAAAACGGCAAGGCAACCATTAAGACCGATCTGCCTTTGGGAAGCTTTTATGTGAAGGAGCTTGCGACAGACGAGCATTATCAGCTTAGCGGCGAAAAATATCCCGTTGTATTTGAGTATGCGGGACAGGAAGCCGCAACGGTTGTGATTGCCGTAAATGACGGAGAGCCGATGGAAAACAAGCTGATCTACGGCTCGGTTTCCGGTAAAAAGGTGGACGAGGACGGCGAGGGACTCGGCGGTGCGCTCATTGGTTTGTTTAAGAGCGATGATGTGGAATTTACTGAGGAAAATGCCCTGATGACCGCCGTATCCGGCGACGATGGCAGCTTCTCCTTTGAGAATGTTCCTTACGGAAACTGGTATATCCGTGAGATCAAGCCGCTTACTGGATTCGTCCTTAACGAAACGGTCTATGATGTGAACATCTCAGAGAATGAGCAAGTCGTTGAGATTGAAATCGTCAATGAGCTGGTGCGTGGCAATATCGCTCTTACGAAGGTAGACGCTGAATATACCGATACGAAGCTGACGGGCGCTGTGTTTGAGGTCTATAAGGACTCCAACAACAACGGCGAGTTGGACAGTGAGGACGAACTGATCGGCACACTGACCGAAAAAGAAATCGGGCAGTATGAAATGAACGATCTGCTCTACGGATGCTACTTCATTTTGGAATCAGCAAGTCCGGATTCGTATATCCGTGACGAGGGCGTGTACGAGGTATTCATCGATACAGACGGAAAGACCTATCAGGTCGAAAACACAGAGGGCAAAGGCTTTGCAAACGAGCCTATGCGTGGCAACTTGAAGATCGTAAAAACTTCGTCCGATGGAAAGGTGGAAGGCTTTGCTTTCCGCATTACCGGTGCAAACGGCTATGATGTTACCCTTGAAACGGACGAAAACGGCGAGATTTTCATTGAAGGGCTGCGTATCGGCGAGTATAAAATTTCCGAAGTAAATAATTCCGCTTCTGCGATGTATATCCTGCCTGCCGATAAGGAGGCTGCGGTACAGATGGGAGCGACTACGGTCGTTGAAATGCACAATGAGCTGAGAGACACGCCGAAAACCGGAGATGACAGCAAGCTCGGTCTTTGGCTTACCCTTGCGGGCGTGTCGGCAGCGGGCATAGCGGCTTGCGGTATTCTCGGCTTTAAGAAAAAGAAGAAAAAGGAGGATAACTGATGGAACTGAAAGCAATCATTGGAATTGCTCTGGTCGTCTTTATCGTAGGCGGCTTTATCTTTTTGCAGATCCGTAACAGAAAGAAAAAGTAAGAATATTTGCTGGGGGCGGGGCATAAAAACTCCGTCCCCTTTTCTATTTTCAAGGAGGTCAAACAGAATGACAAAATTAAAAACGGTGGAAAGCCGTGTTCGTGAGATTTTAAGAGATTGTCCAGCTTCACGATTTGACGATATGCTTCTTATCCTTCACTACTACAACCGTTACGGATATTTGCGGGCGGGCGAGCTCCCACTTGCAGATATTGTTTTCAACTACAAAAGCTACGGACTTCCGTGCTTTGAGTCAATTCGCAGAGCACGACAGCGAGTTCAGTCCCTTTTCCCGGAATTGTCCCGCAATCAGAATGATGAAAGCAAAAGAGATGTCTGCATTATTATTAACATTCAGTAAGGAGGATTATTATGGCAACAAAAAAAGGTACAAATACCGCTTTGCAGCAGAAAGTAAAGGTGCTTGCGAAACTCTACGAATCCGGCTGTAAAACCGAAAAAGACTTGAAAGCGCTGAGCCTGCAAAGCATTTTGAAAATTCCCGATATATCCGTTTCCGATATGACGGTTATCACAGAGCTTCAGGAGCAGATCGCAAAGAACAGGCTCTTTTCCTATTTGGGAGGTGCTGATGATGAGCAGCAGTCAGAACAGAACAACGGATAAGCATATTATCTGGAGCGATATGAATCTCAACCCTGATGATTGGCGTGACAGCTATAAGGATTTCCTTGAAATCAATGAAATTGACGGGAATCCGAATGACGAACACGAGCTGTACGAATATATGGTTGAAACCAATGGCGAGTATCTTTTTGATGAACGAGCAAACCTTAATGTCCAGCTATCTCAGCCGATCATCGTCATCGGCGACATCGGCAGATGGAACGGCAGAGTGATGGGATACAAAATGATTGATTCCGGTAACATTAAGGATTGCCTGTATTCCGACACGGATATGACGGAGTGGTATGTGGATAAGTACGGCGATCTTCGAGCCGACGCTGTCCATCACGATGGGACAAATCATTACCTGTACCGTGTATTTAAGGATACTGCTTCGCCGGAACAGATTGAACGCTTGCAGGAAAAAATCTATTTTGGGAAAGCGACACGGGCGGATATAACGAGAGTGACCAAACGGCTTGGAGATGAAATTGCCGTAGTCTATGGCTTTCACATACCGAAACAGAGAACAGCAAGAGAACAAGCGAGGTGAGAAAATGAAAATTCGACCGCTTCATATGGACGAACAAAAATATACTTACGCACAAAGCACACAGATAGAGGGACAGACCGGAAATATTGGGTATCTGCGTGGCGACTTCGGCACAGGCAATGAGTTCTACTCCTCGTGGTTTGACCGCAGGCGGGATTTGAAAACAGACGAGTTCAAAAACGAGCTTAACGAGATTATCAATGCTCTGCGTTCTGAAGAATACGGGCTGTTAAAAAGCCGCACCGATATGTCACAGTATGCGAAAAATTATCCGGACAGCGCTTTTCAGGGAAACTATGCGACAGAGTACGGTTTCCGTGCTGATACCGAAAAGCACGCTTTCCTGATACGGTGTAATCCTGCCCGTGGGGACTACAACTTTTACTGTTACTGTTATGTGCGGGAATGGCTTGACCGGCATATCGAAAAAGCAAGCTGTGGAATCCATTTTATCACGCCGGATTACAAAGAAAAATTTATCATCCCTGATGGGGATAAAATCCGTATTACTCTAAGCGACGGCGAACAGCTTGACCGTACCTGCCGATATATTGACAACTACCATTTGGAGGTTGGCAGCAACCTCTATCACATCTGCGAGTTTGCCGAGCGGATGGAGCAAAACGGCAATACCGTGATTCCGCTCCGTTCTTCTCTGCCGGAGCAGTGCTATGTGTTCGTGCAGACGGAAAACTGCGTCGGCATTGTCAAAAAGGGCGAAAGCGGATTTTACCGCACGGATATTCAGGGCGGCAAGCCCAGTGAAACAAACGCCCTTGTGAATGAGATGAACAAAAAGCTCGGCTTGTCAAAAGGTCAGGCAGAGGCGATGAAGGCAGGTTCAATGTTTGGTTGGGATACCCCTGCCGCCGATCCGAAAAGCTATGATAAAAAAGGTATCCCCGTAAGACCGAAACAGAAAGACTATGAAAGATAGGAGGTGCATAACCGATGGCACGAAAGTACGACCTGATTTCCGAGCTGTACCGCCGTACCGCACACGCTGTTGTGTCCGATGTTCAGAACTGGCAAGCCTTTTTACGATGTGCCTGCCGAAATTACAGATTGCGCTGTGATGAGCAGCTTCTTATTTACGCTCAAAGACCGGACGCAACGGCGGTTTTGGAAATTGAGCGCTGGAACGACAAATTCGGGCGTTGGGTAAACCGTGGCGCAAAGGGTATCGCCGTATTTGAGGACGCCGACCGGAGCAGGCAGCGCTTAACCCATTACTTCGATATTTCCGATACCCACGCAAGCCGCTATTCCCGCCCCGTCCCGATTTGGGATATGAAGCCGGAATATACGGACGATGTGATCGAATCCCTTGAAAACACCTTCGGCGAGCTGGAAAACAGGGAAAGCCTTGCGGACGCAGTTCTGAGCGCCGCTAAAAACGCCGTGGAGGATAATATCCCCGACTATCTGGGCGATCTGATGTATGCCGCAGATGACAGCTTCCTCTACGGTCTTTCGGAGGATATGATTACCGCTATGTATAAGAAGGCGGTAACAAACAGCGTGGCATATATGATGATGACAAGGCTTGGGATAGATACCGAGCCGTTTTTTGAAGCGGAGGATTTCTCTGTCATTACAAATTTCAATACGCCGGAAGCCTTAAACGCCCTCGGTATTGCGTCAAGCGATATTGCGGAGATGGGGCTTGGGGAAATCTCCCGTACCGTCCTTGCCCTTGAAAGGCAAAATCGCATCATTGCGGACAGAGAGAAACCGGAATACAATAAGGCTGAAAATAAAAGCGAAAGGAGCTTTGAAAATGAACGAGCTGACATACACAATGCAGGGCGATTACAATCTTCCCGACTTGACAATGCCCAAGCAGCCGGAAGTGACTTTGGGCAGGTACGCTCAGATGAGACGGAAATTTCTCAGGGAACACCACAAAATCCGATACTACAATCTTCTGACGAGCTGCACCCTGACACAGCATTTGGCGGAAACAGAGCAGACAGCGATGAAGCTGGAAGAAACCCTGATGAAGCAGATGGCGGCGCAGGAGGGCTTGACCGAGAGCCTGAAAGCGGCGGATATGATGAAGTGGGTACAGGGAATGAACAATCTGAGGAACAGAGTGCAGGAGATCGTGAAAGCGGAGATCATCTTCGCTTAGATTATTACGACCGAAGCAACGAGGACAAGAGCCTGCCGTTTTTCGGCGGGGACGATACCATTCGTGAAATCCTCGGTACAACGCCCCACCTGAAAGCCTCGAAAGAGGAAATTCGTGCTTTCTATGAAAGCAATCCCGATAACGCCGCCCGTACCGAATATATCAAGGGTATTTTCAATAACGATTATACTGAACTGATTTTGAGCGACGGGCGGCGAGTCGGGTACAAAACTTGGCAGAATGTGCTTCAGCTTTGGGAGGGTAGCTATCTGTCCCGCACAAAGCAGAGCTTCTATGATTGGGGCGTAATCGCACAGCATTTTGAAGCAATGCGGCTGCTCGGCGAATTGCAGGATACGATGAAGCCGTTACCTTCCGTAGATGGACAACTGAACTTTTTGGATATGCAGGCAGAGGAAAAAACCTCTGCTTTTTCTTTTTCTCAGGAGATCATTGACGCTGTTCTCACCCGTGGGAGCGGCATATCTGAGGGAAAGTTCCGTATCTATGAGCAGTTTGAAAAAAGCTTGTCCACAAAGGAAAACGCCGATTTTCTGAAAGACGAATACGGTTGGGGCGGCGCTTATCCTGTTATTGTCGGCGCAGGCATTGACGAGCAGCACGACGGGAAAGGCATTTTGATCTCAAAAGGCATTGGGGACGATAAGCCGCATATCCGGCTGAATTGGAATCAGGTAGAGAAGCGGATTGCCGAACTGATACGCCTCGACCGTTATCTCAATCCAAAGGAAAAAGAGATTTACCCGCAGTGGCTTGAAAAGCAGGAGGAACGCCGAGCCGAACTTGCCGAAGAACAGAAAAACCGTGAAATCCTCTCCTCTGCTCCGCCCAAGCAGGAATCGGTGCAGGCGGCTGAAAGAGAGCCGCAGCAGGAGGCGCAGTATGCCTATCATCTCGGCGATACGGTATATATGGGCGCTGACGAATACGAAATCCTTGCCTTTGATGATAAGCGTGTTGTTCTTCACGATATGCAGTATCCGCTATTCCAAAAGGAATTGGAACGGGCGGAATTTGACCGCAGGGTGCGGGAAAACCCGATGAACGACCACTTGAAGGTAACGAATCAAACGGCGGTTGCAGAGCAGCAGCCTCGTTTCAATTCTATCGAGTTTGAAAAGCTCATTCCCCACCATATGCGTTTCAAGGAAACCGACTTGGTAAACGGCAATGAGATGTATTGGGTAACGCAGGAGATTTTTACTGCCGGGGATTTAAGAAAGTTCCAGCAGGCTGTTCAGAGCTACGACGGGGATATTAAAAAATTTTATGTTACACCCCGTGATCTAAGTCCTTCCTACTCTTTTGAGGAGGATATGGAAAACAAGGTTTTGGCAGTTGTCACGCCCGATACTATCCTGCAAGACGATTATATTCAGGCTGTCCGAAACGAAGGATTCGGCGATTACCTTCAGCCGGAGGGAAAAGCTGATCCGGCTGAAGCGCCTGCCTTTGACATTGGTATGGGCTATCTTGGTAACGGTCTTACCGTCTGGAACAGAGCTGTTGAGGAAAGCGGCGATTACCAAACGATTGCCCATATCAGCGATGAGGGCGAAATCCGCTACTATGTGGACGGACTGCCCGAAGATGTAGTGTCAAGGATTGAGCAGGCGGCGGCACGGGAACAGCAAAAAGCGTTGTTTTTTGCCGCTTATAAAGTCGGCGACAGAGTGTATTTAGACGGAAAGCCTTTTGAAATCACACGGGTAGATGACTGGAATGTGGAGCTGATGGATCGCTCTGTGCAAAATCCAAAGCCTCGTTTGGAGCAAAAGGACAGCTTTATGCGCCTTGTTCAGCAGAACGAGCGCAGCAGCTTTACGGACGCTTACCGTGAGTACAGTGAAATCAAGGAAAATAACCCTGACAGCCTTGTGCTGTATCAGATTGGCGATTTCTTTGAAGCCTACGGTGCGGACGCACAGACCGTAAGCGAAGCGCTGGAATTAAATCTTGCTTCCCGTTCTATCGGCGGCAATCAGCGAACACAGATGTGCGGCTTTCCGGCAAACCGCTTGGAAACCTATGTCAATATGCTGCTCGACCGTGGCTTTGATGTAGTTGTTTCTTCTCTTGAAAACGGAGAGCGCAGCACCCGAAACATCGTATCGACCAATAAGGAAGATCCGGTGCAGTCGCAGCCGGTCGGCAGAATCGACTATCTGCATACGGACGGGACGGTGCGGGAAAGCGTTGAATACACCAGCCCCTATCAGTTTGAAAAGGATATAAAGGAAGAAAATTACTACGGCGTTCCGATGGGCATTGTCCTGTATAAAGATGAGCACGGAAATGCTATACCGCACGAATTTATCAGTGAACTTGATCCGCCGCCGCAGGGCATAGAAATCATTGATTCGCCCTATCTTGCAAAGGACAGGGCAGATGAAATGCTCAGGCAGGCGGAGCATATTGCGGCAGAAAATACGCTCCCGCCCGACGAGAGATTTTTCGTCATTGAAACCGATGAAGGCTATGCCATTTGGGACGATTTGACGGAAGCGATCTATATCGACGATGAAGGCGTCAGCGAGGAATTTAAGAGCGAGTGGCAGGCAAACGACTACTTGGAACAGGTCAAGAAATCTGTTTCAGAAAAGGAAGCTGCCGAATGGCTTTATGTGGAACGGGCAAAGCAGAACACATCCGCCGAACAGCCTGAGCAGAAAAAAGCCGAGCCATTCACGCCCGCTTTCAGCCAGCCGAAGCGCTCACGGGTACAGACCTTTGATCTGCACCCTGAAATCCCATTGTCCGAACGGCACACCTTTGACCTTGCTTCCCACGAAGTACCGGAGGCAGGCAAAAAAGAACGCTTCCGCAGAAATATGGCAGCAATCAATGTGCTGAAGGAATGTGAGTTTGACAACCGCTTTGCAACGCCCGAAGAACAGGAAATCCTTTCGCAGTATGTCGGTTGGGGCGGTATCCCCGAAGCCTTCGATGAAAATAATCCCTCTTGGGCGGACGAGTTTATCGAACTTTACACCGCCCTTTCTCCTGATGAGTATGAAAGCGCAAGGGCAAGCACCCTGACCGCCTTCTATACCCCGCCCGTTGTCATTTCCTCAATCTACAAGGCAATGGAGCAGATGGGCTTTCGGGAGGGCAATATCTTGGAGCCTTCCTGCGGTATCGGCAACTTTATCGGTATGCTGCCCCAGTCTATGCAGGACAGCAAAATCTACGGCGTTGAGATTGATAAGATTTCGGCGGGTATCGCACAGCAGCTTTATCAGAAAACCTCGATAGCGGCTTTAGCCTTTGAGGAAGCAAATATCCCCGACAGCTTCTTTGACGCTGTGATCGGCAATGTGCCTTTCGGCGATATTCGAGTGAATGACAGGAGGTATAACAAGCATAACTTTTTAATTCACGACTACTTTTTTGCGAAGTCCTTAGACAAGCTCAGACCGGGCGGCGTGATGGCGCTTATCACGAGCAAAGGCACAATGGATAAGGAAAATCCCGCTGTGCGGAAGTATATCGCACAGCGAGCCGACCTGCTCGGCGCTATTCGCCTGCCCAATAACACCTTTAAGGGAAACGCCGGAACAGAGGTCGTTTCGGATATTTTGATATTACAGAAGCGTGACAGACTTATTGACCTTGAGCCGGAGTGGGTACACCTGAATACCGACGAAAACGGTGTGAAGATGAACGCTTACTTTGTCGATCACCCTGAAATGGTATTAGGCGAATGGAAAACCGTGTCCGGCAGATTCGGCGAGGAAGATACCGTTGTATCCTATGAAAATGCTGACCTTGCGGAGCTTTTGGACGAAGCCATCTCCAATATCCACGCAGAGATCACGGACTACGAAGTGGACGAGGAACTGACCGAAGAAGATAACTCCATTCCCGCCGATCCCGAAGTACGCAACTTTTCCTATACGGTTGTGGACAATAAAATCTATTACCGTGAAAATTCCCGAATGACTCCGGTTGAATGTTCGGCAACGGCTGAAAACCGGATTAAAGGTATGATTGCCATAAGGGACAGTGTTCGCAGCCTGATTGAAATGCAGACTGCCGACTATCCAGATTATGAAGTCGAAAAGGAACAGCAGAAGCTAAATGCGCTTTACGATACTTTTTCCAATAAGTACGGACTGATCAATTCCCGTGCGAATGTGTCCGCCTTTTCGCAGGACAGTTCCTTTGCCCTGCTTTCCGCACTGGAGGTGCTGGACGAAAATGGAGAACTGGAGCGCAAGGCGGATATGTTCACGAAGCGGACGATCAAGCCACACACACCCGTTACCTCGGTGGATACCGTCAGCGAAGCGCTTGCCGTATCTATGGGCGAAAAAGCCTGTGTGGATATGGAATATATGTGTTCCCTTACGGGCAAGACCGAGCAGGAAATCTATGAGGAATTAAAGGGCGTTATCTTCCTAAACCCGATGTACGGCTACGGAAACAGCACCGAGCGAAAGTACCTGATGGCGGACGAATACCTCTCCGGCAATGTGCGGGAAAAGCTCGTTTGGGCGAAAAAATCCGCAGAAGTTTATCCCGAAGATTACAACATCAATGTAGAAGCGCTGGAAAAGGTACAGCCGAAAGACCTGACTGCCAGCGAGATTTTCGTGCAGCTCGGCACGACTTGGCTGCCGGAAGAAGTCGCACAGCAGTTTATGTACGAGTTTTTGGATACGCCCGTTTATGCGAGATGGAATATCAAAGTCCATTACTCAAAGCTGACGGGCGAATGGAATGTGGAGGGAAAATCCTATGACCGTGGGAACCTGAAAGCCTACAATACCTATGGCACAAAGCGTGTCAATGCCTACAAGATTATCGAAGATACGCTCAATATGAAAGATGTGCGTGTTTTTGACTATATCGAAGATGATGAGGGTAAAAAGAAAGCTGTCCTCAATAAAAAGGAAACGGCTATCGCCCAGTCTAAGCAGGAGCTTATCAAGCAGGGCTTTCAGGATTGGGTATGGCGTGATCCCGCAAGACGGGAAAAGCTGGTACGGCTGTATAACGACAAATTCAACAGTATCCGCCCCCGTGAGTATGATGGGAGCCATATCATTTTTAGTGGTATGAATCCGGAAATCGAGCTGCGGGAACATCAGAAAAATGCGGTCGCTCATATCCTTTACGGCGGGAATACCTTATTGGCACACGCTGTGGGTGCGGGCAAGACCTTTGAAATGACTGCCGCCGCTATGGAGTCCAAGCGGCTTGGACTTTGCAATAAATCCCTCTTTGTCGTGCCGAATCATTTGACGGAGCAGTGGGCGGCGGAGTTCTTGCAGCTCTATCCGGCGGCAAATATTTTGGTTGCTACGAAGAAAGACTTTGAGATGAAAAACCGAAAACGCTTCTGCGGCAGGATTGCCACAGGCGATTATGACGCTGTGATTATCGGTCACTCGCAGTTTGAAAAAATCCCGATAAGCATTGAAAGGCAGAGGACTGTTTTAGAACAGCAACTTAGTGATATTATCGAAGGGATTGCGGATATAAAGAGAAACCGTGGCGACAGGTTTTCCGTCAAGCAGCTTGAAAAGACGAAAAAATCCCTGCAAACGAAGCTGGAAAAATTAAACGATCAATCAAGAAAGGATGATGTCGTAACCTTTGAAGAACTCGGTATAGACAGGCTTTTCATAGATGAAAGTCATTATTACAAGAATTTGTATCTCTATACAAAAATGCGGAATGTAGGTGGTATCGCCCAGACGGAAGCGCAGAAATCTTCCGACCTTTTTACGAAGTGCCGCTACTTGGACGAGATTACCGGAGGGCGTGGCGTTGTATTTGCAACGGGTACGCCGATCTCTAACTCAATGGTAGAACTTTATACCATACAGCGGTATTTGCAGTACCGGACGCTGCAAGACCACGATTTACAGCACTTTGACGCTTGGGCGTCGATGTTCGGCGAGACGGTCACGGCAGTTGAGCTTACACCCGAAGGAACAGGATACCGAGCGAAAACACGCTTTGCGAAATTCAATAACCTGCCCGAACTGATGGCGATGTTCAAACAGGTGGCGGACATCAAAACGGCGGATATGCTCGATCTTCCCGTACCGTAAGTGGAGTATCACAACATCGCCGTGAAGCCGTCGCAGGTGCAAAAAGATATGGTCGCCTCTCTCGGCGAACGAGCTGAAAAGATAAGGGGCGGCGGTATAGATTCCAGCGTGGACAATATGCTGAAAGTTACAAACGACGGGCGGAAGCTCGCCCTTGACCAGCGAATGATGAATCCAATGCTGCCCGATGAAGAAGGCAGTAAAGTCAACGCCTGCGTGAATGAGGTTTATCGTATATGGGAGGAAAACAGCGATAAAAAGCTGACGCAGCTTCTCTTTTGCGACCTCTCCACTCCAAAAGGCGCAGGCGAATTTTCCGTCTATACGGATATACGACAGAAGCTGATCGAGCGTGGTATTCCCGAATCGGAAATCAAGTTTATCCACGAGGCGGATACCGAAACGAAGAAGCAGGAGCTGTTCAAAAAAGTGCGCCGTGGCGAAGTGCGAATCCTGATGGGCAGTACGCAGAAAATGGGTGCGGGGACGAATGTGCAGAATAAGATCATTGCTTCGCACGACCTTGACTGCCCGTGGCGACCTGCCGATCTGGAGCAGCGTGCCGGACGGACGGTGCGTCAGGGCAACGAAAACCCGAAGGTCGGTCTGTACCGATATGTTACGGAAGGCACTTTTGACGCATACTGCTGGCAGCTCGTTGAGGGCAAGCAGAAGTTTTCCAGTCAGATTATGACGAGCAAATCGCCTGTGCGTTCCTGTGAAGATGTGGACGCTACTGCTCTCTCTTATGCGTAGATCAAAATGCTTGCGGCGGATAATCCGCACATCAAGGAAAAAATGGATTTGGATATTCAGGTGCAGAAGCTGCGTCTTTTGAAGTCAAATTATCTCTCTGAGAAGTACGAGCTGGAGGACAAGATCATCAAATACTACCCGACAACAATCGCTCGGACGAAAGAGACGATTGCGGGACTGGAAAAGGACATATCACTTGCAAAAGAACACCCGAAACCTCTTGAGGATACCTTTGTAGGGATTGAGGTTAAGGGTGCTTCTTATTCCGAAAAAGCGGAAGGCGGTCAGAAAATCATTGACGCCTGCAAGGAAATGACCTCGCCCGATCCCGCCCCTCTCGGCAAGTACAGAGGCTTTGAGTTGGAGCTTTCCTTTGATACCTTTGAAAAAGCCTATCAGGTAAAAATCAAGGGCAACCTTTCCCGTTCTGTCTCTTTAGGCACGGACGCTATCGGCAACATTACCCGAATCGACAATGCCATTGAGAAAATCCCTGAACGGCTGGAGGCGAAAAGCAGGGAGCTTTCAACTCTCGAACAGCAATTCGCTACTGCGAAAGCAGAGGTTGAGAAACCGTTTGACAAGGAAGAAGAACTGACCGAAAAGACAAATCGGCTCAATGTCCTTAACGGCTTACTCAATGTGGATAAGCGGGAAAACGAGCTGGTGGACGGTGCGCCGGACGAGGGCGACAGCGTACCCGTTTCAAAGGAAAGAGCTTATGAGCGATAATCCTTTTGCGGTATGGGAATCATCTCATACCGCCTTTACATATCACGGCAAGGTGGAAAAAGACACAATTCTGTGATATAATAATCAAAATACAAATTGGAAGTTGTAGATTGGAGTTAGTTATGAAAAATGTAATATATATATTAATTCAATGCACTTGGGGATTGCCACAAACATTGTTAGGATTTATAGTACTTTTAATTAATATAAAAAATAAACATTATTTTTATCACGGTGCAATTATTACTGAAAGAAATGTTCCTTCAAGTGTATCTTTGGGAATGTTCGTCTTTACAACAACTAATCCGATGAAAGATAAAAGAACAAAAAATAAAATACCAGATGAAGAATTAAGTAAAAGGCTTTTAGTTCACGAATATGGTCATACAATTCAATCCCTTATTTTTGGACCATTATATTTAATAGTAATGGGGATTCCATCAACACTATGGGGATTTTTGCCATATTTTCAAAATAAAAGAAACAACGGAGTATCTTACTTTAGCTTTTTTACAGAAAAGCTTGCTAATTATTTAGGTGAAAAAGTTACAAAAGAAAAATCAATGGAAAATGCTATTATATAAATTACAATTTGTGTAAGCAAAGCGGGGGACTTAAAATGCGTATTTTGGAATATGGCAATACAAATAATCCAACAATAATGCTTGTTCATGGTTTTGAAAGTCCATATCAAATATGGATTGATTATATAGAGCATTATAAAGAGAACTATCATATTCTTGTGCCAATTTTGCCTGGACATGATGTGCAGGAGAAGTCCGAGTTCAATTCCTTTGATGATACTGCAAAAGAGATAGAAAATTATTGTATATCAAAATCTATTAACCATATATACGCAATTTATGGAATGAGCATGGGTGGAGTTTTAACATCGTATTTATGGAAAAATAAGAGGCTTACTTTTGAAAAAATCATTTTAGAAAGCTCACCACTTTTACCATTTGGAAAATATATGACTCAAATGCTTACAAAGCAGTACTTGTCCATAACCCAAAAAGCAAGAGAACGAAATCAAAAAGTGGTACGAAACGCAATAAATTCAATGGTAACAGAAGATATGCTTGATGTGTTTTTAGAACTGTTGGATAATATATCAGATGAAACCATAAAAAATTATTTATATGCAGTTGGACAATTTAAACTTCCCTCAAATATTGACACACCTAATACACAGATTATTTATTTTTATGGTGGAAAGATAAATGAATTTGTTTTTAGAAATGTAGCAAAATATATCAAGAAAAATTATAAAAATTCTACAACTATTTGTTTAAAAGGAAAGGGACATTGTGAGGACGCATTACTGCACTCAAATGAGTGGATTGAACGACTGGATAAATATATTATCTAGTACTACAAATCCTAAGTTGTCGAGATAAATGGCTTACAGCTTGCAAAACAAATCGTTCTAAAAACTGAACATCTTTTTTACATAGCCGCTCGGTTTTACAAAAAATCAGGCGGCTATATCTATCACGGCAAGATGGAAAAAGACAGAGTAAAGTGATATAATAAAGTGTCTCTTTGAGAGTCAATGTCAAGAAAACGGAGGTTATTTGCCTATGAAAAATTGAGAGGAATTTCCTCTATTACTCCTGATTTGTTTGACCTTTGTTATGACATAATTAAAAAGAGATTTTAGATTGCACAGGGCTTTAGCAACAGCGAGTTGCTTGTTTGGTAGATTTATCTGCCTTATAATTTGTTACAAGGAGGTGATTTGTAGTGGAGACAAAAGATGTCATACTTGAACTCCGGACAAAAAAAGGACTGTCGCAAGATGAACTTGCAGAAAAAGTTTATGTCACAAGACAAGCAGTGTCTCGTTGGGAAAATGGAGAAACAATCCCCAATACAGAAACGCTAAAATTACTTTCAGGTTTTTTTGATGTTTCCATCAATACACTTTTAGGCTCTCCGAGACAACTCATTTGTCAATGCTGTGGTATGCCGCTTGATGATTCCACGATCAGTAAAGAACCGGATGGTACTTTCAATGAAGAATACTGTAAATGGTGTTATACAGACGGAAAATTCACATATGACAATATTGATGATTTAATTGCTTTTTGTGTTGAGCATATGTCAAATGAGAATTGGTCTGCTGAACAGGTGCGGGGATATATGGCGGATATGCTGCCTAAATTAAATCACTGGAAAACTCAAGAGAAAATCAAATAATCATCAATTTTATACTTAAATAACTTTTACATAGCCGCTTGGTTTTTATGAAAAATCAAGCGGCTATATTTTTGCTTAAGGAGGTGTTCGCTATGGGCGAAACAGACTATAACGCTCTGCTCTACGACAAGATGAAAGCCGAGCAGGATAAGTACAGGGACTGGCTGCTTTCACAGCCGCCGGAGGAAATTCTGAATCATACCTACGAGTATACGATGAGAGAGGACATTGTGATGTGTATGGAGGAACTGGAGCTTTCTCCGAAACAGGCAAAGGCATTGCTCCGATCCCCCTGCCCGCTTGATGATGTCTATAAGGAGTTTAAGGACAGAGAAGTTGAGCATATGGATACCATTCGGGATTCCATTGAAACAAGGGCAAACGATGTACTCAAACGGGATAAAAACAGAGAAAGCAGGTGAAGAAATGGTGCATAAATTGAAAACTATTCGTGCGGATATGCTGGTGCTGCAATGCCAACTTGAAAGAGAATTGATCCGATATGTAAAGCGGTATCTTTGCCAGCCGCAGGTTACAATCATCACAAACGATAAGCAGTTTGCCTTTATGTGCGAGCTGTACGATTATGTGGAGAATACGGAGCTTCCGCCGGAAATGGTAAGCGTTCTATTGACAACTAAAAATGTTTTGGAACTGTCTTGGGACGAATGGATGATGAATATTGAGGTAGACGATATGGAAGATTCCATTGAGAAAGTCGCTGAGCTTCTCAAGGAAAGGAAGATTTGATATGCCATATGTTGAGCCGGAGATTATTGAACAGGTGCGGCAAATAGATCTGCTCACTTATCTGAGAAAGTTTGAGCCGGATAATGTTGAGGAAGTTAAAGGTACGAAAAATGTATATCGTACCGTTGACCACGACAGCTTGAAAATATCCAATGGTAAATGGTTTTGGTGGTCGCAAGGTTTCGGCGGTTATAATGCGCTTGACTATCTGATAAAAGTCAGGAACTATTCTTTTATGGACGCAGTGGAAATCCTTACGGGAAAAGAACTGGCAAATTGGACGCCGCCACCGAAAAAAGAAGAAAAAACTGAGCCAAAGGTACTGCGCTTGCCGGAAAAATATCAAGACAGTAAACGGATAATACAGTACCTTTTTAATCGTGGCATTGACTATCAGATTATTCAGGAGTGCATTGCGGACGGTGTGATTTTTGAAAGCAACGGGCGCTATCATAATGTAGTTTTTGTCGGGAAGGACGAAACAGGGACGCCAAAGTATGCCGCTTACCGTGGTTTAGGAAGCAGTACCTTTAAGGGAGACGCATACGGAAGCGACAAGCAATATTCCTTTCGCCTGCTTGCAAAAGAGCCTTGCCAGTCGGTGCATTTGTTTGAAGCCGCCATTGATTTGCTGTCCTATGCCACTTTGCTAAAAGCTCAGGGCAAGGACTACAAAGCAGAAAATCTGCTCTCTCTTTCGGGCGTGTATCAGCCGAAGAAAGAGGGCAAAGACAGCAAAATTCCGATTGCGCTTTCCGTTTTCCTTGAGAAAAATTCACTTATCAAGACGATTCATTTGCACTTGGACAATGACAAAACGGGAAGGCTCTGTGCCAACACCTTAAAAGAACTGCTCAGAAACAAGTATGAGGTCTTTGACGAGCCGCCGAAGAAAGGCAAGGACTATAACGATTATCTCTGCATACAGCTTGGAATCTACAAATCCAAAGAAAGGAGCTATGAGCGTTGAATGTACGAATTTATCAGATCAATATGAAGCGTGACGCCAACAATGTCGCCTTTATGAATTACGAGAGCCTTCCAAAATTTCAGGGCAGCTCAGAAATCGACAGCAGCCTCTATGATAAGGTGTTCGAGGGAGAAGTAAACTGCTTCACGCTGGAAAAACTCTATGAGATTTTCAATCTTAAACACCCCGCAGGCTATAAAGGGCGGTCAATGTCCGTATCCGATGTGGTGGAGATCATTGACGGGAATACCGGAAAAAGCTACTTCCACTTTTGCGACAGCTTTGGTTTTCAGAAGGTCGATTTTGAGCCGGAAAAGACGCAGGTCAGCGACCGTTTCCTATCGCTTGCCGAGCAGGAGAAAATCTCTGTCCTGCTCGTTCCGGTCGGTAAATCTCCGATTGTGAAAGAGATACCGAACACCTATGAAGCGATGAAAGCGCTGGTCGGCGGGGGCGGTTTAGACGAGTATATGCCCTTTGAAGATGACGCTGCTATCGTCTGTAACCGTGACGGGAAACAGGAAAAGCTGCCGATGAATCGGGCGGTCTACCAGCCGCCGAAGCGCACACAGATGAGCTACAGCAAACTGAAATCCCTTTTTCGGGAAGCGGAAAACAACAGACAGCACCTTACCGCACATATCGTTTTTACCGCCGATACCTTCAAAAAGCCGTACAGCGAGTTTGAACGGACTTATGAAGTAAGCTCGGACAACAAGGCGTTCCAGTCCCGTATGGGCGGCTATTCCATCTACGGTACTTCTCTGGACGGTGTTGATCCGTGCCTGCGAATGGAGGGCTTGATGGCGGACGAAATGGGCGGTAAGGACGGTTGGAAAATTGAAAAATGCTTCTTAGTGGAAGATTCAAGAGAGGTCGCCGACATCATTCACGGCGATTTTTTTATTGCCCGTTCCAATATCGCCGATGAGAAATACAGCAGCTTATCGAGCGAACAACTACTGAAATACAAACGGCTTTTTCGGTATCCTGAGCGATTCCACGAAACCGCACACGGGATTGAGATCGAGCCGTTTAAGCCCGACAGGGCGGACAAAGAACGATAAATTTCAAGAAGATTAGGGGCAGCCCGACAGGTCTGCGTTAGCTTAGCGAGCAGACTGTTTTTACTCCTATCGGGCAAAAACAGTAAAAACTCGTTAGGGGCTGCCCCTAATACCCCAATACAAGAAAGGATTTTGACTATGCACGAATTTCTATTTTTTATGATAGGCTTCCTGCTCGGCGGCGTTATCGGCGTAATGATTATGTGTCTTATGCAGATCAACCGAATCAGCCGCACACCAAATATCCGAAAGGAGGACGAGGAACTGTGAAACGAACAGTCAAAAAACAGTTTTGGTTTTCAAAGGCGGAAGCACAGGACTTGCAGAAGAAAGCAAAGAAAGCCTGCCTGACCGAAGCGGCGCTGATTCGACTGCTGCTTCGTGGCTATGAGCCGAGAGAAAAACCGGACGAGAAGTTCTATGACGCTATGCGGGAACTCTCTGCTATCGGTAACAATATCAATCAGCTTGCCATTAAAGCGAACGCTCTCGGCTTTGTGGATTCGCAAATGCTGAAAAATGAAGTTCTGCGCTGGCACCAGTTTCAGGCTGCGATTGAGCGTGAATTTCTGCGCCCTGAAAAAAGCGGTCTGAAATGGCAGTAACAAAGCTTTGGAAGGTAAGCGTCCGGCTCGGTCAGGTACTCGACTATACGACCAACCCCGAAAAGACCGCCAACCCCGAATACTCTGCCGAAGATTATCAGGCGCTCAAAGATGTGCTTGCCTATGCAAAGGACGAGGAGAAAACGGAACACGAGTTTTTCTGCGACGGTATCAACTGCAATGTGGCGATGGCTCGTGACCAGTTCATTACCGTCAAGGAGCAGTTCGGCAAGACGGACGGGATTCAGGCATATCACGGATATCTGAGCTTTAAGGAAAACGAGGTCACGCCCGAACAGGCGCAGCAGATCGGAATGGAGTTTGCAAGGAAGATGTGGGGCAAGCGGTTTCAGGTGGTCGTTACTACCCACCTGAACACGAAACATCTCCACTGCCATTTTGTCATCAACTCCGTTTCCTTTGTCGATGGGAAGCGGCTGAAGGACAAAGAAAAGTCTTGGTATTACTTCCGCCATATCGCCGACGAGATTTGCTTGGAACACAAGCTGTCCATTGTAGAAAAGCCGGAGCTGCACAGATCGCCCGCCTATCTTACGATGAAGGACGAGGCGGGTATGCCCACCCGATACAACAACGCCAAAAAAGCGATTGACGAAGCGATTGCGATGAGCCGTAACCTGCGGCAGTTCCAATATGAACTGGGCGTGATGGGCTATCACTCGAATTTCAGTCCCAACCGCAAGTATGCGACGGTTACACCCAAGGGCAGCGAAAAGCCGATACGGACTTACCGGCTCGGCGAGGAATACACCAAAGAGAAAATCCTTGAACGGCTTATTGCCAATCGGGATAATATCGTGTTCAAGCCGTTCCAGCCAAAGACCTATATTGTCCGGCAGTACAGCCTGCCCACAAGAGAACATAAAATCCAAAAGGTCGGCGGGCTGTATGGCTTGTATCTCTACTACTGCTATCGGCTCGGCTACCTTCCGAAGCACAATCAGAAACAACAGAATACGGCGAGGCTTCATTATCTTCTGAAAGACGATCTGATGAAGATGGACGAACTCACCAAACAGGTAACGCTGCTCGGCAAGCACCAGATCGGTACGGACGAGCAGCTCTTTTCATATAAGCGGTCGGTTGAGGACGAAATCAAAACCCTTACCGCCGACAGAACACATCTCCGAAATGAAATACGAAAGGTAGATATATCAGATGAACGGCTGTCGGCGGCAAAGATGAAAATTTCAGCTATCTCCGAACGCTTGAAAGAGCTTCGCAAAGAAGTAAAGCTCTGCGACGGGATTGCGAAGCGGTCAGGCGTAATTGCCGATACCCTTTCGCAAGTCAAGGCAGAGGAAGAAAAATCTCAAAGAAAGGAGTCCCGAAACTATGAACAACGGCGGTGACGCAGCAGAACAAATCGTTAGGCTATCGCTTGAAGGATTTGAAGTGGCTGTCCGGCTCACAGGCTAGGCGGCGAAGAATATCGCTATTCTGTTAGCTTCCGTGCTGAAGCAGGAAATCAGCCAGTCGAATAAGACACGAGGGAAAGCACGGCTTACCAATATGATTAAGTCCGGCAAGGAGCTGAAGGTCTTTTCGTTCCAGCAGAAAGACCTGCCGAAGTTTACCGAACAGGCAAAACGATACGGCGTCCTTTACTGCGTTCTGCGTGATAAAAACACCAAGAGCGATACGGCGATGGTCGATATTATCGCCCGTGCGGAGGACGCTGCGAAAATCCAGCGAATTTCCGACCGCTTTGAACTTGGTAAAGTCGATAAGGCTTCCATTGTTTCCGAAGCGGAAAAGGCTGTGGCAGACCGTGAAGCGGCTGCCAATGAAGTGCCTACGAAATCAAGAGGCGAGATCATCGTGGAAGAAGCGATGGGAAAGCCAACACAGAAGGAGGAAAATTCACACCAAAACCCCTCGGTCGCAAAGACAGACAAAAGCCCTCTGTCCGAGCGAGACTTAGAAACGACAGGTACGCACACTGATAAGGGTGTCGCAAAGGCGGCGGATAAGAAGCCTTCGGTCAAGGAAAAGCTCGACCGATACAAGGCGGCTGCCAAAGCGGAAAAGGAAGCAGAGCGTACTGTGCCGGAGGCTTCCAAAGAGAAGCCGAAAACCCCTGAAGCGAATCGGCAGACCGTTCACAGGCAGCCGAAGAAATCTAAGAAGCCGAAAGAGAGGTGAGCGAAATGGATCAACTGAAGGAACACCCGCAGATCGTGGAGCTGTTAGACACGCTCGATAAAAACGGCTTGATGAAAGAGAAAAACGAGGTGCAGTCGCTGGTAAGCTATATCGGCGGTATGGAAGAAACGCTGACAGAAATGCTCGGCGAGCTTCAGGATATGCGCCGTGAAATCAATCTGATCCACAACAACACGCTGCGGAACAAGTGCCATACCCTTGTGGAAAAAACGGAGGGCAAAATCCGTCAGGGATTTTCCGCAGTCAAAAAGATGAAGGACAATCTGATCCAGTCAGCCGGAAACGCTGTGCGGGCGTTCCGGGAAAAAGGCAGGGACGCCCTCGCCGAATCGGTCAGGGCAATGAAAATCCCCGAAGCGCTGGATAAGTTGTCCGCTATGTTTGGCAGAATGTCGAAGGAGATGGCGCAGGACACAAAGAAGCTGTCCGCTATGCAGACGGAGCTTCAGGGCGCAAAAGGGCATTTGAAAAATATGGGGCTGCTGTTTATGGGAAAAGCCGCAAAGGAAGCGGAACATTCCAAGAGTGATAAAGGCGTTTTATCAAGGCTGTCCCGTTTATTTGAAAAAGCGCAGAAAGGATTTGCGTCTTTGGAGCAAAAGGCGATGGATACGGCGGATAAGCTCAGAGTTTCCCGTGTGAAATCGTCTGTAAAGGAAAATCTCAGCAGATACAGGGCGGCGGCAAAGGCAGAAAAAGGAACAGAGCGCAGCGAGCCGACCGCTTCCAAAGAAGAAAACCGCACAGCACAGGCGTTGGGACAGATTAGCGTCCCGCAACCGCAAAAATCAAATCTATCAAAAGAGAGGTAAAAAGATATGACCAACGATTTTAAGAGTAAGCAAAGCAGCGGCGCAAGACCGCCGAGACTTTCGCCGGAGGAATACGCCGCCAAGAAAAAGGCGGAGAAAGAAGCCATTTATCAACTGCTCGACAATACTGCTTCGGAAGTGGTGCAGTCGCCGGAAAAATTCAAAGCCTACCTTGATGTGCAGAGCCGTATGGACAGGTACACGGCGAACAATGCGCTGCTGATGTATAAGCAGTTCCCGCAGGCAAGCCAGATCAAGGAATTTGACGATTGGGCGGCTGAGGGTGTTAAGGTCAATAAAGGCTCCAAGACCTTTATTATCCTTGATCCGTATGAGTACACCAAGAAAGACGGGACAATCGGCATTGATTTCAACTTGAAAAGAGTGCTGGATGTTTCGCAGACCAACGGCAAGCGCCCCGCCGCCCCGACCGCTAACCGTGATCCGAGAAAGCTGGTGGCGGTTATGCTCGACAGCGCCCCGATCAACATTGAAAGCACCAATGAGTTGCCCTATCCCGATATGGGCGCTTTTTATAAAAATGAAGATCAGACGCTTTATGTGAAGCGGGACATCGGCGACAGCGTTGCCCTCTGCCAGTGCGTCGCTCAGGAACTCGGTCACGCCGAGCTTTCTATGAACAGCGAGGTATACAGCCGCAGGGATATGGGATTTCAGGCGATGTGCATTGGGTATATGCTTTGCAGAAAATACGGAGTCGATACGCAGAATTTCGCTATCGACCGTATCCCCGACGAACTGAAAAACAAAGAGCCGAAGGACATCAAAGCCGAACTCGGCAAGACGCAGAAAGCATTTAAGGAAATTACCGCCCGTGTTTCCGACGAGCTGTACCGCCAGCGGGCGGAGCGCTCAAAGGAACAGGAGAGATAACCGGAGGTAGCTGCGATGAAAGAAGAACTCTACCATATCGCTTTGGACGATTATGAACACGGTGTTGTAATCCGTTCCCTGAACGATAAAAAGACCGACCTCAAAAAAGAGGGCAAGTCCACCGACGCCGTAGACGATCTGATTATTAAAATCGGTCACGCCCCAAGACGCAAGTTCAAAGTGGTAGAAAAGGAATCCTGCCGTGAATCGAGATAGCAACAAGCAGTCTGCGATTATCCTTGCGGTTATTGGGATTCTTCCCGTTGTGTGGCTCGGCTTATTGATAGCGCCGTCCGTCAAGGGCGGTCTGCCGGAGATACTGCCGAGCCTTTTGACGGCATTCAATGATCCGTTCCATATCGAGCTTTGCGGGGACAGCTTAAAAACTGTCCTCGTTCTGCTTTTGCTCTATGGAATGGGGATTGGGATTTATCTGTCTACACGGAGGAACTACCGCAGGCGTGAGGAACACGGCTCTGCGAAGTGGGGCAGCGCAAAAGCCATTGACAAAAAGTACCGTCAAAGCCCGCCCTCGGAAAATAAGCTGATGACGCAGAATGTCCGGATCGGACTCAATGCGAAAAAGCACCGCCGCAATCTCAATACTCTGGTGTGCGGCGGCTCCGGCGCAGGCAAGACGAGATTCTATTGCAAGCCGAACTTAATGCAAACAAGCAATTCCTCTCAGGTAATTTTAGATCCAAAAGGGGAAATTCTGCGTGATGTCGGCAATCTGCTTGAAAAAGCAGGCTATGAGATCAAGGTGCTGGACTTGATTTCAATGGAGAAAAGCCATTGTTACAACCCGTTTGTCTATCTCAGGAACGACAACGATATTCAGCGCCTTGTGACCAACCTTTTTAAGAGTACCACCCCGAAAGGCTCTCAATCCAACGATCCTTTTTGGGATACTGCGGCGAGTATGCTTTTACTCGCCCTTGTTTTTTATCTGCACTACGAAGCGCCGGAGGAGGAACAGAATTTTGCTATGGTAATGGAAATGCTCAGGGCGGCGGCGATTGAGGACGAGGAGGACAACCGCCCTTCTCCCCTCGACAACCTGTTTGCCGATTTGGAAATGGATAATCCCGACCATATCGCCCTGAAATACTATCGTTCCTACCACTCCGGCTCGGCAAAGACTTTGAAATCTATTCAGATTACCCTTGCCGCAAGATTGGAGAAATTCAATCTTGAAAGCTTAGCGGCGCTGACTTCCGCCGATGAGCTTGACCTTGCTTCAATGGGCGAGAAGAAAACGGCGCTGTTTGCGTTGATACCGGATAATGATTCGAGCTTTAATTTCCTCGTCAGTATCCTTTACACGCAGCTGTTCCAGCAGCTTTTTTACTCCGCCGACCATATCCACGGCGGCAGCCTGCCGATACCTGTCCATTTTTTGATGGACGAATTTGCGAATGTTTCGTTGCCCGACGATTTTGACAAGATACTTTCCGTTATGCGCTCAAGAGGCGTATCGGTATCTATTATCCTGCAAAATCTGGCGCAGTTAAAGGCTTTGTTTGAGAAGCAATGGGAAAGTATCGTAGGCAACTGCGATGAATTTCTCTATCTCGGCGGCAATGAGCAGAGTACGCGCAAGTATGTGTCCGAGCTTTTAGGCAAGGAAACGATTGATACCAACACCTACGGGAAAAGCGAGGGGCGGAGCGGAAACTACTCGACCAACTATCAGATTTCCGGTCGTGAGCTGCTTACCCCTGACGAAGTGAGAATGCTTGACAACCGCTACGCTATTTTGTTTATCCGTGGCGAGCTTCCGGTAATGGATTTGAAGTACGACATTTTGAAACACCCGAATGTGGCATATTCCGCAGACGGGAAAGGTGGCGTGTATCAGCACGGCGAAGTCACAAAAAATGTGGCGACCATTGAAACCCTGTATGTTGATCTCGACAGCGTTCCCGAAATGGAGCTTTCGGAAACGACTTACGAGCTGTTGTCCGATGAGGACTTTGAAAACTTAACAAATTGATTGGAGGGAAACAGAATGAACATTTTTCATAAGACTCAGAAGAAAGAAACCCGCAGACTGCCGATGACCGGAAAGGTAAAGAAAGGCTTTCGTTATTACTGTGCTGCGGTTTTGAGCCTGACTGCCATTTTTGCGATGTCTACAACGGCTTTTGCCGCAAACGATCCGCTTACCGTTGTGAATAACCTGTCCGATTTCATTTTCGGCTTTATCCGTGCGATTGGTCTGATCCTGCTCGGTTTTGGTATCGTTCAGGTCGGTCTTTCCCTGAAATCCCACGATCCTTCGCAGCGGGCAAACGGATTTCTGACGCTGGCGGGCGGCGTCATCATTACTTTCGCTAAAGAAATCCTCACTCTGATTACGGGCTAACCTTTACGCAAACGACGCTCAGGGGCGTTCCTGAAAAACAATTCAGGGACGCCCCATTTTTCTTTATAAGGAGGTGCTACGAAATTGAGTGATAACTGGGTAGTTCAGAATCTCCAGAATGCCCTCGAAACATGGAATGAAAAACTCGCTGAGATATGGCAGCTTATCACAACTACGCCGCAGAGCTTCAAAGGCGGCGGGATATGGGCGGTCATTGTCAATATCAACGGCGCTGTGCAGGCGATTGGTCTTGCGCTTTTGGTGCTGTTTTTTGTGGTCGGTATGGTACGCACCTGCGGCAGCTTCAGCGATGTTAAGAAACCGGAACACGCTGTCAAGCTCTTTATCCGATTTGCGCTCGCAAAGGCGGGTATCACTTACGGTATGGAGCTAATGCTTGCCCTGTTCAATATCGTGCAGGGGACAATCGGCACGATTATGACCGCCGCCGGCTTTACTTCAGCGCAGCAGACCACTCTGCCGCAGGAAATGATCGACACGATTGAAAGCTGCGGCTTTTTCGAGTCAATTCCGCTTTGGGCGGTTACGCTCATTGGCGGCTTGTTCATTACGGTTATGTCATTCCTGCTCATTATGACGGTGTACGGGAGATTTTTTAAGTTATATATGTATACGGCGCTCGCCCCGATTCCGCTTTCTACTTTTGCGGGAGAGCCGAGCCAAAATGTGGGGAAATCGTTTATCAAAAGCTACTGCGCCGTGTGCCTTGAAGGTGCAGTGATTGTTTTAGCCTGCATTATCTTCTCCCTGTTTGCTTCTTCCCCGCCTGTGGTCGATCCAAATGCGGCAGCAGTTACGCAGGTATGGGCTTATATCGGCGAGCTGCTCTTTAATATGCTCGTTTTGGTCGGCTCAGTGCGAATGTCTGACCGGATTATCCGTGAGATGATGGGGCTGTAAGGAGAACAGAATGAAACGAATATACAACAAATTCAAGGGCTACACCCTTGCGGACTGCGATTGCAGATATTGCCTGTATTACGGAGGGCGGCGAAAAAGCAAGATCATCTGTCTTGTAGACGGGTGCGTCTGCGCCGATGAAATCCAGCAGGCGAAAAAAATGAAAGAAAGGAGTTCCTAAATGGAAGTCAAAATCAATAGAGAAATCAGGAATTACACAGAAGCGATGTTTTTTGGACTGTCACTGCGGCAGTTCATTTTTTCTGCCTGTGCCTGCGTAGTGGCGGTAGGTATCTATTTCTTGCTCAAGCCCTATGTCGGCACGGAAACCGTATCGTGGATGTGTATTTTAGGAGCCGCACCCTTTGCGGCTCTTGGTTTTATCAAATATAACGGAATGACCGCAGAGAAATTTATTTATGCGTGGATCAAGTCAGAGTTTTTAATGCCGAAAAAGCTCACTTTCCGTTCTACAAATACTTACTACGAAATGTTAAAGCCGAGTATCGAAGCAAAAGCAAAGGAGGCTATGAAATCGAATGATTAAAACACTTACCAATCTTCGCAAACAGGAAAAGGAAAAGTTTGTCGTTCCGAAGGGAGTTCAGGATGTGATCCCCATTACCGCCATTTATGATGACGGTATCTTTCAGATTGGAAAGGACAAATTTTCCAAGACCTATAAATTTTCAGATATTAACTATGCGGTTGCCAGCCGTGAGGACAAGGAAGCAATGTTCCTTGAATACTCGGAACTGCTCAATTCCCTCGACTCCGGCGCAACGACAAAAATCACAATCAACAACCGCCGCTTAAACCGGCTGGACTTTGAGAACAACATCCTTATCCCGATGAAAGGCGACAGCCTCGATGAATACCGTGAGGAATACAACAAAATCCTTTTGGAGAAAGCGACGGGCGCAAACGCTATCGTGCAGGATAAGTATATAACGATTTCCGTCAACAAGAAGAATGTTGAGGACGCAAGGAATTATTTTGCCCGTGTGGGCGCTGACCTGATCGCCCACTTCGGCAGGCTCGGCAGCAAATGCGTGGAGCTGGAAACTGATGAAAGGCTGCGTATCTTCCACGACTTTTACCGTGTGGGCGAGGAATCCTCTTTCCACTTTGATATAAAGGAAACCCGCAAAAAGGGACACAGCTTCAAGGACTATATCTGTCCCGACTCTATGGAATTTGAAAAGGACTACTTCAAAATGGGCGACCGTTACGGGAGAGTCCTTTTTTTGCGTGAGTACGCATCCTATATCAAGGACAGTATGGTGGCGGAGCTGACCGATCTCAACCGCAACCTGATGATGTCGATTGATGTTGTCCCCGTGCCGACAGACGAAGCGGTACGGGAAGCGGAAAACCGTCTGCTTGGCGTTGAGACGAATATTACCAACTGGCAGAGGCGGCAGAACTCCAACAATAACTTTTCGGCGACCGTTCCATACGATATGGAACAGCAGAAAAAAGAAATGAAGGAATTTCTCGATGATTTAACGACGAGAGATCAGAGAATGATGTTCGCCGTGATTACCTTCGTGCATACGGCGGATTCCAAAGAACAGCTTGATAACGACACGGAAGCGCTGCTTACCACGGCAAGAAAGCACCTTTGTCAGTTCGGCGTGTTAAAATTTCAGCAGGTAGACGGGCTGAATACGGTTATGCCGTTTGGTGTACGGAAGATTGATACCTTCCGTACCCTCACGACCGAAAGCCTTGCCGTGTTTATCCCCTTCCGAGTGCAGGATATTTTTCACGAGAACGGTATCTACTACGGGCAGAATGTGATCAGCAAGAATATGATTATCGCCGACCGCAAGCAGCTTCTCAACGGTAATTCCTTTATCCTCGGCGTATCCGGCGGCGGCAAGTCCTTTGCCGCAAAGGGCGAGATCGAGAATGTGATTCTTTCCTCGGATTCCGATGTGATCATCATTGATCCGGAGCGGGAATATTCACAGCTTGTGAAGGCGCTCGGCGGCGAGGTTATCCATATCTCCGCTACTTCTCAAAATCATATCAACGCTATGGATATGACGAAGGAATACGGCGACGGGGCGAATCCTGTTATTTTGAAGTCGGAGTTTATTATGTCCCTGTGCGAGCAGCTCATCGGCGGCAGCAATCTCGGCGCAAAGCAGAAATCCATTATCGACCGCTGCACCGCCAGCGTGTACCGCACCTATCAGCAGAATAACTATCAGGGCGAAGTGCCTACCTTGCAGGATTTCAGGGCGGAGCTTCTCAAGCAGGACGAGCCGGAGGCGCAGGAAATCGCCCTTGCCATCGAGCTGTTTACAAACGGCAGCCTGAACACCTTTGCGAAGCATACGAATGTGGATACCAATAACCGCCTGATTTGCTATGACATCTTAGACCTCGGAAAACAGCTTATGCCTATCGGTATGCTGGTCGTTCTCGACTCCATCTTAAACCGCATTACGCAGAACAGGGCGAAAGGCAGAAATACCTTCATCTTTATTGATGAGATTTATCTGCTGTTCCAGCACGAGTATTCCGCTAACTTCCTTTTTACCCTTTGGAAGCGTGTGCGTAAATACGGCGCTTATGCTACGGGTATTACGCAGAATGTGGACGACCTTTTGCAGAGCCATACGGCAAGGACAATGCTCGCCAATTCCGAATTTATCATTATGTTAAATCAAGCGTCTACCGATAAGTTCGAGCTTGCCAAATTGCTGAATATCTCCGATCTTCAGATGTCGTATATTACGAATGTGGAAGCCGGACACGGGCTTATCAAGGTGGGCAGCTCCCTTGTGCCGTTCGCCAATAAATTCCCGAAAAATACGAAGCTGTATAAGCTGATGACAACCAAACCGGGCGAGAGCGCATAAGCTCCCGCCCCTTGTTTCAGAAAGGAAATGGCAATGAGAAAAAAGATTTGTATTGCGCTGATGGCGGCGTTTACCGTCCTGCTCGGCGTCAGCAGCTATTTCATTATCGACCATTACAGGGAGGCGGAACATCAGGAGCAGATGTACGATTCTCTCGTACAGCTCGTAGAGGACAGCGAAACCGAGCCTGTCGAGCTGATTCCCTATTCGGAAGATAAGACGATACTGCCGGAGCTTACCGAGCTGTACCGTCAAAACAATGATTTGGTCGGCTGGATTTGCGTGGAGGATACGAACATCAATTATCCCGTTATGCAGACGGTGGATAACCCGAACTACTATCTGAAGCGTGGATTTGATAAAGAATACAGTTCTTACGGTTGCCCGTATGTGCAGGAGGACTGCGATGTCTTAAAGCCCTCGGACAATGTAGTGATCTACGGTCATCATATGAACAACGGCTCGATGTTCGCCGACCTTGAAAAATTCAAGGACGAGGATTTCTGGCGGGAACATAAAACGATTGCTTTTAACACCCTGACAGAGAAAAATGAGTACGAAATCCTTGCGGTTTTCAAAACCGTTGTCTACACCGACAGCCCGGAAGCATTCAAATATTACCGCTTTACGGACGCTCAGTCGCCGGAGGAGTTTGACGCTTATATTGAAAAATGTAAGGAGCTTTCCCTTTATGACACGGGCGTTTCGGCGGAGTACGGCGACAAGCTGATCACGCTTTCCACCTGTGAATACTCCCGCACGAACGGAAGGCTTGTCGTTGTGGCGAAAAAAGTGACAGAAAGCAGTGGTGCAAATGCTCCCGCAAATGACGGGGCGGCAGAGATACCGAGCTAACGCCCTGATAAAGAAGCTGTGCGCAAATTATGATGACGGGAACTGTCTGCTTCTTGATGAAGGGGAAGGCTGCGTCTGCGTACAGAGTATATCCTACTCGCTTTTATGCAGGTATTTCCGCAATGCCGTGCTTCCGGCAGATCCGGCGTTGGAAGCGGAGATACTCGGTACGCACCCTGACAGGTGCGTTTCCTGCGGCGCTCCCATTATCAAGCGTGGCAACAGGAAAAAGTATTGTGAGAAATGCGCCGGTATCGCATACAAAAGGCAGCAGTCAGAGTACGCAAGAAAAAGGCGCACAGAATCGAAAAATAGAGGGTAAAAAGTCCTTGATTTAAGCGGCTTTTCAGCCCTCGCACTTTGAGGGGCAAGGTGTTGATACCTTTCCCCCTCTTTTTTTACTTCAAAGCGTCCACGGGCGCTTGGAAAGGAGGTTTTCTATGCCGGATATTAAGACAAGGGATATAGCGAAAGGCACGATCAAAACGATTGATAAATCGGCGGTTGCCGCCGAGCGTATGAAATCCGCCTTTATCCAGACCAAAGAAAAAGCGGAACACTCCGTTGATGTCCCTGAAAGCAGTGCGGAGGAATACGCTTCCAACCGTTTAGAAAGCGGTATCGACCGAGTTTCCCACGAAGCCGTACACCAATTTGATAAGCAGGGGCGCAAGGGCGTTCAGGCGACAAAGCAGAATATCGTCAAGGCAAAGGACGGTATTCAGAAATTCAAGGAAAAGCGGGCGGCGCAGTCGCTTCAAAAACAGGCGCAGGCGGCAGCTCCACGAAAAGGCGTCAGTCAGAGTATCAAAGCGGTGGAACAGCCGAAGAAAGCAGTAAAAGAGTCTGCCCGTTCCGCAGGGAAAAAGACGATTAAGACGGTTGGGAAAGGCTCGGCGAAAACAGCGCAGAAAACGGTAAAAACCGCAGAGCGCACCGCTAAAACGACCGTCAAGACAGCGCAGCGTACCGCAAAGGCGGCGCAGAAAACGGCGCAGGCTACGGTCAAGGCTTCTCAAAGGGCAGTTCAGGCGGCACGGGCAGCGGCTCGTGCCGCCGTTGTCACGGCGAAAGCAATCGCAAGAGCGATAGCGCTTGCGGTCAAGGCGATTATCGCCGGAACAAAGGCATTGATTGCTGCAATCGCCGCAGGCGGCTGGATAGCGGTTTTGGTCATTATCGTGATTTGCCTGATTGGTATGCTTCTCGGCTCGGTGTTCGGTATCTTTTTCTCAGGCGAGGATTCCGGCACGGGTATGAGTATGCAGACCGTTGTGCAGGAAATCAATACCGAATACGATACCAAATTGCAGGACGAAAAAAACTCGGTATCTTATGATGTCCTTGAAATGAACGGCAGCCGTGCCGTTTGGAAAGAGGTGCTTGCGGTGTATTCCGTCAAAGTCAACACCGATCCGGATAATCCCCAAGAGGTTGCGACGATGGACGAATCGAAAAAGCAGCTTCTCACGGACATCTTTTGGGAGATGAACGAAATAAGCTCCAGCACCGACACCAAAACGGAGACGGTCATTACTGAAACCGATGACGGTCACGGAAATATCGTGGAGACGGAAAGCACGGTCACGCAAACCTATCTGTATATCACGGTCAGCCATAAAACCGCCGATGAGATGGCGGCGCAGTATGGATTTAACGAGGAACAGAAAGAATATCTCGCAGAGCTGCTTGCTGATGAAAACAATTCATTGTGGTCGCAGGTGCTTTACGGGATTACGGGGACAGACGATCAGATCGTAACCGTTGCGCTTTCCCAAATCGGAACAATGGGCGGCGATCCGTACTGGTCTTGGTACGGTTTTAATTCCCGTGTCGAGTGGTGCGCTTGCTTTGTGAGCTGGTGTGCTAACGAGTGCGGGTATATCGACGCTGGTGTAATTCCGAAATACGCAGGCTGCGTCAACGGCGTACAATGGTTTAAGGACAGAGGGCAATGGCTGGATAACAGCGCCGAGCCTACGCCGGGTATGATTATCTTCTTCGATTGGGCGGACGAAAGCGGTCAGGACGGATTATCCGACCATACGGGTATCGTCCAAAAGGTAGAAAACGGCAGAGTTTACACGGTCGAGGGCAACTCCGGGGATTCTGTTCGTCAGAATAGTTATCCGGTTGGGTATTACGAAATACTCGGTTATGGTGCGCTTGCCTATTGATCGGAAGGTAAAAACGAGCCGCTTGCTTAAATGCAGGCGGCTTGATTACATACAAATGAACTGAATCTGAAATGAACATATATTTTCGATTACGCTTCATTTTTATATTGACAATACAGTATGACATACAGTATAATGACATCAGGAGGTAACGCTGATGGGAGAAGAAAAAGATTTATTATCTACTTTGCTTCTGGAACTTCGCAGAGGGACATTGACAATTAGTGTACTCAGTCAGATGAATGAGCCGAAATACGGTTATGCTTTGGTGCAGAGCTTGGAAGAAAAAGGCGTTGCCATTGATCCCAATACCCTTTATCCTCTACTTCGGCGTCTGGAGAGTCAGCAACTTTTAGAAAGCAAGTGGGAAACCAGTGGCACAAAGCCAAGAAAGTATTATCAACGAACAGAGTATGGAACACAGGTCTATGAACAGATGAAAATATATTGGAATAATCTGTCTGCCGGAATCGAAAGGTTATTAGAGGAGGAAGAAGAATGACACCGAATGAGAAAGATTATATGGATCGATATATTTATCAAGTGATTCATCGGCTTCCCAAAGCACAACGAGAGGAAGTTCGTATGGAGTTGGAAGAACTGATCAGTGATATGTATGCGGATAGAGGCTCTATGGAAGAAGTGCTGACTGAACTTGGCGATCCTGCTGAATTTGCAAAGCAATATCAAAACGAGCAGAAGTATTTGATTGGACCTGAATATTTTGACACTTATTTGTGGTTTGTAAAAGTTGTCTTAATATGCGCTGCCGTACCAATTTTGATTATTTCGCTGATAAATGCGATAGGAGAAATGCCCGCAATCACTTCGCAGAACGCCGCCTCTGTTATTATTCGAGCTATTGTGGACGGATTGATCGTTGGAATTACCGACGCTATGCTGTCCTGCATATCCGCTTTCGGTGCAGTAACCTTGACTTTCGCCATTATGGAGCGGAAAAAGATTCAGATCGAAATGAAGAAGGCAGAGAAATGGTCAGTAGAAAGCCTATCTGAAGAACGAAAAACGCCATCCTCCAGATGGACGCCAAAGATTTTGGAGCCTGTACCGGATAAAAAAGCAATTATAAGTCGCGGAGATAGTATTGTGGGCATTGTGTTTATCGTTATTTTCAGTGTATTGCTAATTTTTGCCCCTCATTTCTTTGCTGCGATTTTTACGGAAGGCGAAGCCATAACAACCGTACCCGTTTTCAATTTGGAACAATGGGGAATTGTTCTGCCTGTCTTTGTAATCAGTCTGCTGATTGGTCTTATAGATGAGATTTTGCGTCTGATCATCGGCGTTTATTGTAAGCTGGTAATGATCAGCAATATTTTGTGTGGGGTAATTCAGATTGTGTTAAGCGCCATTGTGCTGAAAGTTTTACCTATCTGGAATCCGAATTTTGTACTTGAGATTGAACAGGCGTTGGGTGCTAATGCAGATTCAAGCGCAAACTTTTTCACTTACTGGAACGCTGATATGGTATCCAATGGACTGCTTGCGTTTATTGTTGTTATTACTCTGTTTGAGATTGGTGTGACGATTTACAAAACGCTCCGTTATGGGGTTTCCGTAAAAAACGGTATAAATTCCAATACATAAAAAATTGTAGTTTTTAGAATATTTTGATTATGGAAATAGTTTATGATGAAACAAAAATACGGTGCTACCCATTTGGGGTAACACCGTATTTTTTCCCGCTTTTATTGATTTTTATATTTATCCATTTCAACTAACATCTTATATAAATGTTCTTGCTCGGATTTACTTTTTGCTGCGACCAGCTCGTAACATTTCATAGGATAGCTGTCGGTGCTGCTTTCGCCTATCTTCTCAAAAAGCTGAGCAAGCGAGATATTCATAGCTGAAGCAATCTTTTCAATACTTTCAAGAGTAGCGTTCTTTTCCCCTCGTTCCACTTGCCCGATATAAGTAGGGTGGCAACTGGATAACTCAGCAAGCTTCTCTTGGCTCAATCCCTTATCAATTCTATAATTGCGGACACGCTGTCCGATTGTTTTTGCAATTTCACTCATAGTTCCAGCCTCCATTTATAGTCTATAAATATTGTTTCCGTAGTTCCACAGACTATTGATATTTATTGTTGACTTTGATATACTATGAGTATTATAATTAGATTTTTTGTGCTTTTAGGCTTTGAACTGGCTGGTGAACTTTAATGAGGGGAAAAACGGCTTGCTTTACCGGACATAGAAAAATACCGCCGGAGAGCATACCGGAACTCTCTCAGCGGTTAAAAAACACCTTGCTTCGACTGATAGAAGAAGGATATATGTACTTTGGCGCAGGTGGAGCATTGGGCTTTGATACGCTGGCTGCTCAATGCGTTTTATCCTTGAGAAAGCGATATTCACATATCAAGCTGATTTTAGTCCTTCCGTGTACCACACAGACAAAAGGCTGGAGCAAAGATGATATAGCGGTTTATGAGGAGATCAAAAGTCAGGCGGATAAGGTAGTATATACTTCTCACGACTATTTCCGGGGCTGTATGTTCAAAAGAAACCGCCATTTGGTAAATGGCAGCAGTGTCTGCATAGCCTATTTAACACAGGAGAAAGGCGGGACTGCATATACGGTAAATTATGCTCGGCAAAACAATGTGCAAGTGATAAACTTAGCTGCTCAATAGATGTGAAGAATGGGAAGATTGAAAAAAGTTCATCTCCGAATGGAAAGTATACTTGACATTTGCGCCCTCTTTGCTATAATAGAGATATGGAAAGCTGGCTTTCCATAGAAAGGAGGCGCACCGTGAAAAACCGTTTAGAGGAAATCCGGAAAGAACGGGGAATCAAGCAGGAAGAACTGGCTGCCGCACTGGAAGTATCTCGGCAGACTATCGGCTCGTTGGAAAACGGACGATACAATCCTTCAATTACATTGGCGTTTAAGCTTGCACGGTATTTTGATATGAGCATTGAAGATATTTTCATTTACGAGGAGGAAAAGCAATGAAGAAGAAAACCGGAATATATCTTGTAATTGGCATAGTCGGCATTGCTTTGGCTCTGAGCGCAAGATTTCTTTTACAGGACTGTTTGAGCGATTCGCAAAGCGGAGCGATGATCGGGATAGGTGCCGGATTGTTCGGCTATGGGATTGCGAAATGGTGTGTCGGTCTGTGGGGCGCAAAAAATCCCGATTTGATGAAAATCAATGAAATTGAAGAAAAAGACGAGCGCAATCAGCTCATTCGCAGCAAAGCACAGGCAATATCCGGCGAGATACTGCACTGGCTGCTGATGGCAGGCGCTTGGGTATGTATTTTTTTCGACGCACCACTATGGATTGTTCTTACTCTTGTAGGCGCTTTCCTGCTTAAAACAATCCTTGATTTTATTTTGATGGCATATTACCAGCATAAGATGTGACGGAGGATATTATGAAATTTGTAATTGAGCATTTGTCAAAAAGCTTTGAGAAAAAGGAAGTTCTCAGAGATATTGATTTTACTTTTGATGAAGGGAAAATTTATGGGCTGCTCGGCAGAAACGGCGCTGGAAAAACAACGCTGTTTAACTGCCTGAACAGGGATTTGAAGGCGGATAGCGGCAATTTCTATATAGAAGATGAAAACGGCGTCCGCCGTGAGGTGTCCGCAGAGGACATCGGATATGTACTCTCTACCCCGACCGTGCCGGAGTTTCTTACAGGCAGGGAGTTTTTGAAATTCTTTATGGACATCAACGAGAAGTCTATCAAAAATCCGAAAAGCATTGACGAGTATTTCGATTATATGAGTATTGAGCCGGAGGACAGGGATAAACTGCTCAAGGACTACTCCCACGGTATGAAAAACAAAATGCAAATGCTCATCAATATCATCGCTCAGCCGAATATCCTGCTGCTCGACGAGCCTTTGACATCCCTTGATGTGGTTGTGGCGGAAGAAATGAAACAACTGCTCCGTTCACTGAAACAAGACCGCATTACCATTTTCTCCACTCATATTATGGATTTGGCGCTTGACCTCTGCGATGAGATCGTGCTGCTTAATCACGGCGAACTGGAGGTCGTGGAGAAAACCGATTTGGACAGCAGGGAATTTAAGGATAAAATCATTGCGGCACTCAGGGAGGAAGGAAATGAATAAGACGCTTAAAATATCTTTTTCCCTGAAAAATACATACCGTGTCAACGGCGTTCTGTTTTCCTTAAAGCAGATACCGCTCTTAAAACGGTTGCTTCCGGTAACGCTGTATCAGGTAAAGGGACTGAAAATCTTTGCAAACATTTTGTCCGTGCTGTGGGAAATCGTTTCTGTATTCCTCGGCAAGTTCCTTTACTTTATCACGATGGTATGCGGTATCGGTATCCTTTATAACGGACTGCCGGATAATGAGGTGTTCCTGCATATCCTGCTGATTCTCACGGTAATCGGCAGCTTTGTAAACACACACCTTTTCAATCCGACAAAGGATAAATATTATGCGATGATCCTGATGAAAATGGACGCACGAGAATATACGCTTGTAAACTATTTCTACTCCATCCTGAAGGTCGTTGTGGGCTTTTTGCCCTTTACGATTCTGTTCGGTATGGACAGAGGCGTACCTTTGTGGTTTTGTCTGCTCCTGCCCCTTTGCATAGCGGGTATGAAGCTGTTTGCGGCGGCTGTTACCCTGTGGGATTATGAGAAAAGGGGATTTGGCTACAACGAAAATAAGCTGTCCAAATATGTGTGGTGCTGTATCGCCCTGCTTTTAGCCGCAGCCTATGCTCCGCCCGCCTTTGGTTTTGCTTTGCCTGCGGTCGTACCAATGGTTATATTTTTAGCGTGTATTCCCCTTGGTATGGCAAGTATCACAAGGCTCACTACCTTCCGTGATTATTACGCAATCAACAAGGAATTATTAGCCGGATTGACCAATCAGATGGACAGCACGGCACAGACAAAGCTTATCAAACAGGCAAATGAAAAGAAAATATCCGCAGATACTTCCATTAGCAGCAACCGCAAGGGCTTCGAGTATCTGAATGAGCTGTTTATCAAAAGGCATAAAAAGATACTCTGGAACTCGACAAAGAAGATTTCCTATGTGTGCGCTTTCCTTGTCGCCGCCGTGCTGGCAGGCGTCTATCTGCTGCCCGAAGAAAAAACCGTCATTAACGAAATCGTGATGACTTGGCTTCCGTACTTTGTATTTATAATGTACGCTATCAACCGTGGCACGAACTTTACACAGGCGCTTTTTATGAACTGCGATCACAGCCTGCTGACCTATTCGTTTTATAAGCAGCCGAGCTTTATCCTGCGGCTGTTTCAGATTCGCCTGCGTGAGATTATGAAAATCAACGCTGTTCCGGCGCTCGTGATCGGTATCGGACTGGCGCTGATCCTGTTTGCCACCGGAGGGACGGACAATCCGCTGAACTATGTAGTGCTGGTTGTTTCCATCCTGTGCATGAGCCTGTTTTTCTCGATTCATTACCTGACGATTTACTATCTGCTCCAGCCTTATAACGCAGGGACGGAGCTGAAAAGCGGCACATACCGGATCGTTTTGTCAGTAACCTATGTCATCTGCTTTGCCCTTATGCGGCTGCGTATGCCGATTATGATATTTGGAATAATGACTATCGTATTCTGTGTGCTTTACAGCATTGTCGCCAGCATTTTGGTATACCGCCTTGCGCCGAAAACCTTTAGACTTAGAACATAACGGGGCGGCTTTACTGCCGGAAATCCATAAAAAGAAACGGAGGATTTATTTATGAGAAAGTGTCTCAGATGTGGAACGGAAATGAAAGAAAACTGCGCCATCAAGGTAGAAGGCGCAGGATACGGAATTGTAATGTCATCGGACGAAAATAAGCTGTTCGGCGGCAGGATCGGCAAGCCGAAGGTAGCAATCTGTCCCAAGTGCGGCGAAGTCTCCATCTATGTGGAAGATGTAGAGAAGCTGTGACGGTAAATGGAGGCGGTATGAAATGAAAAAGATTTTATCTGTGTTTTTGATGTCATTCATCGTATTCGCTCTCTCTGCTTGCAATGCTGATGTCGTGAAGATGGAAGATTATGAGTGGAAAATGAGAACGGTTATGAGCAATGATACGGAAGCTGCCCAATATCAGGATGAACTCGTGGTTGCCGTAGGAGAAGCTGACGAGCTGTATCCTGACGCTGAAATCGTGGATATGACTTTGACTGCTAAAGATGGAGAAATCACGATAACGGATACCACAAACGGCAAGACATATAACGGCACTTATGAGGTAATGCAGAAAACGCCGAAGGGAACGGACTATGAGATTATCATTGATGGAGTGACCGGCTATGCTACCGTAGCTCCTACGGAATACTATGACGGAACTGAAATTCCGACGCTGCCAATCAATATAGGTGGCTATTCCTTATACTTTATCCCAAATGAGTCGTAATCTACTCAGGTTAGAGAAAGGCATAATGATGAAGATCGAGATTGAAAAGGATTTTCCCCAGTATTTTAAGCCAGCCTATCCGGAAGAATTTGAGCTGTTCTCTCACTTTGAAGTAACAGCAGGAATACCGACCGTTCTCTTTGCTGTCACGACTTGGAAAGAGAACGGGAAACCGAATGTGTGCTTTCATTCGTGGAGCTGCTTTCACGGAGATAAGACCGCTTTCTTTGCCGTGATGGGCAACCTGTATCAGCATACCCACACCTATGCCAATATCCAAAGAGAAAAATGCTTTTGCATTAACTTTCTCCCGATAAGCTGTTATGACAGGTTGGTAAATACCATTCATCAGAATGAATGGAACGATGACGAATTTGCAGCAGGAGGCTTTACTGTTTCCAACGCCAAAACCATTCACGCACCTGCGATCAGCGAAGCGTTTCTCACGATGGAATGTACCCTGAAAGAAATACAGGATTTAAGCGGTGCAGGTATTACGGCTATGGTCATCGGACAGGTACAGCACATCTCTGTGGAAGAAGCGTATGCACAAGGGTATGAATTAAGATATGGCAAGGACGGATTTATGCTGCTCGTGCCTGCGCCGCAAGACCTTGTTACCGGAGAGCCGAATCAGACGGCGATTGCCACCGTGCATATTGAGAAATACGACTGATTTAAGGAGAGAGCAAAAATGGCGGTTTCAAATATAAAAGCGCTGATCCCCGGCGAACTTCAAAAAGTGTGGGAGCTGGTGTTGGATATTGAAAATTACGGAGCTTGGAGAAGCGATTTGAGCAAGACAGAAGTTATCAGCGATAAGCAATTTATTGAATACACCAAAGATGGCTACCCGACGACCTTTACCGTGACGCTTGCTGAGCCATACAGACGATGGGAGTTTGATATGGAAAACAGCAATATGACAGGTCATTGGACTGGTGTTTTCACTGCCAAAGGCGACGAAACAGAAATTGATTTTACAGAGCGAGTGGAAGCGAAGAAATGGTTGCTGAAGCCCTTTGTGAAATTATATTTGAAAAAGCAACAGGCACAGTTTGTTGCAGATATAAGAAAAGCATTGGGAGGAATGTAATTGTGAAAAAGATGACCGGATACTGCGGATTGGACTGCGAAAAATGCGACGCATACATAGCGACCGTCAATGATGATCAAGCATTGCGGGAGAAAACGGCAAAGCTGTGGGCAGAGTTAAACAACACTCCTATTCTTCCAGAGCATATTAACTGCGAGGGCTGCCGTATGAATGGGGCAAAAACGGTATTTTGCGATAGCCTGTGCGGGATTCGCAAGTGTGCGTTAAATAAAGGAGTTTCCACCTGTGGCGACTGTTCGGAATTAGAAACCTGCCCGACTGTTGGGGCAATCCTCGAAAATAATCCGGCTGCTTTGGAAAATTTGAAAGGGTAAATACATAGAGTAACAAATTCACATTTGAGGAGATTAATTTATGAACGGAGTAATCCTATATCAATCAAAATACGGTGCTACAAAAAGATATGCTGAATGGCTGTCTGAGGAAACCGGGTTTAAGTGTATAGAAACAAAAAAAGCTGATATTAATGAAATTATTGCATATAACCCTATTATTTTAGGCGGAGGAATATATGCTTCCGGTATTGCCGGCTTGTCTTTCCTAAAAAAGAATATCAATAAATTGACGGACAAAAAAATTATTGTATTTTGTTGCGGTGCATCTCCATATGAAGAAAATGCATTTCTACAAATCAAAGAGCATAACATGAAAGATAATTTATCTGATATTCCCGTCTTTTACTGTCGTGGCGCATGGGATATGGACGCAATGTCTTTCAAAGATAGAACTTTGTGCAATTTACTTAGAAAGGCTGTTGCAAAGAAAGATCCATCTGATTACGAAATATGGGAAAAGGCATTAATGGCAGCCGGGGACAACAACTGCGACTGGACTGACAAAAAATACATTGAACCAATAATTGAATGTATTAAGCGATAAACACCAGTTTGTAAAGCAGATAAATCCTAAGTTGTTGAACAGGAAGATAAAGGAGCAATCAAAATGGCTTTTGATTACAAGAAAGAATACAAGGAATTTTATATGCCGAAGAACAAGCCCGGAATTATAGAGATTCCGAAAATGAATTATATAGCAGTCCAGGGAAAAGGCAATCCCAATGAGGAAAACGGAGAATACAAAAACTCAATCGGCTTGCTGTACGGCATTGCCTTTACCATAAAAATGAGCTATAAGGGGACGCATAAAATCGAGGGATTTTTCGAGTATGTAGCGCCGCCCCTTGAAGGTCTTTGGTGGCAGGAAAATACACAGGGGCTTGATTATGCAAGAAAAGAAGATATGCACTTTATTTCTATGATCCGGCTGCCGGATTTCGTAACGAAGGAAGATTTTGAGTGGGCAGTTCAGGAGGCAACGAAAAAGAAAAAGCAGGATTTTTCTAAGGTTGAGTTCTTCCCCTATGATGAGGGAATGTGCGTCCAGTGTATGCACATCGGCTCTTACGATGATGAGCCTGCTACCGTTGACTTAATGCACGACTATATGAAAGCGAATGGATACGAACTGGATATTACGGACACGAGATACCATCACGAAATCTATCTGAGCGATCCGAGAAAATGTGATGTGAGCCGATTGAAAACGGTCGTGCGCCACCCAATCCGGAAAGCTGAGTAATCGGATAAAGGTCAACAGGAAAAAAATAACTAAGCGGTCAATATTCCTTTCCTTATGGCAAGTATAGTTGGAAAGAGATTTGTCAAGGGTGTTTTTTACAAAAACCTTTGCGGTAATCTATGAATTTATTTTCTTTAATTTCTTAATAAAAGATAGGCAAACGTCAGTGAATCTAAATTTCCATGTTATAAAAGAGAACTTGAAACGCTCAAAATTAAAATTAGTATGAACTTCCCAATTCAGCCTTGACTTCTTGCGGGTTTCCCTATATAATAAAAAGCAAATTATTCAAAGAAGGGAATTGAAAGACTTACTATGGACAACGCCGACAGTAGCGACGCTGATCGAAGTAACAATAACTATAAATTGAATAGGTTTTATATATAATAGGCATAACCTGCGTCTAATTGTTAGACAGCAGGCTATGTCTATTTGTGTTCTTTTTTGCTGATCACCGCTGAAAGGCGGTCAGAATATAAATTTTATCAAAGAAAGGAGTGATTGATCCATCATGGATCGACACAGACAGACGCCTTGGCACGCACTGAAACTTACGGAGGTTTATGAGACTTTACATACCTCCGAGGAAGGATTAAGTGATGCCGAGGCTGCCGAAAGACTGGAAAAATATGGGCGCAATGCATTGCGCTCGAAACCGCCCAAAACCATTCTTCAAATGCTGAAAGCGCAGATCATTGACCCGATGGTACTTATCCTCATCGGCGCATCCGCTTTTTCCGCAATTTTGCAGGAATGGACGGAAGCGGCGGTAATCTTTGTTATTGTAATCGTCAACGCTGTTATCGGTATTGTGCAGGAAAAGAAAGCGCAATCCTCTCTGGAGGCTCTCCGCAACATGAGCGCCCCAACGGCTAAGGTTCTGCGTCAGGGGGAGGAGAGCGTGATTCCTGCCAGCGAGCTGGTAGTGGGCGATATCGTGATGCTTGGCGATGGAGATATGGTTCCGGCGGACTTACGCCTGATAGATTCCGCCAATTTGAAAGTGCAGGAGGCTTCCTTGACAGGCGAATCCGTCCCTTCTGAAAAGGAAGCGGAAGATATTCTGCCGGAAGACTGCCCGTTGGGTGACCGCAGTAATATGGCATACACCTCCGCTATTGTCACATACGGACGGGCGACCGGCGTTGTGGTAGCCACCGGCATGGATACCGAGGTAGGCAACATCGCCGGTATGCTGGACAATCAGGACGATACGGATACGCCCTTAAAGCGAAAGCTGAACGCAGTTGGTAAGACATTGACCATTGTTGGACTAATCGTCTGTGCCCTGATCTTTGCCATCGGTGCTTTCTATCAGCGCCCGCTGATTCCGCAGTTCCTGGTTGCGATTTCGCTGGCAATCTCTATCATCCCGGAAGGCCTGCCTGCTACAGCCACTATTGTAATGGCGCTGGGCGTGCAGCGTATGGCTAAGAAAAACGCACTGATTCGTAAATTGCCCGCAGTGGAAACCCTGGGTAGCGCCACCGTCATTTGCTCCGATAAAACAGGTACGCTCACACTCAACAAGATGACGGTAACACACATTGCGGTCAACGGAGATTTTGAAAACGGCACAACTACCCCGGTTGAAAATGCTGCCAACCAGCATCCCGCGGTCTATAAGGAATTGGTTTATGCAGCGGCTCTCTGCAATGACGCCAGCCTTGACCCGGATAGAAAGGGAGAAATCATCGGTGACCCCACAGAGGGTGCGCTGATCTATCTGGCACAGGCGTTTGGAATCGACCATGAAGCCCTGGAGGATGATTATCCCCGCCTTTTTGAGCAGCCTTTTGATTCTGAGCGTAAGAGGATGACCACTGTTCACCGCATCAATGAAAAGTGGATTTCTTATACCAAGGGTGCGGTGGATGAAATGCTGCCCCTGTGTACTCACATTCTGACTTCGGAAGGTGTGCGGCCTATTACGGAGGCTGACAAAGAAAACATTACAAAACTTTGCCTTTCCATGTCGGAGGGTGCCTTGCGTGTGCTTGGCTTTGCCATGCGCACCCTCATGGAGCTACCTACAGATGATGATGAGAATGTAGAATTTGACATGACTTTTGTGGGTGTAACCGGAATGATCGACCCGCCCCGAAAGGAAGTGGCCGATTCCGTGCGTACCTGCCGTCAGGCGGGCATCCGAACGATTATGATCACCGGCGACCATAAGGTGACAGCCCTTGCCATTGCGAAAGAGCTGGATATTTACCGAGAAGGCAACACCGTCGTATCCGGTGAGGAACTGGATACGATGACGGATGACGAATTGGACGATGCGGTAAAAACAACAACCGTCTTCGCCCGTGTATCCCCTGCGGATAAACTGCGTATCATCCAGAGTTTGAAACGCACCGGTGAAGTAGCGGCTATGACGGGTGACGGTGTCAATGACTCCCCCGCCCTGAAAGCAGCGGACATCGGTGTTGCGATGGGTATCACCGGTACGGATGTGGCCAAGGATGCCGCCGACATGATCTTGCTGGATGACAGCTTTACCACGATTGCTTATGCCATCAAGGAAGGCCGTCGTGTCTACCGCAATATCCAGAAGGTAATCCAGTTCCTTTTGGTTGGTAATATCGCAGAAATTCTAACCTTGTTTGTTGCAACCCTGTTTAACTGGGATGCACCCCTTCTGGCCGTTCACATTTTGTGGGTAAACCTTGCCACGGCTACCTTGCCTGCCCTGGCACTGGGTGTTGATCCGGCCAGCAAGAACATTATGAAGCATAAGCCAGTAAAATCGGGCACTCTGTTTGAAAAAGATCTGGTACGCCGTGTTATTATACAAGGCATCTTTGTGGCGGCCATGACCACCTGCGCTTACTGGATCGGCGCAAGCATGGGCGGCCATGTGACCGGTCAGACAATGGCGTTCTGTGTACTGGCCTTCTCGCAGATGCTTCGCGCTTTTAATCAGCGCTCCAATACGGAGCCTATCTGGGTGCGGGCAGAGGGGATCAACCCCTGGCTGGTTATTTCCTTCGTGGTGTCCGCCCTTCTGATGGCGTGCATCCTGTTTGTCCCTGCACTGCAAAGTGCGTTCCAGTTGACCTTGTTGGATGGCACACAGTGGCTGGTTGTCCTTGGGTTGTCCTTGATGTCGATCTTGCAAGTGGAAATTGTAAAGACCATTAAAAAGCATATTCATAAATAAGCAAAAAGGCGGAGGGGTCACCCTCCGTCTTTTTTGAAAGAGTTAATTATCTGTATATATTACTGAATTTTGCTGTTGTTATATGCGGTTGACAAATTGCCAATAATGGTTGGTTGATTAAAAAACATCTATCTGCAATACTTGTTTTGTACTTAAAAACCAACCAAAGGAGAATCACTATGAACTTTAACGAAAAACTAATTGATTTAAGAAAGACAAAAGGAATGTCACAAGAAGAATTAGGTGCTGAGCTAAAAGTATCCAGACAAACTATTTCAAAATGGGAATCCGGTCAATCATATCCGGACTTTCAGCGCCTTGTCCTTTTGAGTGACTACTTTGGTCTGACACTCGATGAATTAGTAAAAGATATTGATGTGCAGGAAGTCAGGGATAAAAATATCAGCAATGAAAAAATAAATTCAATCTATAATGATGTGAATACGGCAAAAACCTTTGTGAAATGGTATTTGATAATTGCCGGAATTGCAGCAGGCATTGTACTTATATTATTTGCTTATTTTATCATTAACTCGCTTTTCGTTTGGTAAAGTAAATATGAAAATTCAACTTTCAAGCTGTGGAAATATCAAGCTCTAACATAAAGTAATAAGTAAGACCACCAATCGAAATTGGTGGTCTTTTGCTTACTTTATAACACGCCAATATCCAGTTTTCTTGGAGCCTTCACGCACAATCAAATCTTTTTGGATAAGAATTTTAATAGCTCTATCTACTGTTCTCGTAGATATGTTAAGCTGATTGGCAATTTCCTGACGGGAATTTTGCGGAGCTTTTTCAATGAGATGATAAACCGCTAACTCGCTTTTGTTCAGATAAAGCAGAGCCGGATTTAATTCGCCATTTAACTTGCCATCGTCGTCATTTAACTCGCCATTTAATTCGCCATTTCGTATCGTCGCATTGAGCATAAAGGCGTTATCCGTGTATTCCGGTGCGGGAAGTCCGGCGTCAGACATTTCCTTAAACATACGGTCAACGCCTTCGCCAAACTCCTTCACATAATCATATTCTTGCAGGAAACGGGCGATTTTAGGATTTCTTGAAAAATGAACGGTGCGGATGTTGCTCAAACGCACAATGCCGGGGAGCTTGCCGGGACTTTCTACGGTAATGTGATCGTCAAACATTTTTATCTGAATGTCCGTTCCTTTAATGCTGTAATCTCGATGAGCGATGGCGTTGATGATGATTTCTTTCCAAACGAACTCAGGGTATTCCGGCGTAGTGTGAAATCTGCCATCATTTCCAAGCCGTGTGCGCTCCTTGATCTGATCGCCTACAAATTCAAGAGATTGCCGTACCACATCAAGGATTTTTCCCTCGAACATCTTATCCTTGATGACATTCATTTCTGTACCGACCTTTGCCTCTGTCCCGTCATAGCGGATAAAACGCACCCTTGCTCTCGGAAAGAAACGCTGTGGCTCTTTCCCGAAAAGAAGAAGCGCCGCTCCGCTCATTTCTTCTCTACCATCGTGCCGGACAATGTAATCTTTGTTTTGCCTGATGTATTCCTCGGCGGATTTGGAATAGCCGATTTTCTTGCAGTATTCAGCGACAAAATCCATATCAATATCATCTAAAGCAGACCGGAACACAGGCTCATCTTCATAGTAGCGTGAGCCTTTGGCGTACATAAGCTGTAAGCGTTCGTCAAAGTTCAGCTTCTTTGACTTGTCGCCCATCCGGTAATATACCTCGTCCTGCTGGTTGGCGTGAAGCTCGGAGCTTTGGGGAATCGTCATAATCAAAAGATGATTTGGATTCCCGTCCTTGTCCCTGCAATCAACCGTTTCGGTCGTTACCATTACCGAAGGAGTGCAGTAATCGAAGGGGACACGGAGAATGTCGTTGATATTGTTGGTATATGCGTCTATACCTGTTATATCTCCATTGTCCTCAATACCAATGACAAGTGTGCCGCCATCTGCATTGGCGAAAGCTACGATATGATTGGATAATCCCTTAGCGTCTTTCCTTGCGCTTTTGCGGTCAAAGACCTGATCTTCCTTTTTCGTGCATAATTCTTCAATCGAGTATTTCATATATAGACAGCTCCAATCTGTTGCTTTATTTCAAAAATTGATTGCGGTATTCCTGATGACGGAAACGATAGCCTTGTGCGATCAGCGTATCCGTTTTCAATGCGACCAAGTTTATGTCCGAGTGCATTGCCCGTGCGATCTGTTGAATATCATACCCGTTTTCGATATATTCCAGTATTTCATCATCAGGCAGGGAGATTTGGGAAGCAAAGATGTTTGCCTCGTACTCCATTCGGCTTTGCCGCATATCGAAAATATTAAATTCCTTGAAGCCGCCGGCTTTGACCGCTTCTTCTCTATGTAATGCGTCGTGTCCAATCTCGTGCAGCATTACAATACGCTCCATTACAAGGTGCAGATCGTCTTTTATGAAGATAAAACGGTTACGCATTAAAACCTTGTATGCCCCTCGCTGTTTCTTGAAGGCTAATGGGATAACTTCTATGCCCAGTTCTTGTGCGATTCTATGCGGATCTCTTGTGCAAAGGTCATTTGCCAGACGATTCGCCTTTCTGACAATCTCTAAAGTCTGAATATCCAAGAGCAAACACCCCCATTCTACTGCCAGTAAGTATATCTTATCAAATACACTGTCCGAAAAAGAGGACATCAAGCGTTATTTCCGGTATTTTTTGGGAGTGTACTTTTTATTCTTCTCTTTGGCGATCCAGTACGCTTCCTGAATGCCTTTCATCATCTCGTCCAAATCCTCATCGGCAAGCTCGCCGCCTGCAAAAAGCCCCGTAACCTCTGCCATAAGCTCCTTTGCCTGTCTTGCGCCTTTGCTTCCGTATTTGGATTCAGCGTTCAGCAGAAATTCCTCGTCATCGGTAAGCAGATAGTTGACATCGACCTTCAGGACTTCCGCCATCTTATAATAGGTTTCCCTTTTTTTTGGGTAGCGGGTGCCAGCCTCATAATTCGATATTGTCCGCAGAGAAACGCCGATTGCTTTTGCAAGCTCATCTTGCTTTAAGCCTGCCTTCGTGCGGGCTTCTTTTACTTTCTCACAGAATTTCATTTCATCTGACCTCCAAATTATCCCACCTGATTTGAAAATATCTTGCGCACCCATATTGACAAACGCAAGTTAATTTCGTATAATGTCAATACGCAAGTAAGTTGCGTATATATAATACCTGAACTTGCGTGTTTTGTCAAGGGAGTTCAGCAAATTAGCTTGAACTTTTATATACCAAACAAATGATACCCGTTTTAAGGATTGAGGCGAACAGATGGGACGGAAAGATACAATCACTGCGAAAAGTATTCGGAAAATGTACGAGCAGCTTAATTTGAATCAATCGGATATATTCTCGAAAACAAAATTGCTTCTCAGCGTATACCGTGATGTGGTTTGGATCACACTGAGCGAGTCTGCCCGTGTGAATGAGGAACTGGTATATTATGGGGAAGAACTGGATAGCGCTTTTCTCTATTTGGAGCTGTTTGCGCCGGATACCGAGAAACAGGAGTTTGAGAGCCGTATCAGCGCCTTGTTTGAGAACAAGTGGATGGTTGATCTGATTGATACCGCTATGGCGAAAATATATGACTACCATAACAACGGCAGGCTGTACCACGAGATCATATCGAAAAGTTACCTGACAGCGTTTCGATATACGGAGAGCGAACTGCTCGATCTCTTGAATATGGAGCGCAGTACCTTTTACGACCGGAAGCGGGAAGCGATTTTGCTTCTCGGCGTATCCCTGTGGGGATATGCGATTCCGTGCTTCAAAGGAATCTTCAATATGAAGGGAGCTGATGAAAGCGACGATATTCCCGATTTTTTCAAATAAAGGCTTGTCCGACTAAAGTCCGACGAAATCCCTACTGAATGTCCGACCTTGCGTATGCTACACTGTGTATGCTGCCCGAAGGAACGGCTTTCGTTTACGGAACGAGGCTGAAAACAAAATGGCAGAAAATTGGCGCAGTTTTGCCGATGATACGAAAAAGCAAATCTGTTACAATTAGTATGCCTAAAGCTTTGAGAATTTTTCTTGATTTTCAAATGCTGGTTGAATATCTTTTAGGCGGCAATACAGCAGCTTAGGCAAAACGAATTGAATATGTGTTTTGAAGAAGCAGTTATAGCTTTCAGCCTTCGGGCTTGAATGTTATAGCTGCTTTTTTTGTGCAGCCCTTTTCGCTTTTGTCAAGCGGAAAGGGAGCTTTATGTCTATCACAGTATGGCAGGCGTTTGTATGTAGGTATCCGTGATCTCCGGAGTTTTTGATTGTGACCTTATATATCAAAAATTCCAAATTTAAGGAGATTACGGAAATGAAAAAACTTACAGTAAAAAAGCAGGTAGAATTATTTGCACAGGATTGTAAACTCATCAACCTTCGGTATGAGTATAGTGGTTTCACTGGAACGGAAAAATGGGCAATTATAACGGAGCTGTCCGAAGAAGCATTGTGGGATAAGTACCCTGATGTCATCAGCAGGTATACGCCTTTTATACTTCTGTCAATGGCACAGGGAGAAGTGATTAGCGAATCACATAGAAATAATGATAAATATGAAAAGCGCAGCAAAAGGACGATAGATGTATACGGTTACGAAGATGATATTTTTGAGCAGTTCCATCCGAAATCTATCGCACCGTTTATTGATCCGTTTGATAAAGCGGAGGAGGAACAGATCGAGGAAGAAAAAGAAAAGCTGCGGCAGTTAGAACTTTCTAAGGTAAGACAAGCGTTAAGTATGCTGCAACCTGTTCAAAGGGAGCGCCTTCTTAAATCTGTTTTGCTTGGGATTAGTTCAAGAAAAATTGCAAAAGAGGAGGGCATAAATTATAGCTCCGTAGACAAGTCAATCGCTGCCGCAATAAAAAATTTCAAAAAATTTTATGAAAACCTCTGATTTTGGGTGTGCATTTCGCACTCCTTTGTCCAAATGAGTGAAGGGGTATTTCTATTCCGGATATGAAATGCGCTTTCTAAACTCAATGAACAGAGAGGTTATACATAAAATGAAGGAAACAGAAATCAGGCGTGGGGATATATTTTCCTACGATTTTGGCACACGAATCGGCTCTATCCAATCAGGTGTAAGACCTGTGCTGGTAATTCAGGCAGACAATTTCAATGCGAATGCGCCTACTGTTATTGTTGCGTCCATTACGAGTGTAATAAAAAAGAGGTATTTGCCGTCCCACATTATTTTAGGCGAGGATTTCGGTCTGACGAAGCCTTCAATGGTGTTGCTTGAGCAAATACAGACTGTGAATAAAGATGATTTGACAGAGTATATCGGCTTTGTCGATGATGAACGCCTTTGGAGGCAGATTAACGCAGCTTTGAAAAAAACATTCGGTCTATGGCTTTACAACACTGACAGGATCGGCGACATTCGCTGCCTGTGTCCGAAATGCTTAAATGACTATTTCCGCAATCCGAACTATGTTGTCAGACGCCTTGATCCTTTTCAGAAAAGTAAAGGTACTTGTGATAAGTGCAATGATAGAGGCTGGGATTATGTCGTTTATGATAAACGCACCTCTTTCAAAGGGAAAGGGGTATAGGGATGTCGCAAAACAGGGAAAGGAAACGGAAGTTTGACATTCCTATATGGTGTAAGGCAAATCTGTCGATTGAAGAAGCCGCAGCCTATTCCGGTATCGGAATGACAAAGCTTTATGAGATGACAGAAAGTGAGGATTGCCCATTTGTCTTATGGATAGGCAGCCGGAGAATGATTAAACGAAAAGCTTTTGATGAGTATATAGAACGGCAATACTCAATTTAATGAAAAAGTCAAGCCTGCGATGAGCCGATTCGCATAATTGGCTTATCGCAGGATATTGACTATGCTGTAACTACCAAAAGCAAGGAGGTACAGCAATATGCTCAACAAAAAGCACGATCCGGATATGCCGAGAGTTCCGTTGTGGAAGAAAATGAATCTGACAGTGGAAGAAGCCGCCGAATACTCAGGAATAGGCGTATCTAAAATCAAAGAAATTTCAAATCAAAAAAACTGTCCCTTTGTCCTATGGAATGGAACAAAGCGGCTGATTAAAAGAAAACAATTCGAGGATTATCTCGAAACACAGTATTCCGTTTGAGAGGAGGACGAGCGAATGGATAACAAACTGACTGAAACAGGCAGTTCCAACAGGCGTGTGGCTGCTGTTCCAATTTGGGTAAAACCTTATTTGACGATAGAAGAAGCGGCAGAGTATACGGGAATAGGTAGGGATAAGCTTTATGAAATGACGAGCCTTGCCGATTGTCCGTTTGTGCTGTGGGTAGGCAATCGGAGAATGATTAAGCGCAGGATTTTTGATGAATACATTGAGCAGATGTATTCAATATGATGGAGGTCGTATGGACGAAAAAATTTTAGCTTACAGAAGTGAACTCCAAAAGAGGTCGGAAAACACACCGTTTTGGACGAGAACGATTTTAACCGTTGAAGAAGCTGCCGCATACACCGGAATCGGAAGGGCAAAAATCCGCCAAATCATTTCACAAGGGAATTGTCCTTTCACGGTAAATAACGGCACACAAATCTGTGTGATCCGAGAAGCGTTCATTGATTATCTTGATAAGCAGTTTCGCATATAGGAGGAGAGAGAATTATGCCGAGAACAAAAAGAAAAGACAAGTCGAGAGCCGTGCTTCGGACAGGCGAATCGCAAAGGGCTGACGGAACTTATCAATTCCGATGGACTGACAGCAATCATAAGAGGTTTTGCGTATATGCCAAGACGCTTGATGAATTGCGCTACAAGGAAGAACAAATTAAAAAAGATAAGAGCGATGGCATTAAAACCGAAGCCCGATATACGACGGTCAATGAGGTCTATGAGCTTTGGAAGGAACTGAAGCGAGGGCTGAAGAACAACACCTTTGAGAATTATAAATATATGTATGAAACCTTTGTCCGTCATCAAATAGGCTTAAAAACAGTTTCATCGCTGAAAAAAACAGATATAAAGAGGTTTTATAATTACCTTACAGACGAACGCCAGCTAAAACCCTCGACCATTGACAGTATCCATACGGTATTACATCAAATTTTGGATATGGCGGTTGATGATGATTATATAAGAAATAATCCGTCAGATAATGTACTTAGAGAGCTGAAGCAAGCACATTGCTTCAAAACAGAAAAGCGCAGAGCCTTAACCCGTCCCGAACAGGAATTATTTTTAAGCTACTTGAAAAATACTCCCGCCGCACAATATTGGTATCCAATCTTTGCGGTTTTGTTAGGAACAGGACTTCGAGTTGGAGAACTTACCGGATTAAGATGGTGTGATGTCGATCTGGAGAATGATGTTATTGATGTAAATCATACTTTGGTTTACTATGACCACCGCACCGATGGAAGCAAAAAAGGCTGCTATTTTAATGTCAATACGCCGAAAACTCCGGCTGGAAAGAGAAAAGTGCTAATGCTCAGCTTTGTGAAAGAGGCAATTATAATGGAAAAGGAAAGGCAGGAGTTGCTTGATCTTCATTGTATCGCTACCATTGATGGATATACAGATTTTATCTTTATCAATCGCTTCGGAAATCCGCAACATCAGGGAACACTGAATAAAGCAATCCGCCGCATAATCCGTGACTGTAACGATGAGCAGTTTTTGAAGAATGAAAATCCCGAAGTGCTACTTCCGCATTTTAGCTGCCATTCACTAAGACATACATTTACAACGAGAATGTGCGAAGCAGGAGTGAATGTCAAGGTCATTCAAGATACGCTTGGTCATAAGGATATTTCAACAACGCTTAACATCTATACCGATGTGACGAAGGAGCTTAGGCAGTCCGAGTTTGAAGGTCTTGACTCATATTTCAAAAGCGAGTATAATAAAGTGTCTAACGAATAAGCGGCATTTCTTGAGCGAGGATAAAAGCTTCTACACCATTTACACCAATTTGTACTCCAATCCACCAAAAAACTACACGAATTTATAGGGATATAGCGATTCCGGAAGAAACGCTGTTTAGACCTATTATGAGATATGAGGAGGTTTAGGAGAGATTGAAAAGATGGTTGCTTTCGTCCCCACCATGAAGCCTCTCGGCGACTCAAAAAGAGACACAGCTCCAAAGGCTTCGGAAGCACCTAAGGCAGAGCCTGAGAAGATTGATTTTTCAAAGGTTGAGATTGAGCCTTTGTTCAAGGATTATGTTGACTTTGAAACATTCTCAAAGTCAGATTTCCGTGCAGTAAAGGTTTTGGCTTGTGAAGCAGTTCCAAAGAGCAAGAAACTTTTGAAGTTTACACTTGATGACGGCACAGGCGAAAACAGAACAATTTTAAGCGGCATCCACGCTTACTATGAGCCGGAAGAGCTTGTTGGAAAGACATGCATAGCTATTACAAATCTTCCACCAAGACCAATGATGGGCATTGAGTCCTGCGGAATGCTTATCTCCGCTGTACACAGTGAAGAGGGAGAAGAAAAGCTTCACCTTTTGATGGTAGACGACCACATCCCAGCCGGCGCAAAGCTTTATTAAGATGTATTCAAACTAATAATAAAAAATAAATGGGCAGTCCTTTATTGGGGATTGCCCATTTTCAAATAAAAAATATTATATGAAGTGAGAACCATGGATATTAAAGAAGTAAAAGAAGATAAAAAACAATATCTAAATCTGCTGTTATTGGCAGACGAACAGGAAAATATGATAGACCGATATCTTACAAATGGAACAATGTATGTTTTAGAGGATAATGGAGTCAAGGCAGAATGTGTTGTGTTAGATGTAGGTGACGGAGTTCTTGAAATAAAAAACATTGCCACAGACCCACAGTTTCAGGGCAAGGGCTACGGCAAAGCATTGATTGAGTTTATCACTAAAAAATATCAGGGCGATTATTCCATATTGCAGGTCGGAACGGGTGACAGCCCGTCAACAATACCTTTTTATGAAAAGTGCGGCTTTACCCGTTCCCATGTTATTAAGAATTTCTTTGCTGATAATTATGACCACCCGATTTATGACGGCGATGTTAGGCTGACAGATATGATTTACTTACGAAAAAACATATAGGAACAAGCTTGCGACTAAAACATATCCAATGTTAATATGCGTTGCTTGCGGCAACGGGGTGTTTTCTATAGAATAATGGTAACAACTGAAAGAAAGGTGGTTATCCATAGTGTTAAATGAAAATATTAAATCTCTCAGAAAATCAAAAGGGCTTTCACAGGAGGAACTTGCCGTAAAGCTCAATGTTGTACGACAGACAATTTCCAAATGGGAAAAGGGTTTGTCTGTGCCGGATTCCGATATGCTGATTTCCATTTCAGAAGCCTTGGAAACTCCTGTAAGCACTTTGCTTGGAGAAACGATTGATGAGCCAAAACCGGATGAATTAAAAGCGATTTCCGAAAAGCTGGAGGTTATAAACCTACAGTTTGCCAAAAGAAAAACAATGACACGAAAAATATTTCACTGGGTTTTTATCTCACTGTGTACTTTAATAGTAATTGTTTTTGCGGTTTTATTTCTGCTGAACAGTCCGTACTTGGGCTGGGATTACAGTAAACCGGAAACCGCAGTTATGGGAGTAGGCTTTCAATCATTTGAGTGGCTGTTCGTAAGATTAGCACCGCTTGCCTTAATCGGAGGAATAGTCGGAGCTGTATTGACCCGAGAGAAAAGATAAAATATTTTAACAGGCGTTTGTTTGTATATCTACGATGTACATTCAAACGCTTTTTATTTTCTCTTTTCATATTTCACCTATAAAACAAGCCAATTTCAAAGTGTAGTTATAAAAAATGCAGTCACAAAAATAAATAACACAGCAAGATTTAATCGAACCTTACATTTTTGTAAGGTTCAGGGTTTTGGTGTTTTTTTATGCTATAATTATTTCACAGGAAAAAACAGGAAATACAGCATATAAAATCTTGTATATTCTGTAACTTTTCAAAATTATTTTTTAATTGGAGGAACGAAAATGAAAAAGCGTTTATTAGCAGCAGCCATCTGCCTGTGCATGGTTATCGGACTTTTCCCAACTATTGCTATGGCAGAAGAAACAACTTCAATCGTAGTAGGTTCACAGACTATTTCAGGCTCTAAAAGCAATCCGGTGTACGCTGTTACAAATCCTGATGACGGCAACGTAACTGTTGACTCAGGTTTGACAGAAGATGACAGCTGGAACATCAAATGGGACGGAGAAACTCTTACACTGAAGGATGCATACATTACAGCTTCTTCACAAGTTGATTTTACAACAACAATATTCTTTTATCCCGTACAATCATCTATCTTCTGTAAAAATGATTTTACAATAGAAGTAATAGGAAATAACACAATCACAAGTGACAACAAATATTATCTTGCACCTATATCATCAGAAAGAAATATTACAATATGCGGAAGCGGTACACTTAATTGCTATAACAATACTTCAGGAGCATTCCAAAGAAGAGCTGTCTATTCAGACGGAGATGTTACTATCAAGGGCGCCAATTTGACACTTGAAGGCGCAGACCATTCTATTGAAGCAAACAATATCTTTGTTTCAATTCCTGACCTCTCAGACCCATGCGCAAGACCTGCTGTAAAGGTATACTCAGGAAGCAATCAGGAAAGCGCATCAGAAGTTGCAGGTTCACCTGTTACTTCCGACAAAATAAATATCACAGATAATTTGTCAAAATATCTCCGCACAGAAACTTTAATAACTATGGACCACAAGCTTGCAAAGTACGAGTCCACACCTGCTACATGCACAAAGGACGGAACAAAGGCTTATTACTATTGCCCTGTATGCGGTAAATATTTTGAAGACGAAGCAGTCACAAAGGAAATTTCCGATATAGACAGCTGGAAGGTTATTCCTGCAACAGGTCACAATATTGAGGACGGAATATGCACAAACTGCAACGCTATTTTAGGCGATGTAAATAACAGCTCTATCCTTGATATCAACGACGTTACTTTGGTTCAGCTTTATCTGGCTAATACTTTGACAGAAACAAATGTATTTGATGAATTGCTTGCAGATGTAACCGGCGACGGAGATATTACAATTCTCGACGCAACTGCTATTCAGGCAATGCTTTCAAACGTATAAGTTTTCTGACAGCCACATAAAACATGTGCAGAAATTATTCAGCTCTTATTTAATGATAAGCAGTTTTTACAGGATGCTTAAAGCCTCTGCAAAGGGACGACATAATGACATAAAACTTAATAAAAACTAATTATTGTAATGCTGAATAATCACTGTATACAGCGGGCCTTGAATTTTTCAAGACCCGCTGAAATATTTTATCCCACAAAGATAAAACCGCAAACCTTTTTCAAGGCTTGCGGTTTTCCTATTAGAAACCATTATCTATTGTTTTCTGTAAATTATTTTTTTGTAAGTATTATCTGAAGAGCTGTAACATCGTTTATTGTGATTTTTCCGTCCTGATTTACATCAGCCAGCTCTTTATTGAATATTCCCTCTATCGGTATCAATACCACATAGCACTGGATAGCTGTTGCGTCGTAAATATCAAGCTTTTCGTCCTGATTTACATCGCCAAGCTCATATTTTACTTCCGGCTTTCCGCAGTTTATGCATACGCCGTCTTCATATGTATGTCCAAGTGCAGAGATTTCTACAGGAGCGGTTATTTCATTTTCTCCCTTTTCATCGGAGAAAAGCTTTTTGCAAACTTCACATGTCCAGTATGCTTCAAAGCCCTTTTCCTCGCAGGTTGCTTCCTTGCCCTCTGTCTTTGTGAGATTATGCTCAAGTGCAGGTATTTCTACAGGCTCGGCTATCTCGTTTTCTCCGTTTTCGTCAGAGTACATCTTTCCGCATACTTCGCATTTCCAGTATTCTTCAAAGCCGCTTTCGCCGCAGGTTGCTTCCTTGCCCTCTACCTTTGTGAGAGTATGCTCAAGTGCAGGGATTTCTACAGGAGCTTCTATCTCGTTTATTCCGTCTGCATCGGAGTACATCTTTTGGCAGGCGTCGCATGTCCAATATTCTTCAAATCCGCTTTCTCCGCAGGTGGCTTCCTTGCCCTCTACCTTTGTAAGCTTATGTCCACGGGCAGGAATTTCAACCGGCTTTCCAAGCTCTATAAAGAGCTTTCCGCAGTTTTCGCAAATCCAGCATGCCTCATATCCGCTTTCTTCACAGGTCGGCTCCTTGCCGTCAGTTTCTACTATGGAGTGAGGCTTCAATGTTCCGTGTGGTACTCCGCACAGACTGCAGGCTGCCAACTCTGTACAGGTAGCTGTTCCGCCTGAGTGGCTGTTACAGATTATTGTTCCGATTTTTTCTACTGTTCCCAACACATTCACTATTCCGTTGTTGGTCATTGTTATACCTTCGGCTATTGTGAGAGTTATGTTTTCAGGAATATCAAGGGTATAATTTTCCAAAACTTCAAAGTCCTCATCAGGTGTTACATTTCCGTAAACCTTACCCTGAGTTCCTTCAAAAATAATTCCCTGCCAGTTTTCTTTCTGGCTCTGGTCTGTTATTGAGGAAGCTATAATAACGGCATTTCCGTTTTCGCCTGTTGTAAAGACTGAGGCTTCTCCTATGACATTTTCAGAGTCAGCTCCTCCTCCGATTCCGTGTCCATAAGTACTTATAGCTGTAACACTTCCTCCGGTAATTGTAATTTTACCTGCGGTTCCGTAATTTAAAGAATGACCGCCGCCTCCGCCGATTCCGGCTCCCGAACTACTTTGGGCTTTTACAGTTCCTCCGTTAATGGTTATATTTCCGCCGCCTCCGCCGATTAGACAATAGCCAGCGCCGATTCCGGCTCCCAAACGGCTTTGGGCTTTTACAGTTCCTCCGTTAATGGTTACATTTCCGCCGGCTACGCAATGCATAGCACTGCCGCCGCCGATTGCAGCACTCATGTCACTTGCGGCATTTATATTTCCGCCGTTTATAGTTATATTTCCGCATGGAACTATATATTCGATGAGTGATCCGCTATCGTCTACAATACCATCAGAGCCTATCGGTGAGTCAGAAGCATTATCGTCGCTTACTGTCGCCTCAATACTTCCCATTGTGCTTTCGTCTGTGGACTGAGCGTAAATTGTAAGGCTGTTGAGGCTTCCGTTTTCCGCATTATCATCGTCGTCCTGAACCTTAATACCCAAAGGTGCAATAAGCTTTGCGCCGTCTTCAAGTATCAGATGTACATCGTCCTGAATCTCCACACGGTGTGTAAGGGTTACCTCTCCCTTTACTATATACCAGTTATTACTCCACAGAACATTGCTTGCGCTGATTCCCAGAGCATTGGCTGTTTGTTCTTCACCGTTTTCGTCTATGTACTTTACGTCCTTATAAGCCGAATTTACCGGGCTTCCGGTGATTTCTCCGGTTCCCTCTATTTTTCCCAAGTCATCAATTGTTCCGTTATTATTGATAATTCCGTTGTTGATGATTGTTCCGTTGTTAATTATTGCTCCGTTTACATTTATTGTTCCGTTATTTGTCAGGGTTATATTCTTGTCTATTGTCAGTTTTTGTCCTGCTTCTATTGTAAGAGTATGTCCCTGAGGAACTTCAAAGTCAGATGCAGGTGTTACAGTATCTCCGTAAAGCTTTCCTTCGCTTCCCTCGAAGATAACGCCTTTCCAGCTGTCCTTGTGGCTCTGGTCGCCTATTGAGGAAGCGAAAATTACAGCATTTCCGTTTTCTCCGGTAGTGAATGTTCCGTATTCGCCATTTGATCCGTCAATAAATGAGTTTTTGTATCCGGCGCCTATTCCGTATCCTGTTCCACTTGTGGCTGTGACAATACCTCCGGTTATAGTGATTTTTCCGCCGGCTCCCTTTACCGGTATTATTGATGCCCCGCTACCACCGCCGCCGATTCCGGCTGCGCTGCCGCTTTTGGCTGTGACAATACCTCCGGCTATGGTAATTTCTCCTGCGGGATACGGCTTACCCATCCTCTTAAAATCGCCACCGATTGCTGCATTGCCTTCATTTGACTCAGCCTCAAGTCTTCCCATTGTGGCTGCGTCTGTGCTTTGAGCATAGATTGTAAACTTGTTAAGACTTTCGGTTTCACCATTGTTATCATCGTCCTGAACCTTGATACCGGTAGGCGCAATAAGCTTTGCTCCGTCTGCAAGTATCAGGTGTACTTCTCCCTTAACCTCAACACGGTTTGCAAGGGTTACCTCTCCCTGTACTATGTACCAGCCGTTACTCCATACTGTATCGTCAGCTTTTACACTGAATGCTAAAGCGCAGATTTGCTCTTCGCCGTTTTCGTCGATGTATTTTTCATTTCTGACAGTGTCTGTTATATCTTCTCCGGAAATATTTCCGCTGCCCTCAACAGCTCCGTTATCACTGATTTTAATAATTTGTCCGTTGTTTATTATTGTGCCGTTGTTTATTATTTTTCCGCCTAACTCAATTACTCCGCTGTTTGTCAAAGTTATATCTTTCTCTATTGTCAGAGTATTTCCATCGGGGATATTGAGAGTATAGTTTGCAGGAATTTCAAAGCTTCCTTCCGGAGTTACGTTTCCGTAAACCTTACCCTGAGTTCCCTCAAATATAACACCGTTCCAGCTGTCTTTTTGGCTCTGATCTGATATTGAGGAAGCAAAAATTACCGCATTTCCGCTTTCTCCTGTTGAAAGAGGTCCTTCGATTCCTACACGACCACCTGAGACTGTAACATTTCCTCCGCCAATGGTGATATTCTTTCCATAAATACCCACAAAATCTTTACTTGTAGCTGTAACTGTTCCTCCGTCGATGGTAATATCATTATTTCCGACAATACCTGCATCTCCTGAGGCTATAACCGTTCCTCCGCTGATGGTTATAACTTCCCTTGCTTCAATGCCGCTGCCTACGCCGCCATCTTTGCCTGTGGCTGTAACATTTCCTCCGCTGATGGCAATATTGCTTCCGTAAATACCTATTTCGCCTGAGGCTGTAACATTTCCTCCGTTGATAGTAACATTTCCCGAAATACCGTAATAGCTTCCTGAAGCTGTAACTGTTCCTCCGTTGAAAGTGACTTCTCCAGCATCAGGTCTATCACCTATGGCATTATTGTATTCATCACCGCTTACTTCAAGCTTGCCCATTTTTTCTTCATCTGTACTTTGAGCATAGACTGTAAATCTGTCGGAATCTCTGTAAAGCGAAATACCCTTAGGTACATTAAGCTTTGCTCCGTCTGCAAGTATAAGGTGTACGTCACCATTAAGCTGTACTCTGTCTGTAATGGTCACATCTCCCTGCGCTATGTACCAGCCCTCGTTCCATATGGTATCGTCTTCCATGAGTTTCGTGGCAGAAACACAGATCTGCTCTTCTCCGTTTTCGTCAAGGTACTTTACATTTCTGTCTGTCAAATTTATAACGGAATTTCCCTGTACTGTTCCGCCGCCTGCGAAAGTATTGTAAGTCTTAATTGTTCCGTTGTTTACTATTGTTCCGTTATTTGTAAGGGTTGCATCTTTACCTATTGTCAGTTTTTTATCTGCTTCTACTGTAAGAGTATACCCCTGGGGAATTTCAAAATCACTTTCAACAATTATATTATCGCCGTAAAGCTTTCCTTCGGTTCCCTCAAAGATAACACCTTCCCAGCTGTCCTTGCGGCTCTGGTCGCCTATTGAAGAAGCGAAAATTACCGCATTTCCCTTTTCTCCGGTGGTAAATATTCCGGGTTCGCCTAATCCTTCAGCCAGCGGGTAGTCGCAGAATCCGGCGCCGATTCCTTGTCCCTTTTCACTTGTGGCTGTGACAATACCTCCGGTTATGGTGATTGTTCCGCCGTCTCCCCCTTTTTTGCTTAGTATTGATACACCGCCGCCGCCGATTCCGGCTCCTATGCCGCCTTTGGCTGTGACAATACCTCCGGTTATGGTAATTTCTCCTCCGGGATATACATCATCATGCCAATCAGAAATACTACTACTGCCGATTGCCGCATTTTTTTCATACGACACAGCCTCAAGTCTTCCCATTGTGGCTTCACCTGTGCTTTGAGCATAGATTGTAAACTTGTTGGGACTTCCGTTTAAAATATCTTTATCGTTGTCCTGAACCTTAATGCCCGAAGGCGCAGTAAGCTTTGCTCCGTCTGCAAGTATCAGGTGTACATCTCCCTGAACCTCCACACGGTTTGCAAGAGTCACCTCTCCCTGCGCTATGTACCAGCCCGCTGTCCACACGGTATCTTCTGCTGTGACCTCCGTGGCAGAAGCGCAGGTCTGCTCTGTGCCGTTTTCGTCAAGGTATGGTATTTCCTCTGCTGCGAAAACCATCGTTGGCATCATTGAAATCAGCATACACACAACGATAGCCATTGATAAAATTTTCTTTTTCATGTATTGACCTCCTTATTGTAAATTTTAATATATTTGACGGTCAGTCCAATATATCTTTAGTTATATTATACCATACAAAAACACAAAAATCACGAACCTTACAAAATTGTAAGGTTCACAAATATAAATAAAGTATAAACGGATTATTTTATAATCTTTGCTGTAACACCACCGTAAAACAGAAACACAAAAGAAAAGGCTTGCTTTATTTTTAATTAAGCAAGCTCATCACATAAATAATAAACATGTTTTTCCACATACTAATTAAGAGTCCGTAAAATACGCCCAGCCCATTGACTATCGCCCAATTATACGGTAAAATTAGGCGTAAATGTATAGAGGTGAGGGAATGAGAAGGTTTATTTATTCATTTTTAAAAGATAAAAAATGGGACAGTGAAATGCTTGGCTTAGTGGCGCAAATTCACGAATACAAAGGCAGGCAGGAATTATATCTGAAACAAAAACCTGCCGTATTAGATAAGCTTGTGGAAGCTGCGAAAATTCAAAGCACGGAGGCTTCCAATAAAATAGAAGGCATAGTTACAACAAGTACACGCATAAAACAGCTCTATCAGGAAAAAACCACTCCAAAAAACAGGGACGAACAGGAAATTATGGGTTACCGTGATGTACTTAATACGATTCACGAAAATTTTGAATACATCCCTCTAAGAGCTTCCTATATTCTACAGCTTCACAGGGATTTATATAAGTATTCAGAAAAAACAATCGGCGGCAGATTTAAAAACACGCAAAACTATATTTCAGAAACACGTTGTGACGGAACACAGGCAATAAGATTTATGCCTCTTGCTCCATATGAAACACCCGAAGCTATAGATACTATCTGTGAAAGCTTTAATCAGTCGATAGATTCATGTGAAATTGATTCGCTGATTTTAATACCCTGTTTTATCAATGATTTTCTTTGTATACATCCATTCAATGACGGCAACGGACGTATGTCAAGGTTGCTTACCACGTTGCTTTTGTATCGCTGCGGTTACGTTGTGGGACGATATATAAGCATAGAAAGTAAAATCGAAAAAACAAAGGATAAATATTACGATGCTCTTGAACAAAGCGGCATAGGATGGCACGAAGCTGAAAACGACCCTTCTCCCTTTATAAAATATATACTTAGGATTATTCTTTCAGCATATCGTGAGTTTGAAAGCCGTATTGACCTGTTCGATGAAAAACTTCCAGCTGTGGAATTAGTGCGAAGGGCTGTTTTAGAAAAATTAGGAAAGTTCACTAAGAGTGATATTATGGAGCTTGTCCCGTCTATAGGAAAAACTTCGGTAGAAAATTCACTGAAAAAGCTTGTAGAGGAAGGCACTATTATACGACACGGTACAGGCAAAGCAACATTCTACACTCGAAATGATTAACAGCAAAAAGGCTCGCTCCCTATTTGAAGCAAGCCTTTTCTTTATATTAAGGTTTCAATCCGCTGTTTGTGGATCATTCTTTTGGTGTAAAGGTGAACTTTCCGTCCTTGAAGTCGCAGACAATACGGTCGCCTTTCTTTATCTCGTTTTCCAGCATCTTCTCGGAGAGTGCGTCCTCAATCTTTGAGGTAATAGCTCTTCTCAAAGGTCTTGCGCCGTAGGTATCGTCGTAGCCCTCGTTTGATATCTCTGTTACCGCCTGGTCTGTAAACTCTGCGTCGATATCAACAGCCTTAAGTCTTGCCTTGAGGTTTTCCAAAAGCTTTCCGGCGATTTCCTTGATTTCCTCCTGAGTAAGCTTGTTGAACACGATAATATCGTCAACTCTGTTGAGGAATTCCGGACGGAAGAGCTTTTTAAGCTCGCCTATAACAGCCTCTCTGATTTCCTCGTTGGTCTTTTCCTTCTTGTTTTCAGGATTGTCGAAAGCAAATCCCAAACCGTTCTGCTGGTCTGTGATAAGTCTTGCGCCAACGTTGGAGGTCATGATAATTACAGTGTTCTTAAAGTCAACTGTTCTGCCCTGAGAGTCTGTAAGTCTGCCGTCCTCAAGAATCTGGAGAAGAATGTTGAATACATCCGGATGAGCCTTTTCAATTTCATCGAAAAGAACTACAGAGTATGGTTTTCTTCTTACCTTTTCTGTGAGCTGACCGCCCTCGTCATAGCCAACATATCCCGGAGGTGAACCGACAAGTCTGGACACTGTGTGTTTCTCCATGTATTCGGACATATCAAGTCTGAGCATTGCGTTTTCGTCGCCGAACATAGCTTCCGCCAAAGCCTTGCACAGCTCTGTTTTACCTACACCTGTCGGACCTAAGAAGATAAATGAACCTACCGGACGTTTCGGGTCTTTAAGACCAACTCTGCCACGTCTTATTGCCTTTGCAACGGCTGTTACAGCTTCGTTCTGGCCTACAACTCTCTTGTGGAGAATATCCTCCATCTTCAAAAGTCTCTGGCTTTCCTCTTCTGTAAGCTGGAATACAGGAACACCTGTCCACTGGGAAACAATCTCCGCAATGTCCTCGCCCTTTACTTCGCCGCTGACATTGGCGTTTTTGTCCTTCCAGCTCTTCTTCATTTCCTCAAGCTTTGCATTGGCTTCTTTCTGCTTATCTCTGATTTTTGCCGCATTCTCAAAATCCTGCTCGTTTACGGCGCTTGCCTTTTCGTTTTCAAGCTTCTTTATCTTATCCTCAAGCTCTTTTATCTCCTGCGGATAGGTAAGGCTTGAAAGTCTTACACGGGAAGCCGCCTCATCGATAAGGTCGATGGCTTTATCAGGCAGATATCTGTCTGCAATATATCTTGATGAAAGTGTTACCGCTGATTCAATGGCTTCATCTGTGATTTTTACCTTGTGGTGGGCTTCGTATCTGTCACGGAGGCCTTTAAGAATTTCAACAGCCTCTTCCTGTGAAGGTTCGCCCACTGTTACAGGCTGGAAACGTCTTTCAAGAGCTGCGTCCTTTTCGATGTACTTTCTGTACTCCTCCATTGTTGTTGCGCCGATTACCTGGAAATCGCCCCTTGCAAGTGACGGTTTCAAAATATTTGCGGCGTCTGCTGAACCCTCTGCTGAGCCTGCACCGACGATTGTGTGAAGCTCATCTATGAAAAGTATAATATCCTTTGACTTTTTAACCTCGTCGATTGCCGCCTTAATTCTCTCCTCAAAGTCGCCACGGTACTTAGTACCTGCAATCATGCCTGTAAGGTCAAGGCTTACAATCTTCTTGTTTTTCAGAATTTCCGGAATTTCTCCCTTTACAATTCTAAGGGCAAGACCCTCGGCAACCGCTGTTTTACCAACACCGGGTTCACCGATAAGCACAGGGTTGTTCTTTGTTCTTCTTGAAAGAATCTGGATAACCCTCTGGATTTCCTCTTCTCTGCCGATTACCGGGTCGATTTCGCCGTTCTTTGCGGCGGCGGTCAAATCTCTGCCGAACTTGCCCAGGGCATTGTTGCCGCCCTTTGACTGTCCGTTTTTGTTAAGCATTCCGTCAATTCCTGACTGCTGGTTTTCTTCCTCGGAGTCAGCTCCCATGCTGGCTTTAAGAGAGGAAAGAACAGAATTTATATTTACATTTAATTCCTCAAGGAATCTGATTGCATAGCCGTCCCTTTCGGAAATAAGAGCCATGAGCAGATGCTCTGTGCCGACATAGCCGTGGCCAAGTCTTGCGGAAAGCACCATAGCTGTCTGCATAACTCTCTTAGTTCTCGGTGTAAAATCGTCGGGAGTTATAACAGTTCTGCTTCCTGTGCCGATTGTCCTTTCGATAAGGTCTTTCAAATCCTCGGCGGAAAGTCCGTTTTGCTGCAAAACTGAGGCTGCAACGCCGGACTCCTCTGACACAAGGCCCAAAAGTATATGCTCAGTGCCAACATAGGTGTGACCCATATCCTGAGCCGCATCAACTGCCATATTCAAAGCGTTATTTGCTTTCTGTGTAAATCCGTTAAAATTAAACATATACCTGCCTCCCTTTTCTTTTTTTCATTTTTTTCATTTATCGCAAATATGTTAATTTTAAGTTTAAGCTCCAAGTCTTTCTCTTATGGTCTTTGCCCTCAAAATATCTCTCTTTTCAGGGTCGAGATTTTCACCTGCTGTTACAATCATTGTTGCCGGCTGAATTTCCGGTATGAGCTTGTCGATTGTTTCGCAGGTAATTCCGGTAATTTCTCCGGAAACAACGCCCATTCTCACATTTGAAAGCAATTCCATAGCCTCGTCGTGGCTTACTGCCAAGGCGTATTTCAAAATACCCAAGCTTCTGTGAACTGTATCCCTCATGGAAACAGATTTCATAATAGTTTCTCTTGCCTTTACTTCCTGAGAAGCAAGCTGGTCGGTAATATTTTTAAGGTTTTCGATGGCGGCGCTTTCGGAAATTCCCAAGGTTACCTGGTTGGAAAGCTGATACATTGCGCCCTTAGGCTCTGTACCCTCGCCGTAAATTCCCCTTATGGTCAAGCCAAGCTTTGAAAGGTTTCCGCCGATTCTGCTCAAAGCTCCTGTTTTCTGCAAAGCAGGAAGATGAAGCATAACAGAAGCCCTCATGCCTGTACCCAAGTTTGTAGGACACTGGGTAAGATATCCAAGCTTTTCATCAAAGGCAAAATCAAGATTTTCGTCAAGAAGCGTATCAATCTTATCCGCCAAATCATATGCGCCCTCAAGGTTAAGACCGTCTGTGATAATCTGTATTCTCACATGGTCTTCCTCGTTTATCATAATGCTGACCTTTTTGTCATCCTTTAAAACCAAGGCTCTGCCCTCTTTATCGCCGTTTATAAATTCCGGACTGATAAGGTGTTTTTCAACAAAGGACAAACCCTGAGCTCTTGTAAGCTCTCCCACCTTGATAAGCTGGAAATCGGAGGATATTGCGCTGTTGCCCTCTTTAAGAGCATTGTAAACCTTTTGAACTATCTCGTTTTTCCTCTTGCTGTCAAGTCTTGATGGGAAAGGATATCCTTTCAAATTTCTTGCCAGCCTGATTCTTGTGGAAACAACTATTGAGTTATCCATAATTATCCCTCCATTCCCTTAATCTCATCACGAAGCTTTGCTGCCTGCTCAAATTCCTGAGCCTGTATAGCCTCCTGAAGCTGTTTTTTCAAATTGTCCAGCTTGCTGTTTGTTGTGGTGAGTTCATTTTTCTGAGCCTTTGCAATCTTTCTGTTCTGCAAATTATTTCTCCACTGTGTTGATTTCTTGCCGCAGTGTGTTGTATTTCCATGTATTCTTCTGATTGTGGGAACAAGCTCATCTCTGAATGTGTCGTAACACTGGGCGCATCCCACAATTCCGTTTTTAACAATGTCGTTGTATGTGCTTCCGCAGAAAGGACATCTTGTGGCCTGTGTTCTCTCCGGAAGAGCGTTTCCGAAAAAGCTTCCAAGCAAATTGGAAAACTCAGAGGAAAAGTCTCCGAACATATTTGTATAGCCCATCTTCTCTGCGCAGTCCGGACAGAGGTAATACTCTGTGTACTGACCGTTTATCATTGTTTTTATATGTGTAGTAGCTTCGTTAACACCGCATTTTTGACATTTCATAAAGCAATCCCCCTTGCTTAAATCATACATTATATATGTTTATTAACTTGTTTTACTTTTTAAGACCGCTAAATCAAGGTCAGAAGCATATTTTTAAATATGCCCGACCTCAATCCGTCACGGTATTTCTGCGGGACTTCCTGATATGACCTTTCGGAAATTCCGCAGGCCATCAGTCTTGCTGTCTGCTTATCTATTATTTCCTGTGAAACCATATTTGTAAGCATAGCCTCTGCGGTGGCTCTGTCCAGAGTTTTGCCAATTGAATTTATTATATGCATTATGGCGGAACTTCTGTCCAGTTTTATTCTCGTTATTCTGATATAGCCCCCGCCTCCCCGTCGGCTTTCAACAATGTATCCCTGTTCCGGCGTAAACCTTGAGGTGATAACATAGTTTATCTGACTGGGAACGCAGCCCAAAGTGCCGGCAAGCTCGTTTCTTCTTATTTCGGCGTTGCCGTTTTGCTCGTCCAGCATATCCAATATATAATTGGCGACTAAATCGCTCATTCTCATACTAATGCCACCTATCATACGGACATTTCACTGTCCTTTGTTTGACTTTCCCTGACCTTTGTTAATATTATAGCGTGAAGGTCAAAGAAAGTCAAAGTCAAATAAAGTCAAACAAATCAAATTAGCTACCCCTAATCTCCCGTTATCTCCAATTTCCTCCGTTTTCCTCACGAATTCAAATTTTTTTAAAAATTTTTTATTTTTTATTTCCGCCTTGCAAAGGTATATCTTAGAAATTAACTTCATTCCAAGGCGGGCGAGACCTTTTCCGTAATTTTGAGAATGGTTCTCACTAATTTAAGTTTTTCTTATAAAAACAAAAGGTCAAACTCTCTTCTCTGAAAGTTTGACCTTTTATAATAAATAAAATCAAAAATTATCACACAAAACGATTTTGTTTTTCATCGTATTCGTAATTTATCATCTTGAGCTTTTCGACAATCTCATTTGTATCTACATCCAAATCCTTGCCCAGCTCCTCAAGTGAGGGATAAAAATCCCTGAGTTTTGTATTTATAAATGAAAGCAAAATAACCGGATCCTGCGGAACAGCCATTAAAAATACCCCCTATTTAAAATTAAAAACTTATCAACATTGAAGCTATCCTATGTTGATAACTTTTCTTCCTCAATTATACTCCCAACTCTACCTTTGTCAATTATTTTTCTTTTATTTCCGTTTCTTTTATATCCGACATGCTGAGGTTTCATTTAAAAATTCACTTCATCACATGTCGGACGAGACCTTTTTCTTTTACATCCGACATACAAAGCTTTAATTTAAAAATTCAATTCAAATTCTTATATCTATCCACTTCCAAAAGGATTTTAAACAGCTGTTCCTGCTCCTCTTTGCTTTTTGACAAAAGAAAATCGTAACATTCCAAAGGAATGTTTTCAGACTCTGTTCCGCTTTCAAAATTTTCAATTTTATCAAAAAGCTTAGACAACGGGACTTTTAACGCTGATGAAATTTTTTCGACACTCTCAAGTGTGGCGTTTTTCTCCCCTCTCTCAATCTGCCCTATATAAGTTGGATGACAGCCGGACATTTCCGCAAGCTTTTCCTGACTTAAACCCAATTCCACCCTGTAACTCCTGATACGCCTGCCTATTCTTTTTGCGATTTCGCTCATAACTATCACCTCTGCATATAGTCTATAAATATTTATTTATTTTTACTATATACTATTGATATTATATACATGAGATGATATACTATAATTATTACTAAAGATAATTATATATTTATAGTAACTAAAACAGACAAAAAAATTTCCGGCACAACAAAATATTGCCCGGAAACTTTTAAACACAATATAATATAGATACCAAATTATTTTTTTATGTCGTTTATAATGGCAATAACATGTTCAAGCTGTGAGCTGTTCAATCCCTTGGCAGCAGAAACAAGCTCCTGAATTTTTGCAGGGTCGCTGTTATCCATATCAAAAAATTCAAGGGGTGTTATACCAAAATAATCGCAGATATAGAAGAACAAAGACATAGACGGAAGATTAACCCCGTTTTCAATATTATTGATATATCCCGGACTCTGTCCCAGCGACAGGCTCATATCTCTTGCTGAAACGCCTTTATTCATTCTAAGCTCGGTCAATCTCTTTATAAACTCTTCCTTTTCCACGATTATCACCACTAATTATCTTTTTATATCCTTTATAATTGCAATGAGATGGTCAAGCTGCGAGCTGTTCAATCCCTTGGCAGCAGAAACAAGCTCCTGAATTTTTGCAGGGTCGTTATTATCTATATCGAAAAAGTCCTTTGGCGTAATTCCCAAATATTCACAGATATAAAATATACCCGTAAGTGAAGGCATGGACTTTCCGCTTTCTATATTATTTATATACCCGGGGTTCTGACCCATTGATAAGCTCATATCTCTTGCAGATACTCCCTTTTCCTCTCTCAGTCTTGCCAAACGCAAAGAAAAATCCTTTTCAGTCATTTATACTCACCATCCATATAAGGATTTTACCCCACACACGCATAAATATTATTGGTTGACAAGCTGTATTTATATTGTGTTATTTGTTTTTAAGTGTTATAATTGTAAAAATGCAGGTTTTATAATGATATAATAAAAGGAGTTGAAAAAAGTGAAAGAAATAACATGTTGTTTTACCGGACACAGAACTATTCCCATGGGACAGCTGAACTATGTAGCAAACCTCTTAAACCGCACTGTAGAAGAACTGATTGCAAAAGGCTACAGTGTTTTTGCCGCAGGGGGCGCACTGGGATTTGATACAATGGCGGCACAGTGCGTGCTGAATTTAAAATCCAAATATCCCCACATAAAACTGATTTTAATACTGCCATGTTTAGAACAGACAAAGGGCTGGTCGGAATATGATATTTCCGTTTATGAAGATATAAAAAATAAATCCGACGAGGTTATATACACATCATTAAACTATACCAAGGGCTGTATGTTCAAAAGAAACCGAGCTCTTGTGGACAAAAGCAGTGTTTGCATAGCCTATCTCACCAAAAACACAGGGGGAACAGCCTACACCGCAAAATATGCCGTTGAAAAGGGTTTGCAGCTTATAAACTTAGGCAGATAATTCCATATAAATACAAAATGACCGCTTCCGAAGAAGCGGCCACTTTTTTGGGTTATTTAATAACGGATAATAATCAATTATGATGCCAGCATAAGCTGAATAAGAGTTGCGTCATAGACAGTAATCTTTCCGTCCTTGCTGCAATCGGCATTTTCTGTATAGAACACCTTATCATTTAGCCTGTTTTCAGCTTATTATAACATACCGCAATAAATATATCAATATTATAAAGTGTTTTCTTATGTTTCATATGGTTTTTTTACTAATGTCAAGATGATTAAAATCACAAAACAAAAAAAGGGAAAGTATCCGAAGATACCTTCCCCTTCTGCGAAAGAGCCGCAGTGCTCGTTTAAAATAATAGAAAGATTTGAAACGCAGGTGCTTAGAATAACTTTTTGATGATTTTTTTGCAAATCAAAAGACTCATATTAAATCATAACAAGCACCGCAGCCCCGTGCAGACTTATCATCGATAAGTATTTAATACTATCGATTTTTGTCGTTCTGACAATACAATTATACACAAACTAAGAATATTTGCAAGCTGCAAAATGAATTATTTTGCGTACTTGTTTACAATTGCATGCATCTGATCCATCTTCTTTTCCATATCAGCAACCAGCTTGAACTGTGTGCGGCAACGGTCGAGATTGTGGTTTGGTCTGTGAATCTTGAAATATGTATCTCCGCTGAGATAGTCTGTGAGGAATCTGATTCCGCACTCGAATGTCATAATCTTTGCACCGATTGAAAGGCTGTAAAGCTCTTCATCTGTAAGGAATTCCTTAGCAACGCTGAGGTAACCGCTTGCAAATACCTCGAAGAGTTCAAGGCTCATTTCAATCTTGCTCAAATCAACTTCGTCCTCTGCGCCTGTGCTTGCGCCGAAACGAATACTGTCGCCGAAGTCATAAGCAGCGGCACCCGGCATAATTGTATCAAGGTCGATAATGCAGATAGCCTTACCTGTAGCGTCGTCGATCATGATGTTGTTGAGCTTTGTATCGTTATGTGTAACTCTGAGAGGAATTTTGCCCTCCTTGAGCATGTTAACGATTTCGCATGCAGCCTCTTTACGAGCCATTGCAAATTCGATTTCTGCCTGAACGTCTTTTGCACGTCCGCAGATGTCCTTATTTACAGCCTCAACAAAAGCTTCGAAACGCTTCTCTGTGTTGTGGAAATTAGGAATGGACTCTGAAAGCTGGTCAGCAGGATAATCTGCCAAAAGTCTCTGGAAGTTACCGAAAGCTGCTCCGCAGTTGTAGAAATCTTCCTTAGTCTGGATGCTCTGATAGGTTGTTGCACCCTCAATGAAGATGTAAGATCTCCAGTAGTTGCCGCCCTCATCTACAAAATAGAGCTTTCCGTCCTTTGCAGGGATAACTGTGAGAGTCTCTCTGAGAACGTCTCCGCCGTTAGCCTCGATAATCTTTTTAAGGAAAGTTGTAACTCCGTAAATATTGTCCATGAGAGCTGCAGGCTCTGTAAAGATGCTGTGGTTAATTCTCTGAACAATAATTCTTCTCTTTTCGCCGTTATTCTCGATAACAGCAGCGTATGTATCGTTAATATGACCTTCACCGAATGGGCCAACGCTTACCATTTTGTCGCCTTCGTTTAAAAACTGGCTTACGATAAGGTCAAAGTTATAATTCTTCTCTGCCACTAAATATCACTCCCACAATTTTGACGGATATTCTCCGCTGTCTACTTTATCCTTTATTGACTTAACAACATATGGCTTGTCGTCCTTATATGTTACGCCGAACCATGTAGCGTCTGTCTTGAGAACCTCAACAGTTGCCTTGCCCTCGTCAATCAGCTCTCTGATAACTGTAGGAAGGAGATATTCGGACTTGAGAGGATTCTTCTCAAGGTTCTCATCCAAAAATTCTGTGAAACGCTTTGCTGTTTCATCGATGAATTTTGGTGTGAGGCACCAGCAGTTCATAGAAACGATTGAATTTTCGTCCAAGTCTACCCAGGTTTCTTCATCCTCTGTATACTGAACCTGGCCGTCTCTGCGCATAATCTTTGTTCTTTCAACAATGCTTGTGAGATAGTTGTTCTCGTCCATTGTGCAAACGCCTCTTGCAACATGGCCATACTCTGTAAGAGTGTTCTTAAGAATATAACCTGCCATGCAGTACTGCATTGGATCTGCGTTAAGGTCAGCCTTGTCAATCCACTCGGAAACCTTAACAAAAGCATCTCTGCCATAGAAGTCGTCAGCATTGATAACAAGGAAAGGCTCTTTAACCTTTCCGAGGCAGCTCATGATAGCATGTGCTGTACCCCAAGGCTTTACACGCTCTTCAGGAACCTTATATCCCTCAGGAATATTTGTAAGCTCCTGGAAAACATACTCAGTCTCGATCTGGGAAGCAATTCTGTCACCTATTACTTCACGGAATATATCGTAGTTCTCTCTCTTGATAATAAAATAAACCTTACTGAATCCTGCAAGTTTAGCATCATAAATAGAATAATCAATGATGATTTCGCCGTTAGGACCAACTGAATCAATCTGCTTCAAGCCGCCGTATCTGCTTCCCATGCCGGCTGCCATAATAACTAATGCCTTTTTCAACGAGAATTCCTCCTTAAAAATTAGATTTATTTTCAGTCTATTTATGGTGCAGCCGCAAAAGCAGCTGCACCTTTGTTCCGTCTTTATATACCTGTCTTAAAATCAGTTGATTTCGTACCAGATAATCTCGTTAGCGTCCATATCCAAATCAAAGCTTGAACCGTCGCCTCTGTAAACAGTTGTGCTCTGTGGCTCGTATGTGTTGTTAACAACGCAGTACTTGTTGTTTGCAACATATGCGTGTACGTCAACGTTGTAGTTTGTGCTGTACCACTTGTTGAGGTCAGCCTCGCTGTGTGTTGACCACATAACTGCACGGTGGAGAAGTCTTGCATTCTCGAAGGTGTATGGGAGACCGCTGATATAAACAGCACGTCCGTTACCGAACTCGTTAACTGCAAGCTGAACTTCCTTATCTCTCTGGCAGATAATTGTTGTGCCTGGAAGAGCATAGATGTTCTTTTTGCCCTCACCGAAGTCGATTTCGCCCTTAACATCCTCTGTGATGAAGTGCTCGTGCTCGTCCCAGTTGTACTTGTCCACGTTAAGTGTAAATCCAACCTCTTCCTCTACGCCGAGAACGCCGGAAAGCTGGAAGTACTTGCCCTGGTACTGATATGCAGAAGGCTCACCAACACCGATGAAGCCGCCGCCGTTGTATACGAACTTCTTGATAGCTGTAACGATTTCTTCGTCTGCCCAGAATGCGCCGCCGCTGTGTGCTGTGTAAGCGTCACCGTCGTTGATGATAACGTCGATGTCCTTGAGCATGTCAGGATTTTCCTTAATATCGTCAAAGCTGATGAACTTAACATCATATGGAGCGCCGCTGAGTGCCTCAATAACGCCGAAATATGAGTAGTTCTGCTTCTGATAAAGACCATGGTGAACCATGTGGTTACCCCATGCTCTCATCTTACCCCAGCAGTTGAGAACTGCTACTGTCTTTACGCAGTATGGAGTTGTGCCCTTTGCGTTTTCATAAAGCTCTCTGAACTCGTTGCAAACGCTCTGAACATATTCTATAAACTCAGGGAACTCAACTGCAAGCTTCAGATATCCGCCGTATCCGATACGATCGATTGGCTTTCTGAGGATTGCACGTCTTGCTGTTACCCAGTTGTATTTTGCTTCCTTAACAGGGTCGCCGCCCTCGTGGAATGTATCCGGGAAGAAGTATGGAAGAAATCTGCCTTCTGTGTACTTAACGCCAGGAATATCGCTGATAAGACGGAGAGTTGCACCGTTACCAACACTACCAACAACTGCGTCAAGGCCGATTGTCTTGAACTCGTCCATGAATGGCTCTGTGCCGATCCAGTGGTCGCCCAAGAACATCATAGCTTCTTTGCCGTACTCGTGTGTGATGTCTACCATTTCCTTAGCAAGCTTTGCAACTTCTCTGCGCTGGAATGCCTGGAAATCTCTGAATTCCTTAGTTGGAATTCTGTATGGGTTGTTCATGTAGCCCTGATCAATGATGTATTCAGGTCTGAACTTGTAGCCAACTTCTTTTTCAAACTGCTCGAGGATATATGGGCTTACGCTTGCAGAATATCCGTACCAGTCAACATACTTTTCACGGGCAAGCTCGTCAAAAATAAGTGTGAACTGATGGAAGAATGTTGTATATCTGATAACATCAACATATGGATGCTCTTCGATAAACTTGCGCAAACGCTTCATTGTAAACTCGTGAGTCTTTGGCTGACGAACGTCGAAAGTAATCTGATGCTCAACGCCCTTCCAGTCATTAACAACTGCGTTGTACATGTGTACCGGATCCCACATGATGTATGCCAAGAAGCTTACTGTGTAATCATGGAAAGGAACTGCCTTGTCGATTACTACGCAGCCTGTAGCTTCATCATACTTCCACTGGTCAACAGGAACAACTTCACCTGTTGTACGGTCGATAACTTCCCACCAGCGTGTGATATCATCACGTGTATTAACGGAAAGCATGTCAGGATAGAGATTTTTCATAAGCTCTATTGACAGAGAACCGTCGATAGCTGTTTTCGGAGCAGTCATAATGTACATCTGCTGTATTTCATCCGGGTTTGCTTTTGCCCATTCGTTGTCTTTTCTTGTTGTGTAATAAGTTGAATAAACTTTTGCATCTACTGACTTCAATTCCTCTGGATAGTCTGTGCCGTCACAGTCACGGATAGCATCAGCTCCCCATTTTTTCAGAAGTTCCAGTGTTTCGGGAACAACGTCAATGTCAGTAGGAATGGTAACACGACCAAATTCTCTTGTTGGCTCTTTCATAAGTTTAATTTCCTTTCAAACAAATATATGTTTACAGAAAAAATCTGCAATCAACCCTTTAGGTACAACTGTATGCCCGTCGCTGCTACGCAGTGGCGGACATACATCATCGCAAATATGCACAGTTATACCGGCATATTTTGCCCAATATTATTTTTTATTTTTTTTAACAGGTTTAACATCGTATTTTGTCCATCTTTTGTTGTACACAAAGAGAAGACCAAGCAGAATAAACAAACCTACAAACTGCATTATAAGGTGTCCGATATCTGCTACGTTACGTCCTACGAAAATTAAAACCATACCAACAATAAATGCTACAATACCGATTATTGTGCTTATAATTTTCTTAGATTCCATAATCAATGTTATATCTGCTCAAAGAGAGATATAACCAAAACCTCCTTTGCAGTTTATTATTAACCCTTAACACCGCCGGCGGTCATACCCTGTGTAAGTTTCTTCTGAACAAACATGTAGAGGATGAGAACCGGAAGCATTACCAATACAAGTCCAGCGTACATACGTCCGTATTCTGCCTTTGACTGTGAAGCCTGTGAAAGGTTCATAATACCAACCGGCAATGTTACGTTGTCTCCGGAGAGCAATGTAATTGATACGATGTACTCGTTCCAAAAAGCAAGGAAGTTAAACAGAATAACTGTGATAACACTTGGCTTTGCCATTGGAATCATAATGCTGAACATTGTCTTAAAGTAACCTGCACCGTCAACATATGCTGCTTCTTCGAAAGCTGTAGGGATAGTAACAAAATAGCTTTCGAGAAGATAAATTGTAAACGGCAAAGCTGTTGATGCAAGTACTACTGCAAGTATGAACTTGTTGTTCATAAAGAATGTCATGCCGATTGCTCTGTCGAAGCTCAAAAGAAGGAGCATAATCGGAACAACGATGTAAGATACGTTAACAAACAATCCGCCCATGAGAGCTGTGTTAAGTATTTTCTTACCCGGGAACTTAAATCTTGCAAGAACATAAGATGCCGGGATTGCAAGAACGAGAAGCAATGCAAGAGCAACTGCTGTAACAATTACAGAGTTGAGGAAGTAATCTCCCATTTTAGCTGTTGTCCAAGCTTCTACAAAGTTGTCAAATCTAAATTCACTTGGAAGTGACCAAGGGCTTGTCATTGCTGTTTCGCCACGGAAATCACTGTTAGGTCTGAACGCTGCCAGGAAAACCCAGAGCACAGGAACAATGATAATAAGTGCGAAAATGATAAGAGCGAGATAAATTATAACTTTTACTATACGCTCTTTGAGAATGGTATTTTTCATAATTTAATCCGCTCCTTTCTTAGAATTCAAGAATCTCACGCTTTGTTACCGCATTAACAATACCTGCAAGGAGGAATGAGAACAAGAACGTGATAACGCCTATTGCCATTGCACGACCATAGTCTTGTGTCTTTTCATACATGTAGTAGAGAAGAACATATGTACTTTCAGGAGCTCTTGAGCCATACATAGCACGAACAAACAGATAGCTCAAGTTGATTGTAGAAATGATGAAGAATGTAAGTGTTGTACGGATATTTGTCCATACAAGTGGAATTGTAATCTGGAAGAATACTCTTACACGGCTTGCACCTTCAAGGTTTGCACTTTCATAAATACTCTCTGGAATGGCTGCCATACTTGACATGTACATAACCATGTAGTAACCGATTGCCTGCCAAATCATAGCAATTGCAAGGCTGAAGATAACAACCTCATTACCTGATTTCCACTGAACTGTAACGCCAAAGAGGCTTGTGATACTGTTGAGAATACCGATATCTGAATCGTATACAACGTTAAAGAAGATTGATGAAATAACAACTACAGAAAGTATATTTGGGATGTAGAATATAATTCTGAAGAAATTTTGACCTTTAATTTTTTCTCTGCTGAGAATTCCTGCATATACAAGTGCAAATGCAAATGTAACAATAGTAACAAGTACTATAAGAAGAATTGTGTTCTGGAATGTGCCTATAAACTTCGGGGCAATTGTTGAATTTGTAAACAAATCTATGTAGTTTTTGAAACCTACAAAACTTTTGCTTGTAATATTGTATTTACTGAATCCGCCGAAGAAGGAGTAATAAAAAACTTCCAATGTAGGTACAACCATGAATAATGTAAACAACACTGTTGTCGGGATAATGCACAGTCCGACAAACAGACCTCTACCGCCACTTTTTTTCATGCTGCATTTCTCCTATCGGTTATTTAATGAAAATGCGGCGGGCAGACAAACTGCCCACCGCTTGATAGATTTTTTAAAAGTCGCATGGTAAGTTTATTTATACCACTTTAAATCTATTCAGTTAGATTGGGGATAAATCGCTTTGAGCGACTTTTGTTCTCATTCTAATTAAGATTAAAAGATTAAGCTGCTGCATCAGTAGGCTCTTCGCTAGCAGAAATTACTGCTGCGCCGAGAGCTGTGTTAGCATCCTTAATACCTGCGAGCCACTCGTCAACTGTGATGTTGCCTGCAACGAGCTGGTTAACCGGTGTGAAGTATGCATCTGCAGGTGTTACACCAGCGTCTGTTGTAGCTACGAAGCCACCCATAACTGCTGTTGCACCGTTATCATAGATGCTGTAGAATGTCTTGTTGTCGCCTTCGAGCTTGTCAGCGATACCTGCTACCGGCTGAACTGCGCCGTACTTAGCAAAGATATCGATAGCTGCATCTGAATACATGAATGCGATGAAAGCATCTGCGCCAGCTGTGTTCTTAGCACCCTGTGGGCTCCAGATCTGCTCGAGGAATGTGAAGGATGTTGGGTTCTTGTCAGCAGAAACTGCTGGAACAGCTGTCATGCCCCATACGAAACCTTCTGGAGTAGAGTCAGCCATCTCACCTGGGAGCCATGTGCCGTTAGGGCAGAAAATAGCTTTGCCATCGATGATGAGCTGCTGGTTCTTAGAGAAGTCGATGTCGTTAGCGTTCTCTGTTGTTGATGGTTCTGTGTATGTAGCAAGCTTTGCGATTACGTCGAGAACCTGCTTAGCTTCCTCTGTATCCCAAACGCCCTCTTTGAAGGAAGTTACGTCGTTGTAGAGGTCGATGCCCTTATCTGTTGATGCGAGAAGTGCAAACATGAATGCATCGAAGTAACCTGTTGTTGGGTATGTGAAGAGGGAGATTCCTGCTTCCTTAGCCTTGTCGCCAAGTGCCCACATCTCGTCCCATGTTGTTGGAACTGTCCAGCCCTTTTCCTCCATGAGGTTTGCGCTGTAGAAGAGACCGCATGGGCTGTAGAACATTGGCATGAGGTATGTCTTGCCATCGCCATATGGATTTGTTGCGTTTGTCTCTGTAAATCCGCCGATGATCTTGTCGCCTACTGTTTTCTCTTCGCCTGGATTTGTGAGGCCAAGAACTGGTGTAAGGTCACGGAGCTGCATGTTGTTGATCATATTCTCTGTAATCTTAGCGTCACGGTTTGTTGCAAGGTGAACAACGTCAGGATAGTTACCTGCCTGGATTTCGTTTGCAAGAGTTGTCTCAAGAGTCTTGCTAACCTCGAGCTCAACTGTTGTGCCAGGATATGCTGCTTCGAAAGCATCTTTGATTTCGTTCCACATATCTGCGCCGTATGCTGTTTCGATAGCCTTTACAACGATTGTACCGCTTACTTCTGCGTTGCCGCCTTCACTTGTAGCAGCTGGATCTGTTGTTCCTTCTGTAGTATCTGTGTTGCCGCCGCAGCCAGCTGCGAGAGAAGCAACCATGAGAACTGACAGAATCATTGCCAATACCTTTTTCATGACTGATTTCATCCTTTCTGAAAATGAATAAAAATTTTGCCCAACCGGGCAGTCTGCAATGACAAAAGACAGGCACGTATGCCGCCTATCCTTTACATTCCATAGTATACCTCATACAGAAATAATTTCAATAAGTTTCTTGCAGTTTACTATTTTTTTATTGCTTTTTTCGTTAATTTTTATAATAATTTTTGATTTAAACGCCTTTTTTTATACCCACAAGTCCAAAAGTTTGTTTTTTATGCAAAATCAAGAAATTTTATTGTATACATGGCACAATCCAGTTGTTAATTTGTTCACATAAAGTTCTGTTTTTTTACACATATTTCCTACTTGCAAAGAGATATATAATATGTTAAAATTATCGTGATGATGAGTAGGCATGTTTCTTTTTTGTCTTAATTTAAGTTATATTTAAGAGGAGGTTATCTTATTGAGCAACGAACTTTACACAATTGACCACACTACTACTGAACATTTGGACGCAAGATTACTTTATGTAGGAAAATCCAAATACGGCAACGACTGGCACAGCACACTTCATTCACATTATTTCGCCGAGTTTTTCTATGTGACAAGCGGCAAAGGTGTTGTTAAAGTTGAGGACACAGAATTTACAGTTGAGGAAAGCGATCTCGTTATTATAAATCCAGGTGTTTCACATACAGAAAAAACTCTTTCCGGTGAAGATTTTGAATATGTTTTTGTAGGTGTTGACGGAATTGCTTTCTGCTTCGACAATCCTAACTCAAACGACGACTATACTCATATCCATTATAAAAAGGACAGAGAGGTTGTTGAAACATATCTCAAGCTTTTGCAGTCCGAAATGGATAAAGATACACCATATAAGACAACTGTATGCCAGGATTTACTCGAACTTCTTATTATCAACATAATCAGAAAGGCAAACTACAGCCTTACTCTTGATAATTCCAAGAGCGTTAACCGTGCATGCCGCACAGCAAAAAGATATATTGACGAAAACTTCCGTGAGTCCATCACTTTGGACGAGCTTGCAGAAGTTGCTAAGGTTAACAAATATTATCTTTCACACGCATTCTCAGAAGACTATAAGATTTCGCCTATAAACTACCTCATCAGCAAAAGAATTGACGAATGTAAGAACCTTTTGGTTTCCAGCAACTACTCAATCGCACAGATTGCCGGTTTCACAGGCTTCTCTTCACCTTCTTATTTCTCTCAGTGCTTCAAGAAGAACACAGGACTTCAGCCTGAACAGTACAGAAAGAGATTCCGTGCTAAGGGAGATATCCAGACAAACCCAGGCAATTTCATGAAAAAAGAAATAATCAAGTAATATTACTTTTTATAAAAGCGGCACATGATTTCTCATGTGCCTTTTTTATATAATCAAGGAAAAATATAGGGGAAAGGGTGAAAAAATGAAACAGACAATATGCACAATTCCTGTAACCGACGTATTTATTGAAAAGGATGGCTGTCCTTTCTGCCGTCTTGAGAAAAAGCTGGAGGAAAGCTACGCCCGCTACATAACCGGCGACGCCAAAATGGAGCCTACTGTGAGAATTGAAACAAATAAAACAGGCTTTTGCAAGCATCATTTGCAGCTTATGTTTGAAACAGGGGGAAGGCTTTCAAACGCACTTATTTTGGAGAGTCACTTGCAGTACATTATTGACAACTGCTTTAAAGAAGAGGAAAACGTGAAAAAAATCAAAGGGGAAGCCGCCCGGTGTGAAAAGCTTTTCCATTCCTGTTTTATCTGCCAAAATATTTCCGAGGATTTACAAAGAGCTATGGAAACCACCGCAAAGCTTTTCGTAAAGGATGAAAGCTTTAAAAAGCTTTATTCCGCCCAGCCTTTTTTCTGTCTTGAGCACTATTCAGCCATGATAACAACCGCCGGAGATATTCTTGGCAAAAAAGATTTTCTGGAATTTGCTGAAGTCACAAAGGGTATAACCCTGAACTATCTCAAAGAGCTGAAAGGTGACGTCACCCATTTTTGCAGTATGTTTGATTACCGAAACGCCGGAGGAGATTTTAAAAATTCCAAAGACTCTATAGAACGAAGCGCAGTCTTTTTAAACGGCCCCATGGATTTCCAAATAAAATAAACAAACCGTTATCGGCAGTTAAACTTCCGGTAACGGTTTATTTTTTAGGATAACGTGTATGGTAATTTTCTGTTAATCAAATATCCTTTTCCACCGGCTCAAGACTTCTGTTTAAAATTCCGTTTACATGAGCCAAAAGCACTCCGTAATTCACCATAGGAATACCTGCATCGTTTGCGCAGGCTATTCTATATTTCATTTCTCTTTCGTTGAGCATACATCCGCCGCAGTGGATAATAAGGCTGTATTTGCTTAAATCAAGTGGAAATTCTCCCCCTGAGGTAAACTCAAAATTGAGATTTTTTCCAGTGTATTTTCTCACCGCATTGGGGATTTTAACGCTTCCGATATCGTTGCACTGTCTATGATGTGTGCATCCCTCGGAAATAAGCACGGTATCCCCGTCCTTTAGATTATCCATAGCCTTTACGCCCTTTACAAGGGTTGAAAGCTCTCCCTTATGGCGTGCAAAAAGAATTGAAAATGATGTGAGAGGAACGCTCTCCGGAACTATTTTTGCAACCTCTTTAAAAGCCTGACTGTCTGTTACAACAATCTTCGGAGGCTCTTTAAAGCTTTCAAGGGTTTTTGCCAATGTTGTAACCTGAGTAACCGCCGCCATTGCGTTGTGGTCAAGCAAATCCCTTATAGTCTGCTGCTGCGGCAGAATAAGTCTGCCTTTAGGTGCAGACTCGTCTATAGGCACAACCAGCACCGCCAGCTCTCCCGGACAGACTAAATCTGAAATTATAGGTGACTTTTCCTTTTCTGTATTCAGTGAAGCTATTTTTTCTTTCAGTTCAAAAATACCGTCTTTTTTCTCTGCGCTCACTGAAACCACATTTTCAATATTATATTTATCCTTTAAAAGCTTTTCAAATTCCTTTATTTTATCCTCTTTGGCTATATCTGTTTTATTGAGCACTGCCACAAAGGGGATATTTTTTGCCTTTACAAGCTCTAAAAGCTTTTCTTCTTCCTTTGAAAAGCCGCTGTTTACATCTAAAACAAGCAATGCGATATCTGTTTTATTGAGCACCTGAAAAGCCTTTTGAACTCTCAGCTCGCCCAGTTCTCCCACGTCGTCAAGTCCCGGGGTATCTATAAGCACAACAGGGCCTAAAGGCAGAATTTCCATAGCCTTATAGACCGGGTCGGTTGTTGTTCCCAAAACTTCGGAAACAATGGCTAGGTTCTGTCCAGTAACAGCATTTATAACGCTTGATTTTCCCGCATTTCTTCTGCCGAATATACCAATATGAACTCTATCGGCATTAGGTGTATTATTCAATCCCATCTCTATTCACCTCTTTTTCTTTTTTGTCCGACGGCAAAACTCCCATATAAAGATAGACTTACGTTTTCCGTCGGGCGAGACCTTTTCCGCAGTCTTCGGAATGGTTCGCTCTCATTTAACTTTGTTTTTAATTTTCTTTTATAGAATTATTCGTCGTAGAGGCGAATTAACATATCCGCCCCTACGGTTAGTATTTTCTTTTATAGAATTATCAAGTGTTTTGTCGGGAATAAATAAAAATATCAACCCAAATGAGAGCGAACCACTCCCAGTCGCTCAACATAAGGTTTCGTCCGCCTTGTAATGACGTTTATTCCTAAACCCAAGCCCTGCAAGGCGGATATATAAAAGAAAGGTTTCGCCCGACCTGTGCAGGTGTCAATTTCCTTTGCTAAACACAGACAGGTCGGACAAAAAATTACAGGCGGAAATCTCTTTGACCTTGTTCGATTTCGATAAGGTGCTGTTTTACTATGTCTTTTACCTTTTCCTTTGGAATGTTGTTTATCTCTTTGGCAATAAGAGCTTCGCCGTTTTTCTTTGTCTCCTCAGAAGCATAGTCCTCAAGGTATTCTTTCAATGTCATCAAAGCATTTGGCTGACAGCAGTTTGCAATCTGACCGCTCTTAACAAGGCTCATAAATCTGTCGCCGGTTCTGCCCTCTCTGTAGCAGGCTGTGCAGAAGCTCGGAATATGACCCAGCTTCATAAGCCAGTTTACAACCTGGTCGAGAGTTCTTCTGTCGGAAACGTCGAACTGAGCGGAGTTTTCCTCCTCAGGCTCTTCCTCTGCGTAACCGCCAACGCTGGTTCTTGAACCACCGCTGATCTGAGAAATACCAAGCTCCAATACTCTCTCTCTGCATTTCGGGCTTTCTCTTGTGGAGATAATCATTCCTGTGTAAGGAACGGAAATTCTGATACATGCAACAATCTTTGCAAATGTATCATCGTCGATACCGTTGTCAAATGCTTCTGGGTCGATGTCGTCAGCCTTACATACACGTGGAACGCTGATTGTGTGAGGGCCTACGCCTTTTGCAGCTTCCAAGTGTTCTGCGTGCATCAAAAGTCCTACAAAGTCGTATCTGTAAAGGTTAAGTCCGAAAAGAACGCCGAGACCTACGTCGTCGATACCGCCGTCCATAGCTCTGTCCATAGCCTCTGTGTGGTATGCATAGTTGTGCTTAGGGCCTGTTGGGTGGAGCATTTCGTAATTTTCCTTGTGGTATGTTTCCTGGAAAAGAATATATGTGCCGATGCCGGCTTCTTTAAGCTTTCTGTAGTTTTCAACAGTTGTTGCGGCAATGTTTACGTTAACACGTCTGATTGCGCCGTTTTTGTGCTTGATGCTGTAGATAGTCTTGATACAGTCAAGAATGTATTCGATAGGATTGTTTACAGGGTCTTCGCCTGCTTCAAGGGCAAGTCTTTTGTGACCCATATCCTGCAAAGCCACAACCTCTTTTACGATTTCCTCCTGGGTGAGCTTCTTTCTTGCAATGTGCTTGTTCTTGTAGTGGTAAGGACAGTAAAGACAGCCGTTTACACAGTAGTTGGAAAGATAAAGGGGAGCGAACATAACGATTCTGTTGCCGTAAAATTCCTGCTTTATCTCCTTTGCCAAAGCAAAAATAAGCTCGTTTTTCTCTGGTATATCGCACTCAAGCAAAACTGCGGCTTCTCTGTGGGAAAGGCCTTTTCTAAGTGCAGCCTTTGCCAAAATCTCATCTATAAGCTGGGCGTTGTGCTTGTTTTCCTCTGCATATTTAAGTGTATCAAGTATTTCCTCGTGGCTGATAAATTCTTCAGCCTTTGGTGATTTTACGTCGTACATAACTTTATCTCCTTTATCTTTATTTTAAACAATCTCCCCTTGATACAGGGATTTCATATCCTATTTTCTCAAGGGATTTTCTCAAAATTTCCAAGCCCTCAGAGGCTTCCGCTCCGCTTGACAGCTTGTTGTCGTACAGCATATATTTTTTTCTCACCTCAACCGGTGAAAGGTTAGGCATAATAACATTTGCACCGTGGAGAATTCCTCTTTCTCTGCCGCCCTCTTCTCTTGTTCCCAGGGCTGTAGTGGCAGGAAGCAAAACCTTAGGCAGCATAATTCTCACAAGGCTTAAAATAAACAGGGTAAGTTCTGCGCTTCCCTTTGGAAAATCTCTGAAAGGTGTCTGACTGTGGGGAAGAAAAGGCCCTATGCCAACCATGTGGGGCTGAAATCCCTTTAAAAATATCAGGTCGTTTGCAAGATTTTCCATAGTCTGCCAAGGCGAACCCACCATAAATCCTGCGCCTGTCTGATATCCCAGCTCTTTCAAATAATAAAGACATTCCATTCTGTTTTCAAAGGATGAGCTTTTGGGATGAAGCTTTTCGTAATGCTCTTTTGTGGCTGTTTCGTGCCTTAAAAGATATCTGTCTGCGCCCGCTTCTTTCAGCAGCTTATAGGAGCTGTAGCTTCTCTCTCCCAAGGAAAGGGTCACTGCGCAGTCGGGATATTTATTTTTAATTGCGGCAACGGTTCGGCATACAAAATCGTCGTTAAAAACCGGGTCCTCGCCGCCCTGCATTACAAAGGTACGAAAGCCTGCATTGTAGCCGCTTTCACAGCAGTTCATAATATCCTCAAAATCCAGTCTGTATCTTTGAGCTTCCTTATTGCCGCAGCGTATTCCGCAGTAAAAACAGTTTTTGGTACAGTAGTTTGAAACCTCTATAAGTCCTCTGATAAACACATTGTTGCCGTAATTTTCCAAGGCTTTTTCTCTGCCCAAATCTCTGGCAAAACCGAATATTTCCGGCTCTCTGTAATTTTCAAGGAGAAGCACCAGGGCGGACGCTTCCGGCATTTCACCCTTATCTAGTGAAATTATGGTATTTTTTAAATTTTCAATCAATCTGATGTCTTTCATTTTTCCTCCGACAGTGTTGGTATATCAAGTTTAGACATAACAGACTTTGCGGTTACGTTTTTAATCATTCCCAGCTTGCCTGTTAATGCACTTATTATCTCCACCGGAGCGTCAATAATTATGCTTATCACCATAACGCCGTATTTTTTGTAGGGCAGTCCCATTCTTCCCACAATATATGAGGAATAGTCGTGGAGTATATCGTTTACCCTGTCCGCCGCTGTGATATCCTGAATTATTATCCCTATCTGAGCCAATCTGTCTATTTTAATCACCGCTTTTCCTATCCGCAAAACAATTATAAAATAAAAAGTCCCGTACACCAAAAGGGTATACGGGAGCCAAAACGCATATATACAGGTACACTATCCCTGTGCAAATCCTCGGCTTTTAACTCGGGCTAACCCTTATTGTCAGCAGATTTAATATTTTTCAGGCACAAGCTCTCCGAAACACCATTGAGCTTCTGCGTTTATTAAATTATACTACCTTGGATTGCTGTTGTCAACAGGATAGTTGAATAAAACAATAACAATTATCATTTTTACCAAAGTCTTCCTGTAAATTTCGGTTTAAAAAACAAGAGCTTGCCGCCCTCGGAAAGTCTTTTGGAAAAAAGCAGTTCTCTTTTTCTAAGTCTTCCGAACTCGCTTAAAATTTCCGTGGCTTTTTCCGGAAGTTTTGACTGTTCAATAAACATATAATAGCTTTCACCGAAAAGATAAGCCGACACACGGTATAATGTTTCCTTTTTCTCGGAAAGCTTTTCCAATGAGCATAAAAAGTCCTCGGCGTTTTTAAAGCGGCAGCACCAGCCGGAAGAGTTCTTTTTTATGCGGTATACGGTTCTTTTTTTCTTTTTGTGGTTCATGGTCAAAAGGATAAGACAGCCGTTGCTGTGTGGCATAGCCTCCACCAGCATAGATTTGTCCTTTTCCTGTTTTATGCCTGTTTTTCCGCAGGCTATAGTTAAAAGCTTGTTGAGTATTCTTCTTGAATGTGGGTCATTAAAACTCATGGTGTCAAACCGCAGAGAATATTCCGTTAAATCCTCGTTGCATAGAGAAATCAGCACCTTTGAGCTGTCTATCTGTTCAACCGTCATAGACACCCTCCTTTACAAACTATGGCTCAATACATGATATGCAAATTGGGTTAAGGGGGATATATTTTTTATTGAAGGTTATAACACAGCATCGGTTTACTATTCTATTATTCTTTTATAGAACTATCATTGCATGGGTTCATTTTTAAAATTAAAAAGCCCACTTTATTTAAGAGTGAGCCATTCTAACATATTAAAGAAAACGTCTCGCCCGACGTGTGCAGCAGCTGATTTCATAGAAAAAGCTTTGCACGTCGGAACTAAAAAACTCGCCCGCCATGTGCTGAACCTAACCGTCAATTAAAACTTAGGCATAGCGAAAATAAAAAAGCTCACCCTTGATAGAGTGAGCCATTCTAACATATTTAAAGAAAACGTCTCGCCCGCCGAGTGCTGTCATAAACTCCCAGCACAAACCTTGGCTCGGCGGAACCAAAATTATTGGATAGAGCAGTCCAGATAACGGTCAAGCTCTTCCTCATCTCTCTTTTTCTTTTCTCTGACAATCAGAAATGCTGTAATTGCGGCTGTAACAGCGGCAACTGCAGAGATAACTCCGATAATCAATCCCAATTTTCCGTTCTTGCTCATTTGAAACCCTCCGTTTTCTAAATTTTAAATAAAAAAGAACACAAAATTCTCTGTTATAATAATAAAACTTTTTTTATAAAAAGTCAATAAAAAAACAAAAAAAGCAGGGCGTGTGGCTCTGCTTTTAGCGTTAATTTCGTATTTGCTATTATGCGGAAGCATTGAGTCTCTTAGCGAGAGCAGACTTGCTTCTTGCAGCTGTGTTCTTGTGCATGATACCCTTTGCTGCAGCCTGATCAATCTTCTTAACAGCAAGACTAACTGCCTCAGCCTTGTTGTCAGCGTTTGTATCAATAGCAATGTACGCCTTCTTAACTGCTGTTTTCAAAGCAGATTTGATAGCCTTATTCTGAGCTGTCTTAGTTGCGATAACCTTTACACGCTTCTTTGCTGATTTAATGTTTGGCATTGTCCCACCTCCTTAAATATCGTCATGTGCTGTTATCATATCATTTTTTCAAGAAAAAAGCAAGTAGTTTACGGAATTTTTCACAATTTTTTTTGACGAAAAAAATAAGTAAAAAACATAAGATTTTACAGCATATAGATAGTTCAAGGAAAGCTTTCTGTTTAAGTATTGACCAAAGACGGCAAAAAATACCCAATAAGAGAAAATTAAAAAAATCTTAAAACAGCCATAAAGCAGATAAGACTGCCGGAAACAGTGACCAAAAGCTTTTTTGAAAAACGGGAACGGTCTTTTATTTTCTTTCCGAAGAAATTGCCAAGCTGCATTAGGAAAAACTGGCAGACGCCGCTGCATAGGGGAAGGAAGAAAAATCCGCTTCCGCTTACGGCAAAGCATATACCTGCCCCCAAAGAATCCACGGACAGGGCGACGCCAACATAGAGAGCCTCCGCCCAGGTAATTTTTCTGTTGTTGTCAAAATCGCCGGATATGTTTTTCTTTAAAAAGCCCTGACAGATGACAAAAATCCCAAGAGCAAAAAGCATTATGCATCCCACAACTTTGGCAAAATTTTCATCCACAAAACAAAGTATCAGCCTGCCCAAGAAAAGAGCCAGGAACATATTTAGAACAGAAACAAGGCTTACGATTATTCTTGAGAGAAAAGAGACTTTTATTCCTCTTAAACCGTAGTTTAACCCCATTGAAAAGGAGTCGGCAGAAAGTCCCAGACATAAGATAAAACCTGAAAGGAAATCCATTGTTCAACACCTGAAAGTTTTTTCCTTTTATCCTATGTCCTTTTACACTTTGTTGTTACTTTTGTTTTTAAAAAGGAGAAAACCTGCGGCTTTCAGCATTACCGCAGGTTTTCATTTCAGTAAAAATTCAATAATTATTTATTTGTCAATCGTTTTTATCTCCCGGTTCACGGATTTTTGTTATGCCGTAGGCGGTTACAAGAACACCAAGATAAAAACCGATGTTGGCTATAACATAAAGAGCCGTGTTTGGATAGCTTGCCACGCAGAAAATGCACACAAGGCAAATCAAAAAACCTATACAAGTAATTCTCATAATAACGCCTCCTTATTTAACTAATCATCCTAAGTTAATTATAACAAAATAATAAAAAAATACAATATGTTATCCAAAACCACTGAGCATTTTTACGTACAAATTATATATCTCAAATTGTAAAATATACACAAAATTAAAATTTTACTAAGAATTGTCCTCTTCCGGCAATATAAAAATTCCCCGAAGTTTTGCCTCGGGGAATTATCTTTAGTATTTTAATCCTTATAAGGATTTTCCAATGGCTCGGAACTTTTCTTATGCCCGGAAACCTCATATTCATAGATTTCCGCATCGTCTATTTCTGTGTTTTGTTCCGGCTGTTCCTCGGACTTTTTGCGCTTCTTGGAATTATCCTTTTTCTTTGACGGCTTCTTTGAAAGGTCAACCACCTCTGCATTTATGGTGCTTTCCTCGGAAATCTCAAGGGCGTCTATTTTCTGGGTCATGTAGTGCTTGTTCTTTATGGACTGAACAGGCAGTTCAAACCAGAATGTGCTTCCGGCGCCCAGCTTGCTCTTAACTCCGAACCTTGCATTGTGAAGCTCCAAAATATTTTTAACTATGGAAAGTCCCAAGCCTGTGCCGATAACGGCTGACTTGTGAGCCTTGTCAACCTTGTAATATCTGTCCCAGATGTATTCAAGCTTGTCAGGGTCAATGCCCACACCGTGGTCTGTAACCTCTACACGGACAAAGTTCTTGTCGGCAATCTGAGTTACAATAACGGTCTTGTCGTCGCCCACATAGTTTATGGCGTTGTTTATAAGGTTATAGATAACCTGTTTTATCTTTACATCGTCGGCGTTGATTATAACGTCCTCTTTGTAGTTAAAAACAATGTTGTAGTGGTTCTGCTCAATAAGCTTTGTGTAACGGTTGAAAATCTCCTCGATACATTTTGTAAGTGAGAAGTCGGTGCGCACAAGCTGCATGGCACCGGACTGGAGCTTTGAAATATCCAGCAGGTCGGTTACCAGCTCGTTAAGGCGTGTGGCTTCGTCTATAATAATCTGAATATTTTCAGGTGTGTTTTCGCCGGGCAAATCCCTTATTACCTCGCCGTAGCCTGTAATCATTGTAAGAGGGGTTCTCAGGTCGTGGGAAATGTTGGCGATAAGGTCTTTCCGCAGCTTTTCAACCTTTGTAAGCTCTCGGGCGGCAAAGTTTAAGGTGTCGTTCAGCTCACGGATTTCCAAATATCCGTCGCTTTCAAACTTAACGTCATAGTGCTGTTTTGCAAGCTCCTTTGCGGCTTTGTTTGTTTTAATAATAGGTCTTGTAATAAGATTTGACACTATTATTGAAAGCACAACGCTTAGAACAATCAGTATTGCAGAGATTATTATAAGCTGATTTCTCAGTGTGTCCACAACGCTGTTGAAAGGGGTAATGATAGAGCGGATTGTTATCATGTAACGGCCGTTTCCCGAATCCATAAACACTTCGGAATATGTAACAGATTCAGCCGCATACTTTTCAAGGCTTCCGCTGTCCTCATTTAATGCTTTATGCTGGTATTCAAGATATGTTCCGCCGTTCTGCATTGCCATATTTCTATATCTTATAACATCAGAACCGCTTATCTTCTCGAGGTTTTCCGGAACGTCAGAGGAGCATATGCTCATTGCAAAGTTGGTGTTCAAATCATAAAGAGCAACCATCATATCGTTCTGCTCGTAGATATATTCCACCATAGCGCTTACCTTGTCCACGTTAACGCCCTCGTCGTCCTCAGTTCCCTGCATCATGGTAATTATATTCTTTGCGCAGGATTCAACCTGTGAGATTTTTACAGACCTGTAAAAGCCTTTAAAAAACACAGTTTGAAAAAGCCAAAGAAGAATAAGCATTATTAAGGAAAACAGAAGAAAGTACATTACAACCCTGTAGCGCAGGGGCATGTTTGAAAATTTATGTTTAATTTGTTTCAAATCTATATCCCACCCCTCGAAGTGTTACAATACAGCTTGCGTAAGGGCCAAGGCTCTTTCTGAGGAGTTTAATGTGTGTGTCAAGGGTTCTGTCGTCACCGAAGAAATCATATCCCCATACTTCACTGATAAGCTTTTCTCTGGTAAGGGCAAGTCCCTTGTTTTTAACCATATAGAAAAACAGCTCGTACTCTTTCGGGGTCATTTCGGCACGTTTTCCGTCAACGGTTACAATTCTGCCGCTGAAATCAACATGCAGTGTCTTGTATTCAAAAACGTCTCTCTTTTCGCCGTTTTCACCGCCGCCTGTGCGCTTTAAAACTGCGTTTACACGGAGCATAAGCTCTCTCGGTGAGAAAGGCTTTACAACATAGTCGTCAATGCCAAGCTCGAAGCCGTGGATTTTATCGTATTCCTCGCCCCTTGCAGAAAGCATAATAATCGGGGTTGATTTTTTCTTTCTTATTTCACGGCAGGCGGAAAAACCGTCCAGCTCAGGCATCATAACGTCCATTATAATCAGGTCAAAATCCTGTTGATTGCATATAGAAATAGCCTGTATTCCGTCTACAGCCTCTTCAACTGTGTGACCCTCAAAAACTGCATATTTCTTTATAAGTTCTCTTATTCTAAATTCATCATCTACTACCAATATTTTACTCATAAATATCCCTCCTATGATAAGATTATCTTAATTTACCAATGTGAAAAATATATGTCTGTTTTGTATTGTTACTTAAAAATATGATAACATAATTTTTTTCATATTGAAATACATTTCACAATATTTTATAATATATTAAGATTTAAAATTTCTAAGCAATCAGGTGAGAATATGGAAATTAGAAAAATCAAGGCGGATACTGTCACAAAAACAGTTAAGCAGCTTTTCATGGACTGCAACTATTTTATCGACGACAGCATAACAAAGGCTTTGAAGGATTTCAGAGAAAAGGAAAAATCCCCCGTTGGCAAAAATGTTTTGAGCCAGCTTTTGGAGAACAACGAAATAGCCGCAAAGGAGCAAATTCCAATCTGTCAGGACACAGGAATGGCTGTGCTTTTTGTTGAATACGGGGACAAGGTGGTAATCGAGGACAGAAGCTTTAAGGAAGCTGTAGAACAGGGCGTCCGTGAGGCTTACGACGAGGGCTATCTTAGAAAAAGCGTGGTAACAGACCCGGTATTCGACAGAATAAACACAAAGGACAACACACCTGCGGTTATCCACACAGAGATTGTTCCCGGAGATAAAATCAAATTTTTGGTGGGCGGAAAGGGCTTCGGAAGCGAGAACATGTCCGCAATCAAAATGCTTACACCCTCATACGGGGCAGAGGGAGTAAAGGACTTTATACTTGAAACAGTTAAAAAAGCAGGACCCAACCCATGTCCTCCTATAGTTGTGGGCGTTGGCATAGGCGGAACCTTTGAAAAAGCCGCCCAGCTTGCAAAAAAAGCCACTTTCAGACCAATCGACACAAAGAACCCGGACCCACGCTATGCCCAAATGGAAGATGAGCTTCTTGAAAAAATCAACCGCATGGGCTTTGGTCCAGCAGGTCTCGGAGGAAACACCACCGCTTTGGGAGTAAACATAGAAACCTACCCCACACACATTGCCGGTATGCCTGTTGCAGTTAACATCTGCTGTCACGCCGCCCGACATAAAGAAGCGGAAATTTAAGGAGGGTCTTAGATGACAAAAAAAATTACACTTCCAATTACGGAAGATGACATAGAAAACCTTAACGCCGGCGACAGCGTGCTTTTAAGCGGTTCAATAATAACAGGCCGTGACGCCGCTCACAAAAGACTTTTCGAGCTTTTACAGCAGGGCAAAGAACTTCCCGTTGACATAAAAGGCGAGATAATCTACTATGTAGGCCCTGCTCCTGCAAAACCACCATATGCGGTAGGCCCTGCCGGCCCAACCTCCAGCTACAGAATGGACAAGTACACACCTGCCCTTTTGGACAGAGGAATGAAAGGCATGATAGGCAAGGGGGCAAGAAACAAAGAGGTAATCGACGCCATTGTGAGAAATCACTGCGTTTATTTTGCCGCCATAGGAGGCGCCGCCGCCCTTATTGCCAAAAGCATAAAAAGCGAGGAGCTTCTCTGCTATGAGGATTTGGGAACGGAAGCCATTAGACGCTATGTTATAGAGGATTTCCCATGCATAGTTGTAATAGATTCAAAAGGCAACAACCTCTACGAATCCGAACCGCCGAAATACCGTATTACCGAAGAATAAATATTTTCATTTAAAATGCCGTATTCATTACGGCATTTTATTTTTTATAAAATAGTTCTATAAAAGAAAAACCCCACCGCTGTTACGGTGAGGTTTATAAAAATCAAATTACTGAGCGTCTGCGTCAAGGGAAAGGATTGCCGCTTCAAGTGTTGCGTCGATTATCGGGCTTGTGGTACCGAGTCCCCAGCCGCCGTGTTCAACAACAACCGCAAAAGCCAGCGGATACTCCTCGCTGTCGATATATCCCACAATCCATGCGTTTGGTTCGCCCTCGCCAACTTCCGCAGTACCTGACTTTGCACAGGCTGGAAGTCCCGCAAAGGTATCGTCGCCGTAGTGGGTTTCTACAGTATATCTCATCATAGAGCCAAGCTCTTCTGCAACTTCCTCGGGCATCATTCTGTCGCCCAGTTCGCCTCCGCCGGAGGAAAGTCCCAGCTGGTCGAATATTGAGGAGGACTCCTCAACAAGATAAGGGATTACAGGCTGTCCGCCGTTTGCAATAGCTCCGCAGATAATAGCCATCTGCATTGGGTTTGCAAGGTCTGTATACTGTCCGATACCTGACCATGCAAGCTGGTTGTCGTCGGCTTCTGTTACGTCATAGTGTGAAACCGCTGTAGGAACGTCGCTTATTAAGAAATTGGAGTTAAATCCCATTTTCTCGGCAACCTCCTGCATATGCTCTGCGCCAACCTGAAGGGCGATTTCCGCAAATGCCACGTTACAGGACTGGGAAAGAGCCTCTTCAAAGGATATATCCCCGTGAACAGAGTGACAGTTTACATCGTTGCCCAAAATTTCCACGCTTCCTGAGCAATGGAAGGTCTGCTCCTGGATATCGTCTATATACTCCAAAGCGGCAGCCGTTGTAACAAGCTTAAATACAGAACCCGGAGTATACTGAGATGAGATTGCGTGGTCAAGATATACGCCGTCGTATTCTTCCTCGTTTTCCTCGGTAATCTCAGGAGGGTCAGCCGGGTCATAGGTTTTATTGCTTACGGAGCAGAGAAGCTCGCCGGTTTTGTAGTTGTAAACAACCACTGCGCCCTCCTGGTCGCCCATAGCTTCCTGAGCCGCTCTGTTGATGTCTGCGTCAATGGTAAGGTTTATGTCGTTTCCCTGTTTCAAGGATTCAGGCATTCCAAGACCCCAGATATAGTTAAAGCCTGTAAGCTGGGTTCTGTAAAGGCTCTGAATAGCCGTTGAAATGTTAAGGCTGTTGTCGCCCACCACATGAAGCAAAGAACATCTTGTCAAATAGTCGTCGTGATATTTTCTCTCGCCGTCCTCGGTATAGGCAAGGACAGTTCCGTTTCTGTCGTAAATTTTACCGGCCATAGCAAGTCCGCCGCTTCCTGCGGTATGGCCGTTATATGGCTGCTGAACCCATGCTTCGTTGTTAAGAACAAGTCTTGCACAGAAGGTTGCAAGTCCTGCAAAAAACGCAAGGGCAACTATATACACCAAAATACTTCTTGTCCAAGTTCTTTTCATGGAATACCTCCTTTATTTGCGGCGCATGGCGTAAGTTCGTTCGTCCGCCGCTTTTATAAACGCCAAAAGACCCCAACAAGAAATCATACTTGAACCTCCCAAGCTTATAAACGGCAATGTAACGCCGGTAAGAGGAAGAATATCTGTAGCTCCGAAAATATTCAAAGCCATCTGGAAAAGCAGAAGTCCTGCCGCACAGCATGCGGATATAGAATAGAATGTACTTCTGCTTCTGGTGGTTATTGCTCTTGAATAGAGAACAAGACCGCCTATTGCAATGGCGCAGATAACCGCCACAATTATTCCCATTTCCTCTGCCACAAGTCCGAACACAAGGTCGTTTTCAGAAGCAAATACATATTTCAAACATCCATTGCCCACGCCAACACCGAAAAGTCCGCCGGAGGCAGTATATGTAAGAACTCTTGCCTGCTGATATGCGTTTGTCTGGGCATATTCCCAAACATGACCCCATGAAACAAATCTGTCCGCAATGTAGGGCTTGAATTTCAAAACCATAGCGCCGGCAAATACCGCCGCAGTAACTGCAAGGATAATTGTTTTAAAGTCGCCGGAACGCATGAAGGCTATGAAAAGGAAGGTAACGAAGAATATAAGTCCCGTACCAAAGTCGCCCATAATAGCCAGCGCACCTACGCACACCGCAGAAAATATGATGTACTCCAAAAGGTTTTTACTGGTCTGCAGCTGGTCAAGTGTTGCAGCGCCCACAAATATAAATGCAATTTTTACAAATTCAGAAGGCTGAATGGTAAATGAGCCGATTGAAATCCAGTTTGCTGCGCCGTGCTGGATTTTACCGAACACAAGGTTTATTGCCAAAAATGCAACTGCGCCTATCATAATGATAGTTCTGTACTTTTTAACTCTGTCCGGATTCTCTATAAACTTTATAAGGAACATGAACAGCACCATACCCATTGCCGCAGTTATCATCTGCGTGTATGCCTGCCGTTCAACCTGCCGGACAAGCAGCATTATACCAAGACCCGTAAGGAAAAATCCCAGAGCCTCCAGCTCAAAGTTAACCCTTTTAAGGATTACCGTTGAAACAAAGAAAAATGTCCAGCCGAGAGCTGTAAGAAATCCCCACACAACAAGCGGTCTGAAATCCTGTATTTCATTAGAAAAGCAAGCCGCCAAAGCCATAAGCAGATGGAATACCGTTATAAGTATCATAAGCTTATACTGTTTTATTGACGGTTTTGTCTTAGCTTTTGAAAAATACCATGAAGGTTTTATCTCTTCGGAATATTCGCTGCCTCTTCTCACTGCAAGAGTAGTGCTTCCCACCGATATTTCATCGTCAATCATAACCTTTACTCTGCCACGTGTCTTTTTACCGTTTACATAGGTTCCGGCTTTTGACTTGGTATCGGTAATAAACCAGCCGTCCTCTCTTCTAAGCAGAACGCTGTGATCTCGGGAAACGGTTTCGTTTTGAATACATATATCGCTTCTTTTGCTTCTGCCGATGGAGTTTTCCCAGAATACCACCGGATATTTTTGTCCTGTAAATACATCCTCCAAGGTGAGCAGAGGTTTTTCCGCTCTTCTGTGGTGACGCATAGATTTGTAACACTGGTACACTATAACCATAGCATAGATGGGCAAAAGAATTCTCAGCGCTACCACCGAAGCGTCCATAACTATTTGCAGATCCAAAAAATCACCCTTTCCTGCCAAAGCTTTTTTAATTTAAAAATCTCTTCTTTTAAATGCACTATTTACATACGGAAATAAACTTATTTTTCAGTCACTTCTGCACCTTATATGATATTACCAAAATGAAAGAATGTCAACAAACCTTTATGAATTATTCGGTATTTTACAGCTTTCGGCAAAAAACGCTATATATATATTGTATTTATCAAAATTCTATGTCGGAAAAATAACAAACAAAAATACCCTTATGTGTATTTTATTTCACAAACTTTACACATTTTTTACAAACAGATAACATTCTTTTTACTTGCTAACCTCATAATAGAAAATGATTTCAACACCAAAAAAGTATAAAAGGATGGTAGAAATGGATATCTTATCAATCATTGCCCTTTTGGGAGGCCTTGCTTTCTTCCTTTTCGGAATGAACATAATGGGCGAAGGTCTTGAAAGGGTCGGCGGCGGAAAGCTTGAAAAAACACTTGAAAAGCTTACCGCCGGCGTTTTCAGAGGAGTTCTGCTTGGTGCAGCAGTTACAGCTGTTATTCAGAGTTCCTCAGCCACCACGGTAATGGTCGTTGGCTTCGTTAACTCAGGTATTATGAAGCTCGGTCAGGCTGTGGGCGTTATTATGGGCGCCAACATCGGTACAACCGTAACCGCTTGGCTTCTGAGCCTTACCGGCATTGAAGGCGACGGTCTTTTGATGCAAATGCTTAAACCAAGTACTTTTGCTCCTTTGTTTGCATTTATCGCTATTGCAATCACAATGTTTTCAAAGAAACAAAAGACAAAGGACATTTGCAGCATCGTAATCGGATTTGCAATCCTTATGGCAGGTATGGAAACAATGAGCGCAGCTGTTAAGCCTTTGGCAAACGCTCCTTGGTTCAGCCAGATGTTCCTTATGTTTGCAGGAAACCCAATCCTCGGTATCCTTGCCGGCGCTGTTTTGACAGCTATTATCCAGAGCTCTTCCGCATCTGTGGGTATTTTGCAGGCTTTGTCCGCAACAGGAGCTATCTCCTTCGGCGGTGCTTTCCCGATTATCCTCGGACAGAACATAGGTACCTGTGCCACCGCTCTTATCTCCTGTATCGGAGCAAAGAAAAATGCAAAGCGTGCGGCATTTATCCATCTTTATTTCAACATAGTTGGCGTTGTGGCAATTTCCCTGCTGTTCTATGGATTAAACGCTCTGTTTAGTTTTGATTTCGTAAACGGCACTATCACAAGAACCGGCATAGCTATTGTTCACACCTCATTCAACGTTATTGCAACCGCAATTCTCCTGCCGTTTAACAAGTTTCTTGTTAAGCTGGCAACACTTACAATCAAAGAGGACAAGCATACAGGCGACGCTCCTTTCCTCGACGAAAGATTTCTCAACACACCTGCTATCGCTACAGAGCGCAGCATGAGACTTACAGCTGAAATGGCAGAAATCTCCAAGAACATTATGTTCAAGGCTTTTTCCTGCATAAAGAATTTTGACCCCCAGAAAGAAACCGATATTTTAAACGGCGAAAAGAAGGTTGACCAGTACGAGGATATTCTGGGAACTTATCTTGTAAAGCTCAGCGCAAAGAGCCTTTCCGGCGATGACAGCAACATTGTTGCCGGTATGCTTCACAGTATCGGAGACTTGGAAAGAATCAGCGACCACGCTGTTTCCGTTCTCAAGGTTGCCAAGGAGCTTCACGACAAAAAGGTTTCTTTCTCACCTGAAGCACAGGAAGAGCTTGAACATCTCATCGCAGCAACAAAGGAAATCCTTTCCACAACAGTTATCGCTCTCAACAAGCGTGACCTTATCCTTGCTCAGGACATCGAGCCTTTGGAGCAGACAATCGACGACATCAAGGCAAAGATGAAAAAGCATCACATCAAGCGTCTGCAAAACGGCGAATGCACAATAGAGCTTGGCTTCATCTTCTCAGACCTGCTTTCAAGCATTGAGCGTGTAAGCGACCTTTGTGCAAACGTAGCTGCATACATGATTGAAGTTGCCGACGACCGTCTTGAAACTCACATCTATTCTCACGATGTAAGAAAGAACGGCGACAACTACCGTCAGAAATACGAAAGCTACCGTCAAAAATACCTCAAAATGTGATTTTTTTAAATCCGACCTGCAAGGGGAGGATTTAAAAATTAACTACTGCGCAGGTCGGGCGAGACCTTAGTTTTAGAAATAACAATGGCTCTGTCACAATTAACTTTGTGGCAGAGTCTTTTTTATTTCCGACCTGCAAGGGTTTATATTGTTCTTTAACGCCTGCACAGGTCGGGCGAGTCTTTTGTTTCCGCCTTGCAGGACTTTGCTTTGAAAATGAACATCATTTCAATGCGGGCGAAACGTTTTCTTTAATCTTTGGAATGGCTCACTCTCGGCTTGTTTGATTTTAATTGAATATTACTTTTACAGCTATGGTTCAGAAATGACCATAGCTGTTTTTGTTTTTCTTTTAAAGAACTATGCACCGTAGAGGCGCACCATCATGTGCATCAGGTAACACAACATCGCTACGGCGCTGGATTGGATAATTTCCATTTCTTTATTTTTCTTTTACAGAACAATCATTCAATAAATCTTATATATAATATTAGAAACAGAAAGTCGAAAAAGGGTGAAAAAAATGGAAATAGCACAGCAGGGAAACAGTGTTCTTATAAACGGCGTAAGGGATTTAGACCTGCGTGAAACGCTGGACTGCGGGCAGAGCTTTCGCTGGGTTGAGCGTGAGGACGGAAGCTTTCACGGCGTGGCTTTTAACAAGGCGGTTGACGTAAGCTTAAAGGGCGATATTTTAAAAATCGACAACTGCACACAGGAAGATTTTAAAAACATCTGGGAAAACTACTTTGATTTAACACTTGACTACGGAAAAATCAGAGATGACATAAGCCAAATACACCCAATATTAAAAGAGGCAGCCTCCTATGCTCCGGGAATAAGAATTTTAAGACAGGAACCCTTTGAGGCACTCTGCACATTTATAATCTCACAAAACAACAACATAAAAAGAATAAAGGGAATAGTTCAAAGGCTCTGCGAAAACTTCGGCGAAAAGATAAACGACACAGATTACGCCTTTCCAACTGTTGAAAAGCTTTCAAGTCTTTGCGAAGAGGACTTAGCTCCGCTGCGTGCAGGCTTTAGAAACAGATACCTTATAGACGGAGCAAGAAAAGTAGCTTCCGGTGAGGTTGACTTGGAAAAATGCAGAACCTTGCCCTATGAGGAAGCCAGAAAAGAGCTTATGAAAATCGTGGGAGTTGGGGTAAAGGTTGCAGACTGCACATTGCTTTTCGGTATGCACAGGGTGGAAAGCTTTCCACTTGATGTGTGGATGAAACGTGCAATGAAGGTTTTGTTCCCGGAATTGACACCTGAGGATTTCGGAGAATATGCCGGAATTGCCCAGCAGTACATTTTCCACTACAGCCGTATGCATCCCGACCTTTTGACAGAATAAAACTAAAAGAAAACGCCATGCAAAAACGCATGGCGTAATTTTTTATGAAACAAGGAGATATACAAAATATGCGGCGTAGGACAACAGCATCACTATGCCTCCGCTTCTTTTCAGCTTTCTGTCCTTGTTGAGAACAAAGAGGAAAAGCATAACAGCGGAAGCTATGCACACAACACCGTCCACTATAAATTTACTTTCAAATGGAACAGGGGCGATAAGTGCGGTGGTTCCCAGCACAAAAAGAATATTGAAAATATTACTTCCAACAATATTTCCTATTGCAATATCGGTGTTGCCCTTTCTCGCGGCGGTTATAGAGGTTACAAGCTCCGGCAGTGATGTACCCAAGGCAACTATTGTAAGTCCGATAAGTCGGTCGCTCATTCCGAAGAATTTTGCAATGTAGGTTGCCCCGTCTATTGCCAGGTTGCTTCCTATTACAACGGCGGCAAGTCCTCCCACAGTCATAACTATCGCAATTAAAACATCCTTTGCTCCGCCTTTTTTTCTTACCTCTTTTATCTCCCTTTCGTCGGCGTCGGAAATTTCCTTATTTCCTCCCTTTTTGGAAATAACTATAAGGTAAACAAAGAAGGCTATAAATAAAACCCAAAGAATAATTCCTGCAAATGTGCTCAGTTCTCCTGCGGTTGCAGCCAAAAGCAAAAGCACAACGGAAACAAAAATTACAAAGGGCATTTCATATTTTGCCGTGGTTTTTGCTACCGGCAAATTTGCTATACAGGCGGTAATTCCTAAAATAATCCATATATTTAAAATGTTACTGCCTAAAATATTTCCTATTGCTATTCCCGTGTTGCCCTGAACTGCGGCGCTGATACTTATTGCCGCCTCCGGTGCACTTGTTCCGAATGCCACGATTGTAAGTCCTATTACAATTTCCGGTATTCCGAATCTTTGGGCAATTCGTGATGCGCCCACAACAAAGAAATCTGCGCCTTTGATAAGCAGAACAAATCCTGCAACCAAAAGCAAAATGTTCCATACTAACATCATTTCTGCTTCACCTTTCTTTTTTGCACACAATAAAAAGCAAGGCTTTTATTGCATAACTGAAATTATACAATAAAAGTCTTGCTTTCAATTACGATACGGACATTAACCTTTTTAAAGGAAAACATCGGGCATGTCGCACCGCAAACACATCGTGCAGCTACTCCCTTTTATATAATGTAATGTATCAAATATTTTCCCTTTTGTCAACTATGTTTTTTATTTCTTTATTTTTCTTTTATAGAACTATGTGTTGTATAGGCAGATTAAGGCGACATAAATAAACAGCCATGATTCAAAAATAAAACCATGGCTGTAGATTATAAAATATTAAAATTCAAACTCAACCGAGAGCGAGCCATTCCAAAGACTTAGAAAAAGGTTTCGCCCGCCTTGAAATGACGTTTATTTCCAAACTAAACCTATACAAGGCGGAAACAAAAGACTCGCCCGACCTGAAACGGAAGTTTATTTTTATATCCTCTCTTTGCAGGTCGGATATAAAAAAATCAAAGGAGTTCTTTTCTAAGGTCGGCTGGTGATTTTGGTGAGAGGTATGCAGGAGCAATGTCGAATGCTGTTTTGCAGCCGAAGCTTCCTTCTTTTGCAAGCTTAACAGCGGCTCTTGCATAAGCTACCAAAATGCTTGAGGTAAACTCTGGGTTTGAACCAAGCTTCAAAGAATACTCGATGATGTGGTTTGTTTCGCCGTTTTCACCGGTCTTGCCGCTTCTGATTACGAAACCGCCGTGAGGAATACCGCTGTGATCTCTTTTAAGCTCTTCCTCTGAAATAAAGTGAACAGTTGTGTCGTAGTCAGCGAAGTAGTTAGGCATAGTCTTGATATCGTTTTCAATCTTTGCCTTGTCTGCGCCCTCTTTAGCAACAACGAAGCATTCTCTTGTGTGCTTTTCTCTTGTGGAAAGCTCAGGATTTGAACCGCTTCTAACTGCGTCCATAGCCGCTTCAACAGGGATTGTGTACTGTTTTGCATCCAAAACGCCCTCAACACGGCGGATTGCGTCGGAGTGGCCCTGGCTTACGCCCTTGCCCCAGAAAGTATATGTGCTTCCCTGAGGGAGAACTGCCTCAGAGTAAATTCTGTTAATTGAGAACATTCCCGGATCCCAGCCAACAGAGATAACGCCAACGGTGTTACCCTCTTTTGCCGCCTTGTCTACATCTTCAAAGTGAACAGGAATATTTGCGTGTGTGTCGAAGCTGTCAACTACATTGAAATGCTTTGCAAGCATTGGAGTCTGAACAGGGAGGTCTGTAGCGCTTCCGCCGCAGAGGATGAGAACATCCAATTTGCCCTTAAAGTTCAAAATATCGTCCATTTTGTATACAGGACAGCCCTCTGTGAGGATTTTTACAGTGCTTGGGTCACGTCTTGTGAAAACAGCGCAAAGCTCTGTATCTGGGTTTTGTCTTACTGCAAGCTCAACACCTCTGCCAAGGTTGCCGTAGCCTACAATGCCGATTTTTATTTTTTCCATACGTATGCACCTCGTTTATCAGATTTATTTACCGATTTTCACGGTGATAAAAACACTCAGCGAAAATATTTTATCACAAATCCAAAAGGAATTAAATAGGATATTTGCAATTTATTTTGTATATTTTGAATTTTTTCGCTATTTTTTCCTGTTTAGGCGGTAAATTAAGGGCAATTATGAAGTCTTTTTTGAAAATCTTTCATAATTAACTTAAAAAAGAGAGGTTGTTTTCCCATAAGAAAGATAAACTTTAACAGCAATAGTTTCAATGTTTATTGTAGTTTATTTGTAAATATATATAAATTCTACAGAAAAACGGCGGATATTTAATATTATTTCACGGTATTATCACTAATTGTTCATCATTATATGCTTGACAAGGTGATATTGTAGATATATAATGAAATTAAATAATAACATAGTTAACAGTGACTTACTGCGAGGTGATACTTTTGGAACCTGTCCAAAGACAGATAAATGACATAACGCCCCTTGAGCCGGAAGAGGTTCAGGCGGCAAAGCTGATAAACGCAATGCACATATTTTCTAAGATAAACATCGGAACCGTGCTGGGAAAGCTTTCCCAAACCGAATACCTGGTTATATATTTTGTGAGAAAACACGGCGAATATGACGGTCATTGCAACAACGGTGTAAATGTGACAAGTCTTTCGGAGGTTCTGGGTGTTTCAACACCTGCCGTATCGAGAATACTGCGCAGTCTTGAAGAAAAAGGCTTTATCAGAAGAATTACCAACAGCAAAAACAGACGAGAAACCTATATCTCCCTTACTGATACCGGACGGGAGATTTATTTGCGGGACAGAGAAACCGCCTCCTTGCTTTACAAAGCAGTGGAAGAAAAAATGGGCAAAGATGAAATACGTGAACTTGTAAGGCTTTCCCTGTCATTTAACCGCATTATGTGCGAAGAAATAGAAAGAATCAATTTATCAAAGACAAACAGCATTTAACCGCTGATTTTACAATAGGAGTGATAACAATGCCAAACAACAATGAAATGATTTTTGATTACAGTGATAATAATCCTAAGATTATGTCTTTAGCCGATATATGCCTTGCAAACAACAACATTGACCAGAGCCTTTATACAAAGTACGATGTAAAAAGAGGTCTGCGTGATTTGGACGGCAAGGGCGTTTTGGCAGGTCTTACCGACATTTCCGAAATAAGACAAAATAAAATTGTAGACGGCAAAACAGTTCCTACCGACGGCAAGCTCTTCTACAGAGGAATAAATGTAAACGACATAATCCGTGGCTTTCTCAAAGATAAGAGATTTGGCTTTGAAGAGGTTACTTACCTGCTCATATTCGGCAAGCTTCCAAACGCTCAGGAGCTTGAGGAGTTTACAAACCTTTTGGCTACCTACAGAACACTTCCTACAAACTTTGTACGTGATGTAGTTATGAAAGCTCCTACCAGCGACATGATGAACACACTTGCAAGAAGCGTTCTCACACTTTACTGCTACGACAAAAACGCAAACGATATATCCATATCAAATGTTTTAAGACAGTGCTTGCAGCTTATTTCCGTATTCCCTCTCCTTTCCGTTTACGGTTATCAGGCATACAACCACTACTGCTGCAATCAGAGCCTTGTAATTCATGTGCCTGATCCAAAGCTTTCCACAGCAGAGAACATACTCATGCTTTTGAGAGAAGATAAAAAATATACAGAGCTTGAAGCAAAGGTTCTCGACCTTGCCCTTGTTCTCCATGCAGAGCACGGCGGCGGTAACAACTCAACCTTTACAACTCACGTTGTTACAAGCTCCGGTACAGACACATATTCCGCAATAGCTGCCGCACTCAGCTCACTTAAAGGACCTAAGCACGGCGGTGCAAACCTTAAGGTTGTGGGCATGTTTGAAGAGATGAAGAGAGAGATTAAAGACTGGACAGACGAAGAGGAAATCGACGTATATCTCCAGAAGCTTCTCCACAAAGAGGCTTTCGACCGTTCCGGACTTATCTATGGTATGGGTCACGCTGTTTATTCTATCTCCGACCCGAGAGCTATTGCCCTGAAGAGCTTCGTAAAAGAACTTGCCGTTGAAAAGGGTCTTGAAAAAGAATTTACCCTTTACAGCAATGTTGAAAGACTTGCTCCTATTGTTATCGGAAGAGAAAAGAAGATTTACAAGGGCGTTTCCGCAAACGTGGACTTCTACAGCGGATTTATTTACAGTATGCTGGGACTTCCAAAGGAGCTTTTCACTCCGATTTTCGCTATAGCCAGAATCTCCGGCTGGAGCGCACACAGACTGGAAGAGCTTATCAACGCCGGCAAAATCATCCGTCCTGCATACAAGAGCGTTTGCGACGAAAAAGAATACATCCCCCTCAGCGAAAGATGATTTTTATTTCCGCCTTGCAAAGGTTTAGCTTGGAAATAAACATCATTTCAAGGCGGGCGAGACCTTCTGTTTAGTCTTTGGAATGGCTCGCTCTCGGTAAGGTTTGATTTTGAATATTATAGTTACAACCATGGTTAATATTTTTTGACCATGGTTGTTTTATTATTCTTTACAATTATATTTATTTTTTATTAAACACCATAAAACACCATAATAAGAAATGGCTCTGCCACAAAGTTAAATGTGACAGAGCCATTGTTATTTTCAAAACTAACGTTTCGCCCGCCTTGAAACGGTGCTAATCTCCAAACTAAAGTCTTGCAAGGCGGAAACAAAAAAGTCGGATATAAAAATATCATTGGACGTAGGGAAGGAAGACGGTTATTGTTGTGCCTTTGCCTAAGGTGCTTTGTATGGATACGGCGCCTTTGTACTGTTCGCATATGTGCTTAACAATGGCAAGACCTAAGCCTGTGCCGCCGGTCTGCTTGCTTCGGCTTTTGTCAACACGGTAAAATCTTTCAAAAATTCTTGAAAGGTGTTTCTCGTCTATACCTATTCCGTTGTCCTCTACAATCAAATTAACTCCGTTTACCCCGTTCTGTTCAACGGGGCTTTTTATTGTGACAAAGACCTTTCCGCCGGGATGATTGTAGCGTATGCCGTTGTCGCAGAGATTGTATATAAGCTCGTGAAGCATGTCACGGTTGCCCTTTATTACTGCGGTCTGACCTTTCAATTCTATGGAAACGCCGTACTTTTCGCAGAGAATGTCAAGGCTTTCCCTGCATTCCTTGCAAAGCTCGTATATGTCCACGTCCTCCAAATCCTTTGGAACCTGGTTGCTTTCAAGCTGTGATATTTTTAAAATATCCTCTATAAGTCTTAAAAGTCGCATGGACTCTCTGTGTATTCTTTTTCCGAAAACCTGCATGTCCTCGGGCTTTGCCATTCCGTTTTCTATCATTTCGGCGTAACCGGAAATTGAGGTAAGGGGAGTTTTCAGCTCGTGGGACACGTTGGCGGTAAAATCACGCCTTATTTTTCCCGCTTCCAAAACCCTCTGCATCTGGTCGTCCAGCTTCTGCCTTTGTTCTTTTATCATTCCGGTAAAGGGTACAAGCTCGTCGTATGGAGCTTTTTCCACATCTTTTGCCATTTCCTCTATGGGCTTTACTATGCCACGGGTGAGCTTTGATGAGATAATCACACAGACGGCGATTATAATAAGGGTTACGGAAACAGTTACCGGGATAAACTCGTTGAAAAGATCTAAGAAAGAATCCATTTCCTGAGATATTATCAGAATTTCTCCGCTTTCAAGCTTTTGGCAGTAGCAGTATTTGTCGCCCACCTTCAGCTCCAACTGACCGTTTTTAACGGCGTTTATGCTCTGTTCGTAAACATCATATATGCCGTTGTCGTAAATAATTTCCCCGTTTTCATCGGCAACTATTATGCCGTAATTGTCGGAATCCTCGAAAAAGTGCTCAATTCCCTTTTCTTCCGAGCTTTCGAGAAATGCCGCAACCGCTTCGCCGTAATCCTTTACATCGTCTTTCATGACAGAGTAGGTGGCAAGACTGAAAAACAGGCTCAGGGAAATCATAGTCACCAAAACGGACGCAACAGCCACCACAATAAAGTCCTTGAGAATTTTTGATTTCAGCTTCATTTTTCCTCCGAAAAACTTATTCTTCCATTTTGTAACCGATATTTCTTATGGTTTTAATAAGGTCGGCGCTGTCGCCAAGCTTCTTTCTTATGGTTTTTATGTGCATATCAACAGTTCTTGTTTCGCCCTCGTAATCATAACCCCAAACCTTTTCAAGAAGCTTTTCTCTTGTAAGGGCTATGCCTTTGTTTTTGATAAGGTACTTTAAAAGCTCAAATTCCTTAAAGGTGAGGACGCACTTTTCACCGTGTACGGTGACGGTGCGTTTTCTGTTGTTTAAAACTATGTCGCCGCAGGTGTAGAACTCGTCGGCTTCCTGAGATGTTCTTCTGAGGATTGCCTTTACTCGGGAAACCAGCTCCATAATGCCGAAAGGCTTTGTTATGTAGTCGTCGGCGCCCATGTCAAGGCCTTTTACCTTGTCCAGCTCGCTGTCCTTGGCGGTTACCATTATGACGGCAATACCGGCTGTGTCGGCGTTGTCACGGATTTTTTTGAGGATTTTCAGTCCGTCCTCCCCGGGAAGCATAATATCAAGGAGTACGATGTCAGGCTCTTCCGAGGCAAGTCCTGCAAAAAACTCTTTTCCGTTTTCAAATGTTTTAACATCAAAGCCGCTGTTTTTCAGGGCGTATCGTTCCATTTCTCTTATGTCTTTATCGTCTTCAACTATATAAATCATGCTTTCAACTCCGAAAATAAGTTAGTGTTTGTCATTTCCTTTTCGCAAGGCAAAATTATCTTTATGGCATTTTCAATTATTTCAACTGTTGGGTTTAACATGCTGTAGATTTCACCGTCAACGCTGATATCCGCAAAACCGTTTGTTTCTATTTCAATTCTTTTGCAGCGGCAGTTTTTTACATATGGCTCGCAGCGTTTGTCGGAAAGGTGGTTTCCCTTGATAAACTGTGAAACAAGGCTTAAAAATCTCGGCACGGAAACCTTTTGTATGTAAACCAAATCAAGTAAGCCGTCATAGGGGTCTGCGCTGGGCGCACCCTTTATTCCGCCGCCGTAGTATTTTCCGTTTCCGAAAACCGCCAGCAGGTAGTCGTTTCCGTTGTTGCCCATTGGTTTCCCGTCGGCAAAAAGGTTAAACCTGTGCTTCATCTTTGAAAAAAGACAGTACACAAGGGAAATTTTATAGGCGAGAGAGCCTCCCACAAAGGGTATGTCCTTAAACTTCACCACGTTTTTAGCCACGGCACAGTCATAGCCCACGGAAACCTCGTTCATACCTATATGTCCTTCGCAGGAGATAAGGTCGATTGATTTTTCAATTCCCTTTGTCATTTTCTCAAGGTTTAAAAAATCATTGAGAGGAAATTCCTCAAATGTTCTCAAAAAGTCGTTGCCTGTTCCTATTGGAATACCGCCAACGGCGCAGTTTTTATATTTGTATACTCCGTTGATAACCTCGTTTATGGTTCCGTCTCCTCCGCAGGCGTAAATTCTTATAAATTTATCGGGATTTTCTTTGACCCATTTTTCCGCAAGGCTTGAAGCGTCGCTTTTTCCCTTTGTAATCTCTATAAAGCAGTTTTCAATACCGAGATTTTGGGCTTTTCGGGAAATATCGCCGCTCATGTCCTTTTTTCCGGCAACGGGGTTTACTATAAAAAGATGTATTGTTTCCATAGTCACCTCCGCTGTTTCAGGAATTTTTGATTTCTCTCAGGAAAGCTTTAAGCTCCCTTGTAATAGCGGAAAGGGGAAGTCCCACAATGTTAAAATAATCCCCTTGGATTTTTTCAATCAGCAGACTTCCTTTTCCCTGTATTCCATAGGCTCCGGCTTTGTCCATAGGCTCGCCGGTTGCTATGTAGTCCTTGATATCCTCATCTGATAAAGGATAGAAAAACACACGGGAGGTCACAGAAAATTCCCTTTTATGTGTGCCGTCGGTGATACAGCAGCCTGTCACCACAAGATGGTCTTTTCCCTGAAGCTTTTTAAGCATTGAAAAGGCTTCCTCTTCATCCTTTGGTTTTCCCAGCATTTCATCATCTATAAAAACTCCGGTATCACAGCCTATAACAACGGCTTTTTCGGAAAGACAGCCGCATATATGCATCGCCTTTTTCACAGCTAAAAACTGGGGTCTTTCCAAAATTTCCACCTGAGCCGGAACGGTTTCATCCACGTCTGGGCTTACGGATTTAAAATCTTCGCAGATAAGCTTTAAAAGCTCTCGTCTTCTGGGAGAGGCGGAGGCAAGTATAATATTTTCTCCGTCTTTTAATCTGAATAAGCTCATTTTTTACACCCTTATATTATATATTTAACTTTAATTATAAAGCTTTAATACGGATTTTGCAAATTTTCTGAACTCTTTTACGGTTTTTTCCGGCTCCATAATCTTAGCCTTGTCGCCGAATGCAAAAAGCCAGCCGAAAAACTTTCCGCTTATTACCACATCCACCTCAGCTACAAAATGGCAGGCGTCATATTTTTCAATCTTAACATCTTTTCCGAACCTGTCCGCAACGGCTCCCACAAGGCTGTTTTCAAACCTTATCTTTACCTTTTGGGGTTCGCCGCCGAACATTCCGAAAACGGTCTTTTTGTAGTCGGGGAAATCCATCTTTAAAAATTCCTTAATCCCCGTGCGCTCGCCGTAAAGAATTTCTATTCGCTCCATTTTGTCCACACGGTAATGCTTTATCTTTTCGCTGTTTCCATCGTAGGCAACAAGATAATAGTTGTCGTCGTTCCAGATAAGTCCGTATGGTGAAACCACGTATTTTTTGCCGTTTTTCCTGTAGCTTTTTGCCACCATATCCAGATGACCGAAATTCAAAACCCACTGGCTGTAGAGAAATTCCACCTGCTTTTTAGCGGCTATGGCGTGCTGGAGCTTGTCCACATTGTAATAAATCTGTTCGTTGGTTGTTTTAAGACTGCAATTAAGGTTCGCCTGCTTTTCCAGAATTCTTCCCTGTCTCAGGCTTGTAAGCCCCTTTATTTTTGTGATAAGCTCTTCGCTTTTCTTTTTTGTTATAAATTTTGAGTTCTGCACAAGGTCAATTAAAATTTTAAGCTCTGCAAGCTCAAATTCTCTGCTTCCCAGATAGTACCTTGTGTCATGGCTTTTAACCATACATATATCCACACCGAAATCCCTTAATGCGGCTATATCACCATAAAGGCTTCTTCTTGCCGAAACAATCCGGTATTCAGCCTCCAAAATAAGGGCGATATCCTTTATTGTTATGCCGTATTCCTCGTCGGTGTATTCTCTTAATATTTGGTAAACACAGAGCAGTCTTTTTTGGGTACCTGCGCCTGCCATGAAATCACCCCTTAATTATACGGAAAGGGAATTTGCCAAAGCCACAACCAAAGGCATTGTGACTACGGAAATAACCGTGCTCAAAGCCACAAGTCTTACGGAAAGCATTGTGTCGCCGCCGTACTTTGTGGCAAACATTGTGCAGGAAGCTGCAACCGGGGCAGAAGCGGAAATAACTATGGAAACAAGCATAGTTCCTCTGATTCCGCAGAGATACATAACGCCTAAAGCGATAATCGGTATAAGCAAAAGTCTTATAATTGAAGCCACATAGTTTTTCTTCTCTGCAAAAACATCTACAAAGTTTACCTGTGAAAGGTAGAAACCTATAATAAGCATTGGCACAGGAGTGTTGAGTGTTCCCAGATATCTGATAGGCTCGCCGATAATTGCAGGCAGAGTTATTGAGCAGATAAAGAGGATAACACCTATAACAACGCCCAAAATTCCCGGGTTTGTAACAAGCTTTTTAACGGACATCTGTTTTTTGTCACCGCTCATAAGCACAAGGCCGTATGTCCAGCTAAAGAGGTTAAACACACCGATAAAGATTGCACAGTAGAAAACACCCTCAGAGCCTAAAACTGCTTCCTGCAAAGGAATTGACATAAATGCGCAGTTAGAGAAAATAGTTCCGAAGCGCAGAACCTTTTTTCTGCCCTCGTCCTTATCTCTGAACACAAGAGAGGCGATAACTATTGTCACTATATGAATTGCAACTGCGCATACAGCTGTAATAAGCAGATTTACAAGCATTTCAGGATTGTATTCACGCTGGAATGCGTTTACAATAACGCAGGGCATTGCAATCATAAGAATAATATCAGTGAGCTTTTTGGCTACATAGTCGTCAATAAGCTTTATTTTTCCGCAGATAAAGCCCACAGCTATAAGAATGAACAAAATCAATACCTGTTGAGAAACAATTACAAAATAATCAAGCATACCTATTCCCCCATATAATGGTTTATCCCCACAAAGGCTGTGAGGTTCTCTTTATTTTTTCTTATTCATTATAGCAACTTTATACGGTGTTTACAATCTGATAAATTATTTTTGTCATTTCAACTTGATATTATCGTAATTTTTTCCTGTTTGTGTTCAAAATTTAACTTGTGTTTATGAACAACTCGGTGTATACTGTCCACAAAGGAGGCATACATATGTTACAAATCAACTACCTTACAAAAGAATACGGAAAAGTATTGGCAAATGACAATATTTCATTTACTGTAAACGACGGAGAGATAGCTGTTTTGGCCGGCCCAAACGGCGCAGGAAAATCCACTGTTATAAAATGTATATCAGGTCTTCTGCGCTTTAAGGGACAGATTTTTATAGACGGTCACCCAAACAAAACCGTTGAAGCAAAAAGAGTATTCGGCTACATTCCCGAAATACCTGCACCTTTCGATGTTCTCACCGTTGAGGAGCACATGGAATTTGTGGCACGAGCCTACAGCCTTTCCAATTATAAAGAGAGAATAGAAGCACTTTTAAAAAGAATGGAGCTTTGGGATAAAAAAGACAAGCTGGGAAAAGAGCTTTCAAAAGGTATGCAACAAAAGCTTTCCGTGTGCTGCGCCCTTCTGCCTCAGCCAAAGGTTCTGCTTTTCGACGAGCCTTTTGTTGGCCTTGACCCTCACGCCATTAAAGAGCTTAAAAACATATTTATAGAGCTTAAACAAGCGGGCTGTTCCGTACTTGTCAGCACCCACATGCTGGACAGCGTGGAGGAATTTTGGGACAGATGCCTTATCCTTATGAACGGAAGGGTTGTGGCAGAGAGAACAAGGGCTGACATTGAGAGAAACGGCGAGGACTTGGAGGACTTGTTCTTTAAAATCACAGAGCCTCAGGGTTCACGTTTGTGAGCAAACGGGGAGGTCTGAAAATGAAAGCTATACTTTACATGACCAGAAAATCCATAAAAAACTGGTTTCTGGATTTGTTAAGACACCCCACCAAGCTTATAGGCGTTGTTCTACTTGTGGTTATTATAGGCTTTTCCGTTTTAAATGTGCTGTTTTCCTCTGATTACTCGGAAAGTATGGGAACTCTCACCGAGAGCGGCGTGGATATAGGAATACTTCACGGCATATATTTCCTGCTCTTGTTCTTTTTAGGCGGAACTGTTATTTTAAAGGGCCTTAAATCTGGAACCACGTTCTTTACAATGGGCGACGTTAACATGATGTTCTGTTCGCCCATAAGTCCAAAATCACTGCTGGTTTTCGGACTTGTAAGACAGATGCTCACAATGCTGCTTATGGCTATTATCTTCCTTGTGTACGGAGGAATGGCAAAAAGCATTTTCGATTTAACAACAGCTCAGGCGGTAATACTTATAATCAGCTTCTTTTTGTTTCTGATTATATCCCAAATTGTGGCTCTGTTTCTTTACAGCACCACAAACGGAAAACCAAAGGCAATTTCAACCGCTAAATATATTCTCTACGCCCTTATACTTCTTCCGGTGGTTTTAATTTTGATACCGGTAATTCAAAACGGATTTACACTTTCCTCTTTGTATGGGGCTTTAAAGTCACCGGCGGCGGAGTTTGTCCCCCTGTTCGGCTGGATGAAAGGCTTTACATTCGGAATTTTAAGCGGCAATGTTATCACCTCTGTGGTTTACGGCGTTTTAATGCTTTTGGTTGTGGGACTGTCACTTGTATTCTTTATGAAAGCCGACTGCGACTACTACGAGGATGTTCTCCAAAATACGGAAACCTCTCACGAAATGCGCCAGGCGGTAAAGAAAAGAGGTATGAACAACACAGACGCATATCTGAAAAACAGAAAAATCAGAATAGGCTCCAAGGGTCTTAACGGGGGAAAGGGAGCTTCAACCTTCCTTTTCAAACACCTTTTGGAAAGACGCAGAAGCGGCTATGTTCTTTTCTGGGATATGTACAGCATAATAATGATTGCGGTCTGCGGATTTGTTTCCTTTTTCATTGTTTACTCAGGTGACGACAGCGAGGTACTGACTTCGGAAGCTACAATGCTTATTTTGCTTGCCATGGCTTCCTACATGCAGCTTTTCTTCAGCGTAACCGGCGACTGGGCGAGAGAGCTTTCAAAGCCATATATCTATATGATACCGGATTCGCCATTTAAAAAGCTTATTTTTGCTTCCCTTACAAGCATAATAAAGCCGTTTCTTGACGGAGTTCTGCTGTTTGTGGTGGCAGGAATAATCTGCTCGGCGTCTCCGTTGGTGGTTATCTCCTCCATAATAGTTTATACAAGCTTTAGCTGTATTTACTGCATGGTTAACATTCTCACCGACAGGGTTTTGGGATTTTTAAGCAATCAGGCTCTTTCAATGTTCCTGTTTATTATGATTTCCCTTATAGCCGTTGCTCCGGGAGTAATTCTCGCCTTTGTAATCGGCGCAGTTTCCGGCGCTCCCCTGTGGCTTGCAGCCTGCGTCTGCGCTTTGTGGAATTTTATAGTTTCTCTGGTGCTTGCACTTATCTGCAAAAACACCCTCCACAACATGGAAATGCCATTTTAATTATCTTTATATCCGTGGCGGAAAGCTTTATCCGTCACGGACTTTTTTTCTACAAATAATACAAAAAAATTGAGCCTTTGTATTGACAATCGGTATTTAATGATATACCATTAAATAATAACGGTTGATTTTCTTAAGTCATCCTCAGCAACGGAAAAATATACTAAGAGGTGGTAACAATGATTTCAACATCAGTAAAGAAGCTTGTAAAATACGCCCTTGATAACGAGCTTATCAAAAAGGCGGACGAAATTTACATCACAAATATCCTTTTGGGTATTCTCAAGGTTGAAGATTTCGACTCTGAGGCAGAAATCCCTGCAGAGCCGGTTTGTCTTGAAAAGACTTTGGGCGAAATTCTTGACTATGCCGTTGAAAATGGCATTATCGAGGACGGCACTGTTTCCAAAGACCTTTTCGACACAAAGCTTATGGGTGTTTTGACTCCACGTCCATCAGCGGTTATCGACCGTTTCTTTGAAGAGTACGCAAAAACACCTGAAAAGGCTACAGACTATTACTACAAGCTCAGTCAGGATTCCGACTACATAAGAAGATATCGTATCGTTAAGGATATGAAGTGGAAAACTCCTACAGAATACGGCGATATCGACATCACAATCAACCTTTCCAAGCCGGAAAAAGACCCTAAGGCTATTGCAGCAGCTAAAAACGCTGTTCAGAGCTCTTATCCAAAGTGCCTGCTCTGTCCTCAGACAGAGGGTTATGCAGGAAACATGTCAAAGCCTGCAAGACAGAACCACAGAATTATCCCCATTGTTATCAATGACTCACCTTGGGGCTTCCAGTATTCCCCATATGTTTACTATAACGAGCACTGCATCGTTTTCAACCAGGAACACACTCCTATGAAAATCGACAGCTCAGTTTTCAGAAAGCTTTTTGACTTTGTAAGACAGTTCCCTCACTATTTCGTAGGTTCAAACGCTGATTTGCCAATCGTGGGCGGTTCTATCCTTTCCCACGAGCATTTCCAGGGCGGAAGATACACCTTTGCAATGGCTAAAGCTCCTATCGAAATTCCTGTTACATTCCCGGGCTTTGAAAATGTTACCGCCGGTATTGTTAAGTGGCCTATGTCCGTTATCCGTCTTTCCTGCGCAGACGAAGCTCCAATCATCGAGCTTGCCGCAAAGATTTTGGCTAACTGGCGTGAATACACCGACGAGGCAGCATATATCTATGCTTACACAGACGGCGAACGCCACAACACAATAACACCTATTGCAAGAAAGAACGGCGACAACTACGAGCTTGACCTTGTTTTGAGAAACAACATCACAACAGAGGAGCGTCCAATGGGTCTTTATCACCCAAGAAACGAGCTTCACCACATCAAGAAAGAAAACATCGGACTTATCGAGGTTATGGGTCTTGCTGTTCTTCCATCAAGACTTAAGGGCGAGCTTGATAAGCTGGGCGACTTCATTGTAGAGGGTAAGGACATCCGTTCCGACGCCGATATCGAGAAGCACGCAGACTGGACAGAGGAAATCCTTAAAAACCACAAGGATATGCCAATGACAAAAGCCGCTGTTTCTGAAATGCTCTGCGAAGAGGTTGGCAAGGTATTCCTTGAGGTTTTGAAAGACGCAGGCGTATACAAGGATACAGAAGAGGGCAGAGAAGCATTCATGAGATTTATCAACTCAGTCAGATAATTTTTTACCTTTAAAATAATTATAAAACAGGGAAATCGCAAGCCGGTTTCCCTGTTTTTATTCAGATTTTTTATATTAAAAATAAAACCCTTGATTGTTATACCGTTAAATAAAAAAATAAACCCTACGAGGATATTTATATAAAAGAAAATAAAGTGAATTGTGAGCGAACCATTCCAAAGACTAAACAGGAGGTCTCGCCCGACCTGAAACGGGAGTTAATTTTTATATCCGCCCTTTGCAGGTCGGATATAAAAAAAGGAGGATGATGAAATGGGTGAAAAAAATAGGATGGAAACCGAGCCGGTGGGAAAACTGCTTTTAAAAATGGCTGTCCCCACGGTTTTGGCTCAGATTGTAAACCTTTTGTACAATATAGTTGACAGAATGTATGTGGGAAGAATTGAGGGCATAGGAACTCTGGCTCTGGGCGGCTTGGGCGTGTCTTTCCCCATACTTATACTTATCTCGGCTTTTTCCTATTTGATAGGAGCAGGCGGAGCTTCAAGAGCCGCTATATTTATGGGAAGAAAAGAAAACGACACGGCGGAAAGAATACTGGGAAGCTGTACCCTTATGACAATAATCGCTTCCGCAGTGCTTACCGTGTTTTTCCTTGTGTTCAGAGAACCTATACTTCTGATTTTCGGTGCAACTCCGGAAAATCTGCCCTTTGCAATGGAATACACACAAATTTACCTTTACGGAACAATATTTGTGCTGTCGGCTCTGGGTCTTAACATGTTTATAACAAATCAGGGCTTTACCAAAACCAGCATGGCTACAGTCTGCATTGGTGCGGTTTTAAATATAATTTTGGACCCTATTTTTATTTTCGGCTTTAACATGGGCGTTAGAGGAGCGGCTCTGGCAACAATAATCAGTCAGTGCGTTTCCGCTGTTTGGGTTGTAGTTTTCCTCACCTCAAAACGCACAATTTTAAAAATTAAAATTAAATATTTAAAACTGCCTTGGGCGGTGGTAAGCGGCGTTATATCTCTGGGTATTTCTCCCTTTATTATGCAGGCAACGGAATGTCTTGTTCAGCTTGTGTTTAACCGAGGAATGAGAACCTACGGCGACAACAACTACATAGCTCTTATGTCAATTCTGTTTTCTCTTACACAGATGATATGGATGCCTCTCCAGGGCATATCCCAGGGCGCACAGCCTATTATAGGCTACAACTTCGGAGCGGGAAACAAGGAAAGAGTAAAATCCACCTTTAAAATATTGTTTATAACAAACGTGGCTTTCTCCGTGGGCGTTATACTTTTGGTGGAGCTTTTCCCTCAGGTATTTCTGGGATGCTTTACACCGGACGAAAACGTTATTTCAATCGGTAAAAACGCTTTAAGGCTTTTCCTTGCGGGTATGGCGCTTATGGGCGCACAGTCAGCCTGTCAGCAAACCTTCCTTGCATTGGGTCAGGCGAAAATCAGCACATTTTTGGCACTGCTCAGAAAAGTCATTCTCCTTATTCCTTTGGCGCTTATTCTGCCGCCTTTGGGTTTGGGCGTTTGGGGATTTTTCCTTGCGGAGGCTCTAAGCGACGTTATCGCCGCAACGGTTACAACAACCATGTTTAAACTTAAAATAAACGGCATTTTGGAAAGAGGCGCTCAGGGACAAAAACTTAAAGCATAAAGAGAACACTTCCTTTTCACATAATTTTCATATTGTTATTGACAATAAATTAAAGCTCTGTTATCATTATTTTTAGTTTCATTTCGCTTTAAATCGAAAAATAAATAGAGAGGAAGTAGATTATGGAAAAGAGAGAACATTTCTCTTCCCGTCTGGGATTTATTCTTATCTCTGCGGGTTGTGCCATAGGCCTCGGAAATGTGTGGAGATTTCCCTATATTGTAGGACAATACGGCGGCGCCGCTTTTGTTCTTATATATATTCTGTTTCTGGTAATTCTCGGTATGCCTATTATGGCTATGGAATTTGCCGTGGGCAGAGCAAGCCAGAAATCTGCCGCAAGAAGCTTTCACGTTTTAGAGCCTAAGGGCACTAAGTGGCACATAGCCGGATGGTCGGCAATGGCAGGCAACTACATTCTTATGATGTTCTACACAACCGTAGGCGGCTGGATGCTTGCGTACATCTATAAGACAATAACCGGAGAATTTGAAGGACTTGACGCCGAGGGCGTGGGCAACGTGTTCAACAGTATGCTTGGCAACGCCGGCGAGATGATGACATGGATGCTTATCATCGTTATTATAGGCTTTGCAGTATGCGCAATCGGTCTGCAAAAGGGCGTTGAGAAAATCACAAAAGCAATGATGCTTGCCCTTTTGGGAATTATGATTGTACTTTGCATTAACAGTATTCTTCTTGACAATTCCTCCGAGGGACTTAAATTCTACCTTGTTCCCGATTTCGGCAAGATGCTCGATTACGGAATCTGGAACGTAGTTTACGCCGCAATGAGCCAGGCATTCTTTACCTTGAGCCTTGGTATCGGCGCTATGGCTATTTTCGGAAGCTACATAAGCCGTGACCGTTCACTTATGGGCGAATCAATCAACATCTGCATTTTGGACACCTGTGTTGCTTTCATGGCAGGACTTATAATTTTCCCTGCATGCTTCAGCTTCGGAGTAAACCCAGGCGAGGGCCCGGGACTTGTTTTTGTAACACTTCCAAACATCTTCAATCAGATGTCAGGCGGAAAAATCTGGGGAACCTTGTTCTTTGTATTTATGACTTTCGCCGCACTTTCAACAATTATCGCCGTATTTGAAAACACAGTAAGCTTTATGATTGACCTTAAAGGCTGGTCAAGAAAGAAATCCGTTATCTTCAACGGTATTTTGATTGCTGTGCTTTCAATTCCATGTGTTCTCGGCTTCAATGTATGGAGCGGTTTTGCACCATTCGGCGGCACAAGCACAATTCAGGATTTGGAAGACTTTATCGTTTCCAGCAACCTGCTTCCTCTGGGAAGCCTTGCCTATCTCCTTTTCTGTGTTTCAAAGCACGGCTGGGGCTGGGAAAACTTTATCAAAGAGGTTGACGCAGGAAAGGGAATCAAGTTCCCGAAATGGGCAAAGGGTTACCTCAAATATGTACTCCCAATCATTGTAATCATAATCTTTGTTATGGGCTACTACTCAAAATTCTTCGCCTAATTTTTATATCCGACTTTTTTATATCCGACCTGCAAAGGGAGGATATAAAAATTAGCTCCCGTTTCAGGTCGGGCAAAACCTTTTCCTTATTCTTTGGAATGGTTCGCTCTCGGTAAGGTTTTACTTTTAAAATTATAAATTCACAGCCATGGTTCACTTCAAAATAACCATGGCTGTTTCTTTTATTGAATTATATATTTTCTGACATATTATCTTCTTATTCTTCTAAAGAAAAAATAAACTATTGTACATATGAAAATGCCGCCTAATGCGCCGGACATATCGAAAAGAACGTCTCTTATCGCCGGGCCTCTTCCTGATAATATCTGTATACTCTCATCGGTGACAGCTATGAAAAGAGGGAGAGTAATCATGTTCCATATTCTTTGAAAATTATTAAAAATGCCCTTGGGAAAAGGCTTTTTTCCACCGACCACAAATATCATGAAAACCTCTATTCCCAAAACTCCGTACTCTATCACATGGGCGGATTTTCTCAGGTGGTTTATAAGATACTGAAAAAAGGGCACTTCCGCCGGAACAACCTTTTCAACAATCTTTTCTGTTATTTCGCTCTGTGCGCTGGAAACAGGTATCGGCAGGGAGGAATTAAACCATATAACCGCAACTGTGATTATCATTAAAAGGATTGCGGCGGCTCTTATTTTTTCTTCCCTGCTTTTGAGATTTACAATCATTTTATCACAACCAATTATTCTCAAATTTTGTTTAACAAACAGATTATAAACCAAAACCCTCGTGATGTACAGCGCAACAGGGCGAATTTTCCAATTTAAAAAATTTCTTTTTTATTTTTAATGTTGATAAGGTGAGCAATTCCCGGAATACTTTGTTTTTGACCGCTGGTGGTGGGGCTCAGCAATGCTCCAGTTGCGGTAACTAAAACATTGTTAAGCTCGCCTTTCTCCATGGATTTTAAGATATAGGAACAAAGGACGGAAGCGCAGCAGCCACAGCCTGAACCGCCTGCGCAGACCTGCTGTTCATGACAGTCAAAAATCATTGCTCCGCAGTCCTTGTGCTTACCCTCCATTTCAAAGCCGTCATTTCTCAGAAGCTCCGCTAAAATCTCGCTTCCCACAACGCCCAAATCCCCCGTAAATATCATGTCGTAGTCTTGGGGCGTGGTGTTTGTATCTCTTAAAAAATTCCCTATTGTATCGGCGGCGGCAGGCGCCATGGCGGCTCCCATATTGTTTGCGTCCTTTATTCCTAAATCCACTATTTTGCCCGGCACCACATGGGCTATCACTGTACCTGACGCCATAGGCTCAATAAGGCATCCGCCTGCTCCTGTCACTGTCCACTGTGCGGTTGGCGTTCTGAAACCTCCGTACTCCAGAGGATAGCGGTACTGTCTTTCAGCAGAACAGAAATGGGAGGAGGTGACGCAAAGGCAGGCGGAAGCTCCACCGGATTCGACGGCTGTGACAGCTCCGATTATGGACTGAACCATTGTGGAACAGGCTCCGTACTGTCCCAGATAGGGAATTTCAAAATCTCTCATTCCGAAAGCCGAGGCGGTACACTGGTTAAGCAAATCCCCTGCAAAAATCAAATCTATTTCCTCGCTTTTCTTTTTGCTCTTGTTTAAAACCATCTGTGCCACTGTCTTTTGCAGACGGCTTTCCGCCTTTTCCCAGGTGGTTTCTCCTGCATACATGTCCGTAAAAACCCTGTCGAACAATTCACCAAGAGGGCCTTGACCTTCCTTTTCTCCCACGGTGGAGGCAAAAAAGCTGATTGCCGGATTTTTTTCTGTCTTGTATGTTGATTTACCTATCTTTTTCAAAAAAACACCCCTTTTACAGATATTGTCTGCAAAAGGGGTTATTTTATACTTTTAATTTACTGCCATTCCTCCACGGTGTAGCCTTTGCTTTCCAAAAGACTTATAATTCCGTCGTCTCCGAACATGTGGGCGGTTCCTACTGCAAGCAGTACAGTGGCTCCGCCGTCTATATATCTTTCAGCCGCCAGCGCCATGTTTTGATTTCTTATGGTCAGCATTTTTTCGTTGTACTCGTCCATTGCGGCTTTGGCTTCGTCATTCATCACTGATTCTGTAAGTCCGGAATCCGCCGCAACAAGTGTTTCCAGCTTTTCACGGTCTCCGTCAACCCAGCTTTCATACATTGCGTTTAAGCTTTTATTGTACATATCCTCGGTTGTAAGCACCGAAGCACCCAGCAGATACTCCTGAGTTTCCGGAGAAAGTGACTTTAACATATCCATTTGAAGCTCCATGCTCTCAATATCCAAAACCTCAATATTTTTCTCGTTGGCGTATTCGATAAGGGCACGGTCTGCGCCGTATTCTGTTTTAAGGTCGGTTTTCTGCATAAAGGCTTCCGAAACAAACTGCTGCCACATTATGGGAACATAGTAATCCAAAGCGGAGTTATAAATTCCGCTGTCCTCCATAATCTTTTTAGCGTCTTCGTAAATCTCGCCGTCTATATGGTCTTTTATGGTGGTTCCGTCTGTGTACATTAAGGACTTCATAGTTTCAAGAAGTCCGGCGGTATTGTTTTCTGTTTCCAGAATATCAAACTCAACCGCCAAATAGTCGCAGGCGTCCATTGTTTTTGTTACCTTTAAAGGAAGATTTTCCATCCTCTCGTCGCCCACGTGTATGGTTCCCATAAGATAAAGACAGCCGCCCTCTCCGTCTTTTACAATCCACATAATCGGATCTATCCGGGAAGTTTTTGATGAACCACATGCGGTAAGGGATATAACCATTACCAATGTTAAAATTAAGGCTAAAATTCTGTTTTTCCTCATGGGTTGACCTCCTTTTGTGTTATATTGATGATTATAACATAAGTTTTACAAAAATCAATGATTTTTGTTAAATATTCGAATGTATTATATCAAATATATTTTTTACCGAAAAAACACAAAAAAACAGGCAAACCAAAAGGCTTGCCTGCTGTTTAAAACTATTTAATATACTTGTAACGCCTGAAATCTTAGGCAGCAGCCTCTGACGGCGTTTCGCTGCTTGCCGGCGGCTGTGTTGTTGGAGCTTCCGTGGTTGGAGCCTCTGTGGTTGGTGCTTCAGTTGTAGGAGGCTCTGTCGGAGCTTCTGTTGTCGGAGGCTCAGTTGGCTTTTCAGTTGTAGGAGGCTCTGTTGGCTTCTCTGTAGTTGGAGGAGATGTAGGAGCCTCTGTGGCTTCGGTTGTGTCACTCGAGACCGAGTCCGTACCTGATGCCCAGTAACCTGTATCGTTAGGGTCCTTTTCTACCTCGTAAGGACGTACAGGCTCTCCCGGAATTCCGCCCAGTGTACCGCTGTCTGCATCCCATACGCTGTGTGAACCGTCAAGTCTGTATGTTGAGCTTGGGAGCTCTTCTCTTCTGATTTCCTCGCCGTCTTTAATATAAATTCTGAAAGCTGCTGTGTTGTAGTAACCGCTTGGACCCTCATAGTTGTAGGAATATGTAGCTATTCCGTCGTATGACGGGTCTTTCCAGCCGTAGAATGTAACTGTAAGGGTTGTGCCCTCCATGTATGCTTCAAGGTAAACTGAATAATCTGTGTTGTTCTTGAGCTTAAGGTCAAGGTTGCCCCAGTCGATTGTAGCGTCAAAGCCTGAGTAAACGTAAGGTGATGCCCAATAGTGGTTGTATCTCTCAACAATTTCAAGGTTTGCAAAAAGTGCTGCATTGTAAATTGTACTGCTTGCCTGGCAAAGTCCGCCGCCTACGCCGCTGGTGTACTCGCCGTTTGCAATAACTGTTGCCGGAACATATCCGTTTGACTCAAGGTTACTGTTTCCTGTTGAGTCGTTGAATGACCATGTTTCACCCGGCTTGATTATTGAACCGTTGCAGGCTGCAAGAGCTGTAGCCATGTTGTGGTTTGCGTTGTATGTATTTGTAGAATTAGTTGAAAATGTAGCAATCGGAACCATGTTCTCTGTAGCCATTTCAGCTGTGATTTCAGGTTCAACAGCGTCGGTCTTTGGCTCTACCTCGCCTGTTTCTTCCTGTGTCCAGAGAAGCTTGTTCATTTCCTCAACAGCTGAGTCATAGTTGAGGTTCTGGCCGTCTGTGCCGCCCTCGATTGTGAACTTTTCTTCTGTATCTGCGCCCGGATTAAATCCTACAACCTCTGCATTTACAGGCTCTGTGTTCAAAACCTCAGATGCTTTGTCAAGCTGTTCTGTCAAAACTTCGTTTTCTGTAATCTCAAAAGGAAGTGTGTATTCAATCTGCTGGATTTCGCCGTTCTTATCTGTTGGAAGAGCGTCGCCCTTTTCCTTTGTGTACTTTGCAGCAGTTGCCAAAACGCTGTCGATATTTGCGTTAAGCTCCAGACCCTCGGACTGGATATCGTAAGTATTTTCGCCAAGCTTAATTGTATATGTAAACTCAGGCTGATTGTCCTTTGCGTATTTTTCCAAAAGCTTTCTTGCGTCGGAAACCTTCATTTTACCGATGCTCTGTCCGTTTACAAAAATACCGGAAGCCAAAACATAGTTGTCGCTTACGCCCTCAAGGGTCAAATTCTCTACCTCGGCAGGAATTGCGTTTATCATTTCCTCGTTACCGCCGGTTACAAATAAAGAATCCATTGTGCCGCTGAAAATAAGGAAACAGAAAACAGCTACAAGTACAACGCAGACTGCGGATACTCCCGCAATAATTACATTCTTCTTTGTGCTTTTCTTAGGCATTTCAACTTCGTTTGCAAACTGTATTCCCTCGTCTGCATAGGCAAACTGAGCTTCGTCCTCTGCCTGCTCGTCTGTTGTGATAAAGTCGTCATAGTCGTTTGGAAGAGGCTCGTCGCCGCCATTCTGTGTGGTTTCAGAAACAAGCTCTTCTGTCAAACATGAATTTATATCTATCATTTCATCAGCAGGAGCATTCTCATTCACCGGTTTGTTTTGTTCGTTTTCGTTTGGATTATTTTTCTTCAACTCATTACCCCCTTGGATGTTTTATGAAACCTTATTCGGTAGGATTTTTACCGATTGCTACTATCATACAATATTTAAAAGGAAAAATAAAGTGGAAACACAAAAAATTCAGATGTAATAACTAACAAACTTACCTATGTTGTTTACAAATATTTTGTTATTAACTTTTATTTCGGAAATCTTTCCCATTAAGTAAAAAATATCTTTTACATTACCGCACAATAATAACATATTTTTTTGTGTTAAAATGTATTTTTTACCCTTTAATGTATTAGAAAGCATAAAAAGGAAAAATAATATCTATTGCAAAACTTATCTTTATTTATTATAATATAGGTAACTTAAGAGAAAAATAAATCAGCGTATAGTTTCTTTTTAATCTATAGGGGAAATAGTGTTAAAAAGATTTTATGGGTTTGCAGAAATTGGAGTAATGAGGTGAACACTTTCGGCTATTTTTTAGCCTGCGAAATTTTACGGAGGGAATTATGAGAGTTTTAATTCTCAGTGCTTCCACCGGCGGCGGACACAAAACCGCTTCGGCAGCACTTAAAAATATCATTCTGGAAAAACAGCCGGATGCAACAGTGGAAATTGTAGACGCCATTGAGTACTGCGGCCATATTTACAACAAGACAATATCCGACGGATATCAATATCTGGCCACCAAAGCGCCTACTATCTATGGCAAAATGTACGTATCCTCTGGCGAGGACACTTGGGTAAACGCTTTTGTAACCAAGTTTAACAAACAGCTCAGCAAAAAGCTTTTGCCTTTGTTTATAGATTTCAAGCCTGATATAATTGTCTGCTGTCATGCATTTATAAGCGAGATGGTTTCCGCTCTGGTTGTTGAAGGCAGCGTTACGGTTCCGGTAATCAGTATTATCACCGACTTTGCAGCTCACAAAACCTACATAAACAAGGGCATTTCCGCCTACGTTGTGGCAAACGACGATATGATAGACGAGCTTATGAATGTTTACGGGGTTGAAAGAGAAAAAATTCATTCTCTTGGTATTCCGATAAACTCTGTTTTCTATAAAAAGAAAGACAGACACGAAATTCTTGAAAGCCTCGGATTTAAGGACGGAGTCCCCATAGTTTTGATTATGGCGGGAAGCTTCGGAGTTACCGATATTCTTAAAATCTACGAAAACCTCATCCAGTTAGACGATGAGCTCCAGATTATTGTAATCACCGGAAGAAACAGAAAGCTTTACGACGCCTTTGACAAGCTTGTCAACAGAAATGAGGACAGCTTTGAAATTGAGGACGAAGATAAATATTCTCCTGAAAGCAAACTCAGGAAAATGAAGGAATTTACAAACCAGCTCAAGGATGATTTGTCTTTGAGTAAAATCAAATTTAAAAGAAGTACAAACAAAACCAAGCCCACCGCTCTTTTCTTCTTTATAAGCAACGTAGCGGACTACATGTCTGTTGCCGACCTTATTATAACAAAGCCCGGCGGACTTACGGTTTCAGAAAGCCTCGCTTCCGGACTTCCTTTGGCAATCTTCAGCGCATACCCGGGACAGGAAAAGGACAATGCAGAATTTCTTGTGCGCCACAACCTTGCAATTAACCTTGACAGGAAAAACGGCGCCCGGCAGATACACGACCTGCTTGCCCATCCGGAAAAGCTTGAGCAGATGAAAGCAAACTGCAAAAAGCATTTCAAGGACCGCTCCGCAGAGCACATCTACGGTCTTATGCTTGACCTTATAGCCAAAAATAAGAACACGGAGGCACCGGTAAACACAGATGAAAAATAAAAAATTTAAAATTTCTGGCAGACTTATTCTAAACCTCTTGGTTGCGGCTTTGTGCGTGTGGATGATATTTTATTTTCTGTACAGCGAGCAGGGTCTTTACGACCTTATAACCTCCTCACAGCAGATAAATCTCTGGTGGATAGCCGCCGCACTTTTAAGCTACTGTACCAGCGTTTTTGCGGACGTGCTTGTAATTTATCTCTATATTCACGACGAGTACAAGCAGTTTAAAATCCGCCATTCCGCCCGCTCTGTTTTGCTTGGTCTGTTTTGGTCGGGTATAACACCTTCCTCAACAGGCGGCCAGCCAATGCAGGTTTACTATATGTCTAAGCACAAGGTTGACGTGGGATATTCCTCCTCCCGACTGCTGAACAGATTTCTGGTCTATCAGATAACCATGACTGTTATGACGGTCATTGCGGTAATTTTAAAGTTCAGCTATTTTCAGGAACACATGGACACGCCGATTTTAAGCACACTTGTGACTATCGGTTTTATATCTCAAACCTTTATCACCCTTGTATTTGTCTTTCTTGCCTTTTCAAAAAACCTTACCGCAAAAGCCACAAGGGGAATTGCCTCTTTGCTTTGTAAAATAAGGCTTATTAAAGACAAGGACAGATTGGAAAAATCCCTGGAAACTCAGCTTGCCAAGTTCCATTCCGGCAACAGAATAATTTTTTCCAAGCCGAAACTGGTTATCATGGCTGTTGTACTCACAGTGATTCAGCTTATAGCTATGTTTTTGGTTCCTTACTGCATCTACAGAAGCTTCGGTTTAAATCAGGCTTCACCTTTCGATATGGTATGCAGTCAGGCTTTTGTAACACTGATTTCCGGTATGATTCCACTTCCGGGAGCTTCCGGCGCTGCCGAGTTTAGCTTCACTGCGCTTTTCGCACTGTTCTTTACACCTGCAACAATCAAAAGCGCAACACTTATTTGGAGAATTATCACATACTATCTTTCAATACTTGTGGGCGCACCTTTTGCCTACATGACAAAAACTACCACACGCAACAAGCTTCTTGACGACCTTATCGCAGGAGAGGATTCCTTTGATAATTTGGATTCCGATGATGATGAAACAGATAGGGAAGAAAACAAAGAAGAAAAATCTTTTACAAAAGAATAATTTACGTTATACGGGCGGAATTGACCGCCCGTTATTTTTTGCAATGATTTATAGTTCAATAAAAATAAAACACAATCCGCCCCCTACGATGTATTTTCCATAAAAGAAAAATAAAGAAACAGCCATGGTTCAAAAATAAAACCATGGCTGTAAATTTATAATTTTAAAAGTCAAACTTTACCGAGAGCGAACCATTTTAAAGACTTAGAAAAAGGTTTCGCCCGACCTGTGTAAGCGTTTATTTACTAAAATTACTTTTGCAGGTCGGAAACAAAAGTCTAGCCCGCCTTGAAACGATGTTTATTTCCAAACTAAACCTTTGCAAGGCGGAAACAAAAAACTCTGCCACAAAGTTGATTGTGACAGAGCCATTGTTATTTCTAAAGTTAAGGTCTCGACCGACCTGTGCAGGTGTTAATTTTTATATCCTCCCCTCGCAGGTCGGAAACAAAATAAACCTAACCGAGAGCGAGCCATTTTAAAGACTTAGAAAAAGGTTTCGCCCGACCTGTGTAAGCGTTTATTTACTAAAATTACTTTTGCAGGTCGGAATTAAAAGACATCATGGTGGAGTGGATGGCACGGACTTTTTTGGCGAGGTCGATGTATGAGCTTGGTGTGAGCTGCTGGGCTGAGTCGGAAACGGCAACCTTTGGGTTCGGGTGAACCTCGATTATAAGTCCGTCCGCTCCTGCCGCAACTGAGGCAAGACTCAGTGACTCGATGTAAGCTCTTTTGCCTGCCGCATGGGATGGGTCAACAATTATGGGCAGAGAGCTTCTCTCCTTTACAACAGCAACCGCAGAAATATCCAAGGTGTTTCTTGTGGCTGTTTCAAAGGTTCTTATTCCTCTTTCACAAAGAACTATGTTATAGTTGCCCTCGCTCATTACGTACTCGGCGGCGTCCAGCCATTCCTCGATTGATGAGGCTATTCCTCTCTTTAAAAGCACAGGAACACCGCTTTTGCCAACAGCCTTTAAAAGACGGAAATTCTGCATGTTTCTTGCGCCTATCTGGAACATGTCACAGTATTTTGCCGCAATGTCAAGTTGGTTTTCGCTTATAACCTCGCTTACAACACGCAGTCCGGTGGCGTCGGCGGCTTTTCTCAAAAGCTTGAAGCCCTCGTCCTCAAGTCCCTGGAAAGAATAAGGTGAGGTTCTTGGCTTGTATGCGCCGCCCCTCAAAAACTGTGCGCCGGCTTCCTTTACAGCATAAGCCGCCTCCATAATCTGGTCTTCACTTTCAACAGCACAGGGGCCGCCCATCATGGTGAACTCGTCGCCGCCTATTTCAAAGCCCTTTACGTTTACTTTTCTTCCCTCGGGACACATGTCACGGCTGGCAAGCTTGTAGCTGTGCATAATGGGAACACAGCTTTGAACTCCGTCCATTGACTCTATGCAGGTGTCACAGAGCTTTGACTTGTCGCCGATTATACCGATAATTGTGGTGTCTGTTCCCTTTGAAAGATGTACTCCAAGACCGTGGTCTTTAAGCACTTGCTGAACATTATTTATCTCCTGCTCAGTGGCGTTCTTTTTCATTACAATAATCAAAATTCATTCATCCTTTCTCAGGAAGCAGTTTTCTGTTATTTTACAAAGCGTTTTATATAGCCGTCAGCCTTGTCAATAAGGTTAAAATCATTTTCATAACTGCAAAGCTTTTTTGCGCCATCAATATCAACCCATAAAAAGCTGTCGATTTCGCTTTCCTGAAGCTTGATATTGTCGCTTACGGTTCTCGCAAGAAAGAAAACAACTTCCTTTCTTATTTTTCCGAAAGGACAGTAGCTGCTGACCTCACGGAAATTATCCATTATTTTTACGTCGAGATTTGTTTCCTCTTTGATTTCTCTGATTGCGGTTTCCTCTTCGGTTTCGTTTTCCTCAATATGACCCTTTGGGAAACTCCAGTGTCTGCCGTTGTGGTTTTTCACAAGGAGAAGCTTCACGTCATTTTTGTTCTTTCTGAAAATTACAGCTCCGCAGGATTTTTCATACAAACAGATAATTTTTGCAGGGACAAAACTCTTTAATGCGGAAAGAGCTTTCATGATGTCTGGCTGGTAATACACTTCGTTTTCCGAACTGACAATTATCTTTGCATCGCCGTTTTTCGGAGTAACAATGGCAATAACAATTCCGTAGAAAACATCGTTTACCGGTTTTTTGGTAAATATAATCGCCCGCCTGCTTTTATCCTCAATATTAGCGTACCCCGAATAAAGATTATTTGCAAGTTTTCCGTATATATTTGCAGTTACCTTTCTTGCCAACATCGCCCATTCACCCCCGTTACCAATAGATTAAAAACTTGTCGATATTTATGTTTAATTATATTACAAAACTAACATCTTTACAATATATATTCATAAAATTATATCCCCTGTTTGTGTTATTTTTTCTTGTTATCATAAATTTAAAGTGACTTATCTATAAAAACCTGTATTGCATGACGGTGTTCTTTGTGATACAATGTACAAAAGAAATATGTAAATATTACTATGAGAGCAAAGCCTTAATACAGACGAACCATTCTAAAGAATAAGGAAAAAGTCTCGCCCGACCTGTGCAGGCGTACATTTCCAAAAATAACCCTTACAGGTCGGAAATAAAAATAAGGTCTCGCCCGGCCTTGTAACTATATTCATTTCTAAATGAAACCTTTGCAAGACGGAGATAAAAAACAGACCTTATCACGAGCGAGCCATTCCAAAAATTAAGGCAAAGGTCTCGCCCGGCCTGTGCAGGCGTGTATTTCCAAAAATAACCCTTGCAGGTCGGAAATAAAAATAAGGTCTCGCCCGACCTGTGCAGGCGTACATTTCCAAAAATAACCCTTGCAGGTCGGAAATAAAAATAAGGTCTCGCCCGCCTTGAAATGACGTTTATTTCTAAGCTAAACCTTTGCAAGGCGGAACTAAAAAATAAAGGAAGGATAGATATAGTATGAATTATGAATTTTCACAGAGAGTTCAGGCTCTCAAACCAAGCGCAATAAGAGAAATTTTTAAATATGCCGCAGACCCAACAGTGGTTTCCCTTTCTGCCGGAAATCCTGCTCCGGAAGCTTTTCCATGTAAGGAGCTTGCAGAAATTTCTGAAAAGCTTTTAAGAGAAAACCCTGTTGCCGCTTTCCAGTACAGCTTTACAGAGGGTTATCCTGTTTTAAGAGAACAGCTTAAAAAATATATGGCTGAAAAACACAACTCCTTTAAGGATTTTGACGACCTCATCATCACCTCCGGCGCACAGCAGGTTATGGACTTGACCACAAAGGTGCTTGTAAACGAGGGCGATAAGGTTATCTGTGAAGCTCCAAGCTTTATCGGTTCTCTCAACAGCTTCAGAAGCTATTTAGGACAGCTTGTGGGAGTTACCGTTGAATCCGACGGTATGAATATGGAAGCTCTCGAGGAAGCTCTCAAAAACAACGAAAACGTAAAGTTTATCTACACAATTCCAAACTTCCAGAATCCATCAGGGGTTACAATGAGCTATGAAAAGAGAAAGAAAATGTATGAGCTTGCCTGCAAGTACAATGTAATTATCCTTGAGGACAACCCATACGGCGACTTGAGATACAGCGGCGATCATATCCCAACTATTAAGAGCCTCGACACAGAGGGCAGAGTAATCTATGCCGGCACATTCAGCAAGGTTATTTCACCGGGCATGAGAGTTGGCTGGTGCATCGCTCCAAAGGAGATTATTTCAAAAATCGTTGTGTGCAAACAGGGCGAGGACGTTCACACAAATATCTGGTCACAGATGGTTTGCAGTGAGTTTATGGCTAATTACGACTATGAAGCTCACCTTGAAAATCTGAGAAACATCTACAGAAAGAAAGCTCAGTTTGCTATGGACCTTCTGGACAAATACCTTGCTCCTAAGATTACATACGATAAAATCGACGGCGGACTTTTCATCTGGTGCAAGCTTCCTGAAAACGTTGACATGCCTGAGTTCTGCAAAACAGCGGTTCTCAACAAGGTATGCGTAGTTCCGGGAAATGCGTTCCTCACCGACGAAAACGAAAAGACAAACGCTTTCAGAATAAACTTCTCAACACCTACAGACGAACAGCTTGAAAAGGGAATTAAAATTCTCGGTGAAGTTGCCAACATGCTTTTTTAATTCCGCTTTTTTTATTTCCGACCTGCAAGGGTTATTTTTGGAAATATACACCTGCACAGGTCGGGCGAGACCTTTTCCGCAGTTATTGGAATGGTTCGCCCTTTTGTGACTTTGCAGAAATATATTTTCAGAAAATTTATTTTTCATTTATGCATTGCGGGACTTCAATTTTAAAATTAACGCCATTTCCGCAGTCATCGGAAAATGGTTCGCTTACATATGAGTTTTTATCAACATACAAATTCGGAGGAAAATTATAATGGAAACAGAAAAGAAAAAGATAGTTTTCAGCGCCATTCAGCCCAGCGGTACAATCACTCTGGGAAACTATCTGGGCGCTGTAAGAAACTGGGTAAACATGCAGGATGAGTTCAACTGCATTTATGCTCTTGCTGACCTGCACACAATAACCGTAAGACAGGAGCCTGCGGTTATGAGAAAGAATATTCTTGACGCTTACGCTTCCATAATGGCATGCGGTATTGACCCTGAAAAAAGTCTTTTCTTTATTCAGAGCCATGTTCACACACACGCAGAGCTTGCATGGATTTTAAACTGCTACACACAGTTCGGCGAGCTTTCAAGAATGACACAGTTTAAGGACAAGTCCGCAAAGCACGCAGACAACATCAACGCAGGACTTTTCACCTATCCATGCCTTATGGCTGCTGATATTCTCCTTTATCAGGCGGATATGGTTCCGGTTGGCGCTGACCAGAAGCAGCATCTTGAGCTTTCCCGTGACATCGCCGTAAGATTTAACGGACTTTACGGCAACGTGTTTAAAGTTCCGGAGGGATTTATTCCAAAGAACGGCGCAAGAGTTATGAGCCTTCAGGACCCAACAAGAAAGATGAGCAAGTCAGATGAGAACGTAAACGGCTGTGTACATCTTCTCGATACACCTGAGGTTATAATGAAGAAATTCAAGCGTGCCGTTACCGACAGCGAAGCTGTTGTAAGATACGGCGAGGGCAAAGAGGGAATTAACAACCTTATGTCCATTTACTCAGCTGTTACCGGCAAAACCCTTGAGGAAATCGAAAAGGAATTTGAGGGCAAGGGCTACGGCGACTTTAAGACAACAGTAGGCGAAGCTGTTGTTGAGGCTTTAAGACCTATCAAAACACGTTACGAACAGCTTATCAAGGACAAGGCATACCTTGAAGAGTGCTACAGAAAAGCCGACGAAACCGCACTCCGCTTCAGCCGGAGAACCCTTTCCAAAGCAATGAAGAAGATAGGATTTATTCTTTAATTTTTTTATATCCGACCTGTAAGGGGAGGATATAAAAATCAACATCATTACAGGTCGGGCGAGACGTTTTTCTTAGTCTTTAGAGTGGCTCGCTCTTGGTTAAGTTTGATTTTTAATATTATAATTTGACAACCGTGGTTAAAAAATAACCACGGTTGTTTTTATTTTTCTTTTATGCAATTATCAATCAAATAACAACAGCCACAATTTTTTTACCGTGGCTGTTATCTTTAAAAATTTATTTATTTTTACGTCTTATCCTTTAAAAAACGACAGCGGAAAACTGCGATAATTTTGAATATTATAAGAGCTATAATATTTACCACAACAACTGTTGCACCCGTTGGGGTGTTTAAGCCGTATGAGGCGGTTATTCCTACTAAAAAGCACACAAGAGACAAGATTACGGAACAAATTGTCACGCTTCTGAATGACTTGCAAAGGCTCATTGAGGTGAGGGCAGGGAAAATTATAAGGGCTGAAATAAGCAATGCGCCCATCATTCTCATGCCCAGCACAACTGTCACCGCTGTCAGAAGTGCAATAAGGGAATTATAAAGCCCGGTTCTTGTTCCTGTTGCCTTGGCAAAGGACTCGTCAAAGGTTACGGCAAATATTTTTGTATAGAAAAATACAAACATAAACAAAACGCAGACGCAGAGTATCACGCTTAAAACCACATCGTCGTCGGTCATTGAAAGTATGCTTCCGAACATGTAGCTGGAAACATCCGTGTTCATGCCGGTGGTAAGGGACACTGTTATTACGCCAACCGCCAAAGCTCCCGTGGAGATTATGGCAATAGCTGAGTCGCCCTTTATTTTACTGCTTTCGCTTATTCTCAGGAGGAGAAAGGCGGCGGCTATTACTACAGGAATGGAAAAAACAAGGGGCGCAAAGTTAAAGGCGGTGGCAACTGCCATTGCGCCGAAGCCCACATGTGAAAGACCATCACCAATCATTGAATATCTTTTAAGCACAAGGCTTACGCCCAGCAATGCGGCACAAAGGGACACAAGAACTCCAACCACTACGGCTCTCACCATAAAGGGGTAGGACATCATCTCTCCAATCATCTCAATCATGGTCACAGCAACCTCCTAAAAATCTTTTTGCCTGACTGCTTTTCTTATACTCGGCAACAGTTCCGAAGAATGTTCCCTCGTCCTGAAGGTGCAGTACATGGGTGGAATGTCCTATGGAACACTTTATATCGTGGGAAACCATAATAACTGTTATCTTTTCCTTTTTGTTCAAGTCCTCTATAACATGGTAAAGCTCATCGGTTGCCACAGGGTCAAGAGCGGCAACAGGCTCGTCCAAAAACAAAATGGTCTTTGTGGCGCACAATGCACGGGCAAGCAAAACTCTCTGCTGCTGTCCTCCGGAAAGCTCGTGATAACAGCGGTTTTTAAGATTTTCAATGCCAAGCTTTTTTATATTTTCCAGTGCGGCGGTCTTTTCCTTTTTGCCGTAAAAGGGCTTTAATCCCCTTGAGGCAAGACAGCCGGAAAGTACGATTTCAAAAACCGAAGCGGGGAAATCCTTCTGCGCCATTGTCTGCTGGGGCATATAGCCTATTTCTTTTTGTCTTAATCCGTCGCCCATAACAATTTTTCCCTTAACAGGGGAGATAAGTCCCAAAAGTCCCTTTATAAGGGTGGTTTTTCCGGAACCGTTTTCGCCCACTATGCACAGCATATCCCCACGGTTTACCTGAAAGGAAAGGTCTGAAATAACCTCTTTGTCGTCATAGGCAAGGCAGATATTTTCACAGGAAATAAGTGCCATCAGTTTAAAGCCTCCTTAATATTTGCAAGGTTGTTTTCCATAAGCCGGAGATATGTTACGCCGTTTTCAAAGTCCTCTTTGGAAACATTGTGGCAGGAGTGAAGCAAAAGCTTTTTAGCTCCAGTGGCTTCGCAGATTGTGTCGGCGGTTTTGCCGCTGCTCAGCTCTATATAGAATACAACCGGAATATCGTTTTCATTTACATAGTCTATAATCTCTGCGATATCTGCGGCGGAAGCCTCGGTATCTGTTGAGCATCCGGGAAATGCGGAAATATAGTCAAGTCCATAGGCATGAACAAGATATCCGAACGGAAATCTGTCGCCGAAAACAAGTGTCTTTCTCTTTGAATTTTCAATAGTTTGTGAATATTCTTTATCAAGAGCTTCAAGCTTTTCAATATATGCGTCGGCGTTTTTGTTATAATAATCTGCGTTTTCCGGGTCAGCGTCGCTGAGAGTTTCAGCAAGCTTCTCAACAATCAAAACAGCGTTGCCCGGGTCTGTCCACACATGCTCGTCCTTTGGCTCTTCGCCCTCATGTTCGTGGTCGTGACTCTCTTCCTCCGGCTCGTCCAAAAGCTCAACGCAGTCCATCATCTTTACAACTTCCATGTCCTGGTTGTCGCCTGAGCTTATAAGGCTTCCAACCCACTGGTCGGAGTTTCCGCCAACGTATACAAACACGTCACAGCTGTTTACATTTGCAATGTCCTGAGGTGTAGGCTCGTAGGAATGGCTCTCAGCGCCGGGAGATATAAGCATTTTAAGGTTGATTTTGTCGCCGCCTATTTCCCTCAAAAAGTCATATGGGGGAAAGTTTGAGGTTATAACATTTAATTTTCCGTTGTCCTCTATTTCCTGTTTCTGAGAATTTGAACAACCTGCAAAAACCGAAGCGGCAAGGGCAATCACCAGAACCGCCGAAATAAATTTTAAAAATCCTGATTTCTTCATTTTTTTCTCCTTATGATTTTTCTCTGCATTCCTTACAAAGTCCGTAAAGAACTGTTTTAGAAAGGTCCAAAACAAAGTCGTGCTTTTCCTTTATATGCTTGGCAAGGTTTTCAGCGTCCGCACACTCAAGGTGGACAAGCCGTCCGCAGGCGGTGCATTTAAGATGAAAATGGTTGCAGCAGTCGCCGCCGTGCTCCATATACTGGTACACAACGGTTTTTCCCTCTTTTCGGAAACGCCTTAAAAGCCCAGAACGGCAAAGCTCCTTTACCTGACGGTAGATTGTGCTTTTTCCTATTTTTCCGCCGCTTATTTCTCCCAGCTCAAGGGAGAGGGCGTCTATGGAAAATTCACGTTCGCTGTTTTCTTTAAGATAATTAAGCAGCATTTTCCTTTGCTCCGTATTGTATTCCTTTCTACAGACTTTTTTATCAGTCAAATAGCACATCTCCTTTACAGCGTCAACAAAGGTCAACGAATATGAGAATTACTCTCATATTATAGTATGGTGATTTTAAGTTGTCAAGCTTGGGATAAATTACAGCAAAAGAAAACCGCAGACAAGAGATTTCCCTTAATCTGCGGTTTTGTATATCAATAACCGATAGCTATATTATAACGGTGTATCCTGCAAGGCGTCGAAGCCCTCCTCGCCGGTTCTCACCTTTACTACATTTTCAATATCGTAAACGAACATTTTGCCGTCGCCGATTTTTCCTGTGTAGAGAGCCTTTCTGGCTGTATCCAGCACAAGCTGTACCGGAACCTTGCTTACAACAATCTCCACCTTGATTTTCGGAAGCAAACTCATATCCATTTCAACACCTCGGTAGAAGTGTGATGCGCCCTTCTGCGTTCCGCATCCCAGCACGTTTGTCACCGTTATACCGGTAATTCCTATGGAGTTTAAAGCATGCATAAGCTCGTTTAGCTTGTTCTGACGTGTGATTATGCTTATCTTTGTAAGCTTGTAATCCGCTCCCGGGTCGGCGGAATCCACCAATTCAGCGGGAGCCTGTTCTGCGCCCATAGAGGAAACAGTAACCTTTGGAAGAGTCTGAGGAACATCGCCTGTGTTGTCAAAGGTGATAAAGTCTGCGTAACTGCTTTCAATGCCGTGTTCTCTTATATCAAGTCCGGCAATCTCCTCATCCTCGGAAACTCTAAGTCCCATTGTGTGCTTGATAACCTGGAAAACAACTGTCATTGTAACGGCAACCCAAGCGATAACCGCAGCCATTCCAAGAAGCTGAACTCCTAAAAGATGGAAGCCGCCCCCTGTGAAAAGTCCGAGACCCTCTGTTCCTGTTCCGTCTGAGAAAAGACCTACGCAAATTGTACCCAATGCGCCGTTAAGTCCGTGAACACCTACAGCGCCTACAGGGTCATCTATTTTCAAAACCTTGTCGATAAATTCAATACCAAAAACAACCACAAAGCCTGCGATAATTCCGATTATTGCGGCGGAAACAGGTGAAACTGTGTCACAGCTTGCTGTGATAGCCACAAGACCAGCCAAGGTTCCGTTGAGTGTCATGGAAATATCAGGCTTTTTGTAGCGTATCCATGTGATGAGAAGCACGGCGCAGGAAGAAACAGCCGCCGCAAGGTTTGTGTTTACAAAGATTTTTCCGGCTGTAACAACGGCTTCGCCCTCCATTGAAACGGTGGAAGCTCCGTTAAAGCCGAACCAGCAGAACCAAAGAATAAACACGCCCAATGCACCCAATGTAAGGCTGTGTCCCGGAATAGCCTTTGCCTTTCCGTTTTTGTCGTACTTTCCGATACGTGGGCCGAGAATAAGTGCGCCCACAAATGCTGCAACGCCGCCAACCATATGTACAGCTGTTGAGCCGGCGAAATCATGAAATCCCAGCTGTGAAAGCCAGCCGCCGCCCCATATCCAGTGGCCGGAAATAGGATAGATTAAAAGGCTAATAACAAAGCTGTAAACGCAGTATGCGGAAAACTTTGTTCTCTCTGCCATTGCTCCGGAAACGATAGTTGCGGCAGTTGCGCAGAAAACCGTCTGGAATATGAGAAAAGCGTAAAAGGGAACGCCGTCGGGAAGCATTGAGGTTCCGTAGTTAGCCTCTTCGGCAATTCCTCCGATACTTCCGATAAAAGCTCCTGTTCCTCCGAACATAAGCCCAAAACCAACAATCCAAAAAGCGGGAGTACCTATACAGAAATCCATAAGGTTTTTCATGATTATGTTTCCCGCATTCTTGGCTCGGGTAAAACCGGTTTCAACCATAGCAAAACCCGCCTGCATGAAGAACACCAAAGCCGCTCCCACAAGCACCCATATGGTGTTCAATGCTGAAAATTCACCCATAATAATTCCTCCTCTTTATCCGCCGAAACTACGCGGACTTTTTATAACAAAAAGTATCTTTAATACTCTTTATTTCTAAAATAAAAAAGGTGCGGATTGCCCATGGACAAAAACCGCACCTTTGCGAAAAAAGGGAAATAAGCCGAGCCACGCTGCTCGGATGTAAGGAAGTAAAAATAAAAAAGACGCTTCGGAAACATTTCCAAAGCGCCTTTGCTTTACACACACGATTATACTCAGAATTTTTATTTTGTCAAGTTTTTATTTAAAAAAATTTATTTGGGACGGGAACGGAAAAATATTGACGCCAAAAGAGAAAAGAAAACTGCGGCGGTAATTCCCGCTGAACCTGCGGTCAAGGCTCCTGTGAAAATCCCGAAAAATCCCTGTTCCTCCACGGCTTTTTTTACCCCTTGGGCTATTACATTTCCAAAGCCCGAAAGTGGAACGGTGGCTCCCGCCCCTGCAAAGTCCACAATGTAAGGGTAAATGCCCACGGCGGACAGAATCATTCCGGCTATCAAAAATCCCACCAGTATGCGGGCTGGGGTGAGATTTGTTTTATCTATCAAAATCTGACCCACAACACAGATAAGACCGCCAACCCAAAAGGCGTTTAAAAGATTAAGTATATTCATGAAATCACCTTTCCTTGATTATGTCTTTACTATGTTTTGCATAAAACGGTCAAATATCCGGTGATATTTACTAAAATAATCATCGTTTTGGAAAATAAAGACATCATATTCAAAAATGGCATTTATAAAAGTGATATTTTGTAAAAATACATTAAAAAACTATTGATAAAAAGGAAAAAAAGCTTTATAATTAGATTGTATGAGTGGGTAATTTCAGCTCAAACAATTAAATTGAAAGGAGTAGTACCTATGAATTATTCCCATGAAGTGGAAAAAATGTGTACTGTAACAAAAGGACCTCATCATGGTCCCGCCCCAATTCCTGAAGAGGGCAAATGGGTTAAGTCCTATGAAATCAAAGATATCTCCGGTCTTTCTCACGGTGTGGGCTGGTGCGCACCTCAGCAGGGCGCATGTAAGCTTACCCTTAACGTAAAAGACGGTATTGTTGAGGAAGCTCTTGTTGAAACACTCGGTTGCTCAGGTATGACACACTCCGCAGCTATGGCTGCTGAAATTCTCCCTGGCAAGACATTGCTCGAGTGCCTTAACACAGACCTCGTTTGCGACGCTATCAACACTGCTATGAAGAACATCTTCGAGCAGCTCGCATACGGCAGAAGCCAGACAGCTTTCTCCGAGGGCGGACTTCCTATCGGCGCAGGCCTTGAGGACTTGGGTAAGGGACTTCGTTCACAGGTTGGTACCATGTTCAGCACTAAGGAAAAAGGCGTTCGTTACATGGAAATGGCTGAGGGCTATGTTCTTAAGACAGCTCTCGACGAGAACAACGAGGTTATCGGTTATCAGTTCGTTAAGCTCGGCAAGATGATGGAGGATATCCGTCACGGTGTAGATCCAAAAGAAGCATATGAAAAGAATATCGGTCAGTATGGTCGCTTCGACGGTGCGGCTAAATACATCGACCCACGTGAAGAATAATTGGTAAGGGAGGACTTAATTATGGCTAACAATGTTACTTTTGAAAGTAAGGAAAGAAGAATGCCTAAAATTGAGAAGTGCCTTGCCGAATATGGTATTGCAAGTCTTGAAGAGGCAAGAGAGCTTTGCTTGAACTGCGGCTTTGATCCAGACACAATCGTAAAGGGCGTTCAGCCTATCGCATTTGAAAACGCATCCTGGGCTTACACACTTGGCTGCGCTGTTGCAATCAAGAAGGGTGTTAAGACTGCTGCTGAGGCTGCTGAGGCTATCGGTATCGGTCTTGAGGCTTTCTGTATCCCTGGTTCTGTTGCAGAGCAGAGAGCTGTTGGTCTTGGCCACGGTAACTTGGGCGCAATGCTCCTCAAAGATGAGACAAAGTGCTTCGCATTCCTCGCAGGTCACGAGAGCTTCGCAGCTGCTGAGGGTGCTATCGGTATCGCAAGAAATGCTAACAAGGCAAGAAAAGAACCTCTCAGAGTTATTCTTAACGGTCTTGGTAAGGATGCCGCTTACATCATCGCCAGAATTAACGGCTTTACATATGTAAAGACAGAATTTGACTACTTCACCAGCGAACTCAAAATCGTAAGCGAGACAGCTTTCTCCAACGGTGAAAGAGCTGCTGTTCGCTGCTACGGCGCAGACGACGTTCGTGAAGGCGTTGCTATCATGCAGCACGAGAACGTTGGCGTTTCCATCACAGGTAACTCAACTAACCCAACAAGATTCCAGCACCTTGTTGCAGGCACATACAAGAAGTGGGCTATCGAAAACGGTAAAGCATACTTCTCAGTTGCCAGCGGCGGCGGCACAGGACGTACACTCCACCCGGATAACATGGGCGCAGGTCCTGCTTCCTATGGTCTTACAGACTCTATGGGCCGTATGCACGGTGACGCTCAGTTTGCAGGTTCTTCTTCTGTTCCTGCTCACGTTGAGATGATGGGTCTTATCGGTATGGGCAACAACCCAATGGTTGGCGCAACAGTTGCATGCGCAGTTGCTGTTTACGAGGGACTTAATAAATAAGCCAAAAATTCGTTTTTAGCTTTTCAATTTAATTAAACATTCAGGCACATTATTTTGGACTTTTCCTCTATAGTGTGCCTGATTTTTTATTTTTTAATTCCGTCCTCCAAACCGCTCATTAACTGCACTATTTTTAAATATTGAAACAGCGACAGGTTCTTTTAATTTTTTTAAATAGATTATGGTATTATCTCCCTTATAACATTACAAAAAGGTGATTAAAAATGAAATCTATTGAGGAAAATAACGCACCTTACATCTCCATTATGCACCAGCGGTGTCCTCTGCGTGTTTATCTAAGCACAATTCTTTACGCCGAAACCTTTAAAAATGCCGTTTACATACACACGGACGCAGGGGTTTTTAAAACCTACATAACCTTTGAAAAGTTTTGTGAAAGTCTTTGTGACCTGCGTTTTATAGGCTGCTACAAGGGCTGTGTGGTGAACATGGACAGAGTTTCAAAAATCCACGGGGACGACTTTCTTATGGACAACGGGGAAAGGGTTCAGATAAGAAAAAGGGGAGGGAGTAAGGTTAAAAAATCCTATCTTCAATATGTACTGCTTAAACAGGTGTATTTGGAAAATAAAATATCATAGTTTTAAACTTAAAACGACTAAGACTTTTTATAAAAAATTTATCCTAAAAACACAGTAAGACCGCCACGCTTTCGCATGGCGGTCTTACCTTGTTACAAAAATGAGGGGTACAAAGTAGATTGCATTATCTACAATGAGGAGGGGTAGAACATGTAATCAGGATGCTTGCGGCTCATCCTTCTTACAGTTGTTATTATAACACAGAGCAAACAGCTTTGTGTGATTGTTTTGAAAAAAGTACTTGAAATCTTTTTAAAAACAATATTTCCCAGCTTATTTATAATTCAATTATAATGTTATATTTCCGTCCTCATCAACAGACATCATATTTGCAACAACCATCTGGCAAATAGTTGCGTCTGTTATTGTTATCTCGCTGCTTCCGTCTACATCAGCTAAAAGGCTGTCAAAATTTTCAATATTCTGACCGGAAACATGCTGCTGTATAGCGGTTACGTCATCTATAGAAATTGCTCCGCTGTGGTCAATATCTCCCATATTGTATTTAAGGTTTTCATAGGCTGACTCCAAAGCCGCAAAAGCCTCATCCACTGTTTTCTGGTCTGCTTTGTCATCCTTTAAAACGTCTGCGGCATTTCCCAGAGCTGCGGCAAATTCACGGTAGGAATTTACTGTGTAAACATTCTTAACCTGATTCATTTCATCAACAAGAGCGGTAAGCTGATCTTTATTCACAGGCTCCTGTGTTTCTCCGCCTTCAAATTCAGATGTGGGCTTGCAGGCAATTCCGTTTTGCTTTGCAAACTCATAACCGTATGTTCCCTCGTCAGCGTAAATTGTAATTTTTGAATTATCATTAAAAGGTGCTTTGCCTATAGATGTTACAGAAGCAGGAATAAGCACATCTGTGAGATTTGTATTTCTTTCAAACACGCTTTCTCCCAGCTGCTTAATTGTATTAGGAATTGCAAAGCTTGTTTCCTCTTTTCCTGTTGGATATATCAAAAGATTGGAAACAGACTTGTCAAAAAGAACGCCGTCTACAGATGCAAAAGATGTATTGTTTTCTGCAACCTCAATCTTTTTAAGCTTTGAGCAGTAGTTAAGACCTGTGGTTTCAAGATTTTTCACTGTTTCAGGAATATACAGTGTTTCAACTGTTGAATAGGCGTCGAACAGGTAGAAGGAAACTCCGGTAACAGGCATATTTACAGCGCTTGAAGGGATAACCCAGTCTCCGCTCTGGCCTACATACTTGCATGGGGCAACGCCGTTAAAATATGTAAAGATAAAGTCGCCCTCCTGAACCTTAATATCGTCGCAGTAATATGGTCTGTGGTCGTTGGAGAACTTTTCAACATCTTTATCAAACCAATCCATTGCCCATGTGTTATCAATAAATATCCATCTGTTGTCGGCATAAGCCATACTCCATGCATGACCGCCGGCAGAGGAATCGCCGTTTACCATTACGCAGGGAATTCCCACCGCAGCGCACATGGCTTTTGTCACGTTGGAATATCCCTGACAAATTCCAAGTCTTTTTGAGAATACGTTGTAAGCGTCCTGAGAACCGCTTACCAGGTCGTAATCATACTTGATATTGTCGCATACCCAATGGCAAATAGCTTTAAGCTTGTCGTAGTCTGTAAAAGCTCCGCTGCTCTCAATAGTTTTCAGGGTTTCCGCTTCAATCTCTGCAAACTGCTCCTTTGTCATTCCAAGCTTTTCATAATCGCTTACAAACTGCTGAGGTTCAAGATTGTTGAGCATGTCCAAAAGCTCCTGATTGCTTCCTTTAACGTTGGGATTTTTCATCTCCGCCGAAACAGCAGGCAAAGCAAAAAAAGCAGAAGCCAGCATGAGCACAGCCAAAACCAAAGAAATAGTCTTTTTCATTATAATCGTCCTTTCTAAAAAATACATTTTCCTGTAATTCAATTATATCAAAATATCTTTCCTTAATTCAATATGCAATAGGTAAAATTAAAGACGGAATTTTTATCAAAAAAGCACTATATAAAACAAAAGACACAGACAAAAATGCCTGCGCCTTTTGTTTAAATATTTATGTGGTAGCTGTATATTTTATTTTGCCAATAATATCTGTATCTCTGTTGCATCGAGGATGTTTATTATTCCGTCATTATTCATATCCGCTGAAGCTTCATTTATATCAATTCCCTCAGCACGTACTATGTATTTCATAAGGATTGTAACATCTTCAATATTTATCTGATTATCTCCGTTGACATCTCCCATAACGATATCCGGTTTAACAGTTATTTTTATTTCCGGCTGTACGCCATTACTGTTTTCGTATCCGTTTGGCAAATCAAAAACTCCCTTGAGAACAATCTCTCCTGTGAAATTATCCTCCAGCTCATCGGTATTCCAATCAATAAGTGATGTGACCTTATCTGAATTGGAGAGATAAACTGTTGTGTACTTTGGAAGCATTTCAACAGCTTCCTTAACGCTTTTCGCCTTGATTTCCGCCATTTCCTCATAGGATGTAACTTCCGGATAGGCTGTTTCGCCTTCGCCCAATATCTTTATTTCCTGAATTGTGTAATAGATGTCGCTGCCTGCTCCTTCTTTAATAACCACCTGAATATCGGAAACGTTTTCCGGCTTATTATCCAAAACCCAAAGGTCATTTTCAAACTCATAATTTGCGGAGCCTTTCCAGTTCATTGTTCTTTCGCCCAAGGATATATACTCCCGGCTGTCAAAGGTTTTATATCTAAGCTCGTACTTTCTCGGGCCGTATACGGTTCCCATGAATATATGAAAATCTATAGCTGAAACAGTCTGAGGAGTATCCCAGCTGAAAGTGATTTCCGCCAAGTCGTTAGCCGCAAAGGTTGTAAAGTTATTTACGTTGTCAACTATAATTCCATCATTAAGTCCCTTTAATGAGGTATTAAAAGTGGGGTATTTGTTGGCTGTAACCTGTGCAGACAAAGCGACATTTACTTTTTCCTGCTTCATGAGATCTGTAAGATTTTTGCAGTAATAGGAATTTAATTCGTCTGTAAGACTGCCGCTGTTTATGGTGTTTTCAGCTTCGTTTTTCAAAGCTGTTATCTTTTCCCAGGTTTCGGCTGTGTAGTCATCTTCCTTTAAGCCCTCTGCCGATGATATTATCTGTTCAAGAGGGGCGGTATCGGTTTTTCCGTCAAGAGTTCCGTTTTTGCTTTGATTAAACATCCAGTCTATTAAATCCTGAACATTATCCTTTCCGTAAGCCACGTTCCAGCTTTCATGCAATTCATCGGGATATTCTGTATAGGTGATATTTCCGTACTCTGCCAAAGAATTGTACATGCTTCTTGTGGCGTTTACGGGAACAATATCGTCCAAGGTTCCGTGGAAGGTTCTTATAGGCATATCGCTTAAAATCGCCGCTTTTTTGTAATCGCCTACACCGCATACAGGGACAATGGCTGCAAATTTATCAGGGTTTCTTGTGCCCAAATCCCATGTTGCCATTCCGCCCATAGAAAGGCCTGTAACATAAAGTCTGTCGGAGTCAACATTATAATTGTCCTCTACATACTCTATAATATTGTAAGCGGTGGTCAAATTTTTTGTTCTCGGGTTTGTATCCATATCTCTGTAATCGTGATACCAGGAATCTCCAAGATTTACCCACTTGCTTTCATCGCCTACTCCGCCTGCCTGAGGAGTCTGTGGCGCAACGATTATACATGGATTATTTTCAAGATTATATTCTGTTAAAAGCTGATATATAATTCCGGTGTTATTTTCAATGTTTCCCATTTTAGTTCCGCCGCCTCCGTGGCCGTGGAAATAAACAAGCATTGGATATGATTTTTCCATGTAATCTTCCGGAGCATGAATCCAGTAATTCATATTTATACCGGTGGTTTCATCGCTGTAGCTCATATACTGCAATGTTCCGTTGTCAATGAGTTCGTTTAAGTCTATACCAAACTGGTCAGGAAAAATCTGAGGAGTTACCGCCGAAGCCTTAAAAGATGCAAAACATGTTAAAGCAATACAAATCGACATAAATAATGCCGTTATTTTTCTTTTTGGTATACTTACAGATTTATTCATAACTGTTTAAACCTCCTCGCTTTAATATAGCAGCGGCTACGTGGTTTCCGTCGCCGTCAAGTTCGTAAATTCCAACTACAACTTTCTGTACGCTTGTTGCGTCGTCGATGTCCACTTTTCCGCTGTTGTCAACGTCGGCTGTGTCAATGTCAATTTCATCTATACCTTTTATAATGTAAATCTGAATCATTGTAGCGTCGCTGATTGTGAGCTTTCCGTCGTGGTTTACGTCGCCCTTGTTATATTTTAGGGAAGCAAAGGCTTCATTGAGCTTTGCAAGTGCGCCGTCGATTTCTGCCTGTGTGGGATGCTCGGAAATGTTCAAAGCTGTTGCTTCATCCAAAGCATCCTTTGTAGCCTTTGCGGAATTTGCAGTATAAACTGTAAGGTCAATATCCTTTACCTCTTCAATCTTTGCGGAAAGCTTGGTTCTGTCAACTGAAATTATATTGTTTTCCAGCTCAAGGAACTTTCTGTAAAGGGCGGTCAAAGCTTCTTCCGTTGTGTCGCTAGTGAGATTTCCGGAATTTGCAAGCTCTGTTGTGTCCTCTATAAGCTTCTGGAATGACTCATAGTAATCGGAATTGATCTGACCGTCGCCCATGCCCGGCTCGTACTGACCGAGAGTCTGGTTTATCTCGTCGATATAGTCAAGAAGCTCATCGCTCATTGACTTGTAAACCTCAAACTCGTAAATACTTCCGCTGTACCACTGACCGTTGGAAGGATGCTTCCATCTTTCTTTCTGAACATACTTCACATATCTGGCTTCCTGAGGCTCAAAGTGGATTTCGTCTATTGCAGGTGTTGCTACGTTTACTGTATCTTCGTTCTTTGTGTAAACTGTTGTGTAGCTTTCGCCGTCGGCGGAAATCTGAACCTCGTATTTTCCGACAGTTGACTCGAAGTTTATAACAACGTCCTCTATTGTGTAAAGGTCACCCAAGTCAACCAAGAGCCACTGCTCGTCCTGTGCCTTTCCGAAAGAAACTCTGGAATCCTTGCTTACAATTCCGTCAACAGCCATATCCGCTGTAAATCTTCCGTCGGAAACCTCCAAAGAGGAAGCCGTTACGTCTTTGCCCAAAGCTATGTTTTCACGTCCCTTAAACGGTACTGCGTCGTTAATTTCCTGGTCGCTTAAGGTTCTGTTGTAGATTTTAAGGCTGGAAACTGTTCCCTTTACATTCTCCATAATTTTTTCCGTAGGGAGAACAAAGGTTGAGCTCTGCTGAGCTTTTCCGGCGATTGTTTCATTTGTAAGCTTTCCGCTTCCAACCTTGCCGCCGTTTACATAAAGTGTAAGGTTTTTATTGTCGCAGACAAGGGCTATATTGTAATCCTTGTTTGGCTCAAGTGTATAATCGAATGTATAGCTGTATGCCTCACGGCTGTAGCCAACCTTGCCGTCAAGGGTAAGGAAGAATTTTCCGTCCTTGCCGCTGAACAGAGTCATCTGATCGTTTATCTCATCAAAGTTAACGTCCATCATAACTGTGTAAGGATAACCAACGCTGTCAAATGGCAGTGAGATATATCCTGTTCCGTCGAATTTGATTTCCTGATTTTCAACTGTTCCGTTGATAATTTCTCCGTCATAACTGTTGCCGCTCTTGTCTGTCAAAGTGGCTGAACCGTTGTTGAAGCTGTAGTCGGCTATAACATCTGTTTCGGACTCTACAAATCTTCCCGGGTTTGTGTTTGGAGCTTTGTTCTGTACAGCGTCGATTCTCTCACGGAACTGCTCGTAGGTCTGACCCTCTTCGTCCTCGCCGAACCATGTTTTCTCGGAAACAAGTGAAACAGCGTCTTTCATTCTGTCGTAAATATCAAACATTGAGAAGCCTGTTCTAAAGGATGTCATGTCGTTCCAGATACAGAATTCTGCGCCCTTTGTCTGAGGATGAGCAACAGGCATTATAGCTTCGCCGGATGGATTTCTTCCGGACTTGAAGTTGTTGACCTCAAATTCATTGTAAAGGCGAGGCATATTAAATCTGTCAGGATATCCAGCATTGGCGGCAGGAACAATGTAGAGCCATCCGCCGTATGTGTTGATAACGTCATAGCCTGCGTCATAGGTTTCGTGAACGTCTGCCCAGTAAGGAGCCCAGAGGTTTACTGTTGCCTCGTTGGTAACAGGAGTTGTTCCGTTAAATCCGTTTTTACCCAATGAAGCCCAAAGTCTTGTGTTGTAACCCTTTGCATTTATATACTTTATAAAGTGGTCTGTCCAGGCTCTCATCTGCTCGCTGTATCTCTTGTCGTACTCGTCTGTACCCATGTGAAATTTATCACTCTGGATAACAGGGTCTTCTCCGTCAAGATACTCGTCGATAAGGTTTTCAATAATCTCTCTGTTGGCGTTGAAATTTTCCTCTGTGGTTATATCAAGCTGACCTGCGCCAAGCATAACAACACCCGGAACATCTCTAAAGCACTCTGCATGATAAGGTGTGTCGATTTCAGTTATTACATCGATACTGTAAGACTTCATATCCTTCTGATACTGTCTGTACTCGTCCTTTGTGTAGTAACCGTCCTCGGCAACTATCTCAGGATAAACCTCGCTTTCAAGTCTGAATGCGCTGTAGCCGGACTGACCCCAGTAGTCGTTGATATGAACATGAACCTCGTTGAGCTTGTACCATGACATATAGATTGTCATTTCCTCAAGGTATTCCAAAGGAATGTACATTCTGCCCACGTCTATCATTCCGGCACGAACCTCGTACTGAGGATAGTCCCTTGCAATACCCTTAGGAGCTTTCAGTTCCTCGTCCTGATAGAGAATTTGTGTTATTGATGCGCCGCCGTAAATAAGTCCGGTGTAGGTGGGAGCTTCAATGGCAGCATAATCGTCAATTGTGAGAATGTATCCCTCTTCGCCCACATAGTCAGTGTCGTAATTTGTCTTAACATAAACATCGCCGGCAGCAGGCTCGCCCATTACACATGGGATTTCCATTTCAAGCATATCTCTGAAATATGACTTTATCATCTCTGCGGCTGCGGCTTCCGCCTCTGATGCGTAAACTATTCTTGAGTTTTCTGTAAGCTGATAGCTGCCTTCATGTCCTTTCCACTCTCTAAGACCCGGCACTACATTTGGCTTTTGGTTGTCGGTTTCCTCCTGTGTGTACTCTCCGGGAACAACCAGCACCGGTGTGTCAACGGAAGATACAGAGTAAACGCTGTCATCGGTTTTATCTGTAATTTTATATGTAAATCTTACTTCCATATCAACAAGAGGCTTTATAACAGTTCCGTCTGTCTTTACAACCTGCTGATTATCTGTTCCGAAAATCTCGATTGAATATCTGTCGGAATTTGGAATTTCAGGAAGAACAACGTGAGTTCCATCCTCGCTGAGAGTAGGAGCGGTGTTCTCCACCAAAGCGATAATATCGTCTGTGGATTCAAGCTGTTTTTCGCTGTAAACTTCAAGCTCGTAAATTGAATATCCGTACCTTGCGGTTTTAGGCTCCTGGCAAAGCACTCTGATATATTTAGCTGTAACCGGTTCAAAAGAGCTGTGTTTTTTCATACCCTCTGCGTCGGCGCTTCCTGTTTCAATGTCGAAAAACTCTGCGCCGTCCAATGAACCCTGAATTGTGTAACCTGTGGCAGAAGCCGCCTCCCAGAACACATTGACCTGAGCAACTGTATATTCTGCGCCCAAGTCAACCATAAGCCACTGTTCCTTTGTGCCCTCGTCTGCGGCTGTTCCGTCTGTGGCACGTTTTGATGACCATCTTGAATTTTTTGTGCTTGTGTTGTCGATAATTCCGTCAACTGCCTTGTCCGGAGTCCATTCCTTTCCCGGATAGGATGAAGAGGCTGTGGCGGTTTTGTTCAGTGCAAGGTTTGCGCTTTCCTCTGCAGATGCGGCTGTAAAGGAAACGGCAAACATTGATGCCACCATCAGCAAACTAAGTACTGCGGATAAAAACCTTTTAGCTTTCATTTTTCTTTACCTCCTGTTTTTGTTTAAAAGCTTATAAGATTTAGTCCTTCTTCTTTGATTAAACTATCACCTCCGTAATTTTAAATTTATAGCGTTAAGTCCATGGATTATTTTTCAAAACCATGACTTTATAGCAATTTTGTGATAATTTATTTTTAAAAACAATCTGTTTCAATGAAGGAATTTTTTATCAATCATCCGATTATGTTCATATTATATCATAAAATAATATAATTTCAATAAACATTTTTAAAAAAATATATCTTTATAACATAATACCACCCGAAATCATCTGTCAAATTCAGCCATATTATCAATGGTTTTTACAACAATTCTAATAAAGTGATTTTAAGGTTAAATCATTTTTCCTAAAAAACAAAAGTGCGGAGAGAAATCCGCACTTTTGATAGAAAAGGATTATAAGAAAATGAAACTAAAAAACTTTTGGCATATTTATATTATGTTTCCGTCGTCATCTACATGACAAAGGTCAACAATAGCCTTTTGAATAAGTGAAACGTCTTCAACATTGATTTCTCCGTTTCCGTCTGCATCGGCGGTTTCGGTGTCAAAGTTTTCGCCGTTACCTTTCAGATAAATCTGAACAAGTGTAGCATCTGTGATTATAAGCTTTCCGTCGTGGGTTACATCGCCCTTGATGTAGGTAAGATTTTCAAAAGCGGAGTTAAGCTGTGTCAAAGCGTTGTTTACATCATCCTGTGTTGCCTCTGTATTATCTATTACACTCTTTGCATTGTCCAGTGCAGCAACAAATGCTTTGTAGGAATTTACACTGTAAACATTCTCTGTGTCCTTAAGCTCTTCGTATCTTGCGGAAAGCTCAGACTTATCAATCTCTTTGTCAAGCAATGACGGGTCAACGTCATAGTCATAAACCTCTTTGAATATGTCGGCATACTTAATAATAAGTTCGTGGCTTACCTCAACGGAATTTCCTACAGGCTCTGTTGGGTAAGGTGTATGGGAAATCGAGATATGCAAAATATTTGAGATAGTAGTTATAGGCTGTAGCCATTGCAACTGCATTGTTGCCTCTCAAAACAGGTTTATTTTCTTCTGCGTTCCAGTCAACCTCATATACATCCATTCCTGTTTCAGGGTCGGCAGGTATCATCTCAAGGATGAAGTTTTCGGAGGAATTTTCTCCTGTAATTCTGTCGATAAGCTCTTTTACTGTTCTTAAAGCTGTTATATCTGCATTTTCAAAATTTTTCTGTGCAGATTTCATGCTTTCATTTATCGCTGAAATTTCGCCAAGTGTATCTGCTTTTGCAATATCCTCTTTTGCTTTTTCTGTAATAGCCTTTGCCTCGTCTATAGTTCCCTGGGAATAGTCCTCAGGATTTGCGGCTGTGTACAGCTTTTCAAGGATTTCAATTCTTCTGTTAACCTCTTCCTTGTCCTCTTCTTCAACAACCTTAGGATTTACAGTCACGTTGCACACCGCTGTTTTCTGTCCGAATTCTGTGGTGGCTGTTATTGTGCCTGTCTGTGTCTTGCCGTCTGCAAGGTATCCGGCTTGTACAAGTCCTGTCTTGTCAACTGTGATATTCTCGTTGTCTGATACCCAAACAACATTTTTGTTTGTAACATAAACCGGAAGAATTGTTGCCTCAAGCTGGAAGTTCTCGCCCTCTTCAATGGTGATATCCTCCGCATTAAGGGTGATTGTAACTGAGTCCGGGTCAACGTCCATAAACTCGTAACCAACTTCGATTTCGCCGATTACATATTTGCCCCATGAAAGATTTCCGCCGTCAACATGTATTCTCAAGGCTGAACCCTGTACCAGCTCATCAGCACATAATCCAAAATAATATTTATTAAACAGTAAACCACCAAAAAATACAAAGGAGTTCTGCTGTCGCCGAAAGCTCTCAGCAGGGAAGAAAAGCAGTTAAAGAAAAACGTCGTGCCAATTCCCAGATAAATCGCAAAAAGATAATTAAATGCGTCTTTCATCATTGTGTCAGGCGTATTCATAAGTCTTAAAACAGGCTCGGTAAAAACCGTACTTATCACCGTAAATAACAGGGACAAAACCGCCGTAAGGAGTATGGAAACCGCTATTGATTTTTTGAGATATTCCTTTTTACCGCCTCCCACATACTGGGCGGTTATCACCGAAAATCCCGTGGTAAATCCCTGCGCCATTCCTATAACAAGATACATTACCGGCACGGTAAGTCCCACCGCTCCGAATGCGTCGGAACCCAAGGTATTTCCCACAATCATCATATCCACCATGCTGTAAAGCTGCCGGAAAAGACTTCCCACAAGAAGAGGAACCATAAATAAAAGTATTTTCTTAACCGGATTTCCAGTTGTCATGTCTATCGGGGATTTTTTTGCTCTGTCCATTGTTACGACCTATTTAACATAAATATTGCGTTAAAATTTAAGTTTTAAAGACATTATATATAAAAATTATTGTGTTCTTTGTTTTTGTGAGATTATACAACAGCAAATATTTTTTGTAAATGACAAAAAAAAGAAAAAACATCAAATTCAAGCCGGATTTGATGTTTTTATACAAAAATTGATTTAATTTATCATTTAAAAGAATATTTTTAGGAAATCACAGACAAAAATCTTAAAATAATTTACCCATAGCCAATCCTGCTACAATAAAGCATGTTGGTTGATGGACAAGGTAAATAATATAGCTGTGTCTTCCGCAAAATTCCAAAAAAGGTATTCTGAGATAAAAAATGCTTATTTTGCTTATTTTGTCTTTCAAAATATTATAGGCAAAGTACCCTACAAAATACATAAATATCCACGGCAAGACCCCGAAATAATCCGAGGAATAAAAACCCTCGTTGGGAAATCCCAGAAACACCAGCCAGCTTGTGCTGTACAGACTTTCCGGAAGCTGAAATTGGGTGAAAAACAGGTTTAAAGTTCCCGATGACACGCTGTAAAACACCACAAACAAAACAAGAGAAATCAGCAGTCCCCAAACCGCAAATCTGCCCTTTAATATTTTATGAAGTCCTGCGGTTATCAGCGCCGCCACTCCCAAAAAGAAAATTATTCCGTAATAAATCACCAGAGAGGGCATAAAAAAATAGGTGAAAAGTGTAATCAGCACTCCCGTTCCTATAAGCTTTACCGCCTGTTTCATATGACTTTTAGCCAGGCAAAAGGAAAATCCCGAAATAAAAATAAAGGTTATACATATAGTCCTCTGCCATAAGGGCACAGGAAAGGTATAGGGCCAGCGGGGCTGTTCTAAAAATATGACGAAGATATCATACACAAAATGAAAAAGCACCATATCCACAACCGCCAGCCCTCGTATGGCGTCAATCAGATTTATTCTCTTTTTCCCATTTTCCAAATCCAATCTCTCCCATTATTTTCTTTGACAGAATGGTATCACGACCAGATAAAAAGATTCACACCCTTATAGGAAAAGAGCAGATAAAATGTCAGGATAAAAATAACCGCTGTTCCTATGTATTTTATATAATCCTTTTTGGTTCGTTTTTTATTTTCGTCTTTCTTTTTCATTTTACCGCTCCTTTCGCAAAATCATTTTATCATGGCAGATGATGGCCGGCGCTTCTGTAAATGCTGTACCATTCCTGTCTGGTAAGGTCAACATCGGCGGCTTTGCAGATGTCGGAAAGTCTTTCTTTGTTTGTTGTTCCGGCTATAACCTGAATTTTTGCCGGATGACGGAGTATCCATGCGGCGGCTATAGCTGTATTTTTTACGCCGTATTTCTCTGCAAGGCGGTCAATCTCTGCGTTAAGCTCAGGATAATCCGGGTTATCAAGGAAAACTCCGGCTTTTCCGTATCTGAAAGGTGACCATGCCTGAATTGTCATATTTTTAAGTCTGCTGTACTCCAGCAAAAATCCGTCGTGCATAACGGACTCCTTGTTCTCCATATTTACATTGATTCCGGAGGTAATCATTCCGGCGTTTACAATGCTGAGCTGAAGCTGGTTTATAACAAGTGGAACATTTACGCCGGTTTTCAGCAGTTCAACCTGCATCATGTTGTGGTTGCTTACGCCGAAATTTTTAACCTTTCCGCTTTTGTAAAGCTCTTCAAAGGCTTCTCCAACCTCTTCAGGCTCCATAAGTGTATCTGGACGGTGAAGCAAAAGCACGTCAAGATAATCAAGGTTCATTCTTTTAAGGCTGGTTTCCACTGACTCGATTATGTGTTCCTTTGAGAAATCGTAATATCCGGGGCGGATAGCGCACTTTGTCTGGATTATCATTTTATCTCTCAAGTCCTTGTGGTTTTTCATAAATTCACCGAAAAGCTCTTCTGACTTGCCTTTTCCGTAGATATCAGCATGGTCAAAAAAGTTTATGCCGTTGTCAAGAGCGGTCATAATAAGTTCTTCAACCTGTGCATTATCAAGGGCATGTATTCTCATGCATCCCAATGCTATAGCGGAAGCATTCTCAATATTATTGCCGATTTTAATATATTTCAAGAAAATCATCCTCTCGTTTTTTACTATTGTAACATAGCAATTTTAAAAATACAATAGAAACAGGAGTGTCAATCCGATTGTAAAGCTTAATGGAATGTGGTAAAATTACATTATATTTGAGTATTGGGGGACAATATTTTGGCTTTGCCTGACTTCATAAGGGAAAAAACAACAATATGGGATTTTTTAAAAAACGACGCCACACCACTTGTGCTTTACGGCATGGGCAACGGGGCGGATATTGTAATTTCACAGCTTGAGAAAATCGGAAGAAAGCCCTCGGAAATAATCGCCAGCGACGATTTTGTCCGTGGTCAGCTTTTTCACGGTTATAAGGTGAAAAAATTAAGTCAGGTGGAAGAGGAGCTTGGTGATTTTATAGTCCTTATATGCTTCGGAACTCAAATCGACTCGGTAATAGAAAACATCAAATCAATCGCCCGAAAGCACAAAACCTATGTGGCGTATGTTCCTGTTTTCGGCGAAAACATAATGACAGAAATTTTTCTTTTAGAGAATATTGATGATATTATAAAAGCCAGAAATCTTTTTAAAGACGAGCCCTCTTTAAAAGCCTTTGACTGCTGTTTAAATTTCTATATTTTCGGAAAGCTTTTTTATCTTTTTGACTGCGAAAGCGAAAAGGATGAGGTTTTTGAAAATATTTTAAAGCTTAAAAATAATGAAAGCTATCTTGATTTAGGTGCATACCGTGGCGACACAATAGAGGAATTTTTAAAATATTCCAATGGAAATTACAGTCACATAACCGCATTGGAGCCGGACAAAAAGACATTTACAAAGCTTTTAGGCTACGGCGAAAACCTTGAAAACGCCTGCCTTTTAAACAAAGGCATATGGAACAGGGAAGAGGTTCTTTATTTTGAAAACCGCTGTGCCAGAGGTTCTTCACTTTCCGGAGAAGTACAGGGCAAAAAAGCTCTGCCGGTTGACGTTACCACCGTTGACGCTTTGGACAGGGAATTTGATTTCACATATATAAAAGCCGACGTGGAGGGCGCAGAAAAAGAAATGCTTATGGGAAGCCTTGAAACCTTGAAAAAAGGAAAAGCAAAGTGGAACATTGCCGTTTACCATAGAACCGAGGATTTTTTCAGACTTCCCCTTTTGATACATTCCGTAAATCCCCATTATAAATTCTACATGCGCCACCATAAATATGTACCCTTTTGGGACACAAATATTTATTGCGTGCCGGATTAAAAGCATGATAGTTCTATAAAAGAATAATAAATAAAAGTTAACCGAGAGCGAGCCATTCCAAAGATTGAGAAAAAGGTCTCGCCCGCCTTGTAATGATGTTAATTTCCTAAACAAAGTCTTGCAAGGCGGTGATAAAAATAAAGGTCTCGCCCGCCTTGAAACGAACCTTATTTCCAAGAGTAAGTTCTGCAAGGCGGATATAAAAAATAAAGGTGGGATAAAATAAATGATACTTTGTGTTGATGTGGGAAATACCAATATAACTATGGGAATATTTAAAGATAAAAAGCTTGTGCTTAAAACAAAGATTTCAACCGATAAGGGAAAGACGGCGGACGAATACGCCATCGAGATTTTCACTATGTTTAGGGTGTACAGCATCGAGCTTTCCGATGTTGACGGCTGTATTATAGGCAGTGTTGTGCCTCAGGTCACTTCACAGCTTAAAGAAGCTTTGAAAAATCTTTTCGGATGCACTCCTTTGATTGTGGGCGCAGGCATTAAAACAGGACTTAATATTAAGATAGATTCGCCGGAAACCTTGGGCGCTGATTTAGTTGTGGGCTGTGTTGCGGCGGCGGAATTGTATCCCTGCCCATGCATTGTTATCTGCATGGGAACAGCCACCACCATATGCTATATGGACAAAAATAAAGCCATGTGCGGCGGAGCTATAATGCCGGGCGTGTCACTTTCTTTAAACGCTTTAACTACAACCAGTGCACTTTTGCCCAGCGTTTCCCTTGACGCTACAAAAAGCGTTATCGGCAAAAACACAAACGACTGTATAAAATCCGGTGTTGTGTGGGGAGCCGTGTGTATGCTTGACGGAATGATTGAAAAAATCGAAGAGGAAAGCAAAAGCGACTGCACCATTGTGGCGTCCGGCGACCTTTCTCCGGTTATTGTAAGCCACTGCAAGCGAAAAATCATTGTAAAGGACGACCTTATAATGCAGGGTCTTAGAATTATATATGAGAAGAACAAAAAATTAAATTAAGGATTGGTGATTAACATGTCAAAAAAAGAAAAGCAAATACCTTTAAAGTCGGTTATCGGTTTGGCTGTGTTTGCCCTGATAATTGTTGTTATGGCTTTCACGCCTGTGGGATTTTTGAAAACCGGAAACCTTGAGGCCTCTTTCCTGGTTGTTCCTGTGGCAATCGGCGCAATTTTACTGGGACCAACTTATGGTGCAGTGCTGGGACTTGTTATGGGTGTTGTTTCCTTTGCCCAGTGCTTCGGAGCAAGCGACATGGGTTCGGCTCTTTTCGGAGTAAGCGCAGTAAACACTTTTTTGCTCTGCGTAATCCCCAGAGTTATCTGCGCATGGATGGCTGGCGTTTTCTATGACCTTTTAAGCAAAATCGACAAGACAGGTTTTGTTCCTCAGATTGCCGCCGCTGTTGTATGTCCTATTTTTAATTTTATTCTTTTTATGCTGGGACTTTCACTGCTGTTCGGTCAGACCCCTTATCTTTTAAACATGCAGACACAAATGAACGCTTCCGGAATAGGCTTTTATTTTGCTTTGGGCGGAATGAATTTGCTTTATGAGCTTTTGGCTTCTGTGGTTTTGACAACAGGTATCAGCACTTTGATTTTAAAATTCAAAAACCGAAACAAGGTAAAGGAAGAAGTCTCCGAAAAAGACAAAAAATAAACGGTGAAAATTTATGAACAAGGATATTTTAAATACACTTTTGGATGCTAATGACTTCGTGTCCGGTCAGGAGCTTTCCGACAAGCTTGGCGTCACACGCACCACCATATGCAACAACATAAAGGAAATCAGAAAAGCAGGTTTTGAGGTTGAGTCAGTCACAAACAAAGGCTACAAAATAACCCAGAAAACCAAAAACATAAACGCCGTTCTGATAGAAAGAAATCTGAAAACAAAAACCCTGGGCAGAACCATTTACGAAACCGAGGAAACACCATCCACAAACACATATTTAAAGCAGGCATCACTGGAGGGCTGTCCCGACGGCGCACTGGCGGTAACTCATCTGCAAACCGCCGGAAAGGGCAGGCTGGGCAGAGTGTGGAAAACAGAAAAAGACTCCTCCGCCATTATGTCCTATATCTTAATGCCGGAAATCTCACCAAAGGATATAGCCGCCGTAACCCAGGTTGTAGGACTTGCGGTGTGCAGAACTCTGAACCGTCTTTACAACATTGGCTGTGAAATAAAATGGCCCAACGACATTATCTGCAAAAACAAAAAGCTATGCGGTATACTCTGCGAAATGTCCGCAGAGCTGGACAGGGTGAACTACATAATCCCGGGAATAGGAATAAACTGTGACCAGGAAAGCTTCCCAGAGGAAATCGCCCACAAAGCAACATCCATCTATCTTGAAACAGGGGAGCATCCCGACAAAAATCTTATTGTCGCCGAGATATTAAACGAAACTGAAAAAATTCTTTTAACCACCGGTTTCGCCTTTGACCGCCCTTTAATAGAGGAATACACATCCCTTTGCGCCACCATAGGCAGGCAGGTGCAGTTTTACCGTGACGGAAATCAAATGTCAGGCGTAGCGGTTGCCATAACCGGCGACGGGGAACTTATTGTGGAAACAGAATCCCGTCAGTCTTTCCTAATAAATTCCGGCGAAGTAACCGTCCAAGGCATTTATTGATTTTTAGCTCCGTCTTTTTTAGTTCCGCCATGCTTAACTTTCATATGACGGTTAGGTTCTGCACATGGCGGGCGAGTCTTTTATTTCCGCCTTGCAAGACTTCCTTTTGGAAATAAAGTTCATTTCAAGGCGGGCGAAACCTTTTCCGCAATCTTTGGAATGGCTCGCTCTCGGTAAGGTTTAGTTTTGAATTATAATTTCACAGCCATGGTTATTTTTTAACCGTGGCTGTTTTTATTTTTCTTTTAAGTAATTATCAATTGTAGGGGCGGATTGTATATCCGCCCCTACGGTTTGGGTTTTATTTTTTATTAAACGACATAAAACAAAATAAAAAATGGCTATGCCACAAACTTAAATGTGACATAGCCACTGTAATTTCTAAAACTAACGCTTCGCCCGACGTGTGCAGAAGTTGCTTTCATAGAAAAACCTTTGCACGTCGGAACTAAAAAACTCGCCCGACCTGTAATAGAAGTAAATTTTTATATCTTCCCCTTGCAGGTCGGATGTAAAAAAGTTAAATGAGAGCGAGCCATTCCAAAGGAAACAAAGGAAGGTCTCGCCCGCCTTGAAACGAACTTAATCTCTTAGTCTAACCTTTGCAAGGCGGAAATAAAAAAATCAACATAATTCACAGTTATTAACATTGGGATGTTTAAGGGGTGGAAAAATAGGTGAGTTTTCCTTTTTTAGGTGTGGAAATAGTTGAATTTTCAATGTTAAAAAATGAGGAATTTAAGTTTTTAAGGATTTTACATTATTTTAACAAAGGCGATTTTTTTATGGTGAAAAATTAGTTTTTCCGGATTTTTTTCTTTTATGCAAAAAACCGTTTTTTTGGATTTTTTCTAAAATCTCACGGTAAAATTCTTTTTAAGATAATAATTCGTTTTTTATTCCAAAAATAAGAAAAATAATAAGAAATCCTTGAAAAAAATTACGGGAAAATAAAATTATTTAACCTATTGACAACTAAAATATTACACAATGTAAATATTTGACGTGGAATACTCTGATGAAAATGTGGATGTGGATAACTTGTTATGTTGATAACTATGTTGAATTAACGAAAAAGTCAGTGTTATTCAAGTTTTACCACCTGTTTTAACAGGAGTTTTCAACGGTTTCCACAGAGTTATCCACATAAATGTTGATAATATAACATAATACATTTTGTATATATTCTTTTTTGAAAAAATATTCAACATATGTTAATTACTATGTGGAAACAAGTGACTTTTTTCCCGATTTTCTGCCTGCAAAAAAATTTTTATGTTCAATAATATGTATACAAGCCCTGAAAAATACCAATCATCAAAAAAGAGAAATTCAAAGGAGGACATAAAAAATGATAAAAGGCATCAACCGACAGATTATAGAAATAAACGACACAGGTAACACATACTATGAAAAAGCCTGGCTTGTGGTGCGTCCGGAGTTTGATTCGGCACAAAAGGAACTGCTTGAAAGGGAAGCCGCCCAGCTTATAAAGGCGATACAGGCGCCGTCATCTTTCCAGCGAAAAAGTATAAAAACCAGACAGTGGTTAAAGTTTGCAGCTGCGGCAGCTTTGGGAGCTTTTGTGTGCTTTTTGATTTTAAATTCCATTTAGTGTAAAGGATGATTGTATACAGTTTTCGGTTTTGACAGGTCTGTTTTTTTATTCTTTATTTTCTTTATGTATTATCGGTTAATATAATTCTTATAAAGAAATAAAACTCTGTCGTATTGTGTTAAAATTTTGGTAATCGGGTAGTTCTGTAAAAGGAAACCAATTCGGTGAAGCAAAAAGACAGAAAAAGCGAGGAGAAGCCTATGTCAGACGTTAAAAGAATTTTTGTTGAAAAGAGAGAGGGCTTTAATGTTGAAGCCAAACAGATGCTGTGGGACTTGCGCCACAATCTTGGCATGAAAAATATCGAGGACCTCAGATATGTAAACAGATACGATATTTCGGGTCTTACAGATGAAGAATTCAAAAAAGCAGAGGGAATTATTCTTTCCGAGCCAAACGCAGACGTTATTTATGAAGAAAATCTTCCCGTTGAAGATGGCTGGAAGATTTTTGCAATGGAATATCTTCCGGGACAGTACGACCAGCGTGCAGACTCTGCCGCTCAGTGCGTTCAGCTTCTGACACAGGGCGAGCGTCCTCAGGTTCTCACTGCAAGAGTTGTTGTTTTAAAGGGCAGCATCTCCGACGAGGATATGAAAAAGGTAGAGGACTACCTTGTAAACCCTGTTGAAAGCCGCCTGGCTTCTCTTGAAAAGCCTTTGACACTGGATGTTCCGGTAGAAGCTCCTGAAAACGTAAAGAGAGTAGAGGGCTTTATAAAATGGAACAAAGAGAAAATGAAGGAGTATTACGGCTCAATGGGCTTTGCAATGACTCTTTCCGACCTTGAGTTCTGCCGTGACTATTTCAGAGATACAGAAAACCGTGACCCGTCCGTTACAGAGCTTCGTGTAATCGACACATACTGGTCAGACCACTGCCGCCACACAACATTTTTAACAAGACTTGAGAAAATCGAGGTAGAGAAAGCGGCTTTAGGTTCAGTTATAGAAAACGCACTTTCAGAATACTACAAGGCAAGAGAAGAGCTTTACGGCAAGGACACCACAAGGGATGTTTCCCTTATGGATATGGCTTTGGCAGGCATGAAGCTTTTGAGAAAGCAGGGCCTTATCCCGGACCTTGACGTAAGCGACGAGATAAACGCCTGTTCAATAGAAGTTCCCGTTACAATAGACGGAAAAGAGGAAAAGTGGCTTGTTCAGTTTAAGAACGAAACCCACAACCACCCAACAGAAATCGAGCCTTTCGGCGGCGCTGCAACCTGTCTTGGCGGCGCAATCAGAGACCCGCTTTCAGGCAGAGCCTATGTTTATCAGGCAATGAGAGTTACAGGCTCAGGCGACCCAACAGTTGCAGTTAAGGACACAATGCACGGAAAGCTTCCTGCAAGAAAGATAACCACAGGTGCGGCAGCAGGCTACAGCTCATACGGCAACCAGATAGGACTTGCAACAGGTCAGGTAACAGAGCTTTACGACAGCGGTTACACAGCAAAGAGAATGGAGATAGGCGCAGTTATCGGTGCTTCACCAAAATCAAACGTAATCCGTGAAGTTCCTGCACCGGGCGATATTATCGTGCTTTTGGGCGGAAGAACAGGACGTGACGGCTGCGGCGGCGCAACAGGTTCTTCAAAGGCTCACACAGAAAGCTCCATTGAAACCTGCGGAGCAGAGGTTCAGAAGGGTAATCCTCCTACAGAAAGAAAAATTCAGAGACTTTTCCGCAATCCGGAAGTTTCCACAATGATAAAGAGATGCAACGACTTCGGCGCCGGCGGCGTATGCGTTGCTATCGGCGAGCTTGCCGACGGACTTTCCGTTGACCTTGACAAGGTTACAAAGAAATACGAGGGTCTCGACGGTACAGAGCTTGCAATTTCCGAAAGCCAGGAGAGAATGGCTGTTGTTCTCGATAAGAACGACGTTGAAAGATTTATTGAAGAGGCTGAAAAGGAGAACCTTGAAGCTACAGCAGTTGCAGTTGTTACAGAATCCCCTCGTCTTACAATGGACTGGAGAGGCGACAGAATTGTTGATTTGTCCAGAGAATTTTTGAACACAAACGGTGTTACACAGATTTCTCAGGCTTACATCACAGCTCCTAAGGCTGAGGACTGCTACAGAACACACACACCTAAGTGCCTTGAGGGACTTTCAATCGAGGAAGCAATGGTTAAGAACCTTTCAAGACTTGAGGTATGCTCACAGATTGGACTTTCCGAGAGATTTGACGCTTCCATCGGTGCGGCTACAGTTCTTATGCCATTCGGCGGCAAGGAACAGCTTACACCTCAGGAAGCAATGGCAGCTAAAATTCCTCTTATCCACGGAGAAACAGACGACGCTACAGCAATGAGCTTCGGTTACATTCCGGGAACATCACGCTGGAGCCCATTCCACGGTTCAGCATATGCAGTTGTTGAGTCACTTTCAAAGCTTCTTGCAATCGGTGCAGACCCGCTCAAGGCAAGACTGACATTCCAGGAATATTTTGAAAGACTTTACGACAAGCCTGAAAGATGGGGCAAGCCGGCAGCAGCTTTGCTTGGCGCATTTGAAGCACAGCTCAAAATGGGAATCCCATCCATAGGCGGTAAGGACAGTATGTCCGGAAGCTTCGAGCATTTGGACGTTCCTCCGACACTTGTAAGCTTTGCAGTTTCCATGACAAAGGCTTCCAAGACAATTTCAGCAGAATTTAAGAAAGCAGGTTCAAGAGTTATCTATGTTCCTGTTCCTGAAAATAAAGAAACATTTATGCCTCTTTGGGAACAGCTCAAGGAAATGTACAGAGCGGTTCTCCACCTTATGGAAAAAGGAAAGGTTCTTTCCGCATCTGTAGTTAAAGAGGGCGGCGCAGCTGCTTCCGTATGCAAAGCCGCATTCGGTAACAAGCTTGGCTTTAAGTTTGCAAAGGATTTGAGCTTTGAAGAGCTTTTCGCACCTCTCAGCGGTTCACTTATTCTCGAGCTTGAAAAGGACGCAAACCTCCCGGCAGATGTACTCAACTACTATCTTGGTATCACAACAGACGACGGCATAATCAGTGTAAAGGGCAAGGACATCCCGGTTGATACACTTATCGACGCATGGACAGCTCCTCTTGAAAAGGTATTTGCAACACAGGCAGCCTGCCCTGAAATGAAGTTTGACATTCCTCTTTACAAAGAGAGAAACACTTCCTCACCTGTTATCAAGACAGCAAAGCCAAAGGTATTTATCCCTGTATTCCCGGGCACAAACTGCGAGGTTGACACAGCCCGTGCCTTTGAAAAAGCAGGCGCAGAACCACAGCTTCTCATTGTTAAGAACCTGACACCTGCACACATTGAAGAAACAATCGTTCAGATGGAAAAGATGATAAACGAATCCCAGATTATCATGCTCCCGGGCGGATTCTCCGGCGGTGACGAGCCTGACGGAAGCGGAAAGTTTATCGCAACAACATTCAGAAACCCACGCATAGCAAACGCCGTAAACGAGCTTCTCAAAAACCGTGACGGACTTATGCTTGGTATCTGCAACGGCTTCCAGGCTCTTATCAAGCTGGGACTTGTTCCATACGGCGAAATCGTTGACATCAAGGACACAGACCCAACCCTTACCTTCAACACCATAGGCAGACATATTTCCCATATGGCATACACAAGGGTTACATCAGTTAAGTCACCATGGTTCAGCATGGTAAATCCTGGCGAAGTATTTGCAATTCCTGTATCCCACGGCGAGGGACGTTTCATGGCTGACGACGCAACAATGAAGCGCCTTATAGAGAACGGACAGATTGCAACCCAGTACTGCAACCTTGACGGAAAGCCTGTTGCCGACATCAAGTACAACCTCAACGGTTCAGTATGCGCAGTAGAGGGTATCACAAGCCCTGACGGAAGAGTTTTAGGCAAGATGGGACACAGCGAAAGAAAGGGCGAAAACCTTTACGCAAACGTACCATTCGAAAAAGACCAGAAAATCTTCGAGTCCGGCGTCAAGTATTTCTTCTGATTCCGCCGAGCCAAAGTTTATACGCCGAGTTAACCTCATCGCTCGGCGGGCGAGATCTTCCGTTTAATCTTTGGAATGGCTTGCTCACGACGGGGTTTATTTTAAATAACGACATTACAGGTCGGGCGAGACGTTCCATTTAATCTTTGGAATGGCTCGCTCACGACTGGGTTTAGATTTGAATAACGACATCACTCGGCGGGCGAGACTTTTGCTTCCGACCTGCATGGGTTAATCTAATCTTTAGGTTCTGCACAGGTCGGGCGAGACCTTTTCCTAAGTCTTTAGAATGGCTTGCTCATGATTGGGTTTGATTTTTAATATTAAAATTTTACAGTCATGGTTATACTTATAGCCATGACTGTTTTTTTAATAGAATTATACACCGTAGGGGCGGATTGTATATCCGCCCCTACGGTTTGGGCTTTATTTTTTATTAAACTTTATAACACAATAAACAATATATTTCCATAAAAGAAAAACAGCTATGGTTATTCATTAAACCATAGCTGTAAAATTATAAAGTAAAACTAAACCTTACCGAGAGCGAGCCATTCCAAAGATTGCGGAAAAGGTCTCGCCCGCCTTGAAATGAACTTTATTTCCAAAAGGAAGTCTTGCAAGGCGGAAATAAAAGACTCGCCCGCCATGTGCAGACGTTTATTTCCTAAAACAGCCCTTGCAGGTCGGAACTAAAAAAGTTTGTTTATGACTTTGATTAGTTCGTCGATTTTTTCTTCGCCGTCGTCGCTTTTTGCGGCTTCTAAAACACAGCTTTTCATGTGGGCGGCGAGGATTTCACGGTTGGCTTTGTTTAAAACGGCGTTTGCCGCCATTATCTGGTTTGAAATGTCGATGCAGTATCTGTTATCTTCTATCATCTTCAAAACGCCCTCAAGCTGTCCCTTTGCGGTTTTTATAAGGATTTCAACCTTTTTCTTGTCCGCTTTCATCTTTCTTACCGCCTTTCTCTGTAAAATTATTCTTTTAAAGAATTGTAACTACCTGATATCCTGCGTCTGTAACTGCCTTTGTCAAAACCTCGTCGGAAACTTCCTTCTCAAGTGTGAGATATGCGGCTTTCTTGTCTAAATCCATGTGGGCTGTTACTCCGTCTATGTCCTCTAAAGCTTTCTGAACTCTTGCGGTGCAGTGCATGCACATCATGCCTTCAATGATAATTGTCTTTTTCATTTGTTTGTTCTCCTTTTCTTTTTTGGTTTGTTTTTCTGTTGAAGCTTCAATATATGAAACATTTATCGAACTGTCTGTTTTTTCGTTTATGGGGCAAGCACCTGAGCAGTATTCCGAAGATTTAAAAGGCTTGAAAAATTTAAGTCTTAAAGCGTTGGAAACCACAAATACGGAGCTGAAACTCATTGCCGCCGCACCTATCATTGGGTTTAATGTAAGTCCTGCCCAGTAAAAAACACCTGCGGCTATGGGTATGCCTATTACGTTGTAAAAAAACGCCCAGAATAGGTTTTCCTTAATATTTTTGATAACAGCCTTGCTGAGCTTGACTGCGTTTACACCGTCCAGTAAATCGCTTTTCATAAGCACAACGTCTGCCGATTCTATGGCTATGTCAGTGCCTGCGCCTATGGCTATTCCCACGTCAGCCGATGCCAAAGCCGGAGCGTCGTTTATGCCGTCGCCTATCATGGCGACCTTTTTGCCCTCTTTTTGAAGCCTTTGCACCTCTGCCGCCTTGTCCTGTGGCATAACCTGAGCCACAACTCTTTTTACGCCGGCTTTCTTTCTTATTGCCTCTGCGGTTTTTGCGTTGTCGCCGGTGAGCATTACAACGTCAATTCCCATTTTTTCAAATTCGGCAACAGCCTGTGGGCTTGACGGTTTTATTGTGTCCGCAACGGCTATAATGCCAAGAAGCTTTCCCTCTGCGGCGAAATACAAAGGAGTTTTTCCCTCCTGCGCCAAATTTGAGGCGGCTTCTTCAGCTTTGTCGGTGGCTATACCGTTATTATGCATCATTTTGAGATTTCCTGCAAGTATTTTTCTGCTTTCAATCTCTGCGCCTATGCCCTCGCCCTCTTTTGTAAAGAAGTTTTTGGCTTCGAGAATTTTTGCCCCTGTTTCTTTTCCGTATTTCACTATTGCGTCCGACAATGGGTGTTCAGACAGCTTTTCAAGGGAAAGAGCAAGGGAAACAAGATTTTCCGGACTTTCGCCATTTACAGGAATAACGTCTGTGACTATGGGAGTTCCCATGGTTATTGTTCCTGTTTTGTCAAGAACAACTGTATTTATGAGGTGTGCGGTTTCCAAGGCTTCGGCGGATTTAATAAGTATTCCGCTTTCCGCTCCTTTTCCTGTTCCCACCATAATGGCTGTTGGTGTGGCAAGCCCCAAAGCGCAGGGGCAGGAGATAACCAGCACGGAAATTCCCATTGTCAAAGCGAAATTAAAAGGATATCCCAAAATCATCCACACAGCGGCAGTGATTACCGCAATGGTTATTACTATGGGCACAAAAACACCGCTTACTTTGTCCGCAAGCTTTGCTATAGGAGCTTTGGAGCCGCCTGCTTCTTCAACAAGCTTTATAATCTGGGCAAGTGTTGTGTCCTCGCCAACCTTTGTGGCTTTGAATTTAAAGTAACCGGTTTTGTTTACCGTTGCACCGATAACGGCACTGCCCACGGTTTTTTCCTCTGGTATGCTTTCGCCGGTTATGGCGGACTGGTCAACAGAGCCACGTCCCTCAACAATAATTCCGTCAACAGGAATACTCTGTCCCGGCTTTATAATTACTATGTCGCCGGCTGTAACCTGTTCCGAGGGGATTTCTGTTTCTTCACCGTTTCGTTCAACCACAGCGGTTTTCGGGGCAAGGTTCATAAGCTTTGTAAGTGCGTCTGAGGTTCTCTTTTTTGAACGTGCCTCAAAATATTTGCCCAAGGTGATAAGTGTCAAAATCATTGCGGCGGACTCAAAATACAAATCCATTGCAAGGTGATGAGCTGTCATCATGTCACCAAAACCCATTGAATACGCCATTTTAAAGATAACGTAAATGCTGTAAACCGCCGAAGCTCCCGAGCCTATGGCGATAAGTGAATCCATATTTGGCGAGCCTTTAAAAAGTGTCTTAAAGCCGTTTCTAAAATATTTTCGGTTTATATACATTACAGGAAGTGTCAGGAAAAGCTGAACAAGCGCAAAGATTAAGGGATTAAACTCCGGACTTAAAATCTGCGGCAATGGTGCGCCCAGCATATGCCCCATTGAAACATACATAAGTGGAACTAAAAAGCACAAAGAGCTGATAAGGCGTTTTTTCATGTCCTTGGCGCTCTTTTCTGCTGTGTTTTCCTTTTTTGTCTGTACCGGTGAACCGGTGTTTTTGCCGCTGTCTTTAAGGGAAGCGCCGTATCCTGCATCAACAATCGAATCTATAATATTTTGTGAAGTTAAAATACTCTCATCGTATTCAACGGTCATGGAATTCTGCAAAAGATTGACGCTGACATTTTTCATGCCCTCAAGCTTTTTGACAGCCTTTTCCACATGAGCGCTGCAAGCACTGCAGGTCATTCCCGTTATATCGTATTTTTCTTTCATTTATATCACCCCTTGATTATTTATTAAAAATACACCACCCCCGTGGGGTCTATAGAGATAATACCACAGCAAAGTTATTTTGTAAAGTGCTTTTCCCATAATATGTGAGAGAGTTACATAAAAAATTATACAATTCAAAAACGGCTCTGCCGCAAAATCATTGCAACAGAGCCGTGTAATTTTTAATAATTAAGCTTTATCTATAGCTGAAATAGCGTCGAGAAGAGCTTTTTCATCGTTGAAAACCGTAAACAGGTCCTCGAAATTCTGGGATATAAAACCTTTAGCTTTTGAGGTTTCCAGAAAAGCAAACATCTCGTCGTAATATCCGTTTATATTGTAAAAATAAATTTCCTTATTGAGCTGTCTAAGCTGTCTTAATGTGAGGATTTCAAAAACCTCGTCGAAGGTTCCCAAACCGCCCGGAACAACCACGAAAATATCTGCGGCGTGTTCCATTTTCTGCTTGCGGATTCTCATGGTGTCTGTGTAAATCATCTCGTCGCACTGCTCGAAAAGCTCTCCGTCAACCTTTGTTTCTGTGAAAAATTCCGGGGCAATTCCGGTTATTTTTCCTTTTCCTCTGTAAAATCCCCTTGCGGAAGCTCCCATAAGTCCGCCGGAGCCTGCTCCGTATATCAGCGCATGACCCTGCTTTGCAAGTTTTTCGCCTAAGCTTTCAACAGCTTCAATATATGATGGGTCAATCCTATTGCTGGCTGAACCAAAAATACAAATATTCATTAAAAATTCTCCTGTCTGACTTGTTAATTAAATTTATAAAACAGTAATAAATACTGAATTTCTTATTTTTTCTCTTAAAAACTTGAATTTATAAAACCGATAGGTTATAATTGCCTTAAAAAATATATGCGAAAGGATTGATATTATGAGCGCAGCCATTGTAACCGGAGCTTCCGGCGGAATAGGCAGAGCCATTGCCGTAGCTTTGGCAAAAATGAAATACCACCTTGTTCTCACCTACAACACCCACCGTGAGGAATGTGAAAATCTCGCCCAGGTTATCTGGGAAAATTACGGCGTACAGGTGCTTGTTATGAAATGCGACGTCAAGTCCCCCGAGGATGTAAACAACGTGGTAAAAACCGCCGCCACATCCTTTGAAAAAATACAGGTTCTTGTAAACAACGCCGGAATTGCCCAGCAGAAGCTTTTCACCGACATAACCGACGAGGACTGGTACAACATGATAAACACTCATCTTACCGGAGCTTTTTACATGTGCCGTGCCGTTCTCCCTTATATGATACACGAAAAAAGCGGAAGAATAATAAACATCGCTTCCATGTGGGGCGAAGTTGGCGGCTCCTGCGAAGTCCACTACAGCGCCGCAAAAGCCGGACTTATCGGACTTACAAAGGCTTTGGCAAAGGAAGTTGCCCCCTCAGGAATTACAGTAAACTGTGTTTCACCAGGCGTTATCATGACCAACATGATGAGCGGTTTCGACGAGGAAACACTGGAAAGTCTCCGTGAAGAAACTCCCGTTCAGCGTCTCGGCACTCCTCGTGACGTTGCGAAAGCCGTAGAATTTTTAGCCGACGACAGCTCCTCATTCATCACCGGCGTAACCCTAAAAGTCAACGGCGGTATTTTTTAATTCCGACCTGCAAGGGTCACTCTAAGAAATAAACACCTGCACAGGTCGGGCGAGACCTTTTCTTTAATCTTTGGAATGGCTCGCTCTCATTTGACTTTGTTGTTCATTTTTCTTTTATAGAATTATATTTTGTAGGGGCGGACTGTAATTATTTATTCTTAATTTTTCATTAAATCAATTCAATCTTCCTCTACGGCTTGGGATTATTTTTCTTTTATAGAACTATCCTCTTTTTCTTTAAAGGCGAAAAATCTTTGACCTATATAATTAAATCCCACAAAGAAAACTGAGCCGGCAAGCATTGCTATATTTGTCTGCAATGACTCAGAAAGGGAAGTTCCTCCCAAAACCAAAACTGTAAGTGGCTTTGCAATTCCATAGGCAAGCAGATAACAAACAGCTATATTCAGGGCGAACCTCAAAACAGGTTTGCCCCCTTTTTCTTTGTTTTTGAAAGTAAAATGCTTATTCAAAAAGTAGCTTAAAATACTTGCGATTATGTAGTTGGCAGCACTTGAAATCCAGTAGCCCATATCATCGAAAAGATAGCCGCTGTCCAGAGCTTTCAGGTTAGCAAGATTATAAAGACCGAACATAATTCCCATACCCACAAGGGTATTGATTACGCCCACAATTATAAACTTAAAAAACTTTTCGTCAAAAAACTTCTTTAAAAATTCTTTCATTCTTCTTCGGAATCCTCCGCAAACTCTTGGTTTTCAGCTTCTTCATTTTCGGGAAGCTCTTCAACTTCAACGGTATCGTGGTCAACCACGTCTTTTTCAGGGAAAGGCGTACAGATGTCCTTATCGCTTTCAAAATTTGAATATTTCAAAATGTAGATAGGTCTGTCCTTTGTTTCCATATAAATTCTGCCGATATACTCACCCAAAACGCCAACTGAAAGCACGGTAATTCCGCCCAAAAACAGAGTAGCGCAGAGGTTTGTAACATAACCCGGCACATCAATACCGAAAGCCAAGGTCTGAATGAGAGTGGCTATTATATAAATAAAAGAAACTAAGCTTATTAAAAATCCCAGAACTGAGATAAATCTCAAAGGAGCAACGGAAAATGCTGTAATTCCGTCGATAGCATAGCGGAAAAGTCCCCAGAAGCTCCATTTTGTTGTTCCCATTACCCTTTCCACGTTCTCGTATGGAATCCACTTTGTGTTAAATCCAACCCAGCAGAAAATTCCCTTGCTGAATCTCTGAACCTCGGAAAGCTCCAAAATGGAATTTACCATTTGTCTTGACATAATTCTGAAGTCAACCGCTCCATATGGCATTTTGACATCTGTAATTTTATTTGAAATTCTGTAAAAGGTTCTTGAGAAAAAGCTTCTTATTTTCGACTCGCCTTTTCTTGTAGAGCGCATTGCGGCGCAGCAGTCGTAACCCTCTTCAATGGCTTCAAGCATTTTAGGGAACATTGCAGGAGGATGCTGCAAGTCTGCGTCCATAACAATAACATAGTCGGCGGTTGAATGTTTAAGGCCTGCATACATTGCCGCCTCTTTGCCGAAATTTCTGGAAAATGAAAGATATTTTACAAAGAAATATTTTTCAGCCAGCTTTTTCATAACAAGATATGTTTTGTCACGGCTTCCGTCGTTTACAAGTATGTATCTGAATTTGTAATTTTCTATGGTATCAATGACCTTATTGGTTTCCTGAATAAAATATTCAAGTCCTTCTTCTTCGTTGTAGCATGGTACAACAATATCAATAGTTTTCAAAATATCACTCCGTTGCAAACAGAATTACTTTAATATACTGCACATAATAATTATATCAAATATTCAATAAAATTCAAGGACAGCCCTCTCTTATCAGGTGATGAATTTATGAATTTTACATGTTATTTTCATTTTTAACAATGGTGATAACATCTTTAAGATTTCTGCATTTTCCGTACAGAAGCTTCTGAGTTTCCTCGTCAGGCTCCAGCATATCCGGAACCATAACTGTTTTCAAACCTGCGTTATACGCCGATTTAACGCCGTTTATGCTGTCCTCCAAAGCAAGTGTATTTTCCTTTTCCGTGCCAATCAAAAGCCTCGCCCTTTCAAAAATTTCCGGGTCAGGCTTTCCTTTTTTCACCGTATCTCCAAACATAAAAGCTGAGAAATACTCCGTTACCCCTGCAATTTTCAAGGTCCTTGAGGCACTTTCCTCTCTTGTGGAGGTGGCAACCGCTGTCAGAATTTTATTTTCCTTTAAAAACTCCAAAAGCTCCATAAGTCCCTCTTTTTTCGGCACTCCGTACTGGGCGGTGTACTCAACATACATCCGGGAAACCCTTATCCTCAGTGTCTGATAGTCAAAATCCTCGCCGTAAATTGACCTGTAAAGCTTTTCAGTTTCAGCATGGCGAAGCCCAACGGTTTTCTTATAAATATCCATATTGTAGTCGTAATTATTTTCTTTCATAACAATGGACCAGTTGCGGAAAACAATTTTCTCCGTATCAAACATCAGCCCGTCCATATCAAACACAACGCCCTTAATCATGATTTATACTCCTTATTTTTTATTTCCGCTTTTTTTGTTTCCGCCTTGCAAAGGTTTGGTTTAAAAATTAAGTTCATTTCAAGGCGGGCGAGACCTTTTCTTTATTCTTTAGAATGGCTCACTATCATTTAGCTTGTTTTTGTTTTTATCTTATCAGAATAAGAAATCTCTTTCAAGTATTGTAAAAACATAATCGGTTAAAAAATAAATTAAGTTAATAATATTGACAAATACATTAAAATTAGGTATAATATTAGCAATAAAAATAATAATAATTAGCGATCTTACTCCGGTGACCTACGGGCCCGGGGTTTTTTTATAAGCAATAGGAGTATTGAATATGAGCAAGGTTTTTTCATCTACTGAGGATCAAATAAAAAAACTTCAAAGCAGAGGTATGATAATAGATGATATAAATGTGTCTAAGTCAGTTATTGAAAGAGAAAACTATTATAATTTAATAAACGGATATAAGGAATTGTTTTTAGACAATACATATACCGGCAGTGATGAAAAATATTTGCCGAATACAAATTTTAACGAAATTTATGCTTTGTATCTTTATGACAGAGCCTTGAGAAATATTTTTATAAAGTATATTCTTGAAATAGAGAATAATATCAAAAGTATTCTTTCCCATGATTTTTCCGGAAAATACGGACATGATAACTATTTGAAAATAAAAAATTTTGAAACAAGAGTTCACCCCAATTCAAATGAAACCAAGGCTCAAAAAATAGGAAAAATAGCGGATTTAATCGCTAATTTACAAAAGGAAATTTCTCATCAGCTAAAGAAAAACAGTCCCATGATATCTCATTACATGCTGCAATATGGGTATGTTCCCCTCTGGGTTTTGATCAATACACTTTCTTTGGGAACAGTCAGCACCTTTTATTCTTATTTAAAGCAAAAAGACCAAAACGATATAGGTAAATTTTTTAAAATAAAACCTGATGAATTGAGTAAAATTCTTTTTGTACTGACAATATTCAGAAATGCCTGCGCCCATGATGAAAGATTGTTTAATTTGAAATCAATTAAGCAAAACGCAACGCCTAATAATATTAAAGATACGGATATTCATAAAAAACTAAACATTCGTAAAAATACTTCAAATAATTACGTCTGCGGTAAAAACGACTTATTTGCAGTAGTGATTATTTTTAAGAAAATGCTTACAGAGAAATCTTTTAAGAAATTCTATTATACAATCATTGATGAAATAGAAAATCTCAGAAAAGAGCTTAAAACAATAAGTATAGACGATGTTTTATATGCTATGGGCTTTCCTAATAACTGGAAAGATATTATAAATGTTTAATATCATTTTAACAGAAAATCCCCCGCAGTTATTGCAGGGGAATTTTTTAATGGTCTGTGTTTTCAAAAACCCATACAGCCAAAGCGGAATTTCTATAGCTTATATCCTCAGTTACCTCTTTTATAACCTCTATAAAGTCAGGTATCGGGATTTCTGTATCTTCTGAGGAGACCTCGGCTTCAAGGAAGGCTTTATCATTCCAAAATGGGAAAATATCCAGCTCAAAGGTCAAGCCTTTATAATCAAACACATGGCGGGTTTTCTCTATAACTCCAAAGCCCTCACGGCAGTGCTTTTTCAGGTCTGTATATTCTTTTTCGGAAATTTCGCTTTCTATTTCCACACGGGTTACAGCGGTAACGTCCTTTTTAAAGGTTTTATAGTATTTATAAACACCGTTTTTTCCCTTTTTCCTTATTCTTCCAAACATACCGTCCATTGTGTCGTTTACATAAACCTGTTCTATCTCCGACCAGTCGTAATTTTCGGCTTTTCTAAGCTCCTCCATATCGGGCATTTTTATAAGATATTTTCTTTCTATTTCAAGATTGTTATTTGACATATTCGTCCTCCTTATATATCCTCATCTATACTGTTGTCTAAAATGGTTATAAATTTCTTTTCGCTTTTTATTATGCCCTTATCGTTGAGTTTTTTAATCTCCCTCATCATTGCGCTTCGGTCAACGCAGAGATAATCAGAGAGATTTGAAAGACTCATGGGCAGGCGGATTTTTCTTGTCTTTTGGGAACAGCTTTCCATGCTGAGATAGCACAGTATTTTATCCCTTATAGTGCGGCGGCTTAAAAGCTCCACACGGCGGCTCAGCATTACGGAACGTCTTGCAAGCATATAGAAAAAGTTTTCCAAAAGCCTGTTATGTGCCTGACATCCAGAGGAACAGCGGTGCAGAATATTTCTGTAATCCATAAACATAACCTGACAGTCCTCTTCGCAGATTACAAAAATTCCGTCGCTGAGCTTATCACAGACTGTGAATGCTTCGCCGAAAATGTCCCCTTCCTCAAGGCTTTCCAAAATTGTGCGGTTTCCGTTTATTCCGTTTCGCACGGTTATGGCTGTTCCCTCACGGATAATGCCCACAATTCCCGGATTTTTTCCGAAATCGCAGACAATCTGATTTTTCTTAAAATTCTCTATTTTCGGAGTAAAACAGCACATCATTTTTTGAAAGTCGCCGTCCTTGATATTTTCAAAAAGAAAATTGTCGGAAAAATTCATTTTTATCTCCTTTTGTTGCATTTGCAACAGATTTATTTCTTCTGTTATGATAATATATTTCCAGAAAAAAGTAAATAGAGTTTTTACGATTATTTTTTATGGATAATGTAAATACTAAATTGACATTATCTGCGTTTTGCAATAAAATATAAACTGTATATATATGGCATTTTTGCCGGAAATTTGTCAGCTTCCTTTGATTGTATTTGTATTCGGCTTGTAAAAAGGATTTGGCAGATAAAATAAAGTACACCGGAGTTAAACCGGGAATACGGAAAGGAAATACAAATGTTAAAGCTTGAAAATATCACATGGTCTGTCCCCGGCGGAGAGCAGATTTTAAACGGAATAAATCTTGAAATACCGGAGGGAAAGCTTACTGTTATTACAGGCCCAAACGGCGGCGGTAAAACCTCCCTTGCAAAAATTATCGCAGGTCTTGAAACTCCCTCAGCAGGTAAAATTTATCTTGACGGCGAGGATATTACAGAATTAAATATAACAGAAAGAGCCTTAAAGGGTATCGGTTACGCTTTCCAGCAGCCTGTCCGCTTTAAAGGTCTTACAGTCAGAAATCTTTTGGAGCTTGCCCACGGCGGAAAGCTTTCTGAAGATAAGTACTGCACAATCCTTGGAAGAGTTGGACTTTGCACAAAGGATTACATTGACAGAGAAGTAAACGCAAGCCTTTCCGGCGGCGAGATAAAGAGAATTGAAATCGCCACTGTTTTGGCAAGAACAAACACAAAGCTTTCTGTTTTTGACGAGCCTGAAGCAGGTATCGACCTTTGGAGCTTCTCCGGTCTTATCGACGCTTTCAAGGAGCTTAAAGAGAAAACAAACAATTCCCTTTTGATTATTTCCCATCAGGAGAGAATTTTGGAAATTGCCGACGAGATTGTTGTAATCGCAAACGGCAAGGTTAGAACAAGAGGAACTAAGGAAGAAGTATTGCCCGAGCTTTTGGCAGACGAAAAGGCAATGCAGTGCCCTAAAGGAAAGAAGGTGTACACAGCATGAGTGAAATTGCAAACATGAACAGCATTACAAAGGAGCTTTTAAATCTTATCTCCGACGGGGAAATAGATTTTGAAAATTCAGCCTATAATATAAGAGAGGACGGAGGCTGTGCCGGAAGACAGTCCTCAAAGAATATTTCAATAGTACCTAAAACAGACAATCCCGGAATTGAAATCCACATAAAGCCAAACACAATCGGCGAAACAGTGTACATTCCGGCATGTGTAACCCACAGCGGCGTTGAGGACCTTGTGTACAACGATTTTTATGTAGGTGAAAATTCCGATGTTGTAATAGTTGCCGGCTGCGGTATTCACAGCGACGGCCACAGCGAGTCAAGCCACAACGGTATTCACAGATTTTTCGTAGGCAAAAACGCCCATGTTGTTTACAAGGAAAAGCACATAGGCGTCGGCGAGGGCGACGGTCAGAGAAGAATTGACCCTGTAACATACGTGGCTCTTGATGAGGATTCCGTTCTTGAAATGGATACAACCCAGATAAGCGGCGTTGACAGCACCGTGAGAAAGACCTCCGGAACAGTTGGCGCACGTGCAAAGCTTCTCATCACCGAAAGAATTATGACCGACGGAAACGAGACAGCTTACACAGACTTTTCCGTAACAATGGACGGCGAGGATTCCGCCTGCGACCTTATTTCCCGTTCAGTTGCCAAGGACAACTCCCACCAGGAGTTCCGTTCAGTAATCAAGGGCAACACACGCTGCACAGGTCACTCAGAATGTGACGCAATCCTTGTTGGAAACGGTACAGTAAGCGCAGCTCCCGAGCTTTTCGCAGGAAATATCGACGCAGCACTTATCCACGAAGCCGCAATCGGTAAAATCGCCGGCGAGCAGATTTTGAAGCTGAGAACCTTAGGCCTCACAGAAGAAGAAGCCGAAGAAAAAATAATAGAAGGCTTCCTCGTAGGTTAATTTTTATTACCGCCTTGCAGGACTTTATTTCTCAGAATAACCTTTGCAGGCCGGATATAAAAAATCTGAAATAGAAAAGATGGGAAAATTGTGGACAGAAAAATCGGAGAGGTTGCAAAGCTGTTTGGGGTCAATGTTAAGACGCTTAGGTTTTACCAGGAGGCAGGGATTCTGCCGCCGGAATATATCGACCCGGAAACAGGGTATAGGTACTACTCCACCAAACAGTTTGAAAGACTGAACACAATAAAATATCTCCGTGCGCTGGATGTTCCTCTGAAACAGATTAAGGACTTTTTCGACCACAGAGAGGTTGACACAATGCTGGATATTCTAAAGGAACAGCGCAAAGAGGTTGAGGAAAAAATAAGAAATCTGGAAATGATTGACCGTAAAATTTCCAATAGAATTGAACAGCTTGAAAAGGCACTGTCTACAAATCTAAATACCCCGGAAATCGTAACACTGCCGGAGAGAACCGCTGTTTATTTAAGGGATAATATAAGTGTTGAGGACGATTTGGAACACCCCATAAGAACACTGAGCAAAAGCTATGATATACACGATTCTATTTTTTTGGGTAAGGTGGGACTTACAGTCAGCCTTGAAAATCTAAATAAAAGAAGCTTCGGTGATTACTCATCTGTTTTTGTAATTTTAGATAAAGAGGACAACCTGCCGCCTCTTCCGCAAAAAATCCAGGGCGGAATGTACGGCGTTATAAGGTTTAACGGCTCCCATAGGGAAGCGCCTGAGTTTTACTGTGTTCTCCTTGACTATTTAAAGGAAAATAATATGGAAGTTACCGGGGACTCCATAGAAATAACCCTTATTGATTACGGACTTACCAACAACACATCAAAGTTTGTAACGGAAATTCAAATTCCCTGCAAAAAAATAAACTGATTCCTATTGACCCTCCAGTTAATGGAGGGTTTATTATTTATCTGTCAAAATAAACAACGGGATGTGAAACCTTTGAACACGGCGAAAAACGATTTAACTCAGGGCAGTTTGGTTAAAAGGGTGGTGTTTTTCTCGATTCCCTTTTTGCTTGCCAATATTATACAGGCTCTTTACGGGGCGGCTGACCTGTTTTTTATAGGTCAGTACTGTCCGGCGGAAAGCGTTGCGGCGGTTTCCACGGCAACACAGGTGACACAGATAATCACAAGCATTATTTCAGGTCTTACTCTGGGCGGAACTGTGCTGGTGGGTAAATATGTGGGAATGAAAAGGGAAAAAGAGGTCAAGGAAACAATAGGAACTAATCTGACATTATTTTTCTTTGTAGGAATTATTCTTACGGTTCTGCTTTTAACCTTTGCAGAGCCGATACTCTACGCCTTGCAGACACCGGCGGCGGCTTTTGCAAAGGCAAAGGAATACGTGTGGGTCTGCGGTTTCGGCATAGTTTTTATCTGCGGATACAACGCCATAAGCGCAATTTTAAGAGGCTACGGTGACTCTAAAACTCCCCTTATATTCGTGGCTTTTGCAGGGGTTTTAAATATTATAGGTGACTACATATTTGTAAAATATTTTCATATGGACGTAAGCGGTGCGGCTTTGGCGACTATTATTTCCCAGGGCGTCAGCATGTTCTGTTCAATTATATATCTCAATAAAAAGAAGTTTATCTTCACCTTTAAGCTTTCCAATTTTAAAATCGTAAAGTCGAGAGCCATAGAGCTTGCCAAGGTGGGAATCCCAATAACATTACAGGAATGTATGGTTAGACTTTCTTTTTTGTATCTAACCTCGGTGACAAACAGTCTGGGAGTTGCCGCATCCTCAGCGGTGGGAATTGCTTCAAAGTACGACGTTTTCGCCATGCTTCCGGCAACCTCGGCGGCAAGCGCATTGGCTTCCGTGGTGGCACAGAATTACGGCGCAGGAAAATACGACAGAATGAATAAATCACTTTTGGTTGGCGTGTGCTTTGCGCTTCCTATTTCTATGTGCTTTTTCCTGTGGGCGCAGATATCACCGGAAACAATGATAGGACTTTTCACAAAGGACGCAGAAACCATAAGTGTAGGCGTGGACTTTTTCAGAACATGCAGTTATGATTATATAGCGGTGCTGTTTGTATTCTGTTTCAACGGCTATTTAAACGGCAGAACAAAGACCCTGTTTACAATGGTGAGCTGCTGTTTCGGAGCATTGGCTTTGAGAATGCCTTTAATTTACCTTGTGTGCAAATATTTCCCCGGAACACTGGGAATTATCGGAACAGTAGCCCCGACAGTTTCCGGAATAATGGCGGTTTATACATTTATTTATATCATGCATTTGATTAGAAAACAGAAAAGGGAACAGACAACCGTTAACACTTATGAATTTGAATAAAAACATAATTCTATAAAAGAAAATAAAAACAGCCATGGTTCAAAAATAAAACCATGGCTGTAAATTTATAATATTCAAAATCAAACCCTATCGAGGGCGAGCCATTCCAAAGACTAAGAAAAACGTCTCGTCCGCCTTGAAACGAACCTTATTTCCAAGCTAAAGCCTTGCAAGGCGGAACTAAAAAATCTCGCCAGACCTGTGCAGAACCTAAAGATTAGATGATACATTTGCAGGTCGGATATAAAAAAACTAAAATCCTCTGCCGCCGCCACCGCCGTGGGTTCTGCCGCTGGAGCTGGTGTGGGTGGATGAACCGCCGCCTGAGCTTCTGCCGGAACTTCCGCCGGTGTTTCTGGGGATTTTTGTAACAACAACACGCTTGTCAACAAATACATCGTTGCGGTTTTTAAGTGATATTCTTTCAACCGCTTCCGGTGCTGTTGAGTTGCCCTGACCGAATTTTTTATACTTCTGTCTTACTGTAATCAAGAATATGGCGATAACAACTACAAGAACTATAAGGGTGGGAAGCCATGTGACTTTAAGACCGGCAAGCCACTTGTGCCAGAAGCTCTCGTATTTTACATTTCCGTTTTTGTCAAAGCCGTGGCCATCCACTATCCAGCGGTTGCCCTCGCCGTCGATTGCAAAGCCTTTTTCGTCTGTGTTTTTCGGCAGACTGCTGTTGATGAAGCTGTCCGCAAGACCGTTTACATATTCGTATGCGCCGCCTATGTTGTCGCTGTCTCTGAGGCAGTCCTCAATGTTGTCGTAAATTTTATCCATGTAATCGTCGTTTACACCCTGTATGGCGTTGCCGCAGGTGGAAATGCAGAACTGACGTGAATTCATATCCACTACAAGCAAAGCGCCGCTGTAATTGTCTTCCGCTTTGCCGAAACCGCAGTAATCGTAAATATCATCGGTTATAGCCTGCATATCCCATTGTTCAACTCCTAAGGTGTTGGTGACAATACCGATATCCCATCCGGTAAGGGATTTTACTTTCTCAATCTGCTGATTTAACTCTTTTTCTTGGCTGTCGGTGTAAATATCCGCCAAGTCAAAAACACGATTGTCTGTGTTTGAAGCGTCGATTCCAAGCTCCGCCCAGCGTGACTCAGCGGAGGTAAAAATCATACATGAACACATAAGTGTGAGGGAGATAGCCAAAGCTGAAATTTTTGAAAGTATTTTCATATTATCATACCTCCCACTGCGCCCAATGTAAGAATTATAAGTCCGATTATAAGGGCGGTTATCGCCACTTTTCTTTTTGACAAAGGCAGTTCGCCGTAAACCTTACCTGTCTGACCGTTCATTCCGTATACATAGATTTTTCCTAAATATTTATATGTCACCATCCAAACAGGAAGCAAAGTATATTTCCACTTTCTTTTTCTCAGGTCAGCTACAAAATTCTGCATATATACGGTAGTATAGCCGTTCATTGTGCTGCGCACCAGATTTTCACAGCGTCTTCTTGACTCTGCGTCTATGTCGGCAGAAATTTTATCTTTTTCAATATCACGCTTTTCTGCCTGATATCCTGAAAGATATGCCATGGAAAAATCTCTAATTTTTGACAAATCATAGGGATGTACGTGCTTTAAAAGGAATGCGTCCTCCTTGCTTAAAGCTCCTCTTATCATATTGTCAATATCAGCGTCGCCCTCACGGAAAACCTGATAAATCTGTGTTTCCGTATATCTTGAATCTCCCACAGTCCAGCTTCTGACCTTTTCGCCCCTTGCAGTTGCGTTTACATAGGTTTCGTCATCTGCGTACCAGTAGGGGAAATACACGCCTGTGATTTTCTCAATCTGTTTTTTGTTCCAAAATCCGGTTGGAAGAAACTTTTTCTTTTTGCAGACCTTTGAAAATTCCTCAATAGCTTTTTCCTTTGAAATCTCAAAGGGGATAACGCAGTCCGGCTTAAAATCTCCGGAAAGTCTTCCCGCAAGCACAACTGGATTATGACAGTAAAAGCACTCTGTCGCCGCTGTTGTGTCCGTTGTGACAATCTCTGCGCCGCAGGACGGACAGGTATAGTAAACCGCCTCTTTTTCAAAGGAATCGTCCTGTTTTGTTTCTTCTTTTTGTTCTTGATTTTTTGTCTGGGCATTTTCCTGCTGAGCTTTTTCTGCTCTATCGTTTTCGTTATCTCCAAGAGCCTCATCCATATCCTTATATTTTTCAATAAGCTCCTGTTCGGTAAACTCGGAATAACAATAGTCGCAGTCAAATTTCTGTTTATCAGCATCAAAAGTCAAAGGTCCACCGCAGTTGGGGCACTTATAACTAACAACCGCCATTCTATGTTCCCTCCCTTTTTTTTAATTCCGACCTGCAAAGGTTATTCTAAAAAATTAACGTCGTTTCAGGTCGGGCGAAACCTTTTCCTTATTCTTTGGAATGGCTCGCTTTCTATTGGGTTTACATTATTCTTTTATAGAACAATTATTGTGGTATGGGTTACTTTTTATTTAACCTCATAACACACAACATGTGATTATAAACAACAACCGTGGTTAAAAAGTCAATAACCACGGTTATTCACGGACTTATTTAAAATATTAACTAACCTAAATGCAAGCAAACCATTCTAAGACGCTTGACAAAAGGTTTCGCCCGACCTGAAATGAACTTTATTTCCCAACACAACCCTTGCAGGTCGGATATAAAAGAAATTAAAGTTTGTTTCCGCAGTTGGGGCAGAATTTTGCTGTTGGGGGAACTTCGGTTCCGCATTCTGTGCAGAAACGCTTTGTGTTTTCCGGCTTTTTGCTTCCGCAGTTTGGACAGAATTTTCCTGTACACTGGGTTCCGCAGGAACAAAGCCAGCCGCCCTCTGCCTGTGGCTGTGACTGCTGCTGAACCGGCTGGGACTGTTGTGGCTGTTGTGGTTGCTGCAGCTGCTGTTGCTGCATTTGCTGCTGAGCCATATTATTCTGGTGATAGCCGCCCAAAATTCCGGCACCTGCGTTCATTCCAACACCCATGCCCATAAAGCCTGCCATTGCGCCGCCTGCGTTGCTTCCGGCATCCTTAAGACCCTCGGAAATATTTGCGGCAACGTAACCCTGCTGAACTGCCTGGTCGGAAAGCATTGCGCCCTTGTTTCTCATGTTGATAAGCTTCTGTGATTCCTCGTCGTAGGAAACCTGAATACTTACAGATCTTATCTCCATACCACGGGCATTGCCCCAGTCCTCGTCCAGAGTATCCGCCATATATTTGGCAAGCTCTCTGGTTTTTGAGGTCACGTGAGAAATTCTTATACCGTCCGCAGACATCTGGTTAAATGCAGATGAAAGGGCAGTCAAAAACTCGCCTAAATACTGTTTTCTATTAAGCTCGTTGAAATCAACGGAAAGATTTTCCGTAACAGCGTCCTTGCCGATTGCCTCAGCATAGAACTGCAAAGGATTTGTGATTTCTATGGAATACTGACCATGAGCACGCATAAACAGTTCGCTGTTATAGAAATTATCAAAATAGTTTAAAGGATTAGGCGTGCCGAAGTTGATACCTTTAAGCTCCTGAAGATTTATATAGAAAACCTTTTGAGCCTGCGGTGTAACACCGCCGTACTTAATTCTTGAGAAAGCCTCTTTCAGCGTATCTTTAAACTGGCCGTTAAACATAGACGGCATAGAGCTATTGTCAACCTTATAATATCCCGGCTCGGCTGTATAGTCAACAACCTTTCCTCCGTCAACAAGCATCATAAACTGCTTATCGTAAACGTGGATAATAGAACCGTTAGAAACCGTGTTGTCTGTTCCCTTGGTGTTTGAACCTCTGCCGTTTCTTTTGCTCATAAGCTGGCCCGGAACAAAACAGGTGGAATCGCTCATTGGTGCAGGTTCGATAACCTCCAGCCACTGGTCGGCAAAACCTCCGGAAACAGTATCAACCAAAGCCTTTATAATACCCATAGTTCTCACTCCTTTTTATTTCCGACCTGCAAAGGTTATTTTATAAAATAAACGTCATCACAGGTCGGGCGAGACCTTTTCCGAAATTTTTAGAATGGCTCGCTCTCTGTAAACTTTTTATTTATTCATTATGAATTAACTTCATTCTTCTATATCAATAAACTTCCACGTATGGATATTTATTTCTCTGACGCCTGTTCCGCAGTAGTCGCAGAACTTCTGGCCTATTGACTTTATAGGTGCGCCGCAGCTGGGACAGGTAAGTCCCACCGTTCCGCTTGTATGCTCTAATAGCTCATCCTCGTTTTGAATATGCGCCAAAGTCACTGTAAAAGCGGTTTGGGTTTTATAATTTTTATCGCCCTCAAGGATTTCGCCCTTTTCGTCCTCCACATAATGTATATAGCCCACGGCGCTCTGAAATTCCACATAACAGTTGCCGTTTTTCTTTATGTAGTTGCTTATCTGTGTGTCGTGAATTACGATATTTTTACTATGGACGGTCTTTTTAGAATTTTTTAAATCCTCGATAACCGCCTTAGTCTTATTTTCAAGCTCACGGGCACAGGGCAAAAGCTTTGAAGCGTCCTTTAAAGCCACCGCCGAAATATAGCTTCTCAGCATATTTTCGGATTTTTCTTTGTAATGCTCATAGTGGAACTCGGGAAAATCTCTTTCAATCCGGGGGAGAAATATGCTGGTCATGGCTTTTAAAGACTTAGGGGTTTCCGCAAGCATTTCCTTTTGCTGTCTTAAACCCTGGGCGATAGTGTTTGTGCCGAAAGCCTGTCCGGAAAAATTCCTGACCGCTTTTTTAGCCTTAACCACAACATAAACCACCGCCAAAGCTATTACAGCCAAAATTACAAGCCACCCATACCAAGGCATAAATCTCACCTCTGATTTTTTTAAATTGTATGCCAAATGCTGGAAGAAATTTAGGGATTCCAAAGGAACCACTTATGACCAACTATTGACACAGAGTCTTTTTAATTACTCCTCGTCCTCGGCTTCAACAACCTTAATTCCCAAAATATCAAGGTTAGCCTTATCAACCACAGATGGGCAGGCTGACATAATTTCGCTGGCGTTCTGAACCTTCGGGAATGCTGTAACATCTCTGAGGCTGTCGGCTTCGCACAAAATCATTGCAATTCTGTCGAGGCCTATTCCCATTCCGCCGTGTGGCGGAGCACCGTATTTATAAGCTTCTACAAGGAAGCCGAATTTTGCTTCTATTTCTTCGTCTGTAAGCTTCAAAGCTCTGAACATCTTCTGCTGAAGCTCATAGTCTGTAATTCTTATAGAACCGCTGGAAAGCTCTGTTCCGTTCAATGTAAGGTCGTAAGCCTTTGCAATAACCTTGCCCGGGTCGGTATCAAGATACTGCAAGCACTCCTCACGAGGCATTGTAAACGGGTGATGCATTGCAACCCACTCGCCGCTTTCTGAATCGTACTCGAAGAACGGGAAGTCCACAATCCACAGGAAAGAAAATCCCTTTGGAATGATGTCAAGCTTCTTGGCTACAGTAAGTCTTAATGCGCCCAAAACCGGCAATGTAACTGAATTTTTATCTGCAACCAAAAGCACAACGTCGCCCTTTTCTGCGCCCATTGCAGCAAGGATATTTTCAAGCTGACCCTCTGCCATAAACTTAGCAAAAGAGCAGGTTGGCTTATCCTCAACCCATCTTACAAAAGCAAGACCTTTAGCGCCGATACCCTTTACATATTCGGTGAGCTTATCAATTTCTTTTCTGGTAAGCTTAGAAGCTGCATTCTTTGCAACAATACCTCTTACGGAACCGCCGTTTTCGATTGCGCCCTTGAACACTCCGAAGTCGCAGTCCTTAACAAGCTCTGAAATATCGCAGATTTCCATGCCGAAGCGGATATCAGGCTTATCGGAGCCGTATCTCTCCATTGCGTCCTTATATGTCATTCTTGGGAACGGAGTAGGGAGCTCCTGACCCAAAACATCCTTAAACAATCTCTTGAAAAGACCCTCGTTTATCTCCATGATTTCATCCATATCGACAAATGAAAGCTCCATATCAATCTGAGTAAACTCAGGCTGTCTATCGGCTCTCAAGTCCTCATCACGGAAGCATCTTGCAAGCTGGATATATCTGTCATATCCTGCAACCATCAAAAGCTGCTTATAAATCTGAGGTGACTGGGGGAGAGCATAGAACTTGCCCTTATGAACTCTTGAGGGAACCAGGTAATCTCTTGCTCCCTCCGGAGTTGATTTCATCATCATAGGTGTTTCAATCTCTATGAATCCGTTCTCATAGAAATAATCCCTTGCAACCTTGGCGATTTTGCTTCTCATCATTATATTTCTCTGAAGCGGGCCTCTTCTCAAGTCAAGGTATCTATATTTAAGTCTTAATTCCTCGTTTGTATTTGTTTCGTCCAAAATTTCAAAAGGAGGTGTTTCAGCCTTGGAAAGAACTCTAAGGTCTTTTACCTCAACCTCGATTTCTCCTGTTGGAATTTCCATATTTTTAGAGCTTCTCTCTCTTACAACGCCCTTAGCTGCCAAAACATATTCGCTTCTTGCAGCAAAAGCCTTTTCAAAAATTGTTCTGTCTGTTTCGTTGTCGAAAGCAAGCTGAACAATACCTGTTCTATCTCTAAGGTCTATGAAGATAAGCTGACCCAAATCTCTCTGTCTTTGAACCCATCCGCACACGGTAACCTCTCTGCCGATGTCGGATGTTCTCAAGTCGCCGCAATAGTCAGTTCTTTTCAACCCCGTCATAAACTCTGCCATTTTTATCCATTCTCCTTTATTTTAGCTCCGCCTTGGACAGGTTCATCTGTCGGAACACTTCCGCCATGCGGCGGTTTAAACTTCCCTTTCCTGACGAAGTATTTTTATTTTTTTATAACCGACGGGGAAAGGTAAAGCTTGAAATTAGCTTCCGTTTTCCGTCGGGCGAGACCTTTATTTTATTTCCGACCTGCAAAGGTCAGTTTAAAAAATAAACGTAATTTCAGGTCGGGCGAGACCTTCCGCTGTTTCCTTTGGAATGGCTCGCTCTCATAACACTTTATTCAAACAACAATTTTATTGTTTGACTTGTATAAAATTAAAAACAATCAGTTGTTAATTGTAAACGCATAATCAACGTGGGCTTTCTGGAACTGTATAAGGAAATTATCGTCCAAAGAAACCTCGGTGATTTCGCCGGTTTTCATGTTTTTAAGCTTGCCCACATTGTTTTCTATTTCGTCGTCGCCCAAAACCATGGAGAATTTTGCCCCAATCTTATCGGCGTACTTCATCTGAGCTCTAAGACCTCTGCCTACAACGTCTGTTTCGGCGATAAGTCCGGAGGTTCTCACCTTGCTTGCCAGCTCAAATGCCTTAAATGAGCCTTTTTCACCAAGGCCTGCAATGTAGATATCGCAGGTTTCAGGCTTTGGAATTTCAATTCCCAGCTTATCCATAAGTATCAAAAGTCTTTCGATACCCATTGCAAATCCCAAAGATGGGAGATGCTGACCGCCAAGCTCCTCAACAAGTCCGTCGTATCTTCCGCCGCCGCAGACTGTTCCCTGTGCGCCGATGCAATCGGTTACGAACTCGAAAACTGTCTTTGTATAGTAGTCAAGACCTCTTACGATTGTCGGATTTACTGTGTATTCAATATTTGCAGCGTCAAGATATTTTTTAACACCCTCGAAATGCTCACGGCATTCGTCGCAGATGTAGTCAAGAACCTTAGGTGCGTCCTTTGCAATCTCAGAGCATACCGGGCTTTTGCAGTCCAGAATTCTCATAGGATTTCTTTCAAGTCTTGAAAGACAGGTTTCGCAGAGCTGGTCTTTGTACTGCTCAAAATATTCCTTTAATGCCTTGTGATAATTTTTGCGGCACTCAGGACATCCTATTGAGTTTATCTCAAGTCTTAAATTTTCTATATTCAGTCTTTTGAAAACGGAAGCCGCCGCACTTATCATCTCGGCGTCAGCCGCAGGGGAAGAGGTTCCGTAGCATTCCAGACCGAACTGGTGGAACTCTCTGAGTCTGCCTGCCTGTGGTTTTTCATAGCGGTAACAGGAAACAAAATAGCTTGCTTTTACCGGAAGTCCGTCGTTATATATTGCATGCTCCAGCAAGGCTCTTGCAGCGCCGGCAGTTCCCTCCGGGCGCAAGGTTATGGAAGCGTCGCCTTTTGTGCTGAAAGTGTACATCTCTTTTTGAACCACGTCAGTGGTTTCGCCGACGCCTCTTGAAAAAAGCTCGGTATGCTCAAAAACAGGTGTGCGGATTTCCTTAAATCCGAAGGCTTGAGCTTCCTTTCTCATAATTTCCTCTACAAACTGCCATTTGTAGCTGTCTTTTGGGAGAACATCCTCGGTTCCCTTAACTTTTTTCGTTATAAGCGCCATACTTTTCCTCCAAATATTAAAAAATCAAATAATAAGCATAATTTAAAATTGAATATTATTAACCTATATAAACAGCAAAGGGACTGCTGAAACCTCAGCAGAACCCCTGTTAATATTTTTTACCTTTATATAATAAGTTTATTTCAAAATATTTCTCCAGTCCAGGTCGCCTCTTTCAAGTCCGTGGATTAAAAGCTCCGCAGTGGCTATATTTGTGGCAACCGGTATATTGTACATATCGCAAAGTCTTAAAAGATTCATGTCGTTAGGTTCGTGAGGCTTAGGATTCAATGGGTCTCTAAGGAAAATAAGCATATCAATTTCGTTGCAGGCAATTCTTGCAGCAATCTGCTGGTCGCCGCCCTGCTTGCCGGACAGGAATTTCTGTATTTCCAAACCTGTTGCCTCGGATACAATCTTACCGGTTGTGTCCGTTGCGCATATATGATGTCTGCTCAAAACTCCGCAGTAAGCAATGCAAAACTGTACCATAAGCTCTTTTTTCTCATCATGCGCAATAATTGCGATATTCATAACTATAACCTCCAGTTTCATAAATCTTGAAAAATGTTTCTGTTTATCTATGAAAGACAAAATAAATCTCTAATATGTAATCGGTATGAATTATGTTTACATTCCAAAGGACAAGGGCACGTTTACTCCCATAAGTCTTGAAACAATGCTGTCAAAAACTACGCCTGCTGAAGACCAGCAATTTTTTCCGCATCCGCTCTGCATCAAAGCGGCAATTCTTATATCGTCGGGAACAAGCCCGATAAGCTGTGTCTTACATATGTCTATAACCTCATCCAAATCTTTATAAATCCCCATTGTTCTGAAATTCTTCTCATTAAATCTGTTTATAATGAGTCTTATATCAGTAATACCCTTCTCTGTAAGCTTTTTGCGCACATTAAGACAGCCTCTAACGCTGGTGGGTTCTGCGTTCACCACAATAAGCGCCTTTTGCGCCGGTTCAATAGCGGTGTCAAAAGAACTTCCCACACCCGCAGGAGCATCAATTAAAATATAATCGTAATTATCCTTAAGTTCGTCGGTTATCTGTTTCATAACCGCCGGACTTACTTCATCCGCAGCATCTATTGGGGCAGGCAAAAGGTACAGTCCCGGAATATCCTCCGCCGAATATATAGCCTTGCTGTAGTCGCAGTTTCCGCAGACCACGTCCGAAACATCGAAAACCACATTTTTTTCGATTCCCAGCATAAGGTCAAGACCTCTCATGCCGCAGTCGCAGTCTATAAGCAAAACATTTTTTCCCTGTTTTGTAAGGGAAACGGCTATTCCGGCAGAAACGGTGGACTTTCCTGTTCCGCCTTTTCCCGATGCCATAACAATTATTTGGCTCATATAATCATACCTCTTATTCATTTTATCACATTCATACAAAATTTGCAACGAGCTTCACGGTTTATTTAATAAAATATATATTAAAAATTTTGTTAAATTTCAATAAATAAAAAAGAATTTTGTTGCTCATTCAACAATATTTGCTCAAAATTTCCCCGTTGAACCGAAACCGCCTGTTCCTCTTTCTGTGGAATTTATATCAATAACCTCTTCATACACTGCACAGTCTACAGGCATTATAACCATCTGAGCCACTCTTTCTCCCGGCTCTACAGTATAGGAAGTTTGAGAAATATTGCAAAGTCCCACGCAGATTTCACCTCTGTAGTCGCTGTCGATAACCCCAACACCATTACTTAGGCAAATTCCGTGTTTAATTCCCAGTCCGCTTCTGGCATAAACAAAAGCGGCATAATTCTTATCGGGAATTTCAATAGCAATTCCCGTCTTTATTACCTTTATTTCTCCCGGATTTATCTTAACCGGTTCATCAATGCAGGCAAACAGGTCAGCACCGGCTGACCCCTCAGTAGCCCTCTGAGGAACTACCGCCTTTTCATTTATTTTTTTGACCTTTATTTTCATAGTTGTCTCCTATTTTATTTTTCCTTTTATGAATTTTCCTTGTGGGTGTAAATTCATTTTTTGAAATTTCTTTTTAAAAAACTTTCAATACCAGTTTTTAGCAATTTTTTAATTCTCTAAAGAAAAATTATCTGTTGTTTTTTGTTTAACAAGGAAAAGGTTGAAAAGTTTTCCACATACCCATTGTGGAAACCGTTAAAACTTTTCCTTATTTTACCCCTCGGGAATATAATCCATTGGTTTTCCTCACTGTCAACATGGCGAAATCCTTGAATTTCTCAAGGTTTTCCACTGTTTCAACAGAGTTATCAACATAGAAGAGATAGTATTTAACATCTGTGGAAAACATTGTGGATAACTTGTCAATTAGCGTTAATATTTTACAATTTAGGATTTCACAGGTGGTTCCGTCGCAAAAAACAGCAAAATCCTCGCTTTTTCTGTCACGGATTTTCAGCGTCTTTTTGCAAGTTTTGCAGTCAAGTCCTGCACTTTTGCCGGGACAGTTCCTTGTAAGCATAAGGGGGATTTTTCCGTAAACCATAACGCCTCTTTCAATATCGCCGCCCAAGCCGTTTATCTGTTCCTTTGCCATTTCAATGCTCAGTTCTGCGTCAGCAAGACCCTGTTCCTTAAAGAAATTCAAAGCGTAAGTGTTTGTTATGTTCAAACCAAAACCGCCGTGAAGGGTAAATCCCTGCTTTCTTCCAAGATAAACTGCGCCGATATTTGAAGCCAAAACATCTTTAACCCCGATACCTTTAAGCTTTTCCAAGGTTTTCTCAATTCTCTGGTCAAGTGAGAACATTCCTCTGGGGATTTCTGCGCCAACATTTACTCCCTTTTTAATAAGGTTAAGGAAATTTTCTTCAGAAGAAAAAAGCGGTATGAAAACCATATCAAATTCCGAGAAAAACTCCGGCGGCTTTTTGTTTGATTTCCAGACTGCATAATTTTTGTCCTTGCCCTTTCTTCTGTGTGGGGCAAACTCCGAAAGAGTGACCTCCTCAACAAAAGCATTTTTATTTTCACTGCGGATTTTTGACAGTTCATCAAGGGCGCTTCTTCTCATATTATTTATAACGGAAAGGGGGATAGTCACGTTTTCAGCTATCTGAAAATTTATTTCCTTAAAAAAGTAAGGTGTTCCGCCTGTTTTTTCAAGCTGCTGCTTCACTTTTTCCTCTGTGACGGCGGCTTTTATAGGGATTTCTCCCAAGGCTTCACCCTTTACCGAAACTGTGTTTTTCCCGTCTGTCACCTTTAAAACCGGATATTCTCCGGAAAAAAGCGAAAAATCCCCGGAAAGTCCAACCCTCTTAGGCTGGTCTTTAAAGAGATTTCTAATCTGTGAGAACATTTTCTCAGAAACGGCTGTTACGTCCTCGTGACGTCTTATTCCAAACATATCTTTCCCACGGCGGTCCTTATAATACCCGTCGGTAAATCCCGAACGTGAAAAAACTCCCGTTAAATATTCCCTTGTCTGCTCTGTTACAAAGCCCAAATCAAGGCTTTCACGGCAGGCACGGACAGCACTTGCCACATACTCCGGTCGTTTCATTCTGCCCTCGATTTTTGCTGAGTTTACGCCGATTTTTTCAAGCTCCGAAAGATAATCTATAATACTGTTGTCCTTAAGGCTTAAAGCATAGCCGCCTTTTCCGTTTACACCGAAGGGCAGACGGCAGGGCTGGGCGCAGGCTCCACGGTTTCCGCTTCGTGAACCCAGCATTGCGCTGAAATAGCACTGACCGGAAACACACATGCACAGTGCGCCGTGAACAAACACCTCAAGCTCTATTGATGTGGCTTTTCTTATCTCCTTTATTTCCTCCATGGAAAGCTCACGGGAAAGCACAACCCTTTTAAAGCCCAGTTCCTCCAAAAACTTTGCGCCTGATGGAGAGTGAACGCTCATCTGGGTTGAGCCGTGGAGAGGAAGCTCCGGCACATACCTTTTAATAAGGGAAACAAGACCGAAGTCCTGTACAATAACTCCGTCAATTCCTGCGTTATAGGCTTTGATAACAGTGTTCAAAGCCCTTTCGCACTCCTTATCAAAAATAACCGTATTTGCGGTAAGATACGCTTTAACACCGCACATGTGGCAGTATTTAACCGCCTTTTCCATTTCCTCAAAGTCAAAATTGTGGGCGGAGGCTCTGGCGGAAAATTCCTTTGCACCAAGATAAACTGCGTCCGCTCCGCTTTTTACCGCCGCTTCAACGCTTTCCATCCCCCCGCAGGGGGCAAGTACCTCAAGCCTGCTCATTTGTTTCTTCCGCTTTCTTTTTATTTCTCTTTCTGTTGTTTCTGGGCACGTACTCTTTTTTGCCGGGACGCTTGTTTTCCTTTACCTCAGACCCATGTGACTCCTCGTCGGATTCTGATTTTTCTGAAGAGTTTTCCACATGGTCGCTTTCTGATGTTGAAACTTCCTCGGTTTTTCCGGACTCAAGCAGTGAAATCTGCATTTTAAGTGTCTGAATTTCGCTCATAAGACCCTTAATCTGCTCTGTAAGCACAGAGTTTTTCTCTTTTTCGTCGAAAAGCTCTTTATTTCTTGCGATAATTTCTTTCTGTGCTCTGTTAATATCGTCGCAGAAATCCATGCAGGAGAGGACTGCGGCGGCAGTTATTGAGAAATGCTCGTTTTCTCTCTGAACCAGTTTTATTTTATTGTCTGTCTGGCGGGCGATTTCCTCAACGTAGTTCAAATCCTCCTGATTGATTATTGTAAATATCTGACCCGCAAGGGTGACTGTGATTTTTTTATCCATAGCTGACATCCTTTCCTTAGTCTTTGATTTTTCCCCTTTTATTATAGATTATACAAAGATTTTTTAAGCGTTAAGTAACTGTAATTTCTGCCAAAAAATCAAAGATTTTACCCTTTATGAAATAAAACAATTATAATACATTCTTTCTGTTACGTCAAACAGATGAAAGGAAAAAAGAGTTTCTTAAAAATGTTTAAAAATCTTTCTAAACATCCAAAATATATAAATCACAGCCTTTACAAAGTTTTTGATTAAACAGTTTTCACAGAAAAAAATCTCCATGAAAACCGGTGATTTCACCCTATAATATAACCTTTATTTTCCTTTTTTACTCACCTTACAATCGTCCTAAAATGATTATATTTGTGCAAACTACACAGTTTTTTTACAAATATTTCTTAGGTTAAAATGTATTTTTTACGTACAAAATCGGTTTTGGGTATTGAATTTGGATTAAACCTATAGTATAATACAATATGTCGCTTTACACTGTTTTCCCGTGTTAAGCGTTGACATATATTTCTTTTTATTATTAAAATTTTGTTTTTTCAAATCAATTAAAACGGCGTAGGGTTCGTGAAATTTATAACATAAAAAACGCCGCATTTTTAGGAGGAAGAGTATGAAATACAATCTTACTGTTAAAGAAATCTCAGATAAAATAGGTGCTAAGCTTTCCCACAATTTCGGTGTAGCACCTGAAGAGGCAACCTACGAGCATTTTTACAAGGCTGCTGTTCTTGTTTGCCGTGACCTTATGAGCGAGGGCTACAAGGAGTTCACAAACAAAGCAAACGAGCAGGGCAAAAAGCAGGTTTATTACCTCTGCATGGAATTCCTCATGGGAAGATCACTTAAAAACAACATCTTCAACCTCGGTCTTGAGGACACACTCAAAGAGGCTTTGAAGGGATACGGCATTTCCCTTGACAAGGTTTACGAGCAGGAGCCTGACGCAGGTCTCGGAAACGGCGGTCTCGGACGTCTTGCAGCATGCTTCCTTGACGGTCTTGCATCACAGGCTTATCCATCAATGGGTTATTCCCTGAGATATGAATACGGTATTTTCAGTCAGAAGCTTATCGACGGCTGGCAGACAGAGCTTCCTGATTTCTGGCTTCCCGGCGGCAGCGTATGGCTTCACGCTCATCCTGAAAAGGCTGTAGAGGTTTCCTTTAACGGAAGAGTAAAGGAATTCTGGATTGGCGGAAACCACAGTGTTGAAATTGAGGGAGCAACAAAAATCAACGCTATTCCTTATGATATGCTGGTTTCCGGATACAACGGCAAGGGTATCAGCCGCCTGAGACTTTGGGCAGCAGAATCCAAAATTTTCGATATGGACGCTTTCAACGGCGGCGATTATGTAAGAGCCATGGAGCAGAAAGCTATGTCCGAGGCAATCACAAAGGTTCTCTATCCCGGTGACAATCATCCGGAAGGAAAGAGCCTCCGTCTTACTCAGCAGTATTTCCTTGTAAGCGCAACTGTTCAGGATATCGTAAACAGACACCTGAGAGTTTACAAGACAATGGAAAACTTCGCAGAGAAGGTAACACTCCACTTGAACGACACACACCCGGTTCTTGCAATTCCTGAGCTTATGAGAATACTCCTTGACGAGTGCGGCTACAGCTGGGATAAGGCATGGGAGATTGTTACAAACTCTGTTGCATATACAAACCACACAGTTATGAAAGAAGCCTTAGAGTGCTGGGGCATTGATATGTTCCAGAAGCTTCTCCCAAGAATTTATCAGATTATAGAGGAGCTCAACAGACGTTACTGCGCAGAGCTTCACGCAAGAGGCATCGACGGCTATCAGGTTGGCAGAATGGCAATCATCAACGAGGGCGTTGTTAAGATGGCAAACCTCGCTGTTATGGCAAGCTACAAGGTAAACGGCGTTTCCGCTCTCCACAGCGAAATCCTCAAGGATACCGTATTCCACGATTATTACACAGTAACACCTGCTAAATTTACAAACGTTACAAACGGTATCGCTCACAGACGCTGGCTCAACCAGTCTAACCCGAAGCTTGCTTCACTTCTTACAGACCTTATCGGCGATGGCTACATCACAGACGCTTCCAAGCTTGAAGAGCTGAAGAAGTACAAGGATGATTCAGCTGTTCTTGATAAGCTTGCTAAGATTAAATACGAAAATAAAGTTTACATGGCTGACTACATCAAGAAGCACAACGGTATCATCGTTGACCCTAACTCAATCTTTGACGTACAGGTTAAGAGACTTCACGAGTACAAGAGACAGCTTATGAACGCTTTGCATATCCTCTCAACCTATCAGTGGCTGAGAAACAACCCAAATGCAGACTTTAAGCCAAAGACCTACATTTTCGGAGCAAAGGCTGCACCGGGCTACTACTTCGCAAAGAAGATTATCCAGTTCATCATTCATCTTGCAAATACAATCAACAACGACCCAAGAGTAAATCAGAAGCTCAAGGTTGTATATCTCGAGGACTACAGAGTTACAGTTGCTGAAAAGCTTATCCCTGCCGCAGAAATCAGCGAACAGATTTCACTTGCAGGAACAGAGGCTTCCGGTACAAGTAACATGAAGTTCATGATAAACGGTGCTGTTACAATCGGTACACTTGACGGCGCAAACGTTGAAATTCACCAGGCAGTAGGCGATGACAACATTATTCTCTTCGGTATGACAACACCTGAGGTTGACAGAATTAAGAAGCAGAGCTATATTCCATCCAACTACTACAGAAACAACCAGATTATCAGAGCAGCAGTTGACGAAATCAATGCTTCCAAGTTCTCCGATATCGCAACATCACTTCTCAACGTTGACCCATATATGGTACTTGCAGACTTCGGCGATTATTCATTCGCACAGCAGAAGGCTTCACAGATTTACGGCGACCAGAGAAAGTGGAACCAGATGTCACTTATGAACATTGCAGGCGCAGGCATCTTCGCTGCAGACCGTTCAATAAGAGATTACGCAAACAACATTTGGAACCTCAAGCCTGTTGATGAAGACTGATAAAAGTTAATCTTTCAAAATAAATGAAATATCCCGTCATCAGACGGGATATTTCTCTTAAAAGTATTAAACCTGGGGTGATTTTATGTATCCGTTATTTGACTCTAAGTGCTATTTCTACAGAAGTCCATTTGGAGCTGTAGAAGAGGGAACAAAGGTGCATTTTCAGATTCTCGTACCGTCTGAGCTGAGATGCAGCAGGGCGCAGCTTGCCATAAAATACGATGAGGACGCCGACTGGAATTTTATAAATATGCTTTGGCAAATAGGCTTTGACAACACAACAGGTCTGTGGGTCTGCGACTTTACCCCCGAAAAAGAGGGACTGTACTGGTACAGCTTCAAAATAAACACAGCCGAGGGTCAAAGATTTATAGTACCATCCGACGACCCCAACGAAAAGAGCCAGTTAAGCCGTTCCCCATGGAGGTCATGGCAGCTCACCTGCTATAAAAAGAACTTTAAAACACCGAAATGGCCTGTAGGCGGAGTTATGTACCAGATTTTCCCCGACAGATTTTATTTCAGCGGAGAAAGAAAAAACATAACACGAACCGACCTTACCATAAATGAAAACTGGTATTCACTGCCAAAATGGTGGCCTAACGAGCAGGGCGAAATAACAAACAACGACTTTTTCATGGGCGACTTAAAGGGAATAACAATGAAGCTTCCTTACCTTGCAGATTTAGGCGTCACCTGCATTTATTTGAACCCGATATTTGAAGCCTATTCAAACCACCGTTACGACACAGGCGACTACAGCAAAATCGACCCCATGCTTGGCACAGAAGAGGACTTTGAAGAGCTTTGCAGCGAAGCCAAAAAGCTTGGAATACACATAATAAACGACGGAGTATTCTCCCACACCGGTTCCGACAGCATTTATTTTAACCGCAGCGGAAAATACGGAGACGGGGGAGCATTCCGTGACCAAAATTCACCCTATTACAGCTGGTACAAATTCTCAAACTGGCCCCACAATTACAGCTCATGGTGGGGATTTTACACCCTGCCGGAGGTAAACGAAACCGACCCCAATTTCAGCGAATATATAAACGGAAAAGACGGTATAATCAGAAAATGGATGAAAAAGGGAAGCAGCGGCTGGAGAATTGACGTTGCCGACGAGCTTCCCGACGAGTTCATAAAGAACATCAGGGACAATATAAAAGATTACGACCCGGACGCCTTTTTGATAGGCGAGGTTTGGGAAGACGCCTCAAACAAGGAAAGCTACGGCGCAAGGCGCAGATTTCTTTTAGGCGAAGAGCTTGACTCGGTAATGAACTATGTTTTCCGCAACGCAATTATAGACTACATCAAGGGAGCAGACGCCCTTGTGGTTATGAATTCCATAATGACAGTTGTAGAAAACTATCCAAAGCCCGTATTAAACGTGCTTATGAATCTCCTTTCAACCCACGACACAGAGCGAGCAATAACAGTTCTTGCCGGCGAGCCGTTAAACGGACGTGACAGAAACTGGCAGGCTCACAAGCTTTTAAGCCACGAGGAATATGTCAGAGGTATCAAGCTTATGAAGATAGCCTCCGGTATTCAGTACACACTGCCCGGCTTCCCATGCGTCTATTACGGCGACGAAACGGGAATGCAGGGTTACAAAGACCCATTTAACCGCCAGTGCTTCCCATGGGACTATGAAAACCAGGAGCTTATCGACTGGTACAAGGCCTTGGGCAAAATGAGAAAAGTCTGTACCGCCCTTTGGGAAGGGGAGATACACAACGCCTTTTCCAAAGGAAAATTCCTTTCCTACATTCGCCACGACGAAAACACAGGACTTTTCTGCGGCTTCAACACAGGCGATACTGAAATCGAGATAGACTGCCCGCCGGGTTACGCCTCAGGCACGCCTTTAATGGGCACCCGCATGGAAAACGGCAAGCTCTACATCCCGCCCCTTTCTTCATCATTTATTTTAATCTAACTCCGCCTTATTTTTTATATCCGACCTGCAAAAGCTTCTTTTATAAATAAACGTCATTTCAGGTCGGGCGAGACCTTTTCCTAAGTCTTTGAAATGGTTCGCTCTCGATTGGGTTTCATTTTTCAATTATAATCTTACAGCCACGGTTATTTTGTAAACCGTGGCTGTTTTTTATTTTTCTTTTATGTAAATATTTGTTACATCGGGTAGGGCAAAATATTATTAACCACCAGCAAATAGATAATTCCTATAATCGCAAGTACAAGAACCGCATCTAAAAAAATTCTCAATGCTACCATAAGAGTTGTATCACTTCTTATATTTACCACCATAGCCAGCAGAAAAATATAAATAAAAAAAACAATAATAGAAATCGGTATTTGCAATATTCCAAGTATTTTCCTTGAATACATATCTATATAAAAGATTAAAAATAATATAATTACCGCCAGCACCTTGAATATATAACGAAAAACTCTGTTTCCTTCATAAAGCTTCCAAAACTTGGTTTTTCCCAAGTGCTTTTCCAAAAAATTATATTCCCAGTTATACATATTATTTTCCGCCTCCTTATCTATAAATCCAAACATCAAAATTTCAAACAATTACATAACAAAATATATATTTTATTACCCTCATTATATCATACCTAAAACAAAAATCAATTAAATTATAATACAATTTATAACTTTGTATAAATAACTAAAAAACCCCATAATTTTTCGTTACTTTTATTTCCGACTTTTTTATATCCGACCTGCAAAGGTTGTTTTTATAAATAAACTTAATTTACAGGTCGGGCGAAACCTTTTTCTTATTATTTGGAATGGTTCGCTCTCGATAGGGTTTAATTTTTTCCATTATAAATCTACAGCCACGTTATTTTATCTCCGCCTTGCAAGACTTCTTTTTAATAAATAAACGTCATTTCAAGGCGGGCGAAACCTTTGTTTTTTATATCCGACCTGCAAAGGTTGTTTTTATAAATAAACTTAATTTACAGGTCGGGCGAAACCTTTTTCTTATTATTTGGAATGGTTCGCTCTCGATAGGGTTTATTTTTTTCCATTATAAATCTACAGCCACGGTTTAAAAAAATAACCGTGGCTTTTTATTAAAATTCATAAAAAAATCGGCTTCCTTTTCGGGAAACCGATTTTTATAATAAATTATTATTCTGCTGATTCTGTGTTTTCTTCCTCTGAAATTGCTTCTTCCGCTTCGTTTTCCGCAATTTCATCGGGGTCGGTTTCAAGGCTTACAACCTCTTCATCGCTGTCGTGAGGTGCTCTTGCCAAGGTCACAACCTTACTGCCCTCGGAAACCTTCATAACGGTAACGCCCTTACTTGGACGTGAGCATACACGGATTGATGACGCCTGAATCCTTATAATTACACCGTCTGATGAGATAATAATAATATCATCGTCCATGTCAACGACCTTAATCGCCGCAACGTCGCCGTATTTCTCCACATGATAGTTGGTAAGACCCTTACCGCCTCTGGACTGTATTCTATAGTCGCTGAGCTTTGAAAGTCTGCCGTATCCTGTTTCTGAAACAGTGAGAACATAAGCGTCCTCACGGACTGTACTCATGCCGATAACCTCGTCGTCCTCACGGAGTGTAATAGCCTTAACACCTCGTGCCTGTCTGCCCATCGGGCGCACGTCGGTTTCCTTAAAGCGTATAGCCATGCCCTTTTTAGTGGCAACAATAACTTCGCTTTCGCCGTCTGTCATTCTTACCCAAGCAAGCTCGTCGCCCTCGTTAAGCTCAAGTGCAATAAGTCCGCCCTTTCTTGCTGTATTATAGGCGTTAAGCTCTATTCTCTTGACGATACCCTTTCTTGTTACCATAATCAGGTACTTGTTTTCGTCAAACTCATGAACCTTAATCATGGATGTAACATGCTCGTCAGCGTCAATAGGCAAGAGGTTTGCTATATTCATGCCCTTTGACTGGCGGCTTCCCTCTGGAATTTCATAGCATTTAAGTCTATAAACCCTGCCCTTATCTGTAAAGAACAGAACATAGTCGTGGCTGTTTATAATAAACATTTCGGTTGCCACGTCCTCTTCACGGCGTGTCATACCTGCAACGCCTCTGCCTCCACGCTTCTGGGTCTTATATGTGTCGATTGAAAGACGCTTTACATATCCGAACTGGGTGAGTGTGAGAACGCAGTCCTCCTGAGGAATAAGGTCCTCAATATCAACCTCGCCGCTTACGGAAAGAATTTCTGTTCTTCTCTGGTCGGCATATTTATTTCTTACAGCGTTTACTTCTTCCTTAATTATCTGCAAAACTCTTGAATGATTGGAGAGAATATCCTCGTAGTCATCAATTTTAACATGAAGTGCAGCGATTTCATCCTCGATTTTCTGTCTTTCCAAGCCCGTAAGCTGTCCCAAACGCATCTGAACTATTGACTGCGCCTGAATTTCATCAAGTCCGAATCTCTCCATAAGTCTAAGCTTAGCTTCGCCCTGGTCTTTACTTGATCTGATTATAGCGATAACCTCATCGATAAAATCTATAGCGATTTTCAAGCCCTCTAGAATATGCATTCTCTCTTTAGCTTTATTCAAATCAAACTGTGTTCTTCTTGTAACAACGTCAACCTGGAAATCTATATAATGATTTAAAATATCCTTTAAAGTCAAAAGCTTAGGTTCGCCGTTTACAATGGCAATCATTATAACGCCGAAAGTAACCTGAAGCTGTGAATATGAGAAAAGCTGATTTAAAACAATCTGAGGTGAAGCGTCACGCTTTACGTCGATTTCAATATGCATACCGTTTCTATCGGAATGGTCCTCGATATTTGAAATTCCCTCAATTCTCTTATCCTTAACCATATCGGCGATACTTTCAATAAGTCTTGCCTTATTTACCTGATACGGAAGCTCTGTAACAATAATTTTAAATCTTCCGTTTTTCTCTTCAACGATTTCCGCCTTAGCTCTGACAACAATCTTACCTCTACCGGTAGCATATGCGGCTCTTATACCGCTTCTTCCCATAATTGTTGCACCTGTAGGGAAGTCAGGGCCCGGGATATACTCCATAAGATCGGCAACAGATGCGTCCGGGTTATCAATAAGATAATCCATAGCGTCTACAACCTCGCCCAAATTATGAGGCGGAATATTTGTAGCCATACCAACTGCGATACCGCTGCTTCCGTTTACCAAAAGGTTAGGAAAACGGCAGGGGAGAACCACCGGCTCCTGAAGTCGGTCGTCGTAGTTTGGCATAAAGTCAACTGTCTTTTTATCTATATCAGTGAGCATCTCCATTGAGATTTTACTCATTCTTGCTTCTGTATAACGGTAAGCAGCAGGCGGGTCGCCGTCCACAGAACCGAAGTTTCCGTGACCGTCCACCAGCATATATCTCATGGAGAAATCCTGTGCAAGTCTTACCAAAGCGTCGTAAACTGAAGAGTCGCCGTGTGGGTGATAGCTACCCAAAACCGCACCGACAGTATCAGCGCACTTATGATAAGGCTTATCGTAAGTAAGGCCTTTCTCAAACATTGTATACAAAATTCTTCTATGCACAGGTTTCAGACCGTCCCTGACATCGGGCAGCGCTCTTGAAACAATAACGCTCATTGAATAATCAAGAAAGGATTTTCTCATTTCTCTCTGTATGTCAACGTCAATAACCCTTGACTTTTCCATCATCTCTTGAAAATTATCCAACTTCCAACACCTCTTTTTCTTTTATCTCCGCCTTGGACAGGTTCATCTGTCGGAAAACCTCCGCCATGCGGCGGTTTTAACTTCCTTTTCCTGACGAAGATTTTTATTTCCGACGGGGAAAGGCTAAGATTGAAATTAGCTCACATTTTCCGTCGGGCGAGACCTTTTATTTTATATCCGACCTGTAAAAGGTACTTTTAAAAAAATAAACTTCACTTTCAGGTCGGGCGAAACCTTTTCCGCAGTCTTTGGAGTGGCTCGCTTTCAATTCACTTTGTTTTTTATTATTTCTTTATAGAATTATCATCGTAGGGGCGGATTATATATCCGCCCGGTCGCAGTATGTTTTTTAATAAAAACTATTTATTTTATAAAGATGTATTTTATTGATTGATGAACCAAATTCTCGTTTTTAAATTTGATATTGGTTCATCTCATGGAACAAATAATTTTAATTTTTAATTATTCATTCTTAATTCTTAATTTTCCTTAATATCATTGGAAATCATTGCGAAAAGTTCCGGCAATTTCTTTTTTACGTTTATTGGCTTAAATGTTTTTGAGTCAACAAAACCGTGCTCCGTTGTTCCGCTTCCAAGCAAAACACCGTCGCTCTTTCTTTTTACCTCGTAATACAGCACCATTTTTGCCGCAGAAAGCTTTGTAGCTCTGGTTTCAACCACCACAACGTCCTCATACTTTGCCGGAATACCGTAATGGCAGGTGAGATTGATAAGAGGCATCATAACGCCGGCTTCTTCCATTTCCGTATAGCTTATTCCGAACATTTTTATATAATCGGTTCTTCCTGCCTCGTACCATATTGGGTAAACGCTGTGATGAACTATTCCCATCTGGTCTGTTTCAGCATATCTCACTGTCAATTCAGTTTTAGATATTTTCATTATTTTCGCCTCTGTTTTTTATCAATGTAAATTTTTTACTCTTATAAACTATCCGACTGTTTAGATATAATCCCATATCAAACCTTATCGATGGCGAGCCATTTTAAGTCGCTTAATAAAACGCCTCGCCCGCCTTGAAACGGTGTTAATCTTCAAACTAAAGTCTTGCAAGGCGGAAATAAAAAACTCGCCCGACCTGTAATGGAAGTTAATTCTTATATCCGCCCTTTGCAGGTCGGATATAAAAAATTTAAACGTCGAGATTTTGAACGTATTTTGCGTTTTTCTCTATGAATTCACGGCGTGGTTCTACCTTGTCGCCCATAAGGATTGTAAAGGTTTCGTCGGCGGCTTCTGCATCGGAAAGCTCTACCTTCAGCATAAGACGTGTTTCCGGGTTCATTGTTGTTTCCCAAAGCTGTTCGGCGTCCATTTCACCAAGACCCTTGTATCTCTGAACCTCGGTTTTACCCTCGATTGATGCCAAAAGTCTGTCACGCTCCACGTCGTCGTAGGCGTAAAAATGCTCCTGCTTTTTGCCTGTGCCCTTTGTAATTCTGAAAAGGGGAGGCTGAGCAATGTATATATGTCCCTGTTCGATAAGTGGACGCATAAATCTGAAGAAAAATGTCAAAAGCAAGGTTCTGATGTGTGAGCCGTCAACGTCGGCATCAGCCATGATAATGACTTTTCCGTATCTCAGTTTTTCTATGTCAAATTCGTCGCCGATACCGCATCCGAGAGCTGTGATAACAGGAGTCAGCTTGTCGTTTCCGTAAACCTTGTCAAGACGTGCCTTTTCAACGTTGAGCATCTTTCCCCAAAGGGGGAGAATTGCCTGAAAACGTCTGTCACGTCCGCCCTTTGCGGAACCGCCTGCGGAATCTCCCTCGACGATGTAAATTTCTGTAATTTGATTGTCGTTTGACTGACAGTCTGCAAGCTTGCCGGGAAGCTTTGTATTTTCAAGGGCAGTTTTTCTTCTGACACTTTCCCTTGCTTTTCTTGCGGCTTCTCTTGCTCTTGAAGAGGCGAGAGCCTTTTCAAAAATAACCTTGGCCACGCCCGGATTTTCTTCAAGGTAAGCTGAAAGCTTGTCGCTTATAAGCTTATCCACCATTGTTCTGATTTCCGTGTTGCCAAGCTTTGCCTTTGTCTGTCCCTCAAACTCAGCTTCCTTAAGCTTTACGCTGATTATAGCTGTAAGTCCCTCACGAACGTCCTCACCGGTAAGGTTTTTGTCGGTGTCTTTAAGCTTGTTAAACTTTCTTGCGTAGTCGTTCATAACCCTTGTGAGGGCACGCTTAAAGCCCTCCTCGTGAGTACCTCCGTCGGTGGTATGAATGTTGTTTGCGAAAGACAAAATAAACTCGTTGTAGCTGTCATTGTACTGCATTGCAACCTCAACGGAAGCAGTGTCGTCCTCGTTAGTTGCGGCAAAGTACATAACAGACGGATGAATAACATCAAGAGATTTTTTTCTGTGAATATACTCAACAAAGCTCTTGATACCGCCCTCGTAAACAAAGTTGTTTGTTATTATGTTTTCAGGGTCTCTCTTGTCGGAAAGCTCGATATGAACTCCGGCATTGAGGAAAGCCTGTTCTCTCAGTCTTTTTTCAAGAATTTCGTAATCGTAAACGTCGGTTTCCTGGAAAATTTCATTGTCCGCCTTAAAGGTAACAGTTGTACCTCTGTCGGTGGATTTTCCGATTATCTTAATATCGTCGGTCTGTTTTCCTCTTTCAAATCTCTGGAAATACAAGTCCTCTCCGTCGCAGACCTTTACTTCAAGCCAAGTTGAAAGGGCGTTTACAACAGACGCACCAACTCCATGGAGACCTCCGGAAACCTTATAGCCGCCTCCGCCGAACTTACCGCCGGCATGAAGCACGGTGAAAACAACCGTAACGGCTGAAAGACCTGTTTTTCTGTTTATGCCTACAGGTATACCACGTCCGTTATCCTTAACCTCTATTACGTTTCCCGGCAGAATTGACACATCTATTTTTGTGCAGTATCCGGCTAAAGCCTCGTCGATTGCGTTGTCCACAATCTCATATACAAGGTGGTGAAGACCCTTAGGGCCGGTTGAACCGATATACATACCGGGACGTTTTCTAACCGCCTCAAGACCTTCCAAAACCTGTATTTCGTCAGCGCCGTATTCGTTTTCTACTTTGGTTATTTCGTTGCTGTTAATGTTGTTTGTTTCGTTTAATTCCAAAATTTTGCCCTCCTTTGACAGGACTTGCTATTATTCGACAAACGCTGTTTTTCTTTCATTTTTTCTTCTTTGACTCATTCGATAACTTTTGTTCTGTCTTTTTTATTTTCTTAAAATCTATAAAAAACGGAACGAATATAAATCCTAAGATTACATACGCCACCGTGGAAATAAGTAGTGGGGTAAGGTTTAAAGAATTCAGGTTGTTGAGAATAATCAAATTTGTCACAACAGCCAGTATGAGAACAATCGCCCCCAAAACGACCATTCCCCTTAATCTTTTTACTTTAAATTCCTTTTTGCAGTGATAGCAAACTTGAACTTTTTCTTTTTTGTTTAATTTTCTTACTTTATTGTATCTGTATATGGTATGACAATAGGGACAAACAGGCAATTTGAACATTTTATATCACCTTGATTTTCTTTTGTTTGCGGCTCTTCTTTGAGCTCTTTCTTGTTTTTTTGTCTGCTCTAAGGTTTTAAGTCTTTCGCGGACAACGTCCCTGTATTTTATATAAGGCTTTAATTTTATATAAAAAGGAATCAACAGATAGAATATCACCATTGGCAGAAAGCTTAAAGCCACCAGTGTTATATTGTCTGTGCTTTGAAAAATCATATTGATAATTATAATCAAAATTGAAATAAGCAGAGCCGCAAGAAAAACCTTTTTAAGCTTTTGGCTTACACTTATTTTAGACTCTCTTTTACAGCTGCTGCAAACATAGTCGCACTTTGATTTTATCACAAAAGCTCTGAAATAGGGTACTTTTTTCCCGCAGTAGGGACAAGTTGCCAGCTTCATTTTAACATATCCTTTCTCAGCCCGTTGTTCCTTTTCAGTAAGGTTCGGCTTGAAATCTGACTGATATACACAGTGGTTTTATTATTTTCTGAACAAACAATAAATGACTTGGGGAGCTCCGTGGAAACATTTATAACATTTCCCGCCTTTTCGGCTTTTGTCAGATAATCCCTTGTGTTTTTCGATATGGTGGTGGTATCAAGGTCAAAAATTCCTAAAATGCTTTTTGTTGTGACCACCGTATTTTCACCGAGATGCAAATACATTCAGTCTCCGCCTTTCACGTATTTAGTCACAGCGAGGACATAAGGCGCACCTTACCTCTGTCTATTTTAAATATCCTGCCGTTTTTAAGCTGTTCTTTGTTTGACTCTTCACAGCAGGTTATAAACACCTGATAATTTTCCGTTTTGTTTAGTAAATAATCCTGACGGCTGTTGTCAAGCTCAGACAAAACATCGTCAAGCAAAACTATAGGATTTTCACCGGTTATTTCACGGTGAAGCCTTGCTTCCGCCAGCTTTAAAGACAAAACCGTGCTTCTTTGCTGACCCTGCGAGCCGAAATTCCTTGCGGAAACTCCGTTTATCTCCATATTTACGTCATCTCTGTGGGGGCCGGTTCCCGTATATCCTCTCATCAAATCCTCTTTTACTCCGGCTCTTAATTTTTTCAACATTTCTTCCGCCAACTGTTGAGAAGTCAGGTTTTCTGTTTCAAAATTCGTGTCATAGGTTATCTTTAAGACTTCTCTTCCTGAGGATATTCCATCGTGATATTCTTCCGCACACAAATTCAATTTCTTAATATAGTCAATTCTCTCTTTAATCAGCAGTCCTCCGAGACTGCAAAGTGCGGTATCCCAAATTTCCAGAGTTTCCATAAGCTCACGGTGCTTTGGTATATCTTTAAGCAAAGCGTTTCGCTGGTTTAATGTTTTGTTGTATTTTCCCAAAACGGACGCATATTTTACCTTTTGTCTGCAAATTGCGCTGTCTATAAATTTTCTCCTAAAGGCAGGGCCGCTTTTCACAAGGGTCAAATCCTCGGGAGAAAACACCACAGCGCCGGTTTTTTCCACCAGCTCGGCGGCAGATTTAGGTATTGCGTTTATAAGTATTTCTTTTTTGTCTTTTTTATTCTGTGTTGGATAAAAGTTTATCTGCACATTCTGAACACGGTTTTGTGAGTAAAATTCCGCATAAAGCCGGGCTTTTTCACTGTTAAAGCCCACAAGCTCGCTGTCCTTTGCGCCTCTGAAAGAGTGGGCGCCGCACAAAACCCAAACCGCCTCTAAAAGATTGGTTTTACCCTGAGCGTTTTCGCCGTAGATTACATTTACTTTTTCTCCCGGCTCGATAAATCCGTCCTCAAGATTTCTAAATCCTTTAAAGTTCAGTTTTAAAAGCTTCAACTTTTACACACCTCAACAGTAACTCCATTGCATACGGCGGTATCGCCCTCACGCATTTTTTTGCCTCTCATTGTGCAGACCTCTCCGTTTACTGTAACCTGACCGCCCTGAATCATAACCTTGGCGTGGCCGCCTGTTTCCGCAGCTCCTGCAAACTTCAGCAAATTATCCAGACGGATAAACTCCTCCCCGTCCTTCAGCTCAATTCTTTCATATCTCATAAATAATTAACACACCATCTTTCTTTTATACCCGCACAAGGCCTTGGAGGACGCTGTCCTCCAAACCACCTGCAAAAGGAACCGATATCCCCTTTGAATCCCAAAATTTTGATTTGATAATATATAAAAATTACGCCAATCTCATTGGAACTACCAAGAACAGGAATGAATCTCCGGATACAGGTTTTACAATCATAGGGGAAAGGCCGCCGTTTATCACAAGTCTAACCTCGTCTGTGTCGGCATTTTTAAGTGCGTCAAGCAGATATTTATGATTAAAACCAATGGTTACATCGTTTCCGGCAATGGTTGTTCTCAAAACATCAGTTGCTTTTCCCACTGCGGTTGAGCAGGAAAGTCTGATTTCATCACCTGTAAAGGTGCATTTAACAGGGCTTTGAATTTTTTCGCTGGTGATAAGAGCCATTCTTTCAACAGCGCTTATCAAAACTCTTGTGTTTATATTTACAACAGTTTCTTCGCCCTTAGGAATTGTGGTTTCGTAATCAAGGAATGTTCCCTCGATAAGTCTTGAAATTATGGAATATTCCTTAACCTTGAACATTACATGTCTTTCGCCAACAATTATTGAAACCATTTCCTCTTCGTCATTGCCCAAAAGCTTTAAAAACTCTGACTGGGTTTTTCCCGGAATAACAAACCTTGTGTCACGGTCATAGTCGATAGCTTCTGTTCTGATAGCCATTCTGAAACCGTCAACAGCTACAATTCTCAGGTTTTTGTTTGAAATCTCAAAAAGAGAACCTGTATAAATGGCCTTAGCGTTGTTTTCAGACACAGCGTAAATGGTTTGCTTTATCATATTTTTGATAAGACCTTCTTTTATTACAATCTCATCTGTTGTTTCAAAGGTAGGAAGGTCAGGAAATTCAACGGAGCTAATACCTACAATCTGGTAATCAGCCTGTCCGCTGGTTATATATGTTATAAGTCTTTCGTCTGTTTCCATTGTGACAACTTCTTCTGGAAGCTTTCTCACAATTTCAGAAAAAAGTCTTGCCGAAACAACTATTTCTCCCGGTGTAAGCACGGAAGCTTCTATTTTAGTGGTTATTCCTATTTCCAAATCATAAGCTGAAAGGATAATATGTCCTTCTTTTGCTCTTATAAGTATTCCTTCAAGGGCAGGAATTGTTGTTTTGCTTGAAACCGCTCTTGAAACATTGGTTACAGCGTTGGCAAGATCTGTTCTTGAACAGTTAAACTTCATTGTTTTTATCTCTCCTTCTGTTTCAACATTCCTAAGAGGCTGCAGGCCTCTTTCATATCATATGATATGTTATGATTATGATTAAATTAGAGTAGTAGTAGTAGGGGGTGTTGAAATGTTTAAGACTAAAAAAAATTAAGTATTCATCGAAAAAATTCAAGTAAAAATTTTACTTCCTCGAACTTTGAGGAATGTTGAATACTTATCAACATTTCAACTTGTTTTCCACATATAAACAAAGCGTTTAATTATGTGTGTTGAATGTTGAAACTTTTGTGGATAAAATAACCCCTTGTTTTTTCACAAATTCAGTCAAAAACGGTCATTATCTGTCTCGAATATTCTTGATAATGTCCTCTACTGTTTCTCTTACTTTTGAATCGTTTTTCATTTCGTCCTCAACCTGCTGAACGGTGTAGACAATTGTAGAATAATGTCTGTTGCCGAACTCTTCGCCGATTGCCACCATTGAAAGAGGAGTGAGCTCTCTTACAACATAGATTGCAATCTGACGTGCGTGGTTGATGTTTGCCTTTCTGCTCTTTTTGGAACGGATATCCTCGGGAGCAACTCCGAAAGTTCTTGCAACCTCGTCCACTATCTTCTCAACTGTAAGCTCCGGCGGAACATCGTTGTTGAGAATGTCGGAAATAATCTCCTGAACTGTGGCGATTGTTGGTCTTTCTCCGTTTAAAAGGCTCTTGGCTTTCAGCTTTTTAACTGTGCCTTCAAGCTGACGGATATTTGTCTTGATTTTTGAAGCGATAAACTCGCAAACCTCGTCCGGAATTTTAAGATCGAGGAGCTGTGCTTTTCTTTCTATAATAGCGATACGTGTTTCGATGTCCGGCGGCTGGATATCTGCCAAAAGTCCTGACTCAAAACGTGAACGCAGACGCTCGGAAAGAGTTTTTATCTCTTTCGGCGGACGGTCAGATGTCAAAACTATCTGTTTTTTGTCGTTGAAAAGAGTATCGAAGGTATGGAAGAACTCTTCCTGGGTTCTTTCCTTGCCGCCGATAAACTGAACGTCGTCGATTAAAAGAACATCTGTCTGTCTGTATTTCTGACGGAACTCAGCGGTTCTGTTCATCTGAATGGATTCGATGAGTTCGTTGGTAAAGTCGTCGCCCTTTATATAAAGTATATGGCTTTCAGGGTGAGTCTTTTTAATATCGTTGCCGATAGCCAGCAAAAGGTGGGTTTTTCCAAGACCTGAATTTCCGTAAAGGAATAAAGGGTTGTAAGCCCCTGCCGGATTTGCGGCAACTGCCAAAGACGCCGCATGGGCGAACTTGTTTGAAGAACCTACAATAAAGGTGTCAAAGGTATACTCATAGTTTGTATCAAGGAAAGTATCCTCCGGTTCTTCTTTTTTTGTGTTGTTTTCTTCTCCAACTTCACTTGGAATTACGAATTTGACGGTAAAGCCGATTCCAAAAACGGCGTTGAATGCTTCATTGAGCAATACCGTATAACATCTTATGAGGGTTTGGCGATGAAAATCATTTGGAACCAGCAAAATTGCTTCGCCTTTTTCGAAATCGAGATTTTTGGGAACAATTCTGCTAATCCATGTTTTGTAGGCAACATCTGTAATCTTAGTTTTACAGTAATCGCATATGATTTCCCATGCCTCGTTAAAGGATTCCATATAATACCTCCAATATTATTTTTAGTCGCACTTATTAAGCCGAAAAAAAGCGTATTTTTTCTTTCGGTTTTTTCTGTGCATATAAAAAGCGGAAAAAAGGCGATACCCCTCCACTATTTCTCATAATATATTGTAGCAAAAAAAATTTACCTTGTAAACTTATTTTTCAATTTTTTTCAAGGGGGTATAAGCTTTAAGATATAGGAAAAACGGGGTTAAATTTTGAAATTTTTATTGAAAGCTTAAAAAATCACCGGCTTTAGAGGCTGATTTTTTCAAATAACCTGAAAAAAAGGGAAAAAATCTCATTTATACACAAAAAAATATTCTTTTTTTTGCCTTAAACAGTGGAAAAATCGAGGTAAAACCCTTGACGTATTTTTAAAAGTAATATATAATGCTAAGGTGCAAGGTTATGTATCCGAAGGGAGGATTTTTAAATGCTGAGAACTTACCAGCCAAAAAAGCTTCACAGAAAAAAAGAGCATGGCTTCAGAAAGAGAATGTCTGACAGAAACGGACGTAAAGTATTGGCTCGCAGAAGAGCAAAAGGCAGAAAGAGACTGACCTACTAATAAAAAATAAAGCTTAAAATACAGGCCACCGTTGAATGTGGTCTGTATTTTTAAAAATTATTATTTAGGCGAAGATAAGCGGCAGAGTTCTCTGCTGCTTAAACGTGCTTAAAAAAAGTTTCCGGTTTAAGGTGATTTTAATGAGTGATGCCCTCACTTTAAAAGAAAAAAGAGAATTTTCCAGAGCTTATAAGAGAGGCAGATCTTTTGTAAGCCCTTTGCTTGTGACATATGTAATTAAAAATAATTCAAATAACCTGCGTTACGGAATCACTACCGGTAAAAAAATCGGAAAAGCTGTCCAAAGAAACAGAGCCAGAAGAGTGATAAGGGCGGCTTTTTATATGCTTGAGGGAAATCTCAAACAGGGGTACGACATTGTCTTTGTTGCCAGAGGCAAAACTCCCTATGTAAAAAGCACGGAAGTTTTAAGTTGTATGCAAAGTCATTTGAAAACTGCGGGATTGATTATTGAAGACTAAAGGTCGCTTATTTAAGATTATAAAATTTCGGATTGTTTGGTTATTAAGACTTTGGTTATGAAACAGATTCTATTACAGCTTATAAAATTTTATAGGAAAAATATTTCTCCAAGGACTTCTCCTAAGTGCAAATATTATCCCACTTGTTCCCAGTACGGACTGGAAGCTATAGAGCGTTTCGGCGCTTTTAAAGGAAGCCTTCTCACCGTTTGGAGAATTTTAAGATGTAATCCTTTTTCAAAGGGCGGGTATGACCCCGTTCCGGAAAAGAAAAATGAAAAAAGGAAAAGCTAAATGTGAGGTAGTTTAACCATGATGCAAATTTTTAACTACATTGGTTTTATACTGGGCTACTTGCTGTGGTGGCCTTTGCTTATCGTTAAGAACTTCGGTATAGCGATTATTATCTTTACATTGATTATTAAGATAATCACATTCCCGTTTTCTATTAAACAGCAAAAATCTATGGCGGCTAACCAGAAGCTTCAGGAAAAACAGAAGCTTTTGAGAGAAAAGTACGGAAACGACAGAAACAAGCTTAATCAGGAAATGCAGAAGCTTTACGAGAAAGAGAACACCTCTCCTATGAGCGGATGTATTACTTCCATTTTGCCTATGCTTGTACTTTTGGGCGTTTTCTACAGTGTTGCCTATCCTCTTACAAATACACTGCATCTTTCATCGGATTCAGTAAACCAGGCTATTGACTTTATGAATTCCATTCCGGGACTTCAGCAATCGTCAAACACATTTTACAGACAGATTGAATTTGTAAATATTTTCCCTGCAATCCAGAATTCAAGCTTTGTTCAGGAAATTTTCTCTGCTTCAGAGATTGCAAACATTTCCATGTTTAACCAGAGCTTTAATTTGCTGGGCTTTGACCTTTTGTCAACTCCAAGCGTTGCCGGCGGAATTTATTATGCAATTCCTGTTTTGTGTCTTTTGACTTCAATCGGTTCACAGTTCTTACTTACAAAGATACAGGGAAATCAGATGCAGGGATGCATGAAGGTTATGCTTTTTGTATTGCCTCTTTTCTCAGCATGGATTGCTCTCAATGTGCCTTCAGCCGTTGGTTTTTACTGGATTGTATCAACCGTACTCAGTTTTGTTCAGACACTTGTGCTTCAAAAATTCTATAACGCTACAAAAATGGGCGGAAAGATGGAAGCTCAGCATGTTGCACTGCTCCGTTTACAGGAGAAAAATGCTCAAAAGTTGCAGTAAAACAGCGAACAAAACAAATATTTTTTAAATAGGAAATTTATCCGATTATTCGGATTATATACAGAAAGAAAATTTAAATCTGAAATTCATAAATTCATGATTTGTTCCGAGAAGGTGAAATTTTGATTAAGGAAGCTATCGGAGTAGGAGCAACTGTGGATGAAGCAAGAGAAAACGCTTGCAGAGAACTCGGCGTAGAAACCTTTGAAACCGAGTTTGAAATCCTCAAAATGCCCGAAAAGAAGAAATTAGGATTATTTGGCGGCAGCCCTGCCAAGGTTAGAGTTTACATAGAGATAAGCCCTGTTGATACAGCAGTTGAGTATCTCAAAAATGTGCTCGACGCTATGGGGGCTAAAAATCTTACAGTAGAAAAACATGACAAGGAAGACGGTGTAGAAATCTCCATCGAGGGAGAAGACGTTGGGTACGTTATCGGCAGAAGAGGGGAAACTTTGGATGCATTGCAGTATCTTACCGGACTTGTTGCAAATCATGTTGACAACAACTATTACAGAATTACTCTGAATACAGGAAACTACAGAGAAAAGAGAGAGGAAACTCTCGCTATTTTGGGCAGAAAACTTGCCTTTAAAGCTGTTAAAACCGGTTCAAAAACCTCTTTGGAGCCGATGAACCCTTATGAGAGAAGAATAATTCATACAGCGGTTCAGAAAGTAAACGGCGCAATATCCTGGAGCGAGGGAGAAAACGCCGCTCGTCACGTGGTAATCGGTCCGGATCCAAAAGCGCCGAAGCCACAGCGCAGAAATCAGAGAGGCGGAAAGTACGGTCAGAAAGGTCGTTATAATAAGTTCTCCGGTTCTAAAAGGGGCAGCTTTGACAAAAAGCGCACCGACACAGACAAGCCGGCAGTAGAGCGCAAGCCTTTAAACGAAGGCGGAGCAACCGGACTTTACGGCAGAATAGACAAATAATTATTAAGGACGGAGATGACAAAACATTTCCGTCCATTTTTTATTTCCGTCTTTTTTAGTTCCGCCGTGGGAAGAGTTTGTTTTAAAGGTTGGATTGTGCGCACGGCGGTCAAAAGGTTGGTTATAGGCTTTGGAGTGGTTATCTCTGAGTTGGAGTATTATACTATTATATTTTGTATAAATATATTAAAATGGAAAATATAAGCAGAAAAAATATACGATTAAAAAATTTTGATTATTCAAAGAGCGGAGCATATTTTATAACCATGTGTATCCATAATAGAGTTCATCTGTTTGGAGAAATAATAAAAGGTGAGCTTTTTCCAAAAGAAAACAGTCCTCATAAAATGGTAGAAAATCACTTGCATAAAGTAAGCGTTAAATTTTCCGGAGCCTTTATATCAAAGTATGTAATTATGCCAGACCACATTCATTTTTAATTATTATCAATAGCTGTAATTATCAGTTGTGTGATATAATAAAGTGGTTTAAAATTGTTACAACTAATGATTATATTAGAGGTGTAAAAAAAGGATTATACTTGCCATTTAAAAAGTATTTTTGGCAAAGAAACTATTATGAACACATAATAAGAAATGAATACGATTATTTAGAAAAGTATCGGTATATAGTAAATAATCCGAAAAAGTGGGAACAGGAATGGGGAATACCATTTGAATAGTGTTTCACGTGAAACATTTTTATATTTAAAATATTGTTGTGCGTTTTGTTTATTATTTAATATAATCTCCGTAAACAGGCATGATTTTATTATTCGGTGTTGTGTTACCGGGTGGATATGCAATCCACCCCTACGCAGGATATTACATAAAGGAATATAAAAAGAAATAAAAATCATCTTTTCAAAGGGATGAACTCGTATTTTATTGTGACGTTCAACGAAAAAAAGTAAACCCCACAGTAGGGGCGGATTAAATATCCGCCCGGTCGCAGTAAGCTTTATGATAAAAATAAGTTTATTTATATAGATAAACTCAATCAATAGATGAACTAATTTCACATTTTGAAAATATTTACATGAACCATGTTTCACGTGAAACAAATAAAAGAGAAAGGAAAATATTATGAATGAGTTTGATACTGTTGCGGCTATAAGTACGGCGCAGGGTGCCGGCGGTATAGGCGTTATAAGAATTTCCGGCGACAGTGCCGTTGAAATTGCAGATAAAGTTTTTAAATCAGCAGGCGGAAAGAAGCTTTCAGAACTTAAAGGTTATACCGCACTTTACGGAAAGGTGTACGACGGGGAACAGTGTATCGACGAGGTTGTTTCTCTCGTTTTTAAAGCCCCTCATAGCTATACCGGAGAGGACGTTGTGGAGATTTCCTGCCACGGCGGAATTTTTGTAACCCGTGAGGTTTTGAGAACTGTTTTGAAAAACGGCGCAAGACTTGCCGAAGCCGGAGAATTTACAAAAAGAGCTTTCCTGAACGGAAAAACAGATTTGACAGAAGCTGAATCAGTAATGGATATAATCGGCGCAAAAAGCCGAGCTGCCGCAAGAGCTGCGCTTTCCGTCCGTGAAGGAGCTTTGAGAAAGAGAATAGACAAGGTAAAAGAGGATATCTTAACCAGAACAGCACATTTGCAGGCTTGGGCAGATTATCCCGAGGAGGATATTCCCGAGGTTTCCTTTGAAGCCTTGGAAAACAGCATAAAGGAGTCTGAAAAGGAACTTAACGACCTTTTGAAAACCTATGATGTAGGACAGGCGATAAAAGAGGGTATTGACACAGTAATTGTTGGAAGACCGAATGTAGGAAAGTCAACAATAATGAATCTCCTTGCCGGCTGTGAAAAGAGCATTGTCACAGAAATTCCGGGAACAACCAGAGATATCATAGAAGAAACTGTGGTTTTGGGCGATGTTATTTTAAGACTCAGCGACACCGCCGGAATAAGAGATACCGACAACAAGGTTGAACAGATAGGTGTTTCAAGGGCAAAGGAGAGAATAAAAAACTGCGGACTTGTTTTAGCTGTCTTTGACAACTCATCAAAGCTCAACGATGACGACATGGAGCTTTTGGAAGAACTGAAAGGAACTCCCTGCATTGCCGTTGTAAACAAGACCGACCTTGAAAAAGAGCTGGACGACAACATTATAAAGGACTATGTAAAGAAGATAGTCTACATTTCAGCCGCCAACAACACAGGACTTGAAAGTCTTACAGAAGCAGTAACGGAAATCTGCGGAGCTGAAAACTTTGACCCATCCCAGGGAATACTTTCCAACGAAAGACAGAGAGACGCCGTATTAAATTCTTTAAAATCCTTAAAAGAAGCGAAAGAAGCCTTAGAAATGGGAATGACATACGATGCAGTTACAGTTTCCCTCGAGGACGCAATTTCCTGCATACTGGAGCTGACAGGCGAGCGAGTAAGCGAAACCGTAGTAGACCGAGTATTCCACAACTTCTGCGTCGGCAAATGATTTATATCCGCCTTGGACAGGTTCATCTGTCAGAAAACTTACGCCATGCGGCGGGGTGAGGTTTGTATCATTATTTAGAGTGGTTATTCTCACAGTTAAGTTTTTTATATTTTTATAAGCTGTCTTGTAGGGCTTCTCTATGGCAGTCACCGTTCGTTTATGCGGCGGTTAAGAGTTTGTTTTATTATTGGGAGTGGCTATTCTCGTAATTAAGTTTTTTATTAACATTGTATTAAAGAAATGTTGATAAAAAATCGATTTAAAATCAGCGATGTTACTTTGTAAAAAATAAACCTCAGCCGTAGGGGCGGATTGAAATATCCGCCCGGTCGCAGTAGGGTTTATGATAAAAATAAGTCAGGTTATTAAGATAATTTTAATTTAAAAATGAACCAAATCCACATTTATTAAAAAATATTTTGTGGGTTTGGTTTTGTTATATGACATCATCTTTGTAAATGGACATAGTTTTATCATTTACCGTTGTATTACCGGGCGGATATATAATCCGCCCCTACAAATATTATTCTATAAAAGAATTATAGTAAATAAAAGTTTCCACATTGTATTGAAGCAATGTGGAAAAAATTTTAAATAACAAAAAAAGAAACCTAACCGAGAGCGAACCATTCCAAAGATTGCAGAAAAGGTCTCGCCCGACCTGCGCAGATGTTAAATTCTAAGATAAACCTTTGCAGGTCGGATATAAAAAAGTTTCGCCTGCCTTGGAACGAAAGTTGATTTATACTTTAACCTCTGCAAGGCGGATATAAAAAATACGGATATAAAATTATTGATTAAAAAACATTTTTGTTGTATGATTGTGTAAGTAAAAAAGTTAACTGAGAGTGAACCATTCCAAAGATTGCGGAAAAGGTCTCGTCCGCCTTAAAACGATGCTTATTTCTAAATTAAACCTCTGCAAGGCGGAAATAAAAAATAAAGGTTTCGCCCGCCTTGAAACGACGTTTATTTTTAAATTAACCCTTTGCAAGGCGGATATAAAAAATAAAGGTCTCGCCCGACGGAAAACGGAAGCTAATTTATAGCTTTACCTTTCCCCGTCGGATATAAAATAAAAGGAGAGTAGAGGATGAATTATTTTGGTGGAAGTTATGATTTGGCTGTAATTGGTGCAGGTCACGCCGGAATTGAAGCGGCGCTTGCTGCTGCAAGGCTTGGCTGTAATACAGTTGTGTTTACAATAAATCTTGACGCCGTGGGCAACTGCCCCTGCAATCCCTCTATCGGAGGTACAGCTAAGGGTCACCTTGTACGTGAGGTTGATGCTTTGGGCGGTGAGATGGGAAAGACCGCAGATGAAAGCCTTTTGCAGATGCGTATGCTCAATAGAGGCAAAGGCCCTGCCGTTCACTCTTTGAGAGCACAGATTGACCGCCGCCAATATGCTCAGATAATGAAACACAAGCTGGAGCTTCAGCCGAACCTTGAATTGAAGCAGGCGGAAATAGTTTCAATTAAGAAATCCGATGATTTTGAAAATGACGGTATGTGGGTTCTTGAAACAAGAATGAACGCAGAAATTTATGCCAAAACCGTTATTATAGCAACAGGAACATTTTTGGGCGGCAAAATATTTATCGGTGAGGTTTCCTATGAGAGCGGACCGGACGGAATTTTCCCGGCAACATTTTTGGGTCAGAGCCTCAAAGACTTGGGACTTCCCCTTAGAAGATTTAAAACAGGAACTCCTGCCCGTGTTTTGAAAAGAAGCATAGATTTTTCCGATTTGGAGGTTCAGGAGGGCGACGAGCCTGTTATTCCTTTTTCCTATGAAACAGAAGAGGGAAGCCTTGAAAATAAGGTTGTCTGCCATGTAAGCTGGACAAACCTTGAAACAAAAAAGATTATTCTTGATAATATCCACCGTTCACCACTTTACGGAGGAAAGATTGAGGGTGTAGGCCCACGTTACTGCCCGAGCCTTGAAGATAAGATTGTAAGATTTTCAGAAAAGGAAAGACACCAGCTTTTCATAGAACCATGCGGAATTGATACAGAGGAAATGTACTTGCAGGGAATGTCCTCGTCATTGCCGGAGGAGGTTCAGCTTAAATTCTATCATTCTATAAAGGGACTTGAAAACGCAGTTATAATGCGTCCGGCTTACGCTATTGAATACGACTGCGTTGACCCGCTGGCAATGAACGCAACACTGGAATTTAAGGATTTCCCGGGACTGTACGGAGCAGGACAGTTCAACGGTTCAAGCGGATATGAAGAAGCGGCGGCTCAGGGACTTGTTGCAGGTATCAACGCCGCAATGAAGGTTTTGGGAAAAGAAAGCCTTGTGCTTGACCGTGCTTCCTCATATATAGGAACACTAATCGACGATCTTGTAACAAAGGGAGCAAACGATCCATACAGAATGATGACATCCCGAAGCGAATACAGACTTATTCTCCGTCAGGACAACGCCGACGAAAGACTTACACCAATCGGCAGAAAGATAGGACTTGTAACCGACAGCCGCTGGGAAAGCTTTTTGGAAAGACAAAAAATCAAGGCTGAGGAAATGAAGAGAATAGAAAAGGTTGTTTTCTCACCATCTGAGGAGTTAAACAATATACTTGTTTCACGTGAAACATCTCCAGTAACATCAGGCGTGAGAATGATAGACCTTTTGAAAAGACCGCAGATTGATTATAAATGCCTTGAATCTCTTGATACAGGAAGACCGAATATAAGCGAAAGCATATTCAGTCAGGTTGAAACCGAGATTAAGTACGAGGGATATATTAAAAAGCAGATTGCCCAGGTTGAGCAGATGAGAAAGCTTGAAAGCAAAAAGCTTCCTACAGACGTGGACTATAAAACAATTATAGGCTTGAGACTTGAGGCTCAGGAAAAGCTCAATAAGGTAAAGCCATTGAATATAGGACAGGCTTCCAGAATTTCCGGAGTTTCTCCGGCTGATATAAGCGTTCTGCTTATTTGGCTTGCCCAGAGAAAAAACAGAAAAGCGGATAACTAAAGGTGAATCTATGAGTGAATTTACAGATATTTTAAAAGCAAGGGGAGAGGAAAACGGAATTGAGTTTTCCGAAACCCAGCTTCAGCAGTTTGAAATATATTTTAAAACCTTGGTGGAATGGAACGAGTTTATGAACCTTACCGCCATAACCGATATGGACGGAGTGGCTTTAAAGCATTTTGTAGACAGCGTTATAATGCTGAAATATGCTCAGGTTCCTCAGAACTGCAAAATGGTTGATGTTGGAACAGGAGCTGGATTTCCCTCTGTTCCACTTAAAATCATGCGGCCGGATATAGAGCTTACATTGCTTGATAGTCTTAATAAAAGACTTAAATTTTTAGCGGAGCTTTGCGAAAGGCTGGGTATTACCTGCGAGATAGTACATTCAAGAGCCGAGGACGGGGGAGCAACAGAAACCTATCACGAAAAGTTTGATATGGCTGTTTCCCGAGCGGTTGCGGCAATGGAGAAGCTTTCCGGCTATTGTCTGCCCTTTGTAAAGAAAGGCGGAAGGCTGGTTGCTTTAAAAGGCCCTGCATTATCCGAGGAGCTTGAAAAGGGAAAAGCAGAAATTGAAAAGCACGGGGGAAAGGTTTCTGCCGTTCATGAATACGAGCTTAAAGACGCAGGGGAAAGAACCATAGTTGAGGTTCAGAAAATAAGAAGCGTACCCGTTGCCAAAAAAGGCTCAAACAAAAAGAAGAAAAAAAGATAATGAAAAACCTTATGTCATTGATATTCAGCGGCATAAGGTTTTTTGAGTTTATTCATTATAAAAGAACAAAAAACAATTTTTTATTTGCACAGAGAACGACAGAAAATTTGCTTCCGATGGTTTATTATATACCTGTAACATTCCTGCGGAGGTGAAAGCGGTTGAACTTTATTTCAAAAGACGGCAATAAGGTAGTGGACATACCTATAAGGCAGATCCGACCAAATCAAAGTCAGCCGCGAAAAACCTTTAAGGACGAAGAGCTGAACTCCCTTGCCGCTTCCATAGAGGAAAACGGCATACTCCAGCCATTGACAGTGAGAAGACTTAATCTTCAGGAATACGAGCTGGTTGCAGGAGAGCGCAGGCTCAGAGCGGCAGTGATTGCAGGTCTTAAAAGAGTTCCATGTATTGTGATAAAATGCACAGACAGGGAATCGGCGATATTTGCACTTCTTGAAAATCTGCAAAGGTCTGACTTGGGAATGTTCGAAGAAGCAAGAGGAATTTCACGGCTTATAAGGAAGTACAACCTTACACAAGAGGAAGCGGCGGCAAAGCTTGGAAAAAAGCAAAGCACCGTTGCCAACAAGCTCAGGCTTTTAAAGCTTACCATGGACGAGCAGGACTGGATAAATCAAGCCGGTCTTTCAGAACGCCACGCAAGGGCGCTTCTGAGAATAGCAGATGAAAATCTGAGAAAGGAAGCTCTAAGCAAGGTTATAAGCGAAAGTCTGAACATAAACCAAACCGAAGAGCTTGTGGACAACATCATCAGCAGCAGTTTTATCGCCGTTGATGACAAGCACAGAAAGAAACGTGTTGTCATAAAAGATGTGAGAATTTTCATAAACACCATAAACAAAGCCGTTGACACAATGCGGCTGGCAGGTATCAACGCCGTAAGCAAGCGTGCGGAAAACGACGATTACATTGAATACACGGTGAGAATACCAAAGAATATATCTTCCAAAAAGGACGATACTTCAGACCACAAAACAGCCTGAATTTTTGTACAAGCTTAAATTCCTCAACTAATATGCGTACACCTAATTTATATATCTGATTGGGCATCTGCCCTGTCATAGCCACTCATACCCATTTCCTTATCTAACCCCTTGTTAAAGGCCTGTGTTCCCCAAAAGCACAGGTCTTTAATCTTTTTTATAACCGACGGGGAAAGGTTAAGCTTGAAATTAACTCACGTTTTCCGTCGGGCGAGACCTTCTGTTTATTTTTGAGAATGGCTCGCTCTCATTTGGCTTTATTTTAGTTTTATCTAATTAACACCGTATGTGTGATTTTTTTATTTCCGCCATGCCTGACTTCAAGATAACAGTTAAGTTCTGCACATGGCGGGCGAAACCTTTATTTTTTTATCCGCCTTGCAAAGGTTAAACTATAAATTAACTTTTTTTTCAAGGCGGGCGAGACCTTTTTTATTTTATTTCCGACCTGCAAAGGTTGTTTTTATAAATAAACTCAATTTCAGGCCGGGAGAGACCTTCCTCTTAATCTTCGGAATGGTTTGCTCTCGGTTAACTTAGTTTATTTTATTTAATTAAACTCATAGGGCGTTGGTTTATCAGACACTTGTGTATGTACTTGTTTCACGTGAAACAAATATATAAAAATCTGTTTTTAGTCAGGAAAAGTTTCACGTGAAACATTTTTTCTTCGATATGAATAACTAAATAATAAAAATTTAGTGTGTTGTATGGAAATACCGCATAATGTGTGGTATAATTACGGATAGAATATTGGAAGAATGAAATTTGAGGTGAGATTTTGGCAAAGGTTATTGCAGTGGCTAACCAAAAAGGCGGAGTTGGAAAGACTACAACTGCCGTAAATTTGGCAGCCGGACTGGGTTGTTTGTCAAGAAGAGTTTTGCTGGTGGATACCGACCCTCAGGGAAACTCAACAAGCGGAGTGGGAATAGACAAAAGGTCTGTTAAGATGTCAACCTACAATATTTTTGTAGACGGCGCAAAAGCCAACGACATTATTATGAACACAAAATTTCAGAATCTGCATTTAATGCCGGCGAGCATTGATTTGGCGGCGGCAGAGCTTGAAATGGCGGATATTCCTCACAGAGAGCAAAGACTTAAAACTTCCTTTGCTCCCATAAAGGAAAACTACGACTACATAATTATAGACTGTCCTCCCTCTTTGGGACTTATAACCACAAACGCCCTTACAGCGGCTGATACAATTCTTGTTCCTATTCAGTGCGAATATTATGCGCTGGAGGGACTTTCACAGCTTATGAGTTCGGTTAGAAGAGTTAAAAGACAGTACAACACAAGCCTTGAGATAGAGGGAGTTCTGCTTACAATGTTTGACGGCAGACTTAACCTTACTCAGCAGGTTGTGGCAGAGGTAAAGAAGTTTTTCCCGGGAAAGGTTTTCTCCTCGGTAATACCCAGAGGCGTAAGACTTTCAGAAGCTCCGGGATTTGGTTTGCCGGTAATGTATTATGATAAATCAAGCAAGGGCGCACTTTCATATATGTCACTTGCAGAAGAAATAATAAGAAAGGAACGCAACTATGGCTAAGAAGCTGGGGGGTCTTGGAAAAGGACTGGACGCTATTTTTATGGAAAACGAAAGTGAAAGTAAAAACAGTACGGTCACACTTAAAATATCAGAGATAGAACCCAACAGAGACCAGCCACGGAAAGATTTTGACGAGAGCGCATTGGCAGAGCTTGCCCACAGCATTTCTCAGCACGGAGTTTTACAGCCACTTTTGGTTCGTCCCCTTATCGGCGGAGGATACCAGATAGTAGCAGGCGAGAGAAGATACCGTGCATGCAGAATGGCAGGGGTTACAGAGGTTCCTGTAGTTATAAGGGAATTAAGCGACAGCGAAACAATGGAGCTTGCTCTTATTGAAAATCTGCAAAGAGAAAACCTGACGCCTATTGAAGAGGCGAAAGGCTTCGGCGTTTTGGTGGACGAGTACGGAATGTCACAGGAAGAGGTTTCCCAGGTTGTGGGACGCTCACGTTCCGCAGTGGCAAACTCTTTAAGACTTTTAAATCTTCCTAAGGAAGTTTCCGACATGGTGGAAAGGGGAGAAATCTCCGCCGGTCACGGAAGAACTTTGCTTGCCCTTGGAAGCGAGGAAGAGATGATAAATGCCGCAAAGCAGATTTATGAAAAAGAGCTTTCCGTAAGGCAGACAGAAAAGCTGGTGAAAGCGATAAACGCAGAAAAGGACAAGGCTCAAAAAGAGGATAAGCAGGAAAGAATATCCTTAAAGCCATCCTATTTCAGCGAGGTTGAGCTTGCACTTACAGAGTATCTGGGCAAAAAGGTAACTGTTACCGGTTCAAAAAATAACGAAGGCGGAGTTTTGCAGATAGAGTTCTATTCTCAGGATGAACTGAAAGAGCTTGCAAATAAACTTCACTAATTTTTGTATCCGCCTTGGAAAGATTCATCTGTCAGAAAACAATCGCTGTTTCGGCGGTTTTAACTTAGTTTTCCTGACTGAAATAGCTTTTTCCTATTTAAGCTTTGATTATATGATTGTTTCACGTGAAACAAATATATACACAAGTATACAATATTAAATATAATAAATTAAGTTAACCGAGAGCGAGCCATTCCAAAGAATAGGGAAAAGGTTTCGCCAGACCTGAAATGATGTTAATTTTCAGATTAAATCTTTTCAGGTCATAAAAAATAAAAAGATAAACCTAAATGAAAGCGAGCCATTCTAAGGTAAACAAGAAAAGGTCTCGCCCGACGGAAAACGAGAGCTAATTTCAAGCTTAACCTTTCCCCGTCGGTTATAAAATAAAAAGGAGATAGTTAGGTATGTTGGATATTAAATTTGTCAGAGAAAATCCGGAGATTGTTAAACAGAATATTAGAAATAAATTTCAGGATAATAAGCTTCCATTGGTTGACGAGGTTTTGCAGTGGGACGTTGAAAGCAGAAAGGTAAAGCAGGAAGCAGACTCTTTGAGAGCTGATAGAAATAGACTTTCAAAGCAGATCGGCGCTTTGATGGGTCAGGGCAAAAAGGAAGAGGCAGAGGAAACAAAGAAACTGGTTACTTCCCAGTCACAGCGTTTGGCAGAGCTTGAAAAGCTTGAGGCTGAGTATGCTGAAAAGATTAAAAAGAATATGATGACTATTCCTAATATCATAGACCCAAGCGTTCCGATAGGTAAGGACGACAGCGAGAACGTAGAGGTTCAGAGATACGGCGAGCCTTTTGTTCCTGATTTCGAGGTTCCTTATCACGCTGATATTATGGAGAGATTTAACGGTATTGACCTTGACAGCGCAAGAAAGGTTGCAGGCAACGGATTTTACTATCTTATGGGAGATATTGCAAGACTTCATTCAGCAGTTATTTCCTATGCAAGAGATTTTATGATTAACCGTGGATTTACCTACTGTGTTCCTCCTTTCATGATTAGAAGCGAGGTTGTAACAGGCGTTATGAGCTTTGCAGAAATGGACGCTATGATGTATAAGATTGAGGGCGAGGACCTTTATCTTATCGGTACAAGCGAACACTCAATGATAGGTAAATTCATTGATACAATAAATAACGAGGCTGATCTCCCTTATACACTTACAAGCTACTCACCTTGCTTCAGAAAGGAAAAGGGCGCACACGGTATCGAGGAGAGAGGCGTTTATAGAATACATCAGTTTGAAAAGCAGGAAATGATAGTTGTCTGCAAGCCTGAGGACAGCATGATGTGGTTCGATAAGCTCTGGCAGAACACAGTTGATTTGTTCCGTTCAATGGATATTCCTGTAAGAACCTTGGAGTGCTGCTCAGGAGACTTGGCAGACCTTAAGGTTAAGTCCGTTGACGTTGAAGCATGGTCACCAAGACAGAAGAAGTATTTCGAGGTAGGAAGCTGCTCCAACTTGGGCGACGCTCAGGCAAGAAGACTCAAGATAAGAGTAAACGGCAAGGACGGCAAATACTTTGCTCATACACTCAATAACACAGTTGTTGCTCCTCCAAGAATGCTCATCGCTTTCCTTGAGAACAATCTCAACGAGGACGGTTCTGTAAGAATCCCGGAGGCTTTGAGACCATACATGGGCGGCGCAGAGGTTATTATTCCTAAGAAATAAGCTGTTCGGAAAAGTGCCTATATTCAGACCACGTGAATTGTAAAAAGTTCACAAAAATTCAATTTTGAAATATTTTGACTTTATAAGCAATTTGAGGTGTGATATAATGATTATGGGGATTTATTTCAAATAATTCATTGGCAAGGAGTTGTTTATAATGTATAAGTTAGGTATTGACCTGGGCGGCACAAATATCGTTGCCGGTGTTGTGGATGATGAATATAAGATTCTTGCAAAAGCAGAGTGCAAAACAAATATTCCACGTCCGGCAGAGTCAGTCTGCGACAGCATGGCAGAGGTTGCTAAACAGGCAGCAGAAAAAGCAGGAGTAAACTGGGACGATATTTCTTCTGTAGGTATCGGTGTTCCTGGTGCTGTTAATCCTGTAACAGGAATTATCGCATATTCTGCAAACCTTCTTTTCAAGGATTGGGAAATCGTTAAGATGATGGAAGAAAGACTTGGAAAGAAAGTTTACATAGAAAACGACGCAAACGCAGCTGCATACGGTGAGTTCCTTGCAGGTTCTGCAAAGGGTGCTACAAACGCTATTGCTGTAACTCTCGGCACAGGCGTTGGCGGCGGAATTATAATCAACGGTAAAATCTACAGCGGTTCAAACTTTGCAGGCGCAGAGATTGGCCATATGGTTATTGTTAAAGACGGAAAGCCATGCGGCTGCGGCAGAAAAGGCTGCTGGGAAGCATATGCTTCAGCTACAGGTCTTATAAACCTCACAAAAGAGGAAATCGAGAAGGAAGACCCTGAAACTTCAGTTATGAAGAAGCTTGCTGAAAAAGAAGGTAATGTAAGCGGAAGAACAGCTTTTGACGCTATGCGTTTGGGCGACGAGGGCGGCAAGAAGGTTGTTAACGAGTATATCGACTACCTTGCATGCGGCGTTGCAAGCATTATTCACATTTTCCAGCCTGACGTTCTCTGCATCGGCGGCGGCGTAAGTAAAGAGGGCGACAACATTATTCTTCCTTTGAGAGAAAAAGTTGCCGGCGAAATTTACAAGGGCGAGAGCAGCTGCTTGCAGACAAAGATTTGCGTTGCAACTCTCGGAAATGACGCAGGTATTATCGGAGCTGCATGCCTCGAGAATATGTATTGATGATACAACAATCAGGACATGATTTCATCTTAATAAAAGATGGTGCAGACCAATTATGGTTTGCACCATCTTTTTCTTTTGAAAATATAGTAAGAATTGAGAGAGGGTCAATGTATAAAATAAGTTGTTTTTGGAATAATAAAAAATAAAGTTAAATGAGGGCGAACCACTCCAAAGATAACAGTAAAAGGTCTCGCCCGACCTGTAATGATGTTAATTTTTAAAACAAAGTCTTGTAGGTCGGATATAAAAAAAGCGGATATAAAAAAATTTTTAAAAAAAGTATTGACAAAAGGGGGAGGATAGTGTATAATCTCAACTGTTGACGTTGCCATAGCGCAGCCGAAAACTAAATGGCGGAATAGCTCAGTTGGCTAGAGCATTCGGTTCATACCCGAAGTGTCGTAGGTTCAAGTCCTATTTCCGCTACCAAATGGCCCGGTGGTCAAGCGGTCAAGACACCGCCCTTTCACGGCGGTAACACGAGTTCGATTCTCGTCCGGGTCACCATTTTGATTTCAAGATCTGCTGGTGTGGTGGAATAGGCAGACACAAGGGACTTAAAATCCCTCGGACTAATAATCCGTACCGGTTCAAGTCCGGTCACCAGCACCAGAAGTCTTTACATATATGATAACTCAACCGAAGGTTAATACCTTCGGTTTTTTTGTTTTTTATAGCCGATTTATTTCCGCCTTGCAAGGGTTTAGATTAAAAATAAACATCGTTTCAAGGCGGGTGAGACGTTTTACTTATTTTTTGGAGTGGCTTGCTCTTATTAGACATTGTTTTTATATCTGTATTGATAAAGTGGCATATTATTTATTAGAGAGATTAGCTCTCGATAGTGTTTACCTTTTAATTTTAAAAAGTTATTAACATAGAATTAAAGGAATGTGGATAAGTAATTTTGTTTAATCAAAAAACCCGGCAAAGAGTTAATCTTTACCGGGAGTGTATTTTCCTATATATTTCAGGATTTAACCTGTTTTAGTTGTTTTCATTATGCGTAAATTGTGCTTGGCTGCATATTGTAAGTTATGTTTTCTTTGGATACCATAGCTATCGGAATATGTGGCGCAGTTTCGTGGAATACAAGAATAAAGCTGTTAAGTCTGCCGTCGGGCATTCCTGTTACAAGCTGTTTGGCGTTAATTTTTTCTGCGAAGTCAACTGCGGTCTGCGGAGCATCGTCGTTAAAGATTATAGTCATATCACCTCCCAAATCCTTGGATGTTTTGTAAAGATACTCAATCTCGCTGCTCATAAGACTGAGGTCTTCAACTGGTGGATGTACACACAGCACATGAAGCTGCATATCTTTTGATGAAGCTATTTTTTCTCCCACCTTTATAAGGCGGTCGCAGTCATGCTGACCTGTAACACAAACAAGTACCGACGACCTATTGTGAGAATCCATCTAAATATCACCTCCTTAATATGTATCAATCATACCATATAATTATGATAAAATAAAGGGGTAATTTGTGTTTTTTCTATGAATAAATTGCAACAAAAAAGACAATTTTTAGATTTATTTTGACATTATTAAAAATATTAACATAATTATTGAAAAAGGTTCCTGATGATATATTATGCATTTTAATTTTTTATGTTGATAAAAAATTTTTTTGTTAAAAAATAAAAATGGCACGTGAGTATAAGTGAGTATTTAAGAGAAAACGAGAGAAAACGAGAGTTTGTGTAAAGTTAAATTAAAATAATCAAAAAAAGTGTTGACAGGGAGATTTTAATGTAATATAATCATCATTGCGAGATTAAAGAAATAAAAACAGGAGGATATTCGCTATGTCAACATATATGGCTAAAAAAGGCGAGGTTGAGCGCAAGTGGTATGTTATTGATGCAGCCGGCAAGCCACTCGGTAGAGTAGCAGCTCAGGCAGCAGTGCTTCTCAGAGGTAAGCACAAGCCAACTTATACACCACACGTAGACTGCGGCGACCACGTAATCATCATCAACTGCAAGGATGCAGTTTTGACAGGTCACAAGCTCGTTCAGAAGAAGTGGCAGCGTCACACAGGTTACATCGGACACTTAAAGGAAACACGTTATGATACACTTATGGCTACAAAGCCTGAGAAGGCTATGGAGCTTGCTGTTAAGGGCATGATTCCTTCAAATACAATCGGCAGAGAAGCTATGCTTCGTCTCAGACTTTTTGCAGGTTCTGAGCACAATCATCAGGCTCAGAAGCCGGAAAACTGGGAAATGTAAGGAAGGAGGACGCTTAAATGTACGATAAGGCAGCATATTTTTACGGTACAGGCAGAAGAAAAAGCTCTGTTGCAAGAGTAAGACTGTATCAGGGAACAGGTAAAATCACAATCAACGACAGAGATATCGACGATTATTTCGGTCTTGAGACTTTGAAGCTCATCGTTAGACAGCCTTTGGCTCTCACAGATACAGCTGAGAAGTTTGACGTAGTTTGCAGAGTTGCAGGCGGCGGCGTTACAGGTCAGGCTGGTGCTATCCGTCACGGTATTTCAAGAGCTCTTCTCCAGTACGACAGTGAGAACCTCAGATCAGCTCTCAAGAAGGCCGGTTTCCTCACTCGTGACCCAAGAATGAAAGAGCGTAAGAAATACGGCCTCAAAGCAGCTCGTAGAGCTCCACAGTTCTCAAAGAGATGATTTTTATTTCCACCGTGCAAGGCTTCTGTTTATACATTACGTTCTGCACACGGTGGGCGAAACCTTCCGTTTAATCTTTGGAATGGTTCGCTCTCAATGGGATTTGTGTCAGCAAATCTTTCAAACTATAAATTTCACCCGTGGTTATTTTCGACCACGGGTTTTTTATTTCCACCGTGCAAGGCTTCTGTTTATGCATTACGTTCTGTACACGGTTGGCGAAACCTTCCGTTTAATCTTTGGAATGGTTCGCTCTCAATGGGATTTGTGTCAGCAAGTCTTTTACATTATAAAAACACAACCTTTATTTCATTTGAAGCCACGGTTTTTTATTTTTGTTATGATATTATTTTGTATGTTTCAGAACAAAGTTTTTTATCAACATATAAATAAGAAAAGTCTTTAAAAGGGAAATCTATTTTGGTTATCATTGACCATTGACATATTTTTTATATGTGTGTAAAATAGTTAGTGTTCTAACAATTAGATATCTAAATAAAATAAGGGGTGAAGAAATGACGTTTCATTACCTGATGATGGCGTGTCATACTAAGATACAGAAAAAGCTGTATTCACGTCTTAAAGAAACAGGTTTAACAATAGGTCAGCCTAAAATCCTTGATTATCTCAAGGACAACGACGGAGCTTTGCAGAAAGACATAGCCGCCGCCTGTCACATTGAGCCTGCCACATATAAACGAAAAAGTTATCAACATTGAGATGGATCTATGTTGATAACTTTTTTGTTTGGTGATATAATAATAAAAATAATAGGAAATAAGCCGAAAAACAGATTTTAAGGGTGAGATTTGTATGAAAAAGAAGACTCCTACAAACTGTGAAACCTGTAATAACTATACCTATATAGAGGATTACGGATATTTTGTCTGTGATGTAAACTTGGATGAGGATGAAATGGAGAAATTTATAACAGGAAATTTTTCAAACTGCCCTTATTACAGGTCTGACAATGAATATGAGATTGTTAAAAAACAAAACTGAGGTGTACAAAATGGGTATAAAGAGATTAAGTCTATGTTTTTTTGGGATAATATTTGCTTTTGTTTTATCGGCATGCGGAGCCGGTGTAGATGTGTCAAAGCTTGAACCCGGAATAGATGATGCAAGAATATCAAATGTGGGCGTTTCCGTAAAGGTTGACAGCCTGGAAAAAGACGGCGACAGCCTAAATCTAAATCTTGTTTATCAAAACAACACAGACAGAGATGTGGTGTACGGCAAAGAACCACGGCTGGAAATTCAGATTGACGGTCAGTGGTACGAAATGAATATTAAAGATGACGCCGCATGGGAATCAATAGGAATTGTCATAATCAGCAACACCACTTCAGAAGAACAGGTGGATTTAAACATGTATTACGAGGATTTACCCTCCGGCCACTACAGATTTTTAAAGCGCATAGACAGCTTCTACCGAGCCGCCGAATTTGACTTATAATTTATTTCCGCTTTTTTTATATCCGCCATGCCTAACTTCCAAATGACGGTAAGGTTCAGCACATGGCGGGCGAGACTTTTATTTTATTACCGACCTGCAAAGGTTATTTAAAAAAATAAACATCATTACAGGTCGGGCGAAACCTTCTGTTTAGTCTTTGGAATGATTCGATCTCATTTAACTTATTATTATTCTTTTTAAGAACTATATGTTCTTACGATTTGATTATTCTATAAGACTATATTATAAAACAACCGTGGTTCAAAAATTTAAAGAACCACGGTTGTTGTTTTAATATTTAAAAATCAAACTTAAATGTGAGCGAGCAATTCTAAGTCTCTTAACAAAACGTTTCGCTCGCCTTGAAACGGTGTTAATTTCCATGTAAGGCGGAAATAAAAAACTTGCTATTCTCAGTCAGGAAAACAAACCTCACCCCGCCGCATAGTAGAAGTTTTATGCCAGATGAACCTGTCCAAGGCGGAGCTAAAAACTACCAGTTGGAGATGTGGGATTTTTGGAGGGCGCCGGTTATTTTTTGGGTGAGTGAGGGGTATTTTGCATCCAGCTCCTCTAAAAACTTTTTTGTTTCCTCACGGTTTGTTACACCGTCGGCGGGGCATAGGCTTTTGCATACGGGAAGTGAAAGCCTTGCGGCGGTGTTTCTCACAATTCTTTCTGTGCAGAAAATCATGGGACGGATAAGATAAAGGTCACGTCGGGAAAGATAGCTTTTAGGGCTGAAACATTCGATAGTTCCCCCGTTTAAAAGGTTCATCATAAAGGTTTCGGCGGCGTCGTCCTGGTGATGTCCCAGAGCCAGCTTGCTGCATCCCATTTCCTTGGCTACACGGTGGAGAACACCACGGCGCATTTTGGCGCAGAGGGAACAGGGATTTTTCTCTTTTCTTGTTTCAAATATAATGTGATAAAGCTCGGTGGGTTCTATGCGGTATTCTACCCCTAATTTGTCACAGAGAGCCTGTATTTCGTCGTATTTGCCCGGCTGGTTGTAAAACATAGGGTCGGCAGTTATGGCCTTTACAACGAATTTCTTGGGGTAAAAATTCGACAGTAAAGCAAGACCCTGTAAAAGCACAAGGCTGTCCTTTCCGCCGGAAACGCCCACGGCAATAACGTCGTTTTCATCTATCATATTGTATTTGTCCACAGCGGCACGCATAAGACTTAATATTTGTTTCATAAAATCTCCTTGAGTTTTTTTAAGATATTTTATCATAGAAAGAAAATAAAATAAATAGTCAGAGTAAATGTTATTTATCTTATGCTATTGATTTAAAAAATAAAATAGGCTATAATAAAACCAAAGAAAAATAATATTTCGGAGGAATCCTGATGAAAAAAATAATTGCAGTTCTCGCCGCAATAATGATGTTTGCATCTGTAGCAACAGCTTGCGGTGTAAGCGACCCTCTCAATACAACAGAAGCTCCTACAACAGCAGAAGCAACAACAGAAGAGGTTACAGAACCACAGGTAGATATCAACGACTACAGCGACACTTTTGAGGACCTTTGCAGATATATGACAGATATGACATATGTAAGCGGAGAACCAACAGAAATGACCGCAGAGCTTATCGGAGCAAAGGAAGGAAAGAAATATTCCTTTAATTACGGCGGCGGCACTGTGACAGCTGAATTCTATGTTTTCGACACTGAAAATCTTGACGAAACAGGAGAAAAGACAATCGCAGACGTTAAGGTAAACGGAAAGTTCAAAATAGGAAATCTTCCTGAAACAGAAGCAGTTCTTTCCGACAACGGAAAATATCTCATGGTATACAGAGATACAGCCTATGACGCATCAAAGCCTGACAGTCAGAATACAATAAGATATAACGACGTTATGGAAGCTTTCAAGTCATTCGGAAAATAATCCTTTTAAAGTAAAAGAGGTAAGCCACAGGGGCTTACCTCTTTTTGCTTAAGATGTATATGAGGATGTCGTTTACTTAAGTCTTGCGCCGCAGTTGCCGCAGAATAAATCGTCGCCGGAATGAACAGCGCCGCACATTGGACACTTGTTCTGTGCAGCTTGTTCCTCAGGCTGTACAGGGGTCTGATTAAATGTGTCGTTCTGAGGATTTACAGTTTGCTCTTCAAAATCCTGGCTGAAATAAGGATTTGCATAGGCTTTATCAGCGTCAGAAGACTGCTGAGAGCTTCCATAAGGATTCTGGTACTGCTGACCGTTAAACTGATTATTGTCGTTTACAGGAGGCTGCTGAGGACGATAGGAGTATCCCATGTTCATGTTAGGAGCCTGACCGTTTGTATTCTGATTGTAAGGATTGAACTGACCGTTGTTAGGCATAAATCCGCCGATAGGATTTGCGCCTGTGGTAATTGACTTTACAAAAGAATTGTAAGACAAAGCTAATACAATAACGAGAACAGTGTTTACTATGCTGATAAGACTTGAAATAACAGTCATAGCTGTAGCTGTGTCCAGGCTTGTGAATAAAGATATAAATGCGAACACGCAGAAGATAATAGAAAATACTGCGAAAGCTACTGAGCTCTTGCTTACAATCTGCACACTGCTGAAGCTTGTGTGAATTGAAGAGAAGAAGCGGAACTGAAATAAGAAGTAAAAGAAAAATACGAGAGCAACGATGATCATAGCAACTCCCACAGTAGTCATAATGCTTGCTTCATATCTTGAAACCTCGCCGGATGCGATAAAGAGAATAAAAGCTACTATAATAAGAAATACGGCGAGAATACAGGTTGCTACAAAGGATATAATGCTTATAACCCAAAGAAGAGTTGAACCTGCTTTTGGATTTGACTGTGGGTCAGGGTTCTTTGATTTTGAGTAAAGCAGGAAGTAACCCAAAGCGTTTATTATAGTCATTGCAATACTGCATATTGAGAAAATAATAAATAAAGGCTTTATATTGGAATAAAAGCTTGCAAACTGTCCGCCCATCATGTAGTTATAGTAGCGGATAGTTGTATCCAATGTTCCTATCTGCATAAAGAAAGAAATTATACTTATTAAAGCAGATACACCGCCCACAGCGGCTAAAATAATAACAACCGGTTTAGAGAAAAAAGTTTTCAGCAAACCGGAATTTTGCTCGTAAGGATTGTAATTACCCATAGGAGCCGGGTTGTTGTACATGTTTTGGTACATAAACTTACCTCCATAAATAAAATTCAATTACCATAAAGCACGTAATTTAAGTATATTGTACAAGAAAATTTCCAGGAATTCAATAGATTTTGAAAATAATAGTTGAAAAATAGAATAAACAGGTGAATTCAGCCTATAAAAACATTAAAAAGAGGATGTATTAAAATAATATCTATATTAGATGTATAATACAAATAAAATACTTCTATACTATATGTATGGCAAACAGCGGATAAATGTAAAAGAGTTTTTTAAAAAAAATTAAAAAAATTTTTGAAAAGAAAAAATATTTTTTTGAAATCTCAAATTTATTTAGAAGCTGAAAACATAGAATAAAGGGAAAAACAGGTGAAAATAGGTGAAAATTGGGTGAAAAGTGTATAAAAACATAGAGATAAGCTGAAATCTAATATTAAATGTGTCAAACCGAAAAAAAATCAAAAAAAATTCAAAAAAAGTGTTGACAAAAGGGGTGTAATGCTATATAATAGCAACTGTTCCGCTCGGGACGACACGAAAACAGCGAAACGCTGAGAGGCAAAAAAGCTGATAGGAATGGGAAAAACGAGCGAACAGGACCTTGAAAATTAAACAACGAAATATAGTAAGAACCCGTAATGACTTTGAGTAAATACTCAAACAATTACAAAGTGAGAAAACACTAAAAATCACGGATACGTTAGTGTATCGAAAATGAGCATCAAGCTCTGAAATTGATTTGAACATCGAAAGATGTTGAGATACAAATTTTAGAGAGTTTGATCCTGGCTCAGGACGAACGCTGGCGGCGTGCCTAACACATGCAAGTCGAACGGAACTTATTAAATGAAGCCTTCGGGTGGATTTTGGTAAGTTTAGTGGCGGACGGGTGAGTAACGCGTGAGTAACCTGCCTTCAAGAGGGGAATAACGTTCTGAAAAGAACGCTAATACCGCATAACATACGGATGTCGCATGGCAACCGTATCAAAGATTTTATCGCTTGAAGATGGACTCGCGTCCGATTAGCCAGTTGGCGGGGTAACGGCCCACCAAAGCGACGATCGGTAGCCGGACTGAGAGGTTGAACGGCCACATTGGGACTGAGACACGGCCCAGACTCCTACGGGAGGCAGCAGTGGGGGATATTGCGCAATGGGGGCAACCCTGACGCAGCAACGCCGCGTGAACGATGAAGGTCTTCGGATTGTAAAGTTCTTTTATTAAGGACGAAGAAGTGACGGTACTTAATGAATAAGCTCCGGCTAACTACGTGCCAGCAGCCGCGGTAATACGTAGGGAGCAAGCGTTGTCCGGATTTACTGGGTGTAAAGGGTGCGTAGGCGGCAGAGCAAGTCAGATGTGAAATCCGTGGGCTTAACCCACGAACTGCATTTGAAACTGTTTTGCTTGAGTGAAGTAGAGGCAGGCGGAATTCCCTGTGTAGCGGTGAAATGCGTAGAGATAGGGAGGAACACCAGTGGCGAAGGCGGCCTGCTGGGCTTTAACTGACGCTGAGGCACGAAAGCGTGGGTAGCAAACAGGATTAGATACCCTGGTAGTCCACGCCGTAAACGATGATTACTAGGTGTGGGGGGTCTGACCCCCTCCGTGCCGCAGTTAACACAATAAGTAATCCACCTGGGGAGTACGGCCGCAAGGTTGAAACTCAAAGGAATTGACGGGGGCCCGCACAAGCAGTGGAGTATGTGGTTTAATTCGAAGCAACGCGAAGAACCTTACCAGGTCTTGACATCCAACTAACGAGGTAGAGATACATTAGGTGCCCTTCGGGGAAAGTTGAGACAGGTGGTGCATGGTTGTCGTCAGCTCGTGTCGTGAGATGTTGGGTTAAGTCCCGCAACGAGCGCAACCCTTGCTATTAGTTGCTACGCAAGAGCACTCTAATAGGACTGCCGTTGACAAAACGGAGGAAGGTGGGGACGACGTCAAATCATCATGCCCCTTATGACCTGGGCTACACACGTACTACAATGGCCATCAACAGAGGGAAGCAAAGCAGCGATGCAGAGCAAACCCCTAAAAATGGTCCCAGTTCAGATTGCAGGCTGCAACTCGCCTGTATGAAGTCGGAATTGCTAGTAATCGCGGATCAGCATGCCGCGGTGAATACGTTCCCGGGCCTTGTACACACCGCCCGTCACACCATGGGAGCCGGTAATACCCGAAGTCAGTAGTCTAACCGCAAGGAGGACGCTGCCGAAGGTAGGATTGGCGACTGGGGTGAAGTCGTAACAAGGTAGCCGTATCGGAAGGTGCGGCTGGATCACCTCCTTTCTATGGAGACATGAGCTTTTGAAAGATAAAGTTCTAACATCCAAGGTCAGGCATTACGAAAGTTCGACTTATTCGTTGTTTAATTTTCAGGGTCTCAAAAAGGAATAACCCTGAAAGAGATATGGGGGTATAGCTCAGCTGGGAGAGCACCTGCTTTGCAAGCAGGGGGTCAGCGGTTCGATCCCGCTTATCTCCACCAAAGGCTTGAGTGAAAAAGAACAAGCCGTGACATGGGCTTATAGCTCAGCCGGTTAGAGCGCACGCCTGATAAGCGTGAGGTCGGTGGTTCGAGTCCACTTAAGCCCACCAAAAGCACCTTGAAAACTGAATAAAGATAAGCAGATAAAGCGAGAAAAGTTTAAATATCAAACAGGTTTAACAAGAGTTAAGCGTAAGGTATATAAACTACAATAAAGCTGGAAGCGAGAGGGTAAGTAAGCAAAAGAGCTTATTTACTGCAAGCGAGAAAAAACAAACCAAAGAGAACACATATGGTCAAGCTACAAAGAGCACAAGGGGAATGCCTTGGCACCAAGAGCCGATGAAGGACGTGACAAACTGCGATAAGCCACGGTGAGCCGTAAGTAGGCGCTATACCCGTGGATTTCCGAATGGAGCAATCCGGCCGAAGTAGTTCGGTCATCGTATGTTGAATAAAATAGGCATACGAAGGGAACCGCCTGAACTGAAACATCTAAGTAGGGCGAGGAAGAGAAATCAACAGAGATTCCGTAAGTAGTGGCGAGCGAACGCGGAAGAGGCCAAACCGAATGTAGAAATACAATCGGGGTTCGGACAGCAACGTGTACTCTAAGACTTAGCAGAATGGCATGGGAAGGCCAATCAGAGAAGGTGAGAATCCTGTATGCGAAAAGTTGAGGAGGCTAGCTGAATCCAGAGTACCGCCGGACACGTGAAACCCGGTGGGAAGACGGGGGGACCATCCTCCAAGCCTAAATACTACTTGGTGACCGATAGCGAATAGTACTGTGAAGGAAAGGTGAAAAGAACCCCGGGAGGGGAGTGAAAAAGAACCTGAAACCTTGTGTTTACAAGCACCGAAAGCACATCAACGTGCGATCGGGTACCTTTTGTAGAATGGTCCGGCGAGTGTGTGTAACTGGCGAGGTTAATCACTTAAGGTGAGGAGCCGTAGCGAGAGCGAGTCTGAAAAGGGCGCATGAAGTCAGTTGTACACGACCCGAAACCGGGTGACCTACCCATGTCCAGGTTGAAGTGGAGGTAAAACTCCATGGAGGACCGAACCGACTCCCGTTGAAATGGTAGCGGATGAGGTGTGGGTAGCGGAGAAATTCCAATCGAACCCGGAGATAGCTGGTTCTCTCCGAAATAGCTTTAGGGCTAGCCTTGAAATAGATTATCGGAGGTAAAGCACTGTATTGGCTAGGGGCCGAGAGGTTACTGAACCTTAACAAACTAAGAATGCCGAATAATCGTTTTTCAGGAGTCAGACAGTGGGAGATAAGTTTCATTGTCAAAAGGGAAACAGCCCAGACCCACAGCTAAGGTCCCAAAGAGTAGTTAAGTGGAAAAGGATGTGGAGTTGCATAGACAACCAGGATGTTGGCTTAGAAGCAGCCACTCATTAAAAGAGTGCGTAATAGCTCACTGGTCGAGTGACTCTGCGCCGAAAATTTAACGGGGCTAAACTACACACCGAAGCTTGGGAAGTCGTTAAGACTTGGTAGGAGAGCGTTCTGTAAGGGGTGAAGTCGCAGCGAAAGCGGCGGTGGACTTTACAGAAGTGAGAATGCCGGAATGAGTAGCGAGAAATATGTGAGAATCATATTGGCCGAAAGTCTGAGGTTTTTGGAGGAAGGTTCGTCCGCTCCAAGTAAGTCGGGAGCTAAGGCGAGGCCGAAAGGCGTAGTCGATGCACATACGGTTGATATTCCGTAACCACCTGCAATTTAAGCAAAGGGACACCTTGAAAGCGTATAACCCCGGAGTTGGTATTCCGAGGCGTAAGGGAGGACAATAGTCCGAAGTATATGTGGACGAGGGCGAGAAAAGCTTTGTGTATAGAGCCGGTGCCCGTACCGCAAACCGACACAGGTAGACAGGAAGAGAATTCTAAGGCCAACGGGAGAAGGGTAGTTAAGGAACTCGGCAAATTGACTCCGTAACTTAGGGAAAAGGAGTGCTCAGTGAAAGCTGAGCCGCAGTGAATAGGCCCAGGCGACTGTTTAGCAAAAACACAGGTCTCTGCCAAATCGAAAGATGAAGTATAGGGGCTGACACCTGCCCGGTGCCGGAAGGTTAAGAGGAGGAGTGCAAGCTCTGAATTGAAGCCCCGGTAAACGGCGGCCGTAACTATAACGGTCCTAAGGTAGCGAAATTCCTTGTCGGGTAAGTTCCGACCCGCACGAATGGTGTAACGATCTGGGCACTGTCTCAACTACCCGCCCGGCGAAATTGTAGTACCGGTGAAGATGCCGGTTACCTGCGACAAGACGGAAAGACCCCATGGAGCTTTACTGCAGCTTGATATTGGGTTTCGGTAATCTATGTACAGGATAGGTGGGAGACTAGGAAACAGAGGCGCCAGCCTTTGCGGAGTCGCCGTTGGGATACCACTCTTAGATTGCTGGAATTCTAACCTGCGGCCGTGAAACCGGTCGGGGGACATTGTCAGGCGGGCAGTTTGACTGGGGCGGTCGCCTCCGAAAAGGTAACGGAGGCGCTCAAAGGTTAGCTCAGCACGGACGGAAACCGTGCCCTAGAGTGTAAACGCGTAAGCTAGCCTAACTGCGAGGATGACGGTCCGAGCAGTAACGAAAGTTGGAGTTAGTGATCCGGCGGTATGTGAATGGAAATGCCGTCGCTCAACGGATAAAAGCTACCCTGGGGATAACAGGCTGATCTCCCCCAAGAGTCCACATCGACGGGGAGGTTTGGCACCTCGATGTCGGCTCATCACATCCTGGGGCTGAATTCGGTCCCAAGGGTTCGGCTGTTCGCCGATTAAAGTGGTACGCGAGCTGGGTTCAGAACGTCGCGAGACAGTTCGGTCCCTATCTGTCGTGGGCGCAGGATATTTGAGGAGCTCTGTCCTTAGTACGAGAGGACCGGGATGGACGTACCTCTGGTGCACCAGTTGTCACGCCAGTGGCACAGCTGGGCAGCTATGTACGGAACGGATAAACGCTGAAAGCATCTAAGCGTGAAGCCGGCTCCAAGATTAGATATCCCACCGAGAAATCGGGTAAGACCCCTTGTAGACTACGAGGTTGATAGGCTGCGTGTGTAAGTGCCGTGAGGCATTCAGCTTGGCAGTACTAATAGGTCGAGGGCTTGACCATAAGTCCTTTGGATTTGTCTGTGTACTCTTTATTCAGTTTTCAGGGTGTTAAACCCTTTTACATACACCATCTTCTTAGATGGTGTTATTTTTTTGTCCGACGGGGTAAGGCTTATTTTGAAATTAGCTCCCGTTTTCCGTCGGGCGAGACCTTTATTTTATATCCGCTTTTTTTATATCCGCCTTGCAAGACTTCGACTTAGAAATAGTCATCGTTTCAAGGCGGGCGAGACCTTCTGTTTAGTCTTTGGAATGGCTCGCTCTCGGTTGGGTTTGTTTTTTATTTTTATATTTTAAACAATTAGATTTGAAATGATATAGGCTTTGATTTTAAATTATAATTTTACAGCTGTGGTTATTGTCTTAACTACAGTTGTTTTTATTTTATATAGTATACAATTATATATAAGCCCTGCGACAAAGATTAAATCTTTAATTTGTGCTGATTTTTATCTTTTTATTTTTCTTTTATGTAACTATAAATTGGGCATGAGGATTGTTTTTTCTTTATGTTTTGTTAATTTAAAAAAAGTTTTCATATAGATTACATATTATTCCCTTTTTTCATTATTCCTATTGCTATTATTATTGTATTTTTCCACATAGTATTTTACAGTTTTGTATAAGTCTATGAAAATGTTTTAAGGTGTGGAATTTGGCACATTTTGAGGTTTTTGTGCATTGCAGTATTTTAAAATTCGTGTTAAAATGGTACAAATGAGAGAATTAAGTAATTGTTTTTATTTTGTTGTGTTATGTTTGGAGTGATAATGTGAGATTAGGATTGGATGTAGGTTCCACCACCGTTAAGTGTGTAGTGCTTGATGACGATAATAAAATCATTTACAGTGTTTACGAGAGGCATCTTTCTAAAATAACACAAAAGATTTCTGAAATTTTGGAAAATGTCAAAGCGGCAGTACCTGGAGTTGAAAACGCTCTTTTTGCTATTTCAGGAAGCGCAGGTATGGGAATTGCCCAGAGCTGTGACGTGGATTTTATCCAGGAAGTTTACGCAACACGAGTTGCCGCAAATACATTTTTGCCCGGTACAGACGTTATAATTGAGCTGGGCGGCGAGGACGCAAAAATTTTGTTCCTTGAGGGCGGAATGGAAGTCCGCATGAACGGTACCTGTGCCGGCGGTACAGGCGCATTTATTGACCAGATGGCAACACTTTTGAACGTGCCCCTGGAGGAATTAAACGGACTTGCAGCACAGCATGAGAAAACATATACAATAGCCTCACGCTGCGGCGTTTTTGCAAAGACAGATATACAGCCACTTCTCAATCAGGGCGCAAGAAAAAGCGATATTGCAGAGAGTATTTTCTGCGCAGTTGTAAACCAGACTGTTGCAGGCTTGGCTCAGGGACGTGAAATCACCGGCAATGTGGTATATCTCGGCGGCCCGCTGACCTTTATGTCAAGACTTAGAGCCAGATTTGACATGGTTTTGAATACAAAGGGCACATGTCCTGAAAATTCACTTTATTATGTAGCCTGCGGTGCGGCTCTCTGTGCTGATAAGGCTATTGATTTTGACGGACTTATAAATCAGATTAAGGTCTACAGAGGAAGCGGAAACTTTGCTTTTAACCCTCCTTTGTTTGCAAACCAAAAGGAATATGACGACTTTATTGCCCGTCACAACAAGGCTGATGTAAAGCGTGGCGAGCTTAAAGGCTATAAGAAAAAGACATATATAGGTATGGACGCAGGTTCAACAACAGTTAAGGCTGTTGTTTTGGGCGAGGATATGGAGCTTCTCCACTCCTGTTACCTTGGAAACAGCGGTAACCCTGTTCCTATTATAAAGAGCTTTTTGGAGAGCCTTTACGAGATTAACCCTGATATAAATATAGCAGGCGCAGCTGTTACAGGATACGGCGAAGAGATTATAAAGAATGCATTTAACGTGGATTACGGCATTGTTGAAACCGTTGCCCACTTTACCGCCGCACGCTCCTTTATGCCTGACGTTCAGTTCGTTATTGATATCGGCGGACAGGATATCAAATGCTTTAAGGTACACAACGGCGCAATAGACAATATTTTCCTTAACGAGGCATGTTCCTCAGGCTGCGGAAGCTTCTTGCAGACCTTTGCCAACGCTTTGGGATATTCCATTGAGGAATTTTCAAAGCTGGGACTTTTTGCAAAACACCCTGTTGACCTGGGTTCACGCTGCACCGTGTTTATGAACTCCTCAGTTAAGCAGGCGCAGAAGGACGGCGCAACTATTGAGGATATCTCAGCCGGACTTTCTTTGAGCGTTGTTAAAAACGCACTTTATAAGGTAATAAGAGCTTCAGGCCCTGACGAGCTGGGCAGACGTGTTGTTGTTCAGGGAGGAACCTTCCTCAACGACGCAGTGCTTCGTGCTTTTGAGCAGGAAATGAAGGTTGACGTTGTGCGCCCCTCTATCTCAGGACTTATGGGTGCATACGGCGCAGCTCTTTACGCAATGGAGAAGAGCAAAAAGAAAGGCGTTGAAAAAAGCTCTATAATTTCTCAGGAGGGACTTAAAAACTTCGTCCATGAGATTTCAGTTATAAACTGCGGTCTTTGTCAGAACAACTGCCGCCTTACTGTCAATAAATTTGCAGACGGCAGAAAGTTTATCGGCGGCAACCGCTGCGAAAGACCTATTACAAAGAAAAAACCAAGTCAGAGCCTGAATATTTATGAATACAAACTGAAGCTTTTAGGTGAGTATCAGCCTGTAAGCGGTTATAGAGGAAAAATAGGCTTGCCAATGGGACTTAACATATACGAACTTCTTCCATTCTGGCATAAATTCTTCACAACTTTGGGATTTGAGGTTGTTCATTCACCTTATTCATCCCGTGAGATTTACGCCTTAGGACAGCAGACCATCCCATCAGATACGGTATGTTTCCCGGCAAAGCTTATGCACGGTCATGTTCAGTGGCTTATCAACAACGGCTGTGACACTATTTTCTACCCATGTCTTTCCTACAATGTGGACGAGGGACTGGGAGATAACCATTACAACTGCCCTGTTGTTGCCTATTACCCTGAGGTTATCAAAAACAACATGAAGGATGTTAAAAAGATAACCTTTATCAACGATTATCTGGGAATACACAGAAAGAAAGATTTCTATAAAAAGGCTTATGAGGCACTCTGCAAGCACTTCAACGGAATTTCTTTGAAAGAAGTAAAGAAAGCCGCTGAAGCCGCCTACGAGGAGTACGACAATTACCTTAAAAAGGTAAGAGCAAAGGGCGAAGAGATAATCGAGATTGCCGAAAAGGAAAACAGACATATTATTGTCCTTGCAGGCAGACCTTATCACGTTGACCCTGAGATAAACCACGGTATAGATAAGCTTATTGCAGGCTTTGGCTGTGCAATTATAAGTGAGGACGTGGTTTCCTGCCGTGTTGAGAAATTCCCGACCACAGTTTTGAACCAGTGGACATATCATTCAAGAATGTATGCCGCCGCAAAATATGTGGGAACAAGAAAGGATATGGACTTGGTACAGCTTGTATCCTTCGGATGCGGTGTTGACGCTATCACAACCGACGAGGTAAGAGAAATCCTCGAGGAGGCAGGCAAGATTTATACCCAGATTAAAATAGACGAGATTACAAACCTTGGCGCAGTTAAGATAAGACTTAGAAGTCTGCTTGCCGCTATAGGCAGAGAGTAATAATAAGTTGTGGGAGGAGAAAGGATATATGGCAGAACTTAAATATGATAAAACCGGCCGTCTTATTTTTACAAAGGAAATGAAGTCGGAATACACCATCCTCATTCCCATGATGGCGCCGATTCATTTTAATATAATCAAAAACGTGTTTATCCATTACGGATATAAATGTGTGCTTCTGGACACAGACGGCCCTGAAATAGCTCAGACAGGACTTAAATATGTTCACAACGACACATGTTATCCGGCTTTGCTGGTAATCGGACAGTTTATCCACGCTTTGCAGAGCGGAAAATACGATGTTAATAAAACCGCCCTTATGATTACTCAGACAGGCGGCGGATGCAGAGCTTCAAACTACATACATCTTCTTAGAAAAGCTCTTAAAAAAGCAGGTCTTGAGCAGGTTCCTGTAATTTCTCTTAACCTTTCAGGTCTTGAGAAAAACGAGGGATTTTCAATAACTCTTCCGATGATAAGAAGAATTGTAGCGGGACTTGTTTACGGCGACGTGCTTATGCTCCTTGACAATCAGGTAAAACCCTACGAGGTAAACAAGGGCGACAGCGCAGCTTTGGTTCAGAAATGGACGGATATTTTGACAAAGCAGTTTGCTAAGGGCGACGGCTACAGAAGAAAAGAGATTTCTAAAAACCTTGATGAGATTGCATCTGATTTTTCAAAGGTAAAAATCAATAAGGTTCCGAAAATCAAGGTAGGCGTTGTAGGGGAAATTTACGTTAAGTACGCAAGACTTGGAAACAACGACCTTGAGAAATTCCTCTATGATATGGGCTGCGAGGTTTGTCTGCCGGGAATTATGGGCTTTGCGCTCTTTAAGGTTGATAACCGTCTTGAGGATATAAAGCTTTACGGCGGAAGCAAAATCAAATACAGCGTTGTAAAAATGCTTATGGATTACCTTGAGGAAATGGAAGGCTACATGGTTGAAAGTACCGCTAAATACGGATTTTTACCGCCGTCAAGATACAAGCACACAAAGGAGCTTGTTAAGGACGTTATCGGTTACGGAAGCAAGATGGGCGAAGGCTGGCTTTTGACAGCGGAAATGCTGGAGCTTGCTGAAACCGGATATGAAAATATCGTATGTACCCAGCCTTTCGGATGTCTGCCTAACCATATAAACGGCAAGGGCATGATAAGAAAGATAAAGAGCATAAACGAAAAGGCAAACATCGTTGCAATCGACTATGACCCGGGCGCACCGAGAGTAAACCAGGAAAACAGAATTAAGCTTATGCTGGCTGTTGCAAAGGAAGAGCTTGAAAAATCCACAGGCAAAAAAGCCCCGGGCCCTGTTTTAAAGGCAAAGCCAAAGGAAAAATCAAAAGTATAATTGAATATAAAATAAAAAAATATTTTAAAATGAACGGGTTTATGGTATAATAGACCCGTCATTTTTCTGTCCGACGTGGAAGAGTTTTGTTTTGATGATTAAATTTATCTATGCGTCGAGACAAAGGTATAATTAAAATTATTAAAATGAATAATTAAGAATGAATAATTAAAAGTATAATGAGAGCGAGCCATTCCAAAGGAAACAGCGGAAGGTTTCGCCCGACCTGTGATGATGCCAATTTTTTCGGTAAACCCATGCAGGTCGGATATAAAAGATTCGCCCGACGGAAAACGTGAGCTAATTTCAAGCTTAACCTTTCCCCGTCGGATATAAAAAATAGGAGGAATGGTATGGGATTTCAGCAGGATAGAATTAGAAATTTCAGTATTATAGCGCATATAGACCACGGTAAATCAACCCTTGCGGATAGAATTTTGGAGCAGACAAAGTCTGTTTCTCTCCGTGAAATGGAGGACCAGATTCTTGATGATATGGAACTGGAAAGGGAAAGAGGAATTACCATAAAAGCCCATGCGGTTACACTTGTCTATAATGCAGACGACGGAAACGACTATCTTTTTAACCTTATAGACACTCCGGGACACGTTGACTTTAACTACGAGGTTTCCCGTTCATTGGCAGCCTGCGAGGGCGCAGTGTTGGTTGTTGACGCTTCTCAGGGAATTGAGGCGCAGACTTTGGCTAACACTTATCTTGCAGTTGACAGCGGACTTGAGATTGTTCCCGTTGTAAATAAAATAGACCTGCCAAGCGCCGACCCGGATAAGGTTATAAAGGAAATCGAGGATGTTATCGGTATTCCGGCTGAGGATGCACCGAGAATTTCCGCAAAAGCAGGAATAAACATTCACGACGTTATGGAAAAAATCGTTTCAGACGTTCCGGCTCCTACAGGAGATATAAACGCTCCTTTGCGTGCTTTGATTTTCGACAGCTACTACGACAGCTATAAGGGCGTTATTATATATGTTAGAATTAAAGAGGGACAGATTCACCCGGGCGATGAGTTTAAGCTTATGGCTACAGGCTCAGTGTTCAATGTGGTGGAGTGCGGCTTTATGCGTGCCACAACCCTTGACCCTACAGACGGACTTTATGCCGGCGAGGTAGGCTATATTGCCGCTTCAATTAAATCCTTGCAGGATGCAAAGGTTGGCGATACAGTTACATTGACCTCAAACCCTGCACCGGAGCCTTTGCCCGGTTACCGTGAAGCCCAGTCAATGGTGTTCTGCGGTATTTATCCTGCCGACGGCGCAAAGTACGGGGATTTGAGAGACGCTCTTGATAAATTGAAATTAAACGACGCATCCCTGACCTTTGAGCCGGAAACTTCCGTTGCTTTGGGATTTGGTTTCAGATGCGGATTTTTGGGACTTCTCCACATGGAGATAATCCAGGAAAGACTGGAAAGAGAATACAATCTTGACCTTATCACAACAGCTCCGAGCGTTATTTACAGAATAACAAAAACCGACGGAACTGTTGAAATGATAGACAACCCCACAAACTATCCCGACCCCTCATTGGTTATGAAAGCCGAAGAGCCTATGACCAACGCCCATATCTATTCACCTACGGAATATGTTGGAAATATTATGGAGCTTTGTCAGGACAGACGAGGAATTTTCAAGGATATGACATATATCGACTCAGACCGTGTTGATATTCATTACGAGCTTCCTTTGGCTGAGATTATTTACGACTTTTTTGATACGCTTAAATCCCGCACAAGGGGTTACGCTTCTTTCGACTATGAATTGAAGGATTATATGGAAAGCAAGCTGGTAAAGCTCGATATAATGCTCAACGGAGAAGTGGTTGACGCACTTTCCTTTATTATCCATGCGGATAAAGCATATTCAAGAGCAAGAAAGATGGCGGAAAAGCTCAAGGAGAAAATCCCACGTCAGCTTTTTGAAATTCCGATTCAGGCATGTATCGGCGGAAAGATTATTGCCCGTGAAACAGTAAAGGCACTTAGAAAAGACGTTCTTGCCAAGTGCTACGGCGGCGATATTACCCGAAAGAAGAAGCTTCTTGAAAAGCAGAAAGAGGGTAAAAAGCGTATGCGCCAGCTTGGAACAGTTGAAGTTCCGCAAGACGCATTTATGGCAGTCCTCAAGCTTGATACAGATTGATTTTATATCCGCCTTGCAAAGGTTTAATTTAAAAATAAACATCGTTACAAGGCGGGCGAGTTTTTTATATCCGACCTGCATGGGTTTACCGAAAAAATTGGCATCATCACAGGTCGGGCGAAACCTTCCGCTGTTTCCTTTGGAATGGCTCGCTCACATGTAAGATTACATGTGAATTGAATTTAAAAATTATTTATCAAAACACCATGGTTCAAAATTTAAAGAAACCATGGTGTTTTTTGTGTTCAGCAGTAAGATTTACAGTGGCGATAAAATAATTCAAAGTGAATTTTTTGATGCTCGAAATTAAAATATATCATATTAAAAAATAATAAATATATTGCTGTAATTATTCAAAAAAATCAGTGGAGAAATCCTGTAAAATTAAAATTTGTGTCAATCCCGAGGAAAATTCTGTATTCATCACCTGGGATGAAAGCAGTTTTGAAAACAGAATAGAGGGCGCATATGTTGTGGTTTACGACGGTGCAGGAAATGGAACACGTTTTGATATAAACAGCGGAAGCTCACAGGTTACAGTTACCGGACTTGAGCCAGATACTTTCTACAGAGCTATACTTGTCACAAGGGAAAAAGACAACAATCAAAACTATCAGGATGTTTATGAATTTACATTTACTACATCCGGAAACTGCGGCACGGAATACGGAATAATGGATGTAAACCATGATAATACAGTGGATGTAAACGATGTCACGGCAATCCAAATGTTTTTAGGAAATATGTCCCAGGGAATTTTCGACCAAGCTCTTGCTGATGTTGACGGTGACGGCAGTATTACAATCAAGGACGCAACGGAAATACAGTGTATACTGGGCAGCTCATATTAAAAGGTATAAATAATTTTTAATCTTTCAAGACCATGTTTTTGCGTGGTCTTGAATTTTTTATGACAAAAAAATCAAATCTTTATATAAAAAATTTTACAATTGAAAAGGGCTTTTTTCATTGACTAAAAATTAGAAATATATATAATTATAACTGCACCTTAATTTTTTTCTATGTGCAAACGGTACTATGAACCGATTATATAAGCATATGACAATTTTGTGTGAGGAGGTTATTTTTTGGTATTTTCAAGCCTGTTATTTTTATTTTTGTATCTTCCTTTTGTTTTACTTATATATTATGTAACCCCAAGGAAGTTCAGAAACCTGTTTTTATTTGTTGTAAACCTTATTTTCTATGGTTGGGGTGAACCTGTTTTTGTTTTGCTGATGATGTTTTCCACGGTTGTGGACTATGTGCACGGCTATTTTATTGACAAATACCGCTCTAACAAAAAGCTTGCCAAAAGCCTTGTGATTTCTTCAGCGGTTATAAATCTTTCACTTTTGGGATTTTTCAAATATGCAGGATTTATCGCAGACACATTGAATATTCTGCCGTTTTTAAATATTCCAAAGCTTACAATCCCTCTGCCTATAGGAATAAGCTTCTATACTTTCCAGACAATGTCCTATTCCATCGACGTTTACAGAGGTGACGCTCCTGTTCAGAAAAATATTATTTCTTTCGGAACCTACGTTGCACTGTTTCCGCAGCTTATTGCCGGCCCTATCGTTCGATACAAGGACGTAGCCTATCAGCTTGACCACAGAAGAGAAACTCTCGACCAGTTTACCCACGGCGTAAAGGTTTTCCTTGTGGGACTTGCCAAAAAGGTTTTGATTGCAAACCAGATGGGCCTCCTTTGGGACAGCATAAGAAACTCCGGCGAAGCCAACGGAATTTTGGGAAGCTGGGTTGGAATTATCGCCTATTCATTCCAGATTTATTTTGACTTTTCCGGCTACAGCGACATGGCGTGCGGTCTGGGAAATATGCTGGGCTTTGAATTTCTCAAGAACTTCGATTACCCATACATTTCAAAGACAATAACCGAGTTCTGGAGAAGATGGCATATCTCTCTGGGAACATGGTTCAGAGAGTACGTTTACATTCCCCTTGGCGGAAACAGAAAAGGCGTTCCCCGTCAGATTGTAAATCTTATTATAGTATGGTTCTTAACCGGACTTTGGCACGGCGCCGCCATGAACTTTATTCTCTGGGGTCTTTATTTCGGCGCAATCCTCATTATTGAAAAATTATTCTTGGGAAAAATACTTGCAAAGCTCCCCTCATGGGTATCACATGTTTATTCCCTTTTCATAATTGTTCTCGGTTGGGTTCTTTTCTATTTCGAGGATATGGGCGCACTTTTTGCATATCTGGGAAACATGTTCAGCCTTTCCAATGGACTTATAGGAAGCTCCGCTCTCTATTACACACTGGCATATCTGCCATTGCTTATTGCGGCGGCCGTTGCAAGCACACCGCTTATGACAAATATTTACAATAAGCTCAAGGAAAAACGCCTTATGTGGCTCGTTGAAACTGTTCTCTGTGCTGTAGTTTTGTTTGTATGCACAGCGTCACTTGTAAATCAGAGCTACAATCCGTTTTTGTATTTCAGATTTTAAAAGGAGGTACAAGCTGTGAAAAAAATAAAAAAATATGTGCCTGCAATAGTTTTTGTGCTGTTTATTTTTTCAATGGGAATTGCCTTTCTTGCTCTTCCCAAAAAGGCCTACAGCACCTCCGAAAAAAGATATCTTGCAAGCTTTCCGAAGCTTACATCGGAAAGCTTTTTAAGCGGACAGTTTGGAACCGAATTTGAAAAATATCTTTCCGACCACATGACCGGAAGAAATTTCTTTGTTGGACTTAACGCTTATGCAAATCTTTTCCAGGGCTTAAACGGCGTATCCGGAAAATATCTTTGCAGTGACGGCTATATAATCAACCAGCCTTTAAATGCTTTTGACAACCGTCTTGATGAGAACACGGAAATCATCAAAAGCTTTGCCGATTCCGTTGACGTTCCTGTAACAATGACACTTGTTCCCTCAACCGGTTACATCATGAGCGACAAGCTCCCTGCAAATCACCTTACCTATAAGGATGGCGAATATTTTGCACAGATGGAATCAGCCCTTAAAGACAGCAATGTAAACTTTGTAAATCTTTTAGAACCTTTCCGGCAGTACGCCGCCTCAGGTGATCAGCTTTACTACAAAACCGACCACCACTGGACAAGCCTCGGGGCATACAGAGCCTATATGCTTATCTGTCAGTCTTTGGGAATTACACCTGTTTCTGAGGACCGGTACGAAATTGAAGTATATTCGGATTTCTACGGAACAACCTATTCCGGAAGCGCATATTGGTTTAACGAACCGGACAACATAGAGCTTTGGGTAAATCCACAGAACACAGAAGAGAACATCACAGTTCAAATAACAGAAGGTCAGGAAACCAAGGAAAGCCACAGTCTTTTCTACAAAGAGCATCTTTCCGAGGATGACAAGTACCCTGTATATCTGGACGGAAACCAGCCTTTTGTCAGAATTACAAACACAAACGCCCCTGAGGGCAAGCTCATTGTAATCAAGGACAGTTTCGCCCATTGTCTTGTGCCTTTCCTTGCGGACAACTACAGCGAAATCGTTATGGTTGACATGAGATACTACAAAGGCTCCGTATCAGAGCTTATTAAGACAGAGGAAGCCGACCGGGTTTTAATAGCCTACGGCATCGACAACTTAGCCACCGACACCGACCTGGTTTGGCTCAAATAATTTTTTTATATCCGACCTGCAAAGGGAGGATATAAAAATTAAGTTCATCGCAGGTCGGGCGAGTCTTTTATTTCCGCCTTGCAAAACTTCTTTTAAGAAATAAACATCGTTTCAAGGCGGGCGAGTTTTTTATTACCGACCTGCAAAGGTTTATGTTGGAATTTAACACCATCACAGGTCGGGCGAGTCTTTTATTTCCGCCTTGCAAAACTTATTTTAAGAAATAAACGTCGTTTCAAGGCGGGCGAGACCTTTTCCTTAATCTTTAGAATGGCTCGCTCTTGGTTAGGTTTATTTTGATTTTATATTATTAACACATTAACCCGTGGTTTCTTTTGGAAATCACGGGGTTTTTGTAATATATTATATTTTTAAATCATATGTTATTTATATTAGAAATAACAAAAAGGGGGGAAGGCGATTTTGAAAGAATGGTTCAGAAAGATATGCTTGTTTTTCTTTCCGATAGTGGTGATACCTTTTTTAAGCTTGTACTATGATTTTTTTGATAAAGGCGTGCTGGGGATTATTTTTTCATGCGTCAATGAAAGTCCCTGGGAGCTTATGAAGCCTGTGTTCTGGGCGTGCCTTTTCTGGTGGTCGCTGGAGCTTTTGTGGGGAGTGAAAAAGTTTAAGATATATGTAAAAGCAAAGGTGATTTCTCTGTTTTTCCTTTGCTTTTTCTGCTGTGTATCAAATACAATTCTGCTTTACTGTGCAGAGGATTTTTTCTGGTGGCTTCCCACGGCTTTCTGCGTTGCTTTGTCCTATATTTTTTATTTCATTTCAAATATAGCTGTTAAGAACATTGAAAAAACAAGGGGCTTTGGTGTATGTGTAGTTATATTGGCTTTAATGGTGGGGGCTGTGTTCTGTTTTTCACTTTATCCACCGCACAATTTCCTGTTTGTGGATAATTTTTTTAATACATACGGGATAGTGACCTAAAATATTCAAGTTTTTCACCGATGTTCTTGACAATTTATACGGAAAAATCATTTTGATTTAAAGAAAATTTTCGACTTTTTTTCATTCTTTTCTATTCAATCTCGGTGTAATATATGTTATACTAATTGTGTATGCAGATTTTATAAAATATGATAAATATAGGTCATAATAGATATAAAAAAGAACAGATACAGGAAGTTGAAATATGAAAGAAAGACGAGAAAAATTTAAAAAAGAGGATACATATAGGGAAGTTCCCGAAAAACGTGAAGACGTTATCGCCGGAAGAAACCCTGTTACGGAAGCCATAAGAAGCGGAAGAGCCATTGATACAATACTTGTGGCTAAAAATGCCGCCTCCGGAGCAGTTGTGGGAATTTTGGCTAAGGCGAGAGATAAGGGAATAACCGTAAAAGAGGTTGACGCCAAAAAGCTTGATTTTCTCTGCGCAGGTGAAAACCATCAGGGAATAGCCGCTCTTGCCGCCATAAAGGAATACTCCACAATAGACGATATTTTTGCATTGGCTGAGGAGCGTGGGGAAAAGCCCTTTGTGGTTGTGCTGGATGAAATAGAAGACCCTCACAATCTGGGAGCTATTATCCGAACCGCAGAGTGTGCAGGCGTTCACGGAATAATAATTCCAAAGAGAAGAAGCGCAGGTTTGAGCTATGCCGTGGGAAAAGCCTCGGCGGGAGCTGTGGAGTATGTGCCTGTAGCAAGGGTTACAAATATTCCTGCGGCAATAGATGAGCTAAAGGAAAGAGGTCTGTGGGTTTACGGCGCAGACATGGACGGAACAGAGTGTTCCAAGTGCAATTTTGACGGCGCAGCTGCGCTGGTTATAGGCAACGAGGGAAAGGGAATAGGAAAGCTTGTAAGGCAGAAATGCGACGTTATAGTTTCTCTTCCTATGAAAGGAAAGATAAATTCCTTAAACGCCTCGGTTGCGGCAGGTATATTGATGTATGAAATGGCAAAGGGAAGATAATTAAGACAAATGTAAAGGGAAAAACAGGAGTGTTGATTGTGGATAAGCAGACAAAAGAAATCCTGGACTTTGCAAATAGAGATAATTCCGAAGAGGATAAACTTATTGAATCTATTCTCAAAGAAACCAGAGAGCTCAGCGAAGAGGAAAAAAAGCCTGAGCAGAAAAAGAGAAAGAAAAAAAGCCGAGTTGTAAAAGAAATTTTCAACAGTGAAAAGGGCAAAGCTGAAGAAGAAAAGAAAGAAAGTCACAGCGACGACGGCACAAACGCCGTTATTTTCCAGATAAGGGAGTTTAAGAGAGAGGACGACCAGGAGTCCGTAAAGTTCAAAGATTTTGAAATTTTCGACAGTGCGGCGGAAAAAGCCGTGGGCAGAGATGATGAAAAAAGCTATCTGCCAAAGCATTTTACAGACTATGTTTCCGATGATACAAACGACGACATGTACGCCGACGGAAACGAATATCTTCAGAACCACAACAAGCCGGTAATACAGGATATAGATACTATCGACGTTGATTTAAGCGATTTTGAAGAGGAGCAGGAGAAAAAAGAGGAACAGGAAAAGAAAATGGAAAACCTTGTTTCTCAGGACAGCGTAAAGAGAAAAAGAGAGCTGAAAAAAGAAAAATACTCCTCAGGAAGAAAGAACAGAAAAAATTCCAAGAATAAAAATCAGGAAAAAGCAGAACAGCCTAAGCAGGAGGAGAAAAAAGAAACTCCCCAGAAGAACACAAAGGCTCAGGAAGAGAAAAAGAAGACTCCACAAAAGGAAAAAGAGCCTGAGAACAAGCCGGTAACCGGAAAAAATCAAAAGAAGAAAAAGAAAAACCAGGCTCAGAAAGACCAGCAGAAGAAAATTAAAAATGAAACCACTGTAAATACTCAGCCTATGGAGGAAAAAGCCGAAGAGAAATCAAATGTGATAACTCCGGACTTTACAAGAGTAAGACCTCCTTCATATGAAAAGGACAAGAATTCTGAGAAGATTTACGTTAAAGCCGGAAAATTCTCTTCAATAGTAAGGGACGCCTACAGCTGTTACGCAGTTCCGAAAAGCGCAGGCAAAAAGGTTAAGGGACAAATTGCCCTTGACGAGGACGGAGAAGAGAAGATAAATTTTGACTTTATCAAACGCCACGGCGGACAGGTTCTCAAGAGCATTTTCACAGGAAAGAGATATAAAAGTCAGACCGAAACCCAGCAAATTCAGTCAGAAGACCTTATTGAGGACATCGAAAGACTGGAAGACGTAAGAAATGTAAAAAGCGAGATAAACGTAAATATTAAAAGCTTGTTTTTCCGCTGTGTTATTTTGGGAGTTTTGGGACTCTTTGACTTGGGCGTAAGCATCTGGCAGCTTATGGTTCCGGAAATTGCGGATATAACCCATTCATCAGCTCCGCTTACTGTTTGTATAATAAACGCAATAATAGTTATCGCCGTTGTGGTGGTTTCAAAGACCACAATCCTAAACGGATTTGCGGCGCTGACGAGATTTAAGGGAAATTCCGACACCGCATTGTCTGTGGCGATAATGGCAACAGCCTTGCAGGGCCTTGTAGCTCTCTTTGCCTCGGATATTTTCTTCAGCGGAAAATATTCCTTCTACACCCTTATAGTTATAATCTGTGTAATAGGAAATTACCTGGGAAAACTCCTTATGCTGAAACGCACAAAGGAAAACCTGAGATTTATGTCATCGGAGCAGCAGTGCTATGCCGCAAAGATTTACGACAACGAGGAAATCGCCTCAAAGATGCTCAGCGGCACAGCGGTTGGCAGACCGATTATAGCTTACCAGCATAAAACCTCATTTTTGAGTAACTATTTAAAGCTTTCCTACGCTCCCGACCCGGGAGAGGACAGCTCAGGCGCACTGGCACCGTTTACATTGGTTTGTTCCTTTGTAATATCTCTGCTTTACGCCATATTCTACGGTTCATTTATGGGAGCCGTAACAACCTTTGCAGTAACAACAGCCGTAAGCGTTCCGGTGGGAAATCTTATACTTGCAAACTTCCCGATTACAAGCTTCTGTAAGCAGCTTCGTCAGAGGGGCGCAATGATTACCGGATATCCGTCAATCAAGCAGTTCTGCGATACATCAGCAATTATGGTTGACGCCTGCGAGCTGTATCCAGAGGGCTGTGTGGAAATCGTAAGAGCAAGAGATTTTGAACAGCACAGAATAGAAGAAGCAATAATCGCCGCATATTCAGTGCTTAAAGAGGCAAAAAGCCCAATACAGTTTGTGTTTAAGAAGCTTTTGGAAAAGCAGGAGGAGAAACTTCCGGCAGTTGAAAGTGTTTTGTACGAAGAGGGCGCAGGCCTTGTAGGCTGGGTAAACAGCGAAAGAATTTTAATCGGCACAAGACTTCTCCTTGAGAAATACGGCATAGACGTTTTGGAAGAGGAAGAAGAGGAGAAATTCTCTGACGGCGACCCGGTTGTTTATTTCGCCCACGCAGGACAGCTCTGCGCAGTTTTCTCACTGAAATACTCAACAAATACAACAATGTGTGAAGAACTTCAGAGAGCCGAGGAAAACGGCTTGAGCATTATTGTAAGCACAACAGACTACAATATTACCGAGGATAAAATCGCCAAGGATTTCGGTATTTTCTACCGCTCAGTAAAGGTTCTGCCTACAGGACTTTCAAATGTATGCCGTGAGGTTACAGAGAGCAAAGAGGACAAATCCCGTGCTTACCTTGCCACAAACGGAAAGATTACTTCCCTTATGAGAGCTATTTCCGGATGTGTAAGACTTAAATCAAACATTTCATTGGCGGTTCTTTTGCAGACAATAGCCGTTATCGTGGGAATACTTCTGGTTTCTACATTGGCTTTGTATTCGGGAGTAAACTCCGTAAAAACACTGGAAATGTCACTTTTCGTTGTGTTCTGGCTTGTAGCGGTAGTTGTCCCCTCATTTATACAAAAACCGTAGTTTAAGGAAAATAAAGAAATAAAAAGTTAAATGAGAGCGAACCATTCCAAAGGAAACAGCGGAAGGTCTCGCCCGCCTTGAAACGACGCTAATTTTCAAAGGAAAGTTTTGCAAGGCGGAAATAAAAGACTCGCCCGCCTTGAAACGACGCTAATTTTCAAAGGAAAGTTTTGCAAGGCGGAAATAAAAGACTCGCCCGCCTTGAAACAATGTTAATTTCCAAATGGAAGCTTTGCAAGGCGGAAATAAAAGACTCGCCCGCCTTGAAACGACGCTAATTTTCAAAGGAAAGCTTTGCAAGGCGGAAACAAAAAATTCGCCCGCCATGTGAAGAACCTAACCGTCATATGGAAGTTAGGCATGGCGGAACTAAAAAAAGGAGAATAATAATGCTTATAGCACCTTCAATGCTTTCATGTGATTTTTCAAAAATGGGAGCTGAAACAGAAAAAATGGATAAGGCGGGAGCCGATTGGATACATCTTGACGTTATGGACGGACATTTTGTTCCCAATATAACCTTCGGCGCACCGGTTATTAAGTGGATAAGACCATTTACAAAGCTTCCCTTTGACGTTCATCTTATGATAAGCGACCCGCTTAAATATGTGGACGACTTTGCGGACGCAGGAGCCGATTATATAGTTTTCCACGTTGAGTGTGAGTCAGATATCGAAAAAACCATAGATAAAATTCATTCAAAGAATATTAAGGCAGGACTTGCGGTAAAACCAAAGACACCTGCCGAGGCAATTTTCCCTTATCTTCATAAGATAGAGCTTGCTTTGGTTATGACTGTTGAACCGGGATTCGGCGGCCAGTCATATATGGCGGAAAATATTGAAAAAATCGCCAAAATCAAGGCAGAAGCAAAAAGGCTTGGAAAAGATATTCTCTGCCAGGTTGACGGAGGAATAAACGATAAGACTATTGCCCACGCATATCATGGCGGAGCGGATGTCTGCGTTGCGGGAACAGCGGTTTTCAAGGCTGAGGACAGCCGTAAAGCCATAGATAATTTGAAAGAATTATGTAAATAATAAAAAGGCAGACGGCGTTTTCGCCGTCTGTTTTGTTAAATAAAGGGGGAAAAGATATTGCTGAAGCTTGCACGATATTTAAAATATTATAAATTACAGGTGACAATAGGTCCCGTGTTTAAGCTCCTTGAAGCTATATTCGAGCTTATTGTACCGCTGATAATGGCTAATATAATAGATATAGGCGTAAAAAACGGCGATACAAACTATATTGCAAAACAGGGCGTTTTGCTGGTAATACTGGGAGTTACGGGACTTTTAAGCGCACTTATCTGCCAGTACAGCGCATCCTTTGCATCTCAGGGAGTGGGAACAATACTGCGCCGTGATTTGTTTCACCATATAAATACCCTTTCCCATAAGGAAATAGATATAATCGGCACGCCCTCACTTATCACAAGAATGACCAGCGACATAAATCAAATACAGCTTGCCGTTGCAATGCTTATAAGACTTGTTATACGTGCGCCCTTTTTGGTTGTTGGCGCAATGATAATGGCGTCAACTGTGAGCTTGAAGCTGTCTGTAATATTCTTCGGTGCGGCGGTGCTTATCGGACTTACCCTCTATATTATAATGAGCAAAAGCGTTCCGTTTTTTAAAACCATACAGAAAAGACTGGACAGAATTTCCCTTATCTCAAGAGAAAATCTCCGTGGCAACAGGGTTATAAGAGCATTTGCAAGACAGGATGAAGAGGAAGAAAAGTTTTCAAAGGCGGCTCAGGAGCTTACAGACGCCAGTATTTCGGCGGGCAGAATTTCGGTTCTTTTAAGCCCTTTGACCTGTATAATAACAAATATCGCCATAGCCCTTATTATCTGGTTCGGCGGTATGAATGTAAATATCGGCGAGCTTTCACAGGGAGATATAATCGCCCTTGTTAACTATATGACCCAGATAATGCTTGCAATGGTTGTGGTTGCGGACCTGGTGGTAATATTTACAAGAGCCTCCGCATCTGCTCAGAGAATTAACGAAATTTTTGAAACAAAGACCTCTGTGACAGAGGAGAAAGCAGAGAAAAATCCAGCTGCTGAAAACGATAACGCAATAGAGTTTAGAAACGTAAGCTTTTCCTACGGCGAGGGGGAAGCATTGAAAAATGTGACCTTTTCTATTAAAAAGGGCGAAACTTTGGGAATTATCGGCGGAACCGGTTCCGGTAAATCCACATTTGTAAATCTTATCCCACGTTTTTACGACGCAACAAAGGGGCAGGTGCTTGTAAACGGTGTTGACGTTAAAAAGTACGAAATAGAAACACTGAGAGAGAAAATCGGAGTTGTGGCTCAGAAAACCGTTTTGTTTAAGGGAAGCCTGAGAAAAAATATGCAGTGGGGCAAGGAAAAGGCAATTGACCAGGAAATTATAAAAGCCTTAAAAATCGCCCAGTCATGGGATTTTGTGGAGAAGCTTCCCGGAAAGCTTGACTTTGACGTGGCTCAGGGAGGAAAGAATTTCTCCGGTGGTCAACGCCAAAGACTTACAATTGCGAGAGCATTGGTTAAACAGCCGGATATACTTATACTTGACGACAGCTTTTCAGCGCTGGACTTTGCCACCGACGCAAACCTTAGAAAAGAGCTTAAAGAGCAGACAAAGGGCATGACGGTGGTTATAGTTTCCCAGAGAGCTTCCACAATCAGAAATGCAGATAAAATAGTGGTTCTTGATGAGGGCGAGTGCGTCGGTATCGGCACTCATCAGGAGCTTTACAAGAATTGTTCAGAGTACAGGGAGATATGTCTGTCACAGCTCAGCGCAGAGGAGGCGGTTTGATGAAAAAGAAAAAATCCTATTCAACAGTTAAAAGAATAGTTTTAGCCGCCGCCAAATACAAAAAATATGCGGTGATAGGCATTATCTGCGCATTTATAAGCGTGGGACTTACACTTTTGGGCCCGGTGCTCACCGGTAACGCTATCGACTGCATTATCGACAATGGACAGGTGGACTTTGAAAGCATTTCAAAAATTTTAATGGGCTTTATGCTCACAACGGCGGGTTCTGCGCTGTTTCAGTGGATTATGGGACTTTGCACAAATAAGCTGAGCTACTGCGCCGCAAGGGATTTAAGACAGCAGGTCTATTCAAAGTTTAATTCGGTTCCTTTAAGCTATATCGACGGCTCGAGCCACGGCGACCTTATAAACCGTGTTATAAACGACGTTGATGCAGTGGGCGACGGCCTTTTGCAGTCGGTTACAAAGCTTTTCACAGGAGTTGTAACCATTGTCGCCACCCTTGTGTTTATGTTCGCAATAAATGTTACCATAGCTTTGGCGGTAATGCTTTTGACTCCTGTGTCATTGTTTGTTGCGGCTTTTATCGGAAAATTTTCCGGAAGCAAGTTCAGAAAGCAGCAGCTTTTACAGGGCGAAGTCAGCGCATATATAGAAGAAATGGTGGGAAACCAGCAGATTGTAAAGTCCTTTGCCTATGAAAAAAGGGCAGAACAGGAATTTGAAAGAAAAAATCAGGAGCTGTACAAGGTGGGACAAAAAGCCCAGTTTGCAGGAAGCCTTGCAAACCCCTCAACACGCTTTGTAAACGGACTTGTATACGCCGCCGCAGGAATTTTAGGAGCACTGTCTGCGGTAAACGGTGGACTTACAGTAGGTCAGATTTCCGTGTTCTTAACATATGCAAACCAGTACACAAAGCCCTTTAACGAAATAACAGGCGTTTTGACCCAGCTTCAAACCGCAATAGCTTCTGCAAAACGTGTTTTTGAGGTGCTGGACGAGCCAAACGAAACCGCCGACAAGGAAAACGCAGTGACAATAGAAAGAGCCGACGGAAATATGGTTTTTGAAAATGTAAACTTTTCTTACCGTGAAAATCAGAAGCTCATAGAAAACTTTAACCTTAAAGTAAAAAAAGGTCAGCGCATAGCCATTGTAGGCCCTACAGGCTGCGGCAAAACCACAATGATAAACCTTATTATGAGATTTTACGACGTGAACAGCGGAGAAATTCGTCTTGATTCCGTTCCCATAAAGGACATAAAAAGAAACAGCCTGCGCCAAAACTTTGCAATGGTTTTGCAGGACAGCTGGCTGTTTAACGGAACAGTGAGGGAAAACCTCTGTTACGGAAATCCTGACGCCACGGAAGAAGAAATGATAAAGGCGGCAAAATCAGCTTACGCACACGGCTTTATCTCAAGACTTCCAAAGGGCTATGACACGGTGATAACCGAGGAAGGCTCCAACCTTTCCCAGGGAGAAAAACAGCTTTTGTGTATAGCCAGAGCGATGCTCACCGATTCGCCTTTGCTTATTTTGGACGAAGCCACAAGCTCCATTGATACACTTACGGAACAGAGAGTTCAAAAGGCTTTCGCCAAAATGATGGAGGGCAAAACAAGCTTTGTGGTAGCTCATAGACTTTCCACAATCAAGGAAGCCGACGTTATTCTTGTTATGAAAGACGGAAATATAATAGAACAGGGCAGACACGACGACCTGCTGAAACAGGGCGGATTTTATTCAACACTTTATAACAGTCAGTTCAGCTGATATTTAAAAACAAAACCCCGTGAAAAATCACGGGGTTCGGTATTTATATAGAAAATTTAATTGCATTTTGTTCCGCAGATTCCGCAGTAGATATCGTCGTCATTTAAGGGAGCGCCGCAGGAGCGACAGGTTTTTGGTTTGTTATAATTTTCTGTCTGAGTGAATGAGCTTTGACCGGCAGGATAATTGTATTGTGCGGTCTGATTAAACTGCTGTGGGTACTGACTGTACGGCTGACTGCTCTGCTGCTGATTGTTAAAGGAGTCGTTATACTGTGAATTTTGATATTGTGACTGATTAAACTGCTGATTTGCGCCGTATGTATATTGGGGGAAACTTGCCTGAGCCGCTTTATTGTACTTGTAAGGGAAAGCTATCCAAATGCCCAGGAAGAAGTAGCTTACAAGATTAAGACACATTTCTATGTTGCTCTCAACTGTGTACTGCAAAGCTATGGAGCATATGATGTTACTGCCCACATAAAGCAAAAACAGAATTAAATAGATTATAAAGAAAACAATAGATAAGGGCTTGTTTTTGCCGCTTAAACAAATGATTGAAAAAAGAAAAGCATAGATAGTGATAACTCCAAAGGCAACAGCGTATAAGGTGTTTCCGTAAACGAAATCCTCGGAGGTATACCTTAAAAGCTCTGTAAAGTTTGATTTTATAAAAAAGGTGTAAACATAGCTTGAGAGTGTTGAAAGCTGTATAAGTATTGCCAAAGGAAGCATAAAGCTTCTTGTGCGTGAGAAAAGCACAAGGGTCAGCAGTAAGAGGGATACAATAGAGGGTATCCAGTTGATACCATAGTTTTCAAAAAGAAAATCCATAGGTATTCCCATATCGTTAATCTTGATAATCATGCTGCCGATTAAGTAAACCGAAAACAAAAGCCAGCACAATACGGTTATTGCCGCAAACGGTAATTTAAGTTTTTGATTGTTCATGTTTTTACCTCCTATAAAGATTGTAATTTTATTTTATCATAACAATAGGACTAATGCACGTGTTTTGATAATTTTCTGTATTTAGTGTAGATAAGGGCAGTTTTTGTGGGAAATGGTGTGAATTTTGCAAACCAACCCCATTGACAAAATATAGCTGAAATGAGATAATAAAAAGTGTTTCAGTTTCGTGAAAAGGACTTTTATTGAATATAAAATCCCGATTGCGAAAAGATAAAAAGAAAAGTTAAATAAGAGTGAGCCATTCCAAAAAATAAGGAAAAGGTTTCGCCCGCCTTGAAACGATGTCTATTTCTTAGTCTAACATTTGCAAGGCGGAGATAAAAAACTCGCCCGACCTGTGCAGATGTTTATTTTTAAGATAGACTTTTGCAGGTCGGAAATAAAAAAAGTTAAATGAGAGCGAACCACTCCAAAGATTGCGGAAAAGGTCTCGCCCGACGGAAAACGGGAGCTAACGAAAAGATGTTCCTTTCCCCGTCGGATATAAAAGAAAAAAAGGGGAGAAATTGTATAATGGCTAAGGAGCTTGCTAAGGCTTATAATCCTCAGGAATTTGAGGATAGAATATACGACTTCTGGCTGAAAGGCAACTACTTTCACGCTGAAGTTGATAAGGATAAAAAACCATATACTATTGTGATGCCGCCTCCAAATATCACAGGTCAGCTTCACATGGGTCACGCATTGGATGAAACCTTGCAGGATATTTTGATTAGATATAAGAGAATGCAGGGGTATTCCGCTTTGTGGCTTCCGGGTACCGACCACGCTTCTATCGCTACCGAGGCAAAAATCGTTGAGGCTATGGCTAAAGAGGGTCTCACAAAAGAGGACTTGGGCAGAGAAAAATTCCTTGAAAGAGCTTGGGACTGGAAAAAAGAGTATGGCGGCAGAATCTGCGACCAGCTTAAAAAATTAGGCTCAAGCTGCGACTGGGAAAGAGAAAGATTTACCCTTGACGAGGGCTGTTCAAAGGCTGTTAAAGAGGTTTTTGTAAAGCTCTATGAAAAGGGACTTATTTACCGTGGCGAAAGAATAATCAACTGGTGTCCGCACTGCTGTACTTCAATTTCCGACGCAGAGGTTGAATTTTCCGAGCAGGAAGGCAATTTCTGGCATATCAGATATCCTATCAAGGACAGCGACGAATATGTTGAGATAGCCACCACAAGACCTGAAACACTTCTGGGCGATACAGCAGTTGCAGTAAACCCAAATGATGAAAGATATAAGAATATCGTTGGAAAAATGCTTATCCTCCCAATTGTTGGCAGAGAAATTCCTGTTGTTGCCGACGATTATGTTGAGATGGATTTCGGAACAGGCTGTGTTAAGATTACACCTGCTCACGACCCTAACGACTTCGAGGTTGGTTTAAGACATAATCTGCCTGTTATAAATGTTATGGACGATACTGCCCATATGAACGAAAATGCAGGCAAATATCAGGGAATGGACAGATACGAGTGCAGAAAAGCAATCGTTCACGACCTTGAAGAGGGCGGCTTCCTTGTAAAGATTGAGCCACACGTTCACAATGTAGGTACCTGCTACCGCTGTAAGACAACTGTTGAACCTAAGGTTTCAAAGCAGTGGTTTGTAAAGATGAAGCCTTTGGCAGAGCCTGCAATAGAGTGCGTTAAGGACGGAAGAACAAAGTTCATTCCTGAAAGATTTGAAAAGATTTATTTCCACTGGATGGAAAATATTAAAGACTGGTGTATCTCCCGTCAGCTTTGGTGGGGTCATAGAATTCCTGCATGGTACTGCGCAGACTGCGGCGAGGTAATCGTTTCAAGAGAAGAGCCTCACACCTGCCCTAAGTGCGGAAGTACAAAGCTTTCACAGGACGAGGATACATTGGATACATGGTTCAGCTCTGCATTGTGGCCCTTCAGCACATTGGGCTGGCCTGATAAGACACCTGAGCTTGAGTATTTCTACCCGACAAATACACTTGTTACAGGATACGACATTATCTTCTTCTGGGTTGCAAGAATGATTTTCTCAGCCTGCGAGCAGATGGGATGCCCTCCGTATGATACAGTATTTATTCACGGTATCGTAAGAGATGAAAAGGGTATAAAGATGTCAAAATCTCTCGGAAACGGTATCGACCCGCTTAAGGTTATCGACCAGTACGGCGCAGACGCTCTGAGATTCTTCCTTGCAACAGGAAACTCACCGGGAAATGACATGAGATTCAGTGAAAAGCGTGTTGAGGCAAGCCGTAACTTTGCAAACAAGCTTTGGAACGCAAGCCGCTTTGTTCACATGAATATAGATGATTTCAATGTTGAGAACAAGCTCCCTGAAAAGCTTGAGACAGAGGACAAGTGGATTTTAAACGAGTTCAACAAGGTTACAAAGGAAATCAACGAAAACCTTGAAAAGTTTGAATTGGGCGTTGCAGTTCAGAAGCTTTATGACTTTATCTGGGACTGCTACTGCGACTGGTATATCGAGCTTGCAAAGTCAAGACTCCAGTCCGACGAGCAGACAGCTCAGAACGCAAGACAGGTTCTCGTATGGGTTCTTGAAAAGACCCTGAGACTTCTCCATCCGTTTATGCCTTACATCACAGAGGAAATCTGGCAGACATTGCCTCACGAGGGCGAAACAATAATGCTTTCAAAGTACCCGGAGTACGACGAAAGCCTTGACTTCCCACAGGCAGCCAAGGAAATGGAAAGCGTTATGGACGCAATAAAGGCAATCCGTAACCGCCGTCAGGAAATGAACGTTCCTCCGTCAAGAAAAGCAAAGGTATACATTGCCACAAAGCTTGAGGATGTATTTGCAAACGGCTCTAAGTTTATCTGCAAGCTGGCTTCCGCAAGCGAAGTTGAAATAGGCGAAAGCTTTGAAATCGAGGGCGCAGTAACAGTTGTTACCACCGACGCAAAGATTTATATTCCTATGGACGAGCTTGTAGACAAGGCAGCAGAGACCGCAAGACTTAAAAAGGAACTTGCCGCCACAGAAAAGCTTTTGGCTCAGTCCGAGGGTAAGCTTAACAATCAGGGCTTTATCTCAAAGGCACCTGAAAAGGTTGTAGAAACCGTTAAACAGCAGGCAGCCCGTGAAAGAGAAAAAATAGCCCAGCTGAAAGCCGCTTTGGAAGCTCTTTTATAACCGACGGGGAAAAGTAAATTGGGAAATAAACTCCCGTTTACCGTCGGACGAGACGTTATTTTAAGAAATAAAAATAGCTCTGTTACAGTTAAGTCTGTAGCAGAGCTTTTTGATTATGAGATTAAATAAAAATAAGACCATGTACAATATATAGTTATATAAAATAAAAACAAAATATTAACGATTTTTTTACATTTATAATATCTTTCTGTAATTGATATTTTAATTGCGCATTATTATAATTTTAATGGGGGAGATATTAAAATGAAAAAGATAAATTATAAAAAGGGCAAAATAATTATGTGGATACTAATGGCGGTTGGATTTTTAATAGCCTTTTTACCGCTGTTTATTATGGCTGTTATAAATCCATCTGGTCATATTCAGGATTTTAATTATATTTGTATTTATGTAGGCTTTGGGTTTATATTTTTGGGACTTATTGTGGGGATAATATTTGTACGCTGTCCTCACTGCGGCAGAGGGTTAGACCTTAAATTTACGTGGTATAATTATTGTCCGTACTGCGGAAAAGATATGGATAAAGAAGAGTAATTATAATTGCATAAAAGAATAATAAAACATCCACGGTCAATTTGAAATAAACCGTGGATGTAATTGCAATAAGTTAAAAATAAAAGGTAATTGAGAGCGAACCATTCCAAAGATAGCGGAAAAGGTTTCGCCCGACCTGTGATGATGTTAATTTCCTTTGCTAACCTCAGCAGGTCGGAAATAAAAAACTCGCCCGACCTGTGCAGATGTCAATTTCCATGCTAAACCCATGCAGGTCGGAGCCAAAACTATTTGATTTCTTGTTCGAGGTTGTCGAATATGTCGCTGTTAAAAAATTCCCTTATGGTTATTCCTAAACCGTCACAGATTTTCTTTATGGAAACAACGCCGGGGTTTTTGCTTTTATCGTTGAGCATACTGTATATTGTGGAGGGGGAAACTCCGGAAATGTTAGCGAGGGCATTTACGGCAATATTGTTTTGACGGCAAAGTTCTAAAATTCTTTTTTCAACGGCTTCTTTTATGTCCATTTATTTCACCTTTTCTTGTTTTTTATTCTGAAATAAATGGTATACAAATATGCGATAAATCGTGTGGGATATATCGCATATTTCAAGAAAATATGTTATAATTACGATATATCCCATATATGAAAGGTTGTTTATCGTGATTTGTACTTTTTTTGGACATAGAGCAATACCGAAAAATATTGAAAATGAATTGCAGATAGTTTTAATAGATCTGATTAAGAATAAAGACGTTAATTTATTTTATGTAGGAAACAATGGAGATTTTGACGCATTGGTGCGAAAAGAATTAAATCTTTTAAAATCGACATTTCCACATATTAACTATTATGTTGTACTTGCTTATATGCCTAAAGAAAATAATATATTAAATACATATAATTTTTCAGATACAATTTATCCTGACGGGCTTGAATTTACTCCACCAAAATATGCAATAGACAAACGGAACAGGTGGATGTTAAATAAATCAGATTATGTGGTTACATATGTTAAAACAACATTTGGCGGTGCGTATAAGTTTAAAAAGCTTGCTGAAAAGAAAGGAAAAACAGTAATAAATTTAGCCGATAAATAATTAGGATAGGGTTGAGCCGTCAATTAGATTTATCTTTGTAAACAGGCTTGGTTTTATCATAAACCTTACTGCTACCGTCCGCACATGATAGTGCGCCCCTACGGTGATTTTCTTTTAAAGAATAATAAAACATCCATGGTCAATTTAAAATGAACCGTGGATGTAATTGCAATAGATTAAAAAATCAAACCCAACCGATAGCGAGCCATTCCAAGGACTTAGAAAAAGGTTTAGCCCGACCTGTAATGACGTTAACTTTCTTTGATAACCTTTGCAGGTCGGAAATAAAAAACTCGCCCGACCTGTGCAGATGCCGATTTCCATGCTAAACCCATGCAGGTCGGAGATAAAAGAAAAACCGAACGCTTTTGCATTCGGTTTTTGTTGTGTTGGCATCTCCCTATTTTCCCGGGCCGTCTCCAGCCAAGTATCTTCGGCACCACTGAGCTTAACTTCCGTGTTCGGTATGGGAACGGGTGGACCCTCAGCGTCATCAACACCAACTTATTTACTTTTTGTTCGCTGTCGTTACAGCTTTATTATTATATCATCATGTCCGCCTATTGTCAACACTTTTTTAAAATTTTTTTATTTTATTCCCGATTTTTCACTGCGTTTTAAGTCTTATATGGGGAATAGACAAAATAAAAATCTGTAAAAGAATTAAAAATCGGTTTAGCTGTCGCATATGGGATAAATTTTAAATTATTACCATCAGCGACCTGTAAAAAATAAACTGCGCAAAATCAAACAAAAGATTTGAAAAAAATCCATACAGACAGCGACAAAAGAATTATGTCCGGATTTATATAATATATTTACATTCCCTTATAGGTAAAGGGACAGAATAAAATGAAATCAAGGACGTGAAGAAGATGTCAAAGCAGGCTGTTTTGAACAGAAAAACAAAATTTAACGCAGAGACCACAAAGGTGGTAAAATGGCTTATGGTCAAGGCGGCGTATCTGGTGACCTCTGCCGTTGTGTCAGGGGGAACAATACTGGGAGGACTTTCTCCTTTCGGAGCCTCTTTCTGCGCCGCAGTGCCTTACAACGCATTGCCGCCCTCTCTTATAGGCTCGCTGGTGGGATATACCTTTTCCTCTCCGGCGGAAAGCTTCCGATATATGGCGGTGGTTATGGGAATAGTGGGTATCAGGTGGGTTTTAAACGATTTAAAAATCGCAAACACAAGAATTTTTCCGGCTCTTGCCTCCTTTATTCCAATTGCCGCCACGGGAGTGGTGCTTCTCACCGCAGGCTCGGAAACACTGGAGGGCTTTACCGCCTGTATGACGGAAGCAATTATAGCATCTGCTGCCGCATACTTTTTTAAACAGACCTTAAACAGCGTAAGGTCAAAAAAAGCCGTCACTGCCTGGTCCAGTACGGAGCTTGCCATGCTGGTTATATCGGGATGTATATTGCTTTTGTCTGTAAGCTCAATATCACTTAACGGATTTTATCCGGCAAGGGTGCTGTCAATTTTGATTATCCTTGTGTTTGCCCGTTACGGCTCGGTTTCCGGGGGATGTATCTGCGGAACGGCTTTCGGAATGGTGTTCAGCCTTGCTCAGACCGGAGATTTTTACATAAGCGGAGCATATGCTTTCGGTGGTCTTATGGCCGGACTTTTTGCGCCGGTGGGAAAAATCTGTTCAGCCCTTGCTTTTGCTCTTTCGGCGGCTGTTATATCTCTCTGCGCAGGAGAGGGATTCCCTGAGCTTATGATGATTTTTGAATTTATCTGCTCGGCGGCTTTGTTTATGGTTATACCCAACAGCACGGGAAGCTTTATTTCCTCTGTCTTTTCCAACGACATGGACAGCCACATGGCTGACGCATTGAGAGAAAATGTTGTGTCAAGGCTTTCCTTTGCTTCAAAAGCCTTGGAGGGAGTCAGCAGCTGTGTTACCGGTGTGTCCGAGCGTTTACAAAGAATATATACGCCGTCAATCGAAGGGGTATACCAAAAAGCCGCAAATGAAGCTTGTCAGGGCTGTGGGCTTAGGGTATTCTGTACCGAGAAAGAGGGTGACGTTACAAAAGACGATTTCAACAGGCTGACACCCCTGTTAAAGGAAAAAGGAGAAGTGACCGCCCAGGACATAGAAAAACTATTTGTTAAAAAATGCTGTAAAAACAAGGAGCTTGCGGAAAGTATAAACAGAAACTACAAAGACTACCTTGCAAGCGTTGCCGCCGACAAGAGGATTACCCAGATACGCTCTGTAGTGGCGGGACAGTTCTCGGGACTGGGAAATATTTTAAACGACCTGTCCATAGAGTTTGACAACATCTGCGACTACGACTGCGAAAGTGCATCACGTGTCTGCGCCGCCGTGGAGGGTATGGGTATTGTTCCCATGCAGTGCAGCTGCCGAATAGACATGAATTCAAAAATGACCGTTGAAATCGAGATGACCGGAATAAATCCAAAGGATCTGAGCAGGGCAAGACTTTTGCGAGAGGTTTCAAGAAGCTGTATGCGCAGGTTTGATTCCCCATGTATCAGCGTTGCCGAGGACAGAATAAGGGCGGTTTTCAACGAGCTTCCGGAGTTTGACGTGCAGATAGGAACAAGCCAGCACATATGCGGAAATTCAACCCTCTGTGGCGACTGTGTGAACTACTTTACCGACGGAACAGGAAAAATGACAGCGGTTTTAAGCGACGGAATGGGCACAGGGGGAAGAGCCGCCGTGGATTCCAACATGGCTGTAAGCATTATGACAAAGCTTTGCCGCTCGGGACTTTCCTGTGAAAGCGCATTGCAGATTGTAAATTCTTCAGTTATGATAAAGTCCGAGGAGGAGTCATTGGCGACCCTTGACGTAACCTCGGTAAATCTTTTCAGCGGCGAGGTGGACATTATGAAAGCCGGCGCCCCTTTGACATACATCAAAAGAAAGGGCAGAGTTACAAGGCTTGACATGCCCTCTCTGCCTGTGGGAATTTTAAACAACGTGAAATTTTCAAAGGAGAGAATCAAGCTTTCCGAGGGTGACTGGGTGCTTATGGTATCCGACGGTGCGCTTTTCGGAAATGACAGCTGGATTGAGGATTTACTTGCGGGCTGGAACGAGGGACACGCCTCAAAGCTTGCAAAGGAGGTAATAAGCGGAGCGGAAAGCCGCCGCAACGACGGCCACGACGACGACATCTCCGCCATAGCCATAAAACTAATCCACTCTTAATTTTAAATCCGACCTGCAAAGGGCGGATTTAAAAATTAGCTTTCGTTTCAGGTCGGGCGAAACCTTTTGTTTAGTCTTTGGAATGGCTCGCTCTCGGTTGGGTTTGATTTTATTTTAAATTATATTATTGTTTATTATGAATTTAAATAGAAAACGAATCCCTACCCATGGGTGATTTTATTATTAAAACCATTTTCAGAAACCCTATTTGAAAGGTACACAGCGGCGGTGAAGATAAAAATAAAAATAACGCATTTTGTTATTACCAGAAAAAGGCTGTTTTCGGTGTACCGGGGGAGAATTGCATTTATTATTAAACCTGAGGAAATCCCCGTTATAATCGGAAAAATAATCCACGAAAAAATTTTCATATCTATATGGGCGACCTTTATAAGCCTTAAAGTGCTGAGTCCGGAATTTAAAATTGCACTGACATAGCAGACGATAATAACGCCTTTTGTTCCCATAAGCGGAAGCAGGGTAAAGGTGAGTATTACCCTTGTAACCGAATCAATAATATTATAAATCAGGTAGTGGAGCTGTTCGTTTAATCCCTTTAACATTCCGTCCACCACATTGTCAAGATACAAAAGGGGAATTATGGGGGACAGGACTTTTATAAAAAAACCAAGGCTTTTATCGCCGTAAATAAGCATAGCTATATCGTCCCCGAAAAATAAAAACATTGTGGCTACGCATATGGAAAAAACAAGGGAGAACCGCATAACACGCTGAGCCATGCGGCTTATTGTGCGGTTGTTGCCGGCGATTTTCGCTTCGCTCATTTCGGGAATCATAAGCATGGCGAAGCTGTATAGAAACACGTTGGGAAAAATCAAAACCGGCATAGCCATTCCCGTGATTTTTCCGTACTCCTTTAAAGCCGTACTGCTGTTCGCACCGTATTTTTTAAGACCATAGGGTATCAGCACATTTTCAGCCATTGAAAGTCCCGAGCGCAGACAGGAAGAAAGGGTCACAGGCGTTCCTATTGCCAAAGCCTTTTTTGCAAAGCCTGGGACTTTTTCGCTTTTTCTTCCCAGCCTTTTTACATCGTGGAGATACAAAGCCAGGGAGAAAAAGAAAGAGAAGAACTCAGCCAAGGCTGTTCCCAAAACAACGCCGCAGCAGGCGTATTCAAGACCCATTGGAATAAACCTAAGGCTTACGGTCATAAAAACGCCGATTTCGCAGACCTGTTCCAAAAGCTGTTCAAGTGCGGTTTTTACAGCCTGCCGCCTTGCGAAAAAATATCCCCTTAAACAGGAGGAAGCTGCCATAAAGGGTAGACTTGCGGACAAAACCTTTAAAGACAGAACGCTTCTGCTGTCCTTTAAAAAATATGTGCCTATTTCATTTGAAAAAACAAAAAGGCAGACGCCAACGGCGGCGGACATGATTACGGAAAAAGCCACACACCTTTTTACGGCAAAAAGTGCGCCGGCTTTGTTATCCTTAGCCAAAGTGTCTGTTACAAGTCTTGTGACCGTAAGGGTTATTCCCGAGGCGGCAAAGGTTGCGCTGAAAGAATAAACGGTCATTGCAAGTCCCATAAGACCGATGCCCTCTGCGCCGATTTTTCCCGATATGTAAATTCTGAAAAATACTCCCAGCGACCTTGTAATAAGCGTTATGGCTGTGAGCAGTAAAGCATTTTTTACAAATATCTCTTTTTTCATAATACTGCCCCCGATATTTCTTTAGCTTTTTAAATATATGAAATAGACCTGTAAAAAATAACTTTATTTCTAATAAAGAAAAATAAAATCCCGGCTATCGGTTAAAATTACATAAAGGTTCAAAATAAAAAACGAATTTTTTAGTGAAAAATGTTGCAAACAACATAAACTGTAGAAAAAGGAGAAAAATTATGAGCTATATAATTCTTACCGAGTCAAACTGTGACCTGTCGCCGGAGATGATAAAAAAGTGGAATATAGAAGTGCTTCCCATGCCCTATACAGTGGACGGAAAACCCTATTTGGGATATCCTGACGGCAGGGAAATGAAGATAGAGGAATTTTACCGACTTTTAAGAGAGGGAAAGGAGTCAAAAACCGCCGCTCCTAACCCTGCGGATTTCGTGGAAATGGCAGAGCCATTTTTCAAAGAGGGAAAGGACATTTTGTACATAGCTTTTTCATCGGGACTCAGCAGTACCTGCATAAACGCCAACATGGCGGCGGCAGAGCTTATGGAAAAATATCCCGAGAGAAAATTCTTGGTTGTTGACTCTCTTTGCGCTTCCATGGGTCTTGGACTTTTGACCGTTCTTGCCTGCGACAAAAGAGACGAGGGACTTTCCATTGAGGAAAACGCAAAGTGGGTTGAGGAAAATAAACTGCACCTCTGCCACTGGTTTACAGTAAACGACCTTTTCCATTTAAAGAGAGGGGGAAGAGTTTCCGCAACCTCCGCAATTTTGGGAAGCGCCTTGGGAATAAAGCCTGTTTTGCATGTTGACAACGAGGGACACCTGATACCTGTTTCAAAGGTGAGAGGAAGAAAGCAGTCCTTGGACGGACTTGTAAAAATGATGGCTGAAACCGTAACAGACGCCAAAAACGGCTATGTGTTTATATCCCACGGCGACTGCCTTGAGGACGCAAAGTACGTGGAAAAGCAGATAAAGGAAAAGCTGGGAAGCAAAAAGTTTTACATTAACTTTATAGGAACTTCAATAGGAACTCACTCCGGCCCGGGAACAGTCGCTCTGTTCTTCTTAGGCTCTCAAAGATAAAAAAATACGCCTGAAGCGGAAATGCTTCAGGCGTTAATTTTATTTAATGCGTTCTAAAAGGACTTTCATAACGCCCTCGTCGTTGTTGGAGGGAGCTATGTATTTGGCGGCGGCTTTTATGTCGTCGTGGGCGTTTTCCATGGCGTAGCTTTCCTTGCAGACCTTAATCATCTCAAGGTCGTTGTGATAATCTCCGAAAGCCATGGACTCTTCCGGCTTTATGCCGTATATATCCATAATCTTTTTAAGTGCCGTTCCCTTGTTTGTTTCTCGGTTCATAATATCAACCCAGCTGTCGCCGGAAAGCACTGCGGAAAGCTTGCCGCCCGGATTGTTCAGGTGGGCAATGGCGGGGTAAAGCTTTGTTTCCGCCTCTTTATTCAAAAATACCGCAATCTTTAAAATGTTATCGTCGCCTATCCGGTCAAGGCTTTTCATTTCAAATTTAACCTTGGCGTAATACATCTGAATATTTTTCAGGGCTATATCATCAACTGTGGATATGTAGGCGGATTTTGCTCCGCACAATACACAGGCAACGCCCTCTATTTTATGGATTTCCTTTAACAGCTCTTCAACAACGTCCATGTCGATTGAGTCTATAAAAAGAGGTTTTCCCTTTTCAAAAACCACGGCTCCGTTGTCGGCGATGAATATAAAATCCTCCACGTTGTTTGGGAAAGTCTTTATCAGATTAAAATATTGTCTGCCGCTGGCGATTACCATTTTTATGTCCTTGTGGGAAGCGGCGAAACTGCAAAAATCTTTCGGAAGCTCCTTTTTATCGTTGAGAAGAGTTCCGTCCATATCTGTGGCAACAAGCTTTATCACACACATTCTCCTTCCTTTATCTCCCTAATTATAACATCATATTTTTAAATCTTCAATATCACGGCAGTAAACGGTCTTGCCCTCTTTTATGGTGCAGAGGACTTTCAGGTTTTTCAGCTCCTCTTTTTTGCAGGTTAAGGGGTTTTTGTCAAGGATAATAAGGTCGGCTTTTTTGCCCTTTTCAATGGTTCCCTTGTCCTTTTCCTCGAAATACTGATAGGCGGCGTTTACGGTGACGGCTTTTAAAGCCTCGTACACTGGTATTTTTTCTTCCTCACCTATGCAAATGCCGTGCTGTGTTTCCCTCACCACACTGCTCCAGATTGTTTCCGCCATATCAGGTTCGATAACCGGCGAATCCTGATGGAATGTAAAAATCATTTTGTTTTTCAATGCGCTTCCCGCAGGGCTTATGTGAGAGCCACGTTCTTTTCCGAAGTTTTCCAGGTGGATTTCTCCCCAGTGGTAAACGTGAGCCACAAAGAAAGAGGCGATAAATCCTAAGTCTGCGGCTTCTTTAAGCTGGTCTGTTCCCATAAGCTGACCGTGGACTATGACCGGTCTTATTTTTGAAACCTCACATCCCTGTGATTTAAGCTTTTCTGCGGCTTCAAGATACTGCTGTACCGCTCTGTCGCCGTTGCAGTGTGCCAAAAGCTGCATGTTGTCATCAAGGGCTTTTTTCAAGGATGAGTAAACAGCCTCGTCGCTCATTGTATTGTATCCCCGGTAATCCTTTGAGTTTTCGTATGGCTTTCTCATCCATGCGGTTCTGCCTTGGGGCGAGCCGTCAAGGAAGATTTTATATCCGCCGATTTTTATGCGGTCTTTGTATTTTCCTTTGTGCTCTGAAAACCTTTCCGTAAAGCCTTTGCCCGAGTCTATTCCGCAGTAGCATACTGTGTCTAAAAACAATACCTTTTCTCTTTTCAGCATTTCATACATTGGCAGAAGCTCTGTGACAGTCATGCCCTCCTGAATGGTTGTGATACCGTAGGAGGCGTATTTTTCCTGAGCTTTGATATAGGCGTTTTTCATGTCCTCAAGGGAGGGCATGGGAACCTTTTTGCTAAGCTCGATAAAGGCGTTTTCCTCCATGTAGCCGGTGGGAACGCCCTCTTTTTTCTCTATGTTTCCGCCATTGGGAGATTGAGTATTTTTGTCGATTTTTAAAATCTCCATAGCCTTTGAGTTAAAGACGCCCATATGTCCCGAGCGGTGATGGATTATAACAGGGTAATCCTGTGAAACCTTATCCAGCACAGCGGCTCTGGGGTGGTCTTTTTCCTTGAGAAAATTCTGGTCGTAGCCCTTTGCCACTATCCATTTGCCTTTTTCCGGCTTTTGGGTTTGGATGTAGTTTTTGATTTTTTCGCATATGTCCTCAAAGCACTGCGCATCCTCAAGTGATATTTCTAAAAATGAGGTTGCCACCGAGGTAAAATGGCTGTGAGGGTCTATAAAGGATGTCATAAGTGTTCTGCCCTTTAAATCAACCCTTTTGTGGTTTTTAAAGCTTTCATCATTTAATATCTCAGAAAGCTTTCCCACAAAGGAAATTTTTCCGTCGGTCACTGCCACAGCTTCGGGATTTTCATTTTCTGCCATTGTGATTATGTTTCCGTTATAAAAGATTTTATCGGGGGAAGAATTGTTCATGGTTTTGCCTTTCCGGATTATAAATCCGATGAGTTTTCCGTTTCGGGATTTGCCTGTGTTGTTTTGCTGTCGGAGTTTTCAAAATGATGTTTTACCACCGGAATAAATCTTCTGGCGAACTTGCCCTGACCTCTCTTTTTAACATAGAAAAATCCGATAATACTGAACACAACTGCGCCTATGAAATTAACAAAAAGGTCTTTCATTGTGTCAAGAAGTCCTATGTCCAGATAGCCGTTGATTCCCAGAGAGTTTCCGTTTATGGCCGTATCGTGTATATTGTTTACGGCAATAGGCACGTTTATGCCCTCGGGGTTTAAAAGCACAGATGAAAACTGTGTTACGATTGTATCCTTCTGCATATCAGTGTGGAAGAAAAGGTCGCAGCCGCACTCGAAAAATTCCCACACAACTCCCACGGTCATTGAAAAACAGAAAGCGGTAAATGCAAGGAAAAAGGGTGAAAGCTTAAAGGTGAATCTTTCGTTTCGGTTGAAAATATCCACCAGCGCAAAGCCCACAGCGGCGCAGAGAAAACCGTTCATTGTGTGAAGCATTGTGTCCCAGAAGGGGATTTTTGTGTAGTAGCTCTGTATTTCTCCCAGTATTTCTGCCGAGAATATAAACAGCAGGATTATGATTTCCAAAGTGGACGGAAGCTGTATGCCGAAGTTTTTTTCCACAAAGGCGGGAATCATAAAAAGGGCGAGAGCCAAGGTGCACACAAAAAGGTTTTCATAGTTTCCTCTGATTACGGAAACCACCATTGCAAGTATTACAAAAAATCTCAGTGTTATAAAAACTGCAAAGGTGCTTTTGTTTGTTTTGATTTGCTCTAAAAGTCCGTAAAAAAACCTTTCGGACTTTGGCTTCTTTTCTTTTTTGGTCATTTGTTTCTCCTCTCCTTTTATTTATAGAATATGAAAAAAGGGACAGACTTTTCGGTCTGTCCCTGATTCGCAGTGATTAAAAAACCGCAGTATTAAAGGTTAAGATTTCCTCAGAACCTATAGTTCCGAGATGTAAGATTAAATGAACAATACTCTTACAGAACCGGCTTCGCCGTCTGCAACATAGTATGCACGGTTGTCCTCAGGCTTAACATAAATCTTAAGGTCTGTTACGTCTTTGCCGTAGCTGCCCTTAACGAGTCTTACGATTTCTTCGCCGGAAACCTGAACTCCGTTGTACTCAACAAAAATTTCTGTTGTTGCAGCAGGAGCAGCAACTTCAGCTGCCTCTTCTTTCTTAGCAGCTTTCTTAGTTGTAGTTTTCTTTGTTGCAGCCTTTTTTGTTGTTTTCTTAGCAGTTGCCTTTGCAGGAGCAGCAACCTCTTCTACCTTTGTATCAGCAGCGGTAACTGTCTCAACAGCCTCTTCTGCCTTTACAGCTTCAACCTTTGCTGTTTCTGTCTTTGCAGCCTCAGGAGCTGTCTTCTTTGTAGTTGCCATTGGTTTTACCCTCTTTCATTAAAAACTTTCTACTTTTGAATCCACAATTCTTCCTTGAAAATACAGGCCATCCCTAACCTGTTAATATGAATTATATATTTATTTTTTTGTGTTGTCAAATCTCTTGTGAATTTTCAGCATTTCCCATAAATTTGTGACCCTTACGGTTTGTTTTTACTGCATGATAACATTATTATTTTGTTGCATATGAGTTTTTTTTCACAAATTCCACGATGACGGTGACTGCCGATAATATTTAACTGAAAAATTACTGATACACTGATTTTTTCAGTAATTTTTGTAAGTTTTTTCAGCAATATTTTTTTATGTGTAAAAGCTTTAAACACATAAAATTTACCTAAAAATAACGAATGAAAAACAGAGTTTTTACAAAATTCTTAATGTGATGTATAAATATAAAAATCGACCAAAAACCCGGCAAAAATGGATTGTTTCTTAGAAGAAAACACATTGACAATAAAGCCGTGATAGTATAAAATTATTTTGGTGCTTTAGGAACATTATAGAGTTATAAGCGCAAATAAATAAAGTTTTGAAGGGGGATAAAAAATGGACGCTGGAAGTAGTGCAGGCGCTGTTCCCGGGCGAAGTAGCATCGGGAAAAAGCAGACGGATAAGTGTTTTTTGCGTCTGTTTTTTTCTCTTGCCTAATATAACCCGAACGTGTCTTTACTTCCCAAGTTATTTCTTAATCAAAAAGAATGGGAGGAAAAAGAATGGAGAAAGTATCGGTTACAATCACTGAAACAATCAAGGTTCTCTTGGAAGAAAAGAAATTTCGAACCTTGAGAGACATACTTACAACAATGAATTCCGCCGACTTGGCGGCACTTTTTGAAGAGCTTCAGGACGAAAAGATTACATTTCTTTTCAGAATGCTTCCAAAAGAGCTTGCGGCGGAAACCTTCGTCGAAATGGACGAGGACACACAGGAAATGCTCATCCACAGCTTCAGCGACAGCGAGCTTAAAGAAATCGTTGACGAGCTTTATGTGGACGACGCCGTTGATATTATCGAGGAAATGCCTGCAAACGTTGTAAAGAGAATTATCCGTCAGGCAGACCCTCAGACAAGAAAAGAAATTAACGAGCTTTTGAAGTACCCGGAGGACAGCGCAGGCTCAATTATGACAACTGAGTTTGTCACACTGCGCCCGAAGATGACCGCCGAAGAGGCTATCAAAAGAATCAGAAGAACAGGTATCGACAAGGAAACAATTTACACCTGCTATGTTGCCGACGATAAAACCGGCAAGCTTGCGGGAATTATCTCCATAAGAACTTTGCTTATCGCCGAGGATGACGAAGTGGTTGAAGACCTTATGGAAACAAACGTGATTTCCGTAAACACCCTGGACGACCAGGAGGACGTTGCCCATCTGTTTAACAAATATAACTTCCTGGCTTTGCCTGTAGTTGATACTGAAAACCGTCTTGTTGGTATCGTTACAGTTGACGACGCTATCGACGTTATGGAAGAGGAAACCACGGAAGATATGCAGAAGATGGCTGCTATCACACCTACCGACAAGCCTTACTTAAAGGTTGGTGTTATTGAAACCTGGAAAAGCCGTATTCCGTGGCTTTTGGTTTTGATGATTTCCGCAACCTTTACAGGAATGATAATCACATTCTACGAGGACGCATTGGCAACCTCCGTTGTGCTTTCCGCATTTATTCCAATGCTCATGGACACCGGCGGTAACTCGGGAAGCCAGGCTTCCGTTACTGTTATCCGAAGCCTTTCACTGGGCGAAATCGGATTTAAGGACGTTCCGAAAATCATCTTCAAAGAATCGAGAGTTGCCCTCCTCTGCGGAGCTGTGCTGGCTGTTGCAAACTTTGCAAAGATGATGCTCATCGACAACATGCTTATGTCAAATCCGGCAGTAACTGTTCCGGTTGCAATGGTTGTTTGTCTTACACTTGTTGTCACCGTTTTTGTTGCCAAGATTATCGGATGTACACTTCCTTTGCTTGCCAAGAAAATCGGTTTCGACCCGGCAGTTATGGCAAGCCCGTTCATCACAACCCTGGTTGACGCAATTTCACTTTTTGTTTATTTCCAGATTGCAACACATCTTCTGGGAATACAGGTTTAAAATTTAATATTAAAGAATTATCTCTTTTGTTCGGGACAAAATACACATGGTGATTTTAATGAAATTAAAACGATGTGCTTTCGGACAAAAGAGATTTGTTTTTAAAAGAAAAATTTCTCCCTCAAAAAGATTTTTTCAGGCTTTTTCAAAAGAGGAGCTGGAAAAGGATACAGACCTTTATTCCGTGGATTTTAAAAGGGCTTTTGCATTTTCCGCCGTGTCCCTTTGTGCCTATAACGGGGAGAAAATAAAAAACTGCCTTTCCTCCTGCGGCTTTACGGATATAAGGCTTTACAACTACCGTGACAAAAACGGAGTAAAACCCTGCGCCTTTGCTTTGGGAAAAAGAAAGCTTTCAAATTTTACCCTTGTGATGATTGCCGTAAGCGGAACGGTGAAAAAGCAGTGGTACAGTAATTTCGACCTTGGTGAAAAGAAGTTTCACCGTGGCTTTTACAGCTGCTGTTTTGAAGTCAAGAAAAACCTTTTGAAATATCTGGAAAAAGAAAAAATATCGGAACAAAATGTCAGGTATTTCGTAACGGGCCACAGCCGTGGGGGAGCGGCGGCTAATCTTTTAGGTGTGTATCTTTCCGAGAAATACGGCAAGAAAAATGTCTGCTGTATAACCTTCGGTGCGCCAAACGTGGCTTTTTGCGTAGAAAATAAAAAAGATTACGAAAATATAGTGAATTTTGAAAACCAAAACGATATAATAACAGTATGTCCTCCCGGTCAGTGGGGTTTTGGCAAATACGGCAGAATAATTTCTTTGGGAGAAAAGCCGAAAACCGACCTGCGCCGTGATTTTTCCCGCTGCGCATGGGAAATCGCAAAGGACAGAAACGAATATTACAGACTAAGAATAACATCCGAAAAGGGGAAATCCTTTACCCTTTATGAATATTTCCGTGTGCTTGCCGGACTTATGTCGAAAAAATATCCCCTTGGAGAGGTTTCAAGGTTTATGCTTTCAATGAACACACAGCTTGAGCCTTTGTCAAGGCTTGTTCTCGGCGAGTACGGCGAAAACCCGGGAAACATAAAGCCTCAGGATGTAAACAACCTTGTATGCGTAAAATCCCACATGGGTGAAACCTATTTAAAAAATATACTGGGACTGCTTTCCCAATGAAAGAAGGAATTAAAAAATGAAAATAGTTATAACCGACGCACAGACAATTACAAAAGGGGATATCTCCCTGGACTTTTTGAAAAAATACGGGGAAGTGGTGATATATCCACTGACATCAAAAGAAGAAATCTCCGAAAGACTCAAGGACGCAGACGCAGTAATATGCAACAAAACACCCCTGAACAGAGAAACTCTGGCAGGGGCGGAAAAGCTCAAATACATAGGACTTTTTGCCACAGGCTACAATAATATAGATATTGACTACTGCAACGAAAAGGGAATAACCGTCTGCAACGCCGGAAGCTATTCCACCAACGCTGTTGCCCAGCACACCTTCGCCCTTATTCTTGAACATTTCACACAGGTTGGAAAGTACAACGATTTTGTACAGCAGGGCGGCTGGAAAAACAGTCCCACATTTTCACCCTTTGTATTTGACATAAACGAGCTTTGGGGTAAAACCATAGGCATAGTTGGCTACGGAAGCATAGGAAAGGCAGTGGGAAGAATTGCCCACGCTTTCGGAATGAATATTCTTGCCCATTCAAGAAATTTTAAAGAGGTTGAAAACGGAAAATTCTGTTCCCTTGACCAGCTTCTTCAAAACAGTGACATCGTAACAGTTCACTGTCCGTTAAACAAGGACTCTGAAAAGATGTTTACAAAGGAAACCTTTAACAAAATGAAAAAGGGCGCATTTTTCGTGAACACCTCAAGAGGCGGCGTTCTCTGCGAAGAGGATTTAAAGGAAGCCTTGGAGAGCGGTCAGCTTTCCGGAGCCGGTATAGACGTTTTGGAAACAGAGCCGATGAAGCACGACTGCTGTCTGCTTGGTGTAAAAAACTGCATCATAACACCGCACATTGCCTGGGCACACTACGAAACAAGAATAAGGCTTATGGAAATAGTAGAGCACAACCTAAAATCCTTCATAAACGGAACCCCAACCAACAAAGTAAACTAATATTTTTATTTCCGAGTTTTTTATTTCCGCCTTGCAAAACTTTACTTTAAAAATAAACATCATTTCAAGGCGGGCGAGACGTTTTGCTTATTCTTTGGAATGGTTCGCTCCTGGTTGGGTTTGATTATTTTTTGTTTCCGACCTGCAAGGGGAAAATATAAAAATAAACTTCTGTTACAGGTCGGGCGAGTTTTTTATTTCCGCCTTGCAAAACTTTACTTTAAAAATAAACATCATTTCAAGGCGGGCGAGACGTTTTGCTTATTCTTTGGAATGCCTCGCTCTCGGTTTGTTTGATTTTGAATATTATAATTTTACAGCTGCGGTTATTTTACCGTGGCTGTTTTTATTATTCTTTTATTGAATTATCTTTAACTATGGAAAAAATAAAAAAGAAATAAAAAATATATAACCGGCATATGATTTAACAACGCATATTACTCAAGGATTGGAGGGTAGTCATTGTGAAAGGCGTTGTTGAAGAACGTGCTGTAGAGCTTGGGGAATACATACTGGAAAACAAGGAGACCGTCAGAGCGGCGGCGAGAAAGTTCGGCATAAGCAAAAGCACAGTCCACAAGGACGTAAGTCAAAGGCTTAAAAAGCTCAATCCGGCTTTGTACAGCGAAGTAAAGAAAATTTTGGATATAAACAAATCCCAAAGGCATATACGTGGCGGTCTTGCCACTAAAAATAAATATTTGAAATTATCCATGTCAAAAAAATCATCAGGCGATATTTGACCTAAACAGCTTAATATAAAGTCTATACTCCGTCAGCAAATTTTTAACAGCGAAAAAATATTTACAAATTTGTAATTTTATTGTATAATGAATTACAATTTAGTCAGTATTTTCGACTTTAAGAGGATTTAAAAGTTTTTACGTCGAAATTCGGCGGTTGACGGAGGAAAAAATGAAGAAGTTCAAAAAACTACTTTGCCTTTTACTGGCTGCTGCCTGCATAACGTCCTTTATTGCGTTTAATGCGGCGGCGGTAAGCCAAGACGAGCTTGACGCTTTGGAAGACAAACAGTCCGAGCTTGAAGAGGAGCAGGAAGAGCTTGACAAAGCCATGGAAGAGGCAAAAAAACAAATAGAGGATAAGGAAGCATATCTGGAAACAATCCGTGCTAAAATGGATTCCGTAGAGCAGGAAATCGATACAATGCGAGAGAAAATCCAGCTCTATGAAGAGGAGATAGAAACCCTCAACGCTGAAATTGCTTCAAACGAACAGGAAATTGAAGACGATTACGAGGTTCTCAGAAGCCGACTCAATGCTATTTACAAGTCCGGCAACGCTTCATCCCTGGAAATAATTCTGGGAGCTAAGGATTTTAACGACTTTGTTGACAAGAGCGTTATTGTTGAGGCTGTAGGAAGATTTGATAAAAACCTTATCGACGGCTTGAATAATTCTATAAATGAAAAAAATACACTTATAGAGGAAACTCAGAAAGCAAAGGATGAGGTTACCAAGACAAAGCAGGAACAGGAAGCAAAACTCGATGAGCTGGCACAGCTTGAAACAGAGGGAAAGGCTGTTATAGAAGAGCTTAGAACTCAGGTTGACGGCTATGAGGAAAGAGAAGCTGCCATTGCCGCAGAAAAAGACCAGCTTATGGATGAAATAGCCAAGTGGCATGAGGAATATGTAAAGGAACAGGAAGAACAGAAGAAGGAAGAGGAAAACTCATCCTCCGGCGGTTCATCTGACGGAGATTCTTCATCAGGAGGTTCATCATCCGGTGGCTCTTCAGAGGGCGGCTCATCCTCAGGTGGTTCATCTGACGGCGGCTCTTCATCAGGAGAACCAACAGGCGGAAGTTATCTTTGGCCGGCACCGGGATGTACTGTTATAACCTCATATTGGGGCGATGGCAGAGCACACCAGGGTCTTGATATTGCATGTTACGGAAGCGCATACGGCAAACCTATTGTGGCAGCGGAATCAGGAACGGTTATCAGAGCAAACAAAACCGACGAATGGGGTTCAGGCTGGGGTTATCACATTATGATAGACCACGGCAGCGGATATGCCACCCAGTATGCCCATTGCAGCCAGGTTCTTGTAGATGTAGGCGATTACGTTGAACGTGGCCAGCTTATCGGATATATCGGAAATACGGGAAATTCTTTCGGAGCTCACCTCCATTTTGAATGTTGGTACAACGGAGTAAGATATGACCCGGCTCCTACGTTGGGCTTATAAAATGTAATTTTACAGCGGCGAGGTAAAAAACGCCGCTGTTCTTTTTTGTATATTCAATAACCAAAAGGCTAAAAATCACTGTTATTTTTGGTTTGACCGTGATATAATAAAACAACATGGTAAATTTTTTGAGAAAAGGAGGGTGAAAAATGGAGGAAGAATTTCAGAGCAGTCAAAATCAAACGGAAGATGAAACACAGTTTCAAAAATTTCAAATGATGGATAAACCTTATCAGAGCTTTATCGATAAAAAAGCCAAGATGGGGCAGAAGGAATTTTCCTTTGTACCTCCTAAAAAACACCCGGATGAGAATTTTCCCCAGGATATTTCTTTTGAGGAAGAGGAAAAATTCTCGGAAGCTGAAAACATACAACCGGCGGAAAAGCCGCTTTTCCCTCAGGGTGAGAGCTTGCCAAACCCTTACGGAGAAGCTAAATGGCAGAGCTTTAGCCCGGATGTTCCGGATTTTCAGATTCCCACAGTTCAGCCGCCTGTTGCAAGTCAGAACTTAACGGAAGGCACTGAACAAAATAAAAAAAGCAGGAAAAACACGGGACTTATAATTTTTCTTGCGACAGTGGGAGTTATTTTCTGCGCAGTCGCTGTGGGCTTTGTTGTTCTTATGTATTCCGACGGAAATAATGATTATGAGGGAAATTCCGTTGAAACAACCACCACAGAGGAACAGACATATGAGGAAGAACCCACGGAAAGTTCAACCCAGTACATAGATTATCTCCGTGACGATGTATCAATAGAGCTTGTGCCCCAGACAGTGGACGGCGAGTCCTCGGCGGAAAAGGCATATGAAAAAATTCTGCCCTCCACCGTGCTTATTGTGACAAATAAAGAGGAGTGGAGCGAAAATGTTTCCGAGGTTTACCAGGGAACAGGAGTTGTAATTCACAGCGACGGATATATAGTTACAAACAGCCACGTTGTAGACAATTCAAGGGACAGCCAGGTTATGGTTATAGATAATATGGGAAATATTTCACAGGCGGTAGTTGTGGGCTGTGACCCGGAAACGGATATTGCGGTTATAAAGGTTGACGGTATAGACCTTGAGCCTGCGGAGTTTGCGGAAACCGAGAATCTGAAAGTGGGTCAGGAGGTTGTGGCTCTGGGAAATCCCGAGGGCATATATTTCAGGAACAGCCTTACAAAGGGGATTGTATCAGCCATAAACAGAAAGCTTGACAAGGAAATAACCTATATACAGGTTGACGCCGCCATAAATCCCGGAAACAGCGGAGGCCCTCTGTGCAATATGGACGGGCAGATTATAGGTATAAACACCTCAAAGCTTGCTAAGGAAAATTTTGAGGGCATAGGTCTTGCCATACCCTCCGATACAGTTCGTGAGGTTGCCAACGACATTATAAAATACGGAGAAGCGAGGGAAAGGCTCAGTCTGGGAATTTACGGTTATAGAATTACCGAGGAGGACAGCGAAGAAAGCGGAATGCCTGCCGGAGTTTTGATAGCCGAAGTGATAGAGGAAAGCCCTGCCTATAACAGCGAGCTTCAAGCCGGCGACGTGGTGGTGTCCATAGACGGGGAAACCGTGGACAGCGTGGAGGATATCAAAAGAATACTTTACGATAGAAACGACGGAGATGTTATGGAAGTGGGATATATGCGCCCGGTTCAGGACGAGGAAAATGACACCGTATATTGGGAAGAGCTTTACTGTGAAATAGAGCTTTATTATTACTGATTTAAAATCTCAAAAAAATTTTGGATTTTTTGAAAAAAATGTTTGCAATTTCATTTAACATATGATATAATAAAAAACGGTCAATGACCTGAAGTTATTGCCGTTAAAATGGCCCGGTAGTTCAGTTGGTTAGAACGCTAGCCTGTCACGCTAGAGGTCGACGGTTCGAACCCGTTCCGGGTCGCCATTTTTTTTCGCTGGTATAGCTCAGGCGGCAGAGCGCATCCTTGGTAAGGATGAGGTCGGCAGTTCGAGCCTGCCTATCAGCTCCAGAATTTCAACCACCGATTATGTCGGTGGTTTTTTTGTTGTATATGGAAATAGAAAAGAATAAACACAGTAAAATTATTATTCTATAAAAGAAAACAGCCACGGTAAAACAACCGTGGCTGTAACTGTAATATTTAAAATAAAACTCAACCGGGAGCGAACCATTCCAAATATTAAACCGAAGGTTTCGCCCGACCTGTGCAGGTGTTAATTTCTATGTTAAACCTTTGCAGGTCGGAACCAAAAATCATTTTATGTCGTTCTTTTTGGAAAGATGATTTATAACAAGGAATATTGCTACCAAAAGAACAGCGGAAATCAAAAGTGAAATAATCCAGCTCTTTGTGATACCGGCGATAATATAACCGATAGCGGAAACTGCGGCAACAACCAGTGCGTACTGCATCTGAGTTGAAACGTGGTTGATGTGGTTGCACTGTGCGCCTGCCGACGACATGATTGTTGTGTCGGAAATAGGTGAAATGTGGTCGCCGCATACAGCTCCTGCCAAAACTGCGGATACGGAAATAACCATCATGTTTTGGTCTGTGGAAGCGAACATGCCGATAACTATAGGAACAAGAATAGCAAATGTTCCCCATGATGTACCTGTTGAGAAACCAAGGAAAATAGCTATTGCAAACATGATTACAGGGATGAAAATGCTTGCGCTTGCGTTGTTGCCAACTGTGGTTTTAACGAAATCACTGATTGCAAGCTGGTCGCCCATGCCTTTAAGAGTCCATGCAAAAACAAGGATTGTGATTGCAGGAACCATGAGCTTGAAGCCCTCTACAAGGCTTGACATAAAGTTTCCGAAACGGAGAACTCTTCTTGGGAGATACAAAAATCCCATGAAAATAACTGTTATAATTCCGCCGAAAATAAGGCTCTTGCTGGAATTGCAGTTTGCAAAAGCGTCAACTACGTTTGTAGCTCCGGAAAGGAAACCTGTGTAAATCATTGCGCCAACTGCTGAAATAATGAGAACGATAACAGGAAGAACAAGGTCGATAACTTTGCCCTTTGCGCTGAGGTTCTGAGGCTGAGATTCAGAGCTTTCAATGTCGTCCTTGCCGCTGGTGAAAAGGTCGCCTTTTGCGGCGTTTCTCTCGTGTATCTTCATTTTGCCGAAGTCAATTCCTGTTACAGCTAAGAATACAACTGCAAAAATTGTAAGCAAAGCATAGAGATTAAATGGAATTGTGTTTATGAAAAGCTGAAAACCTGACATTGAGCTGTCCTCAGGTACGTATGAGTTTACCGCAGCAGCCCAGCTTGAAATAGGGGCGATAATACATACAGGAGCAGCTGTTGAGTCGATTATGTATGCAAGCTTTGCACGGGAAATTTTGTTTTTGTCTGTAACAGGGCGCATAACTGAGCCAACTGTAAGACAGTTAAAATAGTCGTCAACGAAAATAAGACAGCCAAGACCTGTTGTGGCAAGCAATGCGCCTTTTTTGGTCTTTATTCTTTGGCTTGCCCAGTCGCCGTAAGCCTTAGAGCCTCCGGACTTTGTCATAAGAGCAACAACCATTCCCAGAAGAACTAAGAAAATAACAATGTTAAGGTCGATGCTGTCAGCCATTGTGGTGAAAAGTGTGTCAAAGGTTTCCCAAGGATGGAAACCTGCTACAAAAAGCGCACCCAAAAGAACGCCCGCAAAAAGGGATACATAAACCTCTTTTGTGATAAGGGCAAGGGTAATCGCAAGGATAGGCGGTACTATAGACCACCATGTTCCGATAAACAATTTGTCCAACTCCTAACTTTTTTCATTTATCTATCACGTTCCATATAACAGATATTCATATAGTAAAATAGTTTTGGCAGAATGTCAACAATTTTCTGACTTTTGCGCCATATTTTTTATGTTTTTTAACTTTGTTACACCGGACTGTACTTTTTATGATTTATTAGAAATAAAATAGACACAGTCTGCCGTTTTTTAAAGGAAAGCGCAAAGCTTCCCTTTGAAAAGCAAACCATGTCCAATCATACCGGGTTACACCCCATTTACTGTCAGTTTTATTATACAGTAAATTATACAGTAAAATTTAAATATCCGGTTTTATGTAAGAATGCTCCTATCAAATATTGTGATTTGGAGTATAATGCAAATGAATATTTTGATAGTCGTTTTTTGCATTTATAAGACTTATCATATCATCGATAAAGCTTATGATATAGTAGGTATCAGTTTCCAAAGAATCTGTCAATCCGTTGTTTTTATTATCGAAAAAGATTTTAGCTGATCTATATAACTCTTTCTTATACTTAGTTAACAACTCTCCGATATCAATTAATAAATTATTATCGGAAATCCGACTGCTTTCTAAAACATCATGTATTGTTTCTATGCCTTCTTTTTCATGCTTTTGCAAATTCAAAAAAATGCAGATTATACAAATCATAAAAGCACTTATATTTCCGAAAACGGCTTCCAATTTATCGCTTAAGTATCTGAAAGTCTTTTGGTATGTTTTGTTACACCTGCCTTTATTTTCTCCGTATTGTACGTTAACAATATTATTATCATTTATTTCTGAATATTGCTTAAAAATAAATGCCTGAGGTTGACCGTAAAATCCGTTTTTTTTGCAAAGCTTAAATATCAAAGCATTTGTTATTTTAATCACATATTTTTTTCCTCCGGCATATGTCAAAAACAAAAAATGCAATTCCTTGATATTCATGCAGTCACAGATTTTTTTAATTTGGGAAGCGAAATAACATTCGTGACCTAAAAATCTGCATATTTCACATTCGGGATAACCTAAAAAATTACATTTCACAAAAGTATACATCATTACAAGCGAATAAGCAATTTCATTATCAATATAAATATTTTCATTACTTTTATCTGAATCGTTCATTTTAACATACCCCTTTATTGTTCCTCTATGCCCTTTAATCCTCCTTGTGCTATCAATAGATACCGATATATTTCATAATTTCTTCAAAATTTTTTTTCAGATGAGGATCGTTTTTGTTAACCGCATATGCGGAACTGATTCCTGCTACCAAGTCTTGAGGCGCAACTTCGCTGAAAGAATCTTGAAAATAATTAAGAAATTTTGTATGGTGACTTCCCTTCGATTCTTTATCCATATGTTCAGCAAACTTTTTCAAATCTGTATAGCCGCGCCTTATGCTGTTAAAGTAAAACAGCCGGAAGTCATAGCTTTCCAGTGGATATTTGTCAAATATATATCTGTATATCTGTTCTCCGTTAATAATGGATGTGGAAATAATTTTCTCATTATTATTATATTCAAAAATTTTAGGAGCGCCCGAACCGTCTCCGCAGTCCCAGCTGTTTATAAACACCTTTATTATGGTTTCCATCGGCAGTTCAGTATTATAAATATAATAAACATCGTCCGCTCTGAGTCCTTTTAACCTTTCTTCCATATTCTGCGCTCTCAACTCGTCGATTTTTCTTATCTCGCTTAAATATTCTGGCAGAGCTTTCCTCAGACATTGTTCAATCGAAATATTATCTTTGTCATTCTTACAATTCTCTCTTGTTTCCTTGAGTTTAGAAACGCATTCCTTCTCACTTGATTGTTCTAATTCTGATTTCTTCAGCGCCTTATAGTAATACTCATGTTCAAATGCTGAGCTTTCGTCATTAAAATCAATACTTTCAACGTATGTTTCGTTGAAAGTTTCGATACATTCAATACCGGGAACAGGTTCATCTGTTTCATCTTTATCAAAAAGAATGCAGCTGCGCTTCAAAACCGTTTCGATCAGCTTGCTGATTATAAAGGTAAACCACTCGTACAAATAGATATACTCTTCATCCGGCTTATCATTGATATTGTCAACAATATCCTTTATATTTAAACGTATACTCTTACTTATTTGTGTATATTTTTCCAAAAAAGACAGTATAACATCAGAATAGGAAACAAACTCTGATTTTTTTATGGACGGCAAATAGGCAAAAGGTATTACCGCCGCGTTATTATTTAAAGAGGCATCTTCGTTATCGTTTGAGCCCGGGATCATTTCTGTTCTGAAATACAATCTGAGAAATGGAACAATGCCCAGCCTTTTTAATAATTTGTAAAATTCAGGAAATACCTGAAAATCAGAGGCTGTAAGCTCTTTTATATAACTTTTTAAATCTATTCTATTAAACAGGGTATTTGTCTGCCGGGTATAGTCTGAGTCTCTGTTAATAAGCTCACATATTTTATCAATGTCCTTAAACTGAATATTTACGGTATCAACATAAGATGTATATCCGATATTTGTGACCGCAATAAACAGATTCAGCTCATCTGAAACAGATCTCCAGCAGGCTTCGCTTACTTTTACCTCATCTTCATAATTTATAAAGTGATCTTTGATATTATTCAGGCATTTAGCGTCCTCGTTAATCAAAAAAGCGTGAAGTTTTATGTTTATATTTTTGCAATTCCAATTGTACTTTACCTCTAATAGCTTCTTAAGCTTATCATAGTATTTTTGCATAGTGCGTCCGTTTATCACTATGTCATCCATAATAAGAATCGTTTTGCTACCTGTACCATTTGTGTTTGAAATCTGGCTTATGAAATTGCTGGTGTAAAAATTTCCGCTTTTTTTATAATTTTCATCTTCCAGTGCTTTTTCCATGATCTTAAAAAGCACATAAGAACGCCTTGTGATCATGATTTTACTCTGATAATTTTTTGAAACGTAAACAGCCCTGTAGAAATTATACAGAGCTTCAAAGTTTTCGGCAACTCTCTTTTTATCTTGATATTTTAAATATGAAATGTAACAATTTCTCAAAAAGATTTTTTTGCTGCTCTCACTGTTCCCCTTTACTGCATCTATGAGCATCTATAACACCTGTCCCGTAAATTTTTGTTGATTTTCGTTTGTTTGCGGCAGCTCGGAAAATGTGATTTTATGTATGGTCTTGTTTATTATCTTGCCTTCGCAAAGACCGTCCATAACAATCAAACTGTCTTCAGGTTTTCCCCTGAGGGAAATCATCTGTACATCGAACCGAACCGACGCAGAAAAAACTCTGTTTTTATTTTTGCTTAAGTGATATTTCTGAATGAAATTGCTTTGGGAGGTGTCAGGCGGGTCAGCAATTTCGCTAAAAAATACCTCTATTCCAAAACACACATTGTTTCTGGTAAAATAGTTCAGAAACTGCATTATTGCTTCAAATATACATTTTTTCGCTTCTTCTGTATTAACCAGTATATATATATTCCCGTTCTTTACTTTAACGCAGTCATTGCCAATAATACATGGTCTTTTATCATTGCTCTCTTCCGAATTTGTTATCTGAACCTTGGTTATTGACAAATTATGATAGGAAAGAAAGTATTCCGTACCCATACTTATTACGAAATATTTTTCATTGTCGCAGCGATTAAAAATATCGTGTACGTCTTTCGTAAAGCAATCGAGGTCATTGTTTAAGTAGTTGTATATACTGATTTTATCCTTTGTTTTTTGAACCACATCGCCGATTTTTTCATTAAACGCCTGCTTCTTTGCTTCAAAACTTTCTTTGGTTTGTTTAAGCATCTGGATTACAGCAATTAAAAAAGCCGCCATAAAGGTCAAAAAGGCGACTACTATTGAAAATCCACCATTATCGTCAAGGTCCGAAGAAAAGCTGAATAAATTCAAGAAGTACATCAAATTCAAAGCGAACATAACCGCTATGCCGAAACAAATACACGAAACAGAAACCGCGAACAAGCACTTTGTATATTTTCCTTCTTCTCGTTTATGACGGAAGTAATAACGTACGCCGACTCCCCCAAAAATAAGGCATACTACTATTATTATGAGCTGACCAAACAAAATTATCACCCAGCTTTCAAAATATATAATACCACATACACCTAAGATAGAAACGTAAATATGTTTTTTGCAGTATTATATACTCCGCAAAATATTAAAACTATTATATATTTTATGCGTGTGTTATGCAGAATTGTTCCTGTTTACCCCAAAAAACAGGAACAAAATCACGCAGAGCATACAATATATAAAATCAAATACAATTTATTCTATTCTAACACATTAAAGTACGCTTTGCAATATCTTTTAATAAAAAAATTACTAAAAAATCCCCACCTCTTTTATTTTTTCTATCATGTCGAATTACAATACTTGAAATAGCGAATTAGGGGTGGGGATAATTTTATCAGATACATCTGACTTATTCGTTGGGATATGTTTTCCAAGAAAGCATTTATCAGCCTATGCCGCCGTAAACAATTCCCAGAACAAAAACAAGAATTGTTATAGGCACATAGAAGTATTTTCCCAGCCATCCGAAAATCTTTTTGAGCGGCTTGCTTCTGCCTATGTTAAGCTCTTTGAGAATTTTGTCAAGTCCGAGAATGTAGTAAATTGAGAATGCTCCCAAAACTGCGCCGAATGGAACAACAATGATTGTGATGAAGTCCATCCATGAGCCAAGCTTGCCTTCCTCCTCGATAAATATGCCAACTGCAAATGCTATAGCTGCACAGAGAGCAACAGCTACTTTTCTGTTGAGCTTTAATTTGTGCTGCCAGCTTTCAACAACTGCTTCAAACATATTTACAAGGGAAGTGATTCCTGCGAATGCAACTGAAAGGAAGAACAAAACCGCAAACAGTCTGCCCATAGGCATCTGGTTGAAAATTCCCGGAATTGTGATGAACATGAGAGGCGGGCCTGACTTTGGCTCAATTCCGAATGCGAACACTGCCGGCATAATTGCCAGAGCGGAAAGCATAGCCGCTACAGTGTCGAAAAATGCAGTGCGGACTGAAGCCTTTGTGATGTCCTCTTTTTTGCTGAGGTATGAACCGTAAACTATCATACCTGAACCGGTGATTGAAAGTGAGAAGAATGCCTGTCCCATAGCCATAACCCAGGTGTCAACCTCTAAAAGCTTTGACCAGTCAGGGATAAACAGGAATTTATATCCGTCTACAGCGCCCGGAAGAAAAGCAACTCTTACAGCAATTATTGCAAACAAAACAAAGAATACAGGCATCATTATTTTGTTTACACGCTCTATGTACTTAACTGCGCCGAAAATAAGGATTATCATTGTTATGATAATTACAGCTGCGTGCCACGGCACACTGCCGAACTCACCGGTTGCCTGTGAGAAATACTCTGAGGTTTGACCGCTTTCAAAAAGCTTGCCTGTTACAGAACCTGCCAAAAAGCGAAGTACCCAGCCGATAATTACCGAATAACCTATGGCGATTCCCAGGGAACCAAAAAGCGGTATCCAGCCCAGAACCTTGCCCACTTTGCCTAAATTGTGTTTGTTTACTTTTCTTTCAGACCAGCATCTTTCGTAAGAACCTAAGGTTCCTGTTCCGGAAAGTCTGCCGATTCCGAATTCTGCGGAAAGTCCCACATAGCCGAAAAGAGCTACGAAAAGAATGTACGGAATTAAGAACGCCGCTCCTCCGTATTGTCCCAGACGGTACGGGAACATCCAAATGTTTCCCAAACCTACAGCCGAGCCAACGCAGGCTATTACAAATCCTATAGAGCTTGAGAAACTGCCGTTTTTGTGCACAAGAGTGTTACCTGCACCCTTGTTATTTTTTGATGACACAAAAGCACCCCCATTAGATTTTTTTGGGATTTTTTCTTACAAAAATATTGCAATGTTAAAGAAATCCCACGCTTTAGCACTTCAATGGTTTAAATTTTAACAATTTAACCCGACAAAAACTCATTATACTATAACCCTCCTTATTTTACAACCCTTATTTTTTATTTCCGATATGCAATTTTTTTATATCCGACCTGCCAGGGTTTAGCTTTTAAATTGACACCTGCGCAGGTCGGGCGAGACGTTTTTCTTAGTTTTTGGAATGGTTCGCTCTCAATGAACTTTTGTTTTTCCGTCTTTGAAATGGCTCGCTTTCGGATTGTTTGTTGTGTAGTTATTCTGTTTTGTTATTTTGTATAATAATTTATGTTATTTTTATATATTGTTACAGAGTGTTTGTTATTATGCACAAAATAACACGATAAAGTTATAACAAAAAAAATAAAAATAAATTGTATATAATGATTAAATGTGGTATAATTTAGGTGTAATAAAAAATTAAAAAAGGGGTTGAGCTTTATGGAGAAAAAACCAAAGAAAAAATATGTAATTTTCGGCGTTGCCGTTGTTATGATTGCCGCAGTGATTTTTGTTGTATGGAGTGTCACCTCTAATTCCACCCTTAAAAAGGAATGTCCCGCTTTGGAAAACGGTGATATGGGGGAGATGTATTTTTTCCAACTTACATCGGGAGCAGAGTCCGGTAGACATGAAATTGAATTGCCTCAAGAGGAGTTGAGAAGCTTGCTTTTATCAGATGTTGAACTGAAAAAGGCGCCGGAATCCCAATTCATGCCTGATTTGTGCTTTATATTTAAGGTGTATGGAGATGCGGAATATGAAAATGATGTTGTCTATGATATTGTTATTTCCGTTGATGGAAACGTGCGTGTTAGTACGTTTGGTAATTTGCCTTCTAACAGAACCTTTTGGAAAGACCCGGAGGGAAAGCTTTTTGACGGGATTTATAACCTCTATCTGGAAAACGGCGGAGAGAAAATAGAAGCCGTAGAGGAATATAAAAATAACATTCTTTAGTTCCGACCTGCAAAGGTTTAGCTTTTAAATTAACGTCTGCACAGGTCGGGTGAGACCTTGGTTTTTGAAATTACAATGGCTATGTCGTATTTAAGTTTGCGGCATAGCCATTTTTATTATGACGTTTAATAAAAATAAAACAAAACCGCAGGGGCGGAATGAATTGATTTAATAAATAATTATTCCATAAAAGAAAAATAAAAAATAATATTGCAAAGGGTGTGGGGGTGTGATATACTTCTAATAAGTATATATAGTTAAAATAAATATATAAAATATAAAGCTAAATGAGAGCAAACCATTCCCAAAATTGTGGAAAAGGCTTCGCCCGCCTTGTGATGATGTTTATTTCCAAGCTAAAGTCTTGCAAGGCGGAACTAAAAGACTCGCCCGACGGAAAACGTGAGCTAATTTTAAGCTTAACCTTTCCTTGTCTGAGATAAAAAACAAAACTTGATTGAGAGCGAGCCATTCCAAAGACTGCGGAAAAGGTCTCGCCCGCCTTGAAATGATGTTCATTTCCAAGCTAAAGTCTTGCAAGGCGGAACTAAAAGACTCGCCCGACGGAAAACGTGAGCTAATTTTAAGCTTAACCTTTCCTTGTCTGAGATAAAAAACAAAACTTGATTGAGAGCGAGCCATTCCAAAGACTGCGGAAAAGGTCTCGCCCGCCTTGAAATGATGTTCATTTCCAAGCTAAAGTCTTGCAAGGCGGAACTAAAAGACTCGCCCGCCTTGTGCTGACGTTCATTTCTAAGCTAAACCTTTGCAAGGCGGTTATAAAATAAAAAAGGAGAAGAATAGTGTATGTGCGGAATTTGCGGATTTACAGGAGAAGTTATTGACCGTAACGAAACAATACATAAGATGACGGAAGTTATCACACATAGAGGTCCGGATTCTGACGGATTTTTTCTGGACGATAGAATTTCAATGGGTTTCCGCCGTCTGAGCATTATAGACCTTGAGGCAGGAAGCCAGCCTATTTATAATGAAGATAAAAGTCTTGTACTTACATTTAACGGAGAAATTTATAATTACCGTGATTTGAGAAAAGAGCTTATAGAAGCAGGCCATAAGTTCTATACAGAAACAGACAGTGAAACACTTATCCACGGTTTTGAAGAGTGGGGAACAGACCTTTTGAATAAGCTTAGAGGTATGTTCGGTTTCGCTATCTATAATAAAAAGGATGGAAGTGTGTTTATTGCAAGGGACTTCTTCGGAATAAAGCCAATGCACTATACACTTATTGACGGCGAGTTGGTTTACGGCTCTGAAATAAAGAGTATTCTCTGCCACCCGAAATTTGTTAAGAAATTCAATACAAGAGCGCTGGATACATATCTTTCTTTCCAGTATGCAGTTCCGCCGGAAACATTCTTTGAGGGCGTTTACTGCCTGCTTCCCGGTCACTATATGTGGTATAGGGACGGCAAGGTGGAAACCACAAGATATTTTGAAGCAAGATTTAACCCGGACGAAAGCCTTACAGAGGAACAGGCTGTTGACGAGATTGAAAAGGTTTTTGAAAATTCCGTTAATGCTCATAAGATTGCAGACGTTGAGGTTGGATGCTTCCTTTCCAGCGGCGTTGACTCAAGCTATGTTTCCACATATTTTGCAGACCAGAAAACCTTTACAGTTGGTTTTGACTTCGGTCTTAAATACAACGAGATAAGCTGGGCACAGAGACTCAGCGAGAAAATAGGCGTTGAACACCATACAAAGATTATCGGAAGCGAGGAGTTCTGGGACGCAGTTCCAAAGGTTCAGTATCATATGGATCAGCCACTTGCTGACCCGTCATGTATCGCTTTGTACTTTGTATCGAAGCTTGCTTCCGAGTATGTAAAGGTTGTACTTTCCGGAGAGGGCGCAGACGAGCTGTTCGGCGGATATACAGTTTATAACGACCCACGTGTGTTTAAGGTTTATCAGACAATAGTTCCTTACTGCGTGAGAAGAGGAATTTATAAGCTTGTTTCAAAGCTTCCGGATATAAAGGGACGTGACTATCTTATGAGAGCCACCCACCCGCTGGAGGAAAGATTTATCGGAAACGCTTTCATGTACAATATGAAGGAAAAGCAGGAGATTTTGAAAGACCCGTCAATCGCTACACGTCCTCAGGATATCACAAAGAAATTTTACGATAGAGTTAAGGACTACGACGACGTTACAAAGATGCAGTACCTTGACATAAATCTTTGGATGGTGGGAGATATTCTCCTTAAAGCCGATAGAATGAGTATGGCAAACTCCTTGGAGCTTAGAGTTCCTTTCCTTGATAAGGAAGTTTTCAAGGTTGCTTCAAAGCTTCCAACAAGACTGAGAGTTAATAAGCACAATACAAAATATGCCATGAGAAAAGCTGCCCAGCGTCATATGCCTGAGGAAACAGCGGAAAAAGAGAAGTTAGGTTTTCCTGTTCCAACAAGAGTATGGCTTCGTGATGAGAAGTACTACAACGTGGTTAAGGATATGTTCAACAGCGACATTTCAAAGAAATTCTTTAAGCCGGAACAGCTTATTGCATGGCTTGACGAGCACTACAGCGGCAAAGAGGATAACAGCCGTAAGGTTTGGACAATTTATATTTTCCTTGTATGGTATAAGATTTATTTCGGCGAGGATGAGAAATAATTTTTATAATCATAAATAGTTATAAAAAATAAAACACCGCCGTATGGACGGATTAAATAGAACAAAAATAAAGTTAAATGAGAGCGAGCTATTGCAAGTAATAAAGCGAACGTCTCGCCCGACCTGTGCAGGTGTTTATTTTTTATATTTTTACCTTGCAGGTCGGAAATAAAAAACTCGCCCGACCTGTAACGGAAGTCAATTTTTATATCCTCCCTTTGCAGGTCGGATATAAAAATAAAAGGAGGTAATAAAAGATGAATTTGGAAGAAAAGAGAGTCGGTACAACGGAAATTTATGACGGAAAAATTATTCATGTTTTTGTTGACGACATTGAACTGCCAAACGGAGGACCGGCAAAAAGAGAAATTGTGGCTCATCCCGGCGGCGTAAGCATTGCTGCGCTGACAGATGAAAACGAGCTGCTGTTCGTAAGACAGTTCCGTTATCCCTATAAGGAGATAACACTGGAGCTTCCTGCCGGAAAGCTTGAAAAGGGACAAAATCCCCTTGAAAACGGCAAGCGTGAGCTTATGGAGGAAACAGGCGCTACCGGTTATAACTATATGTCTTTGGGAAAAATTTACCCAACACCGGGATACTGCACCGAGATTATTCATCTTTACTGCTGCCGTGTTGAGTCTTTCGGAAACCAGCACCTGGACGAGGACGAGTTCTTGAACTTTGAAAGAATACCTCTTGATAAGGCTGTTGAGATGGTTCTCAATAACGAAATTCCGGACGCAAAAACTCAGATTGGAGTTTTGAAAACGGCTCTCCTTTTAAAATCAGGAAAGATTTGATTTAAGGATTATTAAAAAGGTTGGTATAATGAAAATAATCAAAACTTTTGAAAATAAAGAAAAAAATCCCACTGCTGTAGCTCTGGGATTTTTTGATGGGGTTCATTTGGGACACCAAAAGGTAATTTCACAGGCGGTAAACTGTAAAAAGCAGGGACTTGTGCCAACGGTTTTTACCTTTTTGGATATGCCCTCGGCAAAAATCAAGGAAAGAAGCCCGGGACTTTTGACCACAAATTCCGATAAGGCTGTTATTATGGAAAAGCTGGGCGTAAAGGTTTTGTATGCCGTTGACTTTAATTCCGTAAGGGATATGTCAGCCTCTGATTTTGTGGAAAAAATACTTTTTGAAAAGCTCAATGCAAAAAAGATTTTCTTCGGTGAAAATTACCGCTTCGGCAAAAACGCAGAGGGAAACAAGGATTTCCTTTTTGAGAACTGCCCCAAATACGGAATAGAACCGGTTGTAGTTCCTGCGGAAAATTTTGAGGGACAGCCGGTAAGCTCCACACGCATAAGGGAATGTATAAGAAAGGGCGATGTTTTGACCGCCTCAAAAATGCTGGGCAGATATTTCGGAGTGTCACAGACCATTGTTGCCGGAAATAAAATCGGAAGAACAATGGGAACCCCTACAATAAATCAGCAGGTTCCGCCGGGAGGAGTTCTGCCGAAATTCGGAGTTTACGCTTCGGCGGTTACGGTAAAGGGAAAAACCTACTGCGGAGTTACCAATGTGGGAGTAAAACCAACGGTTGGTTCAAAAATCCCCCTGTATGAAACCTGGATAATAAATTTCAGCGGAGATATTTACGGGGAAAAGGCGGAAACCCTTTTGCTGGACTTCATAAGACCGGAGAAAAAATTTGAAAACCTTGACCGTTTGAAAGCTGAGATTTTCCAAAACGGAATACAGGCTCAGAAAATTTTTAAAAGCGTATTTAATTCAAAGAAAAAATAACCTTTTAGCAACCGATAAATTTTGTAAAAATCTCATTTGAAATCTTCTTTGTATCTTGAAAAATCTTGATATAATTTGAAGTTTAACGGATTAAAACATCAAAAAATAATTGACATTCCTTTTGTGTGCTGTTAATATTAAAGTGTACGATTGGTGACGTAATTTAAAAAATAAAGTGAAAACAATCAGCTCTGTGACTAATAGGGCTGATATTTTACTTTAAAACGTCATCCTTTAGAAAAATATTACTCGGAGGAATGTTCAAGATGGAAAAAATTTTCAGACTGAAAGAACACGGAACCGACGTAAGAACAGAAGTCATTGCAGGTATTACCACATTTCTTGCTATGGCTTATATTCTTGCAGTAAACCCTGGTATGCTGGCAGCAGCAGGAATGGATCAGGGTGCGGTTTTCACAGCCACAGCGGTTTCCGCTGCATTTGCCACACTTTTGATGGCATTTTTGGCAAACTATCCGGTTGCACTTGCTTCCGGTATGGGTCTTAACGCTTACTTTGCATATTCAGTATGTCCAATGCTTGCAGAGCAGGGCATAACAGAACCTTGGCAGGTTGCTCTCACCGCTATTCTCGTAGAGGGTATTATATTTATTATCCTTTCAATTTTCAAGTTCCGTGAATCACTGGTTAACTCAATTCCAAAAAACCTCAAGCTTGGTATTACAACAGGTATCGGTCTTTTCATAGCTATTGTAGGACTTAAAGGTGCAGGAATTGTTGCAGACGATGCAAGCAACTTGGTTGGCATGGGTAAAATGTCAACTCCTCAGGTTGTTTTGGCTTTGGTAGGTTTCCTTATTATCGCAATTCTCACACACTACAAGGTTAAAGGTGCAATCCTTATCGGAATTATAGTTACATGGCTTTTGGGAATAGGCGCACAGCTTACAGGATGGTACGATGTAACTGTAAATCCTTCACTTATTCCTAATTTCAGCGTGGAGAATATTCTCCCTCCAAGCCTTGCACCTACATTCTTTAAATTTAATTTTGAATTTATGACTCAGAATGTTCTTCAGTTTGCAATTATTGTTTTTGCTTTCCTCTTTGTTGACCTTTTCGACACAGTAGGAACTTTGGTTGGCGTTGCCTCAAAGGGAAATCTTCTTGATAAGGACGGCAATCTTCCAAAGGCAGGTAGAGCACTCATGAGCGACGCTATCGGTACAGTTGCCGGTGCAGTTTTGGGTACATCAACAGTTACAAGCTATGTTGAGTCCACTGCCGGTGTTGCAGAGGGCGGAAGAACAGGTCTTACAGCAGTTGTTTCCGCAATCGGATTTATCCTTGCTCTCTTCTTCTCACCGATATTCCTTGCAATCCCAAGCTTTGCTACAGCTCCTGCACTTGTTTTCGTAGGACTTCTCATGATGTCCTCTGTAAAGGACATGGATTTGACAAGCGACGCTGCTGACATGGCTGGCGGATTTTTGGCAATCATCATGATGCCTTTCACAAGCTCAATTGCAAACGGCATCATGTTCGGTATCCTTGCATGGGTTATCATCAGACTTTTCCAGGGCAAGTACAAGGAAATTCACCCGGTTATGTACGTTGCCGGTGCACTCTTCGCTCTCAGAATCTTCATGCTCGTAATGGGCTGGAATTAACTTTTATTTCCGCCTTGCAAAACCTTGTCCTTAGAATAAACATCGTTTCAAGGCGGGCGAGACGTTCCACAAAATCTTTGGAGTGGTTCGCTCTCGGTTAGGGTTGATTATTTTTATTTCTGGCGTGCAAAGGGCGGATATAAAAATTGACTTCCGTTACAGGTCGGGCGAGTCTTTTATTTCCGACCTGCAAGGTAAAAATATAAAAAATAAACACCTGCACAGGTCGGGCGAGACGTTTTCCTTAATTTTGGGAATGGTTCGCTCTCGGTTGCGTTTTATTTATATTTGAATTGTTACAGCCACGGTTGTTTTGACCGTGGCTGTTTTTTTCTTTTGCGGAACTATAAATTTACACCACACCAACGATTTATTATAAAACAAACTTATTTTTTATAAAAATATTTTATTTTAAAAACTGATATGGTATAATAAAGAAAATAATATATATAAAAACATTTTATTATTTATGAAAGAGGTGGTGTTTTATGAAAAAGACTAAAAATGTTTTGATTATTCTTTTGGCGGTTTTTGCGCTGGGATTTTTTGCTTCCGGCTGTTCGGAAAAAATGACTCCGGAAAAGCTTGATTCTCTTCCAACGGACTACAACATTGAAAATGCGGAGAAGGACGGTTTTATTGTAATCAATTCAAAGTCAAACGACGCACAGATTAAGGAAATTGAAAACTTCATAAAAGACGCCCTTTCAGGAAAAAATGAGGGCGAGAGCATCTACATTATAAACGAAAACAAAGAGGTTACCGTTTTTACAGGTCAAAAGGTATGTGTTTCATCTTATGTTTTCGACATAAAGGAAAACTGCATTACTGAAAATCCCCAGCTTTATTTCAGGTGGGGAGAGAGAACCACTGAAAACGGCGACACAGAATTTTACGTTTATTCCACCCAGGAGGATGTGGACAAGGGATATATGTTCAATATATTTTTACAGAACATATTCTCCGAGGTAAATGAGAAAACAGTATATTTCCATAATTAAAAAACAGCGGCTTCAAAACTGAAGCCGCTGAAATTTTTAATATGAAATTTTAATCTCTTTTTTCTATGATAACGGAGGAAATTCTTCTGTCCTCAATTTTATCTACCGTTATCATAAGGTCGTTTACTATTATTGACGGGTGCTCGCCCTCTTTTGGTATTCTGCCGATTTTGTCAAGAATAAGTCCGGCTATTGTTTCGCTGTCTGTTTCTATGTTTTTAAGGGAAGTTCCGGTAAGGTCTTCAACCTCGTCCAAAGGAAGAGAGCCGTCGGCGGTAAACTTATTGGCGGAAAGTTCCTTTATTTCCTCTTTTTCGTGGTCGAACTCGTCCTGAATATTGCCTAAAATCTCTTCGATAAGGTCTTCAAGGGTGATAAGTCCGTCTGTGCCGCCGTATTCGTCCACAACTATTGCAAACTGCATTTTCTTTTTTGTCATTTCGGCGAAAAGCAGAGAGCATTTCTTTGTTTTAGGAACGTAAAGAACCTCACGTGTTACATTTGATAATTTAAAATCCTTAGGTACGTCGCCCAGCACATAGCGCAGCAAATCCTTTACGTAAAGCACGCCGGTTATTTTATCCATATCCTCGTGATAAACAGGGATACGTGAATATCCGGTGGAAATTGCCGTATTTACCACATCTGAAAGTGATGCGTCGTCGGATATTGCCACCATGTCGGTGCGGTGGGTCATAATTTCTCCTACAGACAGGTCGTCAAAGTCAAAAATATTCTCGATAATGTCCTTTGTGGAGCTTTTAATAACGCCTTTTTCGTTTCCCTCTTCAACAAGAGAGAGTATTTCGTCCTCGGCTTCCTGCTGCATTTCCTCGTGGTTTTTATTTTTGAAAAATTTGTCGAAGAAGCCGGTGCCTTTTTTGCTTTGTGAATTGTTGCCTCCCGATTCGTCAGGCATTTTCTTTCATCCTTTCGGTATATATAAGTGTCCGGAAAGCTTAAAAAAACTCCGGAAAAGAGGGTAAAAACAGGGTTTTTTCCAAAAAGAAAACCCAAACATAACATATTTACCTTCTTACAAATAGATTTTACAGAAAAATTGATAAAATGTCAAACCATAATTTTTATTTTTACTTTACAAGTGACGAAAAAAGTGTTATTATCTTAATGAAACACTGGGCATCAGAGTTTACATGATATGTACCTTTAACCCAGTTGGAAAAGGTATTTTTTAAGGAGGAAGTTTCCAATGGCAATATCCAGAAAAATGAAGACCATGGATGGTAACAATGCTGCCGCATATGTATCATATGCCTTCACAGACGTTGCTGCTATCTATCCTATCACCCCGTCATCAGTTATGGCTGACGAGACAGACAAGTTCTCTGCAACAGGAAAGAAGAATCTTTTCGGCAGAGAGGTTCAGGTAACAGAGATGCAGTCCGAAGGCGGCGCTGCAGGTGCTGTTCACGGTTCTTTGACAGCAGGTGCTCTGACAACTACTTATACAGCTTCTCAGGGCTTGCTTCTTATGATCCCAAATATGTACAAGATGGCCGGTGAGCTGCTCCCAAGCGTTATCCACGTTTCAGCTCGTGCTCTCACAAGCCACGCTCTTTCTATTTTCGGCGACCATTCAGATATCTATGCTTGCCGTCAGACAGGTTATGCAATGCTCTGCTCCAACAACCCACAGGAGATTATGGACCTTGCAGCAGTTGCTCACCTTTCTGCAATCAAGGGCAGAGTTCCTTTCCTTCACTTCTTCGATGGTTTCAGAACTTCACACGAAATCCAGAAGATCGGTGTATGGGATTATGAAGACCTCGGCGAGCTCCTCGACTGGGACGCAGTAGAAGCATTCCGTCGTCGCAGCCTCAATCCTGAGCATCCTGTAATCAGAGGTACAGCTCAGAACGACGATATCTTCTTCCAGGCTCGTGAAGCTTGCAACAAGTACTACGATACAATCCCAGAGGTTGTTGTTGAGTACATGAACAAGATCAACGCAAAGCTTGGCACAGATTACAAGCCATTCAACTACTACGGTGCAGAGGACGCAGAGCACGTTATCGTTGCTATGGGTTCTGTTTGCGACGCTACAGAAGAAGTTGTTGATTACCTCAACGCAGCAGGCGAGAAGGTTGGTCTTTTGAAGGTTAGACTTTACAGACCATTCGTTGCTGATTACCTCCTCAGCGAGCTTCCAAAGACAGTTAAGACAATCTCTGTTCTCGACAGAACAAAAGAGCCTGGTTCAATCGGCGAGCCTCTCTATCTTGACGTTTTGGCTGCTATCAACGGTTCTGACTTTGCAAACGTAAAGGTATTCACAGGCAGATACGGCCTTGCTTCCAAGGACACAACTCCTGGCGACATCGTTGCTGTTTACAGAAATGCACAGAGCGCAACACCTAAGAAGAGATTTACAATCGGTATCGTAGACGACGTTACAAATCTCTCACTTCCTGTTGTTGAAAATCCAGATACAACTCCGGCAGGCACACGTTCCTGTAAGTTCTGGGGTCTCGGCGCTGACGGTACTGTTGGTGCTAACAAGAACTCCATCAAGATTATCGGTGACCACACAGACATGTATGCTCAGGGCTACTTCGCATATGACTCAAAGAAGTCCGGCGGTCTTACAGTTTCTCACTTGAGATTCGGTCATCAGCCAATTAAATCAACATATTACATCAGCAAGGCTGACTTCGTTGCTTGCCACAACCCATCATACGTTGATAAGTATGAGATGGTAGAGGACCTCAAAGAGGGCGGCAGCTTCCTTCTCAACTGCGGTTGGGACGTTGAAGAGCTTTCAAAGAGACTCCCAGGCAAGATGAAGAAGCTCATCGCTGACAAGAAGATAAATCTTTACACAATCGACGGTATCGCTATCGGTAAGGAAATCGGACTTGGCGGCCGTATCAACACAATCCTTCAGTCCGCATTCTTTAAGATTGCAGATATCATTCCTGCTGAGGAAGCAAAGCAGTACATGAAGGACGCTGCTACAAAGTCTTACTCTAAGAAGGGTCAGGCTATCGTTGACATGAACCACGCCGCTATCGAAAGAGGTATGTCAGACCTTAAGAAGGTTGAAGTACCGGCAGATTGGGCTAACTGCGTTGACGATGCTGCTGCATACTGCGCAGAAGGCGACAGAGCAGATGTTGTTAAGTATGTTAACACAATTCTCCATCCAGTTAATGCTTACAAGGGCAACAAGCTTCCTGTATCTGCATTCATGGATTATGTAGACGGTACATTCCCACAGGGCTCCGCTGCATACGAGAAGAGAGGTATTGCAGTTGACGTTCCGGAGTGGAATCCGGAAAACTGCGTTCAGTGTAACCGCTGCTCATTTGTATGTCCACACGCTGTTATCCGTCCTGTTCCTATGACAGACGAAGAACTCGCAGCTGCTCCGGAGAATACAAAGTCAGCTGCTATGATCGGTATGAAGGGCCTCAACTTCGTTATGACAGTATCTACCCTCGACTGCACAGGCTGCGGCGCTTGCGCACAGGTTTGCCCAGGCAAGAAGGGTAACAAGGCTCTCACAATGAAGCCAATTGATACTCAGAGAGCAGGCCAGAAGCTCTTCGACTATGGCTTTAAGCTCGATCCAAAACCAGAGGTTCTCGACAAGTTTGCTGAGTCCACAGTTAAGGGCAGCCAGTTCAAACAGCCTCTCCTCGAGTTCTCCGGCGCTTGCGCAGGCTGCGGTGAAACACCATATGCAAAGCTTGCTACACAGCTCTTCGGTGACAGAATGTTCATTGCTAACGCAACAGGATGTTCTTCAATTTGGGGCGGTTCTGCACCTGCAACTCCTTACACAGTAAACAAGAAGGGTCACGGTCCTGCATGGCATAACAGCCTCTTCGAGGATAACGCTGAGTTCGGTCTCGGTATGGCTCTCGGCCAGAAGGCTATCAGAAACAGACTCTGCGAGTATGTTTCTAAGATTGAAGAATTGGTAGAGGATGCAAGCGTTAAGGAAGCATGCAGCAACTACCTCTCAACTCTCGGCAACTCAGGCGCAAGCAGAGTAGCTGCTGATGCTCTTATTGAGAAGCTCGAGGAAATCAAAGACTGCGACTGCGAAGCAGGCCAGCTTGCTAAGAAGACACTTATCGACAAAGACAGCCTTGCTAAGAAGTCCATGTGGATCCTCGGCGGCGACGGCTGGGCATACGATATCGGCTTCGGCGGACTTGACCACGTTATCGCATCCGGTGAGAACGTAAACATCCTCGTATTCGATACAGAGGTTTACTCAAATACAGGCGGACAGGCTTCTAAGGCTACACCAATCGGTTCTGTTGCACAGTTCGCAGCAGCCGGTAAGGCTACAAAGAAGAAAGACCTGGCTGCAATCGCAATGAGCTACGGCTATGTATACGTTGCTCAGGTAGCAATGGGCGCTGACTACAACCAGTGCATCAAGGCATTCACAGAGGCTGAAAGCTACGACGGTCCTTCAATCCTCATCTGCTACGCTCCATGTATCAACCACGGTATTAAGGGCGGCATGAGCATTGCTCAGCAGGAAGAGAAGAAGGCAGTAGACGCAGGTTACTGGAACTGCTTCAGATATGACCCAAGACTTGCAGACGAAGGCAAGAACCCATTCATGCTCGACAGCAAGGCTCCAACAGCTTCTTATCGTGACTTCATTATGGGCGAAGTTCGTTACAACGCACTCAGCCGTGCATTCCCAGAGAGAGCTGAGAAGCTCTTCGAGAAGGCAGAGGAGTATGCAGAGAAGAAGTACGAGCATCTCACAAAGCTTGCAGAGCTTGACATGGAGTAATCCTATCGCTCAATAAAACTTAATATCACAAGAGTCTAACTCTTGACAAACCCCTCCGGACGAGACTTCGGAGGGGTTATTTTTATATCCGACCTGCAAAGGGCGGATATAAAAAATTAGCTTTCGTTTCAGGTCGGGCGAGACCTTTGTTTCCGTCTTGCAAAGGGCGGATATAAAAAATTAGCTTCCGTTTCAGGTCGGGCGAGACCTTTGTTTCCGTCTTGCAAAGGGCGGATATAAAAAATTAGCTTCCGTTTCAGGTCGGGCGAGACCTTTGTTTCCGTCTTGCAAAGGCTTAATTTTAAAGTAGAGTTCGTTTCAAGGCGGGCGAGTCTTTTGATTCCGACGGCAAAGCTTTCATGTAAAAATAAACTTCCATTTTCCGTCGGGCGAGTTTTTTGTTTCCGCCTTGCAAAGGTTTTATATAAAAATAAACTTAGTTTCAAGGCGGACGAAGCGTTTTGTTAAGCGGTTTGGAATGGTTCGCTCTCAGTTGGCTTTGTCATTTCTTTATTATTCTTATATAGAACTATATATCGTAGGGCGCACCATCATGTGTGTCCGGCAACAAGCACCGTATAATAAAAATAATGACGTTTACGGAGAAGATGTTAAATAACAAACCGTCCCAAAAAATATTTTTAAAATACGGATTTGGTTCATCTGTCAATAAAAATTATCTTTTATAAACTAACTTATTTTTAACAAAAACCTTACTGCAACCGGGCGGATATACAATCCGCCCCTAAGGTTTGATTTTTTTATTAAACGGCATAATAAAAAATGGCTATGCTACAAAGTTAACTGTAACATAGCCATTGTTATTTCTAAAGCTAACGTCTCGCCCGGCGTGTGATGATGTTAATTTTAATTGCTAAGTTATTGCACGTCGGATATAAAAACTTTTTCAATCAGCACGATGTTTTCTATGTGGTTGGTGTAGGGGAACATGTCTACAGGCTGGGAGGTTTTGCATTTATAGCCGTTCTTAGTGAGAAATCTCAGGTCACGGGCTTGGGTTTCAGGATTGCAGGAAATGTAAATGATTTTTTTCGGCTTTATTTTACTGCAAAGCGCACTTAAAAATGACTGACTGCATCCGGCTCTTGGAGGGTCGAGAAAAACTGTTGAGAAATTCAGCTTTTCATCGCCGGCAAAATCAAAAAATTCGCTGTCTGACGCCTTATAAAAACGGACATTTTTTATTTTATTCAGCTTTGCATTTTCTATTGCGCTTTTCACCGCATCGCCGTTTATTTCAAAGCCTATAACAGATTTTGCCTGTTTTGACGCCACAAGACCTATTGTTCCTATTCCGCAGTATGCGTCAAGGACGGTATCTTCATTGGAAAGCTGTGCAAGTTCGATGGCTTTGTTGTAAAGAATTTCTGTCTGGTCGTGGTTTATCTGATAGAAAGAAAGGGGCGAAATGTGAAATTCCAAACCGCAGAGATAATCCGTGATATATGGCTTTCCGTAAAGGACCTTGCTGTTTGTTCCCTGAAAAAGTCTTTCGGTGTTTTTGTTTTGGGCAAATATTACGGATTTTATTTCCGGATGCTTTCCCACAAGAGCTGTGCAGAATGTCTTTTTTGCGGGAAAATCCGGAGTTACAGCGGAAATTATAACCATTATTTCGCCGGTTGCAAAAGCTTCCCTTATGGTGACGCTTCTCAGATAGCCGCTTTTTGTTCTCGGGTCAAAGGGTTTTATCTTAAAGCTTTTAAAAAGCAGGCACAGAGTTTTGAAAATCTCGTTTGTTTTTGCTGTTTGAAGCCTGCAGTTGTCAACAGGTACGGCGTTTCCGTCGGAGGAACGGTAAATACCGGATACAAGATTATTTCTTTTGTCCCTCATAAAGACTGCCTGCGCCTTATTTCGATAACCTGTAGGATTTTTTGCGCCTATTATAGGTTCAATATGGCAGAATTTAGATATTAGTTTTATTGTTGTGCCGGTTTTCAGAGAAAGCTGTTGGTCATAGGATAGATTTGCCAGATGACATGCACCGCAGGACTTGCTTTTTATACAAAAGGTTAGTTTTTTTTCGGTTGTGCTGAGAGTGTTTCCCGGTTTTTTATTTTCTGCCATTTTTTTGCAGCTCCTTTAATATAATAATTGCTGATAAAATTATAGCATATTTTTGTATAAATAAACAGATTTAAGCTATAATTTGTGTAAGTTACACAATACGACAAAAAATGCACTGTAAATTTAAAGTTAATAGTATATTTTTGTATAGACTATAAAAAATAATGAGGGTATTTTGTGTAATATAACAGATAGATTCTCGTCAAAGATAACAAAAATTAGAATATTTTTTTACAGCTCTTGAACTCGGAACCCACTTGTGTTATGATAATTATGCGTATAATATGTTTTTTGAGTGATTATCTGTGTTATTAAAAAGAATATAGTAAGTCAAATTTCTGATTTTCAGGAACAGTTGCCGTTCATCTTGAAAATTTTAGGAATATTGAGAAGGCATGTTGTAAGTGAATTTAAAGAAAGTATGGATTTTATGGCAAAATCAACACCTAAAAAGCTTGTGGCTTTGGTATTGTCAGCTGTTATGGCGTTGTCCTGCCTTGCAACCGGTGCTGTCAGCACTGCTTCTGCAAGAGAAGCGGACGAGCTTGATACAGCCGGTATTAAGGTTACTGCCGGAAGCGAAGAGGCTGCATATGGCACACCGGCAACCAATGCTTTTGACGACAATACAAGCACAATGTGGGAGACCAACTGGTCATCAGGTGGTTCAGACACATCAAGCTACGACAACCACTATATTGTTATTGACCTTGGCAAGGAGTATAGGGTGTCCGGAATAAGATATACTCCAAGACAGGATTCAGGTACAAACGGTACAATAACAAAATACACAATTTATGCAGGTCTTACAGAGGACGGCATGTCACAGGTGGCTTCCGGTTCATGGGAAGCAACCAGAGATGTGAAAACTGCATCTTTTGGTCCTTACAGAGTGAGATATATTAAAATTAAATGCGATGAGTCAATGCATGATTCTCCGACACTCACAACCTCAGCAGCAGAAATCGGCATAATCGGAGCTGAAATAGGCGAGGGTGAAGATGTTCCTCAGCCTCCTGTAAGAGAAACAGATGAGAACGGCAATTACATCGTTACTTTTACAGACGAAAACAGAAAGGGCGACTTCCGGATTAAGGAAGGTCAGGGAACTGTAGATTATACATATGGCGAAGGCTCAGAGGGCTATGCTGTATTTAAGGGCATGAACAACACTTTGGCTGTTGACAATATGTCAGACGCAATTCCCGACGGCTTTATTGAGGCAGAGCTTACCGACCTTGACGGTGTTGGCAGATGGGGTCTTATCTTTAGATATACAGACAACTCTAAGTACGGAGCTATTTGCTATGACGGCAACTGGTCTTGGCAGATGGGTTCTTCTTGGGGAATGCTTTCCGGCGCTGATTACCAAATCAAGCAGGGTGTTACATACGACGTAAGAGTTGAGTACATAGGCGCAAACATCCGCTTCCTTATAAAGGAAAAGACAGAGGATGATTACACAGTTGTTTACAACGGCAAAGTTTCTCAGCTTGACCTTGCAGCAGGTAAGTCCGGCGTGAGAACATGGGGTACAGGCGCAGCAGGCGCACCTGCAGGCAACGTAAAGATTGACAACTATGTAACAGGCAGCTTCAACGGCGTTGTTTTGGAGCCTGATTCATCATATATTCCTTCAACAGACATTGGCAAGTATGATGTAAAGGTAAGTCTTTCACAGACAAACAATGCATTCTCAAAGATTACAGTTGACGACGCTGATCTCGATCCACAGTACTACAGCATCAACGAAACAAAAGATGTTGTAACAATCAGCAAGGACTACATCGCAACATTGGCAGGTCAGACAAAGGTTCTCACCTTCCACTTTGCAGACGGTTACATGACAACCTTTGTAGTTGAGGTTGAGGGCGAAGTTGACACAGAACAGTATGATTACGTTCGTGACTTCTCCAAGGACGGCATTGAAGGCTTTGAAAAGGTTTCCGGAAATGTTAACTCCAGCGGTATCAATGAGAACGGAGAATTTGAGGTTGTAAACGCAACAGGCAACACACTGTTTATCGACCAGAATTCTAAGGATCTTTCAAATGTTGACGTTGAGTACAAGTTCAATACATCTAAGGACAACGGCAACATGGGTATTGTTGTTCGTTATGTAAACGATGATAACTGGACAGCTATTTATCCTGCAAGCGGTGGCGGCAACGGTCTTTCCTGGCAGGTTAAGAACTCAAAGGGTCAGACCTATTCTCTTACATCCGGCGGTTACTGCGATGACGGTCAGAGAATTTACTCAGACCGTATTAAGCCTTACACACTGAGAGTAAGAGTTGTAGGAAAGGTTCTTACAGTTTACCTTGACAACGCTGAAATCTACAACGGCTATGTTGACATAATCACAACAGGCGCAGGTAAGCAGGGTATCTTCATGCAGAGCGGATCAAGCATTACTGCTTCTTACCTTGGCGTTACAAATGTTGTTCCTGCAGCAGCTCCTGAAACTGTAGAGGAAACAACAATCCAGAATGAGAAAATTAAGGTTACTTTGGATAAGAACTTCCCAAGAGTTATCGGCTATGAGCTTTTGGAAACAGGAGCAACAACTCCTGGTGAGGAAACACCAAATAACATTATTGAAATCAACAATAAGCAGTTTACACCTGTTGTAGGTGAAGCTGTAAACAACGGCACATCCATTACATATCCTCTTACAATCAATATTACAGATGAAAAAGCTGTAACAATGAATGTAAACTATGCTTTGGACGGCAACACAATCAATTACACAATCACAGATATTGACGACAGTCAGTACACAATTTATACAATCAACTTCCCTGAGCAGGCAATGGTTTCCATGAGCAGCACACAGGGAGATGCAGAGCTTAGAGTTAATAACTACAACAGCGAAACAACAGTTGACCTTTCAACAGTTGTAGAGGCTGACAAGGCTTACAAAGAAACTTCAATTGCAGTTCTCAGCGACGGCAATATCGGTGCTACAATCAACAACGGCTCAATCAAAGCAAGAAAGAGCGTTGCTTACCGCACAGTGGCAGCGGAGGACGGAAGCTTTGTAACAAAGCTTTGGACAAACGAATTCCTTTACAAGGGCATCGATAACGAGGTTATCGAAGAGCCTTGGGCAAAGATTGCAATTACAGGCGACAGAAACCAGGACGACGTTGTTGACTTCCAGGATGCAGCTATCGCAAGACGTGACGATGCAGGCGCTTCCGAGGGTCAGTACGGTTATGTTGTAGGCTATGAGAACTATCAGGACAGCATGACAATGATAGCTATGAACGTTGGTTCAGCTGCTCAGTATCCGTTCCTCAGAATTCTTGACAACGTAAAGAAGATTTATCTTGCAACAGACGGATTCAATCAGAACATCATCATCAAGGGTTATCAGTCAGAAGGTCATGACGCTTCTCACCCAGACTTTGCAAACTACAACACACGTGCCGGCGGTCTTGAAGACTTCCTGACACTTCTCCAGAATGCAGACGCTTACAATGCAAACATCGGTGTTCATATCAACCACACAGAGGTTTATCCAGAGGCTCCTCAGTACTCCATTATCGGTTCTACTGTAGGCGGCTGGAGCTGGTATGACAGCGCAGTTCAGATTAAACGTGAAAACGATATTCTTATGACCGAGTACAACGGCGAAGACTATCAGAATATGGGCGAAAGACTCCAGCAGCTTTACGATGATACTCAGGGCTTGCTCAAGAACATCTATGTTGACGTTTACTTCGACACAAGATGGGCAATGTACAAGCTCCAGGATGAAATCAACAGCAAGGGCATGTCAGTAAGCACAGAGTATGTAAACATGATGGACAAGGCAAGTGCATTCGGACATCACATTGACGGCAGATTTAACACAGCCGGAAACCTTGTTCGTTTTGTAAGCAATGAAACTCAGGATATTTTCAACAACTCAACACTCTTCAGAGGAATGACAGACAGAGCTACTGTAGGTATCGACGGATGGCAGACATCTTATAGACTCGACCACACAATCCAGCAGTTCTTTATCAATGTTCTTCCAAACAGATACTTGGCTCAGTTCCCAATTTACAAGTACAATTCCAACAGCGAGGCTGTACTTGGCGAGGACATGAATGTTGTTACAAAGGTTGTTAACGGCGTAAATGTTATCACAAAGGACGGCAAGGAAATTGCCAACGGCAATAAGATATTCATCCCATGGGATGCAGAAACAGAAAACAAGATTTACCACTGGAATTCAAACGGCGGCAGCTCCACATGGTATCTCCCGGATTCATGGGACGGCCTTACAGAGGTTTATCTCTATGAGCTTTCCGATACAGGAAGAGGCGAGCCTACAGTTCTCAAGGTTGACGAGAACGGTCAGGTAACAATCAATGCAAAAGCAAGCACAGGCTATGTTGTTTATAAAGAAGCTCAGGCTGAGCAGGAAGATGTTAAGTGGGGCGAAGGCGGATACGTTAAGGATCCTGGCTTTGACAGCCATGACCCGAACTACGCTTGGAACGCAGGCGATCAGGATAACATCAGCTTTGTAAACAATTCAAGAGGTAACACAGAGGCTGTTATAAACGGCGACGGTACTCTCTATCAGACAATTACAGGACTTACACCTGGACAGCAGTATACAGCTTCTGTTTGGGCAACAGTAAACAATTCAACTGCAACCATTGAGGTTAAGAACGGAGATGAAACACTTTCCAACTATATGGAGCGCAGTAATGTAAGATATGGTATTCACCATACAAGTAAGTATCAGACATATACACAGCGTATGTGGGTAACATTTGTAGCTGAGTCAGATACAATAACTCTTACACTCAAGACAACAGGCACAGGCACAGCAAACCTTGACGATGTAAGAATTCTCGAAACAACACGTACAGAGCTTACAGGCACAGAGATTTGCCACGAAGACTTTGAGTCCGGCGATGAGGGCTACGGAGTATTCACAACAACAGAAAGTGATAACTCTCACCTTTCTGAGTTGAACCCAGGCGTTACAAACGACGTTATCGACGGAAACTACTCAATGAAGGTTCGTGCAGGCGACTACCTCAGAACAATGCCTTACACAGTAAGACTTGAGCCTAATACAAAGTATGTTGCAACAATCGACTACTTCGCAACAGGCAACAATGCATTTACATTTGCAGCTAAGGACGATATCACAGGTGAGACACTTGCTTCTGTATCCTGCGGAAATCCTGCAGGCTGGGTAAAGACAACAGCAACACTGGAGTTCACAACAGGCGACAACGAAGCATACATCGATATCACAAAGGGCAACCAGAACAACTACATCCTTGACAACTTCATTGTTAAGGAAATGTCAGCTACTATGGATTCCCTTACAGCTCTCTATGAGGAGTGCGATGCTCTCAACGCTGATGACTACACAGCAGAAAGCTTTGCGGCTCTTACAGAGGCAATGACAGCTGCAAAGGCAGTTATTGACAAGGGCGACGCAGCTACAGACGATGAAATCTTCACAGCTTACAGCAACCTCCTGGAGGCTAAGGGTGCACTTGTTGGCTATGCAACAGCAGATGACAAGGCAAGACTCCAGACAGCTATCGACGAAATGAAGAATGTAGTTGAAAGCGATTATGTGAAGGATGAAAACTGGACAGCATTCCAGAACAAGATTGCTGAGGCAGAAGCTCTCGTTGAAGAGGAGAAAGTAACAGTTAATGCTATTGACGAAATGATTAACGCTTTGTATGCTGCTAAGGACGCACTTACAACAGTTGCAGAATGGGCAGAGCTTGACGCTATAATCGAAAAGGCAGAAGCAATTAAGACTGCAAACTTCAACGACGGTCAGGATATGGTTGCTTTCACAGCTGCTCTTGCAGAGGCTAAGCAGCTCAGAGAACAGTCCGGCGTAGGTCAGAGCGAAATCGACGCTATGACAGAAAAGCTTACAAATGCTTACAACGCTATTGTTCCTAAGGTAAATTCTGACGAAAGAGAAGCATTCGGAGTTTACATTGCTAGGGCAGAAGCAGCTCTTGCAACAATGCCTGAGGGCAACGATAAGGACGCTATGACTAAGGCTGTTGCAGATGCAAAGGCTGTTTATGAAGATACAGTTACAGGTAATATAGGCAAGATTTTGGCAGCTTACGAAGAAATCGAGAAATATATGCCTGAAGAGGGCGAGGATATTCTCGGAGATGTTAACGGCGACGGTGCCATTACAATAGACGACGCAACTGCTATTCAGCTTTACATTACAAAAGCTATCGAAGACGGCGGCGACCTTGGAAACGGACTTGTATTTAATTTGGCTTTGGCTGATTATAATCATGACGGCAAGGTTACAGTTAACGATGCTACATATATTCAGATTGACCTGCTGAATAAGTAATAATAAAAGTCAGTAAATAAGTGAATAAACCTCCACTGGCGTACTCTCTTTGTACGCCGGTGGCATGGCTTTTATAACAAATTTCTTAAAAGGAATTATAAATTATTATATGAATTGATGAATTAACGGAAATCATTGATTTATGAATTCATATAATGAATGAAATGTATAAAAAGGTTTACTTGCTGTGAGAAAATAGGATATTTTTATGGCAACTTGTGTGGCAGAAGGGTTGTTATATCAATATATAAAAATTAAAAAGGAGAGATTGTGATTGAAACTAAGAACAACTAAAAAGATTGTTTCCTGTATTCTTTCGGTTCTTTTGCTGGCATCCGCCCTTGTATTGCCTGTAAGCGCCAATGAAATATCGGACTCAGTCACAGACGAAAACACAAAGAGTTATCTTGTGAACGAAGAAAAGACCTTTGACGGCACTACAGCGAGCAGGCTGGATATATCAGAGGATATTGACTTTTTCAAGGATAACACAAGTGCAACATGGACAGTTACTTTTAAAACAACAGCCAATAGCTTCCAAAGTCTTGTTGGTTTGTTTTCTGAAAGTAACGAAAACGGCTACGTAAATATTTACCTCAACAGCGGAAATACAATCGGTATTGAGATAAGAGGTACAGAAAACACATCATTCAGTTTTTCAAAAACTTATAACGACGGAGAGTTTCATACACTGAGCTTCACCGTAAAAGAGAACGAATATTATAAATTCTATTTTGACGGTGAGTGTGTTGTAAACAAGAGCGCAACAAGCACAAAATTCACAAGCAATTTTGGCGTTTCAGATTTGGTTGCAGCAACTATCGGCGGTTCAAAGAGATCTAATGCTTCAAAGGACTGGTCTTTTAACGGAACAATCAAAGATGTTTATATGTCAAACTTTGCTTTGGATGAAACAGAGCTTCTCAAGTTCCACGGTATTTTCCCGGCAGAAGTTATATCCGAAACAAATGTTAAGGATACAACAGGAACAGAGCCTTTGGTAGTTACAGACGATTTTGACCTTGATGCAATCAAGGCTATGGACCAGGGTTCAATCAACATTACATACAAGAGAGACTCAAGCGTTGCAGGCGCAAGCCTCCAGAGCTATCTTGCTTTCTCCAACGGAGACGCTCAGGATGAATACGCTACTTTCTATTTGAATTCTGCCGGAACAAGAGTAGGTTTTGAATTTAAAACAGCTGCTCAGAATCCACATACATTCTGGGACGGCGTAAACCTCAATGACGGAAACTGGCATAACTTAGGATTTGTTTTTGACGGTACAAACGTTACACTTTATGTTGACGGCGTATCAAAGGGAGCAAAGGCTTTCACAGGTATGTTCAGCGCATTGACATGGATAAATAATCTCAACACAGTATCTCTCGGCGGTATGGTAAGAACAGGAAAAACAGGAGCCGGCAACCAGTGGTTCGGCGACTTTAACGTAAATAACGTTAAGGTATATTCAAATGTTCTTTCAGCTTCTCAGATGGCTTCTATCCAGAACGGAACAGGTTCTGTAGGCGTTTCCGAGGAAGATGTTTCCGACAGAACAGCTCTCTTCTATTCAGGCTATGGTAATTCTGCCAACTACCGTATCCCTGCAATGGTAACAGCCGCTGACGGCACATTGGTTGCATCTATCGACCAGAGAAAGACAACAGCTGCTGACTACGGCGATATCGACCTTATGGTAAGACGCAGTGAGGATAAGGGCGAAACATGGAGCGAGCCTATTATGCTTACAGACCTTCCATCCGGCGGTTCTGCTCATTCGTTTATAATCGATTCCGAGCTTTTGGTTGCCGGCGACGGTACAATCTATTGCTTGGTTGACATGTTCCCGGAGTCATATGCTCTTATGGGCGCATTGGACGCAGGTTCAGGTTATACAGATGTTGACGGAACAAAATATCTCACTCTCTACGATGCAGAAAAGAACATCTACACAATGAGAGAGGACAACATTGTTTACGATGCAGAGGGCAATGTTACAAATTATAAGGTTACAGACTTCTCAACAGGTAAGCTTGTAAAGACAGTTGAGGGCGAAGAGGTTGACGCAGGTTCTATCTTCCTTTATACAGGAGCAAACGCAGGCGAGCTCAGCGTTTTGAAGACAAGCTATCTGTGGCTCTTCAAGAGTACTGACAACGGTCTCACATGGAGCGAGCCTAAGGACGTTACAGGCATGGTAAAAGAAGACTGGATGGTATTCTGCGGAACAGGTCCAGGACGTGGTACAACTACAATTATGCCTGACGGTACAGAGAGACTTATATTCTCAATCTATCATACAAACAAGACAGGCGGACTTTCTACACAGGCTTCCGCAACAATCTACAGTGACGACGGCGGCGAAATTTGGACAAGAGGCGAAGCTGCAATAGAAGCTAACGGTGAAGATCCTTCAACAGCTGCATCCCTTACACAGCTTACAGAAAACCAGGTTATCGATCTTGGAGAAGGTAAGGTTGTAATGTTCAGCCGTAACTATTCAGGTGCTGCATATATGTCAATAAGCACAAACGGCGGCGAAACTTGGGATTCCTGCGAAAGAAACCCTGCTGTTTATGACACATACTGCCAGATGTCAGCATTGAAGCACGAGTATAACGGAAAAACTTATCTCATTATTTCTAACCCTAACGCAAGCGGAAGAAATAACATGACAATCCGTGTAACAGATATTACAGACGGCACAATTTCAAAGGATTCAGCCGACTGGAAATATACAACAATCAACGTAGGACACGACCAGTATTCCTGCCTTACATCTATAGATGAAAATACAATCGGTATTCTCTACGAAACAGATACAACATGGCACGCTCTCGACATGCTGTTCCAGAAGTTCAGCATCGATTATCTCCTTGAGGGCAACGGCGGCAATGTAAACAATGTTCCTGAGTATCCGGAAATCACAGATATTTCTGCTGAGGTTATCAACGGTGCAAACGGAAGCGAAGGCGTTACAGAGGTTGGCGACACAATCAAAGTAAAGGTTACATTGGGAGTTCCTGTATTTGTAACAGGAAACGCACAGGTTAAGCTCCAGTACAATGTTGGAGACGAAACAAAGACAGTTTATGCTGACTATGCAGGCGGTTCAGGTACAAATGAAATTTACTTCAATTACACAATAGAAGAAAAGTTCAACGGCGACATCAGCGCAGTTATCGAGCCTATTGCAAATCTTGAAAGCAGCACACTCAGAGGTGTAAGCTCACTGAGAAACGGCGAAACAATAGCTGTTGCAAGCTATGGTATATCAGCTGACGACGGTTCCTTTGACCTTGCAGTTGCAGATGCTGAAGCAGGTTCCTTCCATGCAGGAGAAGGCGCAGACAAGGCTATCGACAAGAACACAAGCACAATGTGGCATTCAGAGTGGGCAGCCGGCAATAACAGAGATGACCTTTGGATTACTCTTGACCTTGGAGATGTTAAGGATGTAACAGGTCTCCGTTACATGCCAAGACAGACACAGTCAAACGGTATAATCACAGAATATGATATACTTGTAAGCACAGACGGAAGTGAGTTTACATCTGTTGCTACAGGCACATGGGCAGGAGACAACTCATGGAAGAAGGCTGAATTTGAATCTGTTAAGGCTAGATATGTAAAGCTTGTAGCAGTTAATTCACTTTCATCAGAAGCAGGAAATACATATGCTTCAGCTACAGAAATAGCATTGTATTATGTACCTGGTGACGAAACAGAGCCTGACTACAGAGAAGAGCTTGAAACAGCTATTCTTAAGGGAGAGAACAAGCTTAGAATCATCGCTGAAAATCCTGAAACTTTCTGGTATGTACCGGACGTAACAGCATTGGAAGAGAAAGTGGCAGAAGCCTATGCTCTCCTTGAAAATGCAGAGGCAACCAACGAGCAGTTAATGAATATGATTGACGAGCTCGATAAGGCTACAGATGTAAGATACATGAGCGGCGATATTGATATGAACGGAAAGATTACAATTATTGACGCAACAGTGCTTCAGCTTTATCTCAATGAAGAAAATCTTGGTGAGACTGATATTGCAGTTATAGCATCCGATACAGACGGAAGCGGTGAAATCGATATAAACGATATTACAGAAATCCAGAAGTATATCGTAGGTATTGTAGAGTATCTCGCACCTTATGAGATGATTATAAGTTAATCAAGGTTCATTTTATCAGATAATTCCATATTCATTTTTTGACCTAAACGCAAAGCAGAGCTTATTTTATATAAGCTTTGCTTTGCAAAGGCATTTTGAAGTATATTTTTGTGTTTTTACGGAAAATATAAAAATAAATTTCAAAAACTGCAGCTTGTAAAATTGATTTAGATTCGGCCCAAAAGGTTCGAGTATAAATATAAATTCTGATCTATTTTAGAAAAAAGGAGGAAAAAGATGAAGAATTTAAAGAAAATTGTATCTCTTGCACTTACAGTTTTGATGCTTTCAAGTGTAATGGTACAAACTTCATCGGTTTTTGCCGAAGAAGCACAGGAAACAACTCAGGAAACCACAACGGCGGTTGCTGAGGAACAGCCGGACGGAACATATCTGCCTGAGGAAGTGGAAGACGAAATCACTTCCGGAGAGGCTTCAGCCAGACTTGTTCTTGAAAGCGGCAATGAAGAAGAGGCAGCACCGCTTGCCGACAACGGTGACTCCATTTTTACTCACGACGAGTGGAAGGGCACAGGAGATAACGTAGATGTTTTTGGTATAAACGTGCTTTCTCCCTCAACATCTGCATTTTTGCCTTACGACACAGTGGACAATGCATTTTTGGGTTCACTTAACTATGATAAGGATAAATCACCTTATTATCAGAAACTTACAGGAGAGAATAACCAGGACTGGGAGTTAGTGGTTGTTCAAAACGATACAGTTGCTAAAAGCGAAGGCTATGCAAATTTCTATGAGCCGAGTTACGATATCAACTCAGTAGACGGCTGGAAAACAGGACTTCAGCTTCCTTGCAGCTGGACAATGCAGGGCTTTGACTACTCAATCTACACAAATACTGTAGTTCCTTTCCAGGGCAGCGAGCAGTGGGGCAACAACATGGCTCCTCAGGCTCCTACAATTTACAATCCTGTAGGCCTTTACAGAAAGACATTTACAGTTGACGAGTCTTTGAAGTCTGCAACAGGCAGAGTTATGATTTCTTTCCAGGGCGTTGAGTCTGCATATTATGTATACCTCAACGGCAAGGAAATCGGCTACAGCGAGGACTCCTATTCTCCTCACTATTTCGACATTACAGACGCTTTGAACTATGACGGTGAAAACGTTCTGGCAGTTGAGGTTCACAAGTTCAGCGACGCTACATGGATGGAGCTTCAGGATATGATTAAGGACGGCGGTATCTTCCGTGACGTATTTATCGTTGCAACTCCTGAAACATATGTAAGCGATTATCAGGTTGTTACAGACCTCAACGAGGACTATACAAAGGCTGACCTTGATTTCACAGATATCAAAGTTACAAACAACGGTTCACAGGCCGGAGAATATACTGTTAAAGTTCAGCTCAAAAACGAGGACGGCACAAACTTCCTTGAGGAAACAACACTTGCCACAGTTACAGTAAACGGCGGCGAAACAAAGTCAGTAACAGGCAGCGTTGAAAATCTTGCTCCGGAACTTTGGTCAGCGGAAAACCCGAACCTCTATACAATGATTCTCACTCTCTATGATGCAGATGGCAATATGGTTGAAGCTGCTTCTCAGGAGATTGGTTTCAGAGAAATCGGATTTACAAGAACAGAGGTTGCTGACAGAGCAAACAACGACTATACAATTAACACAACAGAATATCAGCAGGTTACAATCAACGGTGAGCCTTTGGTATTCAAGGGTGTTAACAGACACGACACAGACCCTGTTTACGGAAAATATGTTTCCGAAGAGGTTTATGAAAAGGATATCGAGCTTATGAAGCTCAACAACATCAATGCTGTTCGTACCTCTCACTACAGCAACGATGAGTATCTTTACTGGCTCTGCGATAAATATGGTCTTTACATAATGGCAGAAACAAACGCAGAGTGCCATCAGTTCCTTGACGCAAGAAAAGACGCTTCTATATTTAAGAAGATGTTCCTTGACAGACAGGCAACAACATTCAACAGACTTAAAAACTATACATCTATTGTTATGTGGTCAATCTGTAACGAAACTTTCTACAATAAGGACGCAAGCTGGAGTGACTACATGTTTGCAGAGGCAATCTGGTACTTTAAGGACAGAGATACAACTCGTCCGGTACACTCCGAAGGTGCCACAGGTAAATTTGTAGAGCAGGGCAAAGCATGGATGGGCGTTGACGTAGCAAGCCATATGTATCCAACAGTTGACCAGGTTCAGGCAAGAGCCGACGACCCAACAGGACTTCCTTATGTAATCTGCGAATACGACCACGCAATGGGCAACGCAGTGGGAAGCCTTAACGATTATTGGGATATTATAAGAAGCTCAGACAATATGATGGGCGGCTTCATTTGGGACTGGGTTGACCAGTCAAGAAGAATCAGCTTTGAGGATGAGTTCGGTGCAGTTTACAATGTATCTGACCTCAGCTCAAACAAAAAGACAGGTACACTTAATGCAAACGCAATAAACGATGTAAACGCTGACGAGGCTCTTTCTTCAAAGTCTGTTGACGGTTACACAACAATGGATGATTCAGCTTTCTATAATCAGTATCTCTCAGGTACTGACAAGCAGTTCACAATGGAAGTTACTGTTAAGCCAAATTCAACAGCTACTAACCAGATATTTATCGCCAAGGGCGACACTCAGGCTGCATTTAAGACAACAACAAACGCTATCGAGTTCTTTGTGTACTCAGGCGGTTGGAGAAGCGTATCAGCAAACTATCCAAGCGATTGGGTTGGCAACTGGCATCAGCTTGCAGTAACCTATAATAAGGGTGCAGTTAGCATTTACTGTGACGGAGTTCTTTTGAAATCCGCAACTATTGCAAACAACATTGCATCAACCAACACAGCTTTGGGCGTTGGTATAAGCGCAGACAACGGCAGAACACTTGACGGTGAAATCGGCGTTGCAAGAATTTATAACAAGGCTCTTACTCTCGACGAGATTAAGGCTCAGAACAGCACATCTCCTGCTATCACAGCAGACAACGAAAGCGTTATTCTTTGGTTGGATTACAGCCAGAGCATAGGCGAGTTAAAGCCAATAGATGCATGGGATTACTATGCAGAGGACTATGCTCATCAGACCCTCTATAATGAGGAAATGGACGGATACTTCTTCGGTTACGGCGGTGACTGGGGAGAGACAGGTCACCAGGGCAGCTTCTGCGCAAACGGTCTTATATCTCCTGACAGAGATCCACAGCCTGAAATCGCTCAGGTTAAGTACGAGTATCAGGACTTCTGGTTTGAGGCAGACAGAGACAGTCTCTTAAACGGAACTGTAACTGTTAAGAGTGAAAACTCCAGCAAGTCACTTTCAGACTACGACGTTACATGGGAAATCCTCAAGGACGGCGAAGTTTTTGACACAGGCGCAATAATCGGCGATATCGCTCCATGCGAAACAGGTTCAATCCTTCTCGACGGCTTTACTTTCCCAACAGGTGAGGACGGCGTTGAGTACTATCTCAATATCAATGTTAAGCTCAAAGAGGCTACAGACTGGGCAGATGCAGGTTATGTAATCGCTTACGAGCAGTTCTTTCTTGACACAGACGTATACTCTGTAGAGGCAGAGGTTTCCGATAAGGAAGTTACAGTTGATGATTCTGCTGCTGACTATATCACAGTAACAGGTGAAAACTTCAACTTTAAGATTAACAAGACAACAGGCGCTATTGAGAATTACACAGTAGGCGGCGAAGTTTTGATTACAGAGGGTCCTGTACCTTCATTCTGGAGAGCAAAGAACGCCAACGACCGTGCTCTCAATGCAGCATGGAAACAGGTAGACGACAACGTAACACTTGACAGCAGCGAGGTTACAACAAACGATAAGGGACAGACTGTTATTAAGACAGTTCTCAACCTCAGCGGAGCAGCTGCAAACTGTGACGAGATTATCGAGTACACAATCGACGGAAGCGGAGCAATTACAGTTGACGTTACAGTTGACAACAGCTCTGTTACAAGCCTTGGCAGATATTCAAGACTTGGTACAGTTATGACTCTTCCTGCAGGCGCAGAGCAGATGACATGGTACGGCGCAGGCGGAATTGAGTCCTACAGCGACAGAAACACATTTGCAAAATACGGTATCTACACAGATACAGTTACAAACATGTACTATCCGTTTATTGACGTTCAGGACAGCGGTAACCTTACAAATGTTAAGTGGATTGCTGTTACAGACGAAAATAAGGCAAACGGCGTTGTTATAGCAGGCGACAACTTTGAAGCAAGTGCATTGCACTTTACTTCAGATCAGCTTGATACAGCAACACATCCATATGAGCTTAAGCCAAGCGAGAACACATATCTTGCAGTAAACTACGGTTCAGACGGTAACGGTAACTCAAGCTGCGGACCTGATACACTTCCTCAGTATCAGATTTTGAATGATAAGGCATACAATTATAAATATACAATTATCCCATTTGCAACATCCTCCACAAATGCAGAGATTATGGATGCAACAAGAGGATACAGAACAACAGGCACAACAGGTGATGAAGTTGTTGTGGAAGAGCCTGAAACAGCTCTTGACAGAACAGGCATGACAGCTACAGCTTGCTCACAGTATTCCAACCAGATTGGCGTTGGCATAGACGGAGCAGCAGGCAGCGTTCTTGACGGCAACAACAACACATACTGGCATACAAACTGGGCAAGCGATACAACCTGCACAGAGCAGAATCCGCACTGGATTGAAATCGACCTCAACGGCGAAAAGGAAATCAGCAAGCTGACCTATTTGCCAAGACAGGATTCTCCAAACGGAAGAATTTTGAAGTTCAACCTTGTAATCACAAAGGCTGACGGTTCAACAGAAACAATAGTTGAAGGTCATACATGGGCAGATTCAAGCGCATTGAAGACAGTTGAGTTTGACGCTGTAAAGGCTACAAAGGTTAAGATTGTTATCACATCTGCAAAGGGCGACAAAAACGGAACCCACGCAACAGCAGCAGAAATCAACCTTTATTCTTCTGTTACAAAGGATATGCTTCAGGAGCTTTACAACGAGAACCTCGGAAAGAACGAGGCTGACTACACAGCAAAATCCTGGGCAGCATTTGCAGAGGCTTTGGAGAATGCAAAGACAGTTCTCGAAAACGAGGCTGCAACTTCCGCAGACTATAAGGATGCATACATGAAGCTTGCAACAGCAGCTGCAAACCTGAAGAGCTCAGGAAGCACACCTGTAGAGCCTGAAGAGGACTACAAGCTTATTCCGCAGGAGAATTTGAGCGGTAAAGTTTCTTCTGTTCATGAGGGCAACGGAATTGAACTTGCTTTCGACGGCAAGGAGAACACATATTACCATTCAGCATGGAACGCAAACGACGGTACAATGCCTGATATGGCAAACAACGAAAACAACGAAATTACCATTGACTTGGGCGGCACATACACAGTTGGAAAGCTCACTTATCTCCCAAGAAGAGATGAGGGACTCCACAGCGGAAGTATGAACGGTAACATTGTTAAGTATGAGATTTATTACAGCACATCCGAGTCCGGCGACGACTTCGTAAAGCTTGACGAAGGAACATGGGCAGAGGACTACACAGAAAAGACTGTAGAGTTCACACCTGTTGAAGCAAGAAGAATCCAGCTTAGAGCAGTGGGAACAATGGGCGAAGGCACACAGCAGAACCTCTTCATAAACGCTGCGGAAATCAACGTATATGAATACACTAAGTCCATTGAGCCTGAGTATCAGTTGGGCGATGTAAACCACGACGGAAAAATTACTGTAAACGATGCAACATATATCCAGCTTTACTGCGCAGACAGAATTGACGAGTCTTTGACATTTGACCTTTCATTGGCAGATTATGACAAGGACGGTTCTGTTTTGGTAGACGACGCAACAGCAATTCAGCTTATGCTGGTTAAATTGGCTTAATCGTTAACGGTTATTTAAGTCACTGACATTGCAGCCTGTACTTGGTGCAGGCTGCAATGAAATATAAAAAACAGGAAAGGACAGTGAGACGATGAGAAAGAGAATTATTAGCGTGATTCTCAGCGCATTGATGATTTCTTCTTCCTTTATGGCCTTAGGCTCAGTAAGCGCAGAAGAAACCGGTGCAGGAAACAATGCGGATACTTACGAGATTTATCCTATTCCCCAGAGTATTACATACGACGGCGGGGAATTTGCGCTGGATAAAGTAAATATCCACTACACAAAAAACATTGATGAAGCTACAAGAAATCACGCAGAGAGCGCATTTGAGGACAACGGATTTACCGTTGAGCAGTCCGCAGATGCACTGAATGTTTACGTTGAAGTTAACGGAGACGAAGGCGGAGAAAAGCTTTTGGGCGATATTGACGGAGACGGAAATATTACATCTGATGACGTTACTCAGCTTCAGAAATACCTCATAAGAATGGAAGGTATTACAATCGATGAGAGCGTTGCCGATGTAAATTACGATAAGGCAATAAACGTAGTTGACGCAACAATGATTCAGCTTATTGTTGCCGGAAAGCTTGCAATGCCTCAGGTAAACACAGTTTATGTAAACGATGTTGTTCCTACAGTTTTTGAGGACCTTTACGACAAGACAGACGCTTACATGCTGAAAATTGAGGAAGGCAAAATCACAATTATCGGTAAGAACACAGACGCTGCTTTCTACGGAGTTTCTACACTTGAACTCATCCTTGAGCAGTGCGCAGAATCAAAGACAATTAAGACTCTCACAGTAGAGGATTACTCAGACGCTCAGTTCAGAGGCTTTATCGAGGGTTACTATGGTATTCCTTGGTCCGATGAGGACAGAATAAGCCTTATGGAATTCGGCGGCAAGTTCAAGGCTAATACATACGTATTTGCTCCTAAGGACGACGCTTACCACAGCGCAAAGTGGACAGAGCTTTATCCTGAGGACAGACTTCAGGAAATGAAGAAGATGGTAGACGTAGGCAACGCTTCCAAGTGTAAGTTTGTATGGTCAATCCATCCGTTTATGTATAATGCCATTACAGAAGCAAACTATGACCAAAGACTTGAAACAATCAAGGCTAAGTTTGAACAGCTTTACAGCATAGGCGTAAGACAGTTCGGTATCCTTGCTGACGACGCTTCCAGTCCTGTTGCAATCCAGAACAGAATCTGCAAGGATATGTGGGCATGGTGTGAAGAAAAGGGCGACGTTTACGACCTTATCTTTGTTCCCCAGGGCTACAACAAGGCGTGGTCAAACGCTCAGTATTTTGCTGATTTGATGGACGGTATGCCTGAGCAGGTTCAGGTAATGTGGACAGGCGACTCTGTTTGCGGCTGGGTAACCCAGGGTACTTTTGACTACTTCAAGCAGATAGCAGGAAGAGAAGCTTTCATGTGGCTTAACTGGCCTGTAAACGATATCAACAAGGTTCGTATGCTCATGGGTAAGGGCGAAGTTTTAGGCGCAGGCGTAACAGGCTTTACCGGTATTCTTACAAACCCAATGCAGCAGGCAGAGGCTTCCAAGGTATCTATCTTTGCTATTGCCGACTACACATGGAACAGAGATACATTTGATGCTGATAAGAGTTGGTACGACAGTTTCAAGTATATCGACGAGGGCGCACCTGACGCACTTTATGAGTTTGCAAAACACAACTCCGACCCAAGCCCGAATACACACGGACTTGTTCTCCAGGAGTCAGAGGAGCTTAGACCGTTCCTCGATGAATTTACCACAGCTCTCGCAGGCGGCGACGCTGCCCAGATAAAGGAAAAGGGCGACGCAGTTGTTGCAGAGTTCGAAAAGATTGTTGCCGCTTTAAATGAATACAGAGAAAAGGGAACAAACGAAAGACTTAAAACAGAGCTTGAGCCATGGCTCAATTCAATGGAATATATTTCACAAGCAGCTATCGGATTTGTAAAGACAGGTATTGCTCTTGCAGAGGGCGATGAAGAAGCAGCATGCGCTAACTACCTTGAGGCATCAGCAGCTTTGACAAATTCAAAGAACTGCCCTGTACAGAATATCTCCGGCCCGCAGAATGTTGAAGCAGGCGCAAAGAGAATTATTCCGTTCGTAACAAAACTCAGCAACGAACTTTCACCAAAGGTTCTTGCAATTATCGACCCGAACTACGGCTCAGCTGAGAGATACACAGCTAAGGGCGTTATTAAGTCTTCAGGTTATACAGGCGCATATTCCGGAAGCGACGCAAACCTTATTGACGGAGACGACACATCATCAGTATGGTATAGCACAGCAGACGACAACCTTAAGGCAGGCGAGTGGATTGGAATCGAGCTTGACGAGGCTAAGCCAATCGGAGAAATCAGAATTCTCCAGGGTAAGGACGCTTCTCACGGCGATATTATCGCAAAGGGCGTTATTGAGTATTCAACAGACGGCGAAACATATACAGAGCTTATGAGATTTGAGGATGGAAGAAAGGAAGTTACTTTCGACGCTTCTTCATTGAATGTTACAGCTAAGTATATCCGTTTGAGAAACCTTGCAGATACAAGCAAGTGGTGTGCATTCAGAGCTTTTGATGTTTATGCTCCGACAGCTTCATCATCAAGCAGCGTATACACAAATATCCCAACACTTGCAGGTTCAGCAACAGAGTTCACAACAGATACAGGCGTTCTCACAATCAACAAGGAAATCACCTTGAAGAACGGCCAGTACATCGGAATCGTACTCCCGAGAATCCGTGACGTCATTTCTATTGAAGGCGTTGAAGCTCCAGAAGGCGTTGTAATTGAAGTATCAGAAAACGCAGTAGAGTGGAACGAGTACAATGGCGGCGAAGTTAATGCAAGATATGTAAGATACATCAACAAGGGCGAAGCTGACGCTACATTTAATTTCGCAGCACTCACAGTTAAGTCCGATGAAATTGCTGATCCTTACGTATCAGATACAAACTTCACATCTATTGAGGGCGCAGCAAACGCATTCGACTATAACAGAGGCACAATGGCATGGTTCAAGAATGCTCAGGGTGCAGGCAAGTACTTCACATACGATATAGGTCAGACAATTGACCTTAACAAGCTTGAATTCATCGTTTACGACGGTGAGCATGACTTTATCAGAAACGCAGATATCTCTGTTTCTGAGGACGGAAGCGATTGGACAAAGGTTATCACAATCGGCGACGGCACAACAGATAAGGAAATCGGCGAAATCTACGGCAACCACAACTACCTCATTTCCTACTATTCTGTAAAGAACGAGGAAATCGGCGGTATTCCGGTAAGATACATCAAGGTTGAGCTTACATCCGATGCAGGCGCTTCCGAGAAGTGGGTTCGTTTCTGCGAATTTGAAATCAACGATAACGAGTACAGACCTGTTTCCAATAACCCGACATATGTTGCAGGCGCAGTTGAGCAGGCTAACCACAATGCTGAAAAGATGATGGACGGAGATTTGGCTACAAGCTATATGTCAACAGCAGCTAACAGCAGCATTTCCTACAAGGTATCTGAAAACACAAATGCTGTAACAGATATCACAGTTGTTCAGAACCCTGCAACTATCTCCAACGCAACTGTTAAGATTAGAACAGGCGCAGACACATGGCAGGAAATCGGAACATTGTCAGGAAGCCTTAACAAGATTGCAATTCCTGAGGACGTTGAAAACGTATTCGAGATTAAGTTCGAGTGGGCAGACGTAATTCCTGAAATCTATGAAATGTTCATAGTTACAGACGAAGCTCAGTCAACAGTTGATAAGGGCGCCTTGACAGCTCTTTACAACGAGGTTAAGGACTACGAGGCAAAATACTACACAGAGGATAGCTTTGCAGCATTTGCAGCTGCAAAAGACAACGCTCAGGGCGTAATCATCTTTGCAGCAGCTACAGAGCAGGATGTACAGAAGGCTTTAACAGATCTCCAGAACGCAGTGGACGGTCTTGTAGAAAAACTTGCTGATAAGACAGAGCTTAATGCTTTGATTGCAGAGGCAAAAGAGATAGATACAACTCTTTATACAGATGAGTCCGCCGCAGTGTTCACAGAAATATTGACTAAAATTGAAGAAAGCGCTGCCTTAGATTTGACAGTTAAGCAGGCAGAAGAGGCAGTAGTACAGCTTCAGAATGCAATTGAAGGCCTTGTTATGAAAGGCGAAACTGTAAAGGTTGACCAGTCTGCTCTTACAGCAACTGCACCTAACGTCCATGCAGGAAATGAAGCAAAGCTTGCCATTGACGGAAATACAGGAACATGGTGGCACACAAAGTGGGCTACAGAGTCTCCTCTTCCTACAATCGGTGAGGACGGCGTAGATAACTACATCGAAATTGATTTGGGACAGAACAGATATGTAAATAAGATTACATATTTACCGAGAACAGACTCAAGCTCCAATGGTACAATCACAGGATATAAGGTGATGTATAGCACAGAAGCTGAGGGAGATAATTTCGTAGAGGTTAAAGGCGGTTCAGGTACATGGGCAAACAACAAAAATGAGAAATCAGCAGAATTTGTTCAGGTTAATGCACGCAGAATCAGACTTGTTGCAACTTCAACAGTAGGAGATAAAGCTAACGCATTTATCAGTGCCGCTGAAATCAATGTTTACGAAATAGTTCAGTAAACTGAAATCGGGCGAAAGCCTTAAATAAGGACACCGGCTTGTCGAAAGACAAGCCGGTGTTTTCGTAATACAGATAAAAAATAAGGGCGGATAATTCCGCCCTTTTAATATTAGATTTTATAGCTTTCATCAATCTGCTGGAGTTCGCCGAAGGTGTCGATTTCCACAATGTCGCCTTCAAAGCAGGGTCTTACATGGATTTCATAGTTGTCCATACAAAATCTCAGGGCAACCTCGTCCCAGTACTTTTCTGTTCCGCCCTCCATGTTGTAAACCTTTTCAATGTCGCTTGACATCTTCTTTCCGTCATCTTCTGTCCAGTAGGAAATGCCGTACATGTGATAGCAGTTTTCGCTTCCCACAAGAAGCTCCTTTATAACGCTGTTTTCAACCTTGAAGCACCAGTCGTCTGTGTAGTCCTTGTACTGTCCCAGATAGTTGCTTCTGTACTCGTATTTTCTGATAAGATGAGGATTGCTCACAAGGAGGTCAGCCTCGCAGACATAGGCGTTTTCAAGCAAATCCTTTGCAATAAGGGCAGAGGAGATGTTGTTTGCCTTGTTGTAAAGGTGGTTTTCTATGAATTTAATATTAGGATACTTGTATTTAAGCTGGTCGAACTGCTCCCACAGATATCCTCTTATGAGGACGATTTCAGGAATTTCGGCTTTTTCGATGGCGTCCAGGAGAGTTTCAATTATCATCTTTCCGTGAACTCTAACCAGTGGCTTTGGAGTGTTGAGTGTTATAGGAACCATTCTTGAGCCGAAGCCTGCGGCGAGAATAACCGCTCTTTTTACTCTGTATGGTTCAAGTGTTTCAAGACCCTTTTCTGTAACCTTGTAACCGCCGTTGCTGTCCTGCTCTAAAACACCGTCATTTTCAAAGTCAGAGCAAATTCCCTTTACAAGCTCTGCGGGAAGTCTTGTTTCGGTGGAAATTCTTCCCGCTCCGGGATTTTCATTATTCTCTCTGTTTTCTCTTTCTGCAAATGCAAGGATTTCAAATTGATTGTTTGTAATATTCATTTTTATTCCCTTTCCATAAGCCTAATTATTTTCCGAAAAAGAATTTTTCAATTCCTGCGGCAACTCCGTCCATGTCGTTGCTCAAAGTGACGTAGTCAGCGGCGTTCAAAACCTCAGGGCAGGCGTTTGCCATTGCAATTCCCATACCTGCGGTTTTTATAAGCTCCACATCGTTAAATCCGTCGCCAAAAGACATGGTTTCCGATATGTCCACATTGTTTATTTCTGCAAGCTTTGTTATGGCTTCTCCTTTGTTTACGCCTATTGGAACAAGCTCTAAGAAAAATGCTTCCGACTTGAATACGTCAAGTCTGCCCTTGAACTGCTCTTTGTAAATCTTCTCAAGCTTTGCGATTGTTTCCGGCTCGCCGGTCAAAAGACATTTGTTTATTGGGAAATCCACAAACTTTACAAAGTCGTCCACAAAATGGAGATTCATGCCCACTATGCTCGGTTCGATTTCGGTGTATTTGTTGCGGCTGTTTGAAGCGATAATTTCATCGGCGGTGTATGTATTTATTGTTATGTCCATACCTTTGATGCCTTCGCAGATTTCCGGAATGTACTCATGGGGAAGCTCTCTGCTGTAGATAATCCTGTTGTCACTGCAATCCATTATAAGACCGCCGTTGTAGCACATGATATATCCGCCGAATTTTGAAAGCTTCAGCTTTTCCGCCTGTCTTGTTGCCCCTTTAAAGGGTCTGCCTGTAGCTATGGCAACCTTACAGCCCATTTTCTGAATTTTTATAAGTATATCACTGTTTTTATCGCTTATTTCGTGCCGGGAATTTACCAAAGTTCCGTCCAAGTCAAGTGCGACAATTTTATAATCCATAAAAAATTTTCCTGCCTTTATATAATCCTTATTTTAACTTTTCCAAAGCCTTTGTAATGTTTTCAAAGTGCATTGAGTGGGAAGCCTTTACAAGCACCGTGTCGTTTTCCTTGATAACGTCGTAAATCCTTTCGCATGCCTCTTCCGTGGTGGCGAAATATATGGATTTTTCCGGCATCTGTGCTCCCAGATATATGTTCTTGGCAAGGTCGCCCACAGCCACAAGCACGTCAACTCCGTGTCTGTGGAGGTATTTTCCTGTTTCAATGTGGTAATCCTGGGTCTTAGTGCCAAGCTCTTTCATATCGCCCAAAACCGCAACCTTTCTGCCCGGGAACTTTACAAGTGTGTCTATAGCGCCCTGAACAGATGTGGGGTTTGCGTTGTAGCAGTCGTCTATTATTGTTATAAATCCTGTATCTATAACCCTTGCACGGCTTCCTACAGTTTCATAGGCGGCAATTCCCTTTACAATTTCTTCGTCGGAAAGACCGAGAGCCTTTCCCACCGCAAAAGCCGCAAGGGCGTTTGTCACCATGTATGTTCCGATTGCCGGAATGAAAACACGGTTCTTCACATTGTCGTAAACAATGTCGCAGGCTATTCCGTCACGGACATCACCTGAAATATTTTCAGCGTGGAAAGTGTTCTTATCTGAAATTCCATAGAATATTGGGACTATTCTGTGATTTTCCACTGTTACCTCGTGGATTTTTGCAAGCTTGTCGTCGTCGCCGTTTAAAAATATCATGCCGTTGGGGTTCATGTTGGCAAACATTTCGGTTTTTGCCTTGCATACTCCGTCACGGTCAATAAGGTTTTCCAGGTGACAGCATCCGATGTTTGTTATAAGACAGAAGTCGGGACGGACAATTTTTGAAAGTCTTGTCATCTCTCCGAAATCTGAAATACCCATCTCTATTACGGCAATCTCGTGTTCCTCCTCAAGTCCGAAAATTGTGAGAGGAACGCCCAGCTCGTTGTTAAAGTTGCCCTGGGTTTTATGAACCTTAAATTTCTGGGAAAGAACGCTTGAAAGCATTTCCTTAGTGGAAGTTTTGCCCACGCTTCCGGTAACTCCTATAAAAGGAATATCGAAAAGACCTCTGTAAAAAGCGGCGATATCCTTTAAAGCCCGGAGAGTAGAGTCGACCAGAATGTAAGGTTTGTCGGTTTCTATTTCCTTTTCTGAAATTGCACAGACTGCGCCCTTTTCAAAACAGGGGATAATAAAGTCGTGTCCGTCAACACGTTCCCCTTTAATGGCGGCAAAAAGTGAGCCTTCGCCCACTTTTCTGCTGTCGGTAAATATATTTTTAATTACAATGTCAGCGTCTTTTTCGTTTCCGAAAAGCCTGCCGCCGCAGGCGCCGGCAACCTGACCCACTGTTATTTTTTTCATTGCCATATTTTTACCTCTTATGATATTTATCCAAAGACAAGGCTATAATGTTTTCGCAAAGCTCGCCGTATTCAATGCCCTGAACCAAAGCTTCCTGAGGGAGCAGGCTCATAGGTGTCATGCCCGGCAGTGTGTTTGCCTCAAGACAATACATATCGCCCTTTTCGTCCATTAAAAAATCTATTCTTGAATAAGCCTGGAGCATCAAAGCCTTGTAAGCCTGTTCTGCATACTGCTTCATTCTTATTGTGGACTGAGAATCAAGCTCAGCCGGACAAATTTCATCTGTCAAGCCGCTCTGATATTTGTTCTTATAATCATAGAAACCTGTTTTCGGTCTTATTTCGATAATCGGCAGAGCCTTTCCGTCCAAAAGTCCAACGGAAAATTCTCTTCCCTTTATATACTGTTCAACGATTACTTCTTCCTCATAGCGGAAAGCCTCTTTCATAGCTGACAAAAATTCATCTCTGTCATTGGCTATGGAAACTCCGACGCTGCTTCCGCCTGAGCATGGCTTTACAACACATGGGAAAAAGTTCCATGTTTCAACAGGTGTTTTCTTATTGAATACCTGACCCTTAGGTACAGGAACTCCGTTGTAGGCAAGAACGCCCTTGCTTATGCCCTTATGCATGGAAATTGCGCTTCCCAGACAGCCTGTTCCGGTGTATCTTATGCCCAAAAGGTCAAAGGTTGCCTGGAGCTTTCCGTTCTCTCCGACGTCGCCGTGGAGGGCAAGAAAAGCTATATCCGCACAGCGGCATATTTCCTCTATATTCTGACCTAAGAAACGGTCTGATTTATCCTTACGCATGGCTTTAATCTGCTTGAGATTAGGCACATCCTCGCTTATAACCGCATTTTTTGTGAAATCGTAACCCTGTCTGAAAAGCTCTTCGGGATCACAATTTTCTTCTTCGTACCCCATATAAACGTCAAGCAAAACCACCTGATGTCCACGCTCACGCAGAGCCTTGGAAACAATGGAACCTGAGGTTATGGAAACATCTCTTTCTGTGCTGAGTCCGCCTGACAAAACTGCAATTTTCAAAAGGAACACTCCCTCTACATTATAATCTGATATATTATACCACTTAGAAATTATGTTGTCTATTGTGTAGATAAAAATTTGTTGAACAATGAAAATGTTTGCGGTGTGTAATGAAAAACATTGGTTCATTTTAATCTTTTGTTGTATTTAAACATATTATAAAAAGCGAGTAAATATTTAATTCCAAATAGTAAATAATTTCTAATTGAAATTTTTAAAAAAATATATTAAAATAATAATTGACAAATGATTGCATATGTGATAGTATAACCAATCACCATCTTATTTTCTTGTATGCAATATAAGGTTATTATAATTTGGAGAGGAGGATATTTATGGATAAAAGGGATATAGAGAAAAATGTAAACATTATGCTTGAAAGATATGGCTATTCACAAGAGCATGATAACTATATTGACATTGTGGACTTTGTAAGAAAATTAGGGTTTTCGGTTGGTAGCGCAGAGTTGGAAGATAACGATGACGGATTTCTTATTGTTCAGCCTAACGGGGTAGACGGTCTTAACGACCGAATAATCGGCGTAAACTCGAAGCGTTCCTACGAATTTAAAAGATTTATAATTGCCCACGAATTTGCCCATTTTATTTTACACTATAAAGGCGGTTCCGCATATCTGCACCGTGAAAATAAAAAGGGTAAAAATGAAGAAGAAAACGAGGCGGATTATTATGCCGCGAACCTTATTATGCCGAAAAACTCATTTTTAAGGGAATACAATAATTTGAAGAATTCTGGATTAGAGAATAATGCAATAGGCGTTCAGTTGGCTTCTATATATAAGGTTCCTCTGGAAAGTGCCTTGAGGAGAATTTCTGAAGTAATAGATATTCAAGCACCAAAAGCACACTTTGGATATTGATCGCCTGTATCCGGTATAGTAAAATATGAGAGTATAGTTGTTAAATTGAAATTGTTTAGGAACAGAGTTGATGTTAATGAATAAATCAAAACAACCGCCACAATCATCGAAAAATCGTGTTCAGTCAAAGATAAATAATGAGGAAGCTACTTTGGATAAAGAGATAGCCAGCTTTATAGATATGGTATCCTTTTATGAAACTAAAAACGCAAGCGATTTAGAGTGGGGATACAAGGATCCTTATGTTACCCAAGAACAGCAAAATAGAGATGAGCAGATAACCGAGTTATTAACCCAGTATGTCCAATGTTACAGAAACAAAGTGAAACAGACACGTGTCTATAGATGGATTATAATAATACCAAGTATAGCGATTATTGTTTCCTTTGCCGCTGTGCTGATTTATTTTGTATGCAAAATAGCGAATTCGGGAAAAGATCTGGATATGTCGAATTTGGTTGCCTTTATAACCTCTTGTATTTCTTTTGTTTCTTTGGTTATAGGATTACTCAAGATTATTACAAAATATTTCTTTCCGGAAAATGAGGAACAATATATAACAACTATTGTGGAATCAATTCAAAAAAATGATCTTGAAAACAAAAAAGAGAATTCAAAAAATACGAAAAATACAAATTTTAGTACAGATGATTGATAAGGTAAATATAAAGAGACGCAATTATTAATTTTGCAAATGTTGATAAATTTGTATTGAAAAAACAAAGATTTTTGTTTGGCTTCAGTTATTCTTCTTGATATTTTTAACAGAGTATTGTATAATTAAAGCGTATAGGAGCACAGATTTGTTTTGTGTGCCCGTTATATCAATTTATATTATCGGAGGTAGATTTCAATGCCATTAGTAAATGCTCGTGATATGCTCACAAAAGCAAAGGCAGGCCACTATGCAGTAGGCCAGTTCAACATCAACAACCTTGAGTGGACAAAGGCTATTCTTCTTACAGCTCAGGAGCTTAATTCACCGGTTATCCTTGGTGTTTCCGAGGGTGCAGGCAAATATATGTGCGGCTACAAGACAGTTGTAGGCATGGTTAACGGTATGCTCGAGGAACTCAACATCACTGTTCCAGTTGCTCTCCACCTTGACCACGGTTCATACGAAGGCGCTCTCAAGTGCATCGAAGCAGGTTTCAGCTCTGTTATGTTCGACGGTTCTCACTATCCAATCGAAGAGAACGTTGAGAAGACAAAAGAGCTCGTAGCTATCTGCAACGAGAAGGGTCTCTCTCTCGAGGCTGAAGTTGGTTCAATCGGCGGCGAAGAAGACGGCGTTATCGGCGCTGGCGAGTGCGCAGATCCGGAAGAGTGCAAGAAGATTGCTGACCTCGGCGTTACAATGCTCGCAGCAGGTATCGGCAACATCCACGGCAAATATCCGGAAAACTGGCAGGGACTCAGCTTTGAGACTCTCGACGCTGTTCAGAAGCTCACAGGCGCAATGCCATTGGTTCTCCACGGCGGCACAGGTATCCCAGCTGACATGATTAAGAAGGCTATCGACCTCGGTGTTTCCAAGATCAACGTTAACACAGAGTGTCAGCTTGCTTTTGCTGAGGCTACAAGAAAGTACATCGAAGCAGGCAAAGACCAGCAGGGTAAGGGCTTTGACCCAAGAAAACTCCTCGCTCCTGGTTTCGAGGCTATCAAAGCAACAGTTAAAGAGAAAATGGAACTCTTTGGCTCCATCGACAAAGCTTGATTTTTAATTCCGCCTTGCAGAGGTTTATTTTAGAAATAAACGTGATTTCAAGGCGGGCGAGACGTTTTCCTAATTTATTTGGAATGGCTCGCCTACAGTTAGCTTTGATATTTTAATTGTAAAAAACAAACCGTGGTTTTTCTATAATTAAGAAAAGCCACGGTTTGTTTATTGTATTATTTCAACTATTTACATTATATGTTAATCATTTGTGAAATAAACATCTGCAAAAGAGTTGCATCTGTAATTGAGATTTCTCCATCATCATTTAAATCGGCAAGAGAAATGTTAAATGTATCGCCCAGGTCTGCACCCACAACATACATCTGTATCATAGTAACATCATTTGTATCAATAACTCCGTTCATGTCTACATCGCCCTTTGTATACTCAGGCTCATTTGGAATCACTGCGCTTACTGCATTTGCTATAAGGGAATGACCGTAAGCGTTTGGATGGAAGTCAAGAGAAAGGCCAAAGAGAGAGAAAACAGCGTTTGTTGGATTTTCCTCTGCTGCCTTTAAAGCTGTATAAGTATCCGCAACAGAACATCCCAGCTGAGTGCACAAAACTGTTACTAAAGAATTGATAGTCTGAATACCACTATCCAAAGCGCCTTCCAAAGCTTTAAACTTTAAAGTGTATTCATCAGTTCCGGTCAAGGTACCTGCTGCAAAGCTGTAAGGATTGTACTGATTTGTCAAAATAATAGCAGTCTGAGGATTTATGGCTTTAATAGCTGCAATTATCTGAGGAAAGTTTTTCTGTACTCCTGCAATTGCAGTCTGACACTCAGTTGAAGAGTCGAAATCCTCGGCAATTCCTAAAGCGAAGTTAAGCACAATAAAATTATTTCCCAAAATATCGTTTTTGATATCTTCGGCTGTTTTGTTTGCGCCCTCGTTTGCTTCGTTATAGCTTCTTGCAACGTATTCAAAAAATGCGCCTACAAAATCGTTTCCGCCTATTGTAATGGTGACAACATCAGCAGTTGACAAAGCGGCTACTGTTTCCGCTTCAGAAAGCTTTGCAAGAAGAGAAGCTGTTGTTGCTCCGTCCTCTGCAAGAGAGGTGAGATTAAAAGAGTTTTGTTCGGCAACAAGCTGAGTAAATGCTTTTTCACCCTCAGCAAGTCCGTAGCCGGTAGAAATACTGTCGCCGAGAGCTACGTAATTTTTTGCGTCAGTTTCCTCAGCTCCTGCTGTTACAGTTATAATGGAAAAAACCATACATGCAGCAAGAGCAAAAGACACCATGCGTGCAAAAACTGACTTGGTGTTTTTTGTGTGTTTCATAAATATGTCCTCCTTTTTGTGATAAATGGCCTTAATACAAGCCAAAATCCAGAAAAGTATTGAAAATATATCAATACTATAAAAATAGTATACTATACAATACATCGACAATGCAATAGTTGGATTGTGATTTATATAAAAAATAAAAATTCTGATATGGCTAAAAACACATATTGTTATGAACGGTATTCAAAACGAAAACAAAAGGATAAAACCTGCATATACTATATAGGAAAGAAAAATGTAGAAACAGTTTTTGATTCAAAAACAGAGAGTATCAGCAGATGTTTTTGAAAAGAAAAAATATTTTTTAAAAAATTTCAAAATTTTTTTTGAAGAGAGAAAAGATTTTTTTGACAGGAAGTGTCGAAAAGCAGTGAGAGGCGGAAATATCTTGTGTTTGTAATATTGATAAACCACAATATATAGGGCGAAAAATAAAAATGAAAAAAAATCAAAAAAAATTCAAAAAAAGTGTTGACAAAAGGGGTGTGATGTTATATAATAGCAACTGTTCCGCTCGGGACGACACGAAAACAGCGAAACGCTGAGAGGCAAAAAAGCTGATAGGAATGGGAAAAACGAGCGAAACAGGACCTTGAAAATTAAACAACGAAATATAGTAAGAACCCGTAATGACTTTGAGTAAATACTCAAACAATTACAAGTGAGAAAACACTAAAAATCACGGATACGTTAGTGTATCGAAAATGAGCATCAAGCTCTGAAATTGATTTGAACATCGAAAGATGTTGAGATACAAATTTTAGAGAGTTTGATCCTGGCTCAGGACGAACGCTGGCGGCGTGCCTAACACATGCAAGTCGAACGGAACTTATCGAATGAAGCCTTCGGGTGGATTTTGGTAAGTTTAGTGGCGGACGGGTGAGTAACGCGTGAGTAACCTGCCTTCAAGAGGGGAATAACGTTCTGAAAAGAACGCTAATACCGCATAACATACGGATGTCGCATGGCAACCGTATCAAAGATTTTATCGCTTGAAGATGGACTCGCGTCCGATTAGCCAGTTGGCGGGGTAACGGCCCACCAAAGCGACGATCGGTAGCCGGACTGAGAGGTTGAACGGCCACATTGGGACTGAGACACGGCCCAGACTCCTACGGGAGGCAGCAGTGGGGGATATTGCGCAATGGGGGCAACCCTGACGCAGCAACGCCGCGTGAACGATGAAGGTCTTCGGATTGTAAAGTTCTTTTATTAAGGACGAAGAAGTGACGGTACTTAATGAATAAGCTCCGGCTAACTACGTGCCAGCAGCCGCGGTAATACGTAGGGAGCAAGCGTTGTCCGGATTTACTGGGTGTAAAGGGTGCGTAGGCGGCAGAGCAAGTCAGATGTGAAATCCGTGGGCTTAACCCACGAACTGCATTTGAAACTGTTTTGCTTGAGTGAAGTAGAGGCAGGCGGAATTCCCTGTGTAGCGGTGAAATGCGTAGAGATAGGGAGGAACACCAGTGGCGAAGGCGGCCTGCTGGGCTTTAACTGACGCTGAGGCACGAAAGCGTGGGTAGCAAACAGGATTAGATACCCTGGTAGTCCACGCCGTAAACGATGATTACTAGGTGTGGGGGGTCTGACCCCCTCCGTGCCGCAGTTAACACAATAAGTAATCCACCTGGGGAGTACGGCCGCAAGGTTGAAACTCAAAGGAATTGACGGGGGCCCGCACAAGCAGTGGAGTATGTGGTTTAATTCGAAGCAACGCGAAGAACCTTACCAGGTCTTGACATCCAACTAACGAGGTAGAGATACATTAGGTGCCCTTCGGGGAAAGTTGAGACAGGTGGTGCATGGTTGTCGTCAGCTCGTGTCGTGAGATGTTGGGTTAAGTCCCGCAACGAGCGCAACCCTTGCTATTAGTTGCTACGCAAGAGCACTCTAATAGGACTGCCGTTGACAAAACGGAGGAAGGTGGGGACGACGTCAAATCATCATGCCCCTTATGACCTGGGCTACACACGTACTACAATGGCCATCAACAGAGGGAAGCAAAGCAGCGATGCAGAGCAAACCCCTAAAAATGGTCCCAGTTCAGATTGCAGGCTGCAACTCGCCTGTATGAAGTCGGAATTGCTAGTAATCGCGGATCAGCATGCCGCGGTGAATACGTTCCCGGGCCTTGTACACACCGCCCGTCACACCATGGGAGCCGGTAATACCCGAAGTCAGTAGTCTAACCGCAAGGAGGACGCTGCCGAAGGTAGGATTGGCGACTGGGGTGAAGTCGTAACAAGGTAGCCGTATCGGAAGGTGCGGCTGGATCACCTCCTTTCTATGGAGACTTGAACTTTTGAAAGATAAAGTTCTAACATCCAAGGTCAGGCATTACGAAAGTTCGACTAGAAATCGTTGTTTAATTTTCAGGGTCTCAAAAAGGAATAACCCTGAAAGAGATATGGGGGTATAGCTCAGCTGGGAGAGCACCTGCTTTGCAAGCAGGGGGTCAGCGGTTCGATCCCGCTTATCTCCACCAAAGGCTTGAGTGAAAAAGAACAAGCCGTGACATGGGCTTATAGCTCAGCCGGTTAGAGCGCACGCCTGATAAGCGTGAGGTCGGTGGTTCGAGTCCACTTAAGCCCACCAAAAGCACCTTGAAAACTGAATAAAGATAAGCAGATAAAGCGAGAAAAGTTTAAATATCAAACAGGTTTAACAAGAGTTAAGCGTAAGGTATATAAACTACAATAAAGCTGGAAGCGAGAGGGTAAGTAAGCAAAAGAGCTTATTTACTGCAAGCGAGAAAAAACAAACCAAAGAGAACACATATGGTCAAGCTACAAAGAGCACAAGGGGAATGCCTTGGCACCAAGAGCCGATGAAGGACGTGACAAACTGCGATAAGCCACGGTGAGCCGTAAGTAGGCGCTATACCCGTGGATTTCCGAATGGAGCAATCCGGCCGAAGTAGTTCGGTCATCGTATACTGAATAAAATAGGTATACGAAGGGAACCGCCTGAACTGAAACATCTAAGTAGGGCGAGGAAGAGAAATCAACAGAGATTCCGTAAGTAGTGGCGAGCGAACGCGGAAGAGGCCAAACCAGATGTAGAAATACATTTGGGGTTCGGACAGCAACGTGTACTCTAAGACTTAGCAGAATGGCATGGGAAGGCCAATCAGAGAAGGTGAGAATCCTGTATGCGAAAAGTCAAGGAGGCTAGCTGAATCCAGAGTACCGCCGGACACGTGAAACCCGGTGGGAAGACGGGGGGACCATCCTCCAAGCCTAAATACTACTTGGTGACCGATAGCGAATAGTACTGTGAAGGAAAGGTGAAAAGAACCCCGGGAGGGGAGTGAAAAAGAACCTGAAACCTTGTGTTTACAAGCACCGAAAGCACATCAACGTGCGATCGGGTACCTTTTGTAGAATGGTCCGGCGAGTGTGTGTAACTGGCGAGGTTAATCACTTAAGGTGAGGAGCCGTAGCGAGAGCGAGTCTGAAAAGGGCGCATGAAGTCAGTTGTACACGACCCGAAACCGGGTGACCTACCCATGTCCAGGTTGAAGTGGAGGTAAAACTCCATGGAGGACCGAACCGACTCCCGTTGAAATGGTAGCGGATGAGGTGTGGGTAGCGGAGAAATTCCAATCGAACCCGGAGATAGCTGGTTCTCTCCGAAATAGCTTTAGGGCTAGCCTTGAAATAGATTATCGGAGGTAAAGCACTGTATTGGCTAGGGGCCGAGAGGTTACTGAACCTTAACAAACTAAGAATGCCGAATAATCGTTTTTCAGGAGTCAGACAGTGGGAGATAAGTTTCATTGTCAAAAGGGAAACAGCCCAGACCCACAGCTAAGGTCCCAAAGAGTAGTTAAGTGGAAAAGGATGTGGAGTTGCATAGACAACCAGGATGTTGGCTTAGAAGCAGCCACTCATTAAAAGAGTGCGTAATAGCTCACTGGTCGAGTGACTCTGCGCCGAAAATTTAACGGGGCTAAACTACACACCGAAGCTTGGGAAGTCGTTAAGACTTGGTAGGAGAGCGTTCTGTAAGGGGTGAAGTCGCAGCGAAAGCGGCGGTGGACTTTACAGAAGTGAGAATGCCGGAATGAGTAGCGAGAAATATGTGAGAATCATATTGGCCGAAAGTCTGAGGTTTTTGGAGGAAGGTTCGTCCGCTCCAAGTAAGTCGGGAGCTAAGGCGAGGCCGAAAGGCGTAGTCGATGCACATACGGTTGATATTCCGTAACCACCTGCAATTTAAGCAAAGGGACACCTTGAAAGCGTATAACCCCGGAGTTGGTATTCCGAGGCGTAAGGGAGGACAATAGTCCGAAGTATATGTGGACGAGGGCGAGAAAAGCTTTGTGTATAGAGCCGGTGCCCGTACCGCAAACCGACACAGGTAGACAGGAAGAGAATTCTAAGGCCAACGGGAGAAGGGTAGTTAAGGAACTCGGCAAATTGACTCCGTAACTTAGGGAAAAGGAGTGCTCAGTGAAAGCTGAGCCGCAGTGAATAGGCCCAGGCGACTGTTTAGCAAAAACACAGGTCTCTGCCAAATCGAAAGATGAAGTATAGGGGCTGACACCTGCCCGGTGCCGGAAGGTTAAGAGGAGGAGTGCAAGCTCTGAATTGAAGCCCCGGTAAACGGCGGCCGTAACTATAACGGTCCTAAGGTAGCGAAATTCCTTGTCGGGTAAGTTCCGACCCGCACGAATGGTGTAACGATCTGGGCACTGTCTCAACTACCCGCCCGGCGAAATTGTAGTACCGGTGAAGATGCCGGTTACCTGCGACAAGACGGAAAGACCCCATGGAGCTTTACTGCAGCTTGATATTGGGTTTCGGTAATCTATGTACAGGATAGGTGGGAGACTGGGAAACAGAGGCGCCAGCCTTTGCGGAGTCGCCGTTGGGATACCACTCTTAGATTGCTGGAATTCTAACCTGCGGCCGTGAAACCGGTCGGGGGACATTGTCAGGCGGGCAGTTTGACTGGGGCGGTCGCCTCCGAAAAGGTAACGGAGGCGCTCAAAGGTTAGCTCAGCACGGACGGAAACCGTGCCCTAGAGTGTAAACGCGTAAGCTAGCCTAACTGCGAGGATGACGGTCCGAGCAGTAACGAAAGTTGGAGTTAGTGATCCGGCGGTATGTGAATGGAAATGCCGTCGCTCAACGGATAAAAGCTACCCTGGGGATAACAGGCTGATCTCCCCCAAGAGTCCACATCGACGGGGAGGTTTGGCACCTCGATGTCGGCTCATCACATCCTGGGGCTGAATTCGGTCCCAAGGGTTCGGCTGTTCGCCGATTAAAGTGGTACGCGAGCTGGGTTCAGAACGTCGCGAGACAGTTCGGTCCCTATCTGTCGTGGGCGCAGGATATTTGAGGAGCTCTGTCCTTAGTACGAGAGGACCGGGATGGACGTACCTCTGGTGCACCAGTTGTCACGCCAGTGGCACAGCTGGGCAGCTATGTACGGAACGGATAAACGCTGAAAGCATCTAAGCGTGAAGCCGGCTCCAAGATTAGATATCCCACCGAGAAATCGGGTAAGACCCCTTGTAGACTACGAGGTTGATAGGCTGCGTGTGTAAGTGCCGTGAGGCATTCAGCTTGGCAGTACTAATAGGTCGAGGGCTTGACCATAAGTCCTTTGGATTTGTCTGTATACTCTTTATTCAGTTTTCAGGGTGTTAACTCTGAAAGATGCACCATTAGCTCAGTTGGTAGAGCACCTGACTCTTAATCAGGGTGTCCCGGGTTCGAGCCCCTGATGGTGCACCATAAAAAATAGGGGCTAATGAACAAAAGAACCGTTAGCCTCGAGAAATGGCTCGTTGGTCAAGCGGTTAAGACACCGGCCTCTCACGCCGGTAACGGGGGTTCGATTCCCCCACGAGTCACCAAGTTGGTGTTGATGACGCTGAGGGTCCACCCGTTCCCATACCGAACACGGAAGTTAAGCTCAGTGGTGCCGAAGATACTTGGCTGGAGACGGCCTGGGAAAATAGGGAGATGCCAACACGAAGAGATTACATCCGAGAAATCGGGTGTAATTTATATATTCCTCCTTAGCTCAGTCGGTAGAGCATGCGGCTGTTAACCGCAGGGTCGTTGGTTCGAGCCCGACAGGGGGAGCCAAAAGAAGCAGTTTCGAAAGAGACTGCTTTTTTTATTTCCGCCTTGCAAAGGTTTGGCTTAGAGATTAAGTTCATTTCAAGGCGGGCGAAACCTTCTGTTTAGTCTTTGGAATGGCTTGCTCACGATAGGCTTTGCTTTATTTTTATATCTTAAAAAGGTTTAGCTGAGAAATAAAGGTTCTTTTAAGGTAGGCTATTTTATGAAATACACGTCAGCACAGGACGGGCGAGACATTTTGTTTAGTTTTAGGAATGATTGCTTACAGTCGATTTTATGTCTTAAAAAATTTTGATTAGAAATTATTTTTTATAAGATAGGTCGTTTTTGTTATGGAAAGCTTTATACAAACTTTAACCCCCTGAGTTTCTTTGGAAATTCAGGGGGTTTTTACATAATTGAAATAGGTGATATACTCTCTTATTAAGGGAAATTTATTTTATGATTTCGCTTTCCTGTATTTTCAGAGCCTCTTACTTCTTCGTGATAAAAATAGTTTACAATTATCGGATGGCCAGGCTTTGCTCTGCCGTAGGGCAGCTCATTATCTGTAAAAGGACAGTTATTATCTTTTGCCAATTGTTCAGCCTGCATTTCCAGGGATTTAAAGTAGCTGCGATCTCCTTTATTATAGATAGAATTATACAAGTCGGTCAAATGAGGATATTTTTCTTTTATATAGGTCATAATTTCCTGTTTAAAGCTGCCACGCAGATTAAGATTTTCCAGCCATACTAAATCACATTGTTTTTTTACACGCTGAAAAATTTCATTAAAATCTGTAATTCCGGGGAATATTGGTGAAATAAAGCAAACTGTGCGTATTCCTGAATCATAAATTTTTTTCATAGCTGAAAGTCTGCGTTCAATACTTACAGCATTGTCCATATCAGAGCGAAAGTCTTCATTTAAGGTGTTTACAGACCAGGATACTGTTACTTTTTCAAATTCTTTTAGCAGTTCAATATCTCTGATTACCAGGTCGGATTTGGTGCATATAAGCAGTTCTGCACCGCTGTTTTTTAGCTGTTTTAATATTCTGCGTGTATTTTGAAACTGCTCTTCCTGAGGTATGTAACCGTCAGTGACTGATCCTATGACTACTCGTTGTCCTCTATATTTTTGTGGGTTTTTTATTTCCTGCCAATGCTTTACATCCAAAAAGGTGCCCCAGGGTTCTTTGTGACCTGTAAATCGCTTCATAAATGATGCATAGCAGTATTTACATCCATGTGTACATCCTACATAAGGGTTGACTGAATAACCTCCTACAGGCAAGGTTGATTTTGTCATAATATTTTTAGTGTGAATATCACGAATCAGGATGTTGTCTTTGCTGGTTTCTGCCATATTTTTTATGCCTCCGATACCTGATATAATAATTGTAAATACATGCAGTTAGAAATACGTGTTTACTATAATTTTATCCTTCTTCAGCAGGTGCAGCTTTGCCGAATCCTTTCCAAGCGTATAAACCTTTTGTGTTTTCGTTGCCCAGAAATTTTTCTACCTGACAAACATGCAGAATATGGTCACCAACCTCGGTTGCTTGCTGTAATGTGGCTATCATGGCAAGACGAGTATCTGCCGGTATTTGAATATCCCTGCCATCAATTGATATCATTTCAATGTTATTTTCAGAGACTTTATTTTTAGATGCTCCGGTGGAGCTTCCGCATGCCATAACAGCATCAGCCATGCTTTCTCCGGGAACTGTGATTATAACTTTTCCGGTTTCACGAACTCTTTTTCCTGTATGGGATTGTTTTCCGGCTGCAAATCCCACCATGGGAGGATTGAAAGACAAGTACGAAAAGAAACATATAGGTGCCAGATTGGTTGTACCGTCTTTATTTTGAGAGCAAATCAAAGTAAGTGGATTTGGAGATGTATAGACTGTTGCTTCCATGATGTTGAGTTCTTTCATAAAATTCAGACCTTTCTAATATTTTTCACTTGTTGACCTGGGTTATTAGTGATATATTTATTATACCTGATAGAAATATTAGTTCAAGTACGCAAATAATTTATACAAGGTATAAAAAATAATACTTAGAAATGAGGAAATATCCTATGATGTCATATGAAGAGTTCAAAGAAAAAGTCGGCAGTGTAATTTTAACAAAAGAGGGGAACTGCCCGGTTATGCCGGTTATTAAGATGCTGCAGGGAAAGTGGAAGCTCCAGATTCTTTATGAGTTGTGTATTAAGTCGCCTATGAGATTTGGTGAACTGAGAAAAATGCTTAATCCAATTACTAATGCTGCGCTTACAAATGCTCTTAAGGAATTGGAGAAAGATGAGTTGGTACTGCGCACACAATTTAATGAAATGCCGCTGCGTGTGGAATATTCCCTTACTGAGAAAGGAAAGGAGCTTCTCCCTGTTTTTTACGCCATTTCCCAGTGGGGACTCAAGTATATTCCGTAAAACAGTACATTGAAAAATATTTATGACGCAAACATTGCTTTAAAATATAATCTGAATAAACATCAGATGCATTTTTTATGTATCTGATGTTTTGTTTTTATTGACAATAAAGTAAACAAAATGTTAATAAAATTTATTGTTTTTACTTTTTTATGGATGTATAATTTTGTTGAAAAGGATTTATGAGAAAAAATACAGCAATAAAGGGGCGTGAGAGAATAATTTAAAAAAATTGCTTAAAAGAGAGGAGAAGATAATAAAAATATTAACTTTTAAAGGATTAAAAAACAAATTTTATTACGAGAAGCAAAAAGGAGAATAAGATGAACATTCATAAGAAAGTACTATCGTTGATTTTGGCAATTTCAATGATTACATCACTTTTTATTGCTCAGACGGCGGAGTTTTCGGCAAAGGAACAGCTTGTCAATGTTGCTCTTGAGGCTACTCCGGGTGCTGACGCAGAGGACACAGTTTACGGCGGATTGCTGGAAAACATAAATGACGGAGACGATTCAACCATGTGGGCATATCCGGATACAACTTTTCCGGTAAGAGCATGGGTTGAATATGAGGGAAGTAAGAACATTCAAAAGGTTGTTGTAAAGCTTGGCGGCGGCGACCAGAAATCAGCAAGCGTTGACGTAACTGTCATGGTAGCTAAAAACGGAATTACCACCGAGCTTGTACCTTTCGGTGAAACAAAGAAAAATCAGGCTTTAGGTTCTGATGTAGTGTTTGAGGTTTCCGAGCCTATTCAGGCTTCTCATGTTTTTGTGGAAATTTCAAACCCTGTTCAGAACGGACAGAGCGAAGAAATTACATTCTGGCCTGCTATCAGAGAGCTTGAAACCTACGAAATGCAGGACGTAAAGCTTTCTAACTACAACGATATTGCACCTCAGGCGGATATCACAACAAACGGCGATAATCCGGCAACATCACCTTCAACTTTGGTTGACGGAGATTATTCCACACTTTACAAATTCCACAATGCTCAGCTTTATGATCAGAGATATATTGATTTGACATTTGAGGACGAAAGAAGCATTGACGCTTTTGAAATAGCTTTTGAGCATTTGACAACTGAAACAGATCAGAACGACTATCACTTTACTTACAGCATTTTGGGTAAGAAAGCAGGAAGTGATGAGTTTGTAACTCTGGTACAGAGCGCAAAGGCAGACAGACTTGACAATTATTATCAGAGCTATAAAATTGACGAGGCTCAGTACTCTGTAATAAGAATACTTATGGAGGACTGCACATCCACAGCAGGAAAAGGCTGGCCGGCTGTTGCTGACTTTAAGATTTACGGCAGCGAAGTTGTAATCGACGACAGCGAGAGTATAGCATGGAAAAAGCCTGTACATTCCAACTTTGGAAACAGCGCACAGAACATCAACGACGGAAGCAAAAACACACGCTGGACAGGCAGCTACTATCCGGGATATGTGGATATAGATTTGGAGAAAAATTACTATCTTGATACGGTTGAGGTTTTCACACCTTCAAACGGATACAGTCAGTACACAATATACACAAGCCTTGACGGAAGAGATTTCTCAAAGCTTGCAGAAAAGCAGGATACAGAGCCTTGCCCGACAGAGGGAAATATTTTCAATGTTACCGACCAGAATGTTGAGGCAAGGTATATAAGAATTTATTTTGAATACAACTCAGCTTCCACACAGTCTATTGTAAACGAAGTAAGAGCAACCGGACGTGAAAGCGGAACTCCTTTGCAGGAGAAACCGGAAATCAATGTTGTTAATTACGATGAAAGCGTTTACAACGTGGAGATAACCGAACAGGATACATACGAAGAGGTTCAGGGAATTATTACAAGAAGACTCGGCGAAGAATATGTTGACTGGTTTACCCTTGAGCTTTCTGAAAATCCAAAGGGTCACAGCTACGACTATTTTGAGCTTTCAGATTTGGACGGAAAAATCCACATCAAGGGCAACGACGGTGTTTCCCTTGCAACAGGTCTTAACCATTACCTTAAATATTACTGCAAGGTAAATATTTCTCAGGTTGGCGATCAGGCGGACATGCCTGAGGCTATAGTTCCGCTGGGCGAAACAGTTTTCAAGGAGACAAAGGCGGAAGTAAGATATTCCTACAACTACTGCACACTTTCCTACTCAATGGCATTCTGGGGAGAGGAAGAGTGGAGAAACGAGCTTGACTGGCTGGCTTTAAACGGAGTAAATGTTGTGCTTGACGCAACAGCTCAGGAAGAAGTATGGCGTCAGTTCCTTATGACACTTGGCTACACAGAGCAGGAGGCTAAGGATTATATCGCAGGTCCTGCCTACTATGCATGGGCATATATGGCTAACCTTTCCGGATTTGGCGGCCCTGTTCACGATACATGGTTTGAAGAGAGAACAGAGCTTGCAAGAAAGAACCAGCTTTCAATGGCTAAGCTGGGTATGCAGCCTGCATTGCAGGGCTACAGCGGCATGGTTCCCACAGACATAGTTTCAAAGGCTGCAGGGGAATATGCACTTACAGACAGCGACGTTATCGCACAGGGCTCATGGTGCTCATTCACAAGACCTACAATGCTCAAAACTACATCAGAAGCTTTTGACAAATATGCAGAGCTTTTCTATCAGTGTCAGAAAAATGTTTTGGGCGACAGAGCTCATTACTATGCTACAGACCCATTCCATGAGGGCGGTATAACAACAGGCTTGCAGCCTGCTGAAATTTCAGAAGAGGTTCTCAATTCAATGCTTGCAAGCGACCCTGAGGCTGTTTGGATTATACAGTCATGGCAGGGCAACCCGACAAGTGAGCTTTTGAGAGGCCTTGGCGACAGAAAAGACCACGCTTTGATACTTGACCTTTATGCAGAGAAAACCCCTCACTGGAACGAGGGCAGACCGGGTGCAGGAAGCTACGGCTATGCCCCAGAGTTTGACTCAACTCCTTGGGTATTCTGTATGCTCAACAACTTCGGCGGACGTCTGGGACTTCACGGACATCTTGATAATCTTGTAAACAATATTCCGGAAGCATTTAACACAGCTGATTATATTGCAGGTATAGGAATTACACCTGAGGCAAGCGTAAACAATCCGCTTCTTTACGACTTCCTGTTTGAGTGCATTTGGCAGGACGACGCAACCCAGGATATGGAGGTTGTGGATATTGACGCATGGCTCAAGGATTATGCAGAGAGAAGATACGGAGCTGAAAGCGAAAGCGCATTACAGGCTCTTGAAATTCTCACAGAAACAGTTTATAAGTCCTCTTTGAATATGAAGGGACAGGGCGCACCGGAGTCCGTTGTAAACGCAAAACCGGCTTTGAATATCGGCGCAGCTTCAACTTGGGGCAATGCTATTGTTGACTATGACAAGGTTGAGCTTGAAAAAGCAGCAGCTCTCCTTTTGGAGGATTACGACACACTGAACTCAAGTGTTGGCTACAGATATGATCTTGCAAACATCTTGCAGCAGGTACTTTCAAACACAGCTCAGGAATATCAGAAGAAGATGACATCAGCTATCAACGCAGGAGACGCTGAGAAGTTCGACGAGATATCAGCTAAGTTCCTTGAGATAATCGACCTTATGGACAGAGTTACCGGCACAAGCAAATACTTTATGCTTGGTAACTGGGTAAATCCGGCTAAGAAGCTTGCAGAAAATGCCGACGACTTTACAAAGGATCTTTACGAGTTTAACGCTAAAGCCCTTATCACAACTTGGGGTTCTTATAATCAGAGCGTTACAGGCGGTTTGAGCGATTATTCCAACCGTCAGTGGAACGGACTTATCGGCGACTATTACAAGGGACGCTGGGAGCTTTGGATAAACGAGTACAGCAAGAAGCTTCACGGTGAAGAAGCTAACGTTTCTCAGTTCAACAATAACTACTGGTTCAATTACGGCTGGGAGTGGGCAAGAGATAACACAGAATACAGCGATGTTCCTACAGATGAAAATCTGAAGGTATTGGGAGAAGAAATCCTTGCCAATTATTCCGCAGCAGATCCAAATGCTGACAAGTCAAAGGATATCGACCCGAATGTAAATATTACAGTGACAGCGGGTAACTTCCAGACAAGTGATAAGCCTGAAAACGTACTTGACTACAGCGCTTCAACAATATGGCACACATTGTGGGCAGGTTCTCCGAGAGAGGAACACTACCTTGAATTTACCTTCGATGAAGCTGTTGAGGTTGACGGTTTCCGTTATCTGCCGAGAGCCTCAGGCATCAACGGTGTTGCAACCTCCTATGAGCTTTACGCAATGGCAGAGGGAAGCGACGAGTATGTTCTGGTAAGCTCCGGAGAATTGGATTCTTCAAACAGAGATTGGCAGGTATTCAGCTTTGAGAGAATGAATGCTGTTAAGATGAAGTTTGTTGTTAAGGACGCATTGAGCGATACAAATGGAAAGATTTTTGCATCAGTTGCAGAGCTTCACTTTACCGATTCTAAGCTCGGCGGAAGAACAAAGGGCGACGTCAATAACGACGGAGAAGTTACTATTGATGACGCAACCTTAGTTCAGCAGTATTTGAGCCATATCAAGGAACTTGATGAGGAATCAAAAACAATGGCTGATATGAATGGTGACGGCAAGGTAACTGTATATGATGCAACTTTAATTCAAATTTTATTGTTATAAGAAATTGTTGACCTATTTACTTTTGTGTAATTCAATGTTAGAATAATAGTAGATATAATTTTAAACGCAATCTATTTTATTATGTTATAATTGCTCAAATATTTAGTAGTTGCATCTGTTTATGACCCAGAGAACGACAATTCAGGAATCACACTTACAAGTGAAGATTTCTTCAACAATTACGACGCTTATATCCTCAAGATTGAGGCTAACAAAATCACAATTCTCGGTAAGGATACAGACGCTGTTTACTACGGTATCACAACCCTTGAGAGAATTCTCGATCAGGTAAAAGCAGGCGAAGTTGAAACAATGAGAATCAACGATTATGCAACTGCAAAATGGAGAGGTATAATCGAGGGTTACTACGGAATTCCATATTCCAACGAGGACATCATGTCCCTTATGGAGTTCGGTTCAGACTTCAAGATGAACACATTTATCTATGCTCCTAAGGATGACCCTTACCACAACTCACAGTGGAGAGAGCCTTATCCACAGGAAACTTTGGATGGACTTAAAGAGGTTATCGAAAAGGGCGTTGAAACAAAGGTTGGCTTTGTTTACGCTATCCATCCGTTTATGAACAACGGTATTAACAAGAATAATTTTGAAGAGGAAATTCAGTACATCATAGATAAGTTTGAAATTTTCTATGATATGGGCGTAAGACAGTTTGCATTGCTTGCAGACGACGCTTGGTCAGAAACACTACTCCAGGTTATGACAGTAAATGCTTTGCAGGATTGGCTTGATACTAAGGAAGGCACATATCCGTTGGTATTCTGCCCACAAGCTTATTCAGGCTATCCAAGCCAGAGCTACTTCAACCAGTTCAGAGACGGTACAAGCATTGAAATCAACGGCGGAATGAGCTTCTCAACAGTAAACGAAAGAACAATCAAGACAGACGCTGTTCAGAAGGAAGGCTATGAATCTTACAATATGGTAGACGGCAAGCTGGACACATATTTTGCTTCCGGCACAGAGGGCGGCTACATCGAATACACAATCAATAAGGAAGTTGGACTTAATCCGTTTACATTTACAGTAATTCAGAACTCCGAGACAATCTCAAATGCAAAGGTTGAGGTTAAGGTTTACGGAACTGACGAGTATGTAGAGCTTGGAACTTTGGATAAGTCAATCTGCGACTTCACTCTTGATCCACAGACACAGGTTGTAAGAATTTCCTGGGATGCAGGAGAAGAGTTCTTCATCCACGAGATGTTCTATTGATTGCAAAAAAATAAACTTAATAAAGAAAAGTTGAATTTCGACATAATTTGACAAATAATTTCTTTATATGACAAGGGTCGGCAGATTTCTGCCGGCCCTGATTTTTTGCCGTTTTTTCAGCAATATTCCTTTATCGATATCTTATGTGTTTAAAGAATGAAAATATTTTCAGAAATAAAAAAACCACGGTAATTAACTTGCAATTTGAGATTACATGGTTTATAATAAATCTACTAAGTGGCGTATTGTGTCATCAGGTGACACAAGCTGCTTAATCTGCAAAGAACTTTTATCAAAGTGGCAGGAGGTGAACAATTTGTTTTCTGGAATGACTAATCATTCACTGGACGCCAAAGGAAGAATTATTTTGCCTTTGAATTTCAGAGAACAGCTGGGAGAAAAGTTTTTTCTCACCTGCGGTTTTGAGGATTGTCTTCAGATAATGTCTACAGAGCATTTCCACAAGCTCAGAGAACAGATTGCTCAGCTTCCCGGTGATAAAGCTTTGGCTTTGCAGTACATTTTGATTGCTCCGGCGGTGGAGGTTTCACCTAATTCCCAGGGTAGAATACAGATACCCCAAAGCCTTAGAGAAAAGGCGGGACTTGAAAAGGATGTAACTGTAGTAGGTATGGACAGCCGTATCGAAATTTGGGACACCGTAAAGCTTGACGCTTTTATCAAAAAGCAAAAGGAGCAGTCCATAAAAGAGGCGTTGGAACTTTTGAAACTGTAAGGCGGTGAAATGATTTGGAGTTTTCTCATATACCTGTGTTGTTTGAAGAGACAATGGAAGGACTTAACATAAAGCCCGGCGGCATTTATGTAGACGGCACGGCAGGCGGCGGCGGACATTCCTCCGGAATACTCCAAAGGATTTCCGAAAGCGGGAAGCTTTACTGTATCGACCAAGATCCCAGCGCAATTGCAACTGTTACAAAAAAATTTGAAAACAACAAAAACGTCACCATAATTCAAGGCAATTTCGGTGACATGGAGATGCTTTTAAAAGAGAGAGACGTGGAAGGTGTAGACGGAATTCTGCTTGATATCGGAGTGTCGTCACATCAGCTGGATACTCCCGAAAGAGGTTTTTCCTTTCATGAAGATGCACCTTTGGATATGAGAATGAGTATGCAGGGCGCAACGGCTGCTGATTTGGTAAATAACTTACCGGTCAATGAAATAGCGAAAATACTTTCACGCTACGGCGAAGAAAAGTACGCCATGAGCATTGCAAAAGGCATCGAAAAAGCAAGGAACATAAGCCCAATTGAAACCACTCTTCAGCTGGCGGAGATTATAAAAAATTCCGTTCCTCAAAAGGTTAGAAGAGAGGGTCATCCGGCGAGAAAAAGTTTTCAGGCTTTGCGAATTGCCGTAAACGGCGAGCTTATAAGGCTTGAGCAGGGACTTGAAGGAGCTTTTAACATGCTTAAAAGCGGCGGCAGACTTGCCGTTATAACATTTCATTCCCTGGAGGACAGAATTGTTAAACAGACCTTTGCGGGCTGGGCGCAGGGATGCACCTGTCCAAAGGATTTTCCTGTTTGCGTTTGCCACAACAAGCCTAAGGTAAAAATTGTGAACAGAAAGCCCATAGAGGCATCACAGGAGGAGCTTGCAGTTAATCAGAGAAGCAGAAGCGCAAAACTCAGAATATGCGAAAAAATTTAGGAAAATCTCGATATTTGCTGGACAAATAGCGGTGTATGTAGTAAGATAGTAACAGAATTGTAATCAATAAGGTACTTGTAGTTAAAATTGTTACAAAAGGTTAACAAAAGCGGTTTGTATTGGTTGATATTTTGCATATTTATGCGGGATGGTATATGGCGATTGAAAATCGGTTTTGTAAGCGATGTGAGAATTTTTTCCGATAAAACAAGAAGGTTGAAGGTGCATATAAAATGGCATTTGAAGAAAGAAATTTAGCATACGACTTGTCTTTGTTTGAGGACGACGACAAACAGTATACTACAGTGCCCCAAAGCACAAGGGAAAAAACAAAATCCGGTGCAAATGCAGCTAAGAAAAAGCCATCTGCTGAGACAGCCGAAGACAGAAATGCAGAGAAAGGACAGAGAAAAAAATACAGTCCTTTAAAGGTTTTAAGCTCAGTAGTTGCGGGATTATTTGTAGTCGGCGCTTTAGCGACTATTATTATGGGGCAGGCACAGCTCACGGAGCTGAACAGATCTATTGAGAAAAAAACGGAGGAACTAAAGCAGAAACAAAGTCAGTACACACAATTGGATATGAATGTACGTTCAAGATACTCAACTGCTATTGTGGAAGAATACGCCAAGGATGAGCTGGGAATGAGCAAGGCTACAAACTATCAAAAGGAGTTTGTAAACCTTTCCGATGGCGACAAGGCAGAGGTTCTGACAGAAGAAAGTCAGAATATTTTCAGCACTATTGTTGACGCTGTTACAGGTATTTGGTCATAACAGTGCTTGTGTCTTAATAAGTATGTAATGACAAAAATAAGAGTTGAGATTGATATCTTAACTCTTATTTCGCTATGACGGACGTACATAATTTGTCTGATATTGGAAATGATGAAAGGAGCAGCAGAGTTTTGGGAAAATTCAACAAACAAAAACTTAATAAAAGAGCTTTTATAATGTTGATGATATTTCTCGTTTTGGGATTTGGAACAGCTGTGCTCAGACTCGGTTATCTCCAGATTATAATGGGTGACGAACTGCGGCAAAAGGCAGTTGACCAGCAGCTGGGAGATATAACCGTAAGCGCCAAAAGAGGCGATATTTACGACAGAAACGGTAAGGTTTTGGCACAGAGCGCCTCGGTTTGGAAACTTATAATGGCGCCTATCTATATTAAAACTGACGAGCAAAGACAGTATGTCACAGACGGATTGGCCGAAATATTCGGATATGATGAGGAAGAGAAAAACGACCTCTTTGAAAAAACTGACAGGGATACATATTATGTAACCATTGAATCAAAAATAGAATCGGACGTCAGGGAAGAAATTCTTACTTTCCTTGATGAAATGGAAGAAAAAACCTTTAAGGTTTACGACGGTGAAACACAAAAATACAACGATGAAAAATTAAATTCAAATGTTCTGTATCTTCAGGACGACTACAAGAGATATTACCCTTACGGTGATTTGGCTTCCGCAGTTATAGGATTTACCGGAAGCGATGACCAGGGCTTGAGCGGTCTTGAAATTCAGTACGATGAAGAGCTCAGCGGCAAGCCGGGAAGAACGGTTTCCGCAATCAATGCAATAGGTATCAACATGCCTTTCCAGTATGAACAGAATGTTGAGCCCGAGGACGGATACAGTATTGTTACAACAATAGACGAAACAATACAGTCTATCTGCGAAAAATATCTTAAAGAAGCGATTGAAACCTACCAGGTTGCAAACAGAGCGGCGGCAATAGCCATGAACCCGTCAACCGGTGAGATTTACGCTATAGCAGTTGAGGGAGGATATGACCTTAACGACCCTTACACCATAGCAAACGAGGAAACTGCTGCGGAAATTGAAGCTTTGCCGGAGGAAGAACAGGATCAGGCATACAGCGACGCATTGCAGCAGCAATGGAGAAATAAAGCCGTAAGTGATGTTTACTATCCAGGTTCCGTATTTAAGCCAATCGTGGCTTCCATGGTTTTGGAAGAGGGATTGGTTGATGAAAACACAAAATTTTATTGTGACAACGCCACAATTACAGTAAGCGGTATAGATATTCACTGCCATATTTATTGGCCAGGTTCAGGCAATCAGCACGGCGAGCAGAATATTGTTCAGGCTCTTTGGAATTCATGTAACCCGGCTCTTGTTCAGATGGGTCAGATTGCGGGAGTTGATACGTTCTGGGAATATTATCAGGCGTTCGGCTTCAGCGAAAAGACAGGAGTAGACCTGCCGGGCGAAAGCGAAGATATTTTCTTTGACCATGAAATGACAGATCTTGACCTTGCGGTTTCCTCTTTCGGTCAGGGCTTTGCCGTAACTCCTATGCAGATGATAACAGCGATTTCTGCTATTGCTAACGGCGGATATCTTATGCAGCCTTATATTGTAAAGGAAATTGTTGACAGCGACGGAAATATTGTAGAAACAACAACACCGACGGTTAAACGTCAGGTTATTTCAAAGGAAGTCAGCGAACAGCTCAACGAAATCCTCTACGGAAACGTAAACGAGGGTGGTGCGACCAACGGATATGTTGCAGGATATGAAGTTGCCGGTAAGACAGGTACTTCTGAAAAGCTTAATGATAATAAAGACCATATAGCTTCCTTCTGCGGCTATGCGCCTTATGATGACCCGCAGATTGTAATGCTCCTGTATTTTGACTCACCTAGAGGAGTTCTTTACCACGGTAGTACAGTTGCGGCTCCTGTGTTTGCAAGTATCATGGAAGAGGTTCTTCCGTATCTTGAGGTTGAAAGACATTACACAGAGGAAGAGCTGGAAAACATCGATACAACAGCTAATACATATATAGGACTTTCAGTTGACGAAGCAACCTCCAAGGTAGAGGAGGACGGATTTGAAGCTGTGGTAAAGGGAAGCGGAAGCACCGTTATCGCTCAGGTTCCTGAGTCCGGCACAAAGATACCTAACAGCGGAAAGGTTGTTCTGTACACCGACGACGCCAGCAAGGAAGAAACGGTAACCGTTCCGGATTTCTCTGGACTTACGGTTACGGAAGCAAGCCAGAAGGCTGCCGAATATAATTTGAATATCAGTATTACCGGAGCCACAAATGTTTACAACAGTGTGGTTCAAACCCAGAGCATTGACTCAGGAAAAGAAGTTTCACCGGGAACGGTTGTAACGCTTACCTTTGTGGGTGCGGGAATAGGAGATTGATTTTCACATAAACTGTTTATAGGCTGAGAAATAATAGAGAAAAGAGGCGGAGGGAATTATGACTGCCGAAATTATGGTTTTTCATGGTGAAGATGTTAACAGAGAAGAAGCCGAAAAGCTGCTGGGGCTTTGTCTAAAAAAGCTTCAGCCGGAGAATGCTGCCTGTGAAATCTTTGATGCCTCGGAAAACAATAAAGAGGTGACAGGACATATGGTGGTGTGTCCCGTAGGACTTAAACTTTCGGGTACTCCTGCCGGCTGCGTGACATATTCGGCAAAGGATAACAGCGCCGATATAGTGGCTATAAATGTCCAGAAGCATACAGGCTACATAAGCTTTGAGCTTATGTCCGCAGAGCATATGGGAAGAGTCTTTATAGACGATTCAAAGCATATAGAGGTGGATTCCGTGCTTATGGCGGCGGCTGTTATGTATGCTGCCGGAGTTCCTCTTAAGAATGTTATTTCTGCTATCAATTCTATTTTAAAAAATTAAATCAGGTTGCGGCAATGTCAAATTGGCTTGCCGCAATTTGGTGATTATTTGAAAAGTTAAATAAATATAAGTATCTTTAAAATATACTTATATCAATGTTGAGAAACTTCATATTATAAGGTTTACAACCGGGAACGGTTAAAATACGGATAAAAACAAATGAGGTGTAATTATGGAGAATACTACTGTGTGGGCGTTTGCTGCCGTTGTACTGTCTTTTTTGATATCTTCTCTTATGGGAAGAAAACTCATACCATTTCTTCACAAGCTGAAGTATGGTCAGACAATACTTGATATAGGCCCGAAATGGCACAAAAATAAACAGGGTACGCCAACAATGGGCGGTATAATGTTTATTGTGTCAACCGTTTTTTCTACAGCCCTGGTTGTACTTATGTACCGATTTGTGGGAGGCGGAAATTTTTCAACCGATAATATCAACGCCATGAAGGTGTTCGTACCTGTTGGTCTTGTAATGGCAATACTTTACGGATTTATAGGATTTATCGACGACTATATAAAGGTTGTTAAAAAGAGAAATCTGGGACTTACCGCAAAGCAGAAGCTGGTTTTGCAGTTTGCCGTTGCTATAGCTTATCTTGCAACACTTACCCTTTGCGGATACGGCACAGAAACCTATATACCTTTTGTTGGTATGATTGATATTGGATTTTTCTACTACATAATAGCCGCAATCGTTATTGTGGGAATTGTAAATGCGGTAAATCTCACAGACGGTATAGACGGACTTGACGGTTCAATAACATTCTTTGCAGCTCTGTTCTTTATGATGATTTCAGATTATATGGGACTGGGCGGAGTTTCCATAGAGTCAGCGGCTTTGGCAGGCGGATGCCTTGGATTCCTTGTTTGGAACTTCCATCCTGCAAAGGTATTTATGGGCGACACAGGCTCTCTGTTTTTGGGAGGAATGGTTTGCGCTTTGGCATTCTCCTTGAAGATGCCGATACTTTTAATTCCTATGGGAATTATGTACCTTGTGGAGATGTTCTCCGTTATGCTTCAGGTTACATACTTCAAGCTTACTCACGGAAAGAGACTTTTCAAAATGAGTCCTATTCATCACCACTTTGAAATGTGCGGCTGGAGTGAAACAAAGATTGTAATTGTGTTCAGCGCAGTGACTGTGATTTTCGGTATTATCGCTTTTCTCTGCGTTATTTTCGGCGCAGCATAAGGCGTAATTTGGTTTAGAGTTATTTGGAGGAAATATATGGAAAATAATAAGTCAGGGGTAAGCGGGGGAAGAAACACCCGAAACCTGTACGACTTTGACAGCGTGATGAGTACCAGTTACAGGGGAACACCGTCATCCGGAAGAAGCAGAACAAATTCCGGCAATGTTTCCGGCGGTACTGTAAAACGCAGAAAGACCAATGTGTCAAAAACAAAACCAAAAGGAACAAGGCTCAGCCAGCCTAAGGTTAAGCATAAACCTTTTGCCAAGGGAAAGGGAATTGATATTCCTTTCCTGATAATAGTTTTGATTTTGCTGACGGTGGGAATAGTAATGATGTTTTCCGCCAGCTATCCCGTTGGTTTTTACGAAGAGGGCGACAGCTACTATTATCTGAAAAAACAGGTTGTGTTTGCGGCTATCGGACTTGTGGCAATGTTTGCGGTTTCCTATTTAAACGTAAACTTTTTTAATAAAAAGCCAATAGCTTTTATATTGCTGGCTGCTTCTTATGTGGGCTTGACGGTGGTTTTGTTTATGCCCTCTCAAACAGGAGTTCACAGATGGATATCCATCGGAAGCTTTACCATTCAGGCTTCGGAAATAACAAAGCTTGTTATGATTTTCTTCTTTGCCTATTTTTGTACAAAGCTGGGCGATGATATAAACTCTCTGAAAAAAGGAATACTCCCAACAGTAATAATTTTGGGAAGCACCTGTTTTCTGCTGTACAAAGAGCCTCACTATTCAGGTATCGTTATCACTGTTCTGCTGGTTGCTGTTATGCTTTTCTTAGGCGGACTCAATATAAAGTGGTTTGCAATTTCCGGAGGCGCAGTAGTTGCGGTTGTTGCAGGATTGCTTGTTACAGGAAATCTGTCATATGCTATGGACAGACTTCACGGATGGGGTAAAGCCCTTGACCCTAATGTAAGCGGCGACCTTTTGTGGGACGTTTGGCAGACAAGAAATTCCCTTTATGCAATAGGCTCAGGCGGTTTCGGCGGTCTGGGACTTACACAGTCAAGACAAAAATATCTTTATTTGCCGGAACCTCAGAACGACTTTGTGTTTGCTATTGTCTGCGAGGAGCTGGGATTTATCGGCGCAGTTATAATCCTTGCAGTGTTTGCACTGCTGGTTTGGAGAGGAATTAAAATTTCCATGAGCGCACCGGGAGTTTTTGCAAAGCTTCTGGGCATGGGTATTTCTGCTCAGGTTGGTTTACAGGTTGTTTTGAATATATTTGTTATTACAGACTGGCTTCCAAATACAGGTATCAGCCTGCCTTTCTTCAGCTCAGGAGGAAGCTCTCTTATTATGATGCTTGTACAGATGGGCTTGGTTCTTTCTATTTCACGAACGTCAAATCTTGAAAAAAGTTAGGTGACATGATATGAAAATACTTTTCGCCGGAGGCGGAACTGCCGGACATATAAATCCGGCTCTTGCGGTGGCTTCTTACATCAGAAACAGAGATCCTGAAACAGAAATCCTCTTTGTGGGAAACAAAGGCGGAATGGAGGAAACCCTCGTTCCAAAAGCCGGATTTGATATGGAAACAATCCATATAAGCGGTTTTAAGAGAAGCTTTTCCCCCTCTGCTATTGCGGCAAATGTTAAAACCGCCGTTCGTGCGGTGACTGCTTCTTCAGAGTCAAAAAAGATTATAAAAAAATTCAAGCCGGATATCTGTATGGGAACCGGCGGATATGTAAGCGGCCCGGTTCTTAGAACAGCCGCAAAAATGGGAATACCTATAGTTATTCACGAGCAAAATGCTTTCCCGGGAATGACCACAAAGATGCTGTCAAAGCACGCTAAAAAGGTTATGCTGGCAATAGAGGACGCAAAAAAGCACCTTGACCCCCAGTGTAAAACAGTGGTTACGGGAAATCCTATAAGAGAGGAAATCCTTACAGCTGATAAGGAAACCTCAAGAAAGAAGCTTCACCTTGATCTGCGCCCTGTAATACTCAGCTTCGGCGGAAGCCTTGGCGCAAGAAAAATCAACGAGGGCGTTGCATCCCTTATTGCCCAAAGCGGAAAAACCGGCGAATACCAGCATATTCACGCCTACGGCAAATACGGAAAATGGTTTCCTGACCTTCTCCGTGAAAAGGGCATAGAGCCTGACGATTGCTCAAACCTTGATATAAGGGAGTACATCGACAATATGCCCGACTGTCTTGCCGCCTGTGACTTGGTAATTTGCAGAGCGGGTGCTATAACCCTCAGCGAAATTCAGGCTATGGGCAAGCCGGCAATCCTTATCCCTTCTCCCAATGTTGCTGAGAACCACCAGTACTACAACGCTTTAGCCCTTGTAAACGCAGGAGCGGCGGAAATGGTAGAGGAAAAGGACTTGGACGACACAGTAATAGAAAAAATTGCAAAGCGTATGCTTGCAGATAAGGATATTTTGAAAAAATACGGCGATAACGCCAAAAGCATGGCGATAACCGACGCAAACAGCAGAATTTACGCCGTAATAAAAAATATAGTAAAAGAACATTAAGTTTTAATATACAAGGCACAAACGCCGCTTTGAAATCATAATATATCAGGTAGTCATATATTATAAATCGGAGAGGGTGTTTGCTTTGTCAAAGCTGCTTATCAGAGGAAAACGAAGGCTTTCGGGAGAAACTGAGGTTCAGGGGGCAAAAAACAGCGTTTTGCCGCTGCTTGCCGCCTCGATTTTAGCTAAAGGAGAAAGCGTGTTTTTAGGATGTCCTCATCTTTCCGATGTGGAGGCGTCCACAAAAATTCTTCGCTATCTTGGATGTAAGGTGTCCCATAAGGGCGACACAATCTGCGTCAACGCCGACGGCGTAAACAGATACGATATCCCCAACGAGCTTATGAGGGAAATGAGAAGCTCCATTGTGTTTTTGGGAGCTATAATTTCCCACGGAGGAAAAGCAAGGCTTTCCTTTCCGGGAGGCTGTGAGCTGGGACCACGCCCTATAGATTTGCATTTAAAGGCGCTGCGCCAAATGGGAGTTTCCATAGAGGAAAAATACGGCGTTTTGGAATGCAGCTGTGAAAACGGCATAAAGGGCGGAAGAATAGCTCTTTCTTTCCCAAGCGTGGGAGCCACCGAAAACATAATGATAGCGGCAGTTTTGGCAAAGGGAACAACCACTATCACCAACGCCGCAAGAGAACCGGAAATCTGTGATCTGGCGGAATACCTTAACCGCTGCGGCGCAAGGATATACGGCGCCGGTGAAGGTACAATAGTGATAGACGGCGTTAAATCCCTTACAGGATGCTGTCACACTGTCATACCTGACAGAATAGTGGCGGCGACACTTATGAGCGCAGCGGCAGTGACCTCGGGAGATGTTTTGCTTCACGGGGTTATGCAGAGTCACTTGGGAGCGGTTATACCGGTTTTTGAAGAGGCAGGATGCAAAGTGACTTTCTCACAAGGCGACATGAGAATAACCGCTCCGAAGGTTTTAAATTCAGTTAAACATATAAGAACCATGCCCTATCCCGGTTTTCCCACCGACTGTCAGGCGCCGATTATGGCGATGACCGCAGTTTCAAAAGGAACTTCCGTTATTGTGGAAAATATTTTTGAAAACAGATTCCGTCACGTGGGAGAGCTTGAGCGAATGGGCGCTAACATAAAGGTAGAAGGAAAGGTCGCTGTTGTTGAAGGTGTTTCACAGCTTTTCGGAACAACGGTTGTAGCTCCTGATTTAAGGGGAGCGGCTTCGCTTGTTACGGCGGGACTTTGTGCCCAGGGAACAACCCAGATGAGTGGCGTTAATTTCCTTGAAAGAGGTTACGAAAGCTTGGAAACCGTATTGAGCGGTTTGGGGGCAGAGATAAAGAAAATATAAATATCAGAGGAAGTGAAAAGAAAGGCAGGTGCAGAATATGGCTGAAAAAAGAAAAGTAAATAAAACCGTATCTAAACAACAGCCTAAAAGGAAAAAAGCGCCTGTTAAAAGCGGTTCTCAAGTGTCGGGAAGTCCAAAGAAAAAAAGACCGCAGGGTACGGGAAGGGATTATCCCCGCTCCCGTTACCCCGCAGAAAGAAGCCCATACAGAGAGCCTGCAGGTGATTATAATCCGTCGATGTCCTATGCGGGAAGAGGACAGATGAGTTACGATGATTTTGTGAGAAACAGAGAGTTTTTTGGCGGAGATGAGAGGGAATACAAAGTCCACCAGCACCGCCGGACAGGAGGAACGGTGAAAAACAAACCACAGCAGGGAAGAAACAAACCAACAGGTGAAAAGAGTGTTCAAAAATCGGCACCGTCTCAGGCGAAAAAGTCATCTTCTTCGGCAAAGAAAAAAACTGTCAGCAGAGAAACAAAACCTGAGGAAAGAAACAGAAATCAAAAGCGTTCCAAGGAAATAATGAACGAAAGAGCAAGGCGCAGAAAGATAAAACGCCACGCCGGACGAGCTCCGAAAACCATGACGCCGAGAAAGAGAAAAATCAAGAGATTTTTAACCGCTTTTTCTATCTTCTTCGTTATTGCGGTTATAAGCGTAATGCTTTCCCTTACGGTGTTCTTTAAGACAGAAAGAATAATTGTAACCGGTGAAACAAGATACGCCCAGGATGAAATAGTAGAGCTCAGCGGAATTGAAACAGGAGAAAATATCTTCCTGTGCGACAAGGCGGCGGCTTCAAAGAAAATTGTTGACGCTCTGCCATTTGTAGCTCAGGCCAACGTGGGATTTGTAATTCCAAACGCCATAACAATCGAGATAGTAGAGGAAGTCCCCTCCTATGTAATAGGATATTCGGACGGTTATTACATCCTTGGCGAAAATGGCAGAATACTGGAAAAAACAGCAGATAATTACTATAATTTGCCGGTAGTTCATGGAACTGAAATGACTACAAATGTCATAGGCGAGTATGCGGACTTTACAGACGAGGATATCACAAATATTCTAAACCAGCTTGTAAATGTTCTGGAGGCTTACGAGTTTGATAAGGTTACTGTAATTGATATTTCAGACACAGCCAATATTAAGTTTGTATACGATGACAGAATTACTGTGATAATAGGATATCCTGAGGATATTTCCTACAAGGTGAAAACCGCACAGACAATCATAAATGAAAAGCTTGACCCAAACAATACTGGTCTTATAAAGGGAACCCTTGATGTTTCCATGTGCAAAGAAACCAGTAAGTCTTACTTCAATGAAAACGAAGTATATGTGCCGCCTCAGACACAGCAGGCGACAACCACTCCGACAGAGGAAACCACAGCGGAGGAAACGCAGGAAGCTACAGAAGCGGCTGAGGAGACTTCCGAAGAGACCACAGAAAGCGCAGCAGATGCCGCATAAGGGAACAATAAATCTGTGTTTTATGAAATTTATTAAGGTTAAATTTTATAAAAATACGATAATTTTCACAAACAGCAACATATTCTATAGATAACTTAAAGAGAAATGTCTGTTTTTGTTGGAAACTATGGTTTTGAAGAATATTTAAAAAAAAATTTAAAAAAGCGTTGAAATTTAGAGCGATATATGTTAATTTATTATGTATGGATTGTGTCATTATTATTTGGATAAATATGTCATTTACATATCGCTTTATGAAAAAAGGTAAGTGTAAACAAGGAGGACTTTAAAATGGCTTTCGCAGTTGAACAAGAAATGATGGAGTATTTGCCTGTAATTAAAGTTATAGGCGTTGGCGGCGGCGGCGGTAACGCTATCAACCGCATGGTAAAGATGGAAGTTCAGAATGTTGAGTTTATTGCAATAAATACAGACGAGCATGTTCTTCGTTTTTCCAAAGCCAACCAGAAAATCCAGATTGGTGAGAAGCTCACCAGAGGTAAGGGCGCAGGCTCTAAGCCTGAAATTGGTAAAAAAGCAGCAGAAGAGAGCAGAGAAGATATTGCAGCTCTTCTGAAAGATACAGATATGGTATTTGTTACTGCCGGTATGGGCGGCGGTACAGGTACAGGCGCTGCTCCTGTAATCGCTCAGATTGCTAAGGATATGGGCATCCTTACAGTTGCAGTTGTTACAAAGCCTTTCGGTTTCGAGGGTAAAAAGCGTATGGCTCAGGCTGAGCAGGGTATTGCAGAGCTTGCAGCTGCTGTTGACTCACTCATCATCGTTCCTAACGACAGACTCAGACTGGTTTCCGACCAGAGCATCACTCTCCAGAATGCGTTCTCTATCGCTGACGATGTTCTCAGACAGGGTGTTCAGAGTATTTCTGACCTTATCCTTATTCCTGGTCTTGTTAACCTTGACTTTGCAGACGTTACTTCAATCATGAAGGACGCAGGCAAGGCTCACATGGGTATCGGCAGAGCTACAGGCAAGGACAAGGCAAAGGTTGCAGCAGAAATGGCTGTTTCCAGCCCATTGCTTGAAAGCACAATCGACGGCGCTTCAGGTCTTCTCGTTAACATCACAGCAGGACCTACAGCAACTCTCGACGAAATCTATGAGGCTTCACAGAGCATCACAGAAAAGGCTAACGAGGATGCAAGCATCATTTGGGGTGCTGTTATCAACGACAACATGGACGATGAAATCAGCGTAACAGTTATCGCTACAGGCTTCGACAGCAACAACCTCGGCGCACAGTCTGCAAAGACTGAGGAGCCGGAAACACAGGCTGCTACTGCTGAAGAGAAAAAGCCGGAGAAGAAGGCTGAGAGAACTTCAAGAGTTATCGACGAAGACGACGACTTCTACAACATCATGTCCATCTTCAACAAATAATTTTTATTTCCGCTTTGCAAGGCTTCGGTTTAGAAATAAACGTCGTTTCAAAGCGGGCGAGACTTTTGTTTCCGACCTGAATGTGTCAGATGATGTATTTAGCTTCTGCACAGGTCGGGCGAGACCTTCCTTTTAATTTTTTGGAGGCTGCTCACATAAAAGTTGATTTTAAAATATGTAACAATTACCGTGGTTCCTTGAATTTTGAGCCACGGTTTGTTTTTTATCTCGTAGGGGAGGATTAACATTCTATCGGTTAAAGTAAGCTCTATAAAGTAAGCTCTATGATAAAAATAAGGCGGTTTAATCCAATGAAATTTGCTGTTGGATGAACCCATTCCATATTTAAAATTTACCGTTGTGTTGCTGGGTAAATATTTAGTTTTACCCTAAGAAATATCTTTTTGAAATGGTGATTTGTTACACATAAAAGGCTGTATTTTAAATAACAATTTTTAATAAATATAATGGGCTTATGTTGCTATGTAAAATAAAAAAATACTTGACAGAAGGCATGGTTATATGGTATCATTTGAAATTGACGGGGTGTGTTTATTTACGTAAAAAGATGTTCGTAAATATGCTTAAAAAGATGTAAACATTCCGTTTTATTGTGTGAAAAACAGGAAACACATGAATAATTTGCTGTTGACCCGCCAAAATTATTTTGGTGGTTAACATAAATCAATTTCTTATTCATTAGTGAGGAAAGGAGGAAAATCATGCCAACCTTTAACCAATTGGTTCGCAAGGGAAGAGAAGTTTCCGAGAAGAAAGCAAAGGCTCCTGCACTTTTGAAGGGCTGGAACTCAAAGAAGCGCTGCGCTATCAACCAGAGCTCACCACAAAAGAGAGGCGTATGCACAGCTGTTAAAACTGCTACACCTAAGAAGCCAAACTCAGCTTTGAGAAAAATTGCCAGAGTTAAGCTTTCAAACGGTATTGAAGTCAGTTCCTATATCCCAGGTGTGGGACACAACCTTCAGGAGCACAGCGTTGTTCTTATTCGTGGAGGACGTGTAAAGGATCTCCCTGGTGTGCGTTACCATATCATCAGAGGCACACTTGATGCACAGGGCGTTGCAAAGCGTATGCAGGCTCGCTCTAAGTACGGCGCAAAGCGTCCAAAGGCAGGTAAGAAATAAGGAATTGACAAAACTACCCATTAAGTTATTTACGTAACTGTGATGCAATACACAGGTGCTTTATATATAAGCCTCTGTGTGGCATACGGGAGTTTGTCGCTTTCGAGTACCTATGATATCTCAAATATTGTGAAGGAGGGAAGTAAAGTGCCAAGAAGAGGCCAAATCGCAAAACGTGATGTTTTGCCAGATCCGCTTTATAATTCAAAGCTCGTAACACGTCTTATCAACAACATTATGTACGATGGTAAGAAGGGTGTTTCTCAGAAAATCGTTTATGGTGCATTCGACATCATAGCAGAAAAGACAGGCAAGGATCCATTGGAGGTATTCGAGCAGGCAATGGAGAATGTAATGCCTGTATTGGAAGTTAAGGCTCGTCGTGTAGGCGGTGCAACATACCAGGTTCCGATGGAAGTACGTCCTGAGAGAAGACAGACACTGGGTCTTCGCTGGCTCTCCAAGTATTCAAGACTTCGTGGAGAGAGAACAATGAAGGAGAAACTTGCAGGCGAAATCCTCGATGCTGTTAACGGTGCAGGCGGCGCAGCTAAGAAGCGTGACGATACACACAAGATGGCAGAAGCAAACAGAGCATTTGCACATTACAGATGGTAATTATATACCGGCAGCATAATTTTTAACAGGAGGATTTCATGGCTAGACAGGTTTCACTTGAAATGACAAGAAATATCGGTATCATGGCTCACATCGATGCCGGTAAAACAACAACCACAGAGCGTATCCTGTTCTACACAGGTATCAACCACAAAATGGGCGAAACCCACGACGGTGGCGCAACCATGGACTGGATGGTACAGGAGCAGGAAAGAGGTATTACAATTACCTCCGCTGCAACAACCTGTTTCTGGAAAAAACACAGAATTAACATCATCGACACTCCAGGACACGTTGACTTCACAGTTGAAGTTGAGCGTTCATTGAGAGTTTTGGACGGTTCTGTTACAGTTCTCTGTGCTAAGGGCGGCGTTGAGCCACAGTCAGAAACAGTTTGGCGTCAGGCTGACAACTACGGCGTTCCAAGAATGGTATACGTTAACAAGATGGATATCATGGGCGCTAACTTCTACAGAGTTGTTCAGATGATGAAAGACAGACTTAAATGTAATGCTGTTCCGATTCAGCTCCCAATCGGTGCTGAGGACACATTCAAGGGAATTATCGACCTCGTAGAGATGAAGGCTGAGGTTTACTATGATGACCTCGGTAAGGACATGAGAGACGAGCCTATTCCTGAGGATATGATGGAACTTGCTCAGAAATATCATGATGAGCTTATCGAAGCTGTTGCAGAACAGGACGAGGAGCTCATGGAGAAATACTTCAACGGTGAGGAACTCACCATTGATGAAATCAAGAGCACAATCCGTAAAGCAACTATCAACAACACCATGGTTCCTGTAACCTGCGGTACTTCTTACCGTAACAAGGGTGTTCAGAAGCTTTTGGACGCTATCGTTGATTACATGCCTGCTCCAACAGACATTCCTGCTATCAAGGGTATCAACCCTGAGACAGAGGAGGAAACATGCAGACATGCTTCCGACGAAGAGCCATTCTCAGCTCTTGCATTTAAGATTGCTACTGACCCATACGTTGGTAAGCTCTGCTTCTTCAGAGTTTACTCAGGTATGATTAAGGCCGGTACAACAGTTTATAACTCATCTAAGGATAACAACGAGAGAATCGGACGTATTCTTCAGATGCACGCTAACGACAGAAAGGATATCGATACTTGCTATGCAGGTGATATCGCTGCTGCTGTTGGTCTTAAAAATACAACAACCGGTGACACACTATGTGATGAGAAGAACCCGGTAATTTTGGAATCAATGGAATTCCCGGATCCGGTTATCCGTGTTGCTATTGAGCCAAAGACAAAAGCCGGTCAGGAGAAGATGGGTATTGCTCTTGCAAAGCTTGCAGAAGAAGACCCAACCTTCAAGGCTTACACAGACGAAGAGACCGGACAAACAATCATCGCCGGTATGGGTGAGCTTCACCTTGAAATTATCGTAGACAGACTTCTCCGTGAATTTAAGGTTGAGGCTAATATCGGTAAGCCACAGGTTGCATACAAGGAAACAATCCGCAAGAATGCAGATGTTGACCAGAAGTATGCAAGACAGTCAGGCGGTAAGGGACAGTACGGTCACGTTAAGATCAGAGTTTCTCCAAACCCAGAAAAGGGCTACGAGTTCATAAACTCTGTTGTGGGCGGTGCTATTCCGAAGGAATACATCCCTGCTGTTGACGCAGGTATCCAGGGCGCAATGCAGTCCGGTGTACTTGCAGGCTACAATGTAGTTGACGTTAAGGTAGAGCTCTATGACGGTTCTTACCACGAGGTTGACTCATCTGAAATGGCATTTAAGATTGCCGGTTCTATGGCTTTCAAGGAGGCTATGAAGAAGGCAGATCCTGTTCTTTTGGAGCCTATCATGAAGGTTACTGTTATCGTACCTGAGGAGTACATGGGCGACGTTATCGGCGACCTCAACTCCCGTCGTGGTATGATTCAGGGCATGGAAGCTGAAAACGGTGCACAGAGAATCAATTCTATGGTTCCGCTTTCAGAGATGTTCGGTTATGCAACAGACATGCGTTCCAAGACCCAGGGCCGTGGACAGTATGTTATGGAGCCAAGCCACTATGCAGAAGTTCCAAAGAACATTGCAGAAAAGGTTATGAGCGACCGTACAAAGAAGGACTAATCCTTTTTTGAAACTATAAAACACAAATTTTTCAGGAACTTACAACGGTATTTTCGTTGTAAGTTCTGAAAATATTCTAAAAAGCTATTGCAATTTCTAATTAAAATTGGTACAATAGCTACAATAAAGTAAATTTATCATTTACTAATAAAAGGAGGAAATTTCCAATGGCAAGAGAAAAGTTTGAAAGAAACAAACCCCATGTAAACATTGGTACAATTGGTCACGTTGACCACGGTAAGACAACTCTTACAGCTGCTATCACAAAGGTTCTCAACCTCAACGGTGAGGCAGATTTCGTTGATTATGCAAACATCGATAAGGCTCCGGAAGAGAGAGAGCGTGGTATCACAATTAACACAGCTCACGTTGAGTATCAGACAGAGAAGCGTCACTATGCTCACGTTGACTGCCCAGGACATGCTGACTATGTTAAGAACATGATCACTGGTGCTGCTCAGATGGACGGCGCTATCCTCGTTGTTTCTGCTGCTGACGGCCCAATGCCACAGACAAGAGAGCACATCCTTCTTTCCCGTCAGGTTGGCGTTCCTTACATCGTTGTATTCATGAACAAAACTGACCAAGTTGACGACCCAGAGCTCCTCGAGCTCGTAGAGATGGAGATCCGTGACCTCCTCAACGAGTATGAGTTCCCAGGCGACGACACACCAATCATCAAGGGTTCTGCTTACCTCGCACTCACAAGCGATTCTAAGGATCCTAACGCTCCTGAGTATCAGTGCATCCACGAGCTCATGGACGCTGTTGACAACTTCATCCCAACTCCAGAAAGAAAGTCTGACCTTCCTTTCCTTATGCCTGTTGAAGACGTATTCACAATCACAGGCCGTGGTACAGTTGCTACTGGTAGAGTTGAGAGAGGTACAGTTAAGGTTTCTGAGGAAGTTGAAATCGTTGGTCTCACAGAGGATAAGAGAAAAGTTGTTGTTACAGGTCTTGAAATGTTCAGAAAGTCACTCGACTATGCTGAGGCTGGTGACAACGTAGGTGTTCTTCTCCGTGGTGTTCAGAGATCTGAAATCGAAAGAGGACAGGTTCTTGCAAAGCCAGGTTCAATTCACCCACACACAAAGTTCCGTGGCCAGGTTTACGTTCTTACTAAGGACGAAGGTGGCCGTCATACACCATTCTTCAACAACTATCGTCCACAGTTCTACTTCAGAACAACAGACGTTACAGGTACAATCTCTCTTCCAGAGGGCACAGAGATGTGCATGCCTGGCGATAACGTTGAGATGGATGTTGAGCTTATCACACCAATCGCTATCGAAGTAGGTCTTCGTTTCGCTATCCGTGAGGGTGGTAGAACAGTTGGTTCAGGCGCAGTTATCGCTATCAACGACTAATTAAAAGCCTAAGCTAATGCTTTAAATAAAAAAAAGGAGCGGTCTATGATCGCTCCTTTTTGATATATAAAGATGAGGTGTAAAATGGCTGACAATTCAAAAGATATTATCACCTTGATAGATCCGTCAGGAAATCCCGTAGAATATAAATGGCTCGGCATGATAAAGCTGAGAGGTCAGAAGTATGTTTATCTTATGGAAAATCATGAAAATTGTCATGAGCTGACGATTTTAAAATATGAATACGATGAAGACCATGAAGCAGAAGCTTACCTGCCATTGACAAAAAAGGAATTGATAGACGAGTTAATGGAAATATTCAAAGAAGAATATAAGGACGAGTTTATTTTTTGATGTAATAATTGAAAAAACGGAAAAGTTATCAACATTCCGCCTTTTCAATGTGGAAAACTTTTTAAAACGGAGATGAAAATATGGCTGAAAATAAAAAGAATATGACAAACGAAAACGGCGAGGACGGAATAATAGTTCTCACAAACGACTTGGGCGAAGATGTAGAATTTTTCTTCTTGGACTGCATCGAGCTTAGAGGCGAGGAATATATTGTTCTTATAGAGAATAATGACGAGGCAGACCAGGTTGTTATCCTCAAAATCGAAAGCGTTGACGATGAGCACGAAAACTATGTAGGTATCGACGACGACGACCTTCTCATGGAAGTTTTCGACCTTTTCAAAGAGAGAAATAAGGACACTTTTGGCTTTGAAGAATAAAAAATCAGACGAAAGTCTTGACAAATTATAAAAATTCAATATAATAGTGATTAACAAACAAAATATCCCGTTTAAAGACTGTGAAGGGAACAAGACATAGTGTCACAATTCAGAGAGTCGGTGGTTGGTGCGAACCGATATTGTAATCTGTGTGTATAGCTCATCCCGGAGTTTTCTGTCCAAAAGCATTTTATGTAATTAAAACAGAACGGCAGACACCGTTATATGTCGGACTTTGTTGGAAGTCGCAGAGGAACGCACCGTGAGGTGTGTTTGAATCAGGGTGGTATCACGGATTTTTTTCGTCCCTTTTTACGGGACGATTTTTTTGTTTATAAAAAAATTCGGAGGTTTTCAAAATGAAAAATTCATTTCACAAGTACATTCCATTTCAGCAGATAAATTTGCCGGACAGACAGTGGCCAAACAAGGTTATCGAAAAAGCACCAATCTGGTGCAGCGTTGACCTGCGTGACGGCAATCAGGCTCTTATCGACCCCATGAATCTTCAGGAAAAGCTGGAGTTCTTTCACGCTCTCTGCGATATGGGATTTAAAGAAATTGAAATCGGCTTCCCATCAGCCTCAGAAACCGAGTACGAAATTTGCCGTGAGCTTATAGAGGGAAATCACATTCCAGACGACGTTACAATTCAGGTTCTTGTTCAGGCAAGAGAGCACTTGATTAGAAAGACGTTTGAAGCCATCGAGGGCGCAAAAAATGTAATCGTTCACTTCTATAATTCCACCTCAACATTACAGCGCAAGGTTGTTTTCAAAACTGATATGGACGGCGTAATCGACATAGCCGTAAAGGGCGCAAAGCTTGTAAAAGAGCTTACAGAACAGTATCAGGGCGATACAAATATCCGCTTTGAGTATTCACCGGAAAGCTTCAGCGGCACAGAAATGGACAACGCTGTTGAAATCTGCGCAAGAGTTATGGAGGAGCTTGGCGCAACCAAAGAAAATCCTGTTATCCTCAATCTGCCAAACACTGTTGAAATGTGCACAGCAAACACATACGCAGACCAGATTGAATATTTTATAAAGCACCTGCCAAACAGAGAGGCAGCAATTATCAGTATTCACCCGCATAACGACAGAGGCTGCGGCGTAGCAGCTTCCGAGCTTGCTCTTCTCGCAGGAGCAGAGAGAGTGGAAGGAACACTCTTCGGCAACGGCGAAAGAACAGGTAACCTGGATATCGTTACAATGGGACTTAACATGTACACCCAGGGAGTTGACCCTGAGCTTGATTTCAGCAATCTTCCTAAGTACAAGGAGATTTACGAAAGATGCACAGGCATGAAGATAAACGAACGTCAGCCATACATCGGCGAGCTTGTTTTTACAGCTTTCTCCGGTTCTCACCAGGACGCAATCAACAAGGGTATGAAGTACATGAAGGATACCGACTCCGACTACTGGGAGGTTCCTTATCTGCCTATCGATCCTGCGGACGTTGGCAGACAGTACGAGCCTATCATCAGAATCAATTCTCAGTCCGGCAAGGGCGGCGCCGCATTTGTTATGAACCACAACTTCGGCTTTGACCTTCCAAAGAAAATGCATCCTGAGTTCGGTGCATTGGTTCAGGCAGAATGTGAGCGTGTTGAAAGAGAGCTCACCTCAAAAGAGCTGTACAAAGTATTTGAGGACAACTACATCAACCACAAGAAGAAATACGATCTCCTTGAGCATAAGCTCTACGACGAAAACGGCGACAAGGTTACATTCACAGGAACAATCAGAATGGACAACATTGAAGGCCACGACATCGCCATTACCGGAACAGGAAACGGTCCTATCGACGCATTCTTTAATGCACTCAAGGGCGTTGGCATTAACAATTACGAGTTCATGTCCTACAGCCAGCACGCTATTTCCTCCGGTTCAGACTCAAAGGCTGTGTCCTACATTCAGCTTAAAACACCAAGAGGCAACGACATTTTCGGTGTCGGCATAGACCACAACGTAAACTTCGCCTCAATCCTCGGTGTCCTCAACGCCATAAACCGCTCAGAGGCTTAATTTTTATATCCGACCTGTATTTTTTATATCCGCCTTGCAGGACTTTGATTTAGAAATAAACATCGTTACAAGGCGGGCGAAACCTTTTGCTTAGTCTTTGGAATGGCTCGCTCTCGGTTAGGTTTGATTATTTTATTTCCGCCTTGCAAAGGTTTGGTTTAGAAATAAACGTCGTTTCAAGGCGTGCGAGACCTTTTGCTTAGTCTTTGGAATGGCTCGCTTTAATGTAACTTTTTATTTGATTTATTCTTTTAAAGAACTATATAATATGTAAAACACCCCCATGACTACAAATCATGGGGGTGTTTTTAGTGTATAGAAGGATAAAGTATAAAAGGATTATTTAAAATTAAGCGGTTTCCGTATTTAAATCTGCGTAACCTTTAGAATATGCATTTTCATTTACTGAGCTTAACAGAGCCATAACATTTTCAAAGTTATCATTTATAACTATATCCAAGCGGATAAGCTTATGATATTTGTCAAAGGCAGTGATATAGATTTTACCTTTTGCGTCGGAGTCGCTTTCATCCATGTCCTTATTATTATATATATCTGTTTTCAAAGCCTCAAGCATTTTATCCATATCAGAAAAGTTTTCCTGATTAACAAGTATTCCGGTATCGGTTTCATAATCCAAATACTCAAGAGAAATAATTTCCGTAAAACGGTCAACATAATTTGAAATAATCTTGTAATCGTAAAGTCTTGAGGTTACAAAATCAGCAAGCATATTCTGAACTTCTCCGGAAAGTTCTCCGTATTCGTATTCCCTTGTAATATGGCGTCCATTGTTGAGAGTGTAATTTAATTTTATGTTGTAAAACCTGTCATTATCGTCCATGCTTATAATAGCCCTGTTGGAGCTGTCAAAATTATATGGGAAATCATATATATTACTCAAGTTATCAACAATTTCCTGATGGATTTCGATTACATCCTCGATTGTTTCCTTGTCGTCAAAGGTTGTATACCTGTCAACATTGTTGTAACCGGTGTTGGTATCTTCGTCTATAGTGTAAAGACTGTAGCCGCCCTCTGAATCATAGAGATATATGCCTACGCTTTTAACGTCTTCTGCTTTCGGAACATTGGAAACATATCCGAACCAACCCGTAATAAGGGGAATATAGAACACAGAAATCAGCACGATTGCACATGCAAACTGCAAAAGACTTCTTGAATATCCCTTTGTTCCTCTTGCGTAGATAATGTGCAGAAGGAATGTGACACAGAATGCGCCGATAACTGCTCCTGCCAAAAACCAAAGATAGAACATATCAGAAGAGTAGGAGAGAACGCTGAAAAGCAATCCCAGAGCAACTCCGCCAACAAAGCCGGCTACTATCTTGATTATTATTGCAGGCATATTAAAGGCAAAGGCGTTTTGTGCTGATTCGGTGCGTCTGCGCTTTATAAGGAATATGCTTCCGGCTGTGCAGAGAACCGTAAACAGCAGCCACCAGCCTGTGTGTATGAATTGATAGGAGGTGAACTGGTCTAAGTCACCGAGAAAAGTTCCCATATAGTGGGACACAAAAGGCACAAGAGCGGTCAGCAATGTCATGCTGATATCCAAAGGAACATATCCGGGGAGAACAAGTGTCGGCAAATAATAAACCAGCGCCCATGCTATAGGATAAATCATGGAAATTACACAATAAGAGATAATGCCGTCAATTGTTGTTCCGCAGCAAACTGAAAGTAAAGCCACGAAAGATATGTTACTGAGTATTGCAAGAATAAGCATCATAAGACTTGCGAAAAATGAACTCAAGTCTATTGTTGTAACCTGTATCAAAAGTCCTATAAAAGAGATTAAAATAACAGGGACAATGCTCATAACCGCAGAAGCCAAATACTTTGAAACAAACATGTTTCGCCTTGTCATAGGGAAAGAAAAATACCAGTCAACACTTGTTTTCTTTTGCATATAGGCGAAATTTATAAAAGATATAATCACGGAAAAAGATACAGCCACAGTGGAGAAAAATGCGTTGTACATTATAAAGCCCGTGTCGTTGCCCTCAAATGTCATGGGGACTTTGCTTGTTATACAGAATACCGCCATCATGGGGAAAGAAAGAAACAGAAGTATAGTGTATATAAGCAAAGTGTATTTGTATTTCTTTACAGTCCAGCCCATAAGAGAAATACAGCGGTTAAAAGCTGTGTACTTATTTGATGTTTTCGATGTCATAACCTGCCACCTCCATTTCGCACATAAATATTTCCTCAAGAGTGAGGGGCAGGGATTCCATAAATATAGGTTCCTGCGCTTTGATTATTTTTTCAATATCTTCCTTGTTTCCCTTGGCGGTGAAGCTTATGAGGTTTCCGCTTCTCTTGATGTTCAAAATTTCAAGACCGCCGATAATTTCATTCTGGTCAAAGTCCCTGTCAAAAGCTGCATGGAACTTGTGAACCTGTGTTTTTATCTCGTCCACATCGTCCTCAACAACAAGGTTGCCCCTGTGGAGAAAAGCAATGTGGTCGCAGATATCCTCAAGCTCTCTCATGTTGTGAGAAGCGATGATAACAGACATACCCCTGTCGCTTACGTCATTTATTATAAGCTGTTTTACAAGCCTGCGTATTACAGGGTCAAGACCGTCGAAAATCTCGTCAAGTAAAAGATACTTGGGCTTTGCGGAAAGGGCTAAAATCAAAGAAGCCTGTCTTTGCATACCCTTAGACATATTTATGAGCTTTCCTCTTCTGTCGATAGGGAATATGGAGCAAAGTCTTAAATAGGTTTCCTCACTCCATCCGCTGTAGATTTTGCTTAGAAGATTTGAAGCGTTGTCCAGGGTTGTTCCGTTGTAGAAAAAGGGAACGTCAGCCACGAAATAAACTTGGTCTTTAAGCTGAGGATTTTCAAAAATCGGTTTGCCGTCAATCAAAACATCTCCCGCTGTCGGCTGGTAAACACCGGAAATTGTCCTCAAAAGGGTGGATTTTCCGCTTCCGTTAGAGCCTACCAAAGCAAAAACAGAGCCGTCGCCCACCTGAAAATTAAGTTTTTTCAGGGCAAAATTTTTCTCAAAAGCTTTAGAAAGATTTTTTATCTCAATCATAATAACCCTCCGTTTCTCAAAGCCTTGTCAAGTATCTCGGTGATTTCTTTCCTGCCTGCGCCGCATTCTATTGCAGTGCCGATAGATTTTTCAACTACACGCAAAGCGTTTTTCTTTCGCTCTTCAAATTTGTCCACATTGGGAGAAACAAAGCTTCCCCTGCCAACGGTGGAATATATGTAGCCGTCCTTTTCAAGCATCTGATAAGCCTTTGTCACGGTGTTTGGATTTATTCCCAGCTCCGACGCCACCGAGCGTATAGGCGGCAGCTTTTCATTGGGAGCCAAAACCCCGTGGGATATTAAGTTAACAGCGCTTAAATAAATCTGTTCATAAAGAGGCTGTCTTGCCATAAAGTCCACAGAAAACATAACATCACCATCCTTTCCCGATTTTTGATGACTAATTGTACTGTATCATCTAATACAATTATACACGGTGGCCAATACAATGTCAAGGGTTCTCATGAAAAAGTCTTATAATTTTTCTCTTGCAAAGCATAATCGGTTATGTTAACATTATAATAATTATATATATGCTTTTTATTATATTTTTTAAAGGAGGATACTATGGGAGTAAAATATGCAAATGACCTTCATGGAATTATTACTGCCTTTAAGGCGGCTCCTCTTGACGGAAATGATCTTGACAAATTTTACTGTGAAACAATGGAAACAAGAACAGGAGATAAGTATTCATCTCCTATACAAGATATTTACGAAGCCTGCAAAATGCCCTCGGACAGAAACGCCTTTCTGCTTTTAGGACACAGAGGAAGCGGAAAAAGCACAGAGCTTAACCGCATGGCTGAAAAGCTGAGAACGGAGGGTTATTATGTGGAATCTGTGCAGTGCGCTTTAGACTTGGATTTAAACAATATTATATATACAGACCTGCTTATACTTATGGGCAACGCCCTTTTAAAAATTGCTGAGGAACATGACTGTGAATTGGGTAATGACCTTGAGGAAAGAATAGTAAAATACTGGACTGTTGAAGAAGAAAAATGTCAGGAAATCAGCGCCGGGTCAAATGTAGCTTTGTCCGGTGGAATTTCTGCCGATACAAAAGGAAAACTCTTTTTATTAAATATTTTGAATTTCATGGTTTCTTTGAAAAGCGATTTGAAATTTAACGAAGAAACAAGGACAGTGTACAGGGAAAAGGTTTCAAGACGTGCCAGCGAATGGATAAATATAATGACGGAGATTGCCGATACGCTGACTGAATATAACGACCAGAAACAGCCTATAGTCATTTTCGAGGAATTAGATAAGCTCAATTCCGAGGATGCGAGAAAAATCTTCTACAATCATCCCGCAATTCTTTCCGGAGTTTCCTTTCCTATAATCTATACCATCCCTATTTACATGTCATATGAAACAATGTTCGGCTCTTTGGACGGATATTTTGAAGCGAAAACCTTTCCTATGATAAAGGTGAAGAAGATAGATGGCACTGAAAACGACGAAGGAATTGAAGCCATTGAGAAAATTGTTGAAAAAAGAACGGATTTAAACCTTTTTGAAGCTGATGTTTTGAAATATATTATCAAGAAAACAGGTGGGTCGATTAGAGATTTGTTTTCTATCATCGTTTCAGGCGCAACCAGAGCTATGCGCAGGCAAGCTGAAACTATATCAATGGAGGATGTATCAATAGCTTTGGAACAGCTTAAAACCTCACTTACCAGAAGAATAGACAGCAGACATTATGAATTTTTGGCAAAAATATATTCCGATAAAAATTACAGGGAACAGATTTCCGATAAAAAAATGCTTTTGGAAATGCTTCAGGCAAGCGTTGTCCTTGAATACAACAGCAAACGCTGGCACGATGTTCACCCTCTTGTGGGGGAATTTTTAGAGGAACAGGGATTTATAAACAGGTAATGCGTAATGAAAACTGATAACAGCTATTCATATTACTGTCTTGGAAATATACTGAATAACGCAGACGACGGATTTTATCTTTTGATAGCTTCCCCCGCTATGCAAAGCGAAGTCATAGAGCACTATTCCTCAACTCCCGTTGCAGTGGTAGACTGTACACAGTGGGACGGAGAATACTCTATAAAAAATATTGAAAAATTTGTTTCCGGCAATCCCAACGCTTCTGCTTATTTCTTCAAAAATTTTCAATCCCTTTTTTTTCAAAAAGACAAAAGAGAAAATACAGTAAAGCGATTTAATTTCAGCAGGGATATGCTGAACTCTATGGGTAAGGTGTTTGTTTTCTGCCTTACAAAGGAAGCTGACGATTTTCTCAGTAAAAACGCTTATGACTTTTATTCTTATGTTCGCCTTACCATGACCTTTGAGGACATTATTCCTGCAAAGGAATTTTCAACGGAGTTTTCGTCCGAGGCAGACAGGATAACAGACAGAAGTACAGGTGAAAACACTGATGTAACTATAGACTACAACCAAAGCAGGGAAAAGCTTTTGGCTCTTGCGATTACCCTCAGAAACAGAGGAAAAAGACTTGTCAAAGAGTATAGGCTGTCCGACGGAGAAAAAATCCTAAACTACGCCTTGGAAATAAGGGAAAAGCTTTTAGGAGAGGACAATCCTGACACTGCAAATGTGTATGAGGACTTGTCCGAAGTTTATGATAAGCAGGGGCGTTACGGTGATGCTTTGAAAGCCGCAGAAAAAGCTTTAAGGATAAAGGAAAATACTTTAGGAAAACACAATTCATTAACCGCTGGCACATACAACAACATAGCCGGTGTGTATGAAGATCTTGGCGAATACGAGAAAGCTTTGGAGTTTTATTATAAAGCTTTGTATATAAGAGAAAAACAGCTGGGAGAAAATCATCCCTCAACCGCTGCGACATACAACAATATAGCCGGTGTGTATAAAACTCTGGGCGAATACGAGAAAGCCTTGGAGTTTTGTTATAAAGATTTAAGTATCAGTGAAAAACAGCTGGGAGAAAATCATCCCGATACCGCTACGACATACAACAATTTAGCCACTGTGTATGATGATATGGGCGAATATGAGGAAGCTTTGGAGTTTTTCTATAAGGCTTTGAAAGTAATAGAAAAACAGTTGGGAGAAAATCATCCCTCAACCGCTGCGACATACAACAATATAGCCGGGGTGTATTATCATATGGGCGAATATGAGAAAGCTTTGGGGTTTTACTATAAAGATTTGAAGATAAGCGAAAAACAGCTGGGAGAAAATCATCCCTCAACCGCTACAACATACAACAATATAGCCGGGGTGTATAAAGCTCTGGGCGAATACGAGAAAGCCTTAGAGTTTTACAACAAAGCTTTGTATATAAGAGCAAAACAGCTGGGAGAAAATCATCCCGATACCGCTACAACATACAACAATATAGCCGGGGTGTATAAAGCTCTGGGCGAATACGAGAAAGCCTTAGAGTTTTGCAACAAAGCTTTGTATATAAGAGAAAAACAGCTGGGAGAAAATCATCCCGATACCGCTGCGACATACAACAATTTAGCTACTGTGTATGATGATATGGGAGAATATGAGAAAGCTTTGGAGTTTTACAATAAAGCTTTGGAAATAGTGAAAAAACATCTGGGAGAAAATCATCCATCAACTGTCACAGTAAGAAATAACTTTGACTTATTAAGAAAAAAAATCAACGAAAACCCATAAAAATAACCGGTGCGCAGAAAGCGTGCCGGTTATTTTGCTGTAATAAAGGGGAAAAACCGGCCACTATGTGACCGGTTTTGATTTATAATGTTATCGAGTTAATCGTATAAGGCTTTATTATTCTTCTGTCTCTTCTGCTTTCTCAGCGTTTGCCTTAGCAACCTTAGCGTCGCCCATATCATCGAACAAGTTAAATCTGAAGAGCTTTGACTCGTCTTCTTTGTTCTCGCAGATGATGTAAGCTTCTGAAATCTTACCGCCTTCGATGAGCTGTGTCAAGCCAACAAGCTGGCAAAGTTTGCTCTTAAGATTGAGATGATCTCCCTCACGTGTGATCAAGTACACATTACCTTTGCAAGTGTCAAGCACGGCGAGGAACTCAGCAACATTAACATCATGTAAACTAATTGTAGGTGTCATAATAATTTTCCTCCTTAAATGTTTCGTGCTGCCATTTACCATTTGGCAATTTAATCTATACCGAAGATAGATTTTTATATTCATCGGTAGTCAAGCGGACTCTTTACTTGACACCTACATTATATCCATACGAACCGTAAATGTCAACAACTTTTTTCTTACAACTTTGTAAATTTTGCGAATTGAACATCCTATTTAAGCGGTTAAAAATTGAATTTTTTGTATAATTTGCACATAATATTTGATGATGAAATCGTTTCCAGAACTTGGGCTCTCTTGAATTTTGGTAAAAATATACTTTTATAAAAACTTAGGAACAATACAAATATTATAATTGCCGAATTTGAATTTTTACTTGTTTGTAATCATTTTTTTGAGGATAAAAAAATCCCATATTCCCGTAAAAATATGTTTTTATATTCTATTTTCTTAAAAACATTGTTAAATTCACAGACCTCATGTATAATAAGGGTAAATGATATTTCAGAATCTGAAAAGGAGAGTTACTATGCTTAACGAGCAATTCAAAATTTTTAAAAGCGGAACAGATATCCGAGGTGTTGCCAGCGAAGGCGTTGAGGGTCAGAGCGTAAACCTCACTGATGAGATGGTTTACAAAATGGCTGACGGATTTGTGCTTTGGCTTTCAAAGAAGCTTTCAAAGAAAGCCGAAGACCTTACAATTTCCGTTGGACGTGACAGCCGTATTTCAGGCCCTCGTATTGTGGCTTCCGTTACAAAGGCATTTACAGATGACGGAGTAAAGGTTCTTGACTGCGGACTTGCTTCAACACCTTCTATGTTTATGACAACTGTTGACCTGAAGTGCGACGGCGCTTTGCAGATTACCGCAAGCCACCACCCATTTAACAGAAACGGCTTGAAGTTCTTTACCCGTGACGGCGGACTTGAGGCAAGCGACATCGAGGAAATCCTCACCTATGCTCAGGAAAATGAAACACCTGAGAAAATCGGCGGCGGTACAGTTACCACTACAAACTACATGAAGCAGTATTCAAAAAATCTCCGTGATATGATTTGCAGAGAGGTAAACGCAGAGGATTACGAGCATCCTTTAAAAGGATATAAAATCGTTGTTGACGCAGGAAACGGCGCAGGCGGTTTCTATGCTTCAAAGGTTTTGGAGCCTTTGGGCGCAGACACAACAGGAAGCCGTTATCTTGACCCGGACGGAATGTTCCCTAACCACGTTCCAAACCCTGAAAACGAAGAAGCTATGCAGTCAATCTGCGAAGCCGTTAAGGAAAGCAAAGCAGACCTTGGCGTTATTTTTGATACAGACGTTGACCGTGGCGGAGCCGTTGACAGTTCAGGCAACGAGATAAACAGAAACCGTCTTGTAGCAGTGGCTTCCGCTATTGCTCTCGAGGGCAACGACGGCGGCACAGTTGTTACCGACTCTATCACATCATCAGGACTTAAAACCTTTATAGAAGAAGATTTAAAGGGCAAGCATTACCGTTACAGAAGAGGCTATAAAAATGTAATCAACAAGGCATTAGAGCTTAACGCTCAGGGAATAAACTGTCCTCTTGCCATTGAAACCTCAGGACATGCCGCTATGCGTGAGAATTATTTCCTGGACGACGGCGCATATCTCTGCACAAAGATAATCATCAAAATGGCTCAGCTTAAACAGCAGGGCAAAGAGCTTGAGGATTTGACAGCGTCCCTCAAAGAGCCTGTTGAGTCAAAGGAAATCCGTTTCAAAATCAAAGAAAAGGATTTCAGAGAGTACGGCGAAAAGGTAATTGCAGACCTTGAAAAGTACGCAGAAGCTCAGGAGGGCTGGAAAATTGCCGACGACAACCGTGAGGGAATCCGTGTTTACTTTGACAAGGACAACGGCGACGGCTGGTTCTTACTCCGTCTTTCTGTTCACGATCCGATAATGCCTCTCAACATCGAAAGCGACACAAAGGGCGGCGTTGACATAATCTTCAACCAACTCAACACCTTCCTTTCCCGTTATTTTTGATTCCGACCTGCATAGGTTAATCTAATCTTTAGGTTCAGCACAGGTCGGGCGAAACCTTTATTTTTATCTCCGCCTTGCAGGACTTCGTTTAAAAAATAAACATCATTACAAGGCGGGCGAGTTTTTTATCTCCGCCTTGCAGAACTTCAGCTTGGAAATAAACGTCGTTTAAAGGCGGACGAGACCTTTTCCGTAGTCTTGGGAATGGTTCGCTCTCGGTTGGGTTTTATTTATATTTGAATTGTTACAGCCATGGTTTATTTATCAAACCATGGCTGTTTTTTATTTTTCTTATATAGAAATATAATTCGTGAGTGCGGATGTTTTAATCCGATCCTGCGAGGTATTTTGTTTAAACCAATCCTTTTTTCACCTTACAGGTGAAGTTGTTGGTTTCTATTTTAAATACAAGTGTTTTATCAACCACCGCTTTTTCGCCGCTCATATCGAAATATCTTCCGGTTTGGGCGTACATAAGCTTATTGAGAGCGTCGATTTTTTCGTCTGTATCGGAAATAACCTGTGGATTTCCCCAGCCGATTATACTTTTATAGGCGTAAGTGTAGCCGCTGGCCTTTTCGGCGGCTATGAGTTTGTGGCCGCAGTCCATTTCAAAGCAAACAGTTTCGCCTTTTTTAATTCCGTCGGTTTTTCTGCCCTCAAGGGCGCTGTGAAAATAAAGTGTTAAATTATTTTCCTTAATTTCATAGCCGAAGTTCATGGGAACAATATAGGGAACACCGTCACAGCACAGAGAAATTCTGCAAACCTTACATTCCTTTAAAATATCTTCAATTACATTTATGTCTTTTTCTTCAAGATTTTTTCTTCTCATATTATCTCTCTTTCAATATCCCTGCATTTTTGAAATAGCCACCACAATATTTGTTTTTACAACCTTAACCAAGGTAAACAGAGAAGCAAGAATAACGCTTCTTGTTTTATAGTCCAGATTTTTAAAGGATTTTAAAATTGTCTTTGAATTTTCAAACCAGTTTTCCGTCAGCTGGCCTATGGTTTTGGCGTCGGTTCTGTCGAAAATTTCAAAAATAGCATCAATAGCCTTTTGTCTTTCTTCAAAGGACATCTTATCCATCCAGCTTTTTATTGTGCTGTCAAAAAACATACTGCTTTTTGTGGCTGATTTAATATGCTTAAAGCTTTTGCCTACGATTTCCCATGAATATATATCGTGCTGCATAAAGCCCATTTGATTGCTTTTGATAATTTCGTATTTTGCATCGTTGTAGAAAAGCATACCAACTATAGAGGACTGGGGAACATAGCGGTAAACCAGCTTCATAACATTCTTTTCTTCAATTTCCTTAAATACCTTTTCGGTAAATCCCGGAGAATCGTGGCAGTAAATGGCTTTTACTCTGTCTGCGTTTTGCTGTTCACAGTTTGCCACGGCATAAATTGCGATTGTGCCGCCCTTCGAGTGACCGCCGGTTATTATATCACCTTTTGTGTTTTCGCATATATAGTTGAAATATCTTACACCCTCCTGCTGTGAGGGGATAACAGGAAGAAAACTCATGTTCAAGTCCTCTTTCCAGCCAAGAAAAGTGTCGTCTGTTCCACGAAAAGAAATAAAAATCTGACCGTTTCCCATGAATATGGTTATGGCGGCGAACTGCATTTCTCTGTGCGGATCAAGGATATTTTTATAGGCGCAAAGCTCCATTTTTTTAAATCTCTGGCTTTCCGCCATAGCAGCCATAAGGGGAACATCGTCGTGCCATAAAACTTTTTTGTATGGGTCACGGTATCTGTTTAAAAATTCCTTAAAAGCTCCCAAAACTGTTATTTTGTGGGTAACATGGCTGGATACGATGCTGTGAAAAGGTATATAAGATACCCTGGACAGCACAAGGCTGTCTATTTCATTAAAAGGCATTTCTTCCAGCGTCTTGTCTCCGTATTGGTAGATGTAATCTATTATATCTGCCATAACGCCACTTCCAATCTCATAATTTTTTTTATATACCTATACCGCCTCCATAATACATTTATAGTAATACACGGATTTGCAAAAATCAAGGTTTTGTTTCTTAAAAATAAATTAAAATTATAAAGGAATTAGGTGATGAAAAACGTATAAATATTGCAAGGAGGCGATAGATATGGATAACGGTGAAAGCAGCTGCCGCCGTTTTCTTCAGGGAGATAAATCAGCTTTCGACGATATATTAAAGGAGTACCGCCAAAGTCTTACCTTTTTCATCTACAGGTATATTAAAGACTATGACGAGGCGGAGGATATTGCTATAGATGTTTTTGTGGAATTTCTTGCCCATCCGAAAAAATACAACTTTAAAACCTCACTTAAAACATATCTTTTTATGATTGGGAGAAGCCGGGCTTTGGATTTTTTAAGACGAAGCAAAAAGCACAGAAAAGCCGACATTGAGGAGCTTGACAAAACAGCAGACAACAGCGGTTCTCTATGGGAGGAATTTATAAGGGGAGAGAGAAGCAGGGCTTTAAACGAAGCCATAAGCGGACTTCCTGAGGATATGAAAATAGCTGTGCATCTTGTGTATTTTGAGGGGCTTTCCTATGAGGAAACGGGAAAGGTAATGAAAAAATCGAGAAAGCAGATAGATAATCTCCTTTACAGGGCGAAAGGAAAGTTGAAAATTGCTTTGTCAGAAAAAGGAGTTGAGCTGTGATGAGAAATGACGAAGACTTTAAAAGGGAAGTTTTTAAACGATGGGAAGTGAAAGCAAGTCTTGAAAAAATGAGAAAAAGAAGAGCGCTGGGTTCTCTCTGTATTTTTTTGGTTGTCTGTGCTTTTGCTGTTCCCACGTTGCTGAATATGAACACTGTGCCTGAAAGCAACAATTCCATTGATAACGGAGTTGACGTGAGCGTAACCGTTCCGGAAAATGGTGAGGAATTTGCAACTGAGGAATCAGGTGACTGGCAGATTGAAGTGGATACAGGGGAGGCTGTAGAAGAACAGGACGGAAATGACGGAATAGTTTTAGAACCTACAGCGGAAATCAGCGACAAAACAAGCGGTGAAATAAGGACTGTTTCCTCAGAAAATATTATGGAGTTTTACAGCCTGATTGAAAGTGCCTATGACGCAGGTGACTATGAAGAAACGGAACATCAGGAAAGATATGTGATAACAATTTCAAGTTCCACGGGAGATGAAAACTATTTCCTGTCAGAGGACGGATACATAATGAAAAACAACGACGGACGTTGGAAAAAAATTCCCGATGATAAATTGCAGGAGATAATAAACTTTGTATAGGGGGGATGTTTTATGAAAAGAATAGCTTGTTTGTTTATGGCGGTTACTCTTTTGCTGGGACTGACAGCCTGTGAAAGCGGGGAAAAGAAAGACCTTACGTCGGATATAAATCCTCAGCAGGTTAAGGGAAAAGAAACAGATGAAAGCTTTGAAAAGATATACGCAGACTTTGCTGTAAAAAGCTTTAAAAATTTTACCGATAAAGAGAAAAACTCAATGATTTCCCCTGTATCAATAATGCTTGCCCTTTCAATGACCGCAAATGGGGCAGAGGGGGAAACCCTTGAGGAAATGAAAAATCTTCTTGCCGAGGGTTTGGAAACAGAAGAGCTTAATCAATACCTTTACACCCTTTCCGAAAAGCTCACTCAAGGGGAAAGCGCAATGAAAATTGCAAACTCTGTGTGGTTTAGGGATGATGAAAACCGCCTTCAGGTAAATGAGGATTTTTTGCAGACAGCGGCTGATTATTACAATGCTCAGATTTTTAAAGAGCCTTTCAATGAGCAGACATTAAATGACATAAACGACTGGGTAAAGAAAAACACAGACGGAATGATTGAAAAAATTCTTGATGAAATAGATATTGATACGGTGATGTACCTTATAAACGCCATAACCTTTGAAGCCCAGTGGGAGAGAATTTATTACGACACAGAAATATATGAGGGAACCTTTTACAACAGCGACGGAAGCGAAGCTCAAAGGGAGTTTATGTATTCCGAAGAAAACAAGTACATAAGCTTAAATGGCGCCGAGGGATTTATAAAGGATTACAAGGGAGGAAAATTCAGCTTTGCCGCCTTGCTCCCTCCTGAGAATATGGAAATTGATGAATTTATAGAGGGCTTAGAGGGTGAAACTTTGCTCAATGCATTTAAAAATTATGAAAATGAACCTGTGGTTGTAAATATGCCCAAGTTCTCCAGTGAATACGAAATAGAGCTTAAAGAACCTCTTATAGATATGGGAATGGTGAGAGCTTTCGACAGCGGAAAAGCAGAGTTTGAAAAGATGTGCACTTCAACCAGAGGAAATGTTTATATAAACCGTGTGGTTCACAAAACCTTTATAAATGTGGATGAAAAAGGAACAACCGCCGGAGCAGTCACAATGGTGGAAGCTAACGACGAAGGAGCAATACTGGGAAAAGAGGTAAAGCTCGACCGACCGTTTCTATATTTCATTATAGATAATGAAACAGGTATTCCTTTGTTTATGGGAAAAATATTAAATCTAACTTAAAAAACAGCATCAACGGTCATCCCGTTGATGCTGTTTTGCTGTGTCATTATTTAGATGTGGAAGTCTTTAAATATTTAATTGCTGATAAGGCGGCTTCTGCGCCCTCGCCTACAGCGGTGGCTATCTGCAATACTCCGCCAATGCAGTCGCCTGCGGCAAAAATTCCCGGTATCATTGTTGACTTGTCTTCGTTTACGGAAATTCTGTTGTTTTCTATCGGAAGTCCCAGCTTTCTTGCAAGCTCTCCGGCTCCCGCAGTTCCCAAAGCCACAAACACACCGTCAAGGGGATATATATTTCCGTCCTTTGTCTTTACGCCGGAAACCTTTTCCTCTCCCTGTATTTCCTCAACTGGTGAGGTTACAATGTTTATATCCTCGGGGAAATAAGCGGTTATCTCTTTGCCGTCTGTGAAAACTGTTATGGAATTTACAACACCTTTCAGCGCCATAGCTTCGTGAAGTGCATATTCGCCGCTTCCGAGTATGCCGACATTTTTTCCTCTGTAGAAAAATGCGTCGCAGACTGCGCAGTAGCTGACGCCCTTTCCTTCAAGTGTATCAATACCCTTGATTTTTGCTGTGCTGCGCTTGTTGCCGGTGGCTATAATCACGGCTTTTGCTTCATAGCGGTTTGACTGGGTTGTAACGGTGAAATTTTCCATCCACTCTATCGATACAACCTCTTCCTTTGCAAAAGAGGCTCCCAGATTTTCTGCCTGGATTCTGCCCTTTTCCAAAAGCTCTTTTCCGGAAATAACTCCGCCTGTGCCGAAATAGTTTTCTATTTTGTCTGTCTGCTGGAGAGCGCCTCCGTCCTTTCCTATTATAAGGGTGTTGAGATTTGCTCTCAGTGTGTAAAGAGCCGCCGAAATTCCGGCAGGTCCGGCTCCTATAATTATTATGTCATACACGGCGCTCACTCCTATTTAATTAGTATATGATTAAAGCATTCCGAGAATTTTCTGCTTCGGAACAACGCCTACGGACTGGTTTACTACCTGACCGTTTTTAATTACCACAAGTGTTGGAATACTCATAACTCCGAAGGATGCGGCAAGGTCGCCCTCTTCGTCAACATTTATTTTTCCAACCTTAATCTGAGGGTTTTCCTCTGCGATTTCATCAACAACCGGTGAAAGCATTCTGCATGGACCGCACCATGATGCCCAGAAGTCAAGAAGAACCGGCTTGTCGGATTTTAAAACTTCATTTTCAAAATTGTTCTGTGTGATTGTTAATACTGACATATTTATCGCTCCTTATATTGGTTTTGTTTTATTACTGTTATGATTATATTTTTTAAATTGTTTATTCAGTTTTTTACTGTAATTATATAATACACGCATAAGGCAAAAAAATCCAGTGATTTAATCACAAAAGGAATTATTTTAAAGACACTATCCGAATAAGTATTTACAGAAAAAGGAAATTGTAATGATTTGTTTACAAAATAACTACATTAAAGTGTTTATATATGTTGCTAATAAATCTCCTTTTGTTTGTAATCTTTTTGTAATATTTCATGTGCTAAAAAGGTATTTTGTGCATGTAGTAGAGTTTTTTCAGCTGAAATAGGCCGATATTCTACGTTTAATACAGAGAAAAACAGACTTAAGTGTTGACAAAATTGTTACCGGTGTTGTATAATACAAGTGCTTAGGATGACGTGCTTAGAATAGCAAAAATTAAGGAGGATAAAAATCATGTCTAAGAAAATTATGAGCGTAATGCTCGCAATCTTCATGCTGGCATCTCTCTGTGTTGTTGGTCTTACATCAGCAAACGCAGCAGATATGTATAATCCTGGTTACAGAATGACAGGTGAGACAGGCGGCAACAATTACGCAGAAGCTGGTGATACAATCACCGTTACACTTTCAGTAGATACAAACGATCGCTATTCAATCAATGCTCAGATGGAGCTTTTCTATGATAGCACAAAGTTGCAGTTTGTTGAGGATACTGAAGATGTATTGTGGCCAAATCTTTATGTTCCAGGTAACTCTTTTGTTTACAACTTTAACTACTCAGCAGCAGATGCACCTTTTGCAAAGGGTATCCACTTCAACTATTCTATACTCAAGGGTCTTGACTTGTCTAACGGCAAGGAAATGATGTATCAGTATACATTTAAGGTTCTTGAAGATGTTAACAACCTTGACGAGTTGTTCTGCCAGGAATTCCACGTATTCAGCTTGTATGATGCAGCCGGCAAGCCAACACAGGGCGATCCTTACACAGATGTTGTTGCAGAGGATAATTCCGGTTTGACAGACGGCGTTACAGCTTCTTTGGTAATCGCTGGCGGTTCACAGGAGCCAACAGATCCTACAGATCCAACTGACCCAACAGATCCTACAGATCCAACTGACCCAACAGATCCAACAGATCCTACAGATCCTACAGATCCAACTGACCCAACAGATCCAACAGATCCAACAGATCCTACAGATCCTACAGATCCATCTGAGTCAACAGATCCTACAACAGAGACAACAGATGCTACTGAGGCAACAACAGCAGATGGCACAACATCTACAACAGCTCCGGCAACAACTGAGAAGCCAGAAGCTCCTCAGACAGGTGAAGCTTCAACAGCAGTTGCTCTCATGGTAGTTGCTATCATGGCTGCAGGCTTTGTAATCTTCGCTAGAAAGAAAGCTACAAAATAATTGATTTCTAAGTAAGTACATATATTAAGTTAAAACTTAATTGCTTTTTGATGATTTGCCCCTCGGATTTTCCGAGGGGTTTTCTTTTATAAAAAATAACAGGGCGCATTTATTATATGACGCCCTGTTGCTTTTTATTATTCGTTTGTAATGGGAACTATATATAACTTCGACAGATAAAAAATAAACGGCAGTTTTTAACTGCCGTTTATTGGTGGGCCATCAGGGACTCGAACCCCGGACCGACCGGTTATGAGCCGGTTGCTCTAACCAACTGAGCTAATGGCCCTTAAACTCACTGGTTAAGTTACCTTTAGTATTATATCAGCAATGATGTTGTTTGTCAAGAGATTTTTTAAACTTATAGTTATTCGCCTAAAATTCTCGAGGCGTTTCCGTTCATTATAAGCTCTGTTTCCTCGGCTGATAAATTAAGGTCTTTTATTCTTCCTATTTCACCGAAAGCATTCCACATTGGAAAATCTGTTCCGAAAAGAATACGCTCTGCGCCGTATTCGTGAATAAGCTCACGGCTTCTTTTTCTGCCTAAATACATGGTAGAGCTTGAGCAATCCAAATAGCAATCCCTGTCCACAAGGTATTCAGCTGCCAAATCCCACAGGCTCCAGCCTCCGAAGTGAGCGGCAATAACAGTAAGACCCGGGAAGTTGTCCAAAACTCTGGCAAGGCGTTCCGGTCTTGAATATCCGTAACGATAGTCGCCGCAGTGGAAAAGAATAGGAAGCTTTCCACGTATCATATCGTAAACCTTGAACATTTTTTCCTCGTCAATATTTATATGCTGGGTGTCGGGATGAATTTTAATGCCTTTTAAACCAAGGGAAATCATTCTTTCAATTTCGGCTTCCGGATTTTCCATTTCGGAATGAATTGTGCCGAAACCCACAAGTTCTTTGTGTTCATTGCACAGTGAGGAAACATAATTGTTTATGCTTTGAACCTGAGAGGGAACAGTGGCAACCCCCAGAACCACCGCACGGTCAATGCCTGCCTTTTGACAGTCTGTTAGCAGTGACTGGATAGAACCATCCATTTCCATTTTAATGCCGTAATATCCGCTTACAGATTCTATGGCTTTTTTTGCGATGTTGTCCGGATAAACATGGGTATGGAAATTTGTAATCATAAAATCTAACCTCCTTTTCAGTAAAGTAAATCTTTTATAATTATAAACCTCAAATTATTCGTTGTCAAATTATCACAGCCATGATATAATAACGGAAAAGCCTCAATTTTTAGAATATATTGAAAAGGGGAAATGACTTATCGCACAGGTAAAACCATTCAGAGGATTACGTTTTGATGTGGAAAAAGCAGGAGATATAGGAAAGCTTTGCTGTCCTCCTTATGACATTATAAGCGACAGCGAAAGAGAGGGATTTATAAAAGAAAATCCTTACAACATTATCAGACTTGAGCTTCCAAAGGGCGAAAACCCCTATGAAGAGGCAAAAGAAACTTTAAACAGCTGGCTTGAAAAGGGAATTTTAAAGAGAGATGAAAAACCGGCTATTTATGTTTATGAGGAAGAGTTTGACCATAAAGGAAAGAGAGTATGCATCAAAGGTCTTATTCTCTGCCTGAAGCTGGAGGAGTTTTCAAAGGGTATAGTTTTGCCTCACGAGTTTACACTTTCAAAGGCTAAAGAGGACAGATTGAACCTTATGAAAGCCACAAACTGCAACTTTAGCCAGATATACGGACTTTATATAGACGACACCCACACAACAATGAATACAATAGAAAAGAAAACCAAGGAGATGGAGTGTCAGGAGTTTACAGACGGTCAGGGAATTACCCACAGACTTTGGACTGTAACAAGCCCTTCTGTAATCGAGAAGATTGTGTCTGATTTTAAGGACAGAAAAATCTATATTGCCGACGGTCATCACCGTTATGAAACAGCTCTCAACTATAGAAATTACTGCCGTGAAAATGGTCTTGCAAAAGAGGGCGACGGCGTTGACTATCAGATGATTTTCCTTGCCGATATGGATCATCCGGGACTTAAAGTTTTCCCAACACACAGACTTGTAAGAGATCTTGAAAACTTTGACGAGGAAGCATTCCTCAAAAAATGTGAGGAAAACTTCAAGGTTATGGACTGCGAGGATATTTCCACAATGGAAAATACGCTTCACGACCTTTTCCGTGACAACAGAAAGGCTTTCGGATATGTGGGAAAGACAAACAAAATTCTCATGCTGAAAAATGCTTTTAACCTTGATAAAATGCTGCCTGATATGAGCAAGCCCACAAGAGAGCTTGACGTTACAGTTCTTCACAGTCTTATCCTTGAAAACATTCTCGGTATAGATAAAGAGAATATGGCAAATCAGATAAACCTCACCTATACAAAGATTTTTCAGGAGGCTGTTGATGGTGTTAGTGATGGCAAATTCCAGTGCGCATTTATTTTGAACCCAACAAAGGTTACACAGATTCGTGACGTTGCCCTTGCAGGAGAAAAAATGCCCCAGAAATCAACCTATTTCTATCCAAAGATGATAACAGGTATGGTTATGAACATGCTTGAGGACTGATAAAGATAGTTTTATCTTGACAATATTACATTAAACTGATATAATAACAAACAGATTAACGGTATTATGAAGGGGCACACCACCTCGGGTGTGATTTCTTTGTGATACCGTTTTTTTGCAAGTGACAACAAAAGGAGGCGTTTTTGTGGTAAAAATTAACGGTCAGCCGGCAGAGGCTGCGGGAAAAACAGTTGCTCAGATTGTTGAGGAACAGGGCTTGAATGTTCAGCGAGTGGCTGTTGAATTAAACGGAGATATAGTAAAACGCAGTGACTTTGACAAGGTTGTAGTCAAAGAGGATGACTCCATGGAAATAGTAAATTTTGTGGGCGGCGGCTGATATGACAAGGGAAGAATATTTTAACGCTTTGATAGAACGCCACGGAAAAGAAGCCCAGGAAAAATTTTCAAATGCCGCAGTTGGAATTGCGGGACTGGGGGGACTTGGTTCAAATATCGCCTTTTTTCTTGCAAGGCTGGGAATAGGAAAGCTTGTCCTTGCGGATTTTGATAGGGTGGATGTGACAAACCTCAACCGCCAGCAGTACCGTGTTGCGGATTTGGGAAGATATAAAGCGGAAGCTTTGAAAGAACAGCTTTTAGGAATAAACCCGTACTGTGTGTACGAAACACATTCCGTAAAGCTGACTGAGGAAAATATTCCGGAGATTTTTTCGGAATGTGACATAATCTGCGAAGCCTTTGACAAAGCCGACCAGAAAGCTATGATAACCGAAACGGTGCTTTCCGATATGAAAAATGTGATTTTGGTTTCAGGTTCCGGAATGGCGGGAACCGACAGCGCCAATAAAATCACCACAAGAAAGGTTATGAGCCGTTTTTATCTCTGCGGAGATGAGAAAAGCGATATAGCAGACGGCTGCGGACTGATGGCACCAAGAGTTGCAGTATGCGCCGCACACCAGGCAACAGCGGTTATGAAATTGATTTTGGGACAATCGCCGGTGTAATACGTTGTGTCATTCAATGAAAAATAAAGTCCAACCGTATGGACAGATTAACAACAAACACTATTGAAGGCGAGCGATTCCAAAAAACTAAAGAAAAGGTCTCGCCCGACCTGTGCAGACGTTTATTTGTAAAAAGAACCTTTGCAGGTTGGAAATAAAAAATAAGGAGAATGAGAAAAATGAATAATGATAAATTGATACTCGGAGGACATGAATTTAATTCACGTTTTATTTTGGGCTCAGGAAAATATTCCCTTGACCTTATAAAGGCGGCTGTTGAGAATGCCGGAGCAGAGATTATAACACTTGCATTAAGACGTGCAACTGCCGGAACAGATAACATCCTTGACTTTATACCAAAGGGCGTAACACTTTTGCCTAATACAAGCGGCGCAAGAAACGCTGAGGAAGCAATTAGAATTGCAAGACTTGCAAGAGAGTGCGGCTGCGGAGATTTTGTTAAGATTGAGATTATGAGAGATTCAAAATACCTGCTTCCTGACAACTACGAAACAATAAAGGCAACTGAGGTTTTGGCTAAGGAAGGCTTCATCGTTATGCCTTATATGTATCCGGATTTGAACGTGGCAAGAGATTTGCAGAACGCCGGCGCCGCTTCAATCATGCCTTTGGGCGCTCCTATCGGTTCAAATAAGGGTATCTGCACAAAGGAATTTATTAAAATCCTTATAGATGAAATTGACTTGCCGATTATCGTTGACGCAGGTATAGGCAGACCTTCTCAGGCTTGTGAGGCTATGGAGATGGGCGCCGCCGCAGTTATGGCAAATACCGCAATCGCTACAGCAGGAGATATCGCCGCAATGGCAGAGGCTTTTAAAAAGGCAATAGAAGCAGGAAGAACAGCTTACCTTGCAGGCCTTGGCAGAGTAATTGAAAAAGGTGCGGTTGCTTCCTCACCTCTTACAGGATTTTTGGGCGAATAATTTTCAAGGGAGATAGAAACTAATGATAGATAAGAATACCAACTGGATGGAATATCAGGAGAATATGGAAGTTATTCCCCACGATATTATGGATCAGGTTATAGAAGCAAAGAATAATTTTGACCCGGATAAATACACAGCACTGGACGTAAAAAGAGCTTTGGACAAGGACAGCCTTTCACCTGAGGACTTTGCGGCTCTCCTTTCACCTGCGGCATTTCCTTTCCTTGAGCAGATGGCTCAGCGTGCCCAGATGGAAACAAGAAAGCATTTCGGAAACTCCGTTTACCTTTTTACACCTCTTTACATTGCCAACTACTGTGAAAACTACTGTGTTTACTGCGGATTTAACTGCCATAATAAAATACACAGAGCAAAGCTTAACTATGAAGAGATAGAAAGAGAAATGCAGGCAATCGCAAAGTCAGGACTTGAAGAAATACTTATCCTCACAGGCGAAAGTCCAAAGATGTCAAATGTTGAGTACATAGGCGAAGCCTGTAAAATAGCAAAGAAATACTTTAAGGTTATCGGCCTTGAGGTTTACCCAATGGACAGTAAGGATTATAAGTATCTCCACGAGTGCGGTGCAGACTTTGTTACTGTTTTCCAGGAAACATATAACAGCGATAAATATTCAACACTCCATTTGGGCGGAAGAAAGAGAATTTTCCCATACCGCTTTAACGCTCAGGAAAGAGCCTTGATGGGCGGTATCAGAGGCGTTGGCTTTGCGGCTTTGCTTGGTCTTGACGATTTCAGAAAGGACGCATTTGCAACAGGTATGCACGCTTACCTTATTCAGAGAAAATATCCACATGCTGAGATAGCTTTTTCCTGCCCAAGACTTCGTCCTATTATCAACAACGACAAGATAAATCCAAAGGACGTTCACGAGCCTCAGCTTTTGCAGATTATCTGCGCTTACAGAATTTTCATGCCTTTTGCAAGCATTACAATCTCCAGCCGTGAAAACGCAAACTTTAGAAACAACATTATCAACATAGCCGCAACAAAGATTTCCGCAGGCGTTGACGTTGGTATAGGCGGTCACGGAGATGAAAAGCAAAAGGGCGACGAGCAGTTCGAGATAGACGATGGCAGAACAGTTGACGAGATTTACAAAGCCATTAAAGACAAGGGATTGCAGCCTGTTATGAGTGATTATATCTATGTTGGATAATTTTAAACTTGTATGCGTCACCGCAAGAAAGCTTTGCGGTGACGATTTTATCAAAAGACTTGAAAAAATTTCAAAAAACTGCGACCTTATAATTTTGCGTGAAAAGGATTTGACAGAGGAAGAGTATTTTTCTTTAGGGGAAAAATTTCTTAATGTGTGCAGTAATGGCAGGGCAACTCCTGTACTTCATTGCTTTTGGAAAAAAGCCTTGGAGCTTCACCATGATAAAATCCACCTGTCACTAAAGGACTTTAGGGAAAATCCTCAGATAAGGGAAAAATTTTCCCTTGTGGGAGTTTCCGTCCATAGCCTTGAAGAGGCAAAAGAGGCGGAAGCTTTGGGCGCAGATTACGTCACCGCCGGACATATCTTTGAAACCGACTGCAAAAAGGGACTAAAGGGCAGAGGTCTTGAGTTCCTGCGTCAGGTGTCACAGAGAGTTTCAATTCCCGTTTACGCCATAGGGGGAATAAGCACAGAAAATATGGAGCCGGTAAGGGAAGCCGGAGCAAATGGCGCTTGCATAATGAGCGGATTTATGAAAGCCGATGATTTCGGCGAAAGCTTTTATAAAAGAAAAAAAGAGATACTTGAAAAGGAGAATAGAGCTTGAACCTTTATCAGTATTTAAAAGAATATTCAAAAGAAACTTACCCAATGCATATGCCGGGACACAAGAGAAATTTTCCCATTGTGGGTGAAACACCCCTGAAAGAAATAGACGTGACAGAGGTTGAGGGGACAGACGACCTTCACGACCCGGAGGGAATAATTCTCAAGTCCATGGAGAAAACCGCAGAGCTTTACGGAAGCTATTTCTGCCGCTATGTGGTAAACGGAAGCACCTGCGGAATTTTGTCCGCAATTTATGCCTTTACAGAAAGGGGCGACAGGGTGCTTGTGGCGAGAAACTGCCACAAATCCGTTTACAACGCCATAAACATCTGCGGACTTTTGCCGGTTTATGTCACCCCGGAGTATGACGATGAGTTTTCAATAAACGGAAGCATTTCCCCTGCTCTTGTGGAAAAAGCCTTAAACGAATATCCGGACATAAAGCTTTGTGTTTTAACATCGCCCACCTATGAGGGCGTTGTTTCTGATATTTCCGCAATCTCAAAAATTCTTCATGAGAAAAATATTCCCCTTGCGGTGGACGAGGCCCACGGAGCACATCTGGGATTTTCCGAATATTTCCCCAAAGGAGCAATAAAAAGCGGAGCGGACTGCGTTATCCACAGCACCCACAAAACTCTGCCCTGTCTTACCCAGACTGCGGCGGTTCATATCTGTAAAAGCTTGTGGGAGGGCGAAAAACTTCAAGAAGCCTGCCAAAAGCTTACGGAGGCTCTCGGAATTTTTGAGACCAGCAGTCCCTCCTATGTGCTTATGTCCTCAATAGACCAGTGCATGAATTATCTTTCTGAAAACAGTGCAAAAGCTTTTGAAAGCTATAAAAACATGCTGAAGGATTTTTCGGAAAAGGCGAAAGACTTAAAGCATATTAAAATCCTGTGCAAAGGAAATGACAAAAAGGAAAACCACAAAAGCTTTTACGATTTTGACAGCGGAAAGCTGGTTATCTCATTAAAAAACACAAATCTCAATGGTGCAGAGTTTGAAAAAATTCTCAGAGAGAAATATAAAATCCAGACAGAGATGACCTCATTAAACTACTGCGTGGCAATGACCTCATTCTGTGACAGTGAAAAGGGCATTGAAAGGCTTTTTGAGGCTCTTTCTCATATTGACCATGAATACGGAGCAGAAAATATTTTTATAAATGAAAATACAATGGGCGGAAAAATTATCGAACCGCCTGTAAGCATTTATGAAGCCCGGAAATGTCAAAAGGAATATGTAAGTCTTGAAGAAGCTGAGGGGAAAATCTGCGGAGAATACGTTTTTGCCTATCCGCCTGGAATACCTATATTTGCGCCGGGTGAACTTATAACGAAAGAGCTTACAGAAGAAATAAAATCTCTTTACAAAGCAAAAATAAACTTAAAAAGCTCGGGAGGAAACATTCCCGAAAAAATACTTGTGTTGAAATGACATATTAAGGTCTGTTTATGCGTATTGACATATAGACGAAAATAATATAAAATATACAGTGAGCAAAGCGTGGAGAACGCTTAAATTTTACCGAAAGAGGTGGCCACTAATGAAAAGAATTCAGACTTTGAACACAAGAAATCTTGCTGAGTCCGCAAAGAAGGGCGGCTGCGGCGAGTGCCAGACTTCCTGCCAGTCAGCTTGCAAGACATCCTGCGGTATCGCTAACCAGCAGTGCGAGCAGAAAAAAGCAAGCAAATAATTTTTTATTTGCCTAACCGTTCGCTGTACAGAACAGTTTCCTGTATTCTGTACAGCGTTATTTTTATCTCCGACCTGCAGGGGTAAGTTTTGGAAATTAACGCCAGCACAGGTCGGGCGAGACGTTTCCCTTAATCTTTGGAATGGCTCGCTCTCGATTAACTTTTTTATCTCCGACCTGCAAAGGTCATGTTAGAAAGTTAGCATCGTTTCAGGTCGGGCGAGACCTTTTTCGCAATTCTTAGAATGGTTCGCCTACATATAACTTTTTTATGATTACCGAAATTTAAAAAATAAAAATGAAAAAATATGAAAGGAATTGGGATATGATTCATCAGTATAAAAGCAACGGCTACAACATCATAATCGACGCCAACAGCGGAAGCGTTCATGTGGTTGATGATGTGGCTTACGACGTAATCGCCCTTTACGATAAGGGAGAGTCAAAAGAGAATATCACAAATAAAATCCTTGAAAAATATCAGGGCAAAGAGGAGATAACCGCTTCTGATATCGACGATGTTCTTTCCGACATTGAAGAGCTTAAAAAAGACGGAAAGCTTTTCAGCGAAAGCAACTATCAGAATTTGGCAATAGATTTCAAGGGAAGAGATACAGTTATAAAGGCTCTTTGTCTGCACATTGCCCACGACTGCAACCTTGCATGTAAGTACTGCTTTGCAGGAAAGGGCGAATATCAGGGCTGCAAGTCCCTTATGAGCTTTGAGGTTGGCAAGCGTGCTCTTGACTTCCTCATTGAAAATTCAGGCACAAGAAGAAATCTCGAGGTTGACTTCTTCGGCGGCGAACCTCTTATGAACTTTGAGGTTGTAAAACAGCTTGTAGCTTATGCCCGTGAGCAGGAAAAAATCCACAACAAGAATTTCCGTTTCACCCTTACCACCAACGGCGTTTTGCTTGACGACGAGGTAATGGAGTTTGCAAACAAGGAAATGCACAACGTGGTTTTGAGCCTTGACGGAAGAAAGGAAACAAACGACCGTCTGAGAGTTACCAGAAACGGACAGGGAAGCTATGACATGATAGTTCCTAAATTTTTGAAAATGGCTGAAAGCCGTGGACAGAAGGACTACTATGTTCGTGGTACATACACCCACTACAACACAGACTTTGCCGCCGATATTCTCCACATTGCAGATCTTGGCTTTAAGAGCCTTGCAATGGAGCCGGTTGTAGCTCCTCCTGAGGCGGACTATGCACTTAAATATGAGGATTTGCCAGTATTGTTTGAGCAGTACGACATCCTTGCAAAGGAAATGCTTAAAAGAGAAAAAGAGGGCAGAGGCTTCACTTTCTTCCACTACATGGTTGACCTTGAGGCAGGTCCATGTATTTACAAGAGAATTGCCGGCTGCGGTGTTGGAACAGAGTACATGGCAGTTACACCTACAGGCGAGCTGTACCCATGTCATCAGTTCGTCGGCAATGAAGATTTTATTCTTGGAAATGTATTTGACGGTATAAAAAATACAGAGCTTCGTGATGAGTTTAAGCTCTGCAATGTTTATGCACGTGAAAAGTGTCAGGACTGCTTTGCAAAAATGTATTGCAGCGGCGGCTGTACCGCAAACGCTTACCACTCAACAGGTTCACTTACAGGAACTTATGATTTGGGCTGTGAGCTTCACAAAAAGCGTATAGAATGTGCTATCATGATGAATGTGGCAAGACAGTTTAATGAGTTAAATTAAAAATAAAAAGCCGTGCTTAAAAAACACGGCTTTTTTGTTTGTTCTGTATCAGTAGTAGCGAAGAAGAGATACTATCTTTCCCAAAATAGTCAAGTTGTCTGTTATAATCGGTTCAAAGGCGTCGTTTTCAGGCTGAAGACGGAAACGGCCGTCCTCTTTGAAAAATCTTTTTACAGTGGCTTCCTCGTCAATTAAAGCAACAACGATGTCGCCGTTTTCTGCGGTATTTGACTGATTTACAATTACAATGTCGCCGTCATAAATTCCGGCATTTTTCATGCTTTCTCCCACAACACGCAGAGCGAAAAGATTTCTGCCACGGCGGAAGCTTTCGCTTATAGGAATGTATGTTTCAACTTCTTCAATGGCAAGGATAGGAAGTCCGGCGGTAACTTTGCCAACGAGAGGGACTTGTGCGGTTGCTCCTATTTTGTTAATTTTAATACATCTGTTGCAGCCTTTTTCCCTTTCGATAAGACCTTTGCTTTCAAGGGTCTTGAGATGGGCGTGTACCGTGGAGGTAGAGTGCAGACCGGTAGCTTCACAAATTTCCCTTACAGAAGGAACTCTTCCTTGTGAATTGCAGGACAAAAGGTAATCGTATACAAGTTTACAACTGTTTCCTAATTGTTTCATTATCATAACCTCCAATCTTATATACATATTATAACATATACTTTTACAAAAATCAAACATTTGTTTTTCGATTTCTTGAATTTTTTGAAAAAAATTTGTGAAAAATTTTTGCTTTTTGTTTTTTCTGATTGACAGAGGTGAAGAAATGTGATATTATCACTTTAGTTAGACGTAACTAACTAATAGAGCGGTCAATTTTTTAAAAGAAATAATATTATACAGTAGAGTTAGTTAAAACAAACTTAAAGGAGGAAAGATTTAATGAGTATCGTTATAGTAGGCGGAAACGAGTGTATGACATGTCAGTATGAAAATATATGTAAAAATTACGGCTGCAAGGCTAAGGTGTTTACTAAAGAAAAAGGAATGTTAAAGAAAAAATTGGGAAAGCCGGACCTTATGGTGCTTTTCACCTCAACGGTGTCCCATAAAATGGCTCTTTCCGCCTGTAAGGAAGCCAAAAGGTGCAACATTCCTTTGTGCAGATGCAGTGGAAGCAGTGCCTCTGCTCTTCACGATTTGCTGTGCCGCCATGTGGGAGTAAAATCATGAGTGAGATGCTTTTAATAGAACACTGCGCCCCGACCTTGGCGAGAATTAAAACCGCCAATCTTTTTAGCTGTACCTACAGTGACACAAAGACGCTGATATATTTTTTGATATATTGGAATAAAAATCTCAATCCCAAAGGTGTATATTTAAAGCTGATGAAGGCGGCAGGAAATAGGGCTTTGATTTATGTTTTCAGAAAAAGGGGACTTGAAGAGGATTTAAAGGATGAACAGGCAAACTGTTATTTAAAAAAATTAGGCTATAACACGGACAGTACAGAGGAAGTTCTCAATTTTCTGAAAAAAAGAATTTGCACACAGGATGATTTTCCACACGAAATAGGCTTCTTTTTGGGATATCCCCCGGAGGATGTTGTGGGGTTTATAGAAAATAACGGTAAAAATTTTAAATTCTGCGGCTGTTGGAAGGTGTACAGCGATGTAAACGAGGCGGAAAAAAGATTTCATATGTACAGAAAGTGCAAGGACGTTTACAAAAAGATTTACAGCTGCGGAAAGTCGGTAAATATGCTAACTGTTCCTGTAAAAGGCTGAAAATTTCCCAAAATCTACAGGTTTTTGTTGTAAGTAAAAGTGGAATATGTTATTATCTTATTGATATGGTTTTAAAGTCATATGAAGTTTTACTTTGAAAAGGGAGATGTAAATATGCCTTATATTCAGACAAAAACAAATATTCCAATAACAGAGGAACAGGAAATTAAGCTTAAATCAGAGATGGGAAAGCTTATCGAGCTTTATCCGGGAAAAACTGAAAGCAGACTTATGCTGGGATTTGAGGATAACTGCCGTCTTTGGTTTGGCGGTAAGAACGATACACCTATTGCCTTTGTTCAGGTTATGCTTTTCGGCAGCGAGGTAAACAGAGAGGGTGCGGATAAGCTCACTCCGGCAATCTCAAAGCTTTTAAAAGACGTGCTCAATATAGAAAGCAATAAGATTTATATAAATTACAGTGCATTTGCCAACTGGGGCAGCAACGGCGCTAATTTCTGATTGAGGTAAAATTATGAAATATTTTATCGCATCGGATATACACGGCTCATCATTTTACTGTGAGAAAATGCTCAAGGCCTTTGAAATGGAAAAGGCGGATAAAATTCTTTTGCTGGGCGATATTCTCTATCACGGCCCAAGAAACGACCTGCCGAAAAATTATGCTCCAAAAGAGGTTATTGCAATGCTTAATCCTCTCAAGGATAAAATTTTCTGCGTAAGAGGAAACTGTGACACAGAGGTTGACCAGATGGTTCTTGATTTCCCAATTTTGGCGGAATACTGCCTGCTGTGTGAAAAAGGCAAAATGATTTTTGCAACCCACGGTCATAAATTCAATTTGCAGAATAAGCCAAACCTTGAAAAAGGTTCTGTGCTTCTCCACGGACACACCCACGTTCCCGCATGTGTGGAAACAGAAACCTTCACATATATTAACCCGGGTTCTGTGTCAATCCCAAAGGAAAACAGCCGCCACAGCTACATGACGCTGGAGGACGGAGTTTTTCTGTGGAAATCTTTGGAGGATGATTCCTTCGGAGAAATCGAAAAAGAATTTAGATTGTAATTGAAGTAAGAAACATAGATAGAGTTTTTCTGTCTGTGTTTCTTTGTTTTTTGGAAAGGTGATAATAATGATTAAAACTGAATACGGGTATTTTTATTCCTGCTGGGAGGGGGAATATCTTTCGGAGCTTAAATATTTTAGAAATAATGAAACGGACAATGACTGTGAACCTATGGATGAAAAGGAAAAAGAGCTGGAAAAACAGCTTAGGGAATATATGAACGGAGAAAGAAAAAGCTTTTCGATTCCTTTAAATCCTAACGGCACACCGTTTCAAAAAAAGGTCTGGAATGAGCTTTTGAAAATCCCGTACGGAGAGGTTAGAACCTACGGAGAAATCGCCGAGGCTGTGGGATGTCCCAAAGGAGCCAGGGCGGTGGGTTTAGCCTGCAACAAAAATCCCATAATAATATTGATACCATGTCACAGGGTGGTTGGGAAAAATGGCAAGCTTACGGGCTATGCCTGCGGAATAGATGTAAAGGAAAAATTTCTTTCTTTGGAAAATGCAAAGCTTTAAAGAGGGTTGACAAGGATAAACTGTGATATTATAATGGTGACATAATGTCATATGACAGATTGTCGTATGATGTAGAAAAAGGGAAAAGGCGGTCAATAATGATAAAGAAAACTTTTTTAAATCTTCCCACGGAAAAAAGGGACAGAATTATCCGTGAAGTAAAAAGGGAATTTGCGGAACATCCTGTGGATAAAATCTCCATAAACAGAATTATCCAAAGGGCTAAAATTTCCAGAGGCAGTTTTTATCAGTACTTTGACGATAAGATGGACTTAATAACCGTTGTCACCGGGGAATTTTCCAATCATATGTATGAAACCATTGCAAATTCAATGAAGGAAAGCGGAGGAAATGTTTTTCAGCTTCCTATTGATATGTTTAACGGAACAATGGAGTTTGTACAGCGTGGAAATAATTTTGAAATTTATAAAAATCTTTTTGCCAACATCAAGGCAAACGGAGATGATTTAAGCGAGTATTTTTCCTGTTTGAGCAAGGAAAAGCTTCAGGAATTGTCTGAGATAGTGAACAGAACACAGAAAAATATGGATCAAAAGGAATCTAAAGCCTTGAGAGAAATTCTGTTTTTGGTGTTGAGAGGCGCAATATTTGACGTTTTTGCAAGAGGAAAGGATATAAAGGAAGTCGGAGAATCCCTTGAGATGAAAATAAATCTTATTAAAAAATGTGTCGGGGAGGAAAATCCTAATGGTTAAATTCAGTGTAAAAAAGCCGCTTACTGTTTTTGTGGCGGTTATTCTTGTGCTGGTTTTGGGATTTACCGCATATTTTGAGATGACGCCGGATTTGCTTCCGAACCTTGATTTTCCATATGCGGTTGTCATAACAACTTACCCGGGAGCAAGCCCGGAGCAGGTGGAAACAACTGTGACAAAGCCGCTGGAGCAATCCATGGCTACATTGGATAAGATAAAAAATATAACCTCCACATCCTCTGAAAACTATTCAATGGTTATGATGGAGTTTTCAGAAGATGCAAACATGGACAGCATAACAGTTGATATCCGTGGAAACATCGATAAGGTAAAGGGCTATTGGCCGGAGGAGGTTTCAACTCCTATACTTATGAAGATAAACCCAAATATGCTTCCGGTAACTGTTGCGGCGGTAAGCTATGAGGGAAAGGACACGGCGGAGCTGTCAAACTTTATAAACGACAGCATAATGAACAACCTTGAGGGCGTTGAGGGCGTCGCCTCGGTGAGCGCCTCGGGACTTTTGGAACAGGGCGTAAACGTGGTGATTTCTCAGGAAAAAATCGACGGCGTTAACCAAAAGATACAGGACGCCATAGAGGGAAAGTTTGACGAAGCCAGAGAAGAAATAGACAGCGCAAAAACAGAGATAGACAGCGGACTTGCTCAGGCTCAAAGCGGTCAGCAGGAGCTTGTATACAGCAAGGAACAGCTTGAACAAAAGGAGCAGGAGGCGCAGTCACAGCTTTCACAGGCGGAAAGCGAGCTGGATGCAAAAGCTCAGGAACTTGCAGAGGCTAAATTGCAGCTGATAGAGGGAATAAACCAGATTGAAAGTCAGAAAGAAAGTTTAAACGCAGTTTATTCCCAGGTATTGCAGATAGTTGAATCAAAAGATGAGCTGTTGGCTGCAAGAGAGGAGCTTGCCCAGCAGCTTGAGAAGCTGGAAAGCGAGGGCTTAGGTGACAGCGAAGAAGCCCTCGAAATAAAAAATAAGATAGCGGAAATTGACAGCACCTTTGAGTCAATAAACGCTATATTGGAACCGCTGGGATATTCAGTGGATACAATAGACGAGGCTGCAACATATCTTGAACAGCAGATTGAAAGTCTGAATACAGCGGAAAAGGAGTTGCAGAATAAGCTTGCCCTTACAGAGCAGGGGGAAGTTTCCTTACAGCAGGCACAGGATGAGCTGGAAGCTCAGAAAAACAATGTTAATTCCCAGATTCAGTCGGGAAAGAACCAGATTTCAGGAGCGGAAAGCCAGCTCAATTCAACTATTGACCAGCTTAATCAGGCTAAAAGCCAGCTTGACGCTTCTTCTGCGGAAATTGATGAGCAGGAACAACAGGCTCTTGACGGAGCTGACATAAGCGAAACCATAACAATGGATATGGTTTCCTCAATTCTCACAGCTCAGAACTTTTCAATGCCCTCGGGCTATGTAAACGACACAGAGGGAACTCAGTACCTTGTGAGGGTCGGCGACGAGTTCTCCGATATAACGGAAATGGAAAATCTCCAGCTTTTCGATATGGGAATTGAGGGTCTTGACCCAATAAAGCTTTCCGATGTGGCGGATGTATTTATCACGGATAATTCCGACGAGATTTTTGCAAAGATAAACGGAGCGGACGGCGTGCTTTTGAGCTTTACAAAGCAGTCAAACTACGCCACAGCCGATGTTTCCGACAATATATCGGAAAGATTTACCGAGCTTTCGGAGAAATATCCGGGACTTGAATTTATTTCACTTATGAGTCAGGGCGATTATATCCACCTGATTATAGACGGCGTTATAAACAATATGATATTGGGCGCAGTCTTTGCCATTATAGTGCTTTTGTTCTTCTTAAAAGACGTAAAGCCAACCTTGGTTATTGCAGTTTCAATACCTATAAGCGTAATTTTTGCCATTGTGCTTATGTATTTCAGCGGAGTTACACTTAATATGATTTCCCTGTCTGGACTTGCCATAGGCGTTGGTATGCTGGTTGATAACTCTGTTGTTGTAATTGAAAATATTTACAGACTGAGGAATTTGGGAGTTCCGGCACATGCGGCGGCTGTAAAGGGAGCAAAGGAAATGGCGGCTGCCATAACCTCATCAACTCTCACCACGGTTTGTGTTTTCCTGCCCATTGTGTTTATACAGGGAATTACAAAACAGCTTTTTGTGGATATGGCTCTTACAATAGCTTATTCACTGCTTGCAAGCTTGATTGTGGCTTTGACGCTTGTTCCGGCTTTGAGCAGTACGGCTTTAAAGAAAACAACCACAAAAGAGCACAAGTGGTTCGATAAAGCCTTAAAGGCTTACGAAAAATCAATACAGTTTACCCTGCGCCACAGAGGACTTGCACTGCTCGCCGCATTTTTGCTTTTGGTGGGAAGCACCGTGGGCGCATTGGCAAGAGGTTTCAGCTTTATGCCGGATATGAGCAGTAACCAGATTTCAATAACTGCAACTTTGCCTTATGACAGCTCCTATGAGGACACCGAGCAGACGGCACAGGCTATTTTGGATGTTATGGAAAGCTATCCGCAGTTTGAAACAACCGCTTCAATGGCAGGAAACATGGGTTCTGTTATGGGAATGGCGGGAACTTCCGACAACACAGGAAGCGTCACAGCCTACGGAGTTTTAAAGGACGAATACGCCAAGGACAGCTCCGAGATTTCAAAAAGTCTTGAAAAGGATTTGGAAAATATAAATGCTGAAATAACAGTAAGCGGCGGTTCTTCCATGTCCTCTATGTCAACCCTTATGGGAGGAACAGGCGTTACCGTAAACATTTACGGCGACGATTTGGACACAATGAAGCAGACCGCCGAAAGCGTTGCAAAAACCCTTTCCCAGATAGAGGGAATAGGCGAGGTTGACAGCGGTACAAAGGAAACAACACCTGTTCTTAAAATTACAGTTGACAAGGAAAAAGCTTCGGAAAACGGTCTGACAGTGGCTCAGGTCTATGCCGCAGTAAGCGAACAGCTTAGCTGGTCAAAAACCGCAACCTCACTTAAAAACAGCGACGGTTCATCCCTGGACGTTATTGTAATTGATGAGAACAAGGAGAACACAACTCCCGAGGATATCTCAAATATGACATTGACGGTTACGGGAATGGACGGAGAGGAAAAAGAAATACCGCTTACTGAGGTTGCCTCAGTATCAGAGCAGACCACACCTGATTCAATTTCAAGGGACAATCAGAGAAGATATGTGACAGTGACCGCAGAGGTTAAGGATGGCTATATTTTAAGCCACGTTGCCTCGGAGATTGAAAACAAAATGGAAAGCTTTGAAATGCCTGCGGGCTTCTCCTATGAGATTTCCGGAGAAAACGCTTCCACTATGGAAGCTGTATGGCAGGTGCTTAAAATGCTTGCCCTTGCCATTGTGTTTATCTATCTTATAATGGTTGCTCAGTTCCAGAACTTCAAGTCGCCGTTTATCGTCATGTTTACAATTCCACTTGTGTTCACCGGAGGATTTTTGGCACTGCTTATCACCGGCAACGACGTCAGCGTTATGTCCCTTTTGGGATTTGTAATGCTCAGCGGTATCATAGTAAACAACGGTATTGTGCTTATCGACTGCATAAACAGACTGCAAATCGACGAGGGCATGACAAAGAAAGAAGCCATTGTAAAGGCAGGCGTTATAAGAATGAGACCTATTCTTATGACAGCACTTACCACAGTTTTAGGCTTGTCGGTTATGGCTTTGGGAATAGGCACAGGCTCTGAGATGATGCAGCCTGTAGCAATAGTCTGCATAGGCGGACTCATATACGCCACATTTATGACACTGTATATAGTGCCTGTAATGTACGACCTTATGAATAAAAAGCCCCCAAAAGCCGTTAAGGATGAGGACTTGGAATTTGAGATAGAAAATATTTAAAACGATAAAAACCGTGGTTCATAATTTGAGCCACGGTTTTGTTCTGTAAAAGAATTTTTTGAAATTAGTGATAATAAAATACAACACATAATTCTATAAAAGAAAAAACCGCCACGACTATAAATAACCGTGGCGGTAAAATTATAATTTAAAAATGAAACCTAATCGAGAGCGAGCCATTCCAAAAATTAAGGAAAACGTCTCGCCCGACCTGTGCATAGGCTAATTCCAAATGTTAAGTCATGCAGGTCGGAAATAAAATACAAGGTCTCGCCCGACCTGAAACGGGAGTTAATTTTTAAATCCGCCCTTTGCAGGTCGGATTTAAAAAAATTAAAATTCGAGTTTTTTCTCGATGTAGGAAACGAGGTCGGAGATTGCTATTCTTTCCTGTGCCATTGTGTCTCTGTCACGTACTGTTACACAGCCGTCCTCAAGGGACTCAAAGTCATAGGTGATGCAGAATGGTGTTCCGATTTCGTCCTGTCTGCGGTAACGCTTACCGATTGAACCTGCGTCGTCGTACTCAACCATGAAGTGCTTGGAAAGCATTTCTCTTACTTCGTCTGCCTTGTCGCCAAGCTTCTTGGAAAGCGGGAGAATTGCTGCCTTGTAAGGAGCAAGTGCAGGATGGAGACGGAGAACAACTCTTGTGTCCTTTTCGTCGATTTCTTCCTCGTCGTATGCGTCACAGAGGAATGCCAAAGCTACACGGTCAGCACCCAGAGACGGCTCAACAACGTATGGAACATAACGTGTGTTGTCTGTTGGGTCAAAGTAGTCGAGGCTCTTGCCTGAATGGTTGATGTGCTGTGTGAGGTCGTAGTCTGTTCTGTCAGCAATACCCCAAAGCTCACCCCAACCGAATGGGAAGAGGAACTCGATGTCTGTTGTAGCCTTTGAATAGAAAGAAAGCTCTTCCTTTTCGTGGTCTCTGAGACGGATGTTCTCTTCTCTCAAACCCAGGTTCAAAAGCCAGTTCTTGCAGAAGTCCTTCCAGTAGTAGAACCACTCAAGGTCTGTGTCAGGCTTGCAGAAGAACTCAAGCTCCATCTGCTCGAACTCTCTTGTTCTGAAAGTGAAGTTTCCCGGAGTGATTTCGTTTCTGAAAGACTTACCAATCTGAGCAACGCCGAATGGGATTTTCTTTCTTGTTGTTCTTGCGATGTTTGCAAAGTTTACGAAAATACCCTGAGCTGTTTCAGGTCTCAAATAAAGCTCGTTTTTAGCGTCTTCTGTAACACCCTGGAAAGTTTTGAACATAAGGTTAAACTTTCTGATGTCTGTAAAGTTTGTGCCGCCGCAGTCAGGGCATGCGATTTTGTTTTCTTTGATGAAATCAGCCATTTGCTCCAAAGTCATGCCGTTTGGATCTGCGCCGAAATCCTCAATGAGCTTGTCAGCACGGTGACGGGTTTTGCAGTCCTTACAGTCCATAAGAGGGTCAGAGAAACCGCCTACGTGACCGGAAGCTACCCATGTCTGAGGATTCATAAGGATAGCTGAGTCAAGTCCTACATTGTACTTGCTTTCCTGTACGAATTTCTTAAGCCATGCCTTTTTTACGTTATTTTTGAATTCAACACCAAGAGGGCCGTAGTCCCAGGTGTTGGAAAGTCCGCCGTAAATTTCAGAGCCTGAGTAAACATAGCCTCTGTTTTTGCATAAAGCAACAATTTTTTCCATAGTCTTCTTACTGTTATCCATTGCCTATTCCTCCATAAGTTATTATAACAGATGTATACCTTTTAATAGTACATTTTCATTCCTTTAATGTCAAGGAGAATTTTATATTTTTATGGAATATAGTGACGGTTTCAACGGAAAAAATATAAAAAGCACCTTGTTGTTTTATGAAAATATGTTATAATTATTATGAATACAACTATAGTATCTTTGAAATTATGAGATACATATGAGGGGGCTTTCAGATGATAATTCATGATATTTCAAGGGACCTCAACGGATGCGAGGTTTATCCGGGCGATCCTGAAACCCAGATTCGATTTCTGAAACATCTTGACAACGGGGATGAGTATACACTTTCTGTTATAGGAACTTGCTCTCATGCGGCTACCCATATAGACGCACCAAGTCATTTTTATGCAGACGGACGTACCCTTGACCAGCTTCCTCTCTCTACTTTTTACGGAAAATGCACGGTAATTACCATAAGCGGAGTTTTGACCGGCGCAGATATGGAAAAGCTTTTGCCCTACTGCAAAAATAAAATTTTGCTTCACGGACAGGGAAAGGCATATATTTCCTCAAGCGCCGCCATTGTGCTTTCTGAAAGCAATGTGAGCCTTATAGGCACTGACGCTCTTTCAATAGCTCCTGAATTTGACGAAGAAAAAACACATCTTGAGCTTGCAAAAAGCTCTATTGCTGTTTTGGAGGGTCTTGACCTTGAGGGAATTGAGGACGGAGAATATGTGCTCAGCGCATTTCCTATAAGAATTTCAAAGGTTGAAGCCGCACCGTGCAGGGCTATTCTTTTTCAGCAGGAAAAAGGATTTTAAACTGAAAACAGACGGAACTTTATTTTACGGTTATGGAAGGTGATATAATTGAAAAAAGTCATATCAATATCTGTAGCGCTGGTTATCCTGTTATCTACAGTATTTCTGTTTTCGGGATGTAACTGGGGAGGCTTGCAGGTAACATCAAAGCTTACTATTGACGAAAATTTCAGCGGAAGCAGAACGGTTACTTTTGCTGTTCCGGAGTCTGTGTATTCGGAAAATCTTGACAGTAATATAAAAGAGGCGGCACCTGTAACTGAGGACGGCACGGTTACTTTGGGATATTCCGATTTGGAAGAGGGCGGAACAGAATATACACTCTCAATATATTTCAGCTCTCAAAGCGATTATGTTTCAAGAATGGAAAGTCTTTTGGGAAGAGATGTTTCCGTAAATCTTGCCCAGCCCGATAACATTATGGCTAAAGGTGTGAGATATACCGAAAATTTCAACACAACAGAGCTTTTGGCATGGCTGGAACCGGTGCTTGAAGAGGACGACAAGGCTTTCGGAATGTCCCTTGAATGTAAGGGCGCAGTTGCAGAGATAGAGGGCTTGGAGTACGAAACAAAGCCTACAATAGATGTAAACACCATTGAGGGCAAGCCCTTGCAGTCTATAAAGGTGTATACAAAAAACAATAAAGACGGAACCTACGACAGAACATTTACAATACTTATGGATTCCAACCTGTATAAAACAGTGGGAAATCAGATAAACTTCTACTTTGAAGCGGCAACCGATACGGAAATAGCAGACAGCCTCCGCTGGACAGAGGTTGATAAAAGCCAGCAGTATCAGGTTGTTTATACAGGTCTTGATATGCAGCAGCTTATAAGCGTCACCAACAGAATGTTTTCTGTAAACGATATAACAATATCCTACGGCGACACAGATAACAGCAGTACACCGTTTATTGAGGGTCTTGCCTTTGACGAGAAAATCAATCTCAACGCCTATGTGGGAGATAAAAACGGAAATGTTCCAATAAGCTATGAATATGTTCTTCCTGAGGAAACAACCCACGGAACAGCAACTGTTTTAAATACAGGCATTTGGGAGGAACAGGGCGAATGGAGCGGCAACCTTTATTCCTTGCAGTATGAGGGAAACTGTGTTGACATATCCATAAAAGACGGTATCGAATTTCCTGTAGAGAAAATTCAGTACACACTCCAGAGAATAGGCGACGACAACTACCGCAGAGTTACCGAGATATACTATAAAAAAGATGAGGAAAGTCAGTTCTCCGGTGCGGAATACGCCTGCGATTACTTTACAAACAAGGGCGCAGACGCACAGACAAGAACGGAAGATGAATTCGAGGTTTGCAGCCTTTCAATAAAGGGTTCTGCAATAGAACTGAGCATAGCGGAAGCCCAGCTTTTCGGTGGCGGAAACTATTTCAGCCAGACCGTAAGCAATCCGGCTTTGGACATAAGAACAATGACGGAAATCAGAGATTATGTATATATAGCTCCGCTGCTTACAGAGATGAATAAGGAAATTCCTGTTTACTACACAGTATTGCCAAGCGATGATTACAAGGTGAATTATCTTACCGGAACAGACAGCGGTAATGCGGTGAAGAACGAGGACGGAAGCATGACAATCACAATAAAGAACGGTATTTCCGATATCTATGTGGTTCAGTCAACGCCTCATGTAGGAAAAATAATAATCTACATTGTCATTTCAGTTTTGATTACTGCGGCATCTCTGTATATTTTGAGAAAGCTTTATTACAAGAATAAACGTCTGGAAATTCTCGCAAAGAAAAAAGGAGAAGAGGAAAGCTCAGAGTTTATAAAGCTTTCCGACCTGTCTTCATTCCAAAAGGGTCAGAAGATACTGAAAAGCACAGGAAAGAAGATTAAAAAACAGGGAAAAGCTTTTTCCGACTCACGAAAGAAAAAACAGGAAGAGAGAATAAAGAAAAGGGATTTGGAGTTCTTTAACGACGAACTTTACGACGATGACCTTGACGACTTTTGATTTTTCTATAAAAATGTGATATTATAATAAAAACACCGGCATATGCTCAGCAAGGCTTTATATGCCGGTGTGGTTTTTAAAATGAAAAGAGGACATTTTAAATGTATAAGATAGTTGTTTTTGATTTGGACGGAACTTTGGTAAATTCAATTACAGACCTTGCGCAAAGCGTAAATAAGGGTCTTGTAAAATGCGGACTTCCCGCTCATTCCGTGGAGGAGTACAGATATTTTGTGGGAAACGGCAGAGAGGTTATGCTGAAAAAAGCCATGGGTGAAGAAAACTACAACGACGCCAACAAAGCCGACATAGTGAGAAGTACTTTTGACACGGAGTACGCCGCCCACAGCCTTGACAATACGAAACCATATGAGGGTTGTCTCGAGCTTCTTTCAGAGCTTGACAAAATGGGTATAAAAACAGCGGTTTTGTCAAATAAGCCCGACGAGTTTGTAAGCCGTTTGGTATGCACTCTCTTTCCTAACCATAAATTTGACGCCGCATGGGGTCAGAAAAAAGAGTACAAGAGAAAGCCCAGCGGAGAGGGTCTTTGCGCAATGCTTGAAAAGCTTGGACTTGAGAAAAAAGACTGCTTCTATGTGGGCGACAGCGACGTTGATGTTTTTACGGCTCTTGACGCAGGAGTTGATATGTGCGGAGCTGAATGGGGCTTTCGTGATAAAGAGGAGCTTATAAAAGCCGGCGCAAAAATCACATGCAAAACCCCTTTGGAACTTTTGAACTTTATTAAATAAGAAAGAGGCTTTATATATGAACCCACAGGAAACAAAAAATGTTCCAAAAAGAAATTTTCAGAGGGAAATGGATAAGCTTCTGGAAAATATGAAAAATTCGGGACAGGTAAAAAAATTGTTTTTACACTGCTGCTGTGCTCCTTGCAGCAGCTATGTGCTGGAATATCTGTCAAACTATTTTCAGATAACCGCTTTCTTTTATAATCCAAATATAGATACGGACGAGGAATACTCCTACCGACAAAGGGAATTGATAAGATTTATAAAGGAAAAAAACTTTGAAAACCCTGTTGAAATAGTCTGCGGCGATTACCGGCCTGAAAAGTTTGAAGACATAGCCAAAGGGTATGAGGACTGCAAAGAGGGCGGAGCAAGATGTATGCGTTGTTTTGACCTTCGACTCAGGGAAACCGCAAAGCTTGCAAAGGAATACAATGCGGACTTTTTTGCCACAACACTTACCGTAAGTCCCTTGAAAAATGCCCAGGCAATAAACGCAATAGGGGAGAAAATAGGAAAGGAATTTGAAATAGAGTATTTGCCCTCTGATTTCAAAAAGAAAAACGGCTACAAAAGAACAATAGAGCTTTCCAGAGAATTTGATTTGTACAGGCAAAATTTCTGTGGGTGCTCCTATTCAAAAAACCAGTCGGAAAAAAACGACTGATTTACAGTAAAAGGAAAAATCGGATTTTTTACAACGGCTAACCTTAATATGAGGTGAGCCGTTTTTATTTTTAGTTTTTGCAAATGGAATTTTGATAAGTATATTTGTTTTATATTGTTTAACCTAACAAAAAATCATACCAATTTAAGGGATTTGTAAAAAAATACAGATAATAAAATAATAAAAATAAAATTTAACGTCAAATACAACAAATTATTTGATTAATATTTGTAGAATGTGTCTATTGCGAAAAAATTGGGCTTGGTGTAATATGGTATTGAAGGAAATTATATACCGCAGTATATATAAAATCAGCAGACATTTAGAAAAGGAGTGTTTTAAAGATGAAGAAAAAGAAAATGCTTAGTGTTCTCATGTGCGGCTGTATGCTCATGGGCAGCATTGTTCCTTTGGCAGGAGCATCAGCAGCAGAAACCTATGCATATGACGGTTATGTGGATGATTCCGCAGCAACCGGAGCGGCAGCAGACATCCCGGTATGGGGCGTAACCCCAAACGATGCGCAGCTTAAATACCATAAAGATGGTTTTGCTGTGTTCTGTCATTTTGGCCCTAACACATTTAATAACATTGAGTGGGGCGAAAATTACGGCGATAAATCTCCTAACGAGATTTTTACCCTTACAGAGGATTTTGACGCTGAAACCTTGGTAAAAACAGCAAAAGAAGCAGGCGCAGACAGACTTATGATAACTGCAAAGCACCATGACGGATTCTGTATCTGGGATTCTGAGACCACAGACTACGACATTGCAGAAACAGATTATTATAAGACACATAAGGAGCTTGGCGATGGCCAGGGCGATATCCTTAAAGAAATTTCAGATGCATGTACAAAGTATAATCTCGACATGGGACTTTATCTTTCACCATGGGATATCCACGAGCAGAATTACGGCTGCTACGGCGACGGAAACAACAATCCAAGCTCTAACGGAGCATATGACGATTACAACGAATTGTACCAGGCTCAGATCAGAGAAATCTGCACAGCTAAAAACGAAGACGGTACATATAAATACGGAAACAACAACCCGAACCGCTCAGGCGACAGATTTGTAGAGTGGTGGATGGACGGCGCAACAGGTTCAGGCGCATACTTCCAGACATATGACTGGGCAGGCATTTTCTCAGCTATAAGAGATACAAACCCGGATTGCCAGATTTTCGGTACACATAAAGCCGGCGCTGAGCTCGGCGGTACAGGCGGTATCCACTGGATCGGAAACGAAGCCGGTATTGCTGCAGTAGAAACATGGGCAAAGGTTAACAAGGGTGAAAACTTTGAGAATTATCCAAGAGGCGAAGGCAACGCAATTATCGGTAAGGCAGAAGGAAACCAGTGGAGTGTTCCGGAAGCTGACGCAAAGCTTTTGAATGCCGGATGGTTCTGGAGTCAGTCAAAGCAAAGTTCATTGCTTTCTATGGAGAAGCTTGGAAACATGTACTTCAACACAATCGGCAGAGGCGCAGTTCTTCTTCTCAACATGTCACCTAACAGCTCAGGTACAATCGACGAAAACCAGAAAAACCGTTTGCTTGAATTTGGCGCAGCTGTTAAGGAAATCTATGAAAATGATTTGACAGAGGCAGAGGGCGTTAAGGTATATGCAGATTCAATCTATAAGAATTCTGAAGCATACAAGCCTTCAAACCTTATCGACGAATACACACTCAACACTTCCGTAACAAAGGAAGAGAGAGTTTACGACGAAACCTGCTGGGCTCCTGAAGACGGTGCAAAGGAAGGCTCCGTAATTATCGACTTGGGTTCAGAACAGACCTTCGATACAATTAAAATTGAAGAATACATTCAGAAGGGTCAGAGAATTTCCGAATTTACAATCGAGTACATGAACGAAAGAGGTCAGTGGAAAGAGTTCTATTCAGGAAAGACAATCGGCTCTCAGAGCGTAACAAGACACGCTCCTGTTACAAGTTCTCAGATTAGAATTACAGTTAAATCTGATTATGCAACACCTATCCTCAACGATGTAGGTATTTACAAAGGACCTGAAACCTTTGAGCTTGAAGAAGACGACAGCATTGAATTTATTGTTGATGAAAGCCAGCTTGATTATACTTCAATTAAAGACGCAACAAGAACAGGCACTTGGCAGACAGCCGACAATACCCATTTCTGGTCATCAGGCACAAATTCATCTGTAACATTTAAGTTTACAGGTACAGCTTTCTATGTAAAGGCTATTGAAGACCCGAACCACAGCTCCTTTGAAGTTGTAGTTGACGGAAAGTCAATGGGAACTGTAAATCTTAACAACTCAACAAGAATAGAAAATAAGATTGTTTACTATTCAGATGATATCGGTTATGGCGAACACACTGTAGAGCTTAAGACTCTCAATTCCAGCGGAAAGACATGTATAGACGTTTACGGAATTTACGGTCTTAACATAGAAGAGGGTATCTTCGAAGTAGGAAACCTCACATATGATATTGCAGAAACAGACACAGTTCAGCTTGAGGTTGTCCGCAAGCACGGAAGCAAGGGCGCAGCAACTGTAAACTTCAGTACAACAACAGGAAGCGCTCAGCAGAACATGAACTATGAGTACAAGGACGGAACCTTGGAATTTGCAGACGGCGAAACATCAAAGGTAATTGACGTTAAGATTTATGCCCATAAGGACACAACCTCAATGCTCAACTTCTACCTTGATATAAACACAGCAGAGGGCGCTCGTCTTGGACTTAACACAAGAGCGGTTATCAATATTCATCCGGCAGACAAAACTGCAACACTTGAATCTCTCAATGCTCTTATTGCAGAGGCAAAAGCACTTTTGGATAATCCGGCAGTTACAGAAGAAGCAAAAGCTTATTTGAACGAGAAAATCGCATTTGCTGAGAAAGCAGCAGCACAGCCTGACGCAGAACAGTCAGTTTACGGCGGTGCTACAACAGCTCTCCGGATGGCTATAGACAATACCGGTATCGACTCATCAGTTCTTAACCTTGCAGTTTCAGGAACAGTTGCATTTGAAGCAGAGGATGCAAAGCTTGAGCAGGCTGTAGCAGGCGACAAGAACATCCATATTGTTGAGGGTGACAATTATTCCGGCGGCAAGAAAGTTGGCTGGGTAAAAGCAGGCGACAAGATAATAATTCCTTTCTATGCAGAGGCAGCAGGCACATATACAATGGATATGTACGCTCAGTCAGGAAGAGTAGAGGGAAGCCATACATCAAATAAATTTGATATTTCAGGAACAAATGTAGAAGAAACATCAGTAGAATTCTATGGTTCTGTAGATGCTCCGATTAAGAAGTATACATGTGAAATCGTAGTTACAAAGAGCGGCGCAGGCGAACTTGTTTTGACAGCAGCTGCTGACCATGATGGTCCGGATGTAGATAAGTTTGAATTTACTTGCAAGGAAATCAGTCAGGAAGGCTTGCTTGTACTTCCTACAGACGGTTCAGAGGTATCCTTTGAAGCTGAAGACGCACAGCTTGTTCCAACAGTTGAGGATAATGAGCATCTCCATACAAAGGAAAGCAGCAAAGCATCAGGCGGAGTTATGCTTGACTGGTATATGGCAGGCGATAAGGTTATAATCCCATTCTATGCTGAAAAGGCAGGCACTTACAATGTAGATATCTATGCTGAGTGCGGAAGAGTAGAGGGAACAAACAAGCCTAACAGACTTTTGCTTACAGGAAAGAAGATTGAAGAAGATGAACTTGATTTCTATGGTTCATCTGCAACAGCACCTCAAATCGAGAAGCGTAGCTATCAGATTGTTGTAACAGAAAGCGGTATAGGCGAGTTGGTATTCACAGCAGCTGAAGGCTATGACGGTCCAAACCTTGATAAGCTTGTATTCTCTTTGGATGTACCTGTAACAGTTGATAAGACTGCTCTCGATGCAAAGATTAAAGAGGCAGAAGCTATTGAGAATGTTTACACAGCTAACAGCTTTAAGGCTCTTACAGATGCTATAGCAGCAGGTAAGGTAATATTCGATAAGGACGATGCTCAGCAGGCAGAGGTTGATAATGCTGTAACAGCTATCACAGAGGCAATCGAAGCATTGGCATACAACAGCGGTGATACAGACCACGACGGAGCATTGAGCATTATCGATGTAACAGCTATTCAGTCACACATTGTAGGTAAGGCAGTTGAAAACTTCGATGAAAAACTTGCCGATGCAAATAAGGACGGAAAAATAAATATTATCGACGCAACAACAGTACAGCTTGTAGTAAGCGGAAAGTATACTCTTGACGGCGACGGAAATATTGTACACTGATAATTAAACACTTATAATAAGGAAAAGACCGGAATTTCCGGTCTTTTCTGTTTTGTGGAAAGTATATATATTATTAGGAATGAAGTTACTTATTTTCTCACAAAGAGAAATCAAAAAATACTTACGGGGGAAATATTCGCTGTGATATAATAAATATAAAGAATTGCAGTCGCAGTGAAAGGGTAAAGTAGCGAGACGAGAGTCTTGCTGCTTTATTTTTTTGCCGCAATTCGGGTTATAATAAAGAAAAGGGGTATAATTATGCCAAAGACAAAATTTCAGAATGTGATTTTTACTATTATCATGGCGACAATCATGGTTTACGGAATGATTGTCTACAATGTAGCACTTAACACAGGGGGAGTAACAAACCAGACATTTTTATTGGCACTCCATGAAATGCCTATTATGGTTCCGGTAGCCTTTGTGCTGGAGTTTTTTGTGGTTGAAAAGCTTGCTTCACGCCTTGCGTTTTCTTTTATGCGTCCAACAGACCGCCCGCAGTTTATTACATATGCGATTTCCCTTATGATAGTGTGTATTATGTGTCCTGTTATGAGTTTAATTGCAACTTTGCTTTTTAAAGAGCCAAGCTTCGGAACATGGATTCATACTTTTGGCTGTAATTTTCCTATGGCTATGTTCTGGCAAATGTTTTACTGCGGCCCGCTTGTAAGACTTATTTTCCGAACAATCTTCCGCAAACAGATAAAGGAATAAAAGAAAGAAGCTTGATTTTTTAATCCTGATATTTTTAAATATAAAATAACCGTGGTTCAAAAGAGCCACGGTTTAGTTTTTATATTAAAAAAGCATAAATAAAGATGAGCTATTCCTAAGATTTAACAAAAGGTCGTATACACCGTGTGCAAAACCAAATTTATAAACATCAGTCATGCACGTAGATATAAAAAATAACACACCACAGCAAAACTGCTGTGGTGTGTTGTAAAAAATCCGATGTGACCGCACTCAGGATTTTATAATCAGTTAGTAATTGTCATCTCTGTTTCCTTATCAAAGATGTGAATCTTGTTAACATCAAATGCAATCTTGATTGTGTCGCCAACCTTAGCAGTTGATGTAGGAGCAACTCTAGCTGTTACAGGAATGTTAGCAACATTTACATAGAGGTAAATCTCAGCGCCCATAAGCTCTGTAACGTCAACAGTAGCTGTAATGCAAGCACCCTGACCTGCCTTATGGAGGAACTCAGGATCATCATAGATGTGCTCTGGACGGATACCGAATCTAACTTCCTTGCCAACATACTTCTCAAGGCAGCCGTTCTTATTCTTAGAAGCAGGAAGAACGATTTCGTACTTGTCGAACTTGAGAGCCAAGTCAGAACCCTTCTTAACAACAGTTGCATCGATGAAGTTCATTTGAGGTGAACCGATAAATCCGGCAACGAACTCATTGCAAGGCATGTCATAGAGGTGTTGTGGTGTATCAACCTGCTGAATGAAGCCGTCCTTCATAACAACGATTCTTGTACCCATTGTCATAGCCTCTGTCTGGTCATGAGTAACATAGATAAATGTTGTGCCGAGTCTCTGATAAATTCTTGAAATCTCTGTACGCATCTGTGCACGGAGCTTAGCGTCCAAGTTTGAAAGAGGTTCGTCGAGAAGGAATACCTTAGGATCTCTAACGATAGCTCTACCCAAAGCAACACGCTGTCTCTGACCACCGGACAAAGCCTTTGGCTTTCTGTCGAGGTACTGAGCGATACCGAGGATCTTTGCAGCCTCTTCAACTCTTCTCTTAATTTCATCCTTAGGAATCTTTCTGAGCTTAAGGCCGAATGCCATGTTCTCAAAAACTGACATATGAGGATAGAGAGCATAGTTCTGGAAAACCATTGCGATATCTCTGTCTTTAGGAGCAACGTCGTTGCAGCGAACATCGCCTATGTAAAGGTCGCCCTTGCTGATGTCTTCAAGACCAGCAACCATTCTCAAAGTTGTGGACTTACCGCAACCGGAAGGACCAACCAAAATAATAAATTCTTTATCCTCGATTTCAAGATTGAAGTCTGTAACTGCTGTTACGCCGCCGTCATAAATTTTGTAAATGTGCTGTAAAGATACATTTGCCATATTAAATAACCTCCAAATTAGTCCGGACTCTGCATTGCCGAACTTTGTGTTATTATTGTAACACTTTTAAAAAAATATTACTACCCTATTTTTAACTAAATATTTTCTTTATAATTTAGACAATATTACCACATTGTCAAAATTGTTCCATGTTTAAGTATATTTTTGTATCAAAAATGAGATTTTTCTCATGTTTATACAAAAATCTCGATTCTCCTCGTTCCAAATTATTATCTAAAACGAGATTTCCGATTGACAATCTTTCTAAAAATATCACCTTTAGACCGACAGCTAGGAACATTTTTTTCACTTGGTGGAATTTTCCTTCACAAATTTTTACAAATCCCACATTTGATTTTAACGTGCCTCCGAAATAATTTTTATACGGTTCATCCAGCGGACATTCTGTATAAAGATTAGCCGGCAAACACTGTGTTCCGTCCTCAAACACTATTCCTTTTTTGAATTGCTCTATGTGTTCTTGGGTAATAATTCCGTCTGTTTCAGCTCGGTAAAGCTTGTACACGTGCTTTTTAGGGGAAAGCATGTTGTGGGCAAAGTCGCCGTCGTCGGTTATAATCAAAAGTCCGGTGGTGTCCTTGTCCAGTCTGCCGGCGGGGAAAAGCCCACGTCTTTTCATGTTTTCCGGCAAAAGGTCAATAACCGTTGGGGCGTTTTTGTCGTTGGAGGCCGACAAAACCCCTGCGGGTTTGTTCATCATTATGTAAACATGTTTTTGAAAATTGAGAATCTCGCCCTGTACGGAAATTTCGTCCTTTTCCGGGTCAAACTTGCTTTCCGGCTTTTTTTCCGGTTTTCCGTTTACGGCGACGAGTCCGTTTTTTATAAGTTTTTGAACTTCTTTTCTGCTTCCCACATTCTGAGAAACAAGTATTTTGTCAAGTCTATCCATTTTAATTATCCTTTTTATGCTTTGTCACCCAAGAAATTCAGAAGCGGCTCATCAATTCCGCCTGTGTTTAAGTGGCCGCCCACCACCTTGTCCCTTATAACAATAAGAACGGCGTAATATTCCCGGCGGTTATCCGTAATAATTGGATAAATTCTCTGCTGAGCATTTTGACCCTTGTATTTTGAAAGGTCAAGTCCCTGAGATTTCTGGAGATTGTTGTACTCTTCATAAAGACTGTCAAATTTTTCGGGAATGATAATTTCACGCTGAACACAGTTTGTAAAATCCACATTCAAACCGAATTGCCTGAAAAAGGCTGTTGTTTCTTCCTTGTCGGAAACTCTCAAGCTGTATTTGCCCAGATTTTCTACCTGTGCTGTTTCAGGCTGGAACACGCCAAAAGCAAAAAATATCCAAATAATTGCCAAAAGCACAGTAAAGGAGCACAGAAATGTAACTGCGGCAAGCTTGTTCATCTTAAAAGATGCGGCAAACATATACATCACCTCTAAAAATATTCTTTGTTGATGTATATGTTTTTGAAAAGCCTTAAATGACAGATTTTATTCAGTTAAAAATTTTAAAATATCCATAGGTGTGTCGGCAAAGTTTTTTCCGCCTGATTCAACCATCAAAGCTTTATTGCCGTATCCGTAATTTACGCCGATAAAATCTATTCCTGCTGCTAAAGCTCCCTTTGTGTCGTAAAAGGTGTCGCCAACCAGAACCATTTTATCGTTTTCGCTGAGTCCCAGCTCTTTTCTTGCGTATTCCACAATATCCTTTTTGTCCTTGCGGCTTCCGTCCAGGTTTGAACCGCAGATTTTGTCGAAATAATCATATGCGCCGATTATTTTTATAACATCCTCGGCGAAAGGCTCGTACTTAGAGGTTGCAACTGCGATTTTTGCGTCGCTGTCCTTTAAAGCTGTAAGAAGCTCCTCTATGCCGTCGTAAAGCTTGTTTTTGTATTTTCCAACCGTGTTGTAAATTCCACGGTAAATTTCAGTTGCGTTTTCCGCTTCTTCCTTGGTCATGGAACAGAGATTCATAAGGGTATTGAGAAGAGGAGGGCCTACATAAACGCTGTAGTCGCTTAAATCCGGCACAGGCTGTCCCATCTTTTTTAATGTTTCCTCGAGGGAATATCTTATTCCCGGTGCGCTTTCGCTTAATGTTCCGTCGAGGTCAAACAAAACCGCTTTATATTTTATTTTCAAGTTTTTTTCGTGTGCCATAAAAACACTTCCTTATCTTTTCCTTTTCTATATTAAAGGCATTTTCAAAGGGATATTACTGTTGTATAACAGCAAAATTTGTGATATAATACCTTGTAATGCGAGAATTTTTCTCATGCTTTAGAGATTGAGGCGGTAGATTTTTAAACAGCCGCCCACCAATAAATAATACATTATCGCTTGAAAATAATCAACCGTTTTTATGAAGGAGTAGATAAAATGAAGCTGGGTATCGTTGGTTTGCCTAACGTAGGAAAAAGCACACTTTTTAACGCTATAACAAATGCAGGCGCACAGTCTGCAAACTATCCTTTCTGCACAATAGAGCCAAACATCGGCGTTGTTGCAGTTCCGGATTCAAGACTTGACAAGCTTGCAGAAATGTACGACCCTGACAAGTACACACCTGCAACAATCGAATTTGTTGACATTGCAGGACTTGTAAAAGGCGCATCAAAGGGCGAGGGTCTTGGAAACAAGTTCCTTTCTAATATAAGAGAATGTGACGCAATAGTTCATGTTGTAAGATGCTTTGAAAATGACGACATTATCCACGTTGAAGGAAGCATCGACCCGGTTCGTGATATAGAAACAATAAACCTTGAGCTTATTCTCTCCGACGTTGAAATTATCAACCGCAGAATAGACAAGGCTCAGAAAATGACAAAAGCCGACAAGAAATATCAGGCAGAGGTTGATTTCTTCACCCGTGTACGTGACGTTCTCAACGAGGGTAAATCCGCCCGCAGTGTTGAATGTACAGAAGAGGAAAAGGAGCTTCTTTCCACAGTTGCTCTCCTCACCAACAAACCTATTATATATGCCGCAAACATGAGCGAAGAGGATTTCTCCAACGGAATAGAGAACAACGAGGGCTTGAAAAAGGTTGAAGCAATCGCCGCAGAAGAGCACGCAGCAGTTTTGCCAATCTGCGCAGAGATAGAAGCCGAAATCGTAGAGATGGACAAAGAGGAAAAAGAGATGTTCCTTGCCGACATGGGACTTGCAGAGTCCGGTTTGGACAGACTTATAAAAGAGTGCTATTCTCTCCTGGGACTTATTTCCTATCTTACAGCCGGCAAGCCTGAGGTAAGAGCATGGACAATCACAAAGGGAACAAAAGCTCCACAGGCAGCAGGAAAAATCCACTCTGATTTCGAGCGTGGCTTCATCCGTGCTGAGGTTATAGCATTTGACGACCTTATGGCATGCGGAAGCATGACCGCCGCTAAGGAAAAAGGTCTTGTAAGAAGCGAAGGCAAAGACTACGTAATGAAAGACGGCGACATAGTCCTCTTCCGCTTCAACGTTTGATTTTTATATCTGACCTGCAAAGGGCAGATATAAAAATTAGGTTCATCACAGGTCGGGCGAGTCTTTTATTTCCGCCTTGCAAAGGTTTAATCTGGAGGTAAGATTCATCACAGGTCGGGCGAGACGTTTTGTTAAGTGACTTGGAATGGCTCGCTTGCATTTGGGTTGAATTTTAAATAATAAAAACAACAACCGTGGTTCTTTAAATTTTGAACCACGGTTATTTTTATATTTAATCTTATGTAATCATCAAATTTTAGGGTTAGATAGTTCCATAAAGGAATAATAAATAAAGATAATATTTCTAAAAAGTAAAAATAAATAGCTTTTGAATTGACATGAGATAGAAAAGAGTTGTTTAAAATGATGAATTTTATGGAAAGGAAAGTTCAAATTAGCATAAAATAAAATCTTCTTTTTGAACTTTTGTGATATTTTTGTTCATTTTATATATGTCAATTATTGAGAAGGGACTGGGTTTTATACAGTTACTTTGTCTTTTTTTCCGAAAAATACGTGATGTAATGCGTGATGTATTGATTTTTAAGGGTTGAGGTGGTAATATATGATATAGTGTAAATAATGTGTAAAAAGTGTTTTGGAAAATTTTTTAAAAACTATAGGGAAATATAAATGTTTTAAGACTCGATATTATTAAATGAAATGCGAGGAAGGTAATTTGAAAAATTTGGGACAGAGAAAATTGATGCTGATGGGGATTGACCTGTTGGTATTGGTGGCAGCCTGTGTTATTTCGTATTTTATGGTTGTGTTCACCGCCCATATTCCGATGACAACGAAAGGTGTATTCTGGAACGCTTCTGTTTTTATAGTATGCAACATGCTTTCACTTGTAGCGTGGGGCACATATAATAAGGTTTGGCGTTATGCTGATATAGTAGATTTAATTTATTGTGTGTTCAGTGTGCTGTCAGGTACGGTTATTTCCGGAGTAATCCTGATTGTAGCACAGCAGTTAGAAACGGTAATGTACCCGATTATTGCCGGCGGCATTTCAGTTTTGGCAGTGATTGGAGCGAGATTTTTATATTTATATTTGGTTGATACGTCGGACGCACGTATGAACAAAGCGTCAAAACAACGCTCTATGATTATAGGCGGAGGACAGGCATGTCAGAGTATTTTAAGAGAAATGATGAGTATACCGGGATGTGCTTATACGCCTGTATGCGTTGTAGATGATGATAAAGAAAAGATAGGAAGAAGTATTCACGGTATCAATGTTTACGGGCCGACAGATGAGATACCAAAGCTTTGTAAAGAGCATAAAATAGAGGCTATTTTTTTCGCTATTCCTTCCTGTGACAAGGAGGAAAGAAAGAGGATTTTGCATTTATGCTCTACAACAGGATGTAAGGTTAAGATACTGCCTTATATTCACAAGCTGATTTTTGAAAAAGAATTGATTTCTCAGGCACAGGATATAAGAATTGAAGACCTTTTGGGAAGAGAACCCACACAGTTTGACAATGTGCAGGTGGAAAATCTTATAAACGACAGTGTTTGCATGGTAACAGGCGGCGGTGGCTCCATAGGTTCAGAGCTGTGCCGTCAGATAGTACAGTATAAGCCTAAAAAGCTTGTGCTTATAGACATATACGAAAATAATGCCTATAGTATTCAGCAGGAGCTTTTGAGAAAATACGGAAACACACTGCCTTTGGAAGTGCGTATTGCTTCTGTACGTGATTATGAAAAAATGGACAGACTGTTTGAGGAGTATCATCCGGATTTGGTATTCCATGCGGCGGCTCATAAGCATGTTCCTCTTATGGAGGACGACCCTGACGAGGCTGTAAAAAACAATATATTCGGTACGTTTAATGTGGCAGGCCTTGCCAATAAATATAATGTAAGGAAATTTGTTTTGGTTTCTACCGATAAGGCGGTAAACCCTACAAATGTTATGGGAGCTACAAAACGCTGCTGTGAGATGATAGTTCAGTACAATGCAGAAATTTCAAAGGGCACTGAATTTGTTGCAGTTAGATTCGGAAATGTTTTAGGCTCAAACGGTTCTGTTATTCCTTTATTTAGAAAGCAGATTGAAGAGGGCGGGCCTGTTACTGTAACTCACCCTGACATTATTCGTTATTTTATGACAATTCCTGAGGCTGTTTCACTTATTTTGCAGGCAGGAGCCATGGCAAAGGGCGGAGAAATTTTCGTGCTTGACATGGGCGAACCGGTTAAAATAACAACCCTTGCAGAAAATCTTATCCGTCTGTACGGAAAAGAGCCTTATAAGGATATAGAAATTAAATTTACCGGCCTTAGACCGGGAGAAAAGCTTTTTGAAGAGCTTTTGATGAATGAAGAAGGATTAAAGTCTACACTTAATCATAAAATTTTTATAGGAAAGCAAATACATGTAGATACGGAAGAATTTGATAAAATGCTTGAAAAACTGCACGATACAGTAGAAAAAGGTGATACCCGTCAGTTGCTTTGCTGTTTGCAGGCATTGGTTCCGACTTTTTCGTGTTCTCGTCTATCTGACTAAAAGATGTAATGAAAGCGGAGCGGATGAAAAGTAATTTGTTTTCGCTTACGCAAAGAAAGGACGTTTAAAAATGCTAATTCCATTTTCACCACCCGATATTACAGAAGCAGAGATTGCAGAGGTTGTCGATACCCTGAAAAGCGGCTGGATTACCACAGGACCAAAGACAAAACAGTTTGAAAAGGAGATTGCTTCCTTTTGTCACACTGAAAAAGCGGTCTGTCTGAACTCAGCTACTGCTTGTTTGGAAGGAGTGTTACATTTTCTAGGCATTGGAGCGGGAGATGAGGTTATTACAAGTGCTTACACCTATACAGCTTCAGCAAGCATTGTGTGTCATGTAGGCGCAAAACTTGTTCTTGTTGATACTGCTCCGGGTTCCTGCGAGATGGACTACGAACAGCTGGCAGAAAAAATTACGGAAAAAACAAAAGCTATTATTCCTGTTGATTTGGCAGGAGTTGTTTGCGACTATGAAAAAATATATGAAATTGTAAATGAGAAAAAAGCAATGTTCCGTCCTGCAAACAAGGTGCAGGAGGCTATGGGACGTATTGTTGTTATTGCCGACGCTTCCCATGCTTTCGGTGCAATGAGAAAGGGCAAAATGTGCGGAGAAATTGCCGACTTTACAGCTTTTTCTTTCCATGCCGTTAAAAACCTCACAACAGCAGAGGGCGGCGCAGTTACATGGAGAGAAATTCCAAACTACAGCTCCGAGGAGATCTATCGTTTCTTTATGCTTTATTCTCTTCACGGACAGACTAAGGATGCTCTTTCAAAGACAAAAGTTGGACAATGGGAGTATGATATCCTTTTGCCTGGATATAAATGTAATATGACAGATATTATGGCGGCTATTGGTTTGGCACAGCTGAGAAGATATCCGTCAATGCTTGAAAGAAGAAAACATATCGTTTCTATGTATAACAAGGCACTTGAAAATATGCCGGTTAGAGTACTTAATCACTATGATGATGACCATCAGTCCAGCGGACATCTGTATTTGGTTTATATGCTTGGCAAGAGTGCAGAGGAAAGAAACCTCATTATTGAAAAGATGGCTGAAAAAGACATTGCAACAAACGTACATTATAAGCCGTTGCCTTTGCTTACAGCTTATAAGAATCTTGGATTTAAGATTGAAGATTATCCAAATGCTTATGATTTGTATAAATGCGAGATTACTTTGCCGCTTCATACAAAATTGACAGACGAACAGGCAGAACGTGTAATAAATACATTTGCAGGCGTGCTCAAGGAGTCGAATAAATGATTATGAAAAAATGGGACAAGCTTCCCGATGTTATGAAAACTGATGAGGTAAAACCGTATTATCTTGCATTGAAGAGGAAAACGGCAAGTCTGATAATCAAAAGAGTGTTTGATATTATAGTTTCTCTTATTCTTTTGATTTTGCTGTCACCGGTGTTTCTTGTAATAAGTATCATGATAAAAACCGACTCAAAGGGGCCGGTCATGTTCAGACAGGTTCGTGTAACCCAGTACGGAAAGACATTCCGTATATTTAAGTTCCGTACAATGGTTACAGATGCGGAAAAGCTTGGCACACAGGTAACAGTTGACAACGACAGCCGTATTACAAAAACAGGAAACCGTCTGCGCAAATGCCGCTTGGATGAAATACCTCAGCTTTTGAATATTTTAAAGGGTGAAATGTCATTTGTAGGAACACGCCCTGAGGTTGAAAAGTACGTAAACTGCTATACTCCGGAAATGATGGCTACATTGCTTTTGCCTGCCGGTGTTACATCAACTGCAAGCATTGCTTACAAGGACGAAGACCGTCTTTTAAAGGACGCTGTTTCCCCGGACGATGTTTATGTTAAGCAAATCCTGCCGGAAAAAATGAAGTATAATCTTGAGTATTTGAAAAATTTCGGATTTTTCTATGATATTCGTGTTATGATTCGAACTGTGACAGCGGTAGCAGAATAAGCACGGTAGGAGATATATGGAGGAAGATCATATGGGAAGAGATGAGAAGTTCCTGCAAACAAAAGAGCCGATTTCCGTTTTAATGTCTGTTTATATAAAAGAAAAGCCCGAATATCTGCGTGAATGTTTTGAAAGTCTTTTGAAACAGACAGTACAGGCAGATGAATGGGTTGTTGTAGAGGACGGACCGCTGACAGATGAGCTGTACAGCGTGCTGGACGAATATGAAAAAAAGTATGAAAACCTTATAAAGAGAGTCCCTCTTTCTGAAAATATAGGTCTTGGACTTGCATTGAAAGAGGGCGTGGTAAATTGCAGCAACGAGATAATTGCCAGAATGGACACAGACGATATCTGTGTCCCCGAGAGATTTGAAAAGCAGCTGAGGGAGTTTCAGCAGGACAAGGATCTTGATATCTGCGGAAGCTATATTATCGAATTTGAAGGGGATGTAACCAATGTTCTGTCGGAAAGAAAGGTTCCCCTTACAAACGAAGAGATTATAGCTTACCAAAAAAGAAGAAGCGCATATAACCATATGACGGTAATGTTTAAAAAGAGTTCCGTGCTTAAAGCCGGAAATTATGAACATGCGCCGCTTATGGAGGACGACATGCTGTGGACACGCATGATACTTTCCGGCGCAAAGGGAAAAAACATTGCAGAGCCTTTGGTGTATGCCCGCACAGGCTTGGCGATGATTGAACGAAGAGGCGGATACGCATATTTTAAAAAGTATAAAGCCAGCAGAAAAAAAGTGTACAAGCTTGGACTTGCCTCTTACGGAGATTATATGTACACATTGGGTGTACAGTTTGTAGTTGCTTTAATGCCGAAAAAAATCAGAAAATGGATATTTATTAAGCTTCTGAGAAAACAACAGGACTGATTAAAAGTCAGTAATTGAAAGAGTTGTTTAAACAATTAAATTTCTGCATTGTTTTTGAAAGGAGTTGATTACTTTGGAACGAACAAGAAATTCCGCAATCAATGCGGTGGCCGCAACTGTTGCGCAGACTATAAATATAGTAATTACATTTGTTTCAAGAAGAATTTTTTTGATGATGCTTGGCGAAACACTGCTGGGTATCAACAGCTTATTTACGCAAATTTTGTCGATGATGTCTTTGGTGGAGCTGGGAATCGGTCCTGCCATTGTTTACAGTCTTTACAAACCTCTTGCAGAAAACGACCGAGAGCAGATCGGCGCAATTATGCGATTGTACAAGAAAATCTACACAATACTGGGATTTGTAATTTTGGGAATCGGATTGTGTCTGACGCCCTTTATTAAAAGCTTTATAACAGGTGATATTTCCAGTGTGGAAAATATCTATCTTATATTCTTCTTGTTTGTTTTGAATTCATCTTTTTCATATTTTAATTCCTACAAACAAAACCTGATTATTGCAGATCAGAAAAAATACATCACGATTATTTATCACTACGGCTTGTATGTGGCTATGAACGTACTGCAAATTGCCGTTTTGGTTGCTACAAAGAACTTTATTCTGTACTTAGTTATTCAGATTATATTTACATTACTGGAAAACGTACTGCTTTCCATAAAAACCAAGAAAATGTATCCGTATCTCAAGGAATACAAGGACTGCAAGATAGATGATGGCATTATGAGGAACATGAAGCGCAATGTTAAAGCTCTTGTTTTTCATAAAGTAGGCGGTGTGTGTGTTTCTTCAACGGACTCATTGATTATTTCCAAGTTTATCGGAATTGTAACGGTTGGTATGTATACAAACTATGTGTATGTAACCAACGCATTTTCAACCCTTATCACACAGCTGTTTTCCTCCATAACCTCAAGTGTGGGAAACTTCAACGCACAGTCCACCCAGGAAGAGTCCTTTGAAGTGTTCAAAAAGGTTTACTATTTCAACTTCCTGCTTATGGGTGTAATTTCCGTGTGCGTGTACTGTCTGATAAGCGACTTTATCGCCGTTGTATTCGGTGAAAACATGCTGTTGAGCCAGCTTGTTGTTACATTGCTGGTTTTGAAATTCTATATGACAGGTATGCGTTCTTCTTTGCTGACATTTAAAGAAGCAATGGGTATTTATCACGAGGACCGTTTCCGCCCGTTGGCTGAGGGACTTGTAAATCTGGTGGTTTCCATTATTTTAGCCCCGCATCTTGAGCTTGTGGGCGTTTTGATAGGCACTATATGCAGCCATCTTTTTGTAAATATGTGGATTGAACCTTTGGTATTGTACCGAAACGGTTTCGGAAGAAAAACCGCCAGCTATTTCATTTCCTACACTGTTTATCTTTTGAGCCTTGTGGGCGTATGCGCAGTGACAATGCTTTTGAGCTCCTGGATAGCAGTTACATCATTCTGGATGCTTATTGTCAAGGCAGTGGTTGTAGGTGTGGTTTCCCTTACGCTGATTATAATTGTTTCCCTTATTTTAAATAAGAAAGAGTTCCTTTATTATTTAGACTTGTTTAAGAAGATTATAAAAAGGAGAGCGTTATGAGTAGGAAAAAGCTTGCCGTTGTGATCAACGATATCACCACAATGGGCGGAGTTCAGAAAATTTGCAGTGTTTTGTGCAGCGAATTTGTCCGCATGTATGATGTTACAATAGTAAGTCTGGGAAAGACAAACGAGTCTTTTTATTATGATTTTCCAAATGATATTAAGGTAATATATACAATAAGAGAAAGTGTTAGAATCCGCCAGCTTTTGGCGGATTCCCGCAAAAACCTTAGAAAGGTTTTGAAAAAGAATAAGTACGACTGTGTATTGTCTTTGGGAGTGATTGCAGGCTTTATAACATCACTTGCCAACATCGGAATAGGCAGATACCATGTGTTTGCAGACCATGGCGCCCTTTGCAACCAGCTTGACGATAAAAAGGCGACTTTTTTCAGAAAGGTTACCGCAAAATGCGCCGACCGCATAGTATCTCTTACAAAAACCACAGAGAACGACTATCACAAGATTTTCAAGACCCCTAAAGAAAAGCTTTTAACCATACCAAACCCTATAGAGGATAGTTTCCTTAATAGGGATATCCCGTACAATTCCCAAAACGGAACGGTGCTTTCCGTAACACGTTTTTCGGAGGAAAAGGGAATTGATTTGCTTTTAAAGATAGCAAAAAAGGCTGTGTCCATTGAACCTGACCTTAAATGGAAGGTTTACGGGGACGGGCCGGAATTTGATTTTTACAAAGAACAGATAGAAAAAGAAAATTTAGATAAAAATATTTTGCTTATGGGTTCAGCTACGGACTTGCAGCCTGTTTATGAGGACGCAGCGGTTTTTGCTCTCACCTCATACCGTGAGGGATTGCCTGTAGTTTTGCTGGAGTCATTGGCAAAATGTCTGCCTATGATTAGCTTCGATGTAAAAACAGGGGCTAACGAGATAATTGCAAACGGTGAAAACGGTTTGCTTGTCCCCTGCTATGACACCGAGCTTTTTGCCGTTAAAATGGTGGATTTACTGAGAGATTCAAAGCGTTTGGAAGAGATGTCCTTAAATTGCAGGGAATATCAGTCAAAATTTTTGCTTTGCCATGTTGTAGAAATGTGGGACGATGTAATCAGCAGAGGTGGAAAATGAAAATCAGTATTGTAATGCCGGTTTATAACGTCAGCGAATATCTGCCTAAAGCCATCGACTCAGTTTTAAAGCAGACCTTTAAGGACTTTGAACTGCTGTTGATTGATGACGGCTCTAAAGACGATTCAGGCAAAATATGCGATGAATACGCAAAAAAAGATTCAAGAATAACCGTATTCCACAAGGAAAACGGCGGACTTAGTTCCGCAAGAAACTACGGTATAGAACACGCAAAGGCGGAGTTTATAGGATTTATAGACAGCGATGACTTTATCAGCGAAAATATGTATGAGCGACTTTATGAAGCGATTACTTCAAATTCAGCCGATATGTCAATGTGCAGAGTGCTGGACTGTTACGGCGGGGTTATTCCAAAGTTTGAACTTTCCGACAAGGTGGAGGTTTACACAAGGGAAGAGGCAATGAAGGAAATTTTGATTGCCGAAAAAGCCAGCGTATGGGCTGTAAATAAGCTCTATAAAAAGAGCCTGTTTGATAATGTGCGCTATCCTGTGGGAAAAATAACAGAGGATGGATTTGTTATTTTGGACCTGCTTTCACAGTGCAGCCGTGTTGTCCTTGTAAATGATGCGGTTTATTATTATATTCACAGGGAAAACAGTATCACCACCACAAAATTCAGCGCTAAAAACTATAACACCATAGAAGCTTGGGAGAGAAACTATGAGATTGTAAAGGAAAACTTCCCTTCCGTTGAATACGAAGCTAAAATGCGTGTTATCTGGGCGTATTTTAATGTTCTTGATAAGATGATTGATTTGAGCGATCCGGAGGATATTAAAAAGCGCCGTGAGATTATAAAATATATACGCAGTAATTTTTCTTTTATTATGAAATGTCCGTATTTCCATAAAAGCAGAAAGCTTTCAGCTGTGGTTCTTATGGTCAGCGGCGGACTTTACAGAAAGCTTATTGCTTTTAAATAAGAAGTAAACCGATAGAGAAATGAGGTTAAATATGGGTCAGGAAGTAAATCAGGAGCTTAAACAGTTACAGGAACAGCTTGCTGATGTATTGGAACAGATGATTGCTGTATGCAAACGCCATAATATAGATTACTACATGGCATGGGGCAGCTGTCTTGGCGCAGTTCGTCACAATAATTTTATTCCCTGGGACGACGATATAGATGTTTACATCCCTTATTCACAGCTTGATAAGTTTAAAGAATACTGTTTAAAGGAGCTGCCAAAGGATTATTTTTATCAGGATATGGAAACAGACCCCAATTATTTTTTGGTATATCCTAAGGTAAGAAAGACATCCACAACCTCCATGAATAAAAAGGACAGCGACATTCCTATGAACTGGGGAATAGGAATTGATATTTTCCCTCTCTTTGATGCACAGCTGCCTGAAAAAACAGAAAAAATCCAGAAAAGAGTTACCCTTTTAAGAAGAATGGGATATTTGCCCTACTATGCAATAAAAAAAGAGGGCATCTATCAAAAGGTGATGGCTGTTTTCTATGGTATAGCAGGAAGAAAGAGAAAAAACCGCTGGTGCAAAAAGCTTTTGGACAGCTTTCAGACCACAGGCGATTATTATATGGATATGGAGGGGGACAAGGTTATGTTTCATCCCAAGGAGTGGTTTACTCCAGGATGTGAAAAGCCTTTCGGTTCTCTTACCGTAAAAGTTATGAATGGTTATGACGGATATTTGACGAATGTATACGGCAGTGATTATATGGTTGTGCCGAAAAAAGGCTCTGCCGCTTACTATTCACACGATGGCGTCATTATTGACTGTGAGAAATCATACAAAAATTATTTGACACAGAAGGAATGATTTATTTGAAGAAAATCTCTTTATTGTTAGCTTTTACAATGATTTTATTCTGTTTCACGGGCTGTCAGAGCCAGGAAAACACATCCTTAAAACGTGAAAGACAAAAGCCAAAAGCCGCAAGCGTTGCTTTTTCTTCCGCTATTGAGGAAACAGAGGACGGAGTAAACGTTGTATATCTCGGTGTTGGTGTTGATAAGGACGGTAAGATTACCTATCTTTCAATCAACCGCAATGAATTTAAGGGCGATGATACAAATGTCATGTCCGTAAAGGAACAGGGCGAGTCCTATGGCTTGTGCTATGAGGGTTACAAGGGCGACTGGAGAGACCAGATGGAGGCCTTTGAGGATTACGCAATAGGAAAGTCCATGACAATAGACCAGCTTCTTGAAACAGAACTGGATGAAAACGGTGTTCCGGTTGAGGACAGCGACCTGTTTGCTGCGTGTGAGATTGACCTGCACCTTGCAATGGAAGCACTTGAAAGTGCAAAGGATAAAATGCATAAGATGGACACATACAGCCCTGTAATTTCTCAGTATGTATACCGTACAGAGGACGGCTTCGAGCTGAGCATTATGCTGAATACCAAGGACCAGTATGAGAAAATAAAATATGTTGAAATAGAGCAGTACGATATAATCGGACATGAAGCTATAAGAAAAAATGAGGAAGAGATTGAAAAGCTTGAAGATGGAATTCTGGGACTTACAAACTATGAGGTCTGCCATCTTGAAACCTATGATGCAGGCGATGGAATACACAACTCACTTCCTATGGAAAACAGCTTCTTGGGAGATATTTCAATAAATATAGGCTTCTTAAAAGAGATGTATAGAAAAATATAGGTGGATAACATATGGACAAACTGAATTTAAAAAAATATTTTTCAAAGTCCGGTGTGATATTCTCAGCTGTATATCTGATACTTTTAGGCGCATATTGGTATTTTTCAACTACAGATTTATATAATGTATTGCTTTGCAATTTGCTTTTAATTTTTGCGTGCAATATAGTTTACGGAGCAGTAAATTACAAAAAGAGAGTAATGTTCCTCTTATTTAATGTAATGATTTTTATGTTTCTGCTTTCAAGACCCACTATTTACATGCTAAGACAATCTGCATGGTACAGCATATTCGGGACTACCACAAACATAACAGCCTTAAACTGTATTTTGTTCAGTATGGTTGCATTGCTTTTGGGAACTGTAGCTGCCGAAAAATTATTTCCACGTTTACGCCGAAAAGAGAAAAAAGCAAGAAAGAAGCTTCCTAAGATAGACTTAAAGGTTATGGGTATTATAACCTTTGTGGTTATGGTTGGCTGTTTGCTCTGTTTTGGTATAAAAGAGCTGGACGCCCTGCTGTTTATGAGAGGAAAAGCCTACGAGGCGTATTATTCCGAATATCAGCCGAGAGTTCCTTATATAATCAATCTGGTTGCCGGATTTTACGATTTCAGCGTGTTTGCATTTTTGGCTACAAAGCCAAACAAGAAGATAAGCTATGTGGTTTTGGGAGCATATGTGCTGTCCGGTATTCCGATGCTTATTATCGGACTTAGAAATCCGTTTATGCTGAAAGCAGTTTTTGCCTTTGTGTACTTTGTAATACGCAACAGAGAGCGTCTGCCAAAGGGCAAAAAGTGGATTGGAAAGATTGAAAAAGCTATGATAATAATCGCCATTCCTGTGGTTATTTTGGGAATGGGTGTTATGAATTACCTGCGTTCCGGAGAGGCTGTTGACTTAAACCCCTCAGAAATTGCAGTAGACTTTTTGTTTAAGCAGGGTACAACCTACGACACTGTGCTTCAGGGAATAGCCTATGAGGACTGGATTCCCGGTGAGCCGAGATACTTTTCTTTCGGCCCTCTTTACGATAATTATGTATACGGTAAACTGGGCAACATTGTTTTGGGAACAGACCCGGACTATATCGGTTCAGGCAACTGCTTTAGAAGTGCATACAACAGTCACAGCTTTGCACACGCCATATCCTATGTGGTTCAGGGAAGCAGTTACCTTGCCGGAGAAGGAAGAGGAACATCCTATGTGGTGGAAAATTATGTGGACTTCGGATATTTCGGAGTGTTTATAATAAGTTTCCTATTAGGTATGTTTATAGCCTTCCTATGGAATTTATTCGGGCGTTTTTGGCTTTTGAATACCGTCATACTTGGAGTTTTTGCAAGCCTACCTCTAATGCCCAGAGAAACAACGCTGTACGCCTTTATGGACGTGCTGGATTACCATTTCTTTGTGTTTATAATCGGCATTGTGGTGTTGTACGGCGCAGTTATGCTTTTAAAAAAGAAATTAAAAAAACAGACGGACTGAAAATCATAAATAACGAATAGGGTATTAAATAAAAAAGCAGAAGCCTTGCGGTTTACCGGCAGGGCTTTTACAGGAGGAGAACTGAAATGGGCGAGATTTCTTTACGTGAGCTTCAAAACAAAAGCCTTGAAATCGCTTTGTATTTTAAGGATTTTTGCAACGAGCACGGTCTTTTGTTTTACATGTGCGGAGGATGCTGTATAGGTTCCCTGCGCCATAAGGGTTTTATTCCGTGGGACGACGACGTGGATGTTTTCATGCCGAGAGATGATTATGAAAAGCTCAAGGAGCTTTGGCCCAAATACGCAAATACGGAAAAATATGCCTGCGTTTATGCGGACAAAAACCGTGTTGACGGAAACCTGTTTGTAACAATCCGTGACAATGAAACCACAGCCATTAAGCCCTATCAGGTGGACATGGATATAAGCCACGGAGTTGCGCTGGATGTGCTTCCCCTTGACGGATGGCCTGACGGAAAAATGAAAAGAAAAATGCAGGTGTTCTGGGCTCTTGTTTATTCTCTTTACTGCGCACAGACAGTGCCTGTAAATCACGGAAAGGCTGTTTCGGTTGCAGGTAAAATTGCTTTGACGCTTGTGCCTTCCAAAAAGCTGCGCTACAAGCTTTGGAAGCTTGCGGAACGCAAAATGACAAAATACCCTATAAAGGAATGTAATTACATTACAGAGCTTTGTTCAGGCCCTTATTACATGAAAAAACAATATCCCCGTGAAGCTTTTGACAAGGCAATTTGGGTTGACTTTGAGAATGTGAAAATGCCTATTCCTCAGGGCTACGACGTGTACCTGAGAACCGCTTTCGGCGATTACATGAAATTGCCTCCAAAGGAAAAGCAGAAGCCTCACCACGATGCGATTTTTATTGATTTGAATAACTCCTATAAAAAATATAAAGGTGTTTACTATTTAAAGAGAAAGGATGGATAATATATGATATTCGGAGCAATACTTGCCGGCGGCGTTGGAAGCCGTATGAAAATTGCCGACAGACCAAAGCAGTTTTTGCCTTTGGGTGAAAAACCTATTCTCATTCACACACTTGAAAAATTCCTGCTGTGCAGCCGTTTTGAGAAGATTTATATAGGCGTTCATGAAAAATGGGTGCTGTACGCTAAGGACCTTATAAAGAAATATATTTCCGAGCCTGAGCGAGTTGAGATTGTTGAGGGCGGAAAAGACAGAAACCTGACAATCATGAGCATTATAGACGGAATTGAAAGAGATTACGGAGCAAGCGACGACCATATCATCGTTACCCACGATTCAGTTCGTCCGTTTGTAAGTATCCGTATTATTGAAGAAAATATAGATGCTGCGCTGAAGTACGGTGCATGCGATACGGTTATTCCTGCAACAGATACTATTGTTCGTTCTGATGACGGAAAGTTTATCACAGAAATTCCTGAACGCAGACTTATGTATCAGGGACAGACTCCGCAGAGCTTTAATATGTCCCTGCTTAAAAACACATATAACTCCCTTTCCGATGAGCAAAAGGCAATTTTGACGGATGCCTGCAAGATTTTGGTTGTTGCAAATATTCCTGTAAGCCTTGTTCAGGGAGATGTTGCAAATATGAAGATTACTGCCATAGAGGATTACCGTGTTGCCGAAGCAATGGCAGGAGGGGAAAAGCGTGATTAATTCTATTTATCAGCTTGTAAGTCCTCACGTATTTTCAGTAAAATACCAGCAGATTGCCACAGAGGAACAAAAGGTTATAGTTCGTCCCGAGTATATGGCAATATGCCACGCCGACCAGAGATATTACAGAGGACTTAGAAATGCCCGTGACTTGGCAAAGAAGCTCCCCATGGCTTTGATACACGAGTGCGCCGGCGTTGTAATAAAGGACAACAGCAACACTTTTAACGTGGGACAGAGGGTTGTTTTAATCCCAAATGTTCCCGGAGATTCCATAAAGGGAATTTATGAAAACTATGCGCCAAACAGCGGATTTTTGTCCAGCGGAAAAGACGGCTTTATGCGTGAGCTTGTGGCAATAGATCCCGACAGAGTTGTGGCATACGATAAAATTTCACCTACAACAGCCGCCATTACGGAATTTATAAGTGTGGCTATGCACGCTGTTGCACGTTTTGAAGCTTTGGCACATGAGTACAGAGATGATATAGTTGTATTTGGCGACGGAAGCCTGGCATTTGTGGTTTCTTTGGTTTTGAAAAACGCATTTCCAAAGTCAAAGATTACAGTTGTGGGTATGACTCCTAAAAAGCTTGATTTGTTCGGTTTTGTTGACAACACCTACCTTGCAAACGAGCTTCCGGAAAATTACCGCTGTGACCATGCCTTTGAGTGCTGCGGAGGAGAGGGCAGTCAGTCCGCTATCTCCGATATAATCGCCCATATCCGTCCTCAGGGTTCAATTATCCTTATGGGAGTAAGCGAAAATCCGGTTCCTATTTTTACCAGAATGGTGCTTGAAAAGGGACTTACCATTGTTGGCAGCAGCCGCTCCGGTAGAGTGGATTTTGAAAAGGCTATAGCCATGATGTCTGACAAGGACATACAGACAAGACTTTCTTCCATTATTCAGGAGGACGAGGCTGTATGCACCATTAAAGACATACACAGAGTTTTTGAAACAGATTTGACAACACCTTTTAAAACAGTGTTTAAATGGAATATATAAAATAAAGCCGCTGTGAGTTAAATTCTCACAGCGGCTTTAATATTGGGTTTATATGAATTTATTAAGCAGCTTTTCCGTCGTTTGCCTCAGCCTCAAAGAAAGCCTTGCTGTTTGCAGGTTTTTTTGAAAGAAGTGTTCCGATAACACAGAAGATAAGTGAAGCAATCATTGCGGCTATTCCGCAGGCGGCTGACATTCCTGAGTCAAGACCTACAGCCTTTGAAATTATGGTCAAAACTATTGCCACAATCAAACCGCCTATCATGCCGCACCATGCGCCTGTTTTGTTCATTCTCTTCCAGTAAAGTCCCAGTATGTACGGTGCAAGGAATGAACCTGAAATACAGCCCCATGAGAATGACATAAGCAAAAGTATGGGCGACTGCTGTACAGCTATCAGATAAGAGAAGAAAATAAATACAAGGCAAAGAACTCGTGTAAGCACAAGGGCTTTTTCTCTACTCATTTTTGGGAAAATAACAGATGAGATAATGTCCATGGTTATTGAAGAGCAGGAGGTGAGTGTAATTCCCGAAAGTGTGGAAACAGATGCGGAAAGCACCAAAATAAGCACGATACCCAGCAAAACTGTTGGAAGTGACTGAACCAAAATCTGAGGAACAATCAAGTCGTGATTTCCTGAGGGAACTTCCTCGAAGAAAAGTCTTGAAAGAGAGCCAACGAAGTATGCGCCCACTGAAATTACAAGACAGAATGCTGTTGAAACGATGGTTCCTGTTTTAATGGACTTTTTGTCTGCAATACCGTAGAATTTGTGAACCATCTGAGGCATTCCCCATGTGCCGAAACTTGTAAGCATAATAAGACCGATAAGTCCAATCCAGAAGCTCGGCGTTGTGGCGTCCATTCCCGCCTCGTCCATTTTTTCAAGGAGATTTGGAATACCCTCTGTTATTCCCCCCACCTGCTGAGAATTCATTATAAAGAAAATCATGGCGACAATTCCGCCTACCATAACTATGCCCTGGACAAAATCGGCGGTGAGGGAAGCAAGGTATCCTCCCAAAACCAGGTATACTGCGGCGACTATGGCGATAACAGCCATTGCGGTCTGATAGTTTATGCCCAGCACGTTTTCGCACAGGTAACTGAGTCCCGAGTAAACGGAGGCAGAGTATGGGGTCATAAATATGAATATGATAACAGCGGCGTAAACCTTCATAGCTTTGCTGTTGTAGCGTTTTTCAAAAAGCTGAGGCATAGTTTTTATTTTCATTCTGCGTGTTACCGAGCGTGTGCGCTCTGCAAGAAGCTTCCACGCCAGCCATGCGCCGAAAATTGCATTGCCAAGTCCTATGAGAACTGCCCAGAGTCCGTAATCCCAACCGGATTTTCCTGCATAACCTATGAAAAGAACAGCGGAAAAATATGTTGTTCCATAAGCGAATGCGGATTTCCAAGGCCCCGCTTCTCTTTTTCCGACAATAAAGGAAGTGAGGTTTTTAACTTTTCGTGCGCTCATTATGCCTATAAAAGCCATAACAGCGATGTAGATACCCAGAATTAACCAGATTACCCAATCCATAAAATCGTCCCCTTTTCTTTTAAGTGTATACTATATCCAGTAGATTTATCGATTAAAAGCTTTAAACCGATAAAGTAATGGTGGTATTTTAGCATTATTTCACCTGTTTGTCAAGGGATAACTGCATATTTTTCATAAAAAACGAGAAAAAGAGAGAAAAACTGTAAATGATATTAAAAGGAACGGGATATAGGTAAAATAAATAAAAGAAAAATACAAAAAAGGCTTGACAATTATAGATAAAAAAGGTATAATATTACACGTACCGATTTTCGGGAGATAAATAGGGGTATAGCTCAGTTGGTAGAGCAGCGGTCTCCAAAACCGCGTGCCGAGGGTTCAAGTCCTTCTGCCCCTGCCAAAATCAAAGCCATTCGCAAAAGCGAGTGGTTTTTTCTTTTTCTATCTATATAAAAAACAAAAGCCGTCCGTTGTTACGAATGGCTTTTTGTAAGATGTAAAATTAAAGAAAAAAGTTTTTATTAGGTGGATGATTGTTTTCTGATTTCTAATATTTCCTTGTTAAATTTTTCTAAAAATTCTTCTGAGTTAATCCAGTCAAAATCAAAGCCCGATAAATCGTATAAAGCCCTTGCGCAGATATACTCGTACATTCCGCTGTTCTCGCTTTTATAAATAATAAGATACAGCGGCTTCATGGCGATATCACCCATACCGATAACTTTTTTATAACGCTCTTTTTCAAATACTCTTGTAAATCCCTCGGTAAACATAATTTCCGGATTTTGCTGTTCTTCTTCTATCACTTCATCACACAGGGCTTGAAGTTCTGCGGCTATTGTTTCTAAGGTTTCGGTGTCGATATTTTGCATTAGTAATTCTTCGTTGACTCCGTTTTCTGTAATTTCAGGCCATTCTGTTGTGGTTTCTGTGTTGACAGATGCAGACGGGTCATTGCTTTCAGAAGAAGATTGAGTGCTTACTGTATTGTCTGTTTCCTGATTACAGCCGGAAAACACCAATAATATGCTTAATAAAAATATAGCCGTTATTTTTTTCATTTTAATATTTCTCCAAAGCTTAGATAAACTGATTTACTCTATATTTTTGCCGTTGCTTTAATTTTAATTACAATGATTTGTTTTGTCAATGAATTAAATTATATTAAAAAATATACTGTAGTTTTGGTTTAGTAGTTAATAGCGTTTCCGTAAACAGACTGTACAAATTATTCTATAAAAGAATAATAAAACAGCCATGATTAAAAATAACCATGGCTGTAACATTATAATTGAAAGCTCAAACCCAACCGAGAGCGAACCATTCTAAGTCGCTTAACAAAAGGTTTCACCCGACCTGTGCAGGACATAAAGATTAGATTAAACCTATGCAGGTCGGAAATAAAAGAATCGCCCGACGTGTGCTGTTCTTAACCTTTAGCTGAAGCCTTGGCACGTCGGATATAAAATAAAGTATCCGCAATTGTGGTTTTTATGTCACGGGGGTGGTAGCCAAGCTCTTTTGTGGCTTTTTCGTGGGAAAATTTGTCGTTGGCGGTGAGTGTGTGCAGGGAGTACTTTGTGTATAAAGGTCTCCTTTTTCTGATTTCTGCGGTTTTTCTCAGGAAAGGCTCTGCCATTTTTGCCATCCACATGGGGAGTACAGGTATTCTTTTGCCGCCGCCTATGGTTTTGGCTAATGCAAGAATGTCCTTAATCTCGTAATGTCTGTTTGAAAGGATGTAACATTCGCCCTGTCTGCCTTTTTCCGCCGCAAGCAGACAGCCTGCCGCAACATCACGGACGTCAACAAAATCATATCCGCCTTTGACACATGCGGGAAGCTTGCCTTTTATATAATCCTTTACAAGCTGTACAAGATGATTGCCTGAATTGTCATAAGGGCCTAAAATTCCGGAGGGATGTACCACAACGGCGTTAAGTCCCTCTTTTGCGGCGTCTAAAACAATCTGGGTTGCTTCGGCTTTTGTCTTTGCGTAGCCGCCGATTACTTCATCCGGTGAAAAATGTGAAATTTCCGTAAGGGTTTCGCTTTTTTCGCCCTCGGGTATGGCATGTACTGAACTTACATATACAAGTCTTTTTACTTTGTATTCTTTGCAGAGGTCTACAATGTTTTTTGTTCCGCCTACGTTTACCTGACGAAGCTTTTCAGATACGTTGTTTTCTATGCTGATAATGCCGGCGGTGTGGATTACGTAAACCTCACTGCCGAATGTGTTTTCAAAAAGGGGACGCAGTGTTTCAGGATTTGTAACGTCACCGAAATAATAGTTGACTCCGGCCAAATATGGATTTTCTCCGGGAAGAATTAAACCTCTGACCTGATTTTTCGTTTTGTCTATAGTTCTGAGAATAGTGTTTCCTAAATGTCCGTTTGCTCCTGTGATAATGTATGTCCTGTTCATAGAAGTCAACTCCTTAACCAAATAATAAACATAGTGTTGATTTAATTCTTCGATTGTATTATAATAGCTTTATTGTAGATTATCAATCATCAGATTTTTCCATGCTGTGAAGATATACGACAGAAAAGCAATATCTGTTGATTTAGGGGGAATTTTCATGAAAACAACAAAAAATGACCACAGAACAAGGGTAACAAAAGCCATGATAAGAAAAGCTTTTACCACGATACTTAGAAATAAGCCTATCCAGAGTATCTCTATAAAGGAGCTTTGCGAGCTGGCTCAAATCAACAGAAGCACTTTTTATTTTCACTATACGGATATTTACGACCTGTTAAATCAGATTGAGGAGGAAATGTTTGAGGGTATAAAAACCGCTTTGGAACCTATTGTTGCTTCCGAAGAGGGAAACCCCAATTACCTTACGGTGACAACAGGTATATTTCAGTGTATCAAGGATAACGCAGATTTATGTATTGTAACTTTGGGAAATTATGGAGATAAAGCTTTTGCAATGAAGCTTATTGACTATGGAAGAACGCTTTGTGTTGAGAATTACGGAAAATTTTATAAGAACGCAACTCCACAGAAGCTGGAATATTACTACACCTTTGTAAGCGCAGGATGTATAGGACTGCTTCAAAAATGGTTTGAAGACGGCTTGGTGATGACCCCGGCGGAAATAGCATCAATGGCGGAAAATCTTATGATGTACGGAATGGGTTTTCTTGAGAATGACAGAAAAACCGAAAATAACTGAAAATAAAAATTCCCCACAGGAAAAATTTATTCCTGTGGGGTTGTTTGTTATGGAGAATAAAATCAAACGCTGGTCATCAGTTCGCCGTAGGATGGGTATGGCCAGTATTCGGCGGAGGTGTTGACCTCCATGTCGTCGCAGACTGTGCGCATATCACGCATAACTGTAAGCACATTGCCGCATACATATTCGGAGAGAGCCTGTATCTGCTTTTCGCTGTGGTTCTTTGTGTGCTTTTCAACCTCTTTAATGTGGAATTCAAGCTGCATAAGCTTGCTGTAACATTCCTCAAGGTCAAAAGAAAGCTTTTCGATGAGCTCTGTTTCAACTGTTGTGGAAATGTTAGGCAAAATCTGCTTCTTTGCAATGGCTGTATCTGCAAGTGACTTGATGTATTTTGTAACTGCCGGAATAATGTCACGCTTAACCATTTCAGTGAGGGTCAAGGCTTCGATGTTAACAACATTTACATAGTTTTCAAGGAGAACCTCGTATCTTGCGTGGGTTTCAGCAGGTGTGTAAATCTTGTGCTTTTCAAAAAGGTCAATGTTTTTCTTGCTGATGTAGTAAGGCATTGCCTCAGGCATGGTTCTTAAATTCAAAAGTCCACGTCTTTCGGCTTCCTGAACCCAGTCCTCGGAGTAGTTGTTGCCGTTGAAAACAATTCTGCGGTGCTCTTTGTATGTGCGCTTGATTATATGTCTTACAGCTCTTTCAAAGTCGTCGGCTTTTTCAAGCTCGTCGGCAAACTGTGAAAGTTCTTCAGCAACGATTGTATTTAACATAATATTTGGGCAAGCTATATTTATGGCTGAACCCAACATTCTAAATTCAAATTTGTTTCCGGTAAAGGCGAATGGGGAGGTTCTGTTTCTGTCGGTGGTGTCCTTCTTTATTTCAGGGAGAACATCAACTCCCATTCCCATTTCAATTCTGCCTTTGCTTTCGTATTCCTTGTCACGGAGCATAGCTTCCAAAACTGCTTCCAAATCTCCGCCGATAAACATTGAAACTATTGCGGGAGGAGCTTCATAACCGCCCAAACGGCAGTCGTTTCCGGCACTGGCAACTGATACTCTCAGCAAATCCTGATATTCGTCAACGCCCTTGATTACAGCGGCAAGGAAAAGAAGGAATTGCAGATTCTGTTCCGGATTGCTTGATGGGTTGAAAAGGTTTTCGCCTGTGTTGGTGGAAAGTGACCAGTTGTTGTGCTTTCCTGAACCGTTAACGCCTGCAAACGGCTTTTCGTGGAGAAGACAAACAAGACCGTGCTTTTCAGCCACCTTCTGCATAATCTCCATGGTGAGCTGGTTGTGGTCGGTGGCAAGGTTTGTGGTGGTGAATACCGGTGCAAGCTCGTGCTGGGCAGGGGCTGCTTCGTTGTGCTTTGTCTTTGAGTAAATGCCGAACTTCCAAAGCTGTTCGTCCAAATCCTTCATGTATTCGGAAACCCTTGTCTTTATAGATCCGAAATAGTGATCCTCAAGCTCCTGACCTTTCGGAGCCTTTGCGCCGATAAGTGTTCTTCCGGTGAAGATAAGGTCACGTCTTTTTTCGTAAACCTTTTTGTCAACAAGGAAATATTCCTGTTCTGCGCCTACGGTGGTGATAACACGTGTTACGTCCTTTTTGCCGAAAAGATGCAGAACTCTTACAGCCTCGTGGCTTATTCTCTCCATTGAGCGGAGCAATGGTGTTTTCTTATCGAGAACCTCTCCTGTGTAGGAGCAGAAAGCGGTAGGAATACAGAGGGAACCGTCCTTGATAAATGCATAGGAGGTTGGGTCCCAGGTGGTATAGCCTCTTGCCTCAAAGGTAGCTCTTATTCCGCCGTGAGGAAAAGAAGATGCGTCAGGCTCGCCCTTGATAAGAGCTTTTCCTGAAAACTCCATGATAACCTTGCCGCCGTCGGTTGGTGTTATAAAGCTGTCGTGCTTTTCGGCGGTGATACCGGTCATAGGCTGAAACCAGTGGGAATAGTGAGTGCAGCCGTGCTCAATAGCCCAATCCTTCATGGCGTTGGCAACTACGTTTGCAACGGAAATATCCAGTGGCTTGCCGTCCTGAATAGTCTTTTTTAAAGCTTTGTAGGTTTCTTTTGGCAACCTTTGTTTCATTGTTGTGTCGTTGAAAACAAGACTGCCGAAGTATTCGGTTACCGGTGTCATAATCTTCTCTCCGTTCTTTATAATATAGGTTTGTTTAAACTGCAACGGTGTAAAAAAGCAGGGAAAAAGATGTTAAACCCTGCAAGTATATAGAAAAATTATATCTTCATTGTGCATATAAGTCAAGTTTTTTGACCGGTGCTTATTATGTAAGAAATAGTCGAATATCAGCCTGTAATTTTGTTTAATATACTGTAAAGGAAATAATTTACATATGAAATAAAAAAAGATATAATATAATTATGCATAGTACAGTGGGCTGATATAAAAAAATATTACTAATTTTCTTTTACGGAAAAATCAATAGTAAAAAATATATTAAAATATCCAGTTGATGATGTACTGTACGTCAAAAATCTATTTGGAAAGGGAAGAAATCTATGGGTGATAAAGCGTATTTGATTTTGGAAGACGGCACCGTTTTTGAGGGCAAAGCCTTTGGTGCAAAAAAAGAAGCAGTGGGAGAACTTGTTTTTACCACTTCTGTAATCGGTTATATGGAAACACTCACCGACCCTTCTTATTTTGGTCAGGTGGTTTTACAGACATTCCCTTTGGTTGGTAATTATGGTGTTATTCCCTCTGATGTAGAGAGCGGTACACCTGTTTTAAATGCATATGTTGTACGTGATTGGTGCCAGGTTCCTTCAAATTTTCGCAGTGATGGAGAGCTTGACACCTTTTTAAAAACAAACAATATCCCGGGACTCTACGACATTGACACAAGAGCTTTGACAAAGATTATCCGTGAAAAGGGCGTTATGAACTGCAAGCTCTGCTATTCACTTGATAATAAGGAAAAAGACCTTGAAGAGATTAAGGCATATGAAATTAAGGATGCTGTTAAATCCGTAAATCCTCAGGGCGGAGAAATCGAAGGCAAGGGCGAAAAGACTGTAGTTGTTTGGAACTTCGGTATGAACCACAGCATTGCAGATTCTCTTGCACAGTGCGGACTTAATGTTAAGGTTGTTCCTGCTGATACAAAGGCAGAGGAAATCGCTTCTATGAATCCGGACGGCGTTGTACTTTCCGACGGCCCGGGCAACCCTACTGAAAACACAGAGATTATCGAGCAGGTAAAAATTCTTATGGATAAAAACATTCCGGTTATGGGTGTAGGTTTGGGTCACCAGCTTATGGCTCTTGCATGCGGAGCAAAGACAGAAAAGCTTCACTACGGTCACAGAGGCTCAAGCCAGCCGGCAAAATTCAGCAAAAACGGCAGAGTTTACATTACAAGCCAGAACCACGGCTATACTGTAAAGAGCGAAACCTTGCCTGATTACTGCAAGGTTGTATTTACAAACAGCAACGACGGCAGCTGCGAGGGTATCGAGTACGAGGGAAAGAACGCTTTCTCAGTACAGTTCCACCCATCCTATGCCGACAGATGCGGCACAGGATTTGTGTTTGATATGTTTAAGGAAATGGTAGGCTGAACCTAAAGAGCAATACACAGCCCAAGACTAAAATTATGCAAAAGGAATGATGATTTATGCCACTTAGACCAAATATAAAAAGAGTTCTCGTAATCGGTTCAGGCCCTATCGTAATCGGACAGGCTGCCGAGTTTGACTATGCGGGCACACAGGCATGCCGTGCCCTTAAAGAAGAGGGCTTGGAGGTTATCCTTGTAAACTCCAACCCGGCTACAATCATGACAGACAACGCAATGGCAGATAAAATCTATATCGAGCCATTGACACTTGATACAGTTAAGAGAATTATCAGAAAAGAGCGTCCGGACAGCGTTTTGTCAACACTTGGCGGACAGACAGGTCTTACCCTTTCCATGCAGCTTGCAAAAGAGGGATTTTTGGACGAGTACGGCGTTCAGCTTTTGGGCGCAAAGCCTGAAACAATCGACAAGGCAGAGGACAGACAGATGTTTAAAGACACAATGGAGTCCATCAACCAGCCTTGTATCCCATCTGAGGTTGTTCACAGCGTTGACCACGCTTTGGCATTTGCAGAGAAAATCGGCTACCCTGTAATTATCAGACCTGCTTTCACCCTTGGCGGAACAGGCGGCGGTATCGTTAACAACGAGGAAGAGATGAGAGAAATCGCAGGCAACGGTCTTGCACTTTCCCCAATTCATCAGGTTCTCGTTGAGAAATGCGTATCCGGCTGGAAAGAAATCGAGTTCGAGGTTATCAGAGACAGCGCAGGCAACGCAATTACAGTCTGCTCAATGGAAAACTTTGACCCGGTTGGCGTTCACACAGGCGACAGTATTGTTATCGCTCCTGCTGTTACACTTTCCACAAAGGAATATCAGATGCTCAGAACAGCAGCTCTCGACATGGTTGAGGCTTTGGGCGTTGAAGGCGGATGTAACTGCCAGTTCGCCCTTGACCCTGAGAGCATGAAGTATGCAGTTATCGAGGTTAACCCACGTGTTTCCCGTTCTTCTGCTTTGGCTTCAAAGGCTACAGGTTACCCAATCGCAAAGGTTGCTGCAAAGATTGCAATCGGTTACACACTTGACGAAATCAAAAACGCAGTTACAGGTACAACATACGCTTGCTTCGAGCCTGCTGTTGACTACGTTGTTGTTAAGTTCCCGAAATGGCCTTTCGACAAGTTTGTTTACGCAAAGCGTCAGCTTGGTACACAGATGAAGGCAACCGGTGAGGTTATGGCTATCGCTCCGTCCTTTGAGCAGGCTATCATGAAGGCTGTAAGAGGTGCAGAGATTTCCCACGACACACTTGACGACAAGAAGTTTGAAAAGCTTTCAGACGCAGAGGTTGAGGAAAGACTCCACGTTTGTGACGACCTGAGAATTTTCTGTGTATACGAGGCAATCAAGAGAGGAATTTCCATTGAGAAAATCCACGAAATCACAATGATTGACGAGTGGTTTTTGAGCAAGTTCGTAAATCTTGCAGAAATCAGCAAGGTTATGAAATCAGGGGAGCTTAACGAAGAGATTTACGAGAAAGCTAAAAATTACGGCTTCCTCGACAAGACAATAAAGCAGTTCACAGGCAAAGAGATTGAAAATCCTCTTGTTCCTGTTTATAAAATGGTTGACACCTGTGCCGCAGAGTTTGCCGCTGAAACACCTTACTTCTACTCAACATTCGATGAGGAGAACGAAGCTGAGGAGTTCATCAAAGAGAAAAACAGCGACAAGCAGACAATCATGGTTTTGGGTTCAGGTCCAATCAGAATCGGTCAGGGTATCGAGTTCGACTACGCTTCAGTTCACTGCGTATGGGCTTTGAAGAAAGCCGGCTACGATGTTGTTATCGTAAACAACAACCCTGAAACAGTTTCCACAGACTTTGACACAGCTGACAGACTTTACTTCGAGCCGCTTACCAACGAGGACGTTATGGGTATCATCAAGACAGAAAACCCAATCGGCGTTGTTGTTGCATTCGGCGGTCAGACAGCTATTAAGCTTACAAAATTCCTCAACGATAACGGAATTAAGATTCTCGGTACTTCAGCAGACGCTATCGACATGGCTGAGGACAGAGAGCGTTTCGACGAGCTTCTTGAAATGCACCACATCAGACGTCCAAAGGGCATGACTGTTATGTCAACAGAGGAAGCTTTGAGCGTTGCAGAGAAAATCGGTTATCCGGTACTTTTGAGACCTTCCTACGTTCTCGGCGGTCAGAACATGATTATCGCTTTCAACGAGGCAGACGTTAAGGAATACATGGCAATTATTCTTGCACAGAATATTGAAAACCCTGTGCTTATAGATAAATACCTCAGCGGTACAGAGCTTGAGGTTGACGCAATCTGCGACGGCGAAGACGTGCTTATCCCTGGTATCATGGAACACGTTGAGCGTGCAGGTATCCACTCCGGTGACTCTATTGCAGTATATCCTGCATGGAATATCTCCGATGAAATGACAAAGAAGATTGTTGAAAGTTCAAAGAACCTTGCAATCTCTCTCAATACAAAGGGTCTTGTTAACATCCAGTACCTTATCTATGAAAACGAGCTTTACGTAATCGAGGTTAACCCACGTTCTTCAAGAACAATTCCTTACATCAGTAAGGTTACAGGCGTTCCTATGGTTGAGCTTGCAACAAGAGCAATGCTTGGCGAAAAGCTTAAGGATATGGGTTACGGCACAGGTCTTTACAAGAAGAGCTGCTATGTTGCAGTTAAGGTTCCTGTATTCAGCTTTGAAAAGCTTATCAACGTTGATAACCACTTGGGACCGGAAATGAAGTCAACAGGTGAGGTTCTCGGTATTGCAGGAACTTTGGAGGAGGCTCTCTACAAGGGTCTTATCGCAGCCGGCTACAAGATGAACAAGACAGGCGGCGTATTTATCACAGTAAGAGATTCCGACAAGGCTGAAATCGGCGACGTTGCAAGAAAGTATGCTGACCTTGGATTTAAGATTTACGCAACAGAGGGAACAACATCAGTTCTCAAGGATTACGGTATCGACGCAACACCTGTTAAGAAGATTCACGAGTCCGACGAAAATACACTTACACTTATTGAGAGCGGAAAGATTCAGTACGTTATTTCCACATCCTCAAAGGGCAGAATCCCAACAAGAGATTCAGTTAAGATCAGAAGAAAGACAGTTGAAAGAAACATTCCTTGCCTTACTTCAATCGACACTGCAAACGCTTTGGCAGACTGCCTTAAGAGCCGTTATTCTCAGATGAGCACAGAGCTTGTTGATATCAACAACATGAGATCTGAGAGAATGAAGCTCAAGTTCTCCAAGATGGAGGGAACAGGAAACGACTACATCTACTGCAACACATTTGAGCAGTCATGGATTAACAATCCTGAGTGCCTTGCAGTAAGACTTTCCGACAGACATCACGGTATCGGCGGCAGCGGTCTTATCCTCGTTGCACCTTCAAAGGTTGCCGACGCTAAAATGAAGATGTTCAACTCCGACGGCACAGAGGGCAAAATGTGCGGCAACGGTATCCGCTGCGTAGCTAAGTACCTCTATGACAACGGTATCCTTGATATAAATGAGAAATCAGAGCTCACAATCGAAACACTCAGCGGTATTAAGAACCTCAAGGCCTATACACAGGACGGAAAGGTAACACGTTTGAGAGTTGATATGGGCAAGGCAAGCCTCAAGGCTTCTGATATTCCTGTTACAGCAGACAGCGAAACAGTTATCAATAAGCCAGTAGAAATCGACGGCGAAACCTACAACATCACCTGCGTTTCAATGGGCAACCCACACTGCGTGATTTTTGTAAACAATGTTGACGGCTTCGACGTAGAAACAGTAGGCAAGAAATTTGAACACCACGAGATGTTCCCTGACAGAGTAAACACAGAGTTTGTAAAGGTTATCAACAATAAGACTCTTAAAATGCGTGTTTGGGAGCGTGGCAACGGTGAAACCCTCGCTTGCGGAACAGGCGCATGTGCAGCAGTTGTAGCAGCCTGCGAAAACGGTATCTGCAAGAAAGACGAGGACATCACAGTTAAGCTTCTCGGCGGCGAACTTACAATCAGATACACAGACGACACTGTATATATGACAGGCGACGCACGTCTTGTATTCGAGGGTGAAGTAGAAATCTAATAGTTATTTTGGCAAAATGCTTAAATAAATAATTTATTCTAAAGTCATTCTAAGCAAAATCAAGGGCAGAACTCAAAAGGTTCTGCCCTTGAATATTTTTTATAAAAAAACATCCTATGGCGCATACCATAGGATGTTTTGTATGTGTAAAATTTAAAAGCCCAGATAAAACATGTAGAAAGCTATCAAAAGCAGAAGCGTTCCCAATACGATGTTTAAAGCTTTGCTGAGCTTTCCGTATTTTTCACTGGCGGATAGCTTCTGTACAAAGCCTACGGAGGTTCCGGCAATAACCGTTAAAGTTCCATGGCCTATGGAGTACAAAAGAAGTAAAAGAGTTCCCCATAAAATACTTCCGCTTCCGGCAACTATAGCCAAAAGTGCCACAAGCACCGGTGTGGAACATGGTGAGGAGAAAACTCCGCCCAGAATTCCCGCTAAAAATGCCCCGATAAAACCACGCTTCTTATTTTTTGAAACTAAGTAGGTGGAGGGGATAAAATTAAAAATTCCGTAGGTTTGAAGTGCAAGCAAAGCCATAAGAACGCCTAAAACAATGTACCACCAGCCTGATGCCGCACCTATCATTCCTCCTAAGGTTGAGGCGATAACGCCTAAAGCCGTGTAGGTTATAGCCATTCCCAAAGCAAAGGTCACCGAAAGTAAAAATGAACGCTTTGTGTCACGCTGTTTTGTTCCTCCCACATATCCCATAACCAATGGTATGGTGGAAAGGGAACAGGGGGTAAAAGAGGTGAGAACTCCAGCAAGCACTGCAATCAAAGGCGCAAGCCAAAAGCTTTCAGTTATAAGTCTTGAAAGGGATTGGAGCCACTGGTCTATCATGGGTTTTCTGCCCCCATTTCCTCAAGTATCATGTAGAGCTGTTCTGCGGAGAGATATCCCTGGTGGGTGGTGAGTGCGTGCTCTCCCGTATCCCTGTGGGTATACATTGTAAACTGTATCTGCGAGGCCAGCTCATCGCTTGGTACAAAAGGATTGCCGTTCTTATCGTAGAGAACCTGAGTGGGCACTACCTGTATAGGAAACTGTCCGGCGATTTCAGGACTTTCCATTGTGTCAATATAATGGACAAATGCCTTGCCCTTCATTGCGTTGTGCACAGCTTCAAGCTCAGGAGCCATAAGCTTACAGGGCTGACAGTAATCTGCACCGAAGTCAATAATAACCGGCTTGCCCTGAGAGGTCATTTCATCAATGTTGAGTTCAGTTATTGTAAGGTCTGGACTTTGCTCTATTGTTTGGGCAGAGTCGCTGTTTTTTACAAAGAATATAACCGCCGCTATTAGAATAATCAAAAGAGGTGCGGCTACCTGAATTATTCTTTTTGATTTTTTTGTGTTTGCCTGGACGGGTTTGCTGCTCATCGGTTCATCTCCTTTAAGTGAGTTAGTCAAGACTATTATATTTTACATAAGGAGATGTGTCAACAGATTATGTGACTTAATCACTCTTTTACCAAAACAGAAACAATCTCGCTCATGTACATTTTGTGGTAATCTCCGTTGTACCACTTTGTAACCTCTTCTGTCAGTGCGCTTTCCTCGTTTAAGAACTGTGCATACATCTTTTTGCAGATGAAAACAAGCTTTGCTTCTTTAAAATATACGGTACCTGTTTCATCGTCAACAACAGGTGTAAGACCTGTTTCCTTTACCTTGTCGTAATCTCTGCCGGATTTTGAACCGCAGAACTTCAGTGCGTCCCTGTACTCCTCGTCAAAAAAGCACTGGGTGTAGTAGTCGCCATTTTCAATAAATTCAAATGTGTATCTCTGAGGACGGATGTAGGCTGTAGCCACAGGCTTACCCCACATTATTCCAACGCCGCCCCAACTTGCGGTCATTGTGTTGAATTTTTCCTTGTCTCCTGCGGTGATAAGCATCCAGTTCTTGCCGATAAGCTTAAAAGGATTTGCGGTAAGCTCTTCTGCTGTTATTTTTTTAAAATCAGACATGTTTAATTCCTCCAAAAAATTATTTTGAGGTAAAAAGGGTTAATTTTTACCTTTTATTCTATGCTGATATTGTACCACAAATTTGATTTTTTTTAAAACACAGGGGAAAATATGCATTGTATATGTATAAATAACCGTGTGTATTGCATATAAAAAATTTAAGGAAACAGGCTGTAAATGGTCTTTTGCTGAATAAATACTTTAAAAACCACGGATTTTTCCGTTGTTTTGAATATAAAAACGGAAAAAGTTGAGGCTAATATATGATATTATACAAAATACAGCTATTCTGAATATTTATGCAAAAAACTCTTGATTTTCTGTATAAAAGGTGTATAATAATAGCCATGACAGGAAAACACAGACAAAATAAAAATTGTCTTTTCATAATTTACGGAGGGATTTTCAATGGAAAAGAAAATTAAAAAAGTTGTTCTTGCTTATTCAGGCGGTCTTGATACTTCAATCATTATTCCTTGGCTCAAGGAACATTACGACAACTGTGAGGTTATCGCAGTTTCCGGTAACGTTGGTCAGGGTACAGAGCTTGAGGGTCTTGAGGAAAAGGCTTTGGCTACAGGCGCATCAAAGCTCTATGTTGAGGATTTGAACAAGGAGTTTGTAGAGGACTACATCTGGCCTACACTTAAAGCAGGCGCAGTTTACGAGGGTAAATATCTTCTCGGTACATCCTTTGCACGTCCAATCATCGCAAAGAGAATCGTTGAAATCGCTAAGGCTGAGGGCGCAGACGCTATCTGCCACGGCTGCACAGGTAAGGGTAATGACCAGGTTCGTTTCGAGCTTGCAATCAAGGCTTATGCACCTGACATGACAATCATCGCTCCTTGGAGAACTTGGGAGTTTAAGTCCAGAGAAGAAGAAATCGCATACGCAGAGGCTAAGAAAATTCCTCTTAAGATAAACAGAGAGACAAACTACAGCAAGGATAAGAACCTTTGGCACTTGAGCCACGAGGGTCTTGACCTTGAGGACCCGGCAAACGAGCCTAAGTACAACGAGCCAGGCTTCCTTGAGATGGGCGTTTCCCCAGAGCAGGCTCCTGACAAGCCAACCTATGTTACAATCAGCTTTGAAAAGGGTATTCCTTACGCTATCGACGGCGAGAAGCTGGGTGCTGTAGAAATCGTTGAGAAGCTCAATAAGCTTGGCGGCGAAAACGGAATCGGTATTACAGATATCGTTGAAAACCGTCTTGTTGGTATGAAGGCAAGGGGCGTTTATGAAACTCCGGGCGGCACAATCCTTTACGCTGCACACAGCAAGCTTGAGGAAATCTGCCTTGACAGAGATACACAGCACTACAAAGAGCTTGTTGCAAACCGTTTTGCAGAGCTTGTTTACTACGGTCAGTGGTACACACCTCTCCGTGAGGCTCTCTCCGCTTTCGTTGATTCAACACAGCAGTATGTAACAGGCGATGTAAAGCTCAAACTCTACAAGGGCAACATCATTGACGCAGGCGTTACAAGCCCATATTCACTCTATGATGAGGAAATCGCAACCTTTGACGAGGACGAAGTTTACGACCAGAACGACAGCAAGGGCTTCATCAACCTGTTCGGACTTCCAATCAAGGTAAGAGCTCAGAAGGGTCTTATTAAATAATTAACAATTTAAAATTCTATAAAACAAGGGGCAGGGTCACCTGCCCCATAAATTGATTATCGGGGTAATTTATTATGAAGCTTTGGACAGGAAGATTTAAAAAAGAAATATCCAAAACAACTAACGATTTTAACAGCTCCATATCCTTTGACAGCAGAATGTACCGAGAGGATATCGAGGGCAGCATCGCTCACGCAGAAATGCTGGGACAGTGCGGAATTATCACAATGGAAGAGAGCAAGGATATCCAGCAGGGCCTTAAAGGAATTTTAGAGGACATAGAAAAGGGCGACCTTAAAATAGATATGGAAGCCGAGGATATACATACATTTATAGAGGGCGAGCTTACCAAAAGACTTGGCGCAAACGGCAAAAGACTTCACACAGCAAGAAGCAGAAACGACCAGGTTGCAGTTGATATAAAGCTTTATCTTAAAAAAGAGGTAAAGGAAATCGAAGAGCTTGTAAAAGGTCTTATCAGAGTAATTGCCAACAAGGCTGAAAAATACAGCGGAACAGTTATGCCGGGCTATACTCATCTTCAGAGAGCACAGCCTATCACTTTCGGCCATCATCTTTTGGCTTACGGTGAAATGCTTCTCCGTGACCTTTCCCGTCTTGAGGATTGCTATAAGAGAATGGACGAAATGCCTTTGGGAAGCTGCGCACTTGCGGGAACCACATATCCTATAGACAGAAACATAACCCGTGAGCTTTTGGGCTTTGAAAGAATTACCAACAACTCATTGGACGGAGTTTCCGACAGAGATTTCTGCATGGAGCTTGCCGCTGACCTTTCAATAATCATGGTTCATCTTTCACGTTTCAGCGAAGAGATAATCATGTGGTGCAGCTGGGAATTTAAGTTTGTTGAGCTTGACGACGCTTTCTCCACAGGCTCATCTATAATGCCTCAGAAGAAAAATCCGGACATTGCAGAGCTGGTAAGAGGCAAGAGCGGCAGAGTTTTCGGCGATACAATGACACTTCTCACAGTTATGAAGGGTATAGCTTTGGCATATAACAAGGATATGCAGGAGGATAAAGAGGCTATATTCGACGCAGTTGACACAGTTAAGATGTGCCTTACTGCATTTACCCCAATGCTTGACACAATGAGGGTAATTCCTGAAAATATGAGAAAAGCCGCCGCCGGCGGATTTATCAACGCCACAGACTGCGCAGACTGGCTTGTTAAAAACGGTTTGCCTTTCCGTGACGCTTACAAGGCAACAGGCGAGCTTGTGGCAAGATGTATCGAACTTGGCACAGACCTTGAAAATCTCCCTATGGAGGAATACAAAAAGGTTTGCGACTTGTTCAATGACGAGGTTTACAACGCTATTTCCCTTGAAAGATGCACAGACGACAGAAAAGCATACGGCGGCCCTGCAAGGGAAAACGTAAAATATCAGGCTGAATTGTTAGGAGAAAAGGTAAAATGATAAAGGTTGGAATAATCGGAGCAACAGGATATGCAGGTGCAGAGCTTGTAAGACTTCTTATGAATCATCCTCATGCGGAGATTGCGGCTATAAGCTCGGTTTCCTTTGAGGGAAAGAAAATCAGCGACGTGTATCACAGCTACAGATTTTTAAACGACATGGTATGCGAAAACGCCGACGCAGTTGTTGAAAAAAGTCAGGTTATCTTTGCCGCACTGCCCCACGGACTTTCCCAGGAGCTGGCGGAAAAGTGCTATAATCAGGATAAAATCTTCATCGACTTGGGCGCAGATTTCCGCCTTGAAAGCGAAGAGGAATACAAGCAGTGGTACGGCGGCGAATACATAAACAAAGAGCTTCACAAAGAGGCTGTTTACGGTTTGCCTGAGTTCTTCCGTGACAAGATTAAGGGCAGAAAGGTTATTGCAAACCCTGGCTGTTATACAACCTGCTCACCTTTGGCTTTGGCTCCTGCAATCGCCAACGGACTTATCGAAACAAAGGGAATTATCTGCGACTGCAAAAGCGGCGTAACCGGCGCCGGCAGAGGACTTTCCCAGGGCAATCACTATCCGGAGCTTAACGAGGGCTTCCACCCATACAAGGTTGCAAGCCACCGTCACACACCGGAGATTGAACAGACACTATCAAAGCTTTCCGGCGAGGACGTAAAAATTACTTTTGTTCCTCATCTTCTTCCGGTAAACCGTGGTATCCTTGCCACCTGCTATGCAAGACTTAAAGATGGCGTTACCGAAGAACAGCTTAGAAAGGCTTACGAAGAATTTTACAAGGGCGAATACTTTATCAGACTTCTTCCTGCGGGTCAGGTTGCAGATATTCACGATGTAAAGTATTCAAACTTCTGCGATATATCAATACACACTGATTTCAGAACAGGCACATTTGTTGCAGTTTCCGCCATTGACAACATGGTCAAGGGTGCGGCTGGTCAGGCAATCCAGAACATGAACATTGTCTGCGGTCTTGAGGAAACAGAGGGACTTAAAATCGTTCCTCCTGCATTTTAATGAGGTGACAGCATGAGCTATAAATTTATCGAGGGTTCCGTAACAGCTCCTAAAGGCTTTACCGCCGCCGGAGTGTGCGCTTCCGTAAAGCCCTCCAACAAAACAAAAAGGGACGTTGCCCTTATTTACTGCGAGAAAAAATGTACAGCCGCCGCAGTTTACACAAAGAATCTTGTTAAATCTTCGGCGATACTTGTAACACAAAATCACCTTGCCGACGGTTATGCTCAGGCGGTTATAGTAAACAGCGGAAACGCCAACACCTGCAATGCCGACGGCGTTGAAAAAGCTGAGAAAATGTGCAGTCTTGCCGCCGCCGCTTTGGGCGTTGACAGCAACGACGTTATTGTGGCTTCAACGGGAGTTATCGGACAGGTTCTCCCAATAGAGCCTATAGAAAAAGGTGTTGCCATGATGAAAGGCAGCCTTTCAAAAGATGGCGGCACAGACGCCGCCGAAGCCATTATGACAACCGACACCGTTAAAAAGGAAATGGCTATGGAGATGACACTCGGCGGAAAAACCGTAACAGTGGGCGGTATTGCCAAGGGCAGCGGCATGATTCACATCAACATGGGAACAATGCTTTCCTTTGTTACAACAGACGCCGCTATCTCCTCCGAAATGCTTTACGAAGCATTGAAAGAGGCTGTAGAGGACAGCTACAACATGGTAAGCGTTGACGGCGATACATCCACCAACGACACACTGGCAATTATGGCTTCCGGACTTGCAGGAAACCCTGAAATCACCGAGAAAAACCAGGATTACAGGGATTTTGTAGAGGGAATCACAGAAGCATTCAAACAACTTGCCAAGAAGCTTGCCGGCGACGGCGAGGGAGCAACAAAGCTTCTCATCTGCACAGTAACCGGAGCAAAGACAAAGAAAGACGCAGTTATGGTTTCAAAAAGCATTATCTGCTCAAGTCTTTTAAAGGCGGCTATGTTCGGAGCTGACGCAAACTGGGGCCGTGTGCTTTGCGCAGTTGGTTACAGCGGCGCCGACGTAGACGTTACAAAGGTTGACGTTGACTTTAAATCCGTAAAGGGAGAAATCGCTGTTTGCAGAAACGGCGCAGGAATAGAATTCAGCGAGGAGAAAGCCAAAGAAATTCTCCTTGAAAAAGAGATAGAAATACTTGTAAACGTCGGCGACGGCGAGGGAAAGGCTCAGGCTTACGGCTGTGACCTTACCTATGACTATGTAAAAATCAACGGCGATTACCGCACCTGATTTTTGCAGAGTTTGAGGAAAAAGGGAGGAAAAATTGTGGAAGTATCAAACAGAGCCCAAGTGCTTGTACAGGCTATGCCTTACATCCAGAAATATGCAGGAAAGACTATTGTTGTAAAATACGGCGGCAACGCAATGATAAACGAAGAGCTTAAAAGCGCAGTTATGAGCGACATCGTGCTTTTGCAGCTTGTAGGCGTAAACGTGGTTTTGGTTCACGGCGGCGGCCCTGAAATAAACGCAATGCTTAAAAAGACCGGAAAAGAAAGCAAATTTGTAAACGGCATGAGAGTTACCGACGAGGAGACAATCGACATTGTTCAAATGGTGCTTGCCGGAAAGGTAAACAAGAGCCTTGCAAACCAGCTCAATTTAAGCGGCGGTAAAGCAATAGGACTTTGCGGTCTTGACGGAAATCTTTTGAAAGCAGAGAAGCAAACCAAAAACGGAGACATCGGTTTTGTCGGTGACATAACAGACGTAGACGTTACAGTTATCAACGATGTTATAAACAGCGGATATATTCCGGTTATCGCTACAGTTGCCGGCGGTTCTGAGGGCGAAGTTTACAACATAAACGCAGACATAGCCGCTTCAGCCATTGCCGCAAAGCTCAACGCTCAAAAGCTCATTCTTATGACCGACGTAAGAGGCTTGCTCCGTGACAAGGATGACGAGGACACACTCATTTCCGTTGTAAATGTCAGCGATGTTCCACGCCTTAAAAACGAGGGCATCATAAGCGGCGGAATGATTCCAAAAATCGACTGCTGTGTTGAGGCTGTACGTCAGGGCGTAGACCGTGCTCACATTCTGGACGGCAGAATCCCTCACTCAATCCTCATAGAACTCTTCAGCGACGAAGGTATCGGCACAATGTTTTTTTAATTTTTATTTCCGGCGTGCAGAGGTTTCATATTATCTTAAAGTTCTGCACACGCCGGGCGAGACGTTCTCCTTAGTTATTGGAATGGCTCGCTCGCATAAGGGATTTTTTTATTCCAACCTGCAAGGATTTTATATAAAAAATTAACATCTTCGCAGGTTGGGCGAGACGTTTTCCTGATTTTTTGGAATGGCTCGCCCGCATAAGGAATTGATATAGAAAGAAATTCACAACCGTAGGGGCGGATTAAATATCCGCCCGGTCGCAGTAGGATTTATGATTAAAACAAGGTCGTTTATAACGATGAATTTAATATTATATAGATAAAACCTATTTCATATATAATAAAATAAAAATAGAGTTAGCTGAGAGCGAACCATTCTAAAATTCAAAGAGAAGGTCTCGCCCGACCTGTGTGGAACTTAAAAGTTAGCTGGAAGTTATGCAGGTCGGAAATAAAAAGTAGGAGGTCTCGCCCAACCTGTGCTGGACTTAAAGGTTAGATGGAAGTTATGCAGGTTGGATATAAAAAAGACGGAAATAAAAAATAGGAGGTCTCGCCCGACCTGAAACGAAGTTTATTTCTAAAAATAACCTTTGCAGGTCGGATATAAAAAATATGATAAGAGAGATGAAGATCGGCGACTATGAGGGTATGTATGAGATGTGGCAGATAACCACAAAACGTGCCTTGTCTGAGTCGGACAGTAAAGAAAACATTCAGAAATATCTTGAAAGAAATAAAGGCTGCAGTTTTGTGGCTGAGGAAAAGGGCAAAATTGTGGGTACAGTGCTTGCCGGTCACGACGGCAGAAGAGGATTTATATATCACATGGCGGTTCATCCCGACTATCGAAGAAGAAAAATCGCCCATCAAATGGCGGAAAAGGCATTGAATGCTTTGAAAGAACAGGGAATATATAAAACTCACATTTTTTGTTACGAAAATAATAATATGGGTCAGGGCTTCTGGAAAGATTTCGGCTTTAAAAAGCGTGACGATATCTACGTTTTCGCCTATAGAACCGACGGAAAAACTGACTGAAAAGAAGGTATAAAGATGAATACGGAACAGATTAAAAATCTGGACAACGAAAATATTATGCACACCTACGGCAGGTATAATGTGGCTTTGAATAAGGGCCAGGGCGCAACTGTTACCGATGTTGAGGGTAAAGAGTACATAGATACAGCTTCCGGTATCGGCGTAAACTCCGTAGGTTACTGCAACGACGGCTGGATAAACGCAGTTACCGACCAGCTTCATAAGCTTCAGCACGGCTCAAACTACTATTACAACGAGGTTGTTTCAACTCTTGCAGAGAAGCTTTGCAGTGTTACACCTTTTGATAAGGTGTTTTTCGGAAACAGCGGAGCGGAAGCCAACGAATGTGCAATAAAGCTTGCAAGAAAATACAGCTTTGATAAATACGGCAAGGAAAGAACAACTATTATCACACTTAAAAATTCTTTCCACGGAAGAACAATAACCACCCTTTCCGCAACAGGTCAGGACGTTTTCCATAACTACTTTTTTCCATTCACACCGGGCTTTAAGTACGCCGAAGCCAATAACTTTGAGGATATGCTCTCTAATGTTGACGATACAGTCTGCGCAATTATGATAGAGCTTATCCAGGGCGAGGGCGGCGTAAATATCCTTGAAAAGGATTATGTTCAGAAACTTAGAAAACTCTGCGACGAAAAGGATATCGTTTTGATAGTTGACGAGGTTCAGACAGGAGCAGGAAGAACAGGAAAACTGTACTGCTTTGAAAATTACGATATAGTTCCCGATGTCTGCACTTCCGCAAAGGGTATCGGCGGCGGACTTCCAATAGGAATCTGCATGTGTACAGAAAAATACGCAAATGTTATGACACCATCCACCCACGGAACAACCTACGGCGGAAACCCTGTCTGCTGCGCAGGTGCATTGTATGTGCTTAATGAGATTTCCGACGAGAACTTCCTCAAAAAGGTAAGGGAAAAGGGCGAATATTTTGAAAAGAAAATAAGAGCTATAAAGGGCGTAAAAGACGTGCGTCGTATGGGTCTTATGATAGGTATTGAGCTTGAAAAGGACAATGCCGGAGAGATTGCAAAAAAATGTCTGGAAAACGGACTTCTTATAATCACCGCTAAAACTCTGCTTCGTATGCTTCCTCCTTTGGTTATCACATATGAAGAGATAGACAAGGCGGTTTCAATTCTTGAAAAAACAATTACGGAGGAATAAAAATGAAACACTTTTTAAAGCTTTTGGATTGCACAACAGAAGAAATTGTAGGAATGTTGAACCTTGCTGACCAGCTTAAATACGAGCTTAAGCACGGAATTCCACACAGACACCTTGAGGGAAAATCACTGGGTATGATTTTTGAAAAGGCAAGCACAAGAACAAGAGTATCCTTTGAAGTTGGTATGTACCAGCTGGGCGGACATCCTTTGTTCCTTTCCTCAAAGGATTTGCAGATTGGCAGAGGCGAGCCTGTTCAGGACACAGCAAGAGTTCTTTCCCGTTTCCTTGACGGTATTATGATTAGAACTTTCGAGCAGGCAGAGGTTGAGGCTTTGGCAGAGTACGGTTCAATCCCGGTAATCAACGGACTTACAGACTTCTGTCACCCATGCCAGATTATGGCTGACCTTATGACAATCAGAGAGTTCAAGGGTAAGCTTGAGGGTCTGAAAATGTGCTTCATCGGCGACGGCAACAACATGATGAACTCCCTTATCGTAGGCGCACTTAAAACAGGAATGTCAATAGACGTTGCCTGCCCGGAGGGCTATGAGCCGCCAAAGGAGATTTTGGACTTTGCAGCAGAGTACGGCGACCTGTTCCATATGTACAGAAATCCAATGGACGCCGCAAAGGATGCAGACGTTGTAATCACAGACGTATGGGCATCAATGGGTCAGGAAGACGAAGCAAAGAAGAGAGCTTTGGCATTTGAGGGCTATCAGATAAACAAAGAGCTTATGTCAGCAGCTAAGAGCGACGCAATGGTTCTCCACTGCCTGCCTGCACACCGTGGCGAGGAAATCACAGCCGACGTATTCGAAGAGCACGCAACAGAAATCTTTGAAGAAGCAGAAAACCGTCTCCACGCCCAAAAAGCAGTTTTAGTAACCCTCATGAAATAATTTTTATATCCGACCTGCAAGGGAGGATATAAAAATTAACTTCCGTTTCAGGTCGGGCGAGACTTTTTGTTAAACGACTTAGAATGGCTCGCTCACATTTGGGTTAATTTTTTATTTCCGCCTTGCAAAGGGTTTGGCTTAAAAATAAAGTTAGTTTCAAGGCGGGCGAGACGTTATGTTAAACGACTTAGAATGGCTTGCTCATAATTGGGTTAATTTTTAAATAATAAAAAAACAACCGTGGTTCTTTGAATTATGAACCACGGTTGTTTTTGTGTGTAATCTTATTCAACATTCAGTACGTAGAAGCGGATATAAAATCTACCTCTGCAATAATAATTCTATATAAGAAAAAAGAAATGTAAAACAAAGTCAACTGAGAGCGAACCACTCCAAAGACTAAAGAAAACGTCTCGCCCGACCTGTAACGATGTTAATTTCCTAAACTAACCTTTGCAGGTCGGAAATAAAATAAAGGTCTCGCCCGACGTGAAACGACGTTAATTTTCAAAACCAACCACATGCATATAAATATTAAAAAACCAAACCTAAATGAGAGCGAACCACTCCAAAGACTAAACAGAAGGTTTCGTCCGCCGTGTGCTGTCGTTAATTTCCAGCGAAAACCTTGGCACGGCGGTAACAAAAGACTTGACTTTTGGGGTGGGGGTGGGATAGAATTATTGTGTATGAGGTTGTAAAAATTGTTGAGAAACAATGATTAACGATAAGTTAAGGAGGAAATCGGGATGATTAGAGATATACAGGAAGAAATTTTGAGACTTAAAAAGGAAAAGGACGTCTGTATTCTTGCTCATAGCTATCAGACCTGTGATATTATAGAAATAGCTGACTTTGTGGGCGACAGCTTTGCCCTCAGTAAGCTTGCTAAAACTGCACCTAATAAAACCGTGCTTATGTGCGGCGTTAGATTTATGGCGGAAACCTGCAAACTGCTTTCACCGGAGAAAAAGGTAATTCTTTCAAGCCCTCACGCCGGATGCCCTATGGCGGAACAGTTTGAGCCTGAGGATATAGAGAAGTTTAAGGCTGAAAATCCGGGAAGCGCAGTTGTGGCATATATAAATACAACAGCTAAGCTTAAAACAAAGTGCGACGTGTGCGTTACTTCCGCTTCCGCTTTGAGCATTGTGGGTAAGCTTGAGGAAAAGGATATTCTCTTTATTCCCGACCCGAATCTTGGAAATTATGTTGCTAAGAATTTTCCTGACAAGAATATTAAGGTTATAAACGGCGGATGCCCTATACACGGAGCAATTAAGGTTGATGAGGTAAAGGCTGTAAAAGAGGAGCATCCGGACGCTTTGTTTTTGGTGCATCCTGAGTGCGTTCCTGAGGTTGTGGAGCTTGCGGACTATGTCGGTTCAACATCGGGAATTATGAAATATGCAAAGGAAAGTCAGCATAAAGAATTTATTATAGGAACAGAAATTTCTATCACAGCACAGCTTCAGATGGCTTGCCCTGATAAGAAATTCTATTCACTCAGCAAAGACCTCATATGTCCTGACATGAAAGCCACTACTTTGGTTGATGTTCTCAACTGCCTGAAAGGCGAGGGCGGCGAAGAAATTGTCATGGACGAAGAAACAATAAAAGCGGCTGTAAAGCCAATAGAAAAAATGTTGGAGCTTGGTTAAAAATATGAAAAAAATTATAACTGCAATGAGCGGCGGCGTGGACAGCTCTGCCGCAGCACTTATCCTGCAAAATGAGGGTTACACGGTGGCGGGGGGAACTTTGCGCCTTTTTGACAGACCGGAAAGCGGTCAGTGCGGAAAAAAATGCGGCTCTTTAAAGGATATCAGCGACGCAAAAAGCGTTTGTGAAAAGCTGGGCATAGAACACTATGTCTTTGATTACAGGGATAATTTTAAAAAGGAAGTTATCGACCGTTTCTGCGACGGTTATATTAAGGGTGAAACCCCGAACCCCTGCCTTGAGTGCAATAGGTATATCAAGTTTAAAGGCATGATTGAGCAGGGAGAAAAGCTGGGCTTTGAGGGAACGGCTACAGGACATTATGTGCGCCGTGAATACGACCAAGGCTCGGGAAGATATCTTTTGAGAAAGGCTTCGGATGTGACTAAAGACCAGACCTATGTGCTTTACTCACTTTCTCAGGAGATTTTAAGCAGGACGCTTTTCCCTCTCGGTGACTTGAGCAAGGTTGAGATAAGAAAGTTAGCGGAGGATTACGGTCTTGTAAATGCAAAAAAGGCGGAAAGCCAGGATATCTGCTTTGTGCCGGACGGAGATTACGCCTCTTTTCTCAAAAGGGAAACAGGATATGTGCCGAAGCTCGGTGACTTTGTGCTGGAGGATGGAACCTTTGTGGCGAAAAACAAGGGAATTATCCATTACACAATAGGACAGAGAAAGGGCTTGGGCATAGCATGGGAGCATCCTCTCTATGTTATAAGCAAAAATCCCCAGGATAACTGCGTTGTGCTGGGAAAAAATGAAGACCTTTTCAGCAAACGCCTTGAGGCATACGATGTGAATTTTATAGCCATAAATGAGCTTAAAGCACCTATGAGGGTTGTGGCAAAAACAAGATACAGCCAGAAAGAGGCGCAGGCGGTGGTTTATCCGCTGGAAAAGGATAGAGTGATTGTGGAGTTTTCTGAGCCTCAAAGGGCGGTAACTCCCGGTCAGGCGGTAGTATTTTATAAAGACGACTACCTTGTGGGCGGAGGAAAAATTCTGTCCGCTAAAGAATAATATTGTGGGTTAAATTTCGGAGGTAATGTAAAAAATGAAAAAAGCGTGGGGTCATTTCAGAACCATAACAAAGCACAGACATAAGGTTATTGCAAATTGTTTCAGAGCGGGAATATTTTGGCAGGGATTAAGACACGACCTTTCAAAATACTCGCCAACGGAGTTCATACCCGGCGCAAAGTATTACCAAGGGGGAAAGAGAAGCCCCAACGAAAGTGAAAGGGAAACCTACGGTTATTCAAGAGCTTGGCTTCATCATAAGGGAAGAAACCGTCACCATTTTGAATTTTGGACCGACTACAATCCAAAGACAAAAAAGCTTGAGGCGGTGAAGATGCCAAAAAGGTTTGTGGTTGAGATGTTCTGCGACAGAGTTGCCGCAAGCAAAATTTATATGAAAGAAAACTACAACGACGCAAGCCCCCTGGGATATTTTGAGAAGTCAAAGAAAACCAGATTTATCAATCAAGAAACCTCCGACGAAATTGAATTTCTGCTGACAAAGCTTTCAAAGGACGGAGAAAAGGCAACATTTGCCTATATTAAGGACTTGATAAAAAATGATAAACCTATAATACAATAAAATATTAGCAATAATAGACAAATAATCCGTCATAAGTTTTACGGATTGTTTGTCTTTATTTTTATGTAAAATGTTGACTTTACCTTAAAAAATGGTATTATTGTATTAAAGAATTGTGCGGAAAATTTTATATTTAAAAACAGATAAAGGAGGTTGTCCTATGAAAAAAGAACTTGTTTGCTGTTTATGACAATGTGTTTAATTGTTATGGCTCTGTTGAGCGGATGTGGTAACAACGATAAGAGAGAGATTTACAAGGAACTTAATATAGAGCAGGCGGAGAAAACATATATGCATTATGCTCCGACAATTAAAGAGGATGTAAAGTCGGTGACAGATGCGGATGTGCTGGAAATGTGCGTTGTTGACCAGGAGGAAACAGACCGCTTCAATGAAAATTTCACCGACGGAAAGACGAAGGCAGAAATATATAATCCGACAGACGAAATGTTTAAATATCTGCCGGATAATACTGAAAGCTGTTATATTGAAAAATGGATTAAGGAAGACGAATCGGAAAATTATGTGTATTTGGAATACATTGACGACCAGCAGATACAGGTGGGCGTTACATATAACAGTCAGGGAATGAGGGATATCTATATTTATTTCAGAAATGAAAGCAAGTATGTTTCAATATCCGATGAATTGGCATATGAGGTTTTGAATTTTGGTGGGAAATAAAACGGGAGGTGTCTTTATGAAGAAAAAAGTTTTCTTTTCGGTTTTTCTTGTTGTGGCAATTATAATCACTGTTATAGGAACAGCGTCATGCGGTTCGGGAAAAACGGTAAATCTTATGGAGGAATATCCTCAGCTTAAAGGTGCCCACGTTATAATAATAACTCTTGAAATTGCCGGAGAATACTCTCCATATAGCTTTGAGGACTTGCACAGCGATAAGATAATGGAACTTACGGAAAAAACAGTATTCAATACAAGGAATATGGATAAATCTTCTCCGACACCCGGATTTGACATAACCTTTGAAACAGAAGACAAAAATCATTATAAACTTTCTGTGGGAGAGAGTGGTAAAGTGGTTTTCTATGACTATTCCGCATTGTTTAAAGATAAAGAAGATGAATTTACGGTGTTTTTGGAGGATAAATCCGGAGAACTTTACAAATACCTTTACAGCTGTTTGCCTGATGAAATTGTTAATCGATATTTTTTCTGATAAGATTATTGTAAAAAAAGACGGTTCTTCAAAATTGGAGAACCGTCTTAATTTTATAAAAGTTATTAAAATCTGAACCATCCGTAATTTATCACGAGATTTACCATTATTCCAACAGAGGCGCAGCCGCAGATAAATCCTAAAAGTGCGCCTGCCAAAACGTCTGTGAGGAAATGAACTCGCAGATACAGTCTTGAAAAGCCTATAAGCAGAGCTAAAATGAGAATTGGAACCCAGATTATGGGCTGACATCTTAAAAATACAACTCCCACAACACAGAATGAAGCGGCTGTGTGTCCCGATGGGAAAGAGTAATATTTCGGTCGGTCGATTATAAGCTCTTCGTCGTCCAGTTTGTGACATGGTCGTGAGCGGCAGACTATTCTTTTTAATGTGAACTCTCCCAAAAGATGGGTTATAGCAAGTCCGATTACCAGGTTTACTCCCACGGAACGGTAGGTCTTTGTTATCATCATAATAATGGCTATTGCAAACCAGACTGTACCGAAAGTACCCAGGGAAGTTATTACAATCATTATCTTATTGAGTATGGGTCTGTTTATGGTTTTTATTTTGTCGAGAACTTTGTCGTCTATTTTTTGGATTTTATCTATCAATTCAATCACCGCCGATTTAATAACAAACAGTAAATCATATATTCTTGGGACAAAAATCATTCATACAGCAGATTTCGCATTTAGGTTTTCTTGCATCGCAGACTGCTCTTCCGTGAAGCACCAGTCTGTGGCAAAAATCGTTGCTTTCCTCCGGAGGAAGAAGGTCACGAAGCATAAATTCAATTTTCTTTGGGTCTTTAATATTGTGTATACCCAGTCGGTGGGTAAGCCTAATACAATGGGTGTCAACCACAACCGCAGGCTTTCCGAAAATATCGCCTACAATAAGGTTTGCGGTTTTTCTGCCTATGCCCGGAAGCTTTGTAAGCTCTTCGATTGTGTCAGGCACAACACAGTTGTAGTTATCACGCAGACACTGAGCCATAAGCACAATATCCCTTGCTTTGGTTTTGTAAAGTCCGCAGCTTTTTATATATTCCTCTACTTCGGAAACATCGGCATCGGCAAAATCTTCGACAGTTTTAAACCTTTCAAAGAGAGCCGGAGTAACCATGTTTACACGGTTATCGGTACATTGAGCCGCAAGACGTGTTGCAATCAAAAGCTGTAGTGGGTCTGTGTAGGTCAGAGAACAAATAGCGTCCGGATATTCCTTTTTCAATGCTTCTACAGCTTTCAGCATAATTTCCTTTTTTTCTTCCTGCGTCATCAAATCACCTCTAAAACTATTCTAACACATAAGAAAACTAATAGCAACCGGAAATTAAACTAAGTTAAAGCATATTAAAGAAACTTGTAAAAAGGTACAATTTTTTATGATGTTGGTTTTATCTCTTTACTTAAACTCACAAAAATGGTAAACTATATCCGTATATTTTTTTACAGACGGAAGAAAAAATACAATAGTCTTTCGTTGATGCTATATTTTTTAAACGGAGGTAAATTATGACTGCAACCAGCAAGAGGTCTGATTTGAGAAAATTTTCCGGTCAGAAAAAAGAATCATTTTTGCATCGTCATAAGTATCTGCTCTGGTCTTTTTTGATACCATTTTTGATTATGGGAGTGGCGTTTGCCGTGGCGGGTATTGCGCCTTTTGGCAATAAGCAGATACTTGTAGTTGACCTGTGGCATCAGTATTATCCATTTTTGGTTAGCTTGCAGAACAAGCTTCAAAGCGGAGGTTCTCTGTTTTGGACTTGGGACGTGGGAATGGGTGTAAACTTCTTTGCACTTATGTCCTATTATCTGGCAAGTCCATTAAATTTTTTGACGGTGTTTATACCGCAAAGTATATTGACGGAGTTCCTTGCTTTTTCTGTTGTGTTTAAGATAGGAATTGCAGGCCTAAGCTTTGCAATCTTTTTAAGGTACACCTTTAAGATTAACAACTGGTCTTTGGTGATGTTTTCACCCATGTACGCCCTTTGTTCTTTCCTTATGGGTTATTACTGGAACGTAATCTGGCTTGACACTGTGGCAATTCTGCCCCTTGTTGTCACCGGCACAGTGGCTTTGATGAGAGAGGGAAAGTTTAAGCTTTACATAGTTTCCCTTGCCCTTTCAGTGCTTGCAAACTACTATATAGGACTTTTTACCTGTATATTTGTTTTGCTGTGCTATATAGGCTACAACATCTGCATGTGGGACGGCTTCAAGAAGTTTATGAAGCGTTTCGGAAGAATTGCACTTTCAACCTTAGTTGCTTTGGCAATAACAGCAATTCTCACATTGCCGGCATTTTTTGCTCTGCAAAATACCTATTCAACCACAAGCACTTTCCCGAAAACCTACGCCATAAATATAGGCGGTTCAAACGACCTTGAGGGAACACTTATTGCAATTCAAAAGGTTATTTCAAACAGCATAGCCTTTGTTGAACCCACCTCAAAAGAGGGACTTCCAAACATTTACTGCACATATGCGGCAATGTTCTTAGGACTTTTGAGTTTGCTTTCAGGAAAAATCAAGAAAAGAGAAAAAGTATTTAATTTATTTATGCTTGTTTTCTTTATAATGAGCTTTATTATAAGACAGCTGGACTATATATGGCACGGCTTCCATTTTACAAATATGCTTCCATACAGATTCAGCTTCCTTTTCAGCTTTGTACTTGTGACAATGGCATTTAGAGCATATTCACACATGGCGTTTTTCAATAAGTGGGATGTTATGCTTGCGGGAATTTTGGCTTTGATACCGATTATTCTCGCAATAGGCGTTCAGGAGACACTGCCTATAGTGCTGACCGTTGTAATTTTGGCAGCTTTGTTCATAATTGTATATCTTTTCACCACAAGAAAGATTTCAAGAAAAACCATGAACGGTATGCTCTCGATATTCCTTGTTGTTGAGTTTATAGCAAGCGCAGCTTTAGGTATCAACGCTGTGGGAGTTACCACAAAGGACGGATATCCGAGAGAGGGCGAAAGCGTTTCAAAGCTTTTAAATCAAATTGAGGAAAAAGAGTCCGGCACAAATGAATTTTTCAGAACAGAAATGACCACAACCCAGACTCTTAACGACGGAGCATTAAACGGCTACAACGGCATTTCACTTTTTGATTCAATGGCAAATGTAAACATAAGCTCATTTGCGGAAAACACAGGACTTACCGGAAGAAAATCCGGAAACAGATATTCCTACCGTGAAAGCTCACCTGTTACAAATCTTCTGTTTAACCTTAAATACCTTATTGCCCGTGACGGCAAGTACAATAACACATTGTACATGGAAGAGATTGCTCAGGAGGGCAATGTAAAGCTTATGGAGAACACAGCATATCTGCCTATCGGATTTATGGCAAATGAGGATATGCTGAAATACGAGGTTGACAAGACGGTGGACAATCCTATTGAAAATCAAAATGAGATTTTCTCCTATGCTACCGGAATTGACGAGGATGTTTTCACAATCCTTAATGTTGTCAGCCAGGGACACACAGACTATGCTGTTTTCCCGGTAAACAAGACCTCGGATTATAAATATTCTTTCTCAACAAATAACAGCGCAGTTGCGCCTCATCTCAAATACAATTACGAAATGCCGGAAGACGGTATGGTATGCTTCTATGCCAATATCACAAACGCCGACAGTCTTACTCTTTATGTAAATGACGAGAGTCAGGGTTCTTTTGATATAAGCAAGGCTTATGTTGCCTGCGGCGGAGTTTTCAATAAAGGCGATAAAATTTCCCTTTATGTTGACCTTGACGAGGGCGCAAGCGGAACTGCCACAGTTGTATGCGGATATTTCAACCAGGATGTTTTTGACGAGGGTTATGAAATTCTCAGCCAGAACACTTTGGAAACAACCTCATATACAGATTCTTCAATAGAGGGAACAATAACTGTTGACGAGGACGGCTTGTTCTACACATCAATTCCTTATGAAGAGGGCTGGAGAGCCTGGGTTGACGGAGAAGAGGTTGAAATAACTCCTGTAGGAAATGCAATGCTTGCATTCAGCCTTTCAGAGGGAACACACACTGTTAAGATGTCCTTTATTTCAAAGGGCTTTTGGCCGGGACTGCTGATATTTATCGGCGGCGTGGCTGTGTTTATAATAATGTGCCTTGTGGCTTGGATTACGGGAAGAAAGAGAGATAAGGGACTTTACAAGACCTTTAACGACGAACAGACCGGATATCCGGACGACGAACAGGCTTTGATTGAAGCTCAGGAAAGAGAAGAGAGAAAACGCCTTGAGGAGCTGGAACGCAAGCGCAAAGAAAGAGAAGAGCGTATGCTTCAAGAGGGCGAGTATTACAGCGGCGAAGAAAATACAGAGCCTGCGGAGGAGCTTTCCGAAACCACCAAAAGGGTATTGGAGTACGAAGAAATGCAGGCGGCTGAGGACTCAAAAACCGAGGACGGACAGGACAGTATACCGGAATAATACTTTAACAATTTAGGTCTTATCTTTTAAGCAAATGGAATAAAAAAATAAGCTTAGGGAAAGCCGAAATAAAAAGGACGGGCGTGCAGGAATGTACGTCTGTTTCTTTTTGTTATTATACTTTAAATCATTGAAAATAAAGGGGAAAAGTGATAAAATAAAGGTAATTTTTCGTGTGTTTGTGTTAAGTAAAACACAGGCGGATGAAAAAGGATGAAAAGAAATGTTCACAAAATCGGAGGTAATCTGAAATGAAAAACGTAAGTCTTACCTTTCCGGTGCGGCCGTTTTCAACAAGGGGCGGAGCGAAAGTTCCACACCGAAAGAATACAGCCGCTATGGAAACTGTTGTGATGCCTGCGCCGAAAGAAGTGATAATACCTATGTCACAGCATATAGGCGCTCCCTGCAATGTTATTGTAAGACCCGGCGACCATGTGGACGTTGGTCAGTCTATCGGAGAAAACGACAGCTTCGTAACTGCACCAATACACGCAAGTGTGTCCGGAACTGTTAAAAAAATAATAGATCTTAAAATGCCCAACGGCTCTAAGGTTAAAGCTGTGGTGATAGAGTCAGACGGAAAGATGACAAAATCACCTTACGCCGTACCACCTGCCGCAGAAACAAAGGAACAGCTTTTGCTTGCCATAAAGAGAAGCGGCTTGGTAGGCTTGGGCGGAGCGGGATTTCCTGCCCATGTAAAGCTGAGTATTCCACAGGATAAAAAAATTGATACCCTTATTATAAACGGTGCGGAGTGCGAACCCTACATCACATCCGACCACAGGGAAATACTTGAAAATTCATGGGATATACTCTCAGGAATTAAGATTGTAAAAGACCTTTTGGACGTACACCGTGTAATTATCGGAATTGAAAGCAACAAGCCGGACGCTATAAAGGTGCTTTCCCAGATTGCGGACAATGAAGCCGCAGACCCGGACGATGAGGTTAGAATATTAACACTTAAATCCTCTTACCCACAGGGTGCAGAGAAAGTTTTAATAAGGGCTTGTACCGGAAGAAAAGTACCTGCCGGAAAGCTTCCTGCGGACGTTGGCTGTGTTGTTATGAATGTAACCTCCGTTGCGTTTATTGCAAAGTATCTTAAAACAGGTATTCCCCTTGTTTCAAAGAGAATTACAGTTGACGGAAGCGCAATAAAAGAGCCTAAAAATGTTATAGTTCCTTTGGGTACACCTATTAAGGATGTTATTGAGTTCTGCGGAGGCTATAAGTGCGAGCCTAAGAAAATTTTGATGGGCGGCCCTATGATGGGTATTGCTTTGACAGACGACAGTATGCCTGTTTTAAAGCAGAACAACGCAATTTTGGCTTTTGACGAAAAGGACGCAAAGCTTGCAGAGGAAACCGACTGCATACGCTGCGGAAAATGTCTTAAAAGCTGTCCTATGTCTTTGATGCCGGAAGCTATTGCCGGCTGTGTAAAGCGTGGGGATGTCAGCGGTTTGGAAAAGCTCAATGTTATGACCTGTATGGAGTGCGGAAGCTGCGCCTTTAACTGTCCTGCTCACAAGCACCTTGTGCAGACCATAAGAGAGGGCAAGTCAATGGTGAGAGCCGAAGCTATGAAAAAAGCCGAAGAACAGAAGAAAGAGGAGGCAAAGAAGAATGAACAGTAATATGTATGTTTCCGCTTCCCCTCATCTGAGAAGCGGCATTTCCACCACATCGATTATGAGGGATGTTATTATAGCCCTTTTGCCCTCAGTTGTTGCCGGAAGTATTATTTTCGGTGTAAGAGCATTGCTTATTGTGGCTCTTACAGTGGCTTCCTGCGTTGTTTCCGAGTATATTTCAAGAAAGGTAATGAAGAGAAACAACACAATAGGGGACTTGTCCGCAGTTGTAACAGGCGTTTTGCTGGGACTTAACTATCCGGTGGGAATTAACCCGGTTATGGCTGTGTTCGGCGGAGTTGTAGCAATAGTTGTGGTAAAGCAGATGTTCGGCGGAATAGGCCAGAACTTTGTAAACCCTGCATTGGCTGCAAGAATTATTCTCCTTGTTTCTTTCCCGACAGATATGACCACATGGGCATCTCCTTTCTACTATACACAGGGAGCTGTTGACGCAGTTACAAGCGCAACACCTTTGGCTCAGAACGCCGCAGGAACCTTCAGCGGTTCTTATCTTGATTTGTTTTTGGGAAATGTGGGAGGCTGTATCGGTGAAACCTGCGCCCTTGCAATTCTTCTGGGCGGAATTTACCTTATTGCAAGAAAGGTTATAAGCCCTATAATCCCTGTTACATATATAGCCACAGTTTTTGTTTTGGCTTTTGTTATGGGTCAGGACCCACTGTTCCATATACTCAGCGGCGGTGTTATGCTTGGAGCGTTTTTCATGGCTACCGACTACACAACCTCACCTATAACCTCAAAGGGAAAGGTTATTTTCGCTATGGGCTGCGGACTTATGACAATGCTCATAAGAGTTTACGCAAACCTGCCGGAGGGAGTTTCCTTCTCTATTGTGCTTATGAATATACTTGTTCCTCACATTGAAAACCTCACAAGACCAAAGGCTTTCGGTGAGATAAAGAAAAAAATAAAGGGGGATAAGTAAATGAAAAATTCAAGACTTAAAGAAATCCTTATCCCTACAGTTTCGCTTTTTGTAATCTGTCTTTGCGTTACAGCTTTACTTGCCGTTACAAATGCGGTTACAAAGGACGCCATTGCCTACCAGCAGGAGCTTTCCGCCGCAGAGTCAAGACAGGCAGTATGTCCCGATGCTGTGGACTTTGAAAAGGTTGAGTACGATGTTCAGGGCGTTGAATGTTACAAGGCTTTGGACGAAAGCGGAAACCTTATAGGCTATGCCATTTCCTCTGCTTCCCGTGGATACGGCGGAGATGTTAAGGTTATGACCGGAATAAACGCAGAGGACGGCTCTGTAATCGCTATAAATGTTTATGACAACTCAGGAGAAACCCCGGGTCTTGGCGTAAATACTTCAGGGGAGAAGTTCACCTCCCAGTTTGCGGGACTTTCCTCAGGTACGGGAGTTACAGTTGACAAGGACGCAGGAAAAAATCCTGACAGCGTGGCTGTTGACTCTGTAACAGGTGCAACTATCTCATCCCGTGCGGTTACAAATGCGGTAAATCAGGCTTTTGAAGCCTACAATGCGGTAAAGGAGGGGTAATTTATGGAAAAGAAATCACTTTTCAAGGAATTTTCCAAAGGAATAATCAAAGAAAACCCCGTTTTGTGTCTTGTTTTGGGAACCTGCCCAACCTTGGCGGTAACAACCTCGGCTTCAAACGCTATAGGAATGGGCGTTGCCGCAACTGCGGTTTTGGTTTGCTCAAATATGGTTATCTCCCTTTTGAGAAAGGTAATACCGGGAAAGGTAAGAATTCCCGCATACATAACAATAATCGCAGGCTTTGTTACTATAGTTCAAATGCTTGTGCAGGCTTTTGCCCCTGCAATAAACGACAGCCTGGGAATTTATCTTCCGCTTATAGTTGTTAACTGCATTATTTTGGGAAGAGCCGAAATGTTTGCAAGTAAAAACAAGGTTATCCCATCAATGCTTGACGGTTTGGGAATGGGCGTAGGCTTTACCGCCGCAATGCTTCTTATGGGTATGATAAGAGAGCTTTTCGGCGCAGGCTCATTGTTCGGAATACCGATACTTTCAAACTTCATGTCACCGATAATAGCCTTTATTCTTCCTCCGGGAGGATTTTTTGTGTTCGGTATGCTTATCGCCCTTGCAAATAAGCTCAACGGCGGAAAGGGCAAAGCACCGGAAGAGGTTGGCTGTGCCGGATGTCCTATGAAAAACAGATGTCAGAATATAAAAGACGGCTGTAAAACAAAGGAGGGTGAAGCATAATGGGAACAGTACAGAGTCTTGTAAGCGTTTTCCTTGCGGCTATCCTTACGGAAAACTATGTATTAAGTAAATTTTTGGGTATCTGCCCATTTTTGGGAGTTTCCAAAAAGGTAAACACAGCTTTGGGCATGAGCTGTGCGGTAACATTCGTTATGGTGCTTGCCACAGCGGTAACATGGCCTATATATACAGGAATACTTGTGCCTAACAATCTGGCTTACCTGCAAACAATCGTGTTTATTTTGGTTATTGCAGGTCTTGTACAGCTGGTTGAAATTGCACTTAAAAAATATATGCCTCCTCTTTACAATTCACTTGGAATTTATCTGCCCCTTATAACCACAAACTGTGCGGTTTTGGGCGTTACCATGCTGGTTTTGGAAAAAGCCGCCGCAGACCCAACATATGGTTACGGTCATGCGCTGGTAAACGCTTTCGGTGCAGGTATAGGATTTTTGGTTGCAATGGTTATGTTTGCAGGCGTTAGACAAAGACTTGAAACCTGCGACATACCGAAAAGTCTTAAAGGACTTCCTATAACACTTGTTGCGGCTTCCCTTACCTCTTTGAGCTTTTTGGGATTTTCGGGACTTGTTGAAGGTCTTATGGGCTGATTGCCAAAAAACAGATGATAATTGATTGTAAGGAGAAATTGATATGAACGAGATTTTAATTGCGGTTTTAATTGTAGCCGCAATGGGTTTGATAATCGGACTTATCCTTGCCGTGGCTTCTGTTATTATGGCTGTGCCAAAGGACGAAAAGGCAGAGGCTGTTTTGGAGGTTTTGCCGGGAGCTAACTGCGGCGCCTGCGGATATTCAGGATGCTCAGGATATGCAAAGGCACTTGCCCACGGAGAAGCCCAGCCGGGACTTTGCTCACCGGGCGGCGAGGAATGCGTAAAGGCTATAGCCAAGGTTTTGGGAGTTGAAGCCGGTGCAATAGAGAGAAAAACCGCTGTTGTTAAATGCGACGGAACAGCGGAAAACTCACCTCTTAAAATGGAGTATCAGGGAATAACCACCTGTGCCGCTGCAGCCGCTCTTCACGGAGGAACAAAAAATTGTTCTTACGGCTGTATAGGCTTCGGCGACTGTGTAAATGTCTGCGAATACGACGCAATAGCTGTTGAGGACAACGTGGCAAGAATAAATCCTGCAAAGTGCAAAAGCTGCGGAATGTGCGTAAAGACCTGCCCCAAGCACCTCATCTCCATTGTACCCCTTAAAAAGCAGGCTGTGGTTATGTGCAGCAACTGCGACAAGGGAGCCGCTGCAACTGCGGCATGCAGAACAGCCTGCATAGCCTGCATGAAGTGCGCTAAAACCTGTCCTGTTGGAGCTATAAAAATAGAAAATTTACATGCTGTTGTAAACCCTCAGCTTTGTACAGGATGCGGAGAGTGCGCAAAGGTATGTCCAAAGAACTGTATCGGCATGATGCAGTGACAATACAGGTGAAATAATTATGAATTTTTGTGAATAAAAATTGATTTTTCACAAAAAGAATGAAAAATCCCCGGTATTTGCAGTATAATTATACAAGCCGGGGATTTTTCTCTGTTTATAAGAAAATATACGGAGTACAGGAGTGAGTAAAGTTGATAGAAGTGTCAAAATTGTCCAAGGCGTACGGAAAGCTTAACGCCATACAGGACATAAGCTTCACCGTGGACAAAGGCGAAATACTGGGACTTTTGGGTCCTAACGGCGCCGGAAAATCCACAACAATGAATATTATTACAGGTTATCTTGGGAAAACATCGGGAAAGGTGACAATAGACGGTATTGACGTTTCCGAAAAGCCTAAGGAGGCAAAAAAGAAGGTGGGTTACCTTCCGGAAATTCCACCGCTCTATACGGATATGACCGTTGAGAAATTTTTGGGCTTTGTCTTTGATTTGAAAGGCATAGAGCTTCCAAAAAAGGAACACATTGCTGAGATTATGAAAACCGCAGGCATCTCAAATGTTTCCGGCAGAATAATAAAGAACCTTTCAAAAGGTTACAAACAGCGTGTGGGCTTTGCTCAGGCATTGCTGGGATATCCGCCTGTTTTGGTTTTGGACGAGCCTACAGTTGGACTTGACCCAAATCAGATAATTGAATTCAGAAAGCTCATAAAAAGTCTGGGAAAGAAGCACACAATTATTTTTTCATCCCATATTCTTTCTGAGGTTTCTGAAATCTGCGACAGAATAGTTGTTATTGCTCAGGGAAAGGTTGTCACCGACGAGAAAACCTCAAACCTTGCTCAGAAGTTCTCAGGTGCGCCTAAGATTGTTGTTGATATTCAGGGTCCAAGCGCAGAGGTTTGTCAGGCTTTAAGAGAAATCGACGGCGTTTTGAAAACAGAGCTTATCTCCGAGGAAAACGGAGAGGTTAAGATAAGAATTACTCATAAGTCGGATATAGATATCCGTCAAAACATATTTACTGTTATGGCGGCTAAGAATTATCCGATTTTGGAAATGGGCAAAGTAGAGCTTAGTTTGGAAGAGCTTTATCTCCAGCTTACCGCTTCTTCCGAAAATTCTCAGAACAACACAGAAAAAACGGGAAAGAGAGGTAAGAAATAATGGCTGCTGTACTTAAAAGAGAGCTTGGCTCTTATTTTCGTTCCCCAATCGGATATACAATAATAGCGATTTTTTATTTCTTTGCAAATATATTCTTTAACATGTATTGCCTGAGCTACAATTCCGGCAATATGAGCTCAGTGTTTAAGAATACATTTTTGATTGTACTTTTTATAATCCCTATAATCACAATGAAAACATTCAGCGAGGACAAAAAGCTGGGAACAGATAAACTGCTTTTGACTTCTCCTGTGTCCACCGGACGAATTGTTTTCGGAAAATATTTAAGTGCAATGATTATTTATGTAATCTGCCTTTTGATTTTTGTGGTTCATGGACTTATCATTGAATACTTCTCTACAGCTCAGTGGTCTGTAATTTTGTGTACGGTTTTGGGACTTGCCCTTATGGGTTCTGCAATAATATCCATAGGCCTTTTCATTTCCTCACTTACAGAAAGCCAGGTTATCGCCTGTGTGGGAACTCTGGGCGTTGGATTTTTCCTTTACATAATGGACGTGCTTGCAAATTTGGCAAATAATGCTATTGTATCCTATGTTGTAGGCGTGTTCACCTTTATTCAGCGTTTTTCAAACTTTACTTTGGGTATATTCAACCCTGCCGATGTTTTGTATTTCCTCAGTGTAACATGTTTGTTCCTCTGGTTTACAATGAAGTCTTTCGGCAAAAACAGCAGAAGTTAAGGAGGCGTGAACAGTGAAAAAGAAAAAATTATCTTCAGTAATTTTTACGCTCCTGCTTATTGTTGTTTTAATAGGCGTAAATATCGGAGCGTCAGCCTTGGTTGATAAATATCCGTCACTTCAGGTGGATTTCACCGTAGGCAAAAACTTTGAGCTTTCCTCAGAGATGGAGGAATACCTTGATACAGTTGAAACAGATGTAAAGTTTACTGTATTGATGACAGAGGAAGCCTTTGAAAACAGCGGCTCCTATTACATGCAGATAAACACTCTTCTCAAGAAGATGGCTCTTTACAACGAGCATATAACAGTGGAATATGTGGACTTGAACAACACTCCTACCTTTTCCGAGAACTACGACAGGATAAACTGGGACGATACAACAGAGTATCTCATGCTTGTTGAAAGCGGCGAAAATTATCTTATTTTGGATATGGACGATGTTTTTGAATCAGGCGTTGACTATTCCACATTGTCAAAATACATCACCGCTTCAAAGTTTGAGCAGGCGGCGGCAACTGCAATATTCAATGTAACAACCACTGAAAAGCCGAAGGTTGTATTCCTCAAAGGTGTAGGTGAGGGTGACTACAGCGGTTTATCAACACTCTTGCAAAACAACGCATTTGAGGTTGAGGAGATAAACCTTACCACAACCGACATTCCTGAGGATGCAGATTTTGTTGTGCTGTTTGCTCCTTCAGTTGACCTTACCGATGCGGCAAAGGACAGACTTTACACATATCTTGACGATGGCAGACAGGACGGCGCAAACTTTATCTACATGCCAAGCTATGAAGAGGTTGACTGTCCGAATATTGACAGTATTCTTGAGCATTACAGCCTTGCAATAGGTTCAGGAATTGTTTTTGAAACAGATTCATCATATCTTATATCCTCAGAAAGTCTGTACCTTACTTTGGTTGACTACAACGGCAAAATTTTCATGGATGGACTTACAAACGACAATGTTCCTGTAGTATTCCCATATGCAAGACCTGTTGAAATACTGGAAGAGTCAGAGAGCGTACAGGGAATGCTTTATTCCTCAACAGGCGCAGGAATTTATCCATTTGATGCAGGAGATGATTTCAACTACGAGGATGTTCTCACAGAAGAGGAAATCCCTGTAGCAGTTATCAGCAGTTTGGAAAATTCAAACACAATAGTTTTCGGTTCCTGTGACGCTTTTGCAGAGGCACTTCTTAACAACGGAAGCTACAACAACGGCCCTTACTTTGTAAACGTGTTCAATACACTGGCTGAAAAATCCTCTCCTGATATTGTTATCGAGAGCAAGTCTTTCAGCGCATACGGTTTGGGACTTACAAGCTATTCACAGGTTGAAGTTCTTTCATTTATTCTCAGATTTGTGGCTCCTGCATTGATATTGGTTGCCGGTATCGTTGTGTTCATCAGAAGAAGAAACAAATAATCTTTTAACGTGAGGCGGTTTAAATGAGCGATAAGGGTAAATTGGCAAGAGAAAATTTTAACAGAGGATGTAACTGCGCTCAGTCTGTGGCGGTAACTTTCTGCGAGGAATGTGGGTTTGACCGTGAAACCATGATGAAGCTTTCCTGCTCTTTCGGTGCGGGAATGGGCAGACTCCGTGAGGTTTGCGGAGCGGTCAGCGGTATGCTTTTGGTTGCGGGAATGCTTTATGCTTCCGATGACCCGACAGATGACGACGCAAAAGCCCAGCATTACGAGAGGGTTCAGGAGCTGGCTTTTAAGTTTAAAGAAAAGCACGGAACTTTTATATGCCGTGAGCTTCTTGGACTTGACATTGACGGAGCCGACGACCCCACACCCTCCAAGCGCACAGAAGAATATTATCAGACACGCCCCTGCGGAGATTTCATAGAGGACGGAGCAAATATTCTTATGGATTATATAAATAAACATCCTTATAAATAAAACAAAAACGGGAATTGCACAGTAAAAATGCAATTCCCGTTTCTTTTTAAATTATTTTCTGATAAACAAAATACCCAAAGTATTTGGACCGCAGTGGGTTGTTATGGTACAGCCGGCTGTGGTTTCAAGAAACTCCCCGAAATCAGGGCATATCTCTCTAACTTTTTTCTCAACAGCTTTTATAACCGCAGGGTCACATTTTGTGTGGGTTATAAATATCCTTGTTTTGTCTATGTCATCTCTTCCGGTAAGTCTTTCGGTCACATAATCAATAATAACCTTTTCAAACTTTCCTCTGTATTTTTTGCCCACATCCATTTTGCCGTCTATAACCTCTATGCAGGGTTTAAGTCTTAAAAGATTTGCGCCCAAAGCGGAAACGGCAGAGCATCTTCCGCCTTTGTAGAGATAATTAAGACTGTCTATAACAAAGCTTGCCTCTACCTTTTTTGCAAGCTTTGTGCAGTGCTCGAAAATTTCCTTTGCATCGTGTCCCTTTTGAGCCATCTCAGCGCCGTGAAGCACCAAAAGTCCCTGACCGGTGGAAAGATTTCTTGAATCCACAACAAACACGTTGTTGAAATTCTGTGCCGCAATGCAGGCGTTTTGATATGTGCTGGAAAACTCACTGCTTATTGTAAAATGTACAATGCTGTATCCCTGGTCATGCCAGTACTTAAAAACCTCGGCGTAGTCTGCAACATTTACTGCGCTGGTGGTGGGGAGCTTTCCCGTATTTGCCACATAATCATAAATGTCGTCCGGAGTAATGTCTATTCCGTCCTTGCCGCTTTTCCCGTTCATAGTTACAAAAAGAGGGGTTACGGCTATGTCGTACTTTTTCAGAAGCTCCGGTGAAAGGTCACAGGTGCTGTCGGAAATGATTTTTACATTCATCAAATTTTACCTCCCATGTGAAAACTTTCTTTCAATCCCGTAAGAACAATTATATTATAACTCTTTAACTTTAGTTATTACAAGGGATTTTTGGACATTTTTCTTTGTATAAAATAATAAGACAAAATACCCGTTATATCGGCTAAAATCCAGCCTATTGGAACTGACCACCATATGCCGAAAACTCCGATTTGAGGAATTGCGGAAAGTCCATAGGCGAGAACTACACGGCTTCCCAGTGAAATCACAGTGAGAACCACTGACATTCCCGGCTTTCCTATTGCACGGAAAAGTCCGTACAGCAGGAACAAAACGCCTATTCCTATATAGAAAGCGCCCTCAATCCTCAGATAATCAACGCCGCAGGAGATTATATCGATTTCAGAATAGTCGATAAACAATCCCATAAGCTGAGGGGCAAATATAAATATGCAAAGTGAAACAATGATACAGAAAACAGTGACGGAAATTAAGGCGGTTTTTATACCGCTTTTTATTCTGTCGTTTTTCTTTGCGCCGTAGTTTTGGGCTATAAATGTGGAAAATGCGTTTCCGAAGTCCTGAACAGGCATGTATGCAAAGGCGTCGATTTTCACTGCGGCAGCAAAAGCTGCCATAACAACGCTTCCGAAGCTGTTTACAAGACCTTGAACCATAAGTATTCCGAAATTCATAACCGACTGCTGAACGCAGGTTAAAAATGAAAATCCGGCAACCTCTTTTATGCTGCCAAAGGTAAAAGAAAACTTTTTTCTAAGGAAAGGATATTTCAAAAGGGCGTAAACTCCTATTCCTATTCCTGAAACATACTGGGCAATAACTGTAGCCCAGGCGGCTCCGGCAACGCCAAACTTGAAAACCGCCACAAAAAGCAGGTCAAGTCCGATATTTAAAACTGCGGAAATTCCCAGATAAATAAGCGGAACGACGGAATTTCCCACGGAACGCAAAAGACAGGAAAAGAAATTATACAGGAAAGTGGCGGCAATGCCCCAGAATATGACCACCAGATATTCCCTCATCAAAGCTATGGTATCGGACGGAACCTGTAGAAAAATAAGAATTTCGTCGATAAAAAGAAAAACCAATGCGTTTAAAACAACCGTTACAACAGCGATTAAGAAAAAAGCTCCGTGAACGCTGTTTTGAAAACCTTTTTCGTCACGCTGTCCGAATTTTATTGAAAACAAAGCGCCGCTTCCCATGCAAAGACCCAGCAAAACCGAGGTTATAAACGTCATAAGAGTAAAGGAGGAACCGACCGCCCCGAGAGCGTTGGAGCCTAAAACTCGTCCGACAATAAGTGTGTCGGCTATGTTGTAGCACTGCTGTAAAAGATTGCCCAAAATCATAGGCAGAGCGAAAAGAAACATGGTTTTCAGCACAGGGCCTTTTGTAAGGTCTTTTTCCATACAAACACTCCCAAATCCATTTTATTACAAAATATTATAACAAGCTGTTAAAAGACTGTCAATTTGTGGTTTTAGTTTTAATCTAACATAATGCACAAAAACTATTGACAAAAATTTGCTAAATTGATATTATATGTGTATAATGGGAAATTTTCGTAAGGTAAAACGTTCTTGCTTTAAGACGTTACAATATAAAATTTCTTTGTTTTATATTTTGGAAAAATAAAATAGGGATAAAAAATTATGAAAGGGTAGTTGTTTATGAAGCTTGCATTTTCCACAGTTGGATGTCCTGACTATAACTGGACTGAAATATATTCAATGGCAAAAGACTTGGGCTTTCAGGGTATTGAAATGAGAGTTACCGGGGGAGAATATTTTTCTCTTCATGCCCGCCCTTTTAAGGCTGAAAATATTGAAAGCACTTTAAGCGATTTGAAGAAAAGACATCTTGAAATTCCATGTCTTTCTTCAAACTGCAGTTTGAAATATAAAGAAAAAACCGAAGAAAACATAATGAAGCTTATGGAGTACATAGAGCTTGCCTACAAGCTGGGAACTCCATACATAAGAATACTCGCCGACGAGCACGCAAAAGAAGAGGGAGAAGTGGACGACAACCATGTAATTGAAGTCCTCAAAAAGCTTATGCCCTTTGCAGAGGTTAAAAACGTAACTCTCCTTGTGGAAACAAACGGAGTTTACGCAGACACCTCAAGACTTAAAAATCTTTTGGACAGTGTTCCCAGCGACAACATAGGCGCTCTCTGGGATATTCACCACCCATACCGTTTTAAAAACGAACAGCCTGAGGAAACCATAAGAAATCTGGGCGCATATGTAAAATATGTACATGTTAAGGACTCCGTTATGGACGGGGACAAGGTTTCCTATCGTCTTATGGGTGAGGGCGATATTCCATTTGAAAAAGCTTGGAAGTCCCTTGAGTCAATAAACTATGAGGGTTATATTTCCTTTGAGTGGGTTAGAAACTATGCTCCGGATTTGGAAAACGCCGGCGTTGTGTTCCCTCATTTTATCCACTACATGAGCCAGTATATCTCACAGGCAGAGCTTACCGGCAGACTTTACGACAATGCAAGAAAAACAGGTAAATATGTATGGCCTAAGGAGCACCTTATCGACCTTACATTCCCTCAGGTGCTTGACAGAATGGCTGAGGAATTCCCTGACCAGCAGGCATTTAAATATTACGAGCTGGACTATGACAGAACCTACAGCCAGTTCCGTGACGATGTTGACACCTTTGCCCGTTCACTTATCGCTCTGGGCGTAAAGCCGGGCGACCATGTGGCAATCTGGGCGACAAATATTCCCCAGTGGTACATTACTTTCTGGGCAACCACAAAAATAGGCGCAGTTTTGGTTACTGTAAACACCGCCTATAAAATCCACGAGGCAGAATTTTTGCTCCGTCAGTCCGATACCCACACCCTTGTTATGATCGACGGCTACAAGGATTCCAATTATTCGGAGATTATCGGCGAGCTTTGCCCCGAGCTTAAAACAGCCAACAAATACAGACCTCTCTTTATGAAGCGTCTGCCGTTCCTGAGAAATATTATCACCTGCGGCTTTGAAAAAGAGGGCTGCTACACTTGGGAAGAAGCCATAGAGCTTTCAAACCATGTTCCTATTGAAGAGGTTTACCGCCGTGCTTCCGCAGTTGACAAGGACGACGTATGCAATATGCAGTACACCTCCGGCACAACAGGCTTCCCTAAGGGCGTAATGCTCACCCACTATAATGTTGTAAACAACGGAAAGGCAATAGGCGACTGCATGGACTTGTCCACCGCCGATCGTCTTATGATACAGGTTCCTATGTTCCACTGCTTCGGAATGGTTCTCGCCATGACCGCATCCATGACCCACGGAACCACAATGTGTCCGATAACTGCATTTTCACCGAGAAAGGGACTTGCCTGCATAACTCAGGAGAAAATCACCGCATTCCACGGTGTTCCCACAATGTTTATAGCCATGCTTGGACATCCTGACTTTGAGAAAACAGACTTTTCTCATATGCGCACGGGAATTATGGCCGGAAGCCCATGCCCGATAAAGGTTATGGAGGACGTTATAAACAAAATGCACATGGATGAAATCTGCATAACCTACGGACAGACGGAAGCTTCCCCTGCCTGCACCATGAGCAAAACTACAGACACCATAGAAACAAGAGTTGCCACAGTAGGCGGTAACATATTCGGCGTTGAATGTAAAATTGTTGACCCTGAAACAGGCGAGGACTTGCCTGTAAATGTGGACGGCGAGTTTGTTGCCCGTGGCTATAACATAATGAAAGGCTACTACAAAATGCCGGAAGCCACAGCGGCGGCAATCGACAAGGACGGCTGGCTCCACACCGGCGACATGGCACGCATGGACGAAAACGGCAACTACAAAATAACCGGACGAATCAAAGACATGATTATCCGTGGAGGAGAGAACATCTATCCAAAGGAGATAGAGGACTTCATATACACCCATCCAAAGGTTAAAGACGTACAGGTAATCGGAGTTCCTGACAAGGATTACGGCGAGGAAATCATGGCATGTGTTATCCTCAAAGAGGGCGAAACCTCCACAGAGGAAGAGATAAAAGAGTACGTTGCCTCCCACATGGCAAAGCACAAAACACCACGTTATGTTGACTTTGTTGACTCCTTTATGATGAACGCCGCAGGAAAAATCCTGAAATACAAAATGCGTGAGGAAGCTGTCAAGAAATTAGGACTCCAGCAAGCCGCCTCCATAGAAACCGCTTAATTTATATCCGACCTGCATAGGTTTCATCTAATCCTTATGTTCTGCACAGGTCGGGCGAGTTTTTTGTTTCCGCCTTGCAGGGGTTTAGCTTGGAAATAGACTTCGTTACAAGGCGGGCGAGACGTTTTTTTAAGCGACTTAGAATGGTTCGCTCTCATTTAAGCTTTCTATTTCCGACCTGCATAGTTTTCATCTAATCCTTATGTTCTGCAGAGGTCAGGCGAGTTTTTTGTTTCCGCCTTGCAGGGGTTTAGCTTGGAAATAGACTTCGTTTCAAGGCGGGCGAGACGTTTTGTTAAGTGGTTTAGAGTGGCTCGCTCTCATTTGAGTTTTTTATTTCCGCCTTGCAAAGGTTTAGTTTTGAAATAAACTTCGTTTCAAGGTGGGCGAGACGTTTTGTTAAGTGGTTTAGAGTGACTCGCTCTCATTTGGGTTTTTTGTTTCCGCCTTGCAAGGGGTTGTTTTGAAATAAACTTTGTTTCAAGGCGGGCGAGACGTTTTGTTAAGTGGTTTAGAGAGGGGTGCTTTTGGCTAAGTCTTTATATGTGACTTTTCATTATTAAATATTATACTATTCAAAATTTCAGCCGTGGTTTAATTACCACGGCTTTTAATATGTTTTATTTTTTACTATAATAACTTAATAAATTTTAAAGAAAAAATATCATGAGAAACAATAGGAGAATAGTTCTTTAAAATAAACTGTACAAAAAACAAAAAAATACAGCCAAACTATACTTTTGGCTAGTTCACATTTCATTTTAAATCTGGTAATATAGAAAATCATATATTGAACATATATCTGTGTTTAATATTGGGAAATTGTTAGCTAAAACTACTAAAGAGAGGAAAGGTTTTAGAAGCATTATTAAAACTATATTATTTTTAGATGGAGATGAATTGAAGAATGAAGAAAAAACTTGTATCGGTTTTGCTTGTGCTCTGCCTTGTTTTCTCGGCAGTGCCCATGGCGGCGCCCACGGCTTCGGCAGGATTGGTTACTAATTTTGTTTGTAACCAGCTGCTTAGCCTTGGACTTAGGACAGCTGCAAAAGCGATAAATGTAACAGGCAATGCAATAGCTTCAGCTTCCGGTGAAGATGCGCAAAAAGTCAAAAAAGCAATTTCCATTGTAAACAGTATCCTTATTGGAGGAAGCGGAACATCAAAAGCCTTGGGAGATATAAAGGAGCTTTGCAAAGATATTCTTGACGAAGTCAACGAGATGCACGAGGATATGAACGAAAGCTTTGCAAGGGTTGAGCAGATGCTGGGACAGCAGGCTGCTGACAATGCAAGAGCGGAGCAGGACAAAAAGTGGGACAGCGATGTTGAAGGCGTTATAAGCGGTTACAACGCAAGTCTTGCCCTTGAGCAGTATCAGGTATATATGAAAGCGGCTATAAACTATGCCGACAATCCCGAGGACGAAACCGCAAAAGCGGACTATGAAAAGGCAAAGAGCGACCTGCTTATGGATTTCAGATATATGTATCCGGGAGAAATCAGCGCAGGCGACCTCAGCGACACAGAAAAGCTAAAAGACATTCTCTTTACCAGCACATCAATCAACGACAAGTTTATAAACATGATAAACGACCTGTCCAGAAATCTTGTAAAGGGTGAAAATTCATCAAACATAACTTTAGCGGAAACCGCCGCAAGGACCGCCTATGAGTATTTTCCTTTCAGCCATCAGCAGTATCAGTATGTTTACGCCGTTATAAACGAACAGCTTATGGAGATATCCCTGTGCCAGATGCTTTATAACGAATATCTGTCCATGCAGGGCGATTATCTTTCAGAAACCTACGGAGAGGACTCATCCGAATTTAAAGGCTACAGCACTATGGTTGAGCAGTTCGAGGACACCATGTCCAATTCCGACACAGGCGTTTGGGCGAGAATAGAAAAAATGCTCAGTTCAGATATGGTTATAAACAATTCTGTTTCCATGAGCCTTGAGGATTACATGAAGCCGGAGGATGCGGTATCCGAAACCCTTACAATATCCGACTACAAAACATCCTACAAAAACTATCATACGCTATATTCAAAATACATCAGTGAAGAGATAAACTTTAACCGTATAATGGCAAACGGAACGGTATACTATATTGTTGACCCTGCTCAGTTTGACAATCCTTTGGTTCTGTCCACCTCCGCCTTGGAAGAAAAGATAGATATTCCCGGATTTGGTGATTATCATGTTTATTCAATGGATCATATGAATCTTAAAAAGGAAATGTCGGACGGAACAAATACATTCAGAGTTTCCGGAAGTGATACCTCCTGTTTTGACAACCTTATTGCCACAAACAGCTTTTCTCTTGCTGGAAGCATACCCGAAAAATATTTAACGGAATACCTGCCAGATAGAAACGACGGTGCTGAGGTATATATAATCACATCAGAGGGAGATAACGATATAGACGCTTTCGCATGGGAAACATGGTATTCAAAATATATTGTTATAGATGCAACGGCGTCTCATACCGGCTCAAGTCTAAACACAGAGGAGATAACTGCGCAAATTCTTCAGCCGGACAGTGGCGGAGACAACAAACGCTATACGGTTATACTTGCCCAGACTTCCGATGTATACAGGAAGAATCTAAGCTTACAGCAGATAGGCAACGGTATTTCTCAATATTACATATCATATCAGGACGAAAACGGAGTGTATTCCAGGCTGGAGCCGGGTTCAAATATCACTTTGAAATCCGGAACCGATTTGGAGATAAACTTTAAACTGGAAGAGGGCTACAGTGTAGCGTCATTGCTTTGCGTAAGGCAGAATGCCCGGAACTCTGAAAGCGTTATTATGGAGGGAGAGGACGATTTTAATGCCCTTACCCAAAACGAGGACGGTTCCTATACAATAAACTACACAATGCCTTATTCGGACTCTGTATTTATACTGACCACTTCCTATGAAGAGGAAAGCGACTGCGTGTACAACGACAACGGCTTCTGCATTGACTGCGGAGGCTACGAGCCTGCTGTTCTCAGCGGTTCTTACTACGAGATAAGCAATGCCGGTCAGCTTTTCTGGATTGCAGATTTAATAAACAACGAAGCTCCGGCTCTTGTAAATGCAAGGCTTATGAACGATATCGACCTTGAAAACAGAGAGTGGATCCCTATTGCAAATTTCAGAGGAATTTTTGACGGACAAGGTCATACAATATCGGGCTTTAACCTGACAAGCTCAGGCGACGATAAGGGTTTCTTTTCAAGCGCAATAGGCAAAATTCAAAACTTTACCCTTGAGGGAACTATGAGTCTTTCCGAAAATGCCTCAAATATCGGCGGAATTGTCGCTCAGTTCTCAGACGGAACTATATCAAACGTCACTTCTTCCGTTAATATTATAGCAGGCGACGGCGTTACACTTGCACATGTGGGCGGTGTTGCTGCATCCTTAAATGACAGCGCTTCCGTTGAAAAGTGTATGTACACAGGAAACATGCAGTTAGGCAACTCATGGGATTGTATCGGCGGTATAGTTGCTATCTCCGAATCTGTATCGGGAATATACAACTGTGCAAATGTCGGAAATATTATATCAAAGAATTCCGGCGCCTATATCGGCGGAATAATGGGATATATAAACTACAGCGGATTTAAAGGTATCTACAACTGCTACAACTACGGAGCAGTAAAAACCTCAGGCAGTGAGGAACACTGCGGAGCTATCGTAGGCTGGGAAAGAACCGATATAACTGTAGACAACTGTTATTATCTTAATTCATCCTGCGCTAATACAGGCGGAGGTACATTGGCGGACGTAGCAGGTTTTACTACCGGAAGAGTTGCCTATAATCTTAACAACGGAGTTACCGACGGAACTCAGGCATGGTATCAGAACGTAGACAACGGTGTAGAGCTTGACAGATATCCGTTAACTGTAAACACAGGAAACAATACTGTTTACAAGGTAAATGTTGACGGCAAAAGCTATTCAAACGATCCTAAGGGAAATGTTCACGACCATGTTTATAACCAAAACGGTTTCTGTACAATATGCGGAGCCTATGAGCCGGCTGTGCTGTCGGGTTCAGCCTATGAAATAAGCAACGCAGGACAGCTTTTCTGGTTTGCGGATATGGTATCCCAAGATATCCATACATATAAAACAGGATTTTTGGTTAAAGATATTGACCTTGAAAACAGAGAATGGATTCCTATCGTTGAATTTTACGGAACCTTTGACGGACAGGGTCATACCATATCAGGATTGAATATAACACGCATATCCGACAATGTGGGCTTGTTCTCAATGGCAGAGGGAGAAATACGCAACCTCGTTATTGAGGGAAATATACAGATTTCAAGTGATGTTTCATATGTAGGCGCAGCAGCCGCACAGTTTACAGCGGGAAGCATAACAAATGTATTTTCTTCAGTAAATATTTCAAATATAGCCAATACCTCAGTTAAGCATGTGGGCGGCGTGGCAGGTGACGTTTCCGGAGAAGTTTCTGTTAAACAATGTGTATACTCCGGAAATATCGACCTTAAAAATTCAACAGACTGTATCGGCGGAGTTGTGGGATATGCCCACGGAAAAGTTACTATTAAAGACTGCGCCAATGTAGGAACTGTTACAAGCGACGCTGACGGAGCATACATAGGCGGTATTTTGGGATATATAAACGACAGCAATTTCGTCGGTATATATAACAGCTATAACTACGGAACTGTAAAATGCGCAGGAAACCAGCAAAACGCAGGAGCTATTGTGGGCTTGGACAGAACGGGCATAACAGTTGATAACTGTTATTACCTCGACACTTCCTGCCAGAACGGCGGAAAAGGAACAAAGGTTGATGAAAAAGCGTTCTCATCAGGACAGGTTGCATATGACTTGAACAAAGGGGTTACAAACGGAACTCAGTATTGGTATCAGAATATAGATAACGGCTTGGAGCCGAATCCATATCCTATTATTTACAAAACATTGAAAAGCTATGTTTATAAGGTAGACCTTGAAAACAAGACTTATTCCAACAGCCCGGACGGTGTTGCGGTTCATATTTATGACGAAAACGGTTTCTGCCCATGCGGACAGTACCAGCCGGCTGAACTTAATGAAAACGGTGTTTACGAGATTTCAAATGCGGGACAGCTTTACTGGCTTGCCGCTCTTGTAAACGGTGACAGAACTCACGCAGAGTTTGATGAGAAAAACACAGCCGCAAGTGCAGTGCTTATGAATAATATTGTTGTAAACGATGTTGACTTGAGCAATATAGACGCTGTTGACACATCAGCTCTCAGAGTATGGACTCCAATAGGAAATTCATACGATAATTTCTACAACGGACAGTTTGACGGACAAAACTATACAATCAGTGGTCTTTACTTCTCAGACACAAATACAGACTATGTAGGTCTTGTAGGCTGTACAAGAAGCTCATCAGGAAAGGTAATGAATGTAGGAGTTGTAAACAGCTACCTCCATGGCAGAAATTATGTGGCAGGAATCATAGGTCAAAACTACAACACAGGCGTATCTGTTTTAAACTGCTACAGCGAAGCCTCAGTTGCAGGCAACAAAAATGTCGGCGGAATTGTGGGCAGAAATTACGGCGGCAATATTACCAACTGCTATAATACAGGCTCTGTAACAGGCGGAAGCTTTGTTGCCGGTATTCAGGGAGAAAATTCCAACACTTCAACAGGAACACTGAGAAACTGCTTCAGCATAGGAGAAATAACAGCAACAGGCGAAAATGCCGGAGCTGTCAGCGGAAACACAAACGGTACAGTTACCAATTCCTATTATCTTGATACAACACTTGCCGACGCAAAAGCCCAGGCAAAAACAGCCGATGAGTTTGCTTCAGGACAGGTTGCATATCTGCTCAACGGCAAGACTTCTGACGGAACACTGGTTTGGTATCAGAATATAGACAACGGCTTGGAGCCTGACATGTATCCTGTTCTTGACAATACACACGGCACAGTATATTACCGTGAGTCAGAGGACAAGTATTCCAATATGCCAAAGGGCGCAGACGCCTTTGACAGAGATGAAAACGGCAATCTTATGATTGAAACCTACAGCGACCTTACTTTGCTTGCTCAGCTGGTTGAAAACGAGTATGAAATCTACGGTTCTGAAAACTATATTCTCACAAACAATATAATTGCAGACAGCCAGTCCCTATGGACAAAGGGAATAGGCTCTGTTGAAAACAACAAGCCATTTAACGGAACCTTTAACGGCAACGGCTACATAATTTTCGGTTTAAATATGAAGCCTGAAAATCAGTACGGCGGACTCTTTGAAATCATCGGAGAGCAGGGAACTGTTACAGAAATTCTTCTTGCTGACTGTGATTATTCCGATAAGAACACAGAATACGCAGGTTCAATTGCCGCAGTAAACAACGGCACAATAGACCACTGCATAAGCGGTGTAAACTTTACCTCAGGATATATTTCAATAGATATAAATAATGACGGAAAGAACGAGTTTATATCACTTGCAGATCTCAATTCAAATATTCAGGGAAAAACTGCCGGCGGTTTTGCGGCTGTAAATAACGGAACAATAACAGGATGCAGAAATTCATCCATTGTAAACGGCAGTGACCTTAACGGAGGCATTGCAGGAAATAATACAGGAAAAATCTACGGATGTGCAAACAACGGTACAATCGGAGCTGCATCCTCAAAGGTTTCCGGCGGACTTGCAGGACAGAACACAGGAACAATAGAGCTTTCTTATAATTCAGCAAAGATAAATTGTTCCGATAAAAAGTCAACAGGTTCTGTTGCAGGTATAAACGGAACAGCGGATTCAGATACAGCTGTTCTCAAAAATCTTTTCTATACATCAATCAACGGAGTGCAGGCGGTTGGAAGCGCATCAGCAGCAAGCATTGACAGCTCTGTTAAGAATATGAACAAGAACGACATGATGAACGACAGCTTCGTTGAAACTCTTAACTCTTTGTCCGATGATACAGTTACATGGCTTAGAAACACTTCTGTAAACAACGGATATCCAACAATCAAGTGTAATTTCCTTAAAAACAGAACTGTTTCCACTGAAATAGGAATAAACGTAAGCGGACTTATGCATCAGGATTTGAATGTAAGCTATGAACTTGCCGACAAAGAGTCAGAAACCTATAAGGAACTGAAAGAAGCAGTTGGAAACAACGATATTACAGCGGTTTACTCCGTATCTCTCACAGATAAAAACGGAAACGGAATACCTTCCGAGCTTTGGAGCCAGGGAGAGGTGGAGGTTACACTTCCTGTAACAGACAAGGATATAAAGATTGTAACTGTTGACGACGACGGAACAGTTGTTACACACAGCGTTGAATCAGCAGGCTCAGGCAAGATAAAATTCAATCTTTCATCTATATCTTCATTTGCGGTTGTTTCAGAGGATACAGAGATTGACGGAAGCGTGGACTATCCTCAGTCATCACCTGTTCAGACAGGTCAGGACACAATAATGGTTGTTGTATTGGCTGTTATTTGTGCCGGTGCATTACTTCTTATAGTTTACTTCAAAAGGAGAAAAGACCTTGAACAGCAATAATAAAAGCAAAAAGCGAGAGCTTATAATTATCATTACAGCTTTTGTGGTTGTTATCGCCATGATTTTGGCAGGTATAATAATATATAACACCTATTTAAAAGAAGATGAAAACAAATCGGAAAATGTGGCGGGACTGATTTCCGATGGCTGGGACACAGGAATTGAAAATTCAGGTTCAGGAGCCGGAAATATTCTTGTTCCCGGTTACAGCGCAGCCGAGATGAATGCAGGTGACACAACCCTTAAATTGAGCATAGGAAATCCAAAAGATAACACCTGCGGATTTTATGCAACTCTTATGCTGGAAGACGGAACAATACTTTATGAATCAGAGCTCCTCAAGCCCGGTTACGGGCTTGAGGAGGTTCCTCTGAGCCAAACCCTTGAAAAAGGAGAGTACGACGCCGTTGTTCTGTATCAGTGTGTAACCGTGGATGAGGAAGAAACCTACATGAACTCGGCGGAGTCTGCCTTTAAACTGTATGTAAATTGATTTACATAAATATAAAACGAAAGGATAGAAACAATGAAAAGAAGTAAAATTGCAGCTTTAATTATGGCATTGGCAGTGCTTGCAGCATCTGCTTTTGCAGTATCTGCTAAGGAACTTACAAACGATAATCCTGACGGCACATCTGAAGTACACGCAAGAATTCAGGGAGACGGCGAGGTTTCATATGTTGTAGAGATTCCTGACAGTGTTGATTTCGGAACACTTACCCAGCCTGAAACAGATACCGACAGCTATACCTATCAGAGCTTCACAGTTACTCTCAAAGAGGTAGCAGGCCTTGAGAGCAACCAGAGAGTAGGCGTGTGGGTAAAGGATCAGAACGCTGTGCTTGGTGAGGATGAACAGTTCTATCTTACACAGCAGGTGGCTGAATCACCTTTTAAGATGACCTATGATGTTTACGGAGAAGAAGTAAACGATGAGAATATTGCGGAGAAAACAGCCATAAACAGCGGCGAAATGGGTGAAAACGGCTACATGTTTGTAATGCTTAAAGACGCAAACGACACACTTAACGCAACACTGGCTCTCAATCAGAAGCAGATTTACGGTCAGAACTTAAATGATTTAGCCGGAGAATACAGTGGCACAATGACTTTCCATACGGAAATTACAGAATCAATTCTTCCATAATAAATGTAAGATATGATTCACAGCAAAGCACACAGGTTAAAACCGCTTTTAATTTTGTTCTTGTTTCTATATATCGTTTACGGAGCATGTGTTGTTTTCGGTGAGGAGCTGAGTTATGAAAACAGCGACGGAACAACAAAGGTTACGGCAAGAATAGAAAAAGACTCTGAACAGCCCACAACGGAAGAAATTCCGGACAGCACCGAAACACCGGATGATAATCCTCCCATCCCAACAGGTGAAAAGCTGGCATTAGGATTTCTTTTTCTGATTATAGCAGCAGGAACAGCGGTTATTATAGTTACATGTAGGGGTACAAGTAACAATAAACAATAAGAAAACGACGATTGTTTTTATTTGAAACAATCGTCGTTTTTATATTATGCAATTATTTAATTGTTTTTTAATTACTGCCAAATACAAGTTCTTCAAGAGTAATGCCTAAAACTTTACATAGATATACAAGCTCGATATCGGTGACAAACCGCTTACCGGCTTCAATCCTTTGAATTGCATTTTTGTCCACGTCAAGCCCGATAAGCTGAAGCTCGTCGGCAAGCTCCCTCTGAGATTTTTTCATGGCCTTGCGGTACTTAGCAACCTGCGTCCCGCAAATATTATTTTTCCCGTCCGTACTTTTGTTAATAAACATATAATCACCCTAATGACATTCAGTGCTTGTCAATGATTTAATTATATGTTATGCTAAAAGAACTGTTGACATTCACTGAATGTTATTATTGTCTTTGTGTGATAATTGCTTTTTTAATGTTATTATGCTTAAAAAATGTTATAAAAATGAAAATAATGCTTAAATTGTTAATCTATGATAACGACAAAAATAAAAATTAAGTGTAAAATTAGGTAAAAATACTTTTAAAAGAGGGGGATTTCTTTGACAATGGTCGATTTTTTTACAGAGACTCTGCATTTAAGTGACAAAAATTTAATCAGTGAGCTTGTAAAAAAGTCTTCAGTTAAGACGGTAAAAAAGGGAGAATATTTGATAAGACAGGGACAGCGGGCGGAGCAAATGTTTTTTCTTGTTGACGGTATATGCCGTGGTTTCTTCGTGGATATAAACGGGAAAGATATTACTGACTGTCTTATATATAAATGCGGTGCTCCTATTATTGCAAGTTCTGATTTTAGTGCGGTTTCCCCCATAGCTATAGAGGCGCTCATTAAATCAACAGTAGTTTGTATTGCTGTTTCAGATTTTAATGCATTGCTTGATTGTTTTTCAGAGGCTAATTTGTTGTATAGAAATTTGCTTCAAAATTCAAATGATTTACACAGATGCTTAAAGATAATGGCTTACCAGTTTACCGCAATGCAAAGATATCACTGGTTTTTAAAAAACTATCCCGGGGTAATTGATAAAATAAGTCATAAATATGTTGCCTCGTACTTAAATATGTCTCCGGTAACTCTCAGCAGACTTATAAACATGTCAGACAGCATAACAGACAATGTAGAACTGTTTTGCTAATATATAAATAATAAAAATAGGAGGTAAATTTATGCAGTTGGATTATGAAAATTTAAAAAAGTATGTCAATACCGTTTTACAGTTAGAAAAAGAAAAAATGGTGCTGGAGAACGCTTACTCAAAAATGGTGAAAAAGAGGGATTCTATGGGTCAGTATGTTCAGTTGCCTGAGCCGCCGAAAAAGAGAAAAATGGAAGAAAAAGTAACTGATGGTAATGGATATATTATCAGCATGGCTTTATCTTTTATAGCTATTTTGGTCGCTTGTGTATATTTTATTATCTGTTTGTTGGATAATTCGAATATAACTATGTTTGTGGTATTTCTTTCAATAGGTATACTTCTTTATCTAATCGGTTTAATTTTTAAATCAGTTGACTATCAAAAAATGCGTGAAAACAATGAAAAGATAGTGAATGAAGATTATGAAAATCGATGTAATCAATACAATAATATTATTTTAGAGGATGCAAGAAGAAGAGACAGAGAACTTGCGCTTATTCCTCAAATGAACAATGATATAAATATTATCGTGGATGAATACAACAAAACAAATGAGCTGTTGAAATCATATTATTCTCTTGATGTTATATATCCGTCTTATCACGGAGATTTTGTAGCTATAGCTATGTTTTCTCAATATCTGAATATGGGGATGTGCTATACCTTGACGGGACATGAGGGCTGCTATACTCTCTATGAACAGCAGAAATTACAGGGAATAATAATAACAAAGCTCAATGTTATAATATCACAGTTAGATGAAATCAGCGGTCAGCTTCGCAGTCTTCAATATTCCTTACTGCAAGCTATTTCCGAAACAAACGAAAAAATAGACAAGCTGACAGTATATGCAAAAGAGCAGGGCAACCTACAGCAACAGCACAATGCCGTTATGGAATATAAAGCCGACTGTATGGAAAGTGAAATGAAATTCCATAACCAGTATGTTATGTTTAGAGATTTGATAAATAAATAATAATTTACCAACATACTAAAATATAAAATATTAAATTTTTATAAAAACAAATACAGATAATACGCTGTAGCTTTATAATATATATTATTTGCTAAAATAAACTTGAAATAATTGGTTTAATGTGGTATATATAATAATAGCTTATATTTTAAATTAAGCTTTACAGTACTAATGTATTGTTGCAAATAAGAAAATATATGAGGTGAGTTTTTATGAAAAAGATAATATGTGTGTTGTTATCTTTAATGATTATGTTATCACTGGCGGGTTGTAAAAACAGTGAAGAAAACACAGAGGAGATGACAACAGCAGAAACTACAGCCGAACCCACAACAGAAGAAATTGATTATGATAATCTGGTTGTTGATGCGTATTCATATGAATATGAAAATGAAGAGGGAGAATTTAAATACAAAATACCAAAGATTAATCTTTCCGGAGATAATTTTTCAAAAATAAATGATGAAATCTATAAGATTTACAGCAGTGATAACGGATATGATGATATTGAAACATATGTTAAAAACGTAGAAAATGGAGAATATCCGATTGTATATGAAATTGATTATAACTGGGGAGTAAAAGATGATGTTTTATCAATTGTTATTGAGCACAGGATAAGTAACAATGGATTGACGTCTTATGATGTTTACAACTTGGATATAAACGATGGTTCCGAGATTTCTAATAGTCAGGTTGTTGCGCTGTCAGGTTTTTCTGTTGATGAATACGATGAAAAGACAAAGCAGGCGGTAGGCTCATATTTTTGGAATAATTTAGCACATGACGGATTTTTTGAAGATGAATTTGGTGTTAAATCCTTTAATGATTCCTTGAAAAGAAGTCTTTCTTCAGAGTATATGGACAGAAGAACACCGTATTTTAATGATAATCAAGAGCTGTGCATTATTGTTGCTTATCGTCCATTGGCTGGTTCTGACACGGATTTTATAAACTTAAATCTTGAAAACTTTGAACTTGTTGCGGACTATGACAAGGAAGCAGAACTGTCATATGTTAACAATACAACGGAGTCTGTTGCTAATACAATGATTTCACAAGATGATGCTTATCAAATTGCATGTGAGTATTGGGACTATCAACCGGGAGATACCGCAGGGGAGGATAACAAAGAGTTAGCAGTTGTATATGATAGTATAAATACGGGTAAGGATGGCAGAGAGTATTATCTTTTTGTATTAAAATGGTATGTAAATGGCTCTTCTTCAGCTGTCGATTATGTATATATTGATATGGAAAACGGTAGTTGTAAAATGTCAATACAATGATTAAAAACCGCTCATAATGATTTAAGTCATTTTGAGCGGTTTTTATATTATAAATTATCTCATCCCCATAATAACATCCAAAATTCTATTTGCTACTTGGTCTTTGGTCATTAGGGGGAGTTCTTCTATATTGTTTTCGGAAATGAGGGTTACTACGTTTGTGTTTCCGCCGAAGCCTGCGCCCTCTACCTTTAAATTATTGGCGGCTATTAAATCTAAGTTTTTCTTTACAAGCTTTTTTCTTGAGTTTTCCACAAGGTCTTTTGTTTCCATTGAGAAGCCGCAGAGGAACTGTCCCGGTCTTTTATGTTCTCCCAGCCATTTTAAGATATCCTTTGTTCTTTCAAGAGGCAATGAAAGGTCGTCATCGTTTTGGGATTTTTTAATTTTATCCTCAGCTACATTTGCAGGTCTGTAGTCTGCAACCGCCGCCGCTTTTATTATTATATCCTGTTTCTTGGAAAGGCTTGTGACGGCGTTGAACATTTCCTCGGCTGAAACAATCTTTACTGTGTCAACATATGCAGGCTCTTTCAGATTTACAGGGCCTGAAACCAAGGTGACATTGGCACCTCTTGCGGAAGCCGCCTTTGCTATGGCGTAGCCCATTGTTCCGGTGGAATGGTTTGTCATGTATCTTACAGGGTCAAGGGCTTCCTGTGTGGGACCTGCGGTTACAAGGAGATTTACTCCGTTCATGTCCTTTTCATGGGAAATTGCGTGGAGAATACTTTCCAGCAAGTCCTCCGGTTCCGGCATTTTTCCTGCCCCAACAGCTCCGCAGGCAAGTCTGCCGCTGGCAGGCTCTATAACTTCCCAGCCGTATTTCTCGAGGATTTTCATATTGTCCTGAGTTACAGGATTTAAATACATTTTTGTGTTCATTGCCGGAGCTACAATTTTCGGACAGTCGCAGGCAAGGACTGTTGTTGTAAGCATATCGTCGGCTATTCCGTGGGCAAGCTTTGCCATTACGTTGGCGGTTGCCGGGGCAATCATAACAAGGTCAGCCATATCTGCCAAAGCTATATGCTCCACCTGAAAGGAATGGTTTCTGTCAAAGGTGTCGGTGACGGTTCTGTTTCCTGTGAGGTGTTCAAAGGTCAGAGGTGAAATAAATTCAGTGGCATTTTTTGTCATGATTACATGGACGTTGCAGTGCTGTTTTACAAGGGCAGAAGCCAAAGCCGCCGCCTTGTAGCAGGCGATGCCTCCGGTAACTCCTAAAAGCACAGTTTTATTTTTGAGCATAAGGAAAACCTCTTTTCGCAGATTGTGTAAATTAACTTTATTTTGTTTCAGTATAACAAATAAAATGATAAAAGTAAATCAAAAGGAATAAAATGACATTATTTCCTTGCAATAACTATTTTAATTGAGTATAATTATTATGCTCGGAAGAAAACCCGGTCGCTGTACCTTTACGGACGGCAGACAAAAGGCGGAATTTTGGGCATACATAAATTTAAGCTGTATCTTCAAAGGAAGAACGGCATTGGAGGTTTTTTAAATGAGTAGTAATGTAAAAACAGCTTCTCCTATGGCAAGGAGAGCCGCTATCCGTGACATGGTGTTGCTTGCACTTTTTGTGGCAATACTTTTGCTTATGACCTTTACGCCTATAGGTCTTATTGACCTTCCGATTATAAAGGCAACAATTCTTCATGTTCCGGTAATTATCGGCGCAATTCTTATGGGACCGAAAAAGGGTGCATTTTTGGGCGCAGTATTCGGCATTGCAAGCCTTATAAAGAATACCATGATTCCAAGCGCCTTGTCTTTCGCATTTTCTCCCTTTATTCCTGTACCGGGAACAGACAGCGGAAGCGTATGGGCGGTTGTAATCTCAATTATCCCCAGAATGCTTATCGGCCCTGCCGCATGGCTTATTTACAAGGGAATTGAAAAAATTACAAGCTCTAAAATAGGTTTCAGAGCAGTGGGAGCAGTAATAGCAGGAGCTTTCGGAGCGATAGTTAATACAGCTTTGGTTATGGGACTTATTTATATCGTGTTCAAGGATGCCTATGCCGCTATGAACGGAATTCCTGTAGACGCAGTTTTGGCTGCAATTCTGGGAATAGTTGCCGCAAACGGAATCCCTGAGGCAATCGCCGCCGCAGTGCTTGTTCCGATTATCGTGCTTCCTTTGCAGAAGTTTTTAAAACAATACTAAAACCGGAGGAGTAGATTTTTATGATGCTGGCTCTTGATGTGGGCAATACAAATACGGTTGTGGGTGGATTTGTTGACGGAGCTTTAAAATTCAGCCTTAGAATGACCAGCGACCGCAATAAAACAGTGGACGAATACGTTTTCCATCTCAGAGGCCTTTTAGAGGAAAAGGGTGTTGACTTTAACATGGTAGAGGGAGGAATAATCTCCAGCGTTGTTCCGGAGCTTCGCTATTCTTTGAGTAAATCCATGGAGATACTCACAGGGAAAAAATTCCTTGTGGTGACAAATAAAATGGATTTGGGAATGGAGATAAAAATGGATATTCCAGCCCAGGTTGGCGCAGACCTTTTGGTTGCCGCAGTTGCCGCCCTTGACATGTGCAAACCGCCCCTTGTTATTTTTGACATGGGAACAGCTACCACAATGTCTGTTATAGACAAGGACGGAAGCTATACCGGAGGAGTTATTATTCCCGGACTTAGACTTTCCATGGACGCTTTGTCAGGCAGAGCCGCACAGCTTCCTTTTATAAACCTTGAAGAACCGCCGGAAAGACTTATCGGTAAAAATACAATCGACTGCATGAAAGCGGGAGCTATCTACAGCAACGCCGCCATGATAGACGGACTTATCGACAGAGCGGAAGAGGAAATGGGAGAAAAGGTGACAGCCGTTGCCACAGGAGGACTTATGGGAATAGTTCTTCCTTTCTGCAAGCATAAAATCTACTACGATGAAAATCTTCTCCTTATGGGACTTTTAAAGCTTTACGAGAAAAATAAACACTGAAAATAAAAGGGACAGCGCAGTATGGTTTGTGCTGTCCCTTTGTGGTTTAAACGGTAGCAGTTTTCTAATATATGTGCTATAATAAAAACACATTATAATTTTGAAAGGATATGATATAGTGACAAGTCTGCAAATCATGTCCCTTATCGGTCTTATACTGTATTTTGGACTTTTGCTTTTTGCGGTTACAAAGGAAAAGAAAAATACAAATGTTTTAGACTACTTTTTTGCAGGAAGAAGTTTGCCATTTTGGGCTTTGTCCATAACATTTATCGCTTCATGGTGGGGAGCAGGTTCGGCTATTTCCACCGCTGACCTTGCCTATGAGGACGGATTGGGTGCGTTTTGGTATTACGGTGTGCCTGTGCTTATTTCCACATTTCTTATGATTATCGGGGCAAAAGCCATAAGGCGTGTGGGATATCTTACCCAGGGACAGATGATGGAGGCGAGGTATTCAAAAGCCACGGCAAAAATGCTTTCCGTAATGATACTCATATTTATGACATTTAATGCGGCGTCCCAGATGGTGGGAATAGGAAATTTTTTCGGCACATATATGGGTATGAACTACGAAGCGGCGGTTTTAACCGGAACTCTCATAGTTTTGATATATTCCATGTTCGGAGGATTTCGAGGGGTTGTTCTCACTGATATTATTCAGTTTGTCCTGCTCTTGGCATCGGCGGTTTGTGTTTTCGTTGTTGCCATGATGAACAGCGGAGGTTTTTCTCAGATTGCTCAAGCGGCAGAGGAAGCCGGAAAAAGCGATTATATGAGTATGGGCGCAGGAACTTCAAAGTATCTGGGATATGTTATAACCTTTGGATGTGCATGGATGATACAGGCCAATGTGTGGCAGAGAATTTCAGCCGCAAGAAGCGACAAGGACGCAAGAAAAATGACGGTTATGAGCTTTTTTGCCTATATTCCCCTTTATTTGATAGTGGTTTTCACAGGAATGGCAGGGCTTGTAATATTTGATAAAATGCCCGAAGGTGGAATTGTCACCTCTTTGGTAACAGGCTATATGCCGCCTGTGTTGGGTGCGCTGGCGTTTGTGGGAATTTCTGCGGCTATAATGTCAACCATGGATTCCCTGATAAATACGGGAGCAATGACACTTTCCATGGACTTGCTTCCGGAAAACCGCAGTGAAAGCCAAAAGCTGAATTTTTCACGTATTGCCACATTGTTGGTGACGGCGGTGGCTTTTGTGATTTCTATTTCAGTGCGTTCCATTTTAGAGGTGTCCTGGATAGCCTCGGACGTAATAACAACCGGAGTTTTCATACCTCTTGTTTTTGGTTTCTTTTGGAAAAGAGGAAACTCAAAGGGAGCTTTGGCTTCAATGGTGGTGGGACTTTTGTTTTCGCTTTACAACCTGATGATATTTTTCGGGGTGAAACTGCCTGTTTTTTGGGAAATGCAGTCCGCTTTGCAGGTATTGGTGGGAACAGGAATTTCCGCCTGTGTTTATGTTATCGTAAGTCTTGCCACAAAGCCTGAAAAAGAAAAGGCCGATAAATTTATTGAAAGAGCAGGACTATTAAAAAAATAAAAAGGTGATAAGAATGGATTACAAAACTAATGTTATGCGCTTGCTGGACAAGCAAAAAATTCCTTATAATCATTACTGCTACGCCGACACCGACGCTTTGAGCGGTGAGGAAGTGGCAAAGGTGTTGGGACAAAACCCGGATATGGTTTTCAAGACACTGGTTACAGTGGGAAAGTCCGGCAAAAACTATGTTTTTATGATACCGGTATGCAGAGAGCTTGACCTGAAAAAGGCGGCTGTTGCAGTTAAGGAAAAGTCAATAGAGATGATAAAGTCAAAGGAGCTTCTGCCCCTTACAGGATATATCCACGGAGGATGTTCTCCAATCGGAATGAAAAAGCGTTTTGTAACTGTGACAGATAAAAGCGCCGAGAATTTCCCATCAATAATTTTCAGCGCCGGCAAAATAGGTTATCAGGTGGAACTGACAATAGAAAACCTGAAAAAAGCCGTAAATCCACAATTTCAAGATGTGTGTGTACAATAAAAATTCAGGTCTTAAAATTTCATAAAATAAAAAACAGGAAATCGCAGTATTAACCACGGTTTCCTGTTTTTTTAATGATTTATTTTTGAGAATATTTTATGAGTGTTTCTATAACAAGATATATTCTTTCTCTGTCATCCTGTGAAAGCTTTTGCATATCTTCGTCGAGAAGAGAGTTTTTAACAACGTACCCTTGTTTTAATACATCTGCAAGAACCATATCGGCTGAAATTTCCAGTGCATTAAGAATGGAAATAAAGGTTTCTAAAGATGGGATTTTCTCGCCACGTTCAACCATACCGATGTAATTTGAACTCAAATCTGTTTTTTCTGCCAAATCTTCCTGACGAAGTTTCTTTTCAATTCGATATTTTTTAATATTTCTACCGATTGTTTCCGGTTCCATTAAATCATCTCCGTCAGATAAGATAAATTTTTTTAATTATATCATGAATAGACTTTAATTTCTACTTGAAATATTGTTAAGATGAACTGAATATTAAAAAATCTGCCTCTATAATGATAGTTCTATAAAAGAAAACCGCCATGGCTAAAAATAACCATGGCGGTAAAATTATAATATTTAAATAAAACCTAACTGAGAGCGAGCAACTCCAAGTCGCTTGACAAAACATCTCGCCCGACCTGTGATAAAGTTAATTTTAAGATAAAACCCATGCAGGTCGGATAAAAAATAAAAGTCTCGCCCGATTGGAGGTATAGAACTAACATAGTTGAGAGCGAGCCACTCGAAGTCTCCCGACAAAACGTCTCGCCCGACAGAAAACGGGAGCTAATTTCAAGATTATCCTATCCCTGTTGGAACAAGAAATCATTGGTTGACGTTGGGCATGTGGTTTATGTGTTTGAGGAATTCCTCCATTGTGCCGTGCATGTATTGGGTGTAGTCCACGTTTTCCTCGTTTTCAAGGAAATCTGTTACAATGTAGACTTTCATGCCAACCTCTTTGGCTGTGACGTCTTCAATTACGTTGTTGCCCAGCATCATGCACTCACGGGGAAATATGCCAACCTTTTCTGCAATCTCACGGAAATATTCAGGGTTTGGCTTGCAGTATGAGCTTTCGTCATAGCTTGTTATGTAGTCGAAATCTGTGACTTTAAGTCCTGCCCATTTGAGCCTTGTTCTTATTGCCTCTATTGGAAAAAGGGGATTTGTGGCAAGAATTACACGGTATCCCTTTCCTTTAAGCTTGTTGATAACCTTTACCTGTATGTCGCTTTCCTCCACAATCTTTTTAATGGAGTCAAATTCGTTTTGATAGTACTCCTTGAAAACAGGTATAAGGTCACGGGCGTATTCTCCCATAATTTCTGTGAAGCTGTTCCAGAAACGCTGTTCGTTTGTCATTTCTCCGTTGTTGTTGACCATAGCACGGGAAGCGTCCCAAACAGCTTTTAAAAGCGTATCCTTGTCATAGCCCAATGGGACAAACTTTTCTGCAAGGGACCGGAAATACTCTTTCATAAATTCATCCTGTTTCATTCTGAGAAGAGTTCCATCCAAATCACATAATACGTTCTTTACCATACAATTTTCCTCTTTCTAATCCTTAAAATGTCCTTAATCATCACTTTGCGAGGTACTTCATAAGTGCCTCATAGCTTTTTTGTGCCTGCTGATAACCTTTATGGTATGCACCCATAAGCTTGTCACGGTTCTTTTCCATCCTGCCTATATTCAGGTTTCCTGCAGGACGTATTACAAAAATATTGCCCAGAGCTTCCTGCTGTTCGATATAGTCAAGTGTTTCGTTGTAAACAATATATCTGTTTTTAATGCTGTCGCTGAGCTTCGGGTATTTCCTGTATTTCAGCTTTGAATAACCGGTAAATTTTGACGGGGATTTTCTGTAGGTTTTGTCACGGGTCAAAATAAGCACGTTTTTAGTGCATCCCATTTTTTCGCTGAACTTTATAGGGATTGAATCCGCAAGACCTCCGTCAAGATATTTTCTTCCGCCGATTTCTACCATTCTTGAAACAAAGGGCAGGGAAGCGGAAGCTCTGATTGCGTCAACGTCTTTAATAAGGTCGTTGATTTTGTAGTATTTCGCTTCGCCGGTTTCGCAGTCGGTTATAACTGAATAAAACTCGGTTGGATTTTTCTTAAAGGTTTCGTTGTCTATTGGGTAGATTTCCAATGGAACTTCTCTGTAGATAAAATCCGCTCCGAAAATATCTCCGGTTCTTATAAGACTGCTGACAGAACAATAATCCTTGTGGTCGAGAAAATCCACAGCGGTGGATAATGCTCTGCCTCTTTGCTTTGCAAGATAACTGCATGCATGGCAGGATCCGGCGGAAACCGCCGAACACATATCAAAATTTATATCTTTATCAAGAAAAAAGTCCAATACTCCGGCGGTGAAAACACCTCTCATTCCACCGCCTTCAAGAACAAGTCCTGTTTTGCTCATATTTCATATGCCTTCTTATCAAAAATTATATTAAAGAGCCTTTAAAAGCTCTGACGCCGCCTTTACCTTTTCAACTGAGGTTTCAAAGATTTCAAATTCGCTGACTCCGGCGGCTCCCATGCTGACGCCTTCTTTTCTGTAGGTCATTCTGCTTTCGAGGGTTACTTTGCCGGACATGTGATAGCTGGTGGCTTTTGTTATGTCGTAAAGAGGTTTTATAACCTCAGCGCTTACGCCGCTTCCAATAAGGATATCCACGTTTTCACTTTTTGAAACTAAATCTTTTAAAAGCTCGGCGCCCTCCATGGCGGAATTTTTCTGACCTGAAGTGAGAATTGTGTTTATGCCCATCTCCTTTGCTTGTTCCAAAGTTTTGTAAGGGTCTTTGGCAACGTCAAAAGCACGGTGCAGGGTAACATCAATTCCCTTGGCTTCCTCCATGAGGTATTTCATTTTTTCCATATCAAGAGTTCCGTCCGGCTTCAAAACGCCGATAACCACGCCGTTTGCGCCTCTTTCACGGAACATTTTTATCTCGTTTTTGATTATTTCAATTTCATAATCATCATAGCAAAAGTCGCCGAAACGAGGTCTTAAAAGCACGTTTACTTTGATAGAACAGTTTTTCATAACCTCATCAAAAAGACAAAGGGAAGGGGAAAGACCTCCGATTACCAGTGCGGAACAAAGTTCAATTCGGTTTGCGCCGCCTTTTTCGGCATTTATTGCGGATTGAACACTGTCTGCGCAGCACTCCAAAACGTAGTTGTTCATAAATTACCTCTCAGAATTATTCAACAATAATTGCCTTTGCAAAATATACCGGAACGTGGAAATTAGGTGTTTCTGTGCCGATTGGTGCAAAGCTTCCGTAATGCTCGATTTCCGGAGTTTCTGAAATCTTGTAGAAATTGCAGTAGAACTGAGAACCTACATCAAGCTTGCCTGCATTGCAGGTTTCCTCAAGGAAGTTTATTGGGAACAAAACTGAAGCAGTCCAGCTTTTTTCATCCTTTGTTACTGTGCAGCCGCACTCTTTGCAGAGTTCTTCGGAGATGAAAGTTCTGCCTTTTCTGCCCTTGCCGTATTTTGCGTACATCTTTGCGTTTGAGTTAAATTCAAAGTTTATATACATAACATCGTTGGAAAGATCTTCGCCCTCTTCTGTGAAAGCCAAGAAAATTTCCATTGCGCTGTCGTCGCATACTCTTTCTCTGTCCTGAGTTTTGAGTGCAAGTGGATTTTCCTCAAAGCAGGTCATTTTTGCAAAAATTCCTTCGCCCGGGATAAAGCCCATTTTACCTACAACCTTTGGGGTGTAAACATTTCTCCACTTGTAGTTGGTGATTTCAAATTCGTTGCACAAATCGATATCAGCTTTGCTCTGAATTTTTTTAATTTTGTATTCCATAGTAAATCCTCCATGCGCAAAATTCACATACTGTTTTTTCTCTTTTGATTTGATAATTATAAACATATAATTAAATTTATTGTACCATAAATAGAAAAAAATTCAACAGCAATTTTTGGATTTTACCCTTGAAATTAGGTTATTATTTACATTTTAAGTTTATTAGATGAAATGAATGGTTTTTAGCTGTTATAAAATTAACTCCCCACGGACATAATGCCGTGAGGAGTTATGTGTTGATTTATTCTGTTATTGATTTTATAAGTCCGCCCTTGCGGATAATGTTCTGAATAAACTCCGGGAATGGCTCTGCCTGATACTTTTTGTTCTTTGTTTCGTTTACAATAACGCCTGTATCATAATCAACGCTTACCATATCGCCGTCTTCAATGTCCTTTGCAGCTTCGTCGCACTCAAGAATCGGAAGTCCGATGTTTATTGAGTTTCTGTAGAAAATACGTGCAAAGGTTGAAGCGATAACGCAGGAAATTCCGCTGGCCTTTATGGCGATTGGTGCGTGCTCTCTTGAGCTTCCGCAGCCAAAGTTCTTATCGGCAACAATTATGTCGCCCTGTTGAACCTTGTTTACAAAATCCTTGTCGATATCCTCCATGCAGTGAGCGGCAAGCTCTTTATGAGATGCTGTGTTCAGATAACGTGCAGGGATAATAACGTCTGTGTCCACGTTGTCGCCGTATTTATGTACTCTGCCTCTTGCGTTCATGTTATTTTTCCTCCTTATTACAGCTTTTCGGGGTCGATGATGTAGCCTGCAACTGCGCTGGCGGCAGCTACAGCAGGACTTGCAAGGTAAACCTCACTGTCCACGTGACCCATTCTGCCTACGAAATTTCTGTTTGTGGTGGAAACAGCTTTCTCGCCTGCGGCAAGAATTCCCATGTGTCCGCCAAGACAAGGTCCGCAGGTTGGAGTTGAAACAACAGCTCCTGCTTCTATAAATATGTCAAAAAGTCCCTCGTGCATAGCCTGAAGCCAGATTTTCTGTGTGCCAGGGAAAATTATGCAGCGAACGCCCTTGGCAATCTTTCTTCCTTTGAGTATCTCTGCGGCGGCTCTCAGGTCGCTTATTCTTCCGTTGGTGCATGAACCGATTACAGCCTGGTCGATTTTAACCTCTTTTTCGCCGATTTCATCAACGGTCTTTGTGTTCTCAGGAAGATGAGGAAATGCAACTGTCGGTCTGATTGTGCTTAAATCAATCACATAGGTTTCGTCGTAAACTGCATCCTCGTCTGCTGTATATTCAACAGGTGTGCCCTGGAATCTTCCGTTGCAGTATTCTCTTGTAACATCGTCAACAGGGAAAATACCGTTCTTTGCGCCGGCTTCAATAGCCATGTTTGCAATGCAAAGTCTGTCGTCTATGTTAAGGTACTTGATACCCTCGCCGCAGAATTCCATTGACTTATACAAAGCTCCGTCAACGCCTATCATTCCGATAATGTGAAGGATTACATCCTTGCCGCTTACATAACCCTGTGGTTTACCTACAAGCTCAAACTTAATAGCTGAGGGAACCTTGAACCATGCTTTTCCGCTTATCATGCCTGCTGCCATGTCTGTTGAACCTACGCCTGTTGAGAATGCTCCCAATGCGCCGTAGGTGCAGGTGTGTGAGTCGGCTCCTATGCACAGACTTCCTGGTCCTACAAGACCCATTTCCGGAAGAAGTGCATGTTCAATGCCCATTTGACCTACATCAAGGAAATTTTTAATATCGTATTTGTCTGCAAACTTTCTTACCTGAAGGCACTGAGTAGCAGCCTTGATATCTTTGTTAGGTGTAAAGTGATCCATAATCATGGCAATCTTTGTGTTGTCGAAAACAGAAGTTGCGTTGTTTTCTTCAAAAACATTGATTGCAACAGGTGAGGTAACGTCGTTACCGAGAACCATGTCCAGCTTTGCCTCGATAAGCTGTCCCGCTTTAACAGAATCAAGACCGGCATGTGCCGCCAGAATTTTCTGAGACATTGTCATTCCCATTTTTTTCAGCTCCTTAAAAGTGTCTTCTTGTTTAGTGAAGAATAAAAATGCATATTATGTATATTTATTCATTGTCTAAGCATGGAATTATTCTATCACACATTGGATAAAATGGCAATATGAAATTTTAAGAGAAATATAATGTTTTTATTGCTGAATATAGTTTATAAATATTCATAGGCTGAGGGAGAGAAGCGGATAAAAAAATACTTGATTTTAATAAATCTATGTGATATAATAACTCCTACAGTTATCCGGGTGTAGCGCAGTTTGGTAGCGCGCTTGAATGGGGTTCAAGAGGCCGCAGGTTCGACTCCTGTCACTCGGACCAATATAAAATAAAAGAACGATGTCCAACGGACATCGTTCTTTTATTTTATCCAGTAGAAGGAATAGAAGCCAGCCGTAAAAATTATGATTATTGTTAAGTGAAAACACTGTCCGATGTAGATAAAACATCTGTCTAAATAAACAAAAAATCTATTGACAAAACATAATAATTTGCTTAGAATAAATATGTATTTGTGAAAAATTGTCTAATTTTTTTGCTTTAAAAGAAATTAGAGGAAATAAAAAGGATTTATAAATGAAATTTTACGCAATTTTTAAATTTGAGCAGGATTTTATATTTCTAATGCTTTTAAAAATTATGTTTTATGTGAATTCGAGGGGTTTTCATGGGTTGGAAAAGGGAACTTTGGCCTGAATGGGAAGTTGAAAGCGTTATAGGCTCCGGTGCATACGGAGATGTATATAAAATAAGAAGACAGGATATAGGCGGTGTGTATTATGCGGCTTTAAAGGTTATATCCATTCCAAGAGATGAGGATGAGATAAACCAGCTTCGCAATGCAAATATGAGCGACGAACAGATTGCCCGGTATTACCGCAGATTTGTAAATGATTTGTCCAGGGAATTTTCTGTTATGGAAAAATTAAAGGGCAATACAAATATTGTTTCCTATGAGGACCACAAGATAATTGAACATAAGGTGGGATTCGGATGGGATGTTTTAATAAGAATGGAGCTTTTGATGCCCTTGCCTGCTTATCTTCAGCACCATGAGTTCGGTGAAGCTGAAACCATAAAGCTGGGAATTGATATCTGCAACGCCCTTAAAATATGCCAGTGCGAAAACATAATCCACAGGGACATAAAGCCGGGAAATATTTTTGTAACCAGCCACGGAGATTTTAAGCTTGGAGATTTCAGCGTTGCCCTTACCAACCATAACACAACAGGCGGTTCTCCGAAAGGCACTTATACCTTTATGGCGCCTGAGGTTTACTACGGAAAAAAATACGACAATACAATAGATATATATTCTCTGGGACTTATACTTTATAAAATGCTGAACAGGGGAAGGCTTCCTTTTTTGCCTTTGCCTCCGCAGACAATCACCCACGAAATGGTTGAGCAGGCAAACTATAAAAGACTGTGCGGAGCGGTTCTCCCAAGACCTGTTGACGCTTCAATAGGAATGTCAAATATTATAATGAAAGCCTGCGCCTATTATCCCAATAAAAGATACAGGAATGCAGGGGAGTTTTTAAGTGCGCTGGAGTTTTGCAGACACGCACAAGGACCAATGAGCGTATCAAGACAGGTTTCACAGTGTGTGAAAAATATTGTGGAAACACTTTGCTATACGGAAAACGAAGCTGTTAACCCAAACGAAGTTAACAGAGGTTATTTTCGTGAAAATTCTGTTATAGAGGACAGTGAGAAAACAGAAAGAAAGGAAAACAATGGGCCTGCAAAAAAGACAATGAAGGATTTCTTTGTTAAAGGCGGCGATTTGTAATTGTATAAAGGAGATTTGAAATGCAAGGTTTTATAGGATTTATCGTCTTTGTAGTTATCCTTGCGATAATTATATCCAAGGTTAAAAAAAGTGGAAAAAAGAAAAAGTATAACGCAGAATCAGCAAAAAAACCGGCAGCGTCTTTTTATACTGATAAGAAACCTGCCATGGATAGTTCTCCTGAGCCTTTTCATGCTTCCAAAAAAGAAGAGGAAAACCACAAGGTTACCAGAATTATGATGTATGAAGCGGATAAAATCGGCGGAAGCTGGACTTGCGAATACTGTGAAAGTGAAAACAGCAATTCTTTTGAAAAATGCAGTGTATGCAATCATCACAGATGATTTTAAATAACGGAGGTAAAACATGTTTTGTTCTAAATGCGGAGTTAAATTGCCTGAGAAAGCAAATAAATGTCCCAACTGCGGCGAACCGGTTACAGGAAATGAGTACTGCGGAGGCTTTTGGGGACTGGTAAACGGAAATAAACCACAGGCACCAAAGCCAACAGAAAGAATTAACACAGAAAGCAGAAATATTCAGGCTTCAAAAAAGGACAATAAACCGTCCGAACGTGAAGTCAGAATGATGAATAACTATAAGAAAAACACAAGAAATCTTCTTATAGTTTCAGCGGCGCTGGCGGCTGTTGTTATAATAGAATTTATAGTGATTGTTACATTTATTTTGAGTTCGGGAAATGACGGCAATATTGAAATGACAGACAATGCAAATATTGTTGCAACCGAAGTTGACAACGGAAATGAAGAAAATTTCCAGCAGGAAATAACACAGGATACAACAGCGGAAGAGGTTACCACAGAAGAATATACAGAGGAAACCACCGAGGAAGAGACTAACGGCATGTTTCAGAATGACAAAAAGGACGAAATGGACTTTATGAACGAAACAGAGCCTGAAAGCGGAAATACAGAAGAACTTTTTACAGACAGTGATTTTTAATTAAGGGGGATATTATTATGGGAAGCAATTACCGTGTTACATATGGCGTTGACCTTGTTTTCTGCATAGATGCCACAATGAGTATGAATCATATTTTGGGAATAGTAAAAGACAATGCTTTGAACTTTTACAGAGATTTTAAAAAGACAATGGACGAAAAACACAAGACTGTTATACAGCTGAGAGTTAGAATTGTGGCTTTCCGTGACTACTATTACGACAGGGAAAAAGCTATGATGGTTACAGACTTTTTCAATCTTCCGGAACAGTCCGACGATTTCCAGGCATGTGTACGCTGTATTGAGGCTGAGGGCGGCGGAGACGACCCTGAGGACGGTTTGGAGGCTTTGGCATACGCCATGAAATCAAAATGGAGCACTCCGGGAAAGAAAAACCGCCATGTAATAGTTGTTTGGTCCGACGAGGGAACACACGATTTGGGATTCGGAAAATCTGCGCCAAACTATCCAAACGGAATGGCTAAGGATTTCAACGAGCTTACCGAGTGGTGGGGAAGCTCATACTGCCCGGGAATTATGGACGAGTCAGCAAAAAGACTTTTGCTCTTTACTCCGGACAAACCAAGCTGGAATAAAATTAAGGACAACTGGAACAACGTAATCCACTACGAGTCCGAGGCGGGAACAGGACTTAAAGACAGCGATTATTCAATGATATTAAACGCAATCTGCAATTCTATTTAAGTCTGCGGAAATTAAAGGTATACAATTATGAACGGAAAATTTTCAGAACTGTTAAGCCTTGGATTTTTGATATCTCAGGAGATGGTCAAAAACCACGGCGAGGATAACTATTATTGTAAATACAGCGAGGACTCGGCGGTAATCTGCGTCCTTGACGGCTGCGGAGGACTTGGCTCAAGAACCTATGAGGGCTGCGGCGGACAGACCGGAGCGTATCTCGCCTCAAGAACAGTCAGCGGAGCTGTACACGACTGGTACCGGGATATGGGCAGAACAAAATGGAAAGACGAACGTGAATTTATGGAGTCGCTGATTACATATATTCAGAAAGCCTATTCAGTGGTTGGAGATTACGCAAAGAGCAGCATAAAAATCTCCGGTTCCATGGTAAGGGATTTGCCCACCACAATAGCTTTGGCGTATGCCTGGATGAAGGATAATGAGCTTGTGTTGCATGTGGTTTGGGCGGGAGATTCAAGAATATATCTCATGGACGAGGACGGAATGTGCCAGCTTACAAGGGACGATGTAAAAAGTCAGGACGCATTGTCAAACCTTTACGACGACGGAGCTTTGACAAATGTTTTATCCTCAGACGGAAACTACAAGCTTCACCATAAGGTTATATCAATTAAAAAGCCATGTGTGATAATAGGCGCTACAGACGGATGCTTTGGTTATCTTCCGTCGCCTATGAACTTTGAATACGAGGTTTTAAGAAATCTTACAGACGCAAAAAATATCTACGGTTTCAGAGATGGACTGAAAGCCTTTTTCAAAGAGGTTGCAGGGGATGACTTTACCTTTGCCTGCATGGGTTTTGGCTATGAAAAATTCAGCGAGCTAAAGGGAAGCTTTGAAAAACGCAGAAACTTTGTGGAAAAAGAATATATCAGCAAAATTGAGTCAGACCCTGACAATGATGAGCTTATTGAAAAGCTTTGGCAGGAGTACAGAAAGCTTTACGAGCGTTATTTGTCAAAGAATACCGAGGGGCGGTAATATAGATGAACACTTTAAATGAATATAAGCTTTTAACGCCTTTGCAGAATAAAAACGCAGGCTTTTCCAGATGGGCATATGCCGCCCGTTTCGGCGAGGAATATTTTATAAAGGAATTTATGAACCCGGTTTATCCCGATGAGGAAAGCTTGTCGGAGACTTTGAGAAACAGCAAAATTAAAAGCTGTGAGTATTTTGAAGCGAAAAAACTCAATCTCTACAAAAGAATAAACGATGTGTCCGACGGAAACCTTGTAAGGGTGTTTGAATTTTTCCGCTGTGATTCCCACTACTATATTTCCATGCCGAAAATCCAAAGCGAAAAAATTACCTTTGCAGAAATCGCAAAGCTTCCTTTGGAGGACAGAGTTCTTTTGTGCAGAACAGCGGCGAGAAGTATTTTTGCCATGCACTCCGCAAAGATTGTCCATTCCGATATAAAGGATACAAATGTTTTGATTCACAGGACAAAAAAGGGAAAGCTTGTGGCGAAGATTGTTGATTACGATTGCAGCTTTTTTGAATATGACCCTCCTAAAAATGAAAACGATTTGGGAGGCGACCAGATTTATCTTTCACCGGAAGCCTGTCTGTTTTTCTGCGGCGATGAAACAAAGCTCACCTGCAAAATGGATATATTTTCTCTGGGACTGCTTTTTCATCAGTATCTTACCGGTGAACTGCCTGCTTTTAACCATGATGAGTACGACTATGCCCATGAGGCGGTTCTTGAGGGTGAAAAGCTGAAAATCAGAAAGGATATTCCCAACAGACTTAGAAACATGCTTCAGTATATGCTGAAAGTAAATCCCGATGAACGAATTGATATACAGAGCGTGTTTAACATTTTGGGAACATATCTGCCAAACAGTGATTTTTCCCCGTTTACTCCGCCTGTGAACAACAATCCCGTGGGACAGAAAAAAGCGCCTGAAAGCTTTTTTCACCAGGCGGGAAATCTTTAATAATAAATTTGAATATTACATATTATTGCCACAGCTTGACCCCTGTGGCATTTTATGTTATTATCTCTATGACAGAAGCAATGGAATTTTGTGGATGTACCACAGGAAGCCGGGTGAGAGTCCCGCACAGGAACGCTGCTGTATTTGCGGAGTTTTTCTTTATGATTAGGTTCGGTCACTGAAAATTTTATTTTTGGGAAGGCAAAGAAAAACGATGATGCATAAGTCAGAATACATTCCATGCTTTATGAACAAAACTCTTCGTGCTCAGGGGTGTGTTTGCATAACAGACGGAATTTTATGTCCGTCTTTTTGCCGTGTTAAGGCATATCGTATTCCCGACGCCGAGTATCGGCGTTTTTTTGTTCTCTGTTAAAAATTTAGAAAAGGAGTAAGAGAAAATGAAGAAAGTTTTTGCCGCTTTTCTTGCGGTGATGCTCTTGGCTCAGACACTGTTTATAAGCGTGTCCGCCGAAGAGAACAATGCTGACGTTACGGTTGACAAAGCTATTTCCGAAACAGCTCAGTATATTATGAACAACTCAAAAAGCGACTGGGAGGTTTTGGCTCTTCTCAGAAGTAATCAGACTATCGAGGACACTGCATTTGCAGAAGAATACTACACAGGTATTCAGAATAAGCTGAAAGAAACAGATTCACCTATTCTCAGCGGAAGTGAAACCCAGCTTACAGACAACTCAAAGGCAATTCTTACACTCAGCGCAATGGGAATAAACTGCACAGATATTTCCGGCTACAATATTGTTGAACCTCTTTCAAATATCGAAAATATAAAGATTCAGGGTATCAACAGCGCAGTTTATGCTCTTATGGCTTTGGATGCCGGCGGATATACAACCTCCGACAGCGAAACAAGAACAAAGCTTATTGAATATATCCTTTCAGACCAGATGGAAAACGGCGCATGGGCATTTTCAAAAATCTGGAGCCCAAACGGCGACGTGGATATTACCGCAATGGCTGTTCAGTCACTTGCCCCTTATGTGTCAGTAAATGACAGCGTAAAGACAGCGGTTGAAAAGGCTGTAAACTACCTTTCACAGCAGCAGCTTGAAAACGGAGGATATACATCCTACGGCAACGAGAACTGCGAAACAGTAGCTCAGGTTATAATCGCTCTCACAGCTTTGGGAAAAGACCCTGCTTCTGAGGAGGCTTTTGTAAAAGTAAACGGCGGTCTTGTTGACAACATGCTTTCATTCTATAAGGATGGAGGCGGATTTTCCCACACAAAGGACGGAGATGTAAACGGTATGGCTACAGTACAGGCTATGCTTGCACTTGACTCATTAAAGCTTTACGAAAACGGCAGAACCCTCTATGATATGGTTCCTGAAATGTTTACAGTAACCGCAGTTACCACAACAGGTTACCTTCTCAAGGATACAACTCTTGAGTACGGCTCAGAGTGGATTGTTTTTGCATTGGCAAGACTTGACCAGCAGATTGCACAGTCAGGAGTTTTTGACAGCTATGTAGAGAGCGTAAAGGCTGAAATTGCAAAGACAGGCCCTGTTCTCGACACTGACAGCGGATATCTCACAGATAATGCGAGAACAATAATCGCCCTCACATCCTTGGGTATCGACTGCACAAATATTGACGGCGTGAATATTGTAGAGCCTCTTTCAAATATGGATATAATCAAGGAACAGGGCGTTAACAGCGCAATTTATTCCTTGCTGGCTCTCAACACAGCCAACTATACAACCTCAGACGAAGACCTTAATAACAAGCTTGTAAATTATATTCTCGATGAAAGACTTGAAAACGGAACATGGGCATATTCCGTCATTTGGTCACCTAACGGAGATATCGACCTTACAGCTATGGCAGTGCAGGCTTTGGCTCCGTATTATAATAGAAACCCGGAAGTTAAAGCTGCTGTTGACACAGCTATGAAGTTCCTCAAGGAACAGCAAAGTGAGTTTGGATATTATGTTTCTTTCGGAAACACCAGCAGCTCCAGTACAGCTCAGGTTATCTGCGCTTTGCAGGAAATGGGAAGAGACAGCTTCACCGACAGCGAGTTTACAGTAAATAACGTATCTTTGGTTGAAGCTCTTTTGGCTTTCTCTTCCAATGAAGGCGGATTCTCAAATATTTTGGGAAAAGACCCTGATAAGTTCTCAACAACCCAGGCAATGTATGCTATAACAAGCGTTGCAAGAACACTTACAGGAAAAACATCACTTTACGATATGACAGATGTTTTGGATAAGAGCCAGAGCACAGCTTTCGGCGACGTTGACGGAAACGGCGTAACAGATATTCAGGACGTTACTATGGTACAGAAATATCTTGCAAATCTTGAAGAGCTTTCAGAAGACGCACTGAAAACCGCAGATGTTGACGGAAACAGTGTTGTAGATATAAAGGACGTAACTGCAATTCAGAAATATATCGCAGGAAATAAAGCTGCTTAAACAGAAAGATAGATGATGAGGATGAGCAAAAAGAGAATATCAGCCCTTTTAATGGCGCTGACCCTCGCCGTTGTTATGATTTTTTCGGGATGTACTTCCGATGACAACAGCGCCACAACAGAAACTGTAAAATCAACAGCGACGACGGAAAAAACAACTGCTGAGGGAACGACGGATAAAACCGACGAAACAGAAAACCTGACATCTTCCACAGACGCTCAGGAGGAAACCGCCGCCCAAAGCACTCAGGATGTCAAAGCCACGGAAAAGCAGGAAAACTCCAATAACGGCAATTCCGACAAAACTCCCGTGGCTACGGCTCCTGAGTCAACAACTCAGCAGGCAACAGAACCTGCAACAGCAAAGCCCACCGAAGCTCCCACAGAGCCACAGGCAAAAACCTGTACAATAAACATCAACTGTTCAACTATCCTCAACAATATGGATAAGCTGAAAGAGGAGAAAAAGGGTATTGTTCCCGCAAACGGAGTTATACTTTCCGGATGTGAAATAGAGGTGCAGGAGGGTGACTCGGTTTACGATGTTTTGGTGAGAGCCTGCCAGCAAAATAAAATTCATATGGACGCCGACTACACACCGGCATACGGTTCGGCTTATATAAAGGGAATTGCAAACCTTTATGAAAGAGACTGCGGAAGCCTTTCCGGCTGGACATACAGGGTAAACGGAGTTTTCCCAAGTGTGGGATGCAGTTCTTACGATGCAAATGAAGACGATGTTATAGAGTTTCTCTACACCTGCGATTTAGGGGCAGACGTGGGAAATGGATTTAACGGCTGATAAAAATTAAATTCTAATTAAAAAGGGGTGACACGTATGTACAATGAATTTGCAAAGTGCCACCCCTTTGTCAATTTTTTGTATTTTTTATTTGTAATTTCCGTCACTGTGTTTTTTAACCACCCTGTTATAATGGTGATTTCCCTTGTAAGCTCTTTGACCTACAGCGCACTTATAGTGGGCAGAAAATTTTTAAAATATCTTTTCTTTTTTATTATTCCCATGTGTCTTTTGTGCGGAGCATTAAACCCTGTGTTTAATCACCAGGGAATGACAATTCTTATGTATTTTCAAGACGGAAATCCCCTGACTTTGGAGTCAATAGTTTACGGAGCCGTTTCGGCTGTGCTTCTGGCAAGCGTTATGATGTGGTTTGTCTGCTTTAACGGAGTTATGGATTCTGATAAAATTATTTATCTTTTCGGCAGGGTTATCCCCTCATTGGCAACCATTATAACAATGGTTATGAGGCTTGTTCCCATGTACGCTTCCCATTTTAAAGATGTATATAAGGTAAGGGCGTCCACAATGGGAAATATGGATATTGTAAAAAAACTCAGGGCTGGACTGGATTCCGTGTCCTCCACAACCACATGGGCTTTGGAAAATGCTGTGTATACGGCGGACTCCATGACCTCAAGGGGTTACGGAACCGGAAAAAGGAGCTTTTATTCCGACTTTATGTTTACAAAACGTGACGCAGGACTTTTGCTTTTTCTGATTGGAGCGGGTGCGGTGTTTTTCGTTTCCGCTTTGTCAGGTGGAGGATATGCAATGTATTTTCCTTATATAAAGCTTGGTGAAAATCTTTGGCTTAACCTGACGGCTTATGTGTCCTTTGGCATAGTGTCATTTATGCCGGTTTGTTTTAATTTGTGGGAGGATTTAAAATGGCGGTTGTTGAAGTAAAAAATCTGAATTTTACATACCCTGACTGTGTAAAGCCTGCCTTGAAAAATATAAATTTCAAGGTTGAAGAGGGAGAAACAGTTCTTGTGTGCGGCCTTTCCGGCTGCGGCAAAAGTACTTTGCTGAGATGTCTTAAACCCTCCATTATGCCTTTTTATAAGGAGTTTTCCGGAGAAATATATTTTGAAAATGAACCTGTAAAAAATCTTTCTCAAAATGAGCAGGCTCGAAATATCGGATTTGTAATGCAAAAGCCGGATAATCAGATTGTGACCCACAAGGTTTGGCACGAAATGGCTTTTACCATGGAAAATTTGGGGTATGACAAGGAGATTATGCGCCTTAAAGTGGGGGAGATGTGCAGCTACTTCGGATTAAATCATCTCTATGAAAGGGACGTAAACACCTTATCCGGAGGACAAAAACAGCTTGTAAATCTTGCCTCAGTGCTGGCAACAGACCCTAAGCTTATTATTTTGGACGAGCCTACCGCCCAGCTTGACCCGATTTCTGCCGGAGAATTTTTAAGCGTAATAAAGAGAATAAACAGGGAGCTTGGCATAACCGTAATAATGTCTGAGCATCATCTGGAAGAGGTTGTTTCCTTTTCTGATAAGCTTCTTGTTATTGATAAGGGCAGTCAGGTGTTTTACGGCGACGTAAGGGACGGAATAAAAAAGGTGTCCCGGGAAAAGCCGGAGCTTTTTAAGTCCATGCCCGAGGGGGTAAGGCTTTACAGCAGATTTTCAGAGGAAAAAGACTATCCCCTGGATGTGTGCGAAAGCAGAAGCTTTTTAAATGTGCTTACGGAAAAAAGAGCACTTAAAACTATTGAAGCGGAAGAAACAGAGAATTTAAAGGAATCACAGGAGGCTGTGTCCTGTTCTCAGCTTTGGTTTAAATACGACAAAAAGGGAAAAGACATACTAAAAAATCTTTCCCTTAAAGTTTTTAAAGGGGAAGTGTTTTCACTGCTTGGGGCAAACGGTTCGGGAAAAAGCACATTGCTTAAATGCTTAAGCGAAATTGAAAAGCCCTACAGAGGAAAAATAAAAATTACTACTGATGATAAAGACAGAAAATGGGCGGCATATCTTCCCCAAGACCCAACAATGCTGTTTTTAAAAGAGACTGTGAAAGCGGAGCTTGAAGAGTCTTTGCACAGCGGAAAGCTTGGGTTTACTTCTGAGGAAAAGAAAAAAATCGCAGAGGTTATAAAGTTTTTTGAGCTTGAGGAGCTTCTCGATATGCACCCATATGATTTAAGCGGAGGAGAACAGCAAAAGGTGGGACTTGCCAAGCTTTTGCTGAAAGAACCGGAGATAATACTTTTGGACGAGCCCACAAAGGGGTTGGATTTTTCTTTTAAAGAAAAACTTTCCGATACAATAAAAAAGCTGTCATTAAAAGGAAAGACAATTATAATGGTTTCCCACGATATAGACTTTGCGGCGAAATGTTCCCACAGATGCGCAATGCTTTTCAACGGAATGATTTTATCCTGCGATACTCCAAGAGAGTTTTTCGGAAAGAACCGTTTTTACACCACCTGCGCATCCAGAATGGCAAGGGGAATAATAGAGGGCGCAGTGTTTACCGAGGATATATACAATGCCCTGGGGGTGGACGCCCATGAAAATTAACAGGGTTTTAAATTCCAAAATCGTGGCGGCAGCGGCAATTTTGCTGTCAGCTTTGCTTGTAGCCGCAGGTGTGTTCCTTTTAGAGGACAGAAAGTACATGCTTATATCAATGGGAATAGTGATACTTTCATTTATTCCCTTTGCGGCAATGTTTGAGGGGAAAAAGCCCAGAGCCAGAGAAATAACCGTAACAGCGGTGATGATTGCCATTGCAGTTGTAAGCAGGGCGGCATTTTTTATGCTTCCTCAGTTTAAGCCCATGACTGCGGTTGTGATAATATCGGGGATTGCCTTAGGGGGAGAAACCGGATTTGTGGTTGGGGCTATGTCGGCTTTTGTTTCCAACATGCTTGTGGGTCAGGGACCTTGGACACCGTGGCAGATGTTTGCCCTTGGAATAATAGGCTTTATTTCAGGGCTGATATTTACAGAGCAAAACTTTCAAAAGAAAAAGCTTATAGTGGGCATTTACGGATTTTTAGCGGCATTTTTGATTTACGGGTTTATTGTGGACACATCCACTATTGTGATGACTGTATACCAGCTGAATTTCCAGGCGGTTTTGGCGGTTTATCTGGCGGGAGTTCCATTTAACTTAATACATGGAGCGGCCACATTTATCTTTTTAATGTTAATTGGCAATTCTATGATAAGGAAACTTTCCAGAATAAAGAAAAAATTCGGAATATTACATGGAAAATAGCAATATATTAAATATTGTCTAACTTAACAGATTTTAATATGTTTTATACAGAAAAACGCATGAGAAAATTTGCTTCTCTATGTGTTTTTCTTTTTTTTATAAATAATACCTTTGTGAATGTGTTGTGAAATGAAATTAAAAAAAGCCTTGACAAAGGGTGATTTTGGTGTTGTTTTTATATTGAAAAATGGATTTTAGATAAAAACTTTTATTAAATTTTCATAAAACATTTTTTAAAAGAGAAAATATGGTAAATATATGTGTTTAGGACAGCATATGCGTTAACAGTGCATAATTCTGTTTTATATAAATCATATAATAGACAAAAAATAAGAAATACGAAATTCAATAAAAACGAAAGGTGGAGGAATTTCTTGAAAAACAGCCTTTACTCATGTTTTAAAAACAAAAGTTTATATATTTTTTTAGTTTTTGTACTAATTATAGGGATTGTATCCGCCGGATGCTCGGAAAATAAAAAGCCGGATATAATTTCGGATATTGAAGGGACAAAAGGATATGTAAGAACAGTAAGCGGCGAGGAAAAAGAGTTTTACAGCGGACTTCTGGAAAAAAGCCTTGAGGACGGGGAGGATTTGGAAAAAGCGGTTGAAGAAAAAATAAACGAGGACAACGCCCTATACCTTATAAGTAATAAAATGGGACTTACCCAGCCATAACACAGGAGATTATTCCGTATCCATCTCAAGCTCTGAGGACGCATTGGAGCAGGATGTTCCAAATACTACCGCTTCAATGACATACACAGCTACAGTTTGGGCTAAAAATACAGCCGCAAACAGCAGCGTGTACTTTGGAGTTAAAAACTACGGCGGTGAGGAAATCAAGCAGAAGATTGATAATTCCTCAGATTACAAGCAGTATGAGCTTTCCTTTACAGTATCCGGAAATTCAAAACCAAGAGTTTATATTTGGGCAGAAAGCCTCAGCGGCGGTTCTGTTTATGTTGACGACTTCAACATGACAGTTAACAGCGATTTTGATACTCTTGCAATTGAAAACGGAAAACTTACAGTTACATACAGAGAAAATTTGACAGAGGAAATCTCTAAGGAAGACTTTACATTGAACGCAGTTTCTTCACTTGATGAGGAAACAATTATTCCTCTTGCGATAACAGAGGTTACAAAGATTTCTGAAAACAAAGCTGAAATCGCTTTCAATCCTATCGAAGCTTCTCCTGTAGAGCAGACAATAACCGTTGATGTGGACTATAAGGGACAGACCTTTGTTCTTGATTATGTTATAGACGCAAACGGTGAAGAGCTTGACAAGGGTACAATTTCAAACTTCACAGCAGATAAAATAAGCTGCTATGCAGAGTTTGAAACACTTCCAACAGTTGCTCCGGAACAGTCAGACTTTACACTTCAGAGAAAGATTAACGACGGTGCTTTTGAGGAAGTTGAAATAAAGAGCTACAGCTTTGACAGAGCTGCAAAAAAAGCAAGCTTTGGCTATTCAGCTGTTCCTACAACAGACGAGCCTCAGAACGTAACAGTAAAACTTACCTATGACGGAAAAGATTACGAGGCTTCCTATGAAGTTGTAAAGGGTCAGGGCACAATCTATTATGTTGACTCTGAAAACGGTAACGATACGAACAACGGTACTTCAGAGGGAACAGCTTTCCAGACAATTGAGAAAATCAATTCTATCGAATTTCAGCCGGGCGACCAGATTCTCTTTAAGTGCGGAGGAACATGGACAGGCGCTTTGATGCCAAAGGGTTCAGGTGAAGAAGGCAACCCTATTACAATAGGAAGCTACGGCGAAGGCCCTAAGCCTGTTCTTATGCCTGGTGAGGACTGGACAGACGATAGTTACATTCCTAACTATATCAATAAGGCTAATACTGTTATAAGCAATGTTGTTACAAACAACGTAATTACATTCTACAATCAGGAACACTGGGTAGTAAAAGACCTTGAGCTTTATGACCCAAGAGGTGAAGCAGAAGGCTTTGACCCAAGCCAGTACTACAACAGAAAATACTACTACAGAGCTATCCTTATCAGACTTACTGCAACATCAACAGCAGGTGTAGGCGGCGAAGATACATATATAACAGCAGCTGAAATAATGCTCTATGAATTTGTAAAACCAGAAACACCAGAGGTTGACAAGACCGCTATAGAGGAACAGCTCAATAGATACAATGGTCTTAATAAGGCTGATTACACTGAGGAAAGCTGGAACGCTATGGAAGCTGTTCTTGCAGAAACAAAGACAGTGTTCGAGAATGTTCTTGCAACAGAAGAGCAGGCAGCACAGGCAGCTGAAAACCTCAGGAATGCAATCGACTCTTTGGAGAAAGTTTCAGGCTATGAAGTAGGAGACGTTGACCACAGCGGTTTAATTGATATCGACGACGCTACAGCCATTCAGTGTCATCTTGTAAAGATAGAGCCAATGGGAACTTTTGACGAGAGCCTTGCAGATGTTAACGGCGACGGATATATAACTATTATTGATGCAACATTTATCCAAATTATGCTTATGAGTAACTAATGCCATAAAATTTATTTTACAACTCCTTTTTTAGGATATGAATGTTCTCAATCAGAAAAAGGGCGGCAGACGAAAATCTGTCGCTCTTTTCTTTGTCTGTATTAAGTTTATTCTTCCATCTGTTTTCCCAGAAAGGCTGCGGCGGATTGGCAAAGCTTGCTTTCTGTTTCTGTGGGATTTTTTCCGTCTGAAGATTTAAGCATAACAACCGCCCCGAAAACATCTCCTCCGGAAATTATAGGGTACATTACAGAGGCAACATCCGATGTGTCCTCCAAAGGCACCAAGGGTGAAATTACTCCGTTTCGGAAAACAAAGCTTTGTCTGTTTTCCATGTATGTGTTTAAAGAGTTTGAAATTCCCTTTTCCATATAATCCTTTTTGGGAACTCCCGCAGAGGCTATCACTCTTTCTCTGTCGCATATGAGGGTTGGAAGAGATATGACCTTGTATAAAACATCCGCATACTGTGCGGCAAACTGTGAAATTTCTCCCACAGGTGAATATTTTTTAAATACAACCTCGCCGCTGGGAAGCGTGAAAATCTCAAGAGGGTCGCCCTCTCTGATTTTTAATGTTCGCCTTATTTCTTTGGGAATAACCACCCTGCCCAAGTCGTCAATACGTCGAACAATTCCTGTTGCTTTCATATTTTCTTTCTCCTTATATATAAATTCAGTGTTTTTAGATTTAAAGCCTGTGTAAAATAGTCTTTGAAATATAAGGGAAAATATGCAGAAAAATCCACGGCGGATATTTTGTTATTTTATTTTTAAGGTTTTTAAAAATTCTTTCTGTTCCTTTGTTATACGGTAGCTTTCAACGGCTTTTTGGATTGTTTTATTGTGTGTCCATTTTTCAAGCCTTTTTTCCTGCAAATAGGGAAGAACCTCTTCATAATTTTTTGCAAGTGCCGTTGCGAAATACCATGCTATCATCATGTTTATGTAGTATTCCTCCGACCTTACCGAGGACACAAGCTGACCGTAGCTGTCGTCATAGTTTTCACCTAAATAAAAGCTCATAAGCATACCTATTGCAAACCTTACGGTGTAGGTGTGGGAGGATTTTATCCATCTATGTATGTGAGGCAATAATCTTTCAGTGTTCTTTTTAAAAATTTTAGGGGACATAAGGTCGCAGGTCGCCCAGTTATCAACATATGGGAGAAAATTGTTTAAACTTTCGATGACCTCATCAAAATTTTTCATGTCGCTTATAATAGCTCCGTGAACATTGTCCTCCTCGTAATATTTGTGAGGCAGAGACTGCAAAAATTCCTTTGACTGGGGAGTTTTTGAAAAGTCCTTTGCAATTTTTCTGAGAACAGGAGTTCTGACGCCGATAATTTTTTCAGGCTCAATATTCGGTATAAGCTTGCTTTGAAAAGATTGATACTGTGTATCCTGATTTTCAAAAAGTATATCAAGTAAAATGTTTTCTGATTTTTTCAAATATAACACATCCTTTGTCATAGGGTATTTTAATATGATTATAGATAAAAAAAAATTTTAAATCAAGAATATTAAAATATATTATTTATTTAATATATTGCTTGACAACTTAACATTATAATAATATAATTAGTATTAAATAATAGTATTATTAAAAAATAATTATTTGTGGGGTAGTGTTATGGAGTTATACAGGGATGAGATAATTCAACGACTTTTACAGATTGATAATGATATGACTTTACTTGATAATACAGCAGATACTTATGATTGTGTTATAGTTGGCGGCAGTGCTCTCGTACTGCTAAAAAAGATATACAGGTCAACCCATGACATAGATTCGATAAATGCCAGCGATGAAATCAAGCCTTTGCTGGAAGCGTATAATATAAACATGAATGTAAGGGCTTATGTTATGAATTTCCCTGATGACTATAGAGACAGAATTATAAAAGTCGATATACCGACAACGAAGGTGAATTTTTACACCGTATCTTTAGAGGATATAGTTGTATCAAAGCTATCCTCAATGAGGGAGAAGGATGCAGAGGATATAGAAAACGAGCTTGTTTATAAGGATTTAAACTGGACACTTATGGATAAATTGATTGAAGATGTCTGTTACGGTATGTTTTCAGACCACAGTGTCAATTTATTAAAAATAAATTATGAAAATTATAAGGAGAGATTTCAATGAGAAAACTTACATTTAAAAGTTATTTGCTTTCTCAATGCAGAGTGTTTTCTGAGTTTGACAGCACATCTCTTTATGTTTTTTCTCAGCTTTCTGAAAATAATGCCAGATTAAAAGACACATTAAGCATGTATTTGATTATGTACACCTCTGAAGAGCTCAGGGGCAGACTATTAAAAAAGTTTTCTTATTTAAACTCTTCATGTAAGAAGCTTGAGGGAGTCCGGGAAGAAAATATTGAAAGCTTTTTGAAAAATGATGAATTAAGTGAATTTCGTACCATTTACAATAATTTTTTATATTTACAAAATCATAAGGCTAATGAAGATAAAATCAAAGAAATGATGTATGAAAAAATAAAACAAGTAAAACATGAAAAGAACATAACAAACTATCGTGTATATAAAGATTTAAGCCTTAATCCCGGAAATGTAAATGCATTTTTGAAAAATGCGGATATGGGAAAAGTCAGCCTTAATACAGTTAGAAAAATACTTGCATTTGTTCAGAATTACTGATTGATAGAAAAATTCTCTTTGACAAAAATTGCCGATAATAAAAATATTTTTATCTGCCACAATATTATCACGGCGGTAAACAAAGCCGCTGCAAAAATTAAAAATTAACAGATTTAAAATATTAAATTAAGGAGAGAATTTTTTATGTCTAACAATTCTAATAACAGTATCAATATCCCAGAGGCAAAAGAGGCTATGGAAAGATTTAAGATGGAGTGCGCAAGCGAGGTTGGCGTTAACCTTAAGCAGGGCTACAACGGCGATTTGACATCACGTCAGGCAGGTTCTGTTGGCGGCCAGATGGTTAAAAAGATGATTGAAGAGTACGAAAGAAACATGAAATAATTTATTTTCAGTTTTTCCTTAAAAAGAAATATTAAACTTCGAGGGAAGAATATTTCTTGAAAATCAGGGCGTGTGTGAAAAATACACGCCCTTTTTCATGTTATTTTCCAAAAAACAGGTTTTTTTCTGTGATGAAATTATGTTGATTTTGAAAAATATATTCCGCCGACAGAAAAAAACTATGCAAACGGTGTTTTTTAGTGTATAATATTTACGTTGTGTTTTAATTTAAGGTTGGAACACAATACAGGGAAAATGATTTTTTTATTTAGAATTTCGTAATCTCTTTTTGCAGGTTAAAGAAATTCTTACCGAATTTAATAATGAACGGAGTGTAATTATGGGCGGAGTATTTGGAGTTGTATCGAAAGAACCTTGTGCTTATGATTTGTTTTTCGGAACGGATTACCATTCTCATTTGGGTACAAAACGTGGAGGTATGGCAGTTTATGGTGAAAAGGGCTTTGAAAGAGCCATTCACAATATTGAAAATTCACCTTTCAGAACTAAGTTTGAAAAGGACGTTGACGAACTTACCCAGCATGGCGGCCATTTGGGAATAGGTTGTATTTCAGACTCTTCTCCTCAGCCCTTGCTTGTTCATTCAAAGCTCGGAAGCTATGCAATAACAACTGTTGGAAAAATTAACAATTCAGAGGAGCTTGTAAAAGAGTCCTTTGACAACGGTTTTTCACATTTTCTTGAAACCAGCGGCGGCGTTATAAACCCATCAGAGGTTGTTGCGGCGCTTATAAATCAAAAGGATACAATGGTTGAAGGAATAAAGAATGTTTTGGAAAAGGTAGACGGTTCCATGACTTTCCTTATCCTTACAAAAGAAGGAATTTATGCTGTTCGTGACCGTTTGGGAAGAACACCTCTCATTATCGGTAAAAAGGACAACGGAGATTACTGCGTTTCCTTTGAAAGCTTTGCTTTTATAAATCTTGGATATAAGTACGAAAAAGAGCTTGGTCCGGGTGAAATTGTTTACATAGACCAAAACGGCTATAAAACCCTCAGCGAGCCTCAGAAGAAAATGAAAATCTGTACTTTCCTTTGGGTTTATTACGGATATCCAACATCCTGCTATGAGGGACTCAATGTTGAGGAAATGAGATATAAGTGCGGCGAAAAGCTTGCAATGAGAGATAAGGAAGACCACACAATCGAGCCTGATATTGTTGCCGGAGTTCCGGACAGCGGTATTGCCGATGCTGTTGGATATGCAAACTCTTCCAGAATTCCTTTTGCACGTCCGTTTATTAAATACACACCAACCTGGCCACGTTCCTTTATGCCATCAAGTCAGGATCAGAGAAACAGAATAGCTAAGATGAAGCTTATACCTGTTGACGCACTCATAAGAGATAAAAAGCTTCTTCTTATAGACGACTCAATAGTAAGAGGAACTCAGCTTGGAGAGACCACCGGATTTTTGTACGAAAGCGGAGCTAAGGAGGTTCATATAAGACCTGCATGTCCTCCTCTTCTTTTCGGATGTAAGTACCTTAACTTCTCACGTTCTAAGTCAGAGCTTGACCTTATAACAAGAAGAATAATCCTTGAAAGAGAGGGAGAGGAAAGAGCATATCTCCCTGAGGTTTTGGAGGATTACGCAAATCCGGACAGCCAGAACTACAAGGAAATGCTTGATGAAATCAGAAAGCAGCTGAAATTCACAAGCCTTAAATATCTCCGTCTTGACGATATGATAGACGCAATTACAGAGAACTCCGACATCAAACCATGTGACCTTTGCACATATTGCTGGAACGGAAAAGAATAATTATTAAACTTAGGCAGACGTTTTTGTCTGCCTTTTTTTATTATTTTAAGATATGCGGCTGCAAATTTGCTGTTATTTTAAATTTTATAAATTGAATTTATCTTAAATATAAATTTAAAATATAAATGCTTAACAGTAGTTAAATTTATATTAAATATTAGTAACTTGCACTTGTACTTTTGTCTATTTTAATGCATAATTATGATAATAGAGAGTCTGTTTGGGGAGGAGTAAGTATGTGCAAGACAGATGATCTCATAAAAGCTTTGCGGATATATTACAAGTGTACAGAGTGTTATGCGTCTTTATATGATTTTAAATCTTCCGAAATTATAATGTCCTGTGAGGAAGAGTTTTCGGAAATTTTCTGTGCTTCTTACAGCAGAATTTGTTCCCATTTTTCAAAGGAACCCAGCTTTGTTTTTGTGAACGGATTTGAAATGTATTCCGGCTTTGTGGTGGAAGAGGAAGGCAGGGAATATGCCGTGGTTTTAGGCCCTGCTTTTACCGCAGACCCTTTTAAAGATAAACGTCTTTACGGAAAAACTCTTTATATGGCTGCAAACGGCGATACAGAAAAAGTAAAAAGCTTTTTGTATCATGCCAGTATTGTTGATAAAAGTAAATTTGTGGACAATACCGGCCTTTGCTACTTTATGACTACAGGAAAAGTTTTGAAAGAATTGGAATACAAAGAGGAAGCTGACGAAAGATTTAAGGATATAGGAAGAACAATAGAACAAAGCATGTTTGAAATGAGGGAAGAGGGAATAGATAATTTTTATCCTCTTGCAAGACAGGACATGGTTTTGGACTGCGTAAGGAGAGGAAATCTTCACGGTGTGAAGCAACTTCTTTCCGACTATCAAAGGCATAATGTTTTTAAATGGTCACGTGACGATATTTTAAATTACAAGCTGATATACACTTCCGCTATGGTTTTGGTTTACCGAACATCTGTTGAAGCTGGAATGGTTGAAAGTATTTCTGCTATGATTTTTAAAAGCTTTTGCGATGAGCTGGACGATTGCAGCAGCTATAGTCAGATAAAATCTTTGTTTGATAGAATTATTATTGACTATACCCAAAGAATAGCAGATATAAATATGGAAAAAAATCAAAAAATACATTTCCGCCCAATTGTAAAAAATGCCTTGGACTATATAAACAATCATCTCCATGAAAATATAACTGTTTCGGAAATAAGCTGTTACTGCTCTGTAAGCGAGTCAAATATGAGAAAAAAATTCAAAGAGGATGTTGGTGAGAATATAATTTTTTACATAGCTAAACAAAAAGTCAGCGAGGCAAAAACACTGCTGAGGTACTCTGACTACAGTATTATAGAAATTTCCGAATACCTTTCTTTTTCGTCTCAGAGCTATTTTACAAATGTATTTAAAAAAGTTTGCGGAACAACTCCCGCAGAATACAGAAATAGTTTCGAGATAAATCGATAATTACAATAAAAAATTGAAATTTGTTATGAACACAACCGCCCAAGTGATATAATCATCTTGTAAGCGGTTGTGTTTTTGTACAATATACAATGCTTAAAAATTTGATTTGTTCGTGATATTGTATACAGATTTACAATAGGCTTTAATATTTTGCTACAATCTTATTTGCAGAAAACAATATAGTTGTTATTTTAAATAAAATTTTTAGGCGATTAAATAATGTCAAAGTGTTCGCAGCTGTAATTTGCTTTAATGCTGCGGGTAAATTAGAGATATAAATTTAATTTAGCTTTTTCTTCATCTCCTTTTATGTTTTTGATGGGCAGGGAACAAGTGGAAACTTGTTCCCTGTTCTTGATTTTATAGGGTATAAATTATAAATGACAAATAACATGATATTGAAAAATTTATAATATATTGATTTTATAATGCAGGCTCAATAAAGGGCTGATTTTTATTTTTTGTAGTATTGTCACAAATTGCAGGGCGTATTATTGGTAGTTAAAACTTGATTTTTAGTGGAATTAAATATAATCTTGTGATATAATGACATATATATGCAAATATACAAGTTTGTTTATTATTTAGACGCAATAGTTGATTTGTTTAGTATGAAACAAATATTGATGCAAAAAGACAGAATTTGAGATTTAATTTTAACAGCTGTGACTGAGGTGAGATGTCTATGTTCATATGTCCCGTGTGCAAAACCGAAAATGAAACACTTTTATGTAAAAACTGTGGATTTGACGGCAGTTGTGATTTTGAAAATTATGCCACTCTCAGCATGGTTCCCGAAAATCTTAAAGCGGTTTCAAGTTTAAAATACGAAAGACAGAAAATGCTGGAAACGTACAGCCTTTGCCCAAACTGCGGCGGATATACCTTTTATCTTAATAAAAAAGATTTTACCTGCGTTTGCGCAAACTGTAATACTCCTCTGAAAGACACTTACTTTGTAAACGGACTTTTTAAAGATAATTTTATAAAAAACAATAATGTTTTAATTAGCAATAAAAAAGAGTACCGCCGTATTTCCGCAGGACTTAACCACACTGTGGTGGTTCTGAGAAACAGGCGTGCTGCGGCTGTGGGCGACAACGAGGACGGACAGTGCAACGTGGACAGCTGGGAAGATATAATCTCTGTTTCTGCGGGAAATTCCCATACTGTCGGACTTAAAAGCGACGGGACAGTGGTTGCGGCAGGTGATAATTCCCACGGACAGTGCAATGTGGGGAACTGGAAGGATATTGTTTCAGTGTGCGCTGGAAGCTTTCACACGGTAGGTCTTAAAAGAGACGGGACAGTGGTTGCAGTAGGCTGGAATGCCTTTGGACAGTGCGGTGTTGAGGGCTGGCGTGGAATAGTTGACATAGCCGCAGGTGATTCCCACACAGTAGGCCTTAGAAGAGACGGAACTGTGGTTGCTGTGGGAAATGAATTTAACTGTTCCTGTGATGTTGAGGACTGGAAAAACGTCACTTCCGTATATGCCGGCGGAATGGACTCGGCTGCAATTACAAGGGACGGAGGCGTCTTGACCACAGACTTGATTCTAGACGGAAATGCAAAAAGCTGGAAAAACATTGCTTTAATGGAAATAGGAAGTTTCAATATTGCAGGCTTGAAAAATGACGGCACGGTGATTGTCCGTGGCTCTAATGACGAGGGTCAGTGCGATGTCGGAAACTGGAAAAATATAATAGATATTTCGGTAGGCGGCTTCCACACGGTAGGGCTTAAAAATGACGGAACAGTTGTGGCTGTGGGCGGAAACAGTTATGGTCAGTGCGATGTGGAGAGTCTAGAGGATAAAAATAATTCATTTTGAATATTTTTTTAGTGGTATTATGGATTTTGATATGGTATAATGACATATAAGTTAAATTGAATGGATTTATTAAGGTTTGATTTGTCTATTTCTACATACAAAAAGATAGGTTTTTGTTAATAAAGTGACAGGAGGTTATTTTATGCGCTGCATGGTTTGTTTTAACGAGGTTCCAAACGGCGTGGACGTTTGTCCCTGCTGTGGTTTTACCCAGTATGATGTTATAGGAGATACCAAAGAAGCTTTGGCTATTTTAGGGACTATGGCAGATAAGCACAGAAATGTGTTTTTAAAAAAATATGACTTGGGAGTCAATATTTTTACCTGGAAAGACAAGGACGGAACCATTGTTTTGAATGAGAAAAAGCGTATTTCTTTTGGAACCTGCGATACTATGCAGAAAAACACAGTTTGGCTTGAAAGTCAGTTTGCCCGAATTCCGGATATTTCGGAGCAGTCTGTGGAGCTTTCCGTTATAAAAAGCGGAGAGCCTGAAAAAATCATCGAGGTTAAAATTCCTGCGCTGAAAGAAGCTGAGCTTCAAAAGCTTGGAGCGGAAATGAACGACGACCTTACCGTAAGCCTTGTTTTGAAAAATGATACTTCACAGACAAAGTCTAACCCGGTTAGTATTTTGTAATTTATTATAGAGGAAGAAAAAAGGAGTATTTGGCAGATGAATTTGGGTTTTGATTTTGGCAGTACATATTCAATGCTGTCCTATTACGATCCGGTGGATGATGCGGTTAAAGCTGTACAGTCTCTTGAGGGAAGCAAGTATATTCCCTCTATTGCCTGTTTTGACTACGACAACAATATTATAACCGGTCAGTCGGCAAAGGATTTGCTTGCCTCTGAACCGGAAAGACAGGCTTTTAGAGCTTTTAAAATGCTTTTGCCTGAATGTGATTTAAAAAAGCTGAGAAAGAGAGGCTATACAGAGGAATGCAGTCCCCGGTATGTTGCAAAGGAATTTATAAAACAGCAGATGGAGCTTGCAAAGGATTATTGCAGTACCGAGCGTTTTGAAAATCTTATAATATGCATACCGGCAGTCTGGAACACAGAGCTTTACACCATGAGCGGAAAAGCCATACTCCGTGATATATGCCGTGAGCTTGACATGGCTGACAAGGTAACAGTTGTCACAGAGCCTGCGGCGGCAAGCGCATACTTTGCCTATAACTACAATAAGAACACAAAGAAGCTGTATGACGGACTTATCCTCATTGTGGACTACGGCGGAGGAACCTTGGATATAACTCTTACAAAGGTAAATACTGTCGAGCGTGAAGACGGCGTACAGTCCATGGAAATAGACGTTCTGGGTCAGACCGGAGCCGGAGAAAACCACGGGGATAATCTGGGCGATGCTGGCATAGCCTATATGGAGGGTGTTGTAAAGCTTGCAATCGAAAAAAATGATATTCCTGCTCCTGAGTATGACGGATACTTTTTAAAGGCATTGAACTTTTTAGAGTCTGCCCTTATCAGAAATTCAAGAGCACTTTCCGACAGACTGAGAAGAAAATACGGTAATGTGGCGGAAAGAATGGCTAAAGACGAAAATCCCTTTACAACACTTTCATATAAAGGAAAGCCTATAAAGGTTACATATTCAACACTTTATGAAGCATACGATAAAATAATAAAACCGGTTTTGGCAGAACAGCTTGACCGTGTAAATGAAGAATATTTAAAGCTTGAAAATATAGATAAATACACAGCGTCCGACGGCTTTAAAATTGCGCTGGTGGGAGGCTTCGGACAGTTTTTCCTGGTGCAGAAGCAGGTATGGGACTACTTCCATATAAGCGATACTGTAGGTGATTACAGACTGCAAAACCTTTCCTATGCTCAGGGTCAGAACGGTCAGGCTCTGGACAGCGGAAAAGAGGACGCAATTTCCTACGGAGCGGCTTTGATTTCCGGCGGTGTTATAACAATGAGAAAGACCGCAAAGCTTTCCGTGGGACTGTTTACAACACGCAACGGAGAGGAAACCTTCGATTTTGCCATAAAATACAGAAGCGAGCTGGAATACGGCAAGGTTTCCTATCTCAACAAATCAATTTTCTACAGCGGAAGAAGCAGCAGCGACCCGTCAAAATCACCTTGGATTTTCGCTATAGGACAGGGAAAGAATTTCAACAAGGCTTACCGAATGGTACCTTTAAAGGAAAAACAGGCTCTCCTTGAAAAAATTGCCACGGGTTCATATACCTTTGGTTTTTCTGTGGACGAGTCGGATGTATATACATTCCATGTTGTGCCTCTGGATATGGAAACAAACGAAAAGTTAGAGGACAAGGCAACAAAGATGTCACTGGGAAATTTCAGCGATATTTTCGGGCCTAACGTAATTTACGAAGAGAGAAACGCATTTTATAAAAAAGAGGATTGATTATTCTGAAAGGAGAGTGCGGCATGTTATCCACAAATTATTTTATACATTTGTTTTTTGACTATGACCACGACATACATTACACCGATACCATGCTTGCACTGGAGTCTGAAGCTTATCTGTGGTACAAGCTGAGATTAAACAACGGGTTTGACGCCGCTTTGTTTTTGAATTATGAATTCGGCGAGTTAAAAATTCAGACCTTTGACGGATTTTCAAAACAGCTTGCCGAGAAAAAGGGATTTTTGGATGCAGTTCTTAAAAAGTCAGAAAGCGACTGGGAAATAAACAGCTGCATCCAGCCGGCAAAAAAAGAATTTACATTTGAGGATATATTAAAAATATCCGAAAGAAAAGAGCTTAAAAACAAAAAGATTGCCTTTGTGCTTTCTATGTCAGCTCTTGATTATCTTTATAACAACAGCGATGATTGTGCTGTTGAAAAGATTAAAAGAAAAATCGAAACTCCCGACGGCAAAAGCATAATGGTTATTAAAATACCTCCCATGACTTCAAAAATAAGGGAGGCGTTTCTGGGAGAAAATTCTGTGCTTCCAATGATAAGCCGCAAAACAGTGGCTGTTTTAAAAGGAGCTCAGGAGCCCCTTACAGACGCTCTGCGCAGACAGATGAAAGAGCAGATTGTGTACGGCTACAGAATTGACGACGCCTTTAATATGCTTTTGAAAATTGCCGCAGAAAAGGGCGATTGGACAGACTCTTTGGAGGATATGAGAAAGCAGGCGGAATATTTACAGCTTTCCTGCAACATCTGCGGCAGGCTTGTTTTGGAACAAAGACGTGACAGCTCATCATCCATGTTTATAAAGCACAGGGAGCTTTATGAACAGCTGAAAAATTCTGACACCAAACAGCTTGTGAGAAATGAGATAAAAAAGCTTGAATCAGAATACCATGGATTTACAGTGGGCGACGCAATGAGGGAGGAAAAGCTTCTTCCCAAAAAAGAACTGTGCTATCCGGCGGTTTTGGAAAACGATGACCCCATTGTAAGAAATATAAAAACCCTTTCCATCAGTGAGAAGTTTGAAAAATGCTATGAGTACGAAAAATGGTGCGAACAGCTTGAGAGAATAAAAAAGAATTTCTCAACATTTTGGAATAAACCCCTTAATTGTCTTTCCTACAGCAAGGCGGAATTTTTCTGCAACTATGTCAGAAAAGCCTGTGAAAACGGCGACAGGGAAACATTCAGCGACGCTTTGGAAATGCTTGCTTTCTGCTCGGAACAGCTTTGCGCAGGCGTTGACAAGTGCGAGAATTTAGCGGTAATTCTTGACTACGGAAAGAGCATAGTTGAGCTTTCAGAAAATGTTTTTAACATACTTAAAAAATATGGAGCCGAAGAGGTTTACGAATTTGACAGAATATATTTGAATATGTATCAGCTTCCAAAGGACAGTCTTCCCTCTGAGAAAAAAATCGACTTGGGAATTGATAAAGCCAATTTGGACAGATACAGACAGAACCGCATAACATTGAGATTTCATGTGGGCAGACTGAAAAGTGAGATAAGACTACATAAAATCTCCGATGAAGAAATGGAAAAAGTCCGCAGAACTATAGAGCAGGAGCTAAATGCGGAAATAGAAACTGCGGAGAAATTAGAGGGAAAATATTCTCAGATTTTGGAAGAACCGGAACCTGAGAAAGAAACCGAAGAATATTCGGAAGAGTATGTGGAAGAGGATACAGAATATATTGAAGAGGATGACGGGGACGATTTCCCGGATAAGCTTTTGAAAAAGACAATATACAAGGACATGTAAAAAGTGATGAATAAGAAAACGGGGTGAGATTGTGAAATTCTCAAACTTGACCAGAAGACTAAAGGATTTTTCGGACAAAAAAGAAATTTCCCTTGAAGATGCACTGGGTATGATGACCATGCTATGCGACGATATAAGGTTTGATACCGGCGCTTTGGTGGAAAACTGCCAGGTGGGCGATTTGGATTTGCTTATTGACAGGCTATATACCATATGCTACACAGTGAACTACATCTACCAAGGAAACAGCAAAAAAATTGCCGAAGCAGAAATGGGCGGAGGTGATGAAGAGCTTTGGAATGATTTGGAAGCTGCCGAAAAGCGATGCGGTGAATTAAAAGAGAAAAACCGACAGCTAAAGGAGATAAAGGAAAAGCTTAAAACAGCCCGGGAAAATGAAGAAAAGGAACTTCAAAAACAGCAGGAGCTGCAAAAGGAAAAAAGTCTTTATCAACAGCAGATTGAGGAAACAAAGAAAAAAATCCAAAGCTTGAAGCAGGGCGATTTAGAGGAAGTCAAAAACCAGCTTAAATCCTTGGAGAATGAAAAAACTCTGCTGGAAGAGGATTTGCGCAGTCAAAAAGAAACCCTCGAAAATCTCAGTAAGAATATTGAAGAAATCAAAGCTCAAAATTCTGAAACGGAAATTAAGATAAAAAACACAGAGGAAGTTCTTAAAGAAAAAGCAAAAGAAAAAGAAGAACTTGAAAACAAGCTTTCATCCCTTGAAACAAGCGGCGGAAATCTTGAAGAAGAATTAAAAGCCCTTGAAAAACAGCTTGAGGATGAAAAACCTCTGCTGGGAGAAACAAATACAAAAATAGAGCAGATAAAGCTACAGCTTGAGAAAACAAAAGAGGAAAAGAAAGCTCTTGAGGAAAGTCTCCATAGCAACAGCGAAAATCTTGAAAACCTTAAAAAATTTGTTGAGGATATAAAAGTCCAAAACGCAGAAAAGGAAAATCAGGTAAAAGAGGCGTCAAGTGCTGTTGAAACAAAAATAAGGGAAAAAGAAGAATTAAAAGAAAAGCTTTTATCCCTTAAAACAAGCGGAGAAAGTCTTGAGGAAGAATTAAAAGAACTTAAAAAGCAGCTTGAACAGGAAAAACCATTATCCGGTATAATAAACACAAAAATAGGAAATGTGAAGTTTGAGCTTGAGGAAGTGAAAAACGAAAACAAGCTTCTTGAGGAAGCCTTGGAAAAGGAAGAGGAAAATCTTCAAAAGGCAAGGGATACAAAAACCTCATTGCAGGAAAAGCTTGAAAAAAGCAAGGAGGAAAAATCCTATATAACAACCGAGTGCAACGCTATCGAGCAGAACCTGGAGGTAAGCAAAAGACTTATCGAAAGCAAGACAGAGGAGCATACGGAAAAGAAAACAGAGCTTGACAAGCTTGAAGCCCAGCTTATGGGAATGAACAACGAGCTGAAAAAGGTTATCGAGCTTATAGACGAGCGAAAGAAACAGTTAAGCGGAATGAACAAGGAACAGATTGAAAAGGAGCTTAACGACGAGAAAAACAGACTTCAGGAAACCATTGAAAATCTGAAAGAAAACGAGAAGGAAACTCAGAAAATAAGAGAGGAGATAGCCGAATACGAAAAGAAAATAGAAACTATGAAATCTTCTATTTCTGCGGCTGTTTCGGAGAGGGAGAGAAAGAAAGAGGAAAATAAAACCCTCAATCTTAATTTTGAAACCCTTAAAAGAGAGCTGGACGCTTTGCTTTCAGAGGAAAACAAACAAAGTCTGGAAAGATGCAGAAATCAAATTCAGATAATGAGTCAGATACGAAGAAGCATGGAACAGAGCTTTTCAAACGCAGAGGGAGCCATGGCTTTTTCCGTGGACTCATATGTAAACGACAGGGTAAAAAATGCCCGGATGTGTATTTCAGAACTGCAAAAGCTTATGGCAAAATATGCAGGGCTTTGGCAGTCAAAATTAAACTAATCCCTGCGGAGGGGTTTAAATAAATATTTTTTATTTATCAGAGAGGAAGTTTTAGTATGGCAACTAAAGGTTTTCAAAAATTTACAAATAAAATTTTTGGCGGAAAATCTGAAAGCCCACAATCAGAAATGAGAAAAGAACAGGTTGTTGTTGCTAACAACAGAAAAAGTGCGGCGAATATGATTTCAAAGCTTAAATGTATTAACCTGTATGATAAGAAAAATCAGATTCCCCAGGAGGTTATAGCCGAGGAGGAGTTCCAGAAAGTAATAAACTGGGCAATAAAGGAGCTCAGCGAGCCTACTGTATTTACAAGGGATATCAGCAGCCTTGATGAAAAAATTGAGTTTGCCATAGACGCTTTCAGTAAGGCAATAAGAGAGGGCTGGGTTACAACCGCAAGATGGGCGGCAACAGCTTTGAATCAGGGATTGTCAAACCTCAGACAGGAAATAAGCGGAATAGACGTGCCAAATGCGGACGCTTTGTACGAAAAAAGACTTAACTTCGCCATTGAGATGGAAAACATCGTAAAGGCAAGCCAGGATTACGACACTGCTGAAATTGCTTTGAAAAAACAGCAGGAGAGATATCAGAATAAAAATAATCAGGTTCAGAAGCTTAAAGAAGAGCTTAACGATTTCAGAAACACCATTGAGGGAGCACAGCTTGAAGAGGAAATCAGACAGAACGCTCATAAGCCCGGTTCTCTTTCAAAGGAAGCAAGGGATCTCAGACAAAAGTATGAGGAGTATCACAAGCTTTTCGGAAGTATGCAGGAAATTTACCTGGAGATTATGACAAAAACCAGCGTTTTAAATGACTGCGACAGAAAAATTGAAACTATAAGAAATCATCTTGTTGAACTTCCTACAGTTAACGACCCAATGCTCAATGCGAGAATTGAACGTGCAAACAACATGTATCTGAAAAACCTGCAGAAGACATTGGATGATATTGAGATTTCCAGAAGAACTTACGACCAGTATCTTTCAAAACTGACACAGATTTCCAACCACAAGGTATTCCAGGATGAGGCTGCAAAGGTTATTGCTACAATGCAGAAAATCGAGAATGAGGAAAGAGAAAGATTAGACAGGTCCATAAGAAACGCTCAGCTGATAAAAGCAAAGCTTCAGAGAAATGCCGAGAAGCAGAAGGAATTGGCAGGCTTGAAAGAGGAGATAAATAATCTTCATCTGGAGAATGAGAAACTCTATCAGGAAAATACATTGCAGGAAGATGATTACGAAACAGATTACGAAGATGAAGAGGAGTACAACGAAAACATAGAGTACGAGTACGAGCCGGAATAATTTATTTTAAATTGACGCCATAAAGGGACAGGTGAATAACATGCTTGAAAATATTAAAAAAATGTTTAAAAAAGAGGAAACAGTAGAACAGAAGATTGCAAGAGAAATAAAGGAAGAGCATAAAAAGCTTGAGAAAAGAAGCAAGCCCAGAATAGCCCGTCAGGAAAAAATTATGGACTGCCGTGCTGTTTTGGAGGAGTGCTATAACTTTTTCCAGAATACAATAATAATTGAAAATGCCCGCACAGCAGATCTTGAAAGCTCAGGTCTTTTTGACAACGACCACAGAGACAGAGTCAGAGAAGCCGCTATCGGTATGCTTATCTCAAAACAGGCTATTATCAAGCTTGAGCGTATAAACACAGACGGAGAGCTTAACAGCACAATTAACCAGATGGGAATGGCCTTAAGACAGATTCAGCGTCTTGACGATTCCACCAACGCTATAAGCTATTCCACAAGAAAAATTCTTAATAAGTGGTATCCTTATCCTTTGGAGGAAAACGAGGCTGACAAGGAACTCAATGAAAAGCTTGCAGTTCCAAGTGATATACGTGACCGTATAGACGACGAATTTATCAGCGCACTTATTGACGGCGTAAGCTTTGACGAGTGTCTTAAAAGATCCGTTGGAAAGAAAAAGGAAAGCAAAATTAAAAACGATTACGATATGAAAATGGATATGATAAATCAGGCTTTCGCCGATGATGATTCCTCAGATTTGGATGAAGCAATGAAAAACAAGTACAGCAATCCGTTTTAAAGGAGTGAAAACATAATGGGCGTTAGCTATATGTCAGATATGAGCCGCATGGCCAACGAGTACAGGTCACTGATAGTTCAGGCAAATATGCTGCACGAAAAAGGTGACAATGCATCCATAAGAAGAGAAGCAGAGTGCTACAAGCGTGCGGCAGAGCTTACTGAAAACCTTGCAAACCTCAGCGTTGGCAAGGAATACGAATACTGGATAGAGCGTCAGCAGGAGGTTTCCAGAAGATTTAACGAGATTTCCGAATATGCCCTCAGACGTGCAAGACAGATGAACGAAAACGGCGGTTCATCCGCTGCGGCACCTCAGGGCAAGCAGGCGGAAGGCACCGGTGCAAAAGCGCAGAAGCCACAAAAAAGAGGCGGCTATGAAATTCCTCAGGAGGTTATTGACAAATGGTCAGCAGACCCGCCTCAGAAAGGCTTTGAAGAGGTTGCAGGAATGGAAGAGCTTATTGAAAAGCTTCGTGGCTGTATACGCAACGTGGCTTCAACAGAACTCAATCAGTACCTTGGTATAGATATGGTAAGTTCTTTCTTCTTTTACGGCCCTCCCGGATGCGGTAAAACCTTTATTTCAAGAGCCTTTATCTGCGAGCTTATGAAAGAGGGCTACAACTATATGTCACTGTCCGGCGGAGATATCCACAATTCTCTTGTTGGAGAGTCTGAAAAATACGTTGAAAGAGCATTTGCAGAGGCAAAGGCAAAAGCTCCATGTATTCTTTTTATAGATGAGATAGACAGTGTGTGCAGAAACCGTTCCATGCCAAATATCCCATCTCACGCAATGTCCACAACCACTGCGTTTTTGACAGGTTATAACTCTTTGGGCGACTCAAAGAAGCCTGTAATATTTATAGGAGCTACAAACTATCCGAACCTTGTGGACAACGCTATGCTTGACCGTGTTGAGCTTATAAAGCTTCCTCTTCCGGATGTAAAGGTTAGAGCAAAGACATTTGAAATGTTCTTTAACCAGATTATGCAAAACGAGCCTGGATTTACCTACGAGAACATGGCGGAAGAAACCTATAACTATAATCAGAGAGATATAAAAAGACTTTGCATACAGATCAGAGACCTTGTTAAAAAGGATGTGCAGAGCATATATCCGGACGAGCATGAAAGCGTTGAAGCTCTTAAATCCGGAAGCTACACACTGAGCAAAGAGATTTTTGAAAAGGCTTTAAATTTATATGTACCGTCAAGAAAGGACGATATAATCAGAACCCTGGACGAGTGGGACAAGGACAGAGAAAGACGCAGTGAAGAATGAGGTGAATAACCTTGGATCTTGAAAAGATTAAAAACAGAGTGGATAAACAGGTGCCTCAGATTAAGCTCAAGGACTTGGACGCCTTTTCTCTTTGGTCACATATGTTCAGAGCCACAATGCTTAAATCTCCCAAAAAGCTTCTAAGCGATTTCGGCGTTGAACCGCCGGACGGCGCTGTGTTTTTGGGAGAGCCGGGAAACGGAAGACACACTGCGGCGGAAGCTCTTGCAGGCTCTAAATGCAATCCCGAAGCAAAGGAGTATCATCACTATCTAAGGATAACCGGATGGGACTTCGACTGTGAAACAGCAGAGGAATCCTGCCGAATTGCCGAATATGCCGCAGAAGCTGCGAAAGAATACGAGTATTTCTGCCTTTTTATAGACAGTCCCGAGGAAAGCAAGTTCGGAAAGCAGGTTCAGTACGTCCTTGCTGAAAAATTAAGAGAGCTGGAAACCACGGTTTTTGTGATAGTGGTGACAACGGAAAGCGAGTATCTGTGCAGGGAGCTTACACATGATTTTAAAATCTGCCGTTGTGTTCCCCCGACAAAGAAGCAAAGGGAAGACTGGATAAAAAAGAATATGGAAACTCCTTTTGTTGCCATAGAGGAAATGACCCATATGGAGCTTGCGGAAAAAACAGAGGGCTTGTCATGGAAACAGCTTAACGATATGCTGGATTCAATGAGAGAGGTTTTGACCTGGAAATACTTTAAGCTTTTCAGAGGTTACAACGGAAATCTAAAGCTGCTGGGTGAGGCTGTAAGTACAGGAAAAGCAGTTCTAACCAACGATGAAGGACAGCAGATTATTAACAGTGTTATTTCTCAAAAGGCTGTTCCCGTTATCGCCGGAGTAGCCGGTCAGATTCAGGCAGTAAACGCCAGCACTGAAACATCTAAAGCAAAAAACAGCAATGACTCCGACTCTCAGGAATCCATTCAGGCGCAGATTATTAAAGAGGCGGAATTCCATAAGCATCCCGAAGAAATGACTCCTGACCAGCTGTTTGAAATTTAATTACGGAAAATCCGGGAAAGGATTGAAAAATGCTTAAAAAAGAAAATATAAAAGCAATTTGTTCTATAGACACCTTTGATAACAGTTTGAAGCTGTGTAAACAGGACAACATAATCAAGGTTCAGATAAATGATATGGGCGAATACGGCGTAAAGGTAACAGGTCTTGTAAAGGGAAATTTCGGATTTTACCATACATCAAAGCTTACCTTAAACCCCAATTACAGAAATATTATTGAGGGATACGACTGTAACTGCTATGAAATAGAGACAATAAAAGGCCCGTGCAGACACTGCATGGCGCTGGCTTTGGCTTTGGCTGAGGACTCCGACGAGAACTTTGACTTTAAGCTTAAGCCAAGGGAGAATAAAAACTCCGTTTCAAATGTAATAAACAATAATGTAAATCAGAATGTTAATTCGGATATACGCCCTGAAATTAACCCTCAAATGCATCAGGATATACATGTGGAAATACCGGGAGTGACTGCCGGAGTAACTACAGGCGGTGAAAACCTGTATAACACAAGAAATATTGAAAACAGATATGTAGAGAACATTAAAAATGTTGAAAATATCAGCGGCACAGCAAACAATTATGCTGATAATGCGCCAGCCGGAACAGCTTTGACACAAGACGGTGTTAAAGCTTCAGGCGAACTGACTGATAATCCTGCCGATATTTATGTTAATTTCCCAGGGGATGTTCATTCGGGTGAGGTTAACGCAGCAGCCGGTGTAACAAATGAAACTGTTTCCGAAGAGGAAAATAAGCCGGAAGAGGAAAAATTGCCTCCGAGAGGTATGGAGATTGTCTTTGGAAATGAAAAGGCAAAGGCTTCCGATGACGAAGAGGAAGAGAGCAAGCCTCTTGTGTGGTATCCAAACGACACAACAAAGGTTTTCCATACAAATACAGGAATAATCGGAACAATGGGAACCGGTAAAACCCAGTTTACAAAATCACTTATAACTCAGCTTTACCGTCAGCAGAAAAATAATTTTAACGGTAATCCTTTGGGAATTTTGATTTTCGACTACAAGGGCGATTACAACAACACAAAAAAAGACTTTGTAGAAGCCACAAATGCAAAGGTTTTGAAGCTTCACAGACTGCCTTTTAATCCTTTGTCAATTTTTGAAACAAAGGAATACAAGCCGTTGCTTCCGGTACACACTGCAAATACATTTAAGGACACACTTGCAAGAGCTTTCAGACTTGGTCCTAAACAGCAGACTGTCCTCTACACATGTATGATGCAGGCATATGAGAAAATGGGAATATTCCCCAACGAGCCTGAAACATGGCAGAGAAGCGCTCCTACATTTGAAATGGTTTACGACATATACGATAAGAACGAAAGCGTAGTTAAAAACGATTCCCTTGCTGCTGTAATGCAGAAAATCAACGCTTTCCAGCTTTTCGAGCCTAAGCCATACAGCACAGCTTCACTTTTTGATATATTGGACGGTGTTGTGGTTATTGACCTTTCAGGATATGACCCTGACTTGCAGAGCCTTATTGTGGCAATAACCCTTGACCAGTTCTATTCACAGATGCACGCCGCAGGTTCAAGTGCTACCGACGGTACTTTGCGCCAGCTCACAAAATTCATACTTGTAGACGAGGCTGACAACTTTATGAAAGAGGAGTTCCCGTCTTTGAAGAAGATAATGAAAGAGGGAAGAGAATTCGGTGTCGGAACAATTCTTTCAACCCAGTTCCTTGACCATTTTGTAGCCGGTGAGGACAACTACTCAAAATATATTTTGACATGGATTGTGCACAATGTAGCCGACTTAAAGAAAAACGACGTGGAGTTTGTATTTAAGACAAAAGCCAACAGCGAAGAGACAAACGCAATCTATCAAAATATCAAAGGTCTTGACAGATTTAACAGCGCAGTAAAAATAGGAAACGAAAGCGTTAGATACATCAAAGAAAAGCCTTTCTTTGAGCTTGTCAAAGAGAATTGATAATAAAAAAACAAAAGACAGCAGTTGAAAAAACTGCTGTCTTTTATTTTGGCACCCCCTGCGGGAATCGAACCCACAACTAACCCTTAGGAGAAGCCCCCGAGGGGCATTTTTGACTCCCTGCAAATCCCCGAAAATCCTTGATTTTACTGGCGTTTCCGGGGTTTCGTTGTTAGTAAATTCCCGTCCAAAACCTGCTAATTTTTCGTGGTTTTTTGCCTTCCTTTTAGCAGGGTATTAGCAAATGCAAAGAAATATGGGAAACATCATTGAGTTAATCTGTAACCCATAAATCACAGGAAACGCATTTCAAGTTTAAGCATTCTTTTATGCAAATAAATAATCTGCGTTCAAATATTATAATGTTTTTTCGTCTTGATTTCAAGGTTTTTCAGGTATTACAAAAGGCAATCCTGACGGATTGCCTTTTTTGTATGACTAAATTGTTTTTGCTAATCTGTATCATAGGAATTTCACCTCTGCCGGGTACTCCGCCAGCTCCGTAGAGAAGTATCATTATCCTTCTGACTGTCATCGCCGTAACAGGGGCAACCTGTTACTTATACCGGGAGTTCTCGCTGTTCTGAAATGCAGAAGTCACGGCGTACCCGATAAGGTGGCTAAAATCATCAGAATCAAAGTCTTAGTGAATGACTTATTCAGTTGTCAAAGTACAAGTGAAAGGCTTCCGTTTTCGCAGTTCGGAATTAACCCATTCACTTGTTTGAAATGGGAGAGCGTTTTTGGGGGGTATTTTTTCAAAATTTCTTGAATAAATTTTTTGCAAACAAAAAAGCCGCCTATTTACCTCTTAATTGAGGTCAATAGACGGCGGGTAGAAATATTCATAGTTTTGGTGTATAATAGAAAAAGACAAATTTGAATTTATCAGAAAATGAGGAATAGTTGAAATGGAGGCGCTATAATAACATGAAGATTGAAGGGAACCAGAAAGAACTGGATGCAATGGTAGAATTTCATAAGGGAAACCGTGTCGAGGGGCTGAGACTGCAAGAAGAATTTGCAGCGGAATTTCGTAAGGAGTATAAAGACAAAGATCACTGTCCTTGCCTGAAAGCCTGTCGTTATCACGGAAACTGTAAGGAATGTGTAGCAATCCACAGAGCGCATCAGGAACATGTTCCTAATTGTATGCGACCATTGATTAATAAAAAATTGAAATTGATGTCAGAATTAACAGAGCATACCTTGGCAAATGAAATAGAAGCTCCACATGAGATTTTAAGAAAATAGGCAAGTCAAATTCAAGTTTGTCGTACTCACTTTAAATAATCAAAGACCGCTTACATCGTGTAGGCGGTCTCTTTTCGTGTTTAGATATATTTGATTTTGAACTTTCTTTTCTTGGCTGAAAGCACCTTACAGAGAACATCAGGGGCTCCGTCGGTGTATCTGCCTTGTGCTATCAAGCTGTTCTTCAAACGGATAAGTGATTGTATCAATATGCTGTATTCGTCATTGGAAAGGTATAAATGATATTTCTGTTCTTTCAAAACAACCACCTCCTGTTACCGTAATTATATAATAATAAAGGACATAGAGACAGTGTGCGATTGTCTCTTACCACCCCTAAATGAACAAATTAACAGGATAACAACCGCCTTGTCCATTAGCAAGGATTTTGCTCGTTTTTTCTCCAATTAGCAGAGAGGGCATTTTCATTAGCAAAATGGCAAAAATCCTGCTAATTTTTATTAGCAAGCCGTACACCTGAAAGGTGAGTGTTCCAAAGTTAATAAAAAACCGGCTTGCTAACATTTGCTAACAGGATTTTAGCAGAAATTGAAAATGGGTAAAAATCAAAAAAGCCTGAAAACCCAGTAAAATCAAGGCTTTCAGGCGTTGTTTGTGGCACCCCCTGCGGGAATCGAACCCACAACTAACCCTTAGGAGGGGTTTATTATATCCATTTAACTAAAGGGGCGTATTATATTTTGAGGCTTTTTTACTGTCGGTAAATCACATGTATCAAATTTCTGAAATCTCGTTATGAAGCTTTATAAAAAGCTTTACTGCATTTTTATATTCTATATCAATTTTTGGAAAAAGTCAATAGCGGGTGGTTACAGACTTTATAATACTACGGCGGCAAAAGCATTTATAAAAAGCGATTCTTTCTCCTATAATATTTTAGAATTTTACATATTTACGGTGAATGAAGCTTGTATACACGATAGTTATGATTTATTTGCTAAAATTTTATTTATAATTTGAAAAATACAATTTTTAAACGTTTCGGAATGTGGAAGTAATTTTTCGCATACATATTTCCATAATATAAATTGTGTGTATTATCTAAAAATATATGCGGGAACACTTGTTTAGGGTTGACATTTTACAAAAAAACTGTTAATATATCTATAAATGATGGCGAACGCAATACTAAAGTTCGTAAAAATGAATATTATATATGTTTTTATTCATTTTTATCTGTTTTGACATAAATCACTCGCTTAGTATATTTCAATAAATAGGCAAAATTTGCGGTTGCGTTCCCGTGACTGGATCGTGTTTATATTTTGTATTTAAAAGGAAAATGAAATGGTTATTTTCCCTCTTTTTCCTTTTTTATTTTTTCATTTTAATACATCATTTAGACTGAGATAGACATTCAGGCAGGAAGGAGATATTTATAATGGCAGGCTTTTTTAAAAAATTATTTGGAGACAACAGCGCTTCTAAGGCTCCGGCATCAAATGAAATAAAACTTTTCAATCCAATCGAGGGTGAGGTTATTCCTCTTTCCGAGGTTAAGGACGAAGTTTTCAGTCAGGAAATTCTGGGAAAAGGTATTGCTGTCAGACCATCAGTAGGCAAGGTTTTCTCACCTGCTAACGGAACAATTCAGCAGATATTTGATACACTTCATGCAGTAAGCATTCTCACCGACGACGGTGTAGACGTTCTTATTCATGTTGGTTTTGATACAGTTAAACTTAAAGGTAAACACTTTAAGGGTCATGTTACAGCAGAGCAGAAGGTTAAAGCCGGCGATCTTCTTATCGAGTTCGATATCGACGCTATTAAGGCAGAGGGCTATGACCTTACATCTCCGATGATCGTATGCAACACCTACGATTACAAAGACGTTATTACCAAGACCGGCGAAATGAAGCCTCTTGAGGAAGTTATCCAGTTGGTTAAAGGTTGATTTTAAATCTTTAATTTAAAAAATTTTGTACGGCTTATAAATTTTTAAAATCTGGCAGGTGAAAAGTAATGCAAACCGGAAACGGAAAAGGAGTTTTTGCCGGAATTGCTATCGGAAAGGTATTCGTCTTCAAAAAACAGGAGCTGGTAATCGTTAGAGGTACTGCTAATACTGTTGAAGAAGAGGTTGCAAGATATAAGGCAGCAAAAGAGCTTTCGGCTAAACAATTAAAAGCTTTGTTTGATAAGACAGCCGCCGAGGTTGGTCAGGAAGAGGCTATGATTATAGATGTTCAGCTTCTCATGCTTGACGACCTTGACTATGAAGAAGAGGTAATGAGAAAGATTACCGAAGAAAATGAAAATGCCGCCTATGCTGTTACTGCAACAGGTGAAGAGTTTGCAGATTTCTTTGCATCTATGGACGACCCTTATATGAAGGCGAGAGCTGTGGATGTTGGCGACGTTTCAAAGCGTATAGCAATGAATATTCAGGGAATTAACCCTGACGGTATAAAGATGGAAGAACCAATGATTATTGTTGCTGAGGATTTGACACCAAGTGAAACTCTCCAGCTTGACAAAAACATGATTTTGGCTTTTGTAACACAAAAAGGTTCTTCAAATTCACACACCGCTATTCTTGCAAGAACAATGAATATTCCTTCCCTTGTAGGCGCTGACATTGAGATTACTCCGGAGCTTAACGGAAAGCTCATGATTGTTGACGGCAACAGCGGAAAATATTATATAGACCCTGATGATATTACTCTTGATGAAAAGGAAAGACGCCGCAAGGCTCAGCTCCAGCAGAAAGAGCTTTTGAATCAGCTTAAGGGCAAAGAAAATGTAACAATCGACGGAAGAAAGATTAACATATATGCAAATATCGGTAATCCTAAGGATGTCGAGCTTGTTATAAACAACGATGCAGGCGGAATCGGTCTTTTCAGAAGTGAGTTCCTCTATCTGGGAAGAGACAGCGCCCCAACCGAAGAAGAGCAGTTTGCAAGCTATAAGTATGTTGCAGAGAAGATGAACGGCAAAAAGGTTATCATCAGAACTCTGGACATCGGCGCAGACAAGAAGGCAGATTACTTCGGATTTGAACAGGAGGAAAACCCTGCTTTGGGATACAGAGCTATAAGAATTTGTCTTGACCAGGTTGACCTCTTTAAAACACAGCTCAGAGCAATTTACAGAGCTTCCGCTTTTGGTCAGATTTCAATTATGTTCCCGATGATTATCTCAGTTTCAGAGGTAAGAAGAATTAAAGAAATCTGCGAAGAGGTTAAGGAAGAGCTTATCAAAGAGGGATACGAGATAGCACCTCATGTTGAGCTTGGTATTATGATTGAAACACCTGCTGCCGTTATGGTTTCAGAGGAGCTTGCTAAGGAAGTTGAGTTCTTCAGCGTAGGTACAAACGACCTTACCCAGTACACATTGGCTATTGACAGGCAGAATGCAAAGCTTGACAAGATTTATGATGCTCATCATCCTGCGATCCTCAGAATGCTCAAGATGATTGTTGACAATGCACACAAAGCAGGCGCTTGGGCAGGTATCTGCGGCGAGCTCGGTTCTGATACAACACTTACAGAAACATTCCTTAAAATGGGATTTGACGAGCTTTCAGTATCTCCTACATTTGTTCTCAGTGTTAGAAAGGCAGTAAGAGATACAGACCTTTCCAAAAAGGAAGCAGTTGTTGAATAATAAAGAAGTTTGATAGTTTTAAAATAAAAATACGGAGGTTATTCCAATGAAAACTATTACTTATACAATTAAAGATGAGTTGGGAATTCACGCAAGACCAGCCGGTCTTATTGTAAAGCTTGCAAATGGCTTTAAGAGCGATATTAAGCTTGCAGTAGGCGACAGATCAGGCGACGCAAAGAGAATTATCGGCGTTATGAAGATGGCTGCAAAGCAGGGCGAAGTTCTCACAGTTACTATAAGCGGTGAGGATGAGGATGCAGCAGCAGCTGAAATCCAGAAGTTCCTTGAGGCAAATCTTTAATTTGTAATTTAAACTTTATTTAAGTTTATTGGCTTATATTGATACAAGGGAAGGATAATACCTTTCTTTGTATCTGAGTATATAGGGTATTTAATAAATATTGTCATAAATATTATGTTTTATCTTAACTTTTTACATATAAGCAAACGAAAGAATTAAAGTAAAACAAAATTTTTTTACGGTATAAACATGAACCTTGAAAAATAAATATTGAGTGGTTATTTTAATCAGGTATATTAAAAGCACAGTAACCGTATTCATTGGGCGAGAGTGGATTTTGTGTTTAGTGCTTTGATATAAAAGATACAATACATCTAAATATGAAAGGAGTAAATTTTTTATGATGAAGTATCTTCAGAGATTGGGCAAATCTTTGATGCTCCCAGTAGCATGTTTGCCTGTTGCTGCTATCCTCATGGGTATCGGTTACTGGATTGACCCATCAGGTTGGGGCGCAAATAACATCGTTGCCGCTTTCCTTTTGAAAGCCGGCGGCGCACTTGTTGACAACATGGCTATCCTCTTTGCTATCGGTGTTGGTGTTGGTATGACAGTTGACAACGACGGTACAGGTGGTCTTGCAGGTCTCGTTTCCTGGCTTACAATCACAACATTGCTTAACCAGGGAAACGTACAGATGTATCTTGGAGCTCTTGGTTCAGATGCAACAGCAGACGTTGCTTTCTCCAAAATCCAGACTCAGTTTATCGGTATCCTTTGCGGTATCATCGGCGCAGCTTGCTACAACAAGTTCCACAAGGTTAAGCTTCCTGACTTCCTTGGATTCTTCAGCGGCAAGAGAAGCGTTGCTATTGTAACAGCTGGCGTATCAATCGTAGCTGCTGTTATCCTTTACTTCGTATGGCCATTCATCTATGGTGCTCTCGTTAGCTTCGGTGAGGCTATCATCACATTGGGACCAATCGGCGCAGGTATCTACGCATTCTTCAACAGACTTCTCATTCCATTTGGTCTCCACCATGCTCTCAACTCCGTTTTCTGGTTCGACGTTGCAGGTATCAATGATATCGCAAGATTCTGGACACCAGATACAAACGGTGGTCTTATCATCAATGGTCAGACATTCGATATCCTCAGCGCAGACAAGACAGAGGTTATCCGTTCTTCAACAATCAATGCTCTCATGATGGGCGATGGCACACAGATTACCGGTATTTATATGTCCGGTTTCTTCCCTGTTATGATGTTCGGTCTTCCAGCTGCTGCTCTTGCTATGTATCACATGGCTAAGAAAGACAAGAAGAGCGTTGCTTTCGGTCTTCTTTCAGCTGCTGCTCTTGCATCATTCTTCACTGGTGTTACAGAGCCTCTCGAGTTCTCATTCATGTTCCTTGCTCCAGCTCTTTATGCTGTTCATGCTGTTCTCACAGGTATTTCTGTTGCTGTTACAGCTATGCTTCCAACAAGAGCAGGCTTCAACTTCTCAGCAGGTTTCGTTGACTGGATTCTCAGCTTCAACGCTCCTGGTGCACAGTCACCATGGATGCTCCTCATCGTTGGCGTTATCGTTGCTGTAATCTACTATGTAGTATTCAGATTCATGATTGCTAAGTTCAACTTCAAGACACCTGGCCGTGAAGATGACGACACAGATGAGACAAAGGTTACACTTTCAAATAACAACTACACAGAAGTTGCTAAGATCGTTCTCGAAGGCGTAGGCGGCAAGGGCAACGTTGCTTCTATCGACAACTGCATCACAAGACTCCGTCTTGAGGTTAAGGACTACACAAAGGTTGACGAGAAGAAGATTAAGTCTGCAGGTGTTGCAGGCGTTATCAGACCGGGCAAGACCAGCGTTCAGGTTATCATCGGAACACAGGTTCAGTTCGTAGCTGATGAGTTCAAGAAGCTTTGCAAATAAGATTTCTTAAACTACATAAATTTTTAAATGCTCGCTAATTGGGACGGGTCGCATTGCGGCCCGTCTTTTTTACATTGTTTTCCCAATAAAAAATATAGCTTTTGTGAATATGGTGTGTTTTTTATTGGGAAATACGGTAAAATTTATTGAAATGTTCTCAAAAATAATATACAATATACATACACAAAAATTTGATTATATATGTTGTTTAAAGGAAAGGGTTGTTAGTCTATGAACAAAATTGCGGTGACATATGCTGACGGTCAAATTTTTCAGCATTTCGGCCATACAGAATATTTTAAGATTTATGATATTGAAAACGGAAAAGTTGTAAACAGTCAGGTTGTTTCCACCAACGGAAGCGGACATGGAGCTTTGGCAGGATTTTTGCAGATGATGGGAGTTGATACCCTTATCTGCGGAGGAATCGGCGGAGGCGCAAAAATGGCTTTAGCTCAGGCTGGAATTATCCTTTACGGCGGAGCTTCAGGAGACGCTGACACTGCGGTTCAAAATCTTTTGGACGGTATTCTCAGTTTTAACCCGGACGTTATGTGCAGTCATCACAGTCACGGGGAAGGACATACCTGTGGAAATCACGGAAACCATTCCTGCGGTAACCACTGATATTTTGACTATTTTTTCTATTTTGGCAGATTTTATATCGGATTAGTTTGTGAAAAGTGTTGAAAAATACACGAGTATCTGATATAATTAAAAAACAATATTAAAAATTCAAAGGAGAACGGCAATGAAAATCACGAAAAGAATTTTGTCAGTAGTAGCAGCGGTTCTTATACTGACTGTATCATGTCTCACTGCGGTTGTTTCAGCCGATGAGAACACACTCACTTTCAACGATGGAAAGACAGCAAACGTTGGGGACACAATTACATATACCTTCAGTCTCAGCGATTGTCCGGAACCTCTCGTAGGTATTCAGATGTATATATACTACAATCCTGAATATCTCCAGGCAAGTGAAGAGTACGAAACCGATTTGTCAGGTTCTGTTATCAATCCGACATATATTGATGATAAAGGCAACGGTCAGGTAATTGTTACAGCTTCTGATATCGGCGGTATGGACTACAGCTCAAAGAAAACTGTTGTAAGCGTTGACTTCACAGTTCTCAAGGGCGGCTCAAGCGACATCACTTACTATGTAACTGAGATGTATACACTTAATGAGTCATCAGAAATAGTTCCACTTACAGGTTATGCATTCCATCAGGATATCACCGTAAATGGTACATCTGTTTCAGAAAATGAAACTCCTAAGCTTGAAACAAATGATGATAAGTTTACAAGCGACCAGATTTCTAACTTCGTAAATAACGAGGAAGGAAAGAGCGACGGCCAGACAACTTATGTTCCTTCAGTTGATGAGAGTGCAACAAGCGCTGGAGAGGGTTCAACAACTCCAACATCTACAGGAGAAGAAGTAACAGACGAGAACGGACAGACAGTTACTCAGCCTACAGATGAGAATGGACAGCCAATCACATCCGCTGATGAAAACACTGAAACAGAGCAGTCTCAGGGTGGCGTTAACGTAGTATTGATTATCGTTATCATTGCAGCTGTTGTAGTTGTAGTTGCAATCATCCTTCTCTTTGCTACAAAGAAGAAAAAATAATAAAGCGTAAATAAACGCATAAAAGAACAGCGTCGGTTTTCCGGCGCTGTTTTTGTGTTTGTGAAATTTTTATTCTTCAATATCCTCGTATGTATGGTCACATACTTCTTTGATTTTTTCCTGAAGCTTGAGAAAATCCTCAAAAGCCTCGGGCTTCTTTCTCGGGTCACGGAGAACTGCGGCAGGGTGGAGCATAGCCATCATCAGAACACCGTTTTTCTCAAAAAATATTCCGTGTTCCTTTGTGATTTTTATATCAGACTTAATGATTTTAGCTGCGGCAATTCTGCCAAGACATACAATAATTTTCGGATGTATAAGCTTTACCTGGTTTCTCAGCCAGTCAATGCACATTTCCTGTTCCTCGGGACGTGGGTCACGGTTTTTTGGAGGACGGCATTTTACCATATTTCCTATGTAGATGTTTTTCTTTCGGTCTAAATCTACCGCTGTAAGCATTTTGTCAAGAAGCTGTCCGCCTCTTCCTACAAAGGGTTCGCCCTGCAAGTCCTCGTTTTCTCCTGGGCCTTCACCGATGAACATTACCTCGGCGTTTCTGTTTCCTGTGCCGAAAACCACATGGGTACGGGTTTGACACAGCTGGCATTTATGACAATTCATACATTCTTTCTCAAGTGCTTCCCAATTATCGTACATAATTCTGATTTTCCTTTCGCTCTTCTATTTTATTTAAGATATAGCATTATAACAGTTGAAATTTTGTCAACGTGGGTGTAAAATATACCTAATGGAGAAATCGGTTTATACCGATTAAAAAAAGTTAGGTGGTTATGATTATGAAAATTATGGTAGAAACATCAGCAAGACATATTCATGTAACTAAAGAGGCTTTCGCTGTTCTTTTCGGCGAGAATGCAACTCTTACAAACAAGAAAGACCTTTCCCAGCCTGGACAGTTTGCCTGCGCAGAGAAAGTAAAGGTTGTAGGTCCTAAGGGCGATATGACAATGTCAATTTTGGGACCGTTCCGCAATGCTTGTCAGGTTGAGATTGCTCTCACAGACGCAAGAAAACTCGGTGTTGCTGCTCCTGTTCGTGAGTCAGGCGATATCGAAGGAACTCCCGGATGCAAGCTTGTTGGCCCATGCGGAGAATATGACATCGACAAGGGCGTAATCGCAGCAAAGAGACATATTCACTTCACACCTGAAAACGCCAAGGAGTGCGGTGTTGAGGATAAGCAGATTGTTTCTGTTAAAATTGATACAAACGGCAGAAGCCTTGTATTCGGCGATGTAGTTGTAAGAGTAAGCGAGAAGTTCGCTCCTGCAATGCACATTGATACAGACGAGTCCAATGCAGCAGGCATCGTAGGAACAGTTGACGGAGAGATTATCCTCTGATTTTTCCTCTTAAGTTTCAATACATATTATAAAACAAAAATCCAGCCGTGAAAAGCATTTTTTTCGGCTGGATTTCTTTTTATATGCTTTAATGAATAGCTAAAAACCACTGCAAAAATAATTGACAAACCTAAAATCTTATGCTATCATCTAAGTGAACAATATAAACAATTATAAATATTTTATGTTTAATTAATTTATTAAAACTGTAAGATTTTTAAAAGGAGAAAAAGGAGGATTTTAAATGAAAAGAGTTTTAACAGGGTTGCTGGCGTCAATAATGCTTGTTTCGGCATTTCCGGTGTATTCATTTGCAGCTGAGGGAGATGTGGAGATAAACGAAACAAATTTCCCGGATGAAAGTGTGCGTTATGTTGTAAAGAAAGCAGACAAGGATAAGAACAGTGTTTTGTCTCAGGAAGAGATAGCGGCTGTTACTTCTATGAGCTTTTCATCCTATCCTGCTCCTTTGGCAGACATGACAGGTCTTGAATATTTCACCAATGTGGAAACTCTGAGTATTTCCAGCAGCTCTATGACTGAAATGGATTGCAGTATTTTCCCTAAGCTTACCACTTTGAAATGTGGCAGCAATAGCAGCGTGAAAAAGCTGGATGTAAGCAAAAATACAGAGATTGTAACACTTGATTGTTCCGGAGATAAACTGGAAGCATTGGATTTGAGCAACAACACAAAGCTTGAAACAGCAAAGGTGAACTCTAATAATCTTTCTGTTTTGACCTTGGGCGACAATACAAATCTTAAAGAGCTTAACTGCTACAATAATAAGCTGACAGAACTTAACGTCAGCGGCTGCACAGCTCTTGAAAAGCTCACATGCTCAAACAATATGCTTGTAAATCTTGACCTTACAAATAATACAGAGCTTAAGGAGCTGTATGTAAACAACAACCGTACCTTGAAAAGCCTTGATATTACAAAGTGCACAAAGCTTACCAAAATTGATACAAGATATACTGAAGCTATGAAAGAGCTTGATTTGAGAAATAATTCAGCTCTTGAGAATGTAAGCGCAAGCTACGGCGGACTTGTAAATGTTTATCTGGGCAACAGCTATCCTAATTTGAAAAACCTGTCTCTTGATACCAATGCCATTGTTGAGGTTGATTTGAGCGGCGTTACAAATACAGGTTATATCAATTTAAGAGATAACGCTCTTACAAGCTTGGATGTAAGCGGCTGTCTTGAAAGTGCAAATATTCAGACTACAGGCAACCAATACGACATTGAGGTTGACGAAACCCGTACATTTGACCTTTCAACACTTCCCGGAAAGTTTGATGTTACTAAGGCAAGCGGCTGGACAGGCGGTACAGTAAGCGGAAATATCCTTACAGTAGATGAGGGCGCCGAAAAGGTTACATATAACTATGACGCAGGCAGAAACCTTACTGCTAACTTTACACTTAACGTAAAGGAAAAGACATTTGCATTGGGCGATGTAAATATGGACGGAAAAATCGATGTAGATGACTCAACAGCCATTCAGTACTATTTGGTTGGCAAGCCAATAGAAGGAACTTTCAACCTTGAGCTTGCAGACTTTAATGGGGACGAAAAAATTGATATTTCTGACGCAACATGCATTCAGCTTGAGCTTGCAAAAAATGTATAATAAAAAATTTATAAAATAATAAACGGCGGTATCTTTTTGATACCGCCGTCAGTTTTTTAAAAAACAGATAATGAACAAAATATTTTTTATTTAATAATCCTGCACAGTCAGAGGACATGTTAATCCGCCACCATGCAGGATTATTTTTATTTATCAAAAATCAACCATAAATGAAAGAATAGCCATCTCACGAATAAAACAAACCCTTACCCGCCGCACGAACGACCGGTGACTGTTCAGGAGAACCTCTCCAAGGCGGATATAAAAATCAAGCTGCTTCAAACTGTGAATTGTAAAGGTTGGCGTAGAAACCGCCCTTTGCAATAAGCTCATCGTGTGTGCCCTGTTCCACAATGTCGCCGTCCTTCATAACAAGGATAAGGTCGGCATTTTTAATGGTGGAAAGTCTGTGGGCGATTATGAAGCTTGTTCTGCCCTGCATAAGGTTATCCATGGCTTTCTGGATTTGTATTTCGGTTCTTGTGTCAACAGATGAAGTTGCTTCGTCCAGAATAAGGATTTTCGGGTCGGCAAGGATTGTACGTGCTATTGTCAAAAGCTGTTTCTGTCCCTGGGATACGTTGGAGGCTTCCTCATTTAAAACCATATTGTATCCGTCAGGCAAGGTCTGAACAAAGCTGTGTACATGGGCTGCCTTTGCCGCTTTTATAACCTCTTCGTCGGATGCGTTGAGATTTCCGTAACGGATGTTCTCCATAATTGTACCGTTGAAAAGCCATGTGTCCTGCAAAACCATTCCGAAAACTTCACGGAGCTCACTGCGGTCAAAATCGGTTACGTTGTAGTTGTCGATGTAGATTGAACCACTGTTTAAATCGTAGAAACGCATAAGAAGTTTAACGATTGTGGTTTTGCCGGCACCGGTTGGGCCTACAATGGCGATTTTCTGTCCCTGTTTAACCTGTGATGAGAAATTCTTTATGATTATCTTATCAGGGTTATAACCGAAGCATACGTTTTTAAAGGTTACGTTGCCTATGATATCATAGGGAGTTACTTTTCTGTGACTTCCGTTTTCGTATATTTCTGCGTGATTTTCGGCGGTCTGCTGTTCTTCCTCTTCCTCAAGGAAAATGAAAACTCTTTCTGCCGCCGCAGCCATTGACTGCATCATGTTGGAAATCTGAGCAATCTGCTGTATAGGCTGTGTGAACTGTCTTACGTACTGAATGAATGACTGAATGTTACCTACGGTAATTCTTCCGCTTATTGCGAAATAACCGCCCAAAACTGCTATTACAACATAGCTGAGGTTTCCTATAAACTGCATTATAGGCATCATAAGACCTGAAAGGAACTGGGACTTCCATGCGGAGCTGTAAAGCTTGCTGTTGGAATTTTCAAATTCCTTTATATTGTCTTCCTCGTGGTTAAAAGCCTGAACAACTATTGAACCGCTGAATGTTTCCTCTATCTGTCCGTTGACCTCGCCCAGATAATTCTGCTGATTTGTAAAGTGCTTTTGAGATTTCTTGATAACCTTTGAAATTATAAAGAATGAAATAGGAAGTGTTATAAGGGCAATAAGTGTGAGAATAACATCCATTGAGAACATCATAATGAGTATACCTATGATTGTGGTGACGGATGTTATAAGCTGTGTCGAGCACTGGTTAAGACCTGTGGTAAATGTGTCAACGTCGTTGGTTATAACGGAAAGCACATCACCGGTCTGTCTTTTGTCAAAGAAATTCATAGGCAGGCGATGGATTTTTTTGCTTATCTCATCTCTCATTTTATAGCCGACCTTTTGGGTTATGGTTGACATTATAAGACCTTGAATGAAGCTTAAAACAGCGGAAAGAATGTAAATGCATATAAGGAAAATAAGAATCTGACCTATTGCACCGAAGTTGATTCCGCTTCCGCCGGAGAATTTACTCATGACGCCGTTAAAGATTTCCGTTGTGGCATTACCTAAAATTTTAGGGCCTACAATGGTGAATATGGTGCTGGCGGCGGCGAATATCAAAACAGCCGCAAGACCGATTTTATAGCTTCCAAGATAATGGAAAAGTTTTTTCATTGTGCCCTTGAAATCCTTGGCTTTCTCGGCAGGGTTCATTCCGCCGTGCATACCGCCTCCCATAGGGCCTCTGCCTCTTCTGTGATTGTTAGCCATTGTTCAATTCCTCCTTTGAAAGCTGTGACGATGCGATTTGTCTGTAGACTTCGCAGTTTTTCAAAAGCTCCCCATGAGTGCCCATTCCGGCAATTTTTCCTTCGTCAAGAACAATGATGTTGTCGGCGTGGAGTATGGTGGAGATACGCTGGGCAACAATGAGTATTGTGCTGTTTTTGGTGGCTTTGTTCAAAGCGGATCTAAGCTCCTTGTCGGTCTTAAAGTCAAGGGCTGAGAAGCTGTCGTCAAAGATATAGATATCCGGGTCTTTTGCAACCGCACGGGCTATGGAAAGTCTTTGACGCTGTCCTCCTGATACGTTTGTACCTCCCTGAGAAACTACTGACTCATAGCCGTGAGGCTTGCTGTCTATAAATTCCTTAGCCTGAGCGATTTCTGCCGCCTTTTCAATTCTTGAGTCATCCATTTCCTCGTCGCTGTAGGCAATGTTGGAGGCTATTGTTCCGCTGAACAAAAATCCCTTTTGAGGTACATAGCCGATTTTGTCACGGAGGTCATGGATTTTTACATTTCTGACATCTGCGCCGGAAACCTTTATTGAGCCTTCCGTTACATCGTAAAATCTTGGAATAAGATTTATCAAAGTGGATTTTCCTGAACCGGTGCTTCCGATAATGGCTGTGGTCTGTGCAGGATAAGCCGTAAAGTTTATGTCTTTGAGAACACATTCGTCTGCGCCCGGATATTTAAAGCTTACATGGTTAAATTCAACAACGCCTTTCTTTGTTTCGTCGAAAGCGTGAAGGTCTTTAGCTTTGGGGTCTGCAATGGAGATTTCTGTTTCCAAAACCTCTCCGACACGTTTTGCGGAAACAAAAGCTCTCGGCAGCATAATGCTCATCATAGAAAGCATAAGGAAGCTTAAAATAATCTGAACTGTATACTGAATAAACGCCATCATGTCGCCAACCTGCATTGCGCCGTCAACATATCCTGAGCCCACCCAGATAATAAGTACGCTGGTACCGTTCATTATAAACATCATTGCCGGCATCATTACAGCCATCATTCTGTTTACAAAGAGGTTTGTTTTCATAAGCTGTTTGTTGGCTTTGTCAAAACGATTTTCCTCAAATCTTTCCCTTGAAAATGCTCTGATTACAGGCAAGCCTGTGAGGATTTCTCTGGAAACAAGGTTGAGCTTGTCGATGAGCTTTTGCAGGCTGGTAAACTTGGGCATTGCGAATATCATAAGCATGAGAACCACAAGGAATACCGCCAAAACAGCTACAAGAATTACCCATGACATATCGGCGTCTGAGGAAAGAACCTTAACCAGTGCGCCGATTCCCAATATCGGAGCGTACAAGGCTATTCTTATAAACATTATAATAACCATCTGTATCTGCTGGATATCGTTTGTACAGCGGGTGATAAGTGACGCTGTAGAGAATTTTGATGACTCTTTTCCTGAGAAACGTATAACCTTCGTGTATACGCTTCTGCGCAAATCTCTTGAGAAAGCGGCGCCCACCCTTGATGCGAAAAATACGGTGGAAATATTTGCCGCCGCCATAAACAGGGTGTAGAGTATCATAATAAGACCGGATTTTATCAGATAGATGTTTCTTATGGAATCCGTGTCAACGCCTGCGTGCTTGTAAAGGTCCTGAACGTAAACGGTCAGCATTTGGTCAACCGTGTCGCCGCCCAGAGTTTCAAGCTGTTCTATGGCTTCGTCGATTTTATCTCTGATTGCCATTCTCGATTCTTCCGGCATTGCGGATATAACATCTATTATGTCCATGCCTTCGGGAATTGTAAATTCTGTTTCATTTCCCAGAACACTGTCGGTGAGATTTCCGCTTTCGGAAGCTTCACCTTCGGTCTGAGAGTTGTAGTTCTGCATAAGATACAAAGCAGCCATCGGATTTCTTAAAGTGTTTTCAAGCTCTTCAAGCTCCTCTGTTTTTACGTTGCCCAGCACATACATCTGGTCGCCGTTGATTTCTTCCTGGCTGTAATAGCTGAGAATAGTTTCCTTTTCGTCAGCGGTCATAAACAGCTCTAAAGCTTCCATATCCTCTGCCCTTAATCTTTCAGGGACAATGGAATCGATACCGCCTTGCTGAATACCTACATTTACAATGTTGCTCATGTATTCCGGCAGTGACAGGTCACAGTATGCCTGAACACAGAGCAAAGCAAGGCAGGCGAGAATGGGAAGTGTGTACTTTTTAAGATGATTCAATACTTGTTTCATAAACGCCTCCTGTTGTATAGCTTTGCTGTCTGCAAAGTTTTATAATATTATACATTTCCAATATTCATATGGCAATGTATAAGGATACCCTGTTTGTTCATAACTGTGTGAAAAGAAAATGAATTTTTTTAAGTGTATTTTGCTGAATTTTTGTCCTTTTTCAAGGCATTTAAAACCGGCGGCAAAATAAAGTAAACTGCCGTTCCGGTGATTGTCCCGGTGATAAAGGAGATAAGGGAAATTATCGGAAGATAGAAGAATATAAGCGTATCCGTAAGCAATGAAGCCATTGCAAGCTGCGCTATGTTATGGGTAAAGGCTCCGGCAATTCCTGTTCCGATACAGCCAAAACTAAAGGCTTTGCTTTTTAAAAGCAGGTACATAACCAGCATACTGGCAAGACCTCCGGAAAAGCTCATCAAAAATGCGGTAAATCCCCTTGTTATCAACACAAAAGCGGACTTTGCCACGGTTACATATAAAGCAGATGAGAAACCGAAACCCTCAATAGCCGTCATAGTAACAATATTTGCAAGTCCCGGCTTCATGCCCGGTATAATAAAGGGCAGGTCGGGAATAAAGCTCTCAAATATTGAAAGCACAATGGCGCAGGCGCACATAAGGGCGTTTTGTGTAAGATTTAATGTAAGATTTTTCTTTTTCATATCTATGTACCTCAGTTTATTACTGCATCAAAATCGTTTTCCTTGTCCGATGATATTATTGATACGGAAAATCTTCCCGGCAGGCACACAATGCTTTCGCCGTTTCTTGAGATTGCACCCTGATTTACACAGAGCTTGTCGGGGCAATCAGAAAAAGAGAAATAAACCTCGCCATTATCTATATGTATAGAGGCGTGATGACCGTTGTTTTCAAGGTCAATGTCCTGGGTTTGATTTAACCTTAGTTCTTTGTAGACTTCCCCGTTGATTTTTATGCACGCCACAGAGCTTGATGCGTCATTTTGAAAAAATAAAAACAAAGTAAAGCAAAGAGCTATCAGTGCAACTACAACTATTATCAAAAAATCACATGGTGCAAAAAGTTTTCTTTTGTTCATAAACATCACTTCTGTATACTTAAAATATTACAATAATATGATATTATAAAGGAAAAGGTTTTTCAATATTTTATTGGGTTACTGAACAGTTATACAAAAATAATTATGAGAAAAAGAGAAAAACAATAGGATATTTTCTTGCGTTACTGTTTTACCGCTTTAACTTTTTAAATTTTTTTGAGGTAAAATAGCCCATATTACTTTACTTTTGTGTTGATTTATATTATAATAAGTTAAATTGCATTGAAATACCGATGTGGAAACGTTTTTTAAAGGAAAAAACTTGCCGCTTCGGAAAAGCAGATTACTAATAACGGGAGAGAAAAAAATGATAAACGGTGCAGACATTATGGTAAAATGCCTTGAAGCTGAGGGCGTTTCGGTAGTGTTCGGATATCCCGGAGCGGCAATCTGTCCCTTTTACGATTCCTTATATGATTCATCAATAAGGCATATTCTTGTAAGACAGGAGCAGAATGCTGCACACGCTGCTAACGGCTATGCCCGTGCCAGCGGAAAACCCGGCGTTTGTGTTGCAACTTCAGGGCCGGGCGCTACAAACCTAATTACAGGTATTGCCACTGCTTATACAGATTCAATTCCTATGGTTGCAATCACCGGACAGGTAAGAAGCGATTTACTGGGAAGAGATGTTTTTCAGGAAGCAGATATAACAGGCGCCTGCGAGCCTTTTGTAAAACACAGCTACCTTGTCAGCAAAACTGAGGATTTGCCAAGAGTTTTTAAAGAGGCTTTTCACATCGCCTCAACAGGCAGACCCGGCCCGGTGCTTATCGATATTCCTATTGATATACAGCAAAACGAGATAAAAGAATTTGTTTACCCGGAAACTGTTGATATTATAGGCTACAAGCCAAACACAAGAGGTCATCAGGTTCAGATAAAAAGAGCTATTGAACTTTTGAAAAGCAGTTCAAGACCTGTTATCGTTGCAGGCGGCGGCGTGCTTTCCTCAGGTTCAAAGTTAAAACTTGTGGAGTTTGCAAAGAAAACCGGTATTCCGGTAGTTTCCACCATGATGGGAATAGGCGTTATGCCATCCGACCATGAGCTTTATCTGGGAATGTTGGGAACTCACGGAAAAGCCACAGCAAACAGAGCTTTGCACGAGGCTGACCTTGTAATGGTTTGCGGAGCAAGACTGGGCGACAGAGCCGTTGCCGCTCCCGACCAGATGTCCACAAAGTCAAAGATTATACATATCGACATAGACCCGGCTGAAATCGGAAAGAATGTTAAAACAACTATTCCGATTGTTGGCGATATGAAAAATGTTATAAACAAGCTTTTGGAGGAAATCGGAGATTACCACGTTTCCAACGCATGGAGCGAAACACTCAGCCGCTGGAAACAGGAGCTTTACAGAGTTCCCCCAACATTTGAAGGCTTTGTAGAGCCGAGAGCCTTTGTTTCAAAGCTCAGTTCAATGCTGCCTTCAAAGGCAATTCTTGTTGCCGACGTTGGACAAAACCAAATCTGGTGCGCCAACAACTTTAAGATAAAAGAAGGAAGATTTTTGACCACAGGCGGTATGGGAACAATGGGTTATTCCGTTCCTGCTGCGGTGGGCGCAAAAATCGCAAGACCTACAAGAGAGGTTATGGCTGTATGCGGTGACGGAAGTTTCCAGATGAACATGAACGAGCTGGGAACTATCGTTCAAAACAACATAAGCGTTAAAATCATTATTATGAGAAATACACGCTTGGGTATGGTTAGAGAGCTTCAGGACAAGCTCTACGACCACAGACATTCAGCTACAATCCTTGACACAAAGCCGGATTTCCTGAAAATTGCAGAGGCTTACGATATCCCATGCGCAATGGCTTCATCCAATGAAGAGGCTGAGAAATACGCCGAGGAAATGCTTAAAACAGACGGCCCATTTATTCTTGTTTGTAATGTGTATCCCGATACACCGTCAATATAATGAGGTGAAGATATGCAGCAATATACATTATACATACTTGTAGAAAACCAAGCCGGTGTGCTTTCAAAGATTTCCGGTTTGTTTTCAAGACGAGGCTACAACATAGACTCACTGGCTGTTGGTGTTACCAACGACCCGAGAGTTTCAAGAATTACAGTTGTTGCCAACGGCGACGAATATGTCGTTGAACAGATTGAAAAACAGCTCAACAAGCTTATCCCTGTAATAAAAGTAAAAAGACTTGTGGAGGGTGAGTTTGTAAGCCGTGAACTGTGTCTTATAAAGGTTCACAGCTCGGCTGTAAAGCGTTTTGAGATAATCAAAATTGCAGAGCTTATGCAGGCAAAGGTTGTTGACGTGGCAAACACCACAGTTACCCTTGAGTACTGCGAAACAGTGGAGAAAATTTCTACTCTGCTGGAATTACTTAAACCATATGGTATCCGTGAAGTTGTAAGAACCGGCACAATCGCTATTGAAAAGGGCGCATCAGAGCCTTCAAAATAATTTCACGAATCAACATATAGAATTTTTTATATGCCGTATACGGCAAGGAGGAATTTAAAATGGCGAAAATTTATTATCAGGCAGATTGTAATCTCAGCCTTCTCAAGGATAAGACAGTTGCAATCATTGGCTACGGCAGCCAGGGTCATGCACACGCACTTAACCTTCACGACAGCGGCGTAAATGTAATTGTTGGTCTTTACAACGGTTCAAAGTCCTGGGCAAAGGCAGAGGCAGCAGGTCTCAAAGTTATGACAGCAGCAGACGCTGCAAAGAATGCAGACATTATTATGATTCTTATCAACGATGAGAAGCAGGCTGATCTTTACAAGAAAGACATCGAGCCATACCTCACAGAGGGTAAAGCTCTTGCTTTTGCTCACGGTTTCAATATTCACTATCAGCAGATTGTACCTCCGGCAGACGTTGACGTATTCATGATTGCTCCTAAGGGCCCGGGTCACACAGTACGTTCAGAGTATGTAGAGGGCAAAGGTGTTCCATGCCTTATCGCAGTTTATCAGGACGCTACAGGCAAGGCTCGTGACATCGGTCTTGCATATGCAGCAGGTATCGGCGGCAGCCGTGCCGGTGTTCTTGAAACAACCTTCAAGGCAGAAACAGAAACAGACCTCTTCGGTGAGCAGGCAGTTCTCTGCGGCGGCGTTACAGCTTTGATGAAGGCTGGTTTTGAAACACTTGTTGAGGCTGGTTACGCTCCAGAAAATGCATATTTCGAGTGCATCCACGAGATGAAGCTCATCGTTGACCTTATCTACAAGGGCGGCTTCAGCATGATGAGATATTCAATCTCCGACACAGCTGAGTTCGGTGACTACGAGACAGGCAAGCGTCTTATCACAGACGAGACAAAGAAGGAAATGAAGAAGATTCTCACAGAGATTCAGGACGGTACATTCGCTTCCAAGTGGATCAACGAAAACAAGGTTGGCCGTTCACACTTCAACTCCTGCAGAAGAATTGAAGCAGAGCACCAGCTCGAAGCAGTGGGCAAGGAACTCCGCAAAATGTACTCCTGGAACGAAGAATAATTTTAGTTCCGCCTTGCAAAACTTGTATTTAAAAATTAAGTTCGTTTCAAGGCGGGCGAGACCTTCGGTTTAATCTTAAGAATGGCTCGCCTACATACAGAGTGTATTTTTACTAAATGAAACAAAGAACGTGGTTTGTATTTCGCAAGCCACGTTTATTTTTTATCCGCCTTGCAGGGCTTTTATTTAAAAATTAAGTTTGTTTCAAGGCGGGCGAAACCTTCGGTTTGATTTTTGGAATGGCTCGCCTACATACAGAGTGTATTTTTACTAAATGAAACAAAGAACGTGGTTTGTATTTCGCAAGCCACGTTTTGTTTTTTATTTCCGCCTTGCAAAGCTTTTGTTTAGAAATTAAGTTCATTTCAAGGCGGGCGAAACCTTCGGTTTGATTTTTGGAATGGCTTGTCTACATAAAGGTTATATTTTTTCTACATTATATAGTCAATATAATTGTATTATCCTTGCCTTATCGGTCTTTTTATTGTAAAATTATTTATAAGGAAGTTATTAAAAAGGAGAGATGTTATTTGAAAAAACGAATGTTAAAAGGCGCTGTAAGTATTATTTTATCGGCTGTTCTTGCATTAGGCACAATATCTGCTTATGCGTCGGAAAGCGAAGATGAAAATAAAACAAATCCTGAAAACAGGACAAGCCCTATTTCTGATTTGTTTGACGAGTCAGATATAAATCCGGAGTACATAGAGTGGCTGGAAAACGGAAGTCAGGGAGTTGCCCCAAGTATGCAGGACTTTTCCTATCTTTCTGAAAGCTACACAAAATATTTTTCAAGACAGAATTATTCTGCTCTCCAGGAACTGCCGGAAAAATATGATTTAAGAGATACCGGAAAGGTTTCTCCGGTATACAATCAGGAATTGCTGGGAGTTTGCTGGGCTGTGTCTGCAAATTCAGTAGCTGAAAGCTCATTGTTAGACCAATTCCCTAACACAAGTTTTTCATCTCTCCATACAGCATGGTTTTCATACAGAGGAGATGAGGAAGAAGAGTTTTACCAAACCAACGACCCGTATATGCAGGGCGGTTCAAACGGATTTGCAGTGGGCACAATGGCTGCATGGAAAGGCCCAATTTTTAGTGAAAAAGCTCCTTTTGACGGTGTAAATCCTCAAAACCCTGATGAAGAACTGCGCTATACAGCGGATTATCATTTGCAGGATGCATATTACATGCCGACAGGTATTTACGGTTCATCAGACAGTGGTATTCCTCTTGATATAACTAAAGATGTAATCCTCAATTATGGTTCTGTTGCAATTTTCTACAGTGCAAACAACGAAAACTACAATCCCTTAACTTACGCATGGTATAACGATGAGTATGAAAACACAAACCACGTTGTAACTATTGTTGGCTGGGATGATAATTATCCTAAAGAGAATTTTAACGATAACAAGCAGCCGGAAAACGACGGCGCATGGCTTGTCCGCAACAGCTGGGGAACAGATTGGGGAGATGAGGGCTATTTCTGGCTTTCATACGAGGACAAAACCACTGTAGCCGGCAATACATACATATTGGAAGAAGCGGACAACTATTCAAATAACTACCAGTACGACACTGTGGGATGGTCATATTCCATGCCGACGAATGCAGAAAATCCAAAATCAGCCACGGTAGCCAATATTTTCACCGCTGAAAATGACGAGCAGCTTGAAGCCGTGTCTTTCTACACAACAGACGTAGGAACTTCCTATTCCATTTCTATATTTACAGGAGTGGAAGAGGGTCAGCCTCAGTCCGGCACATTAAAGCTGGAAAACCAAACCGGAACAGAGGTATATTCAGGATATCACACAATAGAGCTTGACCATCCTGTAAAGCTTAACAAAGGCGAACGCTTCAGCATTGTCATAGAGCTTGAAAACCCAAACTATACATCTCCTGTAGCCATTGAATTGTGTATAACACCAACACCTGACTATGTGCCGCAATATCTTGGAAACGGCGGAGAGAGCTATGCATTTGTAAATGGTGAATGGTTTGACATATGCGGTTCTATGGCAGATGACGCTTATGTGACAAACGTATGCATAAAAGGCTTTACAAACCCATTGCCTGATTCCGACTCGGCTGTATCAACCGTAAGATTTTCAGAAATGGAAGGCCCTGTTCCGGACGGAACTGAAATTTCCCTTTCCGCCAACGGAACAGAAGAAATCTATTACTCATTTGATAATTCTTCTTATGAAAAATACACTTCTCCAATAACAATAGATTTCACCGTCGGCGAAAATGTGACACTGTACGCATACGGCGTTGACCACCAGGGAAACCGAGGAAATACAGTGGAAAAAGAATACACAAAGGCTTCCTCAGAGCTTACTGATTTAGCTGTGCAGTACGGCGACAAAAAAGAATATTATAAAACAGAGGACTTCACCGAAAAGAACATTTATCTTTCTAAATTTGATGACAAAGTGAGTTTTATGGCTCAGGGTACAGATAAAATTTTCTTGGACGGAGAGGAAGTTAATTCTGCCGACTGGAATGAAAAGGTCTTTACCTCACCGGGAAAAACAACAGTTAAAATTGTATCTAAAGCAGAGGGTAAAAATCCTACAGAATATGTTTTTAACATATACAAAAACGAAATATCCTTTGACTATGAAAATGAGACTATTATTTATGACCGGGACGCCTATACTGTTAAGGATGAAAATGGAAATATACTCGCTTCCGATTCATCTGTTTCCGATATGATAAAAAACGATGAAGCGACCTTGCTGACAGTAACTCCTGCTGACGGCGGGGAGGAGTTTGTTAATTTTATCCCCAGCCGTTTTGAAATTGAGCCTTTGCGTATAGCCTACATGTACAATATAATCTATAAAGTATTTGACGGAAACTACATGGTAAGCACAAACCCGGATATGTCTGACGCTGTTTATATTATAGAACAGCCAGATTTTCTGCTGACGCCGGGAGTTGATTTATATATCCAAAGAAATGCTACATATAATGATTTTAAAAGCCAGATTTATCATCTTGAGGTTCCTCAGCGACCAACAATACCGGAAGTAAATGTGGAAAAGATTTCTTCCACCTCTGTAACATTGCAAAGCATTGACGGTGCAATGTACTCATCCTCTCCGGAGTCTGAATGGCAGCCATCACCTGTTTTCACAGATTTAGCTCCGGGTACAAAATATCGTTTCGGAGTTGCTCTTCAGGCAACATATCATTCCTTTATGTCTGAAGTTTATGTTGTAGAGGTCACCACAAAAAATCCCGATGATTATGAACTGGGCGACGTAAATATGGACGAAGAGATAAATATTTTGGACGTAAGTTTAATTCAGAAATTCCTGGTAAATTTGGTATCGGCGTCAGATGAATTTGACAAATCTCTTGCCGACTATAACCAGGACGGCAAAGTCAGCATTATAGACGCTACATATATTCAGATATATACATCTCGCAAATGAATTTATATTAACTAATTTATAAAATATCCGTGGATGTCAGTTTTGCTGAACCACGGATATTTTTATAAAAGAAAACCAGCCGGCAAAGGACGGCTGGTTTTCGATGTTGAAACATTCTGGCTATTCAAAAATATAAGTTATAAGCTTAAATATACAGGGAAAGTATGAATTTATCCCGTGTTGTCTTTATTATAATGGAAACTATGTTTTAATTGCTATCAAAAAGAAGTAAATTTTCTGTAAACAGAGAAAAACTGCCGGTTTGAAACAGATTCAGTGACCGACAGTTTAGTTTTCAGATATTTTCTTTTTAATTCTCTGCAAGGCGTTGTCAACGGCTTTTTCAGTTATATTTAAATTTTCTGATATTTCCGCATATTTTGCACCGCTCATATACTGCAAAAAAACCTCATATTCCAGCTTTGAAAGCTTTTCACGGAATTTTTTATAGGATGACTGCAAAAATTCCTTTGAAAGCACGATTTCCTCCGGGTCGGATGAGCTGTCTGCGGTTAACTCCAAATCGTAAATAGAAACAACTCCGTTTTGTGCGGTATCTTTGCGTTGTGAAGCCTTTTTTATTATTGAAATAAATCTTCTTTCAACACAAAGAGAGGCGTAGTTTTTAAATGAAGCCCCTGCGTTTTCATCGAATGTTCTGCAAGCTGAAAGTAGACCGATAAGTCCTTCCTGAACAAAATCTGACTTTTCAAAGCTTTCCGCCGAATATTTTGAGGCTATAGAGAATATAAGTCTTATATATCTTTTGAAAATTTCGTTAAAGGCTGATTCGTCGCCATTTTGGATAAGCTTTGCAAGCTGGGCGTCGCTCAGTTCCCTTAAATTTTTTTCATGCTGATTTTCTGACATGATTTCCTCCGAATACAATTTTACATTTTATTCTACCATAAAAGATAAACTGAGTCAACTTTAAGAAAAATTTTTCTTTTAAAAAATATTTAATAATCAAATCTATTGTTTTATAATGAAAAATATGATAAAATTAGTTCAGACTTATAAATTTTTGTACAGCTATTCAGTTTGTGGAGTGGTAGTTATGATGTATTCCTGCAACAGCATGGGATTTTTCGGAATGGACAGTTTTATGGTCGAGGTTGAAGCAGATGTTTCCGACGGAGTTCCTGCTTTCGATATTGTTGGCTTGCCGGATACTGCGGTAAAGGAGAGCCGCAACCGTGTTCGTGCCGCCGCCGAAAACTGTGGTTTTGAATTTCCTACAACAAGAATAACAGTAAACCTTGCCCCTGCTGATATAAGAAAGGAAGGTCCGCTTTACGATTTGCCTATACTTGTGGCGCTTCTTAAAGTTACCGGAGCCATAAAAGCTCCCATTGACGACTGTGCATTTGTGGGTGAGCTTTCCCTGCGTGGAGAGGTAAGGCGTGTAAACGGCGTTCTGCCTATGGTGATGAAAGCAAAAGAAAAGGGAATAAAGAGAGTTTTTGTCCCTGTTGGAAACGCCATGGAGGGCTCCGTGGTTGAGGGAATAAGCGTGTATCCCGTAAAGGATTTCTATTCTCTTTTCAGACATCTAATAGGAAAAGAAGAGATAGTCCCCGTAAAGTACAAAAGAAAAAGAGAATTTATAGGGATAAATCTTCCGGATTTTTCCCATGTTATGGGGCAGTTTGAGGCGAAACGTGCATTGGAAATCGCCGCCGCAGGTGGACACAATGTTTTAATGATTGGTCCTCCCGGTTCGGGAAAAAGTATGCTGGCAAAAAGGATACCTTCCATACTTCCCGATATGACCTTTGACGAGATGATAGAGGTTACAAAAATCCATTCCATAGCCGGAACGATGCCTGAAAATGTTCCCCTTATAACCACACGTCCTTTCAGGTCCCCTCATCACACCGTATCGGCGGTGGGACTCAGCGGAGGAGGGTCAATACCTCATCCGGGAGAAATTTCTCTTGCCCATAACGGAGTTCTGTTTTTGGACGAATTTCCAGAGTTTTCCCGTTCAGCGCTTGAGGTGCTTCGTCAGCCTATTGAGGACGGATATGTTTCAATATCGAGGGTTATGGGAACTGTGAAATATCCATGTTCAATTATGGTGGTTGCGGCTATGAATCCCTGTCCCTGCGGTTATTACGGACATCCCACTAAAAGATGTACATGCTCTGAAAAAGCTATACAGAGATATGCCGCCAAGGTTTCAGGCCCTATTATGGACAGGTTCGATATACATATTGAAGTCCCTCCGGTGGACTACGATGACCTCACTTCCTCTGTTTTATGTGAAAGTTCGGCGGAAATCAGGATGAGAGTCAATGACGCCAGGAAAATTCAAAACGAAAGATTCAAAAATACAAAAGTAACCTGCAACGCAAAAATGGATGCAGAAAGCTTTAGGAAATTCTGTATTATAGATGAAAAGGGAAACGACCTGTTGAGAAAAGCTTTTGAAACAATGGGGCTTTCCGCAAGAGCCTATGACAGAATAGTGAAAGTTGCCAGAACTATTGCTGATTTGGACAACAGCGAATGTATAAAGGCAAAGCACATTGCGGAAGCGGTTCAGTACAGAAATTTAGACAGAAAGTACCGTTTTTCGATTGTCGATTAAATAAAAAACGGAAATTGAAAACCTCAATTAAGTGCAAGTTGCTAAATTTAGGTTCGAACGGACTTTTTCATATTGACAAAAGCATATAATTATATTATTATGTATCGAGGACAGGTTTATGTATTTATCTATGCGTAATAAGTGTTGTGAATATATAAGCTGTCGTTATTTTTATTATATAGATGTTAATTTGGTATTTATAGGTATATATATTGCTGTTATCTGCCAGCGAAAAAGTTTTAATTTCCGCAATGCGGTAATTTAAAATACAGCATTATCCATGTTAATGAGTATTGGAGTGTGCACAATTGGATAAGTTTATAGTTAAAGGCGGATGCCACCTTAACGGGGAGGTTTCAATCAGCGGAGCGAAAAATGCGGCTCTCGCAATAATCCCTGCAGTAATTCTTTGTGACGAGCCTTGCAGAATTGAAAATGTTCCAAACATTAGTGATGTAAGACTTATAGGTAAAATTCTTTGTGAGATGGGCGCAAATGTTACCCGTGTCAGTAAGAATGTTTTAGATATAGATGCAAGAAATATTAAATATCCGGTTGCGGTTTCAAATTCAGTAAGAGGTATGAGAGCTTCTTATTATCTTTTGGGCGCATTACTGGGAAAATTTCATAAAGCTTCTGTTGCTATGCCGGGAGGCTGCAATTTCGGTGTAAGACCAATTGACCAGCATCTCAAGGGCTTTGCCGCTATGGGCGGAAAATCTCAGACATTGAACGGAGCTATTGTTGAGGTCTCTTCAGACAGAAAACTTCACGGAGCACATATTTATCTGGACGTGGTTTCAGTAGGTGCTACAATGAATATTATGCTGGCGGCAGTAAAGGCAGAGGGTCTTACCGTAATTGAAAATGCGGCTAAGGAACCTCATATTGTTGACCTCGCCAACTTCTTGAACTCCATGGGCGCAAATATCCGTGGAGCCGGTACAGACGTTATTAAGGTAAGAGGTGTAAACTATCTTAAAGGTGTTACATACTCCATTATTCCCGACCAGATTGAGGCCGGTACATACATGGCAGCAGCTGCTGCAACAAGAGGAAAGGTCCTCGTTAAAAATGTTATTCCTAAACACCTTGATTCTATCACCGCAAAGCTTTCCGAAATGGGCGTTGAAATTACAGAGTATGACGAAGCTGTTCTTGTGGATGCAACCCAAGGAAATCTTCGTGTCTGTAATATAAAGACAATGCCTCACCCGGGATTTCCTACAGACTGTCAGCCTCAGTTTGCAGTTTTGCTTGCAACTGTTGACGGAACAAGCACAATTAAGGAAAGCGTCTGGGATAACAGATACCAGTATGTGGGCGAGCTTGTTAGAATGGGCGCCAACATAACTGTTGAGGGAAGAATTGCTATAATTGAGGGCGGAGAACTGCTTAACTCTGCGCCTGTAAAAGCCACCGACCTGCGTGCAGGAGCCGCTTTGATTATTGCCGCTCTCTGTGCCGACGGCGAAACAGAAATAAGCAATATCGAATACATTGAACGTGGTTACGAAGAGGTAGTGGAAAAATTCAGAAGCCTTGGAGCTGATATCAGGAAAAAGTTCGACCCTGAAACGGTTGTTGTGACCGCATAATTAAATTTATATTTATGTGATTTCCGGGGATACGTTTGTATCCCTATTTTTAATTTTATAAAGATTTCCATGAAGGACTCCGTCCTTCAAACTTCCTGCCAAAGGGACGGTGGTCCCTTTGGAATCCCATATTGCTTACATAAACCTTTTATGATAAAACAAACACGACAAAGCGATAGGGTTAAAATAGAGAAATATAATTGATATACCAAACATAAATCCGCCGCATGGAGGAAGTAATATGATATATGAACCCTTGTAAGGCGGAACTAAAAAATAGAGGTGAAAAGTATTTGGCTAAGATTGTGCCGCTTTTTAGTGGAAGTAAGGGTAACAGTTATTGTATAGAGTGTTCCGGAGAGGGAATACTCATTGACGCAGGACGAAGCTGTAAACAGATAGTTACTGCCCTTGAGGACAACGATATTGATGTAAAAAGAATACACAGCGTTTTTATTACCCATGAGCACAGCGACCACTGTTCCGGACTTGACGTGCTTGCAAGAAAGCTAGGTCTTACTGTTTACGGAAGCGCCGGAACAATAAGAGCCTTGAGAAATTCCGGAAAGATTACCGGCAGAGTTAAAACTCAGGTGATTGAAACAGGAGAAGCAGCCGGCGGATTTTTTGTAGAGAGGACAAACACCCCTCACGACGCCGCAGAAAGCTGCTGTTATACAGTGACAGCTCCCGACGGCAGAGTTTGCACCGTCGCTACAGATATGGGATATATGACAGATGATGTGAGAAAAAAGCTGGGCGAAAGCGATTTCTGCGTTGTTGAGTCCAACCACGATATAAATATGCTGAGATGCGGTCCTTATCCCTATGTGCTGAAAAGAAGAATACTTTCCGATGTGGGTCATCTTTCAAATATTTCCTGCGCTCAGGAAATAGCAAACCTAGCCCAAAAGGGAACAGTGAGATTTTTGCTTGCTCATTTAAGCCGTGAAAACAATACTCCCGAGCTTGCCTATCAAACCGCAATGTGCGAGTTTTTACAGATGGGAATGAAACCGGACAAGGACTTTACCCTTGACGTTGCTCCGGAAGTTACAATGGGAAAGAAGTTCATATACTGATAAGAGGTGTTTTATGCTCACCGTTAACATAATTTGTGTAGGAAAACTCAAGGAAAAATACTGGACGCAGGCCATTGCCGAATATGAAAAAAGGCTTTCAGCTTTTTGTAAGTTTAATATCATAGAGGTAAACGAAGAGAAAATCTCGGACAACCCATCTGACAGCCAAATTCAAAACACAATCGTCCACGAGGGTGAAAGAATAGAAAGCAAGCTCAAGAAAAATTCCTTTGTGGTTTCAATGTGTATTGAGGGGAAAATAATATCGTCCGAGGAGCTTTCTCAGATGATTGAAAAAGCCTCGGTGGAGGGTTTCAGCTCAATAGATTTCATCATAGGCGGTTCGTGGGGAATAAGCCAAAAGCTGAAAGGTCTCAGCAACGCTAAAATTTCCATGGGAAGAATGACTTTCCCTCACCAGCTCGCCCGTGTAATGCTCACGGAACAAATCTACCGCTCCTTCCAAATCTCTTCCCACACCAAATACCACAAATGATTTTTAGCTCCGCCTTGGAGGGCTTCTCTTGAACAGTCACCGGTCGTTCGTGCGGCGGATAGAGGTTTGTTTTGTCATGGAGATTGCTATTCTTTCATTTACGTTTGATTTTGATTTTTTGATATAAATTTAAAGTGTTGGTATGTTATGATGTTAAATAAAAAATAAACCCAACCGTGATAGATAATTACATAAAAGAAAAATAAAAAGTTAAATAAGTGCGAGCCATTCCAAAGATAGAGGAAAAGGTCTCGCCCGACGGAAAACGGGAGCCTATTTTAAGCTGAACCTATCCCCGTCGGATATAAAAGAAATAGGAGGGGAAAGTGTGGCACTGGATGGTATATTTTTACGACATATAGCTAAAGAGATAAAAGACCAGGCTTTGGGCGGAAGAATTACACAGATTCACCAGCCCAATAGAGATGAAATAATTATGGCAATAAGAACGATGGAGGGAACGAGAAAAATTCTCCTTTCCGCAAGGGCAAATTCGCCGAGAGTGAGTTTTACACGCTTTGCGCCGGAAAATCCTCCGGTTCCGCCTATGCTTTGTATGCTTCTTAGAAAGAAATTGGGAAGCGGTAAGCTTGTAGACGTGCGCCAACCGGAACTGGAAAGAATACTGTTCCTTGATTTCGAGGCGGTAAATGAGCTGGGCGATAAGGTGAAAATCACCGTGGCGGCTGAAATTATGGGTAAGTACAGTAACGTCATAATAATAGATGAAGATGGAATTATTATTGACTCTTTAAAAAGGGTTGATATGACCGTTTCTTCTCAGAGACTTGTGTTGCCGGGCTTGAGATACGAGCTTCCGCCGCCTCAGGATAAGCTCAATATTTTGAGCAGTGAAGCGGAAAAGATTTGCGAGAGAATAAAGGAAAATTATTCAGGCGGTTCTGTTTCAAAGGCGGTTATCGCTTCAATTCAGGGTATTTCACCTGTTGTCAGCCGAGAGGTTGAGTATAGAGCTTTCGGCGACTTCTTTTCCGGAAGCCTTTATGAGGAAAAGAATTTTCAAAGCCTTGTAAATGCCGTTGAGGATTTGAAAAATACTGCAGAAAATGTCAGCGGTGAACCTTATATTTTGATAAAAGAGGGAAATAACGCTTTTGATTTTTCTTTTATGTGTCCAAAGCAGTACGGGGACGCAGTGGAAATAAAAAAGTGTCAGTCCTTCGGTGAGCTTCTGGACACATATTACAGCACACGTGACAGCGCAGAACGCATGAAGGTGAAGTCTAAGGACTTGCATCGACTGCTTGTGAATATTACGGAGAGACTTTCAAAGAAAATCAATCTGCAAAAAGCTCAGCTTCAGCAGTGCGAAAATAGAGAAGAGCTGAGAATAAAAGGCGATTTGCTCCAGGCTAATCTCTATAGAATTGAAAGGGGCGCAAATTCCGTTACAGTGGAAAATTTCTACGACCCGGAAATGAAGCCTATTACAATAGAGCTTGACCCGGCTTTGTCACCGTCGGTAAATGCTCAGAGATATTACCGTGATTATAGAAAGGCGAAAACAGCGGAAAAATATCTGAAAGAATATATTGAAAAGGCAATGGAAGAGCTTGAGTATATCGACGCAGTTTCCGACGAGCTTGCAAGAGCGGAAAGTGAAAGGGAGCTTTCTCAGATTCGTTTGGAGCTTTCAGAACAGGGATATATAAAAGAGCCTAAAGGCAAGAGAAAACCGCCGGCAGCTTTGCCGCCTTTGGAATATAAATCATCCGACGGCTATAAAATCCTTGTGGGCAGAAACAATAAGCAAAACGACCAGCTTACCTTGAAGCAGGCAAACAATAATGATATGTGGCTTCACACCAAGGATATACACGGTTCCCATGTTATAATTGAGTCCGACGGAGAGGAAATTCCCGATAGAACATTGGTTGAGGCGGCAAGCCTTGCGGCATATCACAGCAAAGCAAGGGAAAGCTCAAAGGTTCCTGTAGATTATACAAGGGTAAGATATGTAAAGAAACCGGCAGGAGCAAAGCCGGGAATGGTTATATATGTAAACAACAAAACTCTTTATGTTGAACCGAAGTCAAAAATAGGCGAGGACGAAAAATAAAATAAATTTATTTAGTAAAATATTGAGTGTTGTTTTTAAATGTAGTATAATTTTCATAGAACTTAAAGAGACTGCTTTTTAAGAAGTAAGGTGATTGTTATGGCAACATTAAAAGATATAGCGAAAATAGCAGAGGTGTCCGTTTCCACTGTTTCGAGGGTATTAAATAAGGACAATACACTCAGCGTATCTGATGATACAAAGCAAAAGATTTTTGCCGCCGCCGCACAGCTTGGCTATAAAACGGTGGGACAAAGATATTCTGTGGAAGCTGAGGTTGGGGCAAGACGTATAGGCATTGCCCAGATGTTTGAGATTTCCGAGCAGATGGAGGATGTCTATTATCTTATTATGAAAAACGCCCTTGAAGAGGAATGTTTTTCTGAAAAAATAAATACGGTTACAATGTTCCGTGACCTCACCAGAAGATTTGTAAAAACCGATGATTATAAAATCGACGGAATTATCGCAATAGGCAAATTTACGCCGGACGAGGTTGAGGGATTTTACGAATACACGGATAAAATCGTGTTTCTGGATTCCTCCCACGACGAGCAGAAGTATTACAGTATAGTTCCTAACTACCATTTGGCGTTAAGACTTGCCATGCGCCATTTTCGTGAGCACGGCCATAAGAAAATAGCTTTTATTGGAGAAAACTATACTTACGGAGATACTAAGGAACCGACACTTGACTCCCGTCTTTATTATTATCGTTTTTCAATGATAGACAGCGGATATTATGATGAAAATATGATAATAGATTCGGCGATGAATTCAAAAAGCGGATATGAAAAAATGAAAGAATTTATCGTCCGCAATAGGGATAATCTGCCAACAGCTTTGTTTATTGCCAGCGACGCAATAGCTACAGGTGCAATAAAGGCTATCAAGGAAGAGGGACTGAGAATTCCGGAGGATTTAAGTATAATAACATTTAACAATACAAGTCTTTCCGAGTTTGCAGACCCGCCCCTTACCTCAATCGAGGTTCATATAAGAGATAACGTGAAGTCCGCTATTTCATGCATGAAAAAGCTGTGGAACGGCGACAATCATGTCCAGAAAATCGTAATTCCCTGCGAGCTTATAGACAGAAATAGCGTGCGTTTTATTTCTGATGTTCAGGGATAAAATACAAAGCAACCGTGGTTCATTTTTTGAACTGCGGTTTTTCTTTTGAAAAAAAGTTTACTAAATTTAGTAAATAATTTAGTTCAAAACCATTGACTAATAAAAAGCTTTGTGGTATTATTCTTATGTAAATTACAGCGTGTGCTGCTTACTGTATATTAAAACAAAGGATATATACTGATTTCAACCTGTAAATAGGCGGTTGAATATGGTAAAATATTTACTAAACAAAGCGATGAAAAATTATTTTTGTAATTATAATGATTTACGTTTTACTTTACTTTCAGTGATTTGTTTTGTAATATATAGGTGATAAACTATGACAGCTCTAAAAGCAGAAAAGGAGGACTTTATTATGTGGTTAGGTGTTGATTATTATCCTGAGCAGTGGGATAAATCTATGATTGACAGCGATTTGGACAATATCGTGGAAATGGGCGGAAACGTCATAAGAATTGCCGAATTTGCTTGGCATCTTATGGAGAAAACAGAGGGACAATACGACTTTTCTTTCTTCGATATGGTTATTGAAAAGGCGAAAGCCAGGGGCATAAAGGTGATTATGGGAACACCTACCGCTACAATCCCCGCATGGCTTGCAAAGAAACACCCTGATATTCTTTCCGAGTTTGAAAACGGTCAGAAGAGAGTTTTCGGCGGAAGACACGTTTACTGCTTTAACAGTCCGATTCTTTATGAATATTCAGAAAAAATTATCCGTGAAATGGCTAATCATTACAAGAACGAGGAAGCCATAATTGCATGGCAGATAGATAACGAGCTTGGCCATGAGGGCAGCGACGTGTGCTACTGCAAAAACTGTCAGGAAGCTTTCAGAAAGTTTCTTTCCGATAAGTTTGGCGGTGATATAGACAAGCTCAACGAAACCTACGGAACAGCTTTTTGGTCACAGGAATACAACGATTTTTCAGAAATTCCAACACCTATGGCAACAATCACTACACACAACCCATCTTTGAGAATGGATTGGGAGAGATTCAGAAACAAAAGCATAGTAAATTATGCTGAATTTCAGGTTAAGCTCCTTAAAGAAATCTGCGGCGATGTAACTGTTATTCACGATTTCCCCGGCGGCGGTCTTGAAAAGCATATGGATTATTCAGAGGTTGCTAAAAATCTTGATGTTGTCGCCTACAATAATTATCCGGTGTGGGGCGGACAGAAAGAACCTCTTGCTCCTTTCGAGATAGCTTTTGCGCTGGACTATATAAGAGGTTTAAAAAGACAGAATTTCTGGATTACAGAAGCGATTATGGGCGCACAGGGTCACGACATAACAGGATTTTTGCCAAGACCTAACCAGGCTAAAATGTGGTCATATCAGGGATTGGCAAGAGGCTGTGAGTCATTACTCTATTTCAGATACAGAGGCGCTACAAAGGGCGCAGAGCAGTTCTGCTACGGAATAATAGACGCAGACAATTTAAAGAAAAGAAAGTTCTATGAAGTTCAGAGTCTTTTTAAGGATGTAAAGAATTACGAAAAAGAACTTACTACACCTATAAAAAGCGATGTGGCAATTCTTTACGATTACGATTCCTTGGCAGCCTTTAGAATACAGCGTCAAAGCCAGACACTGAACAATATGGAGGAGATGAAAAAGCTTTTCAGACCTTTCTATGAGCTTAATATAAATGTTGATGTTATAAATGCACGAGAGGATATAAGCGATTACAAGGTGGTTATAGTTCCTCAGATGATAGTGTATAAGGAAGAGTTTGAAAAGAAGCTGAGAGAGTTTGCCCAAAACGGCGGTACAGTGGTTATGACATACAGAACCGCTGTAAAGGATAAGGACAACAACCTTGTGCTTAACAAAATTTTACCGGTGAACTTTGATGACTTTGCAGGCGTGTATGTAGAGGAAACAGAGAGTTTGCAAAGCTATGACGCTTTCCAAATCTGCGGAAATGGTGAATACCTTGGCGAAAAGGGAACAGGCGGAGTTTTCAGAGATATGCTTGTCTGCAAAGGCGCAGAATCCCTTTATAATTACGGCGATAAATTCTACAGCGAATATTCCGCAGTGACAAAAAACAGCTACGGCAAGGGAACCGTATACTATTTCGGATGCACTCCTGACAGAGAAACAATTAAAAAAATCATGGAAAACATTATCCGTGATGAAAATATAGAATACATTGTATCACCTGAAAATATAGAAATAGCTGTAAGAGGCGACGAAAACGGAAAGATTAAAATGATAATCAACCACAACGATTTTGAAGTTGATGTGGATGGAATGAAGCTTGAAGCCTTTGAAACAAAGATTATACCTATTAAGTAATTTATAAAATATATTTGAATAACCTCATAAAAATCAAAGCGCCGCAGATCAGTGACCTGCGGCGCTTTGATTTCATGTATGTTTGGTTTAGGAAAAAGTCTTTTTGTAAAGATCGTCCTGCATGGGCAGGTGGGTTACATATCCAACGGGAATAAGGTTTTCGGTGGCTTTTATCACCGCTTTTGCGCCATCTTCTCCAAAAGCTCCGCAGAGCTCTATGCAGTCTATGCCATTTTGTAAAAGCTTTTTGCTTTCCTCACAGGCTTCCTGAAGATTTTTAACGCCGATTATCCGGGCGGTTCCCTGATGAATTGACTGCTTATCCTTTGGATATTCGAAATCTCCCATTATTATAAAAGCAAATTTCATTTTTTATCATCCTTTCAGAACATCGGCTTAAAAGCCGTCTTTAGTCCATATATCATCGTTGTTTATTTCTATGAAATCCATATTCTTTTCATGGGATTTGGAGTTTGATATTTTGATTTCTTCTCCCAACAGCTCGTAATCCTCTGTAAGTGCCGGCTCGTTTTTTACGGCAAAGACAGGGAAGTTAAGTACAACCTTGAAAAGGTCGCCGTCGATTTTTATTTCAAAGGTTCCGTTTTGGGTTTCCGTAAGGCTTTTGGCTATTGAAAGTCCCAAGCCGCTTCCCTCGGTATTTCTTGAGCTGTCACCTCGCACAAATCTTTCCGTAAGCTCTTCGGCGGTTATGTTTAGAGGCTGTGCGGAGATATTTTTTACTGTTATTTCCGCATTTGTTCCGTTCAGTCTTGTGGATATATAAACCCTTGTTCCCGGCAAAGAGTATTTGCAGATGTTTGAATAAAGGTTGTTGAAAACTCTCCAAAGCAGGGTTCCGTCTGCGGTTATTTTGAGATTTCTAACGTTGTGTTCTGTAACTGCGGTTAGCTGGGAATTTTCAAATCTGTCGAAAAATTCTCCGTTTACCTGAGATAAAAATTCCTCTATGTCGATTTCTGAAAGCTCTGCCTTTACGTTGCCTGTAGAAGCTTTTGAAACCTCTATAAGGTCTTCAATAAGATGCTTGAGCCTTTTTGATTGTTTGTCCAGAATGTCAAGGTATTCCTTTGACTTGGGACTGTTTGGGTCTTCATTTTTCATAAGGTCAACATAATTTATTATAGAGGTCAGCGGGGTTTTCAGGTCGTGGGAAACATTGGTTATAAGCTCAGTTTTAAAACGCTCGCTTTTTATGCTTTTCTCAAGAGCGACGGACATTCCCTCCTTTGTGTGGTTAAGGGATTCGGCAAATTTTCTGAAAAACAGCATATAGGAATTGCTGTCTGTAAGTGCGTATTCTCCTTTTTCCAGGGCTTGGGTTTCCTTTCTCAGTCTGTCCAGGTTTGAAAGGAAAAGACAGATAAATATCAAAACGCCTATATTAAAGGCAATGGTGAGAAATACGGAAACTCCTTTTAGGCTTGCCAACGAAAATATTAAAAACATATTTACAATTATGTAGATAAGAAAACCGAGTATTCCCACAAACACGGCGGAAGAATTTTTTACAATAAAAATAGCCGCTTTCTTTGCCTGTACACATATAAAATGAATAAGTCTGGGAATAAGGAAATTTTTCCAGAATGGCAGAACCTTGTTTGTGGACGCCTTTATTCTTGCCGCCATGGACACTATAAATGGCACAAGTATAATATTTACAATAAGAAAAGGCGGAACCGATAGCAGCGCAGTCTGGGGAAGCAGTGGTTTTAATCCGTCGTAACGGTATGGCATCATGTAAATTTCGGCGATTCCCCTTGCTGTGAAAAACAGCGCAGCTATGTATACTGCTAAAATTATTTCGATTGGTATTCTGTTGTAAAAATTGAGAAATATGGTATCGCTGTTCTTTTTGTGGCCTACTCCTGCACACAGGAAAATCAAAAGAACAATAAACAAAAGTGAAAAGATAATAGAAGCAGCAACAAAAACATTGTGGTAATCCTTCATATAGGCATAGGACTCAAACGCCGCTTTGTATTTGTCGTCATTTTTAAGCTCTCTGTCAAGAACAAGCTTTGTGATAATGGTTGTTTCCGGGTCGTAGGAAGCTGTCATTTCAACCACGGTGGACAGACCTTCTGAAATTTGAAGACGATTGTTAAAATAAAGGGATGTGTTGGTATTATCCTTAGCTGAATATACAAGTACCTGCAAATTGGATCTATCCGCTGAATAGCTTGCAAGATAAGAGGAATCCACCATTTGATATGCTGAAAACAAAGAGCATATGTTGTAAGCATCGTCTGTTAAAAGCTCCATGCACTGGTCGCTTTCCAAAAAAGAATGCATTTGGTAATCCTCTTTTGTAATGTAATTTGATTGTTCGGAGGTTGCATCATCATTGTAAAAATCCTGATTTATGTTTGTCATTGTGGCGATTATGGAGAATATAGCCATATAGGAGATAACAGGAGTGAGAATTACGCATATTATTTTTACAGCGGAGTTGGAAACAAAGTTCTTCATATTTTATTTCCCCTTTCGTCAAATCCGAATACATACCCATGTCCCCATAAAACCTTTATGTACATGGGCTCTTCCGGATTTATTTCTATCTTTTTTCTCAAATGTCTTATGTGAACTGCTATTGTCTGACCGGGAGAGGATGTGTCCTCGTTCCAGATATGATGATAAATTTCTTTTGAGGAAAATGTTTTTCCGGGATTTTCCATAAAGAGTTTTAATATAGTATATTGTGTGGAGGTTAGCTGTACCGGTTCTCCGTCAACTGTCACTTTCTTTGAATCCGGGTCAAGGGTAATTCCTCCTATTGTTATGGTGTGTGGCTTTTTCTCAATTCCGCCCAGCCGCAGATATCTTCTAAGCTGGGAACGAACTCTTGCGCAGACCTCCGCAGGCTGAAAAGGCTTTGTTATGTAATCGTCTCCGCCGGCTTCAAGGCCTGTTATCTTGTCGTTGTCCTCGCTTTTGGCAGTTAAGAAAATAATTGGCATGTTGTACTTTTTTCTTATTTTTTCGGCGGTTTGAAGTCCGTCTGCAACCGGCATCATTATGTCCATAAGCACAAGATGGATTTCATTTCTGCCTATAATTTCAAGAGCTTCTTTTCCATTAAAAGCCTCAAAAATGTTATATTCTGGATTGTCAAGGTATATTTTTAACGCCTTTACAATATATTTATCGTCGTCACAAATCAAAATATTGTACATAAAAGAATGCTCCTTTGCTTTGTTTGATTATATTATACCACTTAACAGGTGTATGTTTAAAGGTTGCAATTATTAAGAATTTATTAAATTTTTGAAAAACAGATGACTTTTTTTAGATATTTGATAAATTAAGTACATTAAGGTTGATTTCTTATGAAATTATTATTATAATGGTGGTTATGGAATAATATACTGTAGAAAAGGAGGACAAGGTGATGAATTGGGTCGATTTTTTTGTGGACGCTGCAATGGTTATAGGGATACCTCTTACTGTTATGGGCTTTTACTTTTTAATCGTAGCTCTATTTTCCTTGAAAAAAGAAGTAAGGTATAAAGCTTCAGCGCCTGAAAAGAAATTTGCCGTTGTTATTGCAGCCAGAAATGAGGCCGCTGTAATCGGCAAGTTGGTTGACAGTTTGTGTTCGCAAAAATATCCCAAAGAACTTTACAAAATTTTTGTAGTTCCTAATAATTGTACTGATAATACGGAAGAGGTGGCAAGAAGACATGGTGCCGAGATTGTTCACTGCACTGTTCCCGTAAAGACAAAGGGAGAGGTGCTTCACCATGCGCTGCCAAAGATAATGAACGGTTTTGACGCAATTTGTGTTTTTGACGCCGACAATATTGTTGACGAAAACTTTCTTGCGGAGATGAACAACGCTTTTTGTGCAGGCGCAAAATGCGCACAGGGTTACAGAGACAGTAAAAACCCATACACAAACTGGTTGTCCGGTTCTTACACGTTATATTATAAAATGATAAACTTTATTCAAAACAGAGCAAGGTCAAATGCTAAGCTTTCAGCACTTATAAACGGTACAGGTTTTGCCGTAAGCTGTGACCTTATCAATCAAATCGGTGGATGGAATACAAAGACATTGGTAGAAGACCTTGAGTTTTCTGTTCATTGTATTCTTGCAGGGGAAAAGGTACACTGGGTTCCTGCCGCTTTAACTTATGATGAACATCCTGTTAAATTCGGCCAGTCAGTTACCCAGAGAAAACGCTGGACCAGCGGAACTTTACATGTATCTGCCCTCTACATACCGAAGTTTTTCAAGGCTTTTAGAAAACAAAAGAAGTTTGCTTTCTTGGACGCACTTTTGGTGCTTTGTCTGCCCTATGTGCAGCTGCTTTCAATGTTCCTTGCAGTGGTAACCGCATTGCCTGTTATTATAGATAGTTTTACAAAGCCCGACGGCTTCCAGAAAATTCTTGAGTTTGTAGGAATTCCTTTGGCGTTTTCCTATGCGGGACTTTCTTTTGGATGCGTAATTCTTTCCTTTATAAAACCGAGAATGGCTATAGGAATAACCAAAGGGGTATTGAGCTTCTGGATATTTATGGCTACATGGATTCCTATTCAGATTTTCTGTGCAATAAAGCGCACAACAACCTGGAAGCAGATAGACCATACCGGAAATGAAAACAGCAGATCTGTAAATAAAAAACAGTATAAAGCTGCAAAGCAAAGCCAGGAACAGAGAAGATCAAGAAAGATTGCTTCTGTAAGGGTAGATTAAAATTAAATAATAAAAAATTTGAGCTGCGCAAAAACGCAGCTCTTTTTTTGTAACCCGGTTACGGATAATCCGTCGGATTTTGTGTATAATTTACCCATAAAAGCAAAAGGAAGTGTAAATATGGGATTTTTTAATATATTCGGAGGAAACAATAATTTTGATTTGATTATAGACGAGGCAAGAAAAGACAGCAGAGGTGTTATTCTCGACGTGAGAACATCGGAGGAGTTTTTCGACGGCAGAGTTCCGGGAGCAGTAAATGTTCCGCTTGACAGCCTGGAAAATGCTTCACTTGATAAATCTAAAAAATATTATGTTTACTGCCACAGCGGCGCAAGAAGTACAGTTGCCTGCGGATATCTGAAAAAACATGGCTATGACTGTATCAATGCGGGCGGTATCATGAGCTACAGAGGAAATATAGAAAGATAATAACTAAAAGGGAAACAAGACGCAGAGCCTTGTTTCCCTTTTTTTAAAGCATTTTCTTTTTCTTAAAGTAGATTATCTCTGCCACAATTATAATGACGCTTAGAATAATCACTGCCAAATAGCCGTAATTCCATTTAAAGGCAAGCATGTTGGAAAAGTTCATACCGTACCATCCTGCAATAAGGGTGAGGGGGAGAAAGATGGTTGTGACAACGGTGAGAAAGGTTATAACCTTGTTTTGCTGTGCGGCAAGCTGGGACTGATAAAGCTCACGTATTTGCAAAAGGTATTCAATAAGTCTTTCCGTGTGATTATGAAGTCTTTCGGTTCTGTTTGTGTACACCTGCCACAAGGCACATTCCTCCGGTGAAAGTATGCCGGAGAAGTTTTCCTCCATGTCCTGTCCCAAGTCGGTGAGCTGGTCGTAATAGGCATGAAGTTTTGAAAGAATTTTTCTGTATCTGAGAATGTCCTCGTAAAAATTCTGGGGGATAGTGATTAAAAGACTTTCTTCAAGCTTTGAAAGCTCGTCCTCTATATTTTGAAGATAGATGGAATCGTTTCTTATCAGGTACTCCAAAACTCCCAAGAAAAATTTTACAAGTGAGCTTTTTCCAAAGGTGTGTTTTTCCAGTCGTAAAAATATGCTGTTTATTTCCTGATTGTCCGAGATGAAAATAATCTCATCCTTGCCCAAATAAAAGCCGAAGGTCTGCTGAGGGTTTTCATCATAGGGGAAAGTGGGAGTTTTGATTGTTCCCAAAATACAGTCGGAAAAGGCGTCCGACCTGCAATGCTTTATATTTTCCACGTCCGACAGCAGGTAATCACAGTGAGGGTAGTTTTCGCTTATAATTTTAAATTCCTTTGAGCTCATCACAGAAACTCTTTTGTTTGCTCTGTGAGCTGGAAAATCCTCTTCCTGAGGAAATCCGGAGAGTGTTCCCTCGTTTGTATTGAAAATATATTCGGTCATATTTATCACGCCCTTTTTTATAATTATAGCACAGCTTTTCCGATTGAGCTGTAAATATCCTGTAAAAAATTCGGATTATAAGATATTTAATAAAAAAATAAAAATACACTTGACATATAGTGGTTTATTAGTGTATAATAGGCGAGTAAGCCACTGATGGAGAGATGTCCGAGAGGCCGAAGGAGCATGATTGGAAATCATGTGTACGGGTTACCGTACCAGGGGTTCAAATCCCCTTCTCTCCGCCATAAAACCGCTGATTTTTCAGCGGTTTTTTTATTTTAAAAAACACACTTGTTTAAGCAAGTGTGTTTTCCTTTAATATTTTGTTTATAACCCAAGCAACGCCGCTTTCTGTATTTCTTGGCGCAGAAAATTTTGCCGCAAGCTTTGCTTTTTCCACGGCGTTTTCCACAGCATAGGAATTTTTTGTCAGTGAAAGCATCTCAATATCATTTCCGCTGTCGCCTATAACAGCTATTTCGTCCATTGAGTAACCTTTTATTTTGCAGAATTCCTTTATGCCGTTGGCTTTGTTTACGCCTTTGTTTGTTATCTCAAGGTTAAGCTCCAAGGTGTAGGAAAGCTCAAATTCCTCTAAAAGCAGTGTGTTGTTTATTACATCTATTCTGTTATCCAAATCGGTGAAGAAGAAGGTTATTTTCTCAACGCTTTTATTTCTGTTTTTTACGTACTCGTAAAGGTTTTCAACCTCTTTACAGCCGTACATTAAAAACTCTGCCACAACAGGGCAAACCGGAGAGCCTGCAAGACGTTTTTCCCAGTCCTTCTGATAATGTACCTGACCGTCAAGAAAAGCCATTACACAGCATTTAGAAGCCCCTTCGGAGGACATAAGCTCAAGGGCGTCTTTACAGGAAATATAATTCTTATAAAGAATATTGTTTTCCTGTCTGTCAAATACGGTGGCGCCGTTGGTGAGAATGAAATTTCTGATTTTTTCCACGGATTTTAACTGTTGGGGAACATCGGATATTGCACGGCCGGTTGTGGGTATAAAATCAATACCGCTGTTTAAAGCCGCAGTTATGGCGTCGATGTTTTCCTGTGAAGTTTTAAAATTGTCAATGAGCAGTGTTCCGTCAAGGTCTGAAAAAACAGCTTTAATTTTCATGGGACTCCCTCCGTTTTTTATCCGCAGAAATTTCGGACATAAATTTTAATATTTGCTGGTTTATGTGATGCTATAATATAATTTAAAACAAACTGTAAATACCCTTTGTAATATCACATAAAACAACAGAATTATAACAGCGGCAAAGCCTTAGACTGTGCCGCTGTTATTTTATTCAAGATTATAAATTCTGGTTAATTAGAACTTTGATCTGTCAAGCACGCTGATAGCGTCAGAAATGCTCTTCTCATAAGCCTCTCTGCCGTAATCGTCTGCAAGCTTCTTGTTCTTTTCACCGTGGGTGAGGCATCCTGCGCCGCCGATACAGCCGTTTACGCAAGCCATACCCTCGATAAAGTTGTAAGGTGAAACACCCTTGTTAGCTCTGAGAAGTGCAGTTTTGCACTCTTCGATACCGTCGCAGGAAACAGCCTTAAGCTGGAAGTTTTCGTCAAGACCCTGCTCCTTGAGGGACTGCTTAACTGCGTCTGCAAGACCGCCGCTTCTTGCAAAGATTCTTCCGAAGTAGGAAGCGTTGTCAAGCGGAGTTTCCTGAAGTGTTGTGATGTCGATATCTCTGCTGTCGAACAATGCCTGAAGCTCCTCGAAAGTGATAACGGAGTCTATGTATGGTCTTACATGCTCAAGCTGGAATTCCATTTTCTTTGCTGTGCACGGTCCGATAAATACAATCTTTGCGTTCTCATCAATGTTCTTGATGTACTTGGAGATTGTAGCAGCAGGTGAAAGGTTGTGTGAAATCTTATCGTTGAGGCCCGGGAAGCTCTTGTGGATGTAGTCAACAAAAGCAGGACAGCAGCTGCTGGTGAGGAAGCCCTTTTCTGCAAGCTCTGCGCCCTCTGCATATGCTACCATATCTGCGCCCAATGCAGCCTCGATTGTTGTATAGAAACCGAGTTCCTTAATACCTGTGATTACCTGGCCAAGCTTTGCATAGCTGAACTGGCTGGCGATTGAAGGAGCAACAACAGCGTAAACCTTTGTTTTGCCGTCTGCCTGGGACTCTTTTATCATCTTGATAACGTCAAGGATGAAGGACTTGTCCATAATAGCGCCGAATGGGCACTGATATACGCAGGCGCCGCAGGAAATACACTTTGAATTATCGATTGCTGCTGCCTTGTTCTCGTCCATTGAAATAGCCTTAACCTTACATGCTCTCTCGCATGGACGCTTAAAGTTGAGGATAGCGCCGTATGGGCAAACCTTAGCGCACTGTCCGCACTCTACGCACTTTGTTTTATCTATAATAGCTCTCTTCTGGTCGTCAAATGTGATAGCGCCTCTCTTACATACGTCTTCACATCTGTGGGCAAGACATCCACGGCAGGCGTTTGTAACCTCGTAACCGCCCATAGGACACTCGTCGCAGGCAATGGAGATAACCTCAATTACGTTAGGATTGCTCTTGTCGCCGCCTGTTGCAAGCTTAATTCTCTCTGCAACGATTGCTCTCTCTTTGTAGATACAGCAGCGCATTGTAGGCTTGTCCTTAACAATAACCTTTGCAATATCGTTAAAGCTCTCTACAAGGGTATCGTTGTAGGCGTGTCTTGCAACCTCTCTGAGTACCTTATACTTCAGATATTGAACCTTAGTATCAAATTTTCTCATTTAATAAACCGCCTTCCTTCTCAGTTGATTTTCGTTTCCTCACTTTTTGTTTTGGAAATTTCAAAAAGGGATTTTAATTATTCTACAAGTCATATACAATTTTACATGTATGACCGACGCACTATATTATACATTGACATTGCCGCTATTGCAAGCCGAATTTTTAATATTGTCGTATATTCATAGTATAACATATTTAAGCAAATATTGAAACAGAAAATTTAATGGATTTTTGTTAATATAAAGAAAATTTTGTGGAAAAAATCCGTTTTTTTCCGACTTTGAAAATATCAGAAATAACTTACCTTTATGCGCTTGCCCATCTTTTTAAGACATTCGGAAATCTCTTCCACAAGGCGCATTTTAATGTTGAAATTTATGGGAAGATTTGGGTTTTGGTGGGCAGGGTTTACCGCACGTCCAACAAAGAAATTTATGTCTGTGGCGTCCTCGAAAAGCATACGGGCAATCTGTGAAGCGCCGTCGCTTTTGTTGCTCCAGTCGTAATAAAGGGCATTGTCGCTTAAATAGTCGTTGGCGTATTCCAAAACCTTGCTCATGGTTATAACACCCTCTGTAACAAGGTCAACGCCCTCGATTTTAGCGATTGGCGGAACCTCAGGGTCAAGGTAATCAAGCACAGGAATAACCGGCTTTCCAAGATACTGGGCAGCAAGAGTGGAGGTGGTTCCTCCGCAGACAATGTGCTTTCCGGTTTTTGAGAAGAACAGAGCTTCCATTTTGTTTACGTCCGCCGGGTCTTTCGGAGGACCTATCATCAGATTAACCTGTTTTCTCGCACGGATTTTAATAGCTCCGATTGTTGTGTCGTCGCCCGGCTCAAAGCCGTAAAGACGCTCGCATTCGTCCAAAAGAATTGTGGCAAGAGTTTTTGCCGTGTATTCCTTTTCGTATATGCCCTCCATAAAGGTGATTATGTTGTCCCTCTGCCATCCGAAGTTCATGTACTTACCGACTCCGGCATAAATTGCGCCGTCGCTCATGGCAAGGAAAACATCGTCCTCATGAAGGTCGAGCTTTGATTTATATATTGTTTTACCGCCGATTTCCATGGTGGTGGTGGGGTAGTCGTAATTTTTTCCGTCACGGAGAAGTATAACCATAGGATTGTCATACTGGATAATCTCCGCATACTCGTTGTTTACAACACGTATAATGGTGAAGGTGGAGTAGGCAACCTTTCTTACCTCGCACACAGGAAGGGTGCTTGCTATTGTGGAAACGCAGTCCTCGATTGTAAGGTTGTTCGCCATCATAGTGGAGATGATTTTTGATGTGAGGGTGGAAAGAATACACGCCTTTACGCCGCTTCCAAGACCGTCAGCCAAAACCATAACAAAGGAGTTTTCTCCCTGTTCCACTATCTCCATGTGGTCGCCGCAAAGCTGCTCACCTTTTTTGTTGACGCTTTTAAAACCTATATCGGTACAAAGATTATTCATCGTTCAACGACTCCTTAAGTTTGGTAAGGGCAATTTTTGTTTCCGCAGTGGTTTCTCCCAGCAAGGAAGCTATCTCCTGAACTACTCTCATCTGCTTTTCAATAACCTTGTCGGCTATGTCAACAGTGTTTTTGCTCATGGTTTCCTTTTTGTTTTTCTGGAGTTCCTCTTCGGTAACATCTCTCATAAAGCAAATCATAATGTGGTAGCTTCTGTCAAGTATTATTGTCTGTTCTACGTACTTGTTGTACTCTGCAAGGTAAACCTTTTTGTCCCTTATGTTTACGCCGTCGTTTAATACGTTTACAAATGGGAGAGGGTCTAAAATTCTCACTACAGGCTCGTTGAGCACATCGTGAATATTTTTAATATTGAACATCTCTCTTGCTGTTTTGTTCATCTGCTGGATTTCCAAAGACTCGTTCAAAACAAAAATAGCGTTAGGAGTGTTTTTAATAATTGTGTCGGAGAAGGACTCCGCTTTTTCTATAAGATAAGGCATACACATGTTGATGTCGGATTTTCCGAAGTAAACAGCCATAGCCTTGTCACGGCAGGTTTCGTATCCGCAGCTTCCGCAGTTGAGCTCGTCGGCAGGACTGTTTTTGCCCATCTTCTTGAGGATTTCCTCAATAGCCTTGCTGCCCGGCTTCTGTCTGTTGATGCCTATGTACTTCATTTCCTTGGTAAGCTCTTCGGATGCAGGAATATCCATAACAAAATCGTCGTTGCCTGCGTATTCGTCAACACGCATAAAGTCGCCGATTGGGGATTTTCTCTTATCCATAGCTGGGCCGCCGATACAGCTTCCCACACAGGCTGACATCTCGATAAAGCATCTGTTTACCTTTCCGTCTATAATGTCCTGGATGGCGTTTTTGCAGTTTTCAACGCCGTCAACGGAGATATATGTGCAGATGTCGTGGTTTCTCTTCATAGAGCGGAGAATTCCTCCGGTGGTGGGGAAAAGTCTTGACCTGCCCTTAGGTGACTGGTCTTCGCAGTATTCTATTTTAACTTCTTTCTCGTTGAACCAGCCGGTAAGCTCTTCAAAGGTCAAAACTGCGTCTACAAATTCCGGATACTTGTCAGCCTCGTCCTTTTTGGAAATGCATGGGCCGATAAATACTGTAAATGCGTCCGGATGTGCCTTTTTAATCTCCTTGCAGTGTGCCTGCATAGGTGACATAACGTGGGCAAGGAAAGGCAGAGCCGCAGGATAGTATTTTTGAATAAGTGTATTTATGGAATGACAGCAGGAAGAGATAATAACGTTGCTGTCATTTCTTTCAATCATTCTTTCGTACTCGTTTTTAACGATATTAGCGCCGAGAGCAGTTTCCTCGGCATCTGTAAAGCCCAGCTTTTTCAAAGCGTTTGCAAACATGGTGATGTTTGCGCCGTCATAGTTTCCCACAAAGGAAGGAGCAACGCTGGCGTAAACTGGTCTGCCGGATTTGATAACTTCCTTTACCTTGTCAACATCGTTTCTGATTTCCTTTGCATTCTGGGGACAGACTACAAAACATTCACCGCAGAGGATACACTCGTCATGGACAATATGCGCCTGGTTGTTTTCAAAACGTATGGATTTTACAGGGCAATGTCTTATACATTTGTAACAGTTGCGGCAGTTAGAGGGTTTAAACTGAATACAAGAATTCATCGCTTTTTTCTCCTTTTATTTTTTAAGTTCCGTCGATATATTTAAAAATCACAGGTGGATTTTTTATTTGAATTTTCTAAGTACATAGCTGTTGAAAATCTCTTTGAAATTTTCTTTGTTTACGCCGCTTATTATTTCGTCGTCGATTTTAACTGTAACACCGTCGCCGGAGCATTTACCGAAGCAGAAAGCGCCGCTTAAATTTACCTTGTCGGTAAGACCGTTTTCCTCAAGGCTTTTTGTCATAAGGTTTACAATATCGTAAGAGCCTTTGAGATGGCAGGAACTGCCGATGCATACAAATATATCCATAAGTATCACCTATAATCAAAATTTATTGTTTTTATTAAATGTATACAGTAACTTTCTTAATTATATAATAAGTTTCTACGTTTTTCAACTATCAACAAGCGATAATTTAACTTTTTAACAGTGAAATTAGAAAATGCATGTCCATTTAAGGTTTGAATATTGCTAAATTTTAAAAATAATTGTATAATAAATTTTTAGATTAACGACTGTTAAAATGTATTGCTTTATGATATTGGAGGAAGTTATGGCGAAAAAGAAAAAAGATAAAAAGACCTCTTTGCCTGTAAAGATTCTTAAAGGTATTCTTGCCTTGGTTCTTGTGTTTGTAATAGGATTTTTTGCTTTGGCGGGATATCTCACAGCCACTGAGTTTAAGCCCTCAGAGTATGAAGGCGTAGCTGTGGAAAAAGCAGAAAACGCAGAAAAGACAGTTGCGGCAGGTGACACTCTCACCGTGCTGTCCTACAATATAGGCTACTGCGCCAACGATAAAGACCACGACTTCTTTATGGACGGGGGAAAAACCGTAAACACAGAAAGCCGTGAAAATATCGAGAAAAACCTTTCCGGCATTATCAACACCATAAAGGAAGCCGATGCGGACGTAAACTTTATTCAGGAGGTTGACAAGTCCTCAAAACGCTCTTACCATGTCAACGAGTATTCCTCAATATCGGAAAGCCTTGAAGATTACAGCGCCGCCTATGCCACAAATTACCGTGTAAAATATGTGCCCTATCCTCTGCCCACAATCGGCGAGGTTGAATCGGGCGTTGCTATATTCAATAAATTTACAGCAAACGAAAGCGCATTGAGAGTTGGTTTCCCAACAGCTTTTTCCTGGCCTGTAAGCCTTTGTCAGCTTAAAAGATGTCTGCTTGTTGAGTATGTGCCAATAGAAAACAGCGATAAAATGCTGGTGCTTGTAAATCTTCACCTTGACGCCTACGACGACGGAGAGGGCAAAAAGCTTCAAACCCAGATACTTTCAGATTTCTTGAAAAATGAATACGAAAGGGGCAACTATGTAATAGCCGGCGGAGATTTTAACCAGACCTTTCCGGGTGTTCAGGGTGAACAGTACGAAATTATAAACGACGAGTATTTTGTTCCCGGAGTTGTGGACACAAGCCTTTTCCCCGAGGGATGGCAGATAGTTTCCGACGACGATGTGCCAAGTTCAAGACTTTTAAACGAGCCTTACAATCCTGAAAGCGAAAACACCCAGTATTATGTGCTGGACGGATTTATACTTTCACCAAATGTAAAGTCCGTAAGTGTGGAAACCTTGGACTGCGGATTTGAAAATTCAGACCACAATCCGGTAGTTTTGACCGCACAGCTTGAGGAAGAGTGATTTATGTTTTACAAAAATATAGCCGCCGGAAAGTTTATAAGCCGTCCCAACAGGTTTATAGCCAATGTGGAAATAGACGGTGAAGTCCAGGTGGTTCATGTAAAAAATACAGGAAGATGCAGGGAACTGCTTCTGCCGGGTTCAACGGTTTACTGTGAAAAATCCGACAATCCCAAAAGAAAAACCGCCTATGACCTTGTGGCGGTGGAAAAGGGAAAGCTTCTCATAAATATGGACAGTCAGGCGCCTAACACAGCTTTTTCTGAATTTATCCATGACGGAAGCTTTAAAGACGGCATAGAATATATTGCAAGGGAAAGAAAGTATAAAAACAGCAGGTTTGATTTTTATTTTAAAAGAAAGGGAAAAGAATATTTTGCCGAAGTTAAGGGCGTTACCCTTGAGGATGAGGGAGTGGTGCTGTTTCCCGACGCACCAACGGAAAGAGGTGTAAAGCACCTTACAGAGCTTGAAGACGCAGTGAAAAACGGATACGGAGGCTGTGTAGTGTTTGTTGTGCAGTTAAAAGAGGCAAAGTATTTTACACCCAATAGAAAAACACATCCGGAATTTGCAGATAAGCTTAAAGAGGTGCAGAAAGCGGGAATTGAAATATTCGCCTACACCTGTAATGTTACGCCAAACAGCATTTCGCTCTTGTCACAAATTCCTGTTGTGATATAATAGATACAGTGCAAAATAAAAACAGAGAAAGAGGTAAATATAAAATGGTATATAATAATGTGCTGGAGGCTATGGGACAGACCCCGGTTATTCAGCTTAATAAAATGGTAGACGAGGACAGCGCAAGAGTGCTGGTTAAATACGAGGGCTTAAACGTAGGCGGTTCAATAAAGACAAGAACAGCCTACAACATGATAAGACAGGGCGAAAAGGACGGCATTATAAAGCCTGACACAATAATTGTTGAGCCAACCTCAGGCAACCAGGGAATAGGCCTTGCCCTTATCGGCGCTGTTAAAGGCTATAAGACAATTATAATTATGCCTGACTCCGTAAGTGTTGAGAGAAGAAAGCTTGTTCATCATTACGGAGCAGAGGTTATTTTAATACACGACGATGGAAATATCGGCGAGTGCATTGCAAAATGCGTTGAAACAGCAAAGAAAATGGCAGAGGAAAATCCAAAGGTTTACGTGCCTGAGCAGTTTTCAAACCCTGCAAACCCAATGGTTCACAGAAGAAGAACAGCCCTTGAGATTATGGAGCAGGTTGAAGACCCAATCGACGGTTTCTGTTCAGGAATAGGCACAGGCGGTACTATTACAGGTATCGGAGAGGTGCTGAAAGCTCAGTATCCGGACATTGAGATATGGGCAGTAGAGCCTGAAAATGCCGCAATCCTCGCAGGAGGAAATGTGGGAACACATCTCCAGATGGGTATAGGCGACGGACTTATCCCTGAAAATCTCAACAAGAGCATTTACGACCACATATATATCGTAAGCGACGAAGAGGCAATAAGAACAGCAAAAGAGCTTGCCTCAAAAGAGGGTATAATGTGCGGAATTTCCAGCGGTACAAATGTTGCCGCCGCATTGAAGCTTGCCAAAAAGCTGGGAAAGGGAAAGACAGTTATAACTGTTTTGCCTGATACAGCAGAGAGATATTTCTCAACACCGCTTTTTGACGGCGACTGATAAACTAAAATAAAGAGGTAATAAATGTTAAAAATAGGAAGTCATCTGTCTGTTGCCAAGGGCTTTACCGCCATGGGCAAGCAGGCTTTGAAAATGGACGCAAACACTTTCCAGTTCTTTACAAGAAATCCCAGAGGCGGAAAGGCTAAGGAAATAGACATAAAGGATATAGAGGGACTTATAAAAATAATGGAGGAAAACTCCTTTGCTCCCGTCCTTGCCCATGCGCCCTACACTTTAAATCCGGCGGCGGAAAAGGAGGAAACAAAGCGTTTCGCCTTTGAAACCATGAGCGACGATTTAAAGAGAATGGAACTGCTCCCTAACAACTACTACAACTTTCACCCGGGCAGCCATGTGGGACAGGGCGCAGAAAAGGGAATAGAGCTTATTTCAGAGCTTTTAAACAGAGTTCTTTTTGAGGGAATGAAAACCACCGTGCTTTTGGAAACAATGGCAGGCAAGGGAACAGAGGTTGGCAGAAGCTTTGAGGAAATCGCAGAGATAATTTCAAAAACTAATCTTGAGAAATATCTTGGCGTTACCCTGGACACCTGCCACGTGTTTGACGCAGGCTATGATATTGTAAATTCCCTAGATAAGGTTCTTGAGGAATTTGACAAAATTATAGGAATAAAAAGATTAAAGGCGATACACCTAAACGACAGCATGAATACTCTGGGCTGTCACAAGGACAGACACCAGTGTATAGGAAAGGGCGGAATAGGCATCGAGGCTATAACCGCAATAATAAATCATCCCCTTTTGAGAGATTTGCCTTTCTATCTGGAAACTCCCCTTGATGAAGCAGGTCATGCAGAGGAAATAAAGCTTTTAAGAAGCCTTTACAGAGATTAAAAATAAACACCGCAGACTATTCAAAAGTCTGCGGTGTTGTTTTGTATTGGTAAAATTACTTTATGTATTCTTCGATAATTGTTTTTGCAGTATCACCGTCGGAAACACAGAAGATAACATAGTTTCCGTAAAGCTCTATAACAGCGGCGTCAAGCTTTACCATTTCCTCAGGAATATAAAGCTCATAGCTGTTTTTCTGATAGTCAAGTCTTTTGTTTACTGCGTCGTAAGCTTTCTGAGCGTCTGCACTGTCTTTAAGCTTGAAGAGAGCGATTTCCTCTGCTGTAGCTCCTGTGCTTACGTATACTATCTGCTCTTCAGCATAATCTATGCCGTAAAGCTTTGATATCATATCGTCGTCAATCTTTGTCAGTGTATCTTTAAACTGAACCTGAGCCAGAAGATCGCCTGATAATTTTTCTATATCAAGTTCCTTGTTTTCACTGCCTGAGCATCCTGCAAAAGCAAAAAGTGTAAGAGCGCACATTGCAAGGCAGATAATCTTTTTGATTGTTTTTTTCATATTCATTCTCCTTTATATTATTTCAGTCCTTTATGTTTTCTCAAGGTGACACAGTGTGTGTCTTGAGATATTCAAGCCATGCTTCACATTCCGGAACACCGAAGTGTATTCCGTCTGTGGATGACTCCTCCGGCAGATATCCTTCGGAGTTGGCAACGGCTTTTTCGCAGTCTATATAGTAAACCTGTTTTTCAGCGGCGAGCTGTTGAAGCATTACGTTTAAGCTGTCTATTTTGGTTTTGTTGAAGCTTTCGCTGGCGTCGGAAGAGCTTTTTGTAACAGGGAGAATTGATTGAATATAAATTATAGCGTTGGGGTTTATTGCCCTTGTCTCGTCGATAATATCGCCGTATTCATCAATAAATACTTCGCTGTAAGGCCAGCTTGCTTCGTTTAATCCAAACATTATGTAAAGCTTTGAAAAAGATGTGCTTCTCAATGCGTCAATAGCTGTAACCATTGTTCCGTTAAGGTCTATGGTGGCGTCTGTAAATACTGTGCTTACGTTAAGTCCTCGGCTTGCATATGTAGTCATTGTGTTAAGGCCTGAGAAAAGTGCAAAGCCCTCTGTTCTTGAGTCTCCCATAAATACCGCATCGCTGAAATAGCTGTCATCAACAGGTGCCGACTGGGGAACAGGTGAGGAATAATCGTAACTGCCGTCTGAAGAGGATGATGACGGCTCTGTAGTTGTTTCTGATGCTGCTTCTGTAGTTTCTTCTGTGGTTGCTTCTGTGGTTTCTGTGGTTTCTTCCGTTGTTTCTTCTGAGGTGCTTTCAGACTCAGAGGTTTGTTCCGATGTGGATGTTGTTTCCGGATTTACAGAAAGCAGATTTCCGCTTATTAAACATATTACTCCGAAAATAACTGCCACAAATGCAATGGCACATACAATTAAAACGGCAACCTTTTTTTCCTGACTCAAAGGCTCTTTTTTGTACCTTCTTTTTCGTCTTTTGTTTTTGTCACTTGGTGATTCTTTGTTCACAAAAATTACTCCTTTATAAATGAGAAAAAGGTATGATAAAGGATAAACAAACCATCGTTTTTAAATGAGCAGGTTTACCCAATTGTTTACTGTTTTATTGTTAAGTATATATTATGATACAAATAAAATCAACAGAATTACCTTAAAAAACATCAATAAAAATGGGGCGAAAAATCAGAGAAAATTTAATTATTTTTCAGTATTAGCATATTAAAATCTGTTGATTAACTGAAATTTGAAATTATGTTGACATAAATACACAATTTAAATAAAGTAAGCCTGCCGCATTTTGTATAAACCTTAAATTTTTTTAACAGCTCAGAATAATAAAATTTTAAAATAGATTTTTGCTGTCAGATAATTTCTGATTTTTGATTTGCAGTATAAAAAACAAGGAGCAGTCAACAAAGACTGCTCCTTATTGTATATAGAAAACCACTCGCTAGGCGAGTGGTTCAAAAGAAGGCGACAGCCGGTGATGTAGAAAATAAAACTCCTTTTGTTGTAAAATAAGCTTGCGGTCTGGCAGCTGCAAGGACAACAAAAGGAGGACATTCAAATGAATGACATGAACATTTTATCACATACGAAATGGAATTGCAAATATCATATAGTGTTTGCGCCGAAGTATAGAAGAAAAGTGTTCTATAAAGAAAAAAGAATATAAGTAGGAAAAATATTAAGGCAATTATGTGAGTGAAAAAAAATAAAAATAATAGAAGCAGAAGTATGCCCAGATCATGTACATATGTTGGTAGAGATACCGCCGAAAGTATCAATATCAAGTTTTATGGGATACTTAAAGGGAAAAAGTAGTTTAATGATATACGAAAAGTTTCCGGAATTAAAGTACAAATACAGAAATAGAGAATTTTGGTGTAGAGGATATTATGTAGATATAGCTGGAAAAAATGCAAAGAAAATAGAGGAATATATAAAGCATCAGTTAGAAGAAGATAAGGCAGGAGAACAACTGACGATGCCTAATTTCTAAAACTCGTTTACGAGTAGCAAGTAACAAAATATGCAAATGTCAGATCGTACCAACGTGACGTGACACGTGGCTGGGAACAAAGGGTTATACCCGTCTATGAAATACCCCCGGCTTTGCCGGGGGATCATTATTTTATTAAATGTTTTGATAAGGTTTTCTTAACTCTGCGTTCTCTTTCTCCCAGCGGTTTACTATATCCATAAGCGGTTTATCGAGATAGGAGAGAGCTTTCTCTTTAATCCAATCCGGAATACCGTATGCGGCTTCTGCTATGCTTCCGGTTATAGCGGCAACTGTGTCGCTGTCGCCGCCTATAGATATGGCGTTTCTTATGGCGTCCTCAAAGTCTGTGCTCTCCAAAAAAGCGATTATTGCCTGAGGAACGGAACCCTGACAGGTAACGTCAAAGTCGTAGCCCGGTCGGATTTCGTCGAGGGTCTGAGAAAGATTGTAGCCGTATTTTTTCTCGATATGCTCTTTGACAGCCTTTTTGCAGTCATCAATGGTATTTGCATCTTTCTTTCGGTAGTAACGGCAAAGGAAAATTGCGTCTGCGGTTGCCATTGCTCCCTTTATGCCCTCAGGATGATTGTGTGTCACTTCGGAGGAAAGCTTTGCAATATCTTCAACCTCCTCCGGAATTTTTCCTGTTTTATCATAACAATCACAGTCAGTTATCCAGCCGCAGGGTGAAACACGCATTGCGGAACCGTTGCCGAAGCTGTTGTAAGGCTCACGTGTATCGGAAATAAGCCATGAAGTGAATTTTCCGCCGTAGCCTGCGCCGGGATACATTCTGCCGTATTTTTTCATAGCGTCGATAAAGTTATCACGCTTGCCGCCCTCCATGATTGCCTCAGCCACAGCGCAGGTCATAACCGTATCGTCTGTGAAAAAGCAGTCATCCTGAAAAAGCGGAAAATCCTTTGTTTTGATATTGTCCCACTCATAGATTGAACCTACAATATCTCCAACGATTGCTCCTATCATCTGCCTTTACCTCTCTTTCTCATGTCTTTTCTTATTCTGTCTAAGTGGCTCTGGGAAACAACACCGCATACACGGTACTCTGATACGGTATTTGATATTGTCTCGTAATTAAGCCTTGTGCCCTGTTTGTCGGGAACATAGTCCACCGCACGGTCTGCGCTTATACCGAATCTTCCTGCTGTTTCCACTGCGTCGATGTTAGCTCCCAGGAATATAAACTCCCAGCCGTATTTCTCTTTTTGAAGCTTTACCATCTCTTTAACCTGTGAGGCGTTATAAAAACGGCTGGCGTTCTCCATACCGTCTGTGATAATCACAAACATAACCTTTTCCGCACGGTAATCCTCGGCTGTGTTTTTCTGTACAGCTGTGATTTTCTCAATGGTTTTTCCCATAGCGTCCAGCAATGCGGTACAGCCGCCCACTGTATATTCTTTTTCAGTGATTGGGCTTACTGCACGGATGTCTATGCGGTCATGGAGAAGCTGGTAATATGTGTCGAAAAGCACTGTTGTGATAACACAGCTTCCGTCAATCTCTTTCTGCTTTTCCAGCATAGAGTTGAAACCGCCTATTGTATCGTTCTCAAGTCCGTGCATAGATCCGCTTTTATCAAGTATAAATACAAGTTCTGTCAAATTCTTTTTCATAATGAAGTCCCCCTTTGTTTTCTGTGTCTATATAATACAGCAAAGTGACTTCCTTTTGGTCGCTTTCAAAGCGACATCATTTAGTTTCCGCCCAGAAGGGGCTGGTCGTATGTAAACAGAACCTGGTTTATCTCAAATATATCATATATTTTGTTGATAATAAAATATTCCACAATTACATCGAATTTCTGACTGTGGGAAAGGGCATAGCCGGCTCTCTCCAGCAGGTCGTCGGTTTCTCTCAGTGAAAGCTCCAAGGCTATAGCCAAAGCCAAAATTGTGCGCTTGCTGGGCATATATCCGTTTCCTGTGCGGATTTTTGAAAAGAGCTTTCGGGAAATATTGGCTTTTTTGTAGACTTCGGCGTCGGTCTTTCCTTTTTTGTCAATAAGACCAAGTAAAGTGATATTGAAAGGTACGTCCATTTCCATAAGCATATCGTCCAGTCTTTTTGGGGCGGAAGCAGGCATAAAAGAGGAAAATGTCGGTGGGTTTTGCTCTCTGTATATAGCTTTGCTCTCTGTATCCAGCAGTCTTCTTCGTTCTTGATGATGTGCGTCGGCATATTTTTGGTCGATATAGCTTTTAACATCGCCTAAAAGCTTTTTGCTCACATTAAAGGACGATTTGTCGAATACGGCAAGATAAACATCCATGTCGTGGTCATTAAGAAAATCTTTAATAGCCGATACAGCCACCTTTAAAGCCTCGTCCTTTGGATATCCGTAAATACCGCTTGAGATAAGGGGAAAGGCAATGCTTTCACAGTTGTTTTCCAAAGCAAGTTTTAATGACTCAGTGTAAGATGAACGTAGAAGCTCTTCGCTTTTCTTCTTGTGCCAGCGGCTGTATACAGGCCCTGCGGCGTGAATTATAAACTTGGCAGGAAGATTAAAACCGGGAGTGACAGCGGCTTTTCCTGTTTCTATAGGGGAAAGCTTATTACATGCCGCCTGAAGCTGAACTGCACCGGCAGCATTAAAAATAGCTCCGCAAACTCCTCCGCCCATTAAAAGCTCTGTATTTGCGGCGTTGACAATAGCGTCAACCTGCATATGTGTTATATCCTGTCTGACAATAGTAAACGGCATACTTTAACCTCCCATAAATAAGTGTAATCATTATACTTTATAGGTAATTTTAATTCTGCTTTAAATTTCCGGTAACGGATATAATATTCATATATCTTCCGCCGTCGGTTTTTATCATATCTCTTTTTAAAGGAATGTCATTTGTTAACTCCTCTAAAATTTTAAGAGAATTAGGCCCCATCATATTTTCGGAAATAAAGTTTTTGTCGTATTTGTTTGTTTTAAAATATTCGTTCATTTTTATCACCACATAACTAAAAAACCTCAAAAGTGCTGCTTTTATTTTACACCACTTTTGAGGTTTATACAACTATTGAGTTTGAATTATGTGCCTGTAAAAATTATCGTATACAATCAGTTTAAAAATAGCTGTCGTCTTCCATGGGCATTATAGAAACATATTCACCGGTGTAGATATACGGGTCTAAGTCCCACTCCATCTTTAAAGACAGTGCCGCATCCAAAATAAAGCCAATATCCTTTTTAATCAGCTTGACCTGTTTTCCTGAAACATCTACAACCAATCCGTCCGCCACAGCATAGCCTGTACCCTCGAAAATTATTGAAAGTTCTTGGTCGGACCTATTTCTGAAAGCCTCCAGGCGTACTTTTACAGAGTCGCTGTCATTTGCTTCAATGGTTATAATTCCGGCGTTCCAGTCATTTCCGTTAATATACTGACCTATATATTCTTCAGAATTTCCGGAGCTTTCTGTATCCCACTTTGTATCAATAGGTTTCCAGCCAAAGTCCTCAACGGCTTCCTGATTGTTTGACTTTTCCGCAAGAGCAGAATCTAAGTTAAAGTCTCCTTCATATGTTTCTGACTCTACAGACAATGATACGCCGTCCTCTTTAATTTTATAAGTGTCAATTACATTAAGTTCGGCTCCTCCTGAACCAAATAGGAGCATGGTTCCGTCAGGATAAATATATAACTGTGAGCGCTCGCCTAAGGAATATTCGTCAATAAGCTTTTGCGGCTTGTTGTCTTTTGTGCCGTACACATCTACAACGTCTTTAAATTTAGAGCCGTAACCTATCAATAATTCGTCTGTTCCGTTTCCGTCTATATCGTAGTAATCGTAATAAAATCCTGTGAAATATGTTCCGTCATAACCGCCGTATTGATAATAATAATTCATCATAACATAGTTTATATTTGGAAATTCTGCGGTTTCATCGTTATGGTCAGCGCCCATTGCAAGGCTGTACTCATCAAGTATTGGTTTGTAAATCTCTTCCGGAGATAATTTTATTTCGTTTTCCGTTACTTCCTGAGTTTCCTGTGTAATCTGCTGAGTCTCCTGTGTGATTTGCTGTGTTTCCTGTTGTGGCTCTTCTTTCTGATTAAGCGCCACAATTCCTACAGTGGTTCCAATTATGACAGCGGCTGTAATACCGGCAATAATCTTTGCGGCGATACCTTTAGCGGCTGTTCCTCCCGCTGTTTTTACTGCGGGCTTGGTTGATGATTTTAATACATTTGCTGTATTAGTTCCGCCTGCTCCTGAAACAGCAGTACACTCCTGCTGGATAGACTGCAAAACAGCAGTATTGGGGATTTCCATGGCTTGTGCATCCATATTTTTGAAGAGCAGCAGCAAGAATGGAAGAGGTGCAAGGCTGTAAAGTTTTGTACCTTTCTTTTCCAGCTCTTTTACCTGCATTTCTATTTTCTTTCTTCCGTAAGAAAGTCTGGATTTTACAGTGTTCTCGCTGATACCAAGAGTCTGAGCTATTTCCTTTACGCTCATTTGTTCATAATAGAACATGCCGACTACAAGTCTCTGTTCATCGCTTAAAGAGTCGAGAATTTCTTTTACAAGTCTTGTTGTTTCTTTTTGGTCAATTACAACCTCAGGCAAATTTTCTGTTCTGTCATCTTCAAATTCTATAAAAGAATCATCCTCTGTAGACATTGTTGAGAACATCACAGGTTTAGTTTTTCTGAGATAATCGACTGCACTGTTATGAGCGATTCGTTTTATCCAGGCTCTAAACTTGTCCGGGTCCTGTAATTGAGAAAGATTTTTAAAGCCCTTTACATAGGAATCCTGAACAATATCCAAAATAGTATCTTCCGATTTTATCAATGCTTTTACGGTGAAATAAACATTGTTATATGTACGGTTATATAATTCCGTAATGGCGTTCTGATTTCCATTTTTAGCATTTTCAATCAAATTCAATGAAAAGCCCTGTGGTTCTCCGCACTTTGGACAGAGTTTTGAATCTGCCTCAAGTTTGGCGCCGCATTTAAAGCATTTCATATTTTCCCCTCCTGAATTTAATGATTAAGGATATTATACACCATAATCAGCGTTTATGTCAGCTTCCATTTTCGATTTATCCTCATAAATTCCGCCGACCTCAAAGTATACACTATTATCTACTAAATTACCGTTGGAATCGATTGTCAAATACTTTGCAACAATAAATCCGCTGGCGCCTGTAAAAGTTTTTTCTGTTTGATTTTCAAAATATTCACGGCCCAACCAGTAATAAGAGCCTGTTGTGTCAACTGTAAAAGGAATGATTGTAAATTCTTTCTTTGCAATTTCATAAGTATCTTCTGATAAGGTGAAATTGGAAAAATCTGTGCTGTTTGTACTCATATCAAGCTCTGTACCCTGACTGTCATGAAATCTTACACGTCTTTCTGTTTCTGCTGAAAATGCTTTTTCAAGTTTGCTGATAAGCTCTGTTCTGTCCTCTTCATTGATTTGAGAAAGATTATCCACATAAGAGTTCAAACCCTCTACGGTAATTGTTTTCTCTGTTTCCTTTAAAATATAGCCATTATCTGCAGCGTCTTTGGGAAGCTCTGCGGTAATTTTAATCTGATCTCCGTTTTTTATATCGAACTCTTTGTCCGCACGGTAGGTTATCAATGAATAGGGTTCGCCGGTGAATTTGTTTTGTATTTTCAATTCTGCATATGGGGAAGTGCCGGAATACTCTAAAACAACGCCGTTTTTTGTGTTAAAAATATCTTCAGAAAAAGCATCCACTTCAATGGGTTCCTTTAAACCATCTACTTTGAATGTTTTTTGACTTTCGGATACTGTTACTTTATTTTCTTTTGCAAATTCTTCGTCACAGGTTACACTTACCGTAACCTCATCGCCGTTTGAAAGACCGATTTCCTTGTCGAGCTGATAAGATATAGTTGTTTCAAATTGTGATATCCATCCTATTTTTTCAAATTCGTCCATTGAAATTTGTCCGTTCTTATCTCCGGCTAAATCCTGTTCAAGCTTTACAGTATCAACATTGTATACAGCCTTTCCCTGTCCGTCTACACCTGAAAATACAACTGTCACATAATCCATCAAATCAATTTTAGTGTTTCCACATCCTGCCAATCCTAAAATCATAATAACTGCTGCTGTTAAAAATAATATTTTTGTCTTTTTCATTTTCTGTTCCTCCTGATTATTTAAAATAAGATTAAAATTTGCCGGCAATATTAAAAAGGTGTTTTTTAATATTTACAGCAACTGAAATCACGCTGTGTTAATGCTTACCGGACGTATTGTTTTTTTCTTTTTTGGGCTTTTGATTTTCAGAATTCGTAAATAATATACTTAAAATTCTTTCCAAAAGCCATTTAGCCGTTATCGGGTCAAGCTGTTTTTCTTCTATAAAACCTTCAAATAGTCTGTAAAAATCATCTGTACCCACCTTTCATCACCTCTTTTTACTTCATAGACGTAAAAAATGTGGGTTAGGTTTTAAAAAATAAAAAAATTTTAAAAAAAGACAGATATATCAATTAGTTAATATAACTGATATATCTGTCTTAAAATGTTTTTTCTTTTATTGTTAATCTGATTAGCTCTGTTAACCAATATCCTTTGATTTTTCTTCCTCTTGCTTCATAATTGCGGAATAGCGCAAAAGCTGTTTCAGGGAATGTACGCCAAGCTTTGTGTAAATATTTCTGTTGTGAAAACGAACCGTGGATTCCTTTAGTCCTAACAAATTCACAATTTCCTTTACGGTTTTTCCGGAAATATAAAGATTTAATATCTCTTTTTCTCTTTCTGTAAGGAATTTAAGACCGTTCTTGAAATCCTCATAATCGTACGGATCGACTTCGTTCTTTCTGGAATACGCCAGCCTCTCCACCTGCTGAACGGTTTCATTGTGTGCGTTCTGAATTTTTTCAAGAGAAGTCAGCATATCCGCCTTTTCTCTTTTTATTTCGTCAAGTGCAGCTTCATTGATACGATCCTGTTCGGCAAGAAAAGCGAACAGGTCATCTATTTCCAAAATGCCTGAATGTCTGTCGTATTCTTTTTGCTTGAGCTGTTCCAGACTCTTTTTAATAGGTGACAGGTACCTGCGTGTAAAGAAATAACTGCATCCAATCGTTGCTGAAAGAATAAGCAGAACAAGCAGTAAAATACGCAGGGTATCATCAAAAACCCATCTGTCAAAGTCTTGTTTGGGGATAAGAGTCGTCAGAAAAAAGCTGTCGCTGTTCCTGCATAGATTAACTTGCTTTATAACACCGATATAAGATGAAGTATCTCCCCGAAATAAAGTCAGCCCACTTCCGAAAGGAGAGGGAATGTATACTCCGTCAGGCGGTAAATAATATCCATCCGTTATACCGCAGCTGAAACTGTCTGCATAATTTATAATGCTTTCTCTGCCTTTGTTAATCGTAAATACAGCGTGATCCAGCTTGGATGGCTGACTGAATGTGTGCTTGAAATAACTCTCGCTGATCTCAAACCCGCACAGTCCGTATACTGTTTTGTCTTTGCCTGTAATCGGGATTGTCATTAACATAACTCTTTCCGATGTTCCCGTAAGAGTAAATATATCGGAGATGCGATATGCGCTGGTCAGGGGAAGTTGGGCACTGTCCGTCAGCTCGTTGTAGTTTGGAAATAAATCAGTATTAAACTCCAACCGCCATTTTCTGTGAGGCATAACGCCGTGTTCTTTTCCGAGCTGTGTGAGTCCCCGATAAAGCAAAATACCGGTATCCGAGTAATCTAAAGAACTGCGCTGCAAATACAAACCCGTGTGAGAGTTTTCGGCATTATCCGCATCCGCATTTACCGTTGCATTCAGAACAATAAAGGCTCCTGAACAGTTGGCTTCAAGAAGCTTTTGCCTGAGTATATCGAAAGTTGCTTCCTGAACAGCGGCAATGTTTTCCTCTGAATCATTGATATCTGAAAAATCAATATGATTTTCTGAAAGGTAATTTTCAATAGCATCGGCAGTATCGACAGACAATTGAATGCTCATAACAGCCAATCCTTCAAAATGTGATTCAATTTGTCTGTGAAAAACATCAGCTTGGAAATCCAAAGTTTCAAAAGTTGTTTGCTCTGCGCCTGTAAATTGTCCTAATAACAGCAGTCCGGAAAACAGCAATGTCAGGACAAGCGCCGCAAGAATAAACATATAGGCTAAGAGCTTTCGCTTCATGGACTGCTTTTTACCTGTAAAACCGGACAACAATTTCATTCCGCCACCGCCTTACTCTATCGAGCGAAACAATTCCCATGTTTCATCAGCCAGCTTTGCGGCGTCTTCGCCGTTTGCAAATCTTTCAGTAAGCTGTGGCTGCATCTCCCGAAGCTTGTCATACAAAGCGTAGACTCTTTCGTAATATCCGGCAAAGGAAGGTTCTCTGACAGCGGTTGCCGTTTCGTTCACCTCTAAAAGCGTTGTATAAAGGTTTTCATATGCTTTGCTTTCGAAATCGTAATCTTTGATTTTTTCAAAGGAACCTTTGTTGACAGGCATGTATCCCGTTGATGCTACAAATTCAAGATTCCGTTCTTCCTCCGTGATATAGCGTGCAAATTCAGCAGCAGCCTCTGCTTTCTGCTCGGTAGTCTTGTACGAACAAAGTCCCACGCCGGCAAGTGTTACAAGCAGATCTGAGCCTTTTGTTTTCGGAAGCGGTACAACCTGCAAATTCATCGGTTCAGTTGTGTTATCGGGATATGTAATGACATCGTTGTAATAAAGAATGGACGCACTCGAACCGATACCGGCAATAACCTCGCCCGTCATCACCATGGTATTGGAATAAAGGTCGGAAACAACAATGTGTCCTTTGGAGATTGCCTCGGCAAATTCCAGCCACGACTCTTTGAGGATAGGATTATCGAAATCATACCAACCTTCCTCGGTGTAGAAGTTTTCAGCGCCTTTTGAAAGCGCATTCAGTTCAACACAGCGAATTGGATAATCCAATGCACAGAAAGGTTTGCCTCCCGACCATTCATAGTACTTTTCTGCAACGGCAAAGAAACCGTCCCAAGTGGATAGATCGTCATAGGATACGCTCATGTCCTTTGCAAAACAATCAAATTGTGTACCTGTAACATACAAAACATGGGTGGACTTAGAAACAGGAAATACCGCAAGGGTATCTCCTATTTTTCCGTCTTCCAAAAAGTCCGGCACATAATTGTTTAATTCTTCCTCGGTAAATATGTCATTCCAATTCAGTAAATTAGAAACGCCAAGTTCCTCTGCATTACTGCTGTGGCAGAAAAATAAATCCGGCATGGACGGAACACCCGGAACTTCGTTTTGAGCGTCCAGCAGCTTCTGTCCGATCTGAGAAGCGTTGGACATCATTGTGACATTTATGATTATGCCTTTATCCGCTCCCACTGTTTTGTTGAATTCTTCAATCAGCCGGTTCATGGGGGAGTCGGACTGTTCGCCGTAGACGTGCCACATGGTCAGCGTGACCGGATTATCGGGATCAAGTTTTGATTTTGAACTGCAGCCTGTCATGTTTAAACAAAAACCGGTAATGCTGAAAATCAGGAGCAGCCCTGCCAAAAAGAAAGATAGTGTTTTTTTCATGATTTCCTCCTCGTTGTAGATACTACAACAGACTTCCTATCTGGTTTCCTATCAAAATTACCTAAAATAAGTAAAAAACCAATATTTTTTTCAACTTAACCTATCAATTTGAGGGTTTTTGACGGGGTCAAAATAGGAAATCTTCTATATAATTTATTTGCAAGAGTACTTAAGGAGGGTATACAGTCTTGCTGTTCTATAAGAATTTTAACGGGGTACCCTTTTCTATAAGGAATATTTTCCGATAGAAAGAACTCTGTCTGCGTGCCAACGAAGTGTAGAGTTCCGCCCTGACTATCATGTGATTTATTTATATTATTATATATTATATCATATAATATTGGCTCAATCAACGGTAAAACGTGATTTCTTTTTAGTGAACTGTAGCTCATATTTTTACTTAAAAAGGAGGGATAAAATGAGATGGAAGAAAGAAAAACGGCTACATATGAAATCACTTCAGAGGCTGACGGCAACCGCTATCGTTTTTACTGTGATGTTTCAGGCGCACTGGTATGCATAACAAAGCCTTATCATGCGGATACACCTAAAGAGGAATTGATGCTGGCATGGGAAAAGGAAGGTAGACAGCATTTTAACAAATGCCGAAAATGCGGCAAATGGATTATCGATGCGGTGTATAATCCGGTGGTTTTTGAGTGCACCGACTGCGCTCCCTTTGAGTATGAAACAAGGTACTGCAAGTCATGCGGCGCAAAAATCAATGTTGATGCAGGTGAAAGGTTCTGTCCCGTGTGCAAAAAGAAATTACATTATGAAGGAGGTTGACATTCGTGGCAGAGAAAGAGGAATTAAGCTGGCTGGAGGAATGTGGATTCGGCCCAAAAGTAATGAAGAGCATGAAAGTGTGTCCTCACTGCGGGACTGTGGTAGACAACGAGCACAGAGTATGTCCGGATTGCGGTATGAGACTGCTTACAAAAACATTGTACGACCGTTACCGTGAAAGACACCTCTGCTGCGACAAATGCGGCACGGTGCTCGCCGATGATTCGAGATACTGTCCCCATTGCGGAAATTCTTTGTATCTGAAAGTGTCGGGAGATTAAGCTGTTCGGTGGTTGTTCATTGTCAGCACAAAGAGAAATTTAAACATAAAATAGTCATACTTCTTTCTATTTGGGTTATGCATTTAAGGGTGCGAAAGCAGTAACAGCCGACGCACCCTGTACCCGAAAAGATTTGTATACCGTGCATTCCGATATGAATATTAAAATAAACACAAGGAGGAAAACCGTATGAAAAGAATTCTTTTCCTGTTTTGTACAGCGATACTGGTTATCTTTTTATTGAGTGGATGTGTGGTATTGCCGGGCATCAACATGCCTGATTCCGGCGAAAAAGAAACCATAGACGGTAATTCTGTGACTGAGCCGGAAAATACTGAAACTGAGAACGACGATTTGAAATCACTGCAAGAGGAAATCCGTCAAAGGGGATGTACAGTCGGTGTGGCTTTTATTGGCTATGTAGACAGCGAAATTAACGAAGCCGATTTGTCTGCTTATATTGAACTCAGTGAAGCCGGTCAAACATATCCCTTCCTCCTTTATGAATCGCTTTTTATGACCGAGGGACAGGAGCTGTATGCCATAATTCCGGCTAATGAAAAAGGCAGAATAACTCTGTACCCGTCTGCTATGACGGAATACGGCGAATATGCAGATGACAAAAGCAATCCTCTTTATGAGGGAAAGCCCGGAGAGATTATTCTTCTTAGGTGTAATCTAAGCGAGATTTATTCAAATGTGCTTATCACCGCCGACGACGGCGTAAATTCTGTTGAATTTCGTCCTGAGCTCTCCATGGAAAACGGCAGGTTGGCAAAAATCTCCGGAGTGTACGATTTTTCGGTATACGAGGAATTTCCCGACGACAATTCGATACACGCTGCAATGGAAATTCTAATGGAAACCGACGAGGTAAAGTCTTACATGGAGCAGGGAATGTACCTTATGTATACCGGAGATATGCAGGTGATAAATGACCGTGCCTGTCTGCTTTTTACTCTGGGAACGGATAATGAAGAACAATTTGTCGGAGAGCACTATTACGGCGTATGTGACAATTTTATATATGTCTATGATGAAATGGACGGTACATGGACGACTATGGGAGCCGGATAAACCGAAAGGATGATATAAATGCGCAATACAAAACGAAGCGGCGGTTTTTTCCTCTGTTTGATTTTTAATATGTTGATAAGTATTTTGGGAATTATTCCGGCGGCTGTTTTGCTGGTTCTGCATTTTTGGCTGAAAATATCGCTGTGGTGGTCGGCAATAGCATTTGCCATATGGGTTTTGTGTGTTGTTCTGTGGACAGCCGTTATGTACCTTGCAAACAGATACGGAGCGGTAGAGGATGTCCCAAAGGAAAATAAAAATCCGTATTCTGTGGTAAATGAAAAAAATGAACCGTAATTTAACGGCGTATGCCGAAAATATACAGCGAAATTATTTTTATAAAATTAGAAAGGAGCAATAATAATGGGACTTATTAGAGCAGGTATCGGTGCACTTGGAGGCACGCTTGCCGATCAGTGGAAGGAATTTTTCTACTGCGAGTCTATGCCTAAGGATGTGCTTGTAACAAAGGGACAAAAGCGCATAACCGGACGTTCCTCCAACACAAAAGGAAACGATAACATTATTTCCAACGGTTCCGGCATTGCCGTAGCTGACGGTCAATGTATGATTATAGTAGAACAAGGCAAGGTTGTGGAGGTATGTGCAGAGCCCGGTGAGTTTACATACGATACATCCACCGAGCCGTCAATCTTTGCCGGCAGTCTTGGAGAAAGCATAAAGCAAACCTTTAGAACTGTGGGAAAACGCTTTACTTACGGAGGAGACACAGGCAAGGACCAGCGCATTTACTATTTCAACACTAAGGAGCTTATCGACAATAAATTTGGTACGCCTAACCCAATTCCTTTCCGTGTAGTTGACTCAAAAATCGGACTGGATTTAGACGTGTCGTTACGCTGTTCCGGTGTATATTCCTATAAAATTTCAGATCCGCTGTTGTTTTACACCAATGTATGCGGAAATGTAGAGCAGGAATATTCACGTGAGGAATTGGATGGCCAGCTTAAAGCAGAGTTTATAAGCGCTTTGCAGCCGGCATTTGGCAGATTGTCAGACCTGGAGCTTCGTCCAAATCAGATAGTCACCCACAATACCGACCTTGAAAATGCTATGAACACGGCGCTGTCCGAAAAATGGGGTGCACTTCGTGGTCTTAAGGTTGTAAGCATTGCCCTTGGTTCTGTCACCCTGCCGGAGGAAGACGCCGAGATGATTAAGCAGGCTCAGCGTACAGCGATTATGCGTGACCCTACAATGGCGGCGGCTACTCTTGTTGGCGCTCAGGCAGACGCAATGAAAACAGCGGCAGGCAACACTGCCGGAGCTATGACAGGCTTTATGGGTATGGGCATGGCGATGAACTCAGGCAGCGGTATGAATGCGCAGAACCTGTACGCCATGGGGCAACAGCAGGAGCAGGCTAAGGCTTCTCAGCAGTATTCTGCGGACGGCGGAAAAGTGGAATCATGGAAATGCAGCTGCGGAAATACGGTCTCAGGTAATTTCTGTTCCAACTGTGGTTCTAAAAAGCCTGAACAGAAGCCTGTGGCAGGCTCATGGAAATGCAAGTGCGGCAACACGGCTACCGGTAAATTCTGCCCGGAGTGCGGTTCTCCAAAGCCTGCGGACACAGAGGGCTGGACCTGCACATGCGGTACCGTAAATAAAGGTAATTTCTGCCGTAACTGCGGTACAAAGAGACCGGTAGGTACGCCGGTTTACCGCTGTAACAAGTGCGGCTGGGAGCCGGAAGACCCAAAGAATCCACCGAAGTTTTGCCCGGAATGCGGTGACATTTTTAACGATAATGACAGGCAATAACGATTCAATTGCTGATATCCGCAATTGAATAAATATACGGCAAAAAGAAGGAGGGTCATAGCATGGGACTGTTTGATAAAAAATACTGTGATGTCTGCGGAGAAAAGATAGGTTTTTTAGGCAACCGTAAGCTGGAAAACGGAAATCTGTGCAAGGACTGTGCCAAAAAGCTTTCTCCGTTTTTTAGCGGCCGCCGCCGCTCTACGGTGGAGGATATAAAGCGCCAGCTTGCCTACCGTGAGGAAAATAAGACAAAGCTTCAGAATTTTAAGAGTGACTATACTTTCGGAGCCGAAAAAAAGATTTGTTTTGATTTTGACAACAAGCAGTTTATTGTTACCGGGCTTTCAGATTGGCGCAGCGGCAATCCGGATATCATATCACTTTCTCAGGTAACCAATGTTATTACCGACGTCAGAGAAAATAAGGAAGAAATTTTTTATGAGGATTCCGAGGGGAATGAGAAGAGCTATACTCCTCCCCGCTACGAATATGATTACGAATTCAATATGACAATTATGGTGGATTCACCTTGGTTCGACGAGATAGAATTTGAGCTGAGCGAAGGACACCGCCCCGACAGCCCCGGTTCTAAGCTTTACAGGATATATAAAGACGATATGGAGTATATAACGGATTTGCTGATGCAGCGAATTGAAGGGAAAAATATTATAATTACGGACGATACCTGTGTTCGGGCGGTATGTCCGGATAATCCTGAAATCGCAGCATCCGCTGCTGCCGAAACAAGCCTATGGATATGCTCGTCCTGCGGAACACAGAACAGCGGAAAATTCTGCGAAAACTGCGGAGAACAAAAGCCTGTTTCAAATACAATCGGCTGTGCCTCCTGCGGAAGAACTGTGGAATACCAGAGTAAACCTCCGAAGTTTTGTCCGGAGTGCGGCAGCCTCATTAAATGAAAAGCTTTTATATTTCAGTACGCTTGAGTTTTGACGAAGATATTTCGCATTGTAAAAATATCAGTTTATTATCAGAAAGGATGAGGTGTTTTTCATGAAAACCTTGCAGGAATACAAATGTCCCTGCTGCGGCGGCGCCATAGCCTTTGACAGTACGCTTAAGAAGATGAAGTGTCCGTACTGTGACACCGAGTTCGAAATGGACTCGCTGAAAGGATATGACGATGCGCTGCAGGGAGAACAATCGGACAGAATGGAATGGGAAACATCAGCCGGCGGAAGCTGGCAGGAGGGAGAGACTGACGGTCTGCGCTCCTATGTGTGCAAATCCTGCGGCGGTGAAATTGTAGGCGACGCCAACATGGCAGCCACATCCTGTCCTTTCTGCGGCAACCCCGTGGTGATGATGGGTCAGTTTTCAGGGGATTTAAAGCCCGATCTTGTGATACCGTTTAAGCTTGACAAAAAGGCGGCAAAGGCAGGGCTTATGAATCACCTGGCAGGCAAGCGTTTCCTGCCGAAGATTTTCAAGAGTCAAAACCACATTGATGAAATCAAGGGAATATATGTGCCTTTCTGGCTGTTTGATACTGATGTTGACGCACGAATACGCTACCGTGCCACCAAAGTCCGTAAATGGAGCGACAGCGGCTATAACTACACCGAAACAAGCTACTTTATGGTTCACAGAGCCGGCAGCGTCGGCTTTGAGCATGTTCCCGTTGACGGCTCATCCAAAATGGCAGACGATTTGATGGAATCCATCGAGCCTTTTAAATTTTCTGAGGCAGTGGATTTTCAGACGGCTTATCTTGCCGGATATCTGGCGGACAAATATGATGTGACAGCTGAGGAAAGCATTGACCGTGCTAATCAGCGTATCAAGCGTTCAGCGGAGGAGGCTTTTGCCAAAACGGTTAAGGGATATACAAGTGTTATACCGGAAAACACCAGTGTGCAGCTTCACGGCGGAAAAGCACGCTATGCTCTTTATCCTGTTTGGCTTCTCAATACCACATGGAAAGGCAATAAATACACCTTTGCTATGAACGGACAGACCGGAAAGTTCGTTGGAGATTTGCCTGTTGATAAGGGCGCTGTAACCAGATGGACGATTATGTTGGCGTCAATTTTTTCGGCGGCAGTCTACGGCGGCGCATGGCTGTTATACTTAATCGGACTGCTGTAAGGAGGGAAAGGAAATGAAAAAGAAAATACTTGTTATTATGATTTCCTTTGTTCTCTGCCTTTGCGGTACGGTCTCTGCTTTTGCCGAAAATGAGGGGTTTGCGGATGAATACGAACGTGTACAGGATTTGGCAGAGCTTCTTTCCGACAGCGAGGAAGCGGCACTTACCGCCAAGCTTGATGAAATAAGCGAGCGTCAGAAAATGGATATCATTGTACTGACCACAGATACGCTGGAGGGGTCTACACCCCGTGACTTTGCCGACGATATATACGATTACGCAAATTTCGGATACGGTGCAAACAGAGACGGACTGCTCCTTTTAATAAGCACGGAGGACAATGACTGGTACATATCCACCTGCGGTTATGGAATTACGGCGTTTACCGACGCAGGAATCGAATATATCGGAGAACAAATGAAAGAGGATTTATCAGGCGGTAATTTTGCAGAAGCCTTTAACACCTATGCACAGCTTTGCGATGATTTTATAACCCAGGCAAGAACCGGTGCACCCTATGATATCGGTAATCTGCCACGTGAGCCTCTTCCGCTGATTTGGATTCCCATTTCCCTGGCAATCGGCATATGTCTGTCCTTTCTCATAATCGGAACAATGAAAGCAAAGCTCAAAACGGTGCGCTTTCAAGCGGCAGCAAGAAATTATATAAAGAACGGAAGTCTGAATATTACGGAAAGCCGTGACCTGTTCCTGTACAACACCGTCACCCGAACTGAAAGACCGAAAAATAACAGCTCCGGAGGAAGCAGTACCCATACATCTTCCTCAGGCTCGACACACGGCGGCGGAGGAGGTAAATTCTAAGGGTACGAAAATTATACAGCTATAAAATTTATATCAGAGGAGGTTGAAACTATGGGTATATTTGACAAACTTAAAAATACAGCCATGCATACGGTAAACACCGCTGCTCAGTCCATCGGAAACAAGAGGGAAACGTTTACGTTTTCTTCCCTGCCGGAGAGTCTTGCAGAAATGCAGGCGCTTCCGGAGGCAAGCCTCGATACACCTTTTAAAACGGCGGCACTCACTGTCCTTGCTCTCTGTGCCTACGCTGCGGACAAAAACATAGGTGCGGAAATGCTGAACTGGCTTAGAGGCCCACGTCCTCTGAACGGACAGGATATTTCTTTTCTCAACGACCGCTTTCGTGACGGCAAAACCTATCTGCCCTTTACCTATTTTGCAGGCTCAAAGCCCGACAACAACTACACTCCGTCAATACCGTATACTATCGTTATAGAAAGTAATCACGTATCCGGTGAGGAACAGGGATATATGAAGCTGTTTATCCCATGCGGCGGTGCTGACGCTCCTCGTCCCATTAAGCTGCGCCAGCGTGGCTCTGACGGCAAGTGGTTTTTATGGGAGCAGTATCTGCTGACAGGAGTGAGAACACCGAAAGCTGCCGACCCATGGGCTTAAGTTAAAATGGATTAAAGCGGTAACTTGTCCGCTTTAGATAAAAATTATTTAGGAGGATTTAATAATGGAAAAAACAAAAGGATCAGGTTTTTTGAAAGTGACAGGTATTTTGATGATCATAGGCGGAGGAATTTCTATCATTCTTAGTATTATTGCAGTACTTGGAGTTGCCGCCCTTGTTTATATCAGTGACGGAGAAGCTTCTTCAGCAATGCTTTATGCATCCGTTGCATTGATGGTTGTCAGTGCAGTTGCACAGCTGGTTGCCGGAATTATCGGTGTAGTAAACTGCAAGAAGCCCGAAAAAGCCGGAGTATGTATGGCGTGGGGCATTATTGTAGCAGTGCTTTGTATTGCAGGAACAATACTGAACTCAGCAGGCGGAGGTTCCTTCAGCATACTTTCTTTGGTGTTAGGTCTTGTTCTTCCGATTCTTTACATAATCGGCGCTGTGTTCAACAAGAAATAAGTACATTGTATAATCATCCATACCCCGGAAAAAGGCTTGTTACGGCAAGCCTTTTCCAAAATAAACCTAATTTTAATGAGGAGAAAACAATATGGATATCCGTGGAATTTGGAAAATAAAAGAACTTCGTATGCCGACACCGGAAGGTGAGAAGGTTTTTACGCCGGACAATATACCTGATAAGGAAGAATTTGATGATATTGCTCGAATGATGCAGTGTACTACTGAATTTGCCGAGGACGGCGTGCTGAACACACTCCTATTTGTTCCGGAGGAAATGAGAGAACAAGCAAAAGCTCAGGGAGCTGTTATCCGTGATGACGGTTATGCCGTTGTTGACAGCACAAAGTGGAAAGAAGAAAATGGAAAGTTCTATTACGATACAAAGACAGAGGGAGAAGTTTTCGGAGAAAAAATAGATCCGTTTGCGGAGATTTCAGTGACAACGGATGGATACCTTGTTTACGGTTACGGAACAATTCTTCTGGAAAGAGCCTGAATCTGTTTATGTGTATATACAGAGTAAACAGCGTTATTTAAAGGAAGCTTGTCTCTTGTTCGGCTGTAAAAAGATAACAGACAACGAAACAATTGAGAGGAGAATAGGTATGAAAAAAATCATTTCCGTTTTTATTCTTGTAGTGACTCTTGCTTGTTTTTCTGTCGTCGCAGTCTGTGCAGCAGGCGTGGAAAAGCCGGTGATAGAGACAGAAATGCCGGATTGCTACATGGAAATTGGCGGTGGAAGTATTGTTCTGTATGCCAACGCAACTGTGCCTGACGGAGGTACACTGAGGTATCAGTGGTACGTTGCCGATACGGAAAATATGGCAATGCTCCGTGCTGTTTTTGGTGCGGAAGGTGACAGCTATCAGGTGCCGGAGGAAATCGGCGTTAAATGGTACTGTTATGCTGCGTGGAATGTATCAGGAGGAGCCGAAAGCGAACCGGTATACAGCCGCCTTATCCGTGTAGAATATTACGAAAGGGTCACTGTCCATACCCACAGCTTCGGTGATTGGATGGTAATAACGGAGCCAACCTGCACAGAGATTGGAATAAAGGCACGGGAGTGTGACTGCGGTGTTACGGAACGTGCGGAAGTTTCTGCTACAGGACATAATTGGGATTCAGGAAAAATAATCCAAAAACCTACTGTACAATCGGATGGGGAAAAAGTCTACACCTGCCTTAACTGTAAAGCAACCAGGACTGAACCGGTAAAATACAGCCCGGAGTTTCAGGAGAGTACAACTGCCCATACCCATAATTTCGGAGAGTGGGAGGTAATAACCGAACCAACCTGCACAGAGAGTGGCATAACGGTACGGGAATGTGACTGCGGTGTTACGGAACGTGCGGAAGTCCCTTCTGCAGGACATAATTGGGACTCAGGGAAAATAACCAAAAAACCTACTGCACAAGCTGACGGCGAAAAGGTTTATACCTGCCTTAACTGTAAAGCAATAAAGGTAAAGAACATAAAATATAACGGCATTACCCAGGAAAGCGATACAACAAATAATACCGCTGAACAGGATAATAACAGCGAAAGCATTATGAAGCCGACTCATCTCGGCAATGATGAGAAAACAGATTTCCCGTGGTGGCTCGCAGCCGTTATTGCTGTTCCGGTAATAGGATGCATTGCCGTAGTAGTTATTTTACTTGTGATAAAAAAGCGAAAAAATGTTAGATAATAACAGTAATATAAAACGGTAACGGCGGTATTGTCTGCTGTATGACTATGAAATGGTTCTTTTGAAAAAATATGATCCTTTGACAAAACACGGGATTTTACCTATTGGAAAGTAAGAATTGAGCAAAACAAATAGTAACGAAATAGGAGGAATTACTATGAAGAAAAATATTGTATTTATACTTGTAGCTGCAATATTAACAGCGTTTTTTGCCGGTTGTTCCGGTGACCCTGCTGTAAAGGAACCTGCGGAAATTAAAGGCGAAACCTTTGACGGCGGAAATATCAGTGCGCTTGTTCCCGACGGATGGATGGGTTTTCACGGCACAGATTACTTTGATGAGTATGAAGAAGGCTACGATCCTAATGTGATTCAAATCGCTAAAGGTGCGGAAAGTGATTGGGATCTTTTTACAACACCTTATGTTATGATAAGCTATTTTGGATCTGATAATCCTATGATGGAGCCTATGAAAGAGCTGTATGAAGAAACCGCCGACATTGAGCCTGTTACTATCGGTGACTATACCTGGAAAGGATTCACAGGAAAGAGTATAGGTACACCTATCGCAATCCTTTGGACAGGAGAAGAAGAATCAGATCAGATACAGGTTACGATATGCCTTGAAAACGGGGATAAGATAAGCCTTGAAGACGCAGATGTTCAGGCTATAATAGCCAGCATTAAAATATCCAAATAAATGAAATAGTCTGTGCTTGCATACTGATTATGAAAAATTGATTAAGAAACCGCTTCATGCTCCGTTGATATTGCATAAGTGAGTGTGGTTTGGATTACATTGCAAATAAAAGCACCGTTATCATCTCTTTTGAACAACACCCCATTTGTTAGACAGTTACTATCTAACAGGTGGGGTGCTTCATTGTCCGCAGAATAGGCATGACAAAACCGCCGTTTCAACTGGCGGTGGATAATAAAATTCTTATAGAGCTGATTCATAAGGCGAACAATAAGAAAAACTTCTATTTGGTTGCCGATGAAATTTCACGGCTTAGGGAACTGAAACAGTAAACCGCTATGGACACCTGGGGCAAGCAATTCACTGTCTACGATGACCATTTCATAGTGGAACTTAAGTCGGGACTCAATGTTAAAATTGAAAGATAAAGTCTCATAAACGCACGAACCCCCTCTCAACCGTGATGGTTAAGAGGGGGGTTAATCTTATTCAACTGCTCGAAACCCCGAGTAATCGGGATAGGAAGTTACAATTAACTAAAGAGCTCAACAATAATATAATAAAAGATAAAACCGTTAAGATATTACTAATCATAGACATCCCTCCTCTAAAGAATACTACATTCTTTAATCTTGCATTTTTGAAGGATGTTCTTTGCATAGTGAGTCAAAGTGAAAAATATAGGTTTTCCCATCTTTGCTCTAATAGAGTTTTTGGTAAACATATGCTTTATCATTCTTGCTACTCTTTTTTTCTTTGCACGCCCCAAAGGTATTCCCTACTTTCTCAACATCTATCCCATTGCCCAGACACCACTCTGACCGTCGAGTGGACTAAACTGCTGTCAAGGCAAAATATCTAATTTGCTCACTGGTAGGTTGTGGCATGGTTTTGAATAACAAATTTGCTCTTTAGAAATGTTCCCCTCAACAGAAACAGTCTGGTGAGGGGAATTGCTCTCCGTTCTGAAATGTGCCGGAAAACGTTGTAAATCAGGCTTTATTTTTCGGTTTTTGACATCAAAACTACCGTCTCCACATGTGCTGTTCTGGGGAACATGTCTACTGGGGTTATTTTTTGTGGGGGATAGCCTAAGGTTTTTAGAATGGCTAAATCTCTTGCCAATGTTCCCGGGTCACAGGATACATATACTATTCTTTTTGGTGACATCTCTTTTATTGTATTTAACAGCTTCTCGTCACAGCCTTTTCTCGGCGGGTCTACTATTACCACGTCGGGGCGGACTCCCTCTTTTTTTAGCTCGTCGGCGGCATAAGAGGCGTCGCCGCAGAGAAATCTGCTGTTTTCCACATTGTTAATCTGCGCATTTATTTTTGCGTCTTTTATGGCATCCTCTACAATTTCAACGCCTACAAGCTCTTTTACCTTATTCGCCATTGTAAGGCCTATTGTGCCTGTGCCGCAGTACAGGTCAAGCAAAACATCGTCCTTACTGAGGTGTGCGTATTCTGCGGCTATACTGTACAGCTTTTCCGCCTGGCGTCTATTGACCTGATAGAAAGAATGTGGGGATATTCTAAAGCTTACGCCCAGCAGCTGGTCGGTTATGTATTCCTGACCGAATACAACACGGTTTCTTTTTCCTAATATAACATTAGTTTTATCCCTGTTGGAGTTTACGACTATGCTTTTTATCTGAGGGAATTTTTCCGTCAGCTCTTTTACAAGGATTGGTTCGTCTTTAAGTCCGTTTCCGTTTACCACAAGACATACCATTATTTCGCCGGTTTTTTCTCCTTGTCTTAAATAGATATGTCTAAGCTTTCCTTTGTGTGTTGTTTCATCATAGACATCGTTTTTGCTTGACTTCATAAAATCCAAAACAGTTTTATTTATCTGTGAGAAGATTTCAGGCTGGAGAAGGCAGTCGTCGCAGGATACTATTCTGTGACTGTGAAGTCCGTAAAATCCGCTGATGATTTCTCCCGACTGATTTTTGCCAACAGGGTACTGGGCTTTATTTCTGTATCTTTCTTCAAGCTCAGACCCTACTATTTTATCAACCTTTACATCGGTGATTTTACCTATTCTTTCAACAGCGTCTCGGACACGCTGTTCTTTTATTTTAAGCTCTGTATCGTAGGAAATATGTCTGTAGACACAACCGCCGCACTGATAAAAACATGGGCAGTCTGTTTCGATTCTGTCCGGGGAAGGGGAGATAAGCTCTTCAATTTTTCCAAAGGAATATTTTTTCAGCTTTTTGACAATTCTTACCTTTAGTGTATCGCCCACAGCGGAGTTTGGCACAAAGATTACCTCGCCGTTTTCCGCACGGCAAATTCCGTTGCCCTCTGAGCTTACCGCTTCTATATGAGTTTCAATTATATCATTTTTTTTAAGTTCCATTTCATTCTCCGTAAGCATAATAGATTACATATAAATATGTTTTTAAACAATTTTAACATAAAGATATTTTCTTTTCAATATTTGTGTCCCATTATGTTTTTGCGGCTAAAAGGGAAAGATTTTCTAAATGTTCAACAGAATATGTTGACGAAAAATTTATAAATTTGGAAAAAGTAAAAAGGATGAAAAAAATTAAGAAAAAGACTTTATTTTTTTGTGTTTTAGCAATATAATATGTTCAGAGTATAATGGATTATCAAGGGTAAGGAGTGTCTGTATGGATTACAATAATTGTTTAGATAACGTAAAACACATACATTTTATCGGTATTGGCGGAAGCGGAATGTGTCCGCTGGCAGAAATTCTCAGAAGTGAAGGTTTTAAAATTTCAGGTTCCGACAACAACGAGTCTGACACACTTGAAAGAGTAAAACAAGAGGGAATAGAAGTTCATATGGGTCACCGTGGAGAAAATGTTGACGGTGCTGATATGGTGGTATATACTGCGGCAGTAAAATCAGATAATCCGGAACTCGTTGAAGCCAGAAAAAGAAAGATACCTTGTCTTGAAAGAAGCGTAATGCTTGGAATAGTTACAAGACGTTATAACAGAAGCATTGCTGTTTCCGGTACTCACGGAAAAACAACAACCACAGCTATGCTTTCTCAGCTTTTAATAGGAAGCGGTTTTGACCCGTCTGCAATTATCGGAGGAAAGCTCCCATTTATCGGCGGCAACAGCTATGTGGGAAAAAGCGATATAATTGTATGTGAGGCATGTGAGTATGTGGATACTTTCCTTCAGCTTGCTCCTTATATTTCAATAATCCTCAACGTTGATGCAGACCATCTGGATTATTTCGGAAATCTTGAGAACATCAAAAAGTCATTTAAGAAGTTTGTGGCTCTCACCACAGGTGTTATCGTGGTAAACGGCGACGACCTTAATTCTCTTGAATGTGTAAGCGAAGCAAAGATAGAGAAAATTACTTTCGGTTTTATGGATACAAACGATTACTATGCTGCAAATATTGCAGAGAGCAAAGGTGTTAAGGAAGAGTTTGACCTTATGTACAGAGGTGAATTCCTTACAAGAATTAAGCTCAGCGTTCCGGGAAAGCATAACATATACAACGCTTTGGCAGCTGCTGCAACAGCTCATTTCCTCGGTGCAACTCCTGCGGAGATATCAGAGCATCTCCATAACTTCGGCGGTGTACACAGAAGATTTGAGGTTTTAGGAGAAGCAGGCGGAATAACAGTTGCCGACGACTTTGCTCATCATCCTACAGAGCTTACAGCAACTCTTACAGCTGCTATGGAAATGGGATTTGACAGAGTTATAGCTGTGTTCCAGCCTCATACATTCTCAAGAACTGCAATGCTTTTGGATGATTTTGCAAAGGCTCTTTCAATTCCTGATAAGGTTGTTATTTCAGAAATCCTTGCAGTAAGAGAAACAAATACTTATAATATCTATTCCACAGACTTGGGCAAAAAGGTTCCTGGCGCTGAATGTATAGATAAATTTGAGGATATAACCAAGTATATCTGCTCAGAGGCAAAGCCTGGTGATTTGGTTCTTACAATGGGCGGCGGAGATGTGTATAAGTGCGCCAACATGATAATGACAGCTTTGAAGAACAAATACGAATAACAGAATAATCAAATAATAGAAAAACGGTTCGGATTTCCGAGCCGTTTTTTGTGTCGCTTTTATTTCAGAGTTGTTTCAATTTTGTTTCAATGTTATTTCAATTTATTGTCACCTTATAAGAATATTATTAAATCATAGCAAAGAACAACGGCAAACGCCGATAACATAATATTATTACGGAGGGAAAAGATATGTCAGACTATAATAACTTTGACGGTTTGAATAATAGAGAAAATGAAACGGAAAACCTTTCCGAAGAGAAAAATGAATATAAAGCTTCTGAAAGCGAGAGCACATACAGCTCAGAAGAACAGAGCGCAGAAGAAATATTAAAGGATGTTGAGTTTGCAGAAGAAGAGACCGCTTCTGCCGCTGATGACAGCAAGGTAACAGATGTTTCTGATGAATATAAAACAACTGACTATTCAGCCTCAGGCAGATACAACAGCACAAATTCCTATACAACAACATCAGGAAATAACGGCGGTACTGCCTCTTATGAATGGAATAACGGACAGTACAGCGGAAAATATACCGCAGGAAGCTACAGCAACAATAATAATTCCGGTTCTTATTCCTCAAACTCCTACTCAGCAGGCAATTACAGATACGGCAGTCAGCCGTATAACAGTTATAGCTCAAACACAAACAACAGCTATAACAATAACAACGGAACAAACGGAACATACGGACAGAATTCCGGCGGCGCATACGGCTATGGAAACAATCAAAACTATAACCAGCAGCAGGCAGGATATTACAATAATTCCTATGTAAATCCGGCAGGAAAGAAAAAGAAAGCTCCTAAGGCAAAGAAGGAGAAAAAGACTGTAAGAGTTTCAGCACTGGTTTTGACTGTAAGTCTTTTGGCTTCCGCAGTGTTGGGCTTCGGCGGAGGAATGGTTGCTAATTACGTAAACGGCGGAGGCTCCGGCGGAAACGGAATGACAATCAATAAGGTTGTTACAACAGCAGAAGAAACAAACTCAACAACCGGTGAAATGAGCACAAGCGATATTGTAGCCTCTACAAAGAACAGCGTTGTTGAAATTACAACAGAAATTGTAAAAACAGGCAGCTTCTTACAGCAGTACATTGAATCAGGCGCAGGAAGCGGCGTAATCATTTCGGAAAACGGATATATTGTTACAAACAACCACGTAATCGAGGACGCTTCAAGCATCACAGTTACTTTGGCAGACGGTACAAGCTACAGCGCAGAGCTGGTTGGAACTGACGCAGATTTGGACGTAGCTTTGATTAAGATAGACGCAACAGGTCTTGATCCGGCAGAGATAGGAGATTCTTCCACAACTCAGGCAGGTGACAAGGCAGTTGTAATCGGAAATCCTCTCGGACAGCTGGGCGGTTCTGTTACACAGGGAATTATAAGCTCTGTAAGCAGAGATGTTATGATTGACGGTGTTTCTCACAACGTAATGCAGGTGGATGCTTCTATCAACCCCGGAAACAGCGGCGGCGGACTCTTTAACGGAAGAGGAGAACTGGTTGGAATTATAATTGCAAAATCAGTTAATGAATCCGTTGAGGGTATCGGATTTGCAATTCCGATTAACGATGTATCAGATATTCTTGAGGACCTTATGAACTACGGATATGTAAGAGGCAAAGTAAGTCTCGGAATGTCCTTTGTTGATATAACAAACGCACAGACAGCAATGATGTACAGAGTTTCAGAGCCTGGATGTTATGTATCCAGCGTTGAGATAAATTCAAATGCCGCAAATGCAGGTTTCCAGAGCGGTGACCGCATTACAAGCGTAAACGGCACAAGCGTTTCAACCTCTTCAGATATTGAAACAGAAATAAGTAAAATGGCAGTAGGTGATACCGTTGAATTCACAGTTGAAAGAAACGGCAGAACAGGAACATTGAGCTTGGTTCTTGAAGAGGCAGTGCCTGAGGATATAGCTGCACAGAACGAAAGCGGCAACGAGTCAGACGGTTCAAACGGAATCAGAGACAGCTTCGGCAACGATTACAATCCTTACGACAGCACAGGAAGTGCCGATGATTATTACTACTATTTCTTTAATTGATTTAAAGAAAACTTACTAACGATGAACATATAATCTTAACAGCGGATAATATGTTCTTTTACATAGATTAAATTTGTTTCTCATTTTTATTACTTCCTTTTATGTTTTTTAGCACAGAAGAACGCCGGTCATATATGTGACCGGCGTTCTTTTTTATGGAAAAAAGTTGCCATATCATATATTTAGTAATGATATAATACTAAAAGATATGCCTTAAAATAACAAGCGGAAGGTTAAATATATTTATATGTAATATAAGTATTTATGTTTGATTTTTACATTTATAATAAATATTAAAATAAAATAGCAACTGTAAACTTTTTATGTAATTTGTATATAAAGAGCTTGCAAAATACAGGTTTAATCCTTATTATTACATCTAATAAATAAAATAATTGTATAATTGATGAAAGAAACATGTTGAGTTAAGGGGGTATATGTGGTATAATGCAAATATATTGCCTTATTTGTGTTTTTAGGTAGAAATATGTATTGTTATATATATGTTATATATATTTATAAAATTTCTTTTGTTTTATCTTTCAGCGGTTATGTTTATTTTAGGACAGCAGAAACCGCCTGTTGTTTTATTTTTATACATGGTGGAGAAATAGGATGGATCGTTATTTTACTCACATTTCAAAGACAAATATAATTCAAATAACTAAAAATGATATGACACCAGAGGAAATAGTGGAATTCTTAAAAAACGGTGCTCTTTACAGAAGTTTTGCAGATTTGATTAAATGGGTTTATCCTGGTGATGACTTAAATGAGAAGCTGGTACATGGTTTAACCGAAATAAGCGGCAAAGACGAGGACAGTATTTCCAGAAAGGTGAGAAACTGGCTGAAGGGCAGTAATGTACCGCAAAACAGAGAGCAGTTATTTCAGATTTGCTTTATTTTGAATTTGAATGAGGAATTGGCCAATAAGCTTATTGCGAGCTCTTCGGAAACAGGCATCCACTACAGAAATCCCAGAGAGATAGTCTATGCTTTTTGCCTTAGAAAGGGAAAGCCATATGCTGAAGCTTTGGAACTGTATGAGAAAATGAATAAAATCTATATTGATGAAACAAAGGACAAGGAGAAAGATTTTATAACGGACTCTGATATAGTCTATACCAAACAGCTGAAAGACGAGTTTTCTTTGGTAGAAAATGAAAGTGAAATGGAAAGCTTTTTTAAAAACTACAGCAGAAATCTGGGAGTAATCCATGAAACGGCGTACAGAAAATTTATACAGCTTTTGAATTATCTGCAAAAGCCGGGAACAGATGAGGAGCTGTATTCTATTGAAAAAACAGTTGACCAATATCTTAGAATGCATATTCCAAAGACCAGATCTTTGAATGGGTTTAGTTATCTGCAAAGGGCTATAAAGAAAAACTGGCCAACAGAAAAAGAAATTTTAAGCATGAAAAACAGGAAAACAGACGTAAGCAGAAAAGCAATGCTGCTGTTGTTTCTTGTTACTGAAGATTTTATGACCGCAGAGGAAACAAAGGAGAGCGCTTATACCTATGAGGATTTAATGGATTACGATCCTGATGTGAGGTTAGAGGTTCGTATAAGACAGATAAACCTTTTTTTGAATCTGTATGGAATGAACCTTCTTGATCCGGGAAATCCTTTTGATTGTCTTACACTGTACGGACTGCGTGCCGCATACGGTGACAGCGCTATAAGCGAAAAGATAGAAACAGCACTTGGAAAGCTGTTTGGTGACGATAAAAATAAGGATGATTTTTTTTATGATTCTGAAAATGAATAATATTGTCAAAAAATCAAATGTATAATAGATTTTTATTGTTGTGCTGAAAAAGGGAAAAAAGTTGCAGAAATATTTAACCTTATCCGTTAAAATTTATTAGTGTTGTTTGACAGGTAATATAACTATTAGGTATATGGGTTAAGCAAACTTTAATTTATCTGTGATAAAATCAACGGAGGTGTAACGATAAATGTCTTACCAACGTCAGCTTAGAGAAAACGGTGAGTATATAAGTTTGGGCGGCGTTTCATATCGTATAGACGGTGTAGAGGGACTCGGAGGCAGTTCTATCGTTTACAAGGCCAGCTATTCTGACGGACTTAATACAGAGCACAGTCATCAGGTTTATATAAAGGAGCTTTTTCCGTGGCATCCCAAGGGGTATGTATATCGTGAAAAGGACGGTTCCATTGTTGGGATAAATGACGGCTCTGACCTTATGAAATACAGCAAGCAGAAATTTCGTCAGGGTAATCAGATAAATCTTAAATTGCTGACGGAGATGCCTTCTCAGGTTTCCGGAAATATTAACTCTTTTGAAGCTTACGGTACATATTATTCTGTTTTGTCCCTCCACGGCGGAGAAAATCTGGAAAGCCTTTTGGAGCGCAAGGGAGATAGCCTTACGCTTCTTGAAGCGGCAGTGATAATGAAAAGGATAATTTCCGCTTTGGAGTGTTTTCATAAAAAATCCTTGCTTCATCTGGACATAAGTCCTGATAATATTCTGTTTATGGAAAACCAGGTGCTTTTGATAGATTACAACAGCGTTTGGAATATGAAAGATAATAACGTGCAGGATTATGCGTTTTCGGAAAAAGCAGGCTATACTGCGCCGGAAATTTCCCTTAGAAATTTTTCTGAAATAGGATTTCCTGCGGATATTTATTCCATATGCGCAGTGTTTTTCAAAATGGTAACAGGGTGCAGGCTTACGGAAAACGATATCTACGGAAACGGTATTATAAAGAAGCTTTCAGAAGGCATACCTATATTGACCCGTGAGGCAAAATCTGCGGAGTTTAAAACCTGCCAGATTATTACAAAAGGACTTCATATTATTTCAAGAAAAAGATATCAAAATTTAGATGAGCTTAAAAAGGATATAGACGAGCTTATCAACAGAATAAATAAAAAAGGAATATCAAAGGCTGCTCTTTGGGAAAGCAGCAATATGCTTTTCAGAAAGCAAAATTTCAGTGAAACATTTCTTCCCAGAAAGATTATGACAAAGGACAAATATGTCATAGGCTTACAGGAGCTTAATTCCATAATTGAAAACGGAGGAAAGGTTCTTTTAAAGGGCGCAGGAGGCTTGGGAAAAACCTTTATACTCCATAAGCTTTGGGGCGAAGGGGTGAAAACCTATCATCCGAAAGCGCCGGTATTTTGTTATGTTTCTTTAAAGGAGTACAACGACTATTCAGATAAGACCGGATATATAAGAAGAAGCCTGCTGAAAAATCTGAGCTTTAATTTTAAGACTCAAAGCGGAACAGCGGCTTTTTATGAACTTGAAAAGCTTATAGACGGAAAGGAAACCGGAGTGCAGACCGGAAAAGCCACTGTAGTTTTGCTTTTGGACGGATTAAGCGAAGCGGGAAACCGAAAGGAAAATCTTATAAGAGAAATTGAAGAAATCGGTAAAAAGCAGTCTGTTGGAATTTTGGTGACTGACAGAACAAAGGATGTGACAGAGTACGCTCTAAGCTCTTTTAAGGTTGCAGAGCTTTTGCCATTGGAAGAGGAAACCGTTATTGAAGAGCTTAAAAGAAAAAATCTTGAGATACCTGAAAATCAGAAGCTGAGAGAGCTCTTGAAAAATCCTATGATGCTGGAGCTTTATAAGGAGATACTGTCGGCGGAAAATGATTCTAAGGAGTTTTTTCCTAAGGTTCAAAGCGTAAAGGACGTTGACGGACTTGTTTGTGTATATCTAAATAAAATGTATTCGGCGCAGCTGAAAGTTGACCCGGGCAACAGGTCTATGCAGCTTTGTCTGAAATATATTTTTTATCATTTGCTTCCGGATATTGCAAAGGAAATGAACAGAAAAAAACGACCTTGTCTTACCCTTGAGGAGATGTACGAGGTCGTAAATAAAAATTATAAAAAGCTTCACAGTAAAAATTTCGGAAAAGCTTTTCCCGAGTATCTGGGAAAAACAAGGCTTATGCTTTCTGAAATACACAACAGTGACGAATGGTTTGATTTCTCGGTAAATGAACAGCTTGCAGGAAAGCTCGGACTTATAGTCAGAAACGCCAACAATGGATATGAGCTTGTACACGGAAGTTTTTTAGATTGCCTTGTTTCTTTTTCAGAAAAGAATAAAAAAACATACATAAGCAAACAGAGAAAAACCGCAGGTACAAAAGCAGTCTTGTGTATCGTGGCAGGTTCTATTATTATTGCTGTTGCCGGAGGAATACTTGTAAACATGTACGGAACAGGGGGAAGTGTTCCTGCTGAAAAAAGCATGTACGGGGATGAATACGAAACAAATGTCAAAAGAGCTTTGCTTACTTTGCAGTACAATATGGGTATATTAAGCTCTCAGGTGACAGCTCAAAGAAATGTGCTGGAAGAGGCGTCTTCCGACTCTATGCTAAATTCATACCCTGATGAAAATGTAAAATTTTCTCAGCTTATTGACCAGACCTACAGTAATATGGAGTCTTTGCCTATTTCAACGCTAAAAGCCGATGTTTTGGAAGAGCTTATTGTTCAAAATCCGGATTTGGAAATTGAATATTTAAAAGAGCTTTGTCAAATGCCCAACGAAATGAAAATTACAATGGAAAACGGTCTTTCAAGGCTCGAATATATTTATTGTGATATTGACAGTCCCTATAAAACAGCTGAAACAAGGGATGAAGTAGTGGAGATATACAGAAATTATCTTGACTGTTATGCTAAATACTGTTTTTATAAGCTGGATTATTTTCTGTTAAACATGGCTCCCGATGATATCAGCAGCTTTTTAAACGATAGTCAGTATTCTGATATGTTCCGTGATTATTTTACAACAGTAAAAATCGGAGAACAAAACATAGATGAGGTAGAGGTCGCCATGAATTATGCACTGCGTGACCTGGAAGACGCAGAGGCGGGAATGTTAGAAAAGGGTTTTAAAATACAATAAGGCAGTTATTATTTAAAGAGGGGATATAATAATGAAAAAGCTTTTATCGGTATTTTTATTTGCGGTTATTGCTGTGTCGGTTTTTACAGGATGCTCTGACAATCCATCCGGAGATGACTCATTGAGAGCAAGGGTAGGAGATTTTGCAATAGTTGTTGATGAATTTAAAGAGGCATTACTGCCCATGGATAACGACGGATATATTTACAGCAATGCTGTCCAGACAGTATGCGACTACACAGACGGCAAGGCAACACAGCAGGAGGCTATAGACGCAGTTGTGCAGGCATACTCAGAGCTGGAAAAGTCTGAATCTGAAATTGAAGAAAAAACCCTTGATGAGGATATAGAAAACATTCTAAAAGAATACGGAATATATCCGGAAGAATTTGAAGTATTTATAAATTTTAGAACACAGGATTTAAGCACCTATATAGAAAACCTGAGCTATCTGTATTACTATCTTCAAAACGATGTAGAGTACAATTCAGAGTTTAACACAAACAATCTCATATTTGTTTCAAAAATTGACAGGCTCATACAGGAAAATAACAGGGATTATTATTACTATGCAAATATAAATTATTGGTTTGTAGACAGAACCGATGAAGAGGTTGAGTATCTTTTACAAGAGCTTGATAAGGATTTAAAATGGTGCAGTGTAAGCGAAGATGAGTATGTATGGGAAAACAGTACTGAGATAGTAGAAGAAAAATCTATGGAGTATATAAATATTTATGAGGATTATCTTAGCCTTTTTGCCGAATATCTGGGACTTTCTGAGGAAGAAAGCGAAGAGATGGACGATATGCTGGACAGATTGAAAAACATTGAAAAAGACAGGGAAGATAACGACAAACAAAGTGCAATACAGCTATAAAAGAAAAAGAAGTCAGTTTTTAAATGCTGACTTCTTTTTCTTTAAAAAATAATATTCAGTCCTGTCATATTGTAAACTTCAGATTCGGTGAAATGATTGTAGAAATAATAGTTCATAGGAACCTTTTCTCCGTCTTTTATGTAGTAATAGCCGTTTCTTGTTTCGGAGTATGAGTCGGTAAATGGGTAGTCATTAAAATCGTAGGAGATTTCATAGACGCTTCCGTCAGCTCCTGTAAAGGAGTAATGCCAATAGTCACCCTCCGGATTCATGTTTTCACGTTTTAGAATTTCGTATAGTGAACCAAAGCTAATTCCATATGCGTACTTGTTGGCAATGATATCATCGTAATAGTCGATATCTCTTTCATCATAAAGACTTTTGTCTGTTTGATTCCCTCGGTATATTCCCACGGGGTACATATAATTATCAAGAGATGATTTTATCTCCTCTGGGGAAAAGGACTGTAAATCCTCATATCTATAATCGAGAACCGTGGTTATATATTCTTTCTTCATATCCTCAAAAGAGTCTATACTTTTCGTGTTTCCCCAAGCATCACCATCGTCAATAACATAATCTGTGATATTTCTCAAAGGATGAATATACTCGATTTGATAGGCTATCTGTAAATTATCATATCCTAAATCCTCAAAAGCCTTTTTAATATTTTCAAGCTCATCATGACAGGCTTTTAATTCCTGGAGATTTTCATATTTTCCTGTGATTTCACCGTAGAAAATACCGTCCTTTTTGTAGGTTGAGGTTTTAATATATTCAAACTTTGGAAGCTGAGTTTCTATATATGCCAGCACGGCTTCGTCGTAATCGTTTTTTAGATAGTTGGTAACGGATTCCATACCCCAGTGATAGTCGTCAATAACGTGAAATTCTATTCCTGAGTCGGGAATTTTTGCTGTCCATATTCTGTCCGTGTAGCCGTCCTCACCCTTAAATTCCGTATATACCGGAAAAACAATAGCGTTTTTAACCCCGATATTTTCCGAAATTTCCTTTTCAATGTCGCTTATCTCGTAGTCGGTGACACATCCGGAAAATATCATTGAGGCGGTACACAAAACCATTGCAGCGGAAATAATCTTTTTAAAACCATTCATACAATTCACCTGCTTTCGTGATATTTTATTATCCCAAAGGCTTTTGATTTTTATAAATTCTGTCAGTACAATTACAAATGCTTCACAGTATTTATCAGTTACCAAAATAACATGCACTGCACAGTGTTTTTCCTGACTCAGTTTTGAAAATCTTTTGATAAGCATTTTTTATAGCGTCATATTCTATTGAATCCTCATAAAAATTAACAAGAAAATCAGATTCTATCAGAATTTGATAGTCGATACCGTCTATATTGCTATATGTGTGGTGATGACCAACTAAATAACATATGCGCTCTATATCAGGCTCATCAAAATCGAGTTTTTCCAGCATTTTTCTTGCATATGCAGGGCCTTCTTGTTCCTGTAGTTTTCCGTTGGATTTTCCGTATTTTTCTTCCGATGGTCTTATTCCTATATCATGAACCAAGGCGGCACATTCAACCAAAAACTGAGTATGATTATCTAAGTTTTCCATATGACCTATAAGCTGGGCAAAGCGGTGTACCTTTATAAGATGATGTATTCTCATAGGGTCTTTTCTGTTAAAAAATATCATTTCTCTTTCAAGTTTATCAATTATCTCCGAGTGTTTCATAAATCCTCCGATTATGTAATGGATTTCAGGCAAAGCTCAAGCAATTTTGAACCTGTTTCAGTTTGAAAAATTCTTCTTATGTATTCAATTTTTTCAGGGGTTGGGTGGCTTTCATAACAGTTCACTATTAAATCAGCCTCTATTAGTAGCTGTAAAAGCTTGTTTCGTGGTTTATCGTAGTCATGATGACTTATGACAAGTTCTGTTATTTTTGGAATATATGAGGGAGAATAATCGGACTGTTTCAAAAAATTCTGAACCAGATGCGGAGCTTCTCGTTTTTGTTTATCCTGACCTGCATCTCCGTTGTAATGTTCTTTGCAATATTTTATGGCAATATCATGTAAAATAGCTGCCGCCTGCAATATAGTCTGTTCCTCCTCAGGAATGTTTTCTCTTTCTCCGAGCAGTTTCGACAGTGAATAAACCTTTAAAATATGTTGTGTACGTCTGACATGACCTTCTTCATAAAGCAGAACACTGTATAAAAGATTAGCTTCGTTATTTATCATGTTATAAAATCCCTTCAAATAAAAATAAAAAGCCGGTCCGCACCGGCTTTTTATTTTGGTGCGGGTGACAGGACTTGAACCTGCACGGTGTTGCCACCAGAACCTAAATCTGGCGCGTCTGCCAATTCCGCCACACCCGCTTTTAAATTGTTACCAAATTATTATACTACAGCGAGGCGTAAAAATCAATATTTTTTAAGGATTTTTCCTGTCGTATCTCACTATGCTGAAAAATTCTTTGTAATCCTTTATCTTGAAATCACAAAGATTTTTTTCATCAGCTACATCATCATTATCGCCTAAATAAAGACAGGTGGCAATTCCCGCATTTTTTCCGCCCTGCATATCGGAAGTGAGGCTGTCTCCTAAGATTATTGCTTTTGATTTATCACAAAGTCCGATTTCCTCAAAAACCTTATCAAAGAATTCCTTTTCAGGCTTTTGAAAACCCACTTCTTCGGAGATAAAAACCTTTTTAACAATCTTATCAATTCCGCTGTCTTTCATTCTTCCTTTTTGAGCGGCGGCAAGTCCGTTTGTCACCACGTAAACCTCTGCAATTTTGCAAATCTCCTGCAAAAATTCCATAGCGCCGGGAAGCATAAATCCAAAACGGGAGAGATTGCTCACATAGCAGTTGTGAAATTTGTGGCAGTCCACTTCAAAATCATAGCCAAGAGCCTCAAAAAAACGGCTGAAACGCAGAGTTTTAAGCTGTTCCCTTGTAATCTCTTTTCGCTCGAGGGATTTCCAGGTTCCTTTGTTTATGCGGCTGTAAAGCTTTTCGTCCCCCTCTTTAAAGGGGAGACGAAATTCTTTCATAGCGTTTTTAATTGCAAAGTCCTCGGATTTTTTAAAGTCCAGCAATGTTTCGTCGGCGTCCATAAGGACAACCGGATATTTAAGTGTATCAGGCAAATTCCTCGCCGTCCTTATTGAAAATATTCAGTCTTGTCACTCTTGGGAAAATCTCAAGTGAATATTCCTTTTCCAGAGCATCAACCAAAAGGGTAGGGTTCACGTTTAATGTACTTCCGGCAGGAAGCATAATTTTTATCTTTACATAATCGTCAACCAGTGAAATGGTGTAGTCGGTAAGGTATTCCTTTAAATTTACCTGTTTAATTCCGGACTTGGATTTTTTGTCCACCATGATTTCATCCCTTGAGAAAAGCTCCTCTGTCTTTTTCAGAAGCTCCTCCGGTGTTGTTTCATCACAGTTCAGCTTTAATACATAAAGAGCCTTGTCGATAACTCCCGCTTTCATTTTCGGTTCGGTCACGTCAAAAACTCGTATTCCCTTTGGCAGGCAGTCGTTGAGACGGTCAATAATTTCTTTAAAAGAAAAATTATCCTCTAAAAGTCGCATGTCCATACATTCTTTTTTGCCTACAAAACCCAAAGACAAGGGCATCGGGAAAGTGATGAAGGGGTGGGGGTTAAAGCCCTCTGTGTGCCATATTGGAATACGGCTTTTTTGAATTGCCCTAATCATACAGCGGTTTAAATCAAGATGGGAAATATATATGCACTGGTCTTTTTTCTCAAACCATACTCTCACGTTTTTCAAAACATACGCCTCCCTTATACTTTGCTGCTCCGCAGTTACTGCACTTTAAACGGCAGTGAGGTGTCGGAGTGTCCTCGTAAGCCTTTTTACATTCTCTGATGAGAAATTCCTTTGTAACACCGTAGTCTATGTGGTCCCAAGGGAGAATTTCATCAAAGCTTCTCTTTCTGTTGGCGTAAAATGCAGGGTCTATGCCGATTTCCTCAAAGATATCAAGCCATTTCTGCAAATCAAAGCAGTCAGACCAGCCGTCAAAATGAAAACCTCTTTCTGCTGCGATTTCCATTGCCTTGCAGAGCTTTCTGTCGCCACGGGCGAAAACAGCTTCAAGGAAGCTTGTGTCGGAGTCGTGGTAGTTGTAGGTGATTTTCTTTGTGGTGATACTGTTTTTCAAATGCTGTTGTTTCTCTCTGAGCATTTCGATTGTGTCCTGAGGCTCCCACTGGAAAGGTGTGAAAGGCTTCGGAACAAAGGAAGATGCGGAAACGGTTACTCTTACTGACTTACCCTTTGAATGGTTGGGGCAGTGGTAGTAAGCGTCAACAACCTTCTGTCCTAAGTTTGCAATCTCTGCCACATCCTCAAAGGTTTCAGTTGGCAGTCCAATCATAAAGTAGAGCTTAACTGTAGTCCAGCCGCCGCCGAAAGCCACGGTGCAGGTGTTTAAAAGCTCGTCCTCCTGTACGTTTTTGTTGATAACGTCACGGAGACGCTGGCTTCCTGCCTCAGGTGCAAAGGTCAAACCGCTTTTTCTAACGGTTTTAATTTTGCTCATAATCTCATCTGTGAAGCCGTCAACACGCAGAGATGGCAGGGAAATGCTGACCTGTTCGTCCTGTGACCACTTGTTAAGCTTTGTGAGAAGCTCAACGATTTTTGAATAGTCGCTGGAGCTGAGGGAAGAGAGGGAAACCTCGTCGTAGCCTGTGTTCCGGCAAAGCAAGTGGCACTGGCGGTCAATGGTTTCCGGAGATTTTTCTCTTACAGGTCTGTAGAGGAAACCTGCCTGACAGAAACGGCAGCCTCTTATGCATCCACGGAAAATTTCCTGAACTGCTCTGTCGTGGACAATCTCAACAAGCGGCACAACAAAGTTGTCCGGATAATAGAGGTTGTCCATATCCATAATAAGTCTTTTATGAATTGTTTTTGGTGCGTTGTTTTTCGGGGTAAAGCTTTTTATTGTTCCGTCCTCGTTGTATTCAACATCGTAAAGTGATGGAACATAAACGCCCTGTATCTGAGCGGCAAGCTCTAAAAATTCCTGACGTGTCTTGTTTTCAGCACGGCATTTTCTGAAAAGCTCCATAACCTCAAGGTCAACCTCTTCACCCTCGCCGATAAAGAAAAGGTCGATAAAGTCTGCGATAGGCTCAGGGTTACAGGCGCAGGGGCCTCCGGCAACCACAATATTTGTAAGTCCTAAATCCATTCTGTCCTTTGTAAGAATAGGAATATTTCCAAGCTTCAGCATGTTGAGAACATTGGTAAAGCTCAGCTCATACTGCAAGGTAAATCCGATAAAATCAAAATCGCTTATTGGGTCGCCGCTTTCAAGAGCGTAAAGTGGAATATTGTTTTTTATCATAAGCTCTTCCATATCAAGCCAAGGGGCAAAAACCCTTTCGCACCAGATATATGGAACAGAGTTAAACTGGCTGTACAAAATTTTCATGCCCAAGTGGGACATACCCACTTCGTATGTGTCGGGAAAACAGAAAGCAAATCTTATTTCCACGTCTTTTTTGTTTTTTATAACCTGGTTCAGTTCGCCACCAACGTAACGTCCCGGCTTCTGAACTTTAAGCAAAAGCTTTTCTACTTCTTTGCTGATCATTTATTTCCTCCGTTTTTAAAAATACAGTGATACTTATAATTTAACCATTTAATAATACCATATTTAATAATATTTTTGTAGTCCCAAGGCAAAAAAGTTTTCCACATGGCAGAGGCTCTATGTGGAAAACTTTTCGCTTTTATTTTTTCCTGATATAAATAAAGACATGGTAAGATAAATCCCGATGAATAAAAGGGATAAATTATAGGGTGAGTTGAAAAGTACAATAAATCCCAGAGTAAATATTGGGATTATCAAAAGAACGGTTAATACATTTATGGCTTTGGCGGCAAAGTCTGCGCCGAAAAAATTTGAAAGAAGTATTTCCAGCCCCACGCCGCCGTCAAGGGTACAGGCAGGCATAAGGTTGAAAAATCCCAAACCTAAATTGGTGAAACAAAGCAATTTTAAAAAGTCATTATTCAAAAGATAATAAAATCCGCCGAAAGCAAAAGCAAATAAAAGATTGGAAATTATGCCGCCGTAGATTATAAAAAGCTCTTTGGAAAGAGGTTTGGAAATTTGATTTTTCTTTACGATTTCTCCGCCGAAAATCCTTATTTTTATTTTCTCAGAGGGATAACCGGAAATCTCCATGGCAAACAGATGACCAAGCTCGTGAAGAGCGGCACTTATAAAGCAGGCGGTAATTCCTCCGGTTTTGTCCAAAAGCAGGGAAAGGGCAAAGAGAGCTACTGCGGGAAAACTGAAACTTATTTTCTCCCGCAGTTTGATTTTTCTTTTATTCATTTTCATCACCGGAAGCGGTTTCTGAGGTTTCCTGTGTTGTTTCTTCTGTCGGCTGAGAAGAATTTTCAGTGTTCTCCTGCTGTGCCATATTTAACTGGTTTTCCGATATAAAATCGGTTATCACATCCGGCGTATTTATAAATTGGCTGTAGTATTTTTTTATCGTGTCGTATAAATCGCCGCCTATTGATTTTATAGTAAAAACTGCGATAGCCGCCAAAAGGCAGACAATAACCTGAAAGATTAAAATAGGATGGGCGATAGGTTTTTTCTCATGTACTGGCTCTTCGTTTTCATTTTGATTATAGTCCTGGGGATAATTTTCATAACTCTGATAGTTTTTGTAGTACCTCATTTTTCTGTATTCTTCCGGATTTATGTAAAGGTTATTTTGCTCATCGTCGCTGTCATAAAAATCTCGTCTGTCCACAAAAATCCCCCCGATATCGTATTATTTAATTTTATGATAACGATGTGTGTTTTATGAAGAATAGAGTTATCAGTTGGAATTGTAACCCGAAATGATTTCTAATTTCTTATTGGTTTTTTAGCCATGTGTGCAGTTCAGTGATAATTTTCTTCAAATATTCATTATCTGTTTATCTTTGTACCGTAATTCTGCAAGAATTTATACATGCTTTTAAAATATAAATATATTTAATTTATATTTTTCTTTGACATGGCAGTTTAAAATTGTTATAATAAATAAAAAGAATATTTTAAATTTAGCGTTTATTTAATCGGATAATTCTGTTAGAAAAAAGCTTTGCACATCTGTGAATTTACAGAAAAATAGAAAAGGGGTGGACTTATGAATTTAGGTGAAAACATTAAAAGACTGAGAGAAGAAAAAGGTATTTCTCAGGAATATGCGGCTCAGAAAATAGGCGTAAGCGTACAGAGCGTAAGCCTTTGGGAAGAGAACAAAACAGTGCCGTCAATTGAAAACCTTGTTGCACTCAGCGAGATACTGGGAGTTACGGTTGACGAGCTTTTGGGCAGGGAAGCGGCACAGCCAGCCGATAACAGCCGTCAGCCTGTACAGGAACTTCATATAGGAACAGCGGCAGTTTCTAAAGATGATGAAAGCAAAAAGCAAGGCGTAAAGCTTTATTACCGCAAAAATATTTTATCAAGATGTGTAATAGCGGCAATAGGTTTAATTTATCTGTTTAATTCGTGTATGTTTATGCTGTTTGACAGAAGCAGACTAAATCCCATATTTCTTTTTGTACCTTTCATATTTGTAGCTTTGGGACTTATGGTGCCGCTTGCTTTATCCCTGTATAAAAGGCATAAAAGCTTTAAGTCCATAAAGGACAGCGACAGTATTGAAAAGCTTTATTTTTACAGGCAGGGAATAGGATTTTCAACAGAGCGTCAGGACGAATACGACGGAAATTTTTTCGCATATTACAATGAGATTAACGGTGTGTTCATAAGCAAAAAACGGCTGGTTATTTCATACGCTCGAAAACTGTATACAGTAAACATGGATGATATTCAGGGTGACAAAGATGTTATATTAAAAATGCTTATAAATAATATAAGATATTTTTATTCTCAGGATGTGGCTTATAAATACCCTTTGTGCAGTATGAGCGAAGAAAGAATAAAGCTTTTCCAAAGGATAAACTGGACTTTGTTCTGTTTGATGATTGTATCAGCAAATGTCTTTGTTATAAAATTTATGTTTTTCGCAGACGGCTACAAAGGTTTACAATCCCTGAAGATTGCCTCGGGCGCATTTATAATTTTTTCATTGGCTTCACTTGCAACCGCAATTTTCGGAAAATCAAAGGGTTTAAAAACTGTCGGATATATTGTTGTCAGCGGAATTTTGACATTCTATGGGGCTATTGGATTTTTAAGCATCATGGCGTTTTCTGAGAATTATGTTCAAACAGATTACAGCCGTATGCAGGAGATAGAAACCGTAACAGGAATTGATTTTCCCGACGGCGGCGAAGCTTTTATAAAAGACAGCTCAAAAGATACGCTGTATTCATATTCCGGAATTGACATAGATAGTTTTATGCATTATCTTTTAATTGAAAAAGACAGTCTGTATGTGGATTTTACTGATGATCAGGGAATAGCAGAATTTGAAAAATACCTTGCGGAAAGCGAAGAATGGAAAACACAAATTTCGGATTTACCTGAATATTTCTACTATTCTTTTGATAAAATAAATCAATACAACTACGATTATTATACATTTTTCAATGCGACCGACGGGGAAATAAATAAAACAATTACTGAAGCGGGAAATTATAAGCTTATGTTTTTTAAATATAGTCAGCATTACAACAGACTTGTAATAATCGAATATGATTTAACTTTAACAGATTAAAAAAATAAGGCGTATGGTGTAAAAACCATACGCCTCTATTTTTTATCAGTGTTTTTTCATATCTCTTATAACTTTGAAAATCTGTATCAAAACTGTTGGGATAAATGCCATTAAGGCTACAATGCCCAGTTCCTTAATGCCGAAAGCAGGGGAAATCATAAACAAGCCGTTGAGTCCCGGTACAAAGAGAACCAGCAAAAGCAGGATAACTCCGCCGAAAAATGCAAGGTTTGAATATTTGTTTGTGGAGAATTTAAGCTTGAATATTGAGTTGCTTCCACGGCAGTTAAATCCGTGGAAAAGACGTGCCATTGTAAGAGTTGCAAATGCCATTGTGGAAGCCAAAGCGGCGTCGCCGTTTTGATAGCCGATATAGAATGATATCATTGTGACAACGGCGATAAGAAAGCCCTGAACACCTATTTTAGATAAGAAATCACGTGTTAAAATAGGCTCTTTCGGGTCACGTGGCTTCTGGTCAAGAAGTCCGTCACGGGCAGGCTCCATACCTATGGCGATTGCCGGAAGTGAGTCTGTAAGCAGGTTGATAAACAAAAGGTGAACAGCCTCGAAAGGAGCAGGCAAAGCCATTAAAGCCGCATAAACAACGGCAAAAATTCCCGCTGTATTGCCTGAAAGCAAAAATCCTATTGAGTTTTTGATGTTTGTATAAACACATCTTCCGTTTACAACAGCCTTAACAATAGTTGCAAAGTTGTCGTCGGAAAGAATCATGGAAGCGGCGTCCTTGGAAACTTCTGTTCCTGTGATTCCCATAGCTACGCCGATATCGGCTTTTTTAAGTGCCGGTGCGTCGTTTACTCCGTCGCCGGTCATGGAAACAATGTTGCCTTTTCTCTGCCATGCGTTTACTATGCGAATTTTGTGTTCCGGAGAAACACGGGCATATACGGAAACCTTTTCAAGACGCTGGTCAAGCTCATTGTCGCTCATGGAGTCAAGCTCTACACCGGAAAGGGCTTCATCTCCCTCACGGAAAATACCAAGCTGTTTTGCTATGGCTGTTGCGGTCACCTTGTGGTCGCCGGTAATCATTATTGTGCGGATACCGCCTCGTTTTGCGTCTGCTACAGCCTGTATAGCTTCAGGTCTTGGCGGGTCAATCATGGAGATAAGTCCTAAGAAGGTAAACTCCTTTTCATCCTCCAAGGTGAGAGGACGGACGCTGTCAAGCTCACGAACTGCAAAAGCCAGAACTCGAAGCCCCTGTTCTGAAAGCTCCATATTTATACGGGCAATTTCGCTTTTTCTTTCCTCTGTCATAGGAACCTTGCCCTTGCTTGTCATAAGATATTTTGAACGGTCAAGAAGCACGTCCATTGCGCCCTTTGTAATGAGTGTTGGAACTCCCTCAATGTCGTGGAGTGTACTCATAAGCTTTCTGTCGGAGTCAAAGGCGATTTCTCCCAAACGTGGGTGCTGTTCTCTGTAGACTTCCTCTTCAACACCAAAGTGTTCGCCCAGCATAACCAAAGCTACCTCTGTTGGGTCGCCGATTGATGTGCCCTTTTCAGCATCGTGGGTGGCGTCGCTTGCAAGAATTGCGGATTTCAAAAGAAGTCTTTGCACATCGTTTGCAAGGTTAATTTCTTTTCCGTCGAACAGTACTCCGTCAGCATAGATTTTCTGAGGCTTCATCTTGTTTTGGGTCAGTGTTCCGGTTTTGTCGGAACAGATTACGGAAACACATCCCAAGCTTTCAACGGCTTTCAAATCCTTCATGATGGCATTTTGCTGAGCCATTTTCTGTGTTCCCATTGCCAAAACTATGGTTACAATGGAGGAAAGAGCCTCAGGAATTGCGGCAACCGCCAAAGCTACTGCGAACATAAGGGAATCCAAAATTCCCATTCCGCTTCTGAAAATTGACAATGCAAAAACAAGAGCGGAAATTATCATAATGATAATCGCAAGCTTTGCGCTGAATTTATCAAGGCTTTCCTGCAAAGGTGTTTTTCTCTGCTGAGTTTGGTTCATCAAAGCGGCAATTTTACCAAGCTCTGTGTTCATTCCTGTTGCGGTTACAACTATTGTTGCTCGTCCGTATGTTACAAGTGAACCGGAGAATACCATGTTTTTCTGGTCGCCCAGTGCAACCTTTTCAGAGTTGATAACATCTACTGTTTTGTCAACGCCCTCGCTCTCACCGGTGAGGGAGCTTTCATTAACTTTAAGGGAGAAGTTTTCTAAAATTCTTCCGTCTGCAACAACCATGTCGCCGGCTTCCAAAAATACTATATCGCCTGGCACAATCTGTGCGGATGGGATTTCCATCTTTTTGCCGTCACGGAGAACCTTTGCCGTTGGTGATGACATGGCTTTTAAGCTTTCCAGGGATTTTTCAGCTTTAAAATACTGCACTGTTCCCAGTATAGCGTTGAGGATAAGAACTGCTATGATAACTATTGTGCTTTCAAGATTTCCGGAAAAAGCGGAAATCAGCGCTGCGGCAATGAGAATAATAACCAGCAGATCTTTAAACTGTTCTAAAAATACCTGAATTACAGATTTTTTCTTTCCCTCATAGAGTTTGTTCTCGCCGAATTTTTCAATACGGCTTGAAGCTTCCTGCTCGGATAGTCCGGCGGAAGTGGTCTTTAAATCGTCCAAAGCCTGCTGAGGGGTTTTAGAGAAATATTGTTCCATTTTGTACATCCTTTCATAAACTAAAAAACAATACCTAAAATTGGATTATTTTTTATTATAACAAAATAAATGTCATAAGTCATCAAAATACGGCAAAGTTTACACAGTTTTTTCAATTGACCTTTCCTTTGCTTTTTATTATTTTGGGATATTTTACCCACTCTATTTCCATTTAGAAAAAAATTATAAAATAAAACAGGCATCCGGCTTATTGCCAAACGCCTGTAGATGATTTAATTATGCCAATGCCATTTTAAGCTCTTCTGTTTTGTCTGTGTTTTCCCAGAGAACGCCCAAATCCTCACGGCCCATATGACCATAAGCGGCGAGAGGGAGATATTTTGTTTCTGTGAGCTTCAAATTCTTGATGATTGCGGCAGGACGGCAGTCGAATACTTTCTTAACTGCCTCTGCGATAGCCTCATCATTGTAGGAAGATGTGCCGAATGTATTTACAAGGATTGAAACAGGCTTTGCAACGCCGATTGCGTATGCAAGCTGAACCTCACATCTTTTTGCAAGTCCTGCTGCAACGATATTCTTTGCAATGTATCTTGCATAGTAAGCAGCACTTCTGTCAACCTTTGTCGGGTCTTTTCCGGAGAAAGCTCCGCCGCCGTGGCAGGCATATCCGCCGTATGTGTCAACGATAATCTTTCTTCCTGTAAGACCGCTGTCGCCTACAGGGCCGCCGATAACAAATCTGCCTGTTGGGTTTACATAAATCTTTGTGTTTTCGTCCAAAAGGTTTGCAGGGATAATCTCCTTGATAACCTTTTCTGTAAGGTCGTTTCTAATCTGCTCAAGTGTTGCTGTTTCCTCGTGCTGAGTGGAAACAACAACTGTGTCAATTCTTACAACCTTGTCGTCGTCATACTCAACTGTAACCTGAGTTTTGCCGTCAGGTCTGAGATATGGGAGAGTGCCGTTCTTCCTAACCTCTGTAAGTCTTTTTGCAAGCTTGTGTGCAAGGGAGATTGCCAAAGGCATAAGCTCCGGTGTTTCGTCGCATGCAAAACCGAACATCATACCCTGGTCGCCTGCGCCTGTGGAGTTGAAAACATCCTCTTCGCCGTTTTTAAGCTCGTAAGAAGCGTTAACGCCCATTGCGATATCCGGTGACTGAGAGTCGATTGAGGTGAGAACTGCGCAGTTGTTTCCGTCAAAACCGCAGTCAAGTGTGTTGTATCCTATATCGTTTATAACTTTTCTGGCAACAGCCGGAATGTCTACATAACAATCTGTGGTGATTTCACCCATTACGTGTACCATGCCTGTGGTTGCTGTTACTTCGCAGGCTACGTGGGCGTTTTTATCCTGTTCCAATATTGCGTCCAAAACAGCGTCAGAAATCTGGTCGCATACTTTGTCCGGATGTCCCTCTGTTACTGATTCAGATGTGAAAAATCTCTTTGCCATGTTTTTTCTCCTTCCGATTTTTTATTATCTAAAATAAGATGAAACTTTTTATAAAAAAATAAAACCGCCGGTCGGTGTTCCGAACAGCGGGTATAAACTCATCTTTCGGATTTACCGCAGGACTTGGCACCTTACATTAAGCAGGTTGCCGGACTTCACAGGGCCTGTTCCCTCAGTCACTCTTGATAAGCAGTAATTATTCTCTTTTTTGTAGTTCGTAATGTATTATAACCATAGCGGGGAAAAAAGTCAACAGCAGTTTTTGTAAAAATATTGCCTTAAAAACATAATAAATGGAATAATTATCAAATTTTAGGAAAAATTCAGATTTTATCAGTTTATTTTACCGTTTTTTATCAAAGTGTTTGCAAATGGACATATTGTTTGGTATAATAAATTAGATAGTCAAAAAGTATACCTATTTGAAAATTAAAATAAAGAATTGTTTGGTGAAATAATGAGAATAAGAAAGAAACCTTGGGCGGAACCGGAGCTTGCCGCCTGCGATTTTTATATAAAAAATCCGGCAGAAACAAGAGGAAACTGGAGCAAAGTTTTTGAAAAACAGCAGCCCCTGCATCTGGAGCTTGGCTGCGGAAAGGGAAGCTTTGTTGCCCGGGCGGCTTTGGCTTATCCCCATGTAAACTTTATTGCCGTTGACATAAAAAGCGATATGCTTGGCGTGGGAAGAAGAAATATTGTAAAGTTCTTTCAGGAGGCAGGAAAAACCGTTGATGATGTAAAAAATATCGCTTTGGTTGCCTGGAATGTGGAGCAGATTGAAAAAATAATTTCTCCGGAAGATAAAATAGAGAGAATTTATATAAATTTCTGCAATCCATGGCCAAGAGGAAAGCACAAGAAGAGAAGACTTACTTTCCCTTTGAAGCTTATGAAATACAGAGAATTTCTCGAAGAGGGCGGAGAAATCCGTTTTAAAACCGACGATGACGAGCTTTTTGAGGAAAGCCTTGAATATTTTGAAGAGTGCGGTTTCAGAATTGACTATATAACAAGGGACTTGCACAACAGCGATTTTTCAAAAATCTACGGGGAAAACTTTATGACTGAACACGAGAGAATGTTTTCCCAGGAAGGTATTAAAATTAAATACTGCACGGCAGTAAAGGACGTTTTGCCGGAAAAGAAAGACGGCGAAAAGGAAGTTTCCGAATAATTTTCATTAAAAAGGGAGGCGGAAAAATGAAGATTAAGGAGTTTTTGGCCTGCTTAACGGCGGGACTGCTGGCGGTGCTTATGAGCGGATGCTCCATAGCTAATCTTGACAGCAAAGACCTTATGCGTCCGCCAAGACCTACAGGAGACAAAGCTCAGATTCAGCATCTTATAGAGCAAAATGCAGGAAATCAGAAATATACACTTAAATATCCTCAAAGCGGTAATTACCGAAGCGCAGTTATACTTTATGATATGAACGGCGACGGAAGCGAAGAGGCTATAGGACTTTACAGAACAAAAGACGAAAACCCTCAGACTCATCTGGTAGTAATAGACGAGGTGGGAGAAGAGGAAGAACAGCAGTGGCAGATTGTTGGTGAGTTTACCACAGCCTTTCCTGAAGTTACAGAGGTTGATTTTGCCGACCTCAACGGAGACGGAATTGACGAGATTATAGTGGGCTGGAACGCCAACAGCACAATGACAAATGTTTTATCGGTGTACAGCTATGATAACAACCAGTGTACTCAGATGTCCTCCGATGAAATATATTACGAGTTTGCGGTGGGGGATTTTACCCAAAGCGGATTTGACAGCATTGTGCTGATAAATTTAAGCACATCGGAAAAAAGTGCAGCGGCTTCTCTTTACTGCTACAACGACAACGATAAAAAAATCACATTGGTTTCAGAAGCTGCTATGGATTCGGAAGTCACAAGGCTGTTTAATGTGACCTCGGGAAAGGTTGACAGCACAGGAACCTTTGCGGTGTTTGCCGACGGTGTTACGGGACTGAGATATAACACACAGGTTATCTATTTCGATGTTCCTCAGTTCCAGCTGAAAAGCGAAACGGTGCAGAGCGGACTTATCAGCGAATACGATTCCATAAATCTTAAATCCACCGCCATTGTATCAAAGGATATCAACGGTGACGGAATAGTGGAAATTCCGGTATGCACAAAAATGCCTTCTGACTCATCGTCAACGGGTATGGAGTACGCAGGACTTATTTCATGGTGCAACTACTCAACCACTGACAACAATACTGAGATAGTCAGAACTGTTGTATACAACAATAAGGGCGGATATTACTATATAATCCCCGACGAATGGTACGGACATGTTACTGCCGTAATTTCAGACGACGGAAGAACCATGACCTTTATGGAATACAGCGACGGAGTTATAGGAGAAGCATTTTTCGCATTAAGACAGTATCCTGTAGGCGAATGGATTGACGGGGCAGACATGGACGGCTATTCCTTGATACTGAAAAACGAAAGTAACGCATATGGTTATGTTTTAATGGGTGACAGCGCTTATATCCCGAAAGAACAGGATATTTTGAATTCCTTTAGAGCTGCCGGAACCGGAGAAACGGTATTTTAACCGGCTGAATTGACAGATTATAATATTGAGAAATATAGATGGAGGAAGTTATGAAAAAAATTCTTGTTTGCGAAGACGAAACTGCTATAAGAGATTTTGTGGTTATAAACCTTAGAAGAGCCGGATATGACGTGGTTGAGGCGGATTGCGGTGAAGCGGCTTTGAAAAAATACGAGGAGCACAACGGCGATTTTGATGTTGCTATTCTCGATATTATGATGCCGGGAATCAGCGGCCTTGACGTGTGCAAGGAGCTGCGCAATAAAAACGGCACAATCGGAATTATCATGCTTTCCGCAAGAACACAGGAAATGGACAAGGTTACAGGTCTTATGCTTGGCGCAGACGACTATGTGACAAAGCCTTTCAGCCCCAGCGAGCTTACCGCAAGAGTTGACTCCCTTTACAGAAGAGTTGCTTTGGCACGTGCTCACAGCGAAAATAATTTCAAAGAAGAGCTTACCTGCGGAATTTTCAAGCTTAACCTTAGAAACAGGTCTTTTATGAAAGGCAATAAGGTTATAGAGCTTACACAGGTTGAGTTCCAGATTATGGAATACTTTTTCTCAAACCCGGGCGTTGCTCTTGACAGAACCGATATTTTAAACCATGTTTGGGGAAATGCATATGTGGGCGAAGAAAAAATTGTTGACGTAAATATAAGAAGACTGAGAATGAAAGTGGAGGACGAGCCTTCAAACCCGAAATATATTGTAACAGTATGGGGTATGGGCTATAAATGGGAAGCTTGATAAAAAGCTTAGGTAAATTAAAAACAAAAATCAGGGAGGCGAAAGGATGACAAGAGTAAAGGGTATTACCAGAAGATGGCTTATAAATACACTGGGAGTTATTGCTGCCATAGTTATTGTAATAGTTATCTGTCTTTCTTTTGCCATTAAAGTGTTTTTCTACAACAGCATTGAACAGACAATCAGCGGACGAAGCACAGAGCTTATAAATGTTTTCGGAAGCTACACCACGGAAAGTTCCACGGACTTTATAACAATGGCAACGGAATATGTTGAAAACTTTCCCGATAAGGAGCTTATGGAGCTTATGGTTATAAACTCCGCAGGAAGAGTTGTTATAACCTCAACGGGATTTCCTCCAGATGAAAGCCAGCCTATGCCTGACTATGAAATGGCAAAAGGCTCATCGGGCGGAGTTGCCACCTGGAGCGGAACCCTTGTTTCCGGTGAGCCGGTAATGGCTCTTACCAGGGTTATCACAAATTCTCAGGGAAGCTATCTGGGTGCGGTTAGATATATCGTTTCCCTTGAAATGGCAAACCAGAGGGTTATGGCATTTGTGGCTATATTTATAACCTCCGGTGTTGTGATTATTCTGCTTGTGCTGTTCTCCGGTTCTTTCTTTATAAGGTCTATTGTAAATCCCGTTAAAAAGATGTCGGTTACGGCTAAAAGAATTGCCCAGGGCGATTTTAATGCAAAAATCGACAAGCTTCACGACGACGAAATCGGCGACCTTTGCGACGCCATAAACAATATGGCTCAGGAGCTGGGTGTTGCGGAAAAAATGAAAAACGACTTTATTTCCAGCGTTTCCCATGAGCTTAGAACGCCTTTGACAGCCATTAAGGGCTGGGCGGAAACCATGCAGCTCGGAGGAGTTTCCGACAAGGAAACCTTTGACAAGGGCATGAGCGTAATTATAAAAGAGGCGTCAAGACTTACGGGAATTGTTGAGGAACTTTTGGATTTCAGCAGACTGCAAAACGGCAGAATGATGCTTATGATGGATAAAACCGATATTTTGGCAGAGCTGGACGAGTCCATATATATGCTAAAGGAAAGAGCCTCATCAGAGGGAAAACATCTCCTTTACGATGAGCCTGATTATGTAGGCCCTGTTCTCGGCGACAGAAACAGGCTGAAACAGGTGTTCTTTAATATTATTGACAACGCTTTGAAATATACTCCTGCTGACGGAGTTGTGGCAATAGAGGTAAGCGCCGACCAGGATAACGTAAAGATAAAGGTTACCGACAACGGCGTGGGAATTTCTCCGGAGGATTTGCCGAAGGTAAAGGAAAAATTCTATAAAGCCAATCAGACTGTAAGAGGTTCAGGAATAGGCCTTGCGGTTGCCGACGAGATAATCTCCATGCACAACGGTACACTTGATATCGAGAGCAGTTTGGGAGTAGGCACAACAGTTACAATAACCCTGCCCCTTATAAAGGAGAAAAGCTCAGACTCGGGAAATCCCCAGTGATATTTTAAAGATTTATAATCTCTGTTAGAACACAGCGGTGTCACAGAAAAATCACAATCTTGTTTTAAAATTAACGGTGGTTTATTTTTATTATAGAAAGGTATAAGAATGAAAAAACATAAGGAAAATGTAAAAAAAATCACCTCAATAGGCGGAAGCGCACTTATTGAGGGAATAATGATGAGAGGCCCGAAAAAAACAACGGTTGCCGTGAGAACCGGCAAGGATGAGATTTATAAAGAGGATGTGGCCTACACTACAATTTCATCAAAGGGCAAGTTTTTCAGACTTCCCTTTATAAGAGGTATTGTGGGTCTTATAGATTCAATGAAGTTAAGCTATAAATCACTGGCTATTTCTGCGGACAAAGCCATGGGGGACGCTATGGAGGAAGAGCCGGAAAGCCGTTTTGAAAAATGGCTTGTGGACAAATTCGGCGAAAAGATGATGAGCGTGCTTATGTGGTTTGCGGGAATAGTCGGAGTTTTGCTGGCGGTTTTGCTTTTCTTCTTTTTACCAAGCTTTTTGTTTGACCTTTCCTCAAATGCGGTTCCTGCATTTCAGGGCGACGGAAAGGATGTAGTTTTTTATAAATCTGTTTTTGAAGGTATTTTAAAAATAGTAATTTTCTTGGGATACATACTTCTGGTTTCCGGAATGGAAGATATGAAAAGAGTTTTCATGTATCACGGAGCAGAGCACAAGACAATCTTCTGCTATGAAAGCGACGAGGAGCTGACCGTGGAAAACGTGAGAAAACACACAAGATTTCACCCAAGATGCGGTACAAGCTTTATGGTGCTTATGCTGGTTGTGGGAATAATCGTAGGTCTTTTTGTTCCGGTTGCACCTTTCGGAATACCGGTTTTAAGACCTGTTATAAAAATTCTTTTGCTTCCTATTTCCTGCGGAATTGGTTACGAGCTTATTAAGCTTTGTGGCAAATACGACAACCTTGCCACAAGAATTATTGCAGCTCCGGGAATGTGGGCTCAGAGAATTACCACAAAAGAGCCTGACGACAGCATGATTGAAGTGGCAATCGCCGCTATAAAAGAGGTAATACCGGAGGATGGAAGCGATATTCTTACCGCCGGAAAATAAAAATTAGTGTGGGATAAAAATGACTGTTAAAGAACTATACCTCACAATAAAAAATATTTTATCTCAGGGCGGAGTCAGCGACCCGTCCTTTGAGGCTTCCTATCTTATGGAAGAAATTGCAGGCTATGACAGAAACAAAATTATAGTTTACGGTGACGATGTGATTTCAGACCGTGAGGAAGAAAAACTGCTGAATATGGCAAAGAAAAGAGCCGCCGGAGAGCCTTTGCAGTATGTTATGGGACTGTGGTATTTCATGGATTTGCCCTTTGCAGTGGGAAAAGGGGTGCTTATCCCCAGAGAAGATACTCAGGTGTGCGTGGATATCTGTATAAAAAGGATAAAGGAAAATCCTGAAAAGGAAATGCAGGTTCTCGACCTGTGCGCTGGAAGCGGAGCTATATCTGTGGCAATTTCCAAATACTGCAAAAATGCAAAGGTAACTGCTGTGGAAAAATCTCCCGAGGCTTACGAGTATCTTTTAAAAAATATTTATATAAATCAAGCGGATGTAAAAGCGGTTAAATGCGATATTTTTTATCCTGAGAATTTTTTGCAGGATGAAGAGTTTGACATAATAGTTTCAAATCCTCCGTATATTAAAAGAGAAGAGCTTCCCACACTTCAAAGTGAAGTTCAGTACGAGCCTAAAATGGCGCTGGACGGGGGAGAAAGCGGACTGGATTTTTATTCCTTTATTACAAAGAGATACACAGAGTTTCTCAAAACAGACGGAATGTTAGTTTATGAGCTTGGCGAAGATCAGTTTGAGGATGTAAAAAAGATGATGACCGACGCAGGCTTTGAAAATATCTCTTCAAGCCTTGACATTGGCGGGGTGGAAAGAGCAATTTCCGGTTTTTATAAAAAATAATTAGAAAATTAGTTCGAGAAATTTCTTTAAAATCATTGAATTTTTTTCTGTTCTGAATTATAATTGTCTTACGGCAGTGTAAGCCGTTTTGTATTGAATATATGACGTTTAATTTAGAGGAAAGAAAAGGAGAAGTAAAGATGGCAGATAAAAACAAGGCTTTAGAAACAGCTTTAATGCAGATAGAAAAACAATTCGGAAAGGGCGCAGTTATGCGTCTTGGTCAAAATGAGCATATGAACGTGGGACATGTTTCCACAGGCTCTTTGTCTTTGGATATCGCCTTGGGTATAGGCGGGTTGCCAAGAGGAAGAATCATTGAGATTTACGGACCTGAATCCTCAGGTAAAACAACACTTTCCCTCCACTGTATAGCAGAGGGTCAGAAGGACGGCGGAAACGTAGCTTTTATAGACGTTGAACACGCTCTTGACCCTGTTTATGCGGCGGCTTTGGGCGTTGACGTTGACTCTTTGCTTGTGTCACAGCCTGACACAGGTGAGGACGCTTTGGAAATTGCGGAAGCTCTTATCCGAAGCGGAGCTATCGACGTAATCGTTGTGGACTCTGTAGCCGCTCTTGTTCCTAAGGCGGAAATCGAGGGCGACATGGGTGACAGCCATGTGGGATTGCAGGCAAGACTTATGTCACAGGCTTTGAGAAAGCTTGCCGGCGCAATTTCAAAATCAAACTGCGTGGCAATCTTTATCAACCAGCTTAGAGAAAAAGTTGGCGTTGTTTACGGAAATCCGGAGGTAACACCGGGCGGACGTGCTTTGAAGTTCTACAGCTCAGTGAGAATTGACATAAGAAGAGTTGAGACATTGAAGTCCGGCGGCGAAATGGTCGGTTCAAGAACAAGAGCTAAGGTTGTAAAGAACAAAATTGCCCCTCCTTTCAAAGAGGCTGAGTTCGATATAATGTACGGTCAGGGAATTTCCCGAGAGGGCGAATTGGTTGACCTGGCGGTTAAGGCAGGCGTTGTTCAGAAATCCGGCGCATGGTTCAGCTTCGGCGATGTAAGACTTGGACAGGGCAGAGAAAATGTAAAGGAATTTTTCAAGAACAACAAGGAAATCGCCGACGAGATTGAAAAGCAGCTTTGGGAAAATATCGACAAGCTGAACCCAACAAAGACAGCTAAGGAAAAGAAAAATCCTGTTGTGATTCCGGTGGCTTCTGCTCCTTCGGCTGCTCCTGCATCTCAGGATAAACTGGACATTCTGGTTGAAGACTGATGATTATAACAGGAATTGAACCGAGAAAAAAAGGTTTAAGTGCAATATATATCGACGGCGAATTTGCCGTAAAGCTTGACACCAAAACAATTTTGGAAAACAGGGTGAAGGTGGGCGCAGATATTGACGATGAACAGCTTCACTTTTTGATACAGCAGTCTGATTTGCAGAGGGCAAAGGATAAGGCTCTGTGGCTTATATCCTACCGTGACCACTCAAGCCGAGAGCTGGAGGACAAAATTTCCAGAACCTGCAACAGGGAAGCGGCAAAGGGTGCGGTTGAACGCATGGAAGAGCTTGGACTGATAAACGACGAAAATTTTGCAAGAAGATATGCTTCACAGCTTTATGAAAATAAGAAGCTTGCGAAATCGGCGGTTATCTATAAGCTTTGCTTAAAGGGAATTGACAAGGAAACCGCATCACAAATTGCCGAAGAGCTTGAGCCGGAAAGCGACAGTCAGATTTATGCTGTGATAGAAAAGAAATATAAAAATGCTTTAAATGACGAAAAAGGCAGAAAAAGAGCCGTGGCGGGACTTCAAAGAATGGGTTACCGCTACGGTGATATAAAGAGAGTTTTGAATGAATTCTGCGATGAACAGGAGTTTCCCGCAGAGGAATTTTAAGGAAAAATAATAAATTTGGAGATACTGAAATGGCGTATAAAGTTGGTATTATTTCTCTTGGATGTGCAAAAAACAGGGTAGATGCAGAAATGCTGTTGTACCGCATAAGAAACGCAGGCTACAAGCTCTGCGAGGATGTGGCGATGGCGGATGTGGCTATTATAAACACCTGCGGATTTATAGAGTCCGCAAAGCAGGAAAGCATTGAAGAAATTTTAGAGCTTTCAGAGCTTAAAAAAGAGGGCAAAATTAAGGCTATAATTGTGACGGGCTGTTTGGCAGAGCGTTACAAAGAGGAAGTTATGAAAGAAATTCCCGAAGCCGATGCAGTTGTGGGAATAGGCGCAAACGACGACATTGTAAAAATTATAGACGAGGTTTTGCAGGGTAAGAAACAGCAGTGCTTCCCGGATAAGCTTTTGCTTCCTTTGGAGGGCGGCAGAATACAGTCCACACCTTATTATTACGCATATCTTAAAATTGCCGAGGGCTGTGACAATCACTGCACCTACTGCGCAATTCCAATGATAAGAGGAAAATTCAGAAGCCGTAAAATGGAAGATATAATCGCAGAGGCTAAACATCTTGCAGAAAAGGGTGTAAAAGAACTTGTGGTTGTAGCTCAGGATACAAGCCTTTACGGAAAGGACATTTACGGCGAACTTATGCTTGCAAAGCTTTTGAAGAAGCTTTGTGAAATTGACGGTATCAGATGGATAAGAGTTTTGTACTGCTATCCGGACAAAATCACAGACGAGCTTTTGCAGGTTATGGCAGAGGAAGAAAAGATTGTAAAATATCTGGATTTGCCTTTACAGCACTGCAACGGCAGAGTTTTGAAGACCATGAACAGAAAGGGAAACAAAGAGGAGCTTGTAGAGCTTATCGCAAAGATAAGAGAAAAGGTTCCGGGAATTGTGCTTAGAACCACATTTATTGCAGGTTTCCCGACAGAAACAGAAGAGGAATTTGCAGAGCTTGAGAATTTCGCCAAAGAGGTGAGATTTGAGAGAGTTGGATGCTTTGCCTACTCACAGGAAGAAAACACACCTGCGGCAAAGCTTGAACCACAGATTCCAGAGAATGTTAAGGAAAGAAGAGCAGAAATTATAATGGAAAATCAGCAGGAAATCATGGAGGAGTTCTGCCAGAAGCTTGACGGAAAAACCATAGAAGTTCTTGTTGAGGGATATGACCAGTACGCCGAGTGCTTCTTCGGCAGAAGCGCTTGGGACGCTCCGGAGGTTGACGGAAGCGTGTTCTTTACTGTAACAGGCAGAAAACCTGCTCCCGGTGAATTTGTAAAAGTAAAAATTGATGATTTTCTTAATTGCGACCCCATAGGGGAAATGGTGGAGTAAGCAATTTTAAAAAATTGTAGAGGATGATTTTTATGAACCTGCCTAACAAACTTACGGTGCTTAGAATTTTGCTTGTTCCGTTTTTTGTGGCATCCCTTTTAATTCCTTTTCCGCACCATTATTTGGTGTCTTGTCTGATTTTTATTATGGCGTCTGTGACAGACTGCCTGGACGGAAAGCTTGCAAGAAAAAGAAACCTGGTGACGGATTTCGGAAAGTTTGCCGACCCATTGGCGGATAAAATCCTTGTTATTTCGGGTTTTGTCTGTTTCATAGCTTTGGGCATTACAGACCCTGTAATGGTAATAATAGTTTTGATAAGAGAGTTTACCGTAACCTCAATACGTCTTGTGGCGGCATCCCAGGGAAAGGTTGTTGCCGCAAATATTTGGGGCAAGGTGAAAACCGTAAGCCAGATTATTGCAATCTGCGCTGTAATGTTCAGCAGTTATATTTTGGAGCTTATGGACCTTAATATTATTTCTGTGTCATCGGAAGTTTATCAGCAGTTTAGCTCCGGATTTATGGTAATGGATCAGATTTTCCTTTGGGTGTCCACAATATTTGCCGTTATCTCCGGCGTTATCTATGTTATGGACAACAAACATGTAATTCAGGACTGGTAATAAGAAAAATCTTGCATTTGGATTTTCTTTGTTATATAATTAACTCAAAGTACATATAGTATTATAAATGCAGTGACCGGGAGAAGTACCGAAAACAAGACTTTACAGAGAGAAGCCTGTATGCTGAAATGGCTTTAATGAGGAGTTTCGGGAAATGCACCCGTGAGCAGACAGGGGGAAAAGAGTATCTCTGTACGGCAGTCACCGTTATATGACGCAGAAGGGTGCATACTATATTATATATAGTATACGCTGAACTTGGGTGGAACCACGATTTGAACCTACAAACCGTCCCTTTCATAGGGACGGTATTTTTTATATCCGCCGCCGGATAGGGTGATGTAAGCTTTGGGTTAGTGCTGCGGGGCAAGGGTTCACTTTGGAAATAAAAAACACGGCGGAAATAAAAAAAGAGGTGAGAGTGTGTTTAAGGCTTTGAAAGAGGATTTGGATTCTGTAATCGCCAGAGACCCGGCGGCGAGAAGCAGACTTGAGGTTTATTTCCTTTATTCGGGATTTAAGGCGGTTAGAGCATATAGAAAAGCAAATTGGTGCTTCAGACACAACCTGAAGTTTTTAGCAAGATATATTTCACAGAGAAGCAGACATAAGACGGGAATTGAAATTCACCCGGGAGCTACCATAGGAAAAGGTCTGTTTATTGACCACGGCATGGGCGTGGTTATAGGAGAAACCACGGTTATCGGTGATAACTGCACAATATATCAAAACGTAACCTTGGGCGGTACCGGTAAAGAACACGGAAAACGTCACCCAACACTTGGAAATAATGTAATGGTCGGTTCGGGCGCTAAGGTTTTGGGCCCATTTAATGTGGGCGATAATGCACGAATTGCCGCAGGTGCGGTAGTTTTAAGCGAGGTTCCGGCAAACGCAACGGCGGTTGGTGTTCCGGCTAAAATAGTAAAAATCGGCGATGTGAGAATGAATGAAAATCTCGACCAGATTCATATCTGCGACCCGATTGCACAGAAGATAAATATACTTGAAAATGAGATAGAAAACCTTAAAGCTGAATTGGAGGAGTTAAAGAAATGAAAATTTACAACACGCTGACAAGAAAAAAAGAAGAGTTTGTACCTTTGAAAGAGGGCGAGGCAAAAATTTATGCCTGCGGCCCTACAGTTTACAACTATATCCATATAGGAAACGCACGTCCTCTCTGTATCTTTGATATTCTCAGAAGATACATGGAGTACAGAGGATTGAAAGTTACCTTTGTTCAGAACTTCACAGATGTTGACGATAAAATCATCAACAAGGCAAACGAGGAAGGCACTGACTATATGACAATCTCCGAGAGATATATCGCAGAGTATAAAAAGGACGCTCAGGGTCTCGGAGTTAAAGAGGCAACAATTCACCCAAGAGCAACAGAGAACATCGACGAGATTATCTCTATTGTAAGCAAGCTTATTGAAAAGGGTTACGCTTATGTTGCATCAAACGGCGACGTTTACTTCAGCCCTCTTAAATTTGACGAATACGGCAAATTGAGCCACCAGCCTATTGAGGATTTGGAAGCAGGAGCAAGAATTTCCGTTGGCGAAGTTAAGGAAAACCCAATGGACTTTGCACTTTGGAAAGCTGCAAAGCCGGGCGAGCCATACTGGGAAAGCCCTTGGAGCAAGGGCAGACCGGGCTGGCATATTGAATGTTCCGCAATGGCAAGAAGATATCTGGGAGAAACAATCGATATTCACGGCGGCGGCCAGGACTTGATTTTCCCTCACCATGAAAACGAGGTTGCACAGAGCGAATGCTGCAACGGTGTTCCTTTTGCAAGATATTGGATGCACAACGGCTACATCAATGTTGACAACGTAAAGATGTCAAAGAGCCTTAACAACTTCTTTACCGTAAGAGATGTTGCAGAGAAGTACGGCTATGAGCCTATCAGATATCTGCTTATCTCCTCTCATTACCGCAGCCCGATAAACTATTCCGTAGAAAATATTGAGCAGTGCAAGGCGGCTTTGGAAAGACTTCACAACTGCTATGACAACCTTGTTTTCGCACTTTCAAAGGCTGAAAGCGGTGAAAAAGAGGGTGAAGCAGAGATAAAGGCAAAGCTTGACACTCACCGTGACGACTTTATCAAGGCTATGGATGATGACCTTAATACTGCCGACGCAATTTCCGCTATTTTCGAGCTTGCAAGAGATATCAACACATACACAGCGGCTTCAAACGCTCCTTCAAAGGAACTTTGCCAGTATGCACTTGATTTGTTCAACGAGCTTAACGACGTTATCGGCGTTATCACAATTAAAGAGGAAAAGAGCCTTGACGAGGAAATCGAAGCTCTTATCGCTGAGAGAACAGAGGCAAGAAAGAATAAGGACTGGGCAACCGCTGACAGAATCAGAGATGAGCTGAAAGCTAGACACATTGTTATTGAGGACACACCTCAGGGCATTAAGTGGAAATACGAGGAATAATAGTTAAATAAACAGAATTAAAAAAGAGGTCACCTCATAATTATTATGGGGTGATTTTTTTATGAAAATTTTTGTTCTTACAAAAAGGAATATTATTACTGCGGCAATTTGCTTGGTTCTGGCAGTTTCCGTTGGGGCAGTGAGTATCTTGGGATTGACAAAAACTCAGGAAACCGCCGAAAGTGAAAGAATTATCCCTATTTATAATGTGGACTGCGGAGATAAAAAAGTGGTTTCAATCTCTTTTGACGCCGCATGGGGCAACGAACAGACAGAGGATTTGCTGAATATATTGGATGAAAAAGATGTTAAGGCCACATTTTTCCTTGTGGGCGACTGGGTGGAAAAATATCCGGACTCTGTTAAGGAAATAGCCGCCGCTGGGCACGATATCGGAAACCACAGCAGTACTCACCCGAAAATGACGGAGCTTTCGAGGGATAAAATGATGGAAGAGATTGAAAACTGCAACAGCCTTATTAAAAATCTTACAGGAAAAGAAGTAACCCTTTTCAGACCGCCCTATGGTGATTACAACAATTCAGTTGTGGAAACGGTAAATTCCTGCGGAATGTACTGTGTACAGTGGGATGTGGATTCTCTGGACTGGAAAGACCCCACAGCTCAGGATATGGTGGATAGAATAAAAAGCAAAATCTGCCCCGGCTCAATCATTTTAATGCACAACGGCGCCACAAATACCCCGGAGGCTCTTCCTATGATTATTGATGCGGTTAGAGAAATGGGTTATGAGTTTGTTCCAATATCGGAGCTTTTGCTGAAATGTGATTACACAACAGACCATAAGGGAACAATGATTCCGGCAGAACCCGAAGCCAAAACGGAAAGCACAACAGCCGAAATAACAAAAGAGAGTACATAACAACAAAGCCGTGGTTTTAAAGCCACGGTTTTATTTTATAATTTTCTTTAAAATAATTATCTTTTGTATTCTCTGTATTATAATTAGTAATACAGAGAATACAAGAAAGAGGTGATAATATGCTTTTGGAGTTGGATTTTTCAAGTGATATACCTATTTATATGCAGATACGCAACAGTATCGTGGTGGGAATTGCCGGAGGGGAACTGAGGGCAGGCGAGAAGCTTCCCACTATCAGGGGTCTTGCCGATGAGGCCGGTGTGAATATGATGACGGTCAATAAAGCATATTCACTGTTAAAGCAGGAGGGTTACATAATCACCGACAGAAGAAACGGAGCTTATGTTAATCCAAATATAAATTCCCCTCAGGCTCAGAAAGAAGAACAAATAAAAAAATTAAAGCTTGTAATTTCCGAAATGAAACTCAACGGCGTTACAGAAGAAGAATTTCTCAATATATGCCGTGAGATTTTTCAGGAAAAGGAGTAGTTTATGAGTGACATAGTATTTAAAATAGTGATGTTTGTCTGCTTTTATATGGCTTTGCCTATTATGTACGGTATGCTTAGAAACGAGGCGAAACCTAAGAAAAATCTTTTGATAGGAGCTACAATTCCCATGTGGGAACGTGACGGAAAAGAAGTTCAGAACATTGTAAAGGAATATAAAAAAGCTATGGATATATCATTTGTTGTTCTTACGCTGCTTTCCTTGGCAATGTTTTTCTTTAATTACACGTCTGTGTTTTTTACGTTCGCTATGGTATGGCTTGTTGTGGCTATGATTGTTCCTTTTTCTGTATATGTAAAGTATAGAAGTAAGCTTATAAAGCTGAAAAAGGAAAATGGCTGGAACGGTTATTCAATGAATAAGGTTGCGGTTGATACAAAAGCCGCAGTGGGTGAAATAAAAATTCTCAACATGAAATGGTTTATTGCGCCTACAGTGCTTTCCTTTATCCCTGTACTTTTGGGAATATGGGATTTAATAAAGTCAAACGGTGATATAATGGGCATTGTTTCCATAAGCGTATGTGCAGCAATGTTTCTCACGGTTTTGTTTTGCCCTTTGTTTTATCATTTTATAAACAGACAGAAAAAGGACGCAATAAACAGGGATGTAAACATTACAAATTTACTTACCCGTGTGAGAAGATATAACCAGACTAAAATGTGGCTTGTCTGCGCATGGCTTACCGCCCTTTACAATATTTCAGTTTATATATTTATGAAGCTTAACTATGCCGGACTTGGTTTTATAATAGCTTCAATATTGTACACAATTTTGCTTATGTATTTTGCAATACGATGTGAAATGGTGGTTAGAAAGGCTCAGCAGAAGATTTCCGAAACTGCCGTGGATGAAAAATATTTTGACGATGACGACAAGTGGATTGGCGGTCTTTTTTACTACAATCCCAACGATGTCCACAATGTAGTCAACGCCCGTATAGGAATAGGAACCACAATGAATATGGCAAAGCCTGCCGGTAAAATCCTCATGGGATTTTCAGTGCTGTGTATTTTGGCAATGCCAATTCTGGGTATCTGGCTTATGACTGAAGAATTTACACCTATTAAAATTGAAACCACAGAAAATAGCATAGAGGTAGTTCATGTTGTAAAGGAATACGAAATACCCGTTGAGGATATTGTTTCTTATGATGTGACAAATGACCTGCCATCAATGAACAAAATTATAGGTTCCAATATGGATAAGCTTTATAAAGGACAGTTCAATGTAAAGGGTTACGGCTCCTGCAATGTGTGTCTTGACCCAACCGGTGATGAGTTTCTTTGGATTACCACCAATGACCGGGACGGTGAAAAGATATATATAATCGGCGTTGACGATAAAGAGGTTATGGAAAACACCCTTGAATTTATTGAGGAGGCGGTAAAAGCATAAATCCTATTAAGCGTTACGGGAAATTCAGCCTGCATGGTTTAAAGCTGTGCAGGCTTAAATTTTTATGAAATGTTGTTAGTTTAAATATTTTTTGACAAATAATATAAAGGAAAGTTAAACCCTCATTGACTTGAATTGTTTATGATGATATCATATATAAACAGTTATAATTAGTATGGATGCTTCGTGCTATAGCGTCCGTGCAAAAATGGAGGTTTAAAAATGAAAAAGAAAAAAATTCTGTCGGTGCTGCTGACCGCAGTTTTGCTTTTGTCAGCTATGCCTGCATACTCACTTGCGGCTGAGGGAGAAGTGGATGTAAATGCTGAAAATTTCCCGGATGAGGCTTTCAGAAGCTATGTTTCCGAAAACATTGACAAAGACCAAAACGGAAGTCTTTCTCAGGACGAGATAAATCTGGTGTTTTTCCTGAATGTAGGAAATATGGGGATATCTGATTTAACCGGTATTGAATATTTTACAAAACTTATATCTCTCAACTGTAACAATAACAATATTACAAGCCTGGATTTAAGTAAAAATACTGCGCTTTTGGGACTTCTTTGCCAATATAATAAGCTTACAGAGCTTGATTTAAGCCAAAATTCCAAGATGGAAGCAGTTACCGCCAATGATAATGAAATTGAAAATATCAAATTCAACGAAAATGCTCCTATAGAGAATATAGAGTTGATGAACAACAAGCTGACATCTATTGAGATAGTAAACGCTGACAAACTTGAGTTTTTATCATTAGACAGCAATAATCTCGAAAGCTTAAATCTTGAGGGCTGTGTTAATTTGACAAAGCTGTATTGCAGAAATAATCAGCTCACTTCTCTGGATTTAAGCGACTGCAATAAGCTTGATTTTTTCAACTGCACTAACAATAAGCTTACAGAATTAAATATGGGTTCAAGCCAGGTTCTCACCAATTTCCTTTGTGACAAGAACCAGCTTACTTCTCTGGATTTAAGCAAAAATACAGGTTTAGTGAGCGTAATGTGCAAGAATAATAATCTCACAAATCTTAATGTAAACAATCTTGACAAGCTTACAGATTTGGATTGCAGAAGCAATCAGCTTTCCTCTCTTGATTTAAGCGACAACACTGCGCTGTCCTTTCTAAACTGCAATGACAATAAGCTTTCAAATATTGATTTAAGTAAAAACAAAAATATGGAAAGCTTATATTGCATGAATAATAGTCTTATAGATATTGATGTGACAAATAATACAAATTTAATAGATTTCTATTGTGATAAAAATAAGATTACAAGTCTTGATGTAAGCAATAATATAAAATTGGAGGACCTTTCCTGCGCTTTAAATAACATTACAAGCCTTGACTTAAGCAAAAATACAGCCCTGAAGTCATTGTCCGGCTACGGAAATCAGTATACAATAGAGATTGTAAACGGAAAATTTGACCTTACAACTCTTCCGGGAAGCTTTGACGTTTCAAAGGCAAGCGATTGGTACGGCGGCTCTGTAGAGGGAAATATTTTAACCGTAAGGGACGGTATCTCAAATGTTGACTACAACTATGATTTCGGCAACGGAAAATCAGATTCATTTACTTTGAAAGTAGTAAGAAAAGATGATGTTGTAGAGGGCGACGTTAATATGGACGGAGTAATGAATATCAACGACGCAACTGCTATTCAGATGTATCTTGCAGGAATTTCTCTCGAGAAATTTAATGCAGACGCCGCAGATATAAACAACGACGGAGATATTTCAATTTTGGATGTAACAGCATTGCAGATAAAGTTATCTGAAAGTAACTGATTAACCTAATAATTAACCCCACGCAATTTAATGCGTGGGGTTTCTTTTATTTCAGTTCTACTATTGTAACACCGCTTTCGCCTTCGCCGAAAACGCCTAATCTGTAGGATTTTACGTATTTGTTTCTCTTTAAGTGCATTTGAATTTCTTTTCTGAGTACACCGGTTCCTTTTCCGTGTATTATGGTCAAGGTGTTTACATTTGAAAGAAGGGCGGAGTCTATTGCGCTTTCAACCTCCATTATCGCCTCTATCGCCGTCATTCCTCTTACGTCGATTTCCGTTGAAGCGTGGATATCAACATTTTTAGTGACGGTTCTCGGCTTTCTGGTCTGGGTTGTGGTGACTTTTGCTTCTTCTACAAGTCGCAGATTTGAAAGCTTGACTCTGGTTTTGATGATTCCAGCCTGTACCTGTACGTTTCCGTTTTTATCAGGCAGTGACAGAACAGTTCCCTTTTTGTCTATATCGTAAATAAGAACTGTATCGCCCACTTTCAGAGGTCTTGGAAGAGTGTAGCCGCTGTTGTCGGCGGATTTTGCCACTGGGTCTGCATGGTCTTCCATGGACTTTATGCTCTTTTTGAGCTTTGCCTTGCTTTCGGCGTCTGCTGCGGATTTCTGCTTCTTGATTTTCTCGATTTCATCAAGGAGGGCGTAGGCTTCCGCTCTTGTTTTGGCGGTTATAGCCTGGGCTTCCGCTTTTGCTTTTTCGATTTCCTTTTCCGCCTGTTCCTGAATCAGCTTTCTTTCCTTTATTGCTTCTTCACGTTCACGGCGTGCCTGAGATTTCAGCCTGTCGGCTTCTTTCATCTTCTGCTCAAGAGTTTGACGGCGGTTTTCCAAAGTTTCAACAAATGTTTCAAACTCTCTGCTTTCCTCGGAAACAAGCTCTTTGGCGCGTGCCACAATATCTGCGTCAAGTCCCAGTCTTTTTGATATTGCAAAAGCGTTACTCTTTCCGGGAACGCCTATTAAAAGTTTATATGTTGGTCTTAAAGTAGCTACGTCAAATTCACAGCAGCCGTTTTCAACGCCTCTTGTCTTTAATGCGTAGGCTTTAAGCTCAGCATAGTGGGTGGTTGCGGCGATTTTTGAACCGCAGAAACGAAGCTTTTCAAGAATTGAAATAGCAAGAGCTGCGCCCTCAACCGGGTCTGTTCCTGCTCCCAGCTCATCCACAAGACAAAGGCTTGAACGGTCGGCAACCTTGATTATGTCGATAATGTTTGTCATGTGGGCGGAGAATGTGGACAGGGATTGTTCAATGCTCTGTTCGTCGCCTATATCAACAAGGATTTTTTTGAAAACTGAAAGCTTGCTGTTTTCACGGCATGGGGTCATAAGTCCGCACATTGCCATAAGGGAGAGAAGTCCTATTGTTTTCAGTGAAACTGTTTTACCGCCGGTGTTTGGACCTGTGATAACAAGGGTGTCAAAGTCCTTTCCCAGAGAAATATCAGTTGGTACAACCTTATCTTTGGCGATAAGGGGATGACGTGCGTTTTTCAAATCAATTATTCCACGGTCGTTAAGCTCCGGCACAACGGCGTTCATCTTGTAGCCTAAATTTGCCTTTGCAAAGATAAGGTTTAAATCAACCAAATTGTGGTAGCTTCCGGAAATGCTGTCCGCAAAACCTCCTGCAAGGGCGGAAAGCTCGAATAAAATTCTCTCGATTTCGTCGGCTTCCTTTCCCTGCAACACCTTTATATCGTTGTTTGCCTGAACAACGCCCATAGGCTCTATGAAGATTGTAGCGCCGCTGGATGATGTGTCGTGAACAAGTCCCGGCACGTTTCCACGACATTCGGCTTTAACAGGTACAACAAATCTTCCGTCACGCTGGGTAACTATGAAATCCTGCAAGTACTTTTGATAGGTACTGCTGTGGATTATTTTGTCGAGAATTTCTCTCGCCTTTGATGAAGCGGTTCTTATTTTTCTTCTTATATCATAAAGTGTTGAGGATGCGTTGTCGGCAATTTCCTCTTCTGACAAAATGCAGGTATTGATTTTGTCCTCCAAAAACTTGTTTGGAGAAAGTCCCTCAAAGCGGAAATCAAGACTTGTTTCTATTCCCGCAGATTTGCTTCTCCACTCTTTAAGGGAACGGATTATTCTCAGTGTTTCAGAGATTTTCAAAAGCTCTGAGGCGGTAAGACATCCGCCGGCTTCCGCTCTTCTCAAAGAGTTTGTGACGTTTTTAACTCCTCCGAATGATGGAGTGCCGAAACGTCCGATGAGTACATAGGCGTCGTCTGTTTCCTTTAACAGTGCAGACGCTCTTTTCAAATTTGTTTCAGGTTCAAGCTGTTCTGCCAAAACTCTGCTGTCCTCGCAGGTGGTTTCATCAGCCAGCATTTTTAATATTTTATCAAGCTCAAGGGCTTTATAATGTCTGTTCATATTTTCCTCTTTATTTCTCATATTACTTTAGGCGGAGTTTTGGAGTATCCAGCCATAAATTTGTAAAAGGTCAAGGTTTGAAAATCCCTTTCAAGCATATAACTCATAAACTGCTCGGTGGCTGTGTTAAGAAGAATAAGGCTTTCCTCAGGAAGATTAAAGGAAAAAAGCTTGCTTTCCTCGGCGTAAATTGTGTGCCTTAGTGCCCTTGTGACGCCTTTTCCTAAAAGTAATGCGTAAGGGAGCTTTTCCTGACTTATGCACTTGTCGCAGGTCAATATGCCCTCTCTTGGTATAAAGTACATATTGTCGCTTTCGTAACAGCCGCAGCCGCTGCACATTGTAAGCTGCGGCTGATATCCTGCATAGCACATAAGGCGCATTTCCACACAGGCTTTTACAAGCAGAGGATGACGTTTGTTTTCGGAGAGAAGATACAGACCGTTTAAAATAACCTTGAGTTGATTTTCCGCAGGCTGTCCATGGGGGCAGATGTGCATGGCGAGCTCACAAAAATACTGTGCCATACACATGTTTTCTACGTTTCTGCGAAGCTTTGAAAACATATCTACAACCTTTGCTTCGTCAATTATAAATGTATCCTTGTTTTTTCCGCTGTACACCACAAGCTGTGAATAGCAGAGAAGCTGGGTTGCAGCTCCCTTGGGACTTCTGATGTTTTTTGCGCCTTTTACAAAAGCACGTATCAGACCCATGTCGGCTGTTACTGCGGTTACAAGTTTATCCTTTTCTCCTACTGTCTGTTCCTTTACTATCAGACCATGTGTGGTCAACCTCATTTTTTGCCTCCGTTATACAGGAAATGGCATTTGAAAAATCCTTGTTTTCTTCTTTGCCTTTATATGCCAGATAATCCAGCACACTTCCCGTATTCCAAAACCTTTCCCAGTTCTTATCCCGTGTCATATCATCACCTCGTGATATAATTATACTTCACAGGTCATGAGGATTAAGGGATTTATTTGTATTGGTTTTATTTACCTTATTGTTTTAAAAGCTTTTATTTTGTAATAAGGGTGATTTATCAGTCAAAGTCGCTTTTGTCAAAGCCGAAGCTTTTCAAAAGTCCCTCACGGTTTCTCCAGTCCTCTTTTACCTTTACCCAGGTTTGGAGATTTACCTTGCAGTCAAAAAAGTTTTCCATATCCTGTCTTGCCTGACTGCTGATTTTTTTAAGCATTGAACCGCCTTTACCGATGATTATACCCTTGTGGCTGTCCTTTTCGCAGTAGATTGTTGCGTCAACATCCATAATGTCGCTTCCGTCGTCACGGGTTCTCATTTTTTCAACTACAACAGCTGTGCCGTGGGGGATTTCTCTGTCTGTAAGGCGGAGAATTTTTTCTCTTATCATTTCTGCGGCAAGGTTTCTTTCAGACTGGTCTGTGAGAGCATCCTCCTCAAAGAAATGACCGCCCTCCATAGCAAATTCCTTTAAAGCTTCTTTAAGCTCGTTTATTCCGTCGCCGTCATGGGCGGAAACAGGAACGATAGCCGCAAAGTCGTAAAGCTTTGAATACTTTAAAATCTGCGCCATCAAAACCTCTTTGTTTTTAAGGGTGTCTATTTTGTTAATGGCTAAAATTGCCGGAAGGTCAAGTGACTTGAATTTTTCGATGAGCATAAGCTCTGTCTGTGTGGGTTCTCTGTCGGCCTCTGTCACAAGCAAGCAGGCGTCAACGCCGGAAACGGACTCGTTTACGGAACGAACCATGTATTTGCCCAAAGATGTTTTTGGCTTGTGCATACCCGGTGTGTCTATGAAAACAAGCTGGTCGTCACCCTCGGTGAGAACGCCCATTATTCTTGTTCTTGTGGTCTGGGGTTTATTTGAAACTATGGCAACCTTTTGTCCTATCATTGCGTTGAGGATTGAAGATTTTCCCACGTTTGGTCTTCCTACTATGGCTATAAATGCTGATTTCTGCATAATTAGTCCTTTCTTTATCTATATTTAATTTGTATTTTTGTTTTATGTATTATTTTAAGATATATCATAGAAAAAATCAAGAAAAAAGCTGTTTCCGCAAAAATGTAATGTGCAGAAACAGCCTTTTTAAGGAGTTAGTTATATGAAAAAAATTGTCAACTGATTTTATCCCGCTTTTGAGCTATGTCCAAATTCTTATTTTTAAACAGTCTTGGAAAAAAGCATATAAACAAAAGGGAAACAACAACCGATAAAGCAAGGGGAATTATAAGCAGGGGATTGTCTGCAAAGTAAAAAATAATTCTTTTAAATGCTTCAATATCCCAGAAAAGGATAATTCCCACAGCCGCAGCTCCTATTGATACCAGCAAAACTGCGCCGGAAGCGACGTCTTTTACCGATTTTATCATGGGGTGATATTCCTTTGTGCAGTAGTCGCACAGTGTTTCGATGGCGGTGTTGAAGGTTTCTGCCGCCATAACAAGGAAAATCACCGTCACCAGCAGCGCCCATTTTGTTTTTGTCATGTCGTAGAAATTTGCAAAGACAAGAACATATACAGCCGCCACTAGGTGAAACCTCATGTGTCCCTCGTTTAAAAATGTATACAGTATTCCTTCTGCCGAAACCTTAAAGCTTTTTAACTGCTTTTTCATTTCAGTGGGAATTTGTTAAGGCTCAATATAGCTGGAAGAGGCGGGAAGTCCCAGCTGCTCCATAACAAGCTCTTCTTTTTCTCTCATTCTAACACGCTCAAGATTGTTGTTCTCGTGGTCATAGCCGAGAAGATGCAGCATGCTGTGAGCGGTGAGAAATCCGACTTCTCTTTGCAGGCTGTGGCCGTATGCCTTTGCCTGTTCCTGAGCCTTTTCAATGGAGATAACAATATCGCCGAGAATTTTGGCACCTGTTTCCGGGTTTACGTCATAAACGCCGTTTTCGCCCATAGGAAAAGACAGAACGTCGGTTTCAATGTTTTTGTTTCTGTACTGAGCGTTATATTCTTTTATCTGCTCGTTGTTTACAAAGGTAACGCTTACTTCCACCGAGCCTTCAAACTTTTCCATTCTCAAAACTGCGTTGCAGCATCTGCGAATGAGCATTCTCAGTCCGGTGGGGATTTTAATGTCTTTTTGTTTGTTTGTGATGATAACTCTGATTTTATTGTCTGTCATTCCTTTTCCTTGCCTCCTCGTTTTTTTCGTATGCCTTGATAATGTCCTGAACAAGCTTGTGTCTTACAACGTCTTTTTCGGAGAAGTTGCATCTTGCTATGTCGTCAACATTTCTCAGCACCCTTATACAGTCTTTAAGTCCGCTTCGCACACCGGACGGCAGGTCAATCTGGGTAATATCGCCGGTGATAACCATTTTGGAGTTGAATCCCAGTCTGGTTAAGAACATTTTCATTTGTTCCGGTGTTGTGTTCTGCGCTTCGTCAAGAATGATAAAGCTGTCATCAAGAGTTCTGCCCCTCATATATGCCAAAGGAGCTACTTCAATGTTTCCACGTTCAAAATACTTTTGATAACCCTCCGTGCCAAGCATATCAAAAAGGGCGTCGTACAAAGGTCTTAAATAGGGGTCAACCTTGCTTTGAAGGTCGCCGGGCAAAAATCCCAGCTTTTCACCTGCTTCTACGGCAGGTCTTGTCAAAATAATTCGGTTTACCTCTTTTGCACGAAAAGCAGTAACTGCCATGGCAACGGCAAGGTAGGTTTTTCCTGTTCCGGCAGGGCCTACCCCGATGGTTATGGTGTTGTTTTTGATACAAGAGCAATAATTTTTCTGACCCATAGTTTTCGGCTTTATGGGTTTGCCCTTCGCTGTGATACAGATACAGTCACCGGCGAGTGTTTCGATTTTTTCGTCGCTTCCCTCGTTTACAAGGGACATGCAGTATCTGATATTCTGGTCGTTGAGGGCTTCGCCCTTATTTATAAAGGAAAGAAGACCGTCTATGACTTTGGCAGCTTTCATTACGTTTTCGGCATCTCCGGAAATTTTAAGTTCGCTGTCTCTGATTAAAACGGAAACATTATATTCCTTTTCGATGGTTTTTATGTTTTGGTCAAAGCTTCCGAAAAGGGCAACTGCTGTTTCCATTCTGTCGATATTGATGATATGTTCCGTAAGCAAACAACTCCATTACACAAGAATTTTAAACAGTTCTACAGGTTAAAGTATAGCACACTTGAAGGGTTCTGTCAGTAAAAAATGAAAAAATTTGTTTATAAAACATAAAATTCGTATATTAGCACAAAGTATTATGTTAAAAGTGTTGTTTTTGTTGTTTATTTTTGGTACTTGTTCTGATTTTGGTTATTTTCTTTTTTAACACTATGGTCAATGTGTAAAAAATTAAGCCTTGTTTAACAGAAGTTCCGTAAATTTGAATTTTTTTGTATCTCAGCGGTTATTATTGTTTAACAGTAAAGAAAAAAGCTTGACAAAGACACCTAAACATAGTATAATCTTCAAGGTGTAATGAAAAAAACTTTACAGCATGAAAAACGGGAGGGCTTTTAATGGAAAAAGACATTAGAATTTCCCTTTTGTTTGATTTCTACGGCCCTGTGCTTTCCGATAAAATCAGGAAAGCCGTGGATTTATACCACAACGACGACTTGTCCCTTTCTGAAATCTCTCTGGAAATGGGAATAACAAGGCAGGGCGTCAGAGATTTGGTAAAAAGAGGAGAACAGAGGCTTTTGGAATATGAAAGCCAGCTTAAACTCTTTGAAAGATTCAACAATGTGAAATCCGGTATTGAGGAAATAAAAACTATTTCCGAAAGGATTATTACTGAAAGCTCACAAAGTCCTCAGGAGGACGCAAAAAAGATTGAGGAGATTGCGGAAAAAATTGTTGAAGAATTTTGATTAAAATCTACTATGAACAGCGGGAGGCGTAACAGATGGCTTTTGAGGGTTTGTCAGAAAAGCTTGGCAATGCGTTTAAACGTCTTAAAAATAAGGGAAAGCTTAAAGAATCCGACGTTAAAGAGGCTATGCGAGAAGTGCGAATGGCGCTTCTGGAAGCCGACGTAAACTACAAGGTTGCAAAAGATTTTACAAACAAAGTTACTGAACGTGCAATAGGCTCAGATGTTATGGAAAGCCTTACACCTGCGCAGATGGTAATTAAAATAGTAAATGAAGAGCTTACACAGCTTATGGGCGGAGAAAGCGAAAGACTTGATTTTGCGTCAAAGCCGCCTACAGTTATTATGATGTGCGGCTTGCAGGGTTCAGGTAAAACCACACATTCAGGTAAGCTTGCCATATATCTTAAAAAACAGGGTCACAGACCATTGCTTGCTGCCTGCGATATTTACAGACCTGCGGCTATTGAACAGCTGAAGGTTGTGGGAAACAAGGCAAACGCCCCTGTATTTGAAATGGGAAAAACAAATCCCGTTAAAATTGCCAAAGAGGCAATAAAATATGCAAAGGACCACGGAAACGATATTGTTATTCTGGATACCGCAGGCCGTCTGCATATAGATGAAGCTCTTATGAATGAGCTTAAAGACATCAAAAAAGAGGTAAATCCAAACGAGATACTTCTTGTTATAGACTCCATGACAGGTCAGGACGCAGTTAATGTGGCAAAGAGCTTTAATGACCTTTTGGACATTACCGGCGTAATCCTCACAAAGCTGGACGGCGACACCAGAGGCGGTGCGGCTCTCTCAGTAAAGACAGTTACCGGCAGACCTATAAAGTTTGTGGGTGTGGGCGAAAAGCTTGAGGACTTGGAGGTTTTCCACCCTGACAGAATGGCAAGCCGAATTTTAGGTATGGGCGATGTGCTCACACTTATTGAAGAGGCTGAAAGCAAGTTTGACCGCAAAAAGGCGGAGGAGCTTGCAGAGAAGATGACAAAAAACAAGCTGGACTTCAACGACCTTTTGGGTCAGTTCGAGCAGATTAAGAAGATGGGCCCGATAAAGGGAATCCTTTCAAAGCTGCCGGGCATGGAAAAGAAGATAGACAGCATGGACATAAACGAAAGACAGATTGACTGGACACAGGCAATAATTCTTTCAATGACACCTGAGGAAAGAGCAAATCCTTCCCTTATCAATCCTTCAAGAAAGAGAAGAATTGCGGCAGGCTCAGGAAGAACAGTTGAAGAGGTCAACAGACTTTTGAAACAGCTCGAGCAGATGCAGAAAATGATGCGCCAGCTCAGCGGAAAAAGCGGAACAAAGAAAAAAGCCCGCAGACTTCCGGGACTTGGCGGTATGCCTTTCAACGGAGGCAATAACGGCGGAAACGGCGGTTTCCCCGGAATGTAAAAAGCAGTTCAGCCGGAGTTTTATCCGGATGGATATATAAATTGTAAATCTTAAAATAAAAAATACTCAATTCGGAGGTAATTCAAATGGCAGTAAAGATTAGACTTCGCAGAATGGGCGCAAAGAAAGCTCCTTTCTATCGTGTAGTAGTAGCAGATTCAAGATATCCAAGAGACGGACGTTTCATCGAGGAAATCGGCACATACAATCCAGTTGCAAAGCCAGCTGAGGTAAATATCGACGCTGAGGCTGCAAAGAAGTGGATTGCAAACGGTGCACAGCCAACAGATACAGTAAAGGCTCTCCTCAAGAAGAACAACATCCTTTAATTCGGAAAAGAATTCATCTGACCGAAAGGAAGATAAATTATGGAGAATTTATTGCTGACCGTAGCCAAAGGACTTGTAAACGAGCCGGAGAAGGTTAGCGTTACCGTTGACGAACCCAAAGAGGACGGCACAGTGGTTTATCACATCCACGTTGCAGAGGACGACATGGGAAGAATTATCGGTAAGCAGGGCCGCATTGCAAAGGCTATCCGTACAGTAGCACGCAGCGTGGCTATCAGAAACGACCAGAAGGTTATGGTGGAAATCGACTGATATTAAAAGAGCAAAGAAAAAGCTTTGCTCTTTTTTGTTATCACCGTGGAAAAATTCTTTTGATGTCTGCCCTTAGGGCGGAAAGGAATTACATTATGCTTAAAAAATATTTGGAAGCCGGAAAGATTGTGGGAACACACGGAATTAAAGGGGAAGTAAGGGTGGAAACCTGGTGCGATTCCCCGGTGTTTTTCAGCAAGCTTAAAAAGGTTTATCTTAAAAACGGCGAAACAGAGCTTTTGGTAAAAAGCCGTCCCCATAAAAATATAGCAATAATGAAAATTGCAGGTATAGATACCATAGAAGCTGCCGATAAATATCTTGGCAAGGTTGTTTACATGGACAGAGAACATGCCAATTTGCCGGAAGACACTTTCTTTATCGTGGATTTAATCGGTCTTGATGTGGTTGATATGGACAGCGGCAGTGTTTACGGGAAAATTTCAGATGTTTTTAAAACCGGAGCCAACGATGTTTACGAGGTTACAGACAATGAAAATAAAAAATATCTTGTGCCGGTAATCGACGATGTGGTTAAGGAGATAAATCCAAAGGATGGTTTTGTGAAAATTATTCCCATGAAAGGAATTTTTGACGATGAGGATTGATCTTATAACTCTTTTTCCCGAGATGTGTCAGAATGTAATGTCGGAGAGTATAATAGGAAGGGCGCAAAATAAAGGAGCATTAAAAATAGAATGTCACCAGCTTAGAGATTATGCCTTTGACAAACATAAAAGAGTGGACGACGCACCTTACGGCGGCGGAATGGGTATGCTGCTTATGGCTGAACCGATTGCCCTGTGCTTTGAGGATATTTGTAAACAGGTGGGGGAAAAACCATACTTTATATATATGTCACCTCAGGGTAAGGTTTTAAATCAGCAGAAAATAAAGGAAATATCAAAAAACGAGAATATTTGTATTCTTTGCGGACACTATGAAGGTGTAGACCAACGTGTCCTGGACGCATATGTTGATGAGGAAATATCAATAGGGGACTATGTTCTCACAGGCGGCGAGCTTCCGGCTTTGGTACTTATGGACGCTTTAAGCAGAATGGCTCCGGGAGTTTTAAGCGACGACGAGTGCTTCACGGTGGAAAGTCACTACAACGGCATGCTGGAATATCCCCAGTTTACAAGACCTAATCCATGGCGTGGTGTTGAAGTTCCGCCGGTAGTAATCAGCGGCGACCATGCCAAGGTGGATAAGTGGAGATATGAGCAAAGTTTAATATCTACTGCGCAAAAAAGGCCTGATTTGCTTGAAAAACTGGATTTAACACCGGAAGAAAAGCAAAGAATATACAGTCTTGCCGAGGAAAAAACGGCGTCAAAAACACAAATAAACACCGATTAAAGGAGTATATTCCTTATTTATCGACAGGGAGAATGTGTAATTTTTCAATAAATGGAAATTAAAAAAATATTTTGGTTGAGTTGCACAAGAAAATCAACAGCGTTTTGTTGCTAATCGTGTATGGGTACGAATTTAACGATAATCTGTTGACCTTGTCAAATAATGCGGTTATAATAGTAATGCTGGAAAATAAAGTTAAAGCATTTAGGATATTTTAACATGAATTTTTAAATTTTCAGGGAGGGTCCTATCATGTATGTTAAGGAAGTTTTAGTACAGAATAAAGCCGGACTTCATGCACGTCCTGCTACATTTTTCATCCAGAAGGCAAATGAATACAAGTCATCTGTATGGGTAGAAAAGGAAGAGAGAAGAGTAAATGCTAAGAGCCTTCTCGGCGTACTTTCTCTTGGAATTATCGGCGGAACAACAATCAAGATCAGCGCTGACGGTTCTGACGAAACAGATGCTGTTGAGGGTCTTGTAGCTCTTGTTGAGTCTGGTTTTGCTGAGTAATCTTATTTTATTGAAGACTTACCGGGACGGAGCATTATCCGTCCCGTTTTTCTTTTTACAGCGTTTTTGAAAGGAAGGTGAGAAGATGAACCCTAAAATGGGAGAACTGAGAAAAAAAGCCATGGGACTGCCGTTACAGCCAGGCGTATATATAATGAAAAACAAAAAGCAGGAGATAATATATATAGGAAAAGCGAAAGCTTTGAAAAACAGAGTTAGCCAGTATTTCGGCTCACAAAACAACCATCCTGAAAAGGTAAGAAGAATGGTTGAAAATGTTTTTGACTTTGACTATATTATCACCGACAGCGAGTTTGAAGCACTTATTCTTGAATGTAGTTTAATCAAGCAGAACAAGCCCCGCTATAACATTCTTTTAAAGGACGACAAGGGATACAGCTATATAAGGGTGACAAATGAGAAATGGCGCAGGCTGTCCTGGGTTTTTCAAAAGGAAAACGACGGCTGTACCTATATAGGCCCATATACGAGCAGTTTCTATGTAAAAAACGCCTTGGACGAAGCAGTAAAGATTTTTAAAATCCCCACATGCAGCAGAAAATTTCCGGAAGATTTCGGCAAAAAGCGACCCTGTCTGAATTTTCATATAAAGCAGTGCAGCGGAGTCTGCACAGGAAAGGTTTCATTGGAGGATTACAACGAAAGCATTGACGAGGCTTTGGAGTTTCTCAAGGGCGGTTCAAACACTTCCTTAAAGCTTCTCACCGAAAGAATGAATACAGCGGCAGAAAATCTTGATTTTGAATTGGCTGCAAAAATCAGGGACAGAATAAAAGCTGTAAAAAACATGAACAACCGCCAAAAGGTTGTGAGTATGAACGTAAAGGAACAGGACGTAATAGGCTTCTGGAGCGACGGAAAAAAGGGATGCTTCGAGGTTTTCAGATTTTCCGACGGCAGGCTTGTTGACAGAGAGCATTTTATAATCGACGACCCAGGCGAGGAAAAAGAGGCGAGAACCGAATTTATAACAAGCTATTACGGCATGAGGGATTTTGTGCCGAAAAATGTTACCCTTGACGGCGAAGCGGAGGACAATGAAATCCTTGAAAAATGGCTTTCGGAAAAAAGAGGAAGCCGTGTTTATATAACAGTTCCTCAAAGGGGAGAACAGGCGCAGCTTGCCCAGATGTGCCGCCAAAATGCGGCGGAGAGAATCGCCCAGATAAAGGGAGCCACAGGCAGAGAGTATTCCGTTTTGGAGGAATTAAGGCAGATACTGGGAATGGATAAAATCCCTCAGTATATCGAATCCTATGATATTTCCAATTTCGGAGGAAGCGAAAATGTGGCCGGAATGGTTGTATTTGAAAATGGCAAGCCATTAAAGTCAGCATACAGGAAATTCACCATAAAAAGCTTTGAGGGACAGGACGACTATGCCTCAATGAGCGAGGTTTTGGAAAGACGTTTTAAAGAATATCTTTCAGACAAAAGCGGAAAAGGCTTCGGCAGACTTCCGGATTTGATATTGCTGGACGGCGGCAAAGGTCAGGTTTCTGCGGTTTTACCGGTGCTTAAAAATCTGGGAATTGACGTGGCTGTTTTCGGAATGGTAAAGGACAGCAAGCACAGAACAAGAGCCATAACCACCGACGGCGAGGAAATTGCCATAGGAAACAACAGGCGTGTTTTTAACTTTGTGTCCTCTGTTCAGGATGAGGTTCATCGCTTTGCAATAAGCTTTATGCACGGAAAAAGAAGCAAAAGAACATTCCACAGTTCCCTTACTGATATCGACGGAATAGGCGAGATGAGAGCAAAAGCCCTTTTAAAGCATTTTAGAACAATTTCCAATATTTCAAAAGCAGATTTGGAAGAGCTTGAAAATGCTCCAAAAATGAATAAAAATGCGGCGGTGTCAGTTTATAATTATTTTCATCGTGACAGCGAGGATGAAAATGTATAAAAAATGAGATTTTTTTAAATAGACAGGAACAAATTGTTGTAATAATTATTTTTATGTGCTATAATAACCCATGTAGTATGCATTGGTATAAAGGAGAAGTATATGCGTGTAATTACCGGAAAGGCGAGAGGCAGACGCCTTGAAACACTTACTGGAGAAGATGTAAGACCTACTGCGGATAGAATTAAGGAGGCTATTTTCTCCGCTTTGCAGTTTGAAATTGAGGGAAGACTGTTTTTGGATTTGTTTGCAGGCAGCGGTCAAATGGGAATTGAAGCCCTCAGCAGAGGAGCTGCAGGCGCAGTTTTTGTGGATGAAAGCAGAGAAAGCGCCGGCGTTGTGAGAAAAAATCTCCAAAGCACCGGACTTATGGAAAATGCTTCTGTTATGAATATGGATTCCATAGGTTTTTTAAAGATGAAATCCGGTAAATTTGATATAGCCTTTCTTGACCCGCCATACAGAACCGGTTTGCTTCAAAAAGCTTTGGAGCTTGTTGTAGGTTCGGTTAAGAAGACAGGAGTTATTGTCTGCGAAAGTCCTCTTGATGAGGAACTGCCGGAGAACTGCGGTGATTTTACCGTGGACAGAACTTACCGTTACGGCAAAATTAAGGTTACCATGTACCGCCACAAGGATATGCTGACAGAGGAGTAATTCTTGCTGACGGGTAGAAAAGAGAGGATATATAATGGGCAAAACAGTGATTTGTCCGGGAAGTTTTGACCCGGTTACTTTGGGACATTTGGATATAATTACAAGAGCTTCAAAACTTTTTGACCACGTTATCGTTGCGGTTCTCACTAATCTGGCTAAAAAGCCAAGCTTCACAATCGAAGAGAGAATAGAACTTTTAAAGAAGGCCACAAAGGGCATCGACAATGTTGAAATTGTAGGATTTACGGGACTGCTTGCCGAGTATGCTAAAGAAAGAAATGCGACGGCTGTTGTAAAGGGTCTTAGGGCCGTTTCTGACTTTGAGTATGAATTTCAACAGTGCCTTATCAATAAAAAATTAAATCCAAATCTGGAAACCGTTTTTCTGACCACAAGTCAGGAGAATATGTATCTCAGCTCCAGCATAGTCAAGCAGGTAGCATCGCTGGGGGGAGATATAAGCACCTTTGTTCCGTCATGCATACATGGCGAAATATTAAAAAGATTATCGCAAGGAGAGATGAAAGATGAAGGTTGATGGATTGATTACTGAACTCAGAGATATTATGGAAACAGCAAAGGGTATGCCTTTTTCCGGCGGTAAAGCTCTTGTGGACACAAATAATGTTCTCGATATCATCGAGGAAATAGAGCAGGAATTTCCACAGGAATTCCGTCAGGCAAAGTCTATTGTTGCTGACAGAAATCAGATAATTGCAGACGCCAAGAGAGAGGCAGAGGAGATTATCAGAGCTGCTGAGGAGCGCAAAAAGGCTATGGTTAATCAGCACGAGATTATCAGACTTGCAAGACAGCAGGCAAACGATATTATTGCGGACGCCAAGGACAAAAACGCAAAGATGAAGGTTGTTACTAACAAGTATGTTGACGACCTGCTCAAGAAGGTTGACGATTCAATCACAGGCTATTACACAGACATCAAGAATGTAAGACAGCAGATTAAATCCATTCAGAAGACCCAGGAATAATTTACAATGAAAGATAATAATAATTCCCGCAAAGGATGTGCGTTTGCGGGAATTTTATTTTATATAATATTCTGAATTGAAAAGAGGATTGTTTGTCCATGAAAGAAAATTTTGTTATAAGACCGGCTAAACGAGAGGAAACCGGAAAAATCCTTGATTTTATAAAGTATATAGCCGAGTATGAAAAAATGCTTGACCAGGTTGTGGCTACAGAAGAGCTTTTAGACGAGTGGATTTTCCAAAAGGGACTTGTTGATGTGCTTTTCGCCGAGGAAAACGGCAAGGTAGTTGGTTTTGCACTGTTTTTCAGCAACTTCTCAACCTTTGTGGGACGTGCAGGACTTTACCTTGAGGATTTGTTTGTAAAGCCTGAACACAGAGGCAAGGGCTACGGAAAAGCATTGCTTAAAAAGCTTGCCCAAATCGCAGTGGAGAGAAAATGCAGGAGAATGGAGTGGTGCTGTCTCGACTGGAATACTCCAAGTATAAATTTCTATAAATCAGTTGGCGCAATTCCAATGGACGAGTGGACTACATATCGTCTTGCAGGTGAAAGCCTTGATAAATTTGCAGCTGAGGAATAAATAAACAAATACTAAATAACGGCAAAGGACATTCGATTATCTCGAATGTCCTTTGTTTTGTGTCCGGATATATAGAACCCCTTTTGTCGATATATATGCAAAGCTATGATACGTGGGAACAGAAGGGTTGAATTGTCTGAAGTAATGTTGTTTTTAAGCGATGATTTCAGTATGCAAGAGTATAGCCTAATCCTCTGATTGCTCTGATTTTTGTCTTAGAATTTAGCTTGCTGAGTTTTTTTCTTAAAAAGGACATATACACTTCCGAATTATTGTATTCTGCCTCGTTATCATATCCCCATATTTTTTCCGTTATTTGTTCTTTTGTTATAATCTTTTCCTTGTTGAGAAGCAGCAATTCCATGAGCTGATACTCTTTGCCGCCAAGTTTAATTTTTTGCCCGTTGCAGCTTATCTCGCCGGTGGCTGTGTTTAAAACAAGATCACCGAAGGAGACAGAGTCGTCAGAGTCAATGGCTGTTCTTGCTCTTATCAACGTGCGAACCCTTTTCAGCAATTCCTTAGGTTCAAAAGGTTTTGTCAGATAGTCGTCTGCGTCAGCGCTGAGTGACTGCTGTTTTTCCTCAAGCTCGGCTTGTGATGCAATCAGGATAATCGGAACATTTATATTTCCTTCCCTCAAATGTATCAGCAGTTCAAGTCCGTTGATTTTTGGAAGGATAGAGTCCAAAATAATTGCGTCATAAATACCGCTTAAAGCGCAGTCCAAACCGTACTCGCCGTCATGTGCGCAATCGGTTAGAAAGTTCTCTTTTTCAAAAGTTTTGACCAGTGCATCTGACAGGCTTTTTTCGTTTTCGATAAGAAGTAATCGCATGATCCCGCCCCATTCCATTTCGTAATATGATTGTAATAAGGTAAGACATAATTGATTGTTACGTCCTGTCTATAGCATTTAAACACGCTATTTTATTTTTAATTATACCATAAAAAATCGAAACAATATTGAAAAAACGTGTAGTTTTATCCTTTTTTTTGCGAAAATCAAAAAAATTCCATTCATTACGTATGCGTATCTCATGTATATTTATTCTTTAGGTTTTTTTTGACTTGATTTCGCTGGAAAATATACAAAAAGGAAAATATAAAATAGGGCTGACTCAACAGAGAATGTCGAATCAGCCCTTGCTTTTACTTTTTATTATAATAATACAGAGGGAAATAATAAAGTTATTTCGCTACTGCCAGCTGTATTGCAGTTACGTCAATCACGTTAAATTCACCGTCACCGTTAAAGTCATAGTTTGCTATGCTGAGAGTGTCATACGCTTCTTTCTTTGTAAGCTTTCTCTGGAGAAGAGTTGCGTCTTCTATGCTCAGAACATTGTCATCGCTGTAATCGCCTAAAGTGATTATGCTTTCTCCGATGAATTTGATATTATTTTCTTTTGCATATCTTTCTGCGTATGAACCCTTAACACCATAAATTGTAAGGTTGGGGCAGTTATCGAAAGCTGTTTCATCGATATATGTTACATTTTCGGGTATGTATATAATGCTGAGGTTTGTACATCCCTGAAATGCGTTGAACTCGATAGATGTTACTGTTTCAGGAATAGTTACATTTGTAAGATTTTCGCAGCACTGGAATGCTGATTTATCAATGGTTTTAATACCTTCGGAAATAATTATTTCTTCAAGATTTGTACAGCCGTCGAAAGTGCAAATTCCGATAATTTCAATATTTGGAGTAACTTCTATTTCAGTTAAATTTTTACACTCGGCAAAAACAGAATTTGTAATACTTTTGGTCTCATCTCTAAGGATTGCGTGTTCAATATCTTTGTCAACAGCTATAAGGTGATTTCCCAAATAGAGCATGTGATTATCCCAGTTGTTCCTGTTGTTGAAATATGCGGTATTTTCAAAAGCTGCATATCCGATTTCAGTTACGCTTTCCGGGATATTTATCACTGCAAGACTCGTGCATCCGCTGAATGTCCAAGGTTCAATTTTCAAAACGCCTTTTGGAATTGTGATTTCTTCCAAAGATTTGCAGTCTGTAAATGCATTGTTTTCTATTACTGTAACGCTCTGCGGTATATTTATTTCTTTAAGATTTTCGCATCCGTAGAAAGCTCCGCTTTTGATTGTTTCAAGGGTATCGGGAAGGGTGACTTCCGTAATATCAGTGTTAGAGAAGAAAGCGTCTTTTCCGATTGCGGTAACAGGCATTTCATCTATTTCAGAAGGAATTGAAACATGACCTTCAGCATTTGTATATCCTGTTATCGTTACAGCTCCGTTTTCAACAGTATATGTAAAATCTTCTCGTGAAGCATATTCAGAAGCGGATGCTAAATCCGGCTGGATATTTTCCTCACCGAAAGCGAATATTGTTCCCGATGCAGTGATAAAAACTGCAAGGCAAACTGCCAAAGCAAAGCGCAAAGGTCTGAATTTGTAATTCTGTTTCATATCTTTCCCTTCTTTCCATCAAAACGTGTTTTATAGTCATATATTATAAAAAGAATTAATAGTTTCTTTCTATATTTGTAGTATAGCATAATTTTAATTGATATGCAATAAAAATTATAATATTGTAATAAATATTTTGCCGTATTACCCACTTGTATCGGAAAAGGTTACAGACAATAATCTAAAGATTACAACATGATACTTAATTGTCAAAAGAGTAACAAAGAAACATTCCTGTAAATATGGTGAAAGTTTTCCATAAATAAGGAGATGAAACTTTTAAATGGAGCAAAAAGCGTTTTCTTAATAAAATTATATTAAGAAAAAAGAAATTTTGTGAATTTATGCTTTATTTAAGGTTTGGCGAAAATTGATAAGAAAAATTGAAAATTGATATACTGTATATTGATTTTGTTGTACAATTATTTTTATGACAAAAACTATATTTTGTTTATATTTTATGAAACGATATAAATATAAAAATAATTATATATATTTAAAATATATTTGATTTTATTGCTTTGTATCTTTTCGCTAATCTAAATGTAATAAAATATTTATCCAACTGGCAATTATGCTTTTTTATTTAATAAGAACAAAATATTATTTTTAATGCTGAACAGCGATTTTTATAAAAAAATCTATTTTTACGAAACTTTATAAAAAGTTTTTTTAAATAAGCCAATTTTATCTATTTGATATATTTAATTTTTTAGAAAAGGAGTGTAAAAGTAGTGAAAATTGGAAATTTAAAATGGAGAAAAATAGCGTCTGCAGCGCTTGCCGGAATGATTCTTTTATCATCGGTACCGGCTTTCTCCGCACAGGAAAAGGAGCCGCTTGTTTCCTCCGTTCAGGAAAACAGCGAATCTGACGCTCTCAGACTCTGGTATACCGCACCATCTTCTAAATGCGGAGCCGGCGGAGAGAAAGACATTTGGCAGCAGTGCACTCTCCCAATCGGAAACGGAGATATCGGTGCAAATGTTTACGGAGAAATTGTAAACGAAAGGCTTACATTTAACGAAAAAACTCTGTGGACAGGCGGCCCAAGTGAAAGCAGACCGGATTATAACGGCGGAAATCTTACTCAAAACGGTCAGAACGGCGAAACAATGAAACAAATTCAGCAGCTTTTCGCAGAGGGAAAAGACGCTGAAGCTTCAAGCCTGTGCAATAAATTGGTTGGCACAAGTGACGGATACGGCTCTTATCAGTCATGGGGCAATATCTATTTCAACCATACAGGACTTAATGAAAACAACATTACAGGTTATGTTCGTGATTTGGATTTGAATAATGCAATCGCAAGTGTTGAATTTGATTCAAACGGAACACACTATACAAGAGAATATTTCATAAGCAACCCGGACAATGTTCTTGTGGCTCATTTCACAGCAGAGGGTTCGGACAAGCTTAATATGGAGATAACTTTCCCATCCAACCAGGGCGGAAAGACAGTGGCAGAGGGCAACAGCCTTTACCTTGCCGGTGAGGTAAGCGACAACCAGCTTAAATATGACTCCGTTCTTAAAGCTGTAACAGAAACAGGAAAGGTTGACGCTTCCGGAGATAAGCTTGTTGTAAGCGGAGCCCAGGAGCTCACTGTATATGTAAGCGCAGATACAGACTATAAAAACGAGTATCCTAAGTACAGAACAGGTGAAACAGCGGAAGAACTCCACGAAAAGGTAAACACTACAGTGGAAAATGCCGCCGCAAAACCACATGAAGAGGTTAAAAACACACATGTTGAGGATTACAGCGACCTTTTCGGAAGGGTTGAGCTTGATTTGGGACAGTCTGTTTCAGACAAAACAACAGACGCACTTTTGAAAGCTTACAACAACGGAACAGCAACTGAAGAAGAGCAAAGACAGCTTGAAGTTATGCTTTTCCAGTATGGACGTTACCTGACAATAGCTTCTTCAAGAGAAAATTCTGAACTTCCATCAAACCTCCAGGGTGTGTGGAATAATGTGAACAATCCTCAGTGGAGTTCAGACTATCATATGAACGTAAACCTTCAGATGAACTACTGGCCTACATATTCCACAAATCTTGCAGAGTGCGCAGACCCCCTTATAAGATACGTGGATTCACTGAGAGAGCCGGGAAGAGTTACAGCCGCTATTTATGCAGGTGTTGTAAGTGAAGAAGGGGAAGAAAACGGTTTTATGGCTCATACCCAGAACACACCATTCGGATGGACTTGTCCCGGATGGGCATTTAGCTGGGGATGGTCACCGGCTGCTGTTCCGTGGATTTTGCAGAACTGCTGGGAGTATTACGAGTACACCGGTGATTATGATTACATGGTAAATAATATCTATCCAATGCTTCGTGAAGAGGCAATGCTCTACAACTCCATGCTTATAAAGGACGAGGACGGAAAATATGTTTCATCACCAACATATTCTCCTGAGCAGGGACCTTACACAGCAGGAAATACATACGAGCAGTCATTGATTTGGCAGCTTTTTGAAGATGCAATAACTGCCGGAAAGCTTGTAGGCGAGGACGAAGAGGTTATCGCCCAGTGGCAGGAAAAGCAGGATAATCTTAAAGGACCTATCGAAATAGGTGACGACGGACAGATTAAAGAATGGTACATAGAAACTTCATTTAATAAGGACGAAAACGGAAACACATTGGGCGAGGGCTACGGTCACAGACATCTTTCCCATATGCTGGGTTTGTTCCCGGGCGACCTTATTACAGAGGATACACCTGAATGGTTCGAGGCTGCAAAGGTTTCCATGAATATGAGAACCGATTCCAGCACAGGCTGGGGTATGGGCCAGAGAATAAACACATGGGCAAGACTTGGCGACGGAAACAGAGCTCATAAGCTTATCACAGACCTGTTTAAATCCGGTATTTACATGAATCTTTGGGATACACATCCTCCTTTCCAGATTGACGGTAACTTCGGTATGACATCAGGTGTTTCTGAGATGCTTGTTCAGAGCAACGCCGGATACATAAATCTTTTGCCGGCTCTTCCTGATGAATGGGCAGACGGCAGCGTAAGCGGTCTTGTTGCAAGAGGCAATTTTGAAATCACAATGAACTGGGAAAACAAGTCAATTCAGACTGCAACTTTGCTTTCAAATAACGGAGGCGAAGCTATAGTACAGGCTGACAGAATTTCCCTTGGAACAGTTAAAGACAGCGACGGCAACTATGTTGATTTTGAAGTATTAAAGGACAACAGAATTTCCTTTGAAACAGAGGCAGGAAAGAGCTACACAATCTCATCAATCCCTGCTGAGGAAGAAAAGGCAGAAGCTCCTGCAAATATCAAGGCATACAAGCTTACAGACGGACAGACAGAAATCCTCTGGGACGCTGTTGACGCAGAAAATGCAGTTTACAATGTATACAGACAGATTAACGACGGCGAATGGTACCTTATCGGAACAGATATCTCCGATTTGAGCTTTAAGGATACTGACGCTTACGATGTTTTGGGAACCTTGTCCTATAAGGTTTCTGCCGTTATAGACGGTGAGGAAACAAAACTCAGCGATGCAGTTTCTGTTATGGACATGAGAAACATGGCAGGAATGATGGACGACCAGGATTCCAGAATAGTTTACAGCGGAAACTGGGGCAACTGGACAGGGGACGCCGACAACTACAAGGGAACAATCAAATTCCTTGAAACACCGAATGGCAGTGAAACAATTTCCCTTACCTTCTGCGGTACAGGTATTGAGGTTCTCACCTGCAAAAACCACGACAGAGGAACAATGAAGGTTGATATCGACGGAGTTGACATGGGAACAGTCGATACATATTCTCCTACAACACAAAGACAGGTTAAAATATTCTCTAAGGATGACTTGGAGTACGGAATACACACAATCACACTTACAGCTACAGGCGAACATTCAGCTCAGAGTTCAAAGGCAAAGCTTGAGTTTGACGGATTTAATGTACTTGACAATTCAGTGGTCTATCCTGAATCACTGAAGGTTGTGTCATCAAACGGTATGACTACAGTTTCCAAGGCTGATACACAGCTTCAGATGAAGGCTTACAGTATGCCTGAGGGAACAGAAAACACAGGCGTTGTATGGTCTGTTGAAACAAAGAGCGGAAACACAACTGCAAAGATAGACGAAAACGGACTTTTGACACTTGACGGTGAAAACGGCGTTGTAACAGTCAAGGCGGCTATGAAGAACAACGGTAATATAGCCGGAACTGTAGATATAACAGTTGCAATTCCAACAGAGAATGATAACTATGAAATAGTAGAGGATTCCGTAAATAAGAAAAATCCGAACCCTGCTATTACTTGGAACGGTTCATGGTCAACATGGGCAGGCGAACCCACAAGACACCATGGCGGCACAAAGACAGACGGTTCAAGAGCCGGCAGTTCATTTAGCTACACCTTTACAGGAACAGGAATAGAGCTGTATGCTCAGAAGAACCTGAAATACGGCAAGTACACAGTTGTTCTTGACGGTGAGGACGCAGGAGAAGCAAGCCTTGTAGGTACTGTTCAGGGCGGCGAAGACCAGCAGCTTGTTTATTCAAAGCTTGGCTTGGAAAATAAAGAGCACACAATCACATTTACAGTTGCCGCAGTTGACGGAAATACAACCGTAAATATGGACTATTTCAAGGTTTACAAACCATCTGAAGAGATTGTTGATAAATCACAGCTTCAGGAAGCAATAGAAAAGTACGGCGACAGAACAGAAGCCGAGTACACACAGGAAGCATGGGCTCCTTTTGAGGCTGCAATGAAAGCTGCTGTAGAGGGAATGAACAGCAGTGAAACAACAGCAGAGCAGGTACAGACACTTGCCGACAATCTGAACAAAGCAGGCGAAGAGCTTGACAAGCAGGAAATTGTAGCCCCTGAATTTGCAGAGGACGCAAAGGCTGTAGTTTCAGGAATAGAGTCCGACAAGGTTACTCTTATCTGGGATAAAGCCGAATGTGCAGTGTCCTATAAGGTTGTTGTAAAGGACAACGAGGGCGCAGAGGTTAAGACAGCTGAGACAGAGAATAGCTATTTGCAGATAAATGAGCTTAACCCGAATACAGAATATGTATTTGAAGTTTACGGAGTAAACAGAAACGGAAAAGCTTCCGAAACTCCGTTGACCGTAAAGGGAACAACAGCGGCTCCAATCGACAACGAAGCTCCTGCACAGGTTACAGGACTTGCTGTTACTGAAATTTCCGGAGCAAATCAGGCTAAAATAACCTGGGAGAAATCCACAGACCCACAGGGCAGCGTGATTACTTATGAAGTTTATATCAACGGTATTAAGACTGCTGAAACCCAGGAAACAGAGTTTATTTTTGACGTAATCGATGGCACATCCTACAGCATAAGAATAGTTGCCGTTGACGAGGCAGGAAACAAATCTCTGCCGGCAGTTTATAACTATGCTACCGGTTCACAGTCCGTAAAAGGCGACGTAAATAAGGACGGAAAAGCGGATGTAGAGGACGTTACCTTAATTCAGAAATTTATAGTTAAAATTGATTTAGGAGAAACTATATTTGATGAAAAGGTTGCAGATGTAAACGGTGACGGCGTAATCACAGTAACCGACGCAACAGAAATACAGATAATGCTTGGCCGCAGTTAATGTTTGTAAAAGTATAAATAAGATTTAACGGTCATAAAATTGGCTGTCAGCAAAGACGTTATAAACCTCTGCTGACAGCCTTTTTAATTAGACAATTCTATAAGACAAAATAAAAAGAGCTGATTTAAAACCAATAATTTTAAATCAGCTCTGTATTTTCTCAGTCGAAAATGTATTTTTAGAACAAGATTATTTTGCGTAATCTATAGCTCTGGATTCTCTGATGATGTTTACTTTAATCTGACCCGGATATTCCAAATCGGATTCAATTTTCTTACAGATTTCTCTTGCCAGAGGAATCATACCCTCATCTTTAACAACCTCAGGTTTAATCATTATTCTGATCTCTCTGCCCGCCTGGATTGCGAAACATCTTTCAACTCCGTTAAATGAAGAAGCAACCTCTTCAAGCTTCTGAAGTCTCTTGATGTAGTTTTCAAGATTTTCACGTCTTGCGCCAGGTCTTGCAGCAGATATTGCGTCTGCCGCCTGTACTATGCAGGCAACAACTGTTTTTGCCTCAACGTCGCCGTGATGAGCCTGAATGGCATGGATAACAGCGTCGTTTTCTCTGTATTTTCTTGCAACTTCAACACCAAGTTCGATATGGCTTCCCTCGTGCTCGTGGTCAAGAGCCTTACCGATATCGTGAAGAAGTCCCGCTCTTTTTGCAACAGTAGGATCAAGTCCAAGCTCTGTGGCTATAAGTCCGCACAGATAAGCAACCTCTATTGAATGGTTTAAAACATTCTGACCGTAGCTTGTTCTGTAGCGAAGTCTTCCCAAAAGCTTTATAAGCTCAGGGTGAATTCCGTTTACACCAACTTCGATGACAGCTCTTTCACCGTCCTGCTTAATGGCAAGCTCAACTTCACGTCTTGCTTTTTCCACTGTCTCTTCGATTCTTGCAGGATGTATTCTTCCGTCGGAAATAAGTTTTTCAAGGGCAACTCTCGCAATTTCTCGTCTTACAGGCTCGAAGCAGGAAAGTGCGATTGCCTCAGGTGTGTCATCAATAATAAGGTCTACGCCTGTAAGGGTTTCGATTGTCCTTATGTTTCTGCCTTCTCTTCCGATGATTCTTCCCTTCATTTCATCGTTGGGGAGAGGTACAACGGAAACAGTGGCTTCTGCAACCTGGTCAGCAGCCAATCTCTGGATTGCGAGTGTGATAATGTTTCTCGCCTTTGCGTCGGCTTCTTCTTTCAGCCTCTGCTCATACTCCATAATCTTGGTGGCTTTCTCATGGGTAAGCTCGGAATCAAGCTGTGAAAGCAGATAGCTTTTTGCCTGCTCTGCTGTGTATCCTGAAATTCTCTCAAGCATTTCAAACTGGCTGCTCTTAATCTTCTCGATTTCCTCCAGCTTTGCATCTGCATCCTTGAGTTTTTTGGATACCTTTTCTTCCTTAGCTTCCAAGTTGTCCAGTTTCTTGTCGAGGGTTTCCTCTTTTTGCTGTATGCGTCGTTCCTGTCGCTGAACTTCCTTGCGGCGGTCAGCAATCTCTTTTTCATTTTCACTGCGCAGACGATGAAGCTCATCCTTTCCCTCAAGAACAGCTTCTTTCTTCTTAGCTTCTGCGGTCTTTATCGCTTCGGAAACAATTCTCTTTGCTTCCTGTTCGGCACTGCCAATTTCTGCTTCTGCAATCTTTTTTCTTCTCTGTATACCAAGGTAAATACCTGCGGATATACCTATAAGAAGAGCTGCGACTGCAATCACAATGGCTAACCAAAACGGCATAGAATGGACACCTCCTTGATAAGTTTTGTTCAATTTTCAAGTTTCGAATAAAATATAATTTAAGAATAATTAAAAGCAATCAAGCTCAAGTACTTTTGGGATAACAAAAAATAAATAAAAAACGTCAGAATTTGGAAATGTCCGAAATAGAAAAGAAAACAACACATATACACAAATGTACGGATAGTCATTGCAAGTTATCCCAAATGAGTAATAGTATTGTTCTTAATCCAAAACATATTCTTTTTTTAAAAATATTTTTTATATGTATATCAGTCTGCCTCAAAAGGCGAGATTTATATCAATAAAATATCCTAAAAATCAATATTCACAGGAATAAAATTTCCTATAACAGCCATTCTCCTATTTGAAAATAACGACATTCAATTTATTTATTTTCTTTATTCGCAAATAAAAACGCCGATACAGACGCTTTTCAGTACAAGACAATATTGATTGACCTAAAAGGAAAAGAGTTTTAAAAATAATACAATTTGTATTGTTAAAAATAATATGCAAAAAAGCATTTACAACCAATACATACTGTACTTGCTCGTATTCCTCACCATATATAGTAATATATTTTGTGTACATTGTCAAGATAAAACCTTGTAAATAAGTCACATTTTATTTAAAGTAAGGTTTAAACGGACTTGATATTAAATTTTTAAAGTACGAAAGGTAAAAATTTTATGTGATAAAAATGGGGAAATGGTCAAAACTAAAATATGCGTAAAAATAAATCGTAAAAATCATTGATTTGAACAAATATAATAATTTTTAATAACCGTTTTTGTCGCTTAAAGGGATTTTATTAAAAATATGTAAAATTTAAAAATTTTTTTCTTTATTTTCGTATAAGCTCTTGAAATTTTACGCTAAATGTAATATTATATAAGTACCATATTTTGTATTGGAGGAATTAAAAATGGCAATTAAAGTTGGTATTAATGGTTTTGGCCGTATCGGCCGTCTTGCTTTCAGACAGATGTTCGGCGCTGAAGGATATGAAGTAGTTGCTATCAACGATTTGACAGATGCAAAAATGCTTGCACACCTCTTGAAGTACGATTCAGCTCAGGGCCGTTATGCTCTCGCTGATAAGGTTGAAGCTAAAGAGAATTCAATCGTTGTAGACGGCAAAGAGATCACAATCTATGCTGAGAAAGACGCTAACAATCTTCCTTGGGGAGAGCTTGGCATCGACGTAGTTCTCGAGTGCACAGGTTTCTACTGCTCAAAGGATAAGGCTCAGGCTCACATCAACGCTGGTGCTAAGAAGGTTGTTATTTCTGCTCCTGCTGGTAAGGACCTTAAGACAATCGTTTACGGCGTTAACGAGAAGACTCTCACAGCAGACGATACAATCATTTCTGCTGCTTCCTGCACAACAAACTGCCTCGCTCCTATGGCTAAGGCTTTGAATGATTATGCTCCTATCAAGAGCGGTATCATGGCTACAATCCACGCTTACACAGGCGATCAGATGATCCTCGACGGTCCTCACAGAAAGGGTGACCTCAGAAGAGCTCGTGCTGGTGCAGTTAACATCGTTCCTAACTCAACTGGTGCTGCTAAGGCTATCGGCCTTGTTATCCCAGAGCTCAACGGCAAGCTCATCGGCGCTGCTCAGCGTGTTCCTGTTCCAACAGGTTCTACAACAATCCTCACAGCTGTTGTTGAGGGTACAGTTACTGTTGATGGCATCAACGAGGCTATGAAGGCTGCTCAGTCTGAGAGCTTTGGCTACAACACAGACCTCATCGTTTCTTCTGATATCGTTGGTATGAGATACGGCTCATTGTTCGATGCAACTCAGACAATGGTTACAAATCTTGACAACGGCACATCTCAGGTTCAGGTAGTTTCTTGGTACGACAACGAGAACAGCTACACAAGCCAGATGGTTAGAACAATCAAATATTTCGCAGAACTCTAATTAAATATTTGAATTCCTTTTAATACCCACGTGGGCGGGAAAACGGGAGTTTTCCTGCCCATGTTTTTTTAATCGTATTTTTTCAAATTTTTTTGAAAAAGTTGAAAAAACTATTGACAAACAGGTGTGACTTTGCTATAATAATCAAGCACGGTAACGGAAACGACCCTGTGATATGCGGATATGGCGGAATTGGCAGACGCGTATGGTTCAGGTCCATATGAATGCAAGTTCATGCAGGTTCAAGTCCTGTTATCCGCACCAATTATGGGAGCATAGCTCAGCTGGGAGAGCATCTGCCTTACAAGCAGAGGGTCATAGGTTCGAGCCCTATTGTTCCCACCAAGAGAGAGTACATTTTGTATTCTCTCTTTTTTTGTTTTAATTAAACATTATGGATAAGTGATAAAGGTTTTCATTTGCCCATATTAGTCCTTGAAAAAGTTAAAGAACTGTTTTGCTTATTCTGTATTTTATACAGAGTATTTAAAGCTCAATTAAAAAATTAACCCCGCTGTGACTTTTCAGCGGGGTTTTTGTAATTATAAGAATGTTACGCCGTTTTCAGGGTCGGCGGATTTTATTATTGCAAGTGACTCAAGGCGCACTCCCATTTCTCTGAGGATTTTTCCTCCGTCCTGGAAACCTTTTTCAATCACAATTCCACAGCCGGCAAGCTTTGCGCCTGACTGTTTTACTATGTCAATAAGTCCCAGCAAAGCCTGTCCTTTTGCCAGAAAATCGTCGATTATGAGAACATTGTCCTCGGGGCTGAGATATTTTTTTGATACCTGAACGTCATAGGTAATTCCTTTGGTGAATGAGTGAACCTTGGATTTGTAAAGTTCTCCGTCAAGATTTTTTGACTGGGTTTTCTTTGCAAAGATAACAGGAACATATCCGAAGTGACCGGAGGTCAATGCGGCAATTCCGATGCCTGAAGCTTCGATGGTGAGAATCTTTGTAATTTTCTCGTCTGCAAATCTTTTTGCAAATTCCTCTCCAATTTGATTGAGAAGCTGTATATCCATTTGATGATTTAAAAAGCTGTCAACCTTTATAATGTTTCCGGCTTTTATGTGTCCGTCCTTTAAAATTCGCTGTTTCAAAATTTCCATAAGACATGTAACCCCCAGAAGTGAATATACACTATATTTTATCACATCTCGACGGGAAATACAATTATTTTTATTTGTTTATGAAATTTTATCTGAAAGATTTAATAGTCTTTATTTTTAAATATTTTCAAAGAACACCAGTAGGATATAAATAATGACAGATAACCAAGTATACTGCATATCCAGAATATTGTAATTAAAGTATTTGTATCCATATATACCCCGTAATAATTGACATAGCGGTAAGCGCTGCCTCCTTCATCATAGTAAATATAATTGTGCGCCTGTGAAATACAGGCATAATATATAGGAAAGACCACGCACAGAAAGGCGAACAATGAAATAAAAATTCCTTTTAAAGGGCTTGATGAGTAAGCGCAGGGGATAAATACAGCTACGGTTATGCAGATAAAAAGAATGGCAGAAGATGAAAAGAGAATTAAATCAAAATATGCGGCAGTATTTGACTCGAGAATAACTCGGATACTTCCAAAGAAAAGCATGGTGATTTGTATCAATACGATTAAACCTGTTGATATAATGAATTTTTCTCCCACGATTTCTTTTTCTGATAAAGGAAGGGACTTTACATATTTATTCCAGCCTGAGTTATACTCGTTTGAAAAAAGTCCGTAGATTGCAATTGTGGGCAGCCAAAATAATATAATAAGATTTTTCATGGCGTCACTGCTTAAAGGAGCTGTCAAAACTAAAGCGTCAATAAATAAAAGTACAGATACAGGCAAGGCGATATATTTTAAATCTTTTATCAACAAAGCTTTCATAAAAATTCCCCTTTCCTAAAAATTTTAAAAATCACGTTTTTCAAATAAATGGCAGGTTACAAGATAGGATATGAACATGATTGCGATGCTCATTATAAATACTGAAATATAAAATGCCATGGGGTAGCCTTGGTAGGGAACAGCCGCAGGATTTAAAATTTTTGCCTGCAATGTAAACATGAGATAAATAACTGCAAATAACAAGAAGAACATAGCCGCAGCACTTTTAATTCCCATACCTATGGCGGCAGGCAGTGATATTGAAAGGGATACCACCGCCGTAAGGTAAGCAATCATAGCAACAGCGATAATTGCTGACGGTTCAGTGTTTGAACCAGATGCCATAGAACCGGCAAATCCCCATGATACAAGGAATATACCTGTAAACAAAGCTATACACAGGGCGAGAGTGTATTTTGCACGTACAATGTCTTTTCTTTTGATTGGCAGAGCTAATGAGAAGCTGCTCCAGCCTGAGGAGTTGTCTTTGTCTATTATATTTATAAAAGGTAACAAAGCTAAGAGAACGAGAAATATTAAAAGGTCATATCTTTGTTCTATATGTACCGTTGAAAAAATAATAAATGTTAAGAGTAAAAATGAAAATATGCCGGGCAATATGGCTTTAAATTCTTTTTTCAAAATGCTGTTCACGGAAATCACTCCTTTATCATATGAATAAGCACGTCTTCCAAGGTTGTTTTCTCTGTTTCTAAGTCAATACCGTTTAACTTGCTTTTGTCCAAAATAAGCTTCAAGCTGTAGTTTGTGTTTTCCACGCTGATTACGGCTTCTTTTGGTATATCGTTGTACTGTTCCGTTGTGCAGTTGCAGAGAACGTATTTTTCAAGAATTTCGTCCTTTTCTTCAATAAACTGTATCTGTCCGTTGTCTATAAGGCAGATGTAGTCGCAGAGTTTTTCCAAGTCGCTTACAATATGTGAGCTTATAAGCACAGAGCAATCCTCTTCACGGGTAAATTCAAAGAGTATATTTACAATTTCGTCACGGGCTACAGGGTCAAGACCTGTTGTGGGTTCGTCCATGATAAGGAGCTTTGCGCCGTGGCAGATGGCTGTCATTATGGAAAGCTTTGCTTTCATTCCCTTTGAAAATTCCTTTATCTTTTGGTCAAGGGAAAGATGAAACTTTTTGGCATATTCAAGGAAAAGAGGTTCGTTCCACTCTCTGTAAATACCGCCCATAAGCTTGTTTATTTTTATCAGTGTGTAGTTTTCATCAAATATTCCGCTGTCGGGAACATAGCCTATGTATTGTTTTGTGTATTTAAAATGCTTTCTGTTGTCACAGCCTAAAACGGTAATAGTGCCGCTGTCGGCTTTTGCTATGCCCAAAATCAGCTTTATAAGGGTGGTTTTACCGGCTCCGTTTTTTCCAACCAGTCCCATGATGCAGCCTGTGGGCAGGTTAAGATTTATGTCCTTCATTGAAAACTGTCCCAAAGTTTTGTTTACGTCTTTGATTTCTATAGCGTTCATATTACCGCTCCTCTCCGTATAGAATAAACATTTTTATTATTTCATTTTGTTCAAGTCCGCATATGTCGGCAATTTCATATATCTCGGCGATGTGTTCTTCAATCTTTTTAAGATTTTCTTCCATTATAAGGTCCTTGTTTTTTTCAGCCACGAAACAGCCTTTTCCCTGAACTGTATATATGTAGCCGTCCTTTTCCAGTTCGTCATAGGCTCGCTTTGTGGTTATTACGCTTATTTTCAAATCTTTTGCAATACCTCTTATGGAGGGAAGTGGCTCTCCCGGTGATAATTCGCCTGAAATAACAAGATTTTTGATTTGGTCGTACATCTGTTGATATATAGGTGCATCTTTTTTATTGCTTATAACTATATTTATATGAATCACCAGCCTTAAATCGTTCTTACTGTATATATACAGTATATACAGTTGTAACAAAAAAGTCAATAGGTTACAAAGGTTTTTTACATACAAAATTTACATTAAAGCCTAAAGTTAACATAGATTTTACACAGAGAAAAGCGTTTTAAATTTTTTATATAAAAAAGAGGGAAAGTTAACATGGATTTTACATACAGCAGATATCACAGTTAACAGGCTTTAACGTATAATCTATGTGTACCCTGAGGGCGGGGGAAACAGCCCGAATACTAAACTTAAAAATAATAAGGAGAAATAAGAAATGTTTAAGAAAGTAATTTCTGTTATGATGGCAGTAATGATGTCAGCAGCAATCTTCACAGGCTGCGGCGGCAATAACACAACCACAGAAGGTACAACAGACGGTGCAACAGAGGGCGGCTCAACAGGCTCAGCAATCACAGTTTGCTCAAGAGAAGACGGTTCAGGTACAAGAACCGCATTTATCGAGCTTTTTGGAATTGAAGAGAAAGACGAGAGTGGCGAGAAGGTTGACAAGACAATCCCAACAGCTGAAATCACAAACAGCACATCTGTTATGATTACAACAATCGTAGGCAACAAGAATGCAATCGGTTATATCTCACTTGGTTCACTTGATGAATCAAAGGTAAAGGCTTTGAAGATTGACGGAGCAGAGCCAACAGTTGAGAACATCAACGCAGGTACATACAAGGTTTCAAGACCATTTAACATCGCAGTTAGAGAAGATGTAAGCGAAGCAGCTCAGGATTTCATCAGCTTCATTCTCAGCTCAGACGGCCAGGCAGTTGTTGAAGAAGAAGGTTTCATCAAGGCTTCTGACGCAGAGGCATACACACCAAGCGGTGTTACAGGTAAAATCACAGTTGCAGGTTCTTCTTCCGTAAACCCAGTAATGGAGAAGCTTGCAGAGGCTTATGAAGCTCTTAACGAGGGCGTAAGCGTTGACATTCAGATGAACGACTCATCAACAGGTATCCAGTCAGTAGCAGAGGGCAGCTGTGACATCGGTATGGCTTCAAGAGAGCTCAAGGACAGCGAGCTTGAGAAGGGCCTTACACCTACAGTAATCGCTATCGACGGTATTGCAGTAATCGCAAACCCTGAGAACCCTGTAACAGACCTTACTTCAGAGCAGGTAAAGAGCATCTACACAGGCGAAATCACAAACTGGGGCGAGATCGAGTAATCTACATTCAGTTAGTTCAAATAAAATCCCATTAAAAAATACATAGCTGTAGGTAAACCTTTGCCTACAGCTATAGTTTAGAATAGCATAATCTCTCGAAAGATGTACTCAAGCAAGAGGAGAATGGTTAGATAATGAAGAAATTTTCAGAAATTGCAATGAAAGTAGTGTTCCTGCTTTCTGCCTGTATCTCTATAGTGGCTGTTTTGCTTATATGTCTTTTCCTTTTTGCAAACGGCATACCTACTATAGGCGAGATAGGGCCTCTTAACTTCCTGCTGGGCACAACGTGGCGTCCGGGAAATGATATATACGGAATACTTCCGATGATTTTGGGAAGCGTGTATGTAACAGCAGGAGCAATCATAATAGGCGTGCCAATAGGAGTGCTTTGCGCAGTATTTCTCGCAAGTTACTGTCCTAAAAAACTTTATACATTTTTAAAGCCGGCGGTTGACCTTCTTGCCGGAATACCTTCCATAGTATACGGTTTCTTTGGCTTGGTTGTAATCGTGCCGATTTTACAAAACCTTGTAGGAGACGGATTCAGCGGAAAAAGCATCCTCACTGCTTCAATATTGCTGGGAATTATGATATTGCCAACAATAATCAGTGTTACAGAGTCATCTTTGAGAGCTGTGCCTCCTCAGTACTACGAAGGCGCATTGGCTTTGGGAGCTACAAAGGAAAGAAGTATTTTCAGAGCTTCAATGCCTGCGGCTAAATCCGGTATCACAGCGGGTATTATCTTAGGTGTTGGACGTGCAATCGGTGAAGCAATGGCTATAACATGGATTGCAGGAAACCAGGCGATTATACCTGACAGTATTTTCAGCGGTGTAAGAACCCTTACCGCAAATATAGTTTTGGAGATGGGATATGCAAGCGATTTGCACAGAGATGCGCTTATAGCAACAGCAGTTGTACTGTTTGTATTCATCCTTATAATAAATCTCTGTTTCTCTATGCTTAAAAGGAGGAATAAGACTTGAACCATTACATTAACAAAGTTACCTTTTCGGAGAAACTCAAAACCTACAGAAAGCACCCCCTGTCTTTTGTAATGCTTTTGATTATCTTCTTAGGCGCAATTTTGACAATAGGTACACTGCTGTATCTTATCGCTTATATTCTTATAACCGGTATTCCAAACATCAAGCCGGAGCTTTTCGAGTGGGAATACAATTCTGAAAACGTATCCATGATGCCGGCGATAATCAATACGATTACCATGACATTCCTCACATTGTTAATGGCTGTGCCAGTAGGAATTTTCTCTGCTATCTACCTTGTAGAATATGCAAAGAAAGGAAACAAGCTGGTTTCTGTAATAAGAATTACCACAGAAACACTTTCAGGTATTCCTTCAATTGTTTACGGATTGTTTGGTTTCCTTATGTTCAATGTAACCTTTAAATGGGGTTATTCCTTCCTTTCAGGTGCAATAACCCTTGCTATAATGATACTGCCCCTTATTATAAGAACAACGGAAGAGGCTTTGCTTGCGGTTCCTGACTCTTACCGTGAAGGCAGCTTTGGCTTGGGCGCAGGCAAACTTAGAACAGTTTTCAGAGCGGTTCTTCCATCTGCTGTTCCGGGAATCCTTGCCGGCGTAATCCTTGCAATAGGAAGAATTGTGGGCGAAACAGCAGCCCTTATTTATACATCCGGTACCGTTACCGGTATTCCGGAAAATCTTATGGACTCGGGAAGAACTCTTTCCGTTCACATGTACGCATTGCTTTCCGAGGGTCTTTACATGGAACAGGCGTATGCAACATCCGTAGTTCTTTTGGTTTTGGTTCTTGGCATCAACACATTGTCAGGATTTATTGCAAAAAAAGTGGGAAAGGTGTAAAAGGTACTGATGAAAAGCTTAAAATCTTTTGTAATGAACAATACTACTTCACAGACAAATGTAAGCAGTTCCGCCCCTGTTTCTGAGGCTGAGAACTCTTCTATGCCTAAATTTGAGGTTTCTAATCTTGATCTGTATTACGGCGACTTTAAAGCCCTTAAAAATATAAATCTTAAAATTCCGGAAAAGAAAATAACAGCTTTTATCGGACCTTCCGGCTGCGGCAAGTCAACATTGCTTAAATCACTTAACAGAATGAACGATTTGGTTGAGGGATGCAGAATTGACGGAAGCGTGCTTCTTGACGGTGAGAGCATCTACGGCGGTATGGACGTAAACCTTTTGAGAAAACGTGTAGGAATGGTTTTCCAGAAGCCTAATCCATTTCCTATGAGCGTGTTTGACAACATAGCTTTCGGCCCACGTACTCACGGAATTAAGTCAAAGTCAAAGCTCAACGATATAGTTGAAAAATCCTTGAGAGACGCAGCTATCTGGGATGAGGTTAAAGACAGACTTAACAAAAGCGCATTGGGACTTTCCGGCGGTCAGCAGCAGAGACTTTGTATCGCAAGAGCTTTGGCTGTAAACCCTGAGGTTCTTCTCATGGACGAACCTACCAGCGCCCTTGACCCGATTTCCACTACAAAAATTGAGGACTTGGCTGTCGAGCTTAAAGAAAAATATACAATAATTATGGTTACTCACAATATGCAGCAGGCTGTCAGAATTGCCGACGACACCGCCTTCTTCCTTTTAGGAGAAGTGATTGAGTACAGCAACACAGAAAAAATGTTTTCAACTCCTAAGGACAAGAGAACAGAGGATTACATTACAGGGAGGTTCGGTTAATGCGAGTACAATTCGACAAGCAGCTTGAAACTTTAAACATAGAGCTTATCAAAATGGGAGCACTTTGCGAGGACGCAATTTCCTGCGCCGCAACATATATGCTTGAGGGCGGAAAAAATCTTTTGGACAAGGTTTTTCAGGCCGATTCCGCTATAGACAGAAAAGAACGTGAGATTGAAACAATCTGTATGCGACTTTTGCTTCAGCAGCAGCCTGTAGCTAAGGATTTGAGAACAGTTTCATCCGCTCTGAAAATGATTTCCGATATGGAGAGAATAGGCGACCAGGCGGCTGATATCGCTGAGATTATGAAGTACACAGAGGAATTCAATGTTCCCAGTAAGCTTCATATAGGCGATATGGCAAGAGCTACAATTCAGATGGTTACTGACAGTATCGAATCATTTGTTAAAAAGGACTACAATACAGCCATCGCCGTTATCAAGTACGACGATAAGGTTGACCATCTTTTTGCTAAGGTTAAGAAAGAACTTACAGACTATATCGCAAAAGACCCGGAGAACGGCGAGCTTTATCTGGACCTTTTGATGATTGCTAAATACTTCGAGAGAATCGGCGACCACGCAACAAATATTGCAGGCTGGGTATGCTATTCAATTACAGGAAAGCATAACTCAAGTATCAATTGATGAAAGCGGATTTTCGTGATATAATTTACAGGTCAGGCTATAGTATGGAGTCTGACCTGTATTGTTTATAAATTTTAATTTTATATATAAATTTGCTCAAGAGGTGTAATTGAAATGATATTCCTTTTGGAAGACGACGGAAATATTAGAAAACTGGTGGAATACACACTTAACGCCAACAACATGGATGTTAAGTCCTTTGGACTACCCTCTGATTTTTGGGAGGCAATGGGAAACGACAAGCTTCCGGAGCTGATTTTGCTTGATATCATGCTTCCTCAGGAGGACGGCATGGATATTTTAAGAAAAATCAGAAACGACAATGTCACAAAAAGTATTCCTGTTATAATGCTTACCGCAAAAGGCACGGAGTTTGACAAGGTTATCGGCCTTGACTGCGGAGCCGACGACTATGTGTGCAAGCCATTTTCACCACTTGAGCTTGTTGCAAGAATAAAAGCGGTAAAAAGAAGAGCCGGTCATGCAATTAAAAGTGACAGCTCTACATACAATATAGACGGAGTTATAATTATTGACGGTCAAAGCCACAGAATTGAAGTTGTCGGCGATGAAATATCTCTTACCCCTAAAGAGTTTAACCTTATTGAAATTTTGGCAAAAAATCGTGGAAATGTCCTTTCCCGTGAAGAGCTTCTTAGAAAAATCTGGGGATACAATTTTGACGGAGAAACAAGAACCGTTGATGTCCACATAAGAAAACTAAGACAAAAGCTGGGAGATTATGCGGACTTAATTGAAACCGTAAAGGGTATAGGTTACTGTATAAAAGGAGAAAACGATGAGTAAGCGAATTTTCAGAGCCATCTGCATTGTGGCATGTATTGTACTTGTTGTTTCGGTATCCTTGACCGTCGGTGTGCTTTATACTCATTTTGAAAACGAGTTAAACTACGAAATGAAAAGCGAAGCTCAGGCTTTGGCTTATGTTATGGATAAAAACGGGATTGACTTTATAGAGGAAATGCCTAAAACAGACAAAAGAATAACTGTGATCGCTTCCGACGGAACTGTCATGTATGACAACTCTGTGGACGATATTACTTCCATAGAGAATCACCTTGGCAGAGAAGAGGTATCAGAAGCTTTGCAGTATGGTTTTGGCGAAAGTTCCCGTTTTTCAACAACCATTGCGGAAAAGACGGTTTACTATGCGGTGAGAACCTCAGAGGGAAGTATATTGCGTATAAGCGATACACAGTATTCTTTGTTTACTATAATCATGGGCACTTTACAGCCTATTATAGTTATAATAATTATAATGATTGTGCTTGCCGCTTTCTGCGCTTCACGTGCTTCAAAAGCCATTGTGGCGCCAATTAACGGTATTGACTTGGACGCTCCGGAGAACGGCAAAATCTATGAGGAGCTTGCTCCGCTGGTTACAAAAATTTCAAGACAGAACCGCACAATCAGGGAACAGCTTGAAGAAGCAAAGCAAAAGCAGGAGGAGTTTCTGGTAATCACGGAAAACATGCTGGAAGGTCTTATACTCATTGACACAAAGTCAAATATTATTACCTGCAACAGCGCCGCAAAGCGTCTTTTAAATTCCGATGTTCCTTATGACCACTGCTGTGTGCTTATTTTAAACAGAAGCACAGAGTTTTCCTCCTGCGTAGAAAAGTCCCTTGCCGGCGAGCATTGCACTGAGGTGCTGGAAAATGAGGGAAGATTTTGCAGGCTTGTTGCTGACCCCGTGAAAAACGACGGCAAGGTTGTGGGCGCCGTTATAGTTATTCTTGATATAACCGAAACGGCAAAGCGAGAGGAGCTAAGACGTGAGTTTACGGCAAATGTTTCTCACGAGCTTAAAACTCCCCTCACATCAATAGCAGGTTTTGCCGAGCTTATGAAATACGGAATGGTAAAGCCGGAAGATATAAAGGATTTTTCCGAAAGCATTTACGACGAAGCTCAGAGGCTTATCACTCTTGTAAACGATATTCTCAACCTCTCAGCCCTTGATGAGGGAGGTTTGAGCGACGAAAAGGAAAGCGTTGATTTGTTTGAATTGTCGGGGGATATTTTGAAAAGCCTTAAAATACCTGCTGAAAAGAAAAACATCACTTTGGAGCTTCAGGGAAAAAATACGACAGTTATGGGTTCGAGAAAAGTAATCAGGGAAATGATTTTTAACCTGTGCGACAACGGTATCAAATATAACGTAGACGGGGGAAATGTCACCGTTAATGTGATTGATGATGTTGATTGTGCAAAGGTTGTGGTTTCCGACAGTGGTATAGGTATACCAAAAGCCGACAGACAGAGAGTTTTTGAAAGATTTTACCGTGTTGATAAAAGCCATTCAAGGGAAATCGGCGGCACAGGCCTTGGTCTTTCAATAGTAAAGCACGGCGCCGTTTATCACAATGCTGATATTTCCCTGGAAAGCGAACCGGGAAAAGGTACTGTAATTACAATAAGTTTTCCGAAAAAGTAATAAAGATGTATGGCAGTTTTCTTTTGGTTGCTGCTGGTTTAAAGACAGGCGTCCTCGGACGTCTGTTTTTTAATATTCAAGTGTTTCCAGAAATACTTCAAGCACTTCCTCCAGATGTATAGGGTCAAGTTCTTCCGTGTTAAATTCCATTGTCATTTTGAGAATAGTTTCAAAATCCTCTGTTATGTCTTCAAACCTAAGAAATTCTTTGTTATCCCTAACCGCAACTATGCCATATGAAATCCTGTCCTTGCGGACAGTCCTGATAGCCCGATAATACATGTTCGTCCCCCGTACAGTATGATAATAAGATGTGAATATATCAATACATTATGTGAATATTTTTCACTAGTTTAATTTATCATTTTTGGGAAGGAATGTCAATACAAATTACAATTCTGTAATTATAAATTATATAAATAAAGGGTCGAGATATAGTGATTTTGGATTTTTTTAACCGGCGTTTTTTATTATAATAGGTTATTAAAGCTTGAATTTAATAACTATATATCGAAAGGTGAAAGTTTACTGAAAAATCTCAAGTTATGTTGTGAATTATTGACAAGTATTGATAAGGAAGATATAATTTAGAAGAATAGATTAAAAGTTTTATCTTTTTAAAGGAGTGTTATAGATGTCCTTTTTTAATGATTTGGGAAAGAAAATCAGCGAGACCAGTCAGGGTGCTGTCAATAAAACAAAAGCAATGGCTGAAACCTCCAGACTTAATTCAGCTATAAATGACTGCAAAAATAAAATCGATATGGCATACAGAGAGATAGGCAATTTCTATGTAAATAAATACGGAGAAAATCCTAACCCTGAGGTTGCCGATAAAGTGAATATGATAAAAGAGCTTGAGGGCAATATAAAGAATATGCAGGAAGAAATCAGAAAAATAAACGGATACGCTGTATGTCCGAAATGCGGAAAAACAGTGAGAAACGACACTTTCTTCTGCGACGGATGCGGTGAAAAGCTCAGAAGTCAGGAGCCGGACAACCGCTGCGCTTTCTGCGGAGCCACATTACAGCCAAACGCTTCTTTCTGTACAAAATGCGGAAAGCCAAGAAATGCTGCACCACAGCCACAGCCTCAACCTCAACCACAGCCACCTTATCAGCCTCCATACGGCGGCCAGCCTTTTAACGGTCAGCCAAAAATGAATATGGACGGCCAGCCTGTCAACAATACAGAGAATGTTCAGGAACCGGCTCCCGCAAAGAAAATATGCCCAGTATGCGGATATGAGCTTGACGCAAACCAGGGAATCTGTCTCAGATGCGGAGAAAGACTGTAAAAGCAATTGTCACGAAAGGATAATATATGGAAAAAACATATGTAACGGCGATTATCGTTGCCGCAGGAAGTTCCACCAGAATGGGCGGTCACGTTAGCAAACAGCTTATGTGTATTTTGGGAAAATCTGTTATAGAGCACACTTTAAACGCCTTTGAAAATGCCGAAAGCATTGACGAGGTTGTCATTGTTGCCAGAGATTGTGACCGTGAGGAAATTCAAAAGAGAATAGACAGAAACGGTTTTGAAAAGGTTAAAAAGATAGTGACCGGCGGCAAAACCAGAAGCGAAAGTGTTAGAAACGGTATTGCCCAGTGTGATGAAAAAACCACCCATGTGGCTATTCATGACGGCGCAAGACCGCTGGTTACCACTGAGGATATAGAAAACGTGGTTGATGTTGGTCTTTGCTACGGCGGAGCTACTTTGGGAACAAAGGTAATAGACACCATAAAGGTTATAGGAAAAGACAGTGTTATAACATCAACACCGGATAGGGATAAGCTTGTGGCGGTTCAGACTCCACAGGTTTTCAGACTTGAGGACTATATATCCGCTTTGGACGAATTGAAGTCAAAGGGAAAAGAGGCGGAGTTTACCGACGACTGCGCAATTTTTGAAGCAACCGGAAGAAATGTAAAGGTTGTGGAGGGAAGCAGAGAGAATATAAAAATCACCACCGCCGAGGATATAACCACAGCGGAAAATATTATGCGCAGCAGAAGAAAGGCGTGAGTTTATGGATATAAGAGTGGGTCACGGCTATGACGTTCATCGCCTTGTGGAAAACAGAAAGCTTATAATCGGCGGAGTGGAAATTCCCTGGGAGCTGGGACTTTTGGGTCACAGCGACGCAGACGTGTTGCTTCACGCCATAAGCGACGCAATTTTGGGAGCGGCAGCTCTTGGAGATATCGGCAGACATTTTCCCGACACCGATGAGAAATACAAGGGCGCAGACAGCCTTATGCTTTTAAAAGAGGTCTGCGCAAAGGCGGCTGAAAAGGGCTACCGTGTTTCAAATATCGACGCAACGGTTATTGCCCAGAAGCCAAAGATGAAGGATTATATACCTAAAATGTGTGAAAATGTGGCAAAGGCCTGCGGTGTTGACACTGACAGGGTGAATATTAAAGCCACCACAGAGGAAAAGCTTGGCTTTACAGGCAGACAGGAGGGCATTTCCGCCCACAGTGTTTGTCTTTTGATAAAAGAATAATAATCAGAATATTTCTGACCACGGAGGATAGTTGAAGATGCATAAAAAAAGAAAAAAGGGAGCTTCTTTCTTGAAAAAAGGGATTTCTTTGGCGATGGGAGCTTTGATGCTTGCATGCACGGTGCTGGGATTTTCAGGCTGTGTTTCACAGGAGCCGGACGAATATCCGGATAAGGAAGCTTTAAAAATCGCTATTGTAAATTACTACGACTCGGATAAGAATGTGGAGTTCAACCAGGCTGTTGTCAACGAGATAAACACATATCTTGACAATATGGGCTGTGAATACAAGGTTGAATTTTCCGGCATACAGCTGTCAGATGAAAATTTCAGGGACAGTGACGCATATAAAAATCTGAAGGAAGCCGATATAGTTTATGCCGCTCCTTATTCCACCGTGGGAGATAACAAGGCAACACTTATTGATGTGCTGAACGCTCTCATCGACGACGGTTATGCCGCTAATCTCAGCGAAAGCCTTGATGGCGGATTAAAGGACGCCGCCGCAGTTTTGGAAAATTACGGTTTTGAATTGGGTGACGAGGTTTATTCACTTCCTCTCAATGTGCAGATTCCCGTAAGTGCAGGTATTAAAATCGAAAAAGAACTGCTGGATAAATCAGGCTTTGAGCCGAGAGCATTGGAAAGCTTTGAGGACTGCGCAGAGCTTTTTGAAAAGCTTTACAAAGCCAACGAAAACGACGCTTTTCTTTTTGTTGACCAGTCAGCCAGCACAGTTGGTTATGTAGAGGTTGGTTACAAAACCACAAAGCCTGCTGTTATGGATTACATGAGGGACTACATGTTCATAAGCGCATCAACCGCAATAGATTTGAAAACAGGCGAAGCGGTAAATGTGTACGAAGAGGAAAAAGTCAGAGATTATTTAAAAACAATGTACTCCTATTCCGACAAGGGATACACAACAGGAACATCAAAGAATGCACAGGCTACTTTTGATATAGCTGTTTATCCTGAGCCATATATGGAGAAAAGCGGCTCGGATGACGAGGAGAACTCATACTATTATGTTCTGCCTATAGGCGACGTGATTTCCAGCTACTCAAAGGAAAGACCAACTTCCGGTGTTTGCATTTCAGCGAATACACAGCACAAGGACTGGGCAGAGCAGTTTATAAACCTTGTATACAGCGACGAGGATTTCAAAAGGATTGTAATGTTCGGCGATAAAGATATGACTGTTGAATCTTATCTTACATATCTTGAAGACCATCCGAGAAAGGGACTTAATCCAACATATGCAGTTCCATTTATGGAAATGGACGAGGACTTGAACAACATCTACAACTACACAGACCTTGAGGGCAACACCCTCACAATGGAGGAAATCTATTCTGCGGCAAAGGAGCAGGCTCCTGAGTCTAAGTTCTGTATAGATGCTGTGGACTTCCAGTCCCTCGAAGATGAAATAATGGCTGTAGATGAAAAAATGAAAGAAATTCTAAAAGATCAGCCGTACATTTTCGCAAACGACGGAATACTTTCCGAAAGCGATGAAACCACCGGCGAATCATTTATAAACAATGAAACAATTGACGCAGGTCTTGACGAATTAAGCCGCCAGCTTTCAGAAGCCGGAGGAACAACAATAACCGATGAGATAAATAGCCAGCTTGGGTATTGATTTTGGTTAATTTAGATAAAAATAGTTATCTTGTGATGTGCAGATATACAAAAATTAAAAAATCCTTTACAACGACAGATTCCTGTGATATACTAATAACACAAGGAAATAATTTATATTGAAGATTGTAACTGGTAATGCAGGCAAAACTCCATTAGGTATCTAACGTGGGTTTTGCCTTTTTTTTATGCTTTTTGTGTGCAGGTATTTTATACAGGGGGAACAGTAAATGATTATAACAAAGGTTTTGAATAACAACGCTTTTGTGGCTTTGGACGATAACAACAAGGAAATTATCGTCATGGGCAGAGGCGTTGGTTTTAAAAAGAAAGCGGGTCAAAAAGTAGAGTTAATGCCGGGTGCGCAGGTTTTTTCCAACCAGGACCAGTCCCTCAACTCAAAAATGAAAGAAGTTATAGCAAATATACCCGGCGAATATCTGGATATTACAGAAAAGGTTGTTTCAATTCTCAGCAAGGAATACAACAAAAAGGTACACGATATAATTTACGTATCCCTTACTGAACATATCCAAAGCGCAGTTGAAAGATATACAAAGGGATTTGAAATTGAGAATCCTTTGCTTAACGAGATAAAAAGAATATACAGAGAAGAGTATGAGGTTGCGGTTCGTGCTCTTGAATTGATTAAGGATAAGTTCGGTGTTGAGTTTACCAAGGACGAAGCCGGATATATAGCTTATCACATTGTAAATGCAGAGCTTGACGGAGGCATGAACAATGTGGCGGAGATGACCCATATTGTGGAGAACATCTTAAATATCGTTAAAAAATATATGAATATAGAGTACAATGAAGAGTCACTTCATTACGACAGGTTTATAACTCATCTTAAATTCTTTGCCCAGAGAATTCTGTGCAATACGGTTTATAACGATGATGAAGAGGAGCTTTTCTCATTCCTCAAAACAAAATATCCACAGTGTTATGACTGCATGAATGAGATTAAAAAGTTTATTGAGGAAGAATATATGTACAAGCTGACAGAATCAGAGCAGATGTATCTGATAATACATATTCAGAGAATTGTCAGCGCCTGTTAAACAGTCGGTTGCCGAACCGGCAATGAAATCACAAAAGAAATATAAAAATTTCAAGGCGCCTGAGATTTTTACAAATCTTTTGTGACTGCTTCAGAAACAGTAACGGGAATTTTTCAAGCCATTTATGAAAGCTAATTTGAATAATGAAATCAAGGGTACAAATTTTGAAAAATATCTCCGGCTGAAAAGCTGAATGAATTTATTTGGTTCGGAAAATATAAAAGTAAATTCAATCAGAATGGAGGAGTTTTAATGGATTACGCAAGAACAGCGGAAAAAATCCTGGAAAGAGTAGGAGGAAAAGACAATGTTCTGGGTCTTGTACATTGCATGACCAGACTGCGCTTTACTCTGAAAGATGAGTCTATTGTAGACGACGATTTGGTAAAGAGAACAAAGGGCGTTATGGGTGTTATAAGAAAGGCAGGTCAGTATCAGGTTATTATAGGAAACGACGTTGCCTATGTTTATGAAGAGCTGTGCAAGCTTGGAAACTTTAAGGGCCAGCCTGCACCTCAGAAAGCAAACAATGCCCCTAAGAAAAAACAAAGTATTCCGGCTATGCTGATGGATACTATCTCCGGTATTATGTCACCGGTAATTCCGGCAATCATCGGTGCGGCGATGATAAAGGTTCTTCTGACACTGCTGCCTATGATTGGCTGGCTGAATACAGAAGGTCAAACCTATCAGATTTTAAGTGTTATAGGCGACGGAGCTTTCTATTTTATGCCTGTGCTTATAGCTATTTCTGCGGCAAGAAAATTCAACACAAACACCTATTATGCCGCAAGCCTTGCACTAATTATGCTGCATCCTAACTTTGTAAGCCTTATGAGTGCGGCTAACGAAGCGGAACAGACCGTTAAGTTTTTGGGAGTAATTCCGGTTACATACGCAAACTATGCTTATTCGGTTATTCCGATTATACTTTCCGTATGGATGCTCAAGTATGTTGAAAAACTGGTTGACAAGATTACTCCGGTTATCACTAAGAACTTCTTAAAGCCTATGCTTGTTGTGCTTATTGCAGCTCCTATTGCACTTATTGTTTTAGGACCTCTCGGAGCTATCTGCGGCGAATGGCTTTCAAAGATTGTATACTTTGCTCATGATAAGCTTGGATTTATCGCTGTGGGAATTGTTGCAGGTGTGTTCCCGTTTGTTGTTATGGCTGGTATGCACCACGCATTTACACCTATTAAGCTGGGAATGATTGCTACAGGCGGATACGAAGCATTTATCTGTATTGCCGAGCTTTGCTCAAATATGGCTCAGGGTGCAGCAGCTCTTGCAGTTGCAGTTAAAACAAAGAACAAGGATTTCAAGCAGGTTGCAGGTTCTTCCGCATTCTCCGCCCTTGTTGCAGGTATCACAGAGCCGGCACTCTACGGTGTTACAGTAAGACTTAAAAAACCAATGCTCGGAGCATGTATCGGTGCAGTTGCCGGCGGTCTTTTCGGCGGATTTATGCAGATGAAGTGCTACGGTATCGCAACTCCTGCTATTGTAACAATAGTTCAGTATGCAGAACCGGGCAACGCAATGAGCCTTGTAATTGCCGCTTTGACAATTCTCATCACAGTGGTTGTAACATTTATCGCAACAATGATTATAGGCTTTGAGGACATTGTAGACGAGGATGACGATGATATGCCATCACCGGAGCCTGCAAAGATTGTAGAGCCAAAGAGCAAGTTTGACAAGGTTGTAAGCCCTGTTGAGGGAACTGCGGTTAAGTCAGAAATCCTTAAAAATCAGGAACAGTCAGAGTTTTCAAAAAATTTCGATATGGTGATGAGTCCTGATAAAGAAACCGTTTATGCTCCTTTTGAGGGAAAAGTTCTGAAAGTATCTCAGGACGGAAAAGTTATTGAAATGGAAAAAGCAGGAAGCGGACTTAAAGTAACTTTGAATGTTTTCGGAAGTAAAAATGCTTTTGAAATAAAGAAAAACCCAGGCGACAATATGTCAGCAGGGGAAGAAATAGGAAAAATAAATACTAATGATTTGAAAAATGCTCTTGTAGGCATAAGCGTTCAGGAAAAGGAAAAATACATGGACGTTGTGCCGTCACAAAAGGATATTTTTAGCAGACAGGATGTTTTGGTAACAGTTGTCTGAAATGATTTTGATTTGAGGTGACCTTGATGAAAAATTTGAAAATGCCCCAGAACTTTTTATGGGGAGCGGCTTCCGCTTCTTATCAGATTGAGGGAGCTTATCTGGAGGATGGAAAAGGCCTTACAAACTGGGATAATTTCGTAAGAATAGAGGGTAAAACCTTTAAGGGAACAACCGGCGATGTGGCTGTTGACCATTATCACAGATATAAAGAGGATATCGCTCTTATGGCAGAAGCCGGACTGAAAACCTATAGATTTTCAATAGCATGGGCAAGAATTTTCCCAAACGGCAGAGGAGAAGTAAATAAAAAGGGTATTGAGTTTTATAACAATATTATAGATGAATGTCTTAAATACTCCATAGAGCCTATGATTACCATATATCACTGGGATTTGCCCCAGGCTTTGGTTGATGAATACGGCGGCTGGGAAAGCAGAAAGATTGTTGATGATTTTGTAAACTATGCAACAACACTCTTTAAAGCTTTCGGAAATAAGGTAAAATACTGGATTACCTTAAACGAGCAGAATATATTTACATCTCTGGGCTGGCTTACAGCTATGCATCCTCCGGGAAAATTCGACGACCAAAAGACTTTTTATCAGGTAAACCACCACGCCAACATGGCTCACGCAAAGACCGTTATTGCCTACAGGGAAATGGGATTTACCGGAATGATAGGCGCAAGCTTTGCCTATACACCTTCTTACGCTCTCAACTGCGACCCTATAAACGCAATGTCAAAGGTAAACTACGACGATTTAAAAAATTTCTGGTGGATGGATATTTACGCTTACGGAAGATACCCGAAAGCCGCTATGAAATACTTGCAGGACAGAGGATTTGCCCCTGATATTCAGCAGGGCGATATGGAAATACTCAAAGAAGCCGCTTCAAAAATCAGCTTTATGGGCGTGAACTACTACCAGTCTTGTGTCTGCGAGTACAATCCTCTTGATGGCGTTACACCTTACGGAACAATGAACACAACAGGCAAAAAGGGAACAGGTGCAGTTGTGGGAATTCCTGGAGTTTATAAAAATCCGGCAAATACATTCCTTAAAACCACTGACTGGGATTGGACAATAGACCCCAGCGGCTTGAAATACTGCTGCCGTGAAATCACAAGCAGATATAATCTTCCAATAGTGATTTCTGAAAACGGCTTGGGAGCTTTTGACAAGCAGGAAGAGGACAAGAGCATCCACGACCCTTACAGAATAGCCTATCTCAAAGAGCATTTAAAGGCTTTGGCTGAAGCTTTGGACGAGGGCTGTGAGGTTATTTCCTACTGCGTGTGGTCATTTACAGACCTTTTAAGCTGGCTCAACGGCTATCAGAAGCGTTACGGACTTGTGTATGTTGACCGTGACGAAACAGACAGCGGAAGCCTTGACAGATACAAAAAGGACAGCTTTTTCTGGTATAAAAAAGTAATAGAATCTCAGGGAAAAGCCCTTTTTGAAGAATAAGATTTACTCCTTTATCTCTTTCATATATTTCAAACAATCTCTGAAGAAACCCCTGCGCATTAAATGCGCAGGGGTTGGTTTTATGATATAATGTAATTGTAATTTGTTATGAAAAAATATATAGCCTATAGTGCAGAAAGGCGGTTTATATGGAGAGAGAAGATATAGCCAAAAATCTTGGCAATAATATAAAAAAGTTTCGTTTAGAAAAGGGATTCAGTCAGGAAAATTTAGCTTTGCGTGCCGGTATTCATCCGGCTTATTTGGGACGTCTGGAAAGAGGGGAAAAGTGCCCCACTTTGGACACGGTTTTTAAAATCTGTGACGCTCTTTCGGTTCCTGTGGCTGACATTATTACTTTTTCCGAAAAGGAGAACAAGTCTGAGGGAGATAAAAAGACTGTGGAAGAAATCCTTGAAAAGCTTCCTAAATCTAAACAGGACAAGCTTTTGGATATAATAAAAAATATTGCAGAGCTTATGGAATAAAAAAGGTCAAATGGATTGGATTTAACTTTCCTTTCCATTTGACCTTTTAAATATTATTTATTTTTTTCTTTAAGTCTTTTCGCCATGGATAAAAGCACCTCTAAGTCCTCTTTTTCCAAGGATAAAGATATATTGTAAAGTTCACGGACAAGCTGTGGGTCCTTTGTTTCCTCGTCAAAAAATTCCTTTGGGGTTACTCCCAAGTATTCGCAGATATACAGAAACTCGGAAAGAGAGGGGAGAGCTCTGCCTGTCGATATACTCTGCACATAGCTTTTGCTGTGTCCTAAATCAAGGCTCATTTTATATTCGGATATGCCCTTTTTAGTCCGCAGGATTGATATTCTGTCACGGATAAATTTATCATTCATTCCTATCACCTCATATAAAGGAAAAAGACTGCGGATTTTCCGCAGTCTTTTATATTTTATTTAATGAAAAATCAGGCTTTTTTATCTCCACGGATTTCTGTTCTTCTGATTTTTCCGCTGATTGTCTTAGGAAGTTCGTCTACGAACTCTACAACTCTCGGATACTTATAAGGTGCAGTGTTGACCTTTACATACTGCTGAATTTCCTTTTTAAGCTCTTCGCTTGGTGTATAGCCCTTTGCAAGAACGATTGTTGCCTTTACAATCTGGCCTCTGATTGGGTCAGGTACACCTGTGATTGCACATTCAAGACAGCATGGGTGTTCCATGATAACAGATTCAATCTCAAACGGTCCTATACGATAACCTGATGACTTGATGATGTCGTCTGTTCTTCCCACATACCAGAAATAGCCGTCCTCGTCTTTCCATGCGGTGTCGCCTGTGTGGTAGATGTTGTTGTCCCAAACTGTTTTTGTAAGCTCCGGATTTTCATAATATCCGTCAAACATACCACATGGCTTGCCCTTGTCTGTTCTCAAAACAATTTCACCTACGGAACCTGTTGGAACGCTGTTGCCGTCGTAATCGATAAGGTCGATATTATATGCAGGTGACGGCTTGCCCATTGAGCCTGGCTTTGGTGTTGTTCCAACCATATTGAACAGTGTAAGAGTTGTTTCTGTCTGACCGAAGCCCTCCATAAGCTTCAAGCCTGTTGACTGCAAGAACTTGTTGTAAACCTCAGGGTTCAAAGGCTCACCTGCAACAGTTGCGTGCTTTATAGATGAAAGGTCGTACTTGTCCAAATCTTCCTTGATGAAGAATCTGTACATTGTAGGAGGTGCGCAGAATGTGGTTATGTTGTATTTTGCGAACAATGGCAAAAGCTCGGCAGGTGTAAACTTGTTAAAGTCACATACGAAAATTCCTGCCTCCATAAACCACTGACCGTAAAGCTTACCCCACATGGCTTTCATCCAGCCTGTGTCGGAGATAGTCAGGTGAAGTCCGTCAGGAATTACATTGTGCCAGTATTTTGCTGTTACAATGTGGCCGATTGGATAGGTGTGGTCGTGCCATACCATCTTTGGCATTCCTGTTGTACCTGATGTAAAATACAGAAGCATTGGGTCTGTGGCGAGTGTTTCGATTCTGTCCATTGTGTCAGGATATTTTTCCAACTCGCTGTCAAAATCTGTCCAGCCCTCGTGGCTGCCCTTTACGGAAATTTTTACCTTAACTGTAGGTGAGTCGGGCAATGCTGATTCAACATGCTCGATAACGTCGCCGTCTGTAGTGGCAATTATGCCCTTTACATGGGCTGCGTTAAATCTGTAAACATAGTCCTTCTTTGTGAGAAGATTTGTTGCAGGAATTCCTACAGCTCCGATTTTATGAAGACCTAAAACACAGAACCAGAACTGGTAATGTCTTTTAAGTACAAGCACAACTGTGTCGCCACGTCCAATTCCCAAAGAAGTGAACATATTTGCAGCCATTGTGCTGTATCTTGAAATATCGCCGAAAGTAAAGGTCTTATCGTTGCCGAAATCGTCTGTCCAGAGCATCGCACGTCTCTGTGGCTCTGCCTTTGCAATTTCGTCGATTACATCATATGCAAAGTTAAAGTTTTCCCCGTATACGGGCTGGAAATCTACCAATTTACCGTCAAAGAAAGTTTCACGGCAAAATTTCTGGTGTATATTTATCATGTTTACTTGATACCTCTTTGTTATTTATTTAAAGACTTACTTGTTTTCTTTGTTTGGACCGTGGATTGTGATTGCAAGGAATACACATTCCTCTCCGCCGGTTGCTATCATTCCGTGGTCCTCAGCGGAATTGTAGTAAACGCTGTCCCCTGCGTTGAGAATTTCTGTCTGTCCGCAGAACTGACATTTAAGAGAACCGCTTATAATGTAGTCAAATTCCTGACCGGCATGTCTTGACATAATAATAGGCTTGTCCTGCTCTTCTTCAATATACGGAGCTTTTACAAGAAAACATTCCGCAAGCTTGTTTTTGAAACGGTAGCCGAGATGCTCATACTTAAATCCCTTACGGCGTGTAATGTTGAGGCCCTTGCCTTTTCTTACAACGCAGTATCTGGAAAGGTGAGGATTTTCTCCTGTGAGAAGCTCTACTATGTCAACTCCAAGCTTTGCAGCTACATTGTTGAGGAAAGTAAAGCTCAAGTCGCATGTTCCTGATTCATATTCAAGATATTTTTCCAAAGGAACATTTACAGCTTCGGCAACTTCTTCGGGTGTGTAGTCGCTGAGTTCTCTCAGGCCTTTAATTCGCTCTGCTATTTCAATAATACTTGTATCCATAATATCCCTCCGTCGGTAAAATAGTCTATATTTGTAAATATTGTCTTTTTAAGTATATATCACCTGTGTTCAGGTGTCAAGCTAATTTCTCAAAACTTGGAAGGAAATTGTGCATAAAAATACAAATACAGTGAATAATCCACGTTAATTTAAGGAATACTGTGTATATTTACATAATGTATGGATTTTTGCGCTGTTTTACATATAATAAAATAGTGTTTGATTATATGGGCTTGTTCTGATATAATAAAGGTAATTTATAGAATTTAAAACAAAGGAGGAACTTTCTTGAATTTAAGAAAAAGATTTATATCTGCTTTTCTTGCACTGTGCATGGTTATTTCTTTGGCTTCCGTGGCCGTCAGCGCTCAGGAAGGAGAGGAGATTTCTTATGCAACAAGCGAATATATCACATTTTCAAATCCTGACGATGACAATATCGGCGAAATAGTAGAGGATTTGTATGAAGCAAAAATGACTGTGATTTCCGGTCTTGAATCCTTGCAGAGAAAAATTGATGTGAGGGGCATGGGAGTTACAAGAGATAACGTGCAGGATTTCTATATGAGTATTCTCTTTGATAATCCTCAGTTTTTCTACGTGTTTACTTATTTAAAGTATGGTTATGCAGGGGACGAGGTTTTTTATATTTACCCTCAGTATATCACATCAAATAAAAATCCCGGTGAGGATACAGAACAGGAAATAGCTCAGCAGAATATCGAAATCGGAAAAATGCAGGAGGCTTTTGATAAGAATACCCAGCAGCTTTTGTCAGGTGTAGATGAGTCTATGACCGATGAGGAAAAGCTTCTTGCTATTCACGATGCTCTGGTTTGTCATGTGTCCTACAGCAAAAACAGCCCGGGAAAATATGAAAAGTCAATTTATACCGCTTACGGAGCTATCGTAGAGGGCACAGGCGTTTGTCAGTCCTATGCACTGGCTTATGAGTACCTTGTAAGACTTGCCGGAATACAGGATATTCACATTGTTTCAAATACAATTCATTCATGGAATATGGTTAAGCTTGACGGCAACTGGTACCATATTGATGCGACCTTTGATGACCCGGTAAGCGATGTTAACGGAAGAGTGCTGCATAAGTATTTCTTAATCAGCGACAAAAAGCTTTCAGAAAACGACAGCAGTGAAAACCATGGAACATGGGCTCCAAATTATTCAGCAGAAAGCACAAAATACGACAGCGGCGATTATTACTGGCTTGATACCGAGTCCCAGGTAATATTTGACGGCGGAAAAATTTACTATGTGGATATGTCAAGCAATACATCTGCCGGAAGTAAGATGGGAATTATTACACAGATAGATGACAGCGGAAATAAAACACAGCTTGCAAAAACCGAAGACCTCTGGAGTGCCGGAACAGGTTTCTATGCAGGAAATTACACAAGACTTTTTAAAGAAGGGGATTACCTTTACTTTAATAATTCAACCACTGTTATGAGAGTCAATGTAAATGACTGCAAGCAGGAGGTTGTCTACACGCTTCCGGATGATATCAAAGAATCAAACTGCATTTACGGACTTAAAAAAGGCGACAATACAATTTACATTGGATACGGAAAAACACCTACCAGTGTTATGACAATTGTTGAATACAAATATGATTTCAACAGCGGTACAGCTCCTGAATATGAAATGGGAGATGTGAACCATGATAATATTTTAAGCATTGCAGACGTAACAGCGGTTCAAAGTTATATTGCGGGAAACAGTGTAGAAATTGATATTTCCCTTGCAGATATAGACGGAGATAGTTTTATTACAATTGCCGACTGTACAGTCATTCAAAAGGTTATCGCAGGACTGGCGGCTTAACGATTTAATAAGCGACGGGCAGGAGATGAAAATCCTGTCCGTTTTTTATTTGTATGAATAATTGATTATAGCGGTTGATAAAATATTAACTTGTTGATTTATTATAAAAGTATTGAAAAATATACGAATAAATGGTACAATTTTATATGTAAGCTTTAACAGATTATAATAAAAAAGGAGTTGATATTTGATGTTAAAAAAGATGTTATCTGTTCTTATGGCGGCATCAATGCTTCTCAGTGTATTTGCGGTTTCTTTCACATCCGCAAGTGCTGCTGAATCGCCTCAAATTACCGGTGTAACCGGATATGCGGAAAGTGAGGACCCAACTCGTGTGATGGGTGACGCAGTAGACGGAAATACCGAGACTTTCTGGCATACAAAGTTTAACAGCAATGAAGTTAACTTTGAAACAGACACAAAGAACAGCTATTACTTGGATTTGGGTGCAGAATATTTTGTAGATAAATTCGAGTATGTGCCGAAGCAGAGAGCTGACAAGAACGGTAAGATTACAGATTTTGAACTTTACGGAACATTGGACACAGACAGAGAAAGTGCAGAGTGGTCTTTGATTACAACCGTAAACGGTTGGACTTATGGAACATCCGGCGAAGGTACAGAAAGTCATTCAGTAGAGATTGCTGATCCTAAGCCTTGGAGAATGATAAAGATTACAGTTAAAGGCTCAACAAAAAATGACGGAGATCCTAACAGCTTTATCTGTGCCGCAGAGTTCAGAGTTTTCGGAACCGAAGAGCCGTCAGAAGTTTCTGTATGGGAGTATGAAGAAGTAGGCACTGATTCTGCAAGAATTACAAAGTACAACGGAACAGATGTAAATGTTGTTATTCCTGAAACAATAGACGGAAGAACAGTTTCCTCTATCGGTGCAATGAGTACAAGCACATCAGTATTTAAAGAAGCTTACGACAAAGGCGTTATGATTGAAAGTGTTGAGATGCCTGATACAGTAGTGCTTATAAACCAGCATGCTTTCAGAGGTATAGCTTCTCTTAAAACTGTTAAACTGAGTCAGAATCTTACTGAAATCAGAACAAGTGCTTTCCTTGACTGCTCATCATTGGAGAAAATCGATATTCCTGCAACTGTTACAGATATAGGAAACAACGCATTTATCGGCTGTGAAGCTCTGAAAACTGTAATAATCAGAGGCAAAAATACATATATACCAAGTGCAGGAGCTGGAGCTTATACAGCAGCTTTCGGATTTATGGAAATTTCCCAAAAGACAAAGATTGAGGGAATTACCATGGTTGGCGAAGAAAAATCGACTGCTCAGAGCTATACAAAGAAATATCCGCATATTAATTTCATGTCAATCGATGATTATGAGAGAGGCGGAATTTTAGGTGATGTAAACGGAGACGGCGAACTTACTATTGACGACGTTACATTGATTCAGATGTACATTGTAGGAATGCCTGTTGAGAACTTTAATGTTGAGTTGGCAGATGTAAACGAAGACGGTCAAATCAGCATTTATGACGCAACATTAGTTCAAATTAAAATCGTAAATAAATAATTACAGAGACGTTGAAAAGTCAAATGTAAAAAGTGGAGAGGTTCACGCCTCTCCCTTGTATTTTGCAAAAATAAAACCGGCGGTTTTCCGATTTTGGATTACCGTCGGTTTTGTATGTACTAAAGATTAAATTACATTCCCAAAGCGGAAGAGTCAATGTACCAGCTGCCGTCAACCTTTACATAGCTCAATGACTGTGTTTCATCTTCAACACCATCTGCTTTTGCAAGAACGTCTGCTGTAGCTTTGTCACCGTCAATTTTGATGTTTGAAACTTCAAGCTTTACAGTTTTGATATCAAAAGGCATTGCTGACTCAAACTGCTCAATAATTGCTGTGTAGTACTCGCTGTTTTTGAAGTCGTCCATTGACATTCCAAGAGCCTCGAGGGATGTTTCAAGCTGTTCCTTAACCTGAGCACCTGTTTCAGGCTCGATGCAATCGTAGATTCCCAAGATATCCATATCGTTCATGCATTTCTGGAATTTAGCTGTAACATCTTTGATTCCCTGTTCGTCTGCGCTGCCTGAATTTCCACCGCATCCTGCCAAAACAGTCATAGCCATAATCAGTACCAGAACAAGAGCAGATACTTTTTTCATTGTTTTCATTTTACTACCTCATTTCGTATAATAATTGGTGAGTACATTCTAATATAATTGTGCAGTTTTGTCAACACTTAATAAACTTAAATATAATAACATATAAATTATAAATGTGTTGTTTTAGTGTGGTTGAAATATAAGAGGTTAGTAATTGTTTGGACAAATATAATTATTTTGTTTTTAGGTTAAAAAAATTTCCCGTCGCCTTATAACAACAGGAAATTTCTGTAATTTCTATTATGCAAGACCGCTGCCGCTTCCGTCAATGTACCATGTTCCGTCAATCTTTTTAAATGTAAGCTCGCTTGTGGAGTCTTCTACATCATCGGCGTTAAGTGTAACATCGGCTGTTGCGGTTTCACCGTCTATAACGATGTTTTCAGTGGTGAATTTTGCTGAACTTGGATTTGAGGAGAGCTGTGCAAAGAAGCTTGATGCGATTTCATCTTTAGTCATTCCAAATTCAGAAGCCTGGTCAATTACTGTCTGAACCTCGGCAGATGAATCAGGGTCGAAGCATTTGAGCATATCGTCAATGTTCTGAGTCTGAACACTTTTTTCAAACTGTGCTACAACCTCTTTGATTGCGTCTTCGTCGCTTGTTCCTGTTCCGCCGCATCCTGCAAATATTGCCACTGACAAAAGAACAGCAATAAGAAGAGCAGATACTTTTTTCATTGCTTTCATAATAATACCCCATTTCATATAATAATTGGTTACTAAATTCTAATACAATTGTACAATTTTGTCAATGGAATATGATAAAATCATATTAAAATTTTATATCGTAATCAGTTAAATATATTTCGGGGACTTTAAAGAGAAAGGTTTCAGACTCTCTGTTTTTAAAAAGCTTTTTGCCGCCGCAGTCGCCTGTAAGCTCTAAAAGTCTTTCTCTTTCAGCTGGCAGGAATATTGTGGGACTTCCGAAGCTGTTTTCTGAATATACACGACCCAGAGATTTTCCGCTTTTCTTAAACTCTTCCGTAAAATTTAAAAATTCATCGCTTTTAAAATGTGGCTGGTCGCAGACAAAAAAGCATAGAATGTGGTTTGCATCTGCTGAATTTACTCCGGCTCTCACAGAAGCGGCGATGCCCTCCACAGGGGGAGGGGCATCTATAACTTTATATCCGTATTCTTCCGCTTTTTCTGCGATTTCTTTATTGGACGTCACCACGGAAACCCTGTAGTCAGCTCTGTTTTTAAAAACAGAAACAGTATCAAAGGCGTATAAAAATAATTTTTTGCCTTTAAATTCAGATGTCAGCTTGTTTCCGTTAAAGCGTCTGGAAGCTCCGCCGGCAAGAAGAATAATTTCCGTAATCATTATTTGTCCTCTTTTTCAGAAAGCGCCAAGGCTATCTGCTCCGCCTTTATTGGAAGTGTGCGGAAGAAAAGTCCTGTTGCATTGTAGATTGCGTCTGTGATTGCAGGGGACGGGGTGTTTATTACAAGCTCGCCTATGGATTTTGCTCCGAAAGGACCTGTAGGTTCGTAACTGCTTTCAAATTCAACCTTGATAGTTCCTAAGTCTGTTCTGGCTGGGATTTTGTATTGCAGGAATGAATTGTTTATCATGCGTCCCTGTTCGTTGTACTGAATATCCTCATAAAGAGCCATTCCTATTCCCTGAACTATACCGCCTTCGGTCTGTACACGGGCAAGGTTTCTGTTTACAACTGTTCCGCAGTCAACTGCTGCGGCGTAGTCAACCACCTGAACATATCCTGTTTCAGGGTCAAGGTCGATTTCCGCAATTCCCACCATAAACGGAGGAGGTGAAATCGGGGAGGAGTGAGAGCAGGAAGCGGAAAGACTCTTGTTGTGTCCCTCAAAGCTGGCGTAACCGATTTCTGAAAGTGAAACGCTTTTGCCTGTTTCAAGGTCAAACACCTTTTCTCCGTCGAAGTCGCCTTTTTCCTTGTCAATGCCCAAAAGCTTGCAGCCTGTTTCGAGAATTTTTTCTCTAAGCTCCTGACAGGTTTTTACAACAGCCATTCCGGTAACATAGGTTGTGGATGATGCGTAAGAGCCTGTGTCGTAAGGGGATTGGTCTGTGTCAACGCCTCTTACAGCGATTTTGTCTATATCACAGTCAAGACAGTCCGCCGCCATCTGGGAAAGTATTGTGTCACAGCCTGTTCCCATATCGGTACAGCCTATAAGCAAGGTGTAGAAGCCGTCGTCGTTGAGCCTTATTTCTGCGTTTGCTATGTCAACACCGGAAATACCGCTGCCCTGCATAGCCATGGCAACGCCCACACTTCTTATGTGACCGTTATCAAGCTTTCTTGCCGGGTACTTGCTGTCCCAGTCTATCATCTCTTTGGCTTTAGCCATACATTTGTCAAGGGTACAGCTGTTGCATGGCTCGCCGTAGTAGGTTTCCATTGTCTGACCCTCTTTTACCATGTTCATTTCACGGATTTTGCATGGGTCCATTTTAAGCTCTGCCGCAATTTCATTTACGGCAGTTTCAATGGCGTAAATTCCCTGGGTAGCGCCGTAACCTCTGTAGGCTCCGCCGCCCATTGTGTTTGTGTATACAACATCGCAGGCAAATTTTGCCGCTTCAAGATTTCCGTAAAGTGAAAGAGATTTGTGTCCTACAAGTCCGATAGTTGTCGGGCCGTGGTCGCCGTAAGCTCCGGCATTTGAAAGGGCGTAAAGGTCCATAACCTTAATTCTTCCGTCCCTGTCTGCGCCGATTCTGACTTTCATCTGCATTTGATGACGTGGTGAACCGTTGGTCATGCTCTCTTCTCTTGTGTAAACAATATAAGCGGCTCTTCCGGTTTTCATTGTTACGATTGCCGGGAACTGCTCGCTTACAACGCTCTGCTTTGCGCCGAAGCCGCCGCCGATACGTGGCTTAACTACTCTGATTTTTGATTTTGGAATTTCCAAAGCGTTGGAGAGGATTCTTCTCACGTGGAAAGGAACCTGTGTTGAGCTTACCACGTTAAGTCTTCCGTACTCGTCGATATAGGTAAAGGTGCGGAATGTTTCCATCATTGCCTGGCTGTTGGCTTTTGTGTTGTAGGTTCTCTCAAGTACAACATCGCAGTTTTTTAAGGATTCCTCAACATTGCCCACCTCAAAAACATCGCTGCTGCAAATGTTTCTGTTCTTGTCTGTTCCCACATTGCAAAGAGCCTTGAAATTGTCCTCCGGATGAACAATTATAGGGTTGTCCATTGCTTTTGTGAAGTCCAAAAGTGGTTCAAGTACATTGTATTTTACCTTTATAAGCTTTAAAGCCTTGTCAGCCGCCTTTTCATTTTCCGCCGCAACAATAGCTACAGGGTCGCCGGCACAGCGCAGAAGCTTGTCAAGAATAAGTCTGTCATAGGGGCTTGGCTCAGGATATGTCTGTCCGGCTGTAGTAAATCTTGAGTTAGGAACATCCTTATAGGTGAGTATGCACTCAACGCCGGGAACTTTCATAGCCGCCGCAGTGTTGATGTCAATAATTTCAGCCCTTGCGTGGGGGCTTCTCAAAAGCTTTACCACCAAAGCGTTCTGGGGAACAATATCACCTGTATAAACAGGTTTGCCTGTCACAAGGCTCATTGCGTCTTTTTTTCTTATATGAGCGTTGACGTATTTCATTATTGTTCCTCCTTTTGCTTAAAATCAAGATATTTCTTTATGGCTCTCATCTGGCTTTGATATCCGGTACAGCGGCAGAGATTGCCCTCGAGATATTTTTTTATTTCTTCGTCTGTTGGATTTTTAAGCTCTTTTACCATTGCCAAAACATTCATAATAAATCCCGGACTGCAAAAACCGCACTGTTCGCCGCCCTCGTCCGCAAGAAAAGCTCCGAACTCTTCCGCTTCCTTTTGAAGTCCCTCAAGTGTGGTTATCTCCTGACCGTCGGCACGAACTGCCAAAACACTGCATGAAAGCACAGGCTTCGAGTTCATATGAACGGTGCAAAGTCCGCAGTTAGAGGTTTCACAGCCTCTTTTAACGGAGTAACAGCCGTGACTTCTCAGATAATCTAAAAGAACTGTATCGGGGGCAACTTCGTCCTTGTAGGTTTTTCCGTTTATTTTAACTGTAATAATCATTGTTCGCCCTCCTTACAGACAAGTTTTTTATAGGCACGCTTCAAAAGTACAAGGCAGAGATGTTTTCTGTATTCCTTTGACGCCCTTGTATTGGTTCCAAACTCTGTTTCAGTCTGGATTTTTTCAAAGAATTTAAAAATTTCTTCAGAGTTTTCCACATCGTAACAGTCCATTGTGGAAACTTTTCCCCTCATTGGTCTTGCGCCAACAGCGGCATAAAGCTTTTTGCCGTCATATGCAAGGGAACAGTTTAAAACGGGGATATCGGTCTGTGTGTTTCTAAAGCTTTCATAGGCGGCTTTTCTGCCGTCCTTTTTGATGTGTATGTTTACAACAATATCGTTGTCGTAATCTCTTTGGGAGTATTCCTCCATGGAAACAGTTTCGCCGCCGGCAAGCTCAACCTCTGTACCCAAAACAATCAGAGATGTGACAATATCTGAAAATCCGAAGCGTGAAAAAACACTTCCGCCTATGGTTGCGCAGTTGCGGAACTGCACGCCTACAATGTGTGTAAATGCATCTTTAAAGTAATTGCCAAAATATTTTTCTATAACAGGGCTTGTTTCAATGTCACGGAGAGTGACCATAGCGCCTATTGTTATTTCGTCGTCGGTTTCTGTTATTTTATCAAGTCCCAAACCGCTGAGGTCTATCAGTGTGTTGATGTTCTTTTTTCCCATCTTCATCCAACAGCCGCCGCCAAGAACTTTGTTGGTTCTTTTTTTGTTCAGTTCAAGGGCTTCCTGAAGGTCTGAAGCTTTAATATAATTTTGAGCCTTAAACAATATAATTCCTCCTTTTGCTGACAGAATTGACCTTTTATTTTTTGTTTTATTATGTTTAATTATATCATTTTATGTCAGGTTTTCCAATATAAAAATCCCTCTTCCGACAAATTAAGGTCATTTCCATAAACGGGTATAAGTTTTTTCAAAAGGCTTTTTGCAAATTCATCCGTTTTTGGTATGATGTCCACTTTTTTCTCCTTTATAAGCAAGATGCCGTCGCCGTACTGTAGGGCAAGGTTGGGGTCGTGAACGCTGAGTATTATAAGCTTGTTTTGATTTTCCTTTGAAAGAGCCTTGACCTTTTTCATAAAATCCTGCTGGCGTTTTACATCAAGTCCCGAGGTTGGCTCGTCCAGCAGAATGTAGTCGGTTTCCTGGGTAAAGGTTTTGGCAAGGCAGGCAAGCTGAAGCTCTCCTCCGCTTATTTCCTCTGTGCTTCTTTGGGAAAGGTGGGAAATACCCATTTCATCTATATATTTTTTTGCCTTTTCCCTGTGGCATTTTTGAGGCTGCTGAAAAGGGGAAAGGTAAGGGGTGGCGCCCATTGTTACAAAGTCCTCAACGGTCATTGACTGTGAGTAAAATTTCTGGGGCATGTATGCGATTATTTTTGCTCTTTTCTTTATCGGTATGTTTTTAAGGGAAACGTCGTCATAAAGAATATCGCCCTTTTCCGGCGTTATATATCCGCCAAGAGTTTTTATAAGAGTTGATTTTCCCGAGCCGTTAGGCCCTAAAAGAAACCATATTCCGCCTTTTGATATTTCAAAGGAAACATTTTCAAGTATTGGATTTTTATGAAACCCGGCTGTAAGGTCTTTTACCTGAATTTTCACAGTCTGTTTCCTCCTTTTTTATCAAAAAATCTTCTTATAAGCAGGAATGTAAGGAACACGCTTCCGAATAGTGATGTGAATATACTTATAGGAAGCTCAAGTCCCGAAATATTTCTTGCGAAAAGGTCGGCTGCCATCAAAAGCACGCCGCCGGTAAAGAAAACAGCACCCATATTTTTGCTTATGTCACGGCTTATGCAAAGTCTGACTATATGGGGAGCGATAAGTCCTATCCAGCTCACAACGCCCGCAACAGATACCACTGCGGAAACAGGCAGAGTGGCTAAAACTATAAAAAATATCCTTGTTTTAAGGGGAGAAATTCCCAAGCTTTGCGCCTGCTCGTCGCCGAGGGACAAAACTTTCAGGCGGTATCTCAAAAGATACATTAAAATCAAAGGGATTATTGTGATTGATACAACAAGTATAAGCTTGCTGTTTGTTGAGTTTTGAAATCCTCCCATAAGCCAGTATTCAATGGCTGGGAGCTGGTTTAACGGGTCTGCCACCATTTTGAAAATCATAAGCACGGCGGAAGCGGCACTGCTGACAATAATTCCAGCCAAAACCATGCCTAAAATCCTGTTTGATTTTACAAATGAGGAAAGAAACAGAGCAAACGCTACCACCAAAAGTCCGAAAACAAAGGCAGAGCCCTGCACCGCCCACATAGCTGAGGGCAGGAAAAGCATGGCAAAAACTGCACCTACGGAACATCCGCTGGTGACGCCCAAAACATCGGGAGATACCAGTGGGTTTGAAAAAAGAGTCTGAAAAACTGCGCCGGAAACAGCCAAAGCTCCTCCGCCGTATGCCACCAAAAGCACACGGGGAAGCCTTATTTCCCAAAACAGGGAAACGGCAGTGGCTGACTCATGTCTGCCTGTTATAATCAGAAAAATATCCTCAAGTGATAAAGGATATCTTCCGACGCAGGCGGAAACGAGTATAAGAGCCACCCATAATAGCGCTGTTATCAAAAGTCTTTTTTTCATTTCGGTATCTCCCGTTGTTATTGTTATATTTTTGTTTACAGAAAATTAAGCCGCAGCTGTTTCGTAGTTGTTTACGTCCTCAAGGGTTACGTCGATGTCGAAATACTCCTTGTAGAACTCTGTTACTCTTGTTTCAAGGTCCTCATCGGAAACAAGCTCAGGGTGCAGGTCGTTTGCAAGCCACAAAACGCCCAAAGGTGCGGAAGCTGTCGGATAATCCCATGGCTCTATAGCTCCTGGGAATACCGTTACATTTTCCTCAGGTGACTGTGTTGCTGTAAGCTGAGGATATGCGGCGATAAATTCGTCCATTGTGTAATCGCTGTAGGATACAACGTAAACCTTTTCAGGATTCCATGAGAGAAGCTCTTCTGCTGTTATGTCAACCCATGCGCTGTCCTCGATGGATGCGGCTGCGTTTGTGCCGCCTGCAATCTCGATAAGGTCGTTCTGGTACATGCCTGTTCCGGCTGTTCTCAGCATGTCACTGCCTGCAATGTAAACAAGAGGTTTGTTTTCAACGTCTTTTGTAAGCTCGGAAACCTCTGTGATAACCTGGTTGTAATCGTCGATAAGGCTCTGTGCCTTTTCCTCACAGCCTGTGAGCTTGCCCAAAATGTCAACTGTTTCAAGGAAGCTGTCAAGTGTTTCAGGGTCAATAACTACTACCGGAATGTTCAAAGCCTCAAACTGCTCTACAGAGTCGGAAAGCTTCTTTGGAATGATAACAAGGTCAGGTTCCAAAGCGGCAGTTTCCTCAACGTTTATGCCCTTGCCTGAGCCTACTGCCGGCAAATCAAGGAACTGAGGAGCGGCGAGCTTATAGAGTCCTCTTGTGTCTGCTTTCATCTCGATGCCCACAACCTTATCCTCTGCGCCAAGTGCGATGAGCAGGGAAGAGGAGAGATAGTAAGCGGAAACGATTTTCTCAGCCGGAGCCTCGAGGGTTACCTCTCTGCCTATATGGTCTGTAATTGTGATTTCGCCTGTGGTTTCTGCGGTTGTTTCCTGTGCTGCTGTGGTCTGCTCTTCTGTTGTGGTATCATTGTTTCCTGCGCATCCTGCGAAAACAGAGAACATCATAACCAAAGCCAAGAGAAAAGCAAGTGTCTGTTTTTTCTTCATTTCGAATTTTTCCTTTCTTTTTTATTTTTATTTTATCAAAAAGGCGTAAGCCTTGTCGATAGCTTAATGTGTTTTTTATTATATATTAAGGTTTTATTTATGTGAAAAATGTCAAATCAAAAGGGCTGTCTTTCAATGTGGGCTAAACACGCCCGGCATTGAAGACAGCCCCGGGAATCCTGTCGTTAAGGACTCAAATATTCTTATTTGTCTTTGTATTCCTCACGGACAACCTTTGAAACCTTTTCGTCGTCTGTTTCTTTGTCCTTTGGAAGAATAAGATTGAATACGGTAGCGATTACGAAAGTCATGATAATTCCGTTCTGTGCGAAAATCTGGCTAACCCATTCAGGCATAAGACTAAGTGACTCAGGAACCATACCGATACCAACGCCCAAGCCGAGAGCAAGGGAAATGATGATTTCGTTTCTGCCTGTGAGCTTCTCTCTCTGGAGTGAACGCATACCGCTAACCAAAATCATAGCGAACATGATTACAGCTGCGCCGCCCAAAACTGACTGAGGCATTACTGAGAGAATAGCGGAAAGCTTTGGAATAAATCCGCAGAGAATGAGGAAAACTGCACCGGTCATAATGCAGAATCTGTTTACAACCTTTGTAACAGCTACAAGACCTACGTTCTGGCTGAATGATGTGTTTGGAAGAACACCGAACACAGCAGCCAAAAGGCTTCCGAAACCGTCAGCGATTACGCCGCCGGAAAGCTCCTTGTCGGTTGCTTCTCTGTCAAGTCCGCCGTTGGCGATACCTGAAATGTCGCCGACAGTTTCAACGGCAGTTGCCACGAACATGATGAGCATTGCAACGATTGCCTGCCAGTTAAAGTCCATAGCTACCGGCATAAGGTGTGGAAGGCTTATCCAGCTTGCCTCTGTAACCTGAGTAAAATCAACCATTCCAAGGCAGATTGCAAGGATATATCCAACGATAATACCGATAAGGATTGAGGAAACACTCAAAAATCCCTTTGTAAACTGCTTAAAGAAAACGATTGTAAGAACAACAACTGTACCTACCAAAAGGTGTTTCCAGTTGCCGTAATCTGCGCTGCCTGAGCCGCCTGCGAAATAATTAACGCCTACAGGAAGCAGTGAAAGACCGATTGACATGATAACAAGGCTTGTAACAACCGGAGGAAAAAGCTTTTTCAAAGGCTTGATGAAGAAACCTAAGAAAATTTCAAAAATTGCGCCTATGAGGGAAGCTCCCAAAATTGCGCCGTAGCCGTAGTTTACACCTATGGCTTTGCAGGTTCCGATAAATCCGGAGCTTGTACCCATTACTACAGGAAGTCTGCATCCGACTTTCCAGATTGGATAAAGCTGAATAAGGGTTGTGATACCTGCAATGAACATTGCGTTCTGAATAAGCATTGTTTTCATAGCCGGGTCCATCTCAATAAGACCGCAGACAATGAGCAGAGGGGAAACATTGCCCAGAAACATTGCAAGAACGTGCTGAATTCCCAAAGGAATTGCCCTTGACAGAGGTACTCTTCCGTCAAGCTTGTAAATGTTGCTTACTTGATTTGACATAAAAAAACTCCTCATATTATTTGCGTTTTTCGGCATAATATGAGGCAGGCAGGGAAACAGACGCCATTTTTAAAATGACGTCTGCCGTTATTCCTGCGTAGTCCTTTATTACGGATAAAGGGTAGAGACTTACAGCCCATTATGCTGAAATATACGCATTTTTTTAAATTTTAACATACTTTAGCGGAGTTTTAAAGGCATTAACTCCAAAAAGTGACGGCTTTATGAATTTTCGTATTATTGTACGAAAATCCCGGAAATTTTCTTTACATATGTCATGTTTTGACAAAAAATCACAGTAAAATAATGTTGCCCTCTCTGCATTTTTCAACCATATCGGCAGGCCACAGGGAAACCTGTACTTCGCCGATGTGAGCTTTGTCAAGCATAAGCATACAAAGTCTTGACTGTCCGATACCGCCGCCTATTGTAAGCGGAAGTTCGTCGTTTAAAATCATCTTATGATATTCAAATTTTGTTCTCTCTGTAGCGTCGCAGATTTCAAGCTGCTTCATAAGTGACTGAGCGTCAACTCTTATTCCCATTGAAGAAATTTCAAGGGAAGCGTTTAATGCATTGTGCCAGAAGAACAGGTCGCCGTTTAAGCTCCAGTCGTCGTAGTCAGGTGCTCTTCCGTCGTGCTTTTTGCCGCTTTTAAGAACAGAGCCAATCTGAGAAATAAACACAGTGCCGTGCTCTTTTGTGATTGCGTTTTCTCTTTCCTTTGAGGTCATGTCAGGATACATATCCTCAAGCTCCTGAGATGTTATAAAGAATACATCTCTGTTGAAGTCCCCCTGGATTTTAGGATACTTTGCTTTTACCTCATAGAAAGTGTCAACAACTGCATGTGCGATTGTTTCAACTGTCTTTTTCAGAAAATCTGTGTTTCTGTCCTCTCTTGTGAGAACTCTTTCCCAGTCCCACTGGTCAACAAAGATTGAATGTGTGTTGTCAACATCGTCGTCACGTCTTAAGGCGTTCATATCTGTGTAAATACCCTCGCCGTTTTGGTATCCGTAACGGTGGAGAGCCATTCTTTTCCATTTTGCCAAGGACTGTACAACCTCGGCAGTGCCGTCGATTTCTTTCATTGAGAAAGAAACCTTGCGCTCAACTCCGTTGAGGTCGTCGTTTATTCCGCTGTCGCTGAAAACAATAAGGGGAGCGGTAATTCTGTCAAGATTAAGTCCTGCGATAAGCTTTTTCTGGAAAGTATCTTTGATGTATTTTACCGCACTTTGAGTTTCTCTCAAAGTAAGCGGTGAGGAGTAGTTCTCCGGAATTATAAGATTTTTCATGTTTTCTTATCCTTTCGTAGTGTTAGAAAGCCTTATCTGATGCTTCCTACTGTTCTCGGGTAAAGAATTACGTCACGGATGTTGCTCATACCTGTTACATACATGATAATTCTTTCAAAGCCAAGACCGAAGCCGCTGTGCGGAACAGAGCCGAACTTTCTGAGCTCAAGGTAATCTGCATATTCATCCATGTTCATGTTTCTTGTTTTCATTGCCTCAACCAGCTTGTCATAGTCAGCTTCTCTTTCACTGCATCCGATGATTTCGCCTACGCCGGGAACAAGAAGGTCTGTTGCGGCAACTGTCTTTCCGTCCGGATTTTGCTTCATATAGAAAGACTTGATGTCCTTAGGATAGTTTGTGATAAATACAGGCTTGTTGAATACTTCCTCTGTGATGTATCTTTCATGCTCTGTCTGGAGGTCGCAGCCCCACTCAACAGGGTATACAAACTCTTTCTTTGCGTCCTTGAGGATTTCGATAGCCTTTGTGTAATCGAGAATTTCAAACTCGCTGTCCAAAAGGTGCTGAAGCTTGTCGATAAGACCCTTTTCAAAATGCTGGTTGAAGAAAGCAAGCTCCTGAGGGCATTTTTCCATAACGTCTCTTACTATATATTTTATCATGTCCTCGGCAATTTCGATTATGTCGTCAAGCTCTGCAAAAGCAACTTCAGGCTCAATGTGCCAGAACTCTGCAACGTGTCTTGGTGTGTTGCTGTTTTCAGCTCTGAAGCTTGGACCGAATGTGTAGATTTTGCCCATTGCCATTGCGGCAACCTCGCCCTCAAGCTGACCTGAAACGCTCAGACCTGCTTTCTTGCCGAAAAAGTCGTTGCTGTAGTATTCCTCTTCTGATTTGTACTGGTCGGAATAACCGATTGTAGTTACCTTGAATACTTCACCTGCGCCCTCGCAGTCGCTTCCTGTGAGAAGAGGTGTGTTGATATATACATAGTTTCTGTCCTGAAAATACTTGTGGATTGAAGCAGCCATAACAGAACGCACTCTCAAAACAGCGTTAAATGTGTTGGTTCTTACTCTGAGGTGAGGCATAGTTCTCAAAAATTCAAGGGTGTGGCGTTTTTTCTGCAAAGGATAATCTGCCGGACAGTCGCCCAAAAGTGTGATTTCCTTAGCGTTTATCTCAACACTGCCCTGTCTTGCAGGAACTACTGTACCTGTTACCTTTAAAGCAGTTCCAAGCTTTAAAGCAAAGTCGTAATTGTCAAGGGCTGACTTGTCGATTACGATTTGAAGATGTTTAAGGCTTGTTCCGTCGTTCATCTCGAGAAAAGCCATGTTTTTTGAATCTCTGGAAGTTCTTACCCAGCCGCATACTGTGACGTCTGTGTCTACATATTCAGCTTTTGTCTGAATGTCTTTAATGTCGATGTGTTTCATAAGTTTTCTCCTTGTATTGCTTGTTTTATTTTAAAGGTTAATAGATTTTAATAAAAAAAGCTGTTCGCCCTAAAAATAGGACGAGCAGCTGTAAACCCGTGGTACCACCTATATTACCGGAAAACCGGTCACTCTAAGCTTCATAAAAAAGCATCCTGTTTAACGCACAGTCAACGGCATCACCTACTTGGGGATATTCCTGTTCAGATAGCTGCTCCGAAGTGTTATTCACGAAAGCTCTGCTGTACGGTTCACACTGTCCCGTACTCACTGTAAGCGAATTCTTTTGCTACTTCTCTTCATCATAGCATTTAAGGCTTTTGTTAAATTTTTATTATCAGCTCTGCAAAATGACTTTACAAAGCGCAGATTACTTAATCATTATATGCTTTATAAAAACTTATGTCAAGTATTTGATGTGATTTTTAAGGATAAAAAAATATTTTTTGAAAATCAGTAATCACTATTGACTTTTACTATATATGGTGCTAAAATATGTGTGCACTCAAAGAGAAACACAATATTTAGTAATGGAGGTTAACTTATGAATATAAATGTAGTAGGCGGAAATCTTTCCCAGGAAGAGATAAATGTATACGTTGAACAGCTTAAAGCAAATCATCCTGATAAATATATAAAATCTGTAGAACTTAAAGTTGACGGCGAGTTTGTTGATATGAGATATGAGTATGACCCTGTTCCTTTTGAGAGAATCAGAAGAATTACAGGCTATCTTGTAGGAACTGTTGACCGTTTCAACAATGCAAAGAAAGCAGAAGTAAACGACCGTGTAAAGCACAGCTTGGGCTGCTCCTGCTCAATGGAAGAAATCGCTTAAAATTTTTCCTTAGTTAAACACTATCCTTAACATAATAGATATCCGGCAAAAGTCTTGATAAAAATCAAGGCTTTTTTTCTTTAATAACGCTTTCATTAAAACTTCCTTAATAAAAACAACGCCTCGAAAACTCGGGGCGTTAATTTTTTATGGTATATTTAAGAAAACAGATGTATTTATTATTTGTTTTCTTCTTTGAGAACCTCTTTGATTGCGTCTCTTAAAATGCCGAGACCCTCAAGAAGTGTTTCGTCCTCGATAATAAGAGGAGGCATTGTTTTCAAAACAGCGTTCTTTCTGCCTGCGCCCTCGATTATGAGCTTATGGGCAAAAGCGTAATCCTGAACCTTATCGGCAAAGCCCTTTACAGGAATTTCGGAGAAATCAATTCCCCATATAAGTCCTATGCCACGCATTTTAATTCTGCTGTCAAGAGGAAGAATTTCTTTTTCAATAAATTCTTTTTCGATTTCGCCTTTTCTTCTTGTTTCTGCTTCGATGTTATGGCTCAGCATGTATTCAAGACCTGCTTTTGCAGTGATAAAGGCAATCTGATTTCCTCTGAATGTTCCATTGTGCTCGCCCGGTGAGAATACGTCAAGCTCAGGCTTGAACAAAGTCAAAGCAAGAGGGAAGCCGTAGCCGCCGATTGATTTTGAAAGTGTAAAGATGTCAGGCTTAATTCCGGCACGTTCAAAGGAGAAGAAGGTTCCGCTTCTTGCGCAGCCAACCTGAATATCGTCAACTATAAGGAGAATTTCGTGCTTTGTGCAGAATTCTCTCACTCTTTTCAGCCATTCAACATCGAATACCTGAATTCCGCCCTCTGCCTGAATTGTTTCAATAACAAAAGCGGCCGGTTTTTCAACGCCTGAATGGTCGTCGGTGAGAAGTGTTTCCATGTACTTGATTGTGTCAAGCTCAGGGAACATATAAGGTGCAGGAATGTGAACTACATTTGAGTCAAGGGGAACGCCTGCGCCTCTTCTTGAGGCTTTGTCAGTGGTGAGAGCCAAAGCACCCAATGTCATTCCGTGGAATGCGCCCATGAGAGCCCAAACAGTTCTGCGCTTTGTGTACTTTCTTGCAAGCTTCAAAGCGGCTTCAACAGCGTTTGTGCCTGTAGGACCCGGGAACATGATTTTGTAGTCCAAATCTCTTGGCTTCAAAACATTTTCCTCGAAATATTCTATAAAATCTCTTTTAGCTGTGGTATACATATCAAGTGAATGAGTTATACCGTCGTTTGCTATATAGTCGAGAACTTTTTCCTTTATATAATCGTTGTTGTGGCCGTAGTTTACAGCACCTGCTCCGCAGAAAAAGTCTATATATTTATTTCCGTCCTCATCGAAGAAGAAAGCTCCCTTTGATTTAGTGAAAACAGTAGGGAAATGTCTGCAGTATGAACGGACTTCGGACTCGTATTTTTCAAATGCTAAAGTATTCAAACCGATACTTCCTTTCTGATAACTATACATATACAAGTTTTCATTCATTTGCCATTATACAATTACCTGTTAATGAAGTCAACAAAAACAGGACTATTCCTTAATAAAATATTAAGGCTGGAAAGTTTAAAAAATTATGCATAATATCTATCAATTTCAAATGATTTGTGGTAGAATACATTCATACAGTGCTTAGAGGGTATGACATCATTTGCATACTTAAAAACATAAACAATATTGATAAAAAAGCATGTGCGCTGTATAAATATCTTATTTTAGGAGCAGGAGAAAATTATATGCAGGACGATTTACTCAAGAGAATTAACGAACTTGCAAAAAAGAAAAGAGAACAGGGGCTTACAAAAGAAGAGCAGGATGAGCAAAAGGCTCTCTATGCGGTTTATCTCAAAAACTTTCGTGAGAATTTCGACAAGCAGCTTGATTCGGTAAGTGTAAAAACTCCCGACGGCAAGGTTATTCCTTTTAAGGAGTTTAACAGAAAAAAAGATTTATAATTGATGGGGCAGAATATTATTTATAGAAAGATAATTTGAGGTGATTTTTTTGAACGAAAACGCAATAATGGGTATTGTTATATTCATTTGTATATTGTTTTCCGCATTTTTTTCGGGTACAGAAACAGCTTTTTCTACAGTAAATCAGGTAAGACTTAAAAGCTATGCAGACAGCGGCAGTAAAAAGGCAAAGCGTGCCAAGACCGCTCTTTATATCTGCGACAACTATGACAAGACTATTACCACTATTCTTATAGGAAACAACATAGTAAACCTGGGCGGTTCTTCACTTGCCACAGTTTTGTGTATGAATATCTGGGGCGACATGGGTGCGGCTATCGCTACCGGCGCAACCACATTTTTGGTTTTGACATTCGGCGAGATTATACCTAAATGTATAGGAAAAGAGAGCAGTGAAACTATTGCCCTTTATACAGCCGGAATACTCAGAGTATTTATGTTTGTTCTTTATCCTATTGCGCTGTTCTTTATAGGACTGAAAAGTATAGTTATAAAGATGCTGAGAATAAAGAACGACGCACCATCTGTTACAGAAGATGAGCTTAAATACATAATAAATAGTATTGAGGAAGAGGGTGTTCTGGAACAGCAGGAAAAAGAGCTTGTGCAGTCAGCCTTGGACTTTGACGAAAAGACAGCCTTTGAAATCCTCACACCGAGAGTTGACATGACCGCAGTTGACATAGACAGCGATTATGAAACAATGAAAAAGACAATCCTTGAGGAGCGTTTTTCAAGAATACCGGTATATCAGGGAAATTACGATAATATAATAGGTATAATCCACAGCAGAGATTTCCTTGAGGAAATGGCTATGAGCGTAAAGCCAAATATTAAAAAGCTTATTCAGCCTGCCCAGTTTGTTTACAAGAACCAGCGTCTTTCCGATATCCTTACCGAATTTAGAAAAAACAAGCACCATATGGCAATAGTAATCGACGAGTACGGCGGAACATTGGGACTTATCACAATGGAGGATTTGCTTGAGGAAATCGTTGGAGAAATCTGGGACGAGGACGAGGAGGAAGAAAAGCTCTTCACAAAAATCGAGGACGGAACCTACAAGGTAAGCGGCGACATGCCGTTGGAAGAGGTGTTCGGACTGTTCGGTGTAAGCACAAGAAATCTTGATACGGACAGTATAACAATAGGCGGATTTTTCCTTGATAAAAAGGGTGAAATTCCAAAGGCGGGAGATTCTTTGGAGATTGACGACCTGAAGATTACCGTTATGGAAATAGAGGACCAGAGAATTATTACTCTTCTTGTTGGCTATTCAGATAAGGAAGAACCTGCTGAAGAACAAAAATAAAAACTAAAAATTTTCATAGAGGACGTGCATTTTTGTGCGTCCTTTTTATTTTTTAGGGTAAAAATTTCCAATGTGAAAATGCTTAAAATAAAGACTAAAAAACAGTTGAACAAGTGTTGCAATAATGTTATAATCAAATTTAAAGCTATGCATTTTGAGGCTTTTTTCGGGAATAATTTTCTCGGAGGTGTTTTCAAATGGCAAAAGCTGAAAAGAAAAATACAAAGAGCAAAAAGCTCCGACAGGCGTTTTCCGAAGAGGAAAATCCGGTGGAACAGGCTCAGGAGGAAGAGGAAAACAGTCCCCAGCCGGCTCCAATGGAGGACTGCGGCATGATAGCTGCCAGTCACAAGGGGAAAAATATAAGGTGTCTTACGATTATCGGGGAGATAGAAGGTCATTTTATATTGCCTGCTCAGAACAAAACTACAAAATACGAACACGTTATTCCTCAGCTTGTAGCGGTGGAGGAGGATCAGAATGTTGACGGACTTTTGATACTTATAAACACCGTGGGGGGAGATGTGGAGGCGGGTCTTGCCATTGCAGAGGTTATCTCCGGAATGAAAAAACCCACGGTTTCTATTGTTTTGGGAGGCGGACACTCAATCGGAATCCCTTTGGCTGTGGCGGCTAAAAAGAGCTTTATCGCAAGAAGCGCTTCCATGACCGTGCATCCCGTAAGGACAAACGGGATAACCCTGGGAGTGTCCCAGTCCTTTGAGTATTTCAAGAGAATGCAGGACAGGATAAATAACTTTGTCTGCCGAAATTCCAATATTTCAAAGGAAAGATACAGCGAGCTTGTGCTGAATACTGGAGAGCTTGTGATGGATGTGGGAACAATTCTTGAGGGCGAGGACGCTGTGGAAGAAGGTCTTATAGACAGCGTGGGAAGCGTCAGCGATGCTATGGAGTGCCTTTATTCCATGATAGGAAAAGGAAGCTCAAGGACAAAAAGAAAATCAAAGCAGGAAAAAGAAAACAATTAAGGTCAGAAATGCCGCATAAGGGAAAGTCCTTTGTGCGGCAGTCACAACGGAGGTACATAATGTCAATTTTTGAAGCGATTATCAACGGTATCGTGCAGGGATTAACAGAATTTCTGCCAGTATCCAGCAGCGGTCATCTCTCCATAACTCAGCATATTTTGGGAGTTACCGACAATAATCTTTTCTTTAACGTAATGCTGCATATCGGTACTTTGTTTGCGGTATGCGTGTTTTACCACAAGCTTATCTGGAGACTTATCAAGGAGTTTTTCGCACTTGTAAAGGATGTATTCACAGGCAAGTTTAAGTGGTCACAGATGAACGAAGAGCGCAACATGATTATGATGCTCATAATCGGTCTTTTGCCTCTGTTCTTGCTGTTTGTTCCGATTCCTTTTGCCGGAGTCAACGGAAAAGACCTTGCAGATATCTGGACAGGTCAAAAGTATTTTATAATTGTAGGTTTTGCACTTCTTGCAACCTCAGTTCTTCTCACTTTGGGAGATATTAAAAACAAGAAAACAACTCTCAGATACAAGAAAGCCGGAAAGCTTCGTGCAGACGGCGCAGGCAGACGCAGACTTAAAGTGGGCGACGCAATAGTTGTTGGTCTTACTCAGTGCTGTGCAGCTGTATTCCCCGGACTTTCACGTTCAGGTTCAACACTTGCCGCAGGTGAGATGAGAGGACTTAACAAGCAGAAAATGCTTGATTACACCTTTGTTCTTGCAATTCCTTCAATCCTTGCAGCTGCTGTATTGGAGCTTAAAGACGCTTTGGGTGCAGATGGCGGACTTACAGGAAATGTAAGCGTTGGTGCAATTATTGCCGGAATGCTGGCCGCAGCTATTGTGGGATATCTCTCAATAGTTCTCTTTAAGTGGCTTCTTAAAACAGACAAGATGATTGTGTTTATTGCATACACAGCTATTGTAGGTATTGCTGTAATTATAATAAGTATTATTGAAATATCCACCGGTGTAAACGTGTTTACCGGTATGCCAATCGTTTAAAGCCTGGTGTTTAATTTAAATAATTAAAAGACAGGAATAAAAAATCGGAGGTGAGGGGATTGGCAGCGACTAAAAAAACAAGCGGAAAATCAAAAAGCTCCGCATCTTCCAGAAATTCTTCAAAAGGCAGAACGGCTTCAAAGACCCAAACTTCTAAAAGAAAAAATACAAAAAATCAGTCCCAAAGAGAGGGCATGAGCCCCAGAGTAAAGGCTATTTTATATGCTGCCGCCTGTGTTGTATCAGCTATGCTTTTGCTGATACAGGGCGGTCTTGTATGGGGATTTTTCAGGAGTGTTCTTTTCGGTATATTCGGAGTGGCGTCCATAGGACTTCCGGCGTTTCTCGGATACATGGCATACATAACCACAAAGGAAAGAACGCTTTTTAAAGGAAGCATGAAAATGTGGCTTGTTGCCGGTATTGTGTTTGTGCTGGACTGCTTTTTCTATCTGTTCAGTTCGGAACAGTTTTTGGAAACGGGATTTTTCACAGCTATGAAAAACCTTTACATGCAGTCAGCTTCCTCAGCTACAATATTTACATGCAGAGGCGGTATTCTCAGCGGACTTTTGGGATATCCCATGCTTCAAAACATGGGTTATGTTCCCACAATTCTCATATATGTGCTTGCTTTGGTTGTCTTGATTATGCTAATCACCGAGAGCTCAATTTCTGATGTGGGAAGAGCTGTAAAGAAAGCCGGCAAAAAGTCAAATGCTGTTGTGGGCAAAACCTTTGATATGGCAAAGGAAGCCAAGGAAAAGCACCGTCAGAAAAAGGCTATTGAAAGACAGCAGGAAGAAGACCTGTATTACAGCGATTATCCGCCGGATATTCAGTATGAGGATGAATACGGATATAACGACGAATATTATGAGGAAACTCAACCTCAGTATACAAATAATCCGTATATGCCTGTTGACCAAAGAGTTGGAAGCATAGATATTCCTGTGGATGGAATGTCATCTCAGGGAAAAGCTCCGCAGAAAACACAGAGGGACAACAGCGGAAATCTGGGTTCTCAGCTGGTTGAAGCAGTGAGAAAGGGAAACAAAAGGACAAATGTTTCCGATATAGCAAAAGAAATCACCAGAAAAAAACAGAAGGATGAAACCTTTAACACAGACAGTTCCCAGCCTTTGGCGGACGGTATAGAAAACCCTTTTGCAGGGGTCAGCAAGACCGCCGTTCTAAATAGTCAGGAGGAAAGTGAAGCTCATCAGACTGTAGAATATAAGCTTCCACCTGTTCAGCTTTTGAAGCCTCCCGCATCCTCAAACGATTTGGGTGCAATGGAGGAGCTTCAGGGCAACGCCAAAAAGCTTATTTCCACCTTGGAAAGCTTCGGAGTAAAGGCTGAAATCGTGAATATATGCCGTGGACCATCAGTAACCAGATACGAGCTGTCACCGGCTCCCGGCGTTAAAATAAGTAAAATAACAAACCTTGCCGACGATATAGCACTAAACCTTGCCGCAGACGGAGTAAGAATTGAAGCTCCTGTTCCAGGCAAAGCAGCTGTGGGTATAGAGGTTCCGAACAAGGTTGTAAACATGGTTTCAATACGTGAGCTTATCGACTCCGACCAGTTCAGAAAGGGCAAAAGCAAGCTCACCTGTGTGCTGGGAAGAGATATCACCGGAGATATTGTAACCCTTGATTTGGCAAAAATGCCCCACCTGCTTATTGCAGGTACAACCGGTTCCGGTAAGTCTGTATGCGTAAACGCACTGCTTTTGAGTATACTTTATAAAGCTACTCCAGACCAGGTAAAGCTTATACTTATCGACCCGAAGATGGTTGAATTTTCAAAGTATAAGGGAGTTCCACACCTGCTTATTCCGGTTGTGGCAGACGCCAAAAAAGCCGCCGGCGCACTTAACTGGGCGGTTTCCGAAATGCTCCAGAGATACAAGGTATTTTCAGAGTTTGAGTGCAAGGACATATATTCCTTTAATAAGCTTGTAGAAGCAAACATCAAGTTTATGGAGGAAAACAGCACTGACGAGGAAGAACGTCCAATGGAAGTAAACGGTCTGCCCGTTCCAAAGGAAAAATTCCCTCAGATAGTTATCGCCATTGACGAGTTCGCCGACCTTATGATGGCTGCTCCCGGCGAGGTTGAAGAGTCTGTATGCCGACTTGCACAGATGGCAAGAGCCGCAGGTATGCACTTGGTAATCGCCACACAAAGACCGACAGTAAACGTTATCACAGGTGTTATCAAGTCCAACATTCCATCAAGAATTGCCTTGAAGGTTGGTTCAAATACCGACTCAAGAACAATTCTGGATATGGGCGGCGCAGAAAAGCTTATAGGTAAGGGCGACCTGCTCTATATGCCTGTAGGTGCGGCAAAGCCAATACGTGTGCAGTGCTGTTTTGCTTCCGACGACGAAATCGACAGGGTAACAGCCTACACCAAGAAGATGCATAAAGCGGCGTATAACACAGAAATCGAAGAGAAAATAAGAAGAATTGCCGCCGAAGAGATAAACTCCAAGGGTAAATCCTCTGAGACGGTTGATTCGGAAAGTGACGACGACCACGATTCAATGATAGAGGAAGCGATTAAATGTGTTCTTGAAGCCGGTCAGGCTTCAACCTCTATGCTTCAGAGAAGACTGAAAGTGGGATATGCCAGAGCCGGACGAATGATAGACGAAATGGAACAGATGGGAGTTGTAGGCCCTTATCAGGGTTCAAAGCCCAGAGAGGTTCTAATGACATATAATCAGTGGCTGGAACGAAGCAATTTGAGATTTGACAGAGCTCCCGAAAGCGGAGCCGTAAACAACGAGGAAGAGGAAACGTCGTAAGGCTTTTCTCTTCCTTTTATATGTAAGGCTTTAGTTTTCTTAAAAGATATGATATAATGGAAAAAACGAAACAGACTGCTGCGGAGGTTTAGAATGGCTTTTTTACCTATAAATGGAAAAGAAATGAGAGAAAGAGGCTGGGACGGCGTTGACTTTGTAGTTGTTACAGGCGACAGCTATGTTGACCACCCCTCTTTCGGTACTGCTATTATATCCAGAGTTTTGGAAGCTGAGGGTTACAAAGTGGCTGTTCTTCCTCAGCCAAACGTAAACAGCGACATGGATTTTAAACAGTTCGGACAGCCACGACTGGGTTTCATGGTTTCTTCAGGAAACATCGACAGCATGGTTGCCCACTACACCGCCGCCAAAAGAAAGAGAAGCGACGACGCATACACAGCAGGCGGAAAGGCCGGCAAGCGTCCGGACAGGGCGGTTATTGTTTATTCACAGAAAATTAAGTCAATATACCCCGACTCTCCGGTTATAATCGGCGGTCTTGAGGCTTCTCTGAGAAGATTTGCCCATTATGACTACTGGGATGACGCTGTGCGCCCATCTATTCTTTTTGACAGCGGCGCTGATATTTTGTCCTACGGAATGGGCGAAAAGCAAACTGTTGAAATAGCCGACAGATTAAACAGAGGTTTTCCCATTGAAAGCCTTTACGACATAAGGGGCATATGCTATGCTGTGGACACAAAGGACTACACTCCGGGCCCGGCGGTGGACTTGCCATCCTATGAAAGGGTAAAGGAAAATAAAAAGGACTACGCCATAGCCGCAAGAAAAGAGCTTGAGGAGTCCGACGCTGTAAGGGGACGTGTGGTAATTCAGCGTCACGGTAAAAAAATTCTTATACAAAATCCGCCTATGACGCCTCTTACTACAGAGGAGCTGGACAGGGTTTATTCACTTCCTTATGAAAGATATTATCATCCGTCCTATGAGGCCGTGGGCGGCGTTCCGGGTATTCAGGAGGTTGAGTTTTCCATAACCCACAACCGTGGGTGCTTCGGCGCATGTAATTTCTGCTCCATAGCATTCCATCAGGGAAGAGCTATAACTGTAAGAAGTATGGAAAGCGTTATTGACGAGGCGAAAAGACTTACTGAAAACCCGCGCTTTAAGGGCTATATACACGATGTGGGCGGCCCTACAGCAAATTTCCGCCTGCCTTCCTGTAAATTGCAGGAAAAAGCAGGTCTTTGTAAAAACAAGAAATGTCTTGCTCCTACACCTTGTAAAAATCTTCAGGTTTCACATACCGAATATATTGAAATGCTGAGAAAGCTGAGGTCTTTGCCGAAAATTAAAAAGGTATTTATAAGAAGCGGAATAAGATTTGACTATCTTATGGAGGATGAAAGCCGTGAGTTTTTCAGAGAGCTGGTAGCTCATCACATAAGTGGTCAGCTTAAAGTGGCTCCCGAGCATTGTTCGGCGGCGGTTTTGGACAAGATGGGCAAGCCTCATATTGAGGTTTACAAAAAATTCCAGGATGAATTTTACAGGACAACCAAAAAGATAGGCAAGGAACAATATTTGGTTCCTTATCTCATGAGTTCTCACCCAGGCTCTACAATGAAAGACGCTGTGGAGCTGGCTCTGTTTTTGAAAAGGGAAAAAATACATCCCGAACAGGTTCAGGATTTTTATCCAACGCCGGGAACAATTTCAACCTGTATGTTTTACACAGAGCTTGACCCCTACACATTAGAGCCTGTTTATGTTCCGAAAACTCCCGAGGAAAAGGCGATGCAGAGAGCTTTGCTCCAGTATTTTAACCCGAAGAACAAAGCCCTTGTAATAAAAGCTCTTAGAATTGCCGGAAGAACCGATTTGATAGGAACTGGCAAAAACTGCCTTGTAACTCCCGATAGGTCTTTTGTACAAAATAATCAGCAAAAGAACAGAAACAGCGGAAAGAGTAAGCTTTCCAAAAATAAAAAATTATCAAACAAAAAGAAAAGATAGAAAAAAACAACCCCGGAATATTATTCCGAGGTTGTTTTTCTAAAATGTTTGGGAGACTATTGACTTGGAGTTATCTTCAAGTGTTATCATAAATTAAAAAAAGGATGGAGGTTTTCTTTATGACGATTGCCCAAGTCAGCGAAAAATACAATATAAGTGCCGACACTCTCCGCTATTATGAAAAAATAGGACTTATTCCGCCTGTCCGCAGAACCCCGGGAGGTATAAGGGATTATTCCTCCGAGGATTGTGGTTGGGTTGAGTTTATAAGGTGCATGAGAGATGCCGGCGTACAGGTAGAGGCTTTGGCGGAATATGTCAAGCTGTTCCAGCAGGGGGATGCAACAAAAGATGAAAGAAAAAATATCCTGATAGAACAGCGTCAAAAGCTTGTTGAGCAGCTTGAAAAAATACAAAAGTGTATTGAAAGGCTGGATGTAAAAATAAATAATTACGACGGAATAGTTGTTACCGCCGAAAATAAACTTAGAAACGGTTTTGCAGATGGTGAAACCTCAATTTGTGAAAAGTCTTAAGGCAATCTGCATATAGTGTTTATAAAGCAGTCCGAATCTGTGGCGGTACACATCTTTCCAGGGTTTTGATTTTCCGCAGAAATGAAGTATTGCGGTGTTTCTCATAACCCAGTCAGCGTCCGCTGTTCCTCCGCTTCGGAAAAGATAACTGCTGTAGTTTCTTGCATCGTAATTCCAGATAAAATCGTTGATTTCCAGAATTTTATTTCCGTAAAGGACGTTTAAAATATCCTGGTCGGGAAGTATAAGCTCACGGCTGTGGGTCTTGGCAAATCTGAAAATCTCTTCGGGATTTACTTCTCTTCTTGCCATAGGAAGATTTATCAGAAGTACGCCGGAGTTGTAGTATTTGGTTGCTGTCCCCAGTCTAAGTTTGTTTACGCTGTTTGATATATCGGTTTTTCCTGTATGAGCGGCGGCTGCGAAAATATTGCCGCCCATATCCATATCCCAAAGGGGACGGAGAGGATTTATAATAAGCAGATCAGGGTCAAGATAAATTATCTTATCAAGGTCCTCAGGGAGAAGTTTTTGAGCGCAAAGGCGGTAGTACATTTCCTGAGGATAGAGCTTGCCTGTTGGTATGTCCTGAAAATATTTCTCGTCTACTAAAATAGGGAAAAATCCATAACCGAATTTCTCCATTGTCTTTTCAGTTCCGGAAAGACGATTTTTTGAAATGCCTCGGTGAATAAGGTATATGTTGAATTTCTCGCCCGGATTGTTTATATACAAAGAGGTTAGCATTACACTGAGCTGAGGCATATAGTTTTCATCTAAAGTTACCAGTATATTTATCGGTTGCAAAATATCTCCCCTTTATTTTTTGATTGTATTGCTGCCTTTTTGAAAAAGGTAATCACTACTGTTATTGAGAAATTTTATTGCAAAAATGGGAAAAAAACAATAGACAATTTTGCTTTTATGTATAATATTTCCTTAAAAAATAGAAATATATTTTTATTTGGAGAATATTGTAAAAATACATCATTATATGGTTTATACTGAAAAAATATATTGAAATTTTTTAATATAAACAGAAATAAAAATATAAATCGGACAACAGTTTTGTATCCGATTTTTTTCTTTATGCGCTTTATTTATTTAACATGTCATATGTTGTAACAATCGAAACAGTTTCGTCGCTTATGGTAACAATTTTGATAATATTGTTGAATTTAGAAAGTCCTCATTATATAATGAACTTGGCAAGTGTATTTTAATTTTTTTCTGTTTAAGAATTAAAAAAGAGGTAAAATTATTGTTAGGAGCGTATGTATGGTATTTTCAAGTTTGTTTTTTATCTACTTTTTTCTCGCGCTGAATCTCTTGATTTATTCAAGGATGCGTGATATTAAATCAAAGAACATAGTAATGCTTGTATTTTCTTTGATTTTCTATTCATGGGGCGGTCCGCAGTATCTGCTGCTGCTTGTGTCGATGACCTTTGTAAGTTACATAATGGCGTTGTGTATACACACTTACAGGGAACACGAAAAGTTGTTTTTGGTCATAGAATGTGTGATTATGCTGGGGCTTTTGGGCGTGTTTAAGTATGCCGGATTTATGCTCGGCAGCTTTAAGGCTCTTACCGGTATACCCGAGGTTATTCCGGAAATTGCTCTGCCTATAGGTATTTCCTTTTACACATTCCAGCTTCTTTCTTATGTTGTTGACGTTTACAGAAAAGAAGTTCTTCCTCAGAAAAAATTCTGGCTTCTGCTTTTGTACGCCAGTCTTTTCCACCAGTGTATCGCAGGCCCTATAGTAAGATACAAGGACGTTGAACACGATATCTCAAACCGAATTGTTTTACAAAAAGAGGTTGACCGTGGTATCAAGCGTTTCTGCATAGGCCTTGCAAAAAAAGCTATACTTGCCAATGGATGCGCAGTTGTTGCCGATACATTCTTGATTACAAGTGACGCAGCTGCTCTTGCAAAAATCCCTGCAATGGGAATTTGGCTGGGTGTATTCTGCTTTGCTTTGCAGATTTATCTTGACTTTTCAGCCTATTCGGATATGGCGATAGGTATGGGACTTATGGTTGGTTTCCATTATAAGGAAAACTTTAATTATCCTTACCTTGCAAATTCTGTTACCGACTTCTGGAGAAGATGGCATATTTCCTTGAGCACATTCTTCAGAGATTATGTTTATATTCCGCTGGGCGGAAGCAGATGCTCTAAGAGCAGACTTGTTTTCAACCTTTTTGTTGTGTGGTTTTTGACAGGTATGTGGCACGGCGCAAGCTGGAACTACATTCTCTGGGGACTTTACTTTTTCGTATTCCTTGTTTTGGAAAAGAATTTCCTTTTGGAAAAATTCAAGACACTTCCCGGAATTGTCAGCCATCTGTACGCCCTTGTGGTTATATATTTCGGATGGATTTTGTTTAAGTTCGAGGACTTCAACTGCCTCGGCACAGCGTTAAAGGGAATGTTCGGACTTAACGGAAACGGATTCAGCGGACTTCAGGTAGGTCTTACCTTCAGAAATAATATTTTCTTCCTGATTTTTGCTGTATTGGCAGTAACTCCAATCTTTGCAATTATAAGAAGAGGAGTTATAAAGTGGTACAAACAAAGGAATGCAGTTCCGTATCTTGTTTACGGATATGAGATAGTAGCTCCTGTTGCTATGCTTATTCTTTCAACAATGGCTCTTGTAGGCAACAGCTACAACCCGTTCCTTTACTTCCAGTTTTAAAGAAAGGGAGGCGATATTGTGAATAATAATCCGAAAATAAGTAAACAGGATATGAAAAGAAAAAAGGCTTTTAAATCCTATCTTAAAATTAAAAGGGATGTTTTCTTCGGTGTTTTGTTCCTTGTGGCTGTTTTGGGTATAATAATTCCTTTAAGACCAACAGTTTCCACAATAGAAAAAAGAACACTTACAACTTTCCCGGAATTTACCTGGCAGAGTTTTATTGACGGAACATACTTTAACGGGATTTCAACATGGTATGCCGACACCTTCCCTTTCAGAGAAGCTTTGCTTACCGCCAATTCAGCAGTTAAAGGACTTTATGGACTGCAAAGCGAACAGCTTGTGGGAAACTCCGACAAAACCGGTGATGATATTCCTGATACACCGGTGGTTCCTTCATCTGATGAAACCACGGAAGCTACAACAGAAGCCACAACAGAAGCGGCAACAGAAGAAACTACAGAAGAGCAGCTTCCTGACGGCGCAATACATGATATACCGGAGGCTTCCGGAAATGTCTATGTAACAGGCGATACGGCTTTTGGTCTTTACTATTTCAGCACCGACGGTGCAAACGCCTATGTCAATATGATTGATAAGGCTCAGAAAAAGCTTGACGGTGTGGCAAATGTCTACGATATCCTTGTTCCTACCAGTGTTGGAATTATGCTTGATGAGAATGCTCAGGAGGCAATCGGTTCCAGCAATCAGGGAAAAGCCATTGACTATATTTACTCAAGCATCAACAGTGTAAATGATAATATCACCACAGTAAATGCATATGATACACTAAAAAATCACAACAGTGAGTATATCTATTTCAGAACTGACCACCACTGGACAGCTTTGGGAGCATACTATACCTATGTTCAGTTCTGCAACGCTAAGGGAATTGAGCCTACTCCTTTGGATGAATATGAAACAATAGAATTCCCGGGATTTGTAGGTACATTCTACTCCAGCAGTAACCAGGCTCCGTCACTTTTGGGAAATCCTGATACAGTTACCGCATATTATCCAAAGACTACAAATGATATGTACTATATAGGCTCAGACCTTTCTACTATTCAGTGGAATATCATTATGGACGTTACCGGATGGGACAGAGCTTCACTTTACAGCTGTTTTGCCGCAGGTGACGAGATTTATGCCCAGATTGATAATCCTAATGTAAACAACGGACAGTCCTGTGTTGTTATTAAGGAGTCTTACGGAAACGCATTTATTCCTTTCCTTGCAGACCATTACGAACACATTTATATTGTTGACTATCGTTATTTCTATAAGTATCCGGATTACAACAACAGCGTATATCAGCTTGTTACAGAAAATGATGTAGATGACGTTATTTTCATCAACAACGCTGACGCAATGACAAACCCCAACGCCGCAGAGCTTATGAGCGATATGTTCAACTAGATGATTTTAAATTTCACAGAGGAGAAGTATTATGAGTGAAATTAAAAATAATGGAAACAGACGTTACAGTGAGGAAGCTCCTGTAAAGCCTGAAAAGAAAAAAAGAAATTTTCTTCCGGCAATCATAACTATTTTAACTATTATAATTATAGCCGGTGTGGTTGTGGCTTTTTATCCTGAAATAATTTTCGGCGATAAAGACAGCCAGGGGAATGACAATAACCAGACTTCAACCACCGCCGAAACCACAGAGGAAAACACTGAGGAATCACTTCCGGACGGCTCTCTTCATGTTGTGCCCGAGGCGGCAGGAAGCGTTTATGTGGCAGGAGATACAGGCTTCGGCGCATACTATTTCAGTGAAAGCGCAGCCGATGTGTATGTTGAAATGATTGACAAAGCCCAGAAAAAGCTTGACGGCATTGCAGATGTATATGACATACTTGTGCCTACCAGCGTGGGAATTATGCTGGACGATGAAAGTCAGGAAGCAATGGGCATAAGCAATCAGGGTGACGCAATAGACTACATATATTCCGGTATCAGCGAAACAAACAGCAATATAAAGACAGTTGATGTTTTCAGCACACTGAAAAATCACAACAGCGAGTATATCTATTTCAGAACAGACCACCACTGGACAGCTTTAGGCGCATATTATGCCTATGTTCAGTACTGCAACGCTAAGGGAATAGAACCTACTCCTTTGGAAGATTATGAAACCATTGAGTTTACAGACTTTGTAGGAAGCTTTTACTATGAAAGCGACAAAGTGGAAGCTTTGGCTGAAAATCCCGATACCTTGACAGCATATATTCCAAAGACCACCAACGACATGATGTATGTGAATGAAAACCTTGAGGAAATTCAGTGGAATATTATAATGGATGTTACAGGCTGGGATAATTCCTCATATTACAGCTGTTTTGCAGCAGGCGATGAGATTTACGCCCAGATTGACAATCCTAATGTGGATAACGGCGAGTCCTGCGTGGTTATAAAGGAGTCCTACGGAAATGCATTTATTCCTTTCCTTGCAGACCACTACGAGCATATATACATTGTTGACTACAGATATTTTTACGATTATCCGGAATATGAAAACAGCGTGTATAAGCTTGTAACAGAAAACAATGTAAATGATGTTATCTTCATAAATAATTCCGACGCTATGACAAATACAAGCGCTTCGGAGCTTATGAGCGACATGTTTAACTGATAAATAAAAAGCTGTGTTGAATTTTAATTTTCAGCACAGCTTTTTTGTTATAGTTTGGTATAATTATAGAAAACTTTAAGAAATCGACAAGCATTAAAAGTTTGTCGGTATTGGAAGAGTTAATAAGATGAATATCAAGAAAATAAAAATATAATATATAACAGGATAACAGGTTTTTAAATGTTTTTCTAATTTGAAATCTTCTTAATTATAATTTTGTTATCCCCATCTTCCCATTGAAGACTGTTATTAAAAAAAATAAAATTTTGGTAATTTGTATTGTATGTACCATGGAGTCCCAAAGATTTATAAAATGGTTGTGAAGTATCTTCTTCCCACAGAATATCAAGTTTCATTTGCATATACGGAATATCGTAATGTATTTGAATTTCAATGTCATTATAGATATAAACACCTTCTGTGGTTATTACTGTTGTGTCAACTTTACCATAATAACGTTCTCTTTCTCCTATAAAATCTTTAACAGCGTTGAATGAACTATCTTTACTCATTTAAATACTCCTTTCGAATAAATTACATGTTATTTTTTAGACAAACCGTACAAAACTATAGAAACTCGTAAAATAAAAAACTGGAGTAACAAAATGTCACTCCAGTTTGGTGCCGGTGGCCGGACTCGAACCGGCACGGTATCGCTACCGGTGGATTTTGAGTCCACTACGTCTGCCAATTCCATCACACCGGCATGTCGTGTAACAGCTGTTATTATACAACATTGTTTTCAAAAAATCAAGTGTTAATTTTCTTTTTTACCGTATTTTTTTCATTTTTACTGTTAATCCCGTCGCTTTTAAAAAATTTGACATTTATTATGCCTTTATGTCTTGCTTTAAATTGGGATTTATATTATAATGTTAACTGTATGGCAGAAACATATGAAGTTCGGCGTACTATTATGCCGCTATAGCTTTAGGAGGAATTGTAATGAATAAAGCAGAAATGATTTACGAAGGTAAAGCAAAGAAAGTTTATGCAACTGACAACCCTGACTACTGCATAGTTTCCTACAAGGACGATGCAACAGCTTTCAACGGCCTCAAAAAAGGCACTATCGTTGGCAAAGGCGTTGTTAACAACAGAATGAGCAACTTCATGTTCCAGAAACTGGAAGAGGTTGGAGTAAAGACACATTTCGTTGAGGAGCTCAACGACAGAGAAACAGTTGTTAAGAAGGTTGAAATTGTTCCTCTTGAGGTTATCGTTAGAAATAAGGCTGCAGGCAGCCTTTCAAAAAGACTTGGTCTTCCTGAGGGCACACCTATGAAGACTACTGTTCTTGAGTTCTGCTACAAGAACGACGATTTGGGCGACCCAATCGTTAACGAGTATCACATTCTGGCAGCTGAGCTTGCAACTAAGGAAGAGGTTGACAAGATTGCTGAGATGGCTTTGAAGGTAAACGACTACATGGTTCAGTTCTTCAAAGAGTGCAATGTTGACCTTATCGACTTTAAGCTTGAGTTCGGCAGATTCCACGGCGAAATCCTTCTTGCTGACGAGATTTCACCTGACACATGCCGTTTCTGGGATATCAACACAGGCGAGAAGCTCGACAAGGACCGTTTCCGCAGAGATATGGGCGGCGTTGAAGAGGCTTATGCCGAAATGATGAGAAGACTTGGTTTATAATATTATCGGACGATTTGTCTGTAAAGGCAGGCGGCAAAGTTTTTAACTTGCCGCTTGTACTTGTTAATTAAGGTTTTATAAATTTTTGAATAATTTCAATCTAATGTGAATTTTATTTAACTTATAGCCTTTCATCACAGAGTTTTGAAAATTACGGAGGAGTAAAAATGGCCAGAGATACCTATGAATCACCCTTGTCCTCAAGATATGCCGACAAGGAAATGAAATATCTTTTTTCACCGGATATGAAATTCCGCACATGGAGAAGACTTTGGATTGCCCTTGCAGAAGCTGAAATGGAGCTTGGTCTGCCTGTAACACAGGAGCAGATTGATGAGCTCAAGGCTCACAAGGACGACATAAACTATGAGGTTGCCGAGGAAAGAGAAAAGCTTGTCCGCCACGATGTTATGAGCCACGTATACGCTTACGGTGTTCAGTGCCCAAACGCAAAGGGTATTATCCACTTGGGCGCAACTTCCTGCTATGTTGGCGATAACACAGATATAATCATTATGACTGAGGCTTTGAAGCTTGTTAGAAATAAGCTTGTAAATGTTATCAGAGAGCTTTCTGCTTTTGCTGACAAGTACAAGGCTCTGCCAACTTTGGCTTTCACTCATTTCCAGCCTGCACAGCCTACAACCGTGGGAAAAAGAGCTTCTCTGTGGATTCAGGAACTTATGATGGACTTGGAAGATGTTGAATATCAGCTTTCAAAGGCTAAGCTTTTGGGTTCCAAGGGAACAACAGGTACACAGGCAAGCTTTTTGGAGCTTTTCGAGGGCGACCACGAAAAGGTTAAGGCTCTTGACAAGAAGATAGCAGAGAAGATGGGATATCAGGGCTGCTTCCCTGTTTCAGGTCAGACATATTCAAGAAAGCTTGACACACAGATTCTCAATGTTTTAAGTTCAATAGCACAGAGCGCAGCAAAGTTCTCAAACGACATAAGACTTTTGCAGCACCTCAAGGAAATTGAAGAGCCGTTCGAGAAAAATCAGATAGGTTCATCTGCTATGGCTTACAAGAGAAACCCAATGAGAAGCGAGAGAATCGGCTCACTTTCAAGATATGTAATGGTTGACGTTTTAAACGGAGCATTTACAACAGCCACACAGTGGTTTGAGAGAACCTTGGATGACAGCGCAAACAAGAGACTGAGCGTCCCTGAGGCTTTCCTTGCAGTTGACGCAATTTTGAATCTCTATGCAAACGTAGCAGACGGTTTGGTTGTATATCCAAAGGTTATCGAACAGCGTCTTAGAAAAGAGCTTCCGTTTATGGCTACAGAAAATATTATGATGGACGCAGTTAAGTACAGAGGCGCAGACCGTCAGGTTCTCCATGAGAGAATAAGAGTTCATTCAATGGCAGCTTCTAAGGTAATCAAGGAAGAGGGCGGAGAAAACGACCTTCTTGAGAGAATTGCCGCTGACCCCGCTTTCGGCGTAACATTGGAAGAACTTGAAAGTATTTTGCAGCCTGAAAAGTATACAGGCAGAGCAAAAGAGCAGACAGAGGAATTCTTGAGAGATGTAGTAGAGCCTGCTCTTGCAAAGTACAGCGATGTTGAGCTTGAGAAAGCAGAAATTAACGTGTAAGTTATAAGGATTTTATTTAATCCAAAAGATAAAGAAAAATATATTGTTAAGGAGCAGAAAAAATGGTAAAAGCTATTGTTGGCGCTAACTGGGGCGACGAGGGCAAAGGTAAAATTACCGATGTTTTAGCTCAGGAAAGCGACATTGTTATTCGTTTCCAGGGAGGAAGCAACGCAGGTCATACCATAATCAACAATTACGGTAAGTTTGCACTTCATCAGCTTCCATCCGGTGTTTTCCACCAGCATATTTTAAATATTATCGGCAACGGCGTTGCTTTCAGCGTGGAGAATTTTGTTAAAGAAATGAAATCCTTGGAGGAGAGAGGAGTTCCGAAGCCAAATATCGTTGTTTCCGACAGAGCACAGATTGTTATGCCTTATCATGTGGCTTTCGACTGCTATGAAGAGGAAAGACTTGGTAAAAATTCTTTCGGTTCTACAAAAAGCGGTATCGCTCCTTTCTATTCAGATAAATATTCAAAGATTGGTTTCCAGGTTAACGAGCTTTTTGACGATGTGGACAGCCTCAAGGCAAAGATTGTTCACGCTCTTGAAATCAAAAACGCTACCTTGAGAAATCTCTACAACAAGCCTGAAATCACAGTTGACGAGATTTTCAACAAGCTTATGGAGTATAAGGAAGCTTTGGCTCCTTATGTTGCAGATACATTCAGCATTGTTTACGAGGCTGTAAAAGCAGGCAAAAACATTTTGCTTGAGGGTCAGCTGGGCGCACTTAAAGATACAGACTTCGGTATTTATCCGATGGTTACATCTTCAAACACAATCGCAGGCTACGGTGCAGTAGGCGCAGGTATTCCTCCTTACGAGATTAAAGAGGTTGTAACTGTTGTTAAGGCTTATTCCAGCGCAGTAGGCGCAGGCGAGTTTGTAAGCGAAATTTTCGGCGAAGAAGCAGACGAGCTTAGAAGAAGAGGCGGCGACGGCGGCGAGTACGGCGCAACTACAGGCAGACCAAGAAGAATGGGCTGGCTTGACCTTGTGGCAACAAGATACGGCTGCCGTGTTCAGGGTACAACAACAGTTGCATTTACAGTTCTCGACGTTTTGGGTTATCTTGATGAAATCCCTGTTTGCGTTGGCTACGAGCTTGACGGAAAGGTTATCGACTATTTCCCATCAACAACAAAGCTTAAGAGATGCAAGCCTGTTTTGAAGGTTCTTCCGGGCTGGAAATGTGATATTTCAAATATTAAGAAGTATGAGGATTTGCCGGAGAACTGCAGAAACTACATTGAGTTTGCAGAAAAGGAAATCGGCATTAAAATCGGTATGGTTTCCAACGGTCCTTCAAGAGACCACATAATCTACAGATAATTTTGTTATTTTAAATTTTGATTTAATTTTCGGCTGTAAGCCGACGGAGGTAAAGATGATAGCATTAGGGTGTGACCACGGCGGTTACGGAATTTTGTCCGCAGTTAGAAAGTATCTTGACGAAAAGGGCATTGAATACAAATATTTTGGCTGTTTCAGCGAGGAAAGCGTAGATTATCCTTTGTACGCTTATAAGGTAGGAAAGGCTGTTTCAAGCGGCGAGTGCGAGCTTGGTATTCTTTGCTGCGGCACAGGCATAGGTATTTCTATGGCGGCAAACAAGGTTAAGGGGATTAGAGCAGCTGTTGTAAGCGATGAATTCTGCGCAGAGATGACAAGACGTCATAACAATGCAAATGTTCTTTGCATGGGCGGCAGAGTAATTTCATCCGATATGGCTGTAAGACTTGCGGAAATTTTCCTCACCACTGATTTCGATGGCGGAAGACACGAAAACAGAGTTAACATGATAACTGAAATCGAAAACGGTACTTTTGAGGATAAAGATTAAGTTATCATTCAAGTTTTGACAGAAAGAAGACGTGAATTTATGGAAAATCAGGTTACTGTTTTTGACCATCCACTTATACAGCATAAACTTACATTTATGAGGGACAAAAATACCGGCAGCAAGCTTTTCAGAGAGCTTGTTTCAGAGGTTTCCATGCTTATGTGTTACGAGGCTACAAGGGATTTGCCTTTAAAAGAGGTTGAAATCGAAACACCTATGGCTTCTACAACTTCAAAGGTAATTGCAGGCAGAAAGCTTGCATTTGTTCCTATTCTCAGAGCAGGCTGCGGAATGCTTGACGCAATGCTCAGCATGGTTCCTGCTGCTAAGGTTGGACATATCGGCCTTTACAGAGACGAAACAACACATCAGCCGGTTGAATATTACAAAAAACTGCCCTCTGATATTTCAGAGAGAGATGTTTTTGTACTTGACCCAATGCTTGCAACAGGCGGAAGCGCAGTTGACGCAATTTCCATCATCAAGCAGAGCAAGCCAAGGTCAATAAAATTCCTCTGCATTTTGGCAGCTCCTGAGGGAATCAGAGCTTTGACTTCAGCTCATCCTGACGTTCAGGTTTACTGCGCAGCAAAGGACGAGGGACTTGACAAGAACTGCTATATTCTCCCGGGTCTCGGCGACGCAGGCGACAGAATTTTCGGAACTAAATAATTTTTTAATCCATAAATAAAAAACGGCAGCTTACCCCTGCCGTTTTATTTTTTATATCTGCCGTGCAGGGGGAACATATAGAAATGGGGATTGATTACACGGCAGGCGAGACGTTTTGATTTGAAAATTGGAATGGTTATGCTACAGTTAGCTTTGATGTAAAAATAGTATAGAACACCAAAGTATGATGAACTTATTTTCTAAGTAAGACCTGTATGTGAGTAAACCCGGGATTCCAAAGGGACCACCGTTCCTTTGGCAGGAGGTTCGGAGGACAGAGTCCTCTGGGGAGCAACCTTTTGCTGAAAAAACGTACTTAATAGATGTAAGGGGATTGTCGCTTGATGAGGGGTGATGATGTGGAGGATGTAAAAATAATTGATTTGTATTTTCAGCGTGACGAAAAAGCTATTGATGAAACCGATAAAAAATACGGTCAGCTTTGCTATTCAGTGGCAAAAAATATTTTGAATGATAAAGAGGATGTAAAAGAGTGTGTAAGCGATACGTATATGAATTTGTGGAACACTATACCGCCGGTAAAGCCTCTTAATTTCTCTGCTTTTATATGTAAACTAACTCGAAATCTCTCATTGAAAAAACTTGACTATAATAACGCAAAAAAGCGTTCTCCGGAACTTGTGACAGCGTTGTCAGAGCTGGAAAATATAATCTCATCTGAAAATGTAACTGAAACAATAGAAAATAAAGAGCTGGGCAGTATCATCAGTGAGTTTTTAAAAGAAGAAAAAGAAACCCAAAGGAATGTTTTTATAAGACGATATTGGTTTTTGGACTCAATACAGAGCATTTCGGAAAAATACGGTTTCAGTCAAAGCAAGGTTAAATCAATGCTTTTTCATACAAGAAAAAGGCTAAAGGCTTATTTGAAAGAGAGGGGATATTGAGCATGGGAGAAATCAAAATTCTTGAATCATTGAATTATATTGATGATATTTTCATTTCTGACGCAATTTTCCATAAAACAGTTAGAAGGTCAGATAAGCTGCTAAAAAATAAAATCGTGAAAATAGCTGTCTGTTTAGTATTTTTATCTGCAATATTGGGTTGTGCGTCGTTTTTTAATACTCAAAATCATAGCTTGCCTTTTTCTTTAAAAGTTTACGGAGAAAGTGAAAAAGGGGAAGTGCAGGCAATTGATATGGAAATAGATAAAAAAATACCGATTGACCTTTTTGAAACAAAATCAGGAGTGAAAGGTTTTGTTTTTTCTTATGATAAACCGGATAAAAATGTTCCGTCAGCGGTCGCAATTGTTTCGGAAGGTGATTATGACGGAATTGAGGAAGAAATATTGAAAATGGCAGACGACAGCACACAAAATTACATATTTTATGTACCTAACGAATACGATAACACGCCAATCGAGCAATCTTTCTTTGTTTCTGGTTTTGAGAAGGACATATTATATGAAATTCATCTTATAATAAATAAGGAAGGTGATAAATATTATGTGAATTTGAAGAGATAGGTTTTTATTTTAAGATATGAAATGAAGGTGATAGTATAGAAGAATAAGTTTTAATTATGATATTACGAAAGGTGATTGTTTATGAAAAAAAGTAAAATGATAAAAATATTAACTGTATTAATGTGTTTTTTTATGTTTTCGTCTAGTGTTGTTGCAGAAGAGATAGCTGCAAATAATGATGACCAACTTAGTTTACTTCTGAATGATATTAATAATGAATATGGAACAAACTTTCATATATTATCTGATAGCGAGTTAGAATATTATGGGATTCCAAAGACTATTCCACAGAAATTATCTTCTTCAGAGCTTAATGATTTAGAACAATATTTACGTTATATAGCAGAGATAAAAATGCCTGAGTTTGAAAAAGAAACACAGGAAGCGTTAAGTATTATGAAAAATGTTGAAGAAAATGTGGTTAATAAGGATGGTTTAGTAAAAAATTCAATAATGTCAAATAATACAATAGTAGCAAGGAGAGCTATTAACTATGCAACTGCAATTGCAGAGGCCTACACTATAAAAGATTTTTATGGTAATACTATATGGGGAAGTGTAGTTCATGCTGCATGTTCATCTAATATGTATCAACCAATTTGGTTTTTAGCACCATCTCCAACAGTTCAACATATTGATAGTGGCAGAACATTATTATGGACCGGTGAGGGAGACTATTTTTCTTATGTTAATGGAACCCAGATTTATTTAGGAAGCGGTACTCAGCATACAGAATTATATATTAAAAGTTATATTTAATTCTGTAATTTATTTACAATTTATTAAATATAAAAACGGCAGAATCAATCCTGCCGTTTTTTCTTTTATAAATCAACTGTCCTTCAAGAAGTTTCATAAAAAATAAAAGTTTGTAAAATACTATTGTTTGTGATATACTAAAACATTGACAATGTCTTTTTTGGGGTGTATTATAGAAATAAACGAACTATTGTTCCTAAACTATAAAAAGAGGTGCGAATATGGGCGATTTTAAACTTCATTCACCTTATAAACCAACCGGCGACCAGCCGGCGGCTATAGATAAACTTGTGGAAAGCATAAATAATGGACACAAGGAACAGACCTTGCTGGGAGTTACGGGTTCCGGTAAAACATTTACAATGGCTAATATTATTGAAAAAGTTAACCGCCCTACACTGGTGCTTGCCCACAACAAGACTTTGGCGGCTCAGCTTTGTTCAGAGTTCAAGGAGTTTTTTCCGGAAAATGCTGTTGAATATTTTGTTTCCTACTACGACTATTACCAGCCGGAGGCATATATTGCCAACACGGACACATATATAGAAAAGGACAGCTCTATAAACGATGAGATAGACAAGCTTCGCCACAGCGCCACACTTGCTCTGGCGGAAAGACGTGACGTTATCATCGTTTCTTCGGTTTCCTGTATTTACAGCTTGGGCGACCCTATTGATTACCGAAACATGGTTATTTCTCTGCGTCCAGGTATGGAAAAAAGCCGTGACGAAATTATAAAAAAACTTGTGGAAATCCAGTATGAGAGAAACGACATAAACTTTGTGAGAAATAAGTTTCGTGTACGTGGGGATGTGCTGGAGATTTTTCCCGCCTCGTCCGGAGATAAAATAATCCGTGTGGAGTTTTTCGGGGATGAGATAGACAGAATAAGCGAGATAAATCCTCTGACCGGAGAGCTTATCTCGGTTTTGAAGCACGCCGCAATTTATCCGGCTTCCCATTATATTGTATCAAAGGAAAAAATGCAGACGGCTGTAAAAGAGCTGGAAAGAGAGCTGGAGGAGCGTCTGGAATTTTTCAGAAAACAGGGAAAGCTTTTGGAGGCTCAGAGAATAGAGCAGAGAACAAGATACGATATTGAAATGCTTATGGAAATAGGCTTCTGCACAGGAATTGAAAACTATTCAAGAGTGCTTTCCGGCAGAGAGCCGGGTTCTGCTCCCTTTACCCTTTTAGACCACTTTCCAAAGGACTTTTTGTTGTTTGTGGACGAGTCCCATGTTACATTGCCTCAGGTAAGGGGAATGTATGCAGGTGACAGAGCGAGAAAGGAAAGCCTTGTGGAGTACGGTTTCCGCCTGCCATCGGCTTTTGACAACAGACCTTTGAACTTTCAGGAGTTTTACGACAGAATAAATCAGGTTGTGTTTGTCAGCGCAACTCCGGGAGATTTGGAAAAGGAAAAAAGCTCTGTTATTGCTGAACAGATTATCAGACCCACAGGACTTTTGGATCCGCTTATTTCCGTGCGTCCTGTTGAGGGTCAGATTGACGACCTTATCTCCGAGATAAACATGAGAACGGAGAAAAAGGAAAGAGTGCTTGTGACCACTCTCACCAAAAAAATGGCGGAGGATTTGACCGCATATTTTGAAACCATGGGCATAAAGGTAAGGTATATGCACCACGATATAGATACGGTGGAACGAATGGAGATTGTCCGTGATTTGCGTTTGGGTGAGTTCGACGTTTTGGTGGGAATTAACCTTTTGAGAGAGGGTCTGGATATCCCGGAGGTTTCTCTGGTTGCAATCCTTGACGCAGACAAAGAGGGATTTTTGAGAAGTGAAAGGTCACTTATTCAGATTATAGGACGTGCGGCGAGAAACGCTCACGGTGAGGTTATAATGTACGCCGACAGTGTTACCGACTCTATGGCAAACGCCATAAGAGAGACAAACCGCCGCCGTGAAATTCAGAATAAATATAACGAGGAACATGGAATTGTTCCGAAAACAATAGTTAAAAAGGTTTCAGATGTGCTTGAAATTTCTTCAAAGGGAGAAACAACCGAGAAGAAGTTTGGTAAGCTTTCAAAGGCTGAAAAACAAAAGCTTATTGACGAGCTTACAAGAGAGATGAAGGATGCGGCAAAAATGCTTGAATTTGAACACGCCGCATATCTGAGAGATAAGATAATGAAATTACAGGGAATTTCCGATAAAAAAGGAAAGAAGAAATAAATTATAAATAAGTTAATCGAGAGCGAACCATTCCCAATAATAAGGAAAAGGTCTCGCCCGACCTGTTATGAACCTAATTTGTAAGATCAACCCATGCAGGTCGGAATAAAAAATACGTTTCGCCCGACTTGAAATGAAGTTTATTTTTAGAAGAAAGCTTTGCAAGTCGGAATTAAAAAATAAGGAAGGTAAGTATGGCGAAGAAAAAGGTGAATGCCGAATACGGCAATGATAGTATTACAGCCTTAAAAGGCGCCGATAAGGTCAGAAAAAGACCTGCGGTTATTTTTGGCTCTGACGGTATTGAGGGCTGTCAGCATTCTGTTTTTGAAATACTTTCAAACTCCATAGACGAGGCAAGAGAGGGTTACGGTAAGGAAATAGTAGTTACCAAATACAGCGACGGCTCTTTTGAGGTTGAAGACCACGGAAGAGGTATTCCTGTTGACTTTAACAACAACGAACAGCGTTACAACTGGGAGCTGGTTTTCTGCGAAATGTACGCAGGCGGTAAATACAACAATAACGAGGGTGAAAACTACGAGTTTTCCCTTGGACTTAACGGATTGGGTCTTTGCTCAACCCAGTTTGCTTCCGAATATATGGATGTAGATATAAGACGTGACGGTATGCGCTACACTCTGCACTTTGAAAAGGGTGAGAATATCGGCGGTCTTAAAAAGGAAACATACAACAAAAAGGACACAGGTACTAAAATAAAATGGAAGCCTGACCTTGATGTTTTTACTGATATAGATGTTAAAAGCGAGTATTTTCTCGATGTAATGAAAAGACAGGCCATTGTCAATGCGGGAATAAATTTTATTTTCAGAGAGCAGAAAGGCAAGTCTTTCGAGGAAACTAACTTTAATTATGAAAACGGTATTTTAGACCATGTTAAAGAGCTTGTTGGCGACGACGGTATATCATCTGTACAGAACTGGCAGACTGAAAGAAGCGTCCGTGACCGTGACGACAAGCCTGAATACAAATTCAAGGCAAATGTTGCCTGCGCTTTTTCAAACCGTGTGGCTTGCAGTGAATACTATCACAATTCCAGCTGGCTTGAATACGGCGGTGCGCCTGAAAAGGCGGTAAAAAACGCTTTTGTATATCAGATTGACAGCTTTTTGAAGCAAAACGGCAAGTACAACAAAAGCGAAAGCAAGATAAATTTTACCGATGTTGAGGACTGTTTGGTTATTGTTATATCATCCTTTTCCACAATGACCTCTTACGAGAACCAGACCAAAAAGGCTATTACAAATAAGGGCATACAGGATGCTTTGGTGGAGTTTCTGCGCCACCAGCTTGAAATTTATTTTATTGAAAATCCTTTGGAAGCTGAAAAGGTCTGCAACCAGGTGCTTATCAATAAGAGAAGCCGTGAAAATGCGGAAAAAACAAGGCTTAACATAAAGAAAAACCTCACCAGCAACATGGACATAACAAACCGTGTGGCGAAGTTTGTTGACTGCCGAAGCAAGGATGTAAAGGAAAGAGAGCTATTCATAGTTGAGGGTGACTCGGCTCTTGGCGCATGTAAGCAGGCGAGAAACCCTGATTTCCAGGCTATAATCCCAATCAGAGGTAAAATATTGAACTGCTTGAAAGCGGATTACGATAAAATTTTCAAAAACGACATTATAACCGATTTGCTGAAGGTTTTGGGCTGCGGCGTAGAAGTAAAGACAAAGTCAAACAAGAACCTTTCTGTGTTTGATATAAATCTTTTAAGGTGGAACAAGGTTATAATCTGCACCGATGCGGACGTGGACGGTTTCCAGATAAGAACTCTGGTGCTTACCATGCTTTACCGTCTTACCCCGACCCTTATTAAAGAGGGAAAAGTGTTTATTGCAGAGTCACCTCTTTACGAGATAACCACAAAAAATCAAATTTATTTTGCCTATACTGAGGCTGAAAAGGAAAAGTATCTCAATCAGATAGGCAAGGAAAAATTCACCGTTCAGCGAAGCAAGGGACTTGGTGAAAACGAAGCGGACATGATGAGCCTTACCACCATGAACCCTGCTACCAGACGACTTATAAAGGTTATGCCCGACGATGTGGAAAAGACAGCGGAAATTTTCGACATTCTTCTTGGCGACAACCTACAGGGCAGAAAAGAATTTATAGTAGAACACGGCAACGAATACATCGACGAGCTCGACGTAAGCTGATTATTTTATATCCGCCTTGGAAGACTTCCTTTTGGAGGTTACCGTTCGTTATGCGGCGGTTATTTTAGTTCCGCCTTGGAAGACTTCCCTTTAGAGGTTAGTGTTCGTTTGTGCGGCGGGTAAAGGTTTGTTTTGGCGGTTGGATGGCTATTCTTACATTTAGGTGTATTTTGCAGGAAATATTTTGAAGTAAGATTGTTATACTGCCGTAGGGGCGGATTATATATCCGCCCTGTCGCAGTGAGTGTTATTATAAAAATAAGTTCGTTTATAATGATGAATTTCATAATAAGATGAACCATATTCACAAATTTAAAATATGGTTTAGGTTTGATTTAGTATTTAACATCATCTCCATAAACAGGCGTAATTTTATTATCTGCCATTGTATTACCGGGCGGATATATAATCCGCCCCTACGAGATATTTCTATAAAAGAAAAATAGGAGGAAGGTAAGTTGGCTTCACGAAAAAGAAGTTCAAATAAAGAAAATACGGAACGTATAAAGGGTATTATTGAGGGCGCAGGTATGGTTGTGGAACAGAAAATTGTTTCTACAATTCAGGAAAACTATATGCCCTACGCTATGAGCGTTATTTTGTCCCGTGCAATTCCGGAAATAGACGGCTTTAAGCCTTCACATAGAAAACTGCTGTATACAATGTATAAAATGGGCTTGCTTACAGGAGCAAGAACCAAGTCCGCAAATATTGTGGGCGCAACAATGAAATTAAATCCCCACGGTGATGCGGCTATTTATGATACTATGGTGCGACTGTCCCGTGGTTATGAGGCTCTGCTTCATCCGTATGTGGATTCAAAGGGTAACTTCGGTAAATTTTACAGCCGTGATATGGCATGGGCGGCTTCGAGATATACAGAGGCAAAGCTTGATGTGATATGCAACGAGCTTTTCCGTGATATAGATAAGGACGCAGTTGACTTCATGGACAACTACGACAATACAATGAAAGAGCCTACCCTTTTGCCTGCAACATTCCCGTCTGTTTTGGTAAATGCAAATACGGGTATTGCGGTTGGTATGGCTTCAAGTATTTGTTCTTTTAACCTTAGAGAAATCTGTGAAACCACTGCCGCCCTCATAAAAGACCCTGACCACGATATAAAATCCACATTGCCGGCTCCTGACTTTATAGGCGCAGGACAGATTATTTATAACGAAAAGGCTATAGATGATATCTACAGAACCGGTAAGGGAAGTATCAAGGTAAGATCAAAATATGAGTATGACAAAAGCGCAAACTGTATCGATATAACAGCGATACCGCCGACAACTACCTGTGAAGCTATAATCGAAAAGGTTATAGATTTGGTAAAGGGCGGAAAAGCTAAGGAAATTTCTGATATACGTGACGAAACAGGACGAGAGGGCTTAAAAATCACCATTGATTTGAAAAGGGGAGTTGACCCTGATAAGCTTATGGCAAAGCTTTTCAGATTTACAACCCTGGAGGACAGCTTTTCCTGTAACTTCAATGTGCTTATCGGCGGAGTTCCACGTGTGCTGGGCGTTAAGGATTTGCTTAACGAGTGGACGGCTTTCCGTATGGAATGTATAAGACGACGCACATATTTTGAGCTTGGAAAGAAAACAGATAAGCTTCACCTTTTGAAAGGTCTTGAAGTAATTCTTCTTGATATCGACAAGGCCATAAAAATTGTAAGAGAAACAGAGGAAGAAAACGAGGTTGTGCCAAACCTTATGATTGGGTTCGGTATCGACCAAATTCAGGCGGAATATGTGGCGGAAATCAAGCTTCGCCATTTGAACCGTGAGTACATTTTGAAGAGAACCAAAGAGATTGAAGACCTTGAAAAGGAGATTGCTGAGCTTGAGTCAATTCTCAAAAGCAAGACAAAGATTAAAAACATAATCGTTAAAGAGCTTAAAGAGGTTGCGGATAAGTACGGCAAGCCAAGAAAGAGCCTTATAATCTATGAGGACGAAACAAATTATGTGGAAGATGCTGAGGAAATACCGGACTATGCGGTAAACTTCTTCTTTACAAAAGAGGGATATTTCAAAAAAATAACCCCCCTTTCTCTGAGAATGAGCGGAGAGCAGAAGCTTAAAGAGGGCGACGAGGTTTCCGAGGTTATAGAGGGAACAAACGGCTGTGACCTTTTGTTCTTTACAAATAAATGTCAGGTTTATAAGGCGAAAGCCAACGACTTCGGCGATACAAAGGCAAGCGTTTTGGGCGAGTATATCCCTGCAAAGCTTTCCATGGACGAGGGTGAAACCGCTGTCAAGATGGTTGTAACAAAGGATTACAAGGGATTTTTGATTTTCGGCTATGAAAACGGCAAGCTTGGAAAGGTTCCCCTTGAAAGCTATGCCACAAAGACCAACAGAAAAAAGCTTGCAAACGCCTACAGTGACAAAGCGCCTCTTGCTGATATGGAGTTTTTCACGGAAGAGGGAGAAATGCTTTTGGAGTCCTCCTCAGGCAGACTGCTTATAGTGAATACCGCAGATATTGCCCTTAAAACCTCAAGAACCACACAGGGCGTTGCGGTTATGAAGCAGAAAAAGGGTCACAGACTTATGTCCGTTAAAAAGTATGAAGCCGGAACATTTAAAAACGAAAAGCGTTTCAAAATAAAGACAATCCCCTCAATGGGAGCAATACCCACAGCGGAGGAACAGGGGGAACAGCTTTCCCTGGTTTCCGACGGTGAAAAATAAATTTACTAAAAAAGAACGCCTGCATCCGTAAAGGACGCAGGCGCAAGTTTTATTTAGTGTTGTCTGTCATTTTGCATGTCTGGCTATGTATCCAAAAATACCGGATAATATCAAAACCAGTATTTCTAACAGATTTAAAATATTGTTTTGTTTTAGTACCATTGCGAGAATGTAAATCGCAGATGCACAGACACAGAATAATATGAATATGGGAACAGATATCTTTTTATCATTGTCTAAAGCGTCTTTTGAGGCATTGGAGTCGTACATAATGAGTTTCGGAATGGTTGTATGTTCATCTTTGTCAAAAGCATATTTTGAGATTTTGCAGTGGTACATGAAGTAGAAAAGTACTATCAGCAGAGTATAGAATAAAGCTGCCAGGTGAAAGCTGAAATGTGCCTCCGGCGGAACATATTCATACCAATCTGTGATGTTAAATACAAGCAAAGAACCCGAAATTATAAAAAGATAGAAAAAAAATACTGCCGTTTTGTATGCGGTAGGTTGTTTAACAGTTATAGCCATAAAAGACACCCCCTAATACTTATAATAATATTGTTTGTTTTTATAATTATATCATTTACTTTAACTTAAATCAATATGTTTTGTGAATTATGGAAACAAAAAAATCTATGTATTTTTGTTTAAAAATAAATAAAGTGTTTGTGTGGGTTTACAATTTTTGATATCAAGATTGTTATATGTGACTAAAATGTTTTCGGGAAATCTTTTTTAGGATAAAATATTAAAAAATGCTTGAATTTACATCTATGATATGGTAAAATACGATGTATGAATGTAGAAATATGCTTTGTGGGATTTCGGAGATATTTCCGCAAAGATAATATGAATTGAAAGGACGAAAATAAATGTCAGGTTTGGAAATCGCATTAGGCGCTCTTCTTATTGTTTTTGCAATTATTATGATTATCGTAATCATTCTCCAGGAGGGCAACCAGCAGGGTATCGGTGTTGTTACAGGCGGCGCAGATTCTTTCTTCTCTAAGAATAAGGCTCGTTCAATCGACGCTTTCCTTTCACGCTGGACAAAGATTATTGCAATCGGCTTCGTTGTTTTTGTTATTGCACTTAACATCTTCATGTTCTTTGCAAAATAATCACAAGCATTATTGCCTTAATAAAAGCATAAAATTAACCGTCGGGTTTACCGGCGGTTTATTTTTTTGCGTATGGGGGCGAGTGTATGAACACTGCTGTTGTAATTATGATTTTGCTTTGCACCGTGGTTTTATTCGGAATAATCAACGCTTTATTTCTAAAGAAAAAACCCCTTAAAACCGGATTTATGTACGTGCTTTTTGGAGTGGCTTCCTTGTTTGCGGTAAACCTTACCTCGGCTTATACAGGTATAAACCTACCCATAAGCTGTTGGTCACTTATAATATCCGGTGTTGGGGGAATTCCCGGCACAATACTTTTGTGCGTAATGCAGTTTATAATAGTTTGAATTTTACAAAAGGCTTCCTATGTTGCTTAAAGCTTCGTCAATAAGGTCTTTGTTTCTGGTCATAAGGGCAACCATAACCTTGTAGACGGTTTCAGGGCTTTTGTGGAAATTTTTTCTTACAAGACGAGCCTGGTTGATGTCCGGAACATAAAGCTGGAAATTCATAAGGTTCATATCGCCGCCGGATATGGAGCAGTTTACATAACATCCGTTTTCGGTCTGTGTTATTGTAACTTTGTTTTCCTTTTCTATTCTCTGCTTTTCCAAAAGCTCTAATGTGCAGGCGTATGCCTTTTCCTTAACCGAATAGGCGAGATTGTTTTCAAGCTGGTCGGCAATCATCATGCCGTCCTTTGTAAGCTCGAAAAGCTTTTCTCCTTTTTCACTTTTTTTAAGATTTCCCAGCTTTACAAGATCGTCAAAGCAGGAGCAGGTTTCAAAATAATTGGCGAGAGCTTTTTCTAAAATTGCGCTTACCACCAGCTCTTTGCTCAAGGGCTTTTTGACCGCACGGAAAATATAACAGATGAGCATTTTGATCTCTGTTTTTGTTCTCATACCGCCGGGGATTATTCCCTCGTCAAATGTGTCAAAAATATTATTTTGCGCCATATACATAACCTCTTTAGCTTTACTATGTTTATAATTATAACACAAAATTTTCCTTTTGTGTAGGTTATTTTTAAATTACTTGACTATTTTTAAGGTTTGTGATATCTTATGCATTAAGAAGGGAGGCGCTTTTATGGAGTATATGCCTTATATATGGATTGCAATAGCTCTTGTTATGGGAATAATCGAAGCATCCACCGCACAGCTTGTGTCTGTATGGTTTGTTATAGGTGGTTTGGCGGCGGCTGTAAGCTGTATTTTTACAGATAATGTATTTATACAGATAGCGGTTTTCTTGATTGTTTCCTTTGCAAGTCTTTTGGCAACAAGACCTTTCGTGAAAAAAATTACAAAATTCGGGAGAGTTAAAACAAATCTTGACTCTACAGTGGGAAAAACTGCGGTTGTCACCAGCGACATAGACAACAGAATGAGCCAGGGCGCCGTAACTGTAGGAGGAAAGGTTTGGACAGCACGTTCCGTTGACGGAAAGGTTATCCCGAAAAACAGCAGCGTAAAGGTTATTTCCATTGAAGGGGTCAAACTTATTGTAGAAAAAATCTAAGGCTTAAAGCCTTTAATGAGAGGAGTACTAATATGGAATTTTTTGAAGAGGTATTGCCAAACATGATGGGATTTTTGGTTCCGGCAATTATTGTACTTATAGTTATAATCGTAGTTGTAAGAAACATCAGAATTGTTCCTCAGGCACACGCCTATGTAATAGAGCGTCTCGGCGCATACTACACCACATGGGGAACAGGTTTGCACATAAAAATACCGATTGTAGACAGGGTTCATCAAAATGTTACCCTTAAAGAGCAGGTTGTGGACTTCCCGCCTCAGCCGGTTATCACAAGAGATAACGTAACAATGCAGATTGACACAGTTGTGTATTTTGAAATTACAGACCCTAAGCTTTACTGCTACGGTGTTGAAAGACCTATAAGCGCTATTGAAAATCTCACCGCCACAACACTTAGAAACATCATAGGCGATTTGGAGCTTGACAGCACTTTGACATCAAGAGATACCATAAACGACAAGATAAGAATTATCCTTGACGAGGCTACAGACGCATGGGGTATTAAGGTTATCCGTGTTGAGCTTAAAAACATTCTTCCGCCAAGAGAAATTCAGGACGCTATGGAAAAGCAGATGAAGGCTGAACGTGAAAGACGTGCAAGAATTCTCGACGCAGAGGGTGAAAAGAGAAGCCAGATTCTTGTTGCAGAAGGTATGAAAGAATCTGCAATCCTCAAGGCAGACGCTATTAAGGAGTCAAAGATAAGAGAGGCAGCCGGTGAGGCTGAAGCTATTTTGACTGTTCAGAAGGCTTATGCAGACGCTCTTAGAATGCTCAACGAGGCTAATCCTACAGACAAGGTTATCACACTTAAGAGCCTTGAGGCTTTCCAGAAAGCAGCAGACGGAAAAGCTACAAAGATTATTATTCCGTCAGAAATTCAGGGTATTGCCGGACTTGCCACATCTCTTAAAGAGGTTTGGAACAGCGACGCACCTGTTTCAAAGTAAAAAAATAGGTTTTTTAAAGGAAATATACCCAATATATAGGAAAAAATCATTTTTCACAGGTATATCTATTGAATTTTAATCTGTTTTCACTTATAATAAAATACAAGTAATGTTGTATGCTCAGGCTACGGTTTACCGTAGCCTTTTGCTTTAAGAGCCTACATTTTTGCGGATTAAAACAAAGGAGAGATTGACATGAGAAAAGTTGCAGTAATCATGGGAAGCGACAGCGATTTCGGTGTTGTTTCAAAAGCCGTTAAGAAGTTAAAGGAATTTGGTGTTCCCTATGAGGTTCACGTAATGAGCGCACACCGCACACCTTTCCAGGCGGCTGAATTTGCTTCAAAGGCAAAGGAAAACGGCTTCGGCGTTATAATCGCAGCAGCAGGAATGGCTGCTCACCTTGCAGGCGTGCTTGCAGCACATACAACTCTTCCGGTTATCGGAATTCCGGTAAAATCAGCAAACTTTGACGGTTTGGACGCTTTGCTTGCCACAGTTCAGATGCCTACAGGTATCCCTGTTGCAACTGTTGCAGTTGACGGAGCAGGAAACGCAGGTATTCTGGCAGTTCAGATGCTGGCTTTAAGCGACGATGAATTGGCTTCAAAGCTTGAAAACATGAAAAAGACAATGGAGCAGGAAGTTCTGGCAAAGGACGAGGCTTTGCAGGAAAAGGTTGCTCAGTTATAATTTGTAAACAGTATATACTCAACTAATATAAAAAATAAAATACAGGAGTGTTTCGGATGAAGAGTTTTTCTGAAAGCTATAAGGCGGCAGGCGTTGACGTAACTGCCGGATATAAAGCTGTTGAGCTTATGAAAAAGCATGTGGCAAGAACAACAACTGATGGCGTTGTTTCAGGTATCGGCGGTTTCGGCGGTCTTTTTAAGCCGGATATCGCAGGAATGGAAGAGCCTATTCTCGTAAGCGGTACTGACGGTGTAGGTACAAAGCTTAAGCTTGCTTTCCTTCTCAACAAGCATGATACTATCGGTATCGACGCTGTTGCTATGTGCGTAAACGACGTTGTATGCTGCGGCGCAAAGCCTTTGTTCTTCCTTGACTATGTGGCAGTTGGAAAGAATGTTCCTGAGAGAGTTGCAGAGATCGTTTCAGGTATTGCAGATGGCTGCGTTCAGTCAGGCTGCGCTTTGGTAGGCGGCGAAACCGCTGAGATGCCGGGATTTTATCCTGTTGACGAATACGACGTTGCAGGTTTCTGCGTTGGTATGGTTGACAAGAAAAAGATTATCGACGGAAGCAGACTCGAAAAGGGCGATGTGCTTATCGGTATTGCTTCTTCCGGTGTTCACTCCAACGGTTTCTCCCTTGTAAGAAAGGTTTTCGACATCAACGAGGAAACAATTCACAACACTTACGAGGAGCTTTCAAAGCCTTTGGGCGAGACCTTGCTCACACCTACAAAGATTTATGTTAAGGCTGTTTTGAACCTTATCGAAAATATCGACGTTAAGGCTATTTCCCACATCACAGGCGGCGGCTTCTATGAGAACATTCCGAGAATGATGAAAGAGGGACTTACAGCAAGAATTAAGAAGGACGCAGTTCCTGTACTTCCTATCTTTAAGGTAATTCAGAGAGTTGGCAACATCCCTGAAAGAGATATGTTCAACACATTTAATATGGGTATCGGTATGATTGCCGCTGTTCCTGCATGTCAGGCTGACAAGGCTATAGAGATACTTAACAACATCGGTGAAACTGCAGTTATTCTCGGTGAGGTTGCCGAGGGCAGCGACGGAGTGGTGCTTGAGTAATGAAAAATATTGTGGTTTTGGTATCCGGAGGAGGTACAAACCTTCAGGCGCTTATTGACGCTTCCGAAAGAGGAGAAATCGAAAACGGCAGAATTTCCTGCGTTGTTTCTTCAAACCCAAATGCTTACGCCATTGAAAGAGCAAAGAAACACAACATAGATTACGCCGTTATCAGACGCAAGGATTATGAAAGCCTTGATTCCTATGACGAGGCGCTGACCGCTCTGCTTTTGGAGAAAAAGGCGGATTTGGTTGTGCTTGCCGGATTTATGACAATTCTTGGCGACAAGGTTATAAAACAGTTTGAAAACAGAATGATAAATATACACCCGTCCCTTATTCCAAGCTTTTGCGGAGCAGGCTTTTACGGACTTAAAGTCCACGAAGCCGCCCTTGCAAGGGGAGTTAAGGTGACAGGAGCTACCGTGCATTTTGTAAACGAGATTTGCGACGGCGGCCCTATAATTCTTCAAAAGGCTGTGGAGATTTCCGACGACGATACTGCGGAAACTTTACAGAGAAAGGTTATGGAGCAGGCTGAGTGGAAGATACTTCCAAAGGCGGTATCACTCTTTTGCAGTGAAAAAATTTCGGTGCAGGGCAGCAGAACAATAATTAAAGATTGAGGAGGAAACAACAAATGAAACCCGTTTCAGCAGAAAAATATTTGAGTGTTAATCCATATCCGGGCAGAGGAATTATGCTCGGTAAAAGCGCAGACGGAAAAAAGGCTGTAATCGCTTATTTCATCATGGGCAGAAGCGAGAACAGCAGAAACAGAATTTTTGTTGAGGAGAAAGACGGTATCCGCACACAGGCTTTTGACGAGAGCAAGCTTGTTGACCCTTCTCTTATCATTTATGCGCCGGTTAGAGTTCTCGGAAACAAGACTATCGTTACAAACGGTGACCAGACCGACACAATCTACGAGCTTATGAATCAGCAGATGACATTTGAGCAGTCATTGAGAACACGTGAGTTTGAGCCGGACGCACCAAACTACACACCGAGAATTTCCGGTATTGTAAAGGCAGAGGGCGGCAAGATGAACTATGCTATGTCAATTCTCAAGAGCGCAAACGGCAATCCTGACTGCTGCGAGAGATACACATTCAGCTATTCAGCTCCTTTGGCAGGCGAGGGCAGACTTATCCACACATACATGAGCGACGGAAATCCTCTCCCAAGCTTCGAGGGCGAGCCTGTTCTTGTTGAAATCGGCAACGACGATATCGACAGCTTTGCAAATAAAATTTGGAACGCTTTGAACGAGGAAAATAAGGTATCACTGTTTGTAAGATACATCGATATTGAAACAGGATGCTTTGAGTCAAGAATTATAAATAAGAATGTATAATATATAGTTTGATGAAGTAAGGGGATAGTGAAATGAACGATTTGCTTTTAAAATACGGCTGTAACCCGAACCAGAAGCCATCAAAAATCTTTATGAAAGACGGTTCTGACCTTCCAATCGAGGTTTTAAACGGCAATCCGGGTTATATCAACTTTTTGGACGCTTTCAACAGCTGGCAGCTTGTCTGCGAGCTTAAAGAGGCAACAGGACTTCCTGCCGCCGCATCCTTTAAGCATGTAAGCCCTGCCGGCGCCGCTGTTGCCACAGAGCTTTCCGACACTCTTAAAAAGATTTACTTTGTTGACGATTTGGAGCTTTCTCCAATCGCCTGCGCATACGCAAAGGCAAGAGGCGCAGACAGAATGTCCTCTTACGGCGACTGGGTTGCACTTTCCGACACCTGTGACGCTTCCGTTGCAACTCTCCTTAAAAGAGAGGTTTCCGACGGAATTATCGCCCCTGACTACACTGAGGAAGCTTTGGAAATCCTCAAGTCAAAGAGAGGAGGCAGATACAATGTTGTAAAGATTGACCCTAACTACAAGCCTGCCGCTGTAGAGCATAAGGATGTTTTCGGCGTTACTTTCCAGCAGGGAAGAAACGAGCTTCTTATAAACGAAGCAATGCTTATGCAGAACATTGTTACAGAGAACAAAGAGTTTACAGAGGAAGCAAAGAGAGATTTGCTTATAGCTCTTATCACACTTAAATATACACAGTCCAACTCCGTTTGCTATGCAAAGGACGGACAGGCTATCGGCGTTGGCGCAGGTCAGCAGTCAAGAATCCACTGCACAAGACTTGCAGGAAACAAGGCTGATATCTGGTACCTCAGACAGCATCCGAAGGTATTAAATCTTCCTTTCGTTGACGATATCAGACGTCCTGACCGTGACAACACAATCGACGTTTATATCTCCGACGATTACGAGGATGTATTGGCAGAGGGAACATGGCAGCAGTTCTTCAAAACAAAGCCAGAGCCTCTTTCAAGAGAAGAGAAAAAAGAATGGCTCAAGACACTCAAGGGTGTTTCCTTGGGCTCTGACGCATTCTTCCCATTTGGCGACAACATCGAGAGAGCAAAGCGTTCAGGCGTTGAGTTTATCGCACAGCCGGGCGGCTCTATAAGAGATGACAACGTAATAGATACCTGCAACAAGTACAACATGGTTATGTGCTTTACAGGAATTCGTCTGTTCCATCACTGATACGAGGTGCGCTGTATGAAAATATTGATGATAGGTTCCGGCGGAAGAGAACATGCCCTTATCAAAAAGCTTCTTGAAAGTCCAAAGGTAGAGAAAATCTACTGCGCTCCCGGCAACGGCGGTATCGCCTGCGACGCTGAGAACGTTAATATCTCCGCAATGGACATTGAGGGCGTTGTGAATTTTTCAAAGGAAAATAAAATAGATTTGGTTTTTGTAGCTCCTGACGACCCGCTTGCCGCAGGTATGGTGGACGCTTTGGAGGCTGAGGGCATAAGAGCTTTCGGTCCTAAGAAGGCTGCGGCAGAAATCGAGGCTTCAAAGGTTTTCTCTAAAAATCTTATGAAGAAATACGGTATTCCAACAGCTGATTATCAGGTTTTCGACAACTCAAAGGACGCCCTTGATTATGTTGTAAACAACAATATGGCTCCTGTTGTAGTAAAAGCCGACGGTCTTGCTTTGGGTAAAGGCGTGCTTATCTGCCAGACAGTTGAGGACGCAAAGGCTGCAATCCATTCAATAATGGATGATAAGAAATTTGGCGAGTCAGGCAGCCGTGTAGTTATCGAGGAATTTCTCACAGGCCCAGAGGTTTCCGTTCTTTCATTTACAGACGGAAAGTGTGTAAAGCCTATGGTAAGTTCAAAGGACCACAAGAGAGCCTTGGACGGCGACAAGGGTCTTAACACAGGCGGAATGGGCACAATCAGCCCGAACCCATACTACACAGATGAAATGGCTGAGATTTGCAGAAAGACAATCTTTGAACCTACAATCGAAGCTATGAACAAAGAGGGCAGAACCTTTAAGGGATGTCTTTATTTCGGCCTTATGCTCACACCAAAGGGTCCGAAGGTTATAGAGTACAACGCACGTTTCGGCGACCCTGAAACTCAGGTTGTGCTTCCACGCCTTGAAACCGATTTGGTTGATATCTGTGAAGCCGTTATCGACGGAACACTTGGCGACCTTGATATTAAGTGGAAAAAGGGAGCAGCTGCATGTGTTGTTATGGCAAGCGGCGGATATCCTGAAAGCTACAAAAAGGGTATAGAGATGAGCGGCCTTGATGAGAAAGGCGGGGTAGAAGGTGCAATAGTTTACCATGCGGGCACAAAACTGGAAAACGGCAAATTCTACACAAACGGCGGACGAGTATTGGGCGTTACCGCAGTTGACGACACCCTTGAGGGCGCACTGAAAAAAGCTTATGAGGCTGTTGAAAAAATAAGCTTCGAGGGCGCACATTACAGAAAAGACATCGGAACTTGTCCTGTTATTGTTTGATTTCCTTTTCCAAATTCCCATTGAAAAGAGGATTTGTAATTGAAATTTGCAACAGCGGTTGTTATCGTCTTTGTTTTGGCGATGATTTATTGTGTGTACAATTATTTTGCAATGCAGAAAATTACGTTGAGCAATTATGTTGTCAGTGACAAAAGAATAAAGAAAAAGATAAGGATTGTTCACCTGAGTGATTTGCATTTAAAGGAGTTCGGGGAGTTTAACGGGGAGCTTACCAAAAAGATTTCTGAGCAAAACCCGGATGTGGTGGTTGTGACAGGTGATATGTGCAGGCGAGGAAATAAGGATTACACGCCTATAACTCATCTTTTGGAGGAGGTTGTGAAAACCGCTCCGGTGTACTACGCCTTGGGAAACCATGAACTGGACTACCTGAAAGATTACAACGATGAGATACTGAGGGAAATCAAAAGAACGGGTACGGTGATTTTGGACAATGAAATCGCCTGCCTTGAGGTGAAAGGCTCAAAGCTGAAATTTTTGGGTCTTAGCTGGTATGAAGAATTATCGGAAAACGGCATAAATTCGCCTGAGATACAGGAAGAAATAAAGCTGTTAAATAAATTCTGTCAGGGAGATGACTATAAAATACTTTTGTGTCATTACCCTGAATATGCAAAGAGCCGCTATAAGGTCAAATGCAAGGAGTTTTTAAACTACAAGTTTGATCTTATGCTTTCGGGACATGCCCACGGAGGTCTTGTGAGACTTCCATTTATAGGCGGTGTGATTGCGCCGTCCCAGGGACTTTTTCCGAAATACGACAAGGGTATTTACGATTTTGACGGCTTTAAACTTGTGGTTTCGGCAGGACTTGGGGATACCGGATATTTTTTCCGTGTCAACAATCCTCCGGAAATTGTAACAGTGGATTTAGTACCGAATGAACAATAAATAACATAAAGGAGCAGATTTCTGCTCCTTTATTTTTTGTAAAACACCTTCATATATTTTGATGTTTGTAAATGCTAAAAAAAGAATATTTAAAAATATTTTAAAAATTTTTATTGACTTTTGGAAAAGCGATGTTATAATTTACATATCGCTATATATAGCAAGTAAAAACAGAAAGAGAGTGGTATAATGAAAATTGCGGGTATTGTATTAGGAGTGATAACTGCACTGTTGGGAGTTTACGCTTTTTGTGTTCCGCTTGGAGTATTTCTCGGAATATCCTGGGTTATTGCGGTACTTATAATTGTAAACGGTGTTGAGTCGATTGCTGACGGTGTTGCTTCACAGCCAAAGAAGGACACAGGTAAAATTGTTTTAGGTGCATTGATTGTGTTGGCAGGTATTCTCCTTTTGTTCAGCGGAATTTTGAGATTCCTTACAGATATGATGATGGTTTACCTGATCGGCGGCGCTTTGATTCTTTATGGTATTTTCCAGATTGTTGCGGGCTGGAAGAAAAAGGAGATTTCTACAGGCGCAGGCGTGATTTCTATTATCTGCGGAGTTATTTCAGTAATCGGTGGATTCTTGGCTTTCGGACATCCTTTCCTTACAATGATTTCCGTTGGTTACATAATAGCTTTCAACCTCATTATGCAGGGTGTAAACATGATTGTTATTGCCGTAAACAGAGATAGGTTCTAATTGAATATTACGTTACTTAAAAAGGCTGTCACAAAATTTAGGTGACAGCCTTAATTTTATAAGTATTTCTTTTTGTAACGCTGGTCAAGCTTGCTTCCCACAAAATTATACAGGAGATTAAATACTACAAATGAAACCACAATCAGCGAAACGGTAATAGTCAAAGTTGTGGTGGTGAATGGAACTATATTAAACAGATTTGAAAATACAGTCATTCCTATCACAAGTCCCGACACTATGAAAGCCACAAGGGCGGTTCTTATAGGATTAAAGGGGATACAGATTCGTATTATGAGAATTACTCCCGTAAATGAGGTCACTATGGTGGCGATTGTGGAAATCTGTTCGTCCGTTATATGCCAGACCTCAGAAGCAATACACAGGAATATTATGTTTAAGATTATTGTCACAGCTCCGGGGATTGCACGTGACAGAATGTTTAAAAGAAAGTTTCCTGTAACTCGCTCTTTGTTTGGTTCAAGCGCCAGCACAAATGAGGGTATTCCTATTGCAAAAGCTCCGAATAGCGACATTTGAATTGGCTCAAAGGGATAGCGAATATTTACAAAAATAAACATTACGCTTAAAACCATTGAGAAAAGTGTTTTCACAAAAAACAGGGATGCGCTTCGCTGAATATTATTGATAGAGCGGCGACCCTCGGCAACTACACGGGGCATGGCTGAAAAATCATTGTTTATAAGCACAAGCTGTGCCACATTTCTTGCGGCGTCGCTTCCCGAAGCCATCGCCACGGAACAGTCAGCCTCTTTCAAAGCCAAAACATCGTTTACGCCGTCGCCGGTCATTGCCACTGTGTGTTTGTGGTGCTGTAAAGCTTTTACGAATTTTAGCTTCTGATGAGGTGTTACTCTTCCGAATACAGAATATTTTTCAACAGCGTTGTCTATGTCCTCGTCGGTTTCAAGGGTTGTGGCGTCAATCGCCATTTCGGCGTTGGGAATACCTGCGGCCTTGGCAATGTTGGAAACGGTTTTTACATTGTCGCCGGAAATAACCTTTAAGGTTACGCCCTGCTCGGTAAAGTATTTTATTGTCTGAGGTGCTTCCGGTCTTATTTTGTCCATAATAAGAACCAAAGCTATCGGCTCAGGCTCACCGATAATATTGCCATCGTCGTCAAAGCCTTTGGCGGTGGCTACGGTGATAACCCTGTATATTCCGCCGATTTTTTCAATCTCATTTGAAATAAGGGAATATCGGTCTTTGAGAATAAATTCTCCTGCGCCCATAACTATAGCTGTTCCGTCCGACAAAACTGCGCCCGACCATTTTTTCTCGGAAGAAAAGCTTATGAAACGCTGGGGCTTTTGGGCGTTTATATTTTTGTCTTTGTAGTAATTTATAAAAGCCATTATTGTGGCGTTGTCATCGTCTGTGTACTTGGCGATTGAGCTTAACGCAAAGTCCAGCTTTTCTTTTGAAGTGTTGCCGAGGATATGTATTTTCTCGATTTCCATTTCCTCGTTGGTTATAGTTCCTGTTTTGTCAAGGCACAGCACGTCAACCCTCGCCAGGTTTTCAATACAGTAAAGCTCCTGAACCAAAACTTTGTATTTTGAAAGACGGATAACAGCCACCGCAAGAACCGTACTTGTCAAAAGCACAAGTCCCTCGGGAATCATTCCTATAAGGGCGGCAACGGTGCTGACTATTGCGTCGTTAAATTCAACCCCGCCACGGAAATACTGATTGCAGAAAAGCAAGGCTCCCACCGGAAAAATTACGAAAGAAACAAACTTGATTATTTTGTTGAGGGTGGTCATAATTTCCGATTTGACCTTTTTAATGTATTTGGCGCTGTTGTTAATTTTAGTGGCGTAATTGTCTTTTCCAACGTGGACGACCTTTGCCACACATTCGCCCGAGGAGATAAAGCTTCCTGAAAACAGCATATCTCCGGCTTTTTTTGATACAAGGTCGGACTCGCCGGTCAAAAGGCTTTCATTTACGCTTACATTGCCCTCAAGCAAAATACTGTCTGAGGGTATTTGGTTTCCTCTTTTAAGAATTATAATGTCGTCAAGAACAATTTGATTTATTCCTATTTCTTTTTCAGTGCCGTCACGCATTACCGTTACTTGGCTGGAAACCATAATGGAAAGCTTGTCAACCGTAAGCTTTGAGCGTATCGCCTGAATAATTCCTATAAGTGTGTTGCATATTATTATGCCCATAAACAGCACATTTTTATAGGAGCCTGCCATAATAATAGCGGCGGCAAGGATAAAGTTTATAATATTGAAAAGGGAAAAGATATTTTCCGTCAGTATTCGTTTTATTGATTTTGTTTTGACATCTGTATCGTAATTGACAAGACCCTTTTTTTCACGGCTTTCCACCTCCCGGGAGGAAAGACCTTTGAGATTTACTTCCAATTAAATCACCGTCCAATTATATAAGAAAAAAGGAATTGAATATCTGTTTGAATATTACAAAACTTATGTGATGAAAATGTGATTGTATTATGTTAATTAGTACAAATATACATTTTAAAAATATAAAAAAACAGAACCAAACAGGGAAACAATCCATGTTACCCTTTGCTTGGTTCTGTATAGTTCAAAATTAAATATATGTTTCTGCCGAAAGTTCTTCTATGGTTTGGTTAAGGCAGTCAAAAAAGCTTTTTTCAGTTTTGCTGAGCTTATAGTCGGTTCTGTGGATAAGTATATCCTTGCACATATCGCCTACATTTACGCATCTTCTTTGAACCAGCTTATGTTCCTTTAGAATTTCCGCAGGCAGGGGAGATACCCACATATATGTGGTTGGAACTCCGTTTAAAAGGTCAAACTGGCTTCCTCTTTCATATATGTAAATTCTGCTTTGGTTTTTCGGCTGTGAGTCGTTTTTGTAAAGCTGTGTGTGATTTACAGAGGGAACAGAAAAATCACCGTGGGTTATTTCTGTGAACAGCTCCAAATCCTCAAGTCGGATTTCCTTTGACTTGGCAAGTGGGTTTTCCTCTGACATCAGCACAAGGTACTCAAACTCCCAAAGCTGTTTGCGCTGAAGACTTTTGTCAGCCATTATGCTCTTAAAATATTTTTCGTGCCTGTTGCTGTATCTGATAATTCCCAGATTATACTCGCCGGAAGCCACGTTGTTGATAATTTCCGTTGAACCTGTTTCCCTGAAATCTACATTCAATTCTTTTTTCTTTACAAGCTCGTTTATAAATTTGGAAAAGGTGTAGGTTATGTAGCTTGCTCTTGGAACACAGATATTAAAGTTTACCATGTTGGAGTTGTTTTGTGAATAAAGGGCTTCCATTTCGTCAATAAGAGAAATGATGTTTCTGGCATAGCTTAAAAACTCTGTACCCTTTTTTGTGGGATATACGCCGTGCTGTGTGCGCTTGAATATTGCAAAGCCCACAGAGGCTTCAAGCTTTTTAATCGCTTTTGTAAGATTAGGCTGTCCCATGTAGAGATTGTTTGCCGCCTGAGTTATTGAGGCGGTTTTTTCAACTTCCAATGCATATTTAAAGTAAGTTACATTCACTTAAAAACCTCCGTTCAATAATTACAATCTTAAATGTTTACATTCAATCGTTGTTCGAAATTTAATGACTTACAAATATAATACAAATTATTTGTAAGTCTGTCAATGGTTTTGTGAATATTGAGCGGTATTGATTTTTTTTATACCTTACTATAAAATAAACAAAGAATATGAAAAATCAGAAAGGCTGGTAATATGGATTTTCAGAAAAAGGAAATTTTCTCAAGATGTGAAATGACCGTGGGACAAAACGCCATGGAAAAGCTTTATTCCTCCCGTGTTGCCGTGTTCGGTGTGGGCGGAGTAGGCGGATATGTGGTTGAAGCTCTTGTGAGAAGCGGAGTGGGAACTATAGATATTTTCGACAAGGACGTTGTGTCCGTTTCAAATATAAACCGTCAGATTATAGCCGACTGTGAAACAGTGGGAATTCCTAAGGTTGAAGCGATGGAAAAAAGGGCTAAAAAAATAAACCCTTATGTGGTAATAAACCCACACAGGATTTTTTATCTGCCGGAAACTGCGGACAGTATAGATTTGTCGGTATACGATTATGTAGCGGACGCCGTGGACACTGTCAGCGCAAAGATTGAGCTTATTACAAGGTGTAAAAAAGCCGGGGTAAAAATAATATCCGCAATGGGCGCCGGAAATAAGCTTGACCCAACAGCCTTTAAAGTAAGCGATATAAGCAAAACCTCCGTGTGTCCTTTGGCAAGGGTTATGCGCAGAGAGCTTAAAAAACGTGGAATAAAAAACGTAAAGGTGGTTTACTCCACGGAAGAGGCGAAAACGCCCATTGACCCAATAATCGACAGCGAAAGCAAAAAGGCAATCCCGGGAAGCTTTGCTTTTGTTCCGTCGGTAATGGGACTTATTATGGGCGGCGAAATTGTAAAGGATATTATTGCAGAGGCAGAAAATAAGGAATAATAAAATAAAGAGAGGACAAAGCGCAGGAATACAAAGCGGCGGCAAGCACGTCACGGACAAAATGTACACCTGCAAAAATCCTGCTCAAAGCTACAAGCAGGGCTAAAATGGTGTAAAAAATTCCCAGATAAATATTTGTGTAGAAAAATGCTCCGGATATTGCAAAGGCGCTGGCGCAGTGGCGGCTGGGAAAGGTTTCTCCCTTTTTATCTTTGGAAATCAGCGGCGGCAAGTCCATTTTTTCGTATGGTCTTTGAAAGTTAAAAAGCTTTCTGAATACAGTGACGGAAAGAAAGATAAACGCCGGTATGATCACTGCAAGAATAATTTTTATATCCCATGTTATGGCGAGAAAACCGAGCAAAAGCAGGTATGAAGCCGCCATAAACATGGGAATTTTTTTATATATGAATTTCAGAATTTTAAACTGTATTCCTTTAGAAAAAAACTTGTGGATTTTCTGATAGAAGCTTTTCAAGATATCATCCCCTTTGTTATGCTTTGATTTTAACATTTTATTGAAAGCATAACAAGGGATTTTTTTATATGAGAATTTCCGGCTGGTATTTTTCGTACCACATTTCCAGTTCAGCTATATATGCAAGAATCTGAGGAGCACGCATGAGCTGTCCGTACCAAGGTGAAGAAATCTTATCTGGATTTTCTATTATTGACATGACGCCCTCACGGTCCAAAAGCTTGGAAATAGGAGAACCGCTGTCCAAGGCTTTTACTGCCATTTTTGAAACAAGCTCCATATACTCAGGGTTGTGGGTTTTTGGGTATGGGCTTTTCTTTCTCCAGACGATTTCTTCCGGCAGAAGCTTTTCAAAGGCTTTGCGGACAATTCCTTTTTCTCTTCCTCTTAAAGCCTTTATTTCCCATGGCATGTTAAAGGCGTATTCAACAATTCTGTAGTCGCAGAAAGGAACACGAACCTCCAAACCGCTGTACATGGAACAGCGGTCTTTTCTGTCCAAAAGACACTGCATGAACCAGTAGAAATTCAGGGCGAACATTTCCCTCATTCGGCTTTCAAGCGGAGAGTCGGTTTTCAGCTTTTCGACTGAATTTATTGTTTCAAGATACTTTTCCCTTGCGTATTCCTCGCCCTTTGGCAGAACGTCTTTTTTCAGGATGCTTCGTCTTATTGACGGGTCTTTTGACCAGGGGAAACAGTCCTCGAAAAGGATTTCTTTGTTGTGATACCAGGGGTAGCCTCCGAAAAGCTCATCGGCACATTCTCCTGATAAAGCTACGTCAAAATTTTCCCTGACCTTTTTGCAGAACAGCAAAAGGGAGGAGTCCACATCCGCCATGCCCGGCAAATCCCTTGCGTATACTGCGTCCTCCAAAGCTTCCGCCAAATCTTTGTTGGAAAGAATTATTTCACGGTGGAGAGTGTCGGCTTCACGGCTCATCATGCCGATGTATTCAAAGTCGGCTGTGGGCTGGAAAAGGCTCTTTTGAAAATATTTTCTGTTGTCCTCGTATTCAACACTGTATGTGGAAATTTTTCCCTTGCCTTGTTCCTTGTAGTAGTCGGAAGCGGTTTTGACAATTATACTGCTGTCCAAACCTCCCGAAAGGAAAAAGCACATGGGTTTATCTGTGACAAGCTGGCGCTTTATAGCGTCCTGCAAAAGATAGCGGACGTTTTCTTCCGTTTCCTCAGGGCTGTGGGTGTGAGGTCTGGCACGGAGTTTGAAATATGTTTTTCTTGTAAGCTTTCCCTTTTTGAGGAATGCGTATTCTCCAGGCTTAAGCTCCTCTATATTTTTGAAAACTCCGTTGCCGCAGGTTCGTGCAGGACCTAAGAAAAATATTTCGTTAAGTCCGTTTTCATCAATCTGAGGTTTTACCGCTCCCGTGGCAAATATAGCCTTTATCTCCGAAGCGAAAACAAAGCCTTTTTCGTAGTCTGAGAAAAACAGGGGCTTTACGCCTATTCTGTCACGGCAGAGGAAAAGAGTTTTTTCTCTCTCCTCATAAATTCCAAAGGCAAAAATGCCGTTGAGCTTTGTCACAACGTCGCTGCCCCAGTGGATATACGCTTTCAGAACCGCTTCCGTGTCGCTGTGTCCTGAAAACTGAAAGCCTGCATAGACAAGCTCTTTTCGTATTTCCTCGGTGTTGTAAAGTTCGCCGTTGTACACTATGGTGTATTTTCTTCCGTGATATGAAAAGGTCATGGGCTGGCGGCCTTTTTCTATGTCGATAATGGCAAGCCTTCTGTGTATCAGGGCAAAGCCTCTGCCTATATATTCCCCTTTCTGGTCAGGACCTCGTGATTTTAAAGTCCTTGACACAGCGGCAATTTCTTTTCCTTTTGTGTAAAAATCTATTTCGCTGTCAAGCCAGCCTGCAATTCCGCACATAATTTTACCTCCTGCTGAAATTGAGTTTTTCTTTTAATTGTGTTATGTGTTTTGGTTCACAAAATTTCTGCCCCAAAGAAAATAAAAAGCAGAAACAAACAAAGATGAGAATGATAAATTTTAACGGGTTTTCTGCATCCTCCGGCAGAGGTTTTTCCGTAACCGAGGAAAAAACACCGGCTGTGTTTTCAAAAACAGGGAAGAACATTGTCAAAACATAGATTACACAGCCGTTTATAAATCCCTGCATCACTCTGAAAATAAAAAACAGTGATTTTGAGAAGCTTATGTCCTTTGCGGCGAAGTAAACCTGCAAGTGGACGCAGATTCCCCCAAAGCCTGTTATGAACCCCAAAAACCATAGGGGCGCAGAGTTTGCAAAATTCTTTACTCCGGCGCTTACCTCCCACAGAGCTAAAAAATTATCCCTTAAAAAACTGTTATATGACAGAAGAGGCAGGATTATTCCCGATACTGCGGAAAATAAAACCACTATAAGGCACATGCGGAAAGCTGATTTCCCTGCGGTTAAAGCGGACTGAAAAATCAGGGAAAACAGACTTTTTTCTTCCCTGTCTATATTACTGTGATTTTTTTCATTGTGTTCGGGAAAAGTAAAATTTTTTTCAGCTTTAATCTGTTTTCCCAGTGGTCTTAAAAAAATTCGTGATAAAAGAACCATAAACAAAATTGTGATTAACTGAGCTGAAAACAGCAAAACTCCTGTTTCACGGGAGGAAAGCAAGTTAGCTCCCGTATAGGATACAAGAAATCCCATTCCGCTTCCGAAAGCTATGTATATCATAAGCCGGGACTGCTTTTCCGTAAGGACGCCTTTTTTGTAGAGATTGTTTACCGTCACCGCTCCCACGGGATAACCTCCGAAAGCGGCTAAAAGCAGAGATTGCACACAGGAAAAATCAATTCCTAAAAGCTTCTGAAAAAAGCCGTCGAGTTTATTATGGCTGTTTTTTGTGCTTACCGATGAGGAAAACAGGGCGCTTACAAACATAAAGGGAAACAGGGAGGGTAAAAGTGTTTCGATACACAGATTTATTCCCTGTAAAGTTCCCTTTGAGGATTGGGCGGGAAACATCAAAAGCAGTAAAAAGAATAAAAGGGATAGAGCCATTGCCAAAAGCTTTCCATGGCTTTTTTTAACCTTTGTCTGTTGTAAATATTCGTTTTTTTCACCTTGTATGGTTTTATTATTTTTCCCGTTTACATATATCATTTAGTATCACCGATTTATTTATATGCGCCCTGTTGCGCAGATTTGATAATGAATTTTATGTGAGCAAGGGATGGTTTTATGAATAAGAGAAACAAAGACGGAGGCGGATTTTTGAGGGATTTTGATTGCAGACAGCCGGTAATTGAGTTTACCGGAAACAGAAACGCCGTAATTTACGGATGCAAAGGTGTTGCCGAATACGGCGAGGACGTTATAAGAGTGAATACAGGAAGTCTTATTGTAAGCTTTTTCGGGAAAAACTTGGAGCTTAAAAGCCTTAATACCACCACGCTGGAAATAGGCGGCTTTATTAACGATGTTCAGTTTACTTACTGAGGTGTTTGAAATGTTTAGCGAGCTTATGATTTTAAGAATGATAAGAGGTTATGTGGATTTTTCAGTGTCGGGAAAATACCCAGAAAGGTTTCTAAATTCCGCTTTTAAATCCGGTGTTAAAATCTGGTCGCAGAAATCATCAGGCGGCAAAGTTACCGGAAAGATGTACGTAGGCGATTACAAACGATGCAGAACAAAGGCAAGAAAAACAGGCGTCAGGTTAAAGGTTTTAAAAAGACACGGTCTGCCTTTTTTTATACATAAAAATAAAAACCGAGCCGGACTTTTAGTTGGTGCGGCTGTGTTTTTTATAATGATATTCTTCATGTCTTCTTTCGTGTGGACAATAGACGTGGAGGGTGTTTCAAATATCAGCGAAAATGAAATACGAACTTTGCTGAAAGACTGCGGGGTTTATGAAGGTGCTTGGTCTTCCTCAATAGATGTGCAGTGGGCAAAACGCCAGCTTTCCCACAAATATCCCATGATAACCTGGTCTGCAATAAACATATACGGAAGCAATGTTGACGTTATTGTAAAAGAGGGGCAGGAGAAAAATAAACCGGATATTTCAACACCTGCAAACATTGTGGCGGAGAAGGACGGCTTCATAATAGCTATGGAAACCCGTGACGGTACAAACCTTGTAACACTGGGCCAGTCTGTTCTGGAGGGGGAGCTTTTGGTAAGCTCAGCCATAGAGATTGAGGGTCAGGAAACACGGTTTGTAAGAGCTCAGTCAAAAATAACCGCTCAAACCACCGAGATTACGGAGTTTTCCGCAGATAAAAATATCGGGCTTATAACCTCAAGGGAAGAGGCTGTAAGCCGTCTGGGAATATCCTTTTACGGAGCTGATTTTCCCGTCACCCTTAATCAGATTGACGGAATAAATTATTACAGGGTGCTTGAAGAAAACTGCCTTGTACTAAACGGCGTTTCTCTTCCGGTAAGTCTTATAAGTGAAAAAAATTATGTCTATGAAAAAACTCAGGTTGAACGAACCGACGAGATGATTGATAAAGCCTTGGAGATAAAGGAAGCTTTGTACGAAACCTTTCAAATGCAGGACGCTGTAATTACAGGCAGAAATGTCTATGAAAGCAGTGAAGAGGGAAAAGCTGTGAGAAAAAACGCCTATTCCTGCATTGAGGATATAGCTTTGACATCGCCTTTGGAGATTGAGCAGTAATGTAAATATCTGTCGGGAAATGATTTATCAAAGGATAAAAAATACGGAAATGTTTTTTGGTTTAAGAAGTGAAAATACTTTGCGGGGAAATATTATAAAGAAAAAGTTTTTGTCGGGAAATAGAATATTGCGCCGTCGTTTTGTAAAATAAAAATTTAGATATGCTTTTTCTTTGAATGAAAGGTAAAATATGATATAATAATAAATAAAATCTGATAAGGAATTTAAAGGGGAATAAATCTTATGAGAATACTATGCATAGGCGACGTTGTGGGAAGCGTCGGATGTAACTTTTTGAGAAAGCATCTTCACTCTGTAAAAAAGCTTCACGGCGTTGACCTTGTTATATGCAACGGGGAAAATTCCGCCGACGGAAACGGTATAACTCCCGTGTCTGCACAGCATCTTTTTACCAGCGGCGTAGATGTTATTACCCTTGGAAATCACAGCTTCAGACGAAAAGAAGCCTATGAAATGATTGAAAACGAACCGTATATTGTAAGACCTGCAAATTTTCCCCCTGTCTCTGCACCGGGAAAGGGAATTACTCATGTGGATATGGGAAGAACTATTGTAACGGTTATAAATATTATGGGAAACAGCCATATGGAGAACACGCTCAGATGTCCTTTTGAAACTATGGATAATCTTTTAAAACAGGAGTGCGGAAGGGTTATAATAGTTGATTTTCACGGTGAAACCACCAGCGAAAAAAGGGCTATGGGATTTTATCTTGACGGAAAGGTTTCTGCGGTTTTCGGAACTCATACCCATGTTCAGACTGCGGACGCTCAGGTTTTGCCAAAAGGCACAGGCTACATCACCGACGTTGGAATGACAGGAACCATTCAATCTATTTTGGGCGTAAAGCCTGAAATCATTATTGAAAAGTTCAGAAGCGGTATGCCTGCAAGATTTGATTTGGCTCAGGGCGATTGCAGAATGGACTGTGTGTTGTTTGAAATCGACGAAAAAACAGGAAAATGCATATCCGCCGAGCATTTATCTGTTCGTGATTAAGGTGGTTATTTTCCACAAAAATAAATTGAGTTATATTTGTTTATTAAGAATTGAAAACTATTGAATTAGTTAGGGAATATGTTATAATATAGAAGATATATGCTTTTGTAAATTTTAAGAAAAAAATTATTTACATTGGTTTGTATGTTAAAAAACTTGTATGTCCGTGAAAGTGGACGCTTAATTGATTAAAAAAATATCCGCCCGGCGGATTAGATATGGCAAAATTAAATGTAGAAGGAAGTGTTTTGTATGATAAACAGTCGTATGCTGAAAAATGCGGTTATATCAGGTGCAAACAATATTTGCTTGCAGAAAATTCAGATAAACGATCTGAATATTTTCCCTGTTCCTGACGGCGATACAGGAACAAATATGTCTATGACCATAACCGCTGCAAAGACGGAGCTTGAGAAAAAGGAATTTTCTACCGTCGGAGAAGTCAGTGCTAAGACTGCTTCCTCTATGCTTAGAGGAGCAAGAGGAAATTCAGGCGTTATCCTTTCCCTGATTTTCAGAGGCTTTGCAAAAGGCCTTGAGGGAAAAGAGGAAGCCGACGGACTTGACCTTGTAAAGGCTCTGGGACTTGGCGTTGACGCCGCTTACAAAGCTGTTATGAAACCTACCGAGGGCACAATCCTCACAGTTGCAAGAGTTGCTTATGAAAAGGGTCTTACAGCCGCTATGGAAAGCCGTGACGTGGTTTATGTTTGGAAAGAGGTTTGCGCAGCAGCTTACGACGCATTGGATACAACTCCTGAACTTTTGCCTGTTTTGAAAAAAGCAGGTGTTGTTGACGCCGGCGGCAAGGGTTTGTGCGTGATTTTTGACGGTATGCTTTCTGTATTTGCAGACGGAAAAGTTATCGAATACAATGGTGACGAGGTTAAGACAGAAGAGGTTGACGAGTTCAGAAGCGCCGCCGCAGAGTTTGATGACGACATCACTTTCACATACTGCACAGAGTTTATTGTGGGCAGAAACCCTGATGTTAAGACAGAGCCTAACGAGCTTAGACTCTTCCTTGAAACAATAGGCGACTGCGTTGTGGTTGTTGACGACGACGAGATTATTAAGGTACACGTTCACACTGAACAGCCGGGAGACGCTCTCAAGAAGGGTCTTGAGTTCGGTTCTCTCTTGACTGTTAAGGTTGAAAATATGAAAGAACAGCATAAGGCTGCCAAAGAAGAAAACGACAAGAAAAAAGCTCAGGCAGAGGAGAAACCGGCCTTTGAACCGGCAGAGCCTACAGAGGAGTACGGCTTCGTGGCTGTTGCAGCCGGCGACGGTGTTGTAGAGCTTTTCAAGGATTTGGGATGTCAGAATGTAGTAAGCGGCGGTCAGAGCATGAACCCAAGCACTGACGACATTTACGAGGCAGTAATGGCTACACCTGCTAAGAATGTTTTTGTACTTCCAAACAATAAAAACATTATTATGGCTGCTGAGCAGACTGCTGCTATTGTTACCGACAGAAAGGTAATTGTTTTGCCTACAAGAACAATTCCACAGGGTCTTACGGCTATGCTTTCCTTTGACCCTGAAATGAGTCCTGAGAGCAACAGAGAGGTAATAATGGACGCTGCATACGGTGTAAGCTCCGGTTCCGTTACTTTTGCCGCAAGAGATTCTGAATTCGGCGGAAAGAAGATTAAAGAGGGCGACATAATTGCCCTTGAAAACGGCAAGCTGACAATCAGCGAGAAAACACCTGTTAAGGCTCTTTACAAGCTGACAAAATCAATGGTTACAAAGAGTACTTCTTTCATCACCATAATATGGGGTCAGGGAATAACAGAAGAGGAAGCTGCCGAGGCTGAGGAGCTTGTAAGAAATAAGTTCCCACATATCGACGTTACAATGGTAAAGGGCGACCAGCCTGTTTACTACTTCATTCTCGGTGTTGAATAATAACCGTAAAATAGCGTATTTATTCGGGGTGATGATAGCATCACCCCGTTGTTTTTAAATTGTTTGAAGGAGGTGTTTTTTTGAGTCTGTTTGAAATTCCAATTGAAAAATTAAAAGGGATAGGCCCTAAAAAAGGTGAGCTTTTCAGAAAGCTTAAAGTAACCTCTATAGGCGAGCTTATCTATTTTTTCCCCAGGGATTACAGCTTCCGTGGTGAAGAGGTTGAAATAAGCAGGGCTGAGGGTCTGGACAAATGCCTTATCAAAGCCACTGTATGTTCTCCTGTTGTGACAACAAGAATTACAGGAGGAAGAACTATAAGCCGTGTAAGTGTCTTTGACCAAAGCGGAAGTTTAAAGCTTGTTTTTTTTAACAACAGGTTTATTTCAGGTATGTTGAGCTACGGCGAGGAATATTATTTTTCCGGGAAGGTTGAAAGAAACGGCGGTCATCTGCAAATGGTATCGCCTATGTTTTATAAAACTGCAGATACACGTGAACTGAACCCCGTGTATCACTTAACCGCAGGACTTTCAAATCTCACTGTTGAAAAGGCGGTTAAGAAGGCTCTTGAAATGCTTCCTGAAAAAATCAACGACCCTATACCTTTGGAAATCAGAGAAAAGTATGATTTAGCTGATTTGGGTTTTACAATCAGAACTATACATTTTCCCGATACTCAGGAAAATCTCTCTAAGGCGAGAAACAGAGCGTCCTTTGAAGAGCTTTTGGTTTTAATGCTGGGTCTTTCTGTTATCAGAGAGAAAAAGCGCAGGGAAACCGCTATAGTCACAGAAAAGAGCTATCTTGAGGAGTATAAAAAGCTCTTGTCCTTTTCTATGACCGACGACCAGGAAAAGGCGTGCAGGGACTGTATTTCTGATATGCTGAAAAACACTCAGCCTATGAACAGACTTGTACAGGGCGACGTTGGTTCAGGTAAAACAGCGGTTGCCGCCGCAGTTGCCCACACTGCCATAAAAAACGGTATGCAGGTTGCCTTTATGGCGCCTACGGAAATTTTGGCAAGACAGCATTTTAATACCCTTAGAAAGATTTTTGAGAACACGGATATCAGCGTTGAAATTCTCACGGGAGCAATGACTGTAAAGCAAAAAAATATTGTCCGTGAAAAAATCGCCTCCGGTGAAGTTGATATAGCTGTGGGAACTCATGCATTGCTTACGGATAAAACAGTATTTAAAAATCTGGGACTTGCGGTTACAGACGAACAGCACCGCTTCGGTGTTTCTCAGAGAGCAGCCCTCAATTCAAAAGGAAATGACCCCCATGTGCTGGTAATGAGCGCAACGCCTATACCTAGAACCCTGTCTTTGATAATTTACGGAGATTTGGATATTTCAGAGATAAGAACAATGCCTCCCGGCAGACAAAAGGTGGAAACGCTTGTTATAGACAGCTCAAAGAGAAAACGTGCCTACGGATTTTTAAAACAGCAGATTGCAGAGGGTCATCAATGTTATATTGTATGTCCTTTTGTGGAGGACAGCGAAACCGAGAATGTGGCTTCAGTGGAAACCTTTGCCCAGGATTTGATGCTTGGGGAATTTTCCGATATTTCTGTTGGTGTGCTTCACGGCAAGATGAAAGCCGCCGACAAGGAAAGCGTTATGGCTGACTTTGTTTCGGGAAAGATTTCCGTACTTGTTTCCACAACGGTTATAGAGGTTGGAGTGGATGTTCCCAATGCCAATGTGATTATGATTGAAAACGGCGAAAGGTTTGGACTTTCACAGCTTCATCAGCTCAGAGGGCGAGTGGGAAGAGGAAATGTAAAATCCTACTGCATAATTGTTTCCGACAGCTCTTCCGAAAATGCGGGCAAAAGGCTTAACACAATGAAAACAATGCATGATGGTTTTGGAATTGCCGAGGAGGATTTAAAGCTGAGAGGTCCCGGCGACTTTTTCGGACGCCGCCAGCACGGACTTCCAGAAATTACCATTGCCGGCCTTAAAAACATGGATATCCTTTTGCAGGCTCAAGAATGTTCTGATTTTATACAAAAAAATAATCTGCTTTCGGAAAAATCTTACAGGGGTTTAAAAACTCAGGTTAACAGGTTTTTGAAAAGAGCTGAGGATATAGATTTTAACTGATATTTTAATATAATTGGGTAACATGGTTTAACTTTGATAAACAGTTTTTTAGATAACTAAAGGTTAAAATCGAAATATTGTTGTTGAAATTAAGTAACGATTATTGTATGATAAATACTATGGATGAAAATTAAAGTTAAAAAATTATCATGCATGATTGTCACAGACAATTTGTTTGTGCGAAAGAGTAATGTGTTTATGGTTTTATGTTTTCCGTTTCTCTGACATGTTAGTGTTTTCAAACAGACATAATATGATAATTGTGTATAGATTATCAACAGGAGGAAAAAATGAAGAAAAGATTGCTGTGTTTATTTTTCTGTGTCATGATACTGACAGTGTTGTTTTGCAGCACTTTTATGTCTGTATCAGCATATGTATACGACTTTGAGGGGGAGTACGGAGGAGAAATCCGCTCTGCGTCCGTATTATTTAAAAGTCTTGATACAGGAGAGGTTTTGTACGAGAAAGATGCCGATACAAAAAGATATCCCGCTTCAACAACTAAGATTATGACATATATTATCACAGTTGAAAATGTTGAGGATATTGAAAATACCAGAGTTGAGATTAAGCAGGATATAATTTCCATGCTTGACGGAACAGAAAGCTCTATGGCAGGACTGCAGAATAAAATAGGCGAAACAGTTTCTGTAATTGATTTGCTCTACTGTTTGATGCTTCCTTCCGGAAATGATGCGGCTTTGGTTTTGGCTGATTATGTTGGCGGCGGCAGCATAGAAAATTTCGTTGATATGATGAATGCAAAGGCTGAGGAGCTTGGATGTGAGAATACACATTTCGTAAATCCTCACGGACTCCATGACGATGATCACTATACAACCGCAAGAGACCTTATGAAAATATCTGAGTATGCACTTAACACATATATGTTTAAAGAGGTAACTTCAACTGCTACATATTATTGTGAAGGCGACGATTATCCGATTTATACCACAAACAATCTGATTGATGAAAACCGTGGAGAGGATCAATATTATCCATATGCTGTATGCGGTAAAACAGGATTTACCGATCAGGCAGGAAAATGCCTTGTACAGACAGCGGAAAAGGACGGCTACAGCTACATACTTGTTGCAATGTATGACGATCCGTTTTCCGGAATAACAGGAACGGTTCTCGATGCAATTAACCTATTTAACTGGGCGTTTGATACATTTGAAATGAGAACAGTTGCAGACACTGATGTTCCAATCTGCAATGAGAAGATTCTGTATTCCTCAGGCAAAGACAGCATATTGCTTATTCCGGAGTCCAATTTCGTTACTTTGATGCCTACCGACACAAAGGATACGGATATAGAGATAGTTCCTCAGTTTGAAGAACCGTTACAGGCTCCTGTAAATAAAGGCGACGTTGTAGGAACTGCTCTTATCAAATACAGAGGCGATGACTATGCAACAATAAACCTTGTTGCAACTGAAAGTGTACAGAGAAGTGATTTGAAGTTCTTCTTAGGAACTTTCGGAAATCTGGTTTTGTCACCCTGGTTTATAATAATAGCTGTTGTTTTTGTTTGCCTGCTTTTGGTTTATATTATTGTTGTAAAAACCCTTTCAGACAGAAACAATGCAAAGGTTAAGAAGTACAGAGATTTTAAATAATTAAATATCAGTTCCCGTTATGTTTTCCATAGCGGGAACTTTTTATGTGGAAGAATATAGTGTTACAGCCGATTAAAAAATTTTTGTAAAATAATAATAAAAAAACTTATGAAAAATGTTGACAAGACGGTTTGTCTGTGATATAATATCCACTGTCAGTTGCGATGGAGAGGTGTCCGAGTGGTTTAAGGAGCTAGTCTTGAAAACTAGTGATCCCGCAAGGGACCAAGGGTTCGAATCCCTTCCTCTCCGCCATTTATTTTTTAGCAATTTAATTTGCCATCTTGGAGGATTACTCAAGTGGTGAAGAGGCTCCCCTGCTAAGGGAGTAGGTCGGGTAACCGGCGCGAGGGTTCAAATCCCTTGTCCTCCGCCAAGAAAAAAGCACTTGCATATGCAGGTGCTTTTTTCAGTTTATATAAAAGAAACGGTGATTTTATGGGATATAAGTCTGAAATAATAAAGAAAATCAAAGAGGGCGCAAAAATAAAGATAACAGGCGACAGCCTTTCCGCAGGAACAGGAAGTTCATGTTGTGTCAGAACCGATGAGGTTGTTTTCAAAGACGGTGAAGATATTTTTTACAGAAAAACTGCTCCAAACAGCTGGGGTGGATTGTTTGCAAAATACATAAGCGAAAAATATCCATGCTCATCTGTAATTAACAAGGGCTGTGACGGGGCAAACACAACCCAGCTTTTAAATAATTTTGATAAAATAGTTGATGAAGACGACGACATTGTGATTTTGCTTGCAGGTGCTAACGACAGAAAAAGACCTGACGGACTTCATGAACTTTATGATAACCTTATTAAATTTACAGAGCTTATGGAGAAAAAGGGAAAAATCATTGTGCTTGCGTCCCTTAATCCGTCTACCGAAAGCAATGAATTCTATATTAACCGTATTCATCACAGCGAGGATATTGAAACAATCCTCACTATGGTGGCAGATGAGAAAAATCTTCTCTTTGTGGACAACTACAGATATATTCAAAATTATCTTGTGGCTTCCGGAAAGAAAATTGACGATATAATCTGCGGCGAGGGCTGTAAAAACGACGGTCTTCATCCAGGCGATTTTGTACAGAAGCTTATGTACATGAATCTTATGGAAACTTTGGGCTTTGGAATAAGGCTTTAAATATCATATATAAATCACATGGACGTAATCTTTACAACATATAACAGGTTTATTATTTAATTATGTTAACAATTAAACAATGCTGTTTGAAAGTGAGGAAGTATTATGAGAAGTGCAGTGGTATTTGACAGCAAAACAGGAAATACAAAGCTTTTGGCTCATTGGATAGCGGAAGAAATTAAGGATTGCGTTTACTGCGGAGATATCGATAACGCAGTTGAGGCGGATACATATTTTGTTGGATTTTGGACGGACAAGGGCAGTTGTACCGATAAGGTGAAGAATTTTCTTGAAAGCCTTCACGGAAAGAGGATTTATCTTTTCGGAACTGCCGGTTTTGGCGTAAGCGATGAATATTTTGAAAAGATTTTAAATGGCGTCAAGGCTTTAATTCCTGCTGACAATGAAATTATGGAAATGTTTATGTGCCAGGGAAAAATGCCTATGGCTGTAAGAGATAGATATGAAAAAATGCTTGCAGACCAGGATAAAGCGGCACAGGCTCAGATGCTTATTAAAAACTTTGATATGGCTCTTTCTCATCCCGACGAGAAAGACAGGGAAAGCATGATAAAAAAATTAAAAATCTGATATTTATTCCAATTTTATAAGACTTAATTAAGCGGACAGAAAATCTCAATCTGTCCGCTCTTCTTTTTTGTGTTTTTAGAAATTTATTTAATTTGCTAGATGAAACTTTTTTAAATAAATATTTCGTAAATCTATTGAAAAACTTATTGTAATTAGTTATAATAATAACTATATGATATGTTATTTTGTTTATATTGCTGCATAGGCTTGCGGTGTGTGATTTTGTATATTGGTAGTTTGATTCCTTTGGGTTTCAATCGACTGTATAAACATAAAAAGGAGGATAAAAATGAAGAGAGCTAAGAAAATACTGTCTGTTATTTTGGCTTTGGGCATGATTTCCACCATGTGCGTTTATTCATCATCGGCGGAAATAACTCCAAAGGCTGATATAGACAGCAATTTGACGGCACACTGGAATTTTGAAGAAACCGATGCAAGCGGCAACCCTGTCAATATCGGTTCGGATTCTTCGATTAAAGCTGTGCTTGAGGGAAACAAGGTGTCCGTAAAGGACAGCGGTGACGAAACATACGGAAAGGTTCTGCACTTTGAGTCTAAGGGCGATGCTGCGGAAAATTCCAGAATGTTTATTGGAGATATGTTTAATCCAAAGCAGGAAGATTTTTCAGTTTCACTGTGGGTAAACAACTCATCACAGCAGGTTACCAATCAGAACACAATTATTTTGCAGTTTGCCGATAAGGACGGCGCAACAGGAAAAACATTCATGTACAGAAGTCCTGAGGATAAGTACACTGTTTACATGAACGGCACAGGCATAGTAACATCGTCTGCAACCGCCGATGGAAAATGGGAGAATATCACCATTACAAAGGAAAACCTTGACAATGGAAAATATACTCTCAAGTTCTATATTAACGGAGAGCAGACATATACAGGTGAGTGTGACGCTTCACAGGTAATTGACAAGGTTACAGACCTTATAATCGGTTCTCATAAGAACAAAACAGACAAGGACAACGGTCAGTTTACAGGTGACATAGACGACCTGCGTTTCTATGAGAGAGTTCTCACAGCTGATGATGTAAAGGCTCTTTACAATGCAAAGACAGATGAAGCTGTGAATTCTCAGCTTGAAGCTGCAATATCACAGGCTGACAGCCTTCTGAAGAGCGGAAAGCTTGAAACAACACATCAGGCATATGTTTCACTTGACAATTCACTGAAAAAGGCAAAGGCTGCTTTGGAGACAGGAACAACAGAGGAAAAGCAGAATGCCATTTCTGACCTTAATGAAAAGATTGCTGATTTTAATACAGCAGTTGACGGCGAGGACGCATTAAATAAGGGTCTTGTGGGATATTGGACAGCAGACAGCGGTTCTCTTGAAAATATGGCTCAGGGCGGCACATTGACAGCTACAATGTCAGGAAGTAATCTTACAATAGCTGAGTCCGATATTGAGAGCATGGGAAAAATGCTTTCATTTGCTAAAAAGACTTCCGGCAACAGCTCCAATGTTACCATTTCTAACGGATTGAATTCACAAAATGAATTTACTATTACCATGTGGGTTAAAAATTCTGAGGATCAGAAAGATACTACCATGAGCACTGTTCTTATTCAGCAGAGCACTGCAACAGGCAGAAGCTTGCTTTTCAGAACAACAAGCGGTCAGTACGGCACATATATTTCTGAGGAAAACAAATATTTCGGAGAGGCCACAAGCTATAATGAGTGGCAGCATTTGGCTCTTGTTAAATCAAACGGAACAGACGGAAATTATACAATAGCTTTGTATCTTGACGGTGTTAAGCTTGGTGAACATACTCTCAGCAAAAATAACGCCACAGCTGTTACAGATTTGATTATAGGTTCTCACAAGCAGCTTGGAAATTCAGACCAGTTTGCAGGAAGTATGGATGAAATACGTCTGTACACAAGGGCTCTTTCTGAAAATGAAGTTAAGGGAATATATCAGCTTAATTCTGCTGCTGTAAACGAGCAGAAGCTTGTGGCTTTAAAACTTCAATATAACGAGCTTTTGACAAAGGCGAAGGAAGCTTTGGCTTCAGGCGATTTGACTGAGGACATGCCGGAGTACATAGCTTTGAAAGAGGCTGTTGACCACAGCGCAGAAATCCCGGAAAATATTATCTACGAGGATATGCTCGCAGAATATGAAGCATTGAGCACAGCTTATGATAATTATCAGAATGCTTCACCTATTGTTGTTACAATAAATACAGATGATGTTACAAATATAATAGACAACGGCGTATTCGGTATTAACCATCGTTTCGGTTTCAACGGTTACGGCACATTTGATTCCGAAACAATGACAATGAAACAGGACTTTGTTGATTTGTATAAGGAAGCAGGGTTTGGTTCTGTCCGTTATCCGGGCGGTTCAATTTCAAACCTCTTCCAGTGGAAGGGAACATTGGGCAGCAAGGACGAAAGACTTGACCAGGTTCACGGTTATTACAACACAAACAGCAACGGTCAGCCTCAGAGAGGTATAGCCTCTAACTTTGGTATTAAAGAGGTAGGCGACTTTGCTTCCGATGTTGGTTCTGAGATTGTTTATGTTTACGGAATGGGCAGAGGAAGCGCCAGCGATGCGGCAGACCTTGTTGAATACCTTAATGCTCCAAACGACGGTTCAAACCCCAACGGCGGAATTGACTGGGCAGCAGTGAGAGCTGAAAACGGTCATCCTGAACCTTACAATGTTCGTTACTTTGAAATGGGCAACGAAATGAACCAGGGCGGCGGCAAGGACGGCGACGGACTTTGGAGCCAGGGCTTCTGGACAAACTATGTAAACGGAAAGGCTTCCGATTATGCATATATTGAGGGCGGCACTGTTGTCTGCGAAAAACAGTACGCTGTTGCATATGATGACTGGAATTCAATAGAATCAAAGTCAGACGGAACAGCTAATCAGATTTTCTATATGAGATATGCTAATCCTCATCCGGCTTTGGGTATTGCCAACGGAGATATCGGACTTAGAGATATAACAAGCGGCAACAGCGGAGTTATGGAGCAGTATAACTATGACCCTGCGGATTATGCGGACTTTAAAGCTATAAGCAGTAACGACGAAACCACAAAGGTTTATGTGGGCAATGAAGAATGGAAAGTAGTTTCCGACCTTTCAACAGCAGGAGCTAACGATAAGGTTGCAAAAATCGACTATGCAACAGGCGGAATTATCTTCGGTGACGGTGTGAACGGAGCTATTCCTCCAAAGGACAGCCGGATTTTTGTAAGCTACACAGTTGAAAGAGAAGGCTTCATAGATATCAGTCAGGCTATGCGTGACACTATGGAGCAGATAAACAACAACCTCAAGAGCAAAGGCGAAGAGGAAAAAGAGCTTTATATTTACACAAGCTGGGAAACATCAAGCTTTATAAATATTATGCATCAGAAAGGCGCTGACAGCCTTTATGACGGCATGACAATTCATCCATACGCAGGAACACCTGCCGGCGGAAGCGCAAACGAGGAAACAAAGAAACAGTTCTATTACAGCACACTTTCCCTTATTCCGGGAACAGTTTCAAGAGTTTCAAACCTTGTAAATGAAATGAGAACTATCACAGGTGACAATACTAAGGTTCCGGCTATTTCCGAATACGGTATTTATCCGTCTTATGATACAATGGTTCGTTCACAGACACACGCTTTGTATATAGCCCGTGTTCTTATGGAGTACATAAGACTTGACAGCCCATATATTCAGAAGCACTGCCTTGTTGACTGGTACTCATCCGGCGGAGATTCCCTTGGACCTACACAGCAGGCTGTTATCCAGGCGGTTCCGCAGGAGGGCGCAGACATAATTACCGGTGAGGGTGATTATAAGTTCTTCTCAACACCGAGCGCAAGGGTATTTGAAATGTACAACAGTGCTTCCGGTACTGATGTTCTTTCCTCTACATTCAGCGACACAAGAATTCTCGATAACGGAACTGAACAGTATGCCGCTATGGCAAGCAAGGACGCCGACGGAAACGTATATCTTGCTTTGGTAAATTCAAAGGTTGATGGTAAGGGTATTGTCGATATTAAGGTTGACGGAGTTGACCTTTCCGGAAAAACTTTGGAAATCCAGTACATCTCCGGCGACACCTTCTATGCGGAAAATACTATTGACAATCCTGACAATGTTGATGTTATCAGAACCACTGAGACAGTAGCTGAAAACAGCGAAACTGCAAGAGTTGTTGTAGAACCTCATTCATTTACAATAGTGAAGGTTGTAAACGCATTGGTTGAAGAACCTGATGTAACAGAGCTTAAAAACAAGGTGGAAGAAGCTCTCCCGATGGTTGATATGGAAGAATACACAGCCGAGAGCAGAGAGGTTCTCAAAACAGCTATTGACGAAGCACAGGCAATAATTGCAAAGGCTGAGGCAGGAGAAGAGATTACACAGACTCAGGTTGATGAGGCATTAAAGGCCATAGAAAGCGCTGTTAATTCCCTTGAGCTTGTTAAGCCTGATTTCGTTTTGGGCGATGCAGACGGTTCAGGAAGTATGACAATAGACGATGCTTCTTATATACAGCAGTATCTGGTAAAGGCTATTTCAGCAGATAAATTTGTATTTGAAGCGGCGGATACAAATAAGGACGGAAAGATTACCGTATATGACGCAACAAAAATACAGCTTGCTATCGCTTCAAATGAAGACCTGTAAATAAAAATTTAAAACCTAATATCTATCCCCGAAGGATTAATGTGATATTACTTAATCCCTCGGGGATTTTTTTGCATATTTTCCTATTGCCTTTCATAAGTATTTGGTAAAGACAAAGGAGGAATGAGAAAAATGGACAAAACTGCCATAGATTTTGAAAAAGCTTTTGACTGCGCCTGCTGTGTGGTTTCCCAAAGGCTTAGAAGACGTCTGTTTACTATGCAAAGGGATAAAAAGAAAAATATTCAGGAGGTAAGACTGAGAGCCGGACGACCTTTAATGTTCACTGTAAATGGTGAAAACTGCTTTCTTATGGAAAACGGAGATATAACAAATGAGTTTGAACCGAAAAGGTGTGTCACGGTTTTTCCTGAGGATATTTCCGAAACCTTTAAAAATCTCTGTAACAATTCCGTTTACAGCCACAGACAGGAGATAAAAAGCGGATACATAACAATAAACGGAGGTCACCGTGCCGGAATTACGGGAACTGCCGTGTGGGAAAACAACGGGATTTCCAATGTGAAAAACATAAGCGGAATTAACATAAGAGTGGCGACCTCACACAGAGGGTGTTCAGAGAAGCTTATAAGCCTTATCGACAGCGGAGGAATACTTATCTGCGGAGAGCCTTGCTCGGGAAAAACCACAATGCTCAGGGATTTGGCTTACGAGCTTTCTGTAACCCGCAGAATGAGGGTTACGGTTGTTGACTCAAGAGGGGAGATATGCTCTGTATGCTCGGGAATACCCCGTGAGGATTCCGGTTACTGCGATGTTTTGGACGGTTATACAGTTAAATACGGTGTGGAACAGGCGGTGAGATGTCTTTCGCCTCAGGTTATCATCTGTGACGAATTGGGAGAAGATGACGTGGAGTCATTAAGGCGTGGGCTTAACTCAGGAGTCACATTTGTCACAACGGTTCACTGCAAAAATCCTCTTCAGCTTAAAAAGAGAAGTCAAGGCGCAAAGCTTTTGGAAACAGGGGCGTTTGCAAACATGGTTTTTCTGAAAAGCTGTAAAGAGGCGGGAACAATAGGGGAGATAATAAAACTGGGGGAATATCCCCATGGTTAAGTGGCTGGGAATTATTTTGATTTTTACAGCCTGCTGTTATTTCGGAGAGATAAGCAGTAAAAATCTGTTCCGCAGAAGAAATTTTCTGGGAGATGCCACTGTGTTTATCGGTACTTTAAAATCTAAAATCAGATTTACAGGTGAGGAAATCTATTCGGCGGTGAGGGAGAGCGCTTCCCAGCCTCTTGTGAAAAAATATTTCGGTGATTTTAATGTGGTTTCAGGAGAGGATGATTTTTCGGAAATCTGGAACGGTATGTCGGCTGAAGCTGCCGCAGGGTGCAGTTTGACAGCGGATGACCTTAATCTTTTATATGGATTGGGCAGAGGTCTGGGAGCTACAGACACAGAAGGTCAGATAGACCATCTTTCCATGTATGAAGAATTTTTCCGCCAGAGTTATGAGGCGGCGAAAGAGGAGGCAAAGACAAAAGGACGCCTTTACAGAATATGCGGCGTCTGTGCGGGAGCGGCGTTTGCCCTTCTGCTTTTATAAAGCGTTGGAGTGAAAAGTTATGGATGTAGATATGATTTTCAAAATTGCCGCAATAGGAATAATTGTGGCTGTGCTTAACCAGCTTTTGGTGAGAAGCGGAAGAGAAGAGCAGGCATTGCTCACAACCTTGGCAGGCTTGATAGTCGCTTTGATGATGATAATAGGACAGATTGACAATCTCTTTGACACAATAAAATCTGTCTTTGGGCTTTAGCTATGAATATCGCAGGAGTATGCGGAGCGGCAATAGTCTGTGCAATACTTTCCCTATTGGTGAAAAAGCACAACGGAGAAGCGGCTTTTGCCTTGCAGGTCTGCGGATGCGTTATAATTATCCTTTATGTGATTGGGGAAGTATCTCAGATTACGGAAACTATACGTGAGATGGCAGAGGATTTTTCAATAAATCTGGAATATATAGAGGTGATTATAAAAGCTCTGGGAATATGCTTCCTTACGGAATTTGCAAGCGACTGCTGTAATGACGCCGGATGCTCCGCACTGGGAAACAATGTGCTGCTCTGCGGAAAAATTATGATATTGATTGCCGCTATGCCGATGCTTCAAGACCTGCTTTCTTTGGCTTTGGGTCTTTTGTCGGCAGGCTGATTAAATTAAAGGACGTAAAGATTATGATGATTTCCTTTGACTGCAAAAGAAAACAAAGGTGTTTGAAAGTGTTCTGCGTGATTTCTGTTTTGTTTCTGCTGGTGCTTTGGTCATCAATTTTTGTAAGAGGCGAGGAGTATCAGGCAGTACCGGAAACCACCGAAAACAGCGGAGAGGAACAGGGGGACAAGGATGATGCGCTGGATTACATAGAGGATTTTCAGCAGGGAGAGGACTTGATAAACGCTCTTCCCGACGATACCAAGGAGATTTTAAACAGCCTTGATATTTACGGGCCTGACTATTCCTCTCTTCTTGATTTGGATTTTTCAAGGCTTGCCGGAGAGGCTATGAAGCTTATAACCGGCCAGGGGAAAACGCCTTTCGGTGTTTTTGCTTCCGTATGCGGTGTTATGATAATTTTTGCCATACTGGACGGATTTCGGGAAGGGCTTAAAAGCTCGCCCATGAGCGAGGTTATGGGAACGGTTTCCGTATTGGCTGTGACCTCAATAATAGTTCTTCCTGTTACAAAGCTTATTGAAAACTGCGCCGGTTCACTTATGGTTTCCACAAGCTTTTTGCTTGCCTATCTGCCGGTTTTTGCAGGGATTGTTATTTCCTCGGGAAATTCCGTAAGCGGTGCGGCTTACTATTCGGTTATGATTGGTGTGGGAAATGTTATTTCTCTGTTATCTTCCCATGTGATTGTGCCTTTTATGAATGTGTTTCTTGGAATTTCGGTTATGGGGGGAATGTCCCCTCAGTTAAAGCTGGGTGGGATTTCTTCGGCTATTTCAAGAGCGGTAAAGTGGATACTTGCTTTTTCAATGTCTGTTTTTTCGGCTCTGCTTACCTTTAATACCTTGCTTACAAGCTCTGCCGATTCTGTCGCCACAAGAGCTGTAAGGTTTACAGTTTCATCCTTTGTGCCGGTGGTGGGTTCAGCGCTTTCAGAGGCTTACAGGACGGTAAAATCCGGTATGGGACTTTTAAAATCGGGAATAGGGGTTTTTGTTATTATCTCCATAGCCGTTATTTTTTTACCGGTTCTTATTCAGTGTGTGCTGTGGCTTTTATCACTTAATCTGTGCAAGCTTGTCGGTGAGATTTTGGGACAGAATACAGCGGTAACGCTGTTAAACGGCGTTTCCTCGGTGCTGGGCGTATTGATAGCTTTGCTTTTGTCCGTCTGCACGATTTTCGTAATATCCACAACAATTATACTGGTTGCCGGAGGTGCGTCGTGAGCTTTATAAGCGAGGTGGGCGGGATAATCTGCCTTTGCTGTGTAATAAGCGCAGCGGTGGGAATTATCGCCCCTTTGGGAAATACAAAGAAGATAATGAACGTAGTTATGGGGATTTTTTTGCTTGCTGTGGTGATATCCTCATTTACAAAGACCTCTGTTGATTTTTCTGAGGAGCTTTATATAATGCCGGACGGAGAAGAGCTTTCCGCAGAGTATGAGGATTACTATGAAAATGAGGTTATCTCTGTTGCGGAAGAAAAGCTCTGTGAATATACAGACTATATTTTGAAGCAGGAGGGCATAGAGGCTTCCGACATAAGAATTATTCTTGAAACCGACAGTGACCATGGAATATATGTTGAAGAAATAAACATATACATAAATCAGGAACAAAACCGGTTGTTCAGAACAAAGATAAACAGTCTTATAAAGAATGACTTTAAAGTTTTTCCGAATATTATAACTGTTGATGAAGGGAAAGAGGCTTAAAATGGGAAAGACAAAAGAAAAGACGGTTTTTGACCTTGCCGGAAAATTTCCGATAAAGGAAAATACACTGAGGATAATTATAGCCTTGGGGATTGCCGGAATTGTTTTGATTTTTCTTTCGTCACTGTGGGACGGAGGTGAAAACGGCGAGGCTTATGACGGTTCTCAAACATCTGTCAGTGCGGAGATTTACGGAGATAATCTGGAAAAGGAACTGAAAGAAATAATTTCAAAAATCAGCGGGGTGGGAAGATGTGAAATCCTGCTGACAATGGAAAATTCCGTTGAGTATGTCTATCTTTCAAACGGCGATACCAAAACCAAAAGCATAGAGCCTACGGTGCGTGGTGTGGCTGTGGTCTGTGACGGCGGTGAAAATCCCGTTACAAAAGAAAAAATTATTGATGTAGTGACTAAGGCGCTTAATATATCATCCTCAAGGGTGAGCGTCACAAAATTATATGATTATCAGGAGGAATAGAAATGAAAATACAAAAAAGACATATACTTATGGCTTCACTTGTGCTGGCTCTGGGTGCTGCGGTTTATCTTAACTGGCAGTTTACGGGAAACAGCGACATGCTGTCCGTTGACGCATCCAAAAAGCTGGGAGAGGCTCAGTATGTAAACGGCGACATAACCGACGAAACTCAGGAAGCAGGTATCTTTGACAGCATTTTTGGCGATGATGACAAATCAACGGAATCTGCCGAGGAGACAACAGAAGGTGAGAACACCACAGCGGTAAAGGCTGAGCTTACCGAAGAACAGATAAGCTATTTTTCAACTGTGAGAACAGACAGGGAACAGACCCAGTCAAAGGTTTTGGAGGATGCAAAGGAAGTATTAAGCCTCAGTGAAAACAGCGAAGAGGCAAAGGAAGAGGCAGCAGAGTCGGTTTCTCAGCTGGAAAAACTTATACTTGCCCAGTCAAATATTGAAAACCTTTTAAAAGCAAAAGGCTTTACCGATGTGGTATGTTTTATCTCCGATGAGGGATGCAATGTTGTGGTAGCTTCCCAGAATATGGATGACAATAGTTCCCTTTTGGTAAAGGATGCGGTTATGTCACAGCTTGATATGGGTTCTGAACAGATAAAAGTTATACAAATTTAAGTTAAATCCGCCGTTTTAATATTGAGTTATGTTAATTTAAACAATATTTCACGGCGGATTTAAAAAAGTCTTGAAATCCTACTAAACTTATAGTATTATAGGTATATAGGAGGTGCTCATATGTTTATATCTACAAAAGGACGTTACGCCCTGAGAATAATGCTGGAATTGGCTCTCAGAAACACTGAAGACTACATACCTCTGCGTGAGCTTACAAAAAGTCAGGGCATTTCCATAAAATATCTTGAGGCTATTATTTCTATACTTGTAAAGGCAAACTATGTAGAGGGTTTGCGTGGCAAGGGCGGCGGCTACAAGCTCTCAAAAAGCCCGGAGGAATACACTGTTGGAAGTATTCTCAGGCTTACAGAAGGCAGTCTTGCGCCTGTCTCCTGTCTTGAATGTGATGTAAACACCTGTGAAAGAGCTGACAAGTGTCCCACACTTCCTATGTGGCAGAAACTTCAAGAATTTATTGATAGTTATTTTGACAGCATTACGCTTCAAGATCTTTTAGAAGACAGAAATCTCTCTCATAAAGATTTTGTTTGTAACGATTTGTTTTCAAATAAAAGGGGAACAATAAATAAAGACGATTGATATCAGTTTGAATTTTGAAAGGAAAATTATTATGGGAATTTATAAATCAGTAACAGAGTTAATAGGAAAAACTCCAATTATAGAGGCAGTTAACACAGAGAAAAAGGTTGGCGCAAAGGCAAATATCTTTGCAAAGCTTGAATACTTTAATCCGGCCGGAAGCGTTAAGGACAGAGTTGCAAGAGCAATGATTGAAAATGCGGAGAAAAGCGGAATTTTGAAAAAGGGTTCGGTGATTATTGAACCTACAAGCGGAAACACAGGAATAGGACTTGCCGCTATTGCCGCTTCAAAGGGCTATGAAATTATTATAGTTATGCCGGAAACTATGTCAGTTGAGCGCAGAAAGCTTATGAAGGCATACGGCGCAAAGCTTGTGCTTACAGAGGGAAGCAAGGGCATGTCAGGTGCTATTGCCAAAGCTGAGGAGCTTTCAAAGGAGATTGAGGGAAGCTTTGTTGCAGGTCAGTTTGTAAACCCGTCAAATCCTGAAGCACACTACCTCACAACAGGCCCGGAAATCTGGGAGGACATGGACGGAAAGGTTGATATTTTTGTTGCAGGCGTTGGAACAGGCGGAACTGTAACCGGTGTCGGAAAGTATCTTAAAGAGAAAAATCCTGATGTAAAGGTTGTTGCGGTTGAGCCTGCCTCTTCTCCGGTTCTTTCCGGCGGAAATCCAGGCCCTCACAAAATACAGGGAATAGGCGCCGGTTTTGTTCCTGAAATTCTTGATACTTCCGTTTATGACGAGATTATAAAGGTTGAAAACGACGACGCCATGAACATGGGCAGAGAGTTCGGAAAGACAGAGGGTATTCTTGTGGGTATTTCCTCAGGAGCCGCTTTGTGGGCAGCAGCTGAACTTTCAAAGAAAGAGGAGAACAAGGGTAAGAACATTGTTGTATTGCTTCCTGATACAGGTGAGAGATATCTTTCAACCACTATGTTTGAAGAATAATAACGCATTTGCCTATACCTTCAAATAAAAAAAGCAGACGCCGGTAATTTCGCCGGCGTCTGCTTTTTTAGATTTTTAGAAAGGAAAAACAGGAAGGTGACCAACCTTCCTGTTTTGCATAAATATTATTAAGGATTGAAAGAACAAACTTCGAGAGTATAAAATAATTTCGGAAAATGTATAAAAAGGTTTATGTGTATGGCAAAATAAGTTTGAAATCACAATATACTCAGACAAAGTTCTATATAACAACGAAATTATACCCTTTTTGACATTAGAATAAAATAAACAATATAGGGGAAATGATAAAAAAATTATCACCAAAAGACTATTGTATACCGAAGCTAAAAAATAAATTTCGTTGTTTTTTCAAAGCTTTTCTATAATAATATAAACAGTAACTATCAGGATGTAAGAGGTATCTGAGGTGCAGTTTTTTTATCCGCTGCATTGGCAAGTCTTTCAAGACACAACATGATATTTCCCTGTGATGTGGTGATGAATCTGTAAACAATATCCTCGGGAGCTTCTTTCATTCCGTTTTTAATCCACTGAAGCATAAGTCCTACAAGTACAAATTTAAAATAATCGGTTACAAATTTTTTATCGGCTTCTGTTACGTTAAGTCCTTTTGCCTTTTCATCAACGACATTGTAAAGCATTCTGTATGTAAGATTGTAGAGGTATCCCTCAACCTTTTCGAGACTCAGACAAGAATATACGTTGATGAAAAATGATTTGCTTTTTTGTACTGTTTTGAACATTTCAAGAAATCCCTGCTGCCAAGTATCGAAGGATTTCAGACAATGTAAAGCTTGATGGGCTTCGTTGAGACAAATCCAGTCAACAAGGTCGTAAATATCTTTGAAATGGTAGTAAAAAGTCATGCGGCTTATTCCGCAGTCGTCGGTAATATCGGATATTGTAATTTTGTCCAGAGGTTTTTTAAGCAGTAATTTTTTTAATGAGGCTTCCATAGCCATTTTGGTTCTTATCGACATCTTTTCACTTCCTTTTATGTTTTTAAATAAATAACCGTTTAAACTTGTACCTAAATTATAGCATTTATTTGAACAACCTTCAATACAATATTTTGACAATATTATTATTTTTATTTTATATTATGTAAATTTATATTGAAAAAGAAACAGACGGTACAAAAACAGTACCGTCTGTTTCTCCAGCATTCATTGTTGAGGAGGTTATTTTTGTTTAAAATCGGTTGTTATTTTCTTAAACTTCCTCAGCTAAACAGTATAAATATTGGTGTATAAAAAAGGTAAATTGTATAGAGCTGTTTAAAAAATATTTTGAGCGTTTATATAGCTATTTTACAGTGTATTTTTTTATATGACGTTATATTCTTTTAATAACTTTTCTATGTCTGTATTTCTAACTTTTTTAAGGATTTCCTTAAGGGCAATTCTTTCCATAAGTCCCAAATCCATGTCTGTGATTTTTTTGCCGTCACGAAGCTGAACTGTAGCTTTGAGAAGGTCACGTATGTCGTATACGCTTCCCCAAACTTCCGGTACGCCTCTGTCTATGTCAAGAAGTGTGTAAACGGCTTCCATACCTGTTCTCATGGAATACTCGGTGGTGAAAATTGTGTCACGCTTTGTTTCTGCAAACTGACCAAGGAAAGCAAAGTTTACACTTCCTTTTGGAACAACCAAAGGTCTGTCGCCCTCGGCTCTCGGCATGAAAAATGCTGTGATATACGGCATCATGCATGGAACTGTGTTTGCGCTGTTTTCTGCCAGTTCCTCGATTTGCTCGGTTGGTACGCCCAAATGATAGAGCCACTCCATGCAGATTTCCTTGCCTGTACAGTCTCTCATTGGCTTCTTTACGAAGTTTCCGGGAACATTGCTGAAAAGTCCGTAAATCCAGCCTACAAGCTGTCCCTTAGGCTGACTGCGGAACTGAGGCTGACGGTTGAAAGTCCAGCTCAAAAGCCAGTTGGAGTCTTTAACGGTTACAATACCGCCGGTTACGACTCTGCCGCTGAATGGGTCACGCTTGCATATATTCTTAATGTAGGGGACAATTTTCTGGTCAAGTGTTGTTACAGTTGCGGACATCCAGTTGGTCTGCTCAGGGTCATAGCAGAACTTTTCAGGGTGACCGAAATCAGGTGACTGAGCGGCAATTTTCATCCACATATCCCAGCCGCCGCCCGGCTTGATTTCCGGGTTAAACTTGGCCGGCTTGTTCTGTGAACCGATTGAGGAATTTTCAACGCATCCGCCGTTTGTAATGAAAACAAGGTCGTTTTCTGTAAGGTCGATATTTTCTATATCTCCTTTGTGGTCTACCACAATTCTTACAGCCTGTTTTTTCTCACCGTTAATTTCAAATTCCACGTTTACAACCTTTGCGTTGTAGTGGAAAACCACATTGTGTTCCTCAAGATATTTAATCATCGGTAGAATCATTGACTCGTACTGATTGTACTTTGTAAATCTAAGAGCTTTGAAATCGGGCAAGCCGCCTACATGGTGGATAAAACGCTTGATGTACAGCTTCATTTCAAGGGCGCTGTGCCAGTTTTCAAAGGCAAACATTGTTCTCCAATAGAGCCAGAAGTTTGAGTTTAAAACTTCCTCATCGAAAAAGTCTGTTATGCGCTTGTCGTAAAGCTCCTCGTCAGGTGTGAAGAAAAGCTTCATAATTTCCATTGCGCCCTTGTCTGAAAGTCCGAATTTTCCGTCTGTGTGTGCGTCCTGACCTCTGTTTTCGGTGGCTCTCATAAGTGAGTAGTTAGGGTCTTTCTTGTTGAGGTAGTAGTATTCGTCCAATACACTTAAACCCTCGGTTTCTATTGATGGAATAGAGCGGAACAAGTCCCACATAACTTCAAAGTGGTTGTCCATCTCTCTTCCGCCTCTCATAACGTAGCCTACGTCCTCGTATTTGAATCCGTCGCAGGCTCCGCCGGGAATAGGGTCTTTTTCTAAAATGTGAATTCTTTCGCCGTTCATTTGTCCGTCACGAACAAGATAACAGGCGGCGGTAAGTGCTGCAAGTCCTGAACCTACAATATAGGCGGACTTTCTGTCCACATCCTTTGGTTTTTCGGGTTTTACAAAAGCTTCGTAATTTCCGCTGGCATAATACATATAAGTCTCCAATCTGCCGCATATAAGCGGCGCTTTGTTTGTTTTTTCTGCTGTGACTATATTATATACCATCCTGAAAAAATTAAAACCGACAATGAATCTCCGATGATAATATATTTATCACCGTGGTTTCATTGCCGGTTTTTTCATCATTTATAGTCCAATGATTAAATATCTTCCGACTCAAATCTCTTTAAAGCAAGCTTTAAATCGCCGAGTATAAGAGTATTAAGTTTTTTTACTATCTCCGAGGGGTCTTTTTTCATGCCTTCTTTTATCCATGAAAGCACAAGGCCTACAAAACCGTATTTGTAAAAGTCAGCCATAAAGGCTTTATCCTCCTGACGCACATGCATACCGACGCTTTGCTCCTCTATAACGCCCATAAGCAAATCATAGGTGAGCTTGTACAGGTAACTTTCCACCTGTTCACGGCTTACGCATTTATATACGTTTAAAAAGAAGGTTTTGTTTTCGGAAATGTGATTGAAAATGCTTAGAAAACCTTTTTGCCATGTTTCATAGGTTTTCATTCCGTTTATGGCGACGGCAGCATCGTTTTGCATTACCCAGTCCACCAAATCATAGATATCTTTAAAATGATAGTAGAAGGTCATGCGGTTTACTCCGCAGTCATCGGTTATGTCGGAGATTGTTATTTTGTCCAGAGGCTTTGTGAGAAGCAGCTTTTTTAGGGAAGCTTCCAAAGCTCGTTTTGTAATTGCAGACATTTTCTTTCTAATCCTCTATAAGGTCTTTAAATCATAAGGCTGCAAACAAGGTCAGTGTACTCTGATGGATTTTCCAAAGGAAGTCCGGCGATGAGCAATGACTGACTGTAGAGAAGCTGAACATATTTCTTTGCTTCTTCAATGTTTGTGGTAACTTTATCCTTTAAGGCCTTAACTGCCGGATGGCTCATGTTGATTTCAAGAACACGCTGAGCCTTCATGCCGCTTTCCGGCTGTACAACGCTGAAATATTTTTCCATCTCAAAGGAAATTCCTCCCTGAGCTGTAAGGCATACAGGATGACTCTTGAGCTTTTTGGAAGCAACAACCTGTGAAACCTTGTCGCCCAAAGTTTCCTTGATAAAGGTGATGAGAGCGTCCTGACCCTCTTCCTTTTCTTCTTCCTTGTTCTCGCTTTCAATTCCAAGGTCGTCATTGAGAACAGAACGGAACTCTTTTTCCTTAAATGTGCGCAGTGAATTGAGTGCGAACTCGTCGATTTCATCTGTGCAGCAGAGGAAGTCAAAGCCCTTGTCCTTGAGGATTTCTGTCTGAGGAAGTGTTTCGATAATCTCCTTGCTTTCGCCTGTTGCAAAGTAGATGTACTTCTGATCCTCTTTCATTGCTTCAACATACTCGTCAAGGGTGATGAGCTTCTTCTGGTTGTAGGAGTAGAAGAGGATAAGGTCTGAAAGCTTGTCCTTGTGTGCGCCGTAATCGCTTACAAGACCGTATTTAAGCTGTCTGCCGAATGCTGCAAAGAACTTTTCATAGTTTTCTCTGTCCTTTTTCAGCATGGAAGCAAGCTCGTTTTTGATTTTCTTTTCCAAGTGCTCTTCAATGAGTTTAAGCTGTCTGTTGTGCTGGAGCATCTCTCTGGAAATGTTCAAAGAGAGATCCTGAGAGTCAACAACGCCCTTTACAAATCTGAAATGCTCTGGGAGCAAATCAGGACAGTTTTCCATAATCATTACGCCGCTGGAGTAAAGCTGGAGTCCCTTTTCGTATTCCTTTGTGTAATAGTTGTAAGGAGTTTTTGCAGGAATGTAGAGCAATGCTTTGTATGTTACAACGCCTTCAACTGATGTTGTGATTGTGAGAAGAGGGTCTTCAAAGTCAAAGAATTTTTCTTTGTAGAAGTTGTTGTATTCCTCTTTCGTAACGTCTTTCTTAGCTTTCTGCCAGATTGGAACCATGCTGTTGAGGGTTTTTCTCTCAACGACTGTTTCGTACTCAGGCTTTTCCTCTGTGCCTTCCTTAACCTTTGTGGACTCCATGTCCATCTCGATAGGATATCTGATGTAGTCTGAATACTTTTTAATAAGTGAGGAAAGTCTGTATTGCTCAAGGTATTCGCTGTACTTGTCCTCGTCTGTGTCGTCCTTGAGAACCATAATAATGTCTGTTCCCACGGTGTCTTTGTTATATTCTTCAATTGTATAACCGTCTGCGCCTGCGGACTGCCACTTGTAGCCTGTATCACTGCCGTATTTTCTTGTGATTACGGTGATTTCCTTTGCTACCATAAATGCTGAGTAGAAGCCTACACCGAACTGTCCGATGATGTCTACATTGTCCTTGTCCTCATCCTTAAGCTGCTGACGGAATTTATAAGAGCCGCTGGAAGCGATTGTTCCAAGGTTGTTTTCAAGCTCATCCTTGTCCATACCGATACCGTTATCAGAAACTGTAAGGGTGCGGTTTTCTTTGTCGGCTTTTATAAGAATTTTAAAATCGCTTCTGTTCATGCCAACCTTATCATCTGTAAGGGAGATAAAGCAAAGCTTGTCTATAGCGTCGCTGGCATTTGAGATAATTTCTCTTAAAAATATTTCTCTGTGTGTGTAAATTGAGTTAATCATCAAGTCCAGAAGTCTTTTTGACTCTGACTTAAATTGCATTTTTTCCATGTTTATTTCTTCTTTCCTTTAATATTATATAAAATTAAATTACAAGTGAGGGAGCGGCATAAACCCTTGCTTTAAGCTCGTTGTCAAGCATGTAGAGGCTTCTTGGGTCCTCGCCGAAAAGCTTGTACTTTTTGATAAGGTTGTCTGCGTTTTCTTCCTCTTCGCCCTGTTCTTTAATGAACCAGTCCAAAAACTGTGTTGTTCTAAAGTCGTTTACGTCGTGGGCGGCGGCATAGATTGTGTTGATAAGACCTGTTACATACTGCTCGTGGCTGTATCCGGCTTCCAAAACGCCAAGATTGCTTGTAAGCTCTACAGATGGCTTTTCAATGGCGTCAAGTGTTACCTTCATGCCGTTCATCTGCATATATCGGAGAATGAGCATTGCGTGGTCTCTTTCTTCCTGAGCCTGAATTTTGTACCAGTTGCCAAAACCGTCCAAGCCCGCATCATAAAAATAATTTGAAAAATCAAGATAAAGATAAGCGGAATAAAATTCCTTGTTTATCTGTTGGTTTAAAAGTTCGGCTATTTTTTCATTAAGCATTTTTTCTTCCTCCAAACCTGATTTTAAGTAGTTACAGCGTTATTTTGCTTACGTTTATAATTATAGCTCTATGGTCAGGAAAAGTCAATAGCACTTTCGGCCTTAGAGTGCTAATTTCAGAAAACATGGAAAATTTCAGGTTTTTGTCAGATTATATGTTTTATTTTTCGTATACGGTTACATACTTTTCGAGAATTTCTTTTGTAAACATGGAGCGGTAAATTTCTTTAATTGCGGAAGCAATCTCGCCGTCGCTTTTTTCACCCTTTCTTGAAATATACATAATTGCGAAATCGGCTTCAAATACTTTTGATGTTATATTTGAAAGGTGAGCGCCGCATCTTTTATAGAAATTTATTCTTCTGGTGCGTATGGAAAGGTCATCGTCGTTTTTGGCAAACTTGGGGTTTTCAACCTCCAAAAGTATGAGTTTGTCCTGAAGCTTTTTGGAAAGCTCTGAAAGAAAATTTGCGCCTATTCCTTTACCACGCAGGGAAGAGTCCACGGCGTAATAATCCAGCAGGATTGTATCGTTGTTATTTGAAAAAGTAAAGGTGGCGTAGGACAAAAGCTTTTCATTTTCGTAAAGTCCGTAGCCCGTATATAATTCCATGGAAAAGCTTCTTTCAAACATATCCCAGGGGCGGATTTCCTCCGGAGGAAAATCATTTTCCATTCTGTTTTTATAGATAAATTCAATATCAGCTTTGTTTAATTCTCTTATTTCCATTTTGTCCTCCTTAATAATAAAAGTTATACATTCAATAGTCTATCATCAGTATAACCTAAAATCAAGAGCGGCAGATGTTATCAGAAATAAAAAGAAAGCAATTAGAAAACTTTATAACTGCTTATTTTAAAGCGTTAGAACTCTTAAATATATTAAAAATGTTTTGGGATAATTTATTGTGATTGCTTATAAAGTATTTTGTGAAGTATAACTGTAAAATTCATATAAACAATGCTATTTCTATTGATTTTTTTCAAGGTTAATGGTATACTTCACTTGAAAGCGTACTTAATATCTGATTGAATATATTGGAATGAATTTCCTCTTTATTTTGAGGGAATGTTTATATTGTATGGCTAAATAAAAGTGTATGAGGTGTAAAATTATGAGAAAAACAAAAATTGTATGCACAATGGGTCCTGCTTGTGATGACAAGGAAACCTTGAAAAAGATGATAGCTGCAGGTATGGATGTAGCACGTTTTAATATGTCCCACGGAACCTATGAGGAGCAGAAAAAAAGATTTAACACCGTAAAAACAGCTATTGCGGAAAGCGGCAAGAATGTTGCTATCCTTCTTGATACCAAAGGCCCTGAGGTTAGAGTTGGTATTTTTGAAAATGGCTTTGTAGAGCTTCAGGAAGGACAGGAGTTTTCCCTTTTGAAAGAGGGAGATAAGGGAAATGATAAGGGAGTTCCTCTTTCATATCCAAAGCTTGTTGAGCTTTTTGCCGCCGACAAGGATATAAAGGGAAGAGAAATTCTTCTCGATGACGGAAAGCTTTCATTTGTGGTTAAAGAAGCCAACCAGGACGCTATTGTCTGCACAGTTGTAAAGGGAGGCAAGCTTTCCAACAGAAAAAGTATAAATATACCTAACTATCATATAAACATGCCTTATGTAAGTGCAAAAGACCGTGCTGACATTGAGTTCGGTTTGGAGCAGGGCGCAAATGTTATCGCCGCATCTTTCGTAAGATCAGCAGACGACGTTATAAAGCTTAGAGACTACATCGACAGTATCGGCTTTGAGTATGTTGAGATTATCGCAAAGATTGAAAATCAGAGCGGTGTTGACGATATCGACAGAATTTTGGAGGTTGCCGACGGTATCATGGTTGCCCGTGGTGACATGGGTGTTGAAATACCTTTTATCAAGCTTCCAGAAATTCAGAAAACACTTATCAGAAAAACAGTTGTTGCAGGTAAATACGTTATCACAGCAACTCAGATGCTTGAGAGTATGACAAATTCTCCAAGACCTACCAGAGCTGAGATAAGCGACGTTGCAAACGCAGTTTACGACGGAACAAGCGCAGTTATGCTCTCCGGTGAGTCCGCCGCAGGTAAATACCCTGTAGAAAGCGTACAGGCTCTCAATGATATCTGCTGTGAGGCTGAAAGCAACGGCGAATCAATCGCTCTTCAGGAATACATTAAAAAGTATCCTATTACAGAGAGCTTCAGAGAAACAATCTGCCACGCTGCAAAGGATGTTGCAGAAAACATCAATGCAAAGGCTATTATAGTTGAAAGCGCAACAGGTCAGGTGGCAAGAGCTATGGCTCACTACAGACCAAACTGTCCGATTATCGCTGTTGTTACTTCCGAGAGAGTTTGCAAGAAGCTCTGCCTCAACTGGGGTATCACCGCTGTTATAGGCGAGGAGAAGCTCACAACAGACGCTATCACAAAGCAGGCTATGGTTAAGGCTCTTTCAACAGGGTATGTTAAGAAGGGCGACACTGTTTTGGTTCTTTCTTCAAATAAGACAGTTCCTACTTCCGGCACAGACACTCTCAATATAAGAATTATCTGATAAAATGTTACCAAGTCACAGACAAAGCCCGTATCCTGCGGTATAATACTTTAAGGAAAGCGGGATTGACTTTATAACAGCAATTCAGCTTATTTCCCTTGCGGGATAAGATATATTTATAATTTATATAAAGGAGGACGTTGCAATGGTATACGTTTGCGAAGTATGTGGATATAGATACGACGAGGCTCTCGGCGATCCTGATAACGGTATTGCACCAGGCACAAAGTGGGAAGATATTCCAGACGATTTCGAGTGCCCTCTTTGCGGTGTAGGCAAAGACGAGTTCGTTGCTGAGTAATTATCACAGACAATGATTATTAAGGAACAACGGTGGATTTAATCTGCCGTTGTTTTTTGCTTTTTAATATTGAAACTATTGACTTTAAATATAAAAAATAATATCCTTTTTAAAGACTTTTGATTTATAAAAGATTACATATAAGAAAAGGGGATGAGCATATGCTTATTTGTCCTCTGTGCGGGGAAAAGCTTGTTCAAGATGGAAAATCCTATATCTGTCCTAACAGACATTGTTTTGATATGGCACGTCAGGGGTATGTAAATTTGCTTCCTGTTCAAAATAAACATTCTCTGCACCCGGGAGATACAAAGGAAATGCTTATGGCAAGGAGAAGATTTTTGGAAACGAGGAAATATCTTCCAATTTGCCAGGCGGTGAGAGAAACTGCAAAAGAGTTTTGCAAAAGCGAAAATCCGTTGATTGTTGATGTGGGCTGCGGCGAGGGCTATTACACCAGAGCTTTGGCTAATAGCTTTGAAAACAGCCGCACCGTGGGCATAGATATAGCCAAAGACGGTGTAAAAATGGCCTGCTCAAGGGGAAAGGACATAACATGGGCGGTTGCCACCGCTTCACTTTTGCCGGTGGAGAGTGGCAGTGCGGATATTGTTACGGCTATGTTTTCCCTTTTTATGGACGGAGAATACAGCAGAATTTTAAAAAGAGGCGGAATAGCCATAGAGGTAAACGCCGCTACAGAACATCTTATGGAGATGAAAGAGGTTATTTACGATGAGGTTTTTCCTCAGGATAAAAAGCCCTCAAACCATGATGAAACACTTTTTAAAAGGCTTTACAGTCAAAAGCACAGCTTTAAATTTTATGTTAACAATGAAGAGCTTAAAGATTTGCTTTATATGACTCCTCACCTCAACAGAATAAAGGAAGAAAATAAAAATAAGCTTTTACAGCTTGAGGGTATGGAGCTTACCGCCGCATTCTGGGTTTCCGCCGATATGCGATTATAATATATTAACCGATTTAGGAGTGATATACTTGCTTAAAAGATTTTTACCTTACTATAAGCCATATTTGGGAATAGTGGTAATTGACCTGCTGTGTGCAGGACTTTCAACTGTGTGCGAGCTTGTTTTTCCGATGATTGTACGTCAGATAACAAATTCTGCCGCCGCAGGAATTACCGACGCTTTTCTTCCCATGGCTATAAGGCTTGTGGTTATTTACCTGTTTTTGAGAATAGTGGACACTGTAGCCAACTATTATATGGCGTATATAGGCCATGTGATGGGCGTTCGTCTTGAAACGGATATGAGAAGGGATTTGTTCGCCCATTTGGAAAGGCTCTCTTTTTCATTTTATGACAATGCAAAAGTTGGTCAGCTCATGTCCAGAATTACCAACGACCTTTTTGATGTTACAGAGTTTTCCCACCATTGCCCGGAGGAATTTTTTATTGCCGGACTTAAAATAGTTGGTTCCTTTGTAATTCTTGCAGGGGTCAATATTTGGATGACGCTCATAATTTTTGCTTTGCTTCCTTTGATGCTTACAGGTATTATATTTTTCAGAAGAAACATGAAGCGTGGCTTTAAGGAAACACGTGTGCAGACAGCGGAGCTTAACGCTATGATTGAGGACAGTCTTACAGGAATAAGGGTTGTTAAATCCTTTGCTAACGAGCCTGTAGAGCAGGAAAAGTTTGACAGGGAAAACAATAAGTTTCTGAAAATAAAAAGCTTTGCCTACAGATATATGGCGCTGTTTCAGGGTTCTACAAGATTTATGGACGGCGTTATGTATGTGGCTGTTATTTTGGTGGGCAGTATTTTTATGGCAAATGGATTTATAAACGGAGCCGATTTGGTGGCTTACCTTTTGTATATCCAGACCTTGCTCACCACTATCAGAAGAATAGTGGAATTTGCCGAGCAGTTCCAAAAGGGCACAACCGGGATAGAAAGATTTTTTGAAATAATGGATGAGCCTGTAACCATAAAGGACAAGGAAAACCCTGTTGTAATGGATAAGGTAGAGGGTGAAATAAAGTTTGAAAACGTGAGCTTTTCCTATTCCGAAGAGGGTGAAAAGGTTCTCGACAATATAAACATTGATGTGAAAAAAGGCGAGAGCATCGCTTTGGTTGGCCCCTCAGGGGGAGGGAAAACCACATTGTGCAGTCTTATACCCAGATTTTACGATGTTACAGACGGTAAAGTTACCCTTGACGGTGTTGATGTAAGGGATATAAGCCTTGACTCTTTGAGAAAAAATATCGGCGTTGTTCAGCAGGATGTTTACCTTTTTAACGGAACCGTAAGGGAGAATATTGCCTACGGCAAGGAAAATCCAACAGAAGAGGAGATTATAACAGCCGCAAAGCTTGCAGGTGCTCACGAGTTTATCCTCGGTTTGTCCGAGGGCTACGACACATATGTGGGTGAAAGGGGAGTAAAGCTTTCCGGAGGTCAGAAACAGCGTATTTCTATAGCAAGACTGTTTCTTAAAAATCCTCCTGTGCTTATTCTTGACGAGGCCACATCAGCCCTCGACAACGAAAGCGAGCTTTTAGTTCAGCAGTCCTTGGAAAGACTTGCAAAGGACAGAACCACATTTATAATCGCCCACAGACTTACCACCATAAGAAACGCTGCAAGGATTTTTGTTCTTACGGAAGAGGGTATAGCCGAAGTGGGAACCCATAAGGAGCTTATGGAGAAAAAGGGAGAGTATTACAAGCTTTACTCTATGTATTCACAGAGAAGCTAAAGGAGTTTTATATATGAAAAATGTTGTAATGGTAGGAATGCCCGGCTCGGGAAAAAGTACAATAGGTGTTATCCTTGCAAAATCTTTGGGTTTTGATTTTGTTGACACAGACCTTGTAATCTGCAAAAGAGAGGGCAAAAAGCTTCAGGAAATAATCGATACAGAGGGTTTGGAAAAGTTTCTGGAAATTGAACAGCAGGTGGGAGAGGAGATTTCTCCCGTAAACTCAGTTGTAGCCACAGGCGGTTCCATGATACTAAGTGATGAAGCTATGAAAAATCTTAAAAAAGACGGTATCGTTGTTTATGTTGAAGTTCCTCTAAAAATTTTGAAAAAGAGAATTACCAACATGAAAACCCGTGGTATTGCCTTTAAAAAGGGTGAAACACTTGAGGATATTTTCAGAGTGAGAACACCTCTTTATGAAAAATATGCGGACATAACAATAACAGCGGATGAAAACACCGTTCCTGAGGATTGTGTAAATCAGATAGTTGAACACATTGAAAAAATGTAAACACAAAAAATCAAACTCCACACGGACTTTTAAATCTGTGTGGAGTTTTAATTTTTAATATATTATTTGTTTTTTCCGCCGAAGTGGATTTTCTTTTCAAAGGATTCGCCGCAGCGTGGGCAGCGTACCTTGTGTTTGCCGTTTATTCTTTTTACACGAAGCTGGGCTTTACAATACGGGCATTTTACGTAAACGTGGGTTTTAAACTCTTTAATTTTATTTTTGTTAAGAATAAAGAAATCACGTGTTTTGCCCCAGATTGAAAGGAATTTTCTGTTTTCTGCTCCTCTTTTGTATATGTTCTTGGAAAGAAATCTGAAAAAGAACAGAACCAAAAATAAAAGCTCAAAAAAATAAATAATAAGGCTTCGGGGAAATACGTTGATAAAGGATAACAATAAGCTTGCGATAAGCAGTACATAGTTTAGCTGATCCATCTTGTATCTGCCCTGCATAAACATTGCGAATTTGTATAGGAAAGACCGCATTGCTTCACACTCCGTATATTATAATAAAAGTGACAAGGAACCATCATCCTTGTCTAATGTAATTATCATCAATCAACTGTAGCATAATTATAACACATATTGTTTTTACAGACAATGAAAGAAGTGTGATATTTTTAAGTTTTCACATAAAATTCAGCTTGATTGTTTTGAGTTTCTTGGACAGTTGGGGTCATTGCAAGATTTGCATTCATATTTCCAATTTAAATCTGTGCAACATATTAAATAATCGCATTCATCACACATATTAAATATTTCCGTATTGCCTTGACAATCATTTCCAAAATTTCCAGGTGTTATCTTAATATTATTTATTTGTATATCCATTTGGTTCTCCTTTAATAATACGTTATGCTTACATTATATAATGCATTAATCTATTAGTAAAGAGAAATAATAAGATATTATCCAATAAATAAATAATATATGGAGAAATGGCTTATGATTAAATTAGATGTTTTGAATTTGCTGGAGAAAAATGGCAAAACAAAGTACTGGCTTTACAAGCAGCTGGGAATGAGTTATCAGAATTTCAATAAAATGGTGAATAACGAAACAAAATCCATACGCTATGAAAATATTGAAACACTTTGTCTATTGCTTGAGTGTACGCCCAACGAACTTTTTATTATAACCGAGGATTAAAAAACAACCGCCGCATTTTTTGCGGCGGTTTGATTTAAACAAGATTATTTTTGTTTCTTTCTTTATAGCCTTTTTTAATTGCTCTCTTTTTGAAATGGCTTACAAGTACAAATACAATAATATATAGCACAGCTGTCACAGCGGCGCCTACAAGCATCATTTTTAATGTTTCGTCCAAAAAGCTGTTGATAAATGAATGCAGGTAATCCGGCGAAATATTGAGGTTTACATATGGCTTTGTGATAAGCAAAAATCCGGGGATTACTGTCATCATAAGGAAATTGCCGCTCAGCGCATAGGCAATGTATCTCAGGAATTTGTGCTTGTACTTATTTATAAGAAACAGCATTATTATAGAAATCAATGCTATCAGAATACTTCCGCCTATTGCAAACCCCATAAACTTGGAAGGCTGTCTTAAAGCTCCGATTACCGTGTTTATGCCGGCGATATTTATACAGTCTAAATATGTTTGTGTACAAAGGTCGGCAAGGTGGGAAATATTTGTTTCTGTTTCTGCTGTGATTTCTATATTGTTTTCAGAAGCATAGTTTTTTATTGCTTCCAAAAACTCAGAGTTTAATTTCTCACTGTCAATGGAGTACTGTTTTCCATCGTAGGCATATTCAAAGATGTTGTATATATCGGTCTTTACACGTTCCGGTGTGACTATTTCGTCAAACAGGTCGGAAGGAACGCCTCCTGCAAAGGCAAGGTCTGATATACTGCTTTTTGTGTAATCGGCGGCTTTCAGGTGATATCCGGAAATGCTCAGCTGGTTAATCAAAAAATCTTTGCTGAGGACGGATGACTGCATAGTGATTGCGATTGAAAGCACAAACAAAGAAAAGCTTAATATAAATGAAAAGAAGAAGCAGATAACTCTTCTTAAAACTGTGTTACTCAAACTGCATCCTCCTTTCAAACAACATCCGGGCCAGATACTTTGTCTGCATAAACAAAGAAACGCTGTGGCGTAAGTCCAAGGGTATCGAATGGATAGCAGGTGTAAAGTATAAGGTTTTCTTCCTGGGCGGCAAGGTCGTATGCTGTTTTGTCGTTATAGGCTGCAATTTTTGTTTCTGTTACCTTATATTTATAAACTCCGTAATTTGTGGTTATTGTAATTTCATCACCTACAGATATATACTGAAGACTGTTGAAATATGAATTGTTGTGTCCGCTTATGAGTATAGGTCTTCCGAATCCCGGCAGAAAGCTTCCGTTATATTGGGCGACGCCTTGGCTCAGTGCGGCGCTGGAATCTCCGAAATAAAGTGGAGCGTCGATGCTTACTGAGTCGATTGAAAGGTTGGCATAATGAGTTCCGTAGGAAGGAATCTGCACCTGACTCATGTCAACTGTATCTCCGGTGTTTTCGGAAGCGGCGCTGTTTTTATCAAAAATGGAGGTAAGATTTTCACCGTTTTTAAAATCAGCGTCGGATATAAACATTTCAGAAACGGACAGCACGGGAGTTATAATTGGTGTAAATACTGTATAAATCAAAAGATAACCTAATACACAAAAACCTACCGGCATACAAATGTAAGCCAGTAGGTTTTTAAAATTATGCTTTTGATTTGATGAAAAATGTATTTTCATTATCTCTGCATAAGTCCTTTCTTTTTAGCTGCAACTGCGGCTGCACAAGCAAGCATAAGAACAACGGCAAATGTTACAACGGCAGGAGTATAATCTGCGCCTGTTGTTTTAATAACGGAAGCGTCAGAATAAACCAGCTCTCCGTCTGCTGTGTAAACCTGGAAAAGTTTGTTTGCTGCGTCGTAATGAACCGTAAGGTCTACTACTGCCGCACCGTTCTTTACAATTTCAAAAAGGTGCTGTCTTTGCTCATTGCTGAGAGCGTGAAGAGAAGATGCTCCTGTGCTTCCAAAATATGATACGGCTTCATTGAGATAAGAAATAACACCGTCTGTCTGTTCAGCAGTAATGTCAACACCGTCTCTCATAAAGTAAATTTCGATTTGGTTGATTGTTGATTCGTTGAAAACAAAACCGTTGATACCTGCATCTTTATAAGCGTCAATAAGTCTTTGTTCCTCATCGTTAATGCCGGAGGCTGCAGAAGCTGAAAATGCAATAGCAGAAATCATCAAAACGCTCATAATTATAGCTGCGATTCTTTTGATCATTTCCAACACTCCTTTCTTTAAAATATAATGCAGAAAGCATTTTGGACTTTACTTAGAATTAAAAATTAAAAGACAAAAGAAGTCCTAAAAACTTCATATACAATAATATCACATTTTTTATGTGTAATCAATAGGTAAGATAAATAAAAATTTGGAATTTTAAGTCAATGCTAATTCCTCCGTTTTTATACAGAAAGAAATATTGAAAATTAATTCCTGATATGTTAAAATTTGCTGACAGACGCAGAAGTTTTTTTATAGTGCTGAAGATTATTTTGCAAAATTTAATGAAAGACAGTAAGGTGATGGAATGAAAAACAGTGTTTTACATAATTTTTTTAAATATGTATCTATGAATGTTGCGGGAATGATAGGTTTGTCCTGTTACATACTTGCAGACACTTTTTTTATATCTCAGGGAATAGGCCCTGATGGATTGACCGCTCTGAATATTGCGCTTCCGGTTTTTAACATTATGAACGGCGCAGGTTTGATGATAGGTATGGGAGGAGCCGCCAGATTTTCTATTTTAAAGGCGTCAGGCGACCATAAAAAAGCTAACAGCGTGTTTACCTCATGCTTTTGTCTTGCTTCTGTTATTTCCATTATCCTTATTTTCTGCGGACTGTTTTTCTCGGGAAATATTGCAAGGCTATTGGGGGCGAATGATGAGGTTTACTCTATGACGCTGATTTATCTTAAAGTTATGCTTCTGTTTTCACCTCTTTTTATGTTTAACAATCTTATGACCTGCTTTGTTAGAAACGACGGAGCGCCTAATTTAGCTATGGCGGCTATGATAGTGGGAAGCCTTGGAAATATAATTATGGACTATGTGTTTATTTTCCCCTGCAAGCTTGGAATGTTCGGAGCTATCGCCGCAACGGCTATGGCGCCTGGAATAAGTTTGATTTTGATGATGTTCAGAACATTAAAAGGAAAAAACAGCTTTGGTTTTGCAAAGACAAAGCATATGTTTAGAAAGTGGTTCGATGTGGCGTCCCTTGGAGTATCTTCCTTTATAACTGAGGTTTCCTCAGGAATAGTTATTCTGGTTTTTAACTTTATAATTTTGGAGCTTATGGGAAATGTTGGCGTTGCCGCATACGGTATTGTAGCCAACATTGCCTTGGTGGTTACTGCTATATTTACAGGAATATCTCAGGGTATTCAGCCCCTTGTCAGCAAAAGCAAGGGAGAGGGAAACTACAGCGTCAGCCGGAAGATTTACCGCTATGGAATTACTGCCGGAGCTTTGTCAGCTGTGCTGATTTATGCTGCTGTATTTATATTTACCGATGAAATTATAGGTGCGTTTAACCCTGAGGGTCTTGAAGAACTCAGCAGATGTGCTTCTGATGGACTTAGATTATATTTCCCGGGATTTTTCTTTGCAGGGGTGAATATAATAACCGCAGTATTTTTCGGCGCATGGGACAAGCCGGCGCCATCATTTATAATCTCTGTTTTGAGGGGATTTGTGATTATTATACCATGTGCATTTATAATGTCGTCATTATTAGGAATGACAGGAGTTTGGCTTGCTTTCCCGGTAAGCGAACTGTTAGTTTTGTTTGTGGCTGTAACATTAAAGATACGTGAGGGAAGAAAGGTAACTGCAATGTAAATCTATATTATATATAGTATAGAGAAATCTTTTAGAAATACAAAAAAGGTATGTGCAAAAGGGATTATAACATCCGATTGCACATACCTTTATTTTATTATTTGTAATTTCGTTTTCCGAGGAATGTCAATGCCAGCATTCCTGCGCCTACGTGAGCTCCGATAACCGGACCGATATTTACAATAACTACCTTTCCTACAAGAGGCTCAACCATTCGTCTGAGTTTTTCTGCACCCTCAAGATTATCGGCATGTCCGATAAACACAGTCTGGCTTTCCAAATCCTCGCCGTCACGTACAAGGCGGTCAACAAGATTATCGAAAACCTTCAGATATCCTCTTATTTTTGCCACAGTAATAAGATGACCGTCGTCGTCAACACTGAGCAAAGGTTTTATCTGCAAAGCTTTTCCGAAGGTTGCAGAAAGGGAGGAAATTCTTCCGCCTCTTTTAAGGTGTTCCAAATCATCAACAACGAACCAATGGGCGACTCTGTTTTTGGTTTCCTTTGCATATTCGTAAGCTTCTTCAAGGGTTGCACCGCTGTTTACCTTGTTTGCCACATGATAAACCAAATTACCCTCTCCGAGGCTTGCGCAGGCGCTGTCCAGAACAAGTATTTTTCTTTCCGGATATTTTTCCAACAGGTCGGAAACCGCAATCATACATGTGTTATATGTTCCGCTGAGTCCGGATGTAAAGCAAAGATAGAGGATATCCTTGCCCTCTTTCAAAATAGGTTCAAAAGCCTTGTTGAAAGAATTGATGTTGATCTGTGAAGTTGTAGGCATTGCGCCTTCTCTGATTGCTTGATAGAAATCTTTTATGGACATTTCACGGCAGTCAGGATAATGTTTATAGACTTTATCGCCGATTGTGAATTCCATTGGCAAAACTTCAACGCCAAGCAAATTAACCAAATCTGCATTCAAATCACATACGGCGTCTGTTACCAATACAAAACTCATTAAGAATCCCTCCGAATCCTTTTTAATTTTTTCCTTAATACATTTTCCTTTTGGTAAAAAAAGTTTGTTCTTTTTCCTTTTGTTCTTTCAAAAAAAGTATCAGTAATAGGTCATAAATACGGAATACTTTCAATATAAATTTTAACAAATAACATTATATATGTCAAGGTAAAGTAAAGTTTTATGTGCTTTGCCTGAGGTTTTCAGAGAAAAAAAGTAATTTATCAAGGGGTTAAATTCTTATGACTTGCAGGGTTGCACAGTTAAGGCACAAAGAGGTTATCAACAGCGTTACGGGGTGCAGAATAGGCACCGTTGACGATGTTGAGGTGGACACTGCTTCCGCCAGAATACTGTCGATTGTGATTTACGGAAGAGGAAAAATCTTCGGAATTTGGGGTAAATGCGAGGATTATGTAATCTCCTGGGAGAACATAGTTTTGATTGGAGAGGATACAATTTTGGTAAAAGAGTGCATCAGAAAATCCGCTCCGAAGCGCCGAAAATCGTCTTTTTTTGACTTATTTTTTAAAAAATTTTGAAAAAATTAAAATTTGTAACCAATGTATCCTAATTGTTGAAAATTCGTTTATTATATTAGGAAATATACACAGAAATTGTAACCGAAAAGTAACTATTGGTTACGATTTCGTAATTATTTTTCAGCCGAATTTCACCTAAAAAAAGGGGGAGGGGTTGCATTTTTTTTCGAAATGTGCTTTAATACCTGAGGAAATTTGAAGAAGACATATAAAAACCGCTTGTTTGAAGCGCATGTACAAAAATTACAGTGATGTAATAATTGTAAAACCCTTTTGGGGAATGTGCTTAGAAGGAGGAATAATATGAATAAATCAAAGTTTACATTAAAAGTTATGACAGCCGGAATTTTGGTTGCGGCTGTAATGTGTGTACCGGTTGTAGGCTCCAATTTCAATGCTTTTGCAATGGAGGGTACAAACGGAACTTTAAAAATTGCAGATGTTGACAGTCAGCCCCTTTTGTCTCAGACACTTTCGGTTGACAACTATACAGATTCTGAACAGCAGGCTATTGAAAGAGCTTCCGCAGTCGATAAGGCTAAGACAGAAGCTGAACAGTCTGTTCAGGAACTTAAAGAAAAGAAAGAAGCAGAACAAGCAGCTGCAAAGGCTGCAGAAGAAAGCACAGCTGCTGCATACAGTGAGTCTCAGTCAGATGCTTCTGTAAGCACTAACAGCTCAAGCAGCTCTCAGACAGTTATCGGTGATGCTACAAGCACAGGATACCTTCTTTCAATTGACAATCCTGATCCAAACTATGTAAGCAGAAGCGTTTCACTTTCTGCTGAGGACAGATATATCCTCGAAAGACTTGTTATGGGTGAGTCAGGAAATCAGGGCTTCATCGGAGCCGCTCTTGTTGCTCAGACAATAAGAGATACAATGGTTTATGACGGCTACAGCTCAGTAGAGCAGGTTAGAACATCCTGCGGTTATTACGGCAGCCTTGACAGAGCTCCAAACCAGGATGTTTTGGATGCAGTTTCCTACATCTTTGACCAGGGCGGCGCAGCAGTTCAGCATGAGCTCAGATACTTCTACGCATACAAGATTTGCTCAAGCCCATGGCATGAAAGCCAGAATCACATTGTAACTTACATGGATGTTAAGTTCTTTGACCGCTGGTAATTCAATAGAAAATCAAGCCGTTCCTTAATTGGAGCGGCTTATTTTTATGCGACATTTGAAATGTTTGTGAAAGATTAAAAAAATTATGGTAAATTTAAGACTTCTGTGTTAATATATAAAACAATGAATTTTTTGACAGGAGTTTTGGTTTATGAAATACGGCAAATTTATGAGAAGAATAATTTCTCTGGTAATGTGTATTTTTATGGCGGCGGCTTTTGCCGGATGTTCCACCGATGAAACCACTGAAACAACTCAGGAAAGCACAGAGCCTGTAACAATCACCGGTGAAACCGAAGAAGTTGACCCTGCAACTGTCACTGCTTTGAGAATTTACGATTCTTCAATAGAAAATGTTCTCTATACAGCTACCTGGGCTGACACAGAAGTTACAGATGCTTTCCAGAAGCTTGTTGACAACTATGTGGGTGTTGAAGGTGAGAGAACCGACCCGGCAACATATGTTGTTGAATACGTAGGATACGATGCATATTCAACACGCTGGTATGACTTTTGGTTTGAAGAGGACGGAACAATACAGTTTGCTCAGAACAGAATAAAATCTATGAGCTTTGATGGTTCAGGCACAAGACAGACAAATGTTATGACAGTGGAGGAATTTTACAACCTTACAGGCATTACCCCTGAGGAATAAAATTTGAGAGGTATTATTATGAAATTTAAGATGATTCATGAAAACTACAATGTGTTTGATTTGGATAAATCAAAGGCCTTTTACAAAGAAGCTTTAGGGCTTGAGGAAAAGAGCAGAATCACCGCTGAGGACGGTTCTTTTATAATCATCTATCTTGGAAATGATGAAAGCGATTTCCTTTTGGAGCTTACATGGCTTAGAGATATGGACAGACCATATAATCTGGGTGACTGCGAGTTCCACTTGGCTTTTGAAACAGATGATATGGAAAAATCTCATGAGCTTCACGAGAAAATGGGATGTATCTGTTACGAAAACCCGGCAATGGGAATTTACTTTATCAAAGACCCGGACGGCTACTGGATTGAGATAGTTCCGGCAAAATAAGTTTAATTTAAAAAACACACTCTGCGGTTCAGCATGAACTGCGGAGTGTGTTTGCTTTATAGATATTTTTTTATATACTCATTGCCGGGAAATTTTTCTGAAAGATTTAGAAGCTTTGATTTTGTATTTGTCCTTTCTTCTCCGATTTGAATATACGATAAATTTTTAAGCACTTTTGCGTACTGAACACCGATAGTTTCGTCGTTATTAAAGTTATCAAACAGACCTTCAATTTTATTTGCCGCATTGCTTAAAATGTAATAGTTAAGGTCATGGGAAATATTTGCAACAGTGGTTGCGTAGATAAGTGCTATTTCTTTGTTTTCAGAAAATCTGTTAATAATAAAATTAAACTCGGTCATTATATTTTCATATGCTTCGCTGTCTTCGTGTAATGCCATAACGGCAAGAGTGGCGGCGTACTGGTAAGCTATGTCGCTGCTGTTACAAAACCTTTTTGTGAGAGTTTTAAACTCCGAAATGATTTTTCCGCTTTCGTCCTCGTTTTGGAATAGATTTATAATGGGGAGAACAGAAGCGTACAGCATAGCTATATTCTCGTCATGGCTGAATTTATCTGTTAGATTTTTAAGAATTTCAGCATTTTCGTGGGTTACTGCAAGGATGTAATAATAAGTTAAGGATGCGACGGCTGATGCAAAGGATTCGGCGATTATTTCATTGTCGGAAAATTTATTGTGCAAAATGGATATTTCAGATACTGTTTCCCTCATATTCTTACTGTCCTGAAAAAGGGATAAAACAGAAAGAACGTGGCAGTAGTATGTGGCTATATCTTCGCTTTCCTTAAATTTCTCATATAAAAGCTTTAGCTTTTCGGCGGCGTTTCTTAAATCTTCGCCGTTATCATAATCTGTATTCTCGATCAGATTGTCCGCATATTCCATGGCGTCCGTCAATGAAAATCCGGTAAAGGCATCTTCCTTTTCCTGCTCCTTCATGGGAGTAAGACAGCAGGCGCATATAAGGTCTTTTGTCTGTAAGTCCACATAAAAGGTTCTGCTTCCGCAGTTTTTACAGGATAAATATTTTTTAAGCTTATCTTTGTAATCTTTTCGGTATTTCGATATTGCCGGCTTAACCTTGTTTAAATTTGTTAAGGTTGGATAATGCTCATAATCGCAGCTTATGTCAAAACCGCAGCCTTTACAGAGATAATAGGGATTTTCCTTTCCACATATGGGACAGGTGTACATTGTCTTTCCTTCCTTTCCGAGTGTAAATCAATATCGTGACATTTCGTTTATCTCCTCGGTGCATTGGCGTATGCTTCTGTTTTGAGGAAATTTACTGCTGAGATTTTTTAGAATGGTTTTGGCGTCGATACTTTCTTTTTTAGGGAATAATCCGGTACCAACGGAGTAGGTCAGATTGGTTTTTCTCTGAAGCTTGCAGATATTGCTGAGATTCATAGCATATATAACTGCGATTTCCTCGCTGTCTTTGAATATGTCGTAAATGCCTTTAATTTCCAAAAGAGTTGTTTGACGTTCGGTTATGTTTTGGTCACGGCTTAGATTTCTAAGCCCCTGAGCATAAAAGAGTGCAAATGTTTCATTTCTAAAGCGTAAATACAGTGCTTTGAGATGTTTTACAGTGTCCTGTTTATCGGAGTAGTCCTGTGTTGTCGAAAGCAAGCTAAGACCAAGGGCATAGTATTCGGCTATTTCACTGTTATATGTGAATTGCTTGTACAGCTTTTCCAGTTCCGAGATAATTTTTTCTTTTCCCTCTGATTTTTGAGTGCTGATAAAGCATGCTAAACACAGGGCATATTTTTTAGCGATTTTACTGTTAAAGGGAAACTGTTCAAAAAGTGTTTTGAGTTTGATTATGGTTTCGGACTTTGCTTCATAACTTTGCTTTGGGTATAGTTCAAGAAGCTTGCCCGCTTCCTGAACAGCCTGTTCAACGGTGTATTGTTTTGTTGTTGCCTCTTCGCTGTTATGGGGATGAGATTTGCTTTCATATCTTCCGTCTATGGGGTTAAGACATTCTGAACACAGAATACCGCCTGATTCGATATCAATGTAAAAAGTTCTTCCGCCGCAGTTTTTACATGAGATATATTTTTTCTGTTTGTTTTCATAAGTTTCTTTAAGATTTGATATTCCTAAAGCTTGGCTGCTCACTTCTGACAATGTGGGGTAATTCTCAAAGTCACAGCTTTTGTCAAAGCCGCAGGCAGAGCAGATTGTATTTTCTATTTCCTTTCCGCAAACAGGGCATAAATACATGATGTTCACTTCCTCTCTTGATTTGTAACAGGATTGTTGAATATATTATATCATATTGCATAAAAAAATAACATATAATCAATAAAAATTTTACAGTCTATTTTCTGGATTTTTTAAAGGGATTTCTGAAAAAACTTGATTTTTTTCTTGAGTTATGATAAAATACTAAGGCAAAACGCACGTCGCAGCATGCCGCTGAGGTGATTTGAAAGAATTTCGGGGCGGTAAATTCCGGTCTGTGACGGAGGTTTAACCTAAGGAGGAAATTAAAATGGCAGTAGTATCAATGAAACAGCTTTTGGAAGCAGGCGTACATTTCGGACATCAGACAAGAAGATGGAACCCTAAGATGGCAGAGTACATCTTCACAGAGCGTAACGGAATCTACATCATCGACCTTCAGAAGACAGTAAAGAAGCTTGACGAGGCTTACAACTTTGTTCGTGACCTTTCAACAGAGGGCAAGACAGTTCTCTTCGTTGGCACAAAGAAGCAGGCTCAGGAGTCAGTTAAGGAAGAGGCAGAGCGTGCAGGCGCTTACTATGTAAACGCAAGATGGCTCGGCGGAATGCTCACAAACTTCACAACAATCAAGAGAAGAATTGCAAGACTTAAGCAGCTCCGTGCTATGGAAGCTGACGGCACATTCGATCTCCTTCCAAAGAAGGAAGTTATCAAGCTCAACCTCGAGATAGAGAAGCTTGAGAAGTTCATGGGCGGTATTAAGGATATGCCAGGCGTTCCCGGATGTCTCTTCATCGTTGACCCAAGAAAAGAGAAGATTGCTGTTTCCGAGGCTAAGAAGCTCGGTATCCCAGTTGTTGCTATCGTAGACACAAACTGCGATCCTGACGATGTTGATTATGTAATCCCAGGCAACGACGACGCTATCCGTGCTGTTAAGCTCATCGCAGGCGCAATGGCTAACGCTATCATCGAAGGCAGAGAGGGCGCAATGGGCGCAGCAGCTGCTGAGGCTGAGGAAGCTGAGGAGACAACAGAGGAGTAATTCTCTGATTTAATTTGATTAAAAGAGATATAAATATAAACATCTTATCTGAAAGGATTGATTAAAATGGCATTTACAGCTCAGGACGTAAAGGCATTGAGAGAGAAGACAGGCTGCGGCATGATGGATTGCAAAAAGGCTTTGACACAGGCTAACGGCGATATGGATGCAGCTATCGACTTTTTGAGAGAGCAGGGCCTTGCAAAGCAGGCAAAGAAGGCAAGCAGAATTGCTGCTGAGGGTATGGCTTATGCTGCAACAAACGATACAAACGACATCGGTGTTGTTATCGAAGTAAATGCTGAGACAGACTTCGTTGCTAAGAACGAGGAGTTCCAGGCATTCGTTAAGACTTGTGCAGCTACAGTTATGGAGAAAAATCCTGCTGATGTTGAGGCTCTTCTTGCTGAGACAGCAGTTGGTTCTGATAAAACAATCGGCGAGCTTCTCCAGGAGAAGGTTCTCGTTATCGGCGAAAACATCAAAGTTAGAAGATTCCAGAGAGTTGAAGGTCCTTGCGTTGCTTACGTTCACGCAGGCGGCAAGATCGGCGTTATCGTAACATTTGAGACAGACTTGGCTTCAAAGCCAGAGTTCGTTGCTTACGGTAAAGACCTCGCTATGCAGATTGCTGCTCTTAACACAGCTTACCTCTGCAAAGAGGATGTTCCAGCTGAGGTTTTGGAGCATGAGAAGAAGATCATGACAGAGCAGGTTATCAACGAGGGTAAGCCAGCTAACATCGCTGAGAAGATCGTTATGGGTAAAATCGGCAAGTACTACAAAGAGAACTGCCTCCTCGATCAGGAGTTCGTTAAGGACAACAAGCAGAACATCCAGCAGTATACAAACGCTACAGCTAAGGCTCTCGGCGGCTCTATCAAGGTAACAGGCTTCATCCGTTACGAGAAGGGCGACGGCATCGAGAAGCGTCAGGACGACTTCGCAGCAGAAGTTGCAAGCATGGTAAAATAATTTCCTAATTTCCACGGAAATAACTATAATGAATGTCAACCGCAGGCTTATTTTGGTCTGCGGTTTTTATTTTTGGGTGAAATAAACATAAATATTTATGTATTTTAGTAAAAACACAGAATTTAAAAAAACTGTTGATATTTTTATAGATGTTTGCTAAAATAGAATTAAAGAAATAATATCGTTTAATATATAAAAAGTTATTTTTAAAGAAACAGAGGTGATATTTATGAAGAAAAAAGGCGGAATTTTAGTTCTTATAGTTGTTATAATAGCTGTTGTTGTGTTTGGTATATGGATAACCAGTGAACCGTCAATGCATGAGGAAAATGTAGATATAACCCTTAATGGACTTTCTTTTGAAGATAGTTCACAGGGAAAGCCTTGTGAGGTAAAGCTCATTGGTAAAACCTACATTGACTCCACAAATTCAAAGTATTTTGACGTTCGCCTTGCGGGATATCAGGAAAACCCGGACAAAGGAGGACTGTACATTGACGGAGAGAAAACGGATTTAATGACACTGGTTATTTCCAACAACGGCGAGGAATTTACAGTTTCCGGGTCAACTTTAACTGATGACGCCGAAGAAACGGAAAGTAAGCTGAAATTTGCGGCGGACGCAGATCTTGAATTTCTCATCATATGCAGCTATGACGAAAACGACGAAATCGATAGACTTATTGTCACTCCTGCTGAAACCAAGGATGACGCCTTAAAGCTCATAAATGAATTGCTTCCAAAGGTTATAGGAGAGTTAAATATTCAGACAGTAGAGGAATGGAAAGCTCTGCTTGAATAATTTATGTTGTAATTTTTTGAGGTACAATGGATAATTTGTCAATTAATAATAAGTTGTATTTTGGAGGTGATATTTATGAAGAAAAAAGGCGGTATTTTAGTTGTTATTGTAGTGGTTATTGCCATTGTTGCCTTTGGTATATGGATAACCAGTGAACCGTCAATGCATGAGGAAAATGTTGAGATAAACCTCAAAGGTCTTTCCTTTGATAAAGACACCTTGACAGAGGGCAAGCCTTGCGAAATTAAACTTGTGGGCAAAACCTATATAAACGGAGATGCCAAAGAGTTCAACATATGGCTTGCTGGATATCAGACGGACCCGGACAAGGGCGGAATATTTATTGACGGAGAAAAATCAGATATAGAATCTCTGGGACTTTCCAGAGATGGAAGTGAGTTTCAAATTTTTAACTATTCTACTGGTTCCGTTGAAGATATCAACAAAAATAAATCATACTATAAAATTTGCGTAGGTGCCGATCTTGAATTTCTCATCATATGCAGCTATGACGAAAACGACGAAATCGATAGACTTATTGTCACTCCTGCTGAAACCAAGGATGATGCCTTAAAGCTCATAAATGAACTGCTTCCAAAGGTTATTGGAGAAGGAAGCATTCAGGCTGTGGAAGAATGGAAAGCGCTCCTTGAATAATTTGTGTTGTAATTTTTGACGAGATATAGTATAGTATAATCAAACACATGAAAGTCAATATAAGGCTTTCATGTGTTTTTTGTAATATGAGGTTTATGTTTCTAAAATAAAAAATACAATAAAAGAGGTGATTGTTTGAAAAAAATTCTGATTGCTGAGGACGAAAAGGAGATTATAGGTCTTTTGTCACTGTATCTGGAAAGCGAAGGATTTTCCGTTATTTCAGCCGGAGACGGGCAAGAGGCTTATGAGCTTTTTAACAGAGAAAGTCCTGACTTGCTTATTGCAGATATTATGATGCCAAAGAAAAACGGATACGACCTGATACGTGAGATAAGAAAAACAAGCCAGATTCCCATTATAGTTTTATCGGCAAAAAATTTGGGAAACGATAAAATACTGGGATTAAATATTGGGGCGGATGTTTATATTACAAAGCCTTTTGACCCGCTGGAGGTTGTGGCTTATGTAAAAGCAAGCTTGAGAAGGCAAACCTATAAAGGCGAAGAGAAAGAAAGCGGTGCTGTTATAAACTGCGGCAGGCTGTCACTGGATACGGAAAAGCTTATTTTGACAAAGGATGGAGAGATTGTAAATCTTACATCCACAGAGCTTAAAATACTTATGATTTTGATGAAGCATCCCCAGAGAATTTACACGAAAAATCAGCTTTACCAGCAGATTAACGGTGATTACTACGAAAGTGACGACAACACAATGATGGTGCATATTTCAAATCTCCGCTGTAAAATTGAGGACGACCCGGTAAAGCCGGCATATATTAAGACGATAAGGGGGTTGGGTTATAAATTTGAAAAGAATGTTTAAAGGTAAGAAAAGAAGCATTGTCAGGTTTTGTATTTTTAACTTTGTATTTTATTCCGTTATCGTACTGCTTTTGTTTCTTGTCTTAAATTCCTTGGTTATTCAAAAGCTTAACCGAACTTTTCCCTCAATAAATAATATTCTGGAATATAGGGCTGAGCTTGAAATTGATAACTTTTCATCAATTCCGAAGAATGAATATGAAAACTGCGGTTTTTTGGTTTTTGATATTGACGGAAATCTGCTTTTTACCACCGATGAAGACCTTTCAGAAAGTGTTACAGGTGATGATATCTGGCTTATCAACAGCTATGATTCCGGAACTCATTATCAGATTTCTCAGGTAGAGCTGAATGATGGAAGTATGGGCTATTTTGTAACCTTAAATTTTCGTGATAAGTCTGATGGAACTGAGGAATTGCTGGGTTTTTCTCTGTTGGATGGGAATTACAATATAATTTACGGTGACCTTTTTGAAAACAGCGAAAAGCTTACATATAAAGAATTTGAGTTTATAAACGGAAATTACAACGAGAAAAAAGAGGTTGTAAAGTACGATTATTATAACTCTCAAAGTGATTACAGAACCTTGGTATTTGTTTCAAATCTTTTTACTGAGCAGGCATATGGAGAAGCTGTGTCACAGGCAAATCTGATATGGATTGCGGCTTTTCCTGTGCTTGGAATTTGTATTGCAATTCAGGTTTTTCTGTTTAGACGTGATATTATGCGTTCGATTATGCCGATAGAAAAAGCCATAACAGCTTATGGGGAACAGAAAGACCCGGATTTGAATTTGGAGGATATACCGTCGGAATTTAAAAATACAGCTTCAAAATTTCTTGAAATGCATAAAAATCTGGAACAGGAAAAAGAGGAAAAGGAAGAGGCTTACGGAGAAATCAGAAGGCTGATGACAGATATTTCCCACGACATTAAAACTCCTATTACAGTAATACAGGGATATGCCCAGGCTTTTCTAAACGGAAAAATTCCCGATGAGGAAAGAGAAAAATATGCTGAAATGATTTACAGAAAATCAAATGACGCTGTAAAGCTTATGGAATCACTTTTTGAATATATCAGAATGGAGCATCCTCAGTATTCTGTATCACTTTCGGATGTGGATATATGCGAGTATACAAGGGGATATCTTGCTGAAAGATATGAGGAAATACTCAATAAGGAATTTGAACTGGAACCGGATATACCGGAAGAAAAAATTGTTTGCAGAATTGACGAACTGCTTTTTGCAAGGGTTTACGACAACTTGGTAAACAACATTTTAAGATACAATCCACCGGGAACCTGCATTTATTTCAGTGTAAAAAAATCCGAAAATAAAGTTCTAATTGAGGTTGGCGACAACGGAAAGGGTATTCCGGAAAATTTACGTGACAAGATTTTCCGTCCTTATGTAACCGAGAACAGTGCACGAACAGGCGGAGGCGGCACAGGTCTTGGTCTGTCAATAGCCAAAAAGATAACGGAGCTTCACGGGGGAAATATAACTCTTCATGAGAAACCTCCCAAAGGCATAAAAACTTTATTTACAATAGAACTTAACCAAAAGGAGAAGGGCTGAGGCTTTTCTCCTTTTCTTTATAAAATAAAAAAGAAACCTTAATAAATCTTAAGATTGTCTGAAGCGGAGTTTAATAAAAGGCATGTATTATATGTACATCGGAGGGAACAAAACTCCGAAAATCTTAAAAAGGATGATTGATATATGATTTTTAACGGTAAAAAAACAGCTAAAGGAGCCGCTGTAATTGTTTTGGCTCTCGTAATGTCAATGACTGCGCTTACAGGCTGCGGCGCATTGAAAAAGAATCAGACAACCTCAGTGACACAGACTCAAAAAGAGAATAAAAAGGACGATAAAACTCCTGTGGAAACAGCTGCTCCAACAGAAAATATGAGTTCTGAAGCAAAAGACGGTAAAACAGAAAGCACAACAGAAGTTAAAAAAGAGAATACAGACGCAAAGAAAAAAACAGTAAAAAAGAAAGCTGCAAAAAAGAAGAGCAATAATAAAAAGTCAATTTCACTTGGCAAACTTCCCTCATCTAAAAAAGCAAGCAAGTAAATTTATATAGATTTTTCTTTTGCGAACCGTTTATATAGATTGAGTTTTCGCAGTTTTCATTCAACAATACCTTTCATTAAATATACCTCTAATTATACCTATTTGTTAACCTTTCCTTACTAAAATAGTTGTTCTGTTGGTTCGCTTAAAAGAACAGCAAATCCCCCAAAGAATTGTGATTATTGACGCAATTTCTTCGGGGGATTGTTGCTTTAGGACGATTTTTATTTATAAAATACGTAAATCTTTACCGATGGTGAAAAATATCCACATTTATATGTATTTTTACAGAAATAATGTATAATTATAAGAAGTTAATTAGTATTATTTATAAAAAGTGGCGTACTAAAATGAAAAGAAAATTTCAAATAGCATTGTCGGTAATTTTTATTATCATTATATTTATAGGAATAGACATAAGACCTGACTTTGTTACAGCGGCGGAAATATATGATTATTCCGGATTCTGGAATTGCGGAAACGCAAAAATTTCTGTGGATTCGGCAATTTATTCCTGCGCTTTTTCGGGTACCACGGGTTACGGCGGCGTTGTGTTTCCTTACGGTTCTTCCTTTACTATTTCCTGTGATTATAAGATTTTTGCCGCATGTGCCGCAGGCGGCAGGTTTTACTATTTTACTCAGGTTTCAAATGAAATCACAGACTGCAATATAGTTGTTTACGATTCTAACAGCGGACTTACAGACACTTTTGCTGTTGCTGATATCTCTGTAAGCTCTAATGATATGGTTGCGGCTGACAGCTACGGGAATATCTATTTTGTCAACTCCAATAACGGCAGCTTGGTGAAATGCTTTGCCATGAGCGGACGTCCCTGCGCTGAAATATCTCTGGGAGGTTCTGTTTTAAGGCTTACAACAGCAGGAAACGGAAATGTGCTTGCGGTCTGCACAAACGGAAATTATCTTATAAACAGTTCCGGAGGATGTTCCTATGTGGGCGGAGGAAGCGATGTTTTTCCAAGCGGCAACGGATATTTTTCCGATAACTCAGGCGGTGTTTACAACAGCTCTTTAAATATTGTTTACGGAGGCGGTGGAATGTCTGCCTGTGCTTCGAGCGGCTATGTTGTACATAATTCTGGGTCGCTCCAGCGTGTGGACTCTTCGGGAAAGGCATATGAGCAGGCGGACTGTGTTGATGGAGTCAGCAAGGTTTTTGCCATAGGTGATACGATTATTACCTTTAACGGAGGAGGGGTATTTGATGTTTACACTGTCAATGATTTCTATAAAATACAGGAGGAAACCACCGCTCCCACAACTCAGGTTGTAACAGAGGAAATAACAAGGTCTACGGAAGCCACCCAGGAGGACACGGAAGAAACAGAAATCGAAAGCACAGACACGGAAAGCTTTGTGATGTCATCAGTATACACTATGGACGAAGAAAGGAAATATGTTCTCGGTGTTTTGCCATCCACAAAGGAGGAAGAGTTCATAGGAAACTTTTCCATTAAAAATATTGAATATGATTTACAGCGCAGCAACAATACAAACGAATACATATCAAACGGTGACGTTATAAGCTTTATATCAGAAAATGATACGAATACATACAGGATTGTTGTAAACCGTGACTTTAACTGCGACGGAAAGTTTAATAACGACGATATCGACGCAATGGCGTATCTGCTTTTAAAGGGCGGAAGCATACATCAGTGGCAGCAAATGTCTGTAGATGTAAACAAAAACGGGGATGTTGATTTAAGTGATTTGTATGACAGCTATCTCAACAGGTAAAAAACCACAGTATTTTTGTTGCATAAATGGCGTTTGGGTGATATAATACTAAAAAAAGCTGTTTCATTTTAGGGAATGAAAAAAGTGAAAAGGAAAAGAGGAATTATCATGGCAATTGACATTCTGCACAGCATAGATTTTGTAAACAAGTACGACCCTGAAGTGGGCGAAGCTATGCTTTTGGAACAAAAAAGACAGAAGAGAAACTTGGAGCTTATAGCCAGTGAGAACATCGTTTCTCCTGCTGTTATGGCAGCTATGGGAAGTTTGCTTACAAACAAGTATGCTGAAGGTTATCCGGGCAAGCGTTACTACGGCGGATGCCAGTATGTTGACATTGTTGAGGATATTGCAAGAAAGAGAGCTTGTGAGCTCTTCGGCGCAGAACACGCAAATGTTCAGCCACACTCAGGCGCACAGGCTAACATGGCTGTATATTTCGCAATGCTTAAGCCGGGCGATACTGTAATGGGAATGAACCTTGCAGAGGGCGGACATCTTACACACGGTTCACCTGTAAATATGTCAGGTTCTTATTTCCACTTTGTACCATACGGTGTTGACCCTGTAACACATATTATAGATTTTGACAACGTAAGAAAGATTGCACAGGAATGCAAGCCTAAAATGATCGTATGCGGCGCAAGCGCATATCCAAGAATTATTGACTTTGCAAAGTTCAGAGAGATTGCAGACGAGGTTGGCGCATATCTTATGGTTGATATGGCTCACATTGCAGGTCTTGTTGCAGCAGGCGTTCATCCAAACCCAGTTCCATATGCTGACTTTGTTACAACAACAACTCATAAGACATTGAGAGGCCCAAGAGGCGGCCTTATTCTCTGCCGTGAGGAGTATGCAAAGGCTATAGACAAGGCTATTTTCCCTGGAACACAGGGCGGCCCTCTTATGCACATTATCGCTGCAAAGGCAGTATGCCTGGGCGAGGCTTTGAAGCCTGAGTTTAAGGAGTACGGCAAAAAGGTTGTTTCCAACTGTAAGGCTTTGGCAGACGGACTTTTGAAGAGAGGCTGCAAGCTTGTAAGCGGCGGCACAGACAACCATGTGCTTTTGCTTAACCTTATCGACAGCGATATCACAGGTAAAGAGCTTGAGCATCGTCTTGATGAGGTTTACATCACAGCAAACAAGAACACAGTTCCTAACGAGCCAAGAAGCCCATTTGTTACAAGCGGTGTTCGTATGGGTACTGCCGCAGTAACCACAAGAGGACTTCAGGAAGAGGATATGGACAAGATTGCAGAGTATGTTGCTCTTGCAATGAACGATTTCGAGAACAGCGCAGACAAGATCAGAGCAGGCGTAGAGGAAATCTGCAAAAAGTATCCACTTTACGAATAATATAGAAATAACTTAATAAAGTTAAATGGAAAGGTATTTCGCTTTGCGGGATACCTTTCTGTGGTATTAAATCCATAATTAGAGGTGATAAAAATGTCAACTCCGCTTGCCGACAGGCTTCGCCCTCAGAGCCTTGATGATATTGTGGGACAAAAACATCTTTTAGCTCCTGGTAAGCCTTTGAGAAAAATAATCGAAAGCGGCAAAATTCCAAACCTGATTTTTTACGGCCCGTCAGGTGTGGGAAAAACAACCCTTGCCACCTATATCGCCAAAAAGACCGACAGAACCTTGAAAAAATTAAACGGTACAACTGCGTCAACAGCCGATATAAAGGAGATTTTTGCTCAGCTTGACACTTTCTCAGGAGTAAAGGGAATTTTGCTGTATCTTGACGAAATTCAGTATTTTAATAAAAAGCAACAGCAGACATTGCTGGAATACATAGAAAACGGACGTATAACACTTATCGCCTCTACCACTGAAAATCCGTATTTTTATGTTTATAACGCTATTTTAAGCCGCTGTACGGTTTTTGAATTTAAGTCGGTGGAAAAAGATGAAATAAAAAAGGCTGTTTTGCGTGCGGCTAAAATTTTATCGGAGGAGTCCGAATATCCCGTGGATTTTCCCGATGAGGCGGCGGAGATAATTTCAAGGTCCTGCGGCGGTGATGTGCGAAAAGCCATGAACAGTGTGGAGCTTTGCTTTGCTTCCGCAGAGCTTGCGGAGGGAGTTCTGCATATAAAACCCGAGGACGCCGCAGAGCTTTCCCAGAAAAGTGCAATGAAGTACGACCGTGACGGTGATGAACATTACGACATAGTTTCCGCTTATCAGAAGAGTATGAGAGGTTCCGACCCCGACGCCGCTTTGCATTATCTTGCAAGACTTTTGGAGGCCGGCGACCTTATAAGTGCCTGCCGCAGACTTATGGTGTGCGCCGCCGAGGATGTGGGACTTGCCTATCCTCAGATTATTCCTATTGTAAATGCCTGCACCGATATGGCTATGAAGCTGGGTTTGCCGGAGGCGAGAATACCCCTTGCTGACGCCGTTGTGCTTGTGAGCACTGCGCCTAAATCAAATTCCGCTTACATGGGAATAAACGGAGCAATAGCGGATATAAGGGCGGGAAATATAGGGCCTATACCACGTCAGCTTCAAAATATGCATTACGACGGTGAGGATAATCAGAACAAGGGACAGTTTTATAAATACGCCCATGACTTTGAAAACCACTATGTGGAACAGCAGTATCTGCCCGATGTGCTGAAAAATAGAGTCTACTATAAGTTCGGCGACAACAAAAATGAGCAGGCATATAAGCAGTACTGGGAAAGAGTAAAGGGAAAGAAATTGCCGGGGTGATTTGGTGGATTGTTTTTTAATAGGTAAATTCAGCATTGCTGATGGTGAAAAGAGAAAAACACAACATTCTAAAGGTATGGAACTGCTTTATAAGGGCTTGAGGGAGTTTTATGCAGAACCTGAGCCTGAGAAGTTTTTAATTGAGAAAACCGAAACAGGAAAACCATTTTTTTCTGATAAGCCGGAGTATAACTTTAATATTTCTCACAGCGGTGAACACTGCGCAGTTATGATAAGTGATAAAATATGCGGAGCGGATGTTGAGGAGATAAGAGATTTTCCCAAAAGAGTGATTAAAAGAATCTGCACCGATGAGGAAATAAAGTATCTTTCCTCATTGCCTGAAGAGGAACAAAAAGCCGCCCGGTGGATGCTGTGGACGCTGAAAGAAAGCTATGTAAAAGCATTGGGAAAGGGATTGTCCTTCGGTATGAAAAATATTTCCTTTGAAGCTTTGCCGGAGATAACAGCTTCAATCTGTAAAGCTGAAAAATCATTTTATCTTAAAAGGGAAGATATGGAGCATATAGAACACAAGCTGGGAGATTTTTATATATTTTTCGACGGAGATATTTGTGTTTCTTTTTGCCTGGCGAATTTTTCAATGGATTGTTAACAACTTTACGATACGCATATGTCGGTTTAATTTAATAAAAAATCAGAATGAAAAGCCCCGTTGTGTCAATACTAAGATTAAAGTATTGATGCAAAGGGGCTGTAATTTTGCAGTACAACAAGGTTGAAATTTGCGGGGTTAACACCTCTTCTCTTAAAGTTTTAAAGGAAAGTGAAAAGCTCGAGCTTTTGAAAATTATGAAAACAGGCTCGAAAAAAGAGGCCAAGGCGGCAAGGGAAAAGCTGATAAACGGAAATCTGCGTCTTGTTTTGTCGGTTATACAGAGATTTGCAAACCGTGGGGAAAATGCCGACGATTTATTTCAGGTTGGCGTTATAGGGCTTATAAAGGCTATTGATAATTTTGACCCCACTTTGGACGTAAGGTTTTCAACATACGGTGTTCCAATGATTATAGGCGAGCTTAGAAGACATCTCAGGGATTACAACTGTATAAGGGTTTCACGCTCTGTCCGTGACACGGCTTACCACGCTATGCAGGTTAAAGAAAAGCTTACACTTAAAAACAACAGGGAGCCTACAGTGGAGGAGATCGCAAAGGAACTGAATATTCCCAAGGAAAATGTGGTTTTGGCTTTGGAAGCCATTGTAGAGCCTGTTTCCCTTTACGAGCCGGTGTTTAACGACGGAGCGGACACGGTTTATGTTATGGACCAAATAGGTGACAAAAACGACGATACATCATGGCTTGACGAAATATCAATGAAAGAAGCCATGAAAAATCTTTCCGAAAGGGAAAAGAGAATTTTAGGTTTGCGGTTCTTTAAAGGAAAAACACAGACAGAGGTGGCAAAGGAAATCGGAATTTCTCAGGCTCAGGTCAGCAGGATTGAAAAGGGCGCTGTGAACCGAATAAAAAGCAGTCTGTTTTAATTTAATATTTGTAAAGGCGGCAGAATTGTTATTTGCCGCCTTTTCTTATTATGTGCTTTGATGTTATAATTAAAGAAAAATCATAGGGAAGTGAAAATATGACTTTGGAAAATTTTTGCAGGGGAATAAGCCTTGAAAAAGCCGCCTTTGAAGAGCTTAGAAAGCTGTCTGTTACAGAGGAAGAATATTCCCTTTATAAAAAGCTTTATTTTGAGGCCAGGGAAAAGTTTTTCTCTGTTTTAGAGGGCAAAGAAAATTTCCGCCTGCTGTTTTTGTACTGCTATTGCAGGCTGGCGGCGGAGGATTTTGAAAAATATATTGAGAAAAATATACCGGAGCAGGTTTACTGGGATACTTTTTCTGATATTTCAATCTGGTGCATGAACTGCTTTAATCAGTTTGGTGAGTACGGATTGCAGGAATACCGCTGGCTTTACCGACACATAGACTTAACTCTGTTTCGCCTTGGCAGGCTTCAGTTTGAAAAGGCAGAATCTCCAAAAGTCATTGAAACGGAAAATATCAAAAAAGGCGATAGGGTTATAAACGTCCATATACCACAGGGTGAAAAGCTAAGTTTTGAAGCTTGTGAAAAATCTTTGAAATGGGCGTTAGAGGTTTTCGGAAAGGATATTCCGTATTTGTGCTGTTCATGGCTTTTATGTCCCGACCTTAAAAATGTTTTGGATGAAAATTCAAATATTCTTAAATTTCAAAGCCTTTTCAGCATAATTGAAACAAATTACGAAAGCAGAGAGAGCGAGAAACGAATTTTCGGAAACATAAAGGACAATGCATGCGAATATACAGAAAACACATCTTTGCAGAGAAACGCAAAGTCATATTTGCTTTCCAGAGGCAGATTAGGCGACAGCTTGGGAATTATAAAAAAGGATTTGTTCTAAAAAATACATGATTTTATCAAATCTTTCCATTTGTAATGTGGAATATGCATGAAATGACTCTTGTTAAAACAGTGCTTATATGATAAAATAATACCAAGTAGTATAATTTTTTCGGAGGTGTATTGTAGATGCTTACAGATATTGAAATTGCAACCAGAGCAAAACTTGTTCCGATTGCGGAAATCGCAAAAAATCTGGGTATTACAGAAGAAGAACTTGAGCCTTACGGTCGTTTTAAGGCAAAACTCAATGATGAACTTTTTGAGAGATTGAAGGATAAGCCGGACGGTAAACTTATCCTTGTTACAGCTATCAATCCAACACCGGCTGGCGAGGGAAAAACCACAACCACAGCAGGTCTTGGACAGGCTATGGCTAAAATAGGAAAAAATGCCGTTATCGCTTTGAGAGAGCCGTCACTTGGCCCTGTGTTCGGAATTAAGGGCGGAGCTGCCGGCGGCGGTTATGCTCAGGTACTTCCTATGGAGGACATTAACCTGCACTTTACAGGCGATATGCACGCAATCACAGCGGCTAACAACCTGCTTTGTGCAATGCTTGACAACCACATGCAGCAGGGCAACGCTTTGGGCATTGACCAGAGAAGAATTCTCATAAAGAGATGCCTTGACATGAACGACCGTGCTTTGAGAAATGTGGTTGTAGGTCTTGGCGGAAAAGTAAACGGTATCCCACGTGAGGACGGATTTATCATTACCGTTGCTTCCGAGGTTATGGCAATTCTTTGTCTTGCCAACGATATTAAAGACCTTAAAAAGCGTCTTGGTAATATTTTAGTTGCCTATAAATATGACGGAACTCCGGTTTATGCAAAGGATTTGAAAGCTGACGGAGCTATGACCGTGCTTTTGAAGGACGCTATTAAGCCTAACCTTGTTCAGACTCTTGAGGGAACTCCGGCTATCATGCACGGCGGCCCATTTGCAAATATTGCCCACGGATGCAACTCTGTAAGAGCTACAAAGCTTGCAATGAAGCTTGGTGATTACTGCATCACAGAGGCAGGCTTCGGTTCTGACTTGGGCGCAGAGAAATTCCTGGATATTAAGTGCAGATATGCAGGCCTTAAGCCATCTGCAATAGTTGTTGTTGCCACATGCCGTGCTCTCAAGTACAACGGCGGCGTGCCAAAGGCAATGGTAGGCGAGGAAAACATGGAGGCTTTGAAAGCCGGTATTGTAAACCTTGGCGTACATATTGACAACATGAGAAAATACGGCGTTCCTGTTGTAGTTGCAATTAACAAGTTCGGCACCGACAGTGAGGAAGAGCTTAAATTTATTGAGGAATACTGCATTTCCAAGGGCGCAGACTTTGCACTTTCAGAGGTATTTGAAAAAGGCGGAGAAGGCGGCGTAGAGCTTGCAAAGAAGGTTTGCGAAGCTGTTGAGAAGCCATCAGATTTCTCTGTTATCTATCCTCTTGACATTTCCTTAAAGGAGAAAATCCTGACTGTTGCACAGAAGATTTACGGAGCTAAGGAGGTTGTTTACACAACTGCCGCAGAAAAGGCGATAAAAGAGGTTGAAAGTCTCGGAGGTTCTGAGCTTCCTATATGCGTAGCAAAGACACAGTACAGCCTTTCAGATAACCCTGCACTTTTGGGCGCTCCTAAGGACTTTACAATCACTGTAAGAGACGTAAGACTTTCAAACGGCGCAGGCTTTGTGGTTGTATTTACAGGGGATATTATGACTATGCCCGGACTTCCTAAGGTTCCTGCCGCAGAGAAAATAGATTTAAACGACGACGGTACAATAACAGGATTATTCTGATATGACAAAATTCACATCTAAAAATATATGCGAAACTGAACGAATCGGAGAAGAGATAGGAAAAAAGCTTAAAGGCACTGAGGTAATTGCTCTTTACGGCGGTTTGGGAATGGGAAAAACCGCTTTGACAAGAGGAATTGCCAAGGGCGCCGGATGCGGGGACTGTGTTTCAAGCCCTACATTCGCCATTGTAAACGAATACAGAGGCAGATTTAAAATTTATCACTTTGATATGTACCGTATTGATGGCTGGGATGACCTGTATTCTATCGGATTTTTTGACTATCTTGAAAACGGTGTGCTTATTATTGAATGGAGCGAAAATATTGAAGCCGTTCTTCCTGAGGATTGCATTAGAATAAAAATCCAAGAGGGAAGCACGGAAAACTCAAGAATTTTTACCATAGAAGGGGAGGACTTTCTTGAAAGTTCTTGCAATTGATACATCGGCGTCGCCTGCATCTGCGGCGCTGGTTGAAAACCAAAAAATTATAGGCGAATTTTTTATAAACACAAAACTTACCCACAGTCAGACCATTATGCCTATGGTTGAGTCACTTTTAAACTGCTGTGAAACCAAGCTTGAGGATGTTGATGTTTTGGCGGTTTCCGCAGGCCCCGGCTCATTTACAGGAATAAGAATCGGAATTGCGGCAATTAAGGGAATGGCTTACGGCGCAGAGAAAAAATGCGTGCCTGTTTCAACCCTTGAGGCTATGGCATATTGCCACCTTTATCACAACGGCATTGTATGCTCTGTTATGGATGCAAGGTGCAATCAGGTTTATAATGGTTTGTTTCGTGTGGAAAACGGCAAGGTTATAAGACTTTGTCCGGACAGGGCGATTTCCATTGACGACCTTATAAAGGAACTGGAAAACGTCCATGAAAATATTATACTTGTAGGCGACGGAGCGGAACTTTGCAATAAGGCCATGGCGCAGACGCCGGTGTGCGCACAGCTTGCTCCATTTAATGTAAGATTTCAAAATGCTTCGGCTGTTGCTTTTGCCGCAGAAATTCAGGCACTTGAGGGTAAAACAATAAGCTCAAAGGAGCTTATGCCTGTTTATCTGAGATTACCTCAGGCAGAAAGAGAGCTGAAAAAGAAGCAGGAAGCTAAAAATAGCTGAAATTTTAAATTTTAAAATCAGCAGGAGGAAAAAATGAAGCAGGACATGATTGTTATTTTGGATTTGGGCAGCACAAAAAACACAAACCTTGCACGTGATATCCGTGCTCTCGGTGTTTACAGCGAGATTTATCCGCACGATATCACAGCGGCAGAGCTTAAAGCCCTTCCAAATGTTAAAGGCGTTATCATCAACGGCGGTGTAAACAATGTAGTTGACGGCGTAGCTATTGATGTAAACAAAGAGATTTATTCAGTAGATGTACCTTTCCTGGCAGTTGACCACATCAAAGCAGACTGTTCAAAGCTTGATAAGTGGCCTGAGGACGAAGCAGAGTATCAGAAAATTCTTAAGGATTTTGTATTCGATATCTGCGGAGCAGCTAAGAATTGGAATATGAAAAACTTTATCGACGACCAGGTTGAGCTTATCAGACGTCAGGTTGGCGATAAAAAGGTATTGCTTGCACTTTCCGGCGGCGTTGACAGCTCTGTTGTTGCCGCTTTGCTTATAAAGGCTATAGGCAATAATCTGGTTTGCGTTCATGTAAACCACGGACTTATGAGAAAGAACGAGTCTGAAAGCGTTGTTTCAGTATTTAAAGACCAGATGAAAGCAAACCTCATCTATGTTGATGCAACTGAAAGATTTTTAACAAAGCTTGAAAACGTTGCTGACCCTGAGCAGAAGAGAAAGATTATCGGTGCAGAGTTCATCAGAGTTTTTGAGGAAGAGGCAAGAAAGCTTTCCGATATCGACTTCTTGGGACAGGGTACAATCTATCCTGATATCATCGAAAGCGGAACTAAGACAGTTAAGGCTGTTAAATCCCACCACAATGTTGGAGGTTTGCCGGAGGATTTGAAGTTTGAGCTTGTAGAGCCATTGAAGCAGCTCTTTAAGGACGAGGTTCGTGCCTGCGGCGTTGAGCTTGGACTTCCACACAATATGGTTTATCGTCAGCCATTCCCAGGCCCGGGACTTGGCGTAAGATGCCTTGGAGCTATCACAAGAGAACGTCTTGAGGCTGTTAGAGAGTCAGACGCAATTTTGAGAGAAGAATTTGAAAAGGCTGGCCTTGACAAGAAGGTATGGCAGTATTTTACAATTGTTCCTGACTTTAAGTCAGTAGGTGTAAGAGATAACGCAAGATGCTTTGACTATCCGGTTATCATCAGAGCCGTAAACACAGTTGACGCAATGAGCGCAACAATAGAAGAGCTGGACTGGCCTATTCTCCACAAGATTACAGACAGAATTTTGAAGGAAGTAAAGAACGTAAACAGAGTATGCTACGACCTCTCACCGAAGCCAACAGCTACTATTGAATGGGAATAATATTAAATAAAAGTTAATATTTAAAGGTAAAAGGATGTTATTAACTGTGATGTTAATAGCATCCTTTTTATTTGGAATAATTATAATAAAAGATAAGTAAAATAAAATATGATATAAAAATTAAAGATTAAATTTAAAGTACAGTTAAATAAGCGTTTTACAGAGAATTGATGAATTTTATGTATGAAAAAATTATATATTGTAAAATTCTTAGTGGCTAATTAAAAGTATCGATAATAAAATTTGAAATATTAAGTTTGATTTTTTGAATATATTTATATTTTATAGTTATGTTATATTGCTTTTTAAGCTTAAAATCTAAAACACAAATAAAACAATAGTTATGACAATTGTTATTTACAAAGTGATTTTTCTGTGATAAACTGGTAATCACCGTAAAATTACAGGAATTATTAGATGAGGAGCAAAATTATGGGGTTTACTACGCAAATATTTTTATTTGTATTTTTTCCGATATGTTTATTGCCCTATATTATTATAGACAGAATTTCTGCTATAAAAAGTATTAGTTGGATATTTGAAAAGTTGCGTGTAAAGGATATAATTATTATTGTTTTTAGTTTAGGATTTTATATGTGGTCATCCTTTAATGACCTGTTTAGATTGCTGTTGTATATTTTAATTGTTTATTTATTTGGATTCCTGATTCAAGCAATAAAAACGAAAAAAGTAAATCTTAGAAAAAGTATTTCCTTAGGTATAATTCCTTTGGTAATTGCAGTTTTATTTGTAATATTCAATTTGGTTTATTTTAACTATATGACTTTCCTTGTGGATTGCTGGAATATGATGTCCGGAAGCTATGTGCTTGTAAACTCTTTGGTTGCTCCTATCGGCATATCGTTTATCACATTTTCGGCGATTTCATATTTTACCGATATTTATCGAGGACATGCGACATCAGGAAGTCTTATTGACTGCTTGCTGTATATATCCTTTTTCCCTAAGGTTATTTCCGGCCCTATTGTTTTGTGGAAAGATTTTCAGGGACAAATTAAAACCAGAGCTATGTCCTTAAATTTAAGCACAGACGGGTTAAATAGAATTATGATAGGATTTGCTAAAAAGGTTATTTTAGCTGATTCTTTCGGGGCATGTTTAAACGAAATTCCTATAGATAAAATGGATCAAATTACCGCTTTCGGTACTTTGATTTTATATATGCTTCAAATTTATTACGATTTTTCCGGATACTCCGATATTGCAATAGGTATTGCTAAAATCTTTGGTTTTGAGTTTAAAGAAAACTTTAACTTCCCTTATCGTTCCACTTCAATTTCAGAATTTTGGAGACGCTGGCATATTTCCTTGGGTACATGGTTTAGAGAATACGTGTATATTCCAATGGGAGGAAGCCGCAGAGGACAGTGGAGAACACTGCGCAATTTAGCAGTTGTTTTTGCTCTTACCGGCATTTGGCATGGCGCAGGCTGGAACTATATACTTTGGGGAGGAATAAACGCTGCATTTGCCGTAACAGAACGAGTGATTCAGAAAAAGAAATTCTATATCAAAACGCCTAAGGCTATTAAATATATAATAACTATGATAGTTGTACTGATGTTTTGGCAGTTGTTTAAATTCCAGGATTTTGCAGATATCGGAATGGTATTTAACGCATTGTTTGGAAATGTTCCGGCGGATACCCTTTCCTATAACTGGATGTACTACTTCGATACCCAGATTATTTCCTTTGCTGTAATAGGAATTTTAGGCTCAACCTTGCTGGGCTCTCCAAAAATAATTGCATGGTATAATAAAGCAGTTTCTACAAAAACCGGATATTTGATTCAGGAGATGGCATTGCTTGCTGTTTTTGTTGTTGCGATTTTATTTATGGTGAATTCCACATATAGTCCGTTTATTTATTTTCAGTACTGATTGTAAAGGAGACGCCGATGAAGTTAATAAAGATTTTAACAGCAATTATTTTTTCTCTTATTATACTTGTTCCTGCCGTTACTTTTAATTTTACACCAAATACGGCTTCTGTTATTGACAATAGAATGTTGGCGGAAAATCCTTTTTCACAGGGTCCCTATGAAGACAGTGATGAATTTACAGCGGCTGTGGAAAGCTATGTAAATGATAGAATCGGACTTCGTGACGAAATGATACTTGCTTATACGGTGTTAAACGATAAGTTATTCGGAAAGATGGTGCATCCTAATTACACCTACGGCAAGGACGGTTATGTATTCGGACAGGGTCTTTCCACTGTAGAGGACGGATATTATCTTTACCATGAGGCTTTTGCCGATATGATAGAGGATCTTCAGGAGTATTGCGAAGCGAGAGATATACCTTTCCTTTTTGTTTTAAATCCTGCTAAACCTGCCGTACTGACAGAATACATTCCAAGCGGAATAAATTACGACCGCTCATGGCTGGATGAATTTTTTGATGCTTTGGATGAGCGTGGCATAAGATACTTAGACAACACCGTAACCCTTAGAGAAAAAACAGAAGAGGGAGAGGTTGTTTTTAATCAAAAGTATGACGCAAACCACTGGAATGATTTGGGTGCATATTGCGGAACAAATGCAATTTTACAGGAGTTACAGGAGGATTTTCCGGAAATAGAGTTAAATGATATTGAGGACTTTACCGTTTCGGAAGTGCTTCAAACATCATTGCCTGTTTCACAGTTTCCTATAGATGAACTGGTTCCTGAAATTGAAATAGACTTAGATAAGCTGATAAATAATACTGAACTGTTTAAAGACGAAATTGAAATGGACCCATCTTATCAAACTTTTGGATATTATGAAAACCCCGAGAAAATCCAAGAGGGTTCCCCCAGCGCTCTTGTTTTCCAGGGCAGCTATATGAATAATTACGGCTATAAGTATCTGGAAAATGCCTTTGGTGAATATGTATACGTACACGACTATCAGAATGTTTTTGATTTGGATTATTACTTTAATATCTTTAAACCTGACTGCGTAATTTTTGAAATGGCGGAGTACACTTTTTCAGATATTTATTTTGAGTATGATAAGATGATGGAACTGGATATGAATCCGACAATTTCTGAAATAGAGTCTTGGGGTTTGTCCGAAGATTGGCAGGTATTAGATACTGAAGATATATATGTTGAAAACAAGGAGGAGCTTACAAGAATTTTCTGGGATACAGACGATGTATTCCAATATGTTTGGGTTACATTAGACGGTGAAGAATACGATATGATAGAAACAGAAACCGGCTATGAGCTAACGCTGTTGACAGAAAATTATAGTTCAGATATGAATATAGAAATAACAGCCTACGACGGAAGCTCAATAATTATTTATCAATAATCGTAAAGAAGATGTTGTCTGAATATTACAGACAGCATCTTTTTTGTTTTTATGAATACATTTTGTCTATTGAAGCCTAAAATTAAATATGATAAAATCATATTATAATTTGATTCGTTTTATCGATTTTGTGTACAGGTAATAAAGGTGATTTTTATGGTCGAGGTTGTATTTAGCGAGAGCGCAGGGGGAAGCCTTGGGTTTGCTGCTATCAATAACAAACATATGGGCGGCGTCAGCACTGCTATAATTGCAGACGAGCAGGACGGCTTTCCAAATCAGGAGAAAATAGAAAAGATAATTAGAGAACAGGAAGAAAAAGAACGGTTAAACTGGGAGAGCGCTGTTCCTCTCAACATAAAGCGAAGAGATATTCTTTGTTTTCCGCTGGCTCTCAGCTTTGGCAGTATTGATGAGAACGGAATTGGTAAGCAAAGGGAAGAGGCTCTAAACGAGCTTTTTAGCATTTATCCGGAGGAGGTAAAAGGAGCTTCACAGGAGATGATAAAGAGCTCTGAGAAAAACTTAAAAGAGCTTATTTCCTGTGCCGAAAAGGGAGAAGAGATCCGTGTTTGGACAAGCGATACGCCTGACGAGGTCTGTGGTATTTGCTGGATGATAGAACAGCTAAAGCCGGTGGGATTTGACAATCTGGATATCACCTGTGTAAAGCTTCCTGATTTTCATGTTATGCCTGACGGCACTGTTGCTGTATATTCAAGTTGGGGAGAGGTTTCTCCTCATCAGTGGGGACATTTGGCTAAGTTTGGGAAAAAGCTTCCTGCTGATTATATGTATGGATTTTCTTTAAGGTGGCAGAAGCTACAAAAGGAAAATTCTGTACTGAGAGCTGTAGTTAATCATCAGCTTGTCAGTGTTTCAGAAAACTTTTATGATGACTTTATTATTAAAGAAATTGATGCTCAGGAAAAGGAGTTTATGGAGGCTAAGGTTATCGGAAATGTTTTGGGTGAATACGCCTTTGGTATAGGGGACGGTCTTATTGCCCTGAGAATAGAAGAGTTTATCAAAAACGGTATGCTGGAGACTGTTACCAAGGCGGACAGCGGCGATGTTTCCTATTACAGAATGTTGAGAAAGTGTTATTAAAACCGGAGGTTAGCTATGAAAAAGTGGTACGATGAAGAATATGAATTTGAAATTGAAGTGACAGGCTTTCTACGTGGTGAAAGGACTGAACATTATTGCCGCAACGGTGAAGAGATAGGGGACAAGTACACCTGCACATATGGATGTCCTGTCAATAAGGACGGCTATGGAATTTGTTCAAAAACCATGATGATGCTTTATCCAATTATGGAGGCGGTAAGAAGCGGCGGAGACCTTACGAACATAGGCGGAAGCGGTGAATACTGCAAGGATATTGTATGTCCTGACGGATGTGTTATGTTCCGTCTTACCGCAAAGAAATTGGGAAACGAAAATTTCTTCAAAGGTAGGTTCTTTGAGTAATTAAAAGTGATTAAATGAGAAAATCCACCTTAGAGCTGCTCTAAAGGTGGATTTTACTTATTTCATTTTATTCTGATTTCTCCATTCTCTTGGGGAAATTCCGTATATGTTTTTAAATGCCCTTGAGAAGTGGAGGGAGTTGTCATAACCTACGGCTATTCCTATATCGTTTATGGAAAGCTGGGTTAGCTTTAAAAGCTCGGCGGCTTTTGACATTCGGTAGTTCAGCAAAAATTCCTGAGGTGTTTTGCCGATGCCCAGCTTAAAAATTTTTCCGAAATAGCTTCTGTTAAGTCCGCACACAGCGGCGATATCCTCTACACTTATATTGTTTTGATAGTTGTGTTCTACATAGTGTATGGCTTCGTGAATATAGAAATCTCTCAGCTGGCTTCCGCTGGATACTCGGAAATCAGCCGCAGAACGGATAAGGTAATCAAGAAAAAGATAGAGATGTCCTATAATGTGAAATGGTGAGGAATCTGTATGTTCTATTATGTACTGCATTTCGTTTACCATGTCGTCACGGAGTTCTTTTTTTCTTGCACGGTACACAGGTGAGTTTTGAGTGATTCCTGCGGCTTCAAGCATACCCTTTACACGGAGACCGTCGAATTCCAGCCACAGGTATTCCCAGGGGATTTCGTTGTCGGCGATATAGGTTGTTATCTGACCGGGGAAAATCATAAATCCCTGCATACTTTTTATTGAATACGTCTGTGTAATTCCGTCGCTGTCCTGAGCCATTAAGGTGCCGACGCCTGACAGAACATAGTGAAAAAGAAAGTGGTTTCTTGCGGCAGGGCCGAAAGAATGAGAGGGAGAACACTGCTCTCTGCCGAATTGACACAGTCCCAGGTCGATGAAATTTTCAAGAGGAAAAATAGAAAAAATTAGACCACTCATTTAAAACCCCTCCACAAAAGTTGATGTTTTTTATATTATATCACGAAATATACCAAAATGCGATATTATTTTAAAATGCAGGGACAAAAATCGCAAAATGATATAAAACATCATGATTCATGGTATTCAATGATAGCAAAATGGATGATATAATGTATACACAGCAAGAAAACAATGAATAGTCGTAAAAAAACATGTGAAAAAGGAGGAAATGTTATGTTTAAACGAAAATTCGCTGTTTTGGCATTGATTGCGGCGCTGATAACAACAAGTTTTGCTGTGGCAGGCTGCTCTTCACAAGGAGGTGAAAACGGAAAGACGGTCATCACAATGCTTCAGTACAAGCCGGAGGCGGTTGCGGCTTTTGAAGAAATTGAGGAACGATTCAATGCAACTCATGACGATATCGAGCTGAGAATCGAATCTCCAAACGAGGCTATGACTGTTCTGAAAACACGTTTGATTAAGGAAGATTATCCTGACATTGTTGGTATTGGCGGAGATATCAACTATTCAAACTTCTTAGACGCTGACCTTTTCATGGATATTTCCGATTTTGAGGGCATAAACGATATAAAGCCGGCATATATGGAAATCGAAAAATCCCTTGAGTTTATCCCTGAGGACAGCGTGTATACACTTCCTTTTTGCAGAGGCTATGAGAGTTACAGATTTCTGGCACTCTCTGGCAAACAGCCTTATCATCACCAGTGTTACAATAGTTCTTTCACTGGTTATCCACTCCATGGCAGGTTATGCAATCGGCAAATGCATGATGCGCCACAAGGGTTTCAAGCTCGTTTATTTCTATATAGTAAGCGGTATGTTTGTTCCTTTTGCAATTCTTATGATGCCACTTGTTAAAGAGACAGCTATTATGGGAATTGACAACATGTTCGGTGTAATTATTCTTTACGTGGTATTCTACATGCCTATGAATGTTATGCTCTATACCGGTTATCTTAAAAATATACCTCTTGCCATTGAAAAGGCTGCCGAGGTTGACGGCTCTTCTACATGGAGAACATACTGGACAATCATCTTCCCAATGATGAAGCCTATGCACGCAACAGTTGCTGTTTTGACTGCTTTGGGAACATGGAACGATGTTATGACTCCTCTTGTAATTATGTCAGGTTCCGAAACAGACCTATTCACTTGATACATTGCCTCAGGAATATTCCTGCGAGGGTACGGGTGATTACAGAATTTCTTCATTGTCCGTACTCAACAAGGATGGCGACAGCTCGGTTGACTTGAGGTTTAAAGGCTGGGACGTTAAAAAGGGAAAGTATTCTATCCCGGAACTTCCGGCATCCTATGATAATAACAATGAAGCAGAAACCCTTGAGATAACTTTGGAGGACAAGGTTTCAAAAATAGAGGTTGTGCTGAAATACGGAGTTTTTGAAAATACCGATATTATAACAAGAAGCGCAGTTATCACCAACAAAGGAGATAACAGTGTATATCTCAAAAATGCTTCAAGCGTTTGTCTTGATATTCCTTTCGGAAACTGGCAGTGGGTACACTTCCAGGGAAGACACGCAATGGAAAGACAGCTTGAGCGTGCGTCACTTATACACGGTATTCAGGAAAGCTCCAGCAATCGAGGTGCTTCAAGCCACCAGCAAAACCCCGCAATAGTACTTTGTTCAGCTGATTGCACGGAAATTTCAGGAAGCTGTATAGGGGCAATGCTTATGTACAGCGGAAGCTTTAAAGCGAGAGTTCAGCTTGACCAGCTCGACCAGGTGAGAATGGTCATGGGAATAAATCCTGAAATGTTTAAATGGAATCTTAAAGCAGGGGAGAGCTTCTGCACTCCTGAGGCGTTTTTAAGCTACAGCTCACAGGGATTTGAAAAGCTCTCCCACTGCTTCCATAAGTTTATCAGAAACAACGTATGCAGAGGCAAGTATAAGCTTGAGTCACGTCCGGTTCTTATAAATAACTGGGAAGCCACTTACTTTGACTTTAACGAAGAGATACTATATAATATAGCCAAGCAGGCTTCTGAGCTTGGAGTTGATATGTTCGTTCTTGACGATGGCTGGTTCGGACAAAGAAACGGCGAAACAGCCGGACTTGGTGATTGGTTTGTAAACGAGGAAAAACTCAGCGGTTCTTTGAAAAAGTTTGTTGATAAGGTAAAAGCCATGGGAATGAAATTCGGTCTTTGGTTTGAACCTGAGATGGTTTCAGAGGACAGCGACCTTTACAGAAATCACTCGGACTGGGCTATTAAAATTCCTGACAGAGCGCCTGTAAGAAGTCGTTGTCAGCTTGTACTTGATATGTCGAGAAAAGATGTTCAGGATTATATATACGAAGCTGTAAGCAATGTTTTGAAATCTGCCGATATATCCTATGTGAAATGGGATATGAACCGCAGTATTTCGGATTGGTTCAGCTATGGTCTTAATTCTGAGAATATGGGGGAAATGCCTCACAGATATGTTTTAGGTGTTTATTCTCTCCTTGAAAGACTTACCTCTTCATTCCCTGATGTGTTGTTTGAAGGCTGCTGCGGAGGCGGCGGACGATTTGACGCAGGTATGCTCTATTATTGCCCGCAGATTTGGTGCAGCGACGATACTGATGCTTATGAAAGAACAAAAATACAGTACGGCACATCCTTTTTCTATCCGATTTCTGCAGTGGGTTCTCACGTGTCTACAGTGCCTAACCACCAGACCGGAAGAATTACTCCTATTGAAACCAGAGCGGTTACCGCTATGGCAGGAAGCTTCGGTTATGAGCTGGATTTGAATACACTCAGCTCTGAGGAAAAGGAAAGTGTTAAAAATCAAATAAAGCGTTTCAAAGAATATCAGCCTCTTATCCACAACGGTGAATACTACAGACTGAGCAATCCTATGAAGGATGAATACGCCGCATGGGAATTTGTTTCAGAGGATAAATCCGAAGCTCTTATTCACGGAATGGTATTTTTCACAAAACCGAATTTTGTGAGATATCTTATAAAGCCGAGAGGCCTTGATGAAAACGCAGAATATGTAATCAACAACGGCAGTGAAACATACACCGGCAAGGCTCTTATGAGCGGCGGAGTGCTTGTTCCTAAAACCTCAGGAGATTACAGCCCTATAGAAATGCACATTACCAAAGTCCGTTCCTGATGTATCTTGACTTGATAAATATGACTTCTGAAACATTATGCAAAGCTGATTTTATAAGGAGAAAAAATTACTATGCTTAAAGTAGGCATTAAACTTTACGGGGTTGAAGAAGTTAAAAAGTTTGTCAACACAATTTCACAATATGAATTTGATTTCGATTTGACATCGGGACGTTATATAATAGATGCTAAATCCATGATCGGTATTTTCAGCCTTGACCTGAAAAACGATCTTGCACTTGTTATTCACTGCGATGATAAAGCGGTGCTTGATGAGGTTCTCGGAAAGCTTGATGAATTTATCATAAAGTAAACGGATAACATTTTAACTTATAACATTAAAACAGACTTCTATCCCACTTTTTTAAATTTGAAATAATGCACACAAAAACCGCCTGTAGGAACAGCCATACCTACAGGCGGTTTTAAGATTTTTAAGACTATAAATATTATTTGCCTTTTACATACTTTGCTTTCATCATTTTTGTATTTACTATGTTTAAAAAATCGGCGGTTTCATCTTTGCTCATAGAGGATTTATCTATTATTATCATGGAATTCTGTTTTGTAAACATAGTAAAATAATTTGAAGTTTCCACAACTCTTGAAATTATCTGATAATTTATAGGGAGGGTTCCGTTGGTTGCTGAATTTGCAACAATCATTTTGTCGTCTAAAAATTCCACGGTTCCATCCACCTTTTCAGTGCCGTAAAGCTCCCTTATATTCTTTAAATTCTTTTTTACAAGAAGGTTTTCAAAGAATATTATCTCGAAAAATAAAACAAATGCGATAACAAGTATTATTGCAGCCTGAAAATATACCTTAACTGCAAAAAGAATCAAAGCCAATATAAAAAATACAATGGCGAAAACAATACATGTTGTTTTTAATTTCCTGCTTAAAATGTGTTTTTTTACCTCTCTTAAAGAGTTTATGTCTATAGTTGTATGTAATTTCATTTGAACCTCCATATTATTAAGCCTTTGCAAAAGCGACGCAGAACACGTCCTTGGCTCCGGCTTTTTCTAAAACTTTGCAGCACTCGCTGAGGGTTGAGCCGGTGGTTAAAACATCGTCGCACAGCAGTATGGTTTTGCCCTTGATAAAATCCAGTGATTTGCTGTCGGCACGAAATGTGTTTTTTATAGTTTTTATTCTTTCGTCCCTGTTGAGCTTGTGCTGGGGTTTGTTGTATTCTGTCTTTATCAAAAGATTTTTCATAGGAAGTGACAGATTTTTGGCTATTGAGGAAGCCAAAAGCTTTGAATGGTTGTAAAGGGATTTCCTCTTTCTTTTTCTGTGCATGGGGACAAAGGTCACCACGTCAAAGCTGTAATCCGAAAAGCTTTCCTTTATGGCGTCGGTCATATATTTCCCCATAGCCCAGGAAATCTGTCCGCAGCTGTTGAATTTTAGTTTTAGCACTGCCTGTTTCGGTAGACCGCTATATCTAAATGGTGATGTGCAAAGCCATCGGTTTCCTATAAAATACTTTCCCGTCTGAATTTTTATTTTATGCCGACAGTTATCGCAGCAGGTTACAAGGGGCTGTGACACATTTCCGCAGAAGGGACAGCGGCTGGGATAGAAAAAGGACAAAAGATAGGAGAGAGGCTTTGAAAATTTCATAATTATCCCTCCTTAAAGTTTTGTATACCTTATTATATCACAAAATAATATTTAATAAAATAAAAAACCTGCCTTTTCAGACAGGTTTTGGCTGGGCTAGCTGGATTCGGACCAGCGAAATGACGGAGTCAAAGTCCGTTGCCTTACCGCTTGGCTATAGCCCAATATTCAAATTAACCCCCGATTTGGTACATCGGGGGTTATTGGTGACCCATCGGAGATTCGAACTCCGGACACCTTGATTAAAAGTCAAGTGCTCTGCCAACTGAGCTAATGAGTCAAATGGGGTGGATAGTCGGATTCGAACCGACGGTCTCCAGTGCCACAAACTGGCGCTTTAACCAACTAAGCTATACCCACCATATGGCGCGCCAAAAGGGACTCGAACCCCTGACCTACTGCTTAGAAGGCAGTTGCTCTATCCAGCTGAGCTATTGGCGCATTGGTTATTGACACGCTGTTGCGTTGTCAGCTTGTACATTATACCGCACCTATATGCATTTGTCAATACCTTTTTGGAAAAAATATTGTTTTTTACGGGAAATAGCTTAATATTAGTATTCCCGGAATGTTTTTATTATTCCGGGAATAAAATTTTATTTATTTTTTACAAGGTCAAGGCTCTACAAAGGGAACTCCAAGGTAAAGGGCGATACCCTCGGCGAGATTTTTTCCTATTTCGTTTATATTGTCACGTATCCACTGGGCTTGGGTTGGGTTGTCGTGGTAGGCAACTTCCGCCAGTACAGCCGGCGCTTTGGTGCGCTTTACCTCCGCCAGTGTTGTGGTGGGTATTATCTCCACGTTGGAGGGGTTGGGATATATTTTTTTGTAATTCTCGGAAATGACCGTCGCAGCTTCCTTTCCTTTACTGCTGGCGGGGTAAAAATAAAAATCAGCTCCGCTGAGCTTGCCGGCGAGATTTTCCGGCGCAGCGTTGGAATGTATGGCGAAGTGTAAATCATAGTTGCTTTTGTTGGACTGCTCAATGGCTTGGGTGAGGGTTTGCTCAGGGGAGTTTCTGTCAAACTCAATATTGCTTGCCCTCAGGTAAGGTTCCATTGCGTCGGCTATCAAATTCATGTAGTATTCTTCGTTTCCTCCGTCCACATAGGGGTTCCATTCCTGGAGAGAGGGGCTTAAAAATATTTTGGGCATAGAAATTCTTCCTTTCATAAACATAAGATAAACGGCGCAAAGTGATGCCGTCAGAAAATATATAAAAATCTTTTTGGCAAGCTTTTTGTTTAATACTATGTTGATTTTCATTTTTCAAGACCAATTCTTTTCAGTATCTCTTCTGCTGAGTTTTCCGGCGTCACTATGTATCTGCCTAAGCCGTACAGGCTGTCGCTGTCAGATGTTATTGTGTTCAATTTTTCCGTACATATGAGGGATGCGGAAAAACCAAGCTCTTTTACAAGCTGCTGTGAATAGTCGTCAAAAGCTCCGTAGGGATATGTAAAACAGACTGGATAAAATCCCAGATTTTCATAAATCAGTTCTTGAGCTTTTGATATATCCGTTCCTACTGTGTTTTTATAGCTTTCATAACTTTCACCGGGAAGCTTTGAAATCCCTTTTCTGCCTTTCAGAGAATGTAAATTAAATGTGTGGTTTTCCACAGAGAAAGTTCCATCTTCTATGGCGTTTTTAAGCTCTTCCCAGCCTGCGCAGCCGTAAACAGGGGATATTGAGTCTGTATTTGAATATTCGGCTGTACAGCTCACTATGGGGGAAATCACGGCGGTGTAACCGTATTTTTTAAGTATGGGACTTCCGTAAAGTATGTTGTTGTAGTAGCCGTCATCAAAGGTTATCATTATAGGCTTTTGTGGCAGGGGAGTTCCGTTTTTAACAAAGTCTATAAGCTCTTTAAAAGTGACAGATGTATATCCGTTGTTTTTAAGGTACTTCATATCTCTTTCAAAATCATCCGGGGATATTACATATGTACCTTGAGCTTTGCTGTCCTTTTGCAGGGAATGATACATAAGTATTGGAAGAGTGACTTCTTTTTCCGTGTTTTCTTTTGACGTAAATATAAAACCGCACATGGTTAAAATTAAAGAAAAAAATGTAAGTACGGCTATAAGTATACCTGCCGGCTTTAATCTAATATTTGCGTACAAACTGCATCACCTTTTTTCAGATATTATATGTATATTTTTGAAAATTAAAAAATATTACAAAAAGGTCTTTACAAATCAATTCCGATGTGGTATGATAAATTCAACAAATTCAGTAATAATTATTGATTTGAGGTGATTTTATCAGGCGGTTAAATTTCAGCAGTAAAAGACTTGCTATTTACAATGTTATCTGTAGTACAGACTGCCATCCCAGCGCAAGGTGGGTCTATGACAATCTTAAAGATGACCGCCCTGATCTGAGTTTGGGAACAGTTTACAGAAATATCAGCCTGTTCAAAGAACAGGGGATAGTTAAGTACGTGGCAACTGTTGACGGTGAAGAGAGAATAGACGGTCGCACAGACCCACATGCTCACTTTGTCTGCAACAGATGCGGAAGAATTTACGATGTAGAGGATAACGAACCGACTGCGGCTGAAACTGCCCTTATAGGGGACGGATTCAATGTAGAAAGCAAAAGCGTCACCTACTACGGTGTATGCGATAAATGTAAATAAGCGGCTGGTTTGATATCAATAAATTTATTAAAACAAAAAATTAACGAAATTTAGGAGGATTTATATTATGGCAAAATGGGTTTGCAACGTATGCGGTTATATTCACGAAGGTCCAGAGGCTCCGGAGGTATGTCCTCAGTGCAAAGCTCCTGCATCAAAGTTCACACAGGTTCAGGAAGGCGCTACATATGCAACTGAGCACGTTGTAGGTATCGCACAGGGCGCTTCTGAGGATATCATGGAAGATCTCAGAGCTAACTTCAACGGCGAGTGCGCAGAGGTTGGTATGTATCTTGCAATGTCAAGAGTTGCTGAGAGAGAGGGCTATCCGGAAGTTGCTGAGGCTTTCAAGAGATACGCATTTGAAGAGGCAGAGCATGCAGCAAAGTTTGCAGAGCTCCTCGGTGAAGTTCTCACAGACAGCACAAAGAAGAACCTGGAGATGAGAGCAGAGGCAGAGGCTGGCGCTTGCATGGGCAAGTTCGACCTCGCTAAGAGAGCTAAGGCTGCTGACCTCGACGCTATCCACGACACAGTTCACGAGATGGCTAAGGACGAAGCTCGTCACGGCTGCGGTTTCGCAGGTCTCCTCAAGAGATATTTCTAATTAAAAAATATAGCTTGGCATATAGCCAATAAAAAAGAAGCTGTTGTAAAGTTAATCCTTTACAACAGCTTCTTTGCATTTCAGGGAAGTTGGGACAAAAATCAAGTTAATTATTATCAACGATAACAGACCGTGGATTGAGTCTTATATTGTTTAATGTTTTTCTTAGCACTTAAAAACCTGTGTGATAAAATATTTAATAATATGTTATAAAAAATAAGTGCCAAAAGGTTGGCGTACATCAACTCCCCTGTCACATTGATTATATCACATATTTATAAAAATATCTACTATCATAGACAATTATAGCGCATTTTCTGCTTACACTAATCCCAAGGGAGGTTGTCATTGATGATAGAATTTAATAAATATGCGGTAGGTGTGGTAATTCGCCGTCTTAGAAAAGAGCGGAAATTATCACAGGAGGTTTTAAGCGGCCTTGCAGGTCTTGCCAGAAGCCATTTGGCAATGATAGAAAGCGGAAACAAAAAAGCAAATCTCGAAACTATCTGGAAAATAGCAAATGCTTTGGGGATTACACCACACGAGCTTGTAAATCTTATTGAGGAAGAAATTTTATCTGAAATACATGATGACTGATGACATCAATGCACAATTAAAAAGGGGACAATGAAAAAGACCGATTGCTTTAATGCGTCGGTCTTAATTTTTTGATTATTAAATTTTACTGCTGCTTTTCATATTTCCTGTATCCTGGTCTGAAACCTCATTGCTCCACATTCCCAGTTTATTCTCTTGTGCGTACTTTTGAGCTTCAATAAGACGATTGTTGTATCGGCTTGTGTCCTCTGTGCTTTGTGAAAAAACAGCGTATCCGTTTTTAACAAGTGTTTCATTGAGCATTTCATTTCCTATATATATGTATGCGAGGTTTCTGCCTGAACTGTCGGTGGTGTCATTGTCGTACTCTATGTCCACGTATTCTCCCTCAAGTCGGTTTTTTAAATATTCCTTTGATATTTCTCCGTATGGACAGCTTTTCTCTTCGCTGACGGCTTCGGGAGCGTCTATACCTATAAGTTTTATGGTCGTTTCTTTGTCGTGGAAATCAACTATAATTGTATCTCCGTCTATGATTTTTGTGACCTTAAATCCGTTTTCTGTTACATCCGAAAACAGACTGTCCAGAAACTTGAAATCCTCTGAATTTCCCTTTGACAAAAAGAAAACAAGAAAAACTGCACATACCGCAATTATAACAAATGCGGCAACCCTTCCTTTTGCAAATTTATTATTTTCCATTTTCGTCACCATGTGTTGATTCTTCTGAGTTGTCCTTGGGCAAAAGGAAATTTTCGCTGCGGCTTCCCTTATTGAAAATATAGAAAACATCTGCGCCAAGCATTATAATTCCTCCGAAAAACAGCAGATGGATTTTTAAAAGTCCTCCTGTTATCATTACGGCTATGGACAAAGCGGCGAAAAGGGAAGCGAATCCGAAAAGTCTGGAAAGCTTTTTAACGTTGGTTCGTTTTTTCATCTCATCAGAAAGCAGGCGGTATTTAGGTATAAGAAAATTGCATTTGCCGCTCAGATACATAAGTCCCAGTACAGCAAATATACATATAAGTATTATTTCTACAATAACATCATTAAGTCCCATAAAATCCTCCGTTACGGTAATTTTTATCATTATATCATGTAGTTATTTTAAATGTAAACGCCTTTTTCCCTTTAATACGATAGTTTTCCGTGTTATAATGTTAAAAAACATGAAGAAACGGAAAGGATGATGCATTGTGAAAGCTTTGATTACCGGAGCAAGTTCTGGAATGGGCAGGGATATGGCTTTTTATCTTGCTTCATTGGGATATGATGTTATACTTGTTGCAAGACGTGAACAGCGCTTAAAAGAAATTGCCAAAGAAATCAACAGCAAGGACGGGGGACAGGCATTCTATGTGGAATGTGATTTGTCCAAAAGAAAAGAGTGCGTAAGACTTTACAAGCTCGTAAAAGGCGAGAAAATAGACCTGCTTATAAACAACGCAGGTTTCGGATATCACGGATATTTTTCTGAGATACCTCTTTCAAAGGAGCTTGAGATGATTGAAACAAACATTGCCGCTGTGCATATTCTTACAAAGCTTTTCTTAAAGGATATGATGAAAAGAAACAGAGGTCAGATTTTGAATGTCGCATCCTCTGCGGGATTTCTCCCGGGACCTATGCTGAATACATACTATGCCACTAAAAATTATGTTTTGAGATTTTCAGAGGGAATTTACGAGGAATTAAGACGACAGGGCAGTGCTGTTAAAATCAGCGTACTTTGTCCCGGCCCTGTAAAGACAGAATTTGACAAGGTCGCCCATGTAAATTTCAGCCTCAGCGGCATGGAAAGTGAGGCTGTGGCAAAGTATGCCATAGACCAAACATTAAAAGGAAAGCTTGTGATAATTCCGGGAATTACAATGAAGGTCGGATTATTTTTCAGAAGATTTGTAAGTGAAAAAATCCTGCTTAAGGCTTCTTATAATATTCAAAAAAGAAAAAGCTAAACTTCCATCGGAAATAATCACAGAATATTGACGTTTTTCCTGTATTATGCTGAATATTTATTCAAAAATTCTCTTTTTCTATTGACAACTGTGACGTAAAAGTGTAAATTATAACGTAGACATTTTATTTGTCTGAATATAAAAAGTAGATATAATAAGTTTGGGGGACTAACAAAATGAAGAAAGTTATTTCTATCGTTCTCGCAGTTGTTATGTGCTTGAGCCTTGCAGCATGCGGAGGAAATTCTGCTCCTGAAAACACTGTAAACAGCAAGGAAGATCTTGCAGGAAAGACAATCGGTGTTCAGATCGGAACAACAGGCGACACAGTTGTTGCAGCTGACTATGCAGCAAACGAGGGCGCAACAGTTTCACAGTTCAACAGCGGTATCCTCGCTGTTCAGGCTTTGAAGCAGGGCAAGGTAGACTGCGTTATTATCGACGAAGAGCCTGCAAAGAACTATGTTGCATCTAATGAGGGTATCAAAATTCTTGACGATACTTTTGAGCCGGAAGATTACGCTATCTGCGTAAAGAAGGGCAACACAGAGCTTCTCGACAAGTTCAACACTGCTTTGGCAGAGCTTGAGGCTGACGGAACTCTCCAGAAGATTAAGGACAACTACATCGGCGATAACGCTGGTAAAACACCTTATGAAACTCCGGAAGGAACAGAGTATCCTAACGGCAAATTGGTAATGGCTACAAACGCTACATTCCCACCATATGAGTTCATCCAGGACAACAAGGTTGTAGGTATTGACGCTGATATCGCAAAGGCTATCTGCGACAAGCTTGGATACGAGCTTGAAATCCTTAACATGGAATTTGAGGGAATCATCGCAGCTGTTGATTCAGGTAAGGCTGACTTCGGTGCAGCAGGTATGACTGTTAACGAAGAAAGACTTAAGAGCGTTGACTTTACAAACACATATGCAACATCAAAGAACGTAATCATCGTTAGAGAGTGATTTAAAAATTTCATATCTTTCTAATGACAGATGTGTAAATCTAAGAGGCTGTCGTTTCGGCAGTCTCTTTTTTTTAAAGGTTTTATATTCGGACGATTTTTTAATTAAAGGAAAAGGGTGAGATGATTGAATTTTTTTGATTCCATCGGCGCATGGTGGCAAGACAGTGTCGCTGATCCGTTTGTAGCAACCTTCATCACACAGGACAGATACAAAATGATCCTTGAGGGTTTGGGAAACACACTTTTAATCACTTTGTTTGCTGCCATAATCGGTATTGCTTTGGGCTTTATTATAGCGGCTGTAAGAACAACACACGACTTGAGAAAGGAAGAGCTTACAAAGAAAAAGGGTTTGGGAAGCTTTTTGCTTAAATTCTTTAACGGATTTAGCAAGCTCTATCTTACAATTTTCAGAGGAACTCCTATTGTTGTTCAGCTTTTGATTTTGTACTTTATAATACTTACCAGCGTGGTAAACGCTTTGGCGGTTGCTGTTGTTGGTTTCGGTCTTAACTCAGCTGCATATGTTGCAGAGATTTTCCGTTCCGGTATCATGTCAATCGACCGTGGACAAAATGAAGCCGGAAGAAGCTTGGGACTTAATTATTTCCAGACAATGATATTTATCATACTTCCTCAGGCAATTAAAAACGTTTTGCCTGCTCTTCTCAACGAGTTTATAGCTTTGCTCAAGGAAACATCAGTTGTAGGTTACATTGCAGGTACAGACCTTACAAGAGCGGCTATGCAGATTCAGACCGCAACTTACGAGCCTTTCTTCCCGTATATCAGTATTGCGGTTATTTACCTTGTGATAGTTATTATCCTTACCAAGCTTGTGGGAATAGTTGAAAGGAGGCTGCGTAAGAGTGAGCACTGATGCATTGATTACAGTAAAAGACCTTGTAAAAAGCTACGGACAGCTTCACGCACTTAACGGTGTAAGCACAGAGATTAAAAAGGGCGAGGTTGTAGTAATTATCGGCCCTTCCGGTTCAGGTAAATCTACATTTCTGCGCTCCTTAAACCTTTTGGAGGTTCCCTCATCAGGACAGATTATTTTTGAGGGCGCAGACATCACAGACCCAAAGGTTGATATCAACAAGCACAGACAGAAAATGGGAATGGTTTTCCAGCAGTTCAATCTTTTCCCACATCTTACAATACTTAAAAACATGACCTTGGCTCCTATGAAGCTTTTGAAAAAGAGCAAGGCTGAGGCAGAGGCCAAGGCAATGGAGCTTCTCAAAAGAGTAGGACTTGAGGACAGAGCAAACGCTTATCCTTCACAGCTTTCCGGCGGTCAGAAGCAGAGAATAGCTATTGTTCGTGCATTGTGCATGGAGCCGGACGTAATGCTTTTTGACGAGCCTACATCAGCTCTTGACCCTGAAATGGTTGGAGAGGTTTTGGACGTTATGAAAGCCCTTGCAAAATCCGGAATGACAATGATAATTGTTACTCACGAAATGGGCTTTGCAAAGGAAGCGGCAACAAGGGTTATCTTTATGGACCAGGGAAAAATGATAGAGGAAAACACACCTCAGGAGTTTTTCACAAACCCGAAAACCGACAGATGCAAAAACTTCCTCAACAGCATTTTGTAATTTTAATAGTTTATTTTCGGCAGAACCCTGTTTTCGGGGTTCTGCTTTTTCATTTATATCTTTTATAATTGACTTTGTTTATTAAGGTGCTATAATAGAATTAAAAGCAAATTCTAAATGAGGAGGAATAATAAGTGAAAAATCTATTAAAAAAAGGATTGCTTTTATTTTTGGTTTTTTCATTGATTGTAAGCGTATTGCCTGTGACAGCTGCTGCGGCAGATGATTTCCCAGATAATGCCCTTATAATTGTGGGCGGAAAAACAGTAACAAAGGATATGGGTCTTTCCGATGTTAAGAAGCTTTTCGGAGAGCCTAAGCTTGAAACCGTGTCTCCTTTCGGAGGAAAGGCATGTACTTTCTATGGTGATAACTACAGTGATTATCTCTATATAGAAACAAATGCTCAGGACGGAATAGCAGCTTTCGGAAGTATTTCCGAGGGTTACAGAACTCCCAAGTACAGCTTTGGGGATAAGGATGACTATTATGTTTCAGGTACAAGGATGACCGACGACAATGGCAATATTCTGGGGTATGTTGGATATTATTACCCGAATATAGATTTGTCACAGCAGGCATATCAGGATAAGTTTTTCTCTGATATTGATAAGTATGACACAGCTTTGTGCCGCCATGCTGTTTTGATGTTCAACGGAGTTTCAAAGCTGTACGGCTATGATACACCGGTGGTATTTGATGAAAATACATATGCTTATAATCTTCAGCTTGCGGAAAACGGAAGCAATTTGATTGAGTATGCGAATAATACAGGAAAAGAAGGATATGTAAAATACAGTGTAATGGGAATGTCAGGCCCTTACAGAAGCTTTTTTAATCCCCTTGATTTTGCGAACGGCGCAAGAAGATACAAGGTTCCGGATAATATAAATAATGCCGCATTTATATTCTATATGAAAGACGGTACAGCTTATTATGTGATAGGATATGTAAATCCTGATATGTTTGATTTAACAGAAGTGGAATATACCGATGAGGAAAAAGAAACAATAAGCAAAATGCACGATATATATGTTGAATCAGTTGAGCTGTACAACTCCGGTGTAAGTAATTATTATGTGGAGCAGCCATCCTATGACACTCTGCCAATAACAGCGGGAAAGATAAACGAAAACGTGCTTAAAGGTGCTGTGTTGTTCTTAAACTGCATAAGAGTGGGAGCCGGACTTAGTGAGCTGCAGATGGATGAAGAGCTTTGTCAGGGAGCACAGGCAAAAGCAACATATACCGCTTATCTTTCCAGAAACGGTATTTCAAACCCGTCACCTCACAATCCGCCTAAGGTTGAGGGCATAAGCGACGAGTTTTATGAGCTTTGTCAACTTGGTTACGGCGAGAACCTTTTCTGGGGAGAGGCTTTGTCAAGTATTTATAAGGCTTTGGATGATTCCGCAGGCGACCCGATAAATGCAGGCCACCGCTATAATCTTCTTGACCCCAGTTACACAAATATAGGAATTGGAACATCTACTTCAAACAGTATGTCCTCTCAGGGCGTTCACAAGTTTTCCGGAAATCAGAAATCCGATGTGGATTTGATAAGCTGGCCGTCAAAGGGAGTTACACCTGTAGGCGCTTTTTACAGGGATACATTTAACTGGACTACAGTATTTTATTCCGATTACAGCCTTACTGACAGCTCTTCTGTTAATGTAAAGCATCTCAACACAGGAAGAGAGTGGAATTTTAGTGACAGCGAGGAAAATACAAACTCTCACTATTTCTACAGAACAGGTTCTCAGATGAGCTTTTATGACTCAGGTCTGTCGGTTTCAGAGGGTGATGTTTATCTTGTTACTTTGAAAAATGTAAAGGATAAGGCTACAGGAGAGCTTGTAGATTATTCCTACCGTTCTGTTATTGCAGATGTGTATTCAGAGGGCGGAAAAAGCGAAATTACATCAATTAAGCTTGATAAAAACAGTGCTGACATGGCAGTTGGTGAAACCTTAAAGCTTGGTGCGGCATTACAGCCTACAGCGCCGAAAAACGCTATGGTTTATTGGAGCACATCTGACGAAACAGTTGCCAAGGTAAGCCCAAACGGTGTGGTAACTGCTTTGAAAGACGGCACAGTCACAATAACCGCAATGTCAGAGGACGGAGGGCTTAAGGACACCTGCGTTATAACTGTTGGAAAGAAAGAAGAAACTCTTATGGGTGATGTAAATCTTGACGGTGTTCTTTCCATAGCAGACGCCACAATGGTTCAAAGCTATCTGGCGCAAATCGTAAGCTTTAATGACAAACAGACTGCGGCTGCTGATTTTAACAACGACGGTTCTATAAGTGTTGCGGATGTAACTGCAATTCAAACTGCTATAGCAAATAGCTAATTCTATAAAAACAGGGCTGTGCAAACGCACAGCCCTTAATTTTTTAATATGAAGTTTTAAGCGGTAACGGTGTTGTATATATTTACAAATCCGCTTATTGTTACCACAAGTATCAGTATTGGGGTAATGTACTTTATTGTGAATACCCATACCTTTGCAAGCTTGAATTTCTTTGCGCCTAAGGCCATTTCGTTGGCAAGGATTTTCGGTTCCCATCTCCAGCCTACAAACCAGCACATCAAAAGTCCGCTGAGAGGAAGAAGAATGTTGTCTGTGAACACGCTCATAAGGTCGAAGAAGTTGTATCCTGCAACTGTAAAGCCTGAAAGTGCGCCTGTTGCCAGACAGCTTGGAACGCCCAAAAGAAATACCGCAAGACCTACTCCCAAAACAGCTTTCTTTCTGCCTATATTCCATTTCTGAGTTACGTAGGAAACCGGAACCTCAAGTAAAGCGATGGCGCTTGTTACAGCGGCAAAGAATACAAGAATAAAGAAAGCGATTGCAAAGATAAATCCGCCGCCTATTTCGCTGAAGATTTTCGGCAATGTTCCGAAGATAAGTCCAGGGCCTTGCTGAACGTCAAGTCCAAAGGAGAACACAGCAGGGAATATGGCTATACCTGCCAAAACCGCAATGGCTGTATCCATAACAGCAACCTGTGCACAGCTTTTTGGGATGTTTTCGTCCTTTTTCAAATAGCTTCCGTAGGTTATGGTGATACCCATACATAAGCTCAGAGAGTAGAAAACCTGTCCCAAAGCTTCGCTGATGGATGTGAATGTGAAAGAAGAATTGTCGGAGGGAACAAACATAAACTTCAAACCCTCCACAGCATTTGGCAGTGTTACGGTTCTTACAATAATAATAATCATAAGGATGAACAAAGCCGGCATCATAAACTTGCTGGCTTTTTCAATGCCCTTAACACCCATAAGGCAGATAATAACCGCAGAAGCCATAAACAGGAAATGCCAGAAAACAGTTTCGTTGCTTGCGGAGAACGCCGCAAAATCTGCCGGAGCGTTGGCTGTTGTCACATAGCTGAAAAGATATTTTAAAATCCAGCCGCCTATAACGCTGTAGTAGCTTAATATTACAAAAGCTGCAAATACGCCTAAGAAGCCTACTATACCGGCTTTCTTGCTGATTTTCTTGTAGCTTTCAACGGGGTTTTTTCCGGAATATCTTCCCAAGCTCATTTCCAGCATCATAACCGGAAGTCCCAAGATTACAATAAATAAAAGATAAACGATAAGGAAAGAAAACCCGCCGTTTCGCCCCATTATATAGGGGAACTTCCATAAATTTCCCAGACCGATTGCGGCTCCCGCAGTGGCGAGAACAAAGCCCAGTCTGCTTGACCATTGATTGTTTTTCATAATATAAACCTTTCTGTAGTATTTTGTCTTGTCACAATTAAGCTTAAAGACGATATTTAAAAACATTATATCAAATTTTCACCTACTGTACAAGATGAAAAATAAAAATTGCTATAATTTTGAAACAATATGGCATATTTTGGCTGATTTTGTACAAAAACCGGTTGTTGTACAAAAATATAAAGATTAAGAGTACAATTATAAATTAAACTATTATAATAATTATAATTATTAAAAGTTTGTTAATTTTACATTAAAGTTATTGACAGAGTTAAAATATAATGTTATAATCTTATCATAAATAGAGGGTTGGAGGTGGTTATTTTGAAAAGGAATGTTAAAAAAGTAACATCTATAGTATTAGCAATTTTTCTTTTAATTTTAAGCGGATGCGGAGGAGATGTGGACTATACTGAGGCTCCAACGGTCGAAGGGGAAACACAGGATGGTTTTGCAAACAATGAAGAGTTTCCCAAGCATATTGATATGGTTATAAGTGATAAGGTAACAGTTGATGCGGATGTTATTGTGCCTGAGGGTGTGGACTTTTCAAATATGAACACCTACAACGCAGAGGCGTGCTTGTTTAAGGAAAGCGACCCTATGGAACTTTTTGAAATAAAGGACAACAGAGTGCTGGAGCTTTATTATGAGGCAAACGAAACCGATTATGATGATTGTCCCGAAGATTTTAAATTTGAGGTCAAAAGATATACTATATATAATGCAGACAACAGAGATGCGGGAAATATGTATAGAGGAAGTTTATCCTGGGGCGGAGATGAATTCTTTTATCATGATTTTACAGAGTCGCAGTGCGAAATACGCAGTCTTTATTATTTGGGAATAACCCGGGAGTCGGCAGATGAGGTGGACTGCGGAAAGGACTTTGACTTTATGACAAGGGAAGAGGCAAAAGCCAAAGCGGAAAACATCATAAGCAGTGTGACAAATTTTGATTACAATATAACCCATGTGCTTTCGGTAGAAAAGGAGACGCTGGATTTGTTAAATGAAAAATGGGACTACACATCTCCCTATGAAACAAAAGACAGCTATCTGATTTACTATACATATACGGTTGACGGAATAGATTTTCCTTATGTAAACTCGGTTACGGATGCGACGTCGGAACTTCCGTTGAAATATCTGACTTGTGCCTTTGTTTGGATTACGGAGGACGGTGTTATAAGCTATACATTACCGACGGTTGAATTTGACATGAAGTTAAATTCAGTTGCGACCCAGGGAAATAAAATAATAGGTCCGGAAGAAGCATTGGAAAATGTCAAAGAGAGCATTGATTCAATGTGCAGTTTGTTTGACGCAGAGGTATTCCAGATAAGCCTTAATTATGTTCCCTATAAAAAGGGAAGAACATTAAGGGAAAATAAAAATTATGAAATCCGACCTGTTTGGAAAATATATGTAAGGACGGTTGGAAACGACGATATTGTAATCTCTGAAAAACCATTGCCTCTGGATGGAAATCTGACAGAAACTGAAATTATAGATTGGACAGTTGACGCTGTTACAGGAGAATTTACTTTTGGCTATAGTTAGATATTATTTGAATAGAATTTAAAGAAATATTTTCCCGGTTTGGAATTATGGAGCGAGTCAGATCTCAGCAAACGAAACAGGATTGGCTACAGTTTCATATTACGATGCTAACGATATTGTACCAAATGATAGTAATTATAAACTTAGAATTATTGCAACGAATCCGACCCCTTATAGAGTTAATGTTGTTGAGGGTTCCTGGCAGGCTTAATTGGTTGAAATTTGATTTTTTGAAGCGATATTTAAATAATTTATCTTAAAATCCAAACCGGGAATTATTTGCTTGCCGGCTTCTCAAAAGGAATCCGGCAAGCTTATTTTATATTATTAGGAGGGATAAGAAATGAAGCGGTTTATTGGCGCATTTAGAATGGACTTAAAGAGAGCTTTTATAAATCCCGTGTTTATCGCCACGATTTTCCTTATGATGTGTTTGTTCTTTGTAAATGACTTTATAAACAATTTTGAGTTGTCATGGGCTTGGGAAAGAAAAAGTCTTTTAATGGCAGACGGACAGATACATTTATCTGTTTTTGATGTGTGGTATTCTGATGTGGTAGCAGGATATTCTATCTTTGCAACGACAATAGCTGCTTTGCCATATGCCCATAGCTTTTGCACAGACTTTGAAAACAGGAATTTTAGAAGCGTTGTAATACGAACCGGCACGGAATGTTATACGGCTTCAAAAATTATAACGGTTTTTCTCTCCGCATATGCAGTTTATTTTATGGCGTCTTTGTTATATTCGGTATTTATTTACTTTTTTGTGTTTTTAATTACCGGACAATTTCTTCTCACAACTTCTTCGGAAGCCGGAGCAAGCACGCTGAGCGGAATGATAATAAATCAGTTTGGAGATTATGCGGCAATTTTACTTGATACCGCCATAAGAGGTATTGAGATGGGGATTTGGGCATTGGGTGCTCTGTGCGTTTCTGCTTTTACAGAAAGCAAGTTCCTTGTAATAGTATCGCCTTATCTGCTTGTCTATTATGTGCGTTATTTTTCACTTTATCTGCCGCTGAGCGATTTGTATATACACAGCGTATTTTCATTGAATCATCTAAATTCCGGTATAGCTATTCCCGGGTATCTTGTAACTTTGCTTTATACACTTTTACTGACAACTCTCTTTTCCTATATTTTTGTCAATAAGGCGAAAAGGAGGATTTATTATGGCTAATAAAATTAGGGTCGCTTGGTTTATTTCTCAGCTGAGCCTGAAAAAGCTTATGAGAAATCCCAAAATCTGGGTTATGATTTTCCTGCTGGGTTTTCATATGTGGGACGCTTTTTTGACCGTGCGCTATAAGTCAGCGGAGCTTGGTTTGAGCGTATCGCCGTGGTCTATTCCTTTTATTTTCAATACGGATTTGACTTTGGCAATGCTTCTTATGATGGTGGTTGTTTGGTTTTGCGACGCACCTTTTATGGACGAACATCAGCCCTACACTATAGCCAGAAGCGGCAGAACGGTTTGGTTTTATGGACAGGTTGTTTACATAATAAAAGGTACTTTTATCTGCCTGCTTTTAATAGTGTTTTTTTCAATTCTTCCTATAATCGACAGGTTTGCCCTTTCCGACCAGTGGGGAAGAGTTTACACAGAGCTTGCAAGTCAAGGTTTTATAATGGAAAGCGGAAGTATTCTGAATTTTAACGTATCACCGGAAATAATAGGAAGATACTCTCCTGTTATTGCAACGCTTTTGTCAACAAGCTTGTTTTGGCTTAATTCAATTTTTCTTTGCCTGCTGATGTTTGCCTTAAATTTGAAACTGCCTAAATATTTCGGAACGGGACTTGCTCTCTTCGTTGCGTTTTTGGGCGGCGGTTCAAGCATTTACAACAACTTGGGAAGCTTTACGGATGTACTTAAAAAGATAATACCCACCTGCTGGTGTAAAATAGACAATATTTCCAACAACCCAATAACAGGCAGGGTGAGCTTTGTGTATGCGTATACATTCCTCTTTATTGCAATAATTGCGCTGATTATTATTGCAAGGTTATTTATGAAGAGATACATAGTTGAAATATTGCCACATGATTAAGGAGGGAGAGCAATGTCAGAGGTTATTATTAAAGTTGAAAATGTTGTTAGAAAATTCAAGGAAAACAACGCCTTAAACGGCGTAAGTATAAATTTTGAAAAGGGTAAAATCCACGGAATTATCGGAAGAAACGGAAGCGGAAAAACCGTGCTTTTCAAATGTATCTGCGGTTTTATGCCAATGACATCGGGTAAAATCACTGTTTCCGGCAAGGTTATCGGAAAAGATGCGGACATACCGGACAATGTGGGACTTATCATAGAAACCCCGGGCTTTCTTCCAAATTACAGCGGTTTTAAAAACCTGAAGCTTTTGGCTTGTATCAAAAGAAAAATTGACGATAAAAAAATTATGGAAACAATGGAGAGGGTTGGCCTTGACCCCAAAAGCAAAAAGCACGTTAACAAGTATTCATTAGGTATGCGCCAGCGTTTGGGAATTGCTCAGGCCATTATGGAGGACCCGGACATCCTTGTACTTGACGAGCCTATGAACGGCCTTGACAATGAGGGCGTGGAGGAAATGAGAGAGCTGTTTTTAAACCTGAGAAATGAGGGAAAAACAATCCTCCTTGCCAGCCACAATAAGGGCGACATAGAATACCTCTGTGACACCGTAAGAGAAATGGACCACGGAAATGTGATAAGCTTTTATGAAAAGCCAAGGGCTGTTGAATAAGAACTTGAATGAAAATATTCTGACAAAGTCACTTTGAAAAAATAAACCGGCTGACATGTTAAAAAATCATGTCAGCCGGTTTTAATGATAGGAGATAATTGAAAAAAAGGCGAGAGTGAATTTTTATATTACTTTATTACCGCAAAGGTTTCAAAGGGGCGGAGTGTTACCTCTTTTTCTGCCTTTGCATCCTTATAGTTTGATATTAAAATCTCTTTTCCCACAAATTCATCGGGGAGGGAGATTTTTGTTTCTGTTCCGTAAAAGTTGCAGACTACAAAAAGCTTTTTGCCCTCATATTCTCTTGAATAGGCGAACACATTTGTGTTGTTCTCCATTTCAGGTTTATATGAGCCGTATGCGATTACGTCGTTTTCCTTTCTCAGAGCGATAAGCTTCTTGTAATAGTGGAACACGGAGTTTTTGTTCTTTACAGCATTATCTGCATTGATTATTTTATAATTTTTATTTACCTCAATCCATGGTGTGCCTGTGGTGAAGCCTGCGTTTTCGCTGTTGTCCCACTGCATTGGGGTTCTTGAGTTATCCCTTGAGCGGCAGCGGAGAATTTCGTAAACTTCATCCTCAGGTATGCCTTCATCTTTAAGTATTTTAAAATAGTTGAGGCTTTCAACGTCCTTATACTGGGAAATGTCCTCGAAATAGGCGTTTGTCATGCCGATTTCTTCACCCTGATAAACATAAGGTGTTCCACGCATAAGGTGTATCATTGTGGCAAGCATTTCGGCGGATTCTGTCGGGTAGTTCTTATCGTCGCCGAATCTTGAAAGCACACGGGGCTGGTCGTGGTTGCACCAGAAAAGTGCGTTCCAGCCGTTGCCCTCCTCCATGCCTGTCTGCCATTTGTTCAAAAGATTTTTCAAAGCCATAAAGTCGCAGGGCTGAAGCTCCCATTTATTTCCGTTTTTATAGTCAACCTTTAAATGGTGGAAGCTGAAGCACATGGAAAGCTCTTTTTCTTCGGGGTTTGAATATCTTATGCAGTTGTCAATGGTGGTGGAGGACATTTCTCCCACAGTCACCATTCCGTTTTCGTTAAGTCCGCTGTCACGGCAAAGCTCTTTTAAATACTGATGAACTCTTATTCCGTCGGTGTAAAATCTTCTGCCGTCGCCTTCGAAGTCGTCCTCGAAAGTGTCAGGTTTTGAAATAAGGTTTACCACGTCGAAGCGGAAGCCTTTAACGCCTTTGTTCTGCCAGAATTTTAAAATGTCTTTTAATTCTTCTCTGACCTGTGGGTTTTCCCAGTTAAGGTCAGCCTGTGTCTTGTCGAAAAGATGGAGGTAGTATTTATTGAACTTTGGAACGTATTCCCATGCGTTTCCTCCGAACTTTGAAACCCAGTTTGTGGGTGCGGAGCCGTCGGGCTTTGGGTCACGGAAAATGTAGTAGTCCATGTACTTCGGGTCGCCCTCCATGGCTTTTTTGAACCACTCATGCTCTGTTGAGGTGTGGTTGAAAACCATATCAAGCATTATTCCGATACCCAGCTTTCCAGCTTCTGAAATAAGGTTTTCTGCGTCCTCCATTGTGCCGTAGCGTGGGTCTATGTTTCTGTAGTCCGCAACGTCGTAACCGTTGTCGTTTTGGGGCGATACAAAAAACGGTGTGAGCCATATATAATCTATGCCTAATTCCTTTAAGTAAAGCAACTTATCGGTGACCCCTTTAAGGTCACCGAGTCCGTCGCCGTTTGAGTCGTTAAAGGATTTTGGATATATCTGATAAACAGTCTGTTTTTTAAATTCCATAGTTATTCTCCTTTAAGTCAAAACGATATTTATATTTGTGAGAAAGGATGTGTTTTATGCTTTTCCAAACTTGTTGAGCTTTGTTTTTGAAAGTATCATTGTGAACAGCACCGGAAGCACAAGGGCTATTACCATTGCTATTGCAAACATTGGGATACTCTCTATCTTCATGGAAAGAATTCCCGGAATACCGCCTACGCCTACGCTGGAAGCTTTGCAGACAAAGAACATTGAGAAAAGTCCGCCTATGCCTGAACCCAGCATACCGCCTATGAATGGGTAAACATATTTAAGATTGATACCGAAGATTGCAGGCTCTGTAACTCCAAGATATGCGGAGATAACTGCCGGAACTGCAACCTGCTTGTCTTTTTCGTTTTTTCTGTTCATGAGGATATAGCCAAGACATGCAGAACCCTGTGCTATGTTGCAGAGAACAAGTATCGGCCACATGTATGTTCCGTTGATTATCGGGTCTGCGCAGAGCTGAAGGTCGATTGCCAGCATTGTGTGGTGCAGACCTGTGATAACAAGCACCGGATAGAAAAGACCGTAAAGTCCGCCGAAGAGCCAGCCAACTGAGGACTGGAAGCCCCATGCAACGCCCTGTGAAATCCATTCGCCAAGCTGCCAGCCTACAGGGCCTAAAACTGCGTGGGCAAGGAATACTGTTGGAACAAGTGCTCCGAAAGGAACAACTATCATCTGTATTGACTGAGGTGTGATTTTTCTGAAAAATCTCTCAAGATATACAAGTGTAAAGCCTACAAGGATTGCAGGGATAATCTGTGACTGATAACCGATTCTTTCAATCTGGAAAATTCCCAAATCGTAAATCGGAATATTTTCAGCTGTTGCAACCTGATATGCGTTGATAAGCTGAGGAGAAACAAGTGTAACACCGGTAACGATACCGAGGATTTCTGTACCCTTCATCTTCTTTGTTATACTCCAAACAACACCTATTGGCAGGAAGTGAAGAGCCGCTTCGCAGATGAGCCAGAGGAAATCGTAAAGTCCCTGACACCATGGATAAACGTCTTTCAGTGTTGCTGTTCCGTCGTTGAGCATGTAGATATCGCCGATAACGCTTCTAAAGCCCAAAAGCAAACCGCCAACGATGATTGCCGGGATAAGAGGAGCAAAAATTTCCGCAAGGTTTGAAACAGCTCTTTGAGCTAAATTCTGATTTTGTTTTGCCGCCTGCTTAACCTCTTCTTTGGAAACCGCCTGGATTCCTGCATATTCCGCAAATTCCTTGTAAAATTCGGAAACCTGATTGCCGATGATTACCTGGAACTGTCCTGCCTGTGTAAATGTACCCTTTACTGTGGGCAGTGCTTCGATTTTTGTGATGTCTACCTTTGATTCGTCTTTGAGAACAAACCTGAGACGGGTCACGCAGTGCATAAGGGACGCTATGTTTTCTTTGCCGCCTACATACTCAAGCAGTTCTTTAACTTCTTTTTCGTACTTTGCCATTAAGAATAACCTCCTGTCTTTTTAAACTTGTTCTTATAAGTTGCACGTTGTTTAAACAAGTTTTAAATCTTGTCTATATTATACAGTTGTTCAAACAGGTTGTCAACCGAAAAAAGACAAATTATATTAAAAAATACCTGCTATGACTTTATTTATTATTACCATTGACTTTTACATAATAACCAAATTTAGAATTTTAATTTGTTATTATTAAATTAACCTATTTTATAAATTGGTACAGGTTAATCGGCAAAAAAATACTCCACAGGCTGTCAATTCACTGTGGAGAAATTTGTAACGTTCATTTTTATAAAGGAATTTTTTGTAAATCGAGATATAAAATCAAAAATTTCACCGAATTTAAAAGTCTATAAGCTCTTTTACTCGGTGGGCTCTGTCATAGAATACAAAGTCATCCGGTGTGTGTCTTGATTCCGTAAACTCAAACATAATGCCGTCGGAATTGTATGTGTAGTTTTCAACAGCCGCCACACAGTTTGCTCCGTTAAGCTCAAGGGTTTCCTCGTCAAGCTTGTTTATCCTCTTGACCTTTACAATTCTTCTTGTGCTTACAATTTCAACATGAAGTATGTCTTCAAGATATTCATATATGGAATGTTCTGCTATGGTCTGATTAAAGCCGGGCATTACGGATTTCAGGAAATAGTTATGGTCGATTGTTGAAGCTTTTCCGTCTATAAATCTCAGCCTTTGCAGATAATAAACCTCTGCACCTACTTCAAATGGGACTTTTTTGTGAAGCTGTTCGTCAACGGTGATTTCCTTAAACAGAAGTATTTTTGTGACAACGTTCTTTCTGTTGCGTATTGCGGCTTCTTTAAAGGATTCGATTTTTCCAAGGGAATAGAAAGAAGGCTCGTCAGGCTGGTAAATAACACGCACGCCTTTGCCTTTTATGCTTTGAAGATATCCCAATGACACCAGTTCGGCTATGGCTCGTCTTACGGTATTTCTTGAGCAGTCGTATTCTGCAACCAAAACTGACTCAGAGGGGATAAGGTCGCCGTGTCGGTATTCCTCGTCCTCAATTTTCATTTTTAACTCGTGATAGATTTTGTTGTATTTTGTCTTTGCCATATATATCAGAACTCCGTTATTTTTGTTTGTCTATATGCTTTAAAAATCCCTTTAGACCTCTTGTTATGTCGTCGTATGTAACATCGAAATTTCCTGTGTACCAAGGGTCTGCAACATTTCCGCCGCCTGCAAAATCAAGAAGCTTGTAAACCTTTTTGTCAGGGTCGGTTTTGAATATTCTCATTGTATTGCGCATGTTGTTGCTGTCCATAACAATGAAATAATCGTATTTATCGTAATCGGCTTTTGTAAGCTGAACGGCGTATTTTCCTTTGCAGGAAATTCCCAGCTTTGAAAGTATCTCTCTTGTGCCGTGGTGAACGGGATTTCCGATTTCCTCTGTGCTGGTGGCGCAGGAGGCGATTATAAATTCATCTTTTCGGTTTAATTTTTCCACCATGTCCTTAAATAAAAATTCTGCCATAGGTGAACGGCATATATTGCCGTGGCAGATAAACATTACTTTTGTCATACTTTGTACCTCGTTGAAATTTGGATTTATTAGAATAAATTCATACAATTCATTATTACGCTTATCATCATTTCTTTTTCTTTTGGATTTGACTGGGCAATCATAATCGTCAATGCAACTAAGGTGTGGTCATCAATTAGTTTTTTATCGTCTCTGAATAATGCATTGTTTTTATCGAGAAAATAAAGGAACATTGTCGCCGCTATTCTTTTATTTCCGTCAGAAAAGCTATGGTTTTTGGTTACGAAATAAAGTAAGTTGGCAGCTTTTTCCTCTAAGGTGGGATATAATTCTGCACCGCCGAAGCATTGATAAACAGCGCCTATACTTCCTTTAAAGGACTCGTCTTTTTCATTTCCGAACAGAGAACTTGTGTCGCTAAACTTCATTTCATTAATAACCTTGCGGCATTCCTCATATGTCAAAACATAGGTTGCTTTTGTACCGTCTGGACGCTTCATGTTTTGATGATCGTATGCGTCCAGCAAATCAAGAGCATGACTGTAACGCTCTACTACAGTCAATACCTGTTTTGTATCAAGGCTGTTTTCGATTTCCTTCATAATTCCTATAACCTCGTTTACTGTTAATGAACCGTTTCTATTATTATAATAAATAATTATATCACAAAAAAGTTATTATTTTCAAGACAGGCGCATATATCTTTTTGCAGTGTGGCAGAAATAGCCTGTCTACATATTATATAAGTGAACAATAATTTTTTAATGGGGTGTTATTTTGAACTATAATATACTTGTACTTTCCACCATAACATACGCTATGAAGGGAAGAGATATTTTGAGAAAACACGGTATTACCGCTTATGTTGAAAGAGTAAGCATTGAAAAAGCCGGTCAGTCCTGCGGATACGGTTTGTATATACCCGATAAAATTCAGGATGCCGAAGAAATCCTTGCCAATTACAATATAAAGGTAATTGAAAGAACGGTGAGGAAATGATATATCTGGACAACTGCGCCACAACATTTCCAAAGCCGGAAAATGTTATAAGAAGCGTCTGCAATTCTTTCAGAAAGTTCGGCGCAAATCCGGGAAGAGGCGGACACAATGCAGCTATGCAGTCATCTCAGGCGGTTTTTGAGGTGAGAGAAAAGGTTCAGGAGTTTTTTAACGCAGGAGAGCCGGAAAATGTGATTTTTACGTCCGGCTGTACAGAATCACTTAACACGGTTATAAAGGGAATATTGAAAAAGGGCGACCATGTGGTTATATCTTCTCTTGAACACAATTCCGTGGTTCGACCTCTTGAAAGACTGAAAAAAGAGGGAATTATAACTTATGATGTGGCAGAGGTCTGTGAATGTGACCATGACAAAACTCTGGACAATTTCAGAAATAAGTTTAACGACCACACAAGACTTGTGGTATGTACTCACGGGTCAAATGTTTTCGGGCTTAGACTTCCCGTTGAAAGGCTTGCGGCTTTGTGCCACCAGTACGGAATAAAAATATGCGTTGACGCAGCTCAGACTGCCGGTGTTTTGCCTATTGACGTAAAAGGCGACTGCATAGATTATTTATGTTTATCCGGACATAAAGGCCTTTACGGCCCCATGGGAATAGGTGTTTTGATTATAAACTGTGATACTGTTCCAATGCCTTTAAAAGAAGGGGGAACAGGAAGCAGTTCTCTGAGTCTGGAACAGCCGGATTTTCTTCCGGACAGATTTGAAAGCGGAACTCCAAATCTTACGGGAATCTGCGGTCTTGGCGCAGGAATTGATTTTGTGAAATTTAAAGGAACGGAAAATATTTTTAAGCACGAAATGAATTTTCTTTCAAGAGTTTACAAAATGCTCTGTCAGAATGATAATATAATTTTATATACGCAAAAGCCGGATTTGAATTATCATGTGCCGGTACTTTCATTTAATATAAAAGGAAAAAGCTCAGAGGAAACAGCGGCAATTCTCAACAGAAGATTTAACATTGCCGCACGTGCCGGACTTCACTGCTCTCCACTTGCCCATATCAGCATGGGTACGGAGAATACGGGAACTGTAAGAATTTGCCCTTCTGTTTTTACCGATTATTCCAACTGTGAATTCTTAATAAAAGCACTGAAAAAAATCTGAAAAATAACAGATTTTATCTTGCAATCCTTTCATATTGTGATACAATTATAGTAACGGCGGGAAAGCTTAAAAAGGCAGGTTTTTTCAAGCCTGCTACATAGATGTTGTTCATTTTATGTTTGTTTGAATGTATTTTGCAGCTTTTCGCCGCTATTTATGCAAGTCTTGGGGGATTATTATGGAGTTTTTGCAGGAATGGTTTTCTAATTTCTTCTCCATTTCACGGACTTTTGAATTTAAAGATTTTCTGGATATAGCGGTTATTGCGTTTATCATATACAGTATGTTTAAGCTGGTTAGGGAAACAAGAGCGGAACAGCTTTTAAAGGGTATAATTGTTCTGCTTGTGGTTTATTTCCTTTCCGCAGTGTTCAGTCTGAACATGCTGAACATGCTATTAAAAATGTTCTTCGAGTTTGCGGTTATCCTTATCGCAATTATTTTTCAGCCTGAAATCAGAAAGGCGCTGGAACAGATAGGACGAAGCAAAATTTCTCGAAAATCCTTGAAATTCATTCAGCCCGCAAAAGGTGACGAGTGGAGAGAACGTGTAAAAAAGGCTATTGTGGATGTTGCTGATACATCAGCCATATTCAGCCGTACAAAAACAGGTGCGCTTATTGTTTTTGAGCGTGAAACAATGCTTTCTGATATTGCCGCAACAGGCACAATTCTTGACGCATCTACGTCGGTTGCACTGCTTGGCAATATATTCTTTAACAAAGCGCCTTTACATGACGGAGCATGTATTATCCGAGACGGAATTATCCATTCCGCAGGATGTATACTTCCTCTTACAAAGAATAAAGATGTAGACGTAAATCTCGGAACAAGACACAGAGCTTCCCTCGGTATGAGTGAAGAGTCAGACGCAGTTGTACTGGTGGTTTCTGAGGAAACCGGAACAATTTCGCTGGCTATAAACGGTGTTTTGAGAAGAGATTACAGCAGGGACGAGCTTATCAAAGAGCTTGAAACTCTGCTTATAAAAGAGGATAACGACAAAACGGACTTTTTGTCCCTGTTCACTAAAAGGAAGGGGAACGATAAATGAGAAAGTTCTTAAAGAGTGATAAGTTTCTTATTTTGATTTCTGTTCTGTTGTCGATTTTTCTCTGGATTGGAATGAGCTTCAGCAGCGGAAGCGAGTTTACTAAAACAATTTCTGATATACCTGTCACTGTTGAACTTTCTCAGGAAGCTATAGATAACGGATATCAGATATTCGGATTGGATCATGTCACCGCCTCTGTTTCGGTTACCGGAAACAGAATGATTGTGGGTTCACTTACAAAATCGGATATTCAGATTAAGGCCCAGCAGACAAGCAGTATTACAACTGCCGGCACTTACACTCTGCCCTTAGCCGCAAGCAAAACCGGTGTAAAATCGGACTATGAGTTTTCTTCTGCGGTATCGCCCTCAACTATTGTTGTAAATGTGGACAGATACCAGGAAAAAACCTTGGATATAACTTCCGAGATAGTCTATAAGGTAGACAGCGGATATTATTCAAGAAGTGTTTTAGGGGATACTTCTGTTGTGGTTTCAGGTCCGGAAAGTGTGGTTTCCAAGGTGTCAAAGGCGGTTGTCAGGGATACTATCAGCGGAACTATCACCGAAACCAGAGAACTTACCAGCGATATTATACTTTTGGATGAGGACGGAGATGTTATAAATAACAGCGACTTGTCCATGAGTGTTACCTCCACTGCGGTTACAATTATTGTTGAACCTGAAAAGGAACTTCCAATTGTTGTTCCGCCGGAGGGCGTTCCAAGCGATTTGGATTTAAGTAAATATATAACTGTTGAACCTTCAACTATCAGAGTTGCAGGAGATGCTTCGGTTATGAATAATCTGGATTCTATACCGGTTGAACCTATCGATATTTCAAATTATGACAACAGTGTTCACACTGTGGAAGTGCAGGTTGCAGTTCCTTCCTCATGCAGGAATATAAGCAATATAAATACGGTAACAGTTACCATTGATTTCAGCAGCCTTTCTATGCAAACCTATACGGTAACCCAGTTTGAAAAGAAGAATATTCCGGACGGTTATACGGCGGATGTTCCGCTGAAACAGCTTGATGTTCAGCTTATCGGTACCGAGGAAGCTCTGAGCTCTATCACCAGCGAAGATTTGGTGGCTTATGTTGACTGGTCAGAGATGACAGAGGGAATTGTTATAGGAACGTCGGAAATGCCGGTGAAAATTGAAATTCCGGAGAACAGCGGTTATGTTTGGGTTTACGGAACCTATAACGCAAACGTAACGGTGTCAAAGGTTGAAACGACCCAGTAGCAAATTTAACAGAAAAATTACAAGGAGATTCGACAATGTTCGGATCTCCTTTTTGCATGACTGTTTGTTATATTTATATTCATATATTTATATATAATTGACCTGTATATGCAGATATGGTATAATACAGGTGAAGGGAAACCTTCGTGTATGGTAAAAAGGATTGTATTTCTATTATGAAAGGATTGATACGTATGACATTTCAGGAAGTTTTTGAAGAAATCAAATCAATGTTTTTGAAAGCTGATGTAAGCGAGATTAAAGAGCACCTGGCTTTTCAGTTTAACATGACCGGCGAGGGCGCAGGAACATTTTATGCTGAGATTAAGGACGGTAAGGTTATTGTTGAGCCTTATTCATATAACGACAGAGATGTACAGTTTACCTGCTCTGCCGATACTCTTTTGAAGATTGCAAAAGGAAAGATGAATCCGATTACTGCTTTTACTTTCGGAAAGCTTAAAATAGACGGCGCTTTGGAAAAAGCTCTGGTTCTTCAGAAGATGATTTGATTTAATTCACATAAGTTTAAATGTTTCTTCAAAAAATCAACATATTCTATCTGTATAATTATAATCGTAACAGGGAAACATTTAAAACCAACAAAACATACTTTTACTCCTTTCAACACGGTATTGCAGAGCAATGCCGTGTTGTTTTTTCGTTTACTTTTACATATGGACGAAAAATCTATTTACAAAGATTTAATTATATGATATTATAATTTTGAAAAATTTACTTGTAAAAAAGGAGTAATTTCACATGATAAGCAATGAAAGAGTTATTGAAATACTTAAAGAAGCAGGCGTTTTGCTTGAGGGTCACTTCAGACTTACTTCCGGCAGACACAGCAACAAGTATCTTCAGTGTGCTAAGATTTTCAGAAATACAAAGTACAGCGAGGAACTTTGCGCAGCTTTGGCAGAGCAGTTTGGCTCTGAGGGCGTAGAAGTTGTTATCGGACCTGCTATGGGCGCTGTTCAGATGGCTTACGAGGTTAGCCGTCATCTCAAGTGCGAAAACTTCTTCGCAGAGAGAGAAGCAGACGGAAAAATGGCTCTCAGAAGAGGCTTTGAGGTAAAACCAGGCATGAAGGTTCTCTTGGTTGAGGACGTTGTAACAACCGGCGGTTCCGTTAAGGAAGTTTTGGAGCTTGTTAAGGCTGCAGGTGCTGATGTTGTTGGTATCGGTTCTATCGTTGACAGAACAGGCGGCAAAATTGATTTCGGCGTTCCTTTCAAGGCTGTTATCAGCGTTGAGGTTGAGTCTTGGGAGCCTGAGAATTGTCCTTTGTGCAAAGAGGGCAAGCTTGAGCTTGTAAAGCCAGGCAGCCGTAAGGTTTGATATCTTAAATAATTAAAAATTACTTTGGAGCGGGATAACGAGGTTATTCCGCTTCGATTATATTGTCATGAAATAAGAACGGGGGTGCGCATATGGCATACAAGCATGAGCACGGCGGTCACAGAGAAAGAATGAAAGACAAATACATAAAGTTTGGTCTTGAAATCTTTGAGCCTCACGAGGTCTTGGAGATGATACTCTTTTATGCCGTTCCCAGAGTTGACACCAATCCATTAGCGCACCGTTTAATAGACCACTTCGGTTCATTGGCAGGAGTTTTTGATGCGAGTATAAGTCAGCTTATGGATTTTGGTTTGAGCAAAAACGCCGCCGTATTTATCAGCATGATTCCGAAAATTTCCCGTATTTACATCGACGACAAAAGGCAGAAAAGACAGGTTATCACCAGGGATATGCTTGGCGAATATTTTCAGGATAAGTTTATCGGCAGAACAGAAGAATATATTGTCGCGCTGTTTTTAGACGCCAAAGGCAGAGAGTTAAGCTGTGTTCCTATTTCCAGCGGAAACTTTAGCGCCGCAACCGTACCTTACGAAAAAATAATAAACTTGGCTATTTTAAGCAGAGCTAAGTCTGTAGCCCTTGCCCACAATCATCCCAGCGGCAGCGTTTTGCCATCTGAAAAGGACATAGACGTGACTTACACTCTTTCCGAAAAGCTCGAAACTATGAGTTTATCCCTTTTAGACCACATAATAATCGCCGGCGACGAATACCTATCAATCTGCGACTGCATGGCCAGAATGGGCGATTTCTCTTTTGCCGACTAATTTATTTCCGCCTTGCAGAGGTTTGCCTTAAAAATAAACGTCGTTTCAAGGCGGGCGAGACCTTCTGTTTAGTTTTGGGAATGGTTCGCTCTCGGTTGGGTTTATTTTATATCCGACCTGCAAAGGTTCTACTATTGGTAAAGTTCTGCACAGGTCGGGCGAGAATTTTATTTCCGCCTTGCAAAGGTTTAGCTATGAGATAGACTTCATTTCAAGGCGGGCGAGACCTTCTGTTTAATTTTGGGAATGGTTCGCTCTCGGTTGGGTTTATTTTATATCCGACCTACAAAGATTATGCTGTTGGCAAGGCTCTGCGCAGGTCGGGCGAGAATTTTATATCCGCCTTGCAAAGGTTTAGCTATGAAATAAACGTCGTTTCAAGGCGGGCGAGACCTTCTGTTTAGTTTTGGGAATAGCTCGCTTTCGATGGGGTTTATATTTTTATTTTTGAGTTAAAAGTTTTTTAATAAATTATTTAAACTAAGTTGATTATAAAACAATACCCACGGTTTTTTATGATTGAACCATGGGTATTGTTTTATAGTTACATAAATTATTCCTTTGATAAGGCAAGCCATTCCAAGTCAGGAAAACAAAGTCACCACCGCCGCATAACGGAGGTAATCCTCCAGATGAACTTTTCCAAGGCGGATATAAAAAAATCTTGACAAGTGTTATATACTGTTATATACTGTTTATAGAACAGGAGGGAAATATACATTGAAGATAATTATAAATAATTCATCTGTACAGCCTATATATGAGCAGATTGTAAATCAGATTAAGGCAATGATAACAGATGGAACACTGAAGATTGACACTATACTGCCTTCTGTTCGTTCTTTGGCAAAGGAATTGAAGATAAGCGCACTGACGGTTAAAAAAGCTTACGACACTTTGGAGCAAAGCGGTTTTGTTATAACCGTTCATGGAAAGGGAAGCTTTGTAGCCGGCGCAAATCAGCAGCTCCTGTTGGAAGAACAGAAAAAAGAGGTGGAAGCTCTGATGGAAACGGCCGTCCGAAAGGGCAGAAGCTGCTCTATGAGTGACCGGGAACTTAAAGATTTGTTCCTGCTTGTATTGGAGGAGTAACTATGCTTAAAATGACAAGCGTAAAAAAGAATTACAGGGACTTTACTCTGGACTGCACATTGGAAATCAAGCCAGGGTATGTAACAGGTCTTGTGGGAAGAAACGGAGCCGGAAAAACCACGGCTTTTAAAAGCGTTTTGGGACTTATCTCTGTTGACGGGGGAGAAATTGAGATTTTCGGAAAGAAGCTTTCCGATTTTAAGTCAAAGGATAAGGAAAAAATAGGCGTTTTGCTTTCGGACAGCGGTTTTTCCGGAGAATTAAAGGTAAATGATATAATACCTGTTTTGTCCGCTGTTTATTCACAGTTTGATAAGGAAGACTTTTTGAAAAAATGCAAACAGATGAAACTGCCTCTGAATAAGAAAATAAAAGAGTTTTCCACAGGTATGAAAGCAAGGCTTAAGTTGATTATCGCCATAACACACAATGCGGATTTGCTGATTTTAGACGAGCCAACCGCAGGTATGGACTTTATGGCAAGGGAAAGTATAATTGATATGCTTAGGGAATATATGGAGCAGGGGGAGAGAGCGATACTTATAAGCTCCCATATTTCCGGAGATTTGGAAGGTTTATGCGACGATATATACATGATTGATAACGGAAAAATTATTCTTCATCAGGATACCGACGTTATTTTGAGCAGTTACGGAATATTAAAGCTCAGGGATGAAGAATACAGAAAGCTTGATAAATCACATATTTTGAAGATTAAAAAAGAAAACTTCGGCGTCAGCTGTCTTACCGATGAAAAACAGTTCTATCTGGATAATTATCCGGGAATAGTTGTGGAGCGTGGAGGAATTGACAGCGTCATTACAATGATGATAGGCGGTGAAAATCCATGAAAGGCCTGTTAATTAAGGATTTAAAAATCATACTTAGCAACAAGAGTATGTTTTTAGTTATACTTGTGATTATGGGTATGGTTGCCTTTACCGATGTGGCTATATCAGCTTTTGTAACCTCCTATATATCAATCCTTTTTACAACTCTGGTTGTTACAACAATCAGCTATGACGATTACGACAGATGTATATCATTTTTGATGACTCTTCCGGTGAGCCGAAAGGATTACGTAAGGGGAAAATATGTATTCGCTGTTGTTGCCGAGCTTTGTGGTATTTTGTTGTCTGTGGTTCTGAATGTAGCTATAAATATGCTGAAAAAGGGTCAGGTTGATTTTAACGAGCTGGTATTTTCCTGTGCCGTGATATTTTTCATGATGCTTGTTTTTATATCAATTTTACTGCCAATTCAGCTTAAATTTGGAGGAGAACATGGAAGAGTGGTTCTCTTAGCAGTGGTTATTTTGAGCGTTGCAGGTGCTTTCGGAGCTATTCAGCTTTTAGAGGTCTTGAATTTGGATTTGAACTGGTTTCTTGAAACTGTAATTCTGGGAAATGCTGTTATGTCAACTGTTATAAGCGTTTTGGTAGTTGCATTTCTTTTGTGTCTTTCTTACGCAATAAGCAATCGTATAATGAAAAAACGTGAGCTTTGATAGAAAAGACTGGCGGTGAGAATAAATGAAAGGTCTTATAATAAAGGATATAAGGATTATATTCAGCAATAAAAATGTTTTTCTATTTATTCCGATTTTAGTGTCTATGGCTGCTTTCTCAAAAACCCGACTGGCAGTGTATTTATTCGCATATGTTGCAGTTATGGTTATTTCTCTGCTTACAACAACCATAAGCTTTGATGATATGGAAAACGGCACGTCTTTTTTGATGACAATGCCGGTCAGCAGGAAAGAATATGTCAAAAGCAAATACCTGCTGGGTGTTGTAAGTCTTATTTTAGGTGTAGTACTTTCAATAGCTGTTGTAACGGCTGTAACCTTTTTAAAGGGAGATACTTTGGATATTAACGGACTTATGCTTATAGTTTGCCTTTTGTGGCTGGTTATGATTGTTTTAATGTCAGTTTTAATACCTGTACAGCTGAAATTCGGTTCTATAAACGGAAAGACTGTTCTTATGTGCATTATAATCGGAAGTATGCTGGTGCTTGCGGCAATGATTTTGGTGCTGAGAAATTACAGTGAAGAGACATTGAATTTCTTTGTAAACGAGATTATGAAAAATATGGTGCTTATGACAGCGGCTGGAATTCTTGGAACTGTTATTATACTTGTAATATCCTATATGATGAGCGTCAGAATAATGAAAAAACGTGAGCTTTGATTTCGGAGGCGTTTTATGGAGTATATATTTTGCTGGATAGCAGGCGGTGTAATCGTTTTGGCTATAATAAGATACCTGCTTTATAAAAAAAGATAAAAAATAAACTGCCGGAAAGTGTAAAAACTTTTCCGGCAGTTTTAGCTTTTTTAAAAATTATAAATGAACGGTTCCAAGTCGGAAAATAAGCTTAACCCTGACATATGGTGTTTTTTAAGATTGAACTATAAGTGTTGTTTTATAGTTACATAAATCACACCTCTGATAGAGTAAGCCACTCCCAGTCAGGAAAACAAACTTAGTCCTGATATATGGTGTTTTTTAGATTGAACTATAATCGCACCTCTGATAGAGAAAGCCACTCCCAGTCAGGAAAACAAACTTAGTCCTGATATATGGTGTTTTTTAGATTGAACTATAATCGCACCTCTGATAGAGTAAACCACTCCCAGTCAGGAAAACAAACTTAACCCCGCCGCATGGCGGAGGTAATCCTCCAGATGAACCCATCCAAGGCGGATATAAAAGTATTATTTGTCAGCTTTCCAAAGGCCGTGGAGGTTGCAGTATGCGAAAGCAGAGATAACTTCGTCTGTGTCACAGAGAACAAATTCTGCCTTTGGTTCTGCGCCCGGCTTGAGCTCTTTGCGCTGGTTGCCTTCTTTTGTTTCTATGGAAATCCACTCAATGAAATGCTCTTCAGCCATTGGGTGTGGAACTTCGCCGACTGTTACTGTTACTTTCTTACCGTCAACAGCGATAACAGGAACGTGCTTTTCTGTTGCAGCGTCTGTAGAACCAGGAATGAGTTCCTTCATTTTCTCTCCGCAGCATACAACAGGAACGCCTTTGTCCTCTACAAATGCGATGATGTTACCGCAGTGTTCACATTTAAAAAATCTTTGTTTCATGTTATTATCCTCCTTTAATTTTGAGTCTTACATATATTTTGGTTTTTTGTTACATTTTTATTATAGTCTAATTATGTGAAAATTACAATAAGATTATATGTTTTTTACTTATTTTATATGTGAAAAATTAAAGCTGTTTTTTCGGTTATTATGGACATAATAAAAGCTGTACGTTAAGTCTGCGTTATGGTATAATTAAAATAAAAAATCCACATTAAGGAGGAATTAAAATTGGCAAAAAGAATTTTGAATATGGTTCCACAGGAGCTTATAAATCTTACAAAGGACGAGTTTTTAACCGCTATAGCAGGAAGCGAGGGTAGAGTACTTGCTTCTGAAACTATCGGCGTTACAATACCTCTGCTTACAGATGTTACAAATGCAGAGTTTGCAGCTTCTATGGGGGCAGATTTAATACTTTTAAATATGTTTGACGTGAGAACACCGAATATAATGGCTCTGCCTAAAGTAAAGCCGGAGGACACTGTGAGAGAGGTTAAAAGACTTACAGGAAGAATGGTGGGAATAAACCTTGAACCTGTTGACGATGAAGCAGCTAAGGAAAACGCAGAAACCTTGTGGGAAATGAGCGCAGGAAGATATGCAACAGCAGATAATGCTGAAATTGCCGCAGATATGGGCGTTGATATGATTGTTCTCACCGGCAATCCGGGAAACGGCGTAAGCAATAAGGCTATTGTAGATTCTCTGAAATCAATTTCCGAAAGAGTTGGGGATAGAATTGCTCTTTGCGCAGGAAAAATGCACGCTTCCGGTATTGTGGGAGAGGGCGGAGAAAATATTATAACCAAGGATGATATAAAAAGCTTTGCCGATGCGGGAGCAGATATTATTCTTCTTCCTGCGCCGGGAACAGTTCCGGGTATAACTACAGAGTATATCAGAGGACTTGTAAGCTATGCCCACAGCCTTGGAAAGCTTACAATAACATCTATAGGAACATCCCAGGAGGGCGCAGACACAGACACAATAAAGAGAATTGCCCTTGAGTGTAAGATGACAGGAACCGATATTCACCATATAGGCGATTCAGGTTATGTGGGAATGGCTCTGCCTGAAAATATTATGGCTTACAGTGTGGCTATAAGGGGAATAAGACACACTTACCACAGAATGGCTCAGTCACTTGCGAGAGAAAAATAATTTGTTTTAAATATGAGGGTTAGAACAATGAAATGCTTATCTGAATTGCCGCAGGGCTACAGAAGGATTTTATCCTTGGACTTGCAAAAGGATAAAAAGCTTGCGCTTAGAATAAATATAGCCGCTTTGGCTGTTGCCGCTGTAATGGGAATAATCGCCGGCGTGGTTACTACAAGAGAATATTTTCTGTATTTTGACATTGTAAAAATTATAATTATATTTGCCGGCATGTTTATCTACTTGGTATTGCATGAACTTGTCCATGGAATGGCAATGAAATTTTTCGGTTCAAAGACCGTTAAATACGGATTTTCTCTCTTGTATGCATATGCCGGCAGCAAGGATTATTTCAATAAAAATATGTACATTGTTACTGCGCCGGCTCCCATGATGATTTGGGGCGTGGTGCTGATGATACTTAACCTGATTTGCGGTATTGAATGGTTTTGGGTGATATATCTGATTCAGATTTATAATATCGCAGGTTCTACCGGGGATATGTATGTTGTACATAAGATTTCAAAAATGCCAAAGGATGTGCTTGTTTTTGACTCCGGTGTGTCAATGGAATTTTATTCAGCGGAATGATTTATGTTTTGTATTGACAACAGGATTTATTGGGAGTATAATAATCAAGATAAAATTATATAACCTATTACGGCGTTGACGGGGTTAATTAACTTTTATTTCCGCAAAGAGAGAGAACGGCTGGTGGAAAGTTCTTCGGAAAAGGTTATGGGCCGCCCCTGAGCTTTCGGTGATGAGCCGGACGTATTTCTGCGTTAAAGAAATTCAAGGGGTCGTTTTAATTTTAAAACGGCAATTTGGGTGGTACCGCAGGTTTATCTCCTGTCCCATTTTGGGGCAGGAGTTTTTTATTTTATTGAATGAGATAAAAGGAAAACAAGGAGAGTAATAATTATGCAGTGGACAGGACTTAACGAATTGAGAGAAAAGTTTCTTTCTTTCTTTGAAAGCAAGGGTCATTTAAGACTTCCAAGCTTTTCCCTTATTCCAAAGGACGACAACAGCCTTTTGCTTATTAACAGCGGAATGGCTCCTATGAAAAAGTATTTTACAGGAGAGGTTACACCTCCGAGAAAGCGTGTTACAACATGTCAGAAGTGTATCAGAACACCTGATATTGAGCGTGTTGGTATTACAGCTCGTCACGGAACATATTTCGAGATGCTGGGTAACTTCTCTTTCGGCGATTATTTCAAGCACGAGGCTACAGCCTGGGCATGGGAATTCTTTACAAAGGTTTTGGAAATGCCTGAGGAGCTTCTCTATGTTTCTATCTATGAAAACGACGACGAGGCTTTTGACATCTGGACAAAGGAAGTTGGAGTTGACCCAAGCCACATTGTAAGAATGGGCAAAGAGGACAACTTCTGGGAGCACGGTTCAGGTCCATGCGGCCCTTGCTCTGAGATTTATTTCGACAGAGGCCCTGAAAAGGGATGCGGCAAGCCTGACTGCCATGTTGGCTGTGAGTGCGACAGATTTGTTGAGGTTTGGAACCTGGTATTTACTCAGTTCAACAACGACGGACACAACAACTACACACCTCTTGACCATCCAAACATCGATACAGGTATGGGACTTGAGCGTCTTGCCTGTGTAATGCAGGGTGTTGACAACCTGTTCTTGGTTGACACAGTTCAGAACATTATGAAGCACATCTCCGAGCTTACAGGTGTTAAGTACGGCGAGAGCGAAAAGAGCGATATTTCACTTCGTGTTATTACAGACCACATCAGAAGCACAACCTTTATGATTGGCGACGGCGTTATGCCATCAAACGAGGGCAAGGGCTATGTTCTCAGAAGACTTTTGAGAAGAGCTGCACGTCACGGCAGACTTTTGGGTATGAAAGAGCCTTTCCTCTACAAGGTTTGCGAAACTGTTATTAAGGAAAACGAAAGCGCATATCCTGAGCTTAGAGAAAAGCAGGAGTTCATCACAAAGCTTATTAAGGTTGAGGAGGAAAACTTCCTTAACACTGTTGAGCAGGGCATGAATATGCTCCAGGGCATTATCGACAGAGGCGATGTTGAGGTTCTCTCCGGTGAGGACAGCTTTAAGCTTCACGATACTTTTGGATTCCCAATTGACCTTACAAGAGAAATCCTTGAGGAAAAGGGTATCTCCGTTGATATAGACCGTTTCTATGAGCTTTTGTCAGAGCAGAAAAAGCGTTCACGTGATATGAGAAAGAATGCAGGCGCAGATGCTTGGATAAGCGACAGCACAGACCTTACAGACGTTGCAAAAACTGAGTTTGTAGGCTACAGCGAAAATGAAACTCAGGCTGAAATTCTCGCTATTGTAAAGGACGGCGAGCGTGTAGAGGCTGCAGGCGAGGGCGAGAGCGCAATATTTGTTCTCAATAAAACTCCTTTCTACGGTGAAAGCGGCGGCCAGATTGGCGATACAGGCGTTATCTCCGGCGAGGGCTTTGATATTGAAGTTACAAACACAACTAAGGACCAGGGCGGAATTTTCCTCCAGGCTGGTGTTGTAAAGTCAGGCAGCGTGGCTGTAGGTATGTCTGCTGACGCTAAAATTGACGCTGTGCGCCGTATGGATATTATGAGAAACCACACTGCTGCTCACTTGCTCCAGGCTGCTTTGAGAGAGGTTTTGGGAAATCACGTTGAGCAGGCAGGTCAGCTTGTTACAGAACATTCTGTAAGATTTGACTTTACACACTTCTCAGCTCCGACAGCTCAGGAGCTTATGGCTGTAGAGGAGAGAGTTAACGAGGTTATCCTTGCAGGTATGCCTGTTGAGGTTAAGGAAATGCCTATTGAAGAGGCTAAGAAAATGGGCGCAATGGCTTTGTTCGGCGAAAAGTATGGCGACATCGTAAGAGTTGTAAAGGCAGGAGATATCTCTACAGAGCTTTGCGGCGGTACTCATGTTGATAACACAGCAAAAATCGGCTTGTTTAAAATCAGACAGGAAGGCTCTGTTGCAGCAGGCGTAAGACGTATAGAGGCAGTGACAGGCCACGGCGTTTTGGCTATGGTTGAAAACGCAATGAACATGATTGCACAGACAGCTATTACACTTAAAATCTCAAATCCGAGAGAGATTGTTGCAGGCGCAGAAAGAGTTGCCGGCGAGCTTAAAGAGCAGTCAAGAAAAATTCAGGAGCTCAGCGATAAGATTGCTGCAACTCAGATTGATTCCCTTATGGCTAACAGCCAGCTTGAAAAGGGCGTTAGAATTATCTGTGCAGCTATGACTGACGTTACAGGTGACATGATTAAGGAAATGTGCGGAAAAATTCTCGACGTTGCTCCAAAGGCTGTAATTGTTCTTGCAGGTATCAACGAGGGTAAGGTTACTTTCGGATGCGCATGCGGCAAGGAAGCAAGAGAGAAGGGCGCAAATGCAGGCAAGATAGTTAAGGCAGTTGCTCAGATTGCAGGCGGTAACGGCGGCGGAAAGCCAGACCTGGCTATGGCAGGAGCTAAAGACCCAACAAAGGTTGACGAGGCTATTATGCAGGCAAAGGCAATTATTCTTGACATGATAAAGGAATAATTTTTTAAGATAACATATTTACAGGAGAAATCCGAACCGTTTTTCGGTTTGGGTTTCTCTTTGCTGCTTTAATGTGAAAAATATGTCGCATTATGTGAAAGGTTAATGAAATTTAGCGCAAAAGAGGATATTATCTTGATTTATTTTGATAAATCAGATAGAATTAAAAGGAACTATGGGATTACTAAAATGTTTTTCCTTTGATAGGGAGGAATATCAATGAAATGCGCAAAAGGTGTATTGCCGGCAGCGGCAGTTCTTTTTTTTATTACAGTATTGACCCATTTTCCTGTAAGCGCAGAGACATATTTTGCCAGTGATGATTATAAGTATACATACAGGTATGACGGAACTATTGCCGTTGCAGGATATATGGGGACTTCTTCCGTTTTGGATATACCCAGTCAGATTTCAAACAGAGATGTGACCGAAATATCCTGGAGCGCTTTTTACGGTAACAAAAACATAACAGAGGTAAACTTTCCTGAAACTATAAAAACCATAAGCGACAGCGCTTTTTCAGGGTGTATAAATCTTAAAAAAATAATTATTCCGGCTTCGGTAACAAAAATCGGCGCAAATGCTTTTTACAGCTGTTCATCTGCCGAAACCATTGAAATTAAGGGACAGCCGGAAAGTATAGAAAAATATTCTTTTAACAGATGTTCTTCTGTTAAGGAAATTACTCTTCCGGAAACTGTTAAGTCAATAGGAGAGTATGCTTTTTACGGTTGTAAATCACTTGAATATGTGTATATACCTCCGGCAACTACATATATTGAAGAGCATGCTTTTGACGGCTGTGATAAGCTGGTAATATACGGCTACAGCGGTTCCTATGCCGAAACCTTTGCCAATGAAAAGGGGATTGAGTTTTCTTCTGTAGGTGAAGTTCAGGAAGCTAATGAGGCTGGCGGGAATTCCTTTGTCACAGGTGGGAACTACAACAAGTTTGAAAACAACAACGCCGGAGATTTAAACGCCGACGGAGTTGTTAATAACCTTGACTGTGAACTTCTTCAAAAGTTTCTTACAAAAAAGAAGGAATGTTTTTTCGGAAAATCAACTTATGATTTTAACGGAGACGGAAAATTTAACGTGACAGACGTGACTTGCTTACAGCTGATAATAGCGGGTTACATAGTTTAATGACGTAATTTTGTAATGTTTTGAATAAATTGTCAAAAAAAGCTTGACATTTAAAATGAATGAGAATATAATAATGGCAGTTAATATTTTAATACATTAAACCATTGATGAGGAGATAACGCATTATACGATCTCACAGAGAGCCTCAGGTGCTGGAATTGAGGCAGAAACCGGTATTGCAAATGGACCTCGGAGGGTGCGGGGGAACAAAGTATCCCGCAACGTGTTCTCACGTTACAGAGATAGAATGTGTTTGCATTCGATGAGTGGGCGTTTCGCCAAACAAGGTGGCACCGCAGATATTTTGATTGTCTGTCCTTGGGTTATTGTATAACCCGAGGACTTTTTTATTTTTATTTTTAAGGTGATAATATGATTTTACTTAAAGAACGATGGCGTATTTCATAAAAGTTTTTTAGAAAAATATCAGTATAAAATAATTTTTTGAAGTATGAAAGGTGAGTAAAAATGAAAAAGTTTTTATCTATAGTATTGTCAATTCTTATGTGCGCAGCGATTTTCACAGGATGCGGCGGAAACAGCGAAAGCGGAAACACAGATGGTCAGTCATCAGGTGAATCAGTTAAAATCGGAATTATCAAGATAGTTGAACATTCTTCCCTCAATACCATTGAACAGTCAATTATCAACAGACTGGAGGAGCTTGGATATAAGGACGGCGAAAATGCTGAGATTTCCTGTATGTCAGCTCAGAATGACTCAACAACAATTCCTCTTATGATGGATAAATTTGTAGCAGACGGATACGACATCGTTGTTGCAATTTCCACACCGGTTGCCACAGCCGCTATGAACTATTCCTCACAGATTCCTGTTATTTTCTCAGCAGTTTCAGACCCGGTTGCCGCAAACCTTACCACAAGCCTTGAAAAGCCTGACAAAAACATCACAGGTACTTCAGACAGCGTTCCTGTTGAAAAGATAATCGACATGGCTTTGGAGCTTACACCGGATATCAAAACCTTTGGATTTATCTACAACTCAGGTGAGGACAGCTCTGTAGCAAATATTGAAAGAGCAAAGGCATATTGTGAGGAAAAGGGCTTGAGCTATGTTGAAGCCAACGTTGAGAACAGCACAGCTATTCAACAGGCGGCTGAATCACTTGTTACAAAGTGCGACGCAGTATTCTCACCGACAGACAACACTGTTGCCGAGGGTATGTCAATTCTCTCTCAGATTTGTAAGGATGCAAAAATCCCATGCTATGTAGGAGCAGATTCTCTTGTTCAGGACGGCGGTTTTGCATCAATCGGTATTACCTATGAGGATTTGGGAATTGAAACAGCCAATATGGTTGATAAGGTTCTTAAAGGAACAAGCATTTCCGATATTCCTGTTATGGTTTTTGAGGATTTGTACACATATGTAAATACAACAACAGCAGACGCTATCGGAGTTGAACTCAGCGATGAGATTTTGAACAGCGACAAGACAGTGATTTTTGAATAATTAAAATAATTCCGCCGGTTAACAAAAATAGTTTTCCGGCGGATGAGTATGTATGAAGAATTTTTGAGAGGTGTTTATTTTGCAGTATTTAACCTTGGGTCTTGGCTCTATAGAACAGGGAATTATATACGCTATTTTGGCTTTGGGCGTATTTGTTTCCCTTAGAGTTCTTGATATACCTGATTTGACAGTTGACGGTTCCTTTATAACAGGTGCCGCAGTATCAGTTATGGTCACTCAGCTTCAGCAGCCTTTCGGCGGCGGAGTTTTGTTCCCGATTTTGTCCCTTATTTTGGCTTTTCTTGCCGGAGCAATCACCGGTGTTATCACAGGACTTTTGCACACGAAGCTGAAAGTTCCTGCACTTTTGGCCGGAATACTTACAATGACCGGACTTTATTCAATCAACCTGATTATCATGGGCGACAAGCCTACAGTTTCCATAAACGGAATGACTACAGTGTTTACACCTGCTATTGACCTTATAGGCGGCGACGCTGTGTCAAGAAAGCTTGCAATTATTCCGGTTATGTTTGTAATACTTTTAATTGCTGTTATCGCTCTTGTATGGTTCCTGCGCACTCAGGTGGGTATGGCTTTGAGAGCTACAGGCGACAATGAGGAAATGGTTAAGGCAAGCTCTATAAATGCCGACAATATGAAGGTTTTGGGACTTGCAATCGCCAACGGAATTGTGGCTCTTTCCGGAGCTGTACTGGCTCAGGACCAGACCTTTGCAGATGCAAAGTCCGGCGCAGGTACTGTAGTTGTGGGAATAGCTTCAATCATTATCGGTGAAACTATTTTCGGAAAGCGTTCTATTTTGAACAACATAATCTCAGCAGTTTTAGGTGCTGTGGTTTACAGAATTTTCATTACAATCGTTTTGCAGTTCGGTTTGCCGGCTTCTTACTTCAAGCTTTTGTCCGCTTTGATTGTTGTAATTGCAATCTGTGTACAGGTTACCGGTGAAAAGATAGCAAAGAAGAAAACAAGGAGGGTGACAAAGAATGTTAAGTCTTGAAAATATTTACCTTACATTTAATCCCAATACCGCAAATGAAAAGGTTGCCCTCAACGGTGTTTCTCTTAATTTGGAAAAAGGCGATTTTGTAACAATCATCGGAAGCAACGGAGCGGGAAAGTCCACAATGCTCAACGCTATTGCCGGTACTTTTATTCCCGACAGCGGTAAAATAACTCTGGACGGTATGGATATTATAAATATGCCAAACCACAAAAGGGCAAAGTATATGGGCAGACTTTTCCAAGACCCTTTAAAGGGAACTGCTCCCAACATGACTATTGAGGAAAATCTGGCTCTTTCCTACGGCAGAGGCACACGCCGTGGCTTTGGAATAGGAGTTAGAAAAAGCGACGAGAAGTTTTATAAGGATACACTCAGCAGACTGGGTCTGGGACTTGAGGACAGACTTAAAACAAAGGTTGGTTTGCTCTCAGGAGGTCAAAGACAGGCTCTTACACTGCTTATGGCTACAATAGTTACTCCTAAGCTTCTTTTGCTGGACGAGCATACAGCCGCTCTTGACCCTGTTACCGCTAAAAAGGTTATGGATTTGACAAACAGCATTGTCAAGGAAAATAACATAACAACAATGATGGTAACTCACAATATTTCCGACGCTCTCACAACAGGAAATAAAACAATTGTAATGTCAGGCGGTAAAATTGTTATGGTCCTCAGCGGGGAAGAGAGAAAGGGTATGACCCTTGAAAAGCTTATGAAGCTTTACTCAGATACAGCCAACGATTCATTTACAGACAAAATGATACTTTGATATTCACGGGATGACTGCATTGCGGTTGTCCCGATTTTTTTAGAATAATATGGATATATGTGTGAAAATTCATAATATATAAATAGAAATATAGGTGATTTTTAAAAGATTTATATTGACAATTAACATTTGCTGTGCCACAATATATATTGTAAATAATAGCCATAACGAAATGGAGGATATACATATGGTTAACAGAATTATATTAAATGAAACATCTTATCATGGAGCAGGCGCTATTGCCAATGTTGCAACAGAGGCAAAGGCAAGAGGCTTTAAAAAGGCTTTTGTTGTTACTGACCCTGATTTGCTTAAATTCGGAGTATCACAGAAGGTTTTGGATGTTCTCGATAAGGACAACCTTGCCTATGAAGTATACAGCAATGTAAAGGCTAACCCTACAATCGAAAACGTACAGACAGGCGTTGAAGCTTTCAAAAACAGCGGTGCTGATTACATTGTAGCAATCGGCGGCGGAAGCGCAATGGATACAGCAAAGGCTATCGGCATTATTGTTGAAAATCCTGAGTTTGCAGATGTAAGAAGCCTTGAAGGCGTTGCTCCTACAAAAAATAAAGCAGTTCCTACAATCGCTATTCCTACAACAGCAGGTACAGCTGCTGAGGTTACAATAAACTACGTTATCACAGACGTTGAGAAGAACAGAAAGTTTGTATGTGTTGATACACACGATATCCCCGTTGTTGCAATCATCGACCCTGACATGATGTCATCAATGCCTAAGGGACTTACCGCTGCTACAGGTATGGACGCTTTGACCCACGCAATCGAGGGCTTTATAACAAAAGCCGCTTGGGATATGACAGATATGTTCCACTTGAAGGCTATTGAGATAATCTCTAAAAACCTCCGTGGTGCAGTTGAAAACACACCGGAGGGCAGAGAGGGAATGGCTCTCGGTCAGTATGTAGCAGGTATGGGCTTCTCCAACGTTGGTTTGGGTATAGTTCACTCAATGGCTCATCCTCTTGGTGCAGTTTATGATACACCTCATGGCGTTGCCAACGCTATTATTCTTCCAACAGTTATGGAGTACAACGCAGAGGCAACAGGCGACAAGTATAAGTACATTGCCGCAGCTATGGGCGTAGAGGGAACAGAGAAAATGACCGTTGAAGAGTACAGAAAGGCTGCTATCGACGCAGTTAAGAAGCTCTCCGCTGATGTTGGTATTCCTGCTGACCTGAAAGAAATCGTAAAGGAAGAGGATTTGGACTTCCTCGCAGAGTCAGCTTATGCAGACGCTTGCCGTCCTGGCAACCCACGTGACACCTCAGTTGAGGAGATAAAGGCTCTTTACAAGTCTTTGATGTAATAACTTTATAAAATAATAAAGCGGCTCTAATATTTTGGAGCCGCTTTTGATTTAATTAAAAAAAAACACCCTATCCTTTGGATAGGGTGTAATTTTTAAGTCACATAGACAATTATCAGTCTGTTGTGTAAGGAAGAAGAGCAAGGTGACGAGCACGCTTAATTGCTACTGTGAGAGCTCTCTGGTGTGCTGCGCATGTGCCTGTTACACGACGAGGCAAAATCTTGCCACGCTCTGACATATAACGGCGGAGTCTTGCGATATCCTTGTAATCTATGTTTTCTACCTTGTCAACGCAGAAACCGCAAACTTTCTTGCGTGGCTTTCTGCTGCGATTCATAGGTCTTTCAGCCATGGTAAAGGTCTCCTTTCATATATTTAATCGTTAAGTTTTTGTTTAAGGTGTTAAGGTCTTAAAACGGTAAGTCGTCGTCGAGGGGCATCTCTTCAAAATCTCCTACCGAACCGTTTGAGTAGGAAGGAGCTGCCGGTTCTGCCGGAGCAGAATAACCACGCTGAGGAGCTGCGTCATATGGCTGTGAATAACCACCCTGAGAGTAGCCGCCTTGTGAGTAGCCTCCCTGGGAATATCCGCCGCCTTCTCTGCGTTCACCGGTGAATGAAACGTTGTCAGCCACAACTTCAACAACATATCTGTTAGAGCCGTCTTTTGCCTGATAGGTTCTGCTCTGAAGCTGACCTTCAAGGGCGATAAGAGAGCCTTTAAAGAAATATCTGCATACAAACTCTGCGGTACTTCTCCAGCAAACTATATCAAAAAAGTCTGTCTGGCGTTCTGTGCCTGCTTTAACATAACTGCGGTCAACCGCAATTCTGAAGCTTGTAACGCTGATGCCTGATGATGTTGTCTTGAGTTCAGGGTCTGAAACAAGTCTGCCCATCAAAATAACTCTATTTAGCATAGTTGTTCTCCAATACCTTAATTATTCACCTTTTTTGATGATGAGAGAACGGAGAACGCCGTCTGTGATCTTGTAAACACGATCAAGCTCTGCCGGGAACTCTGCTTCGCTCTCAAAGTTCATCAAAACGTAATAGCCTTCACTCTCTTTGTTGATGAGGTATGCAAGTCTTCTCTTGCCCCACTCGTCAACGTTGAGCAGTGTAGCGTGCTTTTCAATCAAAGCCTTAAACTTCTCAACGATTGCCTGGATTCCTTCTTCACCCTGCTTCATTGAAATAACCATTACTGTCTCGTAATTAGCCTTTACTGCCATTTGTTGCACCTCCTTTTGGACTTTTGGCGGCTTTCGCCGCAAGGAAAGTTATGCAGGTAAAATTAACATAACTTTAATTATTATAGCATGTCTCCGGATTTTGTCAAGTGCAACACCAAAAAAAATAATTGCCGAAAAGAGGGAGTTTAAGTCTTGTTTTTTGCACAAGATTATATAAAAAATCAGGCAGTTTTCACTGCCTGACGAAAACTAAATTGTTTTTAATTGTGATTATTCTTCTTCGTTTTGGTTGGGGTCAAAGCTTATCAAAGCGTCTGAGCCTGTAACAGTCGGAAGCTTTCCGTCCCACTTCTGGATTTTTTCATATTCAACAACATTGTCGTTGAGGGATTCTGCCAAAAGCTTGTTGGCGTCCGCCTGTGCCTGAGCCTTTGCGGTGATAGCGTCAGCCTCAGCCTGAGCGGCAATAAGCTTTTTCTGGGCTTCTGCCTCAGCTATAACTATAGCCTGTTCCTGCTCGGTTTTGGTTTTTATAAGGTTCTGTTCGGCAACCTGCTTTGCTTCGATTGCTTCGTTAAATTCCTCTGAGAAATCAAAGTTAACAATGCTGAATTTCTCGATAACAATACCGTATTCGCTTACCTTTTCTTCAAGAGAAGATTTGATTTCTTCGCCCACCTGAGCACGGAGAGTTATAAGCTCTTCGGCTGTGTATTTTGCGCTTACTGACTTCATGCTTTCCTGAACTGCGGGGAGGAGAACTATTTCCTCGTATCTTTCGCCGATGTTCTTATAAATGTTTGCGCTGGAGTCAAGTCCCACACGGTAGTTTACCGCAATTTCGCTTTCAACTGTCTGTAAATCCTTTGAAACAGCGTTTGCCTGAACTTCCTGTTTCTGGATTTTGTTGCTTATTATCGCCACATTCTGAACGAAAGGAACTTTAAAATGAAGTCCCTCCTGCATTACATTGTCGGAAACCTTTCCAAGCGTCATCACAACGCCGGTGCTTCCGGCGGGAACGATTACTATGGAAAATGATGCAATAATTGCTATTACAATAATGACCGCAACTATGGGGATAATTTTTTTGACCTTTGAATTTACTTTGTTTACCGGATTGAATCCTTCCATTTCTACTTCCTCACTTTTTGATTTAAAAATCATAATAAATTATTTATAATACGTTCTGCCTTTTGTCTTATAACGGCGCTTTGGTATGCCAGAGTCATAATAAGCAAAGCTTTTGATAATCTTTCTTTTCCGTCGGAATTAAGATAATCAATACCTTGGGTTTCATTTTCGATTGCCCTAAGCATTTCTTCTTCGCTGTTTAAGTTATCTCTTTGGCACAGACAAACAGTTTTGAAAAACAAGTTAAAAAGAGTGCTGTCCGGAACAAGGTCGTCGGAGGTGTCTTCAACGTCGCCGTTTATGTATTCCATAAGGCGGATAATTTTTTCAATCTGTATTGAACCTCTTATACTGTTTATAAGAATAATTCTTATAACATGGCGTTCCTTGTAACGCTTGTTTTCGGGTTTCATAACCCAGCCACGCTTTACCCAATTTTGGATTGTGGTGGTTTCAAGTCCCGTAATCTCTCTTACCTGGGCGAGAGTAAGACCTCCGGTTGCCTTGAATACAGGTTCGATTAAACCGTATACATTGTTCTCGTTACCTTCTTTATATGATATTGCCGTTCCCGGGATTGTTAATATCAAATTCATCACTCCCTTTATTGAGTTGAGAAGATTATATCATGAGTTCGCATGACTGTCAATAGGGTTCGCGATATCATTATGTACAAACCTTAATATATGTATTTGTAGAAAAAACACAAAAATAAAAATCCCCGAGTCCTGCTCGGGGATTTAAGTGTGCGTATTGATATTAAACTGCCTTAGGAGCGCTAACAGCTCTTGTTACCTTACCTGAACGTAAGCAGCGGGTGCAAGCGTGTACGTGCTTAGGTGTACCGTTAACTACAGCCTTAACTCTTCTTACATTTGGCTTCCATGTTCTGTTTGAACGTCTGTGTGAGTGGGAAACCTTTATACCGAAAGCAATATCCTTACCGCAGAAATCACATTTTGCCATGCTTCTGCACCTCCTTAGAATCATAATAAACATTTTAACTATGCTATAATAACAGATTTCATCTGTAAATGCAAGGGGTTTTAACTTTTTATTTCAATAATTTTTTTATATTACCAATATTTGTGCATTATTTACATGTATACCTTTATGGCTATTGTAATTAAAAGGAAAATGTAATATAATTAAACTGTATTTCTGTATTCAAATACAGAGTATAAAACAAAAATACTACAAAATCAAGTATATCAGGAGGTATATTATGCTTTTCGATTTGATTAACGGCAGACTCACTTTTGAATCCGCTATAGCTACAATTCTGGCGGTTCTGCTTATTATCTTTTTGGTTCTGCCATTTCACGAGTGGGCTCACGCCTTTGTTGGTTACAAGCTGGGCGATGTGTCCGTCAAATACAGAAAAAGACTTACATTAAATCCTATTGAGCATATAGACCCGTTAGGCGCTTTGTGTCTGCTGTTGTTTGGTTTCGGCTGGGCAAAGCCTGTACCTATTGATTCACGCTATTTCAAAAAGCCAAAAAGAGATATGGCTCTTGTGGCTTTGGCAGGTCCTCTTGCCAATTTGATTGCCGCCACTGTGGGCGGACTGTTTTTAAACATGTATGTTACATTCTGTGCAAGATTTATTTATACAAATACCGCAGGATATATCATCTTAAGTTTCTTAGTGAATTATGTGTTTATCAATGTTATTTTGGCGGTGTTTAACCTTATTCCAATACCGCCCCTTGACGGCTCAAAGGTGCTCTATGCATGTTTGCCTGACAGAATACTTTATAAGTTTATTCCTTATGAAAGATACTTTATCCTTATAGTTTTGGCTTTGATGTGGGTGGGAGTGCTTTCTTATCCTATCAACTTTGTTGCAAACTATATTTACAACGGCATTATGTGGCTTACTGGTTTGCCTTTTAGTTTCTTATAATAAGTTTTACAGCGGAGGGATAATTGTTGGAACATTCACCGGTTGTGCTGCAATACAAGCTGCCTGAATTTGAGGGGCCGCTGGATTTGCTGCTTACTCTGATTTCCAAAAATAAAATAAATATCTGCGATATTCAAATAAGCGAGCTTTTAGAGCAGTATATGGAGCAGATTTCAAAAATGCAGGAGCAGGACATGGATATAGCTTCCGAGTTTTTGGAGATGGCTTCAAGACTTGTCTATATCAAGTCGGTTTTCCTGCTTCCAAAGCACGAGGAAGAGGCTCAGGAGCTTAAAAAAGAGCTTGAGGGTCAGCTTATAGAGTATCAGCTTTGCAGAAAAACAGCCGCTATGCTGGGAACTATTGCAAACTTTGACACCTTTTACAGGGGAGCTTCTCCGGTCGAGTACGACCTCACCTATAAAAGAAAGCATCCTCCCGAGGATATCGCCAGAGGTTACGAGAGCGCTTGCGGCAGGGGAAAAAGACGTCTTCCGCCGCCGGCAGAGGCTTTTTCCGGAATTGTGGCAAAGAGGATTGTTTCGGTCGGTTCAAGGATTGTCCATGTGCTCAGACGCCTTAAAAACGAACACAACCTTACCTACGGAAATCTTTTTGAAACAAGTACCGAAAGGGGAGAGCTTGTTGCCACATTCCTGGCAGTGCTGGAGCTTGTAAAGGGCAAGCGCATACGAATAGAGGGCGACGGAGAAAATGCTCAGGTGGTTGTTAAGGACGATTTGGGCGATATAGAACAGCTCCAGAGAGAGGCGGATTTGTCCTACTCTAAAGATGAAGAACCGGAAAATGAAGCAGGTGGTGAAAAAGTATGACAGACAGAGAAAATATTTGCGCCATAGAAGCGATTTTGTTTGCTTCCGGCGGTTCTGTTTCCATAGATAAAATAATGTCGGCTTTGGACATAAAAAAGGCTCAGGCACTTGAATATATCAAAGTGCTTGTGGAAGAATATAACAGTGAGAAAAGAGGACTTGAGATTATAAAGCTCAACGACTCCTATCAGATGGTTACTAAAAAAGCTTATGCGCCTCAGATACGCACCGTTATGGATTTGAAGAGAAACACACCGTTATCCCAGGCGGCGTTAGAGGTTTTGGCGGTTGTGGCTTACAATCAGCCTGTCACCAAGGCTTTTGTGGAGCAGGTGAGAGGTGTTGACTGCAGCGGCGTTCTGTCAAGCCTTGCGGCTAAGGATTTGGTTGAAGAAAGAGGAAGACTTGAACTTCCCGGCAGACCTCTGCTTTACGGAACGACTGAAAACTTTTTGAGATGCTTCGGTCTTTCCTCTTTGGATGATTTGCCAAGCCTGCCTGAAAAAGAGGGAGAAAAAGAAGAACCCCTTACCGGAGAAGAGCTTTCCGCCCTTGCCGGTGAGGCTCAAAGCCTTCTTGATATGGCTAAATAAGTCTTTATCATAACAAAACAGGCGCAGGCTTAATAAAAGAATTGGGGTGGTACATTGGCGTGGCTGTGGATTTTAGGTTCTGTTGCGCTGCTGCTGATACTTTTTCTGATTTCTTCCGTACATGTGAGTTTTTCCTACGATAAAAAAATGAAATATAAGCTCAGGTGGCTTTTTATTTCAATAAGTTCCGAGGATTTTAAGGAAAAAACAACTGAGGAAAAAAAGAAAGAAAAGCCTCAGGAGAAAAAGCCGGAAAAACCGAAATCTTCTTTTTTAAAAAATCTGTATAAAGGGGAAGGTTTGACGGGTATAATAGATATACTTCGTGATGTATCACAGATTGCCCAAGGCGCATTAAAATATGTTTTTGAACACTTAATTGTAAAAAGATTTTATATAGATATATCTGTCGCCTGCGGCGACGCCGCAAAAACTGCGATACGTTACGGACAGGTATGCGCCGGAGTTTATCCCTGCGCCGGCATAATTGTTTCAAATACAAAATGCAGAAGTTACGATATAAACATATATCCCGATTTTGATGATAAATCGGAAAGTAAAATATCGGTGGACTTTAAGGGAAGAGTAAAACTGTTTTTTATTATAAAAACAGCGGTTGTTTACGGTTTGAAGCTTTTGAAAATCTATAAAAACAGAATTATCCCATCTATTATCAGAGGAGAGAGAAAAGGCAAAAAACCTGCAAACAGCCGGGAAAGTCAAATAAAAAATAATACTGTGTCTGATGAAAATAATTCAAAGAAAAAGGAGTAATCAACATGGAAGAACATCCAATTAACAAACTGATGGACACCACCATGCAGAAAATTAAAGAAATGGTGGATGTAAACACAATTATCGGCGACCCTATAACAACACCTGACGGAACAACAATTATTCCGATTTCAAAGGTAAGCTACGGCTTTGCCGCAGGCGGAACAGATTTCCCGTCAAAAAGAGAAAACAGAGATAACTTCGGCGGAGGAAGCGGCGCAGGCGTTTCAATCACACCTATCGGATTTCTTACCGTTTGTAAGGGCGATGTAAGAATGGTTACTGTTGAAAACAATAACGGAACCATAGAAAATGTAATAGGAATGGTTCCCGATATGGTGAGCAAGGTAGGGGCTATATTTAAAAAGGACAAGCCTGCAAAGGAAGATTTTGCAGATATAAAGCTTGACGACCCTGAAATATAATTTTGATGTCTGAAAATTATCATAAAATTATTTTTCAAAGCATATTTGTGAACAAATATGTGAGGTGATTTTATGATAATGCGAAAAATCGGAGCTTTGGCGTTGTCGTTGATGTTTTTGACCTTGGTTATAAAAACGTCCTATGCGGACGCCGCAGAAAATCCCGCCGAACCTGAACTTTCCGCTCAGTCGGCGGTACTGTTTTGTCCGGACAACGGTGAGGTGATTTTTCAAAAATCCGCCAATGATAGAATGAAAATTGCCAGCACAACCAAGATTATGACCACCCTTTTGACGCTGGAAGAGGCGGAAAAGGATGATAAAGTCCTTGAGTTTACTCTCGATATGGCTGCTGAGGGCAGTTCCATGTATTTACAGGAGGGCAACAAGCTCAGGCTTTCAGATTTGGCAGTGGGAATGATGCTGGCTTCCGGAAATGACGGTGCAAATGCGGCGGCTGTAACCATCGGCGGCAGTGCTGAAAAATTTGCCGAAATGATGAACAAAAGAGCGGAAGAAATAGGTATGAACAATACCCATTTTGTAACTCCCAGCGGCTTGGACGACGAAAATCACTACAGCACCGCCTACGATATGGCTTTGCTTATGGGCGAGGCTATGAAAAATCAGGACTTTGCGGAAATCGCTAAGATGAAAAACGGCTCTGTGGAGCTTATTTATCCGGAGGGTAAAATCCTTTCCTATACAAACCATAACAAGCTTTTGAGCTTGTATGAATACTGTATCGGAGGGAAAACAGGATTTACCAAAGCCGCCGGAAGATGTCTTGTGACTGCCGCCGAAAAAGACGGAGTGACTTTAATAGCCGTAACATTAAATGCCCCATCTGACTGGAATGACCATATTAACCTTTACAATTACGGTTTTTCCCTGTTGGAAAGTGTGGAGATTTCAAAGGAAAGTCTTTCGGTGGAAGTGCCTGTCGCCGGAACAGGAGAGAAAATTAAGCTCGTTCCCGATAAAAATTTGACTTTTGTGAGAAAAATCGGCGGTCAGGACTTTGACATAGAAGAAAATGTACGTTATTATATACCTAAATTTATTTATCAGCCCGTAATGTGGGATGAACCTTACGGAAAAGCTGTTGTTTATCTCGGAAATAATAAATTGGAAAGCTTTTTGCTGTTTCCGGAAAATAACTCAAATGAATAATGAAGCAGTTTTCTAAATGAAAACGCATATGTGAGCAAAACCGGGATGCCAAAGGAACCACCGTCCCTTTGGCAGGAGGTTTGGAGGACGGAGTCCTTCAAGAAGGAGGAAATGAATGATTATCAGATTACAGAAGATGATGGCTGACTGCGGTGTGGCTTCCAGAAGAAAGTGTGAAGAGCTTATCGCACAGGGAAAAGTAAAGGTAAACGGAGTTGTTGCGGAAATAGGGGATAAGGTTGACCCCTATAACGATAAGGTTTTTGTAAACGGTAAAAAGCTTACCGCCGCCGCAAAGCCGAAATACAGATATATTATGCTCCATAAACCAAGAGGATATATCACAACTATGAACGATGAAAGAGGCAGAAAGTGCGTTGCGGAGCTTATAAAGGATATTCCGGAAAGAATATATCCTGTTGGCAGACTTGACAGGGATTCAGAGGGAATGCTTCTGATGACCAATGACGGCGAATTTGCAAACATAATCACACATCCTAAGAAACATATTTATAAAGTCTACAGAGTAACAGTGCGCCCGGGAATTACCGAGGACCAGATTGTGGAAATGTCTGTGGGAATGGAAATCGACGGCTACAAAACTGCTCCTGCTGAGGTTAGAGTTATTCAAAAGCAGGAGGGAAGAGCGGTTCTGGAAATCGTGCTTAGAGAGGGCAGAAACCGTCAGATTAGAAAGATGTGCGAGAAGCTGGGAATTGAGGTTGCAAGACTGAAAAGAACAGCGGTTGGTCAGGTAAAGCTTGGTATGCTTCAGCCGGGAAAATGGCGTGAGCTTACCAAAGAAGAGGTTAAAAAGCTTACCGCCAATCCGAACCCCTCAAGGCATGTTGTCAAGAAATAAAGGCGGGGAATTTTTATGCTTACTATTTTACCATCTAAGGACAGTGAGATAATCGAAAAATGCTGTCCAGAGACAGATTGTGCAGAGGCTCTCATTTCAAGGGAAAAGGGTCAGGAAATAGGATATATCTGTGTAGAACAGGTTGGAAGCCTTTTAAAGATAATCGGAATGGAGCTTTACTACTGCCCGAATACAGAAAAACTGAGCCAAAAGGACAGAATTGACGGTGACTGCCTTGTCCGTGCGGCAGGCTCTTATGCGTGGAACAGGGATATATCCGTTATGGAATGTGAAAAAAAGGAATTGTTCCGCTTGCTTGTACAGCTTGGTTTTCAGCAAATTGACGATAAAGTGATGATAAATCTCAGTCAATTATTTAAACCGTGTAAAAATTAACAAAAAGAGAAATTTTTTCTTGTACTTTGACTAAATTTATAATATAATATAAACTGTGATATTTTGGGGGTAATCTAACTCAAAGATTGCCTCGTTAGAATGAATTCTGACAAAGAATTAAATGGAGGAATATTAAAATGAGTATTGAACAAATGACCAAGGCAAGGGAAGCGGCAATGAATACATCCGCATATAAGAACCTGCTGAAGTTTTTTGACGAAAACAGCTTTTCTGAAATAGACGGCTTCGCAAAATCCGGCAAGAACTATGCTGAAGTTGTTGCAGGTTTTGGTATGGTAGAAGGCATGCCGGTTTATGCTTTCGCTCAGAACAGAGACGTATGCGGCGGCGCAATGAGCAAGGCTCACGCTGCTAAAGTAAAGAAGATATATGACTTGGCTTTAAAGACAGGCGCTCCTGTTGTAGGATTCTACGACAGCATCGGCGGCAAGCTCAGAGAGGGTAACGAGCTTTTGGCTGGTTACGGCGATGTTTTGAAGGCTTCCGGTCAGCTTTCCGGTGTTGTTCCTCAGATTTCCGTAATCCTCGGAAACTGCCTCGGAACAGGCGCTTTGACAGCTGCTAACGCTGACTTTATCATCATGAATAAAAAGGCTACACTTTCTCTCTCCACAATGGGTACAGAGGGAACTGCTGAGGATAACGCAAAGAAGGGTATCTCCGCTCTTACAGCAGAGAACAACGCAGAGGCTATTGCAAAGGCAAGAGAGCTTATTACATATCTCCCTTCAAATAACCTCAGCTCTTCAGCTGCTGCATTTGAGGCTGCACCTGCTGCTGCTCCTAAGTGCCCTGCTGAGATGGTTGCTGACGAGAACACTCTCTTTGAACTCTATGCAAACTACGGTTCACAGGCTATTGTAAGTCTTGGCAGAGTTGACGGCAGAGTTGTAGGCTTTGTTGGCACAAAGGGCGAGAGCGTTGGCTATCATGCAGGCGACAAGATTGCAAAGTTTGTTCGTTTCTGCGACGCTTTCTCAATTCCTGTTATCACTTTTGTAAACAGCGAGGAATTTACTTCAATCAAGACTGCTTCTAAGGTTACAAGCGCATATGCTGAGGCAACAACTGTTAAGATTTCTGTTGTTACAGGTACTGCTGTAGGCGCTTTGTACATCGCAATGGCTGGAAGCGGCGCAAACACAGATGTTACTTTTGCTCTTCCACAGGCTATTATCTCTCCTGTTACTCCTGAGGCTGCTGCATTTATCATGGCTCCTGAGAAGATGAACGTTGTTCCTGCAAAGCAGAAGGAAGCTGCAATGAAGTTTGCACAGGCAGAGCTTTCAGCATTTAAGGCTGCTGAAAACGGCTTTGTTGAGGATGTTATCACTGAGGACGAGCTCAGAGGCAAGATTGCTGCTGCTCTTGAAATGCTTGAGGGCAAGAGAGTTCCAACACTTGCAAAGAAACATTCAACAATCTGATTAAACATATAACGACATAAAATATATTCCTGCATTAAATTATTTTACTGCGTGGGTTTAGAAAAGGGGATTTTACAATGAAAAATTTGAGAATTACAGTAAACGGCACAGCATACGACGTACAGGTTGAAGAGCTTGGCGCAGGTGCAGCTCCTGCTCCTGTTGCAGCACCGGCTCCTAAAGCAGCTCCGGCACCAAAGGCAGCTCCTGCTCCTGTTGCAGGCGGCACAGAGATTACAGCTCCTATGAACGGAACAATCGTTAATGTTCCTGTATCTGTTGGCCAGGCTGTTAAGAAGGGCGACGTATTGGTAATTCTTGAAGCTATGAAGATGGAAAACGAAATCATGGCTCCTGAGGACGGAACAGTTGCTTCTATCACTGTTAACAAGGGCGAAGCAGTTGACTCAGGAAAGGTTCTTCTTACTTTGAAATAATCTGGATATTAAGGATGATACAAAATGGCTAAAAAGATAAAGATTACTGAAACCGCATTGCGTGACGCTCATCAGTCACTCATTGCTACAAGAATGACAACTGAGGAAATGCTTCCTATACTTGAGAAAATGGACAAGGTTGGTTTCTATTCTCTCGAGTGCTGGGGCGGCGCAACTTTCGACAGCTGTCTTAGATTTTTGAACGAGGACCCATGGCAGAGACTTCGTATTATAAGAGAGAAATGCCCTAACACAAAGCTTCAGATGCTTTTCCGTGGACAGAATATGCTGGGCTACCGTCACTATGCTGATGACGTTCTTGAATATTTCGTTCAGCGTTCAGTTGCAAACGGTATCGACATCATCAGAATTTTCGACGCTCTCAACGATATTAAAAACCTCAAAACAGCTATCAAGGCTGCAAAGAAAGAGGGCGCTCATGCTCAGGTTGCAATAAGCTACACAACAGGCCCTGTATTTACAGACGAATACTATGTTGAGTACGCTAAGAGAATTGCAGACGCAGGCGCAGATTCAATCTGCATTAAGGATATGGCTGCTCTCTTGACACCATACAACACAGAGAGCCTTGTTAAGGCTATCAAGAAAGCTGTTGACCTTCCTGTTCAGCTTCACACACACTACACTTCAGGCCTTGCATCAATGTGCCTTATGAAGGGTATCGAGGCAGGCGCTGACATTGTTGATACAGCAATCAGCCCACTTGCTCTCGGAACATCACATGCTCCTACAGAGTCAATCGTTGCAGCTTTGCAGGGTACAGAGTACGACACAGGTATTGACCTTGTTGCTCTTACAGAAATCAGAGATTACTTTATGACTCTCCGTGAGAAGTACATAAAGAGCGGACTTCTCGACCCGAAAATGCTTGCTACAGACGCAAACGCTCTTATCTATCAGGTACCGGGCGGAATGCTTTCAAACCTTTTGAAGCAGCTTAAGGACGCAGGCAAGGAAGACAAGCTTACAGAGGTTCTCAACGAAGTTCCAAGAGTTCGTAAGGACTCCGGTTATCCTCCGCTTGTTACACCTACATCACAGATTGTTGGTACACAGGCTGTATTCAACGTAATCATGGGTCAGCGTTACAAGATGTGCACAAACGAGTTTAAGGACCTTGTTGCCGGCAAGTACGGTACAACTCCAATGCCTATCGACCCAGAGTTCAGAAAGAAGATTATCGGCGACATGAAGCCTGTAAACTGCCGTCCGGCAGACTTGCTCAAGCCAGAACTTGAGAAGCTCAGACAGGAGTTCCCTGCACAGTATCTTGAGCAGGAAGAGGATGTTCTTTCTTACGCTCAGTTCCCGAAGGTATCACTTGATTTCTTCGAGAAGAGAAGAAACGCTAAAGTTGGCATCAACTCCGACGTAGCAGACATGGAAAACAAAGTTCATCCCGTTTGATTTTTATATCCGACCTGCAAGGGTTAGCTATGGAAATTAACGACTGCACAGGTCGGGCGAGACGTTTTTCTTAGTCTTGGGAATGGTTCGCTCTCATCTGAATATTTTATTTCCGTCTTGCAAAGCTTCCTTTAGAAAATGAAGTTCGTTTCAAGGCGGGCGAGACGATTTGTTAAACGACTTAGAATGGCTCGCTTACAAATTGGGTTTGACTTAATTTAAATAAAAAATTATTAAGGCTGTGGTTTTATCGACCACAGCCTTTTTTCATGGGTTATTATCCTCCGGTTCGTCTACAAATTCCAGATTTTCAAAAGCGTAACGCAGGGACATATTTATTAGTTCGTTTCGTGAACGGTTGCTTTTTAATGACAGCTCATCCAGTTTATCACTGATTTCGCTGTCTATTCTTATTGTCATAGTAACTGAGCGTGTCTTTTTGGGCTTTATAATAAATTTGTCTTTCATATATTCATCACCTCTGTTTATAGTATAGATTTTTTTAATCTATAATAATAGAACACATTTTGTATTATAAATTTAATTATAAAAAATATATTTGCAAATAAAAATAATTGCAATTTATAATTATATGTGATATAATGAAATTGCAGTAATAAAAAGGACATTTTCTAATTGCTGTTAAAAAAATAAGAGACAGGAGGGAAAAGCTATGGAGAATAAGGTGGCAAGTGCTTTTAAGATAGTTGCGGTACTTATATTTATTGTAGGTGTACTGTGGGCTATAGTAGGTTTAGCCAACCAAGATCCATTTTGGTATTATGTATTCTTTACCGCATTGTTTTCAGGTTTGTTAAACTATGGAATAGGCGAAGGATTGCAGCTTTTAACTGATATCAAAATGGAACTTATAAATAAGAATAAAGTTAAAAGTGATACGCCCAGTGAAAGTTTAGTTGATAGATTTGCAAAAGGCGGAAAGCTGTAAAAAAGGCAAAAAAATCCTCGGGAATTTCCCGGGGATTTTTTCTGTAAATAATATTGCTTTTTTTATAGAGATTGTTGTATAATAGATTTCAAATACAGAGGTGAGAGTTTATGAAGATAAATATTAAAAACATAAGATACATTTCAATTATTTTAATCTTGGCTTATGCCTATTTCTTTATTACATTCTTTATGCAATACGGCAACTTTTCCAAGCTTATTCCTACATTGATGTTTTTGGGCGTGACCCTTGTGTTTGGCGCACTGTTTTTATTTACGCATCTGCGTTATCGCTGTCCTCATTGCAACAAGCCTTTGAAATCTATGCTTTATCACAGACCTGATAGTTGCAGTCACTGTTCAAAGGAGATTGACTGGGAGAAAATCGACAAGGAGCTTTAATAAAAATAAAGTCACCGGTTGCGCCTTTTGGGTTTAGTCGGTGACTTTTTGTTTATCAGAGTATTTCACGGAGCTTATCAAGAAAAGCTTCTTCGCCAACGGTATTTAGCTTAAAAAACATAGCTTGGCTTCCGCCGGCGGTGATTGCCGAAAGATGTATAGGGCCGTTTCCGTTTTGAAAGAGAGTGACGGAAAGGCTTACACGGTTGCCTCCGAATGCGCTATAGCGTTCAAAAACCCTGACACTGCACCTTGCATCTCCGTCTACAAAATCACTTGTGTCCTCAAGGGAGGCTGAACTGCTTCCGGAAAGAATTTCTGCCTCAATTCTTCCGATAATTCTGTTAAAATCATCATAGAGCATTTTTTCAAGCTTTGCCATTACCGCTCATCTCCTTGGCTTTTTATTTTTAGTATATCATATAATATAACTGTGTCAATGTATTTTTTATAGGAAGTGATAAAAATGAATGATATAAAAATAGGAAAATATATATGCCTTATTTTAAGGCACAAGCCCGAAATAATCGGGATTGAACTGGATAAAAACGGCTGGGCAAATGTAGATGAGCTTATCAATGGATTAAAAAAGAAATACCCTGATTTCAACAGGGAAAAGCTTGAATACATAGTAAAAACGGACAACAAGCAGAGATATTCTTTAAGCGATGACAAGAGCAAAATAAGAGCAAGACAGGGACATTCAATCGATGTTGATGTGGAGCTTAAAGAGCTTACTCCGCCGGAGCTTCTGTATCACGGAACGGCGGAAAGATTTTTAGGGTCGATTATGAAAGAGGGACTTGTTCCTAAATCACGGCTTTATGTTCATCTTTCAAAGGACGTGGAAACCGCAGAGAAGGTTGGAAAACGCCACGGAAAGCCGGCTGTTTTGAAAATTGAAACAGGGAAAATGGCTGAGGATGGTTTTAAATTTTATCTGTCAGAAAATGGTGTATGGCTTACAAAAGCTGTGCCGCCAAAGTATTTAAGTTTAATATAGTAAAAATCCCCGCACTTGCAGTTATTGCAGGTGCGGGGTTATGTTTATAAATCAATTTTCTTTTTGGCTGTCGTTTATTCTGTAACAGAGAGTCATAAGACTGTCGCTCATGTGGACGTTTTCAACCACTGTGTCGGGATAAACCTTTGCTATGTCATAGTGGCTGAAATTCCAGAAATTGCGGATTCCCAGCTCGTAAAGCTTATCAATGACGTTTTCAACGCTGTTTTTTGGAATACAGAGGAAAACCGCATCGGTTTTGTTTTGACGGCAGTAATCATAAATTTCGTTGTCATTTCTGATTATTATGCCGCCCAGCTCTGTTCCGATTTTTTCAGGGTCACGGTCAAATATAGCTGTAAGCTGAAATCCTCTTTCGCTGAAATTTATATGGCGTGCCACGGCTTTGCCCAGATTTCCGGCGCCCAGCAACACCGCTTGATAGTTGTTGTTGAGCCCCAGAATATTCTCAATTTCATTTTTTAAATCTTCCACACAATATCCGTATCCCTGATGGCCGAAACCGCCGAAGCAGTTTAAATCCTGTCTTACCTGGGAAGCGGTCACATTCATTATTGACGCAAGATTTGTGGAGGAGATTTTTAAGACTCCCTCAGAGTGCAGTTCTGTCAAAAAGCGATAGTATCTTGGCAGACGCCTGATTACGGACATGGAAATCCCGTTGCTTTTTGCCATTTTACCACCTCTTTTGATTAAAGCATTGCTTTAAGTCTGCTGCCAACCTCTTCAAGGAACTCTCTTGTGTTTACTTTCTTCTTGTTCTCAAGAGTTGAAAGGAGATAGAGGTCGCCTGTCATTACGCCGTCCTCGATTGTGTCGATTGTAGCCTTTTCAAGCTTGTCTGCAAATGCTGAAAGCTCAGGAATGTTGTCAAGCTCGCCTCTTTTTCTCAATGCGCCTGACCATGCAAAGATGGTTGCAACTGAGTTTGTGGAGGTTTCCTCACCCTTGAGGTGCTTGTAATAGTGACGCTGTACTGTGCCGTGTGCAGCTTCGTACTCGTAAATTCCGTCAGGAGAAACAAGAACGCTTGTCATCATTGCAAGTGAGCCGAAAGCTGTTGCAATCATATCGCTCATAACGTCGCCGTCGTAGTTCTTGCATGCCCAGATGTAGCCGCCTTCGCTTCTGATAACTCTTGCAACTGCGTCGTCGATAAGGGTGTAGAAATATTCGATGCCTGCGGCTTCAAATTTCTCTTTGTATTCGTTGTCATAGATTTCCTGGAAAATATCCTTGAATCTGTGGTCGTATTTCTTGCTGATTGTATCCTTTGTTGCAAACCAGATATCCTGCTTCTGGTCAAGTGCAAAGTTGAAGCATGCTCTTGCGAAGGAACCAATGCTCTTGTCAAGGTTGTGGATACCCTGGATTATGCCGTTTGAATCCTTAAATTCATGGATGAGAGATTTTTCAACTGTGCCATCCGGCTTTGTAACGCAAAGCTCAGCCTTTGAACCCTGCTCAACAACCATTTCTGTGTTCTTGTAAACGTCGCCGTATGCATGTCTTGCAATGCAGATTGGCTTTTTCCATGTTGGAATGTATGGGGTGATACCCTTAACGAGAATAGGAGTTCTGAAAACTGTACCGTCCAGAATTGCTCTGATTGTGCCGTTAGGGGACTTCCACATCTCTTTCAGGTTGTATTCAGGCATTCTTGCAGCGTTTGGTGTGATTGTAGCGCACTTAACTGCAACGCCGTATTTCTTTGTAGCCTCTGCACTGTCAAAGGTTACTTTATCGTCTGTTTCGTTTCTGTGAACAAGACCCAAATCATAATACTCTGTTTTAAGGTCGATAAAAGGTGTCAAAAGTATGTCCTTTATCATTTGCCAGATAACTCTGGTCATTTCGTCGCCGTCCATCTCCACAAGGGGAGTGGTCATTCTGATTTTTTCCATGTTAGCTGTTCTCCTTTGTATAGTTTAAAAGTCCGCCTGCAAGGATGATATCTCTTGTTCTTCCTGTAAGCTCGCACTTAGCCATAATCTTTTCGCCTGTTGTAACATTTTCAACTACAACGTCGCCGCCCTCGAGGATGATTTTCTTAACATCCGGAAGTACAAGCTCGTCGCCGAGAGAAATCTTATCATAATCGCTTTCGTTTACGAATGTGAGCGGCAAAATACCTGCGTTGATAAGGTTACTTCTGTGAATTCTTGCAAAGCTCTTAACTAAAACTGCTTTAACGCCAAGATAGAGAGGAGCCAAAGCCGCATGCTCTCTGGAAGAACCCTGACCATAGTTTGCTCCGCCTACGATTACGCTGCTTCCAAGCATCTTTGCTCTTTCAGGGAAGTCCTTATCACATACTGTGAAGCAGTAGTTAGAGATAGCAGGGATATTTGAACGAAGCGGGAGAATCTTAGCACCTGCCGGCATAATGTGGTCGGTTGTGATGTTGTCGCCAACCTTCAATGCGCAGCTTGCCTTGATTGTGTCTTCCATTGGCTTTGTTGTTGGGAAAGGCTTGATGTTTGGACCTCTCAAAACCTCAACCTTGTCCATATCCTCTTCTGAAGCAGGAGGAGTAACCATGTTGTCGTTGATGAGGAACTTCTCAGGAAGCTCGATTTTAACTTCTTCACCCAAAGTAGTTGGGTCTGTGAATACGCCTGTAATTGCGGAAGCCGCTGCTGTCTCAGGGGAAACAAGGTAAATCTGTCCGTCGGCTGTACCGCTTCTGCCCTCAAAGTTTCTGTTGAAGGTTCTAAGGGAGATACCCTTGCTGTTAGGTGACTGTCCCATACCGATACATGGACCGCAGGCACATTCCAAAATTCTTGCGCCGGCTGCGATAAGGTCGCCCAAAGCGCCGTTTAATGCCAGCATATTGTAAACCTGCTTGCTTCCCGGAGCGATTGCAAGGGAAACGTCAGGATGAACTGTCTTGCCTTTGAGGATTGCAGCTACACGCATAAGGTCGAGATAGCTGGAGTTTGTGCAGGAGCCTATGCAAACCTGGTCGATTTTGCCGCCTGCAAGCTCTTCGATTGTCTTTACATTGTCAGGACTATGCGGACATGCTGCCATTGGCTTGAGTGCGCTGAGGTCGATGTCGATAACCTCGTCGTATACTGCGTCCGGATCTGAGGAAAGCTCTGTGTAATCATCTTCTCTGCCCTGAGCCTTCAAAAATTCTCTTGTGATTTCATCTGATGGGAAGATGGAGGTTGTAGCTCCAAGCTCTGCGCCCATGTTTGTGATTGTAGCTCTTTCAGGAACTGTGAGAGTTTTTACGCCCTCGCCGCCGTACTCGATGATTTTGCCTACGCCGCCCTTAACGGACATAATTCTCAAAACCTCAAGGATAACGTCCTTAGCGGAAACCCATGGTCTGAGCTTGCCTGTGAGGTTTACTCTTACCATTTTAGGCATTGTTATATAATATGCGCCGCCGCCCATTGCAACAGCTACGTCAAGTCCGCCTGCGCCCATTGCAAGCATTCCGATACCGCCGCCTGTAGGTGTATGGCTGTCGGAACCGATAAGTGTCTTGCCCGGTTTGCCGAATCTTTCAAGGTGAACCTGATGGCAGATACCGTTTCCCGGACGTGAGAAGTAGATGCCGTGCTTTTTGCAGACAGTCTGGATAAAGCGGTGATCGTCTGCGTTTTCAAATCCTGTCTGGAGAGTGTTGTGGTCGATATATGCAACGCTCTTTTCTGTTTTTACTCTGGGAACTCCCATTGCCTCGAACTCAAGATAAGCCATTGTGCCTGTTGCGTCCTGAGTAAGAGTCTGGTCAATTCTAAGACCGATATCCGTTCCGGTTACCATTTCGCCGGAAAGGAGATGGTTTTTGATAATTTTCTGCGCTATAGTGTAGCCCATTATTATAACCTCCCGATTTTGTGCAAATTAGTTAATTACGTTGCTTATTATACTATATATGGGTAAAAAAGTAAAGTTTTTCACCGAAAAGACAGATTAAAACATTTGTAAAATATAAAATACCCTTTATTGCCGTATTTTTTTCTTTGTATCGGAAAATCAATTAAACTAAACAATAATTTTGTCTTTAAAAGAGTAAAATTTAACAATAATACAGAATTGAGTTTCCCTATTGTTAAACTATTTGTTTTTTAATGAGCCTTATGCTATAATTACAGATTGTGAGATACAGTAATTTATGCTTATAAGAGGGAATGATTTGATGAGCAAAATGGAGAATATTAGAGATATAGCAATTATCGCTCACGTTGACCACGGTAAGACAACTTTGGTTGACCAGCTTTTGAAACAGAGCGGTATTTTCAGACAAAACGAGAATGTTGCGGAACGTGTTATGGACAGCAACGACCTTGAACGTGAAAGAGGAATTACAATTCTCTCCAAAAACACAGCCGTTATGTACAACGGCGTAAAAATAAATATAGTTGACACTCCCGGACATGCTGATTTCGGCGGTGAGGTTGAGCGTATTCTTATGATGGTTGACGGCGTTTTACTTTTGGTTGACGCTTTTGAGGGCTGTATGCCTCAGACCCGTTTCGTGCTTAAAAAGGCTTTGGGTCTCGGCAAAAAGCCTTTGGTTGTTGTAAACAAAATCGACCGTCCCGGCGCACGTCCTGCCGAGGTTGTGGACGAGGTTCTTGACCTGTTTATCGAACTGGGCGCAGATGAGGACCAGCTTGAATTTCCTGTGGTTTACGCTTCAGGAAGAGACGGCTTTGCTTCTCTTGACCCTGATGTTCCGGGTACAGATATGAAACCTCTTTTTGAAGAGATAATAAAAGAAATTCCTGCTCCTGAGGGCGACCCGGAAGCAGGCTTGCAGCTTCTTTTCTCAAACATCGACTACGATGATTATGTGGGAAGAATAGGCATCGGAAGAGTTGAAAGAGGTACTGTAAAGACAGGTCAGACAGTGACACTTTGCAGCAGCTCAAGCGATGTTACCAAAAATGTAAAAATTACTAAGCTTTATCAGTTTGAGGGTCTTAAAAGAGTTGAGTGCGAAAGTGCAACTGTTGGCGACCTGGTTTGCGTAAGCGGTATTGCAGACCTGAATATCGGTGAAACAGTTTGCTCCATGGACTGTGTAGAGCCTTTGCCTTTTGTAAAGATTGACGAGCCTACAGTTTCTATGAACTTTATGGTAAACAACAGCCCATTTGCAGGTCGTGAAGGAAAGTTTGTAACTTCAAGAAATATCAGAGACAGACTTTTCAAAGAGGTTGAAACAAACGTTGCTATGCGTGTTGAGGAGACAGACAGCGCAGATACCTTTAAGGTTTCCGGAAGAGGCGAGCTTCATCTTTCAATCCTTATTGAGCAGATGAGAAGACAGAACTACGAGTTCCAGGTTTCCCGTCCTCAGGTTATCACAAAGATGATAGACGGCGTTATGTGCGAGCCTATCGAATATCTTATGATTGAAGTTCCGGACAGCTATGTTGGTGCAGTTATGGAAAAGCTCGGCTCAAGAAAGGCTGAACTTATCAACATGGGCACACGTGAAAGCGGTATAACACATATTGAATTCAGAATCCCTGCAAGAGGCCTTATGGGATATCGCCCTGAGTTTTTGACAGATACAAACGGTAACGGTATTATGAACCACGTATTCGATGGTTACGAGCCGTTTAAGGGCGAGATTATAACACGTCACCAGGGATCTTTGATTGCCCATGAAACAGGCGAGACAGTTGCTTACGGTCTTTTCCAGGCTCAGGACAGAGGCAGACTTTTTGTAGGCCCGGGCGTTCCTGTTTACGAGGGAATGATTGTCGGTGCAAGCCCAAAATCAGAGGATATAACTGTTAACGTATGTAAGAAAAAGCATATTACAAATACAAGAGCTTCAGGTTCCGACGACGCTTTGAAGCTGACACCTCCTACAATACTTTCACTTGAGCAGTGTCTTGAGTTTATTGCAGACGACGAGCTTGTTGAGGTTACTCCAAAGAGCATCCGTATGCGCAAGAAAATTCTCTCCAAGGAACTGAGAATGAAGAAAGCATTTAAGAAGTAATTTGTTTTGAATTTGGTTCTGTAAATTTTGTCTTATCAAGAAAATTAACCGAAAGTGCTGAGAAGAAAGAATGAGTGAGAATAATTACGTTAAAGATTTTATAGTTATTTTGGACCTTGAATGGAACAGCGGTTTTTGCAGAACGCTTAAAAGAAATTTTAATGAGATTATCGAAATCGGAGCGGTGAAGCTGGACAGCAATCTTGAAACAGTTGACACCTTTTCTGAAATTGTTATGCAGAAATTTAATATGAAGTTTAACCCTTGGGTTCAGGAGCTTACACACATTTCTCAGTGGGAATTAAACAGCGCAAAAGAGAATTTTAAGACAGTTTATAAAAAATTCGGCGCTTTTCTGGGAGATGCGGTTCTTATGACCTGGGGAAGCACAGATTTGTCGGTGCTGTCTGAAAACTGCCGTGTGCATTTCGGTACCGCAAAACCGCTCTTTGTTAAAAAGTACTGCAACTTGCAGACTTACTGCGCTAAGGCTTTGAATATGTACGACGCATCAAAACAGATGGGTTTAAGCGCCGCCTGTGAGCATATGGGTATTGAGATACCGGAAATTCCTCTCCACAGAGCAGTGAACGATGCGGAAGTCAGCGCAATGTGCTTGAAAGCTGTGTACAACCGTGATGTTTTGGATTCTCAGACTGCGGTTACTGACGACGAGTTTTTCAGAAGAATGAGCTTCAAGCCCAAGTATCTGAGGGATTTGGATAATCCGTTGGTGGATAAATCCCTTATTGAAATGGACTGCCCTGTTTGCGGAAAAAAGATGACACGTACTTCTGATTTGAAATTCCACAACAGAGGTTTTCGTGCCGATTTTTCCTGCGACTCATGCGGAGAAAAGAGAACAGCTATGTTTGTTTATAAGCTCTGCTTTGACGGGGTTAAGTTTAAAAAGAAGTTTTTAAAGCCTGCTCCGGTCAATGAGGAAGAACCTCAGACAGAACGTAAAATGAAGCTGGCAGCTACTAAACTTTATCAGGAATCATAATATTTTATTTACAAAATCCTCTCCGGAATCTTCGGGGAGGATTTTTTTGTCAAGAGTTTTTGGGAATTTTTTCTACATATTTCTACATTTTTCGCAGTACTGTACCTTTTTTGGTACAGTGAATGTTAAATATCTTTCACATGGAACAACCGTTCGATGAAAATATTGTAAAATTCTTCCTTACCTGCTAAAATTTTATTAGAGTTTTGAACGCCCCGCAAAACTCGTTTGGAAGTTATATAAAAAATATTTCTTTTATGTGAAAGGGATGGTTGTGGTGGATTATATTAAGTGGTCTGAAGAATATATGGAAAATGCGGAAATCATAAAAAGTAATATCGACAAGATACAGGAAAGAATTAAAAATGCGCCCCCAGAGAAAAAAAGTACTTTTTATGAGCTTTTGGGAAAATACAGAACCATATATTACGAAAGTCTTAAAACAGCGGAATTTTTGAGAAACAGAAGTGTGGAGAGTGGAACAAGATGCCGAATAATGTAATTCATATTAAGGACGACAACGCCGACGCAGTGTTTTTTGATTATTACTGCGCAAATTCAGGCGGAGTTTCCTGCGGAAAGGACAAAATGAAAAAAATCCTGCAAAAAGCAATGAGGGAAGAGCTCACAGAAAAACAAAGAGTGTGCATGACAAGATATTATCTTGAAAGCAAAACCATTAGGGTAATCGCAACGGAGATGAGCTTGAGTCCTTCAACTGTTTGCAGACACATTCAAAACGCAAGAAAAAAAATCCGCCACATTGCGGATTACTATATCTGATTGAACTTTAAAATATGAAGAAAGGGAAGTGTTTTTTTCAACGCTTCCCTTTCGTTTAATGTTATTTTTTATGAAAATAAAAAAGCTAAATAAGAGCGAATCATTCCAAAGACCAAACAAAACGCCTCGCCCAACCTGTACAGAAGTTAATTTATATATCAAACCTCGGCAGGTAGGAAATAAAAAATAAAAAAGCTAAATGAAAGCGAACCATTCCAAAGACTAAACAAAACGCCTCGCCCAACCTGTACAGAAGTTAATTTATATATCAAACCTTGGCAGATCGGAAATAAAAAATAAAAAAGCTAAATGAAAGCGAACCATTCCAAAGACTAAACAAAACGTCTCGTCCGACCTGTGTAGAAGTTGATTTTTATATCCAACCTCGGCAGATAGGAAATAAAAAAGTCGGATGAGAGCGAGCAATTCCAAAGACTGAACAAAACGTCTCGCCCGGCGTAAAACGAAAGTTAATTTTTCGCAGTACCTATCCAAGCCGGAGCTAAAAATTATAGCATGAAGTCTTCGGGGGTGAAGGTTTGGGAGAGGGTGGGTTCTCCTTTTGGCTTGCGCATGGTTGGGTTGTATTTAAACTTTCTGCACTTTCCGTTTTTGATTGTTTTTCCTGCGGAACAAAGAAACTCCTTTCCGTTGCTTACGGAATTTTGGCAGTATTCGCAGTTTACCTCTATTGAAGCTCCGAAAAGCGGTGTTTTCATGTTTACACGTCCTTTGCTTTATTGTTTTGGCAGAAAAATATAGTTTTTGTTTATAATTAAATTATATCATCGATTATTTTTTCTTGCAAGTGATAATCTTATATAGTAAAATAAACTAATCAAACAAATCACTTAAAGGGAGTTGTTTTAATGTTCAGTATAAATTCAAAGACCATGACACTTAAAGAAAATAAAGGTGTTTGCTTTCTCAAATATAATGAGCTTGAAAAAATTGATTTTATAAATCACGCCTTTTCTACAAGAATAGGCGGAGTTTCTGAAAATGAATTTACATCCATGAACCTTTCATTTGGCAGAGGCGACCCGGATGAAAATGTTACTGAGAATTATAAGATTTTCTGCGACGCAGCAGGCTTTGACTATGAAAGCCTTGTGGCTTCCGCTCAGGACCATAATACTTTTGTAAGGGTTGTGACTAAGGCGGATAAAGGCGTGGGAATCTATAAACCACGTGATATCCAGAGCGTTGACGCTGTGGTGACAAATGAAAAGGGAGTTACCTTAGTTACATATTACGCAGACTGCACACCGCTGTTCTTTGTTGATACAAAGAAGAAGGTTATAGGCCTTGCCCATGCGGGCTGGCGTGGAACCGTGGGCAGAATCGGCGAAAAGGTCTTAAAAACCATGAAAGAAAACTACGGCACAAACCCTCAGGATGTAAAGGTATGTATAGGCCCTGCAATTTCAAAGTGCTGTTACGAGGTTGACAGTCCTGTAGCTGAAAGGTTTTTAGGGCTTGAGGGACTGGACAGCTCAAAATTTGTCTTTGATAAGGGAGAGGGCAAGTATATGCTTGACCTTTTGGAATGTAACAGACAGATTGTGGTGAGCGCCGGAGTTAATCCCGAAAATGTGGTTTTGAGCGACCTTTGCACAAAATGCAACAGCGACCTTTTATGGAGCCACCGTGCCACAAACGGTAAAAGAGGCACAATGAGCGCCTTTATGTGTATTAAATAATTTCTAAGCCGAGGAATTTTATTTCCTTGGCTTTTTTCTGTTGTCCGGTTTTTTGTAGTTTTTATTTTTCTGACTTTTGGGAGCAGATTTTTTTGAGTTGTTTTCCTTTGAGGAGGGGAGAGTTTTCATGTTCTCAAAAGGTGTAAAGTCGATTTTGCTGTTTTTTGCAAACCATATTGTTTTTACTGAAAACTCTTTGCCGTCAAGATAGGAAAGTATTCCTCCGTCGGTTTCAAATTTAAAAACAAGCTTGTAGGAATAAAGTGCCTGACGAGTAAGTCCCAAAGCTCTGTTTTGAGCGTTTAAGCCGTATTTTCCGTCACCGGCTAAGGGATGACCGATTGAAGCCATATGTGCTCTTATCTGGTGGGTTCGTCCGGTGAGAAGCTCCACCTCCACAAGGCTCAGTCCTCTTTGTTCGTCTAAAACCTTGTACTTTGTTTTTATGGTTTTGGAATTTTCCGTTGGCTTTTTAAGAACATAAACACGGTTTTGGCTTTCGTTCTTTTCAAGATAATCTATGAGCAAATCCTCTTTTTTCTTTAAAGTCCCGAAAACAAGGCAGAGATAGTATTTCTCAAGCTCTCGGCTTTTCATCTTCTGATTTAAAATTCTAAGGCTTTCTGCGTTTTTGGCGGCAATTACAATTCCGCCTGTGTTGCGGTCTATTCTGTTTACAAGAGCGGGAACAAAGGAATTTTCATCCTTTGGGTCGTATTCGCCTTTGTCGTAAAGATAATGCTGTATTCTTGAAATAAGGCTGTCAAAGTGGTAGTTTTCGTCCTGATGAACTATAAGTCCCGGCTGTTTATCCACAAGAAGTATGTTTTCATCCTCGTAAACTATTGAAAGCTTTGAGGGAGCTTTCAAAAAGTCGTAGCTGTCATATACTGGAGCGTCAAAAAATTCATCCTTAATATAGAGGGTGAGAACATCGCCCTCTTTAAGGCGTGAGGATATTTCGCACTTTTTACCGTTGAGCTTTATGTATTTGGTTCTTATATATTTGTACATCAATGGCAGAGGCATTGTCTTAAATCTTTTTGTAAGGAATTTATCAAGCCTTTGTCCGCTGTCGTTTTTATTTATTTCAATGGTTCTCATATTACACCGTCCTGTTAGTTTTACGGTAATCATTATACCAAGATAAGAATGTCACTTCAAGAATTTTATGTAACAAGTTTTTCGCCTTTGTATATTATGGTAAAGGGTGATGATTATGAGCCGCTGCAGAAGAGGCCCAAACGCTGTGGCTATTGCTTTCGGCGCCGGATTGATTGTGGCGAGTATATTTGAATGTGAATGTGTAGTCATGATTGCAGCCATAACCATCATAATAATAGCTTTGAGCTGTGGCAGGAGGTAGCTTATGAAAGTTATACTTATTGAAAGACCGAAGTTTTTATCTTTTCTCCTCAGAAGAATTTACCACATTCCAAAAATAAAAACCAACGGAAATCCGGGCTGAAAGCTAAAAACAACTGAATAGTAAGGGCAGAAACATCCGTCTAAAGCTTTTTATGAAAAGGCCGAGACGGATGTTTTATCATTGTGTTGTTTTTGTAATGGCAAGAAAAAGAAATTTTATGAATAAAAATGCACATATTCAGGCTGTAATTTTTATCTTGGTTACATGTTTTTTACAAAGCACTTGTATTTTTTACCTTATTTATTGACAAAAGCTGAAAATGGTAGTATATTTCAAAGTGCAATAACATTGCGAAGATTATGCATAAAAATGAATAAAATGGAGGTATTTAAAGTGTTCAAGAAATTTATTGCCCTCGCACTTGCATCACTCATGGTAGTGGGCGCACTTGCAGGATGCGGCGGAAACAACACAGACAACACAGACAACACAGCTACAGAAAACACAACTACAGCTGACGGTGCTTCTGAAAACACAGGTGCAACAGGCGGTACTATTAAGATCGGCGCAACAGGCCCTCTCACAGGTGATACTGCTGTTTACGGTAAGGCTGTTCAGAACGGCGCACAGCTGGCTGTTGACGAAATCAACGCAGCAGGCGGCGTAAACGGCTACCAGCTCGAGTTCAAGATGCAGGACGACGAAAACGACGTTGAGAAGGCTGCTACAGCTTACAACGCTCTTAAGGACTGGGGTATGCAGATTTCCCTTGGCTCAGTTACAAGTAAGCCATGTATCAATGTTAACTCTTATGCTTCACAGGACAACATGTTCCTTTTGACTCCTTCTGCTACAGCAGTAGAGAGCATCAACACAGACAACGCTTTCAGAGTTTGCTTCTCTGACCCTAACCAGGGTGCTAAGTCTGCTGAGTATATCTCACAGCAGGGTCTTGCTACAAAGATTGCTGTAATCTATGACAGCTCTGACCCATATTCATCAGGTATCTACAACACATTTAAGGCTGAGGCTGAGAAAGACGGTCTTGAGATCGTAGCTGCTGAGGCTTTCACATCTGACGCTAAGTCCGACTTCTCTGTTCACCTCCAGAAGGCACAGAGCGCAGGCGCAGAGCTTGTATTCCTTCCAATCTACTATCAGGAAGCTTCTCTTATCCTCCAGCAGGCTAAGAGCAAGGGCTATGAGCCACTCTTCTTCGGCTGCGACGGTTTGGACGGTATCCTTGCTATGGATAACTTCGACACAAGCCTTGCAGAGGGCGTAATGCTCCTCACACCATTCGCAGCAGACGCTCAGGATGAAAAGACTGTTACTTTCGTTTCTGCTTTCAAAGAGAAGTTCAACGAGACTCCTAACCAGTTTGCAGCAGACGCATACGATGCAATCTATGCAATTAAGGCTGCTTTGGAGAAGGGCAACGTAACAGACCCAACAATGAACTATTCAGACCTTTGCAATATCCTCAAGGTTGCTATGACAGAAATCACTGTTGAGGGCGTTACAGGTACAATCACTTGGACTGCTGACGGTGAGCCTAACAAGGAGCCTAAGGGTATGATTATCGAAGACGGCGCTTACAAAGCAATGTAATTTCGGTATAATACTTTTGTAAATTAAAATTTAAAAATTCCCCGTCTGAGGTATAAAACCCTTGGGCGGGGTTTTGTTTTGATTGAGTTAGACTCCTTTTTTTATTTTTCCGCTTTTTACCTGTTTAAAGCTGTAACTTATTAACCTTTTTGGCGTTTAAAATGCAAAATAATCAGTTTTAATATTGTATTGGTGAAAAAAGTGTGATACAATAAAAATTGTTATTTTATTGGGTATGAAAGGAGAAAAAGTATGGAATTTATTTCATATTTGGTAAACGGCATAAGCCTTGGCAGTATTTATGCCCTTATTGCTTTGGGCTATACTATGGTTTACGGTATTGCTAAAATGCTTAACTTTGCCCATGGCGACGTTATCATGATAGGCGGTTATGTTGTATTTACTTCTATGACTACTATGGGAATGCCCACATGGGTGTCAATCTTAATCGGCATAGTTTTTTGTACTTTGCTCGGTGTTGTAATCGAAAAGGTTGCATACAAGCCTTTGAGAAACGCAACCTCTTTGGCTGTTCTTATTACAGCTATCGGTATGAGCTATTTCCTCCAGAACCTGGCACTTATTGTGTTCGGAGCAGGCGGAAAGACATTTACCTCTGTAGTAAGCATGAAGCCTATTTCGTTGTTTGACGGACAGGTTACAATCTCCGGCGAAACTATTGTTACAATTATAGTTTCCGTTATCCTTATGATTGTGCTTACACTTTTCGTAAACAGAACAAAGCCCGGAAGAGCTATGCTTGCTGTTTCTGAGGACAGAGGCGCTGCACAGCTTATGGGTGTAAACGTAAACAGAACTATTTCCCTTACTTTTGCTATCGGCTCAGGTTTGGCAGCTGTTGCAGGCGTGCTTATGTGTTCTTCATACACAACACTTACACCTTACATCGGTGCTATGCCTGGTATCAGAGCTTTCGTTGCTGCGGTATTCGGCGGTATCGGAAGTATTCCGGGAGCTATGATAGGCGGTATTTTGATTGGTATTATCGAGAACCTTTCAAAGGCTTATATCAGCTCACAGCTTTCCGACGCTATAGTGTTTGCTGTTCTTATTATCGTTTTGCTTGTTAAGCCTACAGGTCTTATGGGCAAAAAGATTGCAGAGAAAGTGTAGGTGATTGGATATGAAAAAGAATGTTTCAAATCTCAATCCTCTTACAAAGAAAAATCTCATCACACTTTTGATGTGCGTTGTTATTTTTGCTATTGTTCAGATTTGGCAGGCTTCCGGAAGCATGGGAAGTCTTTATCAGGGACTTTTGGTTCCTATCTGCATTTATATTATTATGGCTGTTTCACTTAACCTGGTTGTAGGTTATTTGGGAGAGCTGAGCCTGGGACATGCCGGATTTATGTGCGTAGGTGCATATGTATCAAGTATGTTCTCAATTATGACACAGAATACAATAGGCAATTCACTTCTGCGCTTTGCCCTTGCAATTCTCATAGGCGGAATCTGTGCAGCTGTTTTCGGAATTATCGTTGGTATTCCTGTTTTAAGACTTCGTGGCGACTATCTTGCCATTGTTACTTTGGCTTTCGGTGAGATTATCAAGAATATTGTAAACGTTCTTTATGTGGGCGTTGACAACAATGGTATACATGTTTCAATAGAAAATTCTGCTAACCTCAATTTGGATTATGCAAACGGCGGAAAGATGATTTTGAACGGCCCTCAGGGAATTACAGGAACTCCGAGAGATTCAACTTTTGTAATCGGATTTATCCTTGTTATGATAACTCTCATTGTTATCATGAACTTTGTAAACTCAAGAACAGGCCGTGCTATCACTGCTATCAGAGATAACAGAATTGCAGCAGCTTCCGTTGGTATAAATGTTACAAAGTACAAGCTCATCGCTTTTGCACTTGCAGCTTTCTTTGCAGGCGTTGCCGGAGCTTTGTATTCACACAACACAGCTTCACTTTCCGCAACAACAAAGAACTTCGGTTACATGATGTCAATCATGGTATTGGTTTATGTTGTTCTGGGCGGTATGGCAAGCCTCAGAGGTTCTGTAATAGCTACAATCATCCTCTACGCTTTGCCTGAGGTATTAAGACAGTTCAACGACAATATCAACAATTACAGAATGCTTATATATGCTATTATTCTCATCATAATGATGATTATAAACAACAACGACACTATTAAGGATAAATTGAACATCTTTAGGAGCAAGTTTAAAAGAAAAAAGTACCAAAAGAAACAAAGGGGGGCTGAAGTCTGATGGCATTGCTTGAAGTAAAAAATCTCGGAATTTCTTTCGGCGGTTTGAGAGCTGTTGACGGACTTAATCTTCGTATTGAGAAGGGTACCCTGTATGGTCTTATCGGCCCTAACGGCGCAGGAAAAACCACTGTATTTAACCTGCTCACAGGCGTTTACAAGCCTACTATCGGTACTTTTGCCCTTGACGGAGAGGTTCTCAACGGAAAATCACAGGCTCAGATTAACCACAAGGGTATCGCCAGAACATTCCAGAATATCAGATTGTTTTCAAAAATGTCTGTGCTGGACAACGTAAAGGTTGGACTTCACAACAATAATAAATATTCTTCCTTTGCAGGAGTTTTCAGACTGCCTTCCTATTTTAAACAGGAAAAGGCTATGAACAAGGAAGCTATGGATATTTTAAAGGTTTTTGACCTTGACAAAGAGGCTTCCGTAACCGCTGAAAATCTTCCTTACGGAAAGCAGAGAAAGCTTGAAATTGCCCGTGCGCTGGCTACTCATCCTAAGCTTTTGCTTTTGGACGAGCCTGCGGCAGGTATGAACCCAAATGAAACAGAAGAGCTTATGAAAACAATTCGCTTTGTCCGTGATGAATTCGACATGACTATTTTGCTTATCGAGCACGACATGCGTCTTGTAAGCGGTATCTGTGAACAGCTCACCGTTTTGAATTTCGGTATGGAACTTGCAAAGGGTGAAACCTCCGAGGTTTTGAACAATCCGGAAGTTATCACCGCATATCTTGGAGAATAAGGAGGTATTTTTATGGCGATGCTTGAGGTATCAAATCTTAAAGTAAACTACGGAATGATTCAGGCTATTAAAGGTATCTCTTTCAAGGTTGAAGAGGGTGAAATTATCGCTCTTATCGGCGCCAACGGCGCAGGAAAGACAACCACTCTCCACACTGTTTCAGGCCTTTTAAAGGCAAGAGAGGGAAGCATTCTCTTTAACGGCAAGGAGCTTACAAAAACTCAGCCTCATAAAATTGTTGAGATGGGTATGGCTCATGTTCCGGAAGGAAGAAGAATTTTCCAGCAGCTTACTGTTTATGAAAATCTTATTTTGGGCGCTTACACACGTTCAGACAAAAAAGAAATTGCAGAAAATCTTGAAATGATTTACAAGCGTTTTCCTCGTCTTGAGGAAAGAAAAAAGCAGATTGCGGGAACTCTCAGCGGCGGCGAACAGCAGATGCTGGCAATGGGCAGAGCTTTGATGAGCAATCCTAAAATCGTTTTGATGGACGAGCCTTCAATGGGTCTTTCACCTTTGCTTGTTTCTGAAATTTTTGATATTATTCAGTCAATAAATAAAAGCGGCACCACAGTTCTTTTGGTTGAGCAGAACGCTAAAAAGGCTCTTTCAATAGCAAACAGAGCTTACGTTCTCGAAACAGGAAAAATTGTTTTGGAGGGCGACGCCAAGGAACTTATGAACAACGACCAGATTAAGAAAGCATATCTGGGAGAGTAAGAACAGGGGTGGATTTTATGAGCGACAAAAAAACTGTAATAGCCATAAACAGAGGCTTCGGCAGCGGCGGACGTATAATAGGCGGTATGCTTTCCGAGCGTCTGGGAGTTCATTTTTACGACAAGGAGCTTATCTACCTTGCATCTGAGGAAAGCGGAATAAATGCGGCTCTTTTCGGTCAGGCAGATGAAAATTTGAGAAAATCTTTCTTTAAGAAGAATTTTGTTTATGACCACAAAATCCTTCCTCCTGACAGCAGCGACTTTACTTCCGACGACAATCTTTTCAATTATCAGGCAAAGATAATCAGAGATTTAGCCGAGGAGAGCAGCTGCGTTATCGTAGGCAGATGTGCAGACTTCATTCTAAAAGACATGCCAAACGTAATAAGCGTGTTTGTATATGCTTCTCAGGACGCATGTGTTAAAAATGTCTGCGAGCTTTACGGCGTTGACGAGAAAGAGGCTCTGAAAATTATCACAAAAACCGACAAAAGACGTGCCGATTACCACAGATATTATGCCGGCACAGAGTGGGACAACGCAAGAAACTACGACTTATCCCTTGATTCCAGCAAGCTTGGTTTTGAAAAGTGCGTTGACATAATCGAAGACTACATAAAAATCTTCAACCGATAATTTTTTATCCGCCTTGCAAAGGTTATTTTAGGAAATAAACGTCGTTTCAAGGCGGGCGAGACTTTTTTATCTCCGCCTTGCAAAACTCTTATTTAGAAATGAAGCTCATTACCAGGCGGGCGAGACCTTCTTTTTAGAAATAACAATGGCTCTGTTGCAGTTAAGTTTGCGGCAGAGTCTTTTTTATATTTTATCTCCGCCTTGTTTCTTTTATTTCCGCCTTGCGTAGGTTGTTTTTGGAGATAAACGTCGTTTCAAAGCGGGCGAGACGTTTTCTATTAGAAATGACAATGGTTTTGATGCAATTGGGTCTGCGGCAGAATTTTTGTTGTTTTGGGGAGTGATTTGTGATTAAACTTTGGCAGGTGGAGGACAGAGTGTCAAAGATAATTCACAATATAAAGGTGATTATCATAGTATGTTTTGTAATCAAAATAGTTTTTTGAAAGACGGTGAAGCTTTATGAATATAGATAGTAAGCCATCAATCGGAATTTTAGGCGGAGATAAAAGACTGGTATACACCGGAAAGTATCTTGAAAAAGAGGGATACAAGGTTTTGGCTTCGGGGTTTGAAAAATATCCTGAGCAGCTCAGTTTTTTTCTCAGCGATTTTCAAAAAAACATTGAGGAAAGTGAAATTGTTCTGCTTCCTGTTCCTCCTGTAAAAGAGGGAAATCTCAACTGCGTTTACAGCGAAAAAACCGTTGATTTCGGGAAAGATATTCTGCCTTTTCTGAAAGGAAAGAAAGTTTTTACCCCTATGAAAGAAAAGCTTCTTGCTTTGTATCCGAAGCTTTCGGAGTGCAGTCTTTTTGATTACGGCGAAAGAGAGGATTTTGCCGTGAGAAACGCCATGCCTACCGCCGAGGGCGCACTTTATGTGGCTATGGGCAATACGGAGAAAACCATTTGTTCCAGCAGATGTCTTGTGTGCGGCTGCGGAAGAATAGGCAGAGTGCTGGCACCTATGCTGAAAAGGCTCTGGGCTTCGGTTTGGGTAAGCGCAAGAAAGCCGGAGGATATAGGCTGGATTGAAGCAAACGGCATGAATTCCCTTAGAACCGACGGTTTGGAGATTTGCCAGCTTGATTTTGATATAATTTTCAATACCGTTCCTCATATGGTCTTTGACAGAAAACTGCTTTCCCGTCTTAACAAAGAAACTTTGATTATAGATTTGGCGTCTGTTCCCGGAGGCGTGGATTTTCAAGCCGCAGAGGAACTGGGAATAAAAACCATACATGCCCTGTCCCTGCCGGGAAAAATGTCGCCTGATACAGCCGGAAAAATAATTAAAGACACTGTTGTAAATATGCTCAGGGAGGCTGAAATGTGAAAAAGGCCACTGTCGGCTTTGCCTTTTGCGGGTCTTACTGCACTTTTTCAAAGGTTTTAAAACAGTTTGAGCTTTTGTCGGAGCTGGGGTACGACCTTATTCCCATTATGTCGGAAAACGCATACTCCACCGACACAAGATTCGGAAAGGCAAAAGACTTTGCAGATAAAATAGAGGGTATTTCGGGAAAGAAAATTATTTCCACAATAAGCGGAGCAGAGCCTATCGGCCCTAAAAAAATGTGTGATATTTTGGTTGTTGCACCATGTACGGGCAACACCTTGGCGAAGCTTTCCAACGGGATTACCGATACCAGCGTGACTATGGCGGTTAAATCCCATTTGAGAATTCAAAGACCTGTTTTGCTTGCGCCTGCAACAAACGACGCTTTGGGAAGCTCTGCTCAGAATATCGGCAGGTTGTTCAATGTGAAAAACATCTACTTTGTGCCAATGGCTCAGGATGACTGTGTGAACAAACCAAATTCACTTGTGGCTGATTTTAATCTTCTGACGGAAGCTTTGGAAGAAGCTTTGAACCGCCGACAAATACAACCTCTTTTTAAAGTCTGCTGAATATTTTATCTTTATTTCATGGACAGATTTGTATTCTAACAGGGAACTGCTTGTGTGGTTCTCTGTTTTAGCTTTTTATGTTACTTTTTAAGAACAATGACTGTGATATACTGTGGTATAATAAATAAAACGGGGGTGTTAAAAATGATTTATGCGGTTTCTGATATTCACGGATGCTATGACAAGTTTTTGGGTTTGCTGGATTTGATTAAGTTTTCCGATGATGACACAATGTACATTCTCGGTGATATGGTGGACAGGGGAAAGGACGGAATAAAGCTGATCTTTGACCTTATGGACAGAAAAAATATAGTAGCTTTAAGGGGAAACCACGACCACACGGCTTTTCTTATGCTGAAACACCTGGGAATGTCCGTTGACTCCTATGACACAGAGAGCCTTTTGGAAATCTACAGAATGTGGATTTCAGACGGCGGACATACCACCTACAAAGCCTTTAAAAAGCTTAACAAACAGGACAGAAGAAAGATAATAAACTATCTTGCGACTTTGCCTTATTACAGGGAAATTACCGTAAACGGAAAAAACTTTTTTCTTTCTCACACCATTCCTGAAAAAGAAAAAATGGACAGCTTTGATGACTGCCGCATGAGTGATTTTCTCATGAGTGAGGTGGATTACGAAAAGGTCTATGATAAGGACAGATTTTTTGTTACCGGACACACGCCCACAGGATTTATTGACGAGAGTTATACGGGGAAAATATGGCAGAAAAACAACCACATCGCCATAGACTGCGGTGCGGTTTTCGGAAATCCTCTTGGCTGTATCTGTCTTGATACATTGGAAGAATTTTATTACGATACAAAAGAATGAAATAAATAAAATAGAAAGGGAAAACGCCTTGCAAGAAAAAATCTTACAGGGCGTTTTCGCTATTTTAAGGGGTCTTCGAGAAAGTTCATCACGTTTTCAGCCGTAAGTTCATCAATCTCAATATACGGGCCCGCATCCCGCATGTTTTCGAGATAATGAGCGTCGCTGTCCCTTATTATGTACATGTTTTCTAATATAGGGTGAGAGGCTGTAAGCTTTTCAATATCGCCGCTCTGTGAAACCTCGGCGACGGAAAAGTTACATTCCGGCGGTATCTCACCCAAAACGGAAAGAACAGAACAGCTGTCACGGTTGATGTGGGCGGGAAAAGCAGTTCCACCGTATTCGCTGCACAGCTTTTTTATATCCATAATACTTATATCGGTGGCTAAAATCAGAAGTTCTTCTATTTCTCCGATTTTTTCATCCTGGGCATTTAGAATAAGCTGTTCTCCGTATATTTCTTTTTTGTTTTTGATTTTCATTCTGTGCTGTGAAACAAAGCTTTCAAATTTCAAAGCTTTTTCAGCGGTGGGGAAAAGGCATACCACATGAATTTCCTCGGAGGTGGTAAGCTCCATTCCGCTTAAAACACAGATTCCGTTGGCTTTTCCCAGCTCCTCAACTGCCGGACAGTTTTGGCAGGTGTTGTGGTCGGTTAAAGCTATAAGGTTTAATCCCAAAAGGGTGGACATGCCTACAATATTATTTGGCGTCATGTCCGGATCTCCGCAGGGAGAAAGGCAGGAATGCATATGAAGGTCATAAAAGGCTTTCATTTTTATGCTTCTTCCTCAAAAAGTTTGTAAATCTTTATGGCAGTCTGATAGCTGTTCTCCTCCGTTTTCAGTATAGCCACATCCTGCATAACAGCTCTTGCCTTTGCGTTGGCGTCAAGGGCTGCATTTTCAGTTAAAACAATACATGACACGTCGGCAAGTGTTGCCACGGCTATGGTGTTTATATTTCCCATAACTGTAAGCCATACATTGTCCATTTCAGCTCTGCCCATAACCCAGCTTAATAAATCGCCTATATAACAGCCGTCAACCTCTCTGTCAAGGCTGTTTTTTCCTGTTATAATCTCTGCTCCCAATTTTTCGGCAAGTTCTTTTACTGTCATATTTTTTCCTTCTCTCTCTTTTTTATTGCGGATTACATCATCTGCATTAAGTCACGGTAAACCTGCTGTATCTGTTCTCTGAGCTTAAATATACATTCGGTTTCCTTTGCACTGCCTTTTACGATGTCCTCCGCCATTGCGTGGCAGGATGGCGCACCGCAGGAACCGCAGTCCAAACCCGGCAGACTGGCTTCTATTTTTTCTATCTGCTCCATCATTTCCATAGCCTTGTTTATGTCTTTGTCAAGGCTCAATACGTTTTCATCGTATTCAAGAGGTTTATCCCACATCATTTTATCGGGAACACCGTCTTTTAAGTGGTTTTGTGAAACAGGAAGATATTTTCTCAGGGTATGAATTCTCGCCTGAGCTACATATGGATTTTCAACGGTCAAAACTCCGCCTACGCATCCTCCGGTGCAGGCGTTAAGCTCTACAAAATCCACATTTCTTATTCTTTCGTCCTCAAGCTCTTCAAGTACTCGTATTACGTTTTCTATTCCGTCGGCGGCAAGGTATCTGTCCCCAAGCATTGCGGCACTTTCTCCGCCGCTGGTAGCCCAGCCTACGCCTATTACTCCGGAATTTGCCAAAGGCTCTATGCTTGTCAGCTTATCCATAGCCGAGGTGAGCTTCGGGTATATTTTTGAAATTGCAATAGCTCCGTCGCAGTAGGAGCGTTTATTTACATCCATTGGTCGGTTTATCTCGGTGACCTTGGCGGGACATGGCGTTATGAAAAATGCGCCTATATCCTCCATTGGAAGCCCTGTTTCCTCCATGGCGTATTTCTTTGCAAGCATAGCGGAAACCTCCATTGGAGCTTTCATGGGCATTACATTTTCGCAAAGGTCCGGAAATCTTTGCTTTATAAGCCTTACAACGGCGGGACATGCTGAACTTATTATCGGATATTTCAGCTTGTTTTCTCTTATGAGCCGTCTTGTTGCCTGAGAAACAAGCTCAGCGCCCCTTGAAACCTCGTATACACTGTCAAATCCAAGCTTTAAAAGTCCGTTTAAAACTATGTCGATATCGTCCATATTGTTAAACTGTCCGAACAGAGCCGGTGCAGGTATAGCTATTTTATATTTGAATTTTTCTATTTCTTCGATGCTGTCGGAGCGTGCCTTTTTTGCATGGTGAGGACAGACTCTGATACACTCGCCGCAGTCTATACAGCGTTCTGTTATTATATGAGCCTTTCCGTCCCTTACTCTAATTGCCTCGGTGGGGCATCTCTTTATGCAGTTGGTGCATCCGCAGCATTTATCCTCCTCCAAAACAACGGAGTGAAAATACTCGGGCATATTAAGACCTCTTTTATACTATTTTATTGTTTAACAAGTACGGTTAAATACATTGTTGTGCCGACGCCTAAGGTGGTTTCTATTTTCATTTCATCTGTGTATTTTTTTATGTTTGGAAGTCCCATGCCGGCGCCGAAACCTAAGTTTCTTACATTGTCGGGAGCTGTTGAATAGCCCTCCTGCATTGCTTTTTCCACATCCGGGATACCAGGTCCTTTATCAGCAAGGACAACCTCCACCTTATCGGGGTAAATATCAACGTCTACCACGCCTCCGTCGGCGTGTATTACCATATTTATTTCAGCCTCGTACATGGCGATTGCCACACGTCTTATGGCGTCTTTATTGTATCCAAGCTTTTTAAGCTTGCTTTTTACCATTCCTGAGGCTTCGCCGGCTCTTGTAAAATCATCGCCGGAAACCTCATATGTAAGATGTATTACACTCATACTTCACAGCCTCCTCGCAGACCATTGGAATAGAGCAGTCCGCAGGCTGTAAACATTCTGTACGGTGTTGACATAAGTGTTATATCTCTGGTTCTTGCCAAGTTTATAATATCCTCGTTTGGCTCTTTTCCTCTGACAAAAATAATACAAAGCATATCCATCATTTCGGCTGTTCTTACAACCTGGGGGTTTACAAGTCCTGTGAGAAGCACGGACTGGTCCTTTACATAGGCTAAAACATCGCTCATCATGTCGCTGCCACAGGCTGTTTTTATTTCAGCGTCCAAATCTCCCGGAAGGATAACTTTTGCTTTCAAAATATCTATCAAGTCTTTGACAACCATAAAAAACTCCCTTTCTTATTTGAAATACGCTTAATAAAAGTTCACTTTTATATTTTAACATATTTAAAGCTCGGTTACAATAAAAATTGTACAAAAAGTTAAAAAGGAAAGATTGTTTTGTTATATGTTACTTTTCTATGTTGATTTTCTCTCTCAAATGTAATAGAATTATTAAAGTGGGTTAGATATTGAAAACTGTACTTTGTATATAGGTGGTAATCTTTAATGACGCTTGATGAAATTAAAATCGGACAGAAGTGCATGGTCGTAAGCCTTGGAAGCTCCGGAATGCTCAGACGAAGAATTATCGACATGGGAATTACTCCCGGCGCAATTATTTACAAGAGAAAAACTGCGCCATTCGGTGACCCTATTGAGATAAACGTGAGAGGATACGAGCTTAGTATAAGAAGAAGCGAGGCGAAAGAAATTTTTGTCGAGCTTTGCTGAGATTGTTTTAATAACCTTGAATACCGGCTGATTTGCGTTTGGTTTGATTTAGTATGTTAAAATTTTTAAGAAATGCGAAGCCTGTATGGGGACAAATACAGAAAAAAACAATTGATAACAAGCAATCTTACAATACGGAGGCTGTACTATATGGCAAATGAAGAGAGGGGTTCCGCTGACGGAAACCTGAATGTTATAAAGATTGCATTGGCGGGAAACCCCAACTGCGGTAAAACTACTCTTTTTAACCAGCTTACCGGCAGTAATCAGTATGTTGGAAACTGGCCGGGAGTTACTGTTGAAAAGAAAGAAGGAAAAATAAAAAATAAATTTGGTTTGGAAATGTCCATAATAGATTTACCGGGAATTTATTCACTTTCTCCTTATTCACCTGAAGAGATAGTTACAAGAAACTGTCTGCTTCACGATAACCCTCAGGTTATCATTGATATTGTGGACGCCACAAACATAGAGCGCAACCTGTATCTGACAACACAGATTGCAGAGCTTGGCAGACCTATGGTTATTGCGCTGAATATGATAGATATGCTGGAAAAAAACGGCGACACTATCGACGAGAAGCTTTTGGAAAAGGAACTGGGTATACCGGTTGTCCCTATTTCTGCCAGCAAGAATATAGGAATAGAAGCTTTGATAGAAAAAACGGTGGAGCTTGCCAAGGCTTCAAAATATGTGCCGGTTAAAAATATTTATTCAAAATCAGTAAACAATGTGCTTTTGGATATAGAGGACGCTCTGGAGGAGGTAAAGCAGAGCAAGTATCACAGAAAACGCTGGACAGCCGTTAAGCTTTTTGAGGGCGACAGCGTTACATGGAATCATTACGATTTCACAAAAGAACAAAGGGAACATATTATTTCCCATATTGAGGAGGTAAACTCCAGCAAAAATATCGACAGGGAAATGATTATTGCCGATGAAAGATATAAATATATCTGCGCAATAACAAGCCGTGCCGTACATAAAAATCATGACCCCTGCAAGCTTACGGTTTCCGATAAGATTGACAGGATAGCCACCAACAAATATTTGGCTATACCTCTGTTTTTGGTGACAATGTTTTTGGTGTTCTCCATAACCTTTGGCCCTATCGGAAACTTTTTAAGGGACGGGGCAGAGTGGCTTATATCCGATTTGCTTGCCGGAGGACTTACTACATTTTTGCATAATGTAAATGCTTCCGAATGGGCGGAAAGCCTTGTGATAGACGGTATTATAGGCGGTGTCGGTTCTGTTATTTCATTCCTGCCACAAATTGTTCTGCTGTTTACCCTGCTTTCACTCCTTGAGGACAGCGGATATATGGCGAGAGCCGCCTTTATTATGGACAAGCTTTTGAGATGTATAGGACTTTCCGGAAGAGCCTTTGTTCCTATGCTTATGGGATTTGGCTGTACCGTTCCGGCAGTTATGGGAACAAGAATTCTCGAAAGTGAAAAGGATAAAAAGCTTACAATCCTTATAACTCCTTTCATGTCCTGTTCTGCAAAGATGCCTGTTTATCTTTTGATGGTTTCAATGTTTTTCAAGGACAGCGGACCTTTGGTGATATTCGGCATTTATATTCTGGGAGTTGTGATTGCCATTTTGACTGCACTTTTGTTTAAGTCAACGGTTCTTAAAGGCAAAAATTCCCCCTTTGTTATGGAGCTTCCTCCATACAGACTTCCGTCTGCAAAAACTCTTTTGCTCCACATTTGGGAGAGGGTAAGGGACTTTTTGGTTCGTGCAGGTACTGTTCTTATGGGCGCTTCAATACTTATCTGGTTCTTGCAGAGCTTTAATTTCAGCCTGCAAATGGTGGAGTCAGACGAAAGTATTTTGGCTTCAATCGGAATGCTGATAGCTCCTGTGTTTACACTGTGCGGCTTCGGCGACTGGAGAGCTTCGGTTTCACTGGTGACAGGAATTGCCGCTAAGGAAAGCGTTGCTTCCACAATGGCTGTGCTTTACGGCGGTTCTCTTACAGGCGCATTTTCCACATTGTCCGCATTTTCTTTCCTTGTGTTTGTTCTGCTTTACACACCTTGTGTGGCAGCGCTCACCGCAATGAGAAAGGAATTCGGCAGCAGAAAGTGGATGGCGGTTTCTGTAGTTTACCAGCTTGCAGTGGCTTGGATTATGTCTTTTGCCGTGTTCCAGATAGGAAGCTTGTTTATTTAACAGAATTTCCCCTATAACAGGGATTTATTGATAAATGATGAATTGATGAATAAGATTTAAAAAACAGTTCTCATTTTTGTGGAGGTATTTTATGGCTGCTGATATTATTATTGCTATTCTTGCGGCGGCAATGGTGGCTTATACGATTTACAGATTGTTTTTCTCAAAAAAGAACAAAAGCTGCTGCGGAGACTGCTCCAAATGCGCAGGCTGTTTAAAAATTGAGGAAAATAATCATTGTGAAGATAACTCCGGCAATATTTGAGTTGAATGTTTAATTGGAAAGGTGGAACTCGTCTATGTATTTTGATTTTCACAGAAGCGAAGTCTGGGAATATCCTGACAGAATAAGCGTTCAGGTCATTTACAAGCTTTATACCGACCCGGGTTATCTGTCTGTGCATAAGATCATAGATGCCGAAAAATATATTTTTGTTTATACTATGGAGGGAAAGGGCAAGTTCTATGTTGACGGCAAGGAGATTAACGTGGTGGCAAACCAGCTTCTCGTTGTCAATGCCAAGGAAAGTTTAAGTTATTCATGTTCGGGTAAGTGCTGGAATTTCTGGCTCTTTGAGTACAAAAACAGCACAAACAGCCTGACGCCCAATGTGGTTTACGATTTCTTTATGAAAAAAGAAGAGCTTATGATGAGCTCCATGGCTTTGGAGGCTTTGAAAGAGGAAAACCGTGTTTTGGCGTCTACCTTGTTTGCTTCTTTGTATTACATAGCTTTGGACAAGATAAAACGTGGCGTAATGGATAAAAAATACAAGGTTATTACCTCGGCTACAAACTATATCAGGGAAAACCTCAGTACATTTTCCGTTGACGATTTAAGCGCATATCTGAATATAAACGAGAGAACGCTTTTGAATATTTTCAATGACTACCTGGGTACTTCACCTAAGAAGCTTCACAAGTATATGCGCCTTGAGGCTTCAAAGGAATACCTTGAAACAACGAGAATGTCTATAGAGGAGATTGCCAAAACCTTGGGCTATGCAAACTCCGGTCACTTCTCCGCTGTTTTCAAAAGCGAATATTCCATAACTCCGGCAAGATACAGAATGATTTTCAACGCCGGCGTTTCATCACAGATTTAATTTTTATAATTATAGAACCGTCGTTTTTTCGGCGGTTCTTTTCATATAATTTTCTGTTGTGAAAGCACGCTCTGTGTGGTATAATAAATCGAAATAATAAGGCAATTAAGGAGAAACTATGGAACTTACAGAATTGCAAAAGCAGTTTTCTAAAATGAACGATATGCAGCAGAAGGCGGTTTTCTGTACGGAAGGCCCTCTGCTTATTCTTGCAGGCGCAGGTTCGGGCAAAACCACCGTGCTTGTAAACAGAATAGCATATATACTCAAGGCGGGACTTTGCAGACCTTGGCAGATTTTGGCTATAACCTTTACCAACAAGGCGGCAGGGGAGCTTAAAGAGAGAATATGCAATGCGGTTGACGAGGGCGGCGACGATATTTGGGCGGCTACTTTCCATTCAACATGTTCGAGAATTTTGAGAAGATACGGCGACAGATTGGGATATACCAATAAGTTTACCGTTTACGATACCGACGATACAAAAAGACTTATGAAGGATATTTTGAAACAGCTTTCCGTTGATGAAAAAATCCTTTCCCATAAAACAGTGCTCAATGAAATTTCAAGGGCGAAAGATAAGATGATAACCCCTGAAATGATGAAGGCGGAGGCAGGCTGTGACAGCAGAAAAATAACCATTTCAAAGGCTTACGCTATTTATCAGGAGCGTTTAAAGTCCGGAAATGCAATGGATTTTGACGATTTGCTTATGAATACAGTTCTGCTCTTTGAAAAATGTCCGGAGATTTTGCAGTATTATCAGAACCTTTTCAAATACATTATGGTTGACGAGTATCAGGACACCAACAAGGTTCAGTATAAATTTGTAAGTATGCTGGCTGAAAAACACGGCAATATCTGCGTTGTAGGCGACGACGACCAGAGTATTTACAAATTCAGAGGCGCAACCATCGAAAATATTCTGTCCTTTGAAAATACTTTTAAAGGGGCAAATGTTATCAGACTTGAGCAGAACTACAGAAGCACAAAGAATATCTTAAACGCCGCCAACAATGTTATCGCAAACAACACATCAAGAAAGGGCAAAACCCTTTGGACAAACAACGAGGTGGGCGACAAAATTGTTCTGCATACAGCTTCCACAGAAAGAGACGAGGCTGCGTATATCGCCAAGGTCATTGTAGAAGAGGTGGCAAAGGGAAGAAAGTTTTCCGATTTTGCTGTGCTTTACAGAATGAATGCTCAGTCAAACTCCGTGGAATTTGCGCTGTCCAGAAGCGGTATTCCTCACAGAATTATCGGAGGTCACCGTTTCTATGACCGTGAGGAAATAAAGGATATGACAGCATATCTCCAGGTTATCAACAACCCGGACGACGACGTAAGACTTAGGAGAATAATAAACAGACCAAAACGTGGAATAGGCGACACAACCGTCAATAAGGCGGCTGACATTGCCTCCGCTTTGGGCGAGAGTATTTTCAATGTTATCAAAAACGCCGCAGACTATCCCGATATTTCAAAGGCGGCTTCAAAGCTTAAAGGCTTCTGCGATATGATTGAGGAGCTCAGCGAATATGCTCAGGACGAGTACAACAGCCTTGAGGGGCTTTACAATGAAATACTGGACAGAACAGACTATATAAACTATCTTAAAACCACAAAAGATGACCATGCGGAAGTTAAGATTGAAAATATCGAGGAACTTCTTTCAAATATTAAAAACTTTGAAGAGGACTACGGAGATGAAGCAGACCTTTCCACATTCCTTGAGGATATAGCTCTTCAGACAGATATTGACAACTACGATGAAGAGGCGGACAGCGTTGTAATGATGACAATGCACAGCGCAAAAGGTCTTGAATTTCCTGTTGTATTTATTCCGGGAATGGAAGAGGGAATTTTCCCGTCATTTTCATCAACAATGGACCCGGAGGAACTCAACGAGGAAAGACGTCTTGCCTATGTTGGCATTACAAGGGCTAAAGAAAAGCTCTATCTTATAAAGTGTCAGTCAAGAATGTTGTTCGGTTCAACAAATAGAAATATGCCTTCAAGATTTGTCAGGGAAATACCGGGTGAGATTGTAGAGCTTACCGGTATGGAAAGAAAGATAAAAGAGCCTATGGCAAACCGTGAGCCTTATGCAACGGAAAAAACCTCCGGCTTTAAGGGCCACACTGAATTTGTTAAACAGCCGGCAGGCGCAGCAGGATCTGCTTCCTATTCTGTGGGCGATATGGTTAAGCACAAGGTATTCGGAGAGGGAATGGTTGTGAAAACCGAAAGAATGGGCAACGATACAATGCTGGAAATTGCCTTTGATAAGGTTGGAACTAAAATTCTTATGGCAAACTTTGCTAAACTTGTAAAGCTTTAATGTGTTAATTGTATAAAATTTTCACTGATAGCGAAAATGGTAAACCGCTGTTCATTCTGTCAACACAGCGGTTTTGGCAAAAATAATTGACGATAATCCAACTAAAATATGTAATTTGTATTTACATATTTAGCAAAATAGTGTATTATGTTCTTAAATATGAAGTATAATGAGGTGTTTTCCATGGACGTAAAGTATAAAAGAATTCTTTTGAAATTATCCGGCGAATCTCTTGCAGGTAAAGCAGGCCACGGCATAGACTTCGACACAGTTTACAGATACTGCGAGCCTATTAAAAAATGCGTTGACGCAGGTATTCAGGTTGCTGTTGTTGTAGGCGGCGGAAACTTCTGGAGAGGCAGAAGCTCAGGCAAGATGGACAGAACACGTGCAGACCATATGGGAATGCTTGCAACTGTTATCAATGCTTTGGCTGTTGCCGATGTTTTGGAGCAGCAGCTTGGACTTGACGTAAGAGTTCAGACAGCTATCTCCATGCCTCAGGTTGCAGAACCTTACATCAGAAACAGAGCGGTAAGACATCTTGAAAAGGGAAGAGTTGTAATCTTCGGATGCGGAACAGGTAATCCATTCTTCAGCACAGATACAGCGGCTTCTCTTCGTGCAGTTGAAATTGAGGCTGACATTATCCTTAAAGCCACAATGGTTGACGGTGTTTATGATTCTGACCCTAAGAAGAATCCTGACGCCATTAAGTATGACACACTTTCTTTCCAGGAAGTTTTGAGCAGAGAACTTGCTGTTATGGACAGCACTGCCGCTTCACTTTGCAGAGATAACGATATACCGATTCTTGTGTTCAGCGTTGATGAGCCAATGAACATCTACTATGCAGCCTGCGGTGAAGAAATCGGAACCCTTGTTAAAAAATAATTGAGGACATTTGTCCCTTTGTGTAACTTTAAATTTTGTAATTGACGGAGGAACTAACCATGAAAGAACAAATAAACAAGTGCTCTGAGCGTATGCAGAGAAGAATTGATCACCTTGTTAAGGATTATGCCGCTATCCGTGCAGGCAGAGCTAATCCTAAGGTTTTGGATAAAGTAGCTGTAGACTATTACGGCGTTGCTACCCCTGTTAACCAGCTGGCTTCAGTTTCCGTAACAGAGGCAAGAACACTTATGATTCAGCCTTATGACTCTTCAGTGCTCAGAGGCATTGAGAAAGCTATTCAGTGTTCCGATATCGGTATCAACCCTCAGAACGACGGACGTGCAATAAGACTTGTATTCCCGCCTCTCACAGAGGACAGACGTAAGGAAATCGTTAAGGAAGCCGCAAAAATGGCTGAGGATACAAAGGTTCAGATTAGAAATGTACGCCGTGAAACCATGGATACTCTCAAGAAGATGAAAAAAGAGGGCGAGCTTACAGAGGACGATCTGAAGCAGGCAGAAAAGAAAGTTCAGGATATCACAGATAAGTTTATCAAAGAAACAGACAAGGTTTCCGAAGCAAAGCAGAAGGAAATCATGGAGATCTGATTATGGCAATCTTTGGCATAGGAAAATCTCAGAAAAATACAGAAGAACTTACCGATATCTCTCAGATTGAACTTCCAAAGCATGTGGGAATTATCATGGACGGCAACGGAAGATGGGCGAAAAAAAGAGGTCTTCCCAGAAGTGCAGGACACAAGGCGGGAGCCAACAATTTCAGAACCATCACAAGATATTGCAGCGATATCGGAATAAAGTACCTGACGGTTTATGCTTTCTCTACTGAGAACTGGAAACGTCCATCAGACGAGGTTTCCGCTTTAATGTCGCTTTTTAAGTCTTATCTTAACGAAGCTTTGACGGATTTTAAGGACGACAGCATTGTTGTAAAATTTATCGGCGACAAAACAGGCTTTAACTCTGAGCTTCAGGAGCTTATCAGAGAAAACGAAGAGGAGTCGGCAAACCGTGACGGAATGGTACTCAATATCGCTATGAATTACGGCAGCCGTGCCGAGATAACCATGGCGGTTAAGAAAATCGCAGAGAAAGTTAAGTCGGGAGAGCTTTCGGTTGAGGATATCACCGAGCAGACAGTGTCTGATAATCTTTATACCGCTTTTCAGCCTGACCCCGATTTGGTTATTCGTCCCAGCGGAGAATACAGAATTTCAAACTTTTTGCTGTGGCAGTCGGCATACACAGAGTACGTTATTATGGACAAGCTTTGGCCTGATTTTACCAAAGAGGACATGAACCGTGCTTTGTTGGAATTTGCCAACAGAAACAGACGTTATGGCGGCGTTTAAAATATAAGTTAGGGGTAATGAAGATGAAAGTAAGAATAATATCTGCTGCTGTGGGCATTGTTCTGGTTATCGGCGTATTGTTTGTTGCAGAGATGTTTCCTATTTTTATTGGAATAATTTTGGGCTTGGTCAATGCAATAATGACAGGTGAGTATCTGAGTGCTAAAAAGCTTCACAGAAAATACATGATATCAATACCTTGTATAGCTTTGTCTCTTGTAACCCCTGTACTTGTTTATTATATGAATTTGATGGTTGTGATGTATGCGTTTGCTCTTGTTATGATGATTTCGCTTATATTCTATCACGACCACTTAAGTTACGATGATACGGCTTTTGCCATAGTGGGAACCCTTCTTATTACATGCGGAATGACAAGTATATCTGCTATGTGTGTCGGCGGACAGTATACTTCCTTTTATGTTGTTATTTGTCTGTGTGTTCCATGGATTTCAGACGCAGGTGCGTACTTTACCGGTACTTTTTTGGGCAAGCATAAGCTCTGCCCGAACATCAGTCCTAAAAAGACGGTTGAGGGAGCTGTGGGCGGTATAATCTTCGGTATGCTCAGCGGTATTGTGGCAGGAATGATTTTCTCTTCCTTTATTTACGGAGCAGACAAGGTTTATATCAATTACGGCGGACTTGCTTTAATCGGAGTTTTAAATTCCGTTATAGCTATTTTGGGTGACCTTTGCTTCTCACTTATCAAGAGAAGCTGTTCCATAAAGGACTATGGAACAATTATGCCGGGACACGGCGGTTTGCTTGATAGATTTGACAGTGTTATTTTTACAGCACCCCTTGTGTATCTGTTTTGCAGATATGCGGTTCTTATCGCTCCGGCAGTATCAATATAACATACTAAAAAATTAAACAAAAGCTCATAAGGCTTTTGTATTATAGGATAGCGGTTTTCGGTTTTTCGATGACCGCTATGATGTTTTTATTAAGTAATTAAATCAGCATTGTAACAGATAAAAGTGAATATTATTTTATATCCGAAAGACGGTGATATTTATGATGCGAAATATTTCTATTCTGGGTTCTACAGGCTCTATAGGAACTCAGGCTCTTGACGTTGTAGATAAGCTTAATTTAAAGGTTTGGGCGCTTACTGTAAACAGCCGCATTGATATGCTGGAACAGCAGATAAGAAAGTATAAGCCGAAAATTGCGGCTGTAGTTGACGAAAAAAAGGCTTTGGAGCTAAAACAGAATGTTGCTGACACAAATACAAAGGTTCTTGCCGGAATGGACGGACTTATGGAAGCCGCCTGCGTAAGAGAGGCACAGGCAGTTTTAAACTCTGTTGTGGGAATGGTGGGACTTGAGCCTACCTTGGCGGCACTTGAAGAGGGTAAGGACTTGGCTCTTGCCAACAAGGAAACACTTGTGGCAGGCGGCAAGCTTGTTATGGAAACCGCAAAGAGAAAGGGAGTTTCAATACTTCCCGTTGACAGTGAACACTCTGCGATTTTCCAGTGTATTCAGGGCGCAAACTCCCAAAAGGAGATTAAAAAGCTTATAATAACAGCTTCCGGCGGTTCTTTCTTCGGAAAGAAAAAAGAAGAGCTTGAAAATGTCACTGTGGAACAGGCTTTAAATCACCCTAACTGGAGCATGGGAGCAAAAATTACCATCGACTCTGCTACACTGATGAACAAAGGGCTTGAGGTTATCGAGGCTTACTGGCTTTTCGGTTTGCCTGTTGAGAAAATAGACGTTGTAGTTCACAGGGAAAGCGTTATTCATTCCATGATTGAATATGTGGACAATTCCGTAATAGCTCAGCTTGGCGTTGCAGACATGAGAATACCTATTCAGTACGCAATAACATATCCACAAAGGTTTGAATCTCCGGCTCAGGAGCTTGACTTGGTTAAAATCGGAACAATGTCCTTTTACCAGCCGGACTATGAAACTTTCAAGTGCCTTAAAACCTGCATAAAAGCCATAAAGGCAGGTGGACTTGCGCCGACTATCGCAAACGGAGCCAACGAGGCGGCAAACGCTTTGTTCAGAAAAGGCAAGATTAAGTTTTTGGATATCGGAAACCTTGTTGAGTCTGCGGTGGAAAATGTGGCTGCCGGCGACTACACAACCTTGAAAGAGGTTTTGGATGCAGATAAAAGAGCAAGAGAGTATGTCTGCAAGGTTACAGGTGAATTTTAAGAAAACCGTCGCAATGCCGACATAATTTTTTAAGGTTTGCCGTAGATAATAAGAGTGAATGATTATATAAAATTGGAGATGATTTTATCACAGCTGTTATACTTATTATTATCGGAGTTTTACTGTTTGAATTGATAGTTGGTATTCACGAATTCGGACATTTTATAACCGCAAAGAAAAGCGGAATTCAGGTAAACGAGTTTGCGCTGGGCATGGGCCCGAAGATTTTCGGATTTAAAAAGGGTGAAACCCAGTATTCCTTGAGGCTTATACCTATAGGCGGTTACTGCGCCATGGAGGGTGAGGACGAGGACAGCGAAAACCCCAGGTCCTTTGAAAAGGCTAAAGTATGGAAAAGAATGATCGTTGTAATAGCCGGTGCAGTTATGAACATACTTTTGGGATTTATTCTCATGTTTGTTGTGGTTGTTCAGCAGTATACCTATTCATCCACCACCATTGATTCTTTTCCGGAGCTTTCCTATTCACAGAACAGCGGTTTGCAGGCGGGCGACAAGCTTTTGAAGATAAACGGAACTTCTATTGTAAGCTCCAGGGATATTTCCTTTGCCCTTGCCACCACAAAGCCCGTTGAGGTTGACGGAACAGAGCTTACCGTTTATCAGGAGGACTGCCTTGTAAATCTCTTCTCATTTTTGGGAACAACTCTTTCCGAAAGAAATGAGGCCATAAAAAACGGTGAAACCGATTATATGAGCGATGAAGACGCTCAGGCAATGTACAGCGAATATTTGCAGATTGTCGAAAACGTGAACAGCGCTGAAACTCTGGAAGAGGCTCAGAGCGCATATGAAGATGGATACAAGTCTTTGTATGCTTATGTTTCCGATGAAGAAGCACAGGTTCCTCAGATAGAGGTTAAGGAAAGCAGAACCAGATTCCGTGTTGATATCCTTGTGGAGAGAGCAGGCAGACAGGTGCTTTTGGAGGATGTGGACTTTTACACCTACTTAAATTCAGAAACACAGCAGCCTATGGTTGCGGTGGATTTCTATACGGTTCCTGTAGAGAGAACTTTTTTGACCGCTGTCAGTGAAAGTTTCAAACAGACTGTTTCCATAGGAAAGATGGTATGGGACAGTCTTGTGGGAATTGTAACGGGAAAATTCGGTTTATCTGAGCTTTCAGGCCCAATAGGTACGGCTTCTGCAATTTCTCAGGTTACTTCACAGAGTCTTGCTTCAAGCGGCTTTGTTGATGGTCTTAACACGCTGATATTTATGATGGCTCTTATTACGGTAAACTTGGGCATATTCAATATGCTTCCGTTCCCGGCTCTTGACGGCGGAAGATTTGTTATGCTTATTATTGAAGCTATAAGAAAAAAACCGGTTTCTATGAAGATACAAAACGCAATAAATGCGTCCGGATTTATTATATTGATAGGATTTATGCTGATTATTTCCATGAAGGATATCTGGCAGATAATAGGAGGTTAGAGCTATGGCAAGTAAAAAACAGGTTACTGCGGGAAATGTGAAAATAGGCGGCGGAGCAAAAATTACCATTCAGTCAATGCTGAATGTTCCTGCAAGCGACATTGAAAACAGCGTTAAGCAGGCGGTTGAGCTTGAAAAAGCCGGCTGTGAGATTATAAGAGCGGCTATTCCCAACAAGGAAGCCGTTGCCCTTATTCCGGCTTTGAAAGAAGCTGTGAGTATTCCTGTTGTAGCCGACATTCATTTTGATTACCGTCTTGCTTTGGAGGCGGTTGAAGCGGGAATTGATAAGATAAGAATCAATCCCGGAAATATCGGCTCTGACGACAGGGTAAAGGCTGTGGCTGACGCTTGCAGAAGAAAAAATATACCTATAAGAATAGGCGTGAACTCCGGTTCTCTTGAAAAGGAGATACTTGCAAAATACGGTCATCCCACACCTCAGGCACTCTGTGACAGCGCACTTTATCATGCCTCACTTTTAAATAAGTTTGATTTCGACGACATTGTGCTTTCCATGAAGTCCTCAGATGTTGCAACAATGGTAAAGGCTTATGAGCTTGCGGCTGAACAGTGCGATTATCCTCTGCATTTGGGAGTTACCGAGGCAGGCACTGAGAGAATGGGACTTATTAAATCCGCCGCAGGTATAGGCTCTCTGCTTTTGAAGGGAATAGGCGATACAATAAGAGTTTCCCTTACCGCCGACCCGGTAAAGGAAATATATGCCGCAAAGGATATTTTAAAGGCTTTGGATATTGACAGAAGCGGTATACAGTTCGTTTCATGTCCAACCTGCGGAAGAACAAAGATTGACCTTATCGGCCTTGCAGACGAGGCGGAAAGACGTTTGAGGGACTGCAAGAAAAATATCAAGGTTGCCATAATGGGTTGTGTTGTAAACGGCCCGGGAGAAGCAAGAGAAGCCGACATAGGAATTGCCGGAGGCGACGGCAACGGCCTTGTATTCAGAAAAGGCGAAATTCTGAGAAAGGTTCCCGAGGATAAACTTATAGATGCACTGATTGAAGAAATTGAAAAGCTGTAATTTTTAGAAAAGGAATGTTTGATGAATACTTTAGGAAGAGTGTTTTCCGATTATTTGGAAGAACCGTTTGATGAAAGAATTGCCCGTGGAGAAATCACCGGGGTTAAAATAAATAAATCTAAGCGAACACTGAATCTGTATGTTTCTTTTTCTCAGTACATAGAGAGAAAAACAATATTCAATGGGGAAGAAAAAATTAAGAAAACCGGATTGAATCTTATGGGTGCAAATATCAATCCACGTTTTATAAACGACAATTTTAAAGCAGAGTATTTTCCCGATATGGTGGAGGCTTTAAAACGCCATATTCCAAGAATTAACGGAACCTTTGCAAACGCCGAAGCGGAATGCGACGATGAAAGAAAGGTTATAACCATTGAGTTAAAGCACGGGGGAAAGGCTCTGCTTGACTCCTGTAATTTTGACAGGGAGTTTTCAAAGCTGGTGCAGGCGGAGTTTTCCCAGCACTTTGATATTGAATATAAAGGTGTTCTTGAAATGGACGCAGAAAACGAGGTCTACATTCAGGAACAGCAGCACGCCCAGGAAACAATAAAAAGAGAGGCTGAAACAAAAGCCGCTCAGTTCTATATTGAGGAAGAGGAAAACAGAAACAAGGTTCACGAAAAGAAAGTAAAAGAAAAAGCGGTGGAAAATCCCACCATAGAAATAAGAGAAGGGGACGATCTTACTCCGGGTATTGTCACTTCAACTATAAGACCACTTTACGGCAGGGTTATTAAGGGAAAGATTGTGCCTATAAGAACCCTGGCGGCAGATACGGGAAGAACCGTTGTGTGGGGCGATGTTTTCGGATTTGAAAAGAAAACCACCAAGTCCGGCGACAAGAATATCATAACCATAAACATAACCGACTACACCGGCTCAACCACGGTAAAGGTTTTTAATTCCATTAAAGACTGCGAAGTGCTGGACTCCATAAGCAAAAACGCAACTATTGTTGTTGCCGGAAGCATGGAGTATGACAAGTATGCCGGAGAAATTGTTCTCAACGCCGACTCAATCGGCACTGTAAGCAAAAAAGAGGTTGTTGACAACGCAGAAACAAAGCGTGTGGAGCTTCATATGCACACCAACATGTCATCTATGGACGGTGTTTCTTCTGCTGAGGAGATTGTAAAAAGAGCCGCCAAGTGGGGACACAAGGCTGTTGCCATCACCGACCACGGTGTTGCCCAGGCTTTTCCTGAGGCTATGAACACAGTTGAAGCTCTGAACAAAAGCGGAAACGATATTAAGGTTATTTACGGAACGGAAGCCTATTTTATTGACGACCTGGTAAACTCTGTTGTAGGAAACAGGGATGAGCCTTTAAACGGCACATTTATCTGTTTCGATATTGAAACAACGGGACTTTCTGCGGCAAGGGATAAGATTACCGAAATCGGTGCTGTTAAGGTTGTTAACGGTGAAATTGTCGATGAATTCAACACCTTTGCAAATCCCGAAATGCCTATCCCTGCAAAAATCACGGAGCTTACGGGAATTACCGACGCCATGGTGGCGGATGCACCGTCACAGGAGGAGGCTGTGAGAAGCTTCCTTGAGTTCTGCGACGGAAATGTATTGGTTGCCCACAACGCCGGTTTTGATACATCATTTATCAGAGCCGCCTGCAACAATATGGGGGAAGCCTTTGATTATACCTATATAGACACTGTGGCTATTTCACGTGCGGTTTTAAAGGATATTAAAAACTGTAAGCTGGACACTGTGGCTAAATATCTCCGTTTGGGAGATTTTAATCATCACAGAGCCTGTGATGACGCCATGATTTTGGCTAAGATTTTTGTATCCCTTTGCAGCCGTCTTGAGGCGGACTACAATATCACTCATGTCTGCGATATAAATACTAAGATAAACGGCGGCGACTTTAAAAAGCTGAAGCCTTATCACCAGATAATTCTTGTAAAGAATAAGGTTGGACTTAAAAATCTTTACAAGCTTATTTCAATGGCTCATCTCACATATTTTTATAAAACTCCGAGAATACCTAAGTCGGAGCTTATAAAGCACAGAGAGGGACTTCTCATCGGTTCTGCCTGTGAAGCGGGTCAGCTTATGAGGGCTATAATCGAGGGAAAATCCATAGGCGAGCAGAAAGAAATAGCTTCTTTTTACGATTTCCTGGAAATTCAGCCTACAGGCAACAACATGTTTATGGTTCGTGACGGAATGGTAAACTCTGTTGAGGATTTGCAGAACTTTAACAAGGCTGTTGTAAAGCTGGGAAAAGAGCTTAACAAGCCGGTTGTTGCCACCTGCGACGTCCATTTCCTTGACCCTCACGACAGCGAATACAGAAAAATACTCCAGTTCAGCAAGGGATTTACCGACGCTGACAATCAGGCGCCGCTGTATTTCAGAACCACAGCGGAAATGCTCAAGGAGTTTTCCTATTTGGGCGAGAAAAAAGCCTACGAGGTTGTTGTGGAAAATACAAATAAAATCGCCGATATGATAGAGCGTGTCCGTCCTATTCCTGAGGGAAATTTCCCGCCCTTTATTGAGGGTGCGGAGGAACAGCTCACAAGCATCACATGGCAGAGGGCAAAGGACAAATACGGCGACCCTCTCCCTGATATTGTTAAGGAAAGACTTGACAAGGAGCTTAATTCAATCACAAAATACGGATTCTCCGTTTTGTATATGACCGCTCAGAAGCTTGTTGCCGACAGTGAGGCTCACGGTTATCTGGTTGGTTCACGAGGAAGCGTTGGTTCTTCCTTTGTTGCCACCATGTCCGGTATCTCCGAGGTTAACCCTCTTTGTCCTCACTATGTCTGCCCTAAGTGCAAGCACAGCGAATTTATTACCGACGGCAGTGTGGGTTCCGGATTTGATTTGCCCCCTAAGAACTGTCCTAACTGCGGCGAGGAAATGCACCGTGACGGACACGAAATCCCATTTGAAACATTCCTGGGATTTAAGGGCGACAAGGTTCCTGATATCGACCTTAACTTCAGCGGTGAGTATCAGTCATTTTCTCACCGCTACACGGAAGAGCTTTTCGGCAAGGACAACGTGTTTAAGGCGGGAACTATCGCCACCGTTGCTGATAAAACCGCTTTGGCATATGTAAGAAAATATGAAGAAGAAAAGGGAATTGCTTTCCACAAGGCGGAGCAGGCAAGACTTGCAATAGGATGCACCGGTATTAAAAGAACAACCGGTCAGCACCCGGGAGGCATGGTTGTTGTTCCTAAGGGTATGGAGGTTTACGACTTCTGTCCGGTTCAGCACCCTGCCAACGATATGAAATCAGACAATATAACAACACACTTCGACTTCCACTCCATCCATGATACAATTTGTAAGCTGGATGAGCTTGGACACGATGTTCCGACAATTTACCATTATTTGGAAGAATTTACCGGAATTTCAGTTATGGATGTTTCCATGAGTGACCCCGAGGTTATGTCCTTGTTTACCTCCACAAAAGCTTTGGGTGTAACTCCCGAGGATATCGACTCTCAGACAGGTACTTTCTCACTGCCTGAGGTTGGAACTCACTTTGTTAGAAACATGCTGGTTGAATCACAGCCGAAAACTTTTTCCGACCTTTTGCAGGTTTCCGGACTTTCCCACGGTACCGACGTTTGGATTGGAAACGCCGCTGACCTTATTCACAACGGCACATGCACAATTTCAGAGGTTATCGGTACTCGTGACTCCATTATGACCTATCTTATGCATAAGGGACTGGAGCCGGGCATGGCTTTTAAAATAATGGAAATTGTCAGAAAGGGTAAAGCTACAAAGCTTCTCACAGAGGAGCATTTTAATGCAATGAAGGAGCACAATGTTCCCCAGTGGTACATAGACTCCTGTATGAAGATAAAGTACATGTTCCCGAAAGCCCATGCTGCGGCTTATATGATAGCCACTTTGAGATTGGGCTGGTACAAGGTTCACAAGCCTGTTGAATATTACGCCGCATATTTTACCGTGCGAAACGACGGTTTTGACGGTGAAACAGTTATAAAGGGCAGACAGGCGGTTTTAAATAAGATGCAGCTTATTAAGAACAAGGGAAAGGAAGCCTCCATGAAGGAGCAGGCGGAGCTTCCTATGCTCCAGATAATAAACGAAATGCTTGCAAGAGGCATTGAGGTTTTGCCTATTGATATTTATAAATCAAAGGCGAAAAGGTTTGTTATCGAGGACGGAAAAATAAGACTTCCTTTCTGTGTTCTGTCAGGCGTTGGAATGGCGGCTGCCGAAAGCCTTGAGGAGTGCGGAGAGAAAGAAAAGTATCTTTCCGTTGAGGAAATGCTGAGAATAACAAAAGTTTCAAAATCTGTTATCGAAACTCTGAGAGCGGTGGGAGCCTTGAAGGATTTGCCGGAAAGCTCCCAGATGTCACTGTTTTGATTTTATAAACCCTAGGCAGATTAAATGTCTGCTTGGGGTTTTAAATTTTTATATTACTCAAAATATACAGATTTATGTCGAATAAAGTGAGAAAATGTAGATAAACTCTTGCATTATGGTGATTATTGTAATATGATAGAACCGTATTTTAATTTTTCTTTACGGGGTTGTTTCACTTGAAAGACAATAAGTTTAAAAATGTTATTTTATGGATTACATATGCAGTTCTGCTATTATTTGTAATGCTGAACTTTAAGACAGTATGGGATATAATTTTGAAATTCTTTTCAATAATGACGCCTTTTATATACGGATTTTTGCTGGCTTATATTCTTAATTTCCTTATGCTGTTTTTTGAGAAACGTGTGTTTTTCAAAATAGAAGAGAAAAACAGAAAACTGCGAAGTCTTAATAAAACCCTGTCTTTGATTTGCACGTACATTGTGGCTTTCGGTATTGTCACTTTCCTTGTGGCGATTTTGGTTCCTCAGGTATCTAAAAGCTTTGAGTCCCTGTATCAAAATATGCAGGGGTATTTGAACGGCGCCGAGGAAACGCTCAACGAAGTTCTTGAATTTTTTGACAATACCTTTGGATTAAATCTTATCAGCGAAAATCAGTTAAACAAATTCATTGAAAGAATGGTTTCACTGTTTACAGGCAGTGACATGCAGAATTTCTATAAGGATCTTTTAAATGCAATTTTCCCGGCTGCTATCAATACAGCTTCAAATATTTACAACTGGTTTATTGCAATTATCGTTTCTGTATATTTCCTCGCCTGCAAGGAAAAGCTCTGCGCTCAGGTAAAGGCTGTTTCCTATGCTTATATGCCGAAAAGGGCTTTGAATAAAGCTATTGAAATAGTTAACGTTTCAAATAATATGTGCGGACGATTTTTAATAGGAAAATTAGTTGACTCAATTATCATAGGTATTCTTTGCTTTATAGGTATGAGTATTTTCAGATTTGAATATGCTCCCCTTATCAGCGTTATTGTGGGATTTACAAATATTATACCTGTGTTCGGCCCGTTTATCGGAGCAATCCCAAGCGCATTTTTGCTTTTGCTTATTGACCCTATCCAGTGCCTGTGGTTTGTTGTGTTTATTATAGTTTTGCAGCAGCTGGACGGAAACGTAATAGGCCCGAAGATTTTGGGAAATCAGATAGGTGTTTCCGGTTTCTGGATTATGTTCAGTGTTTTGGTAGGCGGCGGACTTTTCGGTGTTTCCGGAATGGTGCTGGGAGTTCCGGTGTTTGCTGTGATTTACGATCTTTTGGGAAAGAATGTAAAAACAAGATTGAAATACAAAGTGGTAAATCACGGACTTGAAAGTGAAGAAAAGATTGATGTTAAAAATGATACAGAAGAAAATAATGAAGAATAAATGTTGACAAAGATAATTTTTTATGATATCATATTAGCACGCTAAAGCGTTTTAGGTATGTTCTGCCTTTTTTATATAATTGGAAATAAACTGTCAGGAGAAAGTTATGAAAAAATATATGATGATAACTCCCGAGGGAACTAAGGATTTTCTCTTTGAGGAATGTAATGTGTTTGACAGTATCTGTGACAAGATACAAAATGTTTTCGAGGACTTCGGATACAGAAAGGTTATAACTCCGGGTGTGGAGTTTTTCGATTTGTTTTCGGCGGACAGCTGGGGTATTCCTCAGGAGGATATGTTCAAAGCCACCGACAGCAAGGGAAGAATTCTTGTTATGCGTCCGGATTCCACTTTGCCAATCGCAAGAATGGCAGCTACAAGACTAAAAAACCATACATTGCCTATAAGGCTTTATTATAGACAGGCGATTTACCAGAACAAGCCATCCCTTATGGGAAAAAGCTGCGAGGTTTTGCAGATGGGCGTTGAGTATCTTGGCGCTGTTGGAAAGTGCGCAGACCTTGACATAATATCGGCGGCTATCGAGAGCCTTTCCTCTGTTTTTGAGGATTTCAGAATTGAAATAGGTCATGCAGGACTGTTTAAGGTGCTTTCCGATAATCTGAATGTTTCCGAGGAGATTAGAGAGGATATAAGAATTGCTATTGAGAGCAAAAACTATCCTGCTCTTAACGATATTTTGGACGGACTTGAGGACAGTCTCAGCGTCAGAGCTATGAGAAGCCTTCCTAAGCTTTTCGGAGGAATTGATGTTTTGGAAAAGGCTTTGGGAATGGAAGAATTTTCTCCTGCAAGCGGCGAGCTTAACTATATAATGGATTTGTACCGTGGTCTTTGTGAACTGGGTTACGGCGACAAAATTACAATAGACTTGGGACTTGTGCAGAGAAACGACTACTACAGCGGTATAGTATTTTCCGGATATGTGGACGGAAGCGGAGCGGCTATTCTTTCCGGCGGAAGATACGACACACTTCTTGATAATTTCTCAGTTCCTATGGGTGCGGCAGGTTTTGCCCTGAACATAGACGAAATGGCTCAGGTTAAGTTTAAATCGGGATTTTTCGAGCCTTCAACACCTTCGCAGGTTCTTGTTTTTGCGGAAAAGGGCTATGAGGTTGAAGCTGTAAAGTATGCCCGTTCTTTGAGAAAGACAGGTGTTAAAGCTGAGCTTTCCTCCTTTGATAAGGAAGAGGATGCAAAGGCCTATGCAAAAGCCGGCAATATAGGAAAAATAATTAAAGTAAGCGAAGATGTAACGGAGATAAAATGATGAAACCACTTAGAATTGCACTCACAAAGGGCAGACTTGAGAAATCCACCATTGCGCTTTTTGAAGCAATCGGATATGACTGCTCACAGGTTATAAATAAAGGCAGACGCCTTATTCTTCCAATAGGAAACGGAGAAATTGAGGTTGTTCTCGCCAAAGCTGCCGACGTTATCACATATGTTGAACACGGCGTATGTGATTTAGGCGTTGTAGGAAAAGATACAATTTTGGAACAGGGCAGAATTTTCTATGAGCTTCTGGATTTGGGATTCGGAAAATGCCGTTTTGCCCTTGCGGCTCCAAAGGGAAAGGATTTTTACCAGGGCTACGCAGAAAAAACAATAGCTACTAAATATCCAAACGTCACAAAGAACTTTTTCGAGAAAAAGGGAATGGACGTAAGAATTATAAAAATAGAGGGTTCGGTGGAGCTTGCACCGCTTGTTGGACTTTCCGACGGAATTGTTGATATAGTTGAAACAGGCTCTACCCTTAAAGAAAACGGACTTGAGGTTATTGAGGACGTTGTTCCTGTTTCCGCAAGACTTATTGCAAATATTGCAAGCTTAAAGCTGAGAAAACAGGAGATTGAAGGTTTGGTTGATAAGATAAAGGAGGAAATTTCCAAATGATACCAAAGGTTATTGCCGACGGCAAAAAGGAATATGACTTTATAAAAGAACTGAAACTGAGAGCTGAAAACTCCGACAAGGATGTTGTGCCTGCTGTTTCAGAGATAATAAATAATGTAAGGGAAAACGGCGACAAGGCGGTTTATGACTACACCGTAAAGTTTGACGGCAAAGCCCCTGAAAAAACAGAGATTACAAAGGATGAAATAGAAGAGCTTATCAAAGACTGCGAGCCTTTATTTATGGAAGCCATAACAAAAGCGGCGGCAAATATTAAGGATTTCCACGCAAGACAGGTTCAGCAGAGCTGGCTTACCACCAAGGAAAACGGCGTTATTATGGGTCAGCGTGTAAGAGGTCTTAAAAGAGTGGGAATTTATGTGCCGGGCGGCACAGCGGCTTATCCATCATCTGTTCTTATGAACGCAATTCCTGCAAAGCTTGCCGGTGTTGAAGAGGTTATAATGGTTACTCCTCCATGTAAGGACGGAAAACCTAATCCCAACATCATGGCGGCGGCAAAAATCGCAGGTGTTGACAGGGTATTCCTTATGGGCGGCGCTCAGGCGGTAGCGGCTTTGGCTTACGGAACCGAAACAGTTCCAAAGGTTGACAAAATCGTAGGCCCTGGAAATATTTTCGTTGCAACTGCAAAGAAGCTCCTTTACGGAGTGGTTGACATAGATATGATTGCAGGCCCAAGCGAAATTTTGATTGTGGCTGACAAAACAGCAAATCCGAAATTCCTTGCGGCTGACCTTATGAGCCAGGCCGAACACGACAGACTTGCTTCTTCAATTCTCCTTACAACCAGCGATGAAATCGCAGTTGAAACTGAAAAAGAGGTTTTAAGACAGGTTGAAAAGCTTTCAAGAAAGGATATTATAGAATATTCCCTTTCAAACTTCGGAGCTATAATTGTATGCAGTGACATGACTCAGGCTGTGGACTTTGCAAACGAGCTTGCACCTGAACACCTGGAGGTTTGCTGTGAAAATCCAATGGAATATGTTGGAAAGCTTCACAATGCAGGTTCTGTATTTTTGGGAAATTACAGTCCTGAACCTTTGGGCGATTATTTTGCAGGCCCTAACCATGTGCTTCCAACCAGCGGAACAGCCAGATTTTTCTCACCGCTTTCCGTTGACAGCTTCGTTAAAAAGTCAAGCTTTATTTACTATACAGAGGATGCTCTGAAAAAGGACGCAGAGCTTATAGAGGAGTTTGCGAAAAAAGAGGGACTTACCGCTCACGCAAACAGTATTACAGTCAGATTTGAAGATTGATTTTAAATTTATCCCGGCAGGCAGTTGCTTTGGAAAGTTTTTTCCTGCCGGGTTTCTTTTTATTCAGTGACATTAAAAACTATGAAGGTGATATAAATGGCATATAGTCTTAATCAGAAAATCAAAGACCTTGAACCCTATGAACCCATAAGCGGTACATATAAAATAAGATTGGACGCTAACGAAAGTCCTTTTTCATATACAGATGAAATCAAAGAAAAAATTGCCGAAGCCGTAAAGACTATTGATTACAACAGATACCCGGACCCTATGGCTGAGGAGCTCTGCGAAGCTTTTGCGGATTTTTACGGAGTTGATAAAAAGCTTGTAACTGCCGCCAACGGTTCAGACGAGCTTATAAGCGTTATTGAAACTTCCTTTTTAATGAAAGGGGAAAAGCTTCTCTTTATTGCTCCGGATTTTTCTATGTATAAATTTTACAGCTCAATATGCGAGGCTGAATGTGTTCAGATTAACAAAAATCCTGAACTTGAAATCACCGCCGACGAAATGATAAAGGCAATTAAGGACAGCGGCGCAAAATGTGTTATTTTCTCAAATCCCTGCAACCCGACAGGTCAGGGACTTGACAGAGAGGCGATAAGAAAAATCGTTTCATCCGTTGACGCTTTGATTGTGGACGACGAAGCTTACATGGATTTCTGGGATCAGTCAATGATAGGCGAAACAGAAAATTACGACAATCTGATTGTTCTGAGAACCGCTTCAAAGGCTTTTGGTTCTGCGGCTTTAAGACTTGGTTTTGCTGTTGCCAATGAGAAAATTACAAGAGCCATGAAAGCTGTAAAATCCCCATATAATGTAAACTCTGTTTCTCAGAAAGTAGGCACAATAATTTACAGGGAAAAGGAATATTTTAAAAAATCTCTTTCATCTATTGTATACAATAGAGATTTGCTGTATAATGGATTGAGAAATTGTAGCTGTTTTACCGATGACTTTAGGGTTTATCCAACAGTTACCAATTTCGTTTTTGTAAAAACAACCATGGCTTTGGACATTTGGAAATACCTTTTGTCGAAATCCGTAGCTATAAGGTATATGGGAGAATATATAAGAATTTCTGCCGGCACAGACGAAGAAACTGCATTTGTTCTTGCAGAGATTGAAAACTATTTAAAAAATTTAAAGAAGAATTGATTTCTGATTTTTGAATATATTTAGCTTTAGGAGAAAATTATGAGAACCGCACAGATTGAAAGAAATACCAAAGAAACAAAAATAAATCTGTCTCTTAACTTGGACGGAGGCGAAATTTCCATAAACACGGGAGTTGGCTTTTTTGACCATATGCTCAATTCCTTTGCAATTCACGGAGGTTTCGGACTTTGTGTAAAGGTTGAGGGTGATTTGCAGGTTGACTGCCACCACACAATAGAGGATGTGGGAATAGTTTTGGGTTCTGCTTTTTCTCAGGCTTTGGGCAACAAGGGAGGCATTGAAAGGTTCGGAAGCTTTTACGTTCCTATGGACGAAGCTTTGGCTTTTGCCGCCGTCGATATAAGCGGCAGACCTTATCTTGTTTTTAAAGGCGATTTTCCGCAGGACAGGTGCGGAGAATATGACTGCTGTATGACTGAAGAGTTTTTCAGAGCTTTTGCCTTTAACGGCGGAATAACTCTTCATGTTTCCGCTGAATACGGAAAAAATTCTCACCATATGGTTGAGGCTATGTTTAAGGCCGTGGCTCATGCCATGAGACTTGCCGTAAAACAAAGAGGAAGTAATGAGGTATTATCTGCGAAGGGAGTTTTGTAAATGATAGTAATTCCTGCCATTGATATTAAGGATGGAAATTGTGTTAGATTATTTAAAGGTGATTATTCAACGGTACATAAAGTTGCTGAAAATGCGGTAGAAACAGCACTTGCGTTCCAAAATGCAGGAGCAAAATGGATTCATATGGTTGACCTTGACGGTGCAAAGGACGGAAAAAGGGTTAATTCTCAGATTTTTCTTGATGTTGCAAAAAATACCGATCTTAAAATTGAGCTTGGCGGCGGTATAAGAGATATGGAGTCCATAGAATATTATCTTTCAAACGGTATATCAAAGGTTATTCTCGGCTCTGCTGCCGTTAAAAAACCTGAGTTTGTAAAAGAAGCTTTGAAAGTTTACGGCGATAAAATCGTCGTTGGCATTGACGCCAAAAACGGAATGGTTAAGGCGGAAGGCTGGATAGATTCTTCCGAGATTCATTATATAGAGCTTGCAAAAAGAATGGAGTCCTTCGGCGTTAATACAATTATTTACACCGACATAGACCAGGACGGAACTCTTGCCGGCCCTAATCTCAATGATTTGGATCAGCTGGCACATGCTGTATCCTGTAATATTATTGCAAGCGGCGGCGTTGCCAATCTTAAGGATATTATTAACCTTGCAGAAATTGATATTTTCGGTGCAATATGCGGCAAGGCTATTTATACAGGGGATTTGGATTTGCGCCTTGCAATTCAGATTTGCAGTAAAGTTTAAAATAAAAGTGCAGTCACGCTATACTATATATATAATAGATAACAGCTGTTGACTGCAGAGCGGAGTAGAAAATGGATTTTGATAAGTATTTTAAAAAGCATGAATTGATTCCGGCGATTATTCAGGAAAAGTCCACCGGTGAGGTTTTGATGCTTGCTTATATGAACCGTGAGTCCATGGAAAAAACCTTTGAAACAGGCTATACATGGTTTTACAGCAGAAGCAGACAGGAGCTTTGGAACAAAGGAGCTACTTCAGGACATTTCCAGAAGGTATGTGAGATTTTTTCCGATTGTGACGACGACACTTTGCTTATAACAGTTGAGCAGACAGGAGCTGCATGTCACACAGGAAACCACAGTTGTTTCTATACTAAAATAAAGTAATTGAGAGGTAAACATAAATGACAGACGAAGTTTTGAAAAGCTTATACGAAACAGTTCTTGACAGAAAGGCAAACAACGAGGAGGGTTCATACACCTGCTATCTTTTTGAAAAGGGACTGGATAAGATTCTGAAAAAGGTTGGAGAAGAGTGCAGCGAAACAATAATCGCAGCTAAAAACGGTGATAACAGCGAAACTGTTCTTGAAATCTCTGATTTGATTTACCACCTTATGGTTATGATGGTTCAGCAGGGCATAACTCTTGAAGAAGTTATGGCAGAGCTGGACAAGAGAAGTGCTAAAAAAGGAAACTTAAAGAAATTTCATCAGGTTGACAAGAATACCTGATTGAAAAATATATTTTAAGGAGTATTAAAAATGAAAAGTAGAACAAAAATTGTATCTCTCGTACTGTTCCTTGCAATGATGATTTCTGTTTTTGCAGGCTGCGGCTCAGCCGAGAACAAAGAGTTTTCATCAAACGGTTTTACCGTTACATTGCCGGGCAATGCTAAGGAAATGGATCAGAGCCTTGGTTATACTGCATGCTATCAGGTTGGCAATGACATTGTTGTAGCAGCTATCGAGGAGACAAAAAGCTCTTTGCAGTCATTGGGACTTTCCGAGGATGCAACAGTTGAGGAGTATGCAGCTCTTGTGGCAGAAGTAAATGGCTACAGTGCAGATGATATCAAAACACTTACAGGAACAGATGCTCCATACTTTGAGTATTCTTCAACAGTAAGCGATGTTGAATATAATTACATGGGCGTTTGCTATGAGTCTGAAGAATCTTTCTGGTTTGTAAACTTCGGAACTACAGCAAGCAAATTTGATTCTGTAAAAGAAGATTTTGAAAGATGGGCAGCAAGCGTTAAGGTTTGACTATTTGAATGAAATATAATGAAAAGCAGTGAGAAAACTCGCTGCTTTTTCTTTTTTAAAGTCAGTTTAAGGTACGGTAGTAATGAATTTGTTTTACAGAAGGCAATTTTTGTACAATATATCCATGTGAAAATGAGAGAAATAAAAAAATGTTAATTTCTTGCTCGGTAACTATTATAAAAAAATTCATTATTTAATAATTATTTCTTTTATTTTCCTTTTGTTCATTTATTGACTTGATTTTTTTGTGTATTATATACATTCATTTTCTTATAAATCGAATTTTTCGGGTGATTTATCCTAAATAAAACATGTGAAAATGTTGACTTTTTTCCGTTTAATGATATAATTAGAACAAGAGGCAGTCTGCGTACTGCCAGTACCCGTCAAGATTAGTATGCGGATCTTTTCGGGAATTTTTGAAAGGAGATTTAATAATGAGAACAGAAAACAAACAGTTCAAAAAAGTGCTTTCTGTGATACTCAGCATCTGCATGCTGTTATCCATAGTTCCATCTATGGTATTTGCAGAAGGCGAAGGTTCCGGCTGGACTCAGGAAAAATCTGACACAACCGACGTCATCAATGAGCTGACTGAAGATGGTTGGTGGCATTTTAAATCCGGTCCTAATAACGGAAACAACCCAAATCCAAGCAAGAACCCAGCTACCTTTGTTAACGACACAATGGTAATTGAAAATATGGGTACTTTGGATTGGGATATTAAGGCTGTAAACGATGCTTCAACTACACGTTTTGGTATTTGGCTTAAATACTCAGATACCAACAATGGCATGTTCATCGGTTACGATAAAGGTGGTTGGTTCTGGCAGAACTACGGTGCAACAGGTGAAACATGGTACAATGGTACCAGAGTAAAGGGTCCTAACGCAGGCGAAACAGTCAGACTTCAGCTTACATGGACAGACAATAAGTTTATTAAAGCTACAGTTAACGGTCAAGGCCTCTTTGAAGGTAGTATTCCTGACTTTGCATATGCAGAGGGCGACAAGATTGCTATCAAGTGCGGTTCTTACAACGGCACAAGTGGTATGGAGCTTACAGAAGTTTATGTAAGAGAGCATAAGGATGAAGAGCCTACAACAGAGCCAACTTCAAGCACAGAGCCTCCAGAGGTTCCTGTAGATCCTGACAGAGAGACTGTTGTTCTTACAAACGACGCTATGAACGTTACTGTAGACGCTAAGTTCCCAAGAGTTATTAAGTACGACCTTGCAAATGGAAACGTTGTTTATGGTCAGACAAAAACTCTTGACACTATCAGAATCAACGGTGTTGATCTTACAGTAGATCCTGAAACAGTAGTAACTACAGAAGCTGCTGACAAGGTTACATATAAGTTCCCTCTCAAGTCAGAGGACAACACAATTGATATGGAAATGACATGCGAACTTGTTATTGAGAATAACACTTTGGCATTCAACATTACAGAAATCAAAAATAATCTTGATTCTCAGGTTAACCCAATCTTGAAGATTTACATTCCACAGCACAGCTTGGTATCTGTAAATGCAAATGATGATGCTTCAAACCTCTTCGGCGCAATCATTTCTTCAAAGACAAAGGTTGACGGCGACGAGTACTTCAAGCTTACAAGCACATCTGCAAACAAGACAACTGACTACGCATACGCAGTTATCTCTGATTCTAAGATCAGTGCTTCTATGGAATCAAACTCAACAGTTGATGGCAGAGTTGTAAGCGGAGGCTTCAGTGGTGCAGGCGCTAACAACACAAGAATCGTATCTGAGGTTTACGACGGTGCTGTTCCTAACGCAGACGGCGAATATGAGACAGTTAAGACTCTCGGACTTCAGAGTAATACATGGGACTATCAGTACAGAGTAACAACAAATGTTGGAAGCGCTACAAACACAACAACATATGTTTATAACCCTGTTGATATGCCATATGTAAGAGTTGTAATCACAGGCGACGAGAATGGCGACGAAGTTATCAACTGGAACGATGGTGCTATTGCTTTCCGTGATATTTCTCACAAAATCGCTAAATCTGACGAAGTTCCTGAGTTGGTTGGATATCGTATTTCCATGAACTTCGGCGGACAGGCTCAGAACCCATTCCTCACAACTCTTGATAACGTTAAGAGAGTTGCTGCTCATACAGACGGTCTTGGACAGTCAATCCTCCTCAAGGGTTATGCAAGTGAAGGTCATGACTCAGGTCACCCAGACTACTGGAATATCGGTGAGAGAATCGGTGGAGCAGAGGATATGAATACACTCCTTACAAAGGGTAAGGAATACGGCGCAGTATTCGGTATCCATGTAAATGCTTCCGAGTTCTATCCAGAAGCAGAGGCATTCAACGAGAATCGTATTAAGTGGAATGTTACAGGTACACCTAACTACGGTTGGAACTGGATTGACCAGGGTATCAACATGAACGGTTGGTACGATATGGCTAACTATGATCCTGATGCAACATATGATGATCTCTACAGAGAAAATCGTTTCCAGAAGCTTTATGAATTGGTTGGCACAAACCTCGACTTCGTATACGTTGACGTTTGGGGCAACGGACAGACTCCTTCTGACGGTACTTGGGGAACAAGAGTAATTTCTCAGGAAATCACAGAGAGAGGCTGGAGAATGGCTAATGAGTGGGGTGTTGCAAACGACTGGGATGCAACATTTACACACTGGTCAACAGACCTTACATACGGCGGAGCAGACCTTAAGGGTGTTAACTCCACACTTATCAGATTTATCAGAAACCATCAGAAGGACGTATGGGTAGGCGACTATCCTTCATATGGCGGCGAAGCTCAGGCTCCTCTCCTCGGTGGTATGAACATGAAGGACTTCGAAGGCTGGCAGGGTAGAAATGACTACGATGCTTGGATTAGAAACCTTTATACACACAATCTTTCAACAAAATTCTTGCAGCACTTCGAAGTAGTATCTTGGGAGTATGCAAATGACGCAGATCCTACAGTTCCTACATCAGCTGATTGGACACCTTCTGTAAAGGCTGTTCTCCGTGACGATGCAGGCAACGAAGTAGTAGTAACAAGAAAGTCAAGCGATCCTAACAGCGCAGAATTCAGAGAGAGAGTTATCACATTTAACGGTATTACAGTTCTTGACGGTTCTGAAAACCGTGGTGACAACGACAACTCTAAGGGTAACCAGACATACCTCATCCCATGGCTTTGGGATTCTTCAACAGGTGAGTTCCTTGATTCTAAGGACGAGAAACTCTATCACTGGAACACAGCAGGCGGCACAACAACTTGGACACTTCCTGAGTCTTGGAGCGATGTATCAGAAGTTAAGTACTACAAGCTTACAGACCTTGGCGCAGTAGAAGAGCAGATTATCGAAGTTGACGAAAACCGTCAGATTACAATTGAGGCAGACGCTGAAACTCCTTACATCGTTAAGAAGGGCGACGCTACAAAACTCGAGATCGTATGGTCAGAGGGTATGCACATTGTAGACGCTGGTTTCAACAGCGGTATTGATAACATTCTCACATTGTGGGATGTAGAAACAGCAGACATCAATTACGGCGATGTAAATGGTGACGAAGCTATAAACATTAACGACGCATCACTTGTTCAGCTCTTTATCAATAAGAATGCTGGCACAACAATCAACGAGAAGGCTGCTGATGTTAACAAGGATGGTATCATCACAGTTGCTGACGTAACAGCAATTCAGCTTATCGCAGCAGGCAGAACAGAGGCTCCTACAGTTTCTGGTACAGCTACAGTTCAGAAGAGCCAGTACAGCAACCCAATGTTCGTACTTAACGGCGAAATCAGCGCAAAGCAGGAGCTCACAGATCTTACAGCAGGTACACAGTACGCTGTATATCTCGGCGTTGACAACAGAAGCAACAGCAATGCATATGTAAGAATCCTTGATTCTAACGGCAATGTTGTAGCAGAAAACTACACAAACAGATCTATAGCTAAGAACTATATCAAGGCTTATACACATAGTAACTCAAGTGCTACAATCGGCGGCACAAGCTACTTCCAGAACATTTACTTGTTCTTCACTCCTGTTGAAGGTGAGAAGTATTACCTCCAGCTCGAGCAGACAGGTACAGGCAATGTTTACTTCGACGATATCAGAATCACAGAGAGCGACGCTTCCTTCTTTGAGTACGATGAAGAAGGCAATGTAGTAAGCTTCTACAATGATTTCGAGAAGAACGTTCAGGGTGTTTACCCATTCGTAATCGGCGGAATCGAAGGCGTTGAGGATAACAGAACTCACCTCTCCGAGCTCCACGATCCTTACACACAGGCTGGCTGGGATATCAAGAAGCTTGACGACGTTATCGACGGCGAGTGGTCCGTAAAGGTTAACGGTCTTGTTCAGAGAAATAACATGGTTATGCAGACAATTCCTCAGAACTTCCGCTTCGAGCCAGGCGTAACATACGATATTTCCTTCGACTATGAAATCGGTACAGCCGGTACATACGGCGTTGTATACGGAGAAGGCGAGTACAGAAGCAATTCTTATTCACTCCTCCCACTCAACGAGCAGGCTATCACAGATGAAGGTACAAGCAAGCATACATTCTCCTTCAGCCTTATCGGCGGCGAGAGCGGACAGACTTGGTTCGGTATCTACTCAACATCTAAGGCTCCTGAGAATACAGACTCCTTCATCGGTTATAAGGATCTCGTAATTGATAATGTAAGCATTAAGGTTAGTAAGTCTGACAAATCAGAAATGATGGCAGCATATGAGAAGTATTCCGGCCTCAACGAGGTTGACTACGCTCCAGATCAGTGGGCAGTATTCGCAGAGGCTCTCGCAAATGTAGAGGCATTGTTCCAGAATTCTGATGCAGAGCAGGCAGAAGTTGATGCAGCTACACAGGCTCTCATCGATGCAGCAGAAGCTCTTGAAGTTGCCTACGGCACAATCACAATCACAGTTAAGAACGAAGAGGGCGAAGTAATCCCAGGTGCAAAGGTTGCTCTTGATTGCTATAATGATGATTCAATCGCAAAGCAGACAGGCGTAGCTGATGAGAATGGTATGGTTACATTTGAGAATCTCAGAAACAGAGAGTATGGCGCAAGCGCATCTGCTGACGGCTATACAACAAGATACGGCGTAACAGCTCCTATCGTTCTTAATGAGGTTACAAATACAGACGTTGTTCTTAACGCAGTAAGTGCTGACGGTCTCTTGGCAGAGTACAACTTTGATGACGGTGACGTTTCAATGCTTGTTAACCAGGAAGACAATGCAGGCGGCGATGTAACAGTTACAGCAGTTGACGGAAAGGCTCAGATTAGATTCCCTGGCGGCGGCAGAGCTAACGTATTTATCGAGGACGAAGGTCTTGACAGAGTTAAGAATGGTCGTATCGAATTTGACGTTACAACAATGTCCGCAAACGGTATCAGATTTGGTGTTAACTTCCGTGCAGCAAATATGAACCAGAGAATCTGGACAGGTGTAGGCGATGCTAACAACCAGTACTTCTATGAGTGGTGGAATGGTTCAGCTAACAGCTGGTCATCAATGTTCAGCAATAATGAGTACTTCACAAGCGGCAATACAGTTCATGTTGTAGCTGAAATAAGCAACAATAGAGTTAAGCTTACAGTAGATGATGTTGTTTTGGTTAACTCAACTGTCACTGGTGGAATACCAACAGACGGCGGTTGGTTTGGATTTGAGTGCAGAAATGCTAACTCTTTCCAGATTGACAACGTTAAAATCTATACAGCTGACACAGATCCTGTTTTCTAATTTAAAATCTCTTTTTCAAGAATAGTAAAGCTTTTCCCGTGAAAAAGCTTTACACGGCGGCCCCGCAGAAATGCGGGGTCGTTCTTTTTTGAATATTTTATGGTCAAAGCAGGATATATTATGGTATTATATTAAAAATAAGTTAGGGGTGATTTGGTGGAGAATTTTAAAAATATTTTATTTTCCGGGAAGTTTCGTGATTATCAGCAGTCCGCTCTGAACAATTTAGGAAAGCACATGGATGATAAAAAAATACATATAGTGGCTGCTCCGGGAAGCGGAAAAACTGTTTTAGGACTGGAGATTATAAGAAGATTAAATGAGCCTGCAATTGTTTTAACCCCGTCGATAACCATTAGACAGCAGTGGGGTGAAAGATTTAATCAGCATTTTGTCAAGGAAAATGACAGAGCAGAATATGTTTCATACTCTCTGAAAAATCCGGCTCTTATCACCTGCGTGACCTATCAGGCTCTGCATGCAGCAATGAAGAGAATTGAGGATGTTGAAAGCGTAGAGGAAACTGAGCTTACTGAAAAAGAGGACTACAGCAATTTTGACTTGGTCGCTGAGCTTAAAGAAAAGAAAATAAAAACAATATGCCTTGATGAGGCACACCACCTTAAAAGTGAGTGGCAGAAAGCTCTTGAAGCATTTATAAAAGCTATGGGCGATGATATTTTTGTGGTTTCCCTTACTGCGACTCCTCCTTATGACAGTACGCCTGCCGAGTGGGACAGGTATATTTCTACTTGCGGCGAAATAGATGAAGAAATTTTTGTGCCTCAGCTTGTGGCTCAGGGAACACTCTGTCCTCATCAGGATTTTATATATTTCAACTATCCCACTGATGAAGAGTTCGAAATAATAGATTTATACAGAAAGAAATCAAATGAGTTTATAAAAAAATTTGTTTCAGAAAATTTTATGGCAAGAGCTGTAGACGTTTCGGGAATTTTTAATCTTAATAAAAATGAAAGCTGTTTTTTGGAATATCCGCTGGAATTTACCGCTTTTATGACAACTTGTGAGGAATGCGGAGTTTTTGTTCCGGGAGAAATTGTAAAATTGATTACCGTTAATAAAGGCTTGCCGAGATTTAATTCTAATTATTGTCAGATAGCTTTGCAGTTTATCATAGACCACGATGAAATATTTACTAAAGAAATTTCTGAAGAAATTAAAAATATTTTAAAGAGGAATGGACTTATTGAAAAAAATACGGTGGCTTTGACTAAAAGTAAAGAGACCGATAAGCTTTTAATTTCATCTCTTGGTAAACTGAACAGTATGGTTGAAATTGTAAAAAGTGAATGGAATAACCTGAATAAAGGTTTAAGAATGTTGATTTTGACAGACTATATCAAAAAGGAGCTTTTGGATTCAGTGGGCAATGACACTCCTTTTCATACAATGGGAACGGTTCCTATATTTGAAACTTTACGACGCAGTATTTCCGGGGAAATAAAGATGTGTATTTTAACCGGTTCCCTTGTGGTGATACCCTGTGAGATTTTTGAGGCTTTGAAAGAGATTGCTCGAAGGGATAATGTCGAGGTATCGGCTTCGGAAATTAACGAAACAGGATTTTTGAAGGTTGAAATTGAGGGAACTTCAAAAGAACGTGTCGCTCTTTTAACGGAAATGTTTGAAAAAGGCTTTATAAATATTCTCATTGGTACAAAATCTTTATTGGGTGAGGGTTGGGACTCTCCGTGTATAAATTCTCTGATTCTAGCAAGCTTTGTCGGCAGTTTTATGCTTTCTAATCAGATGAGGGGAAGAGCTATTAGAGTAGATAGGAATAACCCTAATAAGGTTTCAAATATATGGCATCTTGTGACGGTTTTGCCGGAAAGTGTCAGCGATAAAAAGTCTCAGCTTGTGAATAAAATAGTCGAGGGCAAACCGGATGAAATATTTGGCGCAGACTATGAAACGGTAAAAAAGAGATTTGAATGTTTTATGGCACCTGCATACAGTGTAAATGTTATTGAAAGCGGAATATCAAGGCTTGATATTATTAAACCGCCGTATGATGCAGAGGGAATAAAGAATATAAATATTAAAATGCTCTATTTGGCTTCTCAGCGAGATAGAACAGCAAAAAGCTGGTTTGACGCCATGGGTAACGGCAAATATACCACAGTTGTTGATGTTAATCAAATAGAGAAAGAAAAGTTCCCAAGAGGTTTTGTGTATAGAAACTTCATCGGTGAATTTTTGTTTATAATGTTTTATTTGCTGTTTTGTCGTATAGGCAGCAGCTTGTTGTTTTTCTCGGAGCCTATATGGATAATGATAGTTGTAATTTTATCTTTGGTGGCCATTCCTGTTTGTATAGTCGGAGTGTTGAAATTTGTCAGAATGATTTCGCCTAAAAAGGCTATGAAATCTTTAGCAAACTGTGTTTTAAAAACTCTTACTGAAACCGGAAAAATTCAAAAGGGCGGATATGTGACAGTTGCTTCTGATACATCTAACACATTTATTTACTGTACTTTGGAAAATGCATCTGTAAGAGAAAAACAGATTTTTTCTCAGGCTATAGGAGAAATGTTTTCTTCTATTGATAATCCCAGATATGTGTTTGTGAAAAAGGGCTTGGGCGGACGAAAGAGCTACAGTAAAAGCTATTCATGTCCAGGTATTCTTGCAGGAAATAAGGAAACCGCTGAGCTTTTGGGAAGAAATATTGAAAAAATTATGGGTAAATATTATCTTATATACACGAGAACAGAGCAGGGAAGAAAGGAACTGCTTAATTGTCGCAGATATTCCTTTTTGAACATAAATGACGCTCTGTCAGGAAAGAAAAAAATGGTTAAGTCTAATTGGAGATAATATTAAAATATGATGATTTTATAGGGGAAAACGGTCTTTTTGTGTCAAAATAGCCTTTTAAACTATTGAAATAAATTGAATATTTTGATATAATATATTACATGATGATGATGTTATTTTAGACAAAGAGGTGTTGTAAATGAAATGTCCATACTGTGGTTATGAGGAAAGTAAAGTTATAGATTCCAGACCTGCCGATGACGGTGAACGTATAAGAAGACGCAGGGAGTGTCTCGGCTGCGGCAAGCGATTTACAACACATGAAGTGATTGAAACAGTTCCTATAATTGTTGTAAAAAGGGACAGATCCCGTGAGGTTTTCGACAGAAATAAGCTTTTGTCCGGAATACTCAGAGCCTGCGAGAAAAGAAAGGTTTCAATCGAGCAGATAGAAAAAATGGTAGACGATATTGAGATGAAACTGCAAAATTCTCTTGACAGAGAGGTTACTTCTCAGTTTATCGGTGAGCTTGCAATGGAAGAGCTTAAAAAGGTTGACGAGGTTTCCTATGTGCGTTTCGCTTCTGTATACAGACAGTTTAAGGATATAAATACTTTCCTTGAAGAGCTTAACAAGCTTATGTCTGAAAAGTAATATAAAATATTTTAAGGCGTGAATTTTATGTTCACGCCTTTTTCTTTTGCATAACTGTATTTGTTCCCGACAATAATATTTTCAGATATTTTGAAAGGAGTGTTTGCAGTTGAAAATGAACAACAATATGTATATCGATGACGAGAGAAAAAGTGTTATGGATAAGCTTGCCCCCTCAAGGAAACAAATGGAGAATTACAGAAATATCGCTTCTGTTGTAGCCAGAGAGTGTGGAATAAAGGACAAAAACTATATGAAGGATAAGGAAGTAAAAAATTAAAAAAGGAGTGCTTAATGCACTCCGTACATATAAAATTATTTTAACTGTACTTTTCAGCCTGAGCTACGGCAAGTCGGTCGCATCGCTCATTTTCCGGATGGCCTGCATGACCTTTTACCCAGACGATGGTTACTTTGTGCTTGTCGTATTCCTTGAGAAGTTCATCCCAAAGATCCGGATTGAGAGCAGGGTCTTTTTTGTTGCGCATCCAGTTGTTTTCCTTCCATTTTTTAGCCCATCCCAGCTTCAGTGCGTTGCAAACATACTGAGAATCGCTGTAAAGTGTTACCTCGCAGGGCTCCTTGAGCATTTTAAGGGCAGTTAAAACGGCGGTGATTTCCATTCTGTTGTTGGTTGTGTTGGCTTCTCCTCCGCTTATTTCTTTCTCTTTATCTTTGTATCTGAGAATTGCGCCCCAGCCTCCGGGCCCCGGGTTTCCTTTACAAGCTCCGTCTGTGAAAATTTCAACAGCTTTCATATTATCTCCTTATTTATCACTTATATTTAGTATCCGAATCGCCGGATTTGACTTTATTTACATATAATTATATCCGTTAATATCTGTCACGTCAACAAAAACAAGGGTATTTTAAGGCGGTTTAATGTAATTCCTATGGGACTTGACATAAAAGAAATAAAAGGTTAATATATAGGTAATGATTTATATGCTCGGAATCTATGCCTAAATGAACATTAGAGTTTTAAGTTTTTGAGATAATTATTTTGTAAATTGTTCTTTTGGGCTGATAAAAAGGGTTTGGTTTGACCTTTTATTTGTTACGCATTAAAGCACCGTTGAGAAATTGTTCGGGAAATTAAATGGTTAACGGTGCATTATTATATAGAATCAGAACGAGAATAATTTATTTATTTACGGAGGTAAAAATAAGTGATTAAAGAAAAAAGTAAATATAACAAAAAGAGCGCACCCCGTATGACAGGAAAGAAAAACACCAGAAACGCCGGATATGTAAAGGGCGGAAACCGTGACGGCGTTATGAAAAAACCTGGGGATATGGGGCTTGAGTATATTTCTCAAAATGAACCTGAGAAAAGATATAAAAATAAAAAGAGCTCTTTTAAGCAGATAAAGAAGGATGCTCCGGTTATTAAAATCTCCTTTTTGGGCGGTCTTAATGAGATAGGAAAGAATATCACTGTTTTTGAATGTAACAACGATATTATTATTTTGGACTGCGGAATGGCTTTCCCTGACGGTGATATGCTTGGTGTAGACCTTGTTATCCCTGATTTTACTTACCTTGAACAGAATTTTGATAAAATCAGAGGTTTGGTTCTCACACACGGTCATGAAGACCACATAGGAGGTATTCCTTTCCTTTTGAAGAAACTCAATGTTCCGATTTACGGAACTGCTTTGACAATCGGTCTTGTGGAAAACAAACTTAAAGAGCATGGTATAAATCATTCCACAGGACTTAATGTTATCAAAGAAAGCAGCAACATTGAACTGGGATGCTTTAATATTGAGTTTATCCATGTAAATCATTCAATACCGGATGCGGTGGGAATTGCAATTCATTCTCCGGCAGGTACAATTGTTCATACCGGCGACTTTAAAATCGACTTCACACCGGCATCAGGAAAGATGATTGATCTTCCTAAGTTTTCAAGACTGGGCGACGAGGGTGTTTTGGCTTTGATGGCTGAAAGCACCAACGCAGAAAGACCCGGCTTTACTCCCTCTGAGGCAAAGGTTTCCGACAGCTTTGACGGTCTTTTCAGACGTGCCGAAAAGAACAGAATTATAATCGCCACCTTTGCTTCCAACATAAGCAGAATACAGCAGATTATCAACTGCGCCAATAAGTACGGAAGAAAAGTTGCTTTTTCCGGAAGAAGCATGATAAACTATCTTACCGTTGCCCGTGAGCTGGGATATATAAATGTGCCTGAAGGTGTTATAATTGATATTGATATGCTCAATAAATACACCGCAGAGCAGATTGTGCTTGTTACAACCGGAAGCCAGGGTGAGCCTATGTCGGCTCTTTCCAGAATGGCTTATTCTGACCATAGAAAGGTAGAAGTAGGCGTCGGAGATTTTATCATTATTTCAGCTAATCCGATTCCGGGAAATGAAAGAACTGTGGGTCACGTTGTTGACGAGCTTTTAAAGAGAGGCTGTCAGGTTGTATATGAATCCATGTATGAGGTTCATGTTTCCGGTCACGCATGCAGTGAAGAGCTTAAAATAATACACAGTCTTGTAAGACCTCAGTACTTTATTCCGGTACACGGAGAGCAAAAGCACCTTATAAAACACGCTAACTTAGCTGCGTCTATGGGTATGAGCAAGGATAGAATTTATGTGGGTGATATCGGAAGAAGTATTGAGCTTTCAATTGACCATATGAAAGAGGTTGCTCCGGTTCCTGCCGGCAAGATTTTTGTTGACGGTCTCGGAGTTGGAGATGTAGGAAGCATAGTTTTGAGAGACAGAAAGCACCTGGGACAGGACGGACTTATTATTATTGTTGCGTCAATAGACAGCTATGACGGAAGACTTATAAGCGGTCCTGACATTGTTTCAAGAGGATTTGTCTATGTTAGAGAAAGCGAGTCACTTTTGGACGAGGTAAAACAGCTTGCCTATAAAGCTCTGGAGGATTGTTATAAGAACGAGGTTCACGAGTGGGGAACAATCAAGAACAAAATAAAGGACGATGTTTCAAAGCTTATAACTCAGAGAACAAGAAGAAGTCCGATGATTTTGCCAATACTAATGGAAGTATAATCCACTTTTAAAAGGGGTTTAGCTATGAAGAACAAAAGTTGGACGGTCATACCGTTTTTCGGAATCTTTTCTGTGGTTATGTTGTTTATGGCGCTTTATACTTTTCAATATAGTCAGCTTATGGGTTATATCGAGGTTTCTATTTCGATTATAACTATGGGCGTTACCATTTATGAAACCTATAAGTTTAAAAGCAGAATTTATGAAACTGTGCGCAGCGCCTTTAGAAGCCTTCACAACGCTGACGCAGAGTATCTGGAAAGATTTCGTTTTCCTGTTGTTCTTGTTGACGACAACGGGGCTATTATATGGTATAACCAGATGTTTTTGGAGAGCCCGGCAAATATGCTGGACCCGTCGGGAGAGGATATCTCCGATTATATAAGTCACAAAAGGGTGGCTGATGTTCTTGAAAAGGCGGGAACAGACATTGAGTGCAACGGGAGAAAATTTACTGTTTATGCAAACACTTGCAAAAAAGGAACTCTTCTGTATTTCTTCGACAATACCTATTTTAAAAATATTGAAGAGGAGTACTCAGAGAGCAGAAGCGTTGTGGCTTCCATTGCCTTTGATAACAGGGAAGAGTTTATAAACGAAAACGAAGAGGAGAGCGCAAGAGTTTTGCTTACTCTGGAAAATACTTTGCAGAGATGGGCGGCAAACTACAAGGCTCTTTATAAAAAGCTTTCCGGCGGCAGATACATGATTATCTTTCAGGAGAGAGATATTCAAAAGCTGGTTGAAGAAAAGTTTAAAATACTGGACGAAATTAGAACTATTAAATATAACGATTTAAGCGCAACTATCTCTATAGGCGTGGGAAGATACGCTACAACCGCAAAGGAAAGTGAAATGATGGCCCGTGCGGCTTTGGATATGGCTTTGGGACGAGGCGGAGATCAGGCTGCCGTTATGAAAAGCGACGGTTATGAGTTTTTCGGCGGAGTTTCTCAGGGCGTAGAGAAAAGAAGCAAAGTAAGAACAAGGGTTATCGCCAACGCAATGCGAAACTATATTGCCGCCTGTGACAAGGTATTTATTATGGGTCATAGATTTTCAGACCTTGATTGTGTGGGCGCCGCTGTAGGCTTGCACTGCATGATAACCAAGGCTTTGGAGAAGCCTGCCTTTGTTGTTATCAATAAGGAAAAGACAATGGCGAAATCCCTTATTGATATGATTGAGGAAAACGAGGAAGAGGATGTTTTCAAATCTCCAAGCGATGTAAGCTCTAAGGTTACTCCTAATTCTCTTTTGATTGTTGTTGATACACATTCACCAAGCTTTTTGGAAAGCGAAAGCTTTTATAAGCAATTTGAAAAGGTTATTGTTATTGACCATCACAGAAAGATGGTCAACTACATATCAAATACATTGATATTCTATCACGAAAGCACAGCTTCATCTGCTTCGGAAATGTGCGCCGAGATTATAAATTATCTTGCAGAAAAGTGTCTTACCTCCTATGCGGCTGACGCCCTTATGGCTGGTATTATGCTTGATACAAAGAACTTTATTGTAAAAACCGGTGCAAGAACCTTTGAAGCGGCGGCGTTTTTGAGAAGACGTGGTGCTGATACCGTTGCAGTTAAAAAGCTTTTCTCAGAGAATATCAAAACCTATAAGGAAAAATACAAACTGGTTTCCGCTTCGGAAATTTACCGTGGCTGTGCAGTGGCTTTTGCCGACGACACAATAAAAGACCCACGTCTTGTTGCCGCTCAGGCGGCTGACGAGCTTTTGGGCGTTCAGGATGTTTCGGCTTCCTTTGTTCTGTTTATGACAAACGGAAACACGGCGAATATCTCTGCCAGAAGCTACGGAAAAATAAATGTTCAGGTTATTATGGAAAAACTGGGCGGCGGCGGTCATCAGACTATGGCGGCTACTCAGATGCCTGACACCAGTATGGAAAGTGCAAGACAACAGCTCTTTGACGCTATTGATGATTTTCTTGCATAAAATATAATTTACGGAAGGTGAACAAAATGAAAGTAATCTTACTTCAGGACGTAAAATCTTTAGGAAAAAAAGGCGAGCTTGTTAAGGCTTCCGACGGATACGCAAGAAATTTCCTTTTCCCAAAGGGACTTGCAAAGGAAGCTAACGCTCAGGCTATGAACGAGCTTAAAAATGCTGAAAATTCCAAGCAGTATAAAATTGAAACAGATATCAAAAAAGCCAACGAAGCTAAGGCTATGCTTGAGGGTGAAACCTTTAAGATGACAGCAAAAGCCGGCAATGGCGGAAGACTTTTCGGAAGCGTAACTCCAAAGGAGATAAGCGCAGAGATTAAGAAGCAGAAGGGTATCGATGTTGACAAGAGAAAGATTACTCTTGACGCTGATATCAAGGCTTTTGGCACATATAATGCAGAAATCAAGCTTTACAACGGAATTATTGCAAAGGTAAAGGTTCAGGTAAGCGAAGCTTAATTTTAGTAGTTTGAATTAAAAGGAGGGTGAAAATATGGCCGATTTGAATATGTCGGGTGGCTTGGACGGAATAAATATGCCTTACAGTCCTGAGGCTGAACAGGCGGTGCTGGGTGCAGTTATAATGGAGCCGGACTGTCTTAACAGGATTGTGGGAATTTTGACTAAGCCGGAGTATTTTCACCTTTCCTTACACCGCACAATATATTCAGCAATGCTGAGCATGTACACCCAAGGCAAAACGGTGGATTATGTCACCCTGATGGAAGCCTTAAGGATGGACAAGAATTTTGATGAAACCAGCGGAAAGGCGTACATAGTCAGACTTGCCGAGAACTGTCCTGCTGTATCAAATGTTGAGATTTACGCAAATATTGTCCGTGAAAAATACGACGTCCGCAGCTTGATAAACGCCGCAAGGGAGATTATCGACGAGGCGTCGGGAAACGAGTACGAGCCTTCAATTCTTCTGGACTCAGCTGAGCAAAAGATTTTTGACATAAGAAAGGGCAAGACCGTTGACGGACTGGAAAGACTCAATGAGGTTATTTTAAAGACCTTTGACAGACTTGACCTTTTAAACAGCGATGATGACGACAGCATGAAGCCGATACCTTCGGGAATCGGTGACCTTGACAGAGTTATAACAGGACTTAACAGAAGCGACCTTATTTTGCTTGCGGCTCGTCCTGGTATGGGAAAGACAAGCTTTGCCTTGAACATTGCCAAAAATGTTGCCTGCATAGCAAAAAAGAGGGTGGCGTTTTTCTCCTTGGAAATGACAAAGGAGCAGCTTGCTTCACGTCTTTTGTCCACAGAAGCTCTTGTAGGCGGTACAAAGCTTAGAACAGGAAAGCTCAACGAGGATGAATGGCAGAGACTTATTTCTGCCGGCGATGTTTTGAGTAAAACCGAGATTTATCTTGACGATACGCCTGGTATCACAGTTCCTGAGATAAAAGCAAAGCTTCGCCGTCTTAAAAATGTGGATTTGGTAATCATTGACTATCTCCAGCTTATGTCCAGCGGAAGAAGAATAGACAACCGTGTTCAGGAGGTTTCTGAAATTACCAGAAATCTGAAAATTATGGCTAAGGAAATAAATGTTCCCCTTATCACACTTTCACAGCTTTCCCGTGCCAGTGAACAGCGTTCGGAACACAAGCCTCAGCTTTCCGACCTGAGAGATTCAGGTTCTATCGAGCAGGACGCAGATATTGTTTTGTTCCTGTACAGAGAGGGCTATTATGAGGATAAGTCCAAAGAAGCTCAGGCTCAGTCAAATGTGGACAGAAATTCCGGTGAATGTATTGTTGCTAAAAACAGACACGGCGAGACAACCTCAGTAAAGCTCCATTGGCAGGGCGAATTTATGCGTTTTACTTCTGTGGAGGCAAACCGTGACCAATAATATTTTTTTTAATAATATAGAAGCTGAAAAAACAGCTTCTGTTTTGGTTTTAAATAAGATTTGTGAAGCTGAACACCGTTATAATATCTTAAAAGGAAAGGAACATATTATTGTGGCTCTTTCCGGCGGAGCGGATTCGGTTTGTTTGCTTCACAGTCTGTATATGCTTAAAAACAGCGGAAAATATGATTTTAAGCTTTCGGCGGCTCACTTAAACCACAATCTGCGTGGTGAAGAGGCAGAAAGAGATTTGAAGTTTTCAAAGGATTTTGCAGAAAGCTTAGGCTGTGAATTTTTTTCGAGAACTGTGGATGTGGCGCAATGGGCGAAAAAGCTCAAAGTCAGCACTGAAACCAGCGGAAGAATTAAAAGATATGAATTTTTTGAGGAGCTTTCAAAGTCATTAAAAGCGGCGGTGGCTACTGCTCACACAGCTTCTGACAACAGTGAAACCGTTATTTTTAATATGGCGAGAGGCTCTTCCATAAAAGGACTGGCGGGTATCCCTCCTATAAGGGGAAAGGTAATCCGTCCTTTGCTTTTTGTCACAAGGGAAGAGGTGGAAAGTTATTGCCTTGAGAACAATCTTTCTTTTGTGACAGACAGTACAAATCTTACCGATGACTATACAAGAAACTCAATAAGGCACAAAGTAATACCTGTATTAAAGGATATAAACGAGGGCGTCAACGGAAATATTACAAGACTTTCAAGGTCAGCAAGGCTTGTTGACGATTTTATGACCCAGTGTGCCAAGGACGCCGTAAAGAATACGGAGTGCAGGTGCAGTCTTTTAAAGCAGCTTCATCCGGCTTTGCTGAGTTACTGTATAAATTATATTTATTTTAAAAAGACAGGGGACAATATAAATCAGAACAGGCTTGTTGAGCTTTGCTCTGATATTATTTCTAAGGAAAAAGGCGCTGTTCAGATTAACGAAAAATACACAGCCTGTATTGAAAAAGGCTGTTTTAAAATCAAAGAAAACAGCTTTGACAAGGAAATAAAAAAAGGACTTGTATATCTGAATTTAGATGATATAATAAATGGTAGCTACCCTAAAAAAATCACTGTTCAGGGTACTGTTTACAGCTTTGAATTGGTGGATTGTTTAGAAGACGACGGGGTGGTTTTAGATATTGAAAAGTGCCGTGGCGCAGTTTTCAGAACAAGGGATGACTGCGATGTTTTTACACTAAAAAAACGCAAGGTTACTAAGTCCCTGAAAAAATATTTTAACGAAATAAAAATGCCGGCTGAGAAAAGATACTCGGTTCCTCTTGTGGCTGTTGACAACAATGTATTGTGGATAGACGGAATCGGAGCGGCATATGATGTTGAATTCAGTAAAAATTCAAAAAGAGGAATTAAAATTTCAGTTTCTCGTCACTAAACGGAGGTATAATTTACTATGCATCAGGATATTGAAAGAATACTGCTTTCCGAAGAGGAAATTGCACAAATCGTTGACAGAATTGCTGACCAGATAAACAAGGATTACCAGGGCAAAGAATTGATGCTCATCGGTCTTCTTAAAGGCAGCATTTCTTTTATGGCTGATCTTATGAAGAAAATCACTGTACCATGTAAAATCGACTTTATTGCAGCTTCCAGCTACGGAAACGGTACTGTAAGTAAGGGACGAGTTAATATTCTGAAGGACGTTTCTCAGTCTGTTGAAAATATGGATATCCTTATTGTTGAGGATATTATCGACAGCGGAAACACACTTTCCTTTATTTCAAAATATCTTGCGGCGAAACATGCAGGCTCAGTTAAAATCTGTACATTGCTCAATAAACCTTCAAGACGTCAGACAGATATCCCTGTGGACTATGTCGGCGTTGACATCCCTGATGAGTTTGTTGTGGGTTATGGACTTGATTTTGCTGAGTACTACAGAAATCTTCCGTATATAGGAATACTCAAGCCTTCTGTGTATTCATAATGAATGAGAAAATAACTGTTTCTTCGTTTACATAATATAGAGAGGATTTAGTATAATAAACAAAGGAGTGGATGATATTGAACAAAAACAAGCAGATTAAGAATCTACTTTTGTATTTGGGTCTGCCGATTTTGGTTATTCTGCTGCTTTTGTTCTTTTTGAGAGGCGGCACGTCGAATACCATGACTTATTCCGATGTGCTGTATCTTTTTGAGGAACAGAAAGTAGAGGAATTCAGCGTCGATGCCGGAACCGGCGTCCTCACCATGAAGCTTGAGGAAGGCGCAAAAATTCCAAGCCTTGAGGATAAGCAAATGATGCAGAATCAGGGACTTTTCGGCGATGGAAATTCCAGCAGTAACCTTATAGTAGAGTATAAGCTGGCAAGTGTTGACCTTTTCTACAGCGATGTAAAGGAGTATATCGACGAGTACAACGCCGATAAGCCTGACAGTGAAAAGCTTACATTCGATATTCAGCGAGCTGCTGACAGGTCTATTTGGCTGGAAATGCTTCCTACATTGATAATGTTCGTAATTATCGGTGTGTTCTGGTTCATTTTGATGAAGAAAATGGGTGCAGGACTTGGCGGCAAAGAAATGACCTTTGGTAAAGCCAAGTTTAAAAACTCCAACGATGAAAAGAAAAAGACAACCTTTGCAGATGTTGCCGGCGCTGATGAGGAAAAGGAAGAATTGGAAGAGATTGTTCAGTTCCTTAAAACACCGGAAAAGTATAACAAATTGGGAGCAAAAATACCTAAGGGCGTGCTTTTGGTGGGCCCTCCTGGAACAGGTAAAACATTGCTTGCAAGAGCTGTTGCAGGCGAAGCCGGTGTTCCTTTCTTCTCAATTTCAGGTTCTGACTTTGTTGAGATGTTCGTTGGTGTCGGTGCTTCCCGTGTAAGAGATCTCTTTGATACAGCAAAGAAAAATTCACCTTGTATTGTATTTATCGATGAAATCGACGCCGTTGGTCGTCAGAGAGGTGCAGGCCTTGGCGGCGGCAACGACGAAAGAGAGCAGACACTTAACCAGCTTCTTGTTGAGATGGACGGTTTCGGCGCAAACGAAGGTGTAATCGTTATTGCAGCTACCAACAGACCTGACGTTCTTGACCCGGCTATCCTTCGTCCTGGACGTTTCGACAGACAGGTTGTTGTTGGATATCCTGACATCAACGGAAGAGAAGCTATTTTGAAGGTTCACGCAAGAGAGAAGCCTTTGGCTCCTGATGTAAATCTTAGAACTATCGCTTCTTCAACAGCCGGATTTACCGGAGCTGATTTGGAGAATGTTTTAAACGAAGCCGCTTTGCTGGCTGCAAGAAAGAATAAGAGAGCTATAACCATGGAGGAAATCGAGGAAGCCACAATCAAGGTTGTTGTTGGTACTGAGAAAAAATCCAAGGTTATGTCTGATAAAGAGAAGAAGCTCACAGCTTATCATGAGGCAGGTCACGCTATCTGTACTCAGTATTGTCCGACACAGGATCCTGTTCACCAGATTTCAATTATTCCAAGAGGAAGAGCAGGAGGCTATACTATGAGCCTTCCTACAGAGGATAAGACCTACAGCTCAAGAAATGAAATGCTGGAGGATATTGTGGTTCTTTTGGGCGGACGTGTGGCAGAAGCTCTTATTATGGGAGATATCTCCACAGGCGCTTCTAACGACATAGAAAGAGCTACAAGCACCGCAAAGTCAATGGTTACTAAGTACGGTATGTCCGATGTTCTCGGCCCTGTTTGCTACGGTTCAGGCAACAATGAAGTGTTTATCGGCAGGGATATGGGACAGGTAAAGGACTATTCCGAGGAGACAGCCGCTAAGATTGACCAAGAGATTTTGAGAATTGTCAATAACGGTTACAAGGCTTGTGAGAAGCTTTTGAAAGACCATATTGACCAGCTCCACAATGTTGCCCAGTATCTTATCAAGCACGAGAAGATGAGCGGCGACGAGTTCAGAGCAATGGTAAACGGAACTTTTGAAGAAAAAGCTCCGCTTCCTGAAGGCGAATATTGATAAATAATTTTTACAGCCGTGGCTTTTGCTGCGGCTGTTTTTGTGTTTTGGGATAATTTTTTATGGTAAAGCTTTTGGGGCTGTGAAGCGTCTCTTATGCATTTTATATGGAAGTGAGTTTTCTTATATCTTAAAATAAAAAATGCAGGAGAGAGGAAATAATAGCACGTAGGAGTGTTTTTATTTTGAAAATTTTACAAAAAATATTTAAATAATTCTCTTGCTAAATTGCGGATTTGGGTTGAAAATAAAATTTAGAAATAAAAAATTATCTGTTCTTAAAAAAATAAATTTCAGGAAACTGTTTTTTCTAAAATTTTTTTGAGAATAATATTTTCTGTTGAATAAAAAATAGGAAAAAACAAAAAATAATTTTGAAAAAATCAAAAAAATTTTTTTGTGTTTTAATATTTTTTTAAAAATTAAGTATTTATCTAAAGTTTTTGATTATGAGAATGGATGTGATTTTGACTATATAAAGGTGCGATGATTACCTGTTTGATTGTGCAAAATATACTACAAAAATAGGGAAAATGCAGCTTTTTAAAATAAAATCATTTTGTCGGAAATTTTTCAAAAAAAATTTGAAAAAAGTGTTGACAAATGGGTAACCCTGTGGTATTATATAACAGTCGCAGGGAGACAGCGACAAAACAAAACAAAAACAAACACCAAAAACGCTGGTGTAGCTCAGTTGGTAGAGCAGCTGATTTGTAATCAGCAGGTCGGGGGTTCGAGTCCGTCCACCAGCTCCAAAAGAGGACTGCTAAATGCAGTCCTTAAATATGGGAGAATTCCCGAGTGGCCAAAGGGGGCAGACTGTAAATCTGTTGTCAGTGACTTCGGTGGTTCGAATCCACCTTCTCCCACCATCTGGGGTAGACACTTTAGATGTCTACCCCATTTTTGTCAGTATTCATGCGGGTTTGCGGGCTTTTTAGAGCGCAAAATCCAAAGTGATTTTCCATAGATGCCTTTTCCCAAAAATAGCAAAACAAAGACTTTTTATGAGCATAAGCGGAGTTTTCACCTGATTTTTCAGGCTGGGAACTCCGCTTTTTTGCGTTTACCACTCTTTTTTCCCGCCCACGGAACTGTAAAAGTTTTCGGCAGATATATAGATAGATTGACGGAAGCCCCAAATGGGTCAATTTCAAGCCCTCAAAATACAAGGGGGTAGTGCGCCCTTTTTCAGAACCGCTCCGGCTGAATGGCCGGGGCGGTTTTCCGCTTTCCCCCCTCTCACACTCTCCCCCTAATACTTTACCAGATGGGAAAGAACAAGATAACTCTAAGCTCTAACTCAGCAAAGATCTCAAGTTTTCAACAACCAACAAGAAAGGATGAGTAAAACCATGAACATTGGCATCGACCATGGCTATTACGCAATCAAAACCCGGCATTTTTCTTTCCCAGCCGGTATTGCAGAGTATTCCCATGAACCCTACACCTTGCAAAACACACTGGAATTCGGCGGGAAGTTTTATGTCTGCGGAACCGGCAGACAGCCGATCCTGCGCAACAAAATGGAAAACGACAATTACTACCTGCTTACCCTTGCAGCCATTGCCAAGGAAATCAAACAGCGAGGTAGAAAAACAGAGTGTTCGGTGCGCATTGCCGCCGGACTGCCATGGAATCGGGGTTTGATCTGAAAGCTATCCCGGTGGTGATGCTGGGCGGCGGCGCATCGGTAGTCAAGGGCAACGTGAGCGAACAGGACAGCCTGTGTCGGGTTTTTGCCCTGATAGACGACAAGGTAAACGCTGAAGGGTTCGAGAGGATTTTGGGGCAGTTTTCGGGCAGTGTGGGCAAGGCATGAGCAGGCCCCTTTTTATGTTCCGCCCCAACCTCCAGAATGAAGAACATCGCAGGGCGTGGCAAATCCTGCAGGCTGTGCCGGAAGGTCAGAAAAACGCCTTTCTGGTACAGGTGATTCTGGAAAATGCCCAGCGAGAAGAACTGGAAACAATTCTGCGCCGGGTGCTGCGGGAAGAACTCAAAGCTGTGCCTTCCCAGCCAGTACCGCAGCAGGAAGAAGCCATTCCGCAGGAGATGATGGGCTTCCTTGGTTCCCTGCTGGAAGAAGAATAACCCCCACATAGCCTTTATTGGTTGTGACGTTTGTCGAGCCTGCTTTGACTGAAAGGTTGTTGGTCTTGGTAATAGCTTTATCCGGTGGGTTGCAGTATGCTTGTGTTGCCCGAAAGGGAAAGAACGAAAAAAGGAGCGATAGGCGTGGAAACAAAGGGCGTAACCTGCAAAATTCCGCTGGATCTGCATAACCAAATCAGCGAGGAAATCAGGGAAACAGAAAGCACGATGAGCAAATTCATCGAAATGATCATCCGGGAACATTATGAGAAAGGGGCTAACAGAATTATGGAAAAAGGAAGAACATTAGCATTTCAGGTGAGCGAGGAATTGTTCCAGAGGGTAAAGGAATACCTTGAAAACTACGAGAAAGCCTATCATCGCCGCCTCACCCAAAAAGAATTCGTGATTGGGCTGATCGAACAGGCGCTGGAAGAAGCGGAAGAAGAATTCGAAGCCGCCAGAGCAGCCGAGCACGAGGAACAGGCTGAAAACGGCTGGGAAGCAGCAGAAACCGCTGAAAGCGATGAGGACGAGGAAGTATCCGATGACGAGGCACCAGAGGACTGGGACGAAGAAAATGGCGAAACCGAGGGACTCAGTGCTGATGAAGAAACAACCGGAAGCAGCTGGGAACCTGCAGAAAACACCGAAACCGGTGAGGGCGAGGAAGGACCCAGCGAGGATGATGAGGATACTACACCGGAAAGCTGGAATCGGGATGAGGAAGAAGAAACCGAGCCGGATGACGATACCATAGAATCCGGCGAAACCAATGAAAATGAAGATGAAACCTACGCATAACACAGCCAGCAGCAGCCCGCAGTTTCCTGCGGGCTGTTTTCATATATATTTCATTTCACCATGGGAAAGGGGCGATGTCCATTGATTGTATATTAGTCTTTGCGATTATTACAAAGGAGCGTGATATGTAAACGACAAAACAAAAATATAGATCATGGAGTATCGGGAGGTGAATGCCATCGATTGATCTGAAAGACCAATACTTCGGCTGTGAAATTGAGATGACGGGACTCACCCGCCAGCAGGCAGCAGAAGCCATGGCTTCCCTGTTTGGAACCAACGCTGTCCATTCCCGTTCATCCCGCACCTACGATCCGTGGGAAGTGACCGATAACGAGGGAAAAACATGGCGGTTTGTTTACGACTCCAGTATCCATGGTTCTCATCGAACCGGGCGGCAGCAGATTCCAATCGGTGATGGTGACTACAAGGTGGAGATGAATTCCCCAAAACTGGAGTACAGCGAAATGGGAAAACTGCAGGAAGTTGTCCGTACCCTGCGTCATGCGGGGGCTGTTGTCAATGGAAGCTGCGGTATGCACGTCCATGTGGACGCTTCTAAGCATACACCGCAGAGCCTGAAAAATGCCCTTTCCATTATGTATTCCAAAGAGGATATCCTATTCAAAGCCTTAAATGTGAATGAGAGCCGGGTGGAACGCTGGTGCCAGAAGGTGCGGGAACCCATGCTGGAGAAAATCCGCAAACTTCCAAGCAATACTACCATGGATCGGTTAAGGCGGGAATGGTATGAAGGTTCTGACGGAAGCTACGAGCATTACAACTGGACAAGATACTATGCCTTAAACCTTCATTCTGTGTTTTACCGTGGAACCTTGGAATGGCGCTGTTTTGAAAGCACCCTCCATGCAGGCAAAGTCAGGGCAAACATCACGCTGGCACTGGCGATCTCCGCACAGGCTATTAACCAGAGCCGAACAGTCATGCGGAAAACCGAGATCAGCGAAAACCCCGCCTTTACCTTCCGCACCTTTCTACTGCGTCTTGGGCTTATTGGACCGGAATACAAAAATGTGCGGGAACATCTGCTTTCAAACCTTCCCGGCGACCGGGCATGGCGCTACGATAAAGCTCAATACCCCAGCCTGCAGAACCGCCAAAACCATGAACGATAGGAGATGATCAAAACCAAAGAAAAACTTTATTTTGCGTATGGTTCTAATATGAACCTGAATCAGATGGCGTTTCGCTGTCCGGATGCAGAAGTTGTGGAATCTGTTCGGTTAGAGGGATACCGCCTTGCGTTCCGCACCAATGGCGGCGGGAATGGCGTTGCCACCATTCTGCCGGAAGAAGGAAGCTATGTGGACGGCGTCCTTTGGCGTATTTCCGAACGGGACGAACAGCATCTGGATCATTACGAAGGATTTCCCTTTTTATATGGGAAAGAGCCTGTTACAGTGACAAATCAGGACGGAGTCAGACGGGAAATCATGGCCTATACCATGAACAGCCCGTATAAAGACAAACCCGCCATGCCCTCTGTTTCCTATTTGGAAGGTATTCTGAATGGGTGCAGACAAAATGGGATCGATACCCAAACTGTAATCGAAGCGGTCCGCTGTACACAGCAGGAACTGCCTCAGAAGGTAGTCCCCCACAAAAAACAGCGCCATCCCAAACACAAAGAAGAACGATAAATTGACTTGCCCCCGTAGGTTGAGAGTTTTCTTTCAGCTTGCGGGGGCATTTTTTATTTTATCCGAAAGACCAACTATAAAAAGTCAATAGGAAAAATAAAAAAATAACGAATAAGGGATGAAAAAATATGCAAGACAAAAAGACCTGAACAAAAAGTCCAAGTCGATGGATAAGTGGGTATAAAAAGATTATTTAAATTGAGGGACGTAAGCGGTATTGTATTTTAAAACAGCAAAAATGGTGTTACAAAGCTTTCTGGCAACAGCACCAACAGCAGTAAGATGATGCTTGCCCTCGGATCGCTTTTTTTGATAAAAAGCCGAGAAAACCGGATCATGAAAGGCTGCAATCAAGGCAGCCTGAAACAGAGCTTTGCGCAAATAGGGAGAGCCACGCTTACTCATTTTGTTATTGGTGGATTGGTATTCACCGGATTGGCTGACAGAAGCGTCTATACCTGCATAAGCAGCAAGCTTGGAAGCGTTTGAAAAGCGAGAGATATCACCGATCTCTCCTAAAATAACAGCGGCGTTAATATTGCCTACACCCGGTACAGTCATAATAGGAGAATTAATTTTATCAAGGATAACTTTGATTTCTGCTTCCACATCACATACCTGAGCGTCAATAAATTTAATCTGCTCAATTAAAAGCCGAAGCTGTAAAGAGAAGCTATCCTGACAGAACTTCAGTCCGAAAGAACTTGCTGCGAGCTCTGAAATCTGAGTGATTTTGTTTTTGGCAAAACCCTTAAAAGAGACCTTTTTGAGCACGTTTTCAAGCTGTTCAGAAGAGATGTTTTCAAAATCATCCGCAGTCTGAAAGTGCGAAAGAAGTTCTTTAGAGGTTTCGCCGAAAACATCTGAAAAAGCAGTGTGATATTCTGGGAACACCTGGTCAAGAACACAGATTACCTTGCGCTTCAAGTCTGAAATGGACGAAACAAGATAAGTGCGAAAGCGTGACAGATTACGCAGTGACATTGTGTCTTCATCTGACAGTGAGGTTTCAACAAAATCACCGTAGCGTATCAAATCAGCAATGAGAACAGAATCGATGAAATCTGTTTTACGCTTTCTGATTTCAGTCCCTTTTCGCCAGCCGTCAGTTTGAATAGGATTAACGACATGAACAACAAATCCATTTTCAACAAGAAATGAGTAAATCGAAAGCCAATAATGACCGGTAGCCTCCATTCCTATTTCAACTTCTGATTGATTATTGATATGTACTGATAATTTTTCAATCAGGCTGTTTGCGCCTTCGGTTGTGTTTGAAAACGAGAATGCTTTGAATAATGGTTTTGCCGTTTCATCAATAAGAGAAGCAACATGAGTATTTTTGCCGATATCAATTCCGAGATAAAGCATAACATTCACCTAAATAAACAGATTTTAGATAGTTCCTCTTATCTGATAAACGTTACTGCCTTGTTCTATATTCGAAGTACGGCAATCAGCCGTCAACATCCAACTTATTCGTAATCTGTTTATCAGAAAGAGGTGTCAGTCTTTCCAGTACGGAGTAGCTTTTGGCTCCCCAAGGAGAATACGTCATCCTCTATCTAATAACTACAATTATACAACATTATGTTGAATAATTATACAGTTGATTTTGGGAGATAGGCTCTCTTATCAACCTAAATTTATTATACAAGGAGAATGATGACTGAACTACGGAAGCGATCCTGCTGACCAGATCGTCCGATTTACCCTTGAAGGGACCGAAGTAGCCCTCAAGCTGTCGGGACTGGCGGCGAAGAACTTTGCGCTGTTTGTTTATGCAGTGCTGAAAGACCAAAAGAAAACCCATGGCAAGACAAGGCTTGTCCGAATGCTTCGTGAGCAGCGTCCGTTTAAGTTTTTCAATCTGCCTGCAACGCACATGAAAGAATTTGTGCGGGAAGCCAAAGGGCACGGTCTTTTGTATGTGCCCATCCGTAACAAACAAAAAAGCGATTTCGTCGAATTGGTGGTATTTGCGGATGATGCCGCTAAGATTCAGCGTATCTATGACAATCTCGGCTTGGATTATGTGAAAGCGGAAGCCGGAGAAGCCACTGTGGAGAAAGCGGTGGAACAGGAGAAGCAGGCTCCTGCCGCTTCCCAACCCGGCAAAACGGAAACTGTCCAAACCGAGCAGGACGCTGTGGAATTCGAGGTGGGCGGATTTGAAGATGACTTCAATATCAGTCCTGCCGGGCAGGGTGAAGCCGGAAATTTTACCGCTGGCCGGGAGAAGGAATCAGAACCCCCGGCAGCGGAAAAGAGTCCGTCCGAGCCTTCCTCGCCCAGCAAAAACTCTTTGCCCGGCTTAACAAGCCGTGAGCAGCCGGAGCAAAAGCCTTCGGTGAAAAAGGAACTGCAGGAGATCAAGCAGGAACAAGTGAAGAAAAAAGCGGAAAAGACCAAACAGCAGGATCGTCAGCATTCTACACCGGGTCATTCCCGCAAAAAGAAGAAAAAACAGAAAGGCAGGTAATGCAGTATCGATTTATCAAATTTGATCGGAAGAAAAGAACAATCACCCCAGCCAGAACAGCAGTACACCAAGGAAGAATATGCTTCCATGAAGCAGGCTGAACGTGAGGATGCATGGGCAAAAGTGGATGCTCAGGCACAGGAAGTGTTCAAAGATGACGCTTCCATGAAGGGCTTCTTAGGTTTTATGGCGCAGTGTACCCCGCAAAGTACCCGCAACCTTCTCATCCTATATCACCAGAACAAGGAAATCACCCATCCCCGCACTTTTGATAAATGGAAGGAAGCCGGGCGCTCCATCCGTTCCGGTGAAAAGGGATACACCTTCTTTGCGGATCAGGAATATATCAAAGAGGATGGTACCATAGCGAATGGCTATACCCTTACAAAAGCCTATGATATTTCCCAAACCAGAGGACCTCAGTCCCTGCCGCCGCAGAAACATCTGCCGGAAGAAATCATTGCCGCTATGGTAGAACAGAGTCCGGTCCAGCTTGCCATATCGGATCAGCTTCCTCAAGGGGTACAGGCACAGTATGTTCCCAAACAGCATACGATTTTTGTCCGCAACGGGATGGATGAAACCACCACCATCTGCGCTATCGCACGTGAACAGGCCCATGCCAGCTTCGATACTGTCGGCAGCGGTTACTACCGTCAGGCGTATGCGGCACAGAGCTACTGTGCCGCTTATGTGGTCGCACAGCGGTGCGGTCTGGATACTTCGGCCTTCCGGTTTGACAAGGTATGCGAAAGCTGTGCTCAAATGACTCCGGAAGAAAAGCGTGGTTTCATAAGCGATGTGAAACGGGCGGCTTATTCCATAGGCAGGGATATGCAGCGCAGCTTTCGGGATTTGGAGCAGACAGTCCAGCCCGATGAGTTTTCGGTAGAAACGCAGAAGCCTGCCAAAGCTCCCAAATCCAAACCGGAGAAGGAAACGGAACGATGAGAAAGCGAACCGCCGGAAGTTTTCCGTTTGTTTTCTTTTGTGCGGTAGCTTTCTGTCCGCCGCTGTGGTATGGTGAAGCTAAAGAAAATATAGAGAAAGGCAGGGATACCCTTGGAAAAACAACGTCTCTTTAAGATGGGAATGCTGGAAAAGAATTTTCTGGTCAAGGCGCTCTGCGACGCACAAAAATCATCCGGACCGGAAACCTCCGGCAAGGTGCAGGGCCTTATCAATAAAACCGTCAATGCGCCAAAGGGAAAGCTGTACCTGAGCGACACGGAATTCCAGTATGCGGCGCAGTCTTTAAATGGAATGCGCAACGCTTATCTGTCTGCGGGCAGAAGCAGCGGCGGGATTGACCGTGTTCTCGCAAAGCTCATGAGCAGTAAATATCGAAACGTGCCGGTTCGATAAGATTTAAGGTTGCCCGTTACCCCGGAACCTGTGGGAATGCTTTTCCATAGGCTCCGGGGTTTCTTTTTTATTTTGATCTGAAGAAAGGAAGGATATTTTTTGACTCCATTGTAAAACGAAAGAATCCATGGTGGGTATGGCTTCTGCCATTGCCCATCGTCTGGTGGGCAGCGCTTTTAGTGGCCGGAAGCTGGTCAGATGGAATGAGTCTTGTGGATCTGCTGGGAAAGCTTTCGGCAGCGATGAACAGTCCCTTTTCCATTCATTGGACGGATGATTCTCTTCGGTGCCTGTTTTTCTTTTCCCTTGGGTACGGGGTGATCGCCCTTGTGGTGACCTCAAACCAGAAAAACCGCCGCCGTGGAGAAGAACACGGTTCCGCCAAGTGGGGCGATGTGTTCCAGATCGCCAAGAAATACCGGGATAAAAAGAATCCAAAACAAAATCTCATCCTAACCCAGCATTTCCAAATGGGGATGGATGGACACAAGCATAAGCGCAATACCAACGTGCTGGTGATCGGCGGCTCCGGTGCAGGCAAAAGCCGGTCGTATGCGATCCCGAATACCTTAAACTGCGGCAACTGTTCTCTGGTAATCTGCGATCCCAAGAGTGAAATTCTGCGGAAAACAGGCGGTGCGCTCAAAGCAAACGGATATGATGTGCGGGTGTTTGATCTGCTGAACCCCGACGCCTCCTTTTGCTATAATCCCCTTGCTTATGTGCGGGATGACAAGGATGTTCTTCGCCTGATTGAAACCCTCATCCAATCCACCACTCCGCCCGGAGCACAGAGCACGGACCCTTTCTGGACGAAATCCGAAACAGCGCTTTTGCAGGCGCTGGTGCTGTACCTGATGCATGAAGCACCGCCGGAGGAACAAAACTTTGCCATGGTAATGGAGATGCTGGCGGCAGCGGAAGTCCGGGAGGAAGATGAGGAATACGAGTCCCCCTTGGATATCCTGTTCGCAAGGCTTGAAATGCGGGACCCGGAGAGCATTGCCGTGAAGCAATACCATGTCTTTAAGATGGGAGCCGGAAAAACTCTGAAATCTATTTTAATCAGTGTCGGCGTGCGTCTCTCCGCTTTTAATCTGCCGCAGATCGCAAGGCTGACCTACACCGACGACCTCCATCTGGAAGAAATGGGCGAAAAGAAGATCGCCCTGTTCTGCTGTATCCCGGACAGTGACAAATCCCTCAACTACCTTGTGGGCATGATTTACGGGCAGCTCATCCAGACACTCTATTTTGTAGCTGACCGCAAATACAAAGGCAGGCTTCCGGTTCCGGTCCATCTGCTGATTGACGAAGCACCGAATATCGCCCTGCCCACGGATAACTTCCTGCCTTGGCTTTCCACCATGCGAAGCCGTAACATCTTCTGCAGCTATATCGCACAGAATATGGCGCAGATCAAGGCATTGTTCAAGGAACAGTGGGAATCGCTGGTGGGCTTGTGCGATGAGTTTCTCTACCTCGGCGGCAACGAGAAGGAAACTCACAAATATGTTTCCGAACTCATGGGCAAGGAAACATTGGATACCAACGCCTATGGTCATAGCCGTGGAAGAAGCGGCAGCTTTAGTGTCAACGACCAGCAGACAGGCCGGGAACTCTTAACGCCCGATGAAGTCCGAATGCTGGATAACCGCAAAGCCATTCTTTTTGTAAGGGGTGAAAGGCCCATGCTGGATGACAAATACGACCTGATGCATCACCCAAACATCCACCTGACAGAGGATGGCGGCGCTGCGCCCTACGACTACACACAGGCGAAGGACGCCTCAGACGATCTCGATTATTCCCCGGACCAGTATGAGGATTTCGAACTGCTGGAACCGGAGGATTTTCTCAAACCATAATAATTCACATGAAATTGGAGGAATGCTTCTGAATAAGTTTCTGAAAAAAATTGGTTCTCTGACGAACCGTAAAAAGGACAACAAACCCACCAATGCTCTGCCTCTTGGGAAAAAGGGACGCCTTGGATTTTCCAGCTATGCCGCTGTAGTATTGTGCGCCTGCTGCCTTTCCACTACCGCCTTTGCAGCCAGCGGCGATCCTCTCGGAGTGGTGAACAACCTTTCCACATTCATTTTCTCCCTGATTCGTGCCATCGGTATGATTTTGTTGGGCTGGGGTGTCGTACAGGTCGGCCTGTCCTTCCAGAGCCATGATCCCTCCCAGCGTTCGCAGGGTTTCCTGACCTTGGCCGGTGGGCTGGTAATCACCTTCGCCAAGGAAATCCTTGACCTTATCACCGCCTGAGTTTCCATGTTACAGACCGGGGGTATCCGAAAGGATGCCCCCGTAATTTTTTTGATGGGAGGTGACCAGCCGGAAACTGGATCATAGATAACTTAAATTCTGCCCTCGGAACATGTAATGACAAACTGGCTGAAATCTGGACACTGCTTACCCAAGACCCCGCCACTTTCAAGGGCGGCGGGATCTGGCAGGTTATGCTGGATATTAACGGGGCGCTGAAAGCCATTGGGTATGGTTTGCTGGTACTGTTTTTTGCGGTTGGTGTCGTTAAAACCTGCGGCTCTTTTACCGATGTAAAACGCCCGGAACACGCTTTAAAATTGTTCATTCGCTTTGCTTTGGCGAAGGCTGCTGTAACATACGGACTTGATTTGATGCTTGCTGTATTTAAAATCGTACAGGGGATCATTTCCACCATTATTACCCAATCGGGTTTGTCAGGAAGCAGCGGCACCACGCTCCCGCAGGAAATCATCGATAAAATCAATAACGTAGGATTTTGGGACAGTATCCCTTTGTGGGCGGTAACCCTTTTAGGCGGTCTGTTTATTACAGTGCTGTCCTTTATCATGATTTTAACGGTTTATTCCCGTATGTTTAAACTCTATATGTACACAGCGCTTGCGCCTATCCCTCTCTCCAGCTTTGCGGGAGAACCAACCAGCAATGTGGGCAAGAACTTCCTGCGTTCCTATGCCGGGGTATGTTTGGAAGGTGCTATTATTGCCCTTGCCTGTATTATCTTTTCCGTTATGGCGGCTTCTCCGCCAGCGGTTGATCCTAACGTCTCAGCCGTTACCGCCGTATGGAGTTATGTAGGCGAGCTCATTTTTAACCTTTTGGTTTTAGTAGGAGCTGTGCGGATGAGCGACCGGATCGTCAAGGAATTGTTAGGTCTGTAAGGCCGTGAAAGGAGTGAAGCAATATAGAAGTAAAAGTACCAAAGGAAATCCGGGATTATCAGGAGTCCATCTTTTTTGGACTTTCTACCCGACAGTTTATCTGTTCCCTGCTTGCAGTAGGGGTGGCAGTCGGTCTGTATTTTGGTTTACGCCCTCTGATCGGCAGCGAAGAAGTTGGCTGGATGTGCATTCTTGGAGCAGCCCCATTCGCTGCTTGCGGGTTTTTTAAATACCATGGGATGACTGCCGAACAAGTGGCATGGGCTTGGTTTAAATCAGAATTTCTGTATCCGAAAAAGCTTGTGTTTAAGTCTGAGAATCTCTACTACGAAGCCTTGAAGGACGCCATCGCAGAGGGCGAAAAACCGCCCCGCAAAAGGAAAAAGAGTAAGTCTCAGCCACCTGCTGGGAAAGAACAGTAACCTTTTCATTTTTTGCACTGAAAGGAAGGATGCCTATTATCAAAACGCTTCTCAAAGCAACGAAATTAGAGAAAGAAAAATTCACAATCCCGAAGTCCGTACAGGACGCCATCCTCATCCAGCGCATCTGGCCGGATGGGATTTTTCAGGTAGGAAGCAGGTTTTCCAAAACCTTTTCCTTTACCGATATTAACTATCAAATCGCCGGAAAAGAGGATAAGACAGCGATGTTTCTCGATTATTCAGAGCTCCTCAATGCGCTGGATTCCGGTGCCAGCGCCAAGATCACCATCAACAACCGGAAAATCAATAAAGCGGAATTTGAGAAATCCCTGCTGCTTCCGATGAAAGAGGACGGGCTGGACCATTTCCGCAAAGAGTACAACGAAATGCTGCTCTCAAAGGTAACCGGCACCAACAACAGTGTGGTGCAGGACCGTTACATCACCATCACGGTAGCGAAACGGAATATCGATGAAGCCCGCACCTATTTCTCCCGTGTGGGTACGGATCTGATCACCCATTTGTCCCAGCTTTCCTCTATTGGACGGGAACTGGACGCCGGAACCCGCCTGCAGGTGTTCCGGGATTTCTTTAAGGGCAATGAACCTGCCGCTTTTGCCTTTGATCTCAAGGAACAGATGAAAAAGGGACACAGCTTCAAGGACTGGCTTTGCCCGGACAGCATGGAATTCCAGAAAGACCACTTCCGCCTGAATGACCGCTGGGGCAGGGTTTTGTATTTACAGGGCTACGCCAGCTATATCAAAGATTCCATGATTGCTGAACTCTGCGATATGGACCGCAGCCTCATGCTCTCCATTGACATTTTGCCTGTTCCCACCGATGAAGCAGTAAGGGAAATCCAGAACAAGCTCTTGGGTGTGGAAACCAATGCGGCAAACTGGCAGCGAAAGCAGAACGCAGCCAACAACTTTTCCTCTGTCCTTCCTTACGACATGGAACAGCAGCGAAAAGAAACCAAGGAAATGCTGGACGATCTGACCAACAGGGATCAAAGAATGATGTTCGGTCTCGTGACCATGGTCCATCTGGCTGATACCAAGGAACAATTGGACAGTGACACAGAAACGATCCTCACAACAGCCAGAAAACATCTGTGCCAGATGAGTGTTCTGCGCTGGCAGCAGAAGGATGGGCTGGATACTGTGCTTCCTTATGGTTTGCGCAGAATCCAAGCCATCCGTACCCTGACCACCGAAAGCACCGCTGTGCTGATTCCGTTCCGAGCGCAGGAAATCATGCAAACCGGGGGTATCTACTATGGGCAGAACGCTGTTTCCAAAAACATGATTGTGGCCGACCGCCGCAAGCTCTTAAACGGTAACAGCTTCCGCCTCGGTGTTTCCGGTTCCGGCAAATCTTTCAGCGCCAAAGAAGAAATCGTGAGCATTGCGCTGTCCACCAATGATGATATCCTGATTCTGGACCCGGAGTCGGAATTTGGGTTCATGGTAGAAGCGCTTGGCGGGGAAATTATTCGGATTTCCGCAGCTTCCAACACCCACCTGAACGCCCTTGATATGGACAAAGCCTACGGTGACGAGCGCAACCCACTGATTGAAAAATCAGAATTCATTCTCTCGCTGTTCGAGCAGTTAGTAGGGGCAGGCGGTGTGTCTGCCAAAGAGAAATCTATTCTGGACCGCTGCACCTATGATGTGTACCGGGAGTACATGGCAAACAACTATGAGGGTGAAGCGCCCACGCTGAAAGATCTGTACCATTCCCTCTTAAAGCAGCCGGAGCCGGAAGCCAGAGGGCTGGCGCTTTCCTCCGAGCTGTTCATCACCGGCAGTTTAAACACCTTTGCCCAGCACACCAATGTAGACACCAAAGCTCGCATCATCGCCTATGATATCCGTGAATTGGGCGAACAGCTCATGCCCATCGGGATGTTGGTCACCCTCGATGCGATTTTCAACCGTGTGATCCAAAACTGGAAGAAAGGAAAAACCACATGGGTATTTGCCGATGAGTTTTATCTGCTGTTCCGATACCAGTACAGCGCCGATTTTTTCTACAAGCTGTGGAAGCGCATCCGAAAATATAACGGCCTTGTGACAGGGCTCACGCAGAATGTGGAGGAGCTGCTCCGTTCCGATACTGCCCGCCTGATGCTGGCAAACTCGGAGTTCCTGCTCCTTCTGAACCAGTCCTCCACCGACCGTGATGAACTGGCGAATCTCCTCCATATCTCGGACACCCAGCTTGGCTACATCACCAATGTAGCGGCTGGCTGTGGTCTCATCCGCTGTGCTGGCAACATTGTACCGTTTGAAAACAGCTTCCCCCGCAATACCCGTCTGTACCAGCTGATGACCACCAAGCCGGACGAAGCATTGAGGGGGGTGTAAACCCATACATGAAACAACACCGCAGCAGGGAGCCTCCTTTGGCTCCCTGTATTTTTTATAGGAGGTATGCCATTGAAAGAAATTAAAATCAAACCGGAAGGTGGAAAACCAAGGCTTTTGGAGAGTGCCGCCAAAGCCCCGAAAACCGCAATGAAGGATGCATGGCTGAAATCCAAGGAGAAAGCCGTATCGGAATTGAAGGGGACGCCTTTTGCCAGCCAGCAGGGAGAAACCTCCAACGCCCCCGCCAACAGGGCCGGAGATCAAATGCTGTCCGGTATCGAAACCACCGCAAAAAAGAGTGCCAACATTACCTATCGGGGCGGGAAAAAACTGGCGCAGACCGCCGCTCGGAAAGTCAAAGAAAAAAGAGAAATTTCCCGTACCCTCTCGGAAGCGAAAAACGCTGGCAGCAAAGCAACGGAGATCACGAAGGATACCGCTTCTAAAATACGAACCAAAAATACCGCTGCCAAGGCGGTCAAAGGAAAACCTCAAAAAGCAGTGAAAACCGCCAGCCGTTCTATGAAAGGTGTGAAGAATAGCGCTAAAGGTATCAAAACTGCCCAGCACTCGGCAAAGACTGCACAGCAGGCAGCCAAGACAGCGCAGAAAACAGCGCAGGCCACTGCAAAAGCGGCACAAAAAGCCGCACAGGCCGCCAAGGCTACTGCGAAAGCAACAATTGCAGGAGTTAAAGCGGCGGTCCGTGTAACTATAGCAGCGGTTAAAGCAACCATTGCGGCTGTAAAAGGGTTGATTGCCGCCATCGCTGCCGGAGGTTGGGTAGCTGTAGTGATAATCTTGTTAATTTGTTTGATTGCCCTGATTGTCGGTTCCTGTTTCGGCTTATTTTTCGGTTCGGATTCTACGGGAACCGGCACCAGCGTTACGCAGGCTGTGACAACTTTAAACGGGGAATTTCAGGCACACATTCAAGAAATTGAAGATAGCAATAGCCATGATCGGGTGGAGTTTACTTCAAATGACGGAGTGCTTTCTATCAATTGGGAAGATGTTCTCGCTGTTTTTTCAGCCAAGGTGACCGGTGCAGAAGATGGCGCTCAGGTGGCTTCTTTGGATGACACTCAAGTTCAGCAGATGCGGGATATTATGTGGGAGATGAATGCAGTGTCTTCCAGCACCCGTACTGAGAGCCATGAAGTGGAAGTTACCGAAGTAGACGAGGACGGAAAAGAAACTACCCGCACCGAAACGGTAACGGAAACCATTCGGAAATCTCTCTAACACATAAAACAGCGGAGGAAATGGCGCAGCAGTACAATTTCAATGCCAGACAGAATGAATATCTTGCTTTAATGTCGGAGCCGGAAAATCAGAATCTGTGGGCAGAACTGCTGGGTGGATTTGTCGGTGGGGGCGGCGAGATTATCGATCCGGATACAGATTGGGAAGGAATCGGGATCTTTCAGTGGCCTCTTCCGCAGAGCTACCCGATTACTTCACCGTTTGGATACCGTGCGGACCCCTTTACCGGAGAAATTGCCTATCATAGCGGAACCGATATCGGTGCTCCGGGCGGCACACCAATTCTGGCAGCGGCGGGTGGCACCGTCACCATTGCCAACGCCATCGACTCTTGGGGCGGTGGATATGGATATCATATCAAGATAAGTCACAATGATACTTTTGACACCTTGTATGCCCACTGTTCCTCTATCTGCGTGACCGTAGGTCAGAAAGTGAAACAGGGGGAAGTGATCGGATATGTCGGTACCACCGGCAATTCTACCGGAAACCACCTGCACTTTGAAGTATGGCAGAATGGAGAGCGCACTGATGCGCTTAATTTTTTTAGTGCCAAAGATGAATAGAGGTTTGGCAAGGTGTGGGAGCAAAGCTCATGGCAAATACTTTCAATGAAAAAGAATGGATAAGATTTTTTGTGTTTATATGCAAACAGAATCTTATGTAAGGTAATTACAGAAACAAAAGCAGACTAATTGCCATTACTGCCATACCGGAAATCAAACCGTAAATGGAGAGATGGTGTTCTCCGTATTCACGGGCGGCCGGAAGAAGTTCATCAAAGGAAATAAACACCATAATTCCTGCAACACCGGCGAAGAGAATTCCGAATACGGTATCGCTCATAATGGGTTTTAGAATCAGCCAGCCGATCAATGCGCCCAAAGGTTCTGCTAATCCCGATAAAAAAGAATATCGAAATGCTTTGATTTTTGAGCCTGTTGCTTGATAAATGGGAACAGAAACAGCAATCCCTTCTGGTATATTATGAATAGCAATTGCCGCTACAATGGGTATGGCAACGCTTGGCTCTTGAAGAGCGGATACAAAAGTAGCCAACCCTTCAGGGGAATTGTGAATAGCAATTGCCAGCACTGTAAATATGCCCATTCTCATCAATCGTTTCGGTTGCGGATCTTTAGTTTGCACATCTTCGATTTTCCTTATTTCATGGGGGTTTTCGCCTGGCGGAATCAGTTTGTCGATGATTGCGATGACCAGCATTCCACCAAAAAAAGCAGCAACAGTGATCCAACTGCCTATACGATGTCCCATTTGAGCGACCAGTGCTTCTTGTGCTTTAAAGAAAATTTCAATCATGGAAACATAGATCATAACACCGGCAGAAAAGCCTAGGGCGACAGAAAGAAATTTTCGGTTTGTATGGCGGCAGAGAAAAGCGATGAAACTGCCGACACCGGTACTGAGACCGGCAAGAAGTGTCAGAAAAAAGCTAGAAAAACATGATCCAAAGTATCACTCCGTTCCTAAAATAACAATCAGTTAGTTAATGCTAACTGATTGTTATTTTGTCATGGTTTACTGCATTATTCAATTGTATTTTTAAATATGAATCTGTTAAATTTCATATTCAGAAAGAGACTGAACCTTACATAAAAGCAAACCAGAGACGCAAATAAACGCCTCTGGTTTTCGCATAATTATACTTATTCGAATGATACAGCTTTCTTTTCGTTGACATGTCGTTTAATCGCTTCAAAAGATTTGTCACTGATGTCATGTTCGATTTTACAGGCGTCTGCTGAAGCAGTTTCGCGGTCGACACCTAGCCGTATTAAAAATTCCGTTAAAAGCATGTGCAGCTCGTACATTTTAGCTGCAATTTCCTCTCCCATAGCAGTAAGATGCAGATACCCTTCCTGATCTACCGTAATGTATTCCCCTTGCTTTAACAAGCCAACTGCTCTGCTGACACTTGGTTTGGAAAAATTCATATATTCCGCGACATCCAGCGAGCGGACATCGTGATTCTTTTTGGTTAGGATATAGATCGTTTCCAAATACATTTCACCGGATTCTTGTAAATGCATAATAAAAACTCCTTTTAGTGAATTATGATATTATATCATAAAATGACATTTGATTCAAGCAGGACGTTTATATTTAAATGATAATCATGAAAAATAATAGTTTTTAAAGTTTAGCTTGACAAAACAAAAAATATAGAGTATACTGTCAAATAGTTAGCAGTCGCTAACCTTATTTAAGCCGATCAAGTTAGCTTTCGCTAACGCCATAAAGTTGTTCTATTCGGATGATTAGGAGTGGGATTTAAGATGACCTTAAGAGAAGCGGTCGAAGGAACCGAATATATCATAAAGGCGATTGAAACTGACGATGAAGAGATGGATGCCTTTTTGTTTTCTTTAGGATGCTACACGGGGGAATCGATTACCGTTGTATCTCATCTCAAAGGTGGATGTGTCGTTTCTATCAAAGACGGCAGATATAACATTGATCATCAACTGGCAGGTGCTATTATTGTATAATAGCATCTGCAGCAGTTGATATATTTTTTTGTTTGTTGGTTAGCCTATGCTAATTATACATAAAATCATGGACAAAATCTGAGAAGGAACCGCTATGAGAATTGCGTTGACAGGTAACCCTAATTCGGGTAAAACCACCATGTATAACGCGCTGACAGGCCGAAATGAAAAAAGTCGGAAACTGGGCAGGAGTTACAGTAGAAAAGAAAGAGTATCCTATTAAAAAGAGCTATTACGCAGGGGGAGAGCAGCTGATCGCTGTTGACCTGCCGGGTGCATATTCCATGTCCCCGTTTACCAGCGAGGAAAGCATCACAAGCTCCTATGTCAAAAAAGAGAATCCGGATGTCATCATCAATATTGTTGACTCCACCAACTTGAGCAGAAGTCTGTTCTTTACCACTCAGCTGTTGGAACTGGGAATTCCCGTTGTGGTTGCGCTGAACAAAAGCGATGTCAACAAAAAGAAAGAAACTAAGATTGACGCTGAAAAGCTTTCCGAGAGGTTGGGTTGCCCTGCTGTAGAAACAGTATCTATTTCTGCAGAAGGTTTAAAAGCGGTGGTAACGCAGGCAGCGGCTCAGGTCGGTACGGATCAAACGGCTCCTTTTCATCAGGGGAATATTGACCTGACAGATAAAAAGGCAGTAGAGGCTGCAGACCGCAAGCGCTTTGATTTTGTCAATGGTATTGTGAAAGAAGTAGAAACCCGTAAGGTATTAACCAAGGATAAAAACCTCAACGATAAAATCGATAAGGTTTTGACTAACAAATGGCTGGGCATTCCGATTTTCGCCGTTGTCATGTTCTTGGTATTTGAAATTTCCCAGACTTATCTGGGCACCTGGATTGCAGAAGGCGTAGAACTGCCGAACGGAACCTTTATTCCCGGATTGGTTCCCCTGCTTGAAATGTTCCAGGGTTGGGTCGGCGGTCTTATGGAAGGAGCAAATCCACTTCTTTCCGCATTGCTGGTAGACGGCGTGATCGGCGGTGTGATCGCTGTTGTAGGATTCCTGCCGCTGGTTATGGTCATGTACTTCCTCATCGCTATTTTGGAAGACTGCGGATATATGTCCCGTGTGGCAGTGGTACTTGACCCAATCTTTAAAAAGGTTGGTCTTTCCGGTAAATCCGTTATCCCGTTTGTTATCACTATCGGCTGTGCGGTTCCGGGTATTATGGCAAGCCGTACCATCAGCAACGACCGTGAGCGCAGAGCAACTGCGATGCTGGCTCCGTTTATGCCGTGCGGTGCGAAAATCCCAGTTATTGCTTTATTTGCCGGAGCGTTTTTTGACAACGCAGGCTGGGTAAGCACTACTATGTATCTCTCAGGTATTGTACTTATTTTCCTCGGAGCTCTGCTGGTTAACAAAATTGCAGGCTATAAAAACAGAAAATCCTTCTTTATCATTGAATTGCCGGAATACAAAGCACCGTCCCTTTGGTTTGCTTTCAAAGCAATGTGCAGCCGCGGCTGGGCGTACATCGTAAAAGCTGCTACTATTATCCTTTTGTGTAACACAGCTGTTCAGATTATGCAGACATTTAACTGGAGCTTCGGCGTTGCAGAAACATCTGATTCCTCAATCCTCGCTTCTATCGCCGCTCCGTTTGCCTATCTGCTCGTTCCGATTGTGGGTGTTCTGTCCTGGCAGCTTGCGGCGGCAGCGGTTACCGGCTTTATCGCAAAGGAAAATGTAGTCGGTACTTTGGCCGTTTGCTTTGTAGGACTGGAAAACCTGATTGATGCCGATGAACTCGCTTTGATTGAGGGTGCAGGTGCAGAGGCTGCAAGCATTATCGCCATCACCAAGGTGGCAGCGCTTGCTTACCTGATGTTTAACCTTTACACACCGCCTTGCTTTGCGGCAATCGGTGCGATGAACTCCGAAATGAAGAGCAGCAAATGGGTTTGGGGCGCAATCGGCTTGCAGCTGGGCGTCGGCTATACCGTAGGTTATGCGGTTTATACCATCGGAACCCTTATCACGGCTCCGGAAACCTTGAATGTAGGTGCAGCTCTTGCAGGACTTGCAGCAGTGGCTGTGTTTGCGGTTGTTATCATCGGTTTGATCCGCAATACCAATAAAAAGCTGAAAACAGAATATGCTTTGAATAATGCAGGCAAAGCGTATGCTGCAAGCAAATCATAATGAAAAATTTGATTATCATTTTGATCCTTGCGGTGATTGTAGGAGCCATTCTGGTTTATCTGTATAAAGCAAAGAAATGCGGCGAAAGCTGTATTGGTTGTCCTTATGCAAAACAGTGTGCTTCGAAAGGAAAATGCGATCACCGGGAAAAGGATCGCAATCAATAAAGCCAAATGATGCGGGGTGCGGACATAAAACCGCGCCCCGCGTTTGCTTTTAAATACGAGGAGAGCTGTGTATGAAAAAGTATGCGGAATTAACTGCTTCTCAGATACGATATTTGATTGCGATAAAGAGGTTATGTGAGAGACAGGGAAGTGTGCGCGGAGCAGATATTGCCAAGGAACTAAAACTTTCGAAAGCCAGTGTGCATCGTATGGTGGATTTTTTTGAACAGGTGCAGTATGTAAAGAGAGATTGTGGTAAACATATTGTACTCACGGATGATGGAATGGGAAAGGCTTTGGAATATGAAAAGTACAGTATGGAATTGAATAAACGACTATTTCATTCAAAGCTATGTGACAACATAGAAGAAACAGCAATTTGTTATTTTCTGGCAAATTTATCTGAAGAAAAACTTGCCTGTCTCTTTCCGAAGGAAGCAGGATCTTAAAAGATGGATAGGTTTAATCATTTACACCATTCTAACACAACCGGATATGATGTTTTTCCGGGAATCAGGCTGTTTTATCATAATATTCATGCAAAGGAATCCTCGCTGGGGATTTGTCAAACTGCAAGTAAAGATTTTTTAGAGATTATCCATTGCCGTGAAGGAAGAATGGAATGTAAAGCCGGAGATCATTATTATTATGTTTCTCCCGGCGATCTGCTGATTGCACAGGAAATTCCGTTGACTGATGTGATGTATTTCCCGTTAGAACACTATCATGGTATTACGATTCATATTGATGTGGATCAAGCTCCGAAATGCTTGTCTTGTTTTTTGGAAGATGTTTCGGTACAGCCCGAAAGGATAAAACAAAAATTCAGCGGCTTTCAACCATGCTTTATCACCCGGTCAAATGCTTCCGTTGAACATATTTTTGCAGAGTTATACACCGTTCCGCAGGATATCAGGCTGCCTTATTTTAAAATTAAAATTTTGGAGCTGATGCTTTTTTTAAGTGTGTTCCATTTAGAAAGTGATGAGCTTTTGTGTCAAGGGATTTCTCCCTATCAAGTGAAACTCGCCAAAGAGGTTTGTGAATATCTTACTGCGAATATGGATGAAAGGATTACTTTAGATGAAGTTTCCTCATATTTTGAGATTTCCTCGACAAAAATCAAGAACGCATTCAAACAGGTATACGGGATTCCGTTTTATGCCTTTTTGAAAGCGCATAAAATGGAATCGGCAGCATATATGCTGGAACACACTGAGGAAAGTGTGATTGAAATTGCGAGTAAGCATGGATATGAAAATGCAAGCAAATTTGCAAGTGCTTTTAAATCAGCAAAGGGACTCTCTCCGGTAAAATACAGATCTGTCTGCAAAAGAAGAAATATATCGGATACAGCTTCAATCTAAGGAGGTTATATGATGGAAAATATAATTGTTGTTGTGCTGTTAGTAATCATTGTGTTGGTTGCGCTGCGTGCAACAATCAAGCGATTGAAAGGTAAAGGCGGGTGCTGTTCTGGAGGCGGATACAAGCCGAAGAAGAAAAAGCTGAAAACGGTGATTGAGAAAAAAACATTTTATGTGAACGGTATGCACTGTGAACATTGTAAAAACCGAATTGAAGAATCCGTTAACTGTATTGCGGGAGTTTCTGCAACGGTAAACCTGAAAAAGAATCAGGTTTTGGTGGAGTATGAAACTCCGGTAGATGACACTTCTATCATAAATCAGATAGAAAAACTAGGTTATGTAGTGATGTCTGTTTTATAAAGTTTTGGTCGGTTTGGATTATATACAACCTTTTTGGAGCAGAAAGTGGCGGTTTAATTTGCTACTATATTAACAACACCGCAGGAGCGGTGAAAAAAACATCTTTCAGTTAGCTTTAGCTAACCTAATAAGAGGTGAATGGTATGAGCGTGGTCATTGTGGGCGGAAATGAATGTATGGTTCGCCGTTATAAGGAAATCTGTGATGAGTATCATTGTAAATCCAAGGTTTTCCCAAAAACGGACGGAGCCCTGAAAGGAATAGGATCACCAGATTTATTGGTGCTGTTTACAGGAACTGTTTCTCATAAAATGGTTCGCTCTACCTTGAATGAAACAAAAGGGAAAGATATTAAGATTGTGCGCTGTCACACCAGTTCGGCTTCGGCCTTGCGCAGTATTTTAAATGAACATGCGTAAAAAGGAGGAGATTCCTTGCCTGACGAAATGATTATCAGACATTGTGCTCCGACCCTTGCCGGAATGAAAACAGGTAATATGTTTACTTATCATTTCAAGGATTCATCGGAACTGCGCAAGACGATGCGCAGATTGAATGCTTTGTTCAGAGGAAAAGGGATTCGTGTTCTGCCGCTGAGGTATCAGAAGAATTGCGCGTTAATTTATTTGTACAGACCGTCAAAGCTTTCAAAAGATCTCGAAAATGATGTAGCGCGTACGATTCTGACAGAGTGCGGGTATTGTGTTAATTCTCCGAAGTGTTTGATTCGAAATTTAATTTCAAGACTGAATTCCTGTGCGGATTTTCCTCATGAAATCGGATTGTTTTTGGGATATCCTCCGGAAGATGTTTTGGGATTTATTCAAAATCAAGCCCGCGGTTACAAATATGTAGGATGCTGGAAAGTGTATGGCGATGAGGAAAAAGTGAAAAAAACTTTTGAGCGATATAAAAAATGCACAAATACATATTGTCGGTGTTATATGCAGGGAAAGTCTATTGAACGGCTCACGGTAGCTGTTTGACTAATATAAGAAAGGTTGAAAATTTTATGAGTAAAATTGCAGTGGTTTATTGGAGCGGTACGGGAAACACAGAAGCGATGGCGCAGGCTGTTGTGTCGGGAGCCAAAGAAAAAGGCGCGGAAGCAGTAATGTTTACAGCTTCAGAATTTGATTCTTCCATGATGGATCAGTTTGATGCTATTGCGTTCGGATGCCCCTCGATGGGAGCAGAACAGCTGGAGGAAACTGAATTTGAGCCGATGTTTTCTTCGTGCGAGAGCAAATTGTCAGGCAAAAAAATTGCCTTGTTCGGCTCGTACGGCTGGGGAGACGGCGAATGGATGCGCAACTGGGAAGAAACCTGTACTTCAGACGGCGCTGTTTTAGCTTGTGATAGCGTAATCTGTAATGAAGCACCTGACGAAGCAGCCGTTGCAGAATGCAATGCACTGGGCGCAGCTTTGGTGTAATTAGATAATCACATTTTGCATAGGGCATTGAAAACAAGTATGCTCTCTGCATATTTTGTTGTAATAAATTGGTAGAACAGGAAGGAGGGAAACATGATGAGCGAGTCATTTAAAAAGGCTGTTTTGACAAAATCAGGGTGCAATTTTAATATCGACGGAATGAAATTGTTTCGCTTTCATGTTTCCTCTTGTTCCGATTGCTTTTATACTAATAAATTGCCGGATACACCTGAAAAGTGTTTAAATTTTATCTTTTGCTCCACTGGTAAAATAAGAATTCGGTTATTGAACGGGCAGGCAGTTTATGCTCGTCAGCAGGAAATTGTCTGTGTTTCTGAAAAAGTTTGCGTTTCCTTATCTGAAACAGAGAAAGAAACATCAGGATTCTTTCTGACTGTGGAAATTCCAAAAATTCAAAATAGTCTTTGTGCTATAACCAAAATAATTGGGAATTGGAATTTGGATATTCATTTGGCTTTGCAGTATGCAGAGCAAATGAACGGAGGTTTTCTGATCAAGGGGAATCCGTGGGTATTTTCACTGTTTTCCGTTTTAAATATTCTGGATGATACAGAACAGGATTATTATTGTGTGTGGAAATGCATTGAGCTGTTATATTTACTGAGTCAGAAAATGATACAAGTACAACAGGTAGAAATGTTGCAAAAGAACGGCTCAGTCCATGATCGTTTAAGGAGCGTTTGTTCCTATATGGAGCTCCATTTAGATGAAAAACTGACTATTGACAGTTTATGTCGCCGGTTTTATCTATCCCCTACTACCTTCAAAAAATATTTCCGCAGTGTCTATGATCAGCCTGTCCATAACTGGCTGCTGCAAAAACGAATGGAAAAAGCGGGTGAACTTCTTCGCTATTCGTCTATGACAGTTCTTGAAATTGCACAGGCTGTCGGGTACTCCAGTTTGAGTCAATTCAATGTGGTTTTTAAAAAATGTTATACCTGTACACCGAGACAATATCGAAATAGGTCTGATTCCGTTGATTTTTGTCTGTTTCCAAAAGAATGATTTAGCTAAAGTTGTTATAATAATTAGACAAAATCTATGAAGGAGGGACCTGGTTGAAACAGCACCGTTTTTGGGCATGGGGAGCCGTAATTTGCCTGCTTATGGTAATGATTACGGGATACAAAAGAAAATAACGGAAAGGAAGATTCTATATGAGTTTATACAATAAATTGGCTCTTTTTGTGGGAGGCGCGCTTTTTGGATCGGTTGGAATTAAACTGCTGTCCAGCAAAGACGCTAAAAAAGCATATGTTCACGCAACAGCCGCAGGGCTGCGTATGAAAGATTATGTCATGGAAACGGTAACGACCGTGCAGGAAAACGCATCGGACATTTTAGCTTCTGCCAAGGATCTGAATGAAGAAAGAGCTGCAAAAGAAGCGGAAGAAGCGGCAGCCGCACAACTTGAAAGTTCTGAGGAAGAGTAACAGAAAAGAGCCGTTGATACGGCTCTTTTTTTATGAAGGAGAAGCGACAAATGAAGGCAATTATTTTACACGAAAGCAAAGGGCGTATCCGTTTTCGAATCAGTCAGAAAAAAATGACTTTGCAGGAAGCAGATGTGCTGGAAAATTGGTTTCAAAAGAAATCATGGATCACACAAGTAACTGTCCATGAACGCACCGGGTGTGTGATTCTGCAATACTCCGGGTCACGTAAGGAAGTGCTGGCGGCTATCCGTGAGTTTAACTTGCAGGAAGCGCAATCACAAATCACTTTGCCACTGCACAGCAGCCGTGAATTAAACCGTAAATTTCAGGAAAAGCTGGTCGGAAAAGTGGTACTGAAAGCAGCGTCTATGCTCTTTTTGCCGAAACCATTGCAGATCGCACGAATTGTATGGCATATGCTCCCTTTTTTGAAGAGAGGTATCCACTGTCTTTGGAGAGGAAAACTGAAGGTAGATGTGCTGGATGCATTGTCCATAGGAATTTCCGCATTTCGCAAAGATTTCGGAACAGCAGGAACTGTCATGTTTCTGTTGGAACTGGGCGAACTGTTAGAAGAATGGACCAGAAAAAAATCAATGGAAGACCTTGCTCGCTGTATGGCCCTGAATGTGGATCGGGTATGGCTGAAGACACCGGAATCAGAAATTCTGACAGCAGTATCAGATATCCGCCCAGGTGACAAAATCGTGATTCGTACCGGGAGTATGATTCCTATGGACGGTATCTTAGCCGAGGGGGAAGTCACAGTCAATCAGGCTTCTTTGACTGGAGAGTCTGTACCGGTCGTAAAACACCCGGGAAACACCGTGTATGCCGGTACTGTCATAGAAGAAGGCGAGTGCATACTGGAAGTAAAACAAGCTATGGGTTCCAGTCGATATGATCAAATTGTAACCATGATTGAAAAATCCGAACAGATGAAATCGGCAGCTGAAAGCAAAGCGGCTAACCTTGCAGATAAATTGGTTCCGTATACCTTTGCCGGCAGTATCTTGAGCTTTCTGCTGACACGAAATATCCTGCGGGCCTTGTCGGTACTTATGGTGGATTTCTCCTGTGCGTTAAAATTTTCCATGCCGCTGGCGGTGCTTTCTGCCATGCGGGAAGCCGGAAAAGAACATATCACTGTAAAAGGCGGCAAGTTCTTAGAAGCGGTGGCAGCTGCGGATACCATTATATTTGATAAAACAGGCACATTGACATATGCTTGTCCGAAGGTTGCGCAGATCATCACTTTCGGAGGGCGAGACGAGTCGGATATGCTGCGTCTTGCAGCCTGTTTAGAGGAACATTTCCCCCATTCTATTGCAAACGCCGTAGTACAAGAAGCGCAGTGCAGAGGGTTATCCCATGAAGAATTTCATTCCAAGGTAGAATATATAGTGGCTCACGGAATTGCCAGTACGGTGAATGAAGAGAAGGTGTTGATTGGAAGTGCGCACTTCATTTTTGAAGATGAGGGAATAACTGTTCCGCTAAATGAACAGGAGCGTTTTGATCATCTTCCTGAAGAATATTCTCATTTGTATTTGGCGATTGGCGGGGAACTTACGGCGGTGATTTGTATTTCCGATCCGCTGCGCAGGGAAGCTAAAGAAGTATTGTCTGCGCTGCGTGCTTTGGGAATTCAAAAAACAGTTATGCTGACAGGCGACAGCTATCGGACGGCATCTGCGGTTGCAAACCGCTTAGGGGTTGACGCATTCTGCGCTGAGGTTCTTCCTGCGGATAAAGCAAAATTTGTAGCCGATTTGCGCCAAAAAGGACATATTGTTTTAATGGTCGGAGATGGTATCAACGACTCTCCCGCCCTTTCAGAAGCGGATGCGGGAATTGCCATCAGTGACGGCGCAGCAATTGCCAGAGAAATTGCTGATATTACCATTGCGGCGGACAGTCTTTGGGAGCTTGTTAAGCTGCGTCGCATTGCAATGGCTTTGATGGCGAGAATTCACTCAAATTATCGGTTTGTCATCGGATTTAACGGGACGCTGATAGGCTTGGGATTGGCAGGAATTTTACCTCCTGCAGCATCGGCCGCACTGCACAATCTTTCTACGCTTGGCGTCAGCCTGCGTAGTATGAGTGCTCTGCCGAAACCGAAACAGGAAAATGACTGCTGTATATAGCCGGACAACCAAAAGAGAGAAATCTTTGTGTGGTTTCTCTCTTTTTATTCATCCATAAAAAATGCAGAAGCACTTGACATTCAGCTTACGGGCAGCTATAATATAGCAGTGATATATAGCACCGCTATATTTTTTAGGGAGGTGTGTACCATAGATGAGAATCTGACAACCTTGGATCAAATCCATGAGGCGGCAAAGGCGGAGTTTTTGCAAAAAGGCTACAAGGACGCTTCCCTGCGGAATATCGTCAAATCTTTGGGCAAGACGCTGGGAGCCTTTTACGGTTATTATAAAAGCAAAGAAGAACTCTTTGAGGCACTGGTTGGCGAGCATTATCAGTACTTGATTGATCGTTTTAAGGACGCTCAGAAGCAATTTGCCGACCTGCCCCATGAACAGCAGCCGGAAGTGATGGGCGATATATCAGGGGTATGCATGTTTGATATGCTGCATTATGCCTATCAGCATTTAGAGGAATGTAAGCTCATTCTTTGTTGTTCCGAAGGGACCCGCTTTTCCGGGCTGATTGATGAGATGGTGGAAATTGAAGTGGAGGGGACACACGCTTATCAAAGAGTGCTGGCGGAATTAGGCAGACCCTCCCCGCCGCTTGACCCAACTCTGGAGCATATTTTGATCACCGGGATGTTTCATACGTTTTTTGAACTTGTTATCCATGAAATGCCGCTTCCCGATGCGGAAAACTATGTAAAGGAAATGCGGGCCTTTTACACCGCAGGATGGATGAAAATTATGGGGCAATAGCGCCCTATAATTTTTGACTTGTAGTTAGTTTAAGCTAACTGAGTTGGATATAAGAAGGACGCATCATTGTCCTCTGTATCATAAATGAAAGGTAAAGGAGGAATTCTCTTGAAAAAACAATCCAATTTATCACGTCTGCTCACGATTGCGGGAAGTTACCGATATCTGACCTATGCGTCCTGGATCCTCTCCGCAATCAGCGCATTGATCGCACTCGTGCCTTATTATTTTATCTGGCAGGTCATGCGTGAAGTGCTGGAAGTCGCTCCGGATTTCAGCCGTGCGCAGAATCTGACCTACAACGGCTGGATGGCAGTGATGTTTGCGGTCATTGCGGTACTGGTGTACATCGCCGGGCTGATGTGCTCCCATCTGGGCGCATTTCGCATTGCCACCAATTTGCGTTTGCAGTCCATGAACCATATCGTAAAACTCCCCCTGGGATTTGCGGAACATTTTGGCAGCGGTAAGCTGCGCAAAATCGTCAATGAATCCAGCGCCGCTACGGAAACCTATCTGGCGCACCAGCTCCCGGACCGTGCGAACGCCCTCGCAACCCCCTGCGGTCTTCTGGTTCTGCTGTTTGTGTTTGACTGGAGACTGGGTCTTTTGAGCCTGGCGCCGGTACTTCTGGGCTTTCTCATTATGATGGCGATGACCGGAAAGGAAATGCAGCAGAAGATGAAGGAATACCAGAATGCGCTGGATGATATGTCCAATGAAGCTGTAGAGTATGTCCGAGGTATTCCGGTGGTAAAAACCTTTGGCCAAACCATCTTTTCCTTTAAGAAATTCAAAGACTCCATTGACCGTTATAAAGTATGGGTGATCGCCTATACCAAGCAGCTGCGCACGCCGATGATGTTCTATACCGCAGCTATCAACGGCGTATTTGTCTTCTTGATCGCAGGAGCCTTGTTGTTTACGCAGGATCAGGTCACGACAGAATTTTTACTCAATCTGGTATTCTATATCATCATTACGCCGATCATTTCCGTGACGCTCACACGAATTATGTTCCAGAGCGAAAACGCTATGATCGTGGACGATGCTTTACAGCGGATTGACAGCGTTCTGAATTTGGAGACGCTGAAAGAAACAGCTCATCCCAAACATCCGAAAGACGGCTCTGTAGAGCTTGAACAGGTGCATTTCAGCTATGACGGAGAAAAGGAGGTTTTAAAGGGCATATCTATTTCTATTCCTGCCGGGCAGACAGTCGCTTTTGTGGGACCGTCCGGCGGTGGAAAAACCACGCTGGCAAATCTGATCTCCCGCTTCTTCGATCCTCAAAGCGGTACTGTAAGGGTAGGCGGCGTGGACGTCCGTAATATTCCGAAGGAAGAACTGATGAACACGGTTTCCTTTGTGTTCCAGAACAGCCGACTGATCAAAGCTTCCATCTTTGAGAATGTGCGTCTGGGCAAACCGGAAGCTACCCGGGAGGAAGTCATGGCTGCCCTAAAAAATGCCCAGTGCGACGATATCCTTGAAAAACTGCCGGATGGTATGGATACGGTGATCGGCACCAAGGGTGTCTATCTTTCCGGCGGCGAGCAGCAGCGGATTGCCATTGCCCGCGTGATGCTGAAAAATACCCCCATCATTATTCTGGATGAAGCCACAGCTTTTGCGGATCCCGACAATGAAACCAGAGTACAGGCGGCTTTTTCCAAGCTGTCTCAGGGCAAAACGGTCATTATGATTGCCCACAGGCTTTCCACGGTGGCCGGTGCAGATCAGATTTACGTTGTAAAAGGCGGGCAAATCGCAGAGAGCGGTTCCAGCCGTGAGCTGATGGAAAGAGGCGGTCTCTTCGCTAGGATGTGGAAGAACTATCAGACTTCCGTTCAGTGGAAAGTCCAAAAGGAGGTACAGTAAGATGATCAGACGTCTGCAAAAAAGATATGCCTTGTCCGAACAGGGCGCAAAGGATTTAATCAAGGGTTGCTTCGCCTGCGTTCTGCAAAATATCTCTTTTATGTTCCCTGTTGGGCTGCTGTACTGCATGGTGAGCGATCTGATGAACGGCGGTGTTCCGGAAAGCCGGTTGCCCTTCTATATTGTAGGCTGTATTCTCTGTGTGGGATTGATCCTGCTGACAACCTACTTCCAGTATAACGCCACTTATTTTGCCACCTATACGGAAAGCGGCGTGCGCCGTATTACATTGGCGGAACGGCTGCGGAAAATCCCCCTATCCTTCTTCGGAAAGAAAGACCTTGCGGATCTTACCAGCACCATTATGGCGGACTGCACCTTTTTAGAGCAGAGCTTTTCCCACTTTATCCCGGAGCTTGCCGGATCCATCATCTCTACGGTTTTGATTGCCGTCAGCCTGTTCTTCTATGACTGGCGTATGGCGCTGGCGGCTCTATGGGTAATGCCGGTGGCGTTTGCCATTGTAGGTTTTTCCGCAAAGGTACAGGAAGGTTTCAATCAGAAGTCCATGGATGCGAAAATGGCCTGCGCGGACGGGATTCAGGAGTGCATCGAAACGGTACAGGATCTGAAAGCCAACAACGCTGAAAAAGAATACCTTAAAGGGTTGGAAAAGAAGATCCGCGCAGTGGAACACCGCTCCATTCTCAATGAGTTCGGTTTGGCGGCCTTTGTTGTATCCGCCTCCCTTGTGTTAAAGCTCGGGATTGCCACGGTCGCGCTTGCAGGCTCTGTTTTGTTGATGCAGGGCAGTTTGGATATTTTGACCTTCTTTCTGTTCCTGCTGGTGGTTTCCCGGCTCTATGATCCCTTGCAGGGTGCGCTGCAGAATCTGGCGGCGGTAATTTCCACCCGGACAAATATCGCCCGTATGAATGAAATCCTTGACCATCCCATTCAGCAGGGCAAAAACAGCCTTTCCAATAAAGGATACGATATTACCTTTGACCATGTTGGGTTTGCCTACAACACCGGAGAAACGGTTTTAAAGGATGTAAGCTTTACTGCCAAGCAGGGAGAAGTAACCGCGCTGGTGGGCCCCTCCGGCGGCGGCAAAACAACGGTCTCCCGTCTGGCAGCCCGGTTTTGGGATGTGAGCCGGGGAAAAATTACGGTAGGCGGTATGGATGTCTCGAAAGTGGATCCGGAAACGCTGCTTTCTCTTTATTCCATTGTGTTTCAGGATGTTACCCTGTTTGACAACACCATACTGGAAAATATCCGTATTGGCAACAAAGACGCCACAGATGAGGAGGTTCTGGCTGCGGCACGGCTTGCCAATGTGGATGAATTTGCCGAGAAGCTTCCTGATAAATGGAATACTAACATAGGCGAAAACGGTTGTGAGCTCTCCGGCGGAGAACGCCAGCGTATCTCTATTGCCCGTGCCTTCTTAAAGAACGCGCCGATCATCCTTCTTGACGAAGCTACAGCCTCTCTGGATGTGGAGAATGAAACGCTGATACAGACAGCTCTGTCACGGCTGATCAAAGACAAAACTGTTCTGGTGATCGCACACCGGATGCGCACGGTAGCCGGTGCGGATAAAATCGTCGTGCTTTCCGATGGTATGGTAGCGGAAGAGGGCGATCCGGATACCCTGCTCCGGCAAGACGGTATCTATACCCGCATGGTAAAATTACAGACAGAAAGCCAGAACTGGACGCTGGCATAGTGTGATTTTCTAATGCGGAAACAAACCGGATGACAGGCAAATGCCGCACGCAAAACACGGCTGTTTTTTGAGTGTGGCTTTGTCTTTATCCGAAAACACTTTAGCACAGTATCTTGACAAAATGAAACATGGTATGGTAAAATCAATTAGTTAGAATTAACTAACTATTTTTTATTTGTCGTGGTTAGCCTGCGCTAACTATGTGAGGACCGAATGATGATAAAAATAACAATGAAAATCGATGGAATGTCCTGCGGAATGTGTGAGGCCCATATAAACGATGCGATCAGAAAAGTATTTTCTGTTAAGAAAGTGGCTTCTTCTCATAGAAAAGGGATTACGGAACTGCTTATACAAGACCCCGTTGACACGCAGCTGCTGAAACATGCTGTGGAAGAATGCGGGTACAAGGTGTTGGATATTCGTTGTGAACCTTACGAAAAACAAGGTTTTTCCCTGTTTAAAAGAAAATAGATGAGGGTGAGAAGATATGCCTTTTGAATTATGGCAAGGGCTGCTGATCCCCTTTGCCGGGACGACGCTCGGCGCAGCCTGCGTCTTTTTTATGCGGAACAATTTGAGTGAACTGGTTCAGCGTGCGCTTACCGGTTTTGCGGCAGGGGTTATGGTGGCGGCTTCCATATGGAGTCTGCTGCTCCATGCCATGGAACAGGCATCAGACATGGGGCAATGGTCTTTCTTCCCTGCTGTAGCTGGGTTCTGGCTTGGTATTTTATTCTTACTGGGATTGGATCGGCTGATCCCGCATCTGCATCGCGGCAGTTCAGAGGCCGAGGGCGTCAAAAGCAGTCTTGGAAAAACAACTATGCTGACTCTGGCGGTGGCGTTGCATAATATTCCGGAAGGGATGGCAGTGGGCGCGGTCTATACCGGGTGGCTCTACGGGGACAGTGGGATCACACTGGCGGGGGCGTTGGCTCTTTCTCTGGGGATTGCCATTCAGAACTTCCCTGAAGGCGCGATTATATCCATGCCCCTGAAAGCGGAGGGGCTCTCCAAACCCCGCTCCTTCCTGTATGGGACGCTGTCCGGTGCAGTGGAGCCGGTAGGCGCCATTCTGACCATTCTGCTGGCTGGTATTTTAGTCCCGGTGCTGCCTTATGCCCTGAGCTTTGCCGCCGGAGCGATGATCTATGTGGTAGTGGAAGAATTGATCCCGGAGATGTCAGCCGGAAGGCACTCCAATGTGGGAACCATTCTGTTTGCAGTTGGTTTCACCCTTATGATGACGCTGGATGTGGCGCTGGGTGCTTGAGTGCGATGATACCTAACCGAATTTTTCCCGCTTGTAAGACGAGTAAATGATAGTGATGGGGGATGTGTATGAACTGGATGCGAACGATATTAGACGGATTTGCTATGGCAGCCTATTTTAATTTATTTGCTGCTGCCGTGGCACTATACAATCCCCGACTGATGTTTCCCAGCTACCCGCCTGCTATTATCAAGAACGCGCCGGAACCACCCTCAAAAACAGAGAATCGTTTTTACCGGCTTTGGATCTGTTTTGGGGAGCTGCTGCCTCTCCTGCTTTATGGCGCGGTCAGTACCATGGAGGGCGGGACAACAGGATTCTGGCGTCTGGCCCTGACCGGGTATATCCAGTGGATGATGGTCAATTTCTGTGACCTGTTTTTTCTGGATTTCTGGCTGATTCAGAGGAAGGCGAAAAGCCGGTTTATCATCCCGGGAACGGAGGGACACCCCGGTTATGCGTTCAAAGCCTGGATGAAAGACTACGCTCTGCCGGAGCATCTGTTGCAATGGCCATTGCTCCTGTGTCCCCTGATGGCGGCGGTGCAGGCAGGGGTAGGAGTATTGTTGATGAGATTATAAATATACGAGGAGATAATGCAATGAACAAGAAAGAATTAAAACAGGAGAATATTCGACTTGGAACTCACGGGGAAGACTACGGAAGCTGGATGTCCAATCCTGTCTTTTACATCATTGGCGGAATCGGAGTTTTGGCCACTGTGCTGGCTGTACTCTCTTTTTATGTATTCCGTGTTGCTGTTCTGGGTGTTTTGTTTGCTGTTATCACAATCGCACTTGTGGCTTTGCTGTTCTGGATCACATGGATCAGGTGCCAGTATGCCTTTGGCGGCGGCGGAATCATGGAACAGGTTCACCGGGTCGTTCTCTCTCATCTGGACTATGACGGCCAGGGCAGTCTCTTGGAAGTCGGCTGCGGCTCCGGGGCGCTGTCAATCCGTGCGGCCCTGACCTGGCCGGAGTCAAAAGTCACTGGCATGGACTACTGGGGAGCTGTTTACAATTACAGCAAGACCCTCTGTGAGAAAAACGCCGCAAGTGAAGGCGTGGCCTCCCGGTGTGTGTTCCAGCATGGCGACGCCAATCATCTGGATTTCCCCGATGAGAGTTTTGATGCGGTCATCAGCAACTATGTCTACCACAATGTCATGGGAGCCGATATGCACAAGCTGCTGCTGGAGAGCCTGCGGGTGTTAAAAAAAGGAGGCGTCTTCGCTCTGAACGATGATATGAAGCCAAAAATGTACGGTGACATGGAAGGTTTTGCGCAGAAACTGCGGGATATGGGGTATCAGGATGTTCGTCTCATTGATACTGCACAAGAGGCGTTCGGCTCACACCGCCGAGCAGCTATGATGATGCTAGGATCTTCCAGACTCCTGGTAGGCCGGAAATAATCTCACTATAAAGGAGGACTGGTTATGCAGAAATTAGGCGTTGTAGAAGATACCCTGTTTATCCCTATGCTAGGAAGAATTTATGCCAGTGAGCATTGCCCGCAGATCATATATGATAAAAAGGCTCTGGAATTAAAAGAAAAGCTGCCATCTGACCTGTTGGGAAACGGCAGTCAAAGCCAGTATACCCTGCTGGCTTCAGCGGCTCGCTCTGCCAATATGGATCGGTTTATTCAGGAGTTTTTAATGCGCAAACCGGACGGCGTGATTGTCCAGCTCGGCTGCGGACTTGAAACAACTTATTACCGCTGTGATAACGGAAAGACGCGCTGGTATGCCGTTGATTTGCCACACGTCATTGACTACCGGCGGGAACTGCTCCCGGAATCGGAACGGGAGACCTATCTTGCCGGAGATGCCTTTTCCGAAGACTGGATCAGGCAAGTTCGCACGGATTTGCCCGACGCCCCTATCCTTGTTACCGCAGGCGGACTGTTTCACTATTTTGAGGAAGATAAGGTTATTTCTCTGCTTCGTATGCTCAGACAATTCGGAGAAATAGAAGTCGTCTTTGATACTGTGAATAAAAAAGGTATGGCTATGATGCAAAAGAAATACATGAAACAGGTAGGCCACGCCGATGCGCAGATGTTCTTTTATGTGGAGTCGGCAGCGGAACTGGCCGGAAAGATCGGCGGTGGGTTTACAGAGATTATGGAAGAGCCTTACTACCGTTATATTCCCAAAAACGGCTTAAAACTATCCACCAAGGTTAGTATGGCTGTTTCTGACCGGTTTTGTATGGTGAAGATGATTCATTTGATTTTATAGTGTTTTTACCTTATACAAATACAATACCGGAGGGGATTTTAATGTCAGAAAAAGAAAACTTAACGCCGTTTCAAATTCAGCTGCTGCTTTATTACCTGACGGCGGAACCGTCAAAGCGTACGGTAACGGATTCCGCCAGAAGCCTGAATGTGAGTAAATGGGTGGTCACTCGTACGCTGGATACGCTGGAAAAGCTGAATATTGTAGAACGTCTGGAGAATCGCAAAACGGTTTTGACAGTTCCGGGAGTTAAACTGGCAGAAAAGTATCAGAAACAGAGAAAGGTATTAGAAAAATATATGCAGTATCAGGATATCCCTCCTGCACAGATTAAGGAGAATGCCCTTCGGGCATTGGCAGCCGGTTTTTCTGATGAATTTATGGAGCGGCTGGCTGAACAGGAAAGCCGAATGCATATCAAAGAAATATTTGCCGGACGCCGGAACTTCCATGGCGGGGATATTTGTAATTACCTCAGTGACGGCAGTTACTATTTTCCGTTCATTATTTACCGGGAACAAATCAAAAATCACAATAACCTTTCCATGGCAAACCGTGGTTTTGAAAACCCGTGTGAAGTCATCGTAAAGGATCATGAAGGACTTGTGTATTTGGCGGTCAAAACCGTATCCGCCCAGTCCATGTCCAGCAAAAATAAAATGGAAGGACGCATTCAGAAGCTGCAATACTTATATGACGGAGAATTCCGTGACGGCGGAATTGACGGGCGTTATGTGTTTTTTCCGGTAACGGCGCTGCGGTTTATCTCTATGGGAAAAGGCCGGGATACCCTGCTGCACGGAAGCGTATGCCTGAAAATGCAATGCAGTGTTGGGGATATGCATATGCCGGAGAGTACGGCTGTTTTCACCATGTTCATCCATTAAAAGCGGCTGATTCAGAAGAAACGAAAAATTTTTTGGAGCAGTTTTGCAACAACACTGATTTATCAGTCATAATCGAGGTTTAGGAGCTTTTTTAGCCCTCCGATGGGCTGTTTGGAGCAGTTTTGCAACAGAAAATCCATTGACAACAAAATAGTAACTGGCTATACTGAATTTGCTTTAAGGAAAACGCGGATTATAAAAGCAGTGTGTTTTATCATTCGCAGCCCTGTTTTGGTCTTTGAGGCCGGACAGAAAAGTAACAGCAGAGCAGAGCCAAAAGCAATATGACAACAACGATCCCCTCCTAAAAACTCCGAAAGGAGCAATTTTTTAGGAGGTTGGTTAGCATAACCTAACTCAGGCGAATAACCTTTTGCCTCTGCCCGTTTATATCAGGGAAACAAGCGTGTTAACTTGTTCTCTTGACCAGAACATCGCAAAAGGAGGAGTGGTGCGCGATATCTTTTATGATGCCGTAGAAACGGCATTATTTTTCACCAAGCGGTTAGAATATGCTAACCGAAACATTGTTTTTATAAATGAATGGAGGTAGACACAATGACAACAACGAAACAGTCATGGCTTAAACGAAGTTTGGCTGTGCTATTGGCTGTGATGATGGTCATGAGCGCAGGAATTGCCAACGTCTTTGCGGCGGAAAAAACGACTTTAGAACAGCTACAAGATTTGATTGCTTACGCAGACACTCTTGAAGAGTCAAATTATACGCCGGAAAGCTGGAAGACATTTAAGGAAGCCCGAGACACGATCATAGATCCGACACAGATTCCAGAACGATTTCAACAAATGGCTCTGGAAAAACTGCAGGGTGCGATTGATCAACTTGTTCCTGTGGAACAAACTGATTTGGAGAAACTACAATCTCTTTTGCAAAAGATTGATTCTATGGATTCATCACTTTACACAGAAGAAAGTTGGAACAAATTGATGGACGCCAGAAAACAAATTGTGGATCCAACTCAAATTCCTGATAGATTTCTGGCTAATACCATTAGTATGCTGCAGTCTCTTGTGGATGGATTGGTTTTGAAAGAAGGTCAGACAACTCAATTTGATATAACCGTCAGTGAAATGCAAAACGGCGTCGTTTCTACTGATGTAGACAAAGCTGCAGAGGGAGCCATTGTTACAATAACGGTTACCCCCGAGCCGGGTTTTGAGTTGAAATCCATTACAGTTATGGATGAATCAAGCAAAGCAGTAGAAGTGAATGACAATAAGTTTAAAATGCCTGCTTCCAATGTTTTTATTACCGCTGAATTTTCTAAAAAAGAAATCGTTTTGGAAGACGGAACCTATATGGCGCATTTTTCAGGAATGGACGGTTATATCTACACCCGTCTTTCTGAAAATATAAAAATTCTTGCTGATGACGGAGAATACACCCTTACTTTCTACTTATCGCCAGGGGACACATGGCTCTTCGAAGGAGATATGTATAGCAACAAGCAATATATGCAGTACGGCTGGCAGGATTATCGCGCCATCCTTTTTGAAGCGATGAAGCCGGGAGCGTCTGAAACAGAACAATTATCCGAGATCGGTTATGCACAGAAAAATTTAGTTGACGGCTATGATCTGGCGGGCAGCGGCTTTACTGATGCCAAAAAAGAAAAGGTTTCTGCGGACAATAATGAGCTTTTTTATGACACAACTTATCAGAAGCTTGAAAATGGAAAAATAGCTTTTTCCGTTACGGTAGACAGCCTGAGTGAAGAATTGTTTGTCAATCTTCTCTATGAGCGGGATGAACACGCTTATGAGTCTGACGAATTTGACACAGGATACTATTCTTCCTGGGGCACGATTTCCATTGATTTTTCCGGAGCACAGAAGCTGCCGGATGCTTTAGATGAAGTAGAGCAGACGGTTTCATTCAATTACGACACGATGAACACGACGATGGCGGCTGCTTTCCGTACTACGTCCGCAAAAACGGCGTTCAAAGATGGGAAACTGTACGTCACCTATGACATCACGCCCAACGGAATTGTTTCCTGGGTTGACGGTGGACAAAGCACAGAAATTCTGGATGAGAATTACCAGCCCATCACTTTGCAAAACGAAACCCTGACGCTGGAATACAGCAGTTTGGATGAATTGGTTGCTGGAAAAACCATCCGGGCAAAAACATTGGCCATTGATGATTACAGAGGCTTAGTTTACCGGTACGCCGAAGCAACACTTATCCCTTATACGGCTGTAACGCCTGTTACACTGACTGATGATACTACCGGAATCAAGCTTCATACCAGTTCCAAATATGTTTCGGAGAACGCACAGCTTCATATCAATCTTGTTACAGACACTGGAAGTTCAAATGTAGACAAAAATCCCTGGGCGAACATGGAAAGCCATGTGCAGAGCTATAACCTGATGACTTTCTTTAACTTCCAGGTTACGGACGGGGAAGAAACCGTTTCTGATTTCGGCAGTTCGCCTATCCTTGAAATTCCGATTCAAGAAGGCATGAACAAAAATAATATGCGGACTTTCTATAATGAATATTTTCAGGAAGGCGGGCAAAACGGTTTCCGATATGGATGGTTCAACAAAAACGGCATAGTATTGGGGGATATCTATTCCCTGATAGTGGATGCAGATTATATGTCTGGAAACCTTGCTGTCTATGATGAAAAGCTGGCGGATACCGATGGCTCTGATTTGAAAGACGGAACCTATACTGTGCCGATCACCACATTTAACGAATCCAAGCCGGATGAAACATCCATGTCTGCAAGCTGCCTGGGCGGTGAGGCTACCCTGGTCGTTAAAGATGGGGTGAAGCGTTTAGAACTGAATTTCGATCCCGTTAATATTGGCTCCGATAAGGGCTATATGATCCAGATGTGGTACTACAACCAGGAGGGTGAATTGGAAGAACTCACCTATACTTCCTACTACAAGAACTCGGACGGCAGCTATTATACCGATTCATTCAACGAAGGAACTACGGATTATTACCCAAGTGAGGGATATATGATTCTGCCGACTGACGACGCTCAATTTATGACGAAATTCCGTGTATCCGCTATGGACGCCATCATGGCCGGCGGTGATGCGACCCGAGACGCCATCTTTACCATTTACTATGATGATGCGGTTAAAGTATCAGATGAGACTCCGGATGCTGATCCGGAAGAAGTGATCAACCGGGAAACAGCTGATAAAACAGAACTCAATCAAATGCTCGAAGAAGCAAACGCCAAACTGGAGCAGGCTGAGCTTTATACCGATTCCTCTGTCCTTACACTGCAAAACGCCGTAAACAGTGCGGAAATGGTTGCGGTCAATGACCGTTCCGGCCAGGAAGAGGTAGATGCAGAAGTTGAAAAACTTCGAGAAGCTATTGAAGGGTTGACTTTGAAAGACACCGGAGATTGGGACATTAACAATTTGCCGGATGGAAAGTACACCCTCTACGCCCAGATGATAAAAACTGACCGGGAAAACTTCTCTATGTCGAACAACGCCATTAACCACAATGTTTGGCTGGAGGTCATTGACGGGGAATATTATCTGACCATGCAGTTCAAAGGCTTGACCATCGAGAACAAATTTGGTTATCTGATGAATCTTTCCTACTATGATGCGGGCTATACATACAACAATTTTGGTATTCCGCAGGGCACACTGGTTCCGGCCGAAGTGCTGTCTACCCAGAAGAATGCAGACGGAACCGATGTGATCGACATTTACAACGATGCCGACCATCTGTATCCGGAAATGATCCGGCTGAAGCTGGTGGATAAGGCCGCCGGCGAATATGTACCTCTTCATGTGTTCGTCCCGATTATGGAAGCGATTTCCGATGGAACTGGGAGCCAGGATGTCCTGATGAAACTTGACTGGTCTTTGCTCAAGCTCGATGACGGAGAAATCAAGCCGGAAGAACCTGTAGAACAATCCCCGGCAGTCAACGTCACCGATTCTACAACCGGTATAAAGATCCAGGCTGATGAGGGTGTTTTCCCCGAAGGCGTGAAACTTGTAGTTACCCCAATCACCTCCGGCGCTGATAATGACAGAGCTGCTTCTATTTTGAGCGATGTAGGCAAGAAGTTCCGCCTGTTTGAAATTCACTTTGAACTGAATGGCGCTGACGTACAGCCCAACGGTATTGTCACCGTGTATTACCCCATTCCCGAAGGATATGATGCCGACAAGGTGGTTTTGTATCGAATCAATGAAGATGGAACAAAAACCCTGGTCAAGGGCACGGTCGAAAACGGTTTCTACAAAGTCATGACAAAGAGCTTCAGCACCTATGCGCTGGTGGAACAGGGCAGCACAATCACCGATGCTGAAAACAGTGCAAACGTTGGTAGCAATGTCCCGCAGACAGGAGACAGCACAAATGTACTTCCTTTTGCACTCCTCGCGCTGGCTTCTGCCGGAATGATCGGCGTTCTGTTTATCAGCAGAAAGCGTAAGACAGTGAAATAAAAAAGACTGCATATTGCATGTAAAAAAGCAATGGCCGGGTTGCCGAAATTCGGCGCCCGGCTGTTTGCTTTATCACGAAAAGGAGGCCTGCTTTATGATAAGCAGAAGAAAAAAGATTTTCTCCTTGTATAATAAATTTAGGTTGATAAGGGAGCCTATCTCCCAAAATCAACTGTATAATTATTCAACATAATGTTGTATAATTGTAGTTATTAGATAGAGGATGTCGTATTCTCCTTGGGGAGCCAAAAGCTACTCCGTACTGGAAAGACTGACACCTCTTTCTGATAAACAGATTACGAATAAGTTGGATGTTGACGGCTGATTGCCGTACTTCGAATATAGAACAAGGCAGTAACGTTTATCAGATAAGAGGAACTATCTAAAATCTGTTTATTTAGGTGAATGTTATGCTTTATCTCGGAATTGATATCGGCAAAAATACTCATGTTGCTTCTCTTATTGATGAAACGGCAAAACCATTATTCAAAGCATTCTCGTTTTCAAACACAACCGAAGGCGCAAACAGCCTGATTGAAAAATTATCAGTACATATCAATAATCAATCAGAAGTTGAAATAGGAATGGAGGCTACCGGTCATTATTGGCTTTCGATTTACTCATTTCTTGTTGAAAACGGATTTGTTGTTCATGTCGTTAATCCTATTCAAACTGACGGCTGGCGAAAAGGGACTGAAATCAGAAAGCGTAAAACAGATTTCATCGATTCTGTTCTCATTGCTGATTTGATACGCTACGGTGATTTTGTTGAAACCTCACTGTCAGATGAAGACACAATGTCACTGCGTAATCTGTCACGCTTTCGCACTTATCTTGTTTCGTCCATTTCAGACTTGAAGCGCAAGGTAATCTGTGTTCTTGACCAGGTGTTCCCAGAATATCACACTGCTTTTTCAGATGTTTTCGGCGAAACCTCTAAAGAACTTCTTTCGCACTTTCAGACTGCGGATGATTTTGAAAACATCTCTTCTGAACAGCTTGAAAACGTGCTCAAAAAGGTCTCTTTTAAGGGTTTTGCCAAAAACAAAATCACTCAGATTTCAGAGCTCGCAGCAAGTTCTTTCGGACTGAAGTTCTGTCAGGATAGCTTCTCTTTACAGCTTCGGCTTTTAATTGAGCAGATTAAATTTATTGACGCTCAGGTATGTGATGTGGAAGCAGAAATCAAAGTTATCCTTGATAAAATTAATTCTCCTATTATGACTGTACCGGGTGTAGGCAATATTAACGCCGCTGTTATTTTAGGAGAGATCGGTGATATCTCTCGCTTTTCAAACGCTTCCAAGCTTGCTGCTTATGCAGGTATAGACGCTTCTGTCAGCCAATCCGGTGAATACCAATCCACCAATAACAAAATGAGTAAGCGTGGCTCTCCCTATTTGCGCAAAGCTCTGTTTCAGGCTGCCTTGATTGCAGCCTTTCATGATCCGGTTTTCTCGGCTTTTTATCAAAAAAAGCGATCCGAGGGCAAGCATCATCTTACTGCTGTTGGTGCTGTTGCCAGAAAGCTTTGTAACACCATTTTTGCTGTTTTAAAATACAATACCGCTTACGTCCCTCAATTTAAATAATCTTTTTATACCCACTTATCCATCGACTTGGACTTTTTGTTCAGGTCTTTTTGTCTTGCATATTTTTTCATCCCTTATTCGTTATTTTTTTATTTTTCCTATTGACTTTTTATAGTTGGTCTTTGGTATTACAGCGGTGCTGCTTGTCGGACTTTTTCTCTTTTCCGTCAATACCGGCAGCTTAAAGGTGACACCTCTGGAACTTTTCAAAGGACTGTTTGTTGCATACAACGAAAATGTGGCGACCATATTCGATCTGCGTTTTCCCCGTATTTTTATCGCAATGTTCGGCGGGGCGGCCATGGCAGTTTCGGGCGTGCTTTTACAGGCTGTGATGAAAAATCCGCTGGCTGATCCGGGAATTATCGGTATCAGCTCAGGAGCCAGCCTTGTAGCGGTGCTGATTACCGCATTTTTCCCGGCGTTATACTTCTTTACGCCCCTGTTTGCGTTTTTGGGCGGTATGATCGCATTTTTACTGGTGTATTCTCTCTCCTGGAAGGGTGGGCTTTCCCCCCTGCGCATCATTTTGGTGGGCGTAGCAGTCAACGCCATGTTTACCGGACTGATGAGCGCGTTTAACTCCGGAACAGGAAGCAATTATTCGGGGGTTGCCAGCATCGTAAATGCAAATATCACCATGAAGACCTGGGATGACCTGCAAACCCTGTTATTGTACGGCGTAGTAGGATTGATCGCTTCGTTCTTCGTACTCGGTCAGTGTAATCTGCTGGCTCTGGAAGACAAGACAGCAAGAAGCCTCGGCGTCAATGTCAATAAAAGCCGTATCGTGATTTCGGTTATTGCAGTACTGTTGGCGGGCATTTCTACGGCGGTGATCGGTCCCATCAGCTTTTTAGGACTAATCGTACCCCATATTGCAAGGCTTTTGGTAGGAAGCAATCACAAGGTATTGGTTCCTTATACGATCCTGCTGGGTGCTTTTACTCTGCTTTTAGCGGATACGGTTGGGCGTACCATTGCAGCGCCTTATGAAATCAGCGCTTCGGTCATTATGTCCGTGGTAGGAGGCCCGTTCTTTATTATTCTGCTGAGGAGGTCAAGACAAAGCTATGGCCAGTAATATTTTTACCGTAAAAAATCTCTCCTTTTCCTACGGAAAACAGCAGGTGCTGAACGGATTGGACTTTTCTCTTCACGAGGGGAGAATTACCACATTGATCGGTGCAAACGGATGCGGAAAATCCACATTGTTTAACCTGATGACAAAAAACTTAAAGCCCGATCAGGGGGAAGTGTTTCTGAGAGAAGAAAATATCGCAAATTTGCGTTTAAAAGATTTTGCCAGAGAAGCGGCGATTGTCCATCAATACAATACGGCGCCGCCGGATCTTACGGTCGAAAAGCTTGTAAGCTATGGGCGAACGCCCTATCACACAATGGGGCTTTCATCGGATCCGCAAAAAGATGAAGAAAAAATACAGTGGGCGCTGGAGATCACCCATACAAGCAAGCACAAGGATAAACCGGTAACAGAGCTTTCCGGCGGACAGAAACAGCGGGTGTGGATTGCCATGGCGCTGGCACAGGACACCAAGGTACTGTTTCTCGATGAACCGACCACCTATCTGGATGTCCGTTATCAGCTGCAGATTTTAAAACTCATTCAGAAGCTGAACCGGGAGTACGGAATTACCATCGTTATGGTTCTCCACGACATCAATCAGTCGCTGTATTACAGCGACGAAATCGTAGCGATGAAGGACGGACGAATGATTGCTCACGGTTTACCGGAGGAAATCATTACAAAGGAACTTGTCAAAGAGGTATACGGTGTCGATTTGACCATTCAGTCGGTAGATGGAAAACCCTTTGTGATCCCGGTATAAGGGGTAACCCTGAATACATGGAAAGGAGGCACAAGCCGTATGAAACAAAGAAAAACAGTGGAGGATTATCTGAAAGCCGTGTATTTGCTGCAAAAGCAAAACGGCTCCGTACGTGGTGCGGATATTGCAGCAGAGCTTCATGCGTCGCGTCCTACAGTTTCCGTTTCGCTGAAAGAGTTGGAGAAGGAAGGTTACCTTTTTTTAGACGATATCCGGGAAGTACATCTCACGGATAAGGGGCAAACCGTTGCCAGAGAAACGTATGAGCGCCACCAGACATTCCGGTCTCTTTTAGAAGATCTGGGCGTGGATGGGAAAACTGCGGCGGAGGATGCCTGCCAAATGGAACATGCCGTAAGTCCGAAAAGCTATGAAGCGCTGAGAAAGTGGACGAACAGAAAGAAGGCGAGCGGCTGTGAATAATGCCATGCAATCCCTTTTTTACGGTTTTACATCAGTGCTGCTTGTAATAGCGGTTGCCGCTCTGTGTACAGGTGTTAAGAAAGTGATGAAAAAAATAACAAAAGGCGGACGAAAATATGATGATCAATAAACGGCTCATCGGTACCGTTGCCGAGAGCAAAAAATACATAGCGGGAAATGTAATTTTACAGTGGTGCTCCCTTGCGGCGAATATCGCCCTGATGCTCAGTATTTCCCGGATGCTTGCAGAGCTTTTCAGGGGTTCGGCCTCGGCGCAGCTTTTAACAGTGACGGGAGGCGTTGTAATTCTGGCTCTGGCAGTCCGGTTTTTCTGCTCCATCGGTGCCGCCAAAATGGGGTACTTTTCCTCCAAAGCAGTCAAAAAGACCTTGCGCGAGAAGATCTATCAAAAGCTTCTGCGGCTGGGAAACTCCTACAACGAGCAGGTGAAAACTTCGGAAGTGGTGCAGGTGGCAGTCGAAGGCGTGGATCAGCTGGAAACCTATTTCGGCGCATATCTGCCTCAGTTTTTCTATGCGATGCTGGCGCCGCTCACACTGTTTATCGTGCTGTGCTTTGTGAATGTCCCGGCAGCGGTGGTATTGCTCATTTGTGTGCCGCTGATCCCCGTAGCTATTGCGGCGGTACAGACCTGGGCGAAAAAACTGCTCTCTAAATACTGGGGGCAGTACACGGAACTGGGCGACACCTTCCTTGAAAATTTGCAGGGGCTCACCACCCTTAAAATCTATCAGGCGGATGAGTTTAAACAGCAGGAAATGAACGAGCAGGCGGAAAAATTCCGAAAGATCACCATGAAGGTGCTGACCATGCAGTTAAACTCCATCACCATTATGGACCTGATCGCTTACGGCGGCGCAGCGCTGGGCGTCATTATGGCGGTGACCCAGTACCAAAGCGGAGGCGTTTCCCTTGAGGGATGTCTGCTGATTATCCTGTTGGCGGCGGATTTCTTTATCCCCATGCGGCAGCTGGGCTCCTTTTTCCATATTGCCATGAACGGCATGGCGGCCAGCGACAAGATTTTCCGTCTGCTGGATTTGGAAGAAACAAAGATTGAGATTACTGAAAGTTTCCCGTCGGAGCATACAATCCGCTGCTCCGGTCTCTCCTTCTCCTATGAGCCGGACCGGGAGATCCTCCATAGCGTTGATCTTACCTTCCCGCAGGGCAGCTTTACGGCGCTGGTGGGAGAAAGCGGCTGCGGTAAATCCACACTGGCTTCGATCCTGATGGGAAGAAACAGAGGATATACCGGTAAGGTAACAGTGGGTGGCGTGCCCCTTTCCTCCATTCAGGAAGAAAGCCTTCTGCGGAATATTACCTATATCAGTCACCAGAGCTACCTGTTCAAGGGCACGGTGCGGGAGAATCTGCTCATGGGAAAACCCGGCGCTTCCGATGAAGAACTGTGGGCAGTGCTTTCCCAGGTAAATCTCGCAGAGTTTTTAAAAGCGGAACAGGGGCTGGATACCCGGCTTTTGGAAAAAGCGTCCAATCTTTCGGGCGGGCAGTGCCAGCGGCTGGCCCTTGCAAGGGCGCTTTTGCATGACAGTCCTGTTTATATTTTTGATGAAGCTACCTCCAACATTGATGTGGAGAGCGAAAACGATATTATGCGTGAAATCCATGAGCTGGCAAAAAGCAAAACGGTAATCCTCGTTTCCCACCGGCTTGCCAATGTGGTGGATGCTCACCATGTTTATGTGCTGGATCACGGAACTGTTGCAGAAAGCGGGTCTCATAAAGAACTGCTTTCCCGCCACGGTCTGTATGAACGGCTGTGGAGTGCCCAGCAGACATTAGAGCAATTTGGAAAGGAGTGTGCAGGCGTATGAAAAAGCGAAGCGGATTTGCTGTTATGGCACGGCTGATCGGACTGGTAAAACCCCTGAGCGGTTACATGGCGCTGGCTGTTTTGATGGGACTCATCGGACATTTGTGCGCCGCCTTTATTACCATCTTCGGCGGATACGGTGTGCTGGCGGCTCTGCGTTTTGATATTCCGCTTACCCTGACGGCAGTTTTTGTTTCCGTTCTTGTTTTTGCGGTACTCCGTGGGTTTCTGCGGTATGCGGAGCAGGCATGCAACCACTTTATCGCCTTTAAATTGCTGGCACTGCTGCGTGACCGGGTGTTCCGCGCGCTGAGAAAGCTCTGTCCGGCAAAACTGGAAGGCCGGGACAAGGGGGATCTGATCTCGGTGATCACCTCCGATATTGAACTGCTGGAGGTGTTTTATGCTCATACCATCTCACCGGCTGCCATCGCGCTGTTGTTTACCATTGTCATGTGCCTGTTCATCGGCTCGTTTCACTGGATCCTTGGCGTGATTGCGCTGGCGGCCTATCTGATCGTGGGAATCGTGATTCCAATGGTGATATCCAAATGCAGCGGGGACGACGGACTGCGTTTCCGCACCAGATCCGGTGAGCTTTCGGGCTTTGTGCTGGACAGCCTGCGAGGGCTTTCCGAAATCCTCCAGTATGGGCAGGGGAAAAAGCGCCTTTCCAAAATGAATGAAAAGACGGATGAACTCTCCCGGGACGAAGAAAAGATGAAACGCACCGCCGGGCGAAATACAGCAGTTACCAATACGGTGGTGTTGGCGTTTGATCTTATCATGCTGTTTGTCTCGGCCTTGCTGTATCAAAGCGGCGCAGTGGGCTTTGAAGGCGTTTTGATCCCTACGCTGGCGCTGTTTTCCTCCTTTGGTCCTGTAATTGCTCTGGCGGCGCTGGGCAGTACCCTGCAAAACACATTTGCGGCAGGCAACCGGGTATTGGACATTCTGGACGAAACGCCGGTAGTAGAGGAAATCAACGGGAAACCGAAAATCACATTCTCCGGCGCAAAAGCGGAGCAGGTTTCCTTCTCTTACGGCAATGAGACTATTCTTTCGGATGTATCGGTGACCATTCCGGAAAACGCCGTAGTAGGGATTGTGGGCAGAAGCGGAAGCGGAAAATCCACCCTATTAAAGCTTCTGATGCGGTTCTGGAAGGTGCAGAAAGGCAGCGTGGCGCTTTCCGACAGATCGGTAGAAGAGATCAACACCAAAAACCTGCGGGAACTGGAAAGCTTTGTCACCCAGGAAACTCAGCTGTTCCACGACAGCATCAAAAACAACCTGCGGATTGCCAAACTGTCGGCCACCGATGAAGAGATTGAAACCGCCTGTAAAAAGGCTTCCGTCCACGATTTTATTATGACGCTTCCAAAAGGCTACAACACGCCGGTAGGCGAATTGGGCGATACCCTGTCCGGCGGCGAGCGTCAGCGGCTGGGACTGGCAAGAGCATTTTTGCACGACGCGCCCTTTATGCTGTTGGACGTAAACTGTAGGATAGCTTAGAGTGTGTTTTGCGTGTATGGAGTTGGAAAGGAGCAGAGGATAACCACACGATACACAGAAGAAAGAGGGAAATGTATATACAGTAAGGGAGGAGCAGGTGAAAGAATGGACACCTGTTTTTTTGTAGAGGCGGTTAAGCCCATGAAGGCTTAACCGCCTTGATTACTAAAGAGCAGGAACCAGATGCAGTGTCAAGGGCAGCGACAGCTGGGAGTGGAGATTTTGCGAAGCAAAATACTACTCCGAACCCTTTACACTGCAGATGATTCCTGCCATAAGAGAAGTGAAAGTAAAGAAGCCTTTCAAGGCAGGGAGGTTGTGTGCATGACGAAAGAACAGTTTTGGAGAATTATTGAGGATGTAAATGCGGTATCCCAAAATCATGACCAAGAGACGGTTTGGACAAGGATAGTAGAGAATCTATCTCATTACCCTTTAGAGGACATTATGGATTGGCACCTGATTTACCACGAGTACAAAGATGCGGCATACCGGGATGAAATGTTTGCGGTCAGTACAGCGTTGGGATCGGATTATGCCGATGAGGGCCTGAACAATTTTCGGGCATGGTTAATTTCTTGCGGGAAAGAAGTATTTATGAACGCTCTTCGAGAACCCGTTACTTTGGTGGATTCCCCAAAAAAGGATGGGTGCTTCAATTACGGAAAATATGACTATGCGGCCTTCTATGCATATAACGCAAAGATGTTCCGAATAGACCCAGACAGTACACAGGATCTGATATACGCACTGGAGGACTATACGCTGGACAGAGAAACCATAGAGGACATTCATGAAGAACTGCCAAAGCAGCAGGGCTTCGGTCAAAACGGGGTCGGTGCTTCCTTTGCTAACTATTACTCCCCAAATTGCGGTAAAAACAATGCGCCGCAATCAGATGCCATCCAGGCATTGATGGACAGTGGAGAGGTTGTACATGCCTATGTCTACAGCAACGGAGGAAGAGAAGAATTCCTGTTCCATAACACTCCGGAAAACATTGCATCCTTTATTGGAAGCCGACCGTTTGTGGATCAAATGATTTTGACCACTCCGATGGACGAGCTGATTATGAATACCATGGGAAACTTTATCGACCAGTGTCCAGATAAGGAGTTGCTGGAGCAGGTCAAGGAGACCCTCATCCCCATCCAGCTTGGTGAAGCAGAACCGCAGCCTATCTTTAGTCCCAGTGTGGAGGAGGTCAACGAATATTATGAGCAACAGGAAAATCTGGATCTGGGCATGTAATTGATACAACATGAAATCCACAGGAGAGAATGCTGGTGACGGCATTCTTTTTTTCTGCCCTAATACAGAAAGAAGAAGGCGATCGGGTTGAGAAAACAGACGGATTTAGCTGCGATGAAACAGCTGGCAAGGGTATTTTTAATGATGGATCCGGAACCGACATCATTCTCACCGGTGATAATAAAGCATCCGTTTACGGATTCAGGAATAGTAACGGTAAGAAGTGGTAACGAATATAGAGCAGCCGATATCACAGCAGATGAAGCGGTGAGGAGCCAATGGAGAGAGCAAATGGCGTCGTTAATTGAGAATGCTGAGACGCCGAGGCACATCTATATGATGCTGACCAAATCCTATCGGTTTGCCTTTTTGAAGTATGCAATGCCATATTTTTCGCAAAAGGATTTTTCCGAATATCTGGCCAACGCATGGGTCATGTGCGAAAGCCCCAACAATGATCCTAACTTTACGCAAAAGCAGATGTTGGGCCTGTTCAAAAAAGCGGATCCCCAGGTGCTCATGGATGAGGACGAATACAAGCAGTTTCAGGCATTGGAGGATACCCTCGTTGTCTATCGCGGCGTAACATCATATAACGCCAACAGGGTGAAAGCTCTGTCCTGGACATTGGACAGAGAAAAGGCGGAATGGTTTGCGCACCGCTTTGATGAGGATGGCGCCGTATATGAAGCGAAGATTGATAAGGCGCATGTCTATGCCTTTTTCAGCAGCCGAAACGAGTCAGAGGTAATCGTCGATCCTGCTTTTCTGAATGAGCTTGCAGAAGTCCAGACAGAGGATGAGGGCCTCTCCATGACCATGTAGGAGAAAAGCAGATGAAAGAAATATATAAGGTACAAACACCAAAGCGGATCGTGTTCGGCGATCCGCTGTATTTTGAAGAATTCAGCGGAGCCAGACTGGAGCAGCTCGTCGTGGATGTCCAGCCGCCTGAAGCGTTTGGCGCAAGAGTCGTACTCAGGGAGTTTTCCGCAGCGGAGGCGCCGGATACGTTGATCCGGACCATGGAGGTCTACCTGGCTCCAGAGGAGGACATGGACATATATCTGCGGGGGATGAAATATGAGCTTCAGGAGTGCATCGAAAAGGAAATCGGTGTGGATACCGCCAGATACTATCTTCAGGTGGATGATAGAGAGGATATCCTGCACACGGGGGGAGATGGCTACTGGGGCAGTTACGAAGAGCTGTCCCGGAATACAAGGGATGGGAGAATGGTAGAAGCCGCCATCCTCACCGTCATCTGGCCGGAATACGAATCCATGGAGAGCATGCGGCAGCATGCTTTTTTCTTTTTCCGGGATATGCAGCTTCTGTCGGAAGAGATGGAAGAAGCGGACAACGAACCACAAATATACGGCGAGGAGGGGATCGGGATATGACGCTCTATCAGCAAGAAATGCTGCGAAAGCTGGGCCGGCTGGATTGTGCCGGGCGGTATGATGAGGAAAAGGGATTGCTGGTCATTTCGTCGGGCGGGACAGGCTTGTGCTGTCAGGACAAGAAAGGCTATCTCAGCTGGGAATCGGAGAAAATCCGCACAGAGGAGGAAAAAGCGGTTCTTTCTCAAATCGGCGAGCAGGCAAAGCTAATCCGTGCGTATGTGGGACAATACGAAAATTCACCGTCCATGGGGATTCCCGAGGTTGAGGGATACCGAAGAATGGCAGAATGCGGCGATACGGTCATGGCCGGCATGTACAGCGAACAGCACGGGTTCATGTTTACTACATGGACGCAGAACGGGGATCGCAGCAGGGTTACCAACGGGGACTACTCCCCCAATTATGAGTATGTCAAGGAGGCCTTCGCCATAAGGGCGGGGCTGGTGGACAGATGCCGGCTGTTTACTCCGGAAGAAGCCGCCAGCCTGTATCGCTGTGTTGATTTTACCAGAAACAACTGTATGACACTCACATGGGAGCAGGAACAGGAGTTAAATGCACTGACGGAAAAACTGCAGTTTGGATACCCGCAGCTGGAAGAAGCGCCGCCATCCTTCGAGCAGGGGGATAACCTACAACTAAATATGTAATATGTAACCAACGAGATAGGCCCAGGCTTTTGATAGTAAAACAAAAGCCTGGGCCTTTTCCGTTTTCAGGAAAGGAGCCAGGCCATGTATTTTATGGATGACGAACGTTTACGGGAGTATGAGCGGTTTATGCAGCATACGCCCCATTACAGGCCAAGGGGCTGCGGCGTCATCGGCATTCGGATTATGGATACAAAGCCACCGCCGGCATCCTATGAAGAAAGAATGGGACAAATGGCTGCTCATATTCCATTCCAATCCTTTCGGATGCGGCTGAACCAATACCTAAAGGAAAGCGAGGGAAACCCTATGATATTCAAAGATGGGCGGCATCAGGCGGCCTTTTGGACGGCGATTGAAAGGGTGGGACAAAGGGATTATGGACTGCTGTCCGCACTTTACCTGCTGACAGCGGATCCGCGGTTGAGGCGCATAGTCGAGAAAAGGCATCCAGGAGGGACGCTTCTCTTTGAGCCATTCTGCGTTCCAGGCTGTACGGAGAGCGCATATACCTTGTACTGTGCGGCGAAGGATCTGTACCTTGGCACCAAACACCTGACCATTGACGACCTGGGCGATGCGAAGCTGATCCCAACGGAGCTGTTTAGGCTCATCTGCAATGCCATGGCCGTCCGCAGATACGGCCTCCGGGCACTGGAAATCGGGAAGGAGGAATAGCATGAACACAAGAATCTGCTATCTGTACCGGGATTCAGATAATTATAAGGTCCACAACATGTGTGTCATCCATGGGGAGCTGACCGACAGCCAGATCGATCAGATCCTGGAGTGCTGCGATATGGGGGAATACTTTATCCCCAGCCAGGTGGGATTGCCGGAGCGCAAATTCGATGAATTTGATTCGGAAAGGGATCACTGTTGGTTTGAGCTGAACCGGGACGGCTTTGAATCATGCAATCAAGAGGCGGATACATTCCTTACGGCGGAGCAGCTAACGGCAAACTTCCAGGCATGCAAGAACAACTGGCGGGATGATTTGGCACCCAATGGGATGGAAGGCCCCACATTATGAATAAAACAGTAGGAGGAATGCAAATATGGCGAGAATACGGTCTTTTAACCTGGATCGATGGAGCGAACCGGATGAGCAGCGCCGGGTCCGGCATATTGGCATGGCGGATGCCAGGGAGACATTTGAAAAGCTGAAGAAGCATCTGGAGGCCACCGGCCTGCTGCCGGATGAGTATTTCCTGTTTGACGGAGAGTACGAAACCCAGCTTAAGGGAGAACTCCCGAACTTCGATCATGCCCTCTGCGTCCCCAATTATGGAGCCAGCGAGGGCATTTATCTGGACATCAGCCTGGTGTGCAGGAATGAGGATGGCAGCCGCAAATTTATCCCATTTGCCACCGGCAAGACTCTGGAAGAAAGCGGGGACGCTTTCCTGCGGATGCACCGGATCGCAGGGGAATGCTCGCTCCTGCTAAACGGCAGAGGTATATATTTTGAGCGCAGCGAAACACCATTGTTTTTAACCAGCGAGGAAACAGACGCAGTGATCAATGCGCTGGAACTGGAAATCCTGTCGGATATCTCGCCGGAACAGGCACGGCTGCTTGAGGGGGTCATGGGCAAGATTGACGGGCAGCGGCTGACGCCGGTTTGCGCCGTTGCCTGCCATGGGGTGGACGATTACTCTCTCTGGACGGCGGACCTGCCGGTTGCGGTGGTACAGGAGATCGCCCGAGACGGCAGTAAGGTACACGGCCGGCCGGAGGATCTCATGGCGCAGATGGCGCCGGATACCCTGCGCATCCTTTTCCCCTATCAGGAAGAAGGAGAAATCAGCTTCAGCACCATCCCGGAAAGGCTCGATAATCTGGATGCCTATACCAATTGGGGCGGCTCTGAACGAGGCAGTAAGGAAGATATCCTGTCCGAACTGCAAAAGGAGATGGGGCTGGAGCAGTCAGAAGGTGTGGAGCAGCAGATGGGAGGGATGCAAATATGACGAAGGGAGAACGGGTGGCATTTTCGTATGGGCGCTCCAGCTGTGTGTCCGGCACTTTGATGGCTCCCGCTTATGATGGGCGAATGAGATCCCTGGTCAGTGAAAGCCGGGCCGAACGCGGGATAAGGAGCAATATGCGAAATATGGCGGCCTGGTACATTGGATATGCCTGCCAAGCCGCTGTTGCGGGAAGGGGTATTACACAGGAACAGTTTCGGGGCATGATGACCGCTGTTATACAATGCGATTCGCCCAGTAATATCACAGAAGGATGGGCTGCCTTTGCCAAAGAGTGCGTGGAGGCTGGACAATACCCGGATCTGGAGGAAACGCCGGATCCGGAGACCGGCGTCAATCGGTGGCTGGAAACTATCCTTGCCGGCCTGCTCCAGATTCGGGGAGAATATGGGGACGACATAGCCAGGGAGCTTGCGGCATTGTCCCTGCGCCCCTGCTGCCTGTACCCCGGTGAAATGGGCCATGCCGCACAGATCCTCCAGGCGGGTGGCGGCGTAGAGCAGATTGAAGGGTACCTGGCGGCAAGCAAACTGGAAGACGGGCCGCCCTTTTACCCGCACATGGAGGATATTGCGGAGCTGTATATGCCAAAGAGGCAAATGAACGATCTGAACATGGGAGGGATGTGATATGGCAAAGGTCAGAGCCGTGATCGAGGCTGACAGCGGTACGCTGCTGGTGGATTTCCCACAGGGAATCTATGCCCTGTATGAGAAGCTCCGCTCAGTGGGTATCCGGCACAGCCCTTCCAATATTCCCATCGCAGACGAGGAAGACGGGGCGATCCGGGTGAAGCTGTATGCGGAGGACGATGTGGGCAAACGGTTGACCCTGCTGTTTTCTGAGGACAATACCCTGGCGGAGGTGAATACCACCGCCTTTGTAATGGAAAATACAGATCCTGAAATCAGGCCCCAGCTGGAAGAAAATCTTCTGCACGGCCAGTACGCCAGCTTCCAGGAGCTGATCGATGATGTGCGGGAGATGACATATGCCCTGGGATCGGTGCGGCGCTCTTATTTCTGCCCTCTGCGCGGCAGTGTAGACGATGGCGAGTATGAGGATTTATGCGATGCGGACAACCGGTTCCTGCGTGACTATGCCTGGGCGATCCAGGAGAAGCTGGAAGAAGACCAGGCAGCCCCGGAGGCCGCCATGGCGCAATTTTTTCATGATGACGCCGGCGTCAAGGCAAAGTTGGTTTCCGCTGTTTGGAATGTGGAGGGATACAGGGGGCAGCTGTACGGAAAGATCGAGTGCCGGTTTAAGGAGCATCTGACCGAAGCGGAGGAGGAGATCTTCCGAAAATGGATTTCCGGCCAGTGCAGCGATGGATATGGCGAGCACTTTGAACAGCAGCCCATCGATACCGAGGACAGCGACCTGTACGTCTCCTTCTGGTACAGCGGCGATGATTATTTCCTCTGTTCAGAGGAAGAGCTGGATGCATGCGTTGAAAATGCCCGGCAGGGGCCGCAGATCGGAGGAATTTAGATGGAGAAATATATAGACGCCATGATTCGTCAGAATCTGATGCAGCGACAGGCAGAAAGAAAAAAAGTGGACGAGATCGATATCCGGCAGTTCCCGGAACTGACTGTGAATTGGGTATCCGGCCATAAACTGCGGACGGAAACCGTATCCAACGATCCTGCGGCGCTGGCGGAGTGCGTGATGCGCCATCGGGAGGATGGCGAGCTGTCGATCCGGTCACAGGACGGTGTGGAGGTTATGGTCGCGAACAGCGGCTATGTGCTGATGGCGCGGGACATGAAATACTGGAAGGATGTAAATGAGCAGCTGCACCAGGTAATGTTTGCGGAGAACAGGGAAACAGCTCAGAACATAGAGGATGGCGGCATGGAGATGGGCAGGATGTGAAAGATGCGCTTCCCTCTTCCCCTGACATGAGAAATACCTCGGAAAGACCAACTATAAAAAGTCAATAGGAAAAATAAAAAAATAACGAATAAGGGATGAAAAAATATGCAAGACAAAAAGACCTGAACAAAAAGTCCAAGTCGATGGATAAGTGGGTATAAAAAGATTATTTAAATTGAGGGACGTAAGCGGTATTGTATTTTAAAACAGCAAAAATGGTGTTACAAAGCTTTCTGGCAACAGCACCAACAGCAGTAAGATGATGCTTGCCCTCGGATCGCTTTTTTTGATAAAAAGCCGAGAAAACCGGATCATGAAAGGCTGCAATCAAGGCAGCCTGAAACAGAGCTTTGCGCAAATAGGGAGAGCCACGCTTACTCATTTTGTTATTGGTGGATTGGTATTCACCGGATTGGCTGACAGAAGCGTCTATACCTGCATAAGCAGCAAGCTTGGAAGCGTTTGAAAAGCGAGAGATATCACCGATCTCTCCTAAAATAACAGCGGCGTTAATATTGCCTACACCCGGTACAGTCATAATAGGAGAATTAATTTTATCAAGGATAACTTTGATTTCTGCTTCCACATCACATACCTGAGCGTCAATAAATTTAATCTGCTCAATTAAAAGCCGAAGCTGTAAAGAGAAGCTATCCTGACAGAACTTCAGTCCGAAAGAACTTGCTGCGAGCTCTGAAATCTGAGTGATTTTGTTTTTGGCAAAACCCTTAAAAGAGACCTTTTTGAGCACGTTTTCAAGCTGTTCAGAAGAGATGTTTTCAAAATCATCCGCAGTCTGAAAGTGCGAAAGAAGTTCTTTAGAGGTTTCGCCGAAAACATCTGAAAAAGCAGTGTGATATTCTGGGAACACCTGGTCAAGAACACAGATTACCTTGCGCTTCAAGTCTGAAATGGACGAAACAAGATAAGTGCGAAAGCGTGACAGATTACGCAGTGACATTGTGTCTTCATCTGACAGTGAGGTTTCAACAAAATCACCGTAGCGTATCAAATCAGCAATGAGAACAGAATCGATGAAATCTGTTTTACGCTTTCTGATTTCAGTCCCTTTTCGCCAGCCGTCAGTTTGAATAGGATTAACGACATGAACAACAAATCCGTTTTCAACAAGAAATGAGTAAATCGAAAGCCAATAATGACCGGTAGCCTCCATTCCTATTTCAACTTCTGATTGATTATTGATATGTACTGATAATTTTTCAATCAGGCTGTTTGCGCCTTCGGTTGTGTTTGAAAACGAGAATGCTTTGAATAATGGTTTTGCCGTTTCATCAATAAGAGAAGCAACATGAGTATTTTTGCCGATATCAATTCCGAGATAAAGCATAACATTCACCTAAATAAACAGATTTTAGATAGTTCCTCTTATCTGATAAACGTTACTGCCTTGTTCTATATTCGAAGTACGGCAATCAGCCGTCAACATCCAACTTATTCGTAATCTGTTTATCAGAAAGAGGTGTCAGTCTTTCCAGTACGGAGTAGCTTTTGGCTCCCCAAGGAGAATACGACATCCTCTATCTAATAACTACAATTATACAACATTATGTTGAATAATTATACAGTTGATTTTGGGAGATAGGCTCCCTTATCAACCTAAATTTATTATACAAGGAGATCGGACAAAATGAATTTTTTCCAACAGCAATTGAAATGGATCCTGGGAAATCAGCCCGAGTTCCAGGATGCTAAATATGTCGGCAGAGCCTGTTTTGTGCCGCTGGTGGATGGAACCCGGATCAAGGCCGAGCTCATCACCCGCGGCACGCACGAAAAATACGAAGCGCTGAAGCTGACGGCCATGAACAAGGCGGAAGGTCAGATCGACGCCACAATCCTGGAATTTAAGGACTACTTTGCAGCGCAGAAAGGCTCGACGGCGGGGGCTTTCACCCCGCATATCTGGATTTACCGGGAGAAGCCGGAATGGTACGGTGCGCCGGGATATACGGAAAAGGAAGAGCTGGGAAAGGCAGCCGGTGAGTATGTCCGGTTGTTCACGCCAGAGCAGACAGCATCGGCCGACATGGCGCCCAATCTGTAGGAGAGAAAGGTCATGAACGAGTGGGAACGCAATCGGCGGCTGGCCGAGCCGACCAGAAAAGCCTATCCGCCGGGTACGCGCATTTTGTTGAACCATATGGACGATCCCCGTGATCCAGTACGCGCTGGAATGAGAGGTACAGTTCGGTTCGTCGATGACCAGTCGCAAATCCACATTCAGTGGGACAATGGCCGTGGCCTTGCGCTGATCCCCGGTGTGGATTCCTTCCGGAAGCTGACACAGGAGGAGCTCGTGCAGGAGTGCGTGCCTCTGCAGAAAGGGATTTTCTGCATCGTTGAAGAGGATGGGTGCTTTGAGGGATATACCACGGGTAAGACCTGGAACGGATGGGTGCAGCCGCTTTTTGAAAAAGACACGGCGGAAAAGGTGTGCGCAAAGTACCTGGGCGGCCAGCAGGCAAAGATCGTATATGATAGGGAACGGAACAGCTTTGTGGTAGATGACCATGAGCTGGGCATGGCCTATGAATATGAGGGGAAGCCCTATCAAATCGACGGCGAGATCAAAATCCTGTACCCTATCGGCTCCGGCGAATGGTGCTGGGACTATGCCGAAGGGCAGGATATGGCCCGTGACGCAGAGGAGAACCCAGCGATGGAGGAGGAAAACGGGCCGGAATTGGGAATGTAAAACAGAAGCGCTGAGATGGACGCCGCTATGGAACGCATAGCGGTATTTTTTATTGGGAGGTGATGTTTCAATGTGAAGAAAACAGAAGAGGCGTTGACCATGGGAAGCCTGTTCGACGGGATCGGAGGCTTCCCTCTGGCGGCAGTGCGCAACGGGATCATTCCGGTGTGGGCCAGTGAAATCGAAGCGTTCCCCATAGAGGTGACAAAGCTGCGGTTCCCTGAAATGGTCCATGTGGGAGATATTACACAGCTGGACGGGGCAAAGCTGCCTCCGGTGCATATCATCTGCGGCGGCTCACCCTGCCAGGACCTGTCCGTGGCCGGGGCCAGGGCCGGCCTTGCCGGAGAGCGTTCCGGCCTGTTTATGGAACAGATCCGCATCACAAAGGAGATGAGAGATGCAGAAATCAAGCGAGGGCGGACAGCTTACCTTATTCGACCTCGATACTTCGTTTGGGAAAATGTGCCCGGCGCCTTCTCCAGTGGAGAACCCAAGGGCGAAGACTTCCGGTGCGTCCTGGAAGAAATCGTCCAAATTAAAGTATGCGGCGTATCAGTCCCTCGACCTGACGCCGGGCGCTGGGAATCTGCTGGGCGAATTCTTCTGGGAGACGCTTTCTCCCTGGCGTGGCGATGCCTCGATGCTCAATACTGGGGTGTCGCCCAGAGAAGAAAAAGAATCTTCCTTGTCGCAGATTTTGGAGGCAGCACCGCAGAAGAAATATTATTTAAGTAAAACCGCCTGCCTCGGCATCCTGCGCCGCGCCAGGGAAAGGGGAAAGCAGCTGCCGGAAAAGCTGAGACAGGCACTGGAGATACAAGCGGACCTGTGGCCTTCCGATGAACAGCCCACGCCGCTGGAGCCGTGCCGTATAAACCAGAGGGATGAGCCTATGCAGTCATTCGTCGCCCGAGCGGACGGAGCGGTCCCGGAAGGTTTTGACGGGTATAACGGAGACCTAACAGGCTCTGTGACTTCCACACTGGGTACAAACTGCGGAATGTCTACCGGCCGCAATGGGATCATTTCCCCCAGCGCTTTTGCCGTCAACCAGCGGGATGAGGCGCGGGACCTGCATGACCTGGCCGGTGCGTTGGGCGCCCGTCCGGGAATGAAGCAGCAGACCTTTATTGCGGAGGGAGGCAAAAGGCAGGAACCTGACGGTTTGCCCCATGCGGCGGCGTTTTCTGCAGGTCAGGGGGCAAAGGCCGGAGGGATTGGATACCAGGAGGAATGCGCCCCTACGCTCAAGGCATCGGAGAGCGGTACCAACATGGTGCCGAGCGTCCTGTGCCTGAACGACCAGGGTGGAAAAACCATGGCATGTACAGTGGACAAAACCGGTACTCTTCGGGCACAGGAGCATGGGCATCAACCGCTGGTGTATGAAAATCACGGCATCGACAGCCGATATACCGGACCTCACAAGGTATCGCCAACCATGTCGGCGCGATATGGAACCGGAGGGAATAACATCCCATTGGTGGAACAGGAAAGCACGTATTGCATTACGGGCAACAGCATTGACCGCCAGCCGCAGAACGGCGGCAACGGGCTTGGGTGTCAGGAGAATATCGCATATACGCTGACGGCCACGGATCGCCATGCGGTGTACAGCCGTCAGAGAGTGGATCTCTTTGAGGAAAATCAAGTGACCTCCACCGAGAGCGCCCGGCAGTACAAGGACGCCACAGATCTGGTGATGGATGTGGCCGGCCTGGACTGCCGCAACGGAAAAGAGAATGGGGATCTGTGCGGGACGCTCCAGCAGGGGACGACAGGAAGCTCCCTCAACTCCATCCATCCTTTACGAAATGGGCAGCTCATCCGCCGGCTGACGCCTCTGGAATGCGAGCGGCTCCAGGGCTTCCCGGACGGCTGGACGGACATTGAAGGCGCGGCGGATTCCGCCCGGTACCGGGCGCTGGGCAACAGCGTTGCGATCCCCTGCGTGGAGTATGTCCTGCAGGGGATCGCCCAGGCGCTTCGTGCGGCGGCGTCAAAATGAAAGGAACCGAACGATTGAAATGGAAAATGAGCAATCCAACATCAGGAAAAGGCGGTAAGCAGGATGGATATAAAAAACAGGATCGAAGCCTTCAACCGGGATAATGCACCCTTCTACCTCGTGGACCATGACAGCGGCGAATTCAGTTTGTGCCTGGCACTGTCCTTTGTCCCGCAAGAATACAGGGATTTCGGGCAGGAGGCGTTCAACCGGTATGCAGAGAGGAACGGCGAGCCGGTCATGGAAAACGGGCTGTATACCCATGGCAGCGGCTATGAGTGGGAAGACGTGTTCAAAAAAGCCTTTGAAACGGATGAAAATATCGGCAAGATCGGTTTTGACTGCGAGGCGAGCGGCTTCTTCTGCTATGCGGAGGATTTATCCCTGCTGGAGGAGTTTGGACGTAGGTTTCGGGCGCTCTGCATGGATACAAAGAACTTTGAATCGCTGGTCTGCAGCGCCTTACAGGAAGCAGCTGTTCGACGAGCTGAGGCGGAAGAACTGAGTGGAACGATCCGGGGATTTCTTATGGAGTGTCCCGGATGCACAGCAGATATCCAAACTCCGGACGGACAGCTTCAGCTGACAGCGGAGATGGGCGGCCAGCTGCTGGACGGAAGCCTGGCTTCGGTTAGGATCGGAGCGTGCGAAGTCGGCGCCGAAGAACTGCTCAGCCAACAGATCACCCATATTCAGCAGGACTTGTTTGAACCAAACCATTTCCGAATGAGAACGAAAGAACCCGAGACGGACATCACTCCGGCGATGGAGCTGTAAGGAAAGAAGGGACAGGAGAATATGGCAAAACAATTGACAGTGGAACTCGTCCGCGAATATCCAGGCAGGGACGGGTATTTTTATGCGGACCTGGCGCTGCCGCAGGCAGCGCATGAGATCCGCGACGCATTACAGAAGACGAGGGCTGCGGATCGGGCGGACGCCTATCAGGATATTACGGTGGTGAGCTGCCCCCTGCTTCCGGAGTTTGTCAGCGTCCGGCTGGATAGCCCCACATTGGATGAATTAAACTTTTTTGCCAAGCGGCTGGACCGGCTGACGGAGCATGAGAAGCTGGTCTTTCGGGCGGTAGGGCGGCAGATGATCCCCCAGGATCCGGAAGGCGAACTGGTGAGCATGCGGGATCTGATCAACAGCACCTATGACCTGGAGGACGTCATAGTCGTGGCCGGTATCCGGACAGACGAGCAGCTGGGAGCGTTCGTGATCGAAAACGACCTGCATGACGATGTGGCCAGTATCCCGGAAAACGCCCTGTATCTGCTGGATAAACGGCGGCTCGGTCAACTGCAGCGGGGAGTGGATAACGGCATATTTATAGATGACAGCTATGTGGTAGCCGGCTCCTATGAACGGCCGGAGATCTACGATGGCGTGACGCTGCCGGATGAAGAAGCGGAGGAGGAGTACGTGTTCCGGCTGCAGGTCGCAGAGGCGCCTGTAAACAGCCCGGATGAAACGGCGGGCTCGACCCAGTGGCTGACCCTGCCCGCAGACAGGACGGAAGCGGACCGGCTGGCCCGGGCGCACAATGAAGACTGTATCGAGGACTGCGTATACTATGGCTTTGAATCTGCGATTCCCCAGATCACCTCGGAGATGTTTGGGGATATGCTGGAATTCGATACCCTGAACAAGCTGGCGGCACACATTGCGGAGATGTCGGATATGGTGCAGGTGACCTTTAAGGCGGCGCTGACGGCGGAGAAACCGCAGGGCATCCGGGAGGCACTGGACATCGCAGAGCACCTGCAGGAGTACGAGCTGTCCTATTATACGAATGCGCCGGCGGCATTTTTTAAGAACTATCTGCAACACTATCTGGATACCCGTTTTGATGGGAGGTGGCTGGACATGTTGCCAGCGCAGAAGGAAGGGGAACAGCTCCTTGGGCGCCTCGGCGCAACGGATACGGAATACGGCGTCATCTCGGCCCGCGGGCACTCTCTGTACGAGCCGGTCTTGCGGGAGGAACCGGAAGCAAAGAAGCTGAAGACCCAGGCGCTCACTGATGAGAAGCTGGATGTGATCGAGGTGCTGGGCCGCAGGGCGCTGTTCTGTAATGGCAGGCTCCTGCCGGAGGAGATCCCGGAGGGGCTGTATGCCTATGACCTGCGCTACAGCGATGAAAAAGGGCAGTTCATTTCCATTGAGCCAAAGGTCGGAGAAAACCACGGTGGAACCATACTGCTGCGGGAGCTGCTGGATTTTCGGGAACAGGGACATCTGTCCTTTACCGACGATACCTCGCCGAACTTTCTCGGGTACGGCCTGACGCCGCGAGAGTTTATGGAGACCGGACAGGCGGAAGAAGCTGAAGAACAGACGATGGAGGGCATGCAGCTATGAGTATTGAGAGAATGGATATACACACGCTTCGGGAGATGAGGGGAACCAGAAAGGAAGGGCTTGTTTTGCAGGGCTGCGGCGGAGACCTGCAGGAGTGGCAGGACGGCGTCAACGGTATGTTGGCAGACGACGGCATCCTCTTAGAGGGGACGCGCTTTGAGCGGATTTATGTGTTCCAGCACGAGAGCCGGCAGAACCTGCTGTTCCTTTTTGACGATGCTGTCAAGCTGGATGTCGGGAAACTGGCCATCTGGCGGCTCCGGAATCTTAATCTGGAAGGCATGTGGCTTTCGGATTATGTGGATAACCGCCTTGGCGGGGAGATAGATATCACAGCCCCTTTTGAGGATAACCAGATGGAGGAAGGGATGGACATGCAGCTATGAGACGAATTTTCTATTGCCCCATCCAGTTTCGCCGGTATCATGGCATCGCACCGGAGGATCTGAAACATGAGGATCTGGAGGATTGGGAGTACGATGAAATGGAGGATACGGAGGCGTTTGGAGAAATTGCGCAGGCGGAGGTACAGCGCCTTGCCCGTGAGATTCAGGGGATCAGGGATCTGCCGAAGGGGCTTGGGTTCTCCACCGAGGTGTTTGACAGCCGGATCTGGCTGAAAGCAGAGGTACAGGCGCCCGCCGGTGTGACTGAGGATGCGCTGCGGGAGACGCTGGCCCTGGCGATTGCAGATGGTGCCCTGAACTGCGGCGCCTATGCGGACGGGGAAGACTCGGTGCTGGCGGCGTTTTCGCCCTATGAGGCATTTAACCAAACCAGCTGCGCTGGTCCATATTACGAAGAAAACTGCATCCTGACCGAGTATGAGGCGATGAACAGGCTCCTAGGCCCTCTGGATATCCACATCTCGCCGGATTTCCAATGCGATCAGACGGGTGGGTTCCCCACTTCCCTGTGTGTTTCCTGGGACAAAGGGAAAGCATGGTTGGCATTAAATGAGAGCATCATCATGGACCGGGATGAAATGGAACTAGAATATTACCGTGACCTCTGCGCGGACTTAGGGGTGCGAAGCTGTTATGACGAGGAGGGGTTCAACCAGATTTTGAAATCCCTCGGAGAGGACGCTTACCAGACAGCCTACCTGCCAGCGGCTGAGGAAGGAGAACAATATGAGCATAGTTTCTAAATACGAATTCGAGAGGAAATACCCCATACTCGACGAGGCATGCCGGCAATGGTACGCATTTATCCAGGAAGATCCGAGCCGCGCAGACGGAGAAGGCTTTGGCCAATTTTACGAAGAACTAAGCAGCCTGAAATATGAAGAATACAGGCAGCATCCAGAAGCGTTTGACATGCAAAGGACGGATTATCCCATTTTCCTTTGCCTCAGCGAACCGGATGCGGCGTTTTTGTCCGGCGATCTGTTCGATCATGTGCACAGCCTAAGACATTCGGACGGGGAACACCCCGCAGAACGCCTCTATCATCAGCTCCGTTCCCGTATGGAGCAGGTGGAGAATAAAGAAGAAGGGATGGTGATGGAATGAACGGAAAAGCAAAGCTGCTCGCCGGCCTGCTGATAAGCGGCGGTATCGCGGCGCTGTGCTGTTTGCGGATTAAGCGCCGCAAACCCTGCGGAGGCAACCCCTAACGCAGCAGACAAGTAAACCATGACCGGATATCAATCGCACTGCATAACGATTGGTATCCGGCTTTTTTTGTTTGCAGGGCGGTTGATTCCCGTCTCGAAGGAGGTGTGAATATCAAGACCCCTGTAAGCTGGATGGGCAACAAAACGCCCATCCTGAATATTCTGTACGCCCTGTTCCCACGGCAGTACAACCGGTACATCGAGCCCTTCGGCGGATCCGGCGCCGTACTGCTGGGAAAGGAGCAGCCGGACAAGTTTGAGGTGTACAACGACTACAACCGCAACCTGGTCAACCTGTTCCGCTGTATGCGGGACCGGCCGATGGAGTTCATCCGCACCCTGGGATTCCTGAATCTCAATGCGCGAGACGATTTTTTGGTGTTACGGCGGTTCTTCGATAAGGAAGAATTCACCGATGAGTTTTTACAGCAGGAACTGGAGCTGACCGAAATCATGCTTCCACCGCCCGAGGCCAGGGAGATCCGGGAGCTGTACCGGGCCAGCCGGGAGGACTATGACCTGCGAAGGGCGGTCATGTTCCTAAAGCTCATCCGCTACAGCTATTCCAGCGGCGGCAAATCCTTTGCCTGCCAGCCCTTTAACATTGCCAGCCTCTTTACGCTCATCACCCAGCTCGGCGTCCGAATGGCAGAAACAGTCATAGAAAACCAGGATTTTGAGGTGCTGATCAAGCACTATGACCGGCCGGACTCCTTCTTTTATCTCGACCCGCCGTATTATACCAGCGAGTATGTGTACGACTGCGGCTTTACCTGGGAGGACCATCTGCGGCTGCATCGGGCGCTCTCCGAGGCGCAGGGCCAGTGGCTCATCTCATATAATGACTGCCCGGAAATCCGGGAGCTGTACGGCGATTTCAACCAGTTCGGTTTTTCACGCATCCACAGCATGGTGCAGAAATACGAGGCCGGCAAGGAGTTCCCGGAGCTTTTGGTAGGCAACTATGACCTGTACGGACGGGAGAGGGACAAGCCCAGGCAGATGACGCTGTTCGAGGCGGGCGGCGGTATGCAACCGGGCGAAATCGATAAAATATTAAAGGAGTGCATCATATCATGCAAGATCAAAAGATGATGGATTCGTCCGGAGGTGTGGAAGAAGCTTTGAAATGGCTGGAACCATTTGCTTCCGGCGAATATGTGGCCCTGGGCATCCCCAGGGAAGCGCTGTTGGCCATTGGAGCGAAACAGGATAAAGACGGCAATGTGGCCGAGGACACGGTCTATGGGATTGCAGTAGAGGACGGCTGTCTCATGATCCGAGTCCTCCAGGAAGCCGAAGACTTTGTTTGCAATGGCAACTGCGACACCTGCCCTCTGAACGAGGTGGACTGCGACGGCGACTGCGAGGACTGCCCCTGCTGCGAAAGGTGCGAAGAAAGCGAGGTGGAGTAGTTGGCCACGATGTATCGGATCCTGGGGAAGCGCGGGCGGATCACCATCCCCATTGAGATGCGGATGCGGGTTGGCTTTGCGCAAAATGACCTGCTGTCCTTTTCAGAAACGGAGGATGGAAAAGCTGTCCTGGTGCGGCGGGAGAAGATCTGCGATAACTGTAACAGCCCGCTGACTGCCGCAAATGACAAGGAGATGACCCTGCTGGAGTTCCTGGACGGGCTCTCTGACGCCGAGCAGCATGCTGCCCTTGTCCATCTCTCCGTACTCTGGGCAGAAAAGCAAAGGAGCGTGAAAGATGACTGAACATGTTCCCTTTTACCGCTGGTCCATCAAAGACGCTGTCCACCAAAATGAACTGGAATCTTGGAAGGTCAGCTATGACGAGAACTGCGCCTGTGCCAGAGCTATGGAAGAAGCGCTGGATGAGGCGGAAGAGAGCGGCGGCCTAAAACCGGATTCTGCCGCGCCCCTTCTGGAGCGATTTGGTTTTGACCGCACCATGTGGGTGCTGGCGGCCACCATCCAGGAGGACCGGATCTCTCCGGAATATACCAGGAGCAATGCCTATTGGGCATTGGGGATCCGCCCTCCAGATGAAAGCCTGCGTCGGGATTACTGCGTCCGGCATAATCCGGGACTGGTCGATGAGCTGACGGATCAGGTACGGGCGGCATGGGATGCTTTGGGCCTGTTCGACCGCTCCCGCTGCGAATCCGAGACGGACGGCCAACTGGACTATGCCGGCAAGGTGTTGGCGCTCAAGGGCAGCGTCCTCAAGGATCGGTATAAAACGCCGGACGATCAGCTGTTCCTGGCGGAGAGCGGCTTTGGCTGTGCGCCGAATGCCCGAGGGCGGAAGGTGTACGGGAGGTTTTTGAAGGACGGCGAGGAGACCCATTTCAACCGTCAGGACTTTCTCGGTATCCTGAAAGAGGAACATTTGCCCCAGTGGGCGGCCGAACGACTTGGAGAATGGAACATGCCGGAGGAGACAGAGACTGACGGCATAGTCATGGAACCATAAAAAAGGGAGGTAAATCACAATGGCAACCAAGAAAAATACTACAGCTAAGGCTGCTCCCAAATCTCAGGAGCAGCATACCCCGCGCATATCCGTGCGGATCGACAAGATGCTGGATTCCGCGGCGAGTTCGACCCGGGCCTTTGCCAGCGCCAACATCGCTGGGGCCTATGCCATCCACGGTATCCGGGTTGTTGATTCGCAAAAGGGGCTGTTTGTCTCCATGCCCCAGAACAGCTACACGACGGAAAATGGAGAGACCAGGTACAGCGATGTGTTCCACCCCATCACCGCACAGGCCCGAACCGAGCTGTATGACAAGGTGTTAGAAGCCTATGAACAGAAGCTGGAAGAGGGCCAGGAGCAGGATGAAGGCGAGGAGGTCTCCGAGGAGGCAGACCAGGGGATGGAGCAGAGCATGTAGCTTTTTGTAGAAATTTCTGATTGGGGGTAGACTTTTTTAATATTGCTGGTATTGTTGTGTTGAAAGGACGGTGAAATCCATGAAAAAGAGAATCCTATCCGTACTCCTCTGCGGCATACTCCTGGCAAATCTGGCCGGATGCGCCGGCAAGTCCCAGAGCGCTTCGGATGTTTCGGATGAATCCGCCTTCCAGGCGGAGCAGATAGGAAAGACAGAAGCAGCGGCGCAGACGGCCAGCAGCCAGGAGGAACAGACGGCGCCTGAATCGGTTGAGGAGACAGCATCCACACAGCCACCGGCAGAAGAAGAAAAGGAAACCCCGCAAGAGCAGACAGAAGGGAAGAAACCGGCATCGGCCAATCCAAACCAAGCGCCCAGCCGGCAGGAACGCGAGCCGGAGCCGGCAAAGCCTTCCGAGCCGGAAAGGCCGGCGGAAACCGTCCCGGCGCAGACGGCAGCGCCCGAGAACAAGCCGGAGCCGGCTCCCTCAGAACCGGTTGCCCAGGAGCCGGAACCGGCTCAAACCGAGCCGGCGTTTGACATCGGCTACTGGGTCTCCTATGCTAAGAGCTATGCCCAGGGCGTGGGGCTTGCGCTGGACAGCGGCGCAGTATACTGCTGGGATAACCCCATCACGGCAGGAAGCCACTGCATCTATCTGGAGAGGGACATCATGAACCGGCTGAACCGGTACAGCAATGACGGCAGCATCACACAGGTATGGGTGTGGGCGGAGGATCGCGGCGATGGGAGCTACGATCTGTATATCGGCTACGCCTGATCCTGAATAACCAAACAGCAGACAGGAAACGCATCGGAATCCGGTGCGTTTTTTGTTTGCCCAAAACCCTTGGAGAGGGGTTCTAAACTACTACTTTATGAATAAGGAGCATCAAGCGCATGAAAGCATTGACATGTAAAAGAGGCATTTCCCTCATGATGGCGCTGGTATTGTGCCTGGCCGGCATCCTCGGCATCGGCACGACCACAGCCTACGCCGCGGGCGAGCAGGCGGAGGTCTATCAGATCGCCTTCCCGCGGGACGGGGACGCAAACTACCACAGCGAATGGGGACACCCGGCCCTCCAATTTATGAATGGGTGGAGTACCGGCGATACGGATCAGACCACGGTCCGGGCTATGCATTCGTATACCGGCGAAATCTGCTATTGCATAGAAGTCGGCGTTGGCCAGTACACCGGCGATGTGTACACCAATAAAGGAGAGGATTTTTGGGACAACTACCCTTCCAGCTACAACAGCACCATTGCCCCGGACGATATCAAGCTGCTGATCGGAAGGATCCTGCAGTATGGGTACACCGGAAATATCTCCACATCATGGAGAAGCCAAAATGAAGGAGCCGATTCATTGGCCCACGCAGTGGCTACCCAGCTGCTGATCTGGGAGACGGTTGTCGGTGAGCGCGATGCGGAATTTCGCCATGTCAGCACCGGCGGATACAACGCCATTGTAGAACAGGTCAGCACCGGGCACCCGCTGTACAGCCGGATCATGAGCTACTATAGCAGTATCGAGGCCAGTGTGCAGAACCATTCCGCACTGCCCAGCTTTATGGGACGGACGCCTGGAAGCGCCCAGACGGTAGAGCTGACCTGGGACGGCGGCGCTTACACGGCGAGCCTGACCGACAGCAACGGCGTACTGAGCGAGTATTCCTTCGCTGCTGAAAGCGGCATTGAATTTGCGGTCAGCGGCAACACCCTGACCATCACCGCTGCAGAGGCGCCCAGTGATTCCCTGGTGATCACGGCCGAAAAGGATGCGCCCCGTCGCGGCGTCATCACCTGGACGGACGGCAAGATCGGCCCTAACGGCGGTACGCAGGACATGGTCACCTACGCCCAGACGGTGAGCGACCCGGTGAAAGGTTTCCTGAACCTCAAGGTCAGCTATGGCTCTGCCAGGATTGTAAAGGTTTCGGAAGACGGCGTCGTGGAAGGGATCCCGTTCCATGTCTCTGGAAACGGCGTGGATACCACGGTTACCACAGGGGCAGGCGGTGAAATCCAGATCGACAACCTGGCTCCCGGGGAGTACACCGTGACCGAGGAGAGTATTGACCGCTATGTGCCCCAGGAAAGCAAGACCGTTACGGTTTTGAGCGGACAGACGGCCACGGTGGAGTTTTCCAATGTTCTCAAGAAGTTCACGGTTACCCTGACCAAGTCCGATTCGGAGAAGGGCGAAGCGCAGGGCGACGCTACCCTGGAAAAAGCTGTGTACGGCATCTACAAAGGCGATGAGCTGGTGGACACCTATGAGACCGATGCGAGCGGTTCTTTTACCACAGCGGAATATATCTGCGGCCCGGACTGGACCGTTCAGGAAATCACACCCAGCGAGGGATATCTGCTAGATGAAGCCGTTCACCCGGTCGGCGCAGAACCCGGCAATTTTACCATTGAACACAACGCCGTTGCGATGGGCGTAACCGAAGAAGTCATTAAGGGCAATGTGGCCCTTATCAAGCATACAGATGACGGCGAGACTCAGATTGAGACCCCGGAGGCGGGTGCGGAATTTCAGATCTATCTGGCTTCTGCCGGCAGCTTCGATGAAGCCGACCCTGACGAGAGGGACGTCCTTGTCTGCGATGAGGACGGATTCGCCCAGAGCAAGGATTTGCCCTACGGCGAGTATGTGGTGGAGCAGACGAAAGGCTGGGACGGCAGAGAGCTGATGCCTGCCTTTACCGTCTGCATCACCGAGCACGGCAAGACCTATAAGTACCTCATCAACAATGCGGAGTTCAAGGCATACCTGAAAGCGGTCAAGGTGGATGCGGAGACGGAGAAATCCATTCCCTATGCGGGGGCGGTCTTCCAGATCTACGATCCCAGCGGGAATCTTGTAGAGATGACCACCACCTATCCGGATGTGGTGAAACACACAGAGTTCTCGACCAACGAAGAGGGGTACCTCATCACGCCGGAAATGCTGCCTTATGGCGTCGGGTACTCCCTGGTGGAAATCCAGGCGCCCTATGGGTATGTCTTAAACTCCGAGCCGGTGTACTTTGACGTTACGGCCGAGGACGCCGTCAGCGAGGAGGGCATCACCATCGTGATTGCGGAGAAGCCCAATATGCCTCAAAAGGGCAAGATCATCCTGAACAAGCAGGGCGAAGTCTTTGCCTCTGTTACGGAACAGGATGGCCGCTATACCCCGGTGTATGCGGAGAGCGGACTGGAAGGCGCAGAGTTTACTGTACAGGCTGCAGAGGATATTTACACGCCGGATGGCACCCTGCGCTATGCCAAGGGAGAGATGGTAGAGACCCTTGTCACCAGCGCCGACGGTACGGCAGAGAGCAAGGAGCTGTATCTGGGAAAATATGAGATCGTAGAGACCAAAGCGCCCTATGGCATGGTCAAGAGCGATGAGATCCTGACGGCAGAGCTGGTCTATGCGGGCCAGGAAATCGCCGTTACCTCTACCTCCGTCAGCCTGTACAACGAGCGGCAGAAGGTGGAAGTCAAGCTGTACAAGGATCTGGAGAAGGACGAGCTGTTCCAGATCGGCATGGGGGATGAGATCCTCAACATATATTTCGCCCTCTATGCCAAAGAGGAACTGACGGCTGCAGATGGAAGTATGATCCCGGCAGACGGCCTGATTGAGATCGCCGGCGTTCAGGCCGACGGTACACTGACCTTTACGGCAGACCTGCCCATCGGCAGCTACTATGTGAAGGAATACGCTGTGGACGAGCAGTACCTCATCAGCGAGGAGATCTATCCGGTCACATTCAGTTATGATGACGAAACTGTAGCCGTGGTAAAGATCGAAATCAACAACGGCGAAGCCATTCTCAATAAGATTATCCGCGGCAGCATCACCGGTGTAAAGGTGAATGAGGCGTCCGAACCGCTTCCCGGAACCGTGTTCGGTTTGTTTCGGGCGGATTGCATCGAGTTTACAGAGGAAAATGCGATCCTCACGGCTGCATCTGCGGAGGATGGCTCCTTTGCCTTTGAAAATGTGCCTTACGGCGTATGGCTGGTGCGGGAGATCGCTGCCGTGGAGGGCTACGTGCTCAGCGATGAGCTGTTTGAGGTGCAGGTCAGCGAGGAGGGCGCTGTGATCGAACTGGGTGAAATCGAGAATAAGCCCATCACCGGCGAGCTGGAGCTGACCAAGAAGGACATCTCGGACGGCAAGCTGCTGCCGAACGCCGGCTTCCGGATCAAGGATGCGGACGGAAACGTTGTAACGGAGGGCTACACGGACGAGAATGGTATCGCCCGGTTCACCCTCCGATACGGGAAATACACCTACGAGGAATTCACTGCGCCGGATGGATACCTCCTTGATACCACACCCCACGAGTTTGAGATCACCGAGGACGGTCAGGTCGTGAAGGCCGAGATGACCAACGAGAAAGTCCCTGCACCGGAGGTGCCGCAGACCGGCGATACCTCCAACCTGGGCTTTTGGATTGGCCTGGCAGGCGTGGCCCTGGGCGCCCTGGTGGCGGTGGGTATTATGTACTTCAAAAAGAAGAAGGGTGATGACGGCGAATGATGAAAAAGGTGTATATCTGCGCTCCCCTGGGCGGTGACGTTCAGGCGAACCTGGAACGGGTAAAGAAATACACCGAATATGCGCTCAAATGCGGCACCGCGCCAGTGGTGCCGCATTTCTATGCGCTGTGCCTGGATGACAGCATCCCCAGGGAACGTGAAATGGGTATGGCGGCCGGATTAAGCCTTTTGTGGTTTTGCGATGAAATGTGGGTCTTCGGCGATGAGATTACTAGGGGCATGGCGGCCGAGATTCAGTTTTGCAAAAACCTGCATGTAAAGACCCGGAAGATCCGTGACTCTGAGATCCGAAAAACATTAGGAGGAAACTGCTTATGAAAAAGAAATCCCTTCGTATTTTGGCATGCGCCATGATGATGGCGCTGCTTGTTTGTGTTTCTGCTGTGCCCGCTTTTGCGGCCGGCGATGTGGCGGGCGCCATTGAGCAGACCTGGACCACGGCCAAGACGCAGATCCAGACCGTAGTGAACAACGTGGTATTCCCCGTGGTGGACATGGTCCTGGCCATCCTGTTTTTTGTCAAAGTGGGCACTGCGTATTTTGATTACCGCAAGCACGGCCAGTTCGAATTCGCCGCACCCTGCATCCTGTTCGCGTGCTTAATCTTCACCCTGACGGCGCCGCTGTACATCTGGACTATCCTGTGATGACGGGAGGAAAATGTTATGGGCTGCTGGGGCATTACGGCCTTTGAGTCGGACGCTGGATTGGATGCGGTGGATTTTATACGGAATAATCTGCCGGAGGACGGAAAGCTGCAGGTGCAGCGGGTGCTCGAAGAACTGCAGCAGGATGATTGGAACCGGCCGGACAACCCGAAAGACGGGCCGTCTCATACCAGCCCGATGGCACTGGCAGAGATCATGCTGAAGGTTATGGACAACATGCCGGACGGGCTGGACTACGATGATGAATGGGCGGAGGGGGACAGGAAGTTCTCAGCCCTTACTTCTTTTACGGCAGATAAAGAATCTATCGTATGGCTGCGGGATTATTTATCCGACACATTAAATTGCAGAAGACGGTTTGCAGAGCTCGACGCCCAGAAGGGGGAATACTACGGCGGTTGGTTTGAGGAGAAGGACTGGATCGGCTGGCAGAAGCATATGGAAAACCTGATTTCCCGGCTGGATGAACTTATCGCCCAGCCGGAGCAGGAGATTGAGTTTATAAAGACGCAGACGATGAAGGAAAACGGAATAACCATGTGATAACAAGAACGGGAAGCCCTGCGGATCCTGCAGGGCTTCCCTGTGAATAGGAGGTGAGAACGCATGTTTGACTGGTTGGGAGACATCATTGGAGGCATCGGTGACGCCATAGGAAGCGTATTTTCTTTCCTGGGCGAGCAGATCTCCAATGTAATCTTCGACACCATTCTTCAATGGTTCTATACGATCATCTACAATGCCGTTGCGGATTTTTTCACCATGATGGGCAATATGGGGGCGGAGATCTTCGACCTGGAATGGGTGGACGCAACGGTACATTTGTTTACCTTGTTTGGCTGGGCACTGTTCGTAGCCGGCGTGGTGGTTGCCATATTCGATGTGGCGATAGAATACCAAAATGGACGAGCCAACATCAAGACGACCGCCATCAACATCCTCAAGGGGTTCTTCGCCTGTTCCCTGATCGGCGTCGTACCTGTGCAGCTGTATAAGTTCTGCATCAGCCTACAGAATACCCTGTCCGGGGATCTGACGCAGATATTGGCAGGCCAGCAAAGCGCCGGGCTTGCCGGGACCAGTACCAGCGTCCTGGAAGGCAGTTTCGCTGTGGCAACGCAGACGACATTTGGGCTACTGAACCTGTTGTGTATGATCGCATTCGCCTACTGTGTGATTAAGATCTTTTTTGCCAATATTAAAAGAGGCGGCATCCTGCTGATTCAGATAGCGGTAGGATCGCTGTATATGTTCTCGGTGCCCAGAGGCTTTACGGACGGGTTTAACCAGTGGTGCAAGCAGGTCATCGCCATATGCCTGACTGCTTTTATGCAGACCACGCTTTTATTCCTGGGACTGCTCACCTTCCCAGGCAATATGCTCCTGGGGCTTGGCATCATGCTGGCAGCTAACGAAGTCCCGCGGATTGCCCAACAGTTCGGGCTTGACTCTTCGGTACGAGTCAACATGATGAGCGTTGTCCACGCCACCACCACGGCGGTCAACCTGACCCGCAGCGTGGCAAGGGCGGCGAAGTAAATGCAGATCTTTTGTTAAATCCCGCATAGCTTGCTTGACATTATTTCGGCATACCGATATAATAAAGGCAGAGAGGGTGTGAGTGGAATGACGATTGAGAATCTGCTGAAAAAGCGAAACATGACCAAATACAGATTGGCCGTAGACGCAGGAATCCCTCACGCTACGCTCAATGATATATGCAGTGGCAAGACAAGGCTGGAAAAATGCTCTGCTGAAACGGTGTATAAGCTGGCGAAGGCGCTTGGCGTGTCCATGGAGCTTCTGACCGTCGAAGGGATCCGTCAGGCCGAAAAGGAACGCTCCTATGAGTATGGGCTGCCCGCCTATCTGCAGCACGACCTGGACGCATACAAAGAGGGACTCAAAAACAAATCCCCCCTGCTGGACTGCCTGTGGGGAGAGCTCTACGGCAGTGTCAATATCGCAGAGATTAACGACGGGGCAATCACAAAAGAACATGCCGATTATCTGAGGGCGAAATACCTGTAAGGGAGTGATACAAGTGGCTGAAGGAATCGATTTTACAAGCTGCCGGCTCATACCCGGCAGAGCATACAACGGGGCGAACGGCAAGAAAATTGCCGTGGAATATAACGGCACGCTGTATATGCTGAAATTCCCGCCTTCCGGCAGGAATAAACCCACGGAGCTATCTTACACCAATAGCTGTTTCAGCGAGCATATCGCAAGCAGCATCTTCAATCTGCTCGGCGTAAGGGCGCACGAAACCATGCTGGGCACATTCAAGGTCGGCGGCAAGGATAAAATTATCTGCGCCTGCAAAGACTTTACGGCGGACGGAAAGCGATTCTTCGACTTCTGCTCCATCAAAAACACGATTCTGGAATCGGATTCAAATGGTATAGGGACAGAGCTTGAAGATATTCTCGATACCATCGGGAAGCAGCAATATGTATCGCCGGATGTGCTGGAAAAGCATTTTTGGGATATGTTCGTTGCAGACGCCCTGCTGGGAAACTTTGACCGGCACAATGGAAATTGGGGCTTCCTGTTCGATGAAGCTGCGGGGGAAGCAAGCCTTGCGCCGATTTACGACTGCGGAAGCTGTCTGCTGCCCCAGGCTGACGAGAGGGTCATGAACGAGGTACTCACGAACGAGGACGCTCTTCATGCAAGGATTTATCAGTATCCCACCTCCGCTATAAAGCAAAGCGACAGGAAAATCAACTACCGGGACTTCCTGATGGCGGCGGAATACGAGGGCTGCAACGAAGCGGTAAAGAGAATCGTCCCGCGAGTTGATATGGGCGCAGTAGATGCATTCATCGGAACGGCGCCTTATCTGTCCGACCTGCAAAGGGCATTCTATAAGCACTATATCCGTGCAAGATACGAACTGATCCTCGCCCCGGCGTTCGATTTGGTCACCGGTTTGGAGCAGGAGCCGGGACAGCCGACAATGGGACTGTAACAACAGAACATTTTATAATGAGGACGCTGAACATTCGGCGTCCTTTTTGTATATAGAAAACCACTCGCTAGGCGAGTGGTTCAAAAGAAGGCGACAGCCGGTGATGTAGAAAATAAAACTCCTTTTGTTGTAAAATAAGCTTGCGGTCTGGCAGCTGCAAGGACAACAAAAGGAGGACATTCAAATGAATGACATGAACATTTTATCACATAAGAAATGGAATTGCAAATATCATATAGTGTTTGCGCCGAAGTATAGAAGAAAAGTGTTCTATAAAGAAAAAAGAATAGAAGTAGGAAAAATATTAAGGCAATTATGTGAGTGGAAAAAAATAAAAATAATAGAAGCAGAAGTATGCCCAGATCATGTACATATGTTGGTAGAGATACCGCCGAAAGTATCAATATCAAGTTTTATGGGATACTTAAAGGGAAAAAGTAGTTTAATGATATACGAAAAGTTTCCGGAATTAAAGTACAAATACAGAAATAGAGAATTTTGGTGTAGAGGATATTATGTAGATACAGCTGGAAAAAATGCAAAGAAAATAGAGGAATATATAAAGCATCAGTTAGAAGAAGATAAGGCAGGAGAACAACTGACGATGCCTAATTTCTAAAACTCGTTTACGAGTAGCAAGTAACAAAATATGCAAATGTCAGATCGTACCAACGTGACGTGACACGTGGCTGGGAACAAAGGGTTATACCCGGCTATGAAATACCCCCGGCTTTGCCGGGGGATCATTATTCTATGCAAGGAAGGGATACAGCATGAAAGAAAACAAGGAGCTGGAGCGCCATGATATTGCCATCGACCGCGAGATGGAGGTGGACTGCGACATTGGGCAGGAAATCACGGTATATATCGAGACATGGTTCGATGTGGACAAAAAGTTCGGGACGCAGCTAAACGGTAACGACAGCGCATGGCTGAACCTGTACGGCAAATACAATCCCTATGAAGACACGCTCCGCATCGAATGCGAGATCGATGCGGATGACGGCCAGCCAAACCAATGGTTCGATTATGAGCCCACTGAGGGGGAGGCAAAGCTCATCAAGGAGATGATTGCCGAAACCATGCAAAGGGAATACAACCAGACGCCGCGGGAGTTTTGCGAAAGCGCCTTCGGCGACGAGCCGGTCTACCTCTATGAAAACAGGGGCAGACTTTCCGCAGAACAGATCGTAGAGAAGCATAAGCGGCTGCGGGCGTACTGCGAGGGACACGGGTATGAGCCGGAAGGGAGCCTCAGCATCTCCGTACCCATGGGCCGGTGCGGGGTTGAACTGGAGAACATGACCGGTTACTGCAAAAGCCGCGGGATCACGAGGATCCTGGTGGACAGGCTGCAGGATATCGGAAAAACAGACGATGAAATCAGCAGGACGGCCGGAGCCCTCTGCGCCCACGGGTTTGAAGTAGAGGTCGCAGGCAGCGGCCAGGTCTTTTCGACTGCAAATGAAGACGCCCTGCCGGAGGAGCAAGAACGGCAGGGACTTACGATGGGAGGGATATAATTGATCACCTACATTTACCCGCAGAACCTGAAGGCCACGGCCAACCTGTGGCTGTGGGGGCTTCGGGACTTTACAATTTTATGTGTGTGCGCACTGCTTTCCGTGCTGTCGCTGACCCAGCTGGGATTTATGATACCGGCGGCAGCGACCCTGTGCTTTGGATTTTTAACCATCCGTCTGGACGAAACCACAGTGCTGGACTTTATCCGGTATGCGGTGCGTTACTTTATTTCCACCCAACAGAGCTTTGAATGGAGGTGAGCGGAATGGCGAAAACAAAGGAAAAACGGCAGAAGAAAAAAGGAAGATCCACGCAGGAGCTGATCGGAGTCAAGAGCTTTACGAAATACGGCCTGGAAACCCAGAAAGGCGAGCTGTTGTTTTATCTGGTGGGTCCCACCAATATCTCCGTGCTCTCCAGGGTGAATATCGAGATTAAGATCCGGCACCTGATGATGGTGCTGTCAGCCATCCCGGATATTGAGATCGCCTGTACGGATTCCTGTGAATGCTTTGACGATAACAAAAGTTATTTACAGGAGCGCATGGATGAGGAACAAAATCCGAAGGTGCGCAGGATTCTGAAAAAGGATATGGAGATGCTGGACCATGTACAGGCCGAGATGTCCACGGCCAGGCAGTTCCTGTTTATCCTGCGGTGTAAGGGCATGAAGCCGGAGCAGATCTTCCAGACCGCCAACCGCACCGAGAAGGTCATCTCCGAGCAGGGCTTTGAGGTGCGCCGGATGAAGAAGGCGGATATCAAGCGGTTCCTCGCCATCTACTTTGGCGCCAGCATGAACGGGGATCAGATGCCGGATGTGGATGGTGAACAGTTCTATGAGGTGGAAGATGACGAAGAGGAAAATTAGGTTTCTCCTTCTTGCCATTCTGCTGTCGGCGGTTTTCGTGGTGTCCGGCATCCAAATCTATGGTGAGCTGGCTGCCCGGCAGAAAGAGAAAAATGAGTTTGAGGAGCTGGCCGCATTGGTAGAGGCATCGCAGCCGGATTCGATGCCGTGGCCGGATATGGAGCCAGAGGATGGCGAAGAAGCAATGCCCGAGCCAGAAGCGACCGAACCAGCTGGGGCAGAAGAAGCTCTGCGGGATTTATCGGCACTGTTTGCAAGGAACGGCGATTGCATCGGCTGGCTGTCCATCCCGGATACGGCGGTGGACTATCCCGTCATGCATACGCCGGAAAACCCGCAGAAATACCTGCGGCGCAGTTTTTATGGGGAATACAGCGTAAGCGGCGTCCCATTCCTGGACAGCCGCTGCAGCCTCGGCGGTGATAACCTGATCATCTATGGCCACAACATGAAGAATGGGTCGATGTTTGCAGGGCTGCGGGGATATACCGACTCCGATTTTCGTGCGGAGCATGGGCAGGTCGAACTGCAGACCGCAGACGGCCTGACGGTGTACGAGGTGTTCGCCGTGGTCAAGACCAACAACGTGGATCCATGGTATGCCTTTACCACAGCTGAGAACGAGGAAGCCTATGGGGAGGCCGTCCGTGCGATGCTTGCACAGGCAGCCTATACCAGCGGTACCGTGCCGGAGTATGACCAGCAGCTCCTCACCCTCTCCACCTGCTACGGCAGCAGCAAAAGCGGCCGTTTGTTGGTGATTGCCGCAGCGCCGTAAAGGCAATTCTTCCATGGCGTCGGCATATCACATTGACAAAAGGGGTTAAAACGGGGTATAATATACTCCAATGAAGGGAGGCACCGCCATGGATCCGCAGGAACTGCTCGCAAAGATTTCCGAGCTCACGAAAGAAATAGAAAAGCTGCCAAGGGGATATATCTCCCAAAAGGCCATTAACGGTAAGGTGTATTATTATCACCAGTGGTCGGAAAACGGGCAGAAGAAAAGCAGGTATCTGAAGGACGACGAGCTTGCGGCCCTGTCTGTGGAAATATCCCGGCGAAAGGAGCTGCAGGCACAGCTGAAGCGGCTGCGCTCCAAACCGAAGAAAACGCAAAGCGAGGTGACGCAGATGCAATATGTATTTATGCACCAGAGGATCGCTGTGTGCGATATTGAGCTGGACGACGCCACCGGCTCAATCCGGAAGATCGGCGCCATCCATGCGCCGGAGCATCTGCCGGTAGGCGTCCCCATCCGGAACGGCATGGCCGACCGCAAGGCGCTCAACGATTGGTGGACAGACCGCTGCATCCCCGAAAGCCGTTCCGGTGTGCGGGAGGCAATGGAAACGCTGAACATCACAAGCACAAGGGCGCTGCTGGTGAAATGCTATGGGCTGAGCCTTTCCGACCAGTATTGGATCTGCCCGAAGGACGCAAACCTCTCCTGGGATGAGGTCAACTTCTTTACCAATCCCTTCTCCGATGATATTGGCGACGTCCTGTTCGGCGCCGACCGCAAAGGCGATGCGTTGAATCTCAGCTCCCCGGACAACACCTCGGACGGCAACCTGAAAAAGCGCTGGCGTATGATAGACGGCAAACGGTGTCTGGTTAAGGGCGGCTCCAACCCCTTTCGTCAACAGCCCTTTAACGAGGTGATCGCAACGGGTGTGATGGAGCGTCTCGGCATTCCCCATGTGCCGTACACGGTGGCGTGGAACAAAGGTGCGCCTTACTCCATCTGTGAGGATTTCGCGGACGAAAGCAGGGAGCTGGTCCCGGCATGGCGTATCATACAGATGCAGAAAAAGCCAAATAATATCTCGGTTTATCAGCACTTTGTAAACTGCTGCGAGGCAATCGGCGTAAGGGACGCTGTGCCGTTTCTCGACCGCATGATCGTGCTGGACTATCTCATTGCCAATGAGGACCGGCATCTGAACAACTTTGGCCTGCTGCGCAATTCGGAAACGCTGGAATGGCTGGGGTTCGCCCCGATTTATGACAGCGGCTCCTCCCTGGGCTATGACAAGGTCGCTTCCCAGATACGCTCGGAGCGAGAGGTCGGCTGCAAGCCCTTCAAGAACCATCATGCGGAGCAGATCAAGCTGGTGTCGGATTTTTCATGGATTGATTTTGGCCGGCTTTCGGATGTAAAGGATCTGATCATCGAAACGCTGACCGCTGACGGTGCGGAGGAATATATGGACGCCGGCCGGATCGAGGCGATTACGGAGAGCGTGGAGCGGCGCATCCGAAACCTGTCTGAGCTTGCCATGAAGCAGACAGCATATCCGACAGCCTCCACCGAGGACGATGTAGAAGAAGATATCGCCGAGGACTACACTCCGAAAATGACATTGTAAAACCAAATATCAAAGTACAGATCAGTCGTTTTGCAGACAGCGAAACGGCTGATATTTTTGTATATAGAAAACCACTCGCTAGGCGAGTGGTTCAAAAGAAGGCGACAGCCGGTGATGTAGAAAATAAAACTCCTTTTGTTGTAAAATAAGCTTGCGGTCTGGCAGCTGCAAGGACAACAAAAGGAGGACATTCAAATGAATGACATGAACATTTTATCACATAAGAAATGGAATTGCAAATATCATATAGTGTTTGCGCCGAAGTATAGAAGAAAAGTGTTCTATAAAGAAAAAAGAATAGAAGTAGGAAAAATATTAAGGCAATTATGTGAGTGGAAAAAAATAAAAATAATAGAAGCAGAAGTATGCCCAGATCATGTACATATGTTGGTAGAGATACCGCCGAAAGTATCAATATCAAGTTTTATGGGATACTTAAAGGGAAAAAGTAGTTTAATGATATACGAAAAGTTTCCGGAATTAAAGTACAAATACAGAAATAGAGAATTTTGGTGTAGAGGATATTATGTAGATACAGCTGGAAAAAATGCAAAGAAAATAGAGGAATATATAAAGCATCAGTTAGAAGAAGATAAGGCAGGAGAACAACTGACGATGCCTAATTTCTAAAACTCGTTTACGAGTAGCAAGTAACAAAATATGCAAATGTCAGATCGTACCAACGTGACGTGACACGTGGCTGGGAACAAAGGGTTATACCCGTCTATGAAATACCCCCGGCTTTGCCGGGGGATCATTATTTTGTACTCAGGAAGCAAAGAAGATGCAAGAGACGGTGCTGTGGTCTGATGATGGAAATGTGAGCAGTCCAATTTAGTCTGGAGAAAATGAAAGCCACAGAGCGGTACAGGGGTCAATAGGGGAAGAAACAGAGGGATTATGCGCCCATGGACGAGCGACAGGACTGCGCGCAGATCTGGGTCGAATTGCAAGCAGGTGAAAGAGTCGGGGTTGCTTAAGCACCCCGACTCTGCTCACAGCAGCCAGCAATGCCGGCTGCAAAGGCGCTTTGACGCTTTATGAAGTCCACATATCTGTGGGTCGGTTACAGAGCCTGTGGGTCGGTAACCGGGGTTGCGGTTCGCCTTTGTCCCCGTGTTTACGGCGAAATGGTGTGGGTTGCATCAGGGGTTACGGTAGAAAAAGAAAGGAGTGAGCCGGATATGGCAAAAGCGGAGCAGACAAGAGAGACTAAGCGCAAATTTGCGCTGTGGATTAGGGAGTCCTCGCTGGATATGGCGAAGCAGTTATATAAGGAAGATAACTGCGCCTCCCAGAGTGAGTTCATCGAGAAGGCCATCCTGTTCTATGCCGGGTATCTGCTTTCGGGAAAGAGCAACAGGTACCTGCCCAACATCATCACCTCAACGCTCAAGGGCATCGTGGACGAAAGTGATAACCGCATGAGCCGCATGCTGTTCAAGCTGGCGGTGGAGCTTGCCATCACCATGAACCTCATCGCAGCGGCGCAGGATATCGATAGGGTGACGCTGGAGCTTCTGCGGGGGGGAATGCGTCAAAGAAGTCAAACGCATCAACGGTGCGTTTTCCTTTGACGACGCCGTGGACTGGCAGAAGGGATAGAAGATGGAGAAGGAACAACTGTATGAATACGCTGGGCGCCTGCGGCGAGAGCTTCATGCGCTGGTGGATCAGCACATGGATGATTTTGTAAAAAGGATAGGGGATGGAAATCTTTCTTCCAAAACGGTAATGGCCTGCTCCCTGGCGGGACCGGATTATTTTTTTAAAGGGAAGAAACCTGTGTCGGTCGTGCTGCCAGGAGGAGAAGAACGGCCATGCAAAACGTGGCGGGAGGCTGTCTCCATGATCCTGAAGGACTGTAATGCCGATGCGAAAATGCACGGAAGGCTTCTCGCCATCAGCGGAAAGGTTGCGGGACGGGAACGGGTCATCCTCGGCAGGACGGACAGGGGCATGGACAAACCGCTGAAGATTGACGACGGCATCTATTTTGAATCCTACTTTGATACGCAATACCTGCTTAAGGTAATGAAGGAACGGGTGCTGGATGCGGTCGGCTACGACTACAGCGGCATCCTTCTTTATGTTCGGGATCCTGCGCTGGAGAAAAAATTGCAGCAGGAAGCTGATTCATTAGAAGAGGATATGGAGACAGGACCGGAAGAGGAAACCGAAGGTCTCTCTATGGGTATGCTGTGAGGTGACGGGCGATGGCAAAGCTCATTACCAAGTTCAAATACATCAAGCCCGGAAACGGTGCGGGCAGCTACCTGAAATACATTGCGACCAGGGAGGGTGTGGAGAAGATCGATGATTCTAAAAAGCTGCTGCCGACCACGGCAAAGCAGAAGATCCTGATCGCAAAGCTCCTCCGGGATTTCCCAGACAGCCGGGAGATGCTGGAGTATGAAGATTACCGTGCCGAGAAAACCATTGGCGCCGCATCGGAGTTTATCACCCGTGCCATTGAGGATAACGCCCATTCGATGATGACCAGCAAAACCTATGCCGACTACATCGCCACCCGCCCGCGGGCGGAGCGCTTCGGTTCCCACGGCCTTTTTACCGATGACGGCGTCGAGATTAAGCTGACGGAGGTGTCCGAGGAGCTGAACCGGCATGAGGGGAATGTATGGACGGCCATCGTGTCCCTGCGCCGTGAGGATGCGGAGCGGCTGGGATTTAACCGGGGCGCACGGTGGCGGGACATGCTGCGAACCCAGACCCAGGCGCTCTCGGAGAACCTGAAGATCCCCATGGAGAATCTGCGATGGTATGCCGCCTTCCATAATGAGAGCCATCATCCCCATGTGCATCTTATTGCCTATTCGCTTTTGGAGAACGAAGGCTATCTCACAAAGAAGGGGGTGGAAAATCTGCGGTCCTCTTTCGCAAGGGATATCTTTGCACAAGACCTGCTCAGCGTTTATGAGCAGCAGACCGAGCACAGGGATGCGCTGAGAGCGGAGGGTAAAAAGTTGGCAGAGGAGATCGCTGCCGGGATCCATGCTGGAAGCTATGACAATCCTGTGCTGGAAAATAAACTGACGGAGCTGGCCGGGCGGCTGGCCAGAACCGGCGGAAAGAAGGTGTACGGATACCTCAAGGCCGATGTGAAGGATCTCATCGACAACATCGTGGATGAGCTGGCGAAGGATGAGCGGATCGCTTCCCTCTATTCCCTGTGGTATGAGAAACGGGAAGAAGTGCTTAAGACCTATACCATGGACATGCCGGCGAGGCTCCCGTTGTCCAGGAATCCGGAATTCAAGCCCATACGCAATGCAGTTATCCAGGCGGCAATGGAGATCATGGCAGACCGGGTTATGGAGGACGGGGCGGCGGATGAAGGGGCGGAGCTGTCGGGACCGGAAGCGTTCGCCGAGCCGGAACGCAGCGAGTCCGAACCTGTAGAGGCGGACATACCGTTTCCAACAGGCGGTGGGAGCAGGAGGAAAAAGACCTGGTGGACGGATAAATACAAGACGGCGAGAAGCTATCTGTACGGCACAAAGGATGTACCGCCTAATTTTAAGAAGGCCTTTGAGGGAATGCAGGAAGAGGCGGCGTCCGGAAACGGGCTTGCCATGTATGATCTGGGCAGGATGCACCTGTCAGGTCTGGGCTGCGAGAAAGACGAAGACGCTGCACAGGAATGGTTTGCAAAAGCGTATCAGGCATTTCTGGCAGAGGAGGGCAGAGCCAAAAAGCCGGGATATATGCAGTACCGCATCGGCAAGCTGTTCTCCTTTGGATACGGCGTGGAACAGGACTATCTACAGGCGGCAGCGTGGTACGAAAAGGCTGTCGCCAATGAAAATCCCTTTGCGGCATATGCGCTTGCGAGCCTCTACCGCAGGGGCCAGGGGGTGGAACAGGACAACGCGGAAGCCTTTCGACTGTACACCATGGCGGCCTCTGATGAGAACAGCCCCAATGCCTATGCAGCATACGAGCTGGGCCGGATGTATAAAGACGGCGTCGGTACGACTGCCGACAAAGCTGCCTCTGAATCCTGGTACCGAAAGGCATACCTGGGCTTTCTCTCCATCGAGCGCCAGATGGCAGATGATAAGCTCTACTACCGGCTGGGGCAGATGAACCTTACCGGAACCGGCACCGAGAAGGATCTGGATCTGGCGCGGGAGTATTTTGAGAAGGCTGCTGCGCTGGACAATGCAGACGCACTCTATGGGCTAGGAAAGCTCTACCTGGATCCACGGTTTGCAGGATGCAGCGCACCCAGAGCGGTGGACTATCTATTTGCCGCTGCGCAGAAAGGGCATGACTACGGACAATATGCGCTGGGGCGGCTGTTTCTTGCGGGTGAGGTGGTTCCGAAGAACCCGGCCTATGCCCTGACATGGTTGGAAAAAGCGGTAAAGCAGGAAAATCCGGCGGCGGAATACCTGTTGGGGAAAGCCCTGCTGCTTGGTGAAGATGCGCCGCAGGATCTGGCGCGGGGAGAAGCGCTGCTGAACAGGGCGATAGAAAACGGACATGAGTACGCCGCCTACGTACTGGGCAAAGCCTATCTGGAGGGCAGTGCAGTGGCGCAGGATATCCCCAAGGCTATCGGATACCTGACCATGGCGGCGGAAAAAGGCGCTGCACCTGCGGAATATGCCTTGGGCAAGCTGTTCTATCAGGGCGAAGCAGTTCCGAAGGATGTGGGGAAGGCGCTCTATCATCTGGAGAGCGCCGCAGAAAAGGACCACCCCTATGCCGCATACCTGGCGGGGAAGATCCGGCTGTCCGAGGAGGGCTATCTGGATGTGGAAAAGGCGGTCCGGCTCTTCGAGGCCGCAGCCGCCCTGGGCAACGACTTCGCGGAATACCAGCTGGGAAAGCTCTACCTTTACGGTAAAGATGTGTCCCAGAATATGGAGGCAGCCGTCCGCTGGCTGACGGCCTCGGCAGAACACGGGAACCAGTACGCCGCCCAGCTTCTCCACAGCGTTCGAAACAACAAGAACCTGTCAGTAGCTATGGCGTCCCTGCGTCTCTTGCACCATATCAGCCGGATGATTCAGAACCGTCTGGAGGACGAGCGCCGGGGTAAGGGCGGAACGATCATTGAGCGGAAACTTCGCCGTCAGATTGAGGAGAAGAAACAGGCGCTGGGGATCCGGCTGTAAATAGGTGTGAAAAGGTAAAACGAAAAGGAGAGCTGCATAGTGGCAACTAAATATGTTCATTTTACAGAGGATCAGAAGGAGCGCGCAAGGCTGACCGACCTTGCGGATCTGCTGTGCAGGCAGGGGCATACCCTGAAACGGTCGGGTTCGGAGTACGAATGGAAGAACGGCGGTGCAAAGATTACCATCCGGGGGAACCTGTGGTATCACCAGTATGAGCAGACAGGCGGAGATGCCATTGACTTTGTGCGGCGGTTTTATGGAATGGATTATCCAGAGGCGCTGGAATATCTCCTGGGTAACAATTGCGGTACGCTGAGGGTAGCTCCGCCCATAGAGAAGGGACCCCGCAAGCCCTTTGTGCTGCCGCAGGAAAATGAGAACATGCGCCGAGTTTATGCCTATCTTTTGCGGCGCAGAGGCATTGACCATGACGTCCTCAACACCTTTGTCTACAAAGGTATGATCTACGAATCCGCCGATTATCACAACGCTGTGTTCGTCGGCTTCGACCCGGAGGGAAAACCGCGCCATGTCCACAAGCGGAGCACCGGATCCGAGAGCAGCTTCAAGGGAAACCAGGACGGCAGTACGCCGGAGTACAGCTTCCACTGGAGGGGAACCGACAACCAGCTGTATCTGTTCGAGGCGCCCATCGATATGCTCTCCTTTATCTCCCTGCACAAGGAGGGGTGGCGGCAGCACAGCTATGCCGCATCCTGCGGCGTGTCCGATCTGGTGATGAGGCAGATGCTGAAGGATAACCCGCAAATCGATACGGTTTTTCTTTGCAGGGACAACGATGAACGAGGGCAGACGGCCAACCAGCGGACGGCGGAAGCACTCTTTGAGAAGGGAATCCAGCATAAGATCCTCATCCCGATCCGAAAGGACTGGAATGAGGATTTAATTGATCAAGCAGAAGAAACGGAGGAAGAAGTATGTGTGCAACCACAGCTCTGAGGAACAAGATGAAAATTTGACGGGAAAGGAGTGATAGAATAAGATCCGAAAGCATGTTGCCTTATGACAGGCAATATTACCTTACTGATTATTGTGGGCGTGGTCATGTTCGCCGTGCTCGGCGGCGTGACGCTGATCGCACACATCTACAGCCTGAATGGGATTAAGAGCCGGACGGTCGGTGACGGCCAGCACGGCACGGCCAGATGGGCCAACCGCTCTGAGATTCGCAAGACCTACAAACATGTCCCATTTACCCCGGAGCAGTGGCGTGAACAGGCAAAGGAAAGCAAACCACCCGTAACGCCGGATGGCCAGCCGCTTCCCCAGGGCATTGTAGTGGGCTGCACCGGGAATACCACCGCTATGGTGGATACCGGCGACGTCCATGCCCTAATGATCGGCGCCGCCGGCGTTGGTAAAACGGCATATTGGCTGTACCCCTGTATTGAGTACGCCTGTGCGTCCGGAATGTCGTTTTTGTCAACCGACACCAAAGGCGATATCATGCGCAACTACGGCCAGATCGCCAAGGACTATGGATATCATATTTCGGTAATCGACCTTAGGAACCCGACCCGGAGCAACGGCAATAACCTCCTGCATCTGGTCAATAAATATATGGACCTGTACCAGGCGCACCCGGACCAGTTGGTATATAAGGCCCGATGCGAAAAATACGCCAAGATCATCTCTAAGACCATCATCCTCTCCGGCATGGACGCCGCTTCCTTCGGGCAGAACGCCTATTTTTATGATGCGGCCGAGGGGCTGCTGACGGCGACGATTTTGCTGGTAGCCGAGTTCTGTGAGCCGAAGAAGCGGCACATCGTATCGGTATTCAAGATCATTCAGGAGCTGTTGGCGCCATCCGGCAAGAAGGGAAAGAACCAGTTCCAGCAGCTCATGGAGCTGCTTCCCAACGACCATAAGGCCAAGTGGTTCGCCGGGGCTGCACTCAACACGGCAGAGCAGTCCATGGCGAGCGTGATGAGTACGGCGCTGTCCCGGCTCAACGCTTTCCTGGATTCGGAGCTGGAGCAGATTCTCTGCTTTGATACCGAGATCGACGCTGAGAAGTTTTGTAAGGAGAAATCGGCTCTCTTTATCATCATGCCGGAGGAGAACCCCGCAACCTTCTTTATGATCTCCCTCATCATCCAACAGCTCTACCGTGAGATCCTGGCAGTGGCCGACGAAAACGGCGGGAAGCTCAAAAACCGCTGCGTGTTCTTTTGCGACGAGTTCGGCACTCTACCGAAGATTGAATCCGCCGAGATGATGTTCTCGGCATCCCGTTCCAGGCGTTTGCAGATCGTGCCGATCATCCAGTCCTTTTCCCAGCTAGAAAAGAACTACGGCAAGGAGGGGGCGGAGATCATCATCGACAACACCCAGCTCACCATCTTCGGCGGGTTTGCTCCCCAAAGTACTTCTGCGGAAACCCTTTCCAAAGCCCTGGGCAGCTGTACCGTTATGTCCGGCTCGGTGTCAAGGAGCAAGAACGATCCGTCGGAATCTTTGCAGATGATCGAGCGGCCGCTGATGACGCCGGATGAATTGAAGAGTATGCCCAAGGGGCAGTTCGTGGTCATGAAAACCGGCTTCTATCCCATGAAGGTCAAGCTGAAGCTGTTCTTCAAATGGGGGATCCGGTTTGACGAGGAGCATCCCTACAGTGTGCCCGATCAGGGCAACCGCAGGGTGGAGTATGCGGAGAAAAAAGAGATCATGGACAAAATCGTGGAGAAGTACCGCCCGGATCTCCTGCACCCGCCCATGCCGTCCGATGATGATGGCGGGGCCTACGGCGGCCAGCGCCAGGTGATGGCTGATCCAGAGGCTCAAGGCGGTGGTCGTGCGCCCGGACGCGAAAGAGCCAGGGACGGGGGCGTCTCTGTGCAGACGAGTCCCAGAAACCGAAGAATGCCGGAGCCGCCCGTTACCGGGAAGACTGCGGAGGTGAAAAGCGATGGGCAGGCTTGATCATCTCTACAAGGCGGAGCTGCCCCACCGGGCCAAGCTGGTATATATCTACCTTTACGACCGGCAGGATAAAGAGAAAAAGGCTTGGCCAGGAATCAAGACCATTGCTTCGGATTTATCCCTTTCACGCAGTACGGTGAAGCGGGCAATCAAAGACCTTGAAAATGCAGGTATGATCCGGAAAGAGGCCCATTACCGGGAAAACGGGAGCGCTACCTCCAACCGGTATCATCTGCTTTTGTGCCCGCAAAAGGAATCGTCTGGCTGACCGCCTCCCACGATCTATACAAGAAGGCTCTCCCCTGCGCATTTTAATCGCATAAGGAGAGCCTTTTCCTATATATAAGCGTACAGACTTTCCGGCGGTCTGCGCTCTTGAAAAATTTGTTATCCACTTCCAAGGGGGAAGTCTGCCCTTTCGGTGGACCGAGGGGAGGTCCATAGTGAGCCCCCTTGAACTTCCCACCTTAAGAAATGTTACAGCAGAAAGAAAAAGATAGGATCTAGCGCTCCCCTTTTTATGCGATATGGAGGAGGAAACAAAATGCGTCCATACGTTCGATTTAGAGACGGGTTTATGGTCAACCTTTGAGGGAAAAGGGTTGTTTTCTGAAGTTGGCGCCGGTGCACCACGGTATTTTTGCATTTTGGCGCTGATGTGACCTTTAAAAAGCATGGGATTTCTGTTATTGTACAGAAAACAACGAGGCTGCAGAGGTGTGGCTGGCGTTAAGAACAGGACGTTAGAGAAGTTCCTTTTTGACACAGTAAATGGAAAACACCATTCTTCCCCTACCGGTTAAATGGTATAAAAGGATAGAGGAAAATGTGCTTAACTTCTGACAGTTATCCAAGCGAAACGCACAATTGGAACCAGAATTTTGTGTAGTGAATCAATCAAATTATCTAAGTATCTGAGGCGCATTGGTTGATGCATGCGCTGCGTAATCGAGAAAAGAGGTGTCCAAAGTTGAATAGATGAATAGAAAATAAGATTCAGAAGAAAGGCCGCTATTTCCCGTGTTGTGACAATAGTATTGTGCTGTTTCATGCTGATTGGCGCAGCACCGCTGCATGTGGAGTTGCCGTCTGTGGAGATAAAGCTGGAGGGAACCGCCCCGTCGCCGGCAGAGAAATATAAAATTCTGCTGAAGGCGGAGGGTTCGCTCACTTCTCCCATGCCTAGCGGCAGCACCGACGAGGGATATGTTCTCTCCATCAAGGGAAGCGGAACGGAAAAGCTCCCTGTGCTTTCTTTTGAAAGCCCCGGTGTTCATACTTATACCATTTCTCAAATCAAGGGCAGCAACAGTCAATGCAGTTATGATGAAACGGTGTACACCATGAAGGTGTATGTTACCAATAATGAGAACGGACCCGGGCTGGTGAGCGAGATTGTTCTGACGGTTCCCGGGATGGACGGCAAACCGGAACATATTATATTTGTAAATAAATATCCGACTGTGCCGGACGACCCGGACGATCCGGACGGACCGCAGACTGGTGACAGTTCCCATCTATGGCTGTATATCTGCCTGGGCGCCGTCAGCCTGACTGCCCTTGTGACGCTGTTCCTAACGAAACGGCGCAAATCAGAACAATAAAGATGTGCTCTGCGCCCGGCCACAAAAGTCTTCGTTTTGCGTGGCCGGGCGTTTTCAATCCCCGTTCCAGGGTGCGGCAAAGAGTTTTATGGAGATATATGACGATGAAGTGGCTAAGAAGAATTCTGACCGTGGTTTTTACAGTGCTGCTGTTATTCTCGGCATACAAGATTTACGAGTATGTCCGTGAGGCGCGGGAGAGCGAGGCCTCGGTGGAGACGCTGATTGAAAAGGCAGTGGAGGAACGCACCCCAAAGGAGCCGGGCAGCCTTTGTGCTTTTTTGAAGACCTGCTAAAAAAAGTCAAGTAAAATTTTCGAGAGAATGAGCAAAAAAACGAGCGCACAAATCTATGCCGCTGAGCATCTCAAAATCGAAATGGCGGCCGGCCAGATGATATAGTGCAGAAAAATCAGTCGTATTCCATGGAATCCAAATAGGCTTTTACAGAAGCGTAGTAGATGCGCAGAAACTTGTTTGCGGAGGCCATCATGTAGACTCGGTAAGGCTTGCCTTCAGAATGTTTCTTGCTCATGAACTGGTAGACCGGCTCATCCATTGGAGCACGTTGCAGGATGACACTCATCACCAGAAAGAGCGTCCTGCGCAGGGAGGCAGACCCCCGCTTGGAAATGCTGCGGCTGCGGACATCCATTTGGCCGGATTGGTAGGGCGGGGCATCAATGCCCGCAAAGGCCACCAGTGCTTTTTTTGAATGAAAACGGCGGACATCGCCAATTTCAGCCATAAGCTGGGGGCCGAGAGAGGGACCAACGCCAAACATCCCCATTACCACAGGATACTCCGGCAGAGAAGCTGCCAGGGACTGCATCTCTTGCTTGAGAGCAGCTAACGCGGCAGAAGTTGCCCGGAGTTGGGAAATAGCCTGTTCTACCAAAAGTTTTGTTGTATCCGTTTTTGGCATGACACCGAAGTGCCCACAGGCAGAGGCGTATATATCCAATGCCTTATTTTCGTTGAAATTGTAGCCGTGCTTTCTGCACCACTTCTGGTATCTGGTGATAAAGGTCTTCTCAGACAGACCGCAGACACACTCGCAGTGCCAAAAAGCATCTACAAAGTCCACCCACTTCTCGCTGCCATCAGCGCGGGGCGGACTGGCAAACAGGCGGTTTGCGTCCGGGAAAGTTGTGTCCAGCAGGGAGATCAGGTTATTCTTCAGCATGGTTTGTACTTTGGAATACTGCTGGTACTGCCGGTAGCAGGTCTTCAGCATGAGCCGGGTATCCTCATCGGGGACATATCTCGGCAGTGTGAGCCAGTGGTCAAGGCCGTAGTTGGCCAGCTTCACAGCATCCTTCTTGTCGGTCTTGGCCCGCCTTGAACTGTTGTTTCCGTAGTCGTGCACCAGCATTGCATTGACTACCGAGACATAAAGCCCCGCGTCGTGGAGTAGCCAGGCCACAGGCGCGTGGTAATTACCCGTGGCTTCCATCACCACACGGGTCTCACCGTCCAGGCTTTTGAGCAGCCTTGCCAGCTCACTCAGTTCGCTGACGGTGTGAAGTACCTCAAAGGGTGAGACTACCACCTCTCCGAAAGGCCGCATGACTGCGATCATGCTTTTGCCCTTGGAAACATCGATGCCAACGCAGTTCATCCACATTCCTCCAATACAACGAATCTGTGCAACCGGAATCCATCTTTTCTCGCTGCCGATTCAATCTATTGGGTGACACGAACTCCCCGGCATCCGGTAGGCTCAACCTGCTCAAATCGAACGCTGCAACAAGAGGATGGCTGACCGTCTTCAAAGCGGACATACGAAGCCCAAGGGAGTGAACGTCAGCCAGTTGCTCCTCTTATTGTAGCTTAGGCACGAGATGGAGGGAAAGCCGGACTGGCTGCCCGGCTTTCCTGTCCAAATTTATTGTAATAGGGAGTGAAAAGGATGAGCACATATCAGAAGGAACACATGGAAATGGAATATGCCCGTCATTTTTTGAGAGCGCTGAAACTGCTGGAAGAAGCCCAGCGTGGCAACGAAGATCCTGACACACTGATCAACGGCTTATTACAGGCGGCGACAGAATTTTACGATGCAGACAGTCATATATTATCGAAGCGGATTGGGCGGCAGGCATTGGCCTGAGTACCTATGAGTGGTGCCAAAAGGGGATAGAGTACATGGGCGGCAAGCTGCAGTATCTGGAAATCAAAAATTTCATGAGATGGGTGGCCACACTCAAAAGGAGCGAACCGATGATCTTTACAGATATCGAGGAGCTGCGCAGGACAGTTCCGGCGGAATATGATTTTTTCACACAATACGGCGTTCGCTCCCTAATCGCCGTCCCCTTTTCCAAACGGCTGAACCAGGGTTATATCGGCGTAGATAACCCGAAGCGGTACGGCGCAGATCCTGCGTTCCTGTTCATAATCGCTTACGCTGTCGCCCAGGAATTAAATGAAATTAAACTGAATAAGAGCCTGGCGGCCGCAAAGCAAGCGCTGAAGCTTACTGCAGGGGAAGTGCGGATCAACTGCTTTAATGGGCTCACGATACATGGCAGCAAGGGAACGCTGTCCGAAAAGGATTTCATTTCTTCCCGCTGCTATACGCTGCTGTCGTATCTTGCGGTGACGGCTGGGAACCGGGCAACGGCAAATCAGCTTGCACTGATCCTGTGGCCGGATGAGTCCTGTGAGATCCCGATGAAATCCGTGCGGAACATTGCTTACAGGCTTAGATCGCTGCTTGGCTATGTTGGGCTGGAGGATTTGGTGGTCTATGCCAACGGCATATTCAGCTTCAATCCGGAAATCAAGGTAGTGACAGATGTGGGGTTATTCGAAGAACTATGTGACAGTATCGAGATGGAGAACAATCCGAAAAAGCGGTATCGGCTGTATGAAGCTGCCGTCGGACTGTATTCCGGGAATCTTCTGCCACGGTTGTCCGATAATATTTATTTTATCCCGAGTATTACATACTATCAGGTCCTGTATTTCCGGCTCGCCGGCCGGTATATAGAACGCCAGACCGAGTGTGGCGAGTATATCTATGCGCACAAGGCGGCCAAAGCCGCACTGGCCTTTGACCCGTTTAACAGTAGCCTGAATATGCACTTGACCATACTGCTCTACCAGCAATCGGGAGCAGGAACTGCAAATGCCTTTTATACAGGAATCAAGCGGCATCTCACGGAGGCGCATATCCAGAGGATAAAACAAACATGTCCGAATATGATTATCTGACAGCCGGAGGTGAGCCTGAAATGAGACGCGGATGAGGCCAAAAATATGTTGCAGATGAGTCGCAGACGAGTCACGAGCTGAGACGCCCGCCTGTTAGTATAGATTTCCGTAGGTTAAAAACGCCGGAAATACAGCGCAGGCGGGTGGCTGTCCATGTATGCGAACCATACAACGCAAGCCGCCTTCCGACCGGGAGGGCGGCGTTTTTTCTTATCAGGCTTACGATCAGACCTTACAGGATTTTTGCGGCCATTTTATGCCACCCCACCGAACCGCTGCGATTCAAACCGCCCCATAGTGCCGCTTTGCGCCTACAGCAATCTTGCTGTGGGCGCTTTTGCGTATCATGGCGGATTTCATTGCCGAAGTCCACCGGTCAATCGTTTTGATTCACTCAAAAACGATTGATTGGAGGACAAAGAGATGGATGACAGGCATCCAAAGAGAAGAAAGGACAAGTATAACCCCTATACCCTGTCGATGATCGACGGGAAATGTTATCTATCTTTCAGGGACGGCCAGGGCGTACCACACAGGCTGGAACTGGATGTGAAGCTCTATGCCGTGTTTGACCGGTTTGAGTTGGACGATCTCTCCTTCCTTAACGAGCAGGAGAGGCACCTTGACTGGACCGAGCTGAACGAAGAGCTGCTGAGCCGTCGTTCGGCACAGGAGCCGGCCCCGGTGGAGGACGCCGTCTATGAATCCATGCAGACGCAGGCGCTCCGGGAGGGCGTCAACCAGCTGCCGGAAGTCCAGAAAAGAAGGCTGCAGATGTATTTCTTTGACGGGCTTACCTATGAGGAGATTGCGGTGCGGGAAGGGTGCAGCTATCAGGCGGTACAGAAGTCCATAGCGGCAGCTCTGAAAAAAATCCGGAAATTTCTGAAATAGAGGGTTGAGTTTTGTGTGGAAGGGGAAAGCGAACAAATGAAGCCAAACCCGAGGCTCCCTCTCGTTTGAAAAACGAATATAAATAAACCGGGCGTTCCCTGCTTACGCGGCCTTAGCTGCATACAAGCAAGGAACACCCGGCTTTTTCGATCTGCCTTTTTACTCCATCGCTTCCCTGTATTCCGGATATGTTTCCTGAATTTTCCGCGCCAGATCCCAGATCTCCTCGTCGCCGGAAAGCACATAGGATGTTCCGCCGGCGCCATGGAACCGGTTTTCATCAAACCAGAAGAGGCAGGTATCCCCATCCGCTGTCTCAAACTCCAGGATCCGGCTGTCTGTAGAGCCGCTGAAAGCTTTGGATACAATGGTCGTTTCCCGTAATGCCTGCAGGATTTCGGAGATGATTTCTTCATCCGTCGTTTCGTAGCGTCCCAGGATGTTATCGTTGTGATGATAGGTAAGCGCGACCGGCAGCTCTTCCAGCGACTGATCCAGAAATTCCTGCTGGCTTTCGGTGCAATAGGCCCGAAGCGATGTGTCTTTTGGGGAACACCCCGCCAGTACGCACAATAAAATCAGCAAAACGGTAATTTTAATCCTCTTCATCCGAATCCCTTTCTGACTGTCATAGCCTGCGCTGTTTTTCTATGTAGAGCTGGTACAATCCCATGCGTGATTTTACACCCGCTTTCTCATAGATCGCTGCGATATGCCGCTGACAGGTTCGCCGGGATAGATACAGTCCATCTGCGATCTCCTGAATACTTTCCTCTGAATTGACCAGCTTGTCAAATACTTCGGTCTCTCTGGGCGTAAGAGCAAGCAGTTCTGACAGGATACGGAAAGCTTCCCGGGGATCCAGATCCGACGGGATATCCTCGGGGGCGACAGATGGAACCGGCATCCAGGCTGTATAAAGATAGATGATTACGCTGACGGCCACAAACAGGACCAGCGCCAGAATGATGGAAGCCATACCGTTGCTGTCAGAGACCAGCAGCGCTACAGAGGCGTTGGTAAGCAAAGCGGCGCTCATGTTATTCATGGCGCGTCCCATGCCGGCCCACAGCGCCGGCGTGGGCATATGGCAGGCAAAATCCAGAAAACTGGTGGTGAAGAATACCACAAAAAATCCGGCCGAAAGATAAAATACGATCAGGCCGATCAAAAACGGGCCGCCCAGCTTGAGTACTACCACACAGATGACGGACATCAGCATGACGCAGTACATCATCATGGCCATAAATTTCCGCTTTCGGATATCAAAAAGAAAGCCGGCAGAAAGGCCGCTTACCGCCAGCAAAAGCCGCGGCCATTGCCCAATGTCAGTGCCTGCTGCATGATGCATGGTGACCGCGTTGTCCAGCGTACTGAAGATACATGCCATCAGGATGACAAGCAGTGCAAGGAGTCCGCCGGCGGCGATCTTCTTTCGGGTTCCCTTCCCATCATCCTCTATGGCGGGGGACTGGAGTTCTTCCGCTTCTGCGTTTTCCTGGCGGCAAAGCCTTTCTGCCTTCAGCAACAGCGCTAACGCTACAAGGGCAAAGAGTGAAAGTATCAAGGCTTCCGCAGTTTCCAGATCCACAAGATTGTTATTTAGAAACTGCAGGAAGATCCCAAGGGCATAGGAGACACCAACCATACGCGCCAGATGGGTGCGATCCCTCGCCAGTTTGAAAAACAGGTAGTGGGCCGCGCTTCCCAATATCCCCAGAAACAGGAACAATGCCATTCCGGAGAGCAGAGTGGACGAATAAGAAACATGTTTTTGAACCAAAAAATTGCATACTGACGCTGCTAGTGCAAGGATAAAAAGTCCAACGATTTGTACCCGCCTTTTCAAAAGGCGATGAAACAGCGGATAGAGCAAAAAACCGACAGCGCTTATTCCTAACGCGTAGTTTTGCGTAATCACCGTTTTTTCTTCCCCTGCCGTAAGCGAGATCATGTTTACATATAGGTACTCGGCTCCAAGAAATAGAAAAGTAAAAACACTAAGCAGCAGAATCGCATAAATGGATTTTGGATTTGTGAAGCTTTTCTTTATTACCATACGTCCCATTCCACTCCCTTTCTCCGCAATGGTACAGTTATAGACTATTATACTATAAACGGCATGGATTTTCAACGATTTCGGTCGGTTAGAGACTTTTTTTCGCTGACGTTTTTGCGGAATATACAATCCTTCCTGTGTTATAGACTATTATACTATAAACGGCAAGGATTTTCAACGATTTCTGTCGGTTAGAGACTTTTTTTTCGCTGACGTTTTTGCGGAATATACAATCCTTCCTGTTTGACCTAAACCAGGGATTCTCCTGGATAAAACCGTATATTTTTGGAGCTGCGTTCCGCATCCGGGAACTACCGGTTTTTTGCGCCCGCACATGCCGTTTTACCGCAGCCACACGGTGTAGCTGCGGTAAACAAGGAAATATCCTGAATGAGAGAAGCTGTCTAGTAGGTGATATTGTGGACGTAAAAATAAATCAGCAGGGCGCCCAGCCCAGCGCCGCTTATCAGGCTTGCCCACGTCCAGAATAAAGACAGCAGAAGCCCCAGGAAAATAAACACGCAGAACACCACGACAAAAGCGTCTCTCTGGAAGAGCATAATGAATTTGATACAGGCGATCACAACCCCTGCCATCATAACGAGAGCCCCAAGAAGAGCCAGAACAAAAACGTACACCCCCGCCATCTGGAGAATTGAGATCAGGACATTAAAACCAAGACCTATCCCCGCGATCAGGCTGCCTACTTTGATGAGGCTGTCACGGGAAGCGCTGAACGCGCCAAAGAAATAGGTTGCGATTAACCCGTTGGAGCCAATGAGCAGCATGTTTACAATAATGACCCATTCTGCGCTTATGTAGTACGATGTGGAAACTGCCAAGCTAATAATGGCGGTGAGGGCAGTGAGGAACCCCCCGATGGCGCCAATGAGATGGTACGGCCTGAACCTTGCATACATACGATATATCCCCTTTCTGATCCTGCGTTCCGAAAAGGCCAGCTGAAGCTTTTTGGACATTCTGTGTCCTGGCCGGCCTTCCATCATGTGAACTTTTCGTTTTTTATCATAGCAGGAAGCTGGTGTTTTTAACAGGCCGCTTTAGCGCCAAACTAAAAAAACACTGTGGCGCACCTGCGCCATTTTGAGAAACGAAGCTTTGGAGCCAGAAAATTGAGGCCATCCACCCTGTATAGAGTGTAACACTTCTTAAGTTTACAGGATGTAACAGGCCGCTGTCATGATCGGCAATCCCTTTTGCACAATCAAGGTGTTTTTGAATTTTCACACAAAAAATAGATTGGCGCAGGTGCGCCATGCGTTTTTTGATAAATTGGCGCGAAAGCGGCCTGCACAGATCCTTAAAAAAACGATACAGTAAAATCATAAAAGGACAAAAAAAGAGTTTGGATCGCCTTTGGCGTTACAGACCGAGCGGCAAAGCGATTCATGAGACCAGGACAGAAGAAAGGAGGCACGAATGAAAAAAAGAGGGTCAGCAGTACTTCTGGCCGCCGTCTGTTTGCTGGTGGGGTGTGCAGCATCAGATCCTGCGCTTCCGGCAGAAACTTCGTCCCCGACAGAGACTTCGTCCCCGGCATACCAAGGGGACTCCCTTTTTGCTTACTGTACCGAAAGGCAGCGGGAGCTTTTGGAGCTGCCCCATGAGGAACTGCCGGTGGAACTGATCTTTCACCATTGGACGGAGACGGCGGCGGACTACGAGACAAGGGACGAAACGGTGATCGCCGGGGTCTTGCAGGCGCTGCGGGATGTGTCGGTGGAATCCGAGTCACCCATCGTCTCTACAGATAACCGGGGGCTTACATTTGTGACGGCGCAAGGGGATACCTACAGTTTCTGGTTTGATAAACGCCGGTTCGAAGGGGTGGATGGCAGGTGCTATGTCCTTTCCGAAGATGAAAAGCTTTGGGAATTGGTGTGGGGGATTCGGACAGCAGACCCAGACTATCAGGATCTGATGAGATAAGCGGTATTTCCCCATGATTTCTGCGAAAAATGCGGATTGGCGCAGGTGCGCCACATAATTTTTGGGAAATTGGCGCTAAAGCGACCTGCACAAATTCCGAAAAAGGCGCTACAGTAAGAACAGTAAAAAACCAAGGATGGTTTTGGATAATCCTTAAGATTTCTTTATCAGGAGGAAAACAATTATGAGACAGTGTGACAATGGCCATTTTTACGATGAATCCAGATTCGATAGCTGCCCCTACTGCCAGGAGGGCGCCGGGGTCGGAAAGACGGTTGCGGCCGGAACGGTAGGGAAGACCGTGGCTGCTGTGCCGGGAGGCGCTGCGCCGGAAGCAGACAGAGGCAAGACGGTGGGCATTATTAAAAAGAAGATCGGTATTGATCCTGCAGTAGGATTCTTGGTCTGTGTTTCCGGTCCCCATCGCGGCGCAGATTATAAGCTGGTAGCAGGCAGAAACTTCATAGGAAGGGCGGCGGCGATGGACGTGGCCCTGGCGGATGACGATACTGTATCCAGAGAAAGCCATGCATTGGTTACATATGACGCCAAGCATAACAGCTTTTCCCTTTCTCCCGGCCAGGGCAGGGGCATCACTTACTGCAACGACGAGCAGGTGGAAATGGTACGCCCCTTAAAAGCCTACGATGTGATCGAGGTGGGAAAGAGCCAGCTTCTCTTCCTGCCCCTGTGCGGCGAGCAATTCCAGTGGAATGAGGAGTAAAGGATGGAGGGTGTACTTTCATGGTTAAACCAGCCGCTGTTTCCGGATACCGTCATCCGCGTCTGGATGGCGGTTGCGGCGGGCGCAGCGCTTCTATTGGCGCTGATTCTCGCCTTTTTCCTGATACGGCGGAAGAAGAAAAAGAAGCGGGGTGATCAGGCGGTGGAAGAACCGATTACGGAACGTCCGGAACCGCTGCCGGAACTGGAGCTTGCCAACCTACAGGGCGTTGGCAGCCGGGAAGAACAGCAGGACGCTTTCGGCATCTCCCGCATGGATCGTTATGAGGAAGACGGGCTGCTCGCTGTGCTGTGCGACGGTATGGGCGGTATGGCGGAGGGCGGCATGATCGCTGCGGAAACTGCCTCCCAGTTGGTGGGGATCTTTCCTTGGGCAGATGACAGCGATGTGCCCGGCTGGGTATACCAGCGAAGCGCCAGAGTCTACCAGCAGTTTCGCGGGCACGGGGGGACTACCCTGGTGGCGGCCCTGCTCAAAGAGAATCGCCTCTCCTTCTGGTGCGTAGGCGACAGCGATTTGTTCCTGCTCAGGGAAAACAAACTCTATGGGTTAAATACCCGGCAGGAATTTAAGAACGATTTGATTTTGAGGGCACTGGACGGGGCGTTCCCCGTGGAGGAAGCGTTTCAAGATCCCCAGGCAGGGGCCCTTTCGGAGTACATAGGCAAAGAAGATGTAACATGCGACTATACCCGTATGCCCTTTCTTCTCCAGCCGGAGGACGCGCTGCTGCTCTGCTCGGACGGGGTGAGCGATACCCTGACCTTAAAGCAGATCCGGGAAGCCATGGCGCTCCCCCCCCAGGCGTGCTGCGACAAGCTGGAGGAGGAAATCCTGGCCGCCGGAAAGCCGGGCCAGGATAACTATACGGCCATCGCATTGAAATACCATGGAAAAAATAAGGAGGAATCATAATGGAAGCGAAAAAGTCATCGGGCAAGCAGGTTGTTGCTATCCTGCTGCTGGTTATTGGCCTGGCCGCCGGTGTGTTCGGCGTATTGGGCCTGGTAGGCGGGGGCGGTATGGATCCCTATGAGGCGCGCAACGGGGTTGTAATGATAGGCGTTATGGTCCAGGATTCCCAGGGAAACACTGCTAGTGGTATGGGGACGGGGTTTGCAATCGGCAACCCCGGGGAACCTGTCGAATATATTGTGACAAACGGCCATGTGGTGCAAATGGCCTACGAATATCCCAGAATTGATCCGTCTATCTCCGGAAAGGTTCAAGTGTATTATTCCGCCGCAGAAAATGATTATGTGCAGGCGCAGGTGGTGTATTATTCCTCGCCGTCAGAAAAAGACATCGCTATTTTAAAGCTGCCTTCCCCCACTGACAAGAGAGTCCCTCTCAAACTGCGGGAGTCTGATTCGGTCAGCGCGGGCGAGACGGCATATGCCCTGGGTTTCCCAGCGGATTCTGCCTACCGCCAGAACTTTGCAACCTTTGGGTTGGATGACATAACGATGACCCGGGGGATCATCAGCAAGCGGCTGAATCCAGCGGGTGTCACCTTTGAGGCGTTTCAGATGGATGTTTCCATTGGGGGCGGAAATTCCGGTGGCCCGCTGGTGGATGAAAACGGTAATGTAATTGGTATTAACACACTCGGAGCGACGGATCCGCAAACAGGCGTTCCCTTGGGCATGAATTACGCGATTATCGTCGATGAATTGACCAAGATCCTGGATGGCGAGCAGCTCGAATACACCATGGCAGGCGGCGGACTCTCCTGGACTCAGCCCTGGTTTGCCTATGTGTTCCTGCCCATCGGCGTGCTGGCGCTCATCGGCGGCATCATCCTGCTGGTAACGTCCCAGAAGGGCGGACAGGGGGCTCCGGCACCTGCCGGCGCTGCCGCAGGTATGGGATCTGGAAAAGCGCCTGCAAGAGGCGGCCGCGGCCCTGTGGAAAAACGGGCTGTGCTGCGCGGCGTGACAGGAAAATACTCTGGCCAGAGCTTTGACCTGTTAAAGGGCAAGGTGGTCATCGGCCGAGACCCGGCAACCTGTAACATCGTATTCGATAAAAACACGCCGGGTATCAGCGGGCGGCACTGCCAGGTAGTCTACGACCCGAATGAAGACTGCTTTATCATCACCGATCTGGGATCGTCCTACGGCACGTTCCTGGGCAACGGCAAAAAGCTGACGGCGAATGTGGCGGAAAAATTGTCGATCGGGGACACATTCTACCTGTGCGACAACGCCAACCGGTTTGTGGTGAGCAAGGAGTAACCCGTTATGGCAGGGTATTGTTTAAAAAACGGAAGAATCCAGGAAGCGTGGGGAGAGGACGCCGCCGGCCGGGAACTGGCGGCTGTCTTCCACCTGACTGCAGACGGTGAAATGAAAGAACTCCACGAGTTCCCGGCGCTGTCGGAAGGTGAAGGGGCGCTGGCGTATGCAGGTGAGTTCTACATTGAACCCCTGGAAGTACAGATTGAATTTCTAAAAGCGGCCAATGCAGAAAAATGGCTGGAGGCGCTGCTCTTGCGGCATGTCGACCGGGTGCGGCAGGTATCGGAGGAACTCTTTGTCATAGCTGAGATAAAATCGTTTGGAGCATGAATGCAACGGACGCGATGGGGGATATTTTGTTCTTTGCCCTTGGAGTATGTTTGTTTCTCTTCGGAATCATTTTGGCATTCTGTCGGACTGTACGGTCAAAGCGTCGCTGCCGGAGAAGAGTGAACGCCGTCATCTGCGATGTGGACGTCAGCTGGACAGACGACGATTTCACCGATTTCTTCATTATCAACTATAAATACCATCCGGTCTACCAGTACACATTGGATGGACAGGAGTATCGGGTAGTATCCCGGGTAGAGTATTCCAAAAAGGACGAAATCAAAGTCGGTAGTTATGAGGTGCTCTTTGTGGATGAAAAGAATCCCCGGTACTTTTCCTGCCCCTCTGAGAATAGGGAACGTGTAATCAGCGCCCTTATCTGGTCTGTGCTGGGAGTTGCCTTTGCACTTTTTCCTTTAGTGGGCTGGGGCGGGTGGATCGGGTTTCTGGTGGCGCTGGGATTGCTCCTGCTGGGTGATCTGTGTTACGATGCCTGGTCCAAAAATCGGAAGGAGTGACTGTATTTTGCTATCAAAATACATCGTTTTATACTTAAAATACATTGCTTGAGGAGGTGGGAGAATGAATCCGGAACGTGTTTGTTATGGCTGTTTCGCGGAAAAAGAACCGGGGATTCCATGCCCCCGATGCGGATTTAATGAGAACGACGAGCAACCCTATCTTGCGCTGCCCCTGGGTACGATCCTAAACGGGAGATATCTGGTAGGAAAGGTGCTTGGCATTGGCGGGTTCGGTATCACCTATCTGGGATACGACCTGACACTGGAGATCAAGGTTGCGATTAAAGAATATATGCCCTCCGCCCTGGCCACAAGGCATCCGGACCACTACAGTGTGGCGCTGACCGGACGGGTGGAGGAGGATTATCAGTACGGTATGGAGCGCTTTTTGGATGAAGCGAAGATCCTTGCCAAGCTGCAAAACACCCCGCATATCGTATCGGTGCAGAACTATTTCAAAGAGAACGGCACCGCATACTTTGTGATGGAGTACATAGACGGTATGAGCCTGAAAGCCTACCTGGCAAAAAACGGGGATAAGATCCCCTATAACCAGGCGATTGCCATTCTGCAGCCGATCATGGAAGCGCTGGTTCAGGTGCATGCGCTGAACCTCCTGCACCGGGACATCAGCCCGGACAATATCTATATCACATCCAAAGGCGAAAGCCGTCTGCTGGATTTCGGCGCGGCGCGGTTCGCACTGGGGGACGGCAAGAGCGTGTCGGTCATCTTAAAACATGGCTACGCGCCGGAGGAACAGTATTCCAGCCACGGCAATCAGGGACCGTGGACGGATGTTTACGCCATGGGCGCTACCCTGTACCGCTGCATTACCGGGCAGCTTCCGCCAGATTCGGTGGAACGGATCCATGGGGATACCATGAAAAGGCCGTCGGAGCTGGGGTTCCGTATTCCGGCTAATGTGGAAAACGCCATCATGAAAGCGTTGGCGGTAAAAACCGAGGATCGTTTCCCCAATATGGAGGCATTCATCGGGGCACTGAACGGGCGCGTTTCCGTACAGGATCAGGTGGCGGCCAGCATTAGCCAGCGCACCCAGGCTACCGCTTACAGGCAGGAAGGCTACGGGCAGACTGCCTATCAGCAGCCCGCCTATAACGGCGGGGGTGCTGCGGCAGGAAAGCCCTCTGCGTTCTCCCGGTTCCTTTCCTATATGAAAGCCAATCCGGTGGTTGCCTGGGTTTCCGGCGGTGGGCTGCTGGCGGTGATCGCCCTTTGTATTATCCTTCCTATCGCGCTTTCCGGCGGAGGGGAAAAAAGGCCGACAGGAGGGGGCGGCGGTGGGAATACGCCTGTCATCAGCCAACCGCAGACGAGTAATCCGGAACCGACAACAGACCCAGAGCCTACTACAGAACCTCCAGCGGAAATGGTGGCGCAGGATCTTGGCATCCTCAACGCTACGATTGAGATCCCGTCGGATTATACGAGGGTTGAGGAGGAGACGATTTTTATCAATGAGGCTAAAGGCTGCGGTATGATGATGGATTATCTTTGGAACATTGACGGACCCATCTACTCCCTTGCCGATGTGGAATCCCAGAGAGAAGCTATTGCCGCCAACCTGATGCAGAACCTGTTTGAAGTTTCGGATTATCAGATCCTTGCTGCCGGACCCGATCAGGTGGGAAGCGCAGGCGCCTATCAAATCTATCTTGAAGGCACCGACAGCGAAGGCGTCTCCAACGAAGTGGTCATTATGGCGGTGGAGGGGTATGATTTCGGCTGTTATTTCATCATCACGAGCTATCCCAAGGGGGACAAAGCCGCCGAAGCGGAAATCCATTCCATTATCCAGTCCTTTAAGAGCAACGGTGCGCCGGAGACAACGTACAAGATGTACTATGGCTCTAAGAGCGGCGTCAAGGTGATTGTGGACGATGCCGTGGCAGCAGGACGCGTGATGGACACGACTGTTAACCTGGGAGAGGCCGGAGCGGCGGCCGAATTGGTTATTTACCCAACGGACGCGGCAATGGAAGCCGGCTTTGGGAGCGCTACGCCGGACAGCGGGATTGTGGAAATAGGGAATGCCGGCCAGCTGGGAATGAGCAGCCCGGAGGAGGTCTTGCAGTTTCAGAGAGACGTGGCGTCTAGCGCAGGCGTTTCCGTAGGTGAAACATACACGTCGCAGTTGGGCGGTGTGGAATGGCTGTGCATGGATTGGACCATGAATGAATTTACGTTCAGTGTTGCCTCCGCCATGATCGACGGCAAGTGTTACGCTGTTAGCTGCATGTTCAACAGCTCCAACAAAGATGCGGTTGTCGCTTTGTATCAACAGGCCATGGCGTCCGTCCGTGCATGGGAGGGATAACCAGCATGGAAGATCTTATTCTAATTCTCGTTCTGAGCGGCATCGGCCTTGTCACGCTTCTGGTTTCCGTCTGGCTGTTCTACAGGAAGAAAAGAAAAACGACGGAGAAGAAGAGAGCCTGCACGGCGGAATGCCGGGCGGCCATTGTGGACGTGGGAAACTATCACGCCAGAAACAAGCACCGCATGCTGAAAGCCGCAGGGGGTGTTTCCGCGGCGCACTTTCTGAGCGGAGCGGGCGGCACGGGAAGGCGGGCGGCCTCCCTCGGGGTGAAGATGGCGATGCTGGGACTCTATTATTATCCCGTGTACCGGTATACCTACCGGGGTGAGACCTATGAACAGATCGGCAATGTCCCGGCAATGGAGGAACAGGCCCGGAAAAAGGTGGGAACGGAGCTTACGCTTTTTATCGATCCGGCCAAACCTACCAGCTTTTACTGCCTGGAGGAGGAAAAGGATTACTTTCAGCAGCGCCTTGCCTACCTGATCGTCGCTCTTCTCGTCATTGCGGTTTTGATTATGATTGGAGTCATGTGGCTAACAATATAGCTTCAGCGCCTGCCGCAGCGAAACCTGCGGCAGGCGGTTTCCCTAAAAAAGATTGGTGCGGGCGGAAAGGAGGGGGACGTATGAATTTTGCAGAGGATATTGCGTTGATTCTGATTGTATGCGCGATAACATATCCGCTTTACGCGTTATTTTTCGTGCTTGCCCACTTTTACAAGAAAAAGACGCAGAGAGGGAGCGGCTGCACGGTTTTTCTAAAAGCGACCGTCATCGAACCGCTGAGGATTCGGATCAAGCATTCCTACCATTATTTTATGATATACCAATACGAGTATATGGGCTGCGTCTATCAAAAAAACACCGGCATCGATTTGGCCTATCATCAGGCGCAGAAGAAGATCGGAACTGAGGTGGAGATTTACATTGACCCATCTGATCCGGAAAAATACTTCTGTCCCGCCGATGTCAAGATGTATCGGATGACTCAGATCTGCCTTCTGTGCGTCGGGTGGCTTATGATTGTGGGAACGCCCATCGCCTGTTTTTTATTAGAGTATTTTTATTAGAGTTATAGATTGCGACGATCCAAGACGCTGGGGCCGTATTCTGTTCGGTTTGTCTGGAGGAAAGGGAGAAACAGCCCTTGATTGAGGAGATGATGAAGGTCTTTCCGTTCATTCTGGAAGAGCAGGGCCTGATCGCACTGATGGCGCTGGTTTTTCTGCCGCTGGCAGACTTTCTGCTGCGGCGGGGGAAAGGCCAGGCCGGAAACAAAGAGAAGAGGAGAAAAACATGAACTTGGAACATATCTGCTATGGCTGCTTTCAGGAAAAGCCGGACGGTTTCCCTGTATGCCCTCACTGCGGGTTTAATGCGGAGGAGGAACAGCCGTTTCTGGCGCTGCCCATGGGAACGCTGCTGAACGGCCGCTACATGACCGGAAAGGTTCTGGGCGTGGGCGGGTTCGGCATCACCTATCTGGGCTATGACCTGACGCTGGAGATTAAGGTAGCCGTCAAGGAGTATATGCCCTCCGGTCTTGCTACCCGGCATTCCGATAAGTACAGCGTGGCGCTGACCGGCCGGGGCCAGGAGGACTATCAAAACGGCATGGAGCGCTTTTTAGAGGAAGCGCGGATCCTTGCCAAACTGCAGAATACGCCGAACATCGTGTCAGTGCAGAATTATTTTAAGGAAAACAACACGGCCTATTTCGTGATGGAATATATCGACGGCATGAGCCTGAAGGCATACGTTGCATCCCAGGGCGGGAAGATTCCCTATGACCAGGCGCTGACCATCCTGATGCCGGTGATGCAGGCGTTGACGCAGGTTCATGCCCTGAACCTGACCCACCGGGATATCAGCCCGGACAACATCTCCATTACCTCCAAGGGAGAGAGCAAGCTGCTGGATTTCGGCGCGGCCCGGTTTTCTATCGGAGATGAAAAAAGCGTGTCGGTCATCCTGAAACATGGCTACGCGCCGGAGGAGCAGTATTCCAGTAAGGGGAACCAGGGGCCGTGGACGGATGTATACGCCATGGGCGCCACCCTGTACCGCTGCGTGACCGGGGAGCTGCCGCCGGATTCCATCATGCGGGTCCATAACGATACGCTGAAAAAGCCCTCGGAACTGGGCGTTCCCCTGCCTCCGCAGGTGGAACAGGCGATCATGAAGGCGCTCGCGGTAAAAGCGGAGGATCGTTTCTCCACCATGGAGGCCTTTATTGAAGGGATTACCGGGAAAACCCCGGCGTCTTTCCATCACCGTACCATGGCTGTGCCATCCGGTCAAACGGCTGCAGGTTCCGATGGAAAGCCGGGGCTTTGGACCAGATTCCGGCGGAGCCATATCGGGGTACAGATCACGGCGCTGGTGCTGTGCGTTGCTGTGCTGGGTCTGGGCGTCTGGGGAGCAGTAGCGGGGATCGGTGCGCTGACCGGCGGGAAAGCAGAGCCGGGTTCTTCTGACGGGCCATCCGGCACTCCTTTCGATATAACAGTGCAGGAACCCGAGGGCGTAGACGATGTCGCCTTGCAGGACTACGCTCAGGAGTATCTGAATATCACCATGGGGATCCCCCAGGGGTATGCAGAAACAGAGTCCGGCAGCGGAGCTTTTGCTTCATCGGATGGGAGCGCTACCCTGCAGGTGGGATTTTACGATAAGGCCGCCGGTTTTCCGGTGTATACCCTTTCTGATGTGGAGGAGAACGCGGAGAAATATGTCCAGTATTATATCGGCCTGCTGGAGAGCACCAATATCACAAAGCATGAGATCCTCAGCCGGGGTTACCGGGAGGGCAGTTCTTTGGACACCTACTTGATCCAGTTTTCTGCTACCGAAAGCGGAGGCACAACCATGGAATTTTTGGCGGCGTTCATCGAATGCCAGAATGGGTTTGGCTGCTACAATCTTATCGGCTCCTATCCTCAGGGGGATGAGAAGGCGCAGGCGGAAATCTTTGCAGCAATGGATTCCTTCCGAAGCAACGGTCCGGCGGGCACAATTTACCAGCGATTTTATGATGAAAATCTCCCGTTTCAATTCCTCTATTGGGAGGACGAGAGCGAGATTCAGTTTACTGTGCTCGGAGAAAGCCGGCTAAGGATGGAGAAAAGTACGGCTGCGGTTGGTGTGGAAGTGCAAAGTCAGCAGATAAGCGATACTTTCAATAAGGAAATCTGGATGGATGGTATTGCGGAAGTACTGGTCAAAGAATCTTTTCAACCGCGAAAAGAACGTTGGCAATACAAGAGCGGCGGAATTGACTGGATTGTTGATGAGTACACCTATACTGAATATGACGCCTATCTCAGCGTTTACGGCGGCGAGTACGGCGGCTTGGTGTTTGTGATTCTTATCGGTGCAGCAACAGAAGACGAGCTTTTCGACGGAATGCTGTTGGATGTGACCAATACGATTCGACCTGTGAAATAGATGACAGCCCCGTTTCCGGGGGAAAGGAGAAAAAAGTGCTGAGTCTAAAAAGAAATGTCAACTGTCCCCGCCGCATGGCTGTGTACGCCGTCTTTGACGTGCTGGACCGGATGGGCTGCCAATACGAGCAGGCGCTGGTCGGCGATATCAAGGCGGAGGCGAAGGTGCTGGGGCATACCAGTGAGTACGCCTTTGCCGTGACGGAACAGACCATCAACACATCGATCCTCCATGTTTCCATGCTCCGTCCGGCAAGCGGCCTGAGTGAGGAGGAAAAACAGCTGGCAGTACGTTATCTGGCAGACAGCGTACTGCAGCATATCGATGAAGTACAGGCTTTAGAATGAGGAGGAAGACGAGATGGCAAATGAATCGAGAGTATTCCGGCTGCCTGCCGGCATGAGTACCCAGGTGGTGGCAAACGCGGTGGAGGCGTTCCTTTCATCCGCTAAGGGGATGGAGGTACAGAGTGCCGAAACCACAGAAGGCTATGTGGTGCAGGGCCGTCAGGAAAAAGACGGCTGGAAGACCATTGCCGGCATGAGGATGGCTACGACGGTGCAGATGATCCGGATGGATGACAACTTAAACGTCACCGTGGGTCAGGGCGAATGGTCGGATAAGATCGGCGCCGGCGCGCTGGGATGGTTTATCGCATGGCCGCTGGCGGTGACTGCCGGTGTGGGCGCCTACAAGCAGAAAAAGCTGCCGGAAGAGATTTTCCAGGTGATTGAGCAGTGCATCGTCTCCGGCGGCCGCTCGGTGGTGGTGCGAAACGCCGGGGCGGAACTGAACGCGGGTATGGTGGTTTGCCCCGCCTGCAAAACCCAGTGTGCGGCCGGCGCCAAATTCTGCAACAACTGCGGGGCGAAGCTGGAAAACAAATGCCCCCAGTGCGGGGCGGAGATACCGCCCGGAAGCCGCTTCTGCGGAGCATGCGGAGCACCGCTTTCCTCGCAGGGCGCTCCGGTGCGATAAAGGGAGGAGATTGCGTATGCGCAGGGAAAAAACCGCCGGGGCGGCAAAAAGGCGCATGGCTTTTCAGTATGCTGCTGGCGGTATGCCTGATGATCGCGGCCCTTCCCCTGTCAGTTTCGGCGGCGGGGGAATATGTGCCAGGGAACCCCCGCTGGTCGGGCTACCAAAACCAGGTGCAGTGGGGCCGGCCGGCAGGAGCGGCCTCCGGCGATAGCTTTGAATACGAGGCACAGCTGCTGCTGGGCGACGATGTGGTCGAGTCCAAGGCAGTGGAAATCGACACCTATTTGTTTTTCACAAACGATGTGGTGACGCGGCCGCAGGAGGAGTACACCATACGGGTGCGTGCCAGATGGATCATGATCGTGGGCGACCCGGACGGCCAGTATATGGTGGCGGACGTCGGAGAAGCCGAACCGCCCCATGAGCACAGCTATACCCAAAAGCACGACGCGGCACAGCACTGGCAGGCGTGCTCCTGCGGCGAAAGGCTGAATGTGGCCAAGCACAGTTACGGCGATTGGAGAGAGACAAAGCCGGCCACCGAAACCGAGGCTGGTTCCAGAGAGCGTGACTGCACGGTCTGCGACTATGTGCAGACCGAAACCATTCCAATGCTTGAACATGAGCACAGCTACGGCGACTGGCAGAAGGATGAAACCCAGCACTGGAAGGAATGCCGCTGCGGCGAGAAAACTGAAGTGGGCAACCATACTTTCGGTGATTGGACGATAACAAAGGAGCCTACCACAACCGAAACAGGTTCCAGAGAACGTACCTGCTCCATCTGCAAATATACGCAGGAAGAGACGATTCCGGTTCATGAACACAGCATCCATGATGAAGCATGGAAATATGACGATACCGAGCACTGGCAGGAATGCTCCTGCGGCGAAAGGTTGAATGTGGCCACCCATACCTACGGCGATTGGAAAGTAACCAAAGAGGCCACCGAGACCGAAGAAGGTTCCAGAGAGCGCGGCTGTGCGGTCTGTGAATATGTGCAGACTGAAGCCATCCCTGCAGCGGGAACCGGCAGCCCCCAGACTGGGGACAGCAGCGATATGGCGCTGTGGATCAGCCTGATGATGGCCTCCTGCGGCGGCGTGCTGGGGATGCTGTTCTACAGGCGGAAAAAGGCGGTGGCCGGGAAATAAGGCTGAGTAATAAACAAAACCGGCAAAAGCGCCTGCGGGCGGGCTTCGTGCAAAATCCACAGCCCGCCCCGGCGCAGCCGGTATTTTTTCAAGAAGGGATATCCCTTCTATCCTTTGGTGGATACCAAAGGATAAGCAATCTTGTTTGACAAGGAGGAGAAACCAAATGCAAGCAAAAAAGAAACTGACGGCGTTGCTGCTTTCCCTGTGTATGGTGTTGGGAGTGCTGCCCATGACCGCTTTTGCGGCGGGTGCGCCGGCTGCTCCGGGAGATTTAAAGCGGGAGTGGACAAACAGCGGTTTGAAAGTCAGCTGGAGCCAGCCGGAACCCATCGGAGAGCTGGAGATCTTTGAGTATGAAGTGTCCCTTTTCGTCGATGAGAATCTAAAGGAGAAAGAAACGGTTCGCCAGGCTACTGACTATACCTTTAAAACGTTTGGGGATTTAACAGAACCCACAAACTTTCGCGTGGAGGTGAAAGCGCGGGAGGCTATTTCCGGCACCGGCGATCGGGGCAATCCGGCGAGCTTTGATGTGACGGAATGGACTGAGTGGAGCAGCGCGAGCAAAGAGACATTCGTTGAAGACGACTCAATTAAAGTCAACACGGAGATCATTAAGCATTATACGGGAGTTGTAGATGTGGCTTTGCCCGGCAGCGACCAGAAGCTATATAAGGAGGGCATAGAAGCTGCAGATGATGCTGATATAGAAGCCATAATGGATCTGCTCTATGCCTATTTCGAGGAGAATAAGGCAACGGTTCCTGAGCTGGCGGATGTCGCAAAAGCAGACCTGACGACGGAAATGGTTTTGACCAGGATCGAATCGTCGAGAACAGTAGGGTCTATAAACACTGAGGGTGAGGGAAGACCTGTGGTAGTGGTACATGAGGTGGTGGATAAATATTACGATCTCAGGCTGGTATACAAAGAGCAACACGAGCATGTCTGGGCGGAAGACTGGACCAGCGACGGCACATATCACTGGAAAGCCTGCACGGCAGAGGGCTGCGCCGAAAAAGACCAGTACGGAGTGCATCAGATAGCAAACGGGGTTTGTACGGTGTGCAAGGCTGAAGTAGAAACATCCGGGGTACAGACGTATGCGGTAAAGGTGAACGGCATCACCGTCACCAGCGCCAACGCCAGCGACATTCTGGGTGATGCCGACGGTGACGGCGCCACGGCGTACTATGATCCGGCGGCCAACACCTTGACACTGGATAACGCCCAGCTGACATCCAGCGGCTTCGGCGCTGTATGGGCGCAGGAAGAGAACTTTACCCTTGTGCTGAAAGGTGAGAATCAGATTACCGGAGAAGGGGACTTCTCTCACTCCGCGGTTTATTCCCACGGGGCTATGACGGTCAAAGGAAACGGAAGCCTGACCACCAGCGGCACCTATTTCGGCCTGTTTGGCAACAATACCATTACCATTGAAGACGGGGCGTCTGTAGATCTTACCGTTGACTTTTCCAGCGACGAGCAGGATCAGCCATATGCCGCAGTCAGAGCAATCGGCGGACTGACGGTGGACGGCGCGACGCTGAATGCGAAGAACAATGCAACTCAGGATGCCAGTTTCGGCACTCCGGGCATTAATACTGACCTTACGGCGATTAACGGAGCGAAGGTGAATATTTCTTCCGTAAACGATCACGGCATCTGCGGTGATGTCATCGTCAGCGGAGCCGGAACCGTAGTAAATGCCTCTTCTGCAAGCGGCGAGCACTATGGTATCTTTGCTGGCCAGGAAGATATCTTTGGTGAATTGGGCGGCGATCAGAAGGGGATCTTCACCATCTCCGACGGAGCGGTTGTCACTGCCAGCGGCGGAAAGGGCGCCATGCGCTGGAAACCTGACTTATCTGGCTACACCGATCCTGTTGTAGCGGCCGGTGATTCTGCTGCGGCTGAGGAAATTATTGGCGATCCTGCCGGCACAGAGTATCAGAACGAAAAATATGTGCAGGTTCGTTCCTCTTTGGAGCCGGTTGAACCCACTGAGCCAACGGATCCTACTGACCCAACGGATCCTACTGACCCAACGGATCCTACTGACCCGACCACTCCTACCGACCCGACTGAGCCAACCGATCCAGCCAAGCCCGAACAGCAGGGCAAGCCTTCTGGGCAAACAGAAAGCCCGCAGACCGGCGACAGCAGCGATATGGCGCTGTGGATCGGCCTGATGCTGGCCTCCTGCGGCGTGCTGGGAATGCTGTTCTACAGGCGGAAAAAGGCGGCGGCCGGGAAATAAGGCTGATTAACTGAAACGAAACCGGCAAAAGCGTCTGCAGGCGGGCTGGGTGCAAAGGCTACACCCAGCCCGTTTTGACAGCCGGCAGAAGGAGACAGAATGGCTCATGAAAAAAGTGGCGAAGCAGGCCAGATGGTCAAAAAACAGAATGCTTAGTTCTCTGGAAACCATGGCGATATAGCCTAAACCCGGCAGTAACGAGCTTCGCTCTTAGGAGTGATCTACAGCTTCTTCTTTATACATTCGGGTTTACATTCTATAAAAGAGCTTGCCATGAACCCCCATTACATCCATGACACCTCTTCTTATCCCTTCATAAATTTGTATGCGCGCAAGCGGACCATAGCGTCTGTTGGCGCGCATTTTGTTATATATGCGGCTTTTCCATAGGATGCCGTAGTCCGCCCAATCAATCGTTTTGGCTCATTCAAAAAAACGGTTGATTGGAGGATATGAAAATGGATGACAGACATCCCAAGAGAAGAAAGGACAAGTATAATCCCTATACCCTGTCATTGGTCGATGGGAAATGCTACCTCTCGTTTAAAGACGGCCAGGGGTTCCCGCACAAGTTGGAACTGGATGTAAAGCTCTATGCGCTGTTTGACCGGTTTGACTTGGACGATCTCTCCTTCCTCAATGAGCAGGAGAGGCATCTGGATCAGACCGAGCTGAGCGAGGCTCTCTTAAGCCGCCGTGTGCCGGAGAATCAGGCCACAGTGGAAGACGCTGTTTATGAATCCCTACAGACACAGGCACTTCGAGAAGGAATCAGGCGGCTGCCGGAAATCCAGAAAAGAAGGCTGCAGATGTATTTCTTTGATGGACTCACCTACGAAGAAATTGCGGAACGGGAAAGATGCAGCTATCAAACGGTACAGAAGTCCGTGAGTGCGGCGCTGAAAAAAATTCGGGAATTTCTGAAATAGGGGTTTGTGTTTTGTCTTGGAAGTGAGGTTATAGGTGAAGGGGTCAATCTCCTTCGCCTGTTTCCCCGTGACAAGGGAACGGGCTTTGCTCTTTGACAATTTCATAGTACAGCGCATTTTCTACTTTCCCTCTGCTGTCCCCGAAAGGGACAAGCTACAGGAGCACAAGCCCGGATGGCCAACCGATACAGGAAACCTCCAAGGCCGGCAAAGCTCCGACGCTGCGGCGCACCCGCAGCGAGGGCCATGAAAGGCAGAGGCATTAAAGATACTTCCGTCCAGTCGACAGGCCGAGCGTGAAGCGGCGTCAACCGTGATCCGTCGCAGCCAACGAGGGCGGCTCTGTGAGAACCACAGGGTGGTGAGATTCCAATGAGGCCAAATGCATGGCCGGGAAATGCGTTCCCGTGTACCGAGGGGGTCGTGGACAAGTATCGGTAAAGGGTCAAAACGATTGATATCACAGGCGGCGGTCTGCCCTAAAACGGATCGCCGCCTTTCTACATAGGGAGAGGAGGATGAAGTTTGAAACGGAAGGAACAAACCATCGTAGAGAAGGAAATCCCTGGCAGAGAGCATGCCGGGTACGCATATATCTATCCGCTGGACGGCGGAGCCAGGCAGGAATATGTCCTGGAGATGACGCCGGAAAATATCGCCAACTTTATTGGCGCCCATCAGTACGATGCAGAGAAGATCATCCTGACCGACATGCTGGACAACCTGATTCTGGATACTGCGGGCGGGTTCATTATGAACTGCCCAGACCAGATCCTGTGCGGCAGAGTCCTGCCCCTGCTGGCGCCGATCCAGATGGGGCGGCGCAGGGCAAAAGAGATCCCCGTAGTCAGCAGGGCGGCGTTTGAGGCGTATGCTCCCCAGAAGGACAAGCCTGGCGCACAGTAGCGAGGTGGCGCATATGGAGATCAGGCGAGGGGACATTTACTATGCGGACCTGACCCCTGTGGTCGGATGCGAACAGGGCGGCCGGCGCCCGGTGCTGGTCATACAAAACGATGTGGGCAACCATCACGGTTCCACGGTCATCGTCGCTGCCATTACCAGCAGAAGAAGAAGAAGAAGAAAACGGAGGCTGCCCACCCATATCGGGCTGCCCAGGCTGCCCACAGGGCTGAGGACTGCGTCCTTTGCTATGCTGGAACAGGTGCGGACCATTGACCGCATGCGCCTGGGCGCATATATCGGCAGGCTGGACGGGGAGAGGATGGCCGCTGTGGACCGGGCAATCCTGATCAGCTTCGGATTGGACGGGCTTGTTGGTTATGATGGGAAAAACGCTGAAAAATAGGGCGTTTTTATCGGTTGTTTTCCTGGATATGTTCGAAAAGATAGTATATACTGTGTATGCAGTCGAAGGAAAGGAGTGAGGCGGATGAACCGGTATTGGATCAGGATCAGCGTAGACGGCAAACGGAAGCTGTACTACATCGAAGACCAGGAAAACTACGATATCGTTCTCCTGCCGAGCAAGTACCTGAAGCATAAGGCGGACGCCAACCGGTCGCCAAACACGGTCAGACGGCTCGCCCTTTCGATCTGCTACTACCTGAACTATCTGGATCAGACCGGGACCGAGCTATTGCAAGTGGCAAAAAAGAGCTTTGAGGAACAGAGCAGCCACTTCGGGCAGTTCCTCTATTGGCTGGTGGAGGGACGGCATATCACAGACAATCGAACAGCGAAGACGGGAAATGGAACCTGCAACGCATACCTCAAGGATGTGTTCGGGTTCTTTTTATATCTGGCGGATAACGGATATACGGAACCCCTGCGGGTGCTGGCTTACAACCAGATCACCGTATCCAATGCGGTAGGGGTCAAACGGACGATCCGTTCCAAGTCTTTCAAGGGGTACCTGAAGGAAAAGGACCGGAATGTGCGGGCGGCGCAAGAGCCGGAGATCATCGATATCCTCCGGGCCTGTACCAACCTCCGGGATCAGCTGCTGCTCCTGCTGCTGGCAGAGACCGGATTTCGGATCGGCGAGATCCTGGGTGTGGATTATACCAAGGATATCGATTATGAGAAGCAGGTCCTCAAGGTGTACTTCCGGGACGACAACGACAACGAAGCCCGAGCCAAGAATGCGGAATACCGCTCAGCGAAGATCAGCAGGGAAACCTTCGAGTTCCTGCTGCATTATCTGGCGGAATACAGGAGGTTACTGCAGCGGCAGAGCCTCCTGTTTATTAATATCAGGGGAGAAACCGCTGGCAAACCCATGCGGGTGGAGAGCGTGTATGACATGCTGGACCGAATGGAGGAAAAAACCGGCATTAAGCTGACCCCGCACATGCTCCGCAGATATTATGCGGTGTCCAGACGGGACGCCGGCTGGGCGCTGGAGCTGATCCAGCTGGCCCTGGGACATAAGCATCTGGATACGACGGTCAAATATCTGGGCATCCTGGATAACCAGCTGATGACCGCAAGCCGGGAATTTTATGAAAAGCACTCGGATCTATATGGGATCAAGGATCTGCTGTAAGAGGAGGTGAACCGCTATGCCGACGGCTGCGCTCAGGCAGATAACAGCAAAACAGGATAATCAGGCGCTTCGAGCCAGATTGGAAGCGGAAGCCGCCAGGGTACAGATCAGCTATAAAGCCAGTGTGATCGACTTCATGGTCATGGAAGGGATCCAGGATTTCTCGGAGCTGGACTATGCAACAAGAAAAAGTTTTGAAGCCTACCTGGAAGGGCAAAGCGGTATGAAGCATATCCGCCATCACCTGCTGGCCTTTGACAAGCTCAAACAGCATGCGCTGAGCCAGGAGTTCCACATCCTGGAGGATGGAAAGGTCGCACGGCCGCGGTATGAGAATGGAATCCTCTACCTGCCATACCATCCAGACCCAAAGGTTTCGGCCATGTTCCGAAATTCCACAAGGAAAAACGAGCATGTCTGGGATTTTTCCAGAAATGCCCCGGAGAGGATGAAACGGCAAGTGTTCGACATCCTGCATTATGAGCTGGAGAACAGCACAAGCCCTGAAGGTAGGCGCGTCCACCTGTTGGGGCTGCGGGACCTGTATGACTTTTGTACGGAGCAGTGGATCGAGGATATCGAAGCCATGGAACTGCCGCAGATACAGGCGTTCCGTGAAATCCCCAGCAACCGGCTCACGGAAAGCAAGCGCCCTGGAATCATCAACTTCTGCCGAAGAGCGCTGTTCCTGCAAGCGGAGGAAATCAACTGGAACGCCCATGTATGGTATATGGAGCGGTTCCACATACAGCCAGAGCGGATGGATCCCGCAAACCCTGTGTTAAGCATCTCCTTTGTCGAAGTAACGCACCGCCGGAACCGGGAACTTCTCAAAAGATATATCCGGTATGGGCTTGGTATCACCAACCTGTCGGTCGGCGTGATCCGGGGGGAACTCATCTACCTGCGAAGCTTCCTGAATGATATCCAGCAGCCGGAAGATACCGATATCTGCTCTGTAACGCCGGCGCAGATGGAGGCGTACTTCCGGGTGCAGCGGCAGAGGGGGGTACAGGCGGAAACCTACAATAAGATCGTCATGAGCATCCTGCACTTCTTCAACCATCTGCGGGTACGGCAGCTCATCGGACAAATCCCCTTCGATGCGGACAGCTTACTGCAGAAGACGGTACTGAAGCATCATAACCGGAGCGTGGCACAGGAGGTCACAGAAGAAATCTTCTCCAAGCTCTATGCCTTCCCTGAAACCCTCCGGCTGATGTATCTGCATCTATGGGGTATAGGGTTACGGATCAGCGAGGTGTGTACCCTGAAAGGGAACGCCTACTACATACAGGGCGATGACGCCTGGATTCAGGTCTATCAGATCAAAATGCGCACTTACAAACGTATCCCAATTCCTGCGGCCCTGTATAAGCTGATGCGGGTATACCTGAAAAAGCACCACATAAAAGCGGGGGACTATGTGTTCCAAAACAGCAAAGGCGGCCCCTACCGGAGCGGAACCTTCCGCTACAATATGCTGAAATACTGCGAACGCAACGACATTCAGAACGGGGAATACATCTTCCGCTCCCACGATTACCGCCACACCATAGCGACCTGCTTCTATGACTCAGGCGTATCCCTGCAGAGTATCCGCGATTACCTCGGTCACGACTATGAGGAGATGACCGAGCAGTATATCGACTACATGCCCAAGAAGATCGAAAAAGCGAGTGAAGACTACTTCAGCCGGCACAGCCTGGCGTCATACATCAAGAGAGGTGAGGAAAAAGATGGATGAGAAAATATACCTGCGGCTGCTGTACGGAATGGAGGAAATACCGGATGGCCTGGCACGAATCATAGGACGCAACCCTTGTTACGACCTGGCAGGGCTGCCGTCGCCTAAACTAAAGGAAGAGATTGAAGGATTCATCCGATACCGCAGTACGCAGGTAAGCATCGGAAGAATGCAGGGCGACAAACAGTTCTACAATAAGGTGCGCAGGTTCCTGAAAGAATGTGCAACAGCAAAATCCAGCCTGCGGGATAAGGCTCCGGAAACCTGGGTCAAACAGTTCCGGACATGGATGTTCAAGGAACACATCCCATTGTATTATAGGAGCAGAGGACCCACCGGCAAAGAGAACATATCCAAGGCAAGAGAAATTGGATATTTTGAGCGAATGCTCAAGTTCACAGCAGTAGATGCCCGCCGGGAAGAAGAAAAGGATGTCTGGGAGCTGGACAAGCTGGAAATCGAACACAGAGAGAATCCAATCAAGCGGGTCAGAACGCTGAATTTTACGCGGATATCCCAAGATGGCATCCGACAGGAGCTGAAGAAAGGGATCTACCTGAACCTGCAGGGGGAAGCCATTGCCTGTGTACAGAAGGAATTAACGGCAGCCAGACGCCTGTCGAGATATCTGGCAGATCTATACCCACAGGTGCAGTCCTGCCGGGACCTGAACCGGGAGATCATAGAGGAATACCTGACCTACCTAAAGACGGAAGCTACAGGGACGAAACACTACCATGCAGATTTGAACCGGCTGCGCAGTCTGCTGGAAAGCACCGGCCAGATGTGCGATTATCCAAACCTGATCGGACTGTTCCTCACAAGGGACATTCCGCCAACGCCAAAGGCGGCTTTCAAGACCTATTCAGATGCGGAACTAAAGCGGCTGAACCGGGAGATCGTAAAGCTGGATGCGCAGACGGCACGGCTGATGATTATCCACCAGATGCTGGGGACGCGGATATCCGATACCCTGACCCTGACGCCGGATTGCCTGTCGGAACGGAACGGCGAGATTATCATCCGGATCCGGCAGATGAAAACCAAGCCCTATGAAAAGCCCATTAGTGCAGAGCTTGCGGCGCTGATCAAAAAGGCAATTGCTTACACCAAAGAGAAATATGGGGATACAACTTACATCTTCGTCGATGAGAAGAACCCCAGCCGGCCGATGCCATATACCACCGTACAGTTCCGGATTACGGACATGATCTATAAGAAAGAACTGCGGGATGACAACGGTGAGATCTTCGGCTTCGGGACCCATATCTACCGGCACTACTATGGGATGAAGCTGACCGAGATGCACCTGGACGACTGGACCATTGCCAAGCTGCTGGGGCACAGCAGCGTTCGAAATGTGAAGTATTACCGGAAGATGAGCAACCAGCTTCTCGCCGATGAGACGCGAAAGGCCAGACAAAGGCTCTCTGCGGTAATCCTGGATAACTTAGATGGATGGGAGGCAGAGTATGAACAAATACGACAAGATGATCGCCTGCAATAGGAAGGCCAGCGCCGAAAAGATTGACCTTGCCAGGAGAACCATCTTCGAGATGGTGGAGGAAGGCGAGAAGGTCACGATCCCCAAGCTGATCGCCAAGACGGGACTGTCGAGGGGGTTCTTCTACAAGAATCCGATGGTACGGCAAGCGCTGGACAAAGCGCTGGAGCAGCAGGTCGGGATGATCGACCCCAGGCGTTCGGTTCTGGATATGGCGATGGATAATGAGATCGTTGCCCTGCACGAAAGGATACGGGAACTGCAGCAGGAGAATCAGCGGCTGCGGGCAGAAAATGAAAAGATGCAGAAAGCATTAAGCAGGAGGAACGACAAGCTGCTCCGTAATTTATAATCGGATAATACATAGCTCATCGGAGCCGGAGGCGCCGGGGAGCATGGAAAGGAATGCACGGTTTGAATTGACTGTGCATTCCTTTTTTGCCTACAATGGAAACGGGAAGTGGACATGAAACACATTTGTGCATACCGTTAAGGCCAGTTATGTCAATGGTTTTGAGAGATATACCCAAGTTAATGGATGAGCCAACCAGCAATCTGGACAGCTTAAACGAAGCGGTGATCTTAAAATCCCTGCGGGAAGAGAGGGCGGGCAAAACCGTGGTGCTGGTCTCTCACCGGCAGTCCACCATGCGAATTGCCGATACCGTCTATTCGGTGGAACACGGGAGGATGAGCTGATGAAAAGTACAGCCGATAAGCGGGAACGGGAAAAGCGGATGGTGTCAGAGATGATTGCCCTGTACTGCCGAAAAAAACATCACACCAAAGGCGGCCTTTGCCCCGAATGCGCAGAGCTTGAAGCCTATGCCAGGATGAGAAGCGATAAGTGCCCGTTTATGGAGACCAAAACCTTTTGCTCCAACTGCAAGGTGCATTGCTACAAACCGGTTATGCGGGAGAAAATCCGGGAAGTCATGCGGTTTTCTGGACCGAGGATGTTGTTTTCCCATCCGGTGATGGTTATTTCCCATGTAATAGAATCGAAAAAAGAGAAAAAACGACTGGAGGAATCAAGGTGAAAATCAAGAAGATTTTATATGTAATTTTAGGTTGTATTGGATTAGCTCTCGGAGCCGTGGGGGCCATACTACCGCTTCTTCCGGCCTTTCCGTTTTTGCTTTTGGCGGCGTTTTGCTTTGCCAAAAGCTCTGAAAAACTGCACCGTTGGTTTACGGGAACAAAGCTGTATAAAAACAATCTGGAAAGCTATGTAAAAGGACAGGGCATGACGTGGAAGACCAAAATCCGGATTATGATTACCGTGACGGTTCTAATGTCGATCGGCTTTATTATGATGCATGCTGTTCCGGTGGGAAGGATCGTTCTGGCTTGTGTTTGGGTATTCCATATCCTTTACTTTGTTTTCCGGGTAAAGACCATTAAACAAACCAATGGTAATCGCTAACATATGAAATGACTTATCCTGAAGGAGGTTAAGAAAGGAAAGCAAAATAAAACTCCTCCAATTAGGGGAGTTTTACCGTGTTTCATTTAGAGATATCGGGTATATATAATTTATGTACAGTAAGCGCTTTTGTCTACGGACAATTGCGCTTTTTTTATTTTCCATCGAGTAAGTTCTGGCTGATAACCCATAGCGGTCGGTCGCCGCCCCCGACAATCTGAATTTTCAATAAATTTCAGATTGATCGGAGGAAATAACTATGGCATACAACAAAGCCAAAGCGGAAAAAGAATGGCTCTGCTGGAAAGAAGCAGAAGAAAAGAAACTCAGAGAACTCGGCGTAGATGAGGAAATCATCCAGCGCCTGCATACATACGATTGGGCTCAGTTTAATAAGGAACGCCAATACCTACAGCGACAGGTGGATTGGTCTCCCTATGCAGATTGGGTTTCAGCACAGGATCTGGAACTACCCGTTGAGGATACCGAATCCTTGCTGGATAGTATCGAGGACATGGAACTTTTTTCTTTGTTACATACTGTGGACAAGCTTACCCTCGAAATTCTCTTTATGAAAATGGATGGATACAGCAGCAAAGAAATAGCGTCTGCTTTTGGAATGGATGAGTACGCTGTAAATATGCGAATTTACCGCCTACGAAAAAAATAAAAAAATATTTATGACCTGCGTTATATTCTGCCTCTTTTCATGGGCTATTGGGCGAACGGGGAAAAAGAAACGTTCACCTTGTAGCTTGAAAAGAGAATACCAGCCATGCGGGTACATTCCCGTCTGAGTGAGCGACGCACAAAAAAGCGCCATGACGAGCTGCACATAAGCCGCCTCCCATTTATTCGTGGGACGGTGGTTTGTGTTGTTGGTTTTGAACGATGCATTTTGACCGGAAAGAGGGAGTAGTTTCCCTTTTCGCCACGACCTTGGGCGGGGTATTATGATACGCATTATCGTTTGCCCACACGTCAGATGGGTTGGCCGACCTTGGGTTGTAATCAGCAAGACCTTTGGGGAACCGGTGAACGGTTTGTAAACTGCAAGCCTGCCCGTATGGTTCCCAAGGTTGCCGGGGGGCGAGCAGCGAATACGGCACATCAAAATCAAACCTTTTAATTTTTTCAGATTGCCGTTGACGGCGAATCCGTGCGGCGCAGTTTAAAAGCTGCGCCGCATTAGTTTGCCGCCAACACATACGAGCAAACTGCTCAAAGAAGAATGTGCCGAAATGAATAAGCCTACTTTGAAAGAGCAGGCCCACGGAGAGATTGAAAAGATTTTCAGAATTCTTTTGCCTCAAAATGGTTTGGCGGTTCGGGAAGAACAAATCACCCTCTGTCACGCCATGCTGGATACCCTGCTCAAAAACAATATCGCTCTGTGCGACGCAGGCGTTGGGATCGGTAAAACCTATGCTTACCTGACCGCCTGCATTTTACTGAAAAAGTTCGCCCCGCACGGACCTGCAGGTTCTCAGCCGGTGGTGATTTCTACCTCCAGCGTTGCTTTACAGGACGCTATCATCGGAGAATACATTCCCTTTTTATCCCGGATTTTTCTGGAGAATCGTGTTATCTCCAAACCCATCCGAGCCATCGTGCGAAAAGGAAAAGAGCGTTTTGTCTGCGACGTCCGGCTTTCTCAAAGGTTGGAAGCGGTCAAAGATAAGAATAAGAATACGGAACAGCTCAAAGCATTGCTTTCTCTTCGTACTTATTATGATTTGGACTCCGTAACCGGCCTCAGTGGATTTGACCGGCGGCAGGTATGCGTCCCAAAAGTTTGCGAGAAAACTTGTCCTTTGCGAAGCGCCTGCCGGTATCATCAATACCTGAAGGAAGCCAGAAGTGCGGAGATTTTCGTCCAGATCTGCAATCACAATTACTTGCTGGCAGACGCCGCACACCGTTTGCAGGAACTTCGTCCTCTTCTGAATGACTATCGGGCTTTGGTAATCGATGAAGCTCACAAACTGCCGGACGCAGCTCGGCAAATGTATGGGCGAAGCCTTTCAGCAGAGGATTTCAGTGAGCTCTGCACTCTGCTGGCAAAAGAAAAATATGCCCTCGCAGCCCAGCGGCTGAAAGAAAAGTTTACTGCCCTTATGGGAGCCATGTGCCGGGGCGAACTGCTGGAAGAAGCGCAGCGTACCGCATTCGTATTAACACCGGATCGGGAAGCTGCCCTTCGGGATTGTCTCTCCTTTCTTCGGCAGCTCCAAAAACAGCTTGCGCCTCACCTCCCACGGTGGATACTTTACCGGCTGGGAACAACAGAGCAAACTCTCAACCTGTTTTTTACCGGCGACCGTAAATACATTCTTTATATTCAGTATGACAGGGACGGAAGTCCCAGCCTGTGCGCCGCCAGCCGGGAAATGCCGGAACAGCTGCGCCACGCACTCTGGTCGAAGGAAACGCCAGCGATTCTCACATCGGGAACACTTATGGCCGGGGGCAGTTTTGACAGAACCCGCCAGCTCATGGGTTTGTCCGCAAACAAGCGGCTGGATGATTTTATTGCGGTTCTCCCTTTGATTATCAAGAAAACTGCCTTCTCTACATTCCCGATGATATGCCAAAGGCGCAAATGGGCAGTGAAAAAGAAGCCAAGTGTCTGGCAGAGCAGATCTGCCGCTTAGTGAAAGCCACTCATGGCCACACTCTGGTGCTTTTTACTTCCTACTCCCTGATGGGCGCTGTCTATACGGATACTATCTGGATGAGAAAGGGATACTCATTGTACAACAGGAAGAAGCTAAAATTGTTCAAAAAATATTCGGCGACTTCCTCTCCGGAATGGGAATACAGGAAATCGCTGCAGAACTGCAAAAAGAACAAATTCCAAAGTTAAATGGAGAACCCGTTTGGAGTTATACAGGTATTCTCTATATCCTTACAAACGAACGATACATAGGAGATGAACTGTTTCAAAAACGATACACAACAGATACTCTGCCTTTTCAAAAAAAGATAAATCGTGGACAGAAAAAGCAGTATTACGCCGAAGATACCCATGCTCCAATTATCAGCAGAGAGGTATTCCGAAAAGCACAAGAATTATTAAAGCGGAAATCAGAGCGACATGGACATCAAAATAATGGGCAGTATCCTTTTACAAGTTTAATCGTCTGTGATGAGTGCGGGACAAATTTCTGTAGACGAATTGCGAAAAACCAACGTGTTTTGTGGACCTGTCGCAAGCATTTTAAAGGGAAACATCTGTGCAGCATGGAGAGCCTAAATGAAACTGAAATACAACGGTGTTTCCTTACTTTATATAAAAAGCTGGCTGAAAATCGTCAAGAAATCCTTGGAAGCTATCTCCGCCAGCTTGAAGAACTAAAAGATAAGGATTTTATGGCCCATCCTGATGCCATGGAATTAAATAGACAGATTGCTGGATTATTAGAGCAGAATCACACTCTACACCGCTTGCGGGCAAAAGAGTGCATTGATTCTGCTTTTTTTATAGCTCAATCCAATGAATTAGGCCAAAAGATATCCAATTTAAAAGCCGAACTTAAACAATATCGTAATTTAAACGAGTATGCGGATTTTATTGATAACACCCGCCTGATTTTAACGATATTAGACTTCCCGATGCCGGCTTTTAGCGCATCAGTGTTCCGAAATATAGTGAGCCGTATTACGGTGACACATGAAACATTGAGATTTCAGCTTGTCAATGGATTGGAGTTGGAAGAAGAAAGGATAAGCGGAGGTTAATCATGAAGAAAAAAAGATACTTGCCTTTTGGATATCAGATGAATGAAGGAAATATTATACCGGACATACTGGAATCTTCTGCTGTGCAGTCAATTTTTGAAAATTATCGAAACGGCGCATCGCTGCAGACGCTTGCCAAACAAATGTAGCAATCTGGTTTAAAGTACCGAGAAAATGCGGTTTGGAATAAGGCGATGATCGCCAGAATATTAGACTGCAAAAAATATATTTCAGAAGAATTTCCTGCAATATTACCCTATGATTTATTTCTACTGGTTCAAAAACTAAGAAAAGACAGAGCTCAAATTTATGGTGGAAGTCTGAATCCAGCCTTGCGAGGAATACGAGATCTCATCTGCTGCCAGACCTGCGGACAGAAGCTTGTCCGAATCAATCATCGGAATAATGTATATATCATCTGGAAATGCCCTTCCTGCAATACGGAAACAAGGTATTTGCCCGACAGAGAGCTGATGTCAAGTGTTTTATCCGCAATCAATAGGGCAATTGAAGATCCACAGAAAGTTATGAATTTTAAAAAGAATGCCAATTGCCTGTCAGTTCAAGCCGTTAGGTTAGAAAACGAGATTTATCGAGAACTTGGTAATCCCAAGTCCAATTCAAAAAGATTATTGGAAATCATCAAACAATGCGCACAGGAAAAATACAAAGCCTGTTATGCCAATGGTGATTCAGAAGAAACGGAATGTTTGATAGCAGAACTGAAAAAACTGCAGCCGATGGAACACTTTCAATCTCAAATACTACGGAAATTTATTTGTAAAATTTTGATAACACCAGCAGGTGCTGTTACAATACAACTCAAAAATGGGGCAATTATTTAAGTAATGAAAGACCAACTATAAAAAGTCAATAGGAAAAATAAAAAAATAACGAATAAGGGATGAAAAAATATGCAAGACAAAAAGACCTGAACAAAAAGTCCAAGTCGATGGATAAGTGGGTATAAAAAGATTATTTAAATTGAGGGACGTAAGCGGTATTGTATTTCAAAACAGCAAAAATGGTGTTACAAAGCTTTCTGGCAACAGCACCAACAGCAGTAAGATGATGCTTGCCCTCGGATCGCTTTTTTTGATAAAAAGCCGAGAAAACCGGATCATGAAAGGCTGCAATCAAGGCAGCCTGAAACAGAGCTTTGCGCAAATAGGGAGAGCCACGCTTACTCATTTTGTTATTGGTGGATTGGTATTCACCGGATTGGCTGACAGAAGCGTCTATACCTGCATAAGCAGCAAGCTTGGAAGCGTTTGAAAAGCGAGAGATATCACCGATCTCTCCTAAAATAACAGCGGCGTTAATATTGCCTACACCCGGTACAGTCATAATAGGAGAATTAATTTTATCAAGGATAACTTTGATTTCTGCTTCCACATCACATACCTGAGCGTCAATAAATTTAATCTGCTCAATTAAAAGCCGAAGCTGTAAAGAGAAGCTATCCTGACAGAACTTCAGTCCGAAAGAACTTGCTGCGAGCTCTGAAATCTGAGTGATTTTGTTTTTGGCAAAACCCTTAAAAGAGACCTTTTTGAGCACGTTTTCAAGCTGTTCAGAAGAGATGTTTTCAAAATCATCCGCAGTCTGAAAGTGCGAAAGAAGTTCTTTAGAGGTTTCGCCGAAAACATCTGAAAAAGCAGTGTGATATTCTGGGAACACCTGGTCAAGAACACAGATTACCTTGCGCTTCAAGTCTGAAATGGACGAAACAAGATAAGTGCGAAAGCGTGACAGATTACGCAGTGACATTGTGTCTTCATCTGACAGTGAGGTTTCAACAAAATCACCGTAGCGTATCAAATCAGCAATGAGAACAGAATCGATGAAATCTGTTTTACGCTTTCTGATTTCAGTCCCTTTTCGCCAGCCGTCAGTTTGAATAGGATTAACGACATGAACAACAAATCCATTTTCAACAAGAAATGAGTAAATCGAAAGCCAATAATGACCGGTAGCCTCCATTCCTATTTCAACTTCTGATTGATTATTGATATGTACTGATAATTTTTCAATCAGGCTGTTTGCGCCTTCGGTTGTGTTTGAAAACGAGAATGCTTTGAATAATGGTTTTGCCGTTTCATCAATAAGAGAAGCAACATGAGTATTTTTGCCGATATCAATTCCGAGATAAAGCATAACATTCACCTAAATAAACAGATTTTAGATAGTTCCTCTTATCTGATAAACGTTACTGCCTTGTTCTATATTCGAAGTACGGCAATCAGCCGTCAACATCCAACTTATTCGTAATCTGTTTATCAGAAAGAGGTGTCAGTCTTTCCAGTACGGAGTAGCTTTTGGCTCCCCAAGGAGAATACGACATCCTCTATCTAATAACTACAATTATACAACATTATGTTGAATAATTATACAGTTGATTTTGGGAGATAGGCTCCCTTATCAACCTAAATTTATTATACAAGGAGAAACCATAATGACACAGAAAAAGACTAAAGTGATTAGGGAAATTCCCGAAAATCCCTTTATTCAAGGACAGGCCAAAAGGAAAAAGCTACGAGTAGCCGCCTACTGCCGAGTTAGTACAGAGCAGGAAGAACAAGAGAGTAGCTTTGATAATCAGGTTGCCTATTACACAGATCTTATTCAGAGCAATCCGGAATGGGAATTTGCCGGAATTTTTGCGGATCGTGGAATCAGCGGCACTAAAGATACCATTCGTCCAGAGTTTATGAAAATGATCGAGCATTGCCAATGACATAAAATTGACTTAATATTCACTAAATCACTTAGCCGGTTTTCTCGAAACACGTTGGATTCTATCAAATACATACGGCTGCTGAAAAGCTTGAATGTAACCATAGAATTTGAAAAAGAAGGACTCAATACAAGTGATGTCAGCAGCGAAATTTATTTGACATGGTTTAGCGCCTTCGCTCAAGCAGAGAGCGAGTCCATTAGTCAAAATGTTACCATGGGAAAACGCAGGCAGTATAAGGAAGGCCATTTTGCCTTCAGGTACAAAAACTTTTTAGGCTATCGACCGGGAGAAAATGGAGAGCCTGAAATTGATCCTGAACAAGCTGCCATTGTTTCACGGATTTTTTTCGCATTTCTCAGTGGAGATACCCCGGAACAAATTGCAAAATCTCTGGAAGCTGACCACATCCCATCGCCAACAGGAAAGCCAACATGGTCAAAAACTACCATTCGAAATATGCTGCAAAATGAAAAATACGCTGGAGATGTGCTGCTGCAAAAAACCTATACTGCAGATTTCCTCGAAAAGAAGGTGAAGAAAAACAGAGGTGAGGTCAAACAGTATTACATTACTGACAATCATCCAGCTATTATCCCAAGAGATATTTTTCAGGAAGTCCAGTTAGAGATTGCAAGGCGCAGTAGCAAAAGAAAGGTTTCTTGCCGAAGGACAAAGTCTGGTCGAGGAAAATATACCAGCAAATACGCACTATCGGAAAGAACCGTTTGTGGGGAATGTGGTGCTATGTATCGCAGAACCATGTGGATCAAACGGGACGGAACGAAGGAAGATGTATGGCGATGCGTAAACCGTCTTGAATTTGGAACTAAGTATTGCAAACATTCCCAAGTTTAAAGGAACCCATTTTACACCAAGCAATTCTGAACTGCATTCAGTCCGTATTTCATAATAAAGAAGAAATAGCAGAAGCAGTTCGTGAAGCACAGAAATAATCATTTTATTTGAAGATGCCAAAAATAATCCAGAAGTGATCCGTCAAAGAATTCAGGACATTGATCACGGGATGGCGAATCTTTTAACTTTGGCAGCCCAAAGTTCCCAAACAGAACTATTTGAAAAAAAGTTCAATGAGATGACTGAGGAAAAGGCTCGGTTGGCAGAGCAGCTAAAACAAGCCGAAGAAAATGCAACAACCGATGCAAAGCGTCAAAAGCAACTTGATGATATTCTAAAGGCAATTGACATCGATATCGTTGAGTTAACAGAATTTGATGACACGTTTATCAGAAGAATTGTAGAACAAGTAACTATCCTTTCAAAAGACAAGATAGAAGTCCGGTTCATAGGAGGATTTTCAAAAGTTGGTGATATTCCGACAAAATAATTGTCGACAGAAAAAAGCCGATCATTACTTCATCATTATTGATTGAATAATGGTCGGCATTTTTGTGTTTGCAAACATTCCATGGGGTTGAAAAAACTCCTTTATTCTATTATAATAATCAACATCAAGAAAAACGCTTCGGTGGTTCGAAAAAGGGTATCAGATTTTCAAAAAAATTTTTTGAAACACACCGGAAACCGCATGGTTACTGGGTGCCAGTAATTTCGGTCACCAAAGACAAAAAACCTGAATGTGAAAACATTCAGGTTTTTTACGTTTTATAAGCTGTATGAAATAGTATGTGTTTCTATCTTGCAATAACGGAAAATTACAAATGAAATCTTAATTAAGAATATACTTTAACAATTGAATTTCAGAAAATAAAAATGCACCGGATATTTTCCGATGCATTTTTTATATCAGTCCAGCTCAAAAGCGCCTGTATAGAGCTGGTAGTAAGTTCCATGCTTTTTAATAAGGCTGTCGTGGTCGCCACGCTCGATAATTCTTCCGTGGTCGAGAACCATTATGACGTCTGAATTTTGAATTGTGGAGAGTCTATGGGCGATTACAAAGGTTGTTCTGCCTTTCATAAGCTTATCCATGCCGCTCTGTACCAGCTTTTCTGTTCTGGTGTCGATTGATGAGGTTGCTTCGTCAAGAATCATTGCAGGCGGGTCTGCAACCGCAGCTCTGGCTATTGCCAAAAGCTGTCGCTGTCCTTGGCTCAGTCCTGCTCCGGCACCGGTAAGCATTGTCTGGTAACCGTCGGGGAGACGTCTGATAAAGTCGTCTGCATTGGCAAGCTTTGCGGCTGCTATACATTCTTCGTCGGTGGCGTCAAGACGTCCGTATCTTATATTGTCCATTACCGTGCCTGTGAACAGATATGTGTCCTGCAAAACTATTCCAAGGCTTCTGCGCAGGTCTGCTTTTTTGATTTTGTTTATGTTTATTCCGTCGTATCTTATCTTGCCGTCTGCTATGTCGTAGAAACGGTTTATAAGGTTGGTTATTGTGGTCTTTCCGGCGCCTGTGGAACCTACAAAGGCGATTTTTTGACCTGGTTCTGCGTAAACCGATACGTCATGGAGAACCGTCTTTCCCTCTTCATATCCGAAATCCACATGATTGAGCCTTATGTCGCCGGTAAGCTTTGTATATGTGGTTGTGCCGTCGTGGTGCGGGTGCTTCCATGCGTAAACCCCTGTGCGCTTATCTGTTTCCTTTATTACGCCGTTTTCCTCAGTGGCATTTACAAGTGTAACATAGCCTTCGTCGGTTTCCGGCTCTTCGTCTATAAGCTTAAAGATACGTTTAGCACCTGCAAGGGCCATTGCAACCATGCTCAACTGCTGGGAAATCTGCTGAATAGGCATGGAAAAGGATTTTGAAAGGGTCAGGAATGCAACCACAATACCTGCGGTTATTCCGCCTATATTGTTTATTGCGAGAAATCCGCCCAAAACTGCAAGGAGAACATATTGTATATTTCCTATCTGGCTCAGTGTTGGCATAAGGATGTTGGCGTATTTGTTCGCCTTTCTGGCTTCATAGTAAAGCTGGTCGTTTTTCTTAACAAACCCGGCTTTTGCCTGTGGTTCGTGACAGAATACCTTTACAACCTTCTGTCCGCCCAGCATCTCTTCAATATATCCGTTTATATCGCCGAGAGCTGTCTGCTGGCGGGTAAAGTACATTGTACTTTTTCCTGCAATAAATCTGGTTATGATAATGAGACAGACCGTTATAACAACTACCAGCAGGGAAAGAATGGGACTGTAGTAGAGCATTATGGCGAAAGACGCCAATACTGTTATTGTACAGGAAAAAAGCTGGGGGAGAGCCTGAGATATAAACTGGCGGAGAGTATCTGTGTTGTTGGTGTAATGGCTCATTATGTCGCCGTGGGTGTTTGTGTCAAAATATTTTATCGGCAGTGACTGCATGTGGTTGAACATATCGTCACGGATTGATTTTAAGCATCCCTGAGAAACATTAACCATAAGCTGGTTGTATATAAGGGTGCAGATTACGCCGATGAGATACACAGAACCCATTGTAATGAGAACTTTAATAAGCCCAGTGAATACCGGATTATCCTCCAAAAGCAGCGGCTCTATATACTCGTCAACAAGCACCTGAATAAACATTGAACCGCTGACGTTTGCCGCAGTTGATATAAGCACGCAGATGATTGAAAGAATGAAAATTCCTTTTGCGTGTCCGGCAATATATTTCATAAGTCTTTTTATGGTTGCTCCGTCGTAATTTTTCATTTATCTTCTCCTCCTTTTTGCTGGGATTGGAAAACTTCCTGATAAATTTTATTTGTTTTAAGTAAAGTTTTGTGAGTGCCGATTTCGTCTATATGGTCGCCGTCCATGACTATTATCATGTCTGCGTCCTCTACTGAGGATATACGCTGGGCGATTATTATTTTTGTGGTGTCGGGGATTTCCTCACGGAAAGCTTTACGGATAAGTGCGTCTGTTTTTTGTATCCACAGCGGAGGTGGAGTCGTCCAAAATGAGGATTTTAGGCTTTTTCAGCAAAGCTCTGGCTATACAGATACGCTGTTTCTGTCCACCGGATACGTTTGTGCCGCCCTGTTCTATGTATGTGTCATAGCCGTCAGGAAATGCGGTTATAAATTCATCTGCCTGAGCCTGTTTGCAGGCGTGAATAAGGGGTTCATCATCGGCGTTTTCGTTGCCCCGGCGGAGGTTTTCTTTAATTGTTCCTGAGAAAAGCACGTTCTTTTGAAGAACCATCGCCACGTTGTTTCTCAATGTGTCAAGATTGTAGTTTTTGACATCTATTCCGCCCACCTTTACACAGCCTGTTGTGGCGTCGTAAAGTCTTGGAATAAGTGATACAAGGCTTGATTTACCGGAACCGGTGCTTCCTATTATGCCCACTGTTTTACCTGAGGGGATGTTGAGGTTTATGTTTTTAAGGCACAGTGAATCTGTGCTGTTGAAGTAACTGAAATTTACATTTTCAAACTTTATGGAACCGTCTTTTACTTCCTTGACCGGATTTTCCGGATTGGTAAGACTGCTATTTTCGTCAAGGACTTCTACTATACGTTCACCTGAGCTTCTGGCTATGGTTATCATTACAAGTATCATTGAAAGCATCATAAGGGAAGTGAGTATCTGCATTGCATAGGTGATAAGGCTTGTAAGTTCACCGGTGGTGAGCTCTGTAGAGCCGGAAAGCACTATAAGTCTTGCGCCAAGCCAGAATATAAGTATCATGCACAGGTAGATTACAAACTGCATAAGCGGTGCGTTCATTGCCATGTATCGTTCAGCTTTGCAGAATTTTTTGTAAAGGTTTGTGGAAACCTTTTGAAATTTGTTTTTTCGTGTTCCTCACGGACAAAGGATTTTACAACTCTTATACCGCTGAGGTTTTCCTGTACCACTCCGTTCAGGTCGTCGTAAATATGGAAAACTTCTTCAAATATTGGGTGAGATTTAAGTGCAAGCCATGCAAGTCCTCCGCCCAGAACCGGAACAATAATAAGGAATATTGTAGCCAAGGTGGGGTTTATGGTGTATGACATGATGAGGGAGAAGATGAGCATCAAAGGCGCTCTTATGGCTATTCGGAGTATCATCTGATAGGCGTTTTGTACGTTTGTAACGTCGGTTGTCAGTCTTGTTACAAGACCGGCTGTGGAAAATTTATCGATGTTTGCAAAGGAAAATCCCTGGATATGAAAATACAGGTCTTTTCTGAGGTTTTTGGCAAAGCCTGCCGAAGCGTCTGCCGACAGTCCTCCGGCAACAAAGCTAAAAATCAAACCTATAATTACACAGAGAACCATGTATAATCCAAGCTTTAAAAGGGTGTTCATATTGCCGCCGTAAATTCCCTGGTCGATAATGCTTGCCATGAGAAAGGGAACCACAATCTCCATAACAACTTCGAGTCCGGCAAATACCATTGTAAAAATAGATGCACGCTTGTATTCACGTACGCCTTTTAATAGTTTCTTTACCATATTTTAGTCTCCTTTCAATTAGTAATATGTTACCTATTTTTCCAAAATAAAACCAATAACCAAAATTGAGTTTTAGCTATTGGTTTTTAATTGACCTATGCTTCAAAATTGATATTCTTGATTATGTGCTTTGTAATCCTCACATATGTATCAATTTCTTCCTGAGACAGTCCCTGGCATAATTCAGCCAAAAGCTGTTCGTCCATTATGTCTATCATTTTGTGTATGTCGGTTGTTTTGTCAGTACATGAAATTTTTTTGTATCGTTTATCTCTGGGACTTGGTGTGCAGATTATAAAGCCTTTGCTTTCAAGTCTTTGAATAATTCCGGTCATAGCAGGGTGGGTGATTTTCTCCACCTTTTCCAAATCACGCTGGTTTATCTCTTCCACGCCTTTGGATTCTAAATGGCTTATTTCTCCTAAAACCCTGAATTGCACCGGCGTTAATTCCATGTCCTGAATTTTTTTATCGACTTTTTTCTTAAAGGCTCTGTCGATAATTGCGAACATCAAACCCAGCGGCATTTTTTCGTCCATGTACTCAACTCCTTGCTTAATAAGTAACCTGTTACCTAATAATTATTATAACAGGGATTTTCTCAATGTCAATAGTTTTTTATAGGTTGATTTCTGTTCCCGCAGAAATATATTTTACACAATTTCCCATTATCTCTTTTAGATAGTCAAACTGCAATGTTCCTGTGCAGTGGCAGGTGTAGTAGGTTGTTTTCTCTTTCAGAAGAAGCCGGGCTTTTTCTTTTAGTATTTCTTTGCTTTGTTCATCAGGTTCAATATCCTTGAAATGAAAACCGCCTACAAGAATATCGGGATTGAAAATCTCTGCGATATTTACTATTCCTTTATGGGAACAGCCGCTTATGAGTATTTTTCTGCCGTTTTCATTTATAAGTAGATATTGTTCATGTCTGAAATCCTCGGGGGATTTTTCCTGATTTTTAATACAGGTCAAACCGTATGGCTCTATGGGGTAGGTTAAAGCTTTGTCGTTACAGGTGTATAGTGTCATATTGCCGTCGATTTTGCAGACGTCATTTGTAATAACCAGCCTTTTGCTTTCTTTTAAAACAGGGTCAAGTCCTATATACTTTCCTTTTCCGTTGTAATGAGGTTCAAAGGCGTGTTCATTTATATAGATTGGAGCGGTATTGTTTATTTCCAAAAAGTATTTCAGTCCGCCGCCGTGGTCGTAGTGTCCGTGGGAGAGAATACAAAGGTCAACGGTTCCAAGGTCTATGCCGAGGGTTTTGCTGTTTTTCAAAAAAATATCGCTTTGTCCTGCATCAAAAAGGATTTTTTTATCATTTGTTTCAATATAAAGACTTAGACCGTGCTCACATTTAAAGGTTTCATTTTTGGCGGTGTTTTCTGTCAAAACGGTTATTTTCATATTTATCACCCGATTTTATATTTCTTACTTATGATTATAGATTTATGTTTTTTTACTGTCAACAGGAGAAATAAAAATTTCGTAACTATTGACAAAGGCACATTAAAAATGCTATTATACAGAATGGAGTTAGCGGACACTAATTTTGGTGTCCGCTAATATAGGATTATGTGTTAGTTATGACTAATACTTTTTATTTTCGGCTTGAGTTAGTTGTTACTAATTACTTATTGGTATTGGAGGTATTAAAAATGATGATAAACAAACGGCTTATTTCAACCGTTAAGGAAAGCAAAAAGTACATTGCGGGAAATGTTATTTTCCAGTGGTGTTCTCTTCTTGCGAATATCGGTATGATGGCTGTTATTACACAGCTTTTGGGTAAAATCTACATGGGCACAGCACAGAGCGGTGATATTATTTTTAGCGGAATTGGGGCATTACTGGCAATAGGTATCAGATTTGTCTGTACTTATCTGTCCTCAAAGATGGGATATCTCTCTTCTAAAGCGGTGAAAAAGACTTTAAGAGAAAAAATATATTCAAAGCTACTTAGGTTAGGCTCAGCTTACAGCAATGATGTGAAAACCTCTGAGGTGGTTCAGGTTGCCGTTGAGGGTGTTGAACAGCTGGAAACCTATTTCGGAGCATATCTGCCGCAGTTTTTTTACAGTATGATAGCTCCCATAACATTGTTTGTGGTTTTATCCTTTGTAAACTTTCCGTCGGCTCTTGTTTTGCTTGTGTGCGTACCCCTTATTCCAGTTGCCATTGCGGCGGTTCAGACTTGGGCTAAAAAGCTTCTTTCAAAGTATTGGGGACAGTACACCGCTTTGGGTGATACTTTCCTTGAAAATTTACAGGGACTTACCACTTTAAAGGTGTATCAGGCGGACGAGAGAAAACAGCTTGAAATGAATGAAGAGGCTGAAAAGTTCAGGAAAATAACCATGAAGGTTCTCACAATGCAGCTTAACTCCATAACCATAATGGATTTAATAGCCTACGGAGGAGCGGCTCTTGGCGTTATTATGGCGGTTACTCAGTTTAGCGCAGGTCATGTGGGTTTAGGGGGCTGTCTGCTTATTATTCTTTTGGCGGCTGATTTCTTTATACCTATGCGACTGCTGGGAAGCTTTTTCCACATCGCCATGAACGGTATGGCGGCTTGTGATAAGATTTTTAAGCTTCTTGATTTGGAGGAGGACAATACAGAAAAGGTGAAGCTTGAAAACAGCGGCGATATTGTATGCAAAAACCTTTCATTCTCCTATGAAAAGGACAGAGAGATTTTAAAGGGCGTTGACATGAGCTTTAAAAAGGGAAGCTTTACCGCTATTGTTGGTGAAAGCGGCTGCGGAAAGTCTACCATTGCTTCCTTGCTTATGGGAAGAAACAAGGGCTACAGCGGTTCTGTGAAAATCGGAGATACAGAGCTTTCAAATATTGAGGAAAAATCTCTTATGAACACAATAACATACATAGGTCACAACAGTTATCTTTATAAAGGTACTGTAAGGGAAAATCTGCTTATGGGAAATCCTGAAAGTGACGACAAGGCTATGTGGGAAGTTTTGAGGAAAACAAACCTTGAAAGCTTTTTGAAAAGCGAAAATGGCCTTGATACAAAGCTTGCGGAAAAGGCTTCAAACCTTTCCGGCGGTCAGTGCCAGCGTTTGGCTTTGGCACGTGCTTTGCTTCACAATACGCCTGTTTATATTTTTGATGAGGCAACTTCCAATATCGACGTGGAAAGTGAAAACGACATAATGGAGCAGATTTACTGTCTTGCAAAAACAAAGACTGTTATACTTATTTCCCACAGACTTGCAAATGTTGAAGACGCCGACAACATATATGTGCTGGAGGACGGCAAAGTTTCTGAAATGGGAAATCATCAGGAGCTTTTAAAGAAAAAGGGACACTATGCAAAATTGTGGAAATCTCAGCGTGATTTGGAAAATTTGGGAGGTGACGCAGCGTGAAAAAGAGAAGCAATATAAAAGTTATGGCAAGCCTTATCGGTCTTGTAAAACCTTTGACCGGATATATGATTCTGGCAATTCTTATGGGAATTATCGGACATCTCTGCGCTTCCTTTATAACGATTTTCGGCGGTTACGCATTGCTGGATGTTTTGGGATTTTCTGTTCCCTTTTCATCTTTGTTTGCCTTTATAAGTCTTGGAGTTTTTGCCCTTTTGAGAGGTGTTTTGAGATACGCCGAACAGGCGTGCAACCATTTTATAGCCTTTAAGCTTTTGGCTTTAATACGTGATAAGATTTTTAAAAGTCTTAGAAAGCTTTGTCCTGCAAAGCTTGAGGGCAGAGATAAGGGTGATTTAATTTCGGTCATAACCTCCGATATTGAGCTTTTGGAGGTTTTCTATGCCCACACAATTTCACCTGCTGTTATCGGAATTGTATTTTCTCTTTTTATGTGTTTCTTTATGGGAAGCTATCACTGGACTCTTGGTGTTTTGGCTTTTGTGGCTTATGTGACAGTTGGGCTTATTATTCCTGTTATCGCTTCAAAATTAAGCGGCGACATGGGAATAAAATTCAGAACAGGTTCAGGAGAGCTTTCCGGTTTTGTGCTTGACAGCCTCAGAGGTCTTAAAGAGATTATTCAGTTTTCAGCCGGTGAAAAACGCCTTGAAGAAATGAACAAAAAGACCGAGGAGCTTTCCGCTGACGAAAAACAGATGAAAAAAATCACAGGAATAAATATGGCTGTAACAAATACTGCAATCCTTGTTTTTGATATCGGTATGCTTATTTTATCCGCTTATCTTAATTCAAAGGGAGTTTTGGGATTTGACGGAGTTTTGATTCCTGTTCTTGCAATTATGAGTTCTTTCGGCCCTGTGGTGGCTTTGGCAAATTTGGGAAGCACTTTGCAGAACACCTTTGCGGCAGGAAACAGGGTTCTTGATATTTTGCAGGAAACACCGATTGTTGAGGAGATTTCCGGCAATAAGGAAGTGGAGTTTCACGGGGCTAAGGGTGAAAATATTTTCTTTTCCTACGGCGACGAAACAATACTTTCCGATGTTTCTGTTGATATTAAAAAAGGCTCTGTTGTTGGAATTTCCGGAAGAAGCGGAAGCGGAAAGTCAACCCTTTTAAAACTGTTTATGAGGTTTTGGGAAACGGACAGGGGAGAGGTTTCTATCTCTGACAGAAATATCAACAATGTCAATACCGACAATCTCAGAAATATGGAGAGCCTTGTTTCTCAGGAAACACACCTGTTCCACGACAGCATTGAAAACAATCTGAGAATTGCAAAGGCGGACGCAACTATGGAGGAAATTGAAAACGCCTGCAAAAAAGCTTCCGTTCACGACTTTATAATGAGCTTGCCGCAGGGTTATAAAACTCCGGTGGGTGAGCTTGGTGACACATTGTCCGGCGGAGAAAGACAAAGACTTGGTCTTGCCAGAGCCTTTCTTCACAATGCGCCGTTTATGCTTTTGGATGAACCTACAAGCAATTTGGACAGCTTAAACGAGGCGGTTATTTTAAAATCCTTAAAGGATGAAAGCAGGGGGAAAACAGTTGTGCTGGTATCTCACAGGGCCTCAACAATGAGAATTGCCGATAGGGTGTATTCCGTTGAGCACGGGAGGATGAGCTGATGAAATCCCTTGAGGAAAAAAGGAAGAGGGAAAAGGAAATGGTTTCCCTTATGATTTCCCTTTATTGCAGAAAAAAGCATAAAACTAAAAAGGGTCTTTGTCCTCAGTGTAAGGAGCTTTTGGATTATTCCATGCTGAGAAGTGACAAATGCCCATTTATGGAAACAAAAACCTTTTGCTCCAACTGCAAGGTCCATTGTTACAAGGCTGAAATGAGAAAAAGAATAAAAGAGGTTATGGCTTTTTCGGGTCCGAGAATGATTTTTCATCATCCGTTTATTGCGGTAAGCCATGTTATAGAGAGTAAAAAAGAGAAAAAACGATTGGAGGCACAAAATGAAAATACGTAAGGCGTTGTATGTTGTTTTGGGATGTATAGGTGTAGGTCTTGGCGCAGTGGGCGCAGTCTTGCCGTTACTTCCTGCTTTTCCATTTTTGCTTTTGGCGGCGGTGTGCTTTGCCAAAAGCTCTGACAGACTTCACAACTGGTTTACCTCCACAAAGCTTTATAAAAACAACCTTGAAAGCTTTGTAAGAGGTAAGGGCATGACCCGGAAAACAAAGATTAGAATTATGACTATTGTCACAATCACCATGTCTGTTGGCTTTATTATGATGAGCCGTGTGCCTGTGGGAAGAATAATTCTCGCCTGCGTTTGGGTGTTCCATATTTTCTATTTTATTTTCGGAATAAAGACCTTGAAAGCTGACGGAAAAGACAGCCTTTGCATGAGAATTTTAAAGGTTGAGGGCATGAAGTGCGAAAACTGTGCTTTAAGGCTGGAATGTGCCTATAATAAAAACGAGGGAATGGTGGCTAAAGCCGACTATCCCACAAAAACCGTAAAGGTATTTTTGAAAAATCCCGAGGAAACTCAAAGGCTTGAAAGCATTGCAGCAGATATGGGTTATAAAGCTAAACTTTTAAAGGAAACTGCCTGACATACATATAAACACACCCCTTTGCATAAGATTAGTTAAGTGCAAAGGGGTGTTGAATTTTGAATGTAAAGGATAAGTCTTTTAAAGCTTTTTTTATGGCTGTATCTGTTTTATTTGTTTGTTTTGTTTTCTGCGGATGCAGTGAAACTATCAGAGACAAAGGTACTGAGCTTACCTGCTACAGCTGGCAGGGAGAAAATCCCAACGGCTCAAGCTTTACTCTGAGTTTTTCAGATAATTACGGGGAGTTTCAGGTTTTTCCGGCAGAAAAGGGAACGGCAACAAAGATTTACGGCGACTGCATAGTGACAAATTCCTCCTTTGCCATAATCGACAGGGAAAGCGGAGAAGTGGTAGTTTTTGAATACACCCTTTTGGGCGACACTATGGAGCTTTCCTATGAGGGCGGAGTGATTACGCTGGAAAAACTAATGACAACAGAAAGCTCCTCTTGATAAAAAATAATGTTTTAAGTGTTTAATCTATTATTTAACATTATCTCCATAAACGGACAAATTTTTATCATTTACTGTTATTCTATAAAATAAAAATCAGAACCGGAGTTTAAGGCGAACGCTTTAAATTCCGGTTCTTTTTATGAAATTAGAGTCTGTTTTCCATGCTGAAGCTTCTAAGCTGTTCTACGCTTTCGTTATCGGCTATCACTGTGTTTGTTTTCTCGTCCTTTTTGCCCATGAATGTCCAGCCTAAGGTGGAATATTGGGGAGGAGTGCTGAGCCTTTCCTTTACAAGGCGGTCAAGGTCTAAACCCTGAGTTTTGCAGCCGCTGATGAAAATGGTGTTTTGGGATTTTTTGTTTTTTGCCTGCTTGTTTACTTTGTTTTTGTTATTACGGTTATTTTTCATCTAATCACTTTCCTTATATTGTTTTGTTCCTTAAAATAAGGGACAAAATTATTATGGTGGGGTGTTTTTACAATATTACAGAAAATATATTCCGGAACATTTTACTTTAATTAACCTGATTTTTTTGTGAAAAACACTGAAACACTAAGTTAATGGCTTGATTTTTATTGATATGACAATTTGATTGTGATATAATAACTTATCATGCGAAATAATATGCTTTTGGAAGTGCGGTGAATTTTTTGGTTGTTTTGGGGATTGATCCCGGCTATGCTATTGTTGGATACGGCGCAATTAAATATGACGGTATGAGATATTCTCCTTTGGGCTTCGGCGCAATTACCACCGAGGCGGAACAGGAATTTTCTCTCAGACTGGAAAAAATTTACGATTCAATGTGTGATATTCTTCAAAAATGCCGTCCCGATGTTATGTCCGTTGAAAAGCTTTATTTTCAGACCAATCAGAAAACCGCTATTATGGTTGCCGAGGCGCGAGGAGTTATTCTTCTCTCTGCAAGAAAATTTCATGTGCCGGTTTTTGAGTACACACCTTTGCAGGTTAAAACCGCTGTTACAGGCTACGGAAAGGCTCAGAAATACCAGGTAATGGAGATGACAAGGCGGCTTTTGAATTTGAAATCCGTTCCTAAACCCGACGACACGGCGGACGCTTTGGCAATAGCCATTGCCCATACCCAGGCGGCAGGAACAGACATTAAAAAATTGATGATAAATCGGAGGAACAGATTTTGATTTATTCCGTAAGAGGAACAGTTATACACATGGAAGCAGGCTGCGCAGTTATTGAGTGCGGCGGTGTGGGTTACAAATGTCAAACCACAATCAACACCTTGAAAAAAATAAAACTCAACAGCGAGGCTATGCTTTATACCTATATGAATGTAAGGGATGACTCCGTGGAGCTTTTCGGTTTTTCTTCAACCTCGGAGCTTTCCACATTTAAGATGCTTATAAGCGTCAGCGGCGTTGGCCCTAAAGCCGGTCTTGCCATACTTTCGGAGCTTACTCCGGAACAGGTTGCGGTTGCGGTGGCTTCCGGCGACAGCAAAACGATTACAAGGGCTCAGGGCGTGGGCAACAAGCTTGCTCAGAGGGTTATCCTTGAGCTTAAAGATAAACTGAAAGGCGTTGCCGCTTCACAGGAGGGTTTTTCCGTTTCGGAAAGCTCATCTCCGGTGTTTGCAGGGGGAAATATCACAAACGCTGTTGCGGCTTTGGCGGTGCTTGGATATTCCTCAGCGGAGGTTATGCCTATACTTTCCCGTCTGGACGGTTCTAAAACAGTTGAACAGCTTATCGGGGAAACTTTGAAGGAACTTGGAAAACAAAAATAAGGTTTGGTAGTTATATATGGACTTTTCAAATGAATATGATTTTGAAAACAGAATAATGGACGCCGAGGAAATACCCCAGGATACTTTAGAAAACGACAATCCTTTAAGACCTAAAACACTTTCTGAGTATATAGGTCAGGAAAAAGCTAAGGAAAATCTTGCGGTGTTTATTGAGGCGGCGAAAATCAGAAAGGAAACACTTGACCATGTACTTTTATACGGCCCTCCGGGACTTGGTAAAACCACACTGTCAGGCATTATCGCCAACGAGCTTGGGGTAAATTTGAGAATCACCTCCGGCCCGGCTATTGAAAAGCCCGGCGACTTGGCGGCGATACTCACAAGCCTTTCAGACGGCGACGTTCTGTTTATCGATGAGATACACAGACTTAGCCGTGCGGTTGAGGAAATCCTTTATCCCTCTATGGAGGACTTTGCCATAGATATTGTTACAGGTAAAGGTCAGATGGCGGCTTCTTATCATTTGGCTTTGCCTAAATTTACCTTGGTGGGAGCTACCACAAGGGCGGGTCAGCTTACGGCTCCTTTGCGTGACCGCTTCGGAGTTATTTTGAGACTTGAGCTTTACACCCCCGAGGAGCTTGCCGCTATTATTAAGAGAAGCGCAGGAATTTTGAATATAAAAATCGACAACGACGGAGCTTTGGAGCTTGCTTCACGCTCAAGAGGTACGCCGAGAATTGCAAACAGACTTTTAAAGCGTGTCCGTGACTTTGCTCAGGTTATGTCCAACGGTGTTATTACCTGTGACACGGCGAGAATTGCTCTGGACAGACTGGAAATTGACGAGCTGGGCCTTGATAAAAACGACAGGCGAATGCTTGAGGCTATGATACGTTACTATAACGGCGGCCCTGTGGGTATTGAAACACTGGCGGCTTCAATCGGTGAAGAGGCTGTCACCATTGAGGATGTTTACGAGCCATATCTTATGCAGATTGGTTTTTTAAGCAGAACGCCACGTGGCAGATGTGTAACCATGGAAGCATACAGACATTTGGGTTACGATGATAAAATCCCCGGGCAAAATTCACAGCAGAGTTTGTTTGACGGGCAGTAATTTTTATTTTGCCTTATTCAGGATTTCGGCTTCTTGGAAGGGTTTTTATTAAAAGGTCGGTATCCTGTTTAAATAGTCCTACAAAAATTTTGGATTGAAACAATGAATTTTGATTTGACAAGGAGGAGTTTTTTATGGGAAGACTTTTTGGTACTGATGGTGTTAGAGGCGTTGCCAACACTGAACTTACCTGCGAACTTGCTATGAATATCGGCAAAGCCGCAGCTATGGTTTTAATAAACGACGAAGTAAAACACCCTACTTTTTTGATAGGAAAGGACACACGTCTGTCAGGCGACATGCTTGAGGGCGCATTGATTGCCGGACTTTGCTCCGTTGGCGCAAATGTCAGATTGCTGGGAGTAATTCCTACTCCTGCTGTTGCTTATCTTGTGGGCAAATACAAGGCAGACGCAGGTATTATGATTTCCGCTTCTCATAACCCATTTGAGTTTAACGGAATTAAAATCTTTAACGAGGACGGCTACAAGCTTCCTGACGATTTGGAAGAGGAAATCGAAGCCATCGTTCTTGACGGAAAAATTCCTTATTCTAAGCCTGATTTTGAAAATATGGGAACTGTTTCCATTGAAACAAACGCTGTTGCAGATTATGTAGAGCATGTTCAGTGCACAATCGACAATGACCTTTCCGGTTTGGAAATTGCTCTTGACTGTTCAAACGGTTCTGCATCCCGTACAGCACAGCTTTTGTTTGAGGGTCTGGGCGCAAAATGCCACATGCTTTCCGACGATCCTAACGGCGTAAATATAAACGACGAGTGCGGTTCCACACATATGGAACACCTTATGGACTACGTAAGGGAACATAACCTTGACGCAGGTCTTGCCTTTGACGGAGACGCCGACAGATGCTTGGCTGTTGACGACAACGGAAACCTTGTTGACGGCGACTATGTTATGGCTATCTGCGCTCTTGACATGAAGAGCAGAGGAAAGCTTAAAAAGGACACTGTTGTAGGCACAATTATGACCAATATGGGCTTTAACAGGTTCTGTGATGTAAACGAGCTGAATTTTGTTTCCACAAAGGTTGGCGACAGATACGTTCTTGAAACAATGCTCAGAGAGGGCTATAATATCGGCGGCGAGCAGTCCGGACATATTATTTTCCTCAACCATGCAACAACAGGTGACGGACAGCTTACAGGCGTACAGCTTTTGAGCCTTATAAACAGACGTAATGCAAAACTCAGTTCTCTTGCCACACTTATGGAGAGATTCCCTCAGGTTCTCATAAATGTTAAGGTATCTCAGGAGGGCAAAATGCGCTTCTATACCGACAAGGAGATAAAGGCGGAAATCAAGAGAGTTGAAGAAATTTTGGGTGAAACCGGAAGAATTATCGTAAGAGTTTCCGGAACAGAACCTCTTATCAGAGTTATGGTAGAGGGTGAGGACGCAGAGAAGATTGCAAAGCTTGCAAACGAAACTGCTGATGTAGTTAGAGACAGATTGAGCTGATTTATTATGCGGCGGAAGCTTTTATGGCTTTCGCCGCATAGAGGAATATTATTATTAAAGGAAGATTAAAGACTATGCGAATTGCCGACAGATGGAAAGACTATGAGCTTATTGACGCTTCCGGTTCACAGAGGCTTGAAAGATGGAAGGATATTATACTTATACGCCCCGACCCACAGGTTATATGGGATACGGAAAAAAGACACCCCCTTTGGAAGCAGGCTCATGCCATGTATCACCGCAGCAATACCGGCGGCGGTTCATGGGAAGTGTTTAAGAAAATGCCTGACCGTTGGCAGATAAATTACGGAAATCTCAAGTTTAATATCAAGCCTATGGGATTTAAGCACACAGGTGTTTTTCCGGAGCAGGGGGTAAACTGGGATTTTGCCGCTGAAAAAATCAGAAAATCAGGTCTGAAAGAATTTAAGGTTTTAAATCTTTTCGGATATACAGGATGCGCAACACTTTCCTGCATGGCGGCAGGTGCGACAGTTTGTCATGTTGACGCATCAAAGGGTATGGTGCAGTGGGCTAAGGAAAACGCCGTTTCCAGCGGAATTGAAAAGCTTCCGGTGAGATGGCTTGTTGACGACTGCATAAAGTTTGTACAGAGAGAAAAAAGACGTGGAAACAAATACCACGGAATTATCATGGACCCGCCTTCCTACGGAAGAGGTCCGGGGGGAGAGGTTTGGAAGCTGGAGGAACAGCTCTATTCTCTTGTTTTACAGTGCCGTGATATTTTACACGAGGACGCAAGATTTTTTATTCTTAATTCCTACACCACAGGTCTTTCATCAGGTGTTATGGAGTATCTTTTGGGAGTTACCTTGTGTCCGAAATTTAAAGGCAGGGTGTCTGCGGATGAAATCGGTTTGCCTGTTACACAAAGCGGTTTTGTATTGCCCTGCGGTTCTACCGCCATTTGGGAAAGATAACGGTAGATTAAATTTTATTGCTTAGGAGTAAAAAATGGAATTTATAAAAGTTCAGAATGTTAAATTTCATTATGATATAGATGATGAGCTAAATCAGCAGCAGACTGTAAATGTGCTGGACGGGATTTCAATGTCCGTTGAGAAAGGTGAGTTTGTGGCTCTTTTAGGTCACAACGGCTGCGGAAAATCCACAATGGCTAAGCACTTTAACGCTTTGCTTCTGCCATCAGAGGGAAAGGTTTATGTGGACGGCATGGACACCAGCGACGATGAAAAGTGTTACGACATACGAAAAAAAGTAGGTCTTGTGCTTCAAAATCCTGACAACCAGCTTGTGGCAAGTATCGTTGAAGAGGATGTGGCTTTTGGCCCTGAAAACTTGGGTATTGAGCCTAAGGAGATAAGGCGAAGAGTTGACGAGGCTTTGAAAAAGGTTGACATGTACGAGTACAGACTCCACGCACCTTATAAGCTTAGCGGCGGTCAGAAACAGAGAGTTGCCATTGCGGGAATTATTGCAATGGAGCCTGACTGTATTGTGCTGGACGAGCCTACCGCTATGCTTGACCCCCGTGGCAGGGACGAGGTTATGTCCACTATAAAAAAGCTCAACAAAGAAAACGGAATTACCATTGTGCTTATAACCCACTACATGGACGAGGCGGTTATGGCGGACAGGGTAATTGTTATGGATAAGGGGAAAATCCTTACAGAGGGTAATCCTCATGAGGTTTTTTCAAAGGTTGAACTGCTGAAAAGGCACAGGCTGGATGTGCCTCAGGCTACAGAGCTTGTTTATCAGCTTAGGTCAATGGGGGTAAAGTTCGACCGTATGCCTTTAAATGAGGAAGAGTGTGTGCAGATGCTCAGGGAGGTGCTTAAATGAGTGTGCTTGAAGCTGTAAACCTGAGTTTTGTATATGGTGCCGGAACGCCTTTTGAGAAACAGGCGGTTGACAATGTGAATTTCTCCATTGAAAAAGGTGAGTTTATTGGAATTATCGGACATACCGGTTCCGGAAAATCCACAATGGTGCAAATGCTCAACGGTCTTATAAAGCCAACCTCAGGAAAGGTGCTTTTAAAGGGCGAGGATATTTTCGCAAACCCAAAGGAGATAAGAAAAGTCCGTTTCCAGGTTGGAATGGTTTTTCAGTATCCGGAATACCAGCTTTTTGAGGAAACTGTTTACAAGGATATCGCTTTTGGACCAACAAATATGGGAATAAGCGGTGAAGAGCTTGACAAGCGTGTCCGTTCTGCGGCAATGTTTACAGGACTTAAAGAGGAGCTTCTCTATAAATCTCCTTTTGATTTGTCGGGAGGAGAAAAGAGAAGAGCCGCTATCGCCGGAGTTATTGCCATGGACCCGGAAATTCTGATTTTGGACGAGCCTACCGCAGGTCTTGACCCTATGGGACGTGACGTGCTTTTAAGTCAGATAACTGAGTACCACAAGGCAAGAAACAACACGGTTTTGCTTGTTTCTCACAGTATGGAGGACATTGCACGTGTTGCCGACAGGGTTCTTGTTATGAATAAATCACATCTTCAGATGTTTGACAATACAAAAAATATTTTTGCAAGGGGAGACGAGCTGTCAGAAATAGGACTGAGAATTCCCCAGATTACAAAAATTATGGCTGACCTCAACGGCGACAGCGGCATGTTTTCAGACGGTATTCTTTCCGTTGACCAGGCGGCGGCTGAAATCGCAGAGGTTTTGAAAAGGAGGGGCAAGCTATGATGCGTGACGTAACCCTGGGACAGTATTTCCCGGGAAAAAGCATACTTCACAGGCTGGACCCAAGAATGAAAATAGTTTTGCTGGTTGCTTTCATTGTCCTTATTTTTTGCACCGGCAATTATTTTTCACTGGCGTTTACCGCCGTTATTGTGGCTCTGACCGTTCTTTTAAGCGGCGTGCCCACAAAGATGTATTTGAAAAGTGTAAAAACCATTGTATTTATTGTTATTTTCACTTCGGTTTTAAACCTGCTTTACGGCACAGGCGATGTTCTTTGGAGCTGGGGATTTTTGAAAATAACCACCGGCGGTATCAGAAACGCTATTTTTGTTACCGTGAGAATAATAAGCCTTATTTTGGTAAGCTCCGGTCTTACATTTACCACGTCGCCTACAGATTTGACCGACGCTTTGGAAAGACTTTTGAAGCCTTTGGGATTTTTCAAAATTAGGGTTCATGAAATCGCTATGATGATGACCATAGCCTTAAGGTTTATTCCTACTCTTTTAGAGGAAACGGACAAAATTATGCAGGCTCAGAAAGCAAGAGGCGCCGACATGGAAAGCGGCGGCATTGTAAAAAGGGTAAAGGCTTTGGTTCCGATTTTGGTTCCGCTGTTTGTTTCGGCTTTCAGAAGAGCTTATGATTTGGCAACCGCCATGGAATGCAGATGCTATCAGGGCGGAAGCGGCAGAACAAGAATGAAATCACTGCACATGACCGCTATTGATTATAAGGCTGCGGTATTTATGGTGATTGTTGCCTGCGGTGTGATTTTACTTAACATCTTTTTATGACAGGCAATTTTAAATGATGTAATTATGTTGGGAATGATTAAATGAGAAATCTTTTGCTGACAATTTCATACGACGGCAAAGCTTTTCACGGGTGGCAGATTCAGAAAAACGCCCTTGCGGTACAGGAGGTTTTTCAAAATGCCCTTTACAATATTATCGGCGGTTATGCCGATATAAAGGGATGCAGCAGAACTGATTCCGGAGTTCACGCAAATATGTATTGTATAAGCTTGAAAACGGAGCATCCCATACCTGCTGAAAGGCTTAAAGCGGCTTTAAACAGGCATTTGCCTATGGAGGTTGCCGTATATGACTGCCGTGAAGTTGATAAGGATTTTCATGCAAGATACAGCTGCAAAAGCAAGCAGTATATTTATAAGATTTGGAACAGCGAGGTGCGCAATCCATTTTTAAACGGATACGCACTCCACTACAGATATAAAATAGATGAAAAACAGCTTCACAGAGCTGCCCAGGCTTTTGTGGGTAAGCATGATTTCACATCTTTCTGCACCCTTGACAAAAGGGAAAAGGGTGATTTTGTGAGAAATGTGAAGATGTTTTCAGTTGAGAGGGACAATGACCTTGTAACCATGAAAGTGGAAGCCGACGGTTTTCTGTATAACATGGTGAGGATTATGGTTGGAACGCTTTTGAGAGTTCAGCAGGGAAAAATTCCCGAGGATGGTATAAAAGAGATTATAGAAAAAAAAGACCGCAAATTTGCCGGGCCTACGGCTCCAGCCTGCGGACTTTATCTTAATCAGGTAAATTACTGAGTTTTGGAAAGTGAGTTAGTATATGGGAAAAAATAAAGATGAAAATAAAGGAAATGTCCCTGAGAACAACAGCAAAAAGACCGGTGAGAAAGAAAGAGAGCCGGAAAACAAAAAGGTTGTAAGTATCTGGGAAAAGCTCACCGGCGAAAAGGATACGCCGAAAACTGAGAAGGCTGAAGATTTAGAGGAAAAAAATGAAAATAATATGGGCGACATTGCGGATGCAGTCCGTTCTGTTTTCAGCTTTAGAGTAAAAAAGTCAAAGTCAGGAACCGGAAAGAGATATTCCGATGAGAAAAGCTCCGGCGGTTCTTCAAAAAAAGATGGCTACAAGAGCAGATACAAAAGACCTTCCGAAAAGAAAAATCCTCAGAGATATGAAAAAGCCGTTGTCAGAGGCTCTGACAGAGAGGTTTTAAGCTACGAGGATTTGCCTATTGACAACTATGAAAGAAAGGTTGCCCCTCAGGAAGCACTCAACAAGAAAAAGGTCGGCGCAGCTGCGGTAATCGTTTTGGTACTCTGCATAGTGGTTTTTGCTGTTACAAGCAGAAACATTATGAATTTGGAGTCCTGCGCAAACTGGATACAGTATGACCTTTTCGGCGGAGGCGATAATTCAGGATATCCTGTTTTGATAAACGGTTCCGAGGTTTCCAGCGGAAATATTATGGAAATGAGCGGAAAATTTGCTTATGCTTCAAACAGCAACATTGTGGCTCTTGACTCTTCCGGAAATCATATTTTTAACAGACAGCACAGCTTTTCCACACCGGTTATGGTTGGAAACGGCACAAGAAGCCTTACCTATGATTTGGGCGGAAAGGGCTACAGAATTGATTCCCTTGACGAGGTTGTCTTTGAAAGCAGCGGCGACCTTCCTATTATTACTGCCGACATAGGCAAAAACGGAAGCTATGCTATTGTAACTCAGCACGACGAATACATAAGCTATATGAGAGTTTACAACTCATCAAACGAGGAAGTATACACATATGCTTTTTCTGAGTATTATATAAACACTATTGCACTTAGTGATGACGGTTCAAAGATTGTGGCTTCCGGTATTTCAGCTAAGAACGGTGAGCCTGTTTCAGCTGTTTACTACCTTAGCATTACAGAGGAAACACCTGTAGAATTCTTTGAAATTGACAACACAGTGGTTTATAGTGTAGAATATTTAACAGCGGATAAGGTTGGTTTTGTAGGAAATAACGCCTGCGGTGTTGTTGATCTTTCAAAAAATGAAATTGTCAGAAATTCCTACAACGACATGGAGCTTACCGCCTATGATATCGACAAGGACCTTCAGTCAGTTGTTGTTTCACTTTCAAGAAACGGTGACGGAAGACTTTGTTCTCTGTATGTGTACAGCGCAAGCGGTCAGATTGAAACTTCTTTTGACACCGATTGCAGAATTATTTCCATTGACGCTTATTCAAACAAAATTGGCGTTATAGATAACGGAACGGCAAGACTTTTTGACAAATCCGGAAACGAGCTATATAATACAGATGCGGGGGCAGATGCGGCTGCGCTGCTTATGGACGGTCAGCGTGAGGCCTATGTTCTCGGAATAAGTGAAATTAGATATATAAAATTTACTGAAAGTAATTAGAAAGGAGCAGGAAATGTCTTTATTGCTTGATGGTATTGTGTTGTTAATCATCTTACTTTGCTTTTTTGCAGGATGGAGAAGGGGCGCCGCAATTACACTTTTAAATTTTGTGGCTTTAGTGGCAGCTTTTACTGTTGCAGTATTGCTGAGTCCCTCTCTTTCAAATTCAATTTACGAAACGTTTTTTAAAAGCGGCATTACAGAACAGGTTTCCCAGTCTATAGGAAATTCCATAGGAGACGGAGCGGAAGCTGTTATTACAAGTATTCTTTCTGCAATTCCGTCCTTTGCAGCGGTATTTCTTAGCGGCACTTCCTTTGACCAGGGAACTGTCTCTCAGTGGATTGAAAATAACAATCAGGAGTCAATAAACTCTGCGGCTACTGCGGTTGAGGGTCTTATTTCGCCTGCGTTTACAGCTTTAATCGGAATTATCATTATGATAATACTGTTTTTCGTACTTTACGCAGTATTCAAGGCTTTGGCAAGACTTCTCAGCAAGTTCTTTGAGCTTCCTGTGCTGAGTCTTATTAACAGAGTTTTCGGAGGCGTTATCGGTATCGCCGAAGGCGTTATTTTGGTAATGCTCGTTGTATCTTTAGTCAGAATGGCTATGCCTTTGACCGGGGACACTATTCCGTTCTTGACTCAGGAGGCTATTGACGGTTCATTCTTGTTTAAGGCTTTCTATACAGGAGATATTATAAATAATATTGCGGGTATGTTTTCTTAACGGAATATATAGTTTTGCATAAATAATGATGTTGGATATGGGAGAAAACCGAACCTTAGAGTTTGGGGAGAAGGAAAATATGAATAATATGGAAGAAAGAAGTAATAACAGCAGCGAGGAATCTGGTACAATAAATAAAGTAATGACAATTCCGAATATTATGTCAATATGCAGAATTGTTCTTATTGTTCCATTTATCATTTGCTTTTTAAATGAAAAATATATTGAGGCGGCTGTTCTCATAATCACTTCCGGATTGACGGACTGTTTTGACGGACTTATAGCCAGAAAGCTTAATCAGGTTACGGCTTTGGGAAAAATTCTTGACCCTATCGCCGATAAGCTTACTCTGATTTCCGTGGGCATTTGTCTTTGCGTATATATGCCTATTGTCACTCCGGTAATAGTTATCTTAATGGCTAAGGATTTTTTAATGCTGCTTGGTGGAATGGCTCTGATTAAATGCAATGTTACTCCATCTCCGGCTAAGTGGTACGGAAAAGTCGGAACTATAATGTTTTATTTTTCCGTTTGCCTTATTGTATTTTTGAAAGCATTCTTTCAGTATGAAAACGACGTGCTTTCCTTTGTACTGCTGTCAATAACCGCAGCTTTGATGATTTTTGCTTTGGTTATGTACTATCACATATACTCTCAGCAGATGAAACAGGTCAAAGACCAGGTTAAGGGTGTAAAAGATAAAATAAAAAATAAGATTAAGTAATATATATTATTGAAATATTATTTCAATGAAACTTTGTAAATGAGTTTGTTTTTCAGGCTCGGGAAAGGAATAAGATTTATGCTATGTGCTAAATGCGGCAAAAGACCGGCTGTTGTGTTTGTTTCCGATAACAGACCTAACGGGGAAACAAAGGGCTATTGTCTTACATGCGCCAAGGAAATGGGCATTAAGCCGGTAAACGATTTAATAAAACAGATGGGAATAAGCGACGAGGATTTGGAAGCTGTTCAGAACCAGATGAGCGGTTTTATGAACGAGCTTGCAGAAAACGGCGATATCTCAGAGATGATGGAGTCAATGGGACTTGCAGCTCCCGACGATACACAGGACGGCTCTGAGGATAACGACGGTGACAAGGGATTTTCTCCTGGCGGCGCTCCCACATTCCCTGCATTTTTGCAGAATATGTTCGGCGGAGCTAAAACCGGCGAGGAAAAAACCGAGAAAAACCAGAAGAAAAAGGGAGATAAAAAGCAGAAAAACAGAAAGCATATCAACCTTTACTGTGAGGATTTGACCCAAAAGGCAAGAGAGGGTAGAATTGATAATATTATCGGAAGAGATAAGGAAATAGAGAGAGTTATTCAGATTCTTTGCAGAAGAACAAAGAATAACCCTTGTCTTATCGGTGAACCGGGCGTAGGTAAAACCGCCATTGCAGAGGGTCTTGCTTTGAGAATTGCAAACGGACAGGTTCCTCACAAGCTTGCAAATAAAGAAATACAGCTCCTTGACCTTACTGCTTTGATTGCCGGAACTCAGTTCCGTGGTCAGTTTGAAAGCCGTATAAAGGGTCTTACCCAGGAGGTTAAAGAGGCGGGAAATATAATCCTCTTTATCGACGAGGTTCACAATCTTGTGGGAACCGGCGACAGCGAGGGTACAATGAACGCCGCCAATATTTTGAAGCCTTCTCTTTCAAGAGGCGAAATTCAGGTTATCGGCGCAACTACATTTAACGAGTACAGAAAGTACATCGAAAAGGACAGCGCATTAGAGAGAAGATTCCAGCCTGTCAAGGTTGCAGAACCTACTGTAGCCGAAACAATCGAGGTTTTGACAGGCGTTAAGGGATATTATGAAAATCACCACCACGTAACCGTGGAGGATGACATAGTAAGAAAGGCTGTTGTATTCAGCGAAAGATATATAAGCGACAGATTTTTGCCGGATAAGGCTATCGACCTTTTGGACGAGGCTTGCTCCTGCGCATCTTTGAGAAATAAGGAAGCTGAGGAGTACGAGAAGCTCAACGACGAAAAGGCTATGCTTATATACAACAAGGAAGAAATTTCTGCGGCTGAGGAAATCGACTATGAAAAGCTTGCAACAGTTACCAGCGAGCTTGCAAGGGTTGATGAACAGCTTAAGGGAATTGATAAGGAGAAGCTTGTTAACAAGGTTACAGAAGAGGACCTTGCCAAGGTTATCGAGCTTTGGACAGGTATTCCGTCCACAAGAATAAGAGAAAACGAGCTTTCCAAGCTTATGGATTTGGAGGATAAGCTTAAATCAAAGATTATCGGACAGGACGAGGCGGTAGACGCTTTGTCAGCGGCTATCAGAAGAAGCAGAGTGCAGATTTCTCCAAGACGCCGTCCGGCTTCATTTATCTTTGTAGGCCCTACAGGCGTTGGTAAAACAGAGCTTGTTAAGGTTGTGGCAAAGGAACTCTTTGACGCTCCGGAAACCCTCATCAGACTTGATATGTCCGAGTTTATGGAAAAGCACTCGGTTTCCAAGATTATAGGTTCACCTCCAGGATATGTGGGCTACGACGAGGCAGGACAGGTAACCGAAAAGGTAAGAAGAAGACCTTATTCAGTTTTGCTTTTTGATGAGATTGAAAAGGCTCATCCGGATGTTTTGAATATTCTTTTGCAGATTCTTGACGAGGGCAGACTTACAGACGCTCAGGGAAGAACTGTTAATTTTGAAAACACAGTTATCATTATGACCTCAAATGCCGGTTCCGAAAAGCGTGAAAGCGCTATAGGCTTCGGAAAGACACAGCAGGAGGCTTCAAAGGAAAAGGCTATGAAGGCCCTTTCAGAGTTCCTGCGTCCTGAGTTCATTGCAAGAGTTGACGAGATTATTGTTTTCCGTCCTCTTGAGCAGGATGACTATATTAAGATTGCTGCTCTTATGCTCAATGAGTATGTGGACACTCTCAAGGAGAAGAATATTCGCTTTACCTTTGACGATGAGGCATGCAAGTACATTGCAGAGAAGGGCGCAAACGGCGTAAGCGGCGCAAGAGATTTGAGAAATATTATCAGAAGAGAAGCCGAGGATAAAATTACCAGGGCTATTATCGAAGCGGGCAATGACGGTATCTGCGGTATACATCTCTCATCCGACGGCAAGGAGCTTTTGCTTCAGGTAATTTAATTTTAAAAAATCAAAAAAATTCAAAAAAGTTGTTGACATGCGGCGGGGTTTATGCTATAATAAATCCCGTCGCAGAGAGATAGGAAATGCGGATGTAGTTTAGTGGTAGAACTTCAGCCTTCCAAGCTGATCGTGTGGGTTCGATTCCCATCATCCGCTCCACTTAAAGCCCGGTAATTATACCGGGCTTTTTTCGTACCCGAAAACTTTTTGTTTTGCAAAAGGAGAAATGTAATGAAATCTTATAATATACATCTCATCAGGCACGGAGCTGTCGAGGAAACCATGCAGGGAAGATACATAGGAACAACTGATGTTCCCTTAAGCGACAAGGGAAAGGCGGATTTGCGCAAGCTTGACCATTTCTGCAAATATCCATACTGTACGGCTCTTTTTACTTCGCCTTTGAAAAGATGCAAGGAAACCTGTGAAATCCTTTATCCAAACCTGAAACCCATTGTTTTGGACGGTTTTATTGAATGTTCCTTCGGCGAGTGGGAGGGTCTTACCGCCGAGAATTTGAAAGGCGACGAGGATTTTGAAAAATGGCTGGCAGGCTCCTCCGAGGTTAAGCCTCCAAAAGGTGAAAGCGGCGCCGACTTTGCAAGACGTGTTTGCAGGCTTTTTGAGGATGTTGTAAACGGTCTTATGAAAACCGGAACAACAGATTGTGTTATTGTTACACATGCCGGAGTTATTTCCACCATATTAGCGGTTTACGGACTGCCACAGGCAAAGCCCTTTGAATGGCAGATGGATCCGGGCTGCGGATACTCCATGAGAATTACTCCTTTGCTGTGGCAGAGGGACAAGGTGGCTGAGGTTTTTGAAACAGTTCCAAGAGAGCCGGAGGACGAGGAAAACTGATAAGGCTCTGTTGATTTTATGATTTGTTGATGATAAAATCTCTGAATATTTACAAAATGCGGATTTTGTGATATAATTTAAATCGTTAAAGTGAAATTATAAGCGTTTGTTACAAGGTTTCGACCCGCATCGCTTTAATTTAATTATATAATTAAAGGGGTCCTGAAAATGGAAAAGTATAATATTGTACTGCTGAAAGGCGACGGCATCGGTCCGGAAATCGTAAACGAGGCAGTTAAGGTATTGGACAAGACAGCTGAAAAGTTCGGCTTTGAGGTAAACTATGATGAGGCGCTTTTGGGCGGCTGTGCTATTGACGCTACAGGCGTTCCGCTTCCTCAGGAAACTATAGATAAGTGTAAGGCTGCTGACAGCGTTCTTTTGGGCGCAGTAGGCGGTTCTAAGTGGGATACACTTCCGGGAAATCTCAGACCGGAAGCAGGTCTTTTGGGCATCAGAGGCGCTCTTGGCCTTTTTGCAAACCTTCGCCCTGCTGTTATTTTTGAGCCTTTGAAGGACGCTTCTCCTTTGAAGGATGAGATTATCGGCAACGCCCTTGACATTATGGTTGTAAGAGAGCTTACAGGCGGTATTTACTTCGGAGAGAGAGGCAGAAAAGAAGTAAACGGCAATCCTGCGGCTTACGACACAGAGATGTACACAGTTCCTGAAATCGAGAGAATTGCAAGAGTTGCTTTTGATCTTGCTATGAAGAGAAACAAGAAGCTCACAAGCGTTGACAAGGCAAATGTTCTTGAGTCTTCAAGACTTTGGAGAGAAACCGTTATAAAGGTAAGCGCAGAGTATCCGGAGGTTGAGCTTAACCACATGTATGTTGACAACTGCGCAATGCAGCTTGTTAGAAATCCGGGTCAGTTTGATGTTCTTGTTACATCAAATATTTTCGGCGATATTCTTTCCGACGAAGCTTCAATGATAAGCGGTTCTATTGGTATGCTGGCTTCTGCAAGTCTTAACGGAAATCAGAGCGGTCTTTACGAGCCTATCCACGGCAGTGCTCCTGATATTGCAGGCTTGGGCATTGCAAACCCGATTGCTACTATTCTTTCCGTTGCTATGATGCTGAGATTTTCTCTTAATCAGCCTGAGGCTGCAAATGCTATTGAAGCTGCGGTAAATAAAATTTTGCTTACTCACAGAACTCCTGATATCTACACAGAGGGAACAACTAAGGTTTCATGCAGTGAGATGGGAGATTTAATCAGCAATCTTATCTGATAAATACAGTCTTACAAAAGGAGAGGTTTAAATGAAACACTGCGATTTGCACACACATATTTTGCCCTCAATAGATGACGGCTCTAAAAGTGTGGAGGAAAGTGTAAAACTTCTCCGAGGACTTAAAGAGCAGGGTGTGGAATGTGTGTGCTTTACGCCTCATTATTATTCACACATGGTTCCGACAAAGGAGTTTTTGAGAAAGAGAAAAGCAGCTTTTGAAAGCCTTAAAGACAGTATTCCTCAGGGGATTGAGGTAAGGCTTGGGGCGGAGGTTTTTGTAACCGATTATCTTTTCTCCCAGGAAAATGTTCTCAATAAGCTTTGTTACGGAAAATCCAATTACATGCTTACGGAATTTGCTTATTCTTCTGATTTTGAGGATGGCAGTTATACCAATCTTTTGAAGTTAAAGCAAAAGGGAATTACTCCGGTTTTTGCCCATATTGAGAGATATCCAAAGCTTATGAAAAACCACGATAAGATAGTTGATATGGTTAATATGGGAATACTGTTTCAGACAAATGCTGTTTCCTACTGTGAAATAGGTACGAGAAAGAAGCTTTTAAGGTTGGTGGATGAGGGTCTTGTGCATATTGTTGCCACTGACGTACATTCCGAAAAGAGAAATTCCTATAAGTACTATGGTGCGGCTGTAAAATATATTGAAAAAAAGCTGGGAAGAGCAGCTGTGGAAAGGCTTTGCCAAAACAGCGTGGAGATTTTCAGCAAAACCTGATTTAAAAATCCATCGCTTAGGCGGTGGGTTTTTTATATCTGAAAAAGGAGGTTAAAATGAACAGAATACTTTTGGTTGAGGATGACAAGAGCATTATTGAAAATCTAAGCGCATTTCTAAAGGATGAGGGCTTTATGGTTGAAAGCACGTCAACACAGAACGAAGCTTTAGAGATGGTGGAAAACAGTGATTTTGACTTGGTTTTACTTGATATTTCTTTGGCTCAGGGCAACGGCTTTGCGGTTTGCTCGGGAATAAAATCATCAAAGGATATACCGGTTATATTTCTTACCGCTTCCGGTGATGAGTATTCCGTGGTTGCCGGCCTTGATATGGGTGCAGACGACTATATAAACAAGCCCTTTCGCCCCAGAGAGCTTATTTCAAGAATTAAAAGCGTTTTGAGAAGATACGGAAAAACTCCTTCTTCTATGGAGGAAGGCGGGATAAGGCTTGACCCTGTAAAGGGAACTGTCCAGAAAAACGGAAAGGAAATCTTTCTTTCTGCCCTTGAATACAAGCTGCTTTTGGTTTTCTTTAATAACCGTGGAAAGGTTCTGACACGAAATGCTCTCCTTGATGAGATTTGGGACGTTTCAGGGGATTTTGTCAATGACAATACTCTGACTGTTTATATAAAAAGGCTGAGAGAAAAAATTGAGGATGACCCTCAGAAACCTGCGGTTATAAAAACTGTCAGGGGTCTTGGTTACAAGCTGGGAAGGTAGAAATATGATTTTCAGAAATAAAGGTTCAAAATATTTACTTTGTTTTGCACTGGTGGTTATTGTGGCGACCTGCGGTTTGCAGTATGTGTTTTTTAATGAAAGGGCTGTTATAATAACCGCCGTGGGGGAGATACTCATAACAATTTGTTATGTTGCCGCCACATGTTTCAGATACAGAAAAATATCAAACATCACCTATGAAATAGATAAAATCCTGGACGGAAGCAGCAAAATAAATTTTAAAAGCTTTAAAGAGGGGGAGCTTGCCATTTTAAGCGACAGGGTGGAAAAGCTTGTGGCTATTTTAAATCAGCAAAAGGAAACACTTAAAAAGGACAAGATTTATTTAAGCGATTCCATTGCGGATATTTCTCATCAGCTCAAAACTCCTCTTACCGCCATAAATCTTATTCTTATAAGAATGAGAAAAAGTGATTTGAGCCGTGACGAACGCATGTCACTTATCAGAGAGCTTACAAGGCTTACTGAACGCACACAGTGGCTTATTTCAGTGCTTTTGAAAATTTCTAAAATAGATACGGGAACTCTTGTTATGACAAAGGAGAAAATTTCTGTTTCGGACCTTGTTAAAAAGGCTTACGAGCCTGTGGCGGTGGCTATGGATTTAAAAAATCAGAGCTTTATATGTGAGTGCGGTGAATGTTCTGTAAATGCTGATTTTCAGTGGACATGTGAGGCGGTTGCAAACATTATTAAAAACTGTATGGAGCATACGCCGGAGGGCGGAACAGTGAAGGTTTCAGCTTCTGAAACAAATATTTACACGGAATTTATCATTGAGGACAACGGAAAAGGCATTGACCCTGAGGATTTGCCCCATATTTTTGAGAGGTTCTACAGAGGAAAAGATTCTGACCCCAACAGCGTGGGGATAGGGCTTGCCCTTGCCCGAATGATAATCACCGGACAGGAGGGCATAATAAAAGCCCAAAACAAAAGAGAGGGCGGGGCAAGGTTTATCATTAGGTTTTATAAAATGGTGGTTTAATAAAATAATCTTCAAAGTGACGTTTTTGTAATATTAGAGTCACCGCCATGTCATCTTGAGTCTGTATAATTACAGCATAAACTAAACGGAGGGACAATATATGGAAATACTGAGAGTTGAGAATTTATGCAAAGTATACGGACAGGGAGAAAACACGGTTAGAGCTCTTGACGGGGTTTCATTCTCCGTTGAAAAAGGTGAGTTTTTGGCTATTATCGGCCCCAGTGGTTCCGGTAAATCCACACTTCTCCATATTTTGGGAGGCGTTGACACACCTACTTCCGGAAAGGTTATGATGAACGGTCAGGACGTTTACAGACAGAGCGACGATAATCTGGCTATTTTCAGACGTCGCCATGTGGGACTTATCTATCAGTTTTATAACCTTATCCCGGTGCTTAATGTTAGGGAAAACATCACTCTTCCTCTGCTTATGGACGGAAGAAAGGTCAATGAAAACAAGCTTGATGAAATGCTTAAAGTTCTTAAATTAAAGGGCAGGGAAAAGCATCTTCCTAATCAGCTTTCAGGAGGTCAGCAGCAGAGAGTATCTATCGGCAGAGCCTTGATAAATGAACCGTCTGTTATACTTGCCGACGAGCCGACAGGAAACCTTGACTCAAAAAACAGCAGAGAGATTGTTGAGCTTTTGAAGTATTACAACCGTGAGTACAACCAGACTTTGATTGTAATAACCCATGACGAGGATATAGCCTTGCAGGCAGATAGAATTATTTCCATCGAGGACGGAAAAATCACCCGAGATGAGGTGATCCGCAGATGAACATAATGAATAAAGTGACGTTACAGTCCATGAAGAAAAACAAAACCAGAACTATTGTCACAATTGTGGGAATTATTCTTTCGGTTTCTATGGTGACTGCTGTTACAACCATCGTTACAAGCCTGCAGAATTATCTGTATGAATCGGCTGTTTATGAAAACGGCAGCTGGCATGGTATGTTTCAAAATATTTCCTATGAAAAGGGAGAGGAAATAGCTCATGATGAAAGTGTTGCAGATACAGTATATACCCAGTATATAGGCTATGCGAAAATGGAGGCTTCTCAAAATGATTTTAAGCCTTATCTTTATGTGATTGGCGGAAATGATGAAACCTTTGGTACTTTGCCTATACATTTGACAGAGGGCAGACTTCCGCAAAATGATGCGGAAATAATTCTTCCCAATCATTTGGAAAGCAACGGCGGCGTAAGGTATGATATAAACGATGTTTTGGTGCTTCCCCTTGGTGACAGAATAAGCGGGGGATATAAGCTGTTTCAAAATAATCCTATAACCGGGGAATACGACGATAAGGGAAATATAATAATTTCTGACGAGGAAACATTGGAAACCAATACTCTGAAACAGTATACCATTGTAGGATTTTATGAAAGACCTTCCTTTGAAAATTATACCGCTCCGGGATATACGGCTATCACTTTTTCCGATTTAAGTGACCAGTCGGCTGTTTATGACGTCTACTACACAATGAAAAATCCTCAGGATGTAATTGATTTCAGCAATTATTATTTTTTTGAAGAGGGATTAGGCGGTTCTACAAACAACGAAGTTTTGATGTATCAGGGTGTTTCTCAGTACGAAACCTACACAAGCTCACTTAACGGAATGATAATAATTCTTATAGTAATTATAATGACAGGTTCAATCGCTTTGATTTACAATGCTTTTTCAATTTCCGTAAGCGAGAGAACAGTGCAGTTCGGTTTGCTCTCATCTATAGGAGCTACAAAAAAGCAGATAAGAAAAAGCGTAAGGTTTGAAGCCTTGGTTTTGGGACTTATAGGAATACCTTTAGGTATTCTTGCGGGAATTGGAGGAATAGGTGTTACCTTTTTCCTTTTGGGAGATAAGCTCAAAACCTTTACCACAAGCATTGTGGGCGGTAACAGCGTTCAGTTCCATATGTCGGTTTCCTGGGTTGGAATTGCTGCGGCTGTTGTAATAGCCTGCATAACATTGGCTGTATCTGTAATAAAACCGGCTTTCAGGGCTTCAAGAATTACAGCTATTGAGGCAATAAGATCTTCAAAAGATATAAGCGACAGAAAAGCCGACAGGAAAAATCATAAAACAAGTAAAATAACCTATAAAATTTTCGGTCTTCCGGGAGTTCTTGCAAAGAAATACTACACAAGAAGTGCTAAAAAGTACAGAGCTACTATTATTTCTCTCTTTATGAGCATAGTTCTTTTTGTCAGCGCAAGTTCTTTTATACTGTATCTTACAAGCAGTGTAAACAATGTTTACTACAGAGCGGATTATGATATTACAGCGACCATAAGCTCTGATTATGCTGACTCGAAGGAGGAAGTTCTTCAGGAAGTTAGAAATCTTGGTTCTGTTGACAAAGCAAGTTCATCATTAGTTAGAAATTTCTTGGTTGAAAACGGAGAAGAGCTTTTGACCGATGAGGGAAAAGCGGCGCTTATGGACAAATACGGCTTTGACAGCTTTGAAGATTTAAGCGTTGATATGTTCCTTGTGGGATTTGACGATGAAACATATGAAAATTATGTGACTTCTCTGGGACTTAATCCAGAGACTTTGGGAGAAAATGACATTATCATTTATGGACTTGGTCAGACAATAGATTATAAAAACGGAACTGTTAAAAGCTATGATTTTTTGAAAGATACAGCGAATACAGTTAAATTCTCTGAGAAAACCTATAACAATGAAACTGAAACCTATGAAAAGGGTGAGGAATACAGCTTTAATGTGGTTACAACAGCCGAAAGTATGCCTTTTGGATATAACGGCAGAGACAGTGTTTCTTCAAATGTTGTTTATGGTGTTGTGAGAGACAGCTCATATGTTTTTGAAGGCGTAATGGGAGCCGCTTTATATATAGACAGCAACGACTATGCAAAGACTGAAAAGGAACTGGGAGAAATAAACGGAGTATCGTCTGTTTACAACATTGCCGCAGAAATTGAAAATTCCAGAACACTTATGATGGTTATAAATGTATTTGCTTATGGCTTTATAGTTTTGATTTCTCTTATTTCTGTGACAAATGTATTTAACACCATTGTTACTAACTTAAAGCTTCGACAGAGAGATTTTGCAATGCTTCGCTCTGTTGGAATGACCAAGGGCGGCTTTAGAAGAATGATGATTTTTGAGTGCCTTATTTACGGTACAAAGGCACTGCTGTTTGGTATTCCGGTTTCATTTTTGATAACTATTTGGATTTACAGCAGTCTCAATGTCACCTGGGACGGAGGATTTTTAATTCCTTGGTCAGCTTACGTAATCGTTATTGTAAGCGTGTTCATTGTTGTTCTGATTTCCATGATTTACGCTATGTCAAAGATAAACAGAAACAATCTTGTGGAAACTCTGAGAAAAGACAGTATCTGATTTTAAGTTTTTATATTTAATCCTCTTTAACAACTTTATCATTCACAGGGAAAAAGCACAGACTTAGGTTTGTGCTTTTTTCTTGTTCTTAAATGAAAATAAGAAATCTAAATAAGTTTGATTTTTGTATAATGAAATATAACTAAAAATCATATTGCATATTAAATATTTTTTTCAAGAGCTTCACTTTATATAAAAAACTGTTAATCGAATTTTTGTTATTTGCATTTATTTGTTAAAATGGTATAATTACAACGTGCAGTGATAATAAATTTATCACAAGATTATCAGGAAAAGGAGAATAAAACATGAAAGGAAACTTATTGAAAAAAGTTATTTCCTGTGTGCTCGGCGCCACTATGGTTACTTCCATGTTCGTGACAGGTTTTTCGTTTGCCTCAGCTGAAGTAGGCTACATAAATCTTGACCGTACAAATTTTAAAATAACCGTTCCAAGCGCTTACGGCAGCAATCCTTCAACATATATGCTGGACGGCAACAAGAGTACTATCTGGGAAACAGACTGGAGTCAGGGAAGCACTCAGCTTCCTGCTGAAATACTTGTGGATATGGGCGAGGTTAAGGAGAACGTATCCAGAGTTATTTACACTCCAAGACAGACAGACGTAAACGGAAAAATTAAAGACTATAAGGTTTATGCCGGAGAAACAACAGACGATATGCAGCTTGTATCTGAGGGCTCATGGGACTGGGGTTCAACAAATACAGAAATTGCTGCTAAAATTGATGACGCTTATGCAGATTTTGATATTCCTGTAAATGCTCGTTATATCAAGATTTTAGTTGAATCCGCAACTACAAAGCCACCGGATCCTAACCAGACAATCACATGCGCAGAACTCAATATCGCAGTTGAGGGCGAAGTTGAGCCTCCTGTACCTGACGGAAAAATTCCTCAGAACGAAATGTCAGTAGAGTACGTTGTATCTCAGTATGGCGGAAGCCCTGCAAAGAAATGCTTGACGGAAACAAGAGCACTTGGTGGGAATCTGACTGGAGCTCCAGCGCAACTTATTTTGAGCCGGGCGATTACTTTATCATTGATTTGGGTAAAGTAAGAGAGGACCTTTCTCAGATTATTTTCACACCTCGTCAGGATAATCAGAACGGTCATATTTATGAATTTGAAATCTATACAAGCGCTGTTGAGGGCGACTTGACAGATACTGATATTGATAACGAAGCAAACGGCTTTACTTTAGCTGGTAAAGGCGAATGGGGCAGCGGCACTGACGACTGCACAGCCACCTTTGCAAGCAGAGATGCAAGATATGTAGCAGTTAAGGTATTCTCAGTAGGCGGCGACGGCAATACAATCACATGCGGCGAGTTTAACGCAAAGACAGAAGCAGACGTAACAGTTGATGTTTCTGCTCTTGAGGGCGCAATCGCTATTGCACAGCAGGCTATTGCTGATACAACAAACGAAATCGCTAAAGAGAAAATCCAGGCTGCTCTCGACGCAGTAGGTGATGTAAATCTTTATATTCAGGAAGGTGTACAGGCTGCTGCTGACGCTCTCCTCGAAACAGTTGAAACATATGCAACTATTGGAAATGTTACAACTGTAAAACCTGGTAAGGTTTGGGTTGACAACAACGGTAATGCAATTCAGGCTCACGGCGGCGGTATTCTCTACGATGAGAAAACAAAGACATACTACTTGTACGGCGAGCATAAGGGCTATGAGAACGTTCCTACAGGCGCTGAAACAGGTAACCCAGGTATCGGTATCGGCTGCTATTCTTCAAAGGATCTTCTTAACTGGACTTACGAGGGAGTAGCTCTTCCAGTATTCAACAACAGACGACGATGTACCAATGTATGTTTCAGAAGAGTCTGATATCTACAAGAACAGTCCGCTTCCAGAGTTTGAGGGCACAGCTTCAAATTACAACGGACTTATGAAATCACCTTATTCAAGCCTTTCAGCTTTGAATTCTGACGAGTATATTGACGAGCTCAATGCTCTCTATGAGAACGACAACCTTACATTTGAAGAGAAACAGCAGATGTATAGAGAGTTCAACTGGAACAGAGTTGTTGAAAGACCAAAGGTAATTTACAACGATAAGACAGGTAAATATGTAATGTGGTGGCATCAGGATGGTCCAAGAATGGGTCTTTATTCTGTAGCTTCCGCAGGTATCGCAATATCTGATTCACCTACAGGTCCGTTTAAGTATCTCTGCACAAGAAGAGTTACAATGACAGGCGTTCTTACAACAGGCAACGGTGACGGTATGCTCCGTGACATGACTTTGTTCAAGGATGACGACGGAACAGCTTATGTTGTTTATTCTTCAGAAGAAAACGCAACTACAATCATCCACAAGCTCAACGATGAGTACACAGGACTCAGCGGCGATTTGGAGGATATTTCACAAAACACACCAGCTAACTTTACAGAGGGTGTTGACTACGTGAGAGTATTTGCCGGTCAATACAGAGAAGCTCCTGCAATGTTTAAGGATGGAGATACATATTATCTCATTACCTCCGGTCAGTCCGGTTGGAATCCAAACCCATGCCAGTATTCCTATGTTGAAGGCGATATCTTCGGCGAGTGGGCTCCTAACAAGAAGTTTGCTGTGAACGATATCCCATACGGAACACAGCAGGAAACAACATTTAGAAGCCAGAGCACATTTATTCTTCCGGTTCGTGATGAGGACGGAAACAAGGTTCCAGGTAAGTTTGTTTACATGGGCGACCGTTGGTTCAGAGAAAATCTTCAGGATTCACGTTATATCTGGCTCCCATTGAACTTCAACGGTGAGACACACGAAATCACAATGGAATGGCAGGATGAGTGGTCATTCGAGGATCTTATAGGTGATTATGAGCCTGAGTATGAATTGGGCGACGTAAACCACGATAAGACTGTTGATGTTTTGGATGTTACAGCTATTCAGAAATACCTCGTAAGTGTTGAGGATGCTAACTTTGATGTTGCTTTGGCAGATGTAAACAATGACGGTGCAGTCAACATTAAGGACGCTACAACTATTCAGCTCAAGCTTTCAAAATAATAATTTTGAGATAAAAAAGTCTTAGAATAAGTAATCCCCTCGGTTTTAAATTTAAAGCCGGGGGGATTTTTATGCTTTATAAGCTTATATTCTGTTTTATTAAATCAATAACCGAATGCGGCGACAAGTGAATCGTCGTTTTCAATCCAGTCGTTTACATCAACAACAGTATAATCTGTTTTGTTGTTTCTGATTATAACCTTGGAAATGCCTGCGTTTATTATCATACGCTTGCACATTGCGCAGGAATTAGTGTTTTCTACATATTCTCCAGTCACTGCGTCTTTTCCAACAAGGTAAAGCTTTCCGCCAAGCATCTGGTCTCTGGCAGCGTGGATTATTGCGTTTGCTTCGGCGTGAACGCTTCTGCACATTTCGTATCTTTCACCACGGGGAATGTTGTGTTTTGTTCTGAAGCAGTAGCCCAAGTCTGAGCAGTTTTTTCTGCCTCTTGGTGCGCCAGTGTATCCGGTTGATACAATCTGGTCATTGTTTACTATTATCGAACCGAAATTTCTTCTGAGGCATGTTCCTCTTTCAAGAACTGTTTCGGCAATGTCGAGATAATAGTTCTCTTTGTCTATTCTTGTCATTTTTGTGTCCTCCAAATTTCATTTTCCTGAGAATTATAAATTCTCCAATTCGTTTTTGCAGTTTTCGCAAATTATTTTGCCTTTGTATTCCAAAAGCTGTGGGATTTCTTCGTTTCCGCAGAACAGGCATTTTTTACGGTATTTTCTCATTTCAATGCCGTTTTCGTTGGTAAACAATTCAAGTTCATCGTTTACGTTGAGTCCAAACTCCTGTCTGATAGGCTTTGGAATTACGATTCGTCCCAGTTTATCGATTTTGCATAAAAAACCGGCTACCTTCATAGTATTTTACATCCTTTCCTTTTAGAATATTGATTTTTCCGAATTTTACATATTTCGAATGAAGAAAAATATTTTAAAATCGGGTTTGTAAGATGCTTCTAAAATAAGAAGGTTTATGTATAAAATACTACCAAAGAGTGGTAAAAAAGTCAAGTCTTTACAGTATATTTTTCTTTGATGAAATATTCGACAGGAAGCGACACAGGCGAAAAAGAAAAGGGGGGTTTTTGCTTGTTAAACTACATTTTTGCAGTTTTTATCGGGGGTTCTGTCCTTTGCTCCTTTTTTCTGGGCACAGCTGAACAGCTTACCTCCGGACTTTTGGAAAGTGCGGAGGTTTCCGTGAGCCTGCTTTTGACTATCGGCGGAGGTCTTTGCTTTTGGTGCGGGTTTATGGAGATAATGAGGGAGTGCGGAGCAACGGCGGTTGCCGCTAAGATTTTTTCTCCGGTGTTAAAACATCTTTTTCCAAACATTGATGTTAAAAGCAAGGCTTTTGAAAATATCTCCCTGAATGTTGGAGCCAACTTTTTGGGTTTGGGAAATGCCGCTACTCCTTTTGGCTTGTCGGCTATGAAGGAGATTAAGCGGCTTGACAGGTGCGATGATACAGCTTCCGACAATATGACAGTTTTTGTTGTGCTGAATACCGCTTCAATTCAGCTTTTGCCCACCATGATTGGAACTTTAAGGGCAAAATACGGAAGTCAGTCGCCCTTTGATATTATTCCCTGTATTTGGATTGCCTCAAGCCTTGCCTTGATTGTGGGAATCACGGCGGTTAAGCTTTTAAACAAAAGGGGGAGAAAAGCGTGAGCTATATTTTCCCCGTTATACTTTTGTCGGTAATGGCTATGGCGTTGTTTAAAAGGGTTCCTGTATTTGAATGTTTTTTAAGGGGAGCTAAAAGCGGTCTGACTGTTTTGCTGGAGATTACTCCGGTTATTGTGGGCTTTGTGGCTATGATTGAGGTTATGAAAGCATCGGGATTATTTGATGTTTTTTCCTCCTTGATTGCGCCGGCGGCGGATTTTCTGGGCTTTCCAAAGGAAATTGTGCCAATGGCTTTACTGCGTCCCGTGTCCGGCGGCGGGTCTACCGCTTTGCTTTCGGATTTGCTTTCACAATACGGGCCTGACAGCCTTATCGGAAGAATTACAAGCGTTATGTCCGGTTCCACTGAAACTACATTTTATGCAATAGCCGTGTATTACGGCTCGGTAGGAGTTTCAAAGACAAGGTATACTTTGTTCTGCGCTTTGCTTGCGGACTTTACCGCCGCCTGCCTTGCTGTTGTCACCGTTAAGCTGTTAATGTATTGAAATTTTATACTTTAAACCATAGAGAAAGTAAGATTTTTGAAAAAATTTCTTATTTTCTCTTTTTTGTTGCACTCAATTATGCAATTTTTGACCTTTTTTTCCTGTTAACGGGAGGTGTAATTTGAAACACGAGGTGAAAAGTCATTGAAAAGTAAATTGACAAGGCAGGAAAGACAATTCTGCTGTAATTACGTAAGCAGCGGAAATTCCACTCAGGCGGCTGTTTTGGCGGGCTGTAAGGAAGATCCGGAAACTTGGGGAGAAAATCTTTTATGCAGGGAGGATATTGCGGACGAGATTGCAAGACTTCTTGTTATAAGAAAAAAGACGGTTTCCTCTATGGCAGTTACCGGATATAAAAAATTAGCTTTCGGAGGCATAGGGGATGCCGTGAGTTTATTATACATGGAAAACCCCGATGTTGAAAAGCTGAAAAATATGGATTTGTACTGCGTATCTGAAATACGCAGACCTAAAGAGGGCGCTATGGAAATAAAGTTTTTTGACAGGCTTAAAGCTTTGGAAAAATTGGAGGCAGGTTCATTGGAGGACAACGGGGCGGTTTCTTTCTTTGAAGCCTTAAACAGAGGAGCGTCTGCCGTGAACAACTCAGGTTCAAGACAGGATAGAACGGAAATTGAGTATGGCGGAGATTAAGCCTTTTTCAAAAAAACAGCTTATGGCCCTTACATGGTGGTGTCCCAGCTCGCCGTGGAAAAATTATGACGCCGTTATATGCGATGGGGCGGTGAGAAGCGGAAAGACCTTTTGTATGGTTCTGTCTTTCATTGCCTGGAGTTTTTCGGAGTTTAACGACAGCTCCTTTGCCATGTGCGGCAAGACTATAAAATCCCTCAGGAGAAATGTGGTGACGCCGGTTCTGCCCCTTTTGAAAAGTCTGGGTTTTGAAACCGGTGAGAAGCTTTCCGAAAATATCCTTACCGTGACCTATAAAGGAAGAAAAAACAGGTATTATCTTTTCGGAGGAAGGGATGAATCTTCGGCTTCCCTCATTCAGGGAATGACCCTTGCGGGGGTGTTTTTTGACGAGGTTGCCCTTATGCCACGGTCCTTTGTGGAACAGGCTTTGGCGAGATGTTCTGTAGGCGGGTCGAAATTCTGGTTTAACTGCAACCCTGAATACCCTCAGCACTGGTTCTATGTTGAATGGATTAAAAAGCTTAAAAAGAAAAACGCTCTTTATCTCCATTTTGTCATGGAGGATAATCCTTCACTTTCCCAAAAGACCATTGCAAGATATAAACGGCTTTATTCGGGCGCATTTTACGAGCGGTTTATTCTTGGAAAATGGGTGGCTGTTTTCGGAGCTGTGTATCCCTTTATGGACGATGAAAGCAAATATTGCGAACCTCCCGATGAACCTATGGAGGAATATGCGGTTTCCTGCGATTACGGCACGGTTAATCCCGCTTCCTTTGGACTTTGGGGTCTTAAAAGGGGAGTATGGTACAGGATTGAGGAATATTACTATCAATCAAGACAAACGGGTGTACAGAAAACTGACGAAGAACACTACGAAGCACTTAAAAGCCTTGTGGGAAGCAGAAAAATCAGCGTTGTGGTGGTTGACCCTTCTGCCGCCAGCTTTATTCAGGTAATTCAAAGACACGGGGAGTTTTCCGTTGTTCCGGCGAAAAACAATGTTACCGACGGTATACGAAAAACATCCACGGCTTTAAAGGAGGGCAAAATAAAAATTTGCAGCACTTGCAAGGACAGCATGAGGGAGTTTTCTCTGTACCGTTGGGAGAGCAGCGGAAAGTTCGATGTTCCGGTAAAGGAAAACGACCATGCCATGGACGACATAAGATATTTTGTTACCACTGTCCTTGAAAAAAGCACAGGCTTTGCCGCCTGCGCCGTTGCAAGATAAGGAGGAAAATTTGAAAGGTTTTTGGAAAAGCAAAAAAGATACCTCCCGAAACAGTGAAAGGGGCTGTGTAGTTCAAACCGCCGTGGGCGAGTACAAACGTCATCCTTTTTCTCTGCTTGACAGCTATTCGCCCCTTAGAAAAAGCGAGATGGAGCTTTATTCCACTTTACGAGAGGCTATTCCCATTGTGGATGCGGCTATATGCAAGACCGTGAGATTGCTGGGCTCCTTTAAATTGGAGTGCGAAGAAAAGCGTATGCAGAAAGAGCTTGACGCCTTTTGCAAAGATGTAAAGGTAAACGGCACTTCAAGGGGACTTGAAACCTTTATTGCCCAGTATTTCGACCAGCTTTTAACCTACGGTACTGCGGTGGGGGAAATGGTTCTTGATAATGACGGAAATCTTGAGTATCTGTACAATGCGTCCCTTAAGGATGTTGAAATACGAAAAGGCCAGTCCCCTTTGGATGTGGTTATCTGTATTGACAACAACTGCACATGGGAGCCTATTAAACATCCGGAGCTTGTCTGTATGACTCCACTTAATCCCGAGCCGGGAGAGGTTGTGGGAAACTCTGTTTTAAAGGGTCTGCCCTTTGTAAGCTCCATATTGCTTAAAATCTTTACCGCAATAGGAACTAACTGGGAGAGAATCGGAAACGTGAGATTTGCCGTGACCTACAACCCTAAAAATGAGGGCTTTAATGCTTCCGCTCAGGCAAAACAGATTGCCGACGAATGGAGCAGAGCCATGAGAAACAAAGGCGAGGTCTGCGACTTCGTTGCGGTGGGAGATATTTCGGTTAAGGTAATCGGCGCCGACAATCAAGTGCTGGACTGTGATGTGCCTATAAAGCATATTTTGGAGCAGATTGTGGCAAAAATGGGAATTCCGCCTTTTATTCTCGGTCTTTCGTGGTCAAGTACCGAGAGAATGAGCCAGCAGCAGGCGGATATTCTCACCAGCGAGCTTGAATATTACAGGAAAATTTTAGAGCCGGTTATTTTGAAAATCGCTCAGATGTGGTTAAGGCTTAAAGGCAGTTTATCAAAGGTTTCCGTTGTCTGGGATAATATCAGTCTTCTTGATGAGGTTGAGCTTGCCAATGCAAGGCTTATAAACGCTCAAGCTATGCAGATTGAGGAAGCTCTCGGAAAAGGCGGTGAAAGTGAGTAATTGAAAAAGGGTGATTTGGAAGGTATGAATTTGGAGAACAGCAAAGGTCTTTTAAAAAGTATCCGTGGCGATATAGGCAATTCTCAGGCGGCTGATGTTCCAACAGATGAGGAGCTTGAGCTTATAAACGGATACACAAGAAAAAGATTTTCTAAGGAAGAGGTATATGTATTTACGGTTGTCCTTTGCGACAACGATGTGGACAGGGATTTTCAGAGATTCCCTGTGGAAACGCTGACCGCCCTTGAAAAAATGTTTGTGGGAAAAAGCGGTATTTTTGACCACAATCCCAGTACAAACAACCAGACTGCACGAATTATTTCATGCAGTACAAAGAGTGTTGACGGTGTTGTGACTGCCACAGGCGACCAGTATTTTCGCCTTGAGGCGAGGGCTTATATTCCCAGAGGAAGGCAGTTTGACGATGTTATTTATGCAATAGAAAGCGGAATAAAAAAGGAAGTCAGTGTTGGATGCAGCGTAGCTTTTGAAAAATGCTCCATATGCGGTGAAAATATGGGAAGCTGCGGACATAAAAGGGGAAATGTATACGGCGGCAAACTCTGTTACGGTGAGCTTATCGACCCCATAGACGCTTATGAATGGAGTTTCGTTGCGGTTCCCGCCCAGAGAGAAGCAGGAGTTATCAAAAGCTATCCGGGCGGTATGGAAAGGAGTATTTCAATGGAGGGAATATTGAAAAGCATAGGCGCAGGGGAAAGCCTCAGTCTTGACCCCATGCAGACCGAAAAGCTTTGTGGATATATAGAAAAGCTTAAAAAGGCGGCGGCTGACGGAGCGGTTTACAGAAACGAGCTTAAAGCCGCAGTTAAAAAGTATTCGGCGATTATTCAGCCGGATATCAGTGAAAACACAATGGAAAAAATCATGAATTCTCTCACCGTTAAGGAGCTTTCCGAGCTGAAGGCTTCCTATGAGAAAAAGGCGGCAGGGGTTATAGGAAAATGCAGACCTCAGCTTGCTTCAGTCAAAAGCGGAAAAGAGAAGAACAGCAATAAAGAATTTAAAATCTGATTTGGAGGTATATAGATGGAGAATGTTAGTTTTAACGGATACAACGAGAATGTTATAACATTGCCTGCGGCAGACGGAGTGGTAAAGGGAAGTATTGTAAAAGTTTCTGAAAATTACAAGGTTTCCAACTGTGCTGACGGCAATCAGTTTTTGGGCGTTGTTGTGAATATAAGAGGCGGCTATGCTGCGGTTCAGACAAAGGGCTACTTTAAGCTTAAAAAGGCAGGTTCAATCGGCCTTGGATTTCAGGAGCTTGCCGCTTCTTCCTCAACTGTTATTAAAGCACTTGGGGGCGGAGTTCAATGTCAGGTAATTGCCGTTGACAGCACATACGTTGAGTTTATTATATGATTTAAAAGGAGAGATTTATAATAATGGAAATGTACGAAAAGATTAAACCGGAAAAGGGTATGTATTCCTACAGAAATAAGAGTTTTTCCGATATTTTGGAGGCTTTGGACCCTTCCGAAAATTATATAGGAACAGAGCTTGAGGGTCTTGACGCTTTTTCAAGACAGCTCAAGAGATTTGACATCAAGGTAAGCGGAAAGTCTTCCGACAGAATAGAAAAGTTTTTCCAGACCTCCGACAGCGCCGCTTTGTTCCCTGAATACATAAGCAGAGCGGTTCATACAGGTATGGAAAGCGTGAACATCATAAATCAGATGGTTGCGGTTGTCACAAATATCGACGGACTTGACTACAGAAGCATCGCTTCCATTCCTTATGAGGATGAGAAAAAGCTGAAGAGAGTAAACGAGGGCGCATTTATTCCTCAGACAACCGTAAAGACACAGGATCACCTGGTTCCTCTTTATAAAAGAGGAAGAATGTTGGTTTCTTCCTACGAGGCTATCAGATATCAGCGCCTTGACCTTTTCTCTGTCACTTTAAGACAGATTGGTGCGGCTATTGCTCTTTCTCAGGCAGAGGACGCTATAAACACTATCATTAACGGCGACGGCAATTCAAATCCCTGCCCAAGCAACGATTCTGCTGATTCTGAAAACATCACTTATGACGACCTCATAAACCTTTGGACAAATCTTTCACCTTACGAGCTTAACACCATGATTGCTTCAACAGAGGCAATTAAGATGGTATTTAAAATTGACGAGATGAAGGACGCTTCCGCAGGTCTTACATTCCACGGAACAGGCAAGATGATGACTCCTTTCGGTGCAACACTTATCCATGTTCCGACATTTGAGGGCAACAAGCTTATCGGTATGGACAAGAACTGCGCTTTGGAAATGGTTGTTTCCGGCGGTGTGCAGACTGAGTACGACAAGCTTATCGACAGACAGCTTGAAAGAGCCGCTATCACCTGCACAGCAGGCTTTGCAAAAATCTTTACCGACGCTGCAAGAGTTATCAGCATAGCCTGACGGGAGGCTTTTTATGAGCTTGAAAAATGTCACGGACAGATTTTTAATGCTTTCAGGCTTAGGAGAAAGTGATTTGAAGAGATGGACGCCCCTTTGCCGTGATTCTTTGGAATACATTGAAAGCAGACTGAAAAACAAAGATAATTCAAATGAAAATGTCTGTAGAATAAGCTCTGCCGCCGCCGCTTTGGCTTATTATTCTTACTGCCTTACCACAGGTACTTCCGGCAATCCTAAAAGATTTAAAGCCGGGGATATCGAAATAGAACAGGATTATACCCAGCTTACAGAGTCTGCAAAATCTTTGTGGCTATGTGAAAAGGAGAAAATTTCCGACCTGCTGAAAGAGGAGGGCTTTTATTTCGGGAGGATAATCACATGAGCTTGGCAGAAAGAATACGCCGCTCTATTTCCCTTTACGGTGATGACATTGTTGTCACCGTAAAGGGTGAAGCCAAAAGCGGCAAGGCTTTTATTGAACCCTTGAGATACAAAAACAGAATGTACATAGGCGGCAAAAGAATAGAGCCGGGATTTTACGACGGCGGTTACTATCTTTATATAGGTCAGTACGATATTCCTCTTGATGATATTCAGAACACTGTGATTTCAAGGGGAGAGGAAAAGTTTTATATAAAGCGTTCCGAGATGTACAAATCAGGAAATGAAAATCTTTATGTGTGGGCAATAGTTGTTGTAAACACCGAAAAGGAGGATGCTGAGTATGACCAGTATTGACCAATGGATTGACAGCGCTGTACAGGCTTTGAAGAACAGCGGGAAATTCAATGACATGGTTTTTCTTAAGGAATATCAGACAAGACCTTTTGAAGTTCCCATAAAAAATTTCCTTGTTGTGGTAACGCTGGACAGCATGAAGAAAAACGGTGTAAACAGCCTGAATTACGGATATGGTAACAGAAAAGACAGCTCGTCTGCCGGATTTATTGTGTATGCTCCCTGTTCTGCAAGCGGTTATACACTTACACAAAGAGCGCTGGAGCTTTTTAATGAAATTTCTGCATTAGGCGACGATGATGAGGACATTCCGCAGATATATTTAGAGCCTATAAAATTTGATGAAAAAGCCGACACCCTGTGCAGGGAAATAACGGTTACATTTATTAAATATTCGGAAAATTCATCTTCCGGAGGCGGCGAGGGAGACGACTATTTTGAACTGTTGATAAACGATACAAAGATAGAAAATCTTGTGGATGTGGAGTACACCGACAAAAGGGATTATTTTAATGCTGAAAGTTATCTTACAGATATTCCATCAAGGAAAGTTCCTTTAAACGGAAGTCATACAATAAATGTGAGAAAGAGGGCGTCTTATGCGGACAGCCTTTTTTATGAACCGGAGTTTTTCGCAAAGCTTTTGCTGGACGGCAGTACAAAGTGTTTTGAAAAATGTATTGTGACGGTTATTAAGACACATTTGGTTGACGGTTATTTGGTGACTGATATTGAATTTACCGGTGATATTGCCGAAAGCGGGGACGGTGAAGATGATGGACAATGAAAATATTTTTGATTTATCTCAGGGAGAAAAAAGTGTTCAGGAAATCAGCTTTTTTATGGAAAGAGAAAGTCTGAGATACACAAGAGAATTTACCGAAGAGGAAGAGGTGAAGCTTTTATGACTTTAACATCAATGAGTTTTGACGGGTATACATGGGAATTTAATTCTAAATATCTTACTTTTAGTCATAATACAAATACAAATATTTCCTATTATCCTTACGGAGGCTCAACTCTTCAGAATTTCGGGAAGCAAAACTGTGTAATAACAGGAAGCGGCTGCTTTGTGGGGGAAAACTGTACTGATATGTATAATAAACTCAAAGATAAATTCAACAGCGGTAAAATCGGTGTTTTGACACTTCCGGGTTTTCCGCCCATAAATGCTTTTTTTAGCAGGCTTGTTTTAAAGGGAGAGCCTAAGCCTGATGTTCTGGATTATGAATTTGAATTTATTGAGGTTCAGGACGAATACTTGGAAATTGCATCTCTGTATGAGTCGGGTAAATCCGGTGGGAAAAATATACGCAAGGTTATTCCAAACGGGGAAACTCTTTGGGATTTGTCATACAAATACGGTATAAATGTGGACAAGCTGGTATCTTTGAATCCTCAGATAAGGCGCCCTGATATTCCAATAGAGGAAGGTCAGGTGAGGCTCAGTTGAAAATAGTGCTTACCGATATAAACGGACAGGAAAAGACTATCAGAAAATTTAAAAAGCTTGTCCTAAAAGAGGAAGAGGGAGTACCCGCTCATACACTGCTGGTAAGATTTGACCCGGAGGGAGAACCCCTATCAGAGATTGCTTTTATGAGATTTGAAGATGAAGGGAAAATTGTTTTCGACGGAATAGTTGACACCATTACAGAATTTTATTCTGAGGGGAATTACTATTTTGAGGTGTTCGGAAGAAATAGAGTGTCGTTGCTTTTGGACAATGAGGTAATGCCTGCGGTTTACAGCAATCCAACCTCGGAACAGATAAAAGAAATATTTTTAAAGCCCTATGGTTTCAGCGATTATGTGGGCGGTACATCTTCTTACAACGGGATTTTTAATGTGGCTAAGGGCAAGTCGCCTTGGGACATTATCGAAAGCTTTTGCAAAACCTGTTATGAAACCATTCCCTATTGCAGTCCTGACAATGTTATCTATTTTACCGGCTTGCCGTCAGGCGAGAAAATAACATTCGGAAAAGGTTTTGATATAGATTTTTCGGAGTACAGGTTCGACATACAAAGACACAAGATTATATCTTCGGTAAAAATAAAGCGAAGCGAAGCGGAGGATTATTCAACTGAAATTTTTTCTCAGGAGGCTGATAAAAGGCTTATACAAAGACAGAGGTATTTAAACGCATCAAACACACAGTTTACACCTGTTTTCTGCGCAGAAAAAATGCTTTTAAACGGAATTAACAACAGCAGAAATATATCTTTAAAGTGTTCCGGTTTGCTTTCCGATTGTCTTGGAGCTGAAGCTTCCGTCAGTGTTTTTGGAAGGGTTATTGATAATTTGAAAATTTACGGATTACAGATAAATGTCAGTGAAAACCAGATAAATACCGTGGTGGAATTAAGGGGGAACAGCAGTTATGTGGATACTTGACAGAATTGTAAAGAACAAAAGCTCAACAGAGGCAAAAAGCGGAGAAATAACAAATGCTGACGGTAAAAACATCAGCGCCGCAGGAACCGAAGAGTATTCAAGTCTGCCTATGATTTCACCCTATGGGATTGTAAGCTTCCCTCCCAAAGGTGAAAAGACTGTTGTATTATCCTATGACTTCGGAAAGGTGTGCCTTGGTGTTTTGTCCTATCCTCAGGATTTAGAGGAAGGGGAAATCCTTTTGTGCTCCCGTGGAGGTGCTCAGATAAAGCTTTGCAACGACGGCAAGGTGCTTATTAACGGCAAGGAGGTTTGATATGGATATAAAAATTCTTGACGGCGACAATGTATTGAGAGGCGACAGGTTTGAAAGTGTTTGCGGATTTGACGAAACCGCTCAGCAGGCTTTAATTGCCATAACAGGGAAAAAAGAATGTTTTATTTATGACAGGGAGCTTGGAAGTATTTTACAGGAATATATAAAAAGCGGTGAGAAAGTGACTTTAAAACAGGCGGACAGTATTGTAAGGTCTGCGGTTTCACGTCTTGAAAATGTTTCGGCAAAGGTAAAGAGTTTGGAAGAAAAAGATGGAAAATATGAAATAACGGTGATAATAACGGAAAATGACAGCGGCACACAGGAGGAAAGGGTGATTGTTATATGAGTGAAGAATACAGCAAAGTGCTGGAGAGAATGAGAAACGAGTATTACCGACAGACAGGAATGTTTCCCGATGAAAATTCTGATATTCAGATAAAAATGAAAATTCTTGCCGGTGAGCTTCACGCTTTGGGCGTAAATATTGACTGGCTGAAAAGACAGCTTAACTCTGAAACTGCGGACGGGGAATATCTTAATTATCACGGTTCAAAGCTTGGCCTTACACGAAAACCGCCTGCAAAAGCATCGGGTACAGTTAGGTTCTATACCGGGGGAGAGCTTTTCTCGGATTATGTAATCAAAGCCGGAACTCTCGTTTCTACATCCGGTAAAAATCCGGTAAGATTTGAAACAACTGAAGCGGTTATTTTAAGTGCGGGAGCAGATTATGCTGACGCAAAAGTGAGAGCAGTAGAGGGAGGAAGCTCAGGAAACGTGAATACAGGAGAAGTTAGTGTTATGGTTTCTCTTTTACAGCCTGTTTCAAAGGTTACAAACCTTTCTAAGTTTACAGGGGGAACAGATGAAGAAAGCGACGAGGATTTCAGAAGCAGAATTGTTGCGGCTCAAAGCTTTCCGGCAACGGGTACAAACGCCGCATATTATGAAAAGCTTGCTTTGTCTGTAACCGGAGTGGGAGCCGCTTATGTATCTCCCAAAAGACGTGGAAAGGGCACAGTTGATATTTTTATACTTCCCAATGGTGCAGTTGAAGAAAGTCAGGTTTTGGAAAATCTTGAGGCTCTTGTGCTTCAGGAAAGAGAGCTGGGCGTTGATGTTGATGTGTTAAAGGCTACATCTGTACAGGGAAGCGTGACAGTTACGATTTATCCCGATGAGGGTTATACTTTCGATACTGTAAAAACAAACTGCTCTGAGGCTGTACAGAGAAAGGTAAGCAACTTGACAATCGGAGAGGATTTAAAGCTTTCGGATATAGGCGACGCTTTGTACCATGCTCAGGGAGTTTATGACTATAAATTTGACAGTTCCTCATCCAATATCACTGCCGGAGAAAACAGAATAATTACGGGAGTTACCCTTACCATGAAAGAAGGTGTATAAGTGGCGTATTTACCCTTTGAATATCTAAAGGAGAAACTGCTTTCCACCGGACTTTATGAGGATAAGGAGGATTCGGCGGCTCTTTTGGAGCTTAGGTGTTATGCCGCAGGTTTTCAGGCTTTGGGCGATGAGATTGAAAATGTTTTGCAGGAGAGTTTTGCTCAGACGGCGGAGTCTGCTGGTCTTGATTATATTGAAAATAAGTATGATTTGGGATTTATTTCGGATAATCAGGAGGAAAGAAAAAGGGGAATAATTGCGGCTTCAAAAATTGCAGCCGGTTCCTTTACCCAGAGAAGCATAGAAACGTTTTTAAGCGAAACGGTTGGTGAGTTTGAAATGGACGCTTCTTATGCAAATTCTACAGTCGGCATAACAATAAAGAACAGGGGATTGTCCTCCTATTTTATCGAATGGATAAAGAGAATACTTCCTAAGATTATTACGGCTGAGTTGGAGCTTTCCATAACAATAGACGGTTTATCTTGGACAAAGATAGATGAAAAAAATCTCACCTGGCTTGAAATGGACAACAAAAACTATACCTGGGCAGATATTGAAATAATGTAAAGATGAAAGGATGATATACTTGGGTTCAACCAATAAAACGGAGTATCTCGGACTTAGCGGCTGGGTACACTCCGATACTCCTAAGATGATAGATTTTGCCACAGATAACGAAATAGTGGACAGCGTCTTGGGAGAACACATAAACGACAGAAAAATACATTTGTCGGAAGAGGACAGGGCACTTTTGGGCGGAAGTATCACTTCAATCCTTATGGCGGGAAACGGAAGCACTTCAAGAACCGTTACCCTTTCAAGTGCCCCTAAAATGGTTCAGATATTTTTGAAAAATGCTCCTCCTGCTTCCTGGAACTCAAAGAAAAGCTGTATGGTAGTTAACAGCGCTTTCGTGCTTCAAAAAGGTGTGTCCACAGGAGGCGCTTCACTTACCGACAAAAGTCTTGTGCTTACAAACAGCTCAGCTCCGTCAAACGGGATTATGTACAATCTCAACGAGGAGTACGGCCAGTATGTTATAATATGCTATAGTTAAAATACAGACACGGTTTTTAATGTGGCTTAATTTCGGTTTCCGTTTTTAGTCCCGCTTTTTCTTTAAAAGGAATTGGCGGGACTGTTTTGTTATTTAATGATTAGGCTCAAAAAATATAGTAATAATAATGAAAGATACACAGTTGTTTTTCTGTTATAAAATGTTGCTTTTTATCTGTTTTATTAGCAAAAAACAGATAGATTTGTAGAAATGTGCCTTGACTTTTACCGATAAAAATAGTATTATATAATCGACATGGGACTTAGCAGATTGTAGCGTCTTCCATGCAAATATTCTTTGACCACCATTTATTGGTTAAGGCCATGCGGACAGCCGGGTCAACTGCCGAGCGGCAACTTTGGTTGCCTTATTGATTGAGTTAAAAACTTAAAATTTTATAAGTTGGTTACTTTATAACCTGTGCGTTTATCGCATACTAACTTGTGAAACGGTCAATAAGAGTAGTAAAAGTGAGAAGTTTGCTATATAGACTCTGAATCTGTTTTTTCCGAAAATATAGACTTGTTCTTTTAGGGATAGTGTCCTTAGAAATATAAGCGGGGAAGCAGTGCGCAAGTAATGTGATAACACACATTGCCTGCGTTTTTTATTTGCAGAATACTGACTTATGTTAAATGTTCTCGACCTTTGAAAACTTTTAAGATAAGTCAGTAATGAAGTCAGGAGGGAATAAGATGGGCCAGAAACTGAAACTTTACGGGTTCAATAATCTGACAAAATCTCTTAGTTTTAATATTTATGATGTATGTTACGCAAAGACCGCAAGGGAACAGCGTGACTATATCGCTTATATAGATGAACAGTACAACTCGGAAAGACTTACTAAAATCCTTACAAATCTTACCGATATGATTGGCGCTACGGTTTTGAATGTGTCAAGTCAGGATTATGAGCCTCAGGGTGCGTCAGTTACCATTCTTATTGCCGAGGGTTCAATGATTCCGGTGCGTGGCGAAACACAGGTTGCTCATCTTGACAAGAGCCATGTAACCGTTCATACCTATCCTGAATATCATCCCGAAACCTGTCTTGCCACTTTCAGAGTGGATATAGACGTTGCAACCTGCGGAGAAATTACACCTCTTTCAACTCTTGACTATCTTATAGGCTCTTTTGACTCTGATATTATCACAATGGATTACAGAGTGAGAGGCTTTACCAGAGATGTAAACGGCAAAAAAGTTTTTGAGGACGGTAAGGTAATTTCAATTCAGGACTACATTGCTGAGGAAACCTTGAGAAAATATGACGCTGTGGATATAAACGTATATGAAGCAAACCTTTTCCACACAAAAATGATGCTCAAGGATATAAACCTTCAAAACTATCTTTTTAATACAGATGTTTACGAGCTGCCGCCGAGGGTAAGACTTGAAATAATGGACAGCATAAGACGTGAAATGATTGAAATCTACAGCGGCAGAAACATTTATTGATATATCATACAAGACCGGAGAGTGATAAAATGAGAAAGCTTTCACAAGAAAGGGCGCCTATCTATGAAGCCTTGGAAAGGTTTAAGAAAATGAGGGTAGTTCCTTTTGATGTTCCTGGTCATAAAAGAGGCCGTGGAAACCCTGAGCTTACTGCGCTTTTGGGTGAAAACTGCGTGCAGATGGATGTAAATTCCATGAAGCCTTTGGACAATCTCTGCCACCCGATTTCCGTTATCAGAGATGCGGAAGTTTTGGCGGCGGAGGCTTTTCATGCTGCTCATGCATTTTTAATGGTGGGCGGAACAACCTCTGCTGTGCAGAGCATGATTTTGTCCGTAGTAAAAAGAGGCGAAAAGATTATACTCCCACGAAACGTACACAGAAGCGTTATGGGAGCTCTTGTTTTGTGCGGGGCAATTCCGATTTACGTAAACCCCGCCTGTGATGAAAAATTGGGAATACCATTGGGAATGAGTGTTTCCGATGTAAAAAAAGCTATTGAAAAGCATCCGGACGCAAAGGCTGTGCTTGTTAACAATCCGACCTATTACGGAATATGTTCAGACCTTCGCTCAATTGTAAAGCTTGCCCATGAGCACAATATGCTTTGTCTTGCAGACGAAGCCCACGGAACACATTTTTATTTCGGAGAAAATCTTCCGGTTTCCGCAATGGACGCAGGTGCGGATATGGCTGCGGTTTCAATGCATAAGTCAGGGGGAAGTCTTACCCAAAGTTCCTTGCTTTTGGCAGGACCTGCAATGACCGAGGGACACATAAGACAGATAATAAACCTTACACAGACCACCAGCGGTTCTTATCTTCTTCTTTCAAGCCTTGATATTTCAAGAAGAAACCTTGCCTTGAGAGGAAAGGAGTCCTTTGCAAGGGTTGTTGACCTTGCAGAATATGCAAGAGCAGAGATAAACGCTATCGGCGGTTATTACGCATATTCAAAGGAGCTTATAAACGGCGACAGCATATTTGATTTTGACGTTACAAAGCTTTCTGTCAATACTTTAAATATCGGTTTGGCAGGAATTGAAGTGTACGACCTTCTTCGTGACGAATACGATATACAGATTGAGTTCGGCGACTTGGGAAATATACTTGCATACATCTCTATCGGCGACAGAATAAGAGAAATTGAAAGGCTTGTAAGCGCACTTTACGAAGTGAGAAGAAGATTTTCAAAATCAAAATCAGACCTTATGAGCCATGAATACATTGACCCTCAGGTGGCGGTTTCTCCTCAGGATGCATTTTATGCAGACAAGGAGTCATTGCCCATACGTGAAACAGAGGGAAGAGTTTGCAGTGAATTTGTAATGTGCTATCCTCCGGGAATACCGATTCTTGCTCCGGGCGAAAGGATAACCAAAGAAATTCTCGATTATATAGAGTATGCCAAGGAAAAGGGCTGCTCGATGACAGGGCCGGAAAATCCCGATATTGAAAGGCTCAATGTTTTGAAAGGAGTTTAATATGGATTTTTGGTTTTCGGAAAAACATACTCCAAATGTTAAAATATCTATAAGAATTGACCGTCAGCTTTACAGCGGAAAAAGCGAATTTCAGAGAATTGATGTTTTTGATTCTCCGGAGTTCGGAAGATTTCTAACCCTGGACGGATATATGATGCTTACCGAAAAGGACGAGTTTATCTATCACGAGATGATAACCCATGTTCCTATGGCTGTTCATCCAAATGTAAAGAAAGTTCTTGTAATCGGTGCAGGCGACGGCGGCGTTATAAGAGAGCTGACAAAGTACCATGATATTGAACAGATTGATATGGTTGAGATTGATCCTCTGGTTGTTGAGGTCTGCAAAAAATATCTGCCTCAGACTGCCTGCCGTTTTGACGACGAAAGACTTAATATCTATTATGAGGACGGTCTGCGTTTTGTGCGTTTCCATGAAAACGAATACGATTTGATAATCGTTGACTCAACCGACCCGTTCGGACCCGGCGAGGGACTTTTCACAAGGGAGTTTTACGGCAACTGCTACAATGCCCTTAAAGAGGACGGAATAATGGTAAACCAGCACGAAAGTCCTTTTTATGACGAGGACGCAAACGCCTGCCAGAGAGCACACAAGAGAATTGTTGAATCTTTCCCGATAAGCCGTGTTTATCAGGCACATATCCCAACATATCCGTCGGGACACTGGCTTTTCGGATTTGCCTCTAAAAAATATCATCCTTTAAAGGATTTAAATGAGGTAAGATGGAACATGCGTGGACTTTCCTGCAACTACTATACAACAACACTTCACAAGGGAGCATTTTATCTCCCTGCATATGTAGAGGAGCTGCTTCAAGATGTTGAATAAAAATATAGAAACCTTCATGGCCTGTGACGCAGAGTATGAGGACGCAAAAACCGTGCTTTTCGGCGCACCTTTTGACTCCACAACCTCTTACCGTCCCGGCACAAGATTCGGAAGCCGCACTATAAGACAGGAGTCTTTCGGTGTGGAAACCTACAGTCCTTATCAGGATAAAGACATGACCGACTACAGCTTTTTTGATAGCGGAGATTTGGAACTTTGCTTCGGAAGCTCGGAAAAAGCCCTTGAGGACATTGAAGAGAGAACAAAGACAATCCTTGGGGACGGAAAAAGACCATTTATGATGGGCGGCGAACACCTGGTAACTTTGGGCGCAGTGAGAGCTGTCGCTAAAAAATATCCGGACCTGCACATAATCCACTTTGACGCTCATGCTGACCTGAGAGAGGAATATCTGGGCGCACAGCTTTCCCATGCGGCAGTTCTTAAAAGATGCTGGGAGCTTGTGGGCGACGATAGAATTTTTCAGTTTGGAATAAGGTCAGGGGACAGAGAGGAATTTCTCTGGGGCAAAGACCATGTTTTTACAAATAAATTTAATTTTAACGGTTTGAAAGAAACTGTAGAGAGCTTAAAGGGAAAGCCTGTTTATTTTACACTTGACCTTGATGTTCTCGACCCAAGCGTTTTCCCTGGAACCGGAACACCGGAACCGGGCGGAGTTACTTTCAATGAACTTAGGGACGCAGTTGAACTGGTTTGCTCAAGCCTCAACATTGTGGGCTGTGACGTAAACGAGTTAAGTCCGCCATATGACCCCAGCGGTATATCAGCTGCTGCGGCATGTAAAATAGTAAGAGAGATGCTATTGGCTCTTGAACAATAACAGGAATTTTTAATATCGGGAGGAATTTAAAATGGGTAAAGCTCTAATTATCGGCTGCGGCGGCGTTGCTTCCGTAGCAATTCACAAGTGCTGTCAGAACAGTGAAGTTTTTGAGGAAATCTGCATTGCCAGCAGAACAAAATCCAAATGCGACGCCCTTAAGAACGAGCTTGAGGGAAAAACAAAGACAAAAATCTCCACTGCACAGGTTGACGCAAACAGCGTTGAACAGCTTGTAAATCTTATCAATGATTTCAAACCTGACGTGGTTTTGAACCTTGCCCTTCCTTATCAGGACCTTACAATAATGGATGCTTGTCTTGCAACAAAGACACACTATATAGATACAGCAAACTATGAGCCTGAGGACACTGCAAAGTTTGAGTACAAATGGCAGTGGGCTTACAGAGAGAAATTCAAAGAAGCAGGAATTACAGCTCTGTTGGGCAGTGGTTTTGACCCGGGCGTTACAGGCGTATTCTCAGCTTATGCTTTGAAGCACGAGTTTGACGAAATCAACTACATTGATATTCTGGACTGCAACGGCGGCGACCACGGCTATCCTTTCGCTACAAACTTCAATCCGGAAATCAACATCCGTGAGGTTTCTGCTAAAGGTTCCTACTGGGAGGACGGCCATTGGGTTGAAACAGAGCCAATGGAAATTAAAAGAGAATACAACTTTGACGGCGTAGGCATGAAAGATATGTATCTGCTCCACCACGAGGAGATAGAGTCCTTGGCTCTCAATATTCCGGGAATTAAGAGAATCCGTTTCTTCATGACTTTCGGTCAGAGCTATCTTACACACCTCAAGTGTCTTGAAAATGTAGGCATGACTTCAATCGAGCCTATCATGTACGAGGGCAAGGAGATTGTTCCGCTTCAGTTCCTGAAAGCAGTTCTTCCTGACCCTGCATCCCTGGGCCCAAGAACAGTTGGAAAGACAAATATCGGCTGTATCTTCCAGGGTAAAAAGGACGGCAAGGATAAGACATATTACCTTTACAACATCTGCGACCATCAGGAGTGCTACAAAGAGGTTGGCTCTCAGGCTATCTCCTACACAACAGGCGTTCCTGCAATGATAGGCGCAATGCTTGTTATGAACGGCACATGGCAGAAGCCGGGCGTTTACAATATTGAGGAGTTCGATCCGGATCCATTTATGGACGCTCTCAACAAGTGGGGTCTTCCTTGGATTGAATCCCACAATCCGGTGCTGGTTGACTGATGGAAAAGTATATAGTACCAGGTTTACCAACCCCGTATTTTGTGGTTGATGAAAGCTTACTGATAAAAAATTTGGAGATACTCAAATCTGTATGCGACAGGGCAGGCTGTAAAATTTTGCTTGCCCAGAAAGCTTTCTCCATGTACAGAACCTATCCGCTGATAAGCCAATATCTTTACGGAACCACAGCCAGCGGACTGCACGAGGCAAGGCTTGGAAAAGAGGAGTTTCCCGGAGAAACCCATGTTTTCTCACCTGCATACAGGGAAGACGAGTTTGAAGAGCTTTTGACCTATGCCGACCACTTTGTTTTTAACTCTCCACGTCAGGTGGAAAAGTTCGGTATCAGAGCAAAAAAAGCAGGAAAGCAGATAGGACTTAGAATAAATCCCCAGTGTTCCACTCAGGAGGGACACGAGATTTACGACCCCTGCGCCGACGGTTCAAGACTTGGAACAACCCTTGCAAATTTTGACCCGAAGCAGATTGAAATACTTGACGGACTTCATTTCCATACATTATGCGAGCAGAACTCAGATGATCTTGAAACAACGGTTATAGAGTTTGAAAAGAAGTTCGGAAAATATCTCCATTCCATGAAATGGTTAAATCTTGGGGGAGGACATCACATCACCCGCAAGGATTACGATATAGAGAAGCTTATAAATATAGTTAAAGGCTTAAAGGAAAAGTACAATGTTGAGGTTTACCTTGAGCCGGGAGAAGCGGTTGTTTTAAACGCCGGTTTCCTTGTGACATCTATAATGGAAACCTTTAACAATGTTATTGACGTTGCCATTGTGGACACCTCTGCGGCATGTCATATGCCCGATGTAATAGAGATGCCATACCGTCCGCCACTTTACAACAGCGGTGAAAGCGGCGAGAAAAAATACACCTATCGTCTTGGAGGACCTACATGTCTTGCCGGCGATGTAATAGGTGACTATTCCTTTGACGAGCCTTTAAAAGAGGGCGACAAGCTTATTTTTGAGGATATGGCTCTTTACACAATGGTAAAGACAAACACCTTTAACGGAATGAAGCTGCCCTCAATAGTCTACAGAAAAAAAGACGGAAGCTTCGAGCTTGTAAGAAGTTTCACCTACGAAGATTTCAAATCCCGCCTATAGTTTTTAGCTCCGACCTGCAAATGTTTCATCTAATCTTTATGTTCTGCACAGGTCGGGCGAGACCTTTTCCTAGATCTTTGGAATGGTTCGCACTCGGTTGGGTTTCATTTTTGATCTTATAATTTACAGCTATGGTTATTTAGTTAGCCATAGCTGTTTCTTTATTTTTCTATTATATAACAATAATCCGCCCCTACGTTGTATTTTAATGTTTATTAAACAACAGAACACAACAAAGATTACAGCTTATATAATGAAAAAACTTTAATGAGAGCGAGCAATTCCAAAGAATAAGGAGAACGCCTCGTCCGCCTTGAAACGAACTTTACTTCCAAGCTAAAGCTTTGCAAGGCGGAAATAAAATAAACAGGTCGGATATAAAAGAAACTGTACTGGTTAAAAAGATTAAAACTGTATATTTAATTGTGACAGATTTTTTGATAGAATAGCAGCAGATTGAAAACGAGGTGTTTTATGATGAAAAGAATAGTTACAATTCAGGATATTTCATGCTTGGGAAAATGCTCTTTGACTGTTGCTCTGCCTATAATCTCTGCAATGGGCGTTGAGGCGGCTATAATCCCTACAGCGGTGCTTTCAACTCACACTATGTTTAAGGGATTTACCTGTAAAGACCTTGACGACCAGATTGTTCCTATTACTGACCACTGGAAAGAGCAGGGAATAAAATTCGACGGAATTTATACAGGTTATTTGGCTTCCGAGGCACAGATTCAGACAGTTATGTCTGTAATTGAAAAGCTTAAGGACAATACTGTTGTTGTAGTTGATCCGGCTATGGCTGATAACGGTAAGCTTTATCCTGCTTTTGACGAAGCTTTTCCAAAGGAAATGGCAAAGCTCTGCGGTGTTGCCGATATAATTCTTCCAAATATAACCGAAGCTTGCTTTATGACAGGTACAGAGTATAAGGAAAAATACGATGAGAACTATGTTTTTGAACTTGTTAAGAAGCTCGCCGCTTTGGGATGTAAGAAGATTATCCTGAAAGGCGTGGTTATGCACGGCAATTACGGTGTTTTGGTTTATGACTGTGAGGCAAACACATATAAAACCTATTTCCATGAGAGAATTCCGGTGGGATATCACGGAACAGGAGATATTTTCTCATCTGCTTTTGTGGGCGCACTTATGGGCGGAAAAAGCCTTGAGGACAGCGTAAAAATCGCAGCTGATTATGTTGTTGAGTGTATCAGAATAACAGCCGAGAGAGAAGGCTCTAACTGGTACGGCGTTGATTTTGAAACAGCAATTCCTTTCCTTGTAGATAGAATGAGAAAGTAATTTTTATAAAAAGATAAGCTCAGAGGTTTAAAGCCCCTGAGCTTTTGTGTTTTCAGCAGTTTATTGTTCTGTCAAGTTCCTTTTTAAGTCGTCCTATGATTTTCTTTTCAAGCCTTGATATGTAGCTTTGGGAAATTCCCAGCATGTCTGCTACTTCCTTTTGTGTGTGCTCCTTTTGATTGTTTATGCCGAAACGAAGTTCCATTATTGTTTTTTCTCTGCCGGGAAGATTTTTAATCGCTGCTAAAAGCAGATTTTGTTCAAGCTCCTGTTCGATGTTTCTGTTGATAACATCGCTGTCACTGCCCAAAACATCGCAGAGCAAAAGCTCGTTTCCGTCCCAGTCAGTATTTAAAGGTTCGTCAATGGAGATTTCGTTTTTTCTGTGTGAGGTTTTTCTCAAAAACATCAAAATTTCATTTTCAATACAGCGTGAGGCATAGGTGGCAAGCTTTATATTTTTTCCGGGTGAAAAGGTGTTCACGGCTTTTATAAGACCGATTGTGCCGATTGATACCAAGTCCTCAACGCAGATACCGGAATTTTCAAATTTCTTTGCAATGTAAACCACAAGACGGAGATTGTGCACAATAAGGGGTTCTCTGGCTGATTCGTCGCCGGCTTCAATCCTTTCCATGATTTTCGCTTCCTCTGTTTTAGAAAGGGGAGGCGGCAGAGTTTCGCTTCCGTTGATATAAAAAACCTGGCTTTCCGAGCCGGTAAGCCTGTGGAATGTGTTCAGAATTTTTGAAAAGTATCTTCTAAAGGTATGAAGTATTTTGTTTTTCACTTTTGCAAAATATAACTTTACCAGTTCCATAATTAAAATCCTCTCATTCTACAATATCGTGATTTAAAAGTGCCATTGCGCTGTCTTTGTCTTTTATTTTTCCCTCGGAAATGGCTATGTAGATTTCCTTTTCTGATTTTTTTCCGTCTATGTAAACTTCATCGGCTTTGAAAGCTTTCAAAAAGCCCTCGCCGGAAAGAGTTTCAAAGGGTATTACACGAAATGCGTGACTGTTTTCTTCGATTTGACCGTTGTTTGTGTCGCCGCCTATAAAAGCCGAAGCGGTTTGCTTTTTCTGAAAAACCTCAGCGTCGGCGATTATAACGGGACTGCCGGAAAAAGGCTCGTAAAGGGAACAGCCTGTGTCGGTTTTTCCGAAGAACTCCCAGAAGCAGCCGGACTTTTTAACCTTTATTTTGTGGATGATATCGTTTTCAGTTTTGTGTTTTGTGACGATTTGAATAAATCTGAAAACAAAATAACAAATCAGAGTAAGAAAAATAAATACCACCGGCGACATGTTTATGTAAATCCAGTCGTTGTTGACAACCGAGATTTTATTTATTGAAATTCCCGAAATCAGCAAAATTATGCCGCAGAAGCCGATATTTGTGAGAAGAAAGACGGCTATCTGACGGATAAAGCACCGTTTGCCGCTGTAACCGAAAGAAATTAAAACAGTCGCCACGGAGCATAAAACTTTCAGTAAGAAGCTGATTACAGGGGAGAGAGGCGGTAAAAAAATTAAAAGGGAGAATAAAGAGGTTATTCCTGCGCAGATAATAAGTCTGGAGTTTTTTGTATTAAGGCTTAGGAATTTTTTGACACAAAGCAGTATAAAATAATTTACGAAAAAATTTACACAGATTAAAACGTCAACGTAAATGGTTATCATGCTATTACCTCGTATATTGAATCGGAAAACACCGTGTTTAAATTATTGCATAAAGAAAAGAAAATATATGTCTTAATAGGGCAGTATATATTTCAGTAAATTTGAAAAATAAGAATGTATTATGTATAAAATGGTTAAAAATGTTTATAGAATTAAAAATTTTTATTGATTTTTTATAAGTTTGCATTGACTTATGAATATTAAAAATGTAAAATAGATTTGTACACATGCTTAAAAGGTAATAAGTACATTATAATTTTGATATGGCGGTGATAATACTTTGAAACAGACAATCGATAAGCTTAGAGATGCTGAGTCAAGAGCTGTTAAGGCAGAGCAGGAGGCAAAGCAGAAAGCAAAAAGCATTGTAAGCGAAGCGCAGACAAAAAGCGCAAAAATGCTTAAAGATGCACAGCAGCAGTACAAACAAACTTCCGACGGCAAGATTGAGCTTGTCAAAAAGGAATGTGAAAAGGAACTTGCTGAAATTAAGAAAAAAAGTGACAGCGACAGCGCAAAGCTGATTGCACAGGCTGAAAAGAACTATGAAAAGGTTTTTGAAGCTGTTAAAAATGTAATCGCCTAACCTCTTTTTCTTAAATCATTAAAAATTTATGCAACGGAGGTGCGTAAATTGGCAATACTTCAAATGCAGCGGATAATGATTTATTCGCTGAAAAAGAACAGGAAAACCATCCTTGAAACCTTGCAAAGAAGAGGGGTACTGGAGGTATGTGACCTGGATATCCATGACAGTGTTTTCTTTAAGGAAGATACGGACAGTCAGCAGTCTGCATATTTGAAAAATTCTTCCGTGGCAGCTCAGGCGCTGTCAATATTGGAAGAATATGTGCCAACTGAAAAATCTGTTTTTTCCTCCATTGAGGGCAGAAAACCCCTGTCTAAAGAGTACTATTACATGTACGTTGATGAAGTGAACGAGATAATGCGTGTTGTCTACGAGGTTTTGGGGGCAAGTAAAAAGATTGCCGATGCCAAAGCCGAAATTGTAAAGCAGGAGTCAATTATTGAGTCCCTTGTTCCGTGGAAAAATCTTGATATTCCCCTTAATTTTAAGGGAACAAAAAAGACAGCGGCGTTTGTGGGAACATTTCCTGCTGAAAGAAGCTATGAAGAGATTTGCACAGCATTAAAGCTTCACTTAGATGAAAATGTTGATTTCAAAATTGAAATTATTTCATCATCGCCTCAGCTTACTTGCCTTGTAGCTATGTGTCATACTGATTTCAGAGAGCAGTTTTACAATGCTCTGAGAAAAGAGGGATTTTCAAATCCCGTGGTTGAAACACACCTTGTTCCTCAGGAAAAAGCAAAGAGAGCGGAAATGAAAATAAAGGAAGCCAATGATATAATTGAGAAAAATATAAAATACATCAAAAGCTTCCGTGGTATGAAAGACTCTTTTGCCTTTGTTGAGGACTATTTTGTTTTAAGAGCTGAAAAATATCAGGTTATAAAAAATTTGGCCAATACAAAACATGCTTTTGTACTTTGCGGCTATGTGCCAAAGTGTGACGCAGGGAAGCTTGCGGCTACCTTGTCAACAAAATACGACGCTTATGTTGAGCTTGAGGATGTCTGCGACGACGACACACCTATTAAGCTTAAAAACAATAAGTTCAGCGAGCCTGTGGAAAGTGTGTTGAAAACCTACAGTATGCCTAAGCATACAGAGGTTGACCCAACTTCCATAATGGCGATTTTTTATTATGTTTTCTTTGGAATGATGTTCTCTGATGCCGGATACGGTCTTGTAATGACCTTAGGCTGCGGCTGGGCTCTTCATCATTTCAAAAATATGGAAGAAGGCTTCAAAAAGTCGGTAAAGATGTTCTTTTACTGCGGTATCTCCACAATGTTCTGGGGAGTAATGTTCGGAAGCTTCTTCGGAGATGCGGTAAGCGTTATATGTCAGACATTTCTCCATATGGACGCTTCACAGGTTCCGCAGATACCGGGAATCACCACGGCTTTGTGGTTTAATCCGGTTGTAGACCCAATGCAGATGTTAATGTTTTCTTTCCTGCTTGGTATTATTCACCTGTTTACAGGACTTGGAATCCAAGCCTATATGCATATACGTGACGGACATTTCATATATGCAGTTTATGATGTGTTCAGCTGGTATTTGCTGGTAGGCGGCGGAATTTTGGCTTTGCTTTCTCTTGATATGATGAAAGATATGGCAGGCTTTGTACTTCCTCCGGTGTTCTTGACTATCGGCGGAATTTGCGCAGCAATAGGAGCCGTAATAATTCTTTTGTTTGCCGGAAGAGAGAGCAGAAATCCTTTAAAGAGATTTTTAAAGGGCGCCTACGGACTTTACGGCGTTACAAGCTATTTAAGCGATATTCTTTCCTACAGCCGTCTGTTGGCTTTGGGACTTGCCACCGGCGTTATTGCTCAGGTTTTCAACCAGATAGGCAGTATGCTTGGCGACAGTATTATCGCTATGATACTTTTTGCGGTAATATTTGTTGTAGGACACGGCTTGAATATCGGTATAAATGCGCTGGGCGCATATGTTCATACAAACAGATTGCAGTTTGTTGAATTTTTCGGAAAGTTTTATGAGGGCGGCGGCAAGGAGTTTATGCCCTTCAAAATCAATACTAAACATTACAATATTAAGGAGGAAATTTAATCATGATGGATTTAGGTTTATTTTTTGCAGTATTGGGAGCAGCTTTTGCAACATTTTTCGCAGGAATCGGTTCAGCTATCGGCGTTGGTAAAGCCGGTATCGCAGCAGCAGGAGTTTTGACAGAAGACCCTTCAAAGTTCGGTAAAGTTCTTATTTTCCAGCTTCTTCCGGCTACACAGGGTATTTACGGATTGCTCGTTGCTTTCCTTATCCTTTCAAACGTAGGTATTTTGGGCGAGCCAAAGGACATCACATTGCTTCAGGGACTTCTCTATTTTGCATCCTCACTGCCAATCGCATTTGCAGGACTTGTTTCCGCAATTCACCAGGGCAAGTGCTCCGTTGCAGGTATAGGCACAGTTGCAAAGAAGCCTGACCAGATGGGTAAAGCTATTATCCTCCCTGCAATGGTTGAAACATATGCAATTCTTGCTCTCCTTATCTCCATTCTTTCCGTATTCGGTGTTGCAAACGTAAACATGTAATAAACAGATAAATAATTTTGTTTGCACCTGCAAATTAAGTAATGGAGAATGGATATGAATGGATTAGATAAAATTATCAAAAAAATAGAGTCAGACAGCCAGGAAGCCTGCAGAACTATGATTTCCGAGGCTGAGCTGAAAGCAAAAGAAATTCTGTCCGCAGGTGAGAAAAACTGTGAGGAGATAAAGAAAAGAGAGGAAATCCGCTGTGAAACAGCCTGCGCAGACGTAAGAGCAAGAGCTAAATCAGCGGCTGAACTGGAAATAAGAAAGGGAAAGCTTTTGGCAAGACAGACCGTTATTTCCGATATGCTTGAAAAGAGCAAAAACTCTCTTAAAAATCTTAATAAAGAGGAATATTTCAGCCTGATTTTAAAGATGGTTGAAAAATATTCCGAGAAACAGGACGGCGTCATTGTTTTTTCAAAGAAAGACACGGACAGAATGGATAAAAACTTTATATCCAAAATCAACAAGGTATCCGCAGGCAAATTGACCTTGGGAGAGCCTGACAGAAAAATCGACAGCGGTTTTGTGTTGATTTACGGTGATATAGAGATAAACTGTACCTTTGATACAATTTTTACAGTAGAAAAAGAAAAACTTACCGATGTGGTTTCGGCAGTTTTGTTTGATAAATAAGGAGGGCTGTGCCGATGGCAACAGATTACACATATGCGGTTGCCCGTATACGTTCCAAGGAGCTTTCGCTTCTTTCCGGACACGATATCGACAGCTTGCTTTCCCTTCCGGATTATAAAAGTTGTCTGAGAGCATTGTCCGACAAGGGCTGGAATTTTCCCGACAACTCCGATATTTCCCATATGCTTTCAATTCAGACAGAGGAATTATGGGAGCTTATGGACGAGCTTGTTAAGGACGACAATTCATTTGATATATTCAGAATAAGAAACGATTACCACAACCTGAAAGTTGCGGTGAAAGCTGTAACAAGAAGCGTTTCTCCCGAAAGTATGCTTTTGAAACATTCCGTCTATTCGCCTCAGCAGATTGTAGGAGCTTTGGAAAACAGGGATTATTCCCAGCTTCCGGATATATTGCAGGAGCCTGCGAAAGAGGCTATGGCTTCACTGCTTCAGACAGCGGATGGTCAGCTTTGCGATATTATAATAGACCGTGCAGCCCTTGAGCATATATACAGACTTGGAATGGAAAGCGATAACGACTTTATCCGCTGGTATGCTCAGCTTACAGTGGGATGCGCAGATATAAAAACCGCCGTGAGAAGCGCAAAGACCTCAAAAAGCGGCGAGTTTATCAAAAAAGCTCTCTGTCATTGTGACTGCCTTAATGTGGACGCTTTGGCGGCGGCTGCGGTAAAGGGAATAGACGAAATTTGCGATTGTCTAACAGGCACAATGTTTACATCAGCAGTGCCTTATCTTAAAATAAGTGTTTCAGCCTTTGAAAAGTGGGCTGATAACTATCTTAATTCCCTTATGCAGGAGCAGAAGTGGGACCCGTTTACAATAGGACCTCTTGCGGCATACATTTTGGGAAAAGAAAAGGAAATCACCGCAGTAAGACTTATTCTTTCGGGAAAGCTCAACGGACTTTCAGACTCCGTAATAAAAGAAAGACTGAGGGATATGTATGTATAGAATAGCTGTAATAGGCGATAAGGACAGCGTTTACGGATTTGCTGCCCTTGGGCTTGACGTTGTTTATGTGGGAGAAAACGACGACCCCCACAAGGCTTTTAAAAAGCTCTGCGAAAGCGGCTATGGTATTATTTACATCACCGAAGCTTTGGCGGAGATTTTGGACGAAGAGATACAAAAGACAAATGATAACCCGATACCCGCAGTTATACTTATTCCGGGAATAAGCGGAAATACGGGCAAGGGAATTGCAAATGTCAAAAAAGCCGTTGAAAAGGCTGTGGGCAGCGACATTATTTTCAACGATTGATTTAATTTTAACCCAGTGAAGGGATTGATATAATTTGAGTATAGGAACTATCAAAAAAGTTGCCGGCCCTTTGGTTATCGCCGAAGGCATGAGAGATGCCAACATGTTCGACGTTGTAAGGGTTTCAAAGCATAGACTTATAGGTGAAATCATCGAAATGCACGGGGATAAAGCCTCTATTCAGGTTTATGAAGAAACCTCCGGACTTGGTCCGGGAGAGCCGGTAGAGTCAACCGGAGCACCTCTTTCAGTTGAATTGGGCCCGGGACTTATAAGAAGCATTTACGACGGAATTCAAAGACCTCTTGACGATATTATGAAGCTCAGCGGAAACAATCTCCAGAGAGGTGTTGAGGTTCCTTCCCTTAAAAGAGATATAAAGTGGAAGTTTACTCCATGTGTTAAAGCGGGAACAAAGGTAACAGGCGGCGACGTAATAGGAACCGTTCAGGAAACCGATATAGTTCTCCATAAAATTATGGTGCCATGCAAGCTTAAAGGCACAATTAAATCTATAAAAGAGGGCGAGTTTACAGTAACTGAAACAATCGCAGTTCTTGAAAAAGAGGACGGAACCACTCAGGACCTCACCCTTATGCAGAAATGGCCTGTTCGTGTGGGCAGACCCTATAAGAAAAAATTGTCACCTGATATGCCTCTTATCACAGGACAGAGAGTTATCGACACATTGTTCCCAATAGCAAAGGGCGGTGTTGCGGCAGTTCCGGGACCTTTCGGTTCAGGTAAAACAGTTGTTCAGCATCAGCTTGCAAAATGGGCAGAAGCCGACATCGTTGTTTACATCGGCTGCGGAGAGCGTGGCAACGAGATGACAGACGTTCTTAACGAATTCCCTGAGCTTATCGACCCGAAAACAGGCAAAACACTTATGGAGAGAACAGTGCTTATTGCCAACACCTCCGACATGCCTGTTGCCGCCCGTGAAGCTTCAATTTATACAGGTATCACAATAGCAGAGTATTTCAGAGATATGGGTTATTCAGTAGCTTTGATGGGCGACTCCACATCACGTTGGGCAGAGGCTCTCCGTGAAATGTCAGGACGTCTTGAGGAAATGCCCGGTGAAGAGGGATATCCTGCATACCTGGGTTCAAGACTTGCACAGTTCTATGAGCGTGCAGGCCGTGTAATTACCTTGGGTTCTGATGATACAGAGGGCGCCCTTTCCGTTATCGGAGCGGTTTCACCTCCTGGCGGTGATATTTCCGAGCCTGTTTCTCAGGCAACCTTGAGAATTGTTAAAGTGTTCTGGGGACTTGACGCTTCACTTGCATATAAAAGACACTTCCCGGCTGTAAACTGGCTTACAAGCTACTCATTGTATGTTGATACAATGGCAAACTGGTACAAGGAAAACGTAGCTTCCGACTGGATGGACTGCCGTGGAAGAATTATGCACCTGCTTCAGGAAGAGGCTGAACTTGAGGAAATCGTAAAGCTTGTTGGTATGGACGCACTTTCAGCTCCCGACAGATTGAAGCTTGAAGCCGCACGTTCAATAAGAGAGGACTTCCTCCACCAGAACGCATTCCACGAAACAGACACCTACACATCTCTTGACAAACAGTACAAGATGATGCACCTTGTTTTGGCATACTTTGATTTGTCAACTATGGCTCTTAAAAACGGCGCAGATATTGAAAAGCTTGTTTCTCTGCCGGTGAGAGAGCGTGTAGGAAGATTTAAGTATGTTCAAAACGAGAACGCAGAAAAAGAATATGAAGACATCATGCTCAATCTTGAGAAGAGTATAAATAATTTGACAACAAAGGGGGATAATGAAGATGCCTAAGGAGTACAGAACCATAGAAGAAGTTGCAGGCCCCCTTATGCTTGTAAAAAATGTTGAAAACGTAAACTATAACGACTTGGGTGAAATCGAGCTTGCCGCCGGCGAAGTAAGACGCTGTAAGGTTTTGGAGATAAACGGCACAGACGCTTTGGTACAGCTTTTTGACTCATCCGCAGGTATCAACCTTTCAAATTCAAAGGTTAGATTTTTGGGAAGAAGCATGGAGCTGGGCGTATCAGTTGACATGCTGTCCCGTGTTTTCGACGGTATGGGACGTCCTATAGACGGCGGCCCTGAGATTTTGCCGGATAAGAGAATGGACATCAACGGTTTGCCTATGAACCCGGCGGCAAGAAACTATCCTCAGGAATTTATTCAGACAGGTGTTTCCGCTATCGACGGATTGAATACACTGGTTAGAGGACAGAAGCTTCCTATTTTCTCCGCTTCCGGTTTGCCTCACGCAAACCTTGCCGCACAGATTGCAAGACAGGCTAAGGTTAGAGGAACAACAGAGCCTTTCGCCGTTGTTTTCGCCGCAATGGGTATCACCTTTGAAGAGTCCAACTTCTTTATAGAGAGCTTTAAGGAAACAGGAGCTATCGACAGAACCGTTATGTTTGTAAACCTTGCAAACGACCCGGCTATCGAGCGTATCTCAACACCTCGTATGGCTCTTACCGCCGCAGAGTATTTGGCTTTTGATGCAGGTATGCATGTTCTTGTTATTATGACCGACATCACAAACTACGCCGACGCTCTCCGTGAGGTTTCCGCCGCAAGAAAGGAAGTTCCGGGACGCCGTGGTTATCCGGGTTACATGTACACAGACCTTGCAACACTCTATGAGCGTGCAGGAAGACAAAAGGGCAAGAACGGTTCAATCACATTGATTCCGATTTTGACTATGCCTGAGGACGATAAGACTCACCCGATTCCTGACCTTACCGGATATATCACAGAGGGTCAGATTATCCTCAGCCGTGACCTTTACAGAAAAAATATTGCTCCTCCTATAGATGTTCTTCCGTCACTTTCCCGTCTTAAGGATAAGGGTATAGGCAAGGGCAAAACAAGAGAGGACCACTCCAACACAATGAACCAGCTCTTTGCCGCATATGCCCGTGGTAAGGACGCAAAGGAACTTATGGTTATTTTGGGCGAGGCGGCTCTCACCGATATTGATAAGCTCTATGCAAAATTTGCAGACGAGTTTGAAAAACAGTATGTATCACAGGGCTACAATACCAACAGAAGTATTGAGGAAACCCTGGACTTGGGCTGGAAGCTTCTCTCAATTCTTCCGAGAAGCGAGCTGAAACGTATCGACGACAAGTATCTTGATATGTACTATGGCAAGTAAGGGGTGATTGTATGGCAACAACACAGGTGAACCCCACCAGAATGGAGCTGACAAGACTTAAAAAGAAGCTTGTAACAGCCACCAGAGGTCATAAACTCTTAAAGGATAAACGTGACGAGCTTATGCGCCGCTTTTTGGAGCTTGTAAAAGAAAACAAAGAGCTGAGAATGAAAGTGGAGCAGAAGATAAGCGACGCCAATAAGAATTTCGTTTTGGCATCTGCCGCAATGTCAGACGAGGTTATCTCCGCCGCATTGCTTGCACCAAAGCAGGAGGTCTATCTTGATATCGGTGAAAAGAACGTAATGAGCGTTTATATTCCGGTTTATGATATAAAAACCAGAACTCCCGACCCAAACGATATTTATTCCTACGGCTATGCTTTTACATCTTCTGAGCTTGACGATGCGGTAAAATCCTTGGCGGATATTCTTCCGGATATGCTGAAGCTGGCTGAGATTGAAAAATCCTGCCTTATGATGGCTTCGGAAATCGAAAAGACACGCCGAAGAGTTAACGCCCTTGAACACGTTATGATTCCTGACACAAAGGAAAAAATCAGATATATAACCATGAAGCTTGACGAAAACGAAAGAAGCACACAGACAAGACTTATGAAGGTCAAGGATATGATGCTTAAAGAAGCTCACGGATATTAAATTACAGGAACGAGTTGGATTTCAGCTCGTTCCTTTATTTTTATAACCGACATGCAAAAGTTAGGATTGAAAATCAACTTCATTACATGTCGGGCGAGACCTTTTGCTTAATGCTTTGAAAAACATTGCTTTCATATCTATAAGAATAATAATAAAAGTCTGTACATAGAATTAAAGTAAAAGATATAGTAAAGCAGGTGGGAGAATTGGTGTACAGACGAAAAAAAGGACAGTCAAAATTTCTGGGAGTTATAGGAGGAATTTTGACTGCGGCGGCGGTTGTAAACTTGTTTTTTAATGCCGATTCTATATTTAAAGCCGGAGGAAGCGCAATAGCTGCGGCGATTATATCGGATAATGATGAGGTTGTTAAGGTTGAGAAAACCGGCGAAAATATGGCTGAAAACCCTTTAGCCGAAAATGATACAGATGAAACCACAGAGAACACAGAATCAACCGCAGAAAGCAACGGGGAAGAAGAAACCGTTGACCCTGCGGAGGAATTTGCCGGAGAAGCTGTGTACCCTGTTATTGAAACAAACATAGGAGCGTCCGGAACTTTGTATGAAAATATATCAGTTAAGAATACAACAGGATACGATATAGATATTGGTTCACTGCTGGAAAAGGATTTGGGCTTTACTATGGACGACAGCGGAGAGGTTCAGGTTTTGATTGTACATACTCACGCAACAGAGGGCTATATGTCATATGATAACGGAACATACCACGAAAGCTATTCATCAAGAAATACCGATAATTCTCAGAATGTCTGCGCAGTGGGTGATGAAATTGCCGCAGAACTGAGCCGTCAGGGAATAGGAGTTATAAATGATACAACCCAACACGACAACCCCAGCTACAACGGCTCTTATGACAGAAGCTTGGAAACAATAAACAGCTATTTGGAAAAATATCCTAATATTAAAGTTGTCCTTGACATTCACAGAGATTCTATAGGCTACGGCGGGGAACAGGGAAAAACAAAACCGACCTTTACATTTGACGGAAAGAAAGCCGCTCAGATTATGATTATGTCCGGATATGACGGAACAGGGGAATACAACTTCCCGTTCTGGGAGGAAAACCTGGTATTCGCTTTAAAGCTTCAAAAAACCGCCGAGGATATGTTCCCGGGAATGACAAGACCCTTGTATTTCGGGGATTTTGCCTACAATATGAATGTAAACAACGGCTCTCTGCTTATTGAGGTGGGAACCGATATGAACACATTAGAGGAGGCAAAGTATACCGGAGAACTTTTGGGAAAGGTTCTGGCAAAGGTGTTGCAATCATAACCAAATTTTGATATAATCAATATGCATAGCATTTAAGAGTAAGTTGCTGTGACTTAATGCAGAAATAAGGAATAGTATGAGGAACGATAAAAACAACATTATAAATAGGAAAAAAGATGTAATTCTGGCTTTATTGTTTGTTTTGATTTTAATGTTTAGCTGTGTAACAAATGTTTTTGCCGTTGACCCTGAAGAAGAGACAACAGAAATTCAGGTCACAGAGCAGACAGAGCCTCAATCATCTAATGAACCTACTACTGAAGCCACGCAAGCGCCTACAGAACCTACCACTGAACCTACAACAGAACCCACAACTGAGGCGACAGAGCCAACAACAGAACCTACAACAGAGGCAACTGAAAGTACAACAGAAGAAATAGTAGAGGTGACAGAGGCAACAACCGAGGGAAATCCCTGGGATTTTGAAGTTCCGACAGAAGGAACTATCGAAGCGGAACAGACAAAGGCGGACTATTTTACCGGAACTGTTATGTGGTCTGCTGTCGGCGGAGGCTTGCTCATATTGCTTATTATGTTTATAGGCAAGCGTAAATACTGATTTTGTATTTTGCTGTAGTTATTGGTTGAGTACCGTGTTTATAAGAAACAGGTGATCGATTTACAGGATCACCTGTTTTTTATTGTATAAATTATCTTTTAAGGTATATGGTTTAGAAAGGAAAATGAAAATGAATGAAGATCTGAAAAAGGTTTCTGAAAAAACCTCAGAGGAAGAAAATCTTGAAAAAGAAGAGATTCCCGCTGAGAATGAAGGAAACAATGCTACGACTATTCAGGAAAAAATTGAAAAGTTTAAAAAGATTGACAGCTTCAAAACAAACAAGAAATCCTTTGCAACAGGTATCGGATTTTACAAACTGTTTTGGGTGTTCTTTATCGGATGCTTTGTAGGTGTTGTTATTGAAGTTTTGTTCTGCATTTTTGTTACGGAACACAGATATGAGTCAAGACAGGGCTTAATTTACGGACCTTTCAATCCGGTTTATGGCTTCGGAGCTGTTGCCATGACTTTGGTTTTGTATCTGTTCAGAAAGAAAAGCGAAACCTGGACTTTCCTTGTGGGCGCTATTATAGGAGCTATATTTGAAACACTTTGTTCAGTTTATCAGGAGTATTTCCTTGGTACGGTTTCATGGGATTACTCAGGCTCAAAATACAGCCTTATGGGTGGAAGAACAGATTTAGTGTATGCGGTATTCTGGGGCATACTCGCCGTAGTTTGGATTAAACTCCTGTACCCATTTATGTCGAAATGGATAGAAAAAATTCCGAATAAAGTGGGAGTTATTCTCACATGGATTCTTTTTGTGTTTATGGTGTTCGACTGCGTAATAAGCTGTATGGCGGTTGACCGAATGGTAAAACGTCACAACGGAACTGCCGAAAGCACAGCGGTGGGAAATTTCCTTGACGACCATTACCCGGATGAATTTTTGCTTACTATTTATCCAAATATGATATTTACAGATACCGGAGAAGTTCTCCATGAAGTTGCCGGTGATGACAAGGAAACAGAAAATTCTGAAAACACAGAAAACAATACTGAAAATAACATGGAAACTGAAACAGCTGCGTCAGCAAATTCAGTAAAGGTGGATTTGTTCAGCTTGTATCAGTTTGACAGATAAGTTTTTTGTGAAAAGTTAAGAGGAATTAAAATGAAATTAGGAAATTTGGAAATACAAAGAAAGGCTTGCCTTGCGCCGATGGCAGGCACTGCGGACAGAGCTTTCAGAGAACTTTGCAGAGGTTACGGAGCGGCGTTCTGTGTTTCTGAAATGGTAAGCTCAAAGGGCATATCATTCAACAGCAAAAAAAGTGCAGAACTTATGATGATATCACCTGATGAAAGACCATGCGGAGTTCAGATTTTCGGTGACGACCCAAAGGTGATGGCAGATGCCGCAAAATTTGCAATGCAGTTTGAACCGGAATTTATAGATATAAACATGGGTTGCCCTGCCCCTAAAATCAGCGGAAACGGTTGCGGAAGCGCTCTTATGAAAAATCCTCCACTTTGCGGAGAAATTGTAAACGCAGTTGTAAATGCCGTAGAGGTTCCGGTAACTGTAAAAATCAGAAAGGGCTGGGACGAAAACTCAGTAAACGCCGTTGAAGTTGCAAAAATCTGTGAAGAGGCAGGAGCTTCTGCAATAACCGTCCACGGAAGAACAAGAGAGCAGTTTTATCAGCCGCCGGCAGACTGGACAATCATAAGACAGGTAAAGCAGGCAGTAAACATTCCGGTTATAGGAAACGGAGACGTTACAAACGCAGAGGAAGCCTCTAAAATGATGGAGGAAACAGGCTGTGACATGATTATGATAGGCAGGGGAGCTTTGGGCAACCCTTGGATTTTCCGTGAGATAAACGCCTATTTTGACACAGACAAACTTATCTTCCCGCCGGGACCTGCTGAAAAAATCTCTGTAATGCTCAAGCATATTCAAAAGCTTGTTGAATATAAGGGAGAGTACATCGGAATGAGAGAAGCACGCAAGCATGTTGCTTGGTATATAAAAGGCTTTAAAGGCGCCGCAGAGTTTAGAAACATGGCAGGAAAGCTTACAACCTTCGACGAACTTATAGAGCTTTCAAAGCTCATATATAAAGCTCAGACACAGGAATAATTCTATTAAACAGCGCTGTAATTTACGGCGTTGTTTTTTATTGTCAATTCGACAAACTGCATAAAATTTAATGTTTTATAAGAAAAATACTATTTTATATTGCAAAAAACTCTGTTTTGTAATATAATATTGATACTATTTTTAGAATTGTGTTATTTTTAGCACAAAAATATTTTTAGGAAAGGAAATCGGCTATGAACTTAATAGAAAAAAAGATAAAACAGCTGCCAATAGGAAGCGAAATAGAATTGCTTTTGAGTGACGGCATGAAGGTTACCGGAAAGCTTAACGACCGGGATGACGAATGTATAGAGATAGTAAACGACAGTGAAGAAAATATTATATCGCTTGGTGAAGTGAAATCTGTCAAGCTGTTTATTTCTTCTGCCGCCTCCACAAAAGCTCCTAAACAGAAGGAACAAGTTCAGTCTGCACCTGTTCCTAAAATCAGTTTTATGACAGAGATTAAAAATATTATGGCGTCAGACGCAAAGCTTACCGGTGTTTTTAAAGAGCTGACAAAGGAAGAAAAGAAAATAATTAACAGCGGATACACAAGCTTTATGTCTGCTGTTAGAAATAACGATATTGACAGGGCACTTGGTATCGTTAATAACTTAAAAAGAACAATTGAGGATTATTCAGGAAAAACTCCCTTTGGAGAAAACACATATAAACTGCTTGCGTATATGTATACAAGATGCTATATGTATGACCCTGAGTTGTATATAAAGGGAAAAAGCTACGATTTGGCGGCCATAGCTTTTTATAAAAACAAAAGCCTGGAGGATGCCGCCGCCTGTGCCTCTATAGCTCTTACCGAAAATCACGACAGCGAATATATAGCAACCGTTTACACAGTGCTTTATAAAACCATGATTAAGCTCAGTGACGCATCGGCTGTAATCAGCGCAATAAACAGAAACCCAATACTCGTAAGCGACAGCTATATGAGGGAAATTCTGACCGTGCTTTATGAAGAAAACGGAAAGAAATTTTCAAACAGCGTTAATACGGCGGGAATTGTACTTTTCCTTAGAAATCTTATGCCAAATAATAAAGTGGCTGAATTTATAAGCAAAAGAAAAGTGAACACAGTTAAGGCAAGTATTCCCGGAGAAAAGCTTTCCGGTAAGATTGTAAGGCTGTCATGGAGTTCTGAAAAAGGAGAAATACTCAGCGACGACAGGACTTTTAGATTTAAATACAGCGATATAGCCGACAGCAAGCTTCACGAAACAATAAGTCAGATATTTTCTTCAAACCTTGAAAGCACCGGTCAGACTATACCTGTAGATTTTGAGGTTAAAAACGGTTTTGCCTGTGCAATTAAGGAGAAAAAGCAGTTCAAAGCACAGAATAAACCTGATGCAGCTGCTCCTGAAAAGAGCGAGGAAGAAAAGCTCAATTTCCTGCAAATAGGACGAAATATCAACAGCAACAAGGACAATGAGGACAGGTTCCATGAATCTCTGACCTTCTTTAAGCGTTCTATTGAAGAGGGAGAACACGTGCCGGAAGCTGTTATAGAAGCTATAAACTGTTGTTTGACAATAGCAAACAAAGAGGATAAAAGCGAGTATTTGCAGAAGGCCTTGGAGCTTTATGAAGAGCATAAGGATAAATTTAACGGTATAGGATTGCAGTACAATTCCATACTTTATGGACTTTTCACAAAACTCAACCGTCTTGAGGACAGCATGGAGTGTGTAAACAGAATACTCAGCGATACAAATTTACCTAAGCTTACACGACTTCACTATATTGATTGCAAAGCCAGTATATACTTCAATATGGGCGAAAAGACCGGCGACCTTAATATGTACGAAAAAGCTAAAAATGAGAGCAGAAGCTGGGAGCAGGAATACCTCAACAATAAGGAAGCTTTAAGCGACAGTTTTAAGAAATTGTATTATTCCGTTATTCTTTACAGAATAGCCTATTGTCTTTATAAAACCGGAGATTTGGGAACAGCGTCTCAGGTTTTGGAAAATATACTGAAACACGACCCGGACAATGAAAACGCAAAGAACCTGAGCGTAATCTTAAATCCGGAGGATGAAGCAGAGAAAGTACAAGAGGAACCGGAAATTCAGGAAGAGAACAACGAAAATGAAGAGAATAACAGCGATGAAAATACAGCCGAGGAAGAAGCGCCATTAAAGTATGAATTTGAAGACCTTGAGGAGCTTCAGGATTACGAATATACAGATTGTTCCGGCTGGGAAGCTTTGGAATTGACGGAAAAGGAAGTTATAGATTACGCCTTGAACATTAAGGGCGACGGAAAAATACCTGTTTCCCTTACATATTTAAAAGCCGCCTCCTTGCTTAATCCAAAATTGGAGGGAATTTACCGTGATATAAGTCTTGCGGTGGATAACCCAATGGAAATACAGAATTATTCCATGACTGATATAATCACAAGGTGTGGCGAGAATAGTTCGGAATACAAAAAGCTCAGAGAAATATGCTTTGCTTCCGCCTTTTTAAGAAGTGCATTTTACGGCAATACGGAGGAAACCCATTTCCGCTGTGCTGATTATTTCGATGATGAAACTTTAAAGCGTTTCCCGTCACTGAAAGAAATTGTGGATATAGTGGACGATTTCAGAATTGCAAACGTTGTTTTGATTGATAAATATGCGGATTATCAAAACGTCAACATGGACGAGCTGGAGTTAAGACATGACAGCGTTGTAAAGGAAGCCGTAAACTCTTACGACAGGTATTTCAACAGAGTATTCCATGAGGACAAAAACCAGCTTAGATTTAAACTGACAAAATCTATGTTGTTCGAGAACAACGGTTTGCCGGAAAGAATGATGTACTTTGTATCCCACGACGACTATGATGGATTCTTAAATATAGAAAAAGAATTCAGAGAAACATTCATCAAAAACGGCGATGATATTTCTGTTTCATCAATTCATGGAGAAAAGATAGACGCTTTCATTGACCAGGCATGGAAAAGAGCGGGAGAGGACAAAAGCATTTGTGAAAGAAAAACTTCCGACCTTATGGGAAGCTTTAGAAACAACCTTTACTCGCCATTAAACAACTGCATTAAAATCGTCTGCGAGTGGGTTCAGCTCTATAAAAACGGCTGTGATTTGAAAAATACGGAAAACTATGCGGTTTACCTTGAATACAAAAAACAGCTTCTTCCATTGCTTGAAAAACTTATTGAGGAATGTGGCAATGCTCAGGAGATACAGGAAGCTTACGGTTGCGCAGTTTTAAAAGAGCTGGCACAGGAGCTTATATGGCGACTGGACGGAACATGGGACTACAGTAAGAAAAAATACTACTTCTCCGACTTTTTGAGAACAGGCAATATTCTACTTGACCAGAATTATTTGCCTGAGATAACATCAACCTTCTGCGACCTTCCGGACTTTAACGTGCTTAAGAGAATAAGGGACCACGCAGAAGCACAGGAAGCCACCATAATTGACCACGGAAAGAAAATTTTCTCAAGGGAAGAGGAGTGTCACGATTTCGGAACTGCCGGCCTGATTGCTGAATATTTGGCACATACCGAGGATAATGCAACATGGGAAATTCCCGAAAATGCTTCAATATTTGAAGAACAGGCAAAAAAGCAGATGAGGGCAAAGCTTGAGAGATTTAATTCCGACGTATGCCTTGCTATCAGCCGTGGTCAGATAAACAAATACGACCAGTTTTTAAACAGCATTGAAGCTATTACCCATTACTGGTATCAGTATTGTCTTGAAAATAAAAATTACGGATTTTTCAGCAGATTTGTAAACAGCTGTATGAAGAAAATACAGCGTGACGCCGTTTCATACGGAGAAAGACTTTTAAAACAGCTTTCCGAACTTGTGGAGTGCGAAAAACCTCAGCAGCAAATTGTGGATACAATTACCGACTACATTGACAAACAGTTCTTTACAGTGGCAGAGGACTGGATGAGCAGAATTGTAAAGGGTGACTTCGACAGCGAGTCAAAGCCTCCTCTTGATGCGGAAGAGTGTCTGAAAAGCTTCTGGAATGAGTTTGAGGAAAACTATAAAACAGTTTTTTCCGCAGGATATACTCTCAGAAGAGCGGTAAGAAAAAATATACATGTCGCCAAGGACAGAAAGGGCGGTGAAGCCCTTATAAACAACTGGCTTGACAACGGAAATAAAACCAACAGCGAGAGAATTACAACCCTTTTAAATCTTTTGGGCTGGGAAAATATTGAAACCGTTGATGAAAGCACAGACGCAAAAAATGAGATTTATCATATAAAATACAATTCCAATTATAAGGGAAAGAATGTTTATTCACATCCTATTCCTTCCTTTGGCTCAGCCTGTAAGGATAACGGATTTTACGTTGTGTGCATGTACGGATATTCCGACAGCAAAAGACTTATCGATAAATACACAGAGCTTGACAATATAAGCGGCAATAAAATAATTTTACTGGACTACGCCCTTAACGCTTCCGAAAGAAGAAGTCTTGCCAAAACGGTAAAACAAACCCCACTTATGTGGACTTATATGCTTATAGACAGAGTTACAATAATGTATATTGCAAACCACTATATAAGCGGAGGAAACAACAGAACATTGATGTCCATAACAATGCCGTTTTCCTATTTACAGCCATATGTTTACGAGTCCACATATACAATTCCTCCGGAAATGTTTATAGGCAGACGTGACGAATTGCTTTCTATTCAGTCGCCCACGGGAGCAAATCTGGTTTACGGCGGAAGACAGCTGGGAAAATCAGCCATGCTTAAAAAGGCTCAGTACGAAACGGATGACCCGAAAGCCGGACGTGTTGCGCTGTTTGTGGATATAAACGGACTTGATATAAAATCTTCCGCAGAAAAGATTTCAAACGAGCTTATGCTCAAGGGAATAGTTTCGGAAATCACCGATGACTGGGTTAATCTTTCAAATCAAATTAAAATGGGAATCACCAATAACTCCATAAACTATCTGCTTCTTATGATGGACGAGTCGGATAAATTTATTGACGACTGTAAAAACGTGAATTATCAGCCTTTGGTATGTCTTAAAGACATTCAGCAGTCCTTAAGCGGCAAGTTTAAATTTGTAATGGCAGGACTTCACGATATCGTTAAATTCCACAGAAGTGTGGCTTTGGGCAACAACTCTGTTATTTCTCATTTCTCATCAATAAACGTAACGCCGTTTAATTATGACTGCGGCAGAGAACTGCTTACAAAACCGTTGAGTTATCTGGGATTTTCATTTAACAACAACGAAACAGTGATTTCCCATATACTGTCAACTACAAACTATTTCCCTGGTATAATTCAGCTGTTTTGCAGTAAGCTCATCAAGTCAATGAAAAAGTACTACTATGAGTACAACGAGTCTGTGACTCCGCCTTACAATATAACAGAATCCCATATAGGCAAAATCCTTACAGACAAAGAGTTCCTTTTTGCAGTTAAAAACTGCTTTGAAATGACTTTAAGACTTGACGAGGAATATTATATAATAGCACTTATAATCGCTTATATGTCCTTTGTATATGAGGACACAGAGGGAAGCACTGCGGCGGAAGTCTTTGAAAATTTAAAGGAATTTGAAGTTAAAAAATTTGAAAACCACGACATATATCAGATTGAAACTCTCCTTGAGGAGCTATGCGATTTGAATGTTCTTAAAAAAGTAAACGACAGATTTTCTTTCAGAACAAAGAGCTTCAGAGATTTACTGGGAACAAAAAAAGAGGTAGAAGACGCAATCTTTGGCATTATAAGCCTGTAACAGCGGTTAAGGAGTGATTTTGATATGTGTTTCGGAGAACTTTGGTGGACTCAGATGTTAAATCCTGTCCGCACCTTTAACCTTTTGAAAAATGCTCTTTCCGAAGATAAAAATATTTTTCTGTTCTGCAAAGAGCCGATACCCTGGAAAGAAATATTAGTGGATAAAATAAAAAAACAGCTGGGAGATATCACAGCCGTAAGGTCATTTAAGATGATAAAGGCGGATAAAAATTCTCAGCCGGGCTATGTGGTTTTAAACAGCCTTTGTCCCCCTGATGTTCAGGCGGACTACTGGCCAGACCAGACCTATGCACAGTATCTTTCGGAGCTTGAAAACATAACGCTGAATTCCTTTTATGTTTGGGTAGAGGGCATCGATTCCGAGGATGAAGCCAGCAAGTGGCTCGCCTTTGTAAATGAATACAGAAAAAATTCCTATAGTCATGGAAAAGGCAAGGACAGAGCTATATTTATTTTGGAAACAGTTGGCTCATTCAGTTTTGAAACAAAGTCGGAGTATTTTGTTTCAATTAACATGACTCCCAACGAGTTCGACAGGCATATGTTCTGCATGATGAACACCTTTGATATAAACTGTTCCTATGCTCTGAAACAGTACATAGCGGAACTTGCCTTTAACTTATCCACCGATAATATCGAGCTTTGCGGTTCCCTTGCCAAAAGCGGAGATGATTTGCTGAGCAGTCCTCATAAAACCTATAACCTATGCTGTGACAGTATGGGTATAACAGAGGAAAAGGGCAGGAAAGAGAACAGCAGAATAGACAGGGATATTATTGTTTCTCAGATGAGAACGGTTTTTCCTATGCTGGAGCAAAGGAGATATATGTTCATTGAAAAGTATGTAAATGAAATAAAAAAGGTTTTGCCGGTGAACAACTCAATAGATGAGCTGGTGACAGAACCTTTCGAGCTTGAGCTAAGCACACTGTTATATATAGTAAATCAAAACCTAATAATTATTTCTGACGAGGACAGAAACAATTTGAAAATCTGCCGAGAAATAAGAAATAAGCTTGCCCATAATGAAAGGGTAAGCGGCAGGGAAATAAAAAAATTGTACGGCATGTACATTTAAAAGGAAAAGTTCCATTGAATGTTACACAACATCTTCAATGGAGCTTTTTATTTCTTTCTATATATTGTGATGTTTTGCGCATATAAAAGGAAAAAGTAAAAATTGGAAAAATTTGACAATTTATAATAGTGCAATCAAAAAAAATAAATTAAGCTTGATTTGATAAAAAATGAATTCTTTGCAAAATAATAATATTTTATACAAAGAAAAAACAGCCGTTTGGAAATAAATGTCAAAACGGCTGTTTCTCTTTGAAAAACATTAAAAACAATATCTCAAATATCATCAATACAATAAGATTTTAACACGAAACTTATAGTTTGTCAATTGAAAAATTTAATTATATAAAGAAATTGTCAAATAAGTTTTGAGGTATCTGTAAGAAACTTTACAGATAATAAAATTTGTTTAAGCTTGCATTTTTGTTATATTTAAGAATTGTTTTAGTAATTTTTAGCAGACAGAAATTTTATAAGTTAACACTTCCATCGTCGTTGCTTGTAATAATTCTTGCTGCCATCATTTGAATAATAGATACGTCATCTATCTGTATTTTTGAGTTGTTATCCAGGTCAGCAAGAGCTGTGTCAATTTCTACAGCTGATGAATTTGTAATATAAATCTGTGTTAAGGTTGCATCCATAACTGTAATTTTGCCGCTGTGGTTTACATCGCCGAGATAGTATCTAAGACCGTCAACAGCAGATTTGAGGTTTTGATAAGCTGTGTTGATTTCATCCTGTGCAGCTGAACTGTTATCATAAACGCTATTTGCTTCTGCAATAGCTTTTTCAAGAGCTTCTCTGCTTGTCTTGGTGTAGACAGAAGCGTCTAATGCTGAGGCGGAGTCAATAAGTGTTCTAAGTTCTTCTTTTGTGATACCTGAAGCAGCTTCTTCAAGGTTTTCAACTGCATTATTCAAATCTGTACATGCATTGTTTATAGCTGTCTGATATGCAACAGGTGAGGAGAGGATTTCTATAGCTTTTTCAAGCTCGGCTTTCATTGCGCTGTAGCTTTCTTCTGTGTAACCGTCAGCTTCAATTTTGGAGGCAGTCTGTACTGCGCTGTTCAATGCTGTTGTATCTGTTGTGAAGAGATTGATTTCAGATGCACTGATAAATCTGTTAGGTGTGTCGCCCAATGTTGCTGTAGCATAAAGACGTATTCTCTTTGCCTCTACAGGTATGGAGAATATGCAGAGCTTTTCATCCTTATTGTCTGCCCAGATACCATTTCCGCCCGGTACATCAACAAAGTTTTCACCGTCTGCTTCTGTGCTGTACATAAGCTTGTACTGTGTAATTACGCCGTTGGTGTTTTTGTCGGTTCTCGGCAAATAGGAGATAGCGGCTACATTTGAAATGCTTTCATCATTCAATGTAAATGTAATATAGTTGTCAGTTCCGTTTTCGGAAATAACAGGCATATTGCCGCCGGAATAATTTGAATGCCATATTGTGGTTGTATTTCCGTCGATAGCCTTTGAGCCGTCCTCACCGTTTTGATAGCTTGCGGCTACTGCTGTCAGACTGCTCTGTGGAATCTTTGCCAAATCAAGACAGTTTTCATTATCGGCTGAAATCAAAAGTGACATAGCCTTATCAAGTCCCTTTTTCGCAGCAAGGATTTCGTCGCTTGTTGAAACTGCTGAATTGTAGATATCTTCAGCATAGCTCAATTCCTGCCGGAAATATGTGACGGAAGTAGCTGTGTACTTATCTGTTTCAATAAGGTTTGCCTTGTCGATTATTTCCTTGAGAGTCTCTTTAAGTGGATCATCAGGCTGTTCTGTTTCATATCCGAACTGCTCGTCCAGATAGTTAATTCTTTCAAGTGAGTAGTTGATTATCTGGTTCGGGTCACTTGTTGAGGATGATGGAATACCTCCGTAGATTTCCAAATCTCTGTCGAAAGCTTCCTTTGAAATGTCGCCGATATAGTCGTTTAATGTTTTAACAAAGTTCTTTTCGCTGATAACTGTATCTCTCAATTCTGCATATCTTGCAGCGATATCGTCGTAGAAGTTATTGTAAACTCTTTCCCACAAAAGAGAATTGGTTCCGTGGTCAGGACCCATGTACTCATGTGTAAGCATCCAGTCTATTGTGTTGTAATGTCCGCCGTTCCAGTAAATACCGAATGTGGAGTCCATATCATAAACTGACGGGAACCACTGCTGACCGTCGTAGGTAGCCATAAGCATGTTCTTTTCCCAGTTGTCGGTTCCGCAGATAAACAGCATGTAAACATAGTAGTCTATGCAGGAATCATAATCGAGATAATTGCTGAAAAGCTCTTTGAACTGCTGGTCATCGCTTAAGCTTACGAAGTTTATAACATTGTCAAAGGAGTTTATAACCCATGTATCAGGGTCAGGATATTCTATTGTCCAGTCGCTTTCATCGTATCTGCCCGGCTGTGTGAAGTTGCAGGAGCCGTCGTGTGATTCACCGGCAAGCAATGCTTCCTTTTCACCGTCGCCCATAGCGAACTGCCAGTCATCCTTAGGAACATTAAGGGTGTAAAGACCCTCGTATTCGCCGTTGATATAAACCTTTACAGGATAACCGTCAATAGCACCGCCGTTAGGAGCGTCCAAAAGCTGCTGATATGTGTCTTCACGTGAATGAACTATCTGTCCCCAAAGCTTTGCACCGAGAACATTTCTTGAATGTGAATGGTCCATATAATTGGCTTTAAGAACATATTTGTTTTCCTTGCCCCAGCCGTCCTGAAGTTCAACCTTGTACTTTCCGTCAAAGGCTTCATCTGCATAAAACTTAACTGTGAAGTTTTTCTTAGGATAAGACATAGAGCTGTTACCCTGTAACTTGAGATTTGCATAAACATCAAAGGAAAGACCTGTTTCTGGGTCTGTATATGTAGCTGTTGTATTTGCTGTATAATCCTTTGTGTTTCTGGAAATCACGTCACGGATATCAAGGGTAGAATTATCGCTGTCTGTGTAGTTGTTGAAGTCAGTGAAGTTCAAAACAGGAATATCAAGCTCTTCTTCCGGAAGCTTGCCACTGTCAGCAGGTGCAGCGTTGCCCTGACCCAATGAGTTAAATGTTACGCCGTACTCAGAGCAATATGTCTCTGCGGCAGTACCGCTGTAGCCGTTAACTGTCATAGAAACTCTTTCATAATTCCAGTTTGATGTGTTTCTTGCATAACCGAAAGCATAAGCCCCTACTTTGTCAACGGTTTTGCCTGTTGTCACATTTTTAAGACTTGTACAGCCCAGGAAAGCTCTTTCTCCGATTTCTGAAATGCTGTCGGGAAGTGTTATTTCGGAAATGTACTGACATCCTTCAAAGGCGCTTGTTCCTATAAAGGAAAGTGTGTTACCCTGGAAAGTAACGTCTCTCAACATTGTGCAGTGGAAGAAAGCGTAGTCGCCGATACTTTCTACGGATTCAGGCAATGCTATGCTTGTAATGCCGTAGTTCATAAAGAAGGCGAATTCGTCAATTCCGGTTACTTTATGGCCGTCGATTGTGTCAGGCACAACAACATCCTTTTCCGTTCCGGTGTAGCCGTTGATAACAGCGTTATCGCCGTCAAGAGAATAGGTGAAGCTTGTGCCGGTTGTTTCTGCCTGTACTGATATGGTTTCCGGCAATGCAATCGTAAATACCGAAACGAGCATTATAGCCGAAAGGAGTACAGACAAAGCTTTGTTTGTTTTCCTTTTCATAAATTTTTACCTCTTTTCTGTATGGTATTTATTCGATATAAATATATCATCTTTAAGGTTTTTTCGCAATTATGTTTTTAACTAATTTATCACATTTTCTTTTGACTATTATCCACAATTTGAATAACAATTACTGAAATAATTAACCAAAATGTACAAATTTACGCAAAAAAGAGGCACGATAGATATAATAAAAACTCTATCGTGCTGTTAAAATTTATAGGGTGTAAATTATTTTAAAGTCTTACCGGTATTCCTTTATTTGTAAGATATTCTTTTAATTTGGGAATAGGTATTTCGCCGAAGTGAAAAAGTGATGCCGCTAGAACCGCATCGGCTTTACCTATTGTAAAAGCGTCATAAAAATGTTCCAAAGCTCCCGCTCCGCCGCTGGCGATAACAGGAATACCAACGCTTTCTGAAACGGCTCTGGTAAGCTCAATGTCGTAGCCTTTCTTCTGACCGTCCTCATCCATACTTGTGAGCAGGATTTCTCCGGCTCCTCGCTTTTCACATTCCACAGCCCACTTTACGGCGTCAAGTCCCATTGGGGTTCGTCCTCCGTTTATATAGACTTCCCAGCCTCCGTTTTCACGTCTTTTGGCGTCTATTGCCGCAACAACGCACTGATTTCCGAATTTATAAGCGGCTTCGTTGATGATATCGGGATTTTTAACAGCCGCAGAGTTTACGGAAACCTTGTCCGCTCCGGCTCTGAGAATAGCCTTGAAATCCTCCGTGGTTCTTATTCCGCCGCCTACTGTGAAAGGAATAAAAATAGAATCGGCAACACGGGAAACTATATCAACCATTATATTTCTGGCGTCGGATGAAGCGGTTATATCTAAAAGTACCAGCTCATCTGCGCCTTGCTTGTCATACTGAATTGCGCTTTCTACAGGGTCGCCTGCGTCCACAAGATTTACAAAACTCATACCCTTTACGACACGTCCGTTTTTAACGTCAAGGCAGGGGATTATTCTTTTTGCATACATATTAAAACTCCTATCTATTTATATTCCGTCACAGCGTCATGTCCGCAAAGTTTCTGAGAATTTTAAGGCCTACATCGCCGCTTTTCTCAGGGTGAAACTGGGTTGCGTGAATATTTTTGTATTGTACCGCAGCGTGGATTTCAGTGGAATAGAATGTATCAGCGCTGACGATGTCCTTGTCCTCGGCGGTGAGATAGTAGGAATGTACGAAATACACATAGGGATTTCCCTCTATTCCTTTAAAAAGACCGTCGTTCTTTCTTATATTAAGGCTGTTCCAGCCCATGTGAGGAACCTTAATTCCCTCCTGCTTTGGAATTTTGGTTATTGTTCCCTTTAAAAGACCAAGTCCGGATGCATTTGGACTTTCCTCGCTTTCGGGGAAGAGAAGCTGGAGTCCCAGGCATATTCCCATAAAGGGTTTTCCGGAATTTGCATAGTTTTTGATAACTTCGGTAAGATTTGATTTCTCGATGTTGTCCATGCAATCGCCGAAAGAACCTACACCGGGGAGAATAGCGCCGCTTGCGCTGTTTATAATTTCCGGACTGTTTGTTAAAACGCAGTCGCAGCCTATGTGTCTTAAAGCTTTCATAACGCTCTGAATATTGCCTGCGCCGTAATCTATTACCGCTATCATAGTGACCTCCAAGGTTTACGTATTTGAATTGTTTAATATATTAGCATATTAAAGCGAAAAAAGCAATAGAATTTGTGTATATTCTTAAAAAACTGTAAAATTTATCTGCAAACTTAAAATTTGTCAGAAAAGAAAAGAGAATTTTAAAGAAATAAATCACAAAAGGTCAAGAAATATTTACTATAAAATTTTGTTGAAAAAAAGTTGAGATTATGGTAAAATACTTCTATGTATAGTTTAAAGATATGATGATAAGTATACGGTTTTTACTTTGTCCGTTGATAACAACCGATATTTAATCAAAAAAAGAGGTTTGTAAACAATTATGGATAAACATTTGTTGTCGAGAATAAAATCAAAATATCAGCACCTTTCAAAGGGTCAAAAGCTTATTGCTGATTTTATCGGAGAGCATTATGACGAAGCAGCTTTTATGACCGCTTCTAAGCTTGGTGAAACCGTCGGGGTAAGTGAAAGCACAGTTGTGCGCTTTGCCTGCGAGCTGGGTTACGGCGGATATCCGAAGCTTCAGAAAGCTATGCAGGAGATGATAAGGGATAAGCTTACATCTGTACAGAGAATAGACGTTACCTGCGAAAGAATAGGCGGAGGAGATGTTCTTGACAGCGTATTGAATCAGGATATTGAAAAAATCCGCAGAACCATTGAAGAAACCTCAAGAGAGGATTTCAACAATGCGGTCAAGGCAATAGTAAACGCCGAAAATATTTATATCTATGCGGTTCGCTCAACTTCACCTTTGGCAAACTTTTTGGGATATTATTTCGAGCTGATTTTCGGAAATGTAAGGGTAATCAGCACATCAAGCAAATCTGCCTCTTATGAACAGCTTTTCAGAATTACAGAAAAGGATGTTATGATAGGAATAAGCTTTCCACGCTACAGTACTATGGCGGTGGATGTAATGCATTTTGCCAGAGAGAGGGGAGCAGACGTTATCGCCCTTACTGACAGCATGATTTCACCTTTGGTTTCTCAGGCTGACCATCTTCTTATTGCAAGAAGTGATATGGCGTCTGTGGTTGATTCACTGGTAGCGCCTTTAAGTATGATAAACGCCCTTATAGTTGCCACGGTTATAGCAAAGAAAGAGGATGTTAAGAAAACCTTTATGGCTTTGGAGCAGGTTTGGAACGAGCAGGGAATTTACGCCAACAGTGAAAAGGTAAAAAAGGATAATACATCTGAAAACGGAGAGAAACAGGATGCAAGGTGAAAAAATCGCAGTAATAGGAGCAGGCGCCGCAGGCATGATGGCGGCTTACAGGGCGGCGTCCTTGGGCGGAGATGTCACTGTATTTGAAAAAAATAACATGTTCGGTAAGAAAATAAGAATTACCGGAAAGGGCAGGTGCAATATTACAAACGCCTGCGACAACGATGAATTTATAAGAAATATCCCCACCAACGGAAGATTTATGTATAGCTCTTTAAACGGCTTTACACCTTGGGATACAATAGATTTTTTTGAAAGTCACGGACTTAAAACAAAGATTGAAAGAGGAAACAGAGTTTTTCCGGTTTCAGATAAGGCGGCTGACGTTGCTGTGACACTTCATAAGGCGGCAACAGAGGCAGGAGCGGTTTTCTCAGGACATAAAGTAACCGATGTTTTGGCTGAAAACGGAGAAATAAAAGGCTTGGTTTTGGAAAACGGTGAAAAAAGAAGCTTTCAAAAGGTGATAATTGCCACCGGAGGAAAGAGCTATCCTCTTACCGGCTCTACAGGCGACGGCTATGCTTTTGCGCAAAAGCTGGGACATACAATAATCCCTTTGAAGCCCTCACTTGTACCTATTGAAAGTCCGGATAAATTCTGCCGTGATATGCAGGGACTTTCCCTTAAAAACACAGGCATGACCGTTGTAAACGCAGACAGCGGAAAAGAGGTTTACAGGGATTTCGGCGAAATGCTTTTCACTCATTTCGGAATAAGCGGCCCCATGGTTTTAAGCGCAGGAGCAAATATTAAAAATCCTGATAAAACAAAATATGTGATTTATCTCGATTTAAAACCGGCTTTAAGCGAAGAAAAGCTTGACCAGAGAATACTCAGAGATTTTGAGAAAAATATAAATAAAGCGGTTTCCAATTCATTGGGAGAGCTGCTTCCCAGAAAGATGATACCTGTAGTTTTAAACCGCTGGGGTATTTCTTTCGACACAAAATGCAACAGTGTGACGAGAGAGCAGAGAACAGCACTTGTTAAGCTTTTGAAAAGCTTTTCAATAAATGTAAAAGGATTTAGACCTATAGAAGAAGCCATAGTAACCTCCGGAGGCGTCTGCACAAAGGAGATAAACCCGTCAACCATGGAAAGTCGAATTGTAAAAGGCCTTTATTTTGCCGGCGAGGTTATAGACGTTGACGGATATACCGGCGGATTTAATCTCCAGATTGCCTTTTCCACAGGATGGGCGGCAGGAGAAAGCTGTCTGTAATTTATTTAAGTTTATAAGTTAACTTTAGCATATATATTTGTAATTATGGAATCTACATTTTGAAAATATGAAAGGGATGATAGTATGTGCATAGCTGTGGCAATTGACGGTCCGGCAGGGGCAGGAAAGTCCTCCGTTGCAAAGGCTGTAGGAAAACAGCTGGGACTGCTTTATGTGGATACAGGTGCTTTGTACAGAACAGTGGGGCTTGCAGCCCTTAGAAAGGGCGTTGACCCTTCTTCAAAAGCGGAGGTTGAAGCTCTGCTGAAAGAAATTTCCGTGGAAATGGATTTTTCAGAGACAAGCGGTCAGGTTGTGCTTTTGAACGGAGAGGATGTAACAGGCCTTATCAGAACACCGGAGGTAAGCATGACTGCCTCTGATATTTCCGCTCTTCCAATAGTGAGAGAATATCTTTTGGGTTTGCAGAGAAACATAGCAAAAACAAAGAATGTAATCATGGACGGAAGAGATATCGGAACAGTGGTTTTGCCTGATGCGCAGGTTAAAATTTTTCTCACTGCTTCTCCTGAATCAAGAGCAGAGAGAAGATACAAAGAGCTTGTGGAAAAAGGCGAGAAAACAACAGTTAAAGATGTTTTAAGAGATGTAATCAAGCGTGATTATAACGATACCAACCGAAAAGCTGCTCCTTTGCGGCCGGCGGAAGACAGTGTCCTTGTGGATACAACCAATCTTGACTTTGATGGTTCCGTTGAGGCGGTTGCAAAAATAATAAGGGAGAGAATTTCGTAATGCCAAAGGCAAAGCCGCTTTATGTATTCGGACGAATAGTATTGACTCCGATTTTTAAAGTAATTTACAGAACAAAATATCATAATAAAAACAACATACCTGCCGAGGGTAGATATATACTTGCCTGCAACCATATAACCTATTCCGACCCTGTGGTTTTAGGTCTTGGACAGAAAAGACAGCTGTACTTTATGGCAAAGGCTGAGCTTTTTAAGAATAAGGCTTTCGGCGCTCTTATAAAAGCCTTGGGGGCTTTCCCGGTTTACAGAGGCGAGGGAGATAAAGAAGCTATAAACCACGGTGAAGAGCTTTTGAAAAACGGAAACGTAATGGCTATTTTTATCGAGGGAACACGTTCCAGAACAGGCGAGCTTTTAAGACCAAGAAGCGGAGCGGCAATGATAGCATATGCCACACATACTCCGGTAATCCCTGCATGTATCACCATAAAGGGCGGCGGAAGAAAACCCTTCGGCAAGAGGATTGTCAGATTCGGCGAGCCTATGACTGTGGAGGAGCTTGGACTTCTTACAGGTTCTTCAAAGGAGTTTAGGGACGCTTCCAGAAAGATAATGGAAAAAATAACCGAAATGAGAGAGCATGACTTATGGCAACAATAAAGCTTGCAAAGACTGCCGGTTTTTGCTATGGCGTAAACCGAGCTGTTGATATGATTTACGGTCTTTTGGATGAAAAGAAAAAAGCCGTAACCTTAGGCCCTATAATACACAATATGGAGATGGTCAGAGAGCTTAAAGAAAAGGGTATCAGACCTGTAGACTCAATAGAGGAAGCCGACCTCTCCGAAATAATTGTGATAAGGTCCCACGGCGTGCCGCAGCAGGTAATAGATGATATTAAACAAAAGGGAAATCCCTTGCTGGACGCCACCTGTCCTTTTGTGGCAAAGATACACAGAATTGTCAGAAAGGCGGGACTTGAAAATAAATTTGTCCTTATTGCCGGAGACTCGGGACATCCTGAAGTCCAGGGCATAATGGGACACTGTACCGGCGAATGTATGACCTTTAAGAACCGTGAGGAATTAAGTGAAATAATGGGAAAAATTCCTCAGGAGAAACAAAATTCCCTGATTTTGGTGGCTCAAACAACTTTTGATACACAAGAATGGAAAAAATGTTTAAAAATTCTCAAAAAGGTATATACAAATGCCGAAATTTTTGATACAATATGTAATGCTACGTCGGAACGTCAAAAAGAGGCAGATGAATTATCGAGTAAATCCGATTATATGGTCGTAATCGGAGACAGACACAGTTCAAATACAAAAAAGCTGTTTGACATATGTTTGCGCAACTGTGAAAAAACAGTTCTTATAGAGACAGCGGCTGAATTGAACCGAGATATGTTCTCAAAGGCGGAACACATCGGCGTTACAGCGGGTGCATCGACACCAGACAGGATAATAAAGGAGGTACTGGATATAATGAGCGACATTATTAACAAATCCGGTGAAACAATGGAAACTGAAGAAAATTTTGAGGCGATGCTTGAGGAGTCCCTCAAAAACTTAAATACAAATGAGAGGGTAATGGGTACTGTTATTCGCATAACTCCCAGCGAGGTTTATGTGGATGTAGGCAGAAAACAGGCAGGTTACATTCCTGTTGACGAGCTTTCTAACGACCCAACAAAGAAGCCGGAAGACGTTGTAAAGGTTGGCGACGAAGTAGAGCTTCTTATCATGAAGACAAACGACCAGGAAGGCACAATCATGCTTTCAAAGCGCAGAGTAGACGCACAGAAGGGCTGGGAAGAGCTTGAAGGCCTTGTTGAGTCTAAGGAAGTTTTGAAGGGTGTTGTATCTGAGGTTGTAAACGGCGGCGTTATCGTTGTATACAACGGTGTTAGAATTTTCATCCCTGCATCACAGGCAACTGCAAGCAGAGACGAGAGCCTTGACGACCTTCTCAAGAAGGAAGTTGAGTTCAGACTCATCGAGGTTTCCCAGAAGGGCAGAAGAAGAAGAGCTGTAGGTTCTATCCGTTCCGTTCTCAGAGATAAGAGAGCAGAGCAGAAGGAAGCATTCTGGAAAGAAGCAGAGGTTGGCAAGACATACACAGGCGTTGTTAAGTCCCTTACAAACTACGGCGCATTTGTTGACCTTGGCGGCGTATTCGGAATGATTCACATTTCTGAGCTTTCTTGGAACCGCATTAAGCATCCAAGCGAGGTTGTAAACGTAGGCGACACAGTTGAAGTTTACATTAAGGACATCAACACAGAGACAAACAAGATTTCTCTCGGCTTTAAAAAGGCAGAGGACAATCCTTGGGAAATCCTCAAGAACAATTATCCTGTTGGAACAGTTGTTGACGCTAAGATTGTCGGCATGACATCTTTCGGCGCTTTTGCTAATATCATTGATGGAATTGACGGTCTTATCCATATTTCTCAGATCGCTAATAAGAGAATTGAGAAGCCACAGGATGAGCTTAAAATCGGCGAAGTTGTAAAGGCTAAAATCACAGCTATCGACTTCGACAAGAAGAGAGTAAGCTTGTCAATCAAAGAATTGCTTCCGGATGCCCCTGTAATTTCAGAGGAGGAAGCACCTGCTGACGCAGAGTAATTCTGAAACTTACGGCGGACATCCTGTTGGGTGTCCGCTTTTTGTCTTATAATAAAAATATCAACTTTTTCAAAGAAAAGAATAAGGGGTGAGCGTTGTGGAAAATATAAATTATGAAAAAATTACACAGGACGCTTTGAAATTGTTTTCAGAGCTTGTGGAGAAAGCTAACCTTAAAAAAGGCGATTTGCTTGTGCTTGGCTGTTCTACCAGCGAGATTGTAGGCGGACATATAGGACATGATTCCAGCTTTGAAGCGGCAAAGGCATTGTATAAAGGTTTTTATCCCATGCTTAAAGAAAAGGGAATATATTTAGCCGCACAGTGCTGCGAGCATTTAAACCGTGCTTTGGTTGTGGAAAAAGAGTATGCTTTGAGTCATAATCTCGAGGAGGTTTCCGTTGTGCCTCAGCCAAAAGCGGGAGGAAGCAGCGCAACCGTTGCCTATTCTGTTTTTGAAAATCCCTGTATGGTTGAGCATGTAAAAGCTCAGGCGGGAATTGATATAGGCGGAACTTTGATAGGTATGCACCTGAAAGAAACCGCAGTGCCTTTAAGACTTTCCGAAAATAAACTTGGAAACGCAATGATAATATGCGCCTACACAAGACCGAAATATGTGGGCGGAACCCGTGCGGTTTACGAATTTGACGAAAAATACAGAGTTAAACTGTGATTTCCGGAGGTACACATGACCCACAAAGAAGAATTTATAAGTATCTATAACAAATACATAAACAGAGCCGGCTCCAAGGAGCTTTTGGACTGGATGCAGAAAACAGACTTTTTCACAGCTCCTGCAAGCACAAAATATCACTGTGCCTGTGAATGTGGTCTTGTGATGCACTCCGTAAGTGTTTTTAATACCCTTATGGAAAAGCATTTTGACGAGGAAAAGGACAATGCGGAGAGCTTTGCTATTGCCGCTCTGCTCCATGACCTGTGCAAGGCTCAGTTTTATAAGGTGAGCACCAGAAACGTGAAAAACGAGCAGACAGGCCAATGGGAAAAACAGCCGTTTTATGCAGTGGAGGACAGCTTTCCTTATGGTCACGGAGAAAAATCAGTTTTTCTCATAGAAAGATTTATGCGTCTTAAAATCGAAGAGGCTATGGCAATCCGCTGGCATATGGGAGGATTTGAGGACAGCAACGGCTTTACCGTAAGCCTTGCCTATGAAAAATATCCTCTGGCTGTAAAGCTTCATTTGGCGGATTTGGAGTCCACCTATCTCAGAGAAAAAGGAACTTCTGCAGTGAATAAACGATAAGTAAATGTTTAAGGAAGAGGAAAATGTATGGAAACTGAGCTGTCGGTTATAATACCAATGAAAAATTTAGGGGAAAGCATAAAAGAGGTTTTGAAAACCGTAAACAACTGTGTGCAGGGAATAAATGTTGAATATATTTTGCTTGATATAAACTCCAAAGACAATACTATGATATGTGCTTTGGACAGCGTAAAGCTCTATGGTTTAAACGGAAGAGTTATTCAATGCGGAAAAAGTCTTTACGGCGCCGTGCTTAATTCCGGTCTGAGAAATGCCCAGGGACTTTATTCAACCTTTGTGTTTCCAAGACATATGTATAAATGCTTTATCCCCGAATATCTCCAGGCGGCGAAGGAAAACCTTGCAGATGTGGTTTTCGGAAAACTGCCTGACAGTGAAAAGGGTAAAAGCCTGAACTTTTCCTCTGTAAAAATAACCGGTCAGGAAATGTTTAAAGCCATCATAAGCGGATACACAAGTCTTGATTTGGGAGCAATGATGTTTAAAACCTTTTATATAAACAGCAGAAAGGTTTATTTTGACGACGAAAGCTCAGTGGGCTATGCTGAGGAGTATATTTATAAGTCATTGCTTTTGGCGGATAAAATTCATCAGTGCGACTGCGTTATGGAAAGGGACGAGTCTGTAGAAGTCCCAAAAACAGCTTCTGCCGCCGATGATTTTGCCTGCTTCGGCAGAATTGAAAGTATGATGAGAATAAGCGAACTTTTGGAATATTGCTCGGCTGATGATGACCTGAAAGAAAAGTTTGAAAAAGAAAAAATTCCCGATACGGTTTTGAACTGCGTTGATTCACTGATAAATCACGGATACGAAATAAAAACAATAAAAAAAGCGTTAAAAATTAAGGGATACGATAAGCTTTTAACCGTATCCCAGAAAACAAATAAAAGCATAAAAAGGGCTGTGTTTAATTTTAACTATATGCCCTGGATGTACAAACCGAGGTAAAATATGGATAGATTAACTGCTGAAAAAAGAATTGAAGAGCTGGTAAAAATAATAAATTATCATAACGACCTTTATTATAACAGCGACAGCCCTGAAATAGAGGATTTTGAATACGACAGACTTTTGAGGGAACTGGAAAATCTTGAAGCTGAATTTCCGGAATTTGCAAAGCCCGATTCCCCAACCAACCGAGTAGGCGGAAGCGCAGGGGAAAAGTTTTCACCTGTAACCCATGCCGTGCCTATGGAAAGTCTCCACGATTCATTTTCACACGAAGAATTAAGACAGTTTGATAAAAGGGTCAAGGAAATTGCTCCTGACGCTAAATATGTGGTAGAGCCGAAATTTGACGGACTTTCTGTTTCCTGTGAGTACAGAAACGGCGTCTTTGTACGTGGTTCAACCCGTGGCGACGGCGTTACCGGTGAGGACGTAACATCAAACCTTCTTACAATCAAAAATCTTCCAAAGAGAATTGAAAACGCTCCAGAGTTTTTGGAGGTGAGAGGCGAGGTGTATATGTCCACCGAAAGCTTCCAAAGACTTGTACAGCAGCAGGAAGAAAACGAGGAAAAAACCTTTAAAAACCCTCGAAATGCCGCCGCAGGCTCTTTGCGCCAGAAAGACAGCAGAATAACCGCACAAAGAGATTTGAGTATTTTTATTTTCAATATACAGCAGATTGAGGGAAAAACCATAAGCAGTCACAAGGAAAGCCTTGACTATCTGAAATCCCTCGGATTTCCTGTTGCGGATTTTTATGATATTTCTGATAATATCAATGTTATCATTGATAAAATCGAGGAAATAGGCAAAATGAGAGGAAGTCTGCCTTACGGAATTGACGGAGCTGTTGTAAAGGTGGACAGCTATGCTGTAAGAGAGCTTTTGGGAAGCACTGCAAAGTTTCCTAAATGGGCAGAGGCATACAAATATCCGCCGGAAGAGAAAGCCACAAAGCTTTTGGAAATCGAGGTAAACGTGGGCAGAACCGGAGTTCTTACACCTGTTGCCATATTTGAGCCTGTAAGCCTTGCGGGAACAACCGTAAGCCGTGCTGTGCTTCACAACGAGGATTTTATAAAAGAAAAAAATATCCGTGTTGGCGACCTTATAATTGTCAGAAAAGCGGGAGAGATAATTCCCGAGGTTTTGGGAGTTAAGGAACACGCTGAGGGAGGGGAAGACTTTGTTTTCCCAACAAAATGTCCTTCCTGCGGCAGTGAGGTCACAAGAGAAGAGGGCGAGGCGGCATACAGATGTACAAACACCGGATGTCCTGCACAGCTTATAAGACACTTGATACACTTTGTCAGCCGTGACGCTATGGATATCGAGGGCCTTGGTCCTTCCTTGCTTCACCGTCTTGCAGACGATAAGGTAATTTCTTCACCTGTGGATATTTACAAGCTTAAAGCCGAGGATTTGTCGTCTATGGAGAGAATGGGCGAAAAATCAGCCTCAAACCTCATTTCAGCAATAGAAAAATCTAAATCAAGAGAGCTTTACAGACTGGTTTACGCCTTGGGAATAAGACATATAGGTCAGAAAGCCGCAAAGCTTCTCTGCGAAAAATTCCTGTCACTTGAAAATATTCTTAAAGCCACAGCGGAGGAAATCGGAGAAATCGACGGATACGGCGAGATAATGGCGAAAAGCGCACAGGAATATTTTTCTTTGCCTGAAACCGTAAAGCTTTTGGATGATTTGAAAGCTTTGGGCGTCGAGATGAAACCTCTTGAGAAAAAATCCGAGGGCGGAGTTTTCCAGGGTAAAACCTTTGTTCTTACAGGAACCTTGCCTACACTTAAAAGAGCAGAAGCTTCTAAAATGATTGAAGCTCAGGGAGGAAAAACTTCCTCATCTGTTTCAAAAAAGACAGACTATGTTCTTGCAGGAGAAGAAGCCGGAAGCAAGCTGGTAAAAGCTCAAAGCCTTGGTATCACCATATTGACAGAAGAGGAATTTCTCAATATGATGAATTAAATTTTACCTTAAAAAATTATTATTGAAATATATCTTGTTATATAATATAATATATAATAAGGTTAAACCTTAATTTTACAAAGAAAAGAGGTCTGGAGTATGTATTGTACACAATGCGGATTTAAACTTGAAGACGATATGAAAATGTGTCCTATTTGCGGCGCTGAAGTGGAAAAATCAGCACCGTCTGTTGATGAGGGTAGAACAACAGAACAGCAGATTCAGCAGGAACCTGTAATTCAGGCACAGGAAAAACCTGAAACCCAGGAACCGCAGTCTGTCGGTTATGGAAATACACCGAACAATTACGGAACCCAGCAAAACGGCGATTATTCTCAGTACGGAAATAATTACAGCAATTATAATATGAGCGGAAATGTTCCTACAGGTCAGTATAACGGAGGATATTATAACCAGCCGCAGCAGACACCGCCTAAAAAGAAAGGCTCAGGAAAGGCGGCAGTGATAGTTTTATGCTGTATAGTCCTTGTAGCGGCTATAGGAATCGGCGCATTCTTCATATTCGGAAGCAGTTCCAAAACTTCCGTTGAAGAGGACTTCGAGCCGATTACAAATTCCAAAGACGAAACAGACGAGGACGTTTATCAGGATTACGGCGACAGTCCTTTCTATGATAATCCTTTTGATGAGGAAACAACAGAGTCTTCAGAGGATGTTTCCATGTACAAGGGTTCAACAGTGGACGGCGTGTATACAAATGACTTTTTCGGAATTACCTATAATATCCCCAATACATATTATAGCCTCACTGAAGAGGAAATCATAAGCTATTACGGAGATAACAACGATGATATGTCTGTAGGCGTTGTAGGACTTGATTTAATAGGTGAAAACTACAGCGAGATGTTAATTTATGCTCAGAAATTAGGAAGCTTTTCCAAGGAGTTTTATCTCAATAGCTTTGTAGTAAATACTCTTTCAGGTGTTGACGAGGCTGACTATGAAGTGTCAGATGTTGAAACTGTTTCCATATGCGGAGTTGAATTTGCAAAGAAAGACGTAGAATTTGTAAATTACGACCCTGAAACTGACTACAGATATAATTCTTTCTATGTAACAGAGAAAGACGGAGTATTTTTGGTAGTTTATATGTTCTATGACGACGTACAGGACAGCGAAAATCTCATGAATAATTTTGTTATATAAACAATTTTTGCCCGGATGAAATACTCCGGGCTTTTTATATGCTTCTGAAACACTTGAAAAAGCCTGTTGTTTTATGTATAATAACTTTTATAAATTTTAATGATTACAAAGGGGTTGACACAATGAATTGGTGCAAACAGGAAATAATTGATAAAAAGATTGAAAAAACTATTGCAAACCTTAAAGCCAATAATATGGAAGCTTATTTTTGCCGCACTAAGGAGGACGCCAAGGCTTTGGCTGAAACTCTTATTGCTCCGGGAGATACAATAGCCAGCGGCGGCTCTGTTTCTCTTGTGGAAACCGGAATTATAGACCTTGTTAAAAAGAGCAGATATAACTATCTGGACCGTTCAAGAGAGGGAATAACACCTGAAGAAATTGACAAGGTTTACAGAGATGCTTTCAGCGCAGATGTGTATTTCACAAGTACAAACGCAGTGACCGAAAACGGCGAGCTTTACAATGTTGACGGAAACGGAAACAGAGTTGCAGCCATTGTATACGGCCCTAAAAGCGTTGTGGTTGTGTGTGGATACAATAAGATTGTAAGAGATTTGAAAGAAGCCGAAATGCGTGTTAAGGAGATTGCAGCCCCTGCAAACACTATAAGACTTAACAAGGACACATATTGCAGTAAATGCGGAGTTTGTGTTTCTGCAAAAGACGGCGAAAGCACAGGACTTGCCAAGGGATGCAAAAGTGAAGACAGAATCTGTTGCAGTTATCTTGTAAGCGGATATCAGCGTCAGAAAAACAGAATTAAGGTCATTATTGTGGGCGAAGAGCTCGGATTTTAATTTCATATGTAAAATCAGCATCCGTCGGGTAAAAGAAAAAAATTATCCGACGGATGCTGTAAATACACGGTTTTCGTGATTTAGGTTAAACTGTGCATATAAAATGATGGAAATGGGGAAGATATAATTTAACGGCAGTTGCTCTCGTTTTTGTTCTGAGCGCTGCGCTTCTGATTATTTTTGCTTCTCTTTACAGAGGACTGGCTGTATGACTCGTAAACATCGTTCATTGAATCTACGGGATAATTGTTATCTGCGTGGTTCATGGACTGGTTGTTCTGGTTCTGTCTGTTCTGATAATTTCTTTTGTTTTGTCTGCTCAAGTTTAGCACCTCCTTTGATATTATTATAAACTAAGAGCGTGGATATATTCTTATGATACAATTATTACCTGATTTTTTAAATGAGATAAAACCTGTCTTAAAAGAGAATTTCCAAAAATTTCTTGATAATTATGACAGCGAGCCTTTCCGTGGTTTAAGGGCAAACACTTTGAAAATCTCTGTTATAAAACTGAAAACCCTTTTGGATTTTCCATGGGAACAAGTGCCCTTTGCCCAGGAGGGAACCTATATACCCGCCAGTGCTTCCTCTATTGGTAACAGCCCCCTGCATCACTGCGGCGCATACTATGTTCAGGAACCCTCTGCAATGAGCGCAGTGACCCTTTTAAACCCTCGGGAAGGTGACTGTGTTCTTGATTTGTGTGCAGCTCCAGGCGGAAAATCCACACAGATAGCCGCAAAGCTTAAAGGAAAGGGACTTTTGTGGTCAAACGAGATTGTAAGGTCAAGAGCTTCAATTCTCCTTTCAAATATAGAGAGGATGGGCGTGAGAAACGCAGTTGTTTCCAGCGAAAGCCCGGAGGAGCTCTGCAAAAGACTTGCAGGATGTTTTGATAAAATTCTTGTGGATGCGCCCTGCAGCGGAGAGGGAATGTTCAGAAAAGAGCCTCAGGCGCTGGAGCATTGGAGCAGAGAGCATGTGGAGGCCTGTGCAGTAAGACAGCTGAATATTTTGGAAAGCGCAAAGCTTGCCTTAAAGCCCGGCGGAGTTATTGTTTATTCAACCTGTACCTTTTCACCTGAGGAAAACGAAGGTGTTATTGAAAAGTTTCTTAATAATAATCCTGATTTTGAAATTGTAGATGAAAATGAAAGCTTCGGAATGAAAACAATGGGCGGAGCGGTTAGAATCTTTCCTTTCCATGGAGGAGAGGGACATTTTGCCGTTAAGCTCAGACATAAAGGAATGTCCATAGAAAGCGGTTCTTATTTCTATGATAGCTTTGGTGCTTCAACAGAAAGAAAAGGTTCTAAAAAACAGGGTAAAAACCAGAGGGGAAAAGTTCAGTCCAATGAAATAACAAGGGAAGAAATTCTTGATTTTTATGACAGCTTGTTTGTAAACAGACCCTTTGGAGAAAATATTTCACAGATTAACGGAAAGATAATTTTACTTCCGGAAGCCCTGAAAAAATTCCCGTCAATAGAAAGATGCGGAGTCCTCAGAGCCGGAGTTTTGCTGGGAGAGGGCAAAAAAGGAAGAATAGAGCCTGCTCACAGTGCCTTTATGGCGGCAGAAAAAGACGAATGTGTAAACATCGTTGATTTATCACTCGGTGATGAAAGAATTATAAAGTACCTGAAAGGTGAGGAAATAGAAATTCCATCCGATATAAAAGGATATACAGCGGTTTGCTGTGAGGGAATGACCACAGGCTTTGGAAAAGCCGTTGACGGAACACTTAAAAACAAATACCCGAAAGGATTGAGATTGTTATAAATGGAAAAACTTTCTAATATAAATACGGTAAAAGAAATCCTGCATAAGCACGGCTTTACATTTTCAAAAGCGCTGGGTCAGAATTTTCTTATAAATCCCTCTGTGTGCCCCAGAATGGCAATGGAGTGCGGCGTGGATGAAAACAGCGGAGTTATTGAGGTTGGCCCTGGAATCGGAGTTTTGACAAACGAGCTTGCAAAGCGTGCTAAAAAAGTTATTGCAGTTGAATTGGACAAAAGACTTTTGCCTGTTCTTGAGGAAACTTTGGGAGAGTACGAAAATGTAAAGGTTATTAACGAGGACGTAATGAAGCTTGACCTTAACAAGCTTATTGAGGAAGAGTTTGAGGGAATGAATGTATGCGTGTGCGCAAACCTTCCATATTACATCACATCACCTATTGTTATGCGATTGCTGGAAGAAAAACTGAATGTTTCATCTATAACCGTAATGGTTCAGAAAGAGGCTGCCCAGAGAATATGCGCAAATGTGGGAACAAGACAGTGCGGAGCGGTAACAGCGGCTGTATGGTATTACAGTGAGCCTGAGCTTCTCTTTAATGTTTCATCGGGTTCTTTTATGCCTGCGCCTAAGGTTGACTCAGCGGTTATAAGACTTAACATAAGAAAAGAACCTCCCGTTTCAGTGAAGAGTGAGGAAGTGTTCTTCAAGACAATTAAGGCGGCTTTTTCACAGAGAAGAAAAAATATAGCCAATTCCCTGAGCGGCGGTCTTTCTGTCGGCAAACAGGAGATAATTTCTGTACTTGAGGACTGCGGTATACCTGCTTCAAAAAGAGCTGAGGAGCTTACACTGGAAAACCTTGGAAAAATTGCCGACAGACTTTGTGATATAATAATTTAACTTAAAAAGGAATAAAAGAACTAATTACAAAAAACAGAAAGTAGTTACAGCTTTAATTTCCGATTTTCATAATAAAAAAGTGACGAAATGTGTGTTTAAATATTTTTGTATTTATAAATTTTTAAAATGCTAAAAAGAAATATTGGTAAGAAAACTATTATTCTGATATTGATTTTTTAGGAAAAAGCTTCAAAACGGGTGATTTTAAAACAATAATTATATAAATTATAAATAGATTTCTATTTTGTTAAAATTAACAAAAAATTAAAGGGAAAATCTGTAAGAAGGAGAAAAAATAGTTGCAAATCTGTAATTGTTAGTGGTAAAATAATGACAAAGCTGTTAACAACTTGTTACCACGGTTAAAACGACGTGTATTTCATGTGTTAAAGCTTGAATAAAATTGAATTATGCGAGGTGTTCAAGTGACCAGGAAAAAACGCATTGCGTCGTTAATAGCGGCACTTATCATAGCAATAATGTCAACTATGGTATTTATCAGTGCAAACGCTGCTTCAGATACATATGTACCAAGATTGACTGCTCCTTCAAGTGATAATGGATACTATTTTAGTAATAAAAATATTTTTTACAGCTCAGGATACGGAATGCCAAACTGTACGGCTTATGCCTACGGAAGGGCTTATGAGATTTTAGATGCTAAACCATCTCTTCCAAATTACGATGCCAGAAGATGGTACGAGCTTACAACCGCTTATGAAAAGGGTCAGGAACCGAGAGTCGGCGCCATAGCTTGTTGGTGGGGTGAAAGCTCAGGACATGTAGCTGTGGTTGAAAAGATTGAAGACGGCGTTGTTACTTTCTCCAATTCATCATGGAGCGGAACAATGTTTTATCTTACCACAGGAAAGGCTGACGGTTCTGATAACTTTGGCGGAAACAGCAGCTGGACATTCCAAGGCTTTATCTATCTTTTAGATGATGACGGAAGTTCAGGAGGAAGCTCAGGCGGAGCAACTGATTCCGGAAATAACGAAACACCGGTTGACCCAATCGGAGTTATCGGTGAAAATCAGCTTATGAGAGTTAACATAAAGGTTAACAGTCTTGCAGTTAGAAGCAAGCCTTCAACAGATGCAAGTGCACTCGGATATATTTCAACCGGTTCACAGGGCAAGGATTACTTTGTATCAGAGCTTTGCACAGATACTAAGTACTGCTGGGGTAAGATAAATTACGGCGGCAGAGAAGGCTGGATAGCTCTTTCAACATGGGCAACAAACGAAGGTTGTTACACTTACGGAGATGTTGACATGGACGGAAGCTTGACAATTCTCGACTCCACAAAGATGCAGAGATCTATCGCCAGACTTGATAACGGCGAAACAACAGATCTTTACGATTGTGATAAAGACGGAGATTTCGACATAGCTGACTGTATAGCACTTCAGAAAATACTTGCAGTAAGCTAATATAAAGAACATACGGCGGTGTCCATGCGGATACCGCCTTTTTTGTTTACAATAATTTATAAATGTGTTATAATTAAAAAGATTTATTTAAGGTTAGAATTTTGATAATTTATGTGTGCGAGGTATGATGCAATGACTGAAAAGAAAAACGACAACAAGCCGGTTTCAAGATATGAATCAAGAGAACAAGCTTTTATCCTTGGCTTTGAGATGCTTTTCCCGGGAAACGACAATATTTATGAGCTTATAGAAGCTGCCGATGAAAGCTTTGAGGAATTTACTGTTTCAGATTATGCAAAAAAGACAGCTATGGGTGTTGAGGCTCATAAGGAAGAGCTTGACGGAATTATAGAGAAATATTTGAAATCAGGCTGGAGACTTTCAAGAATCCCGAAGGTTGCATTGGCGGTTATGAGACTTGCAATTTATGAAATGAAATACGAAAAGACTGTTCCGGTTTCTGTTTCAATAAACGAAGCTGTTGAGCTTGCAAAGAAATATACCATTGACGACAGCAGTTTTGTAAACGGTGTTTTGGGAGCAGTAGCAAGAAACGAAAAGTTTGAAAGTGATTGATATGGGAATTTATCTTGGTATCGACACAAGCAACTACACCACATCGGTGGCGGTCTATGACAGCGAAAAAAATGAAATAATCCATAAAAGAAAACTTCTGCCGGTGAAAAACGGTCAGTGCGGCTTGCGTCAAAGCGATGCTGTTTTTCACCATACACAGCAGTTTTATGAAATATATAAAGAGCTTTCACAGGAAGTTGATTTAAAAAATGTCTGCGCAGTGGGCGTTTCATCAAAACCAAGACCTGTGGAAAATTCCTATATGCCCTGTTTTACTGTCGGCGTAAATATTGCCCATGTTTTAGCGGATACACTTCATGTACCGATGTATGAGTTTTCACATCAGGAAGGGCATATAGCTGCGGCTGTGTTCAGCTGCGGCAAAACTGATTTGCTTAACTGTGATTTTATTGCCTTTCATTTAAGCGGAGGAACCACGGAAGCACTTTTGGTAAATTGCAGCGGCGGTTTTATAAAAGACATTTCTATAGTCGGTGAAACCCTTGATTTAAACGCAGGACAGGCAGTTGACAGAGCAGGAGTACAAATGGGACTTTCTTTTCCCTGCGGAAAAGAGATAGAAAAGCTTGCAAAAGAGTTTTATCTCAACATTGAAAATTATATTCCGGAGGATAAGGCTCAAAAGTATAGAAGAAACAGTTCCAAGAAAAAACTTTTCAATATAAAAACCTCAGTAAAAGAGGGACGCTGCTGTTTAAGCGGTGTTGAAAATAAATGCAGTCAAATGCTCAAATCCGGAGATTCCAAGGAGAAAACAGCGGCTTATTGTCTGGCTTATGTGGAAGAAACACTTTCGGATATGACCCGTTATATTCTTGAAAAATTCGGTGACTATCCTTTGATTTATGCCGGAGGAGTAATGTCCAATTCTATTATCAGAGAAAGAATGGAAAGGGACTTTAACTGCAGCTTTGCCTCTGCGGAATTTTCTTCCGACAATGCAGGTGGAATTGCGTTTCTCACGGGAATAAAGCACTATAAAAGCAGGTGACTGTTATTATAAATACATCATTTAATGTTGGCAGAACCGGTGTTCTCACTGTAAGCCAGCTTAATTTTTATATAAAATCACTTATGGACAGCGATCCCAGATTATCCGGGGTTTTTATATCCGGCGAGATATCAAACCTTACAGACCATTACAGAAGCGGTCATATCTATCTTTCTCTTAAAGATGATAAGTCCGTTATAAAGGCGGTAATCTTTGCTGGAAACGCCGCAAGGCTTAAATTTCGTCCGGAAAACGGAATGAAGGTAATCGCCAGAGGAAGAGTTTCCCTGTATGAAGCCACGGGACAGTATCAGCTTTATATTGATGATTTGCAGCCCTTGGGGGCAGGTGCTTTGGCTATAGCCTTTGAACAGCTTAAAAACAGGCTGGAAAAAGAGGGACTTTTTTTGCAGTCCGCAAAAAAGCCTTTGCCTTTGTATCCGAAAACAGTCGGAGTTATAACATCTCCTACAGGAGCGGCAGTTGAGGATATAAAAAGTATTTTGTTAAAACGCTGGCCTCCCATAAATATTATAATATACCCGTCGCTGGTTCAGGGGGAAGAAGCTCCAAAACAGCTTATACAGGGTATTAAATACTTTTCCGACACGAAATGCGCAGACGTGGTTATAATCGGCAGAGGCGGTGGTTCTGCGGAGGATTTGTGGGCATTTAACAGCGAGGAGCTTGCCAGAGCTATATTTGACTGTACTGTGCCTGTAATTTCCGCAGTGGGTCATGAAACGGATTTTACAATCTGTGATTTTGTGGCAGATGTGAGAGAGCATACGCCTTCTGCGGCGGCGAAGAGAGCTGTTCCGGATATTTATGAAGAGAAAAACAAGCTTACTTCTCTGGAAAAAAGCATGGAGCGTTATGCAGAAAAAAATCTTTTGCATAAAGAGATGATTTTTGCGAGAATTCAGGACAACATGGCAATGCGTGGCCCTGAAAGGGAATTTGAAAATAAAATAGCTTATCTCAATGAGCTGAAAAAATGTTTTCATGAAGCTGAAGAAAAGTTTATTTCTTCCAAGGAGCTTGATTTAAACACAATAGAAAATAAGTTCAGCCAGCTTGACCCTGAAAAAATCCTGAAAAGAGGTTATGCCGCTTTGCAAAAAGAGGGCGCGGTCGTAAGCTCTGTAAATCAGGTAAGCAAAGGCGACAGGATTTCAGTTACCCTTTCAGACGGTTCCTTTACGGCGATAGTTGAATAAATTAAATATATTAACAGCGTGCTTCCGATAAGATATGAAAGCTGTCGGAAGTTTTGCTTATTTTTAGAAAAATACTGACAGGAGGTGGGAATATGTCTTTTGTTCATTTGCATCTTCATACTGAATACAGCTTGCTTGACGGAGCCTGCCGCATTAACAAGCTGGTGGAAAAAATAAAAGCCATAGGTCAAAATGCGGTTGCCATAACTGACCACGGTGTAATGTACGGTGTTATAGATTTTTACCGTGCCTGCAAAAAAGCAGGAATAAAGCCTGTAATAGGATGTGAAGTTTATGTAGCTCCCTCAAGCCGTTTTGACAAGGTGAGAACTGCCGGACGTGATTACTATCATATGGTTCTTTTGTGTGAAAACGATGTGGGCTACAGAAACCTTATCAAGCTTGTTTCAAAGGGCTTTACAGAGGGTTTTTATGTGAAACCAAGAATAGACGATGCCCTTTTGGAGGAATATCACGAGGGGCTTATATGCCTTTCCGCCTGCCTTGCAGGAGAGCTTCCCTCACTTATTTTAAACGGAGATTACACGGCTGCTAAGAAAAAAGCCCTTTATTATAAAAATCTTTTCGGAGAAAACAACTTTTTTATTGAGCTTCAAAATCATGGAATAAGAGAACAGCAGGAGGTAAATCCGAAGCTTATTTCAATAAGTCAGGAAACAGGTATTCCTCTTGTTGTAACCAACGACAGCCACTATATCGACGCCAAGGACAGCAAGCTTCACGAGATTCTGCTCTGTATTCAGACCAACCATACAATTTACGACGACAATAAAATGGAGTTTGCAACGGAAGAATTTTATGTGAAGTCGGAAGAAGAGATGAAAGAAGCTTTTCCAAATATGGAAGAAGCTTTTGAAAACACCGCAAAAATTGCCGAAAGGTGCAATGTGGATTTTGAGTTCGGAGTGAGAAAGCTGCCGAATTTCGATGTTCCAAACGACGAGGATCACTACGAATTTTTTAAACGCAGATGTTACGAGGGCCTTTACAGACACTATGGCGATAATCTAGATAAATCCCTTGTGGAGCGACTTGAATACGAGCTTACCACAATTAAAAGAATGGGTTTTGTGGATTACTATCTCATTGTTGATGACTTTGTAAACTATGCAAAGTCAAAAGGAATTCCCGTAGGCCCGGGAAGAGGAAGCGGCGCAGGTTCTCTGTGCGCTTACTGCGTGGGAATTACCGGAATTGACCCTATTAAATATAATCTTCTATTTGAAAGATTTTTAAATCCTGAGCGTGTAAGTATGCCGGACTTCGATATAGATTTCTGCACTGAAAGACGTGGAGAGGTTATCGACTATGTTATTGAAAAGTACGGCAAAGACCGAGTGGCTCAGATTGTGGCATTCGGTACAATGGCTGCCAGAGGTTCCGTGCGTGACGTCGGAAGAGTTTTAGGTATGCCATACGGCTCGGTGGATGTTATAGCAAAGCTTATTCCTCAGGACTTGGGAATGACAATAGAAAAGGCACTTACTGTAAGCTCTCAGCTTAAGGATAAATACGACACTGACCCGGCTGTAAAAAACCTTATAGACATAGCCATGAGCATTGAGGGAATGCCCAGAAACACCACAACCCACGCCGCAGGCGTAGTAATTACAGACCGTCCGGTAAACGATTATGTCCCCCTTGCCAGAAACGACGACACCATTGTAACCCAGTTTACCATGACCACTTTGGAGGAACTGGGACTTCTCAAAATGGATTTTTTGGGACTGAGAAACCTTACGGTTATAAATGACGCTTTGGAAATGATAAAAAGCGGCGGCGAAAAGGTGTCAATTGAAAATATTGACATAGAGGATAAGGGCGTCTATAAAATGATGGCGCAGGGCTTTACCGAGGGCGTTTTTCAGTTTGAAAGTCAGGGCATGAAAAGTGTTTTGACACAGCTTGGCCCAACCTCAATAGAAGACCTGATTGCGGTTATTTCCCTTTATCGTCCGGGACCAATGGAAAGTATCCCCATGTATATTGAAAACTCCCATCATCCGGAAAAGGTGAGATACAAGCATCCTCTTTTGAAAGATATACTCGATGTTACCTATGGATGTATTGTATATCAGGAGCAGGTAATGCAGATTTTCCGAACCCTTGCCGGATATTCTTTGGGTCGTGCGGATATTGTTCGCCGTGCCATGAGTAAGAAGAAGCACGACGTTATGGAAAAGGAAAAGGAAATTTTCATAAACGGACTTGTAAATGAAGACGGAAGCGTGGAGGTTGAAGGTTGTCTGCGCCGTGGTGTTGACAAAAACACTGCTCTTTCCATATTCTCAGAAATGGAAAGCTTTGCTTCTTACGCTTTTAACAAATCCCATGCTACGGCTTATGCTATAGTTTCATATCAGACAGCTTGGCTTAAATTCCATTATCCCTGCCAGTATATGGCGGCATTGCTTACAAGCGTCTTGGACAGACAAAACAAGCTTGCGGTTTATATAGGGGAATGCAGACGACTTAAAATAAGGGTTTTGCCTCCTCATATCAATTACAGCCGAAACACATTTACTGTTGTGGGCGGCGATATAAGATTTGGACTTATGGCCATTAAAAATCTTGGCAAAAGCTTTATCGACAGCATTGTTGAGGAAAGACAAAAAGGTAAGTTTAAATCCCTTTACGATTTTTGCAGCAGAATGTACGGCAAAGGCACAAACTCCAGGGGAATTGAAAGTCTTATAAAATGCGGAGCCTTTGACGGACTTGGAGCAAACAGACGTCAGATGCTGACAACATTGAAAACCATAATGGACGGTGTGGAGTACGACAGAAAAAGAAACATGGCAGGACAGCTTTCCATTTTCGATATGGGCGGCGACAGTTCTGAAAAGGTTTCCGACGAGCCGGTTTACCCAAACCTTGAGGAGTTTTCAAAGGACGAGCTGCTGTTTATGGAGGATGAAATCGCAGGAATGTATCTCAGCGGTCATCCCCTTGACGCCTATGACGGATACAGCGAAAAAATAAAAGCGGACAGAATAGGCGACATAATAGACGATGAAAATTCCGACAAATACTGCGACGGAAGAAATGTAAGAGTAGTTTGCGTTGTCAAGGCTGTAAAGACACAGCTTACAAAAACCAACCAGATGATGGCTTTTGTAAGCGCAGAGGATAAATACGGAACCTGCGAGTTTTTGGTTTTCCCGAAAATATTTGCAATGTACGGCGCATATATAAAGAAGGGCGCAGTCCTCGACATAAGCGGAAGGGTTAATTGTTCCGCTGATGAAGAACCGAAGATTATCTGCGATTTGATAAAAACAGCGGGAACATCTGCCGATGAAGTGCCGGAAAAAACAATTCCGGAGGCGGGCAGAAGCTTTTCAGGCAGACAGAATTTTGAAAACATTTCCCTTTATTTAAAGGTTGATAAAATAGGCGGGAAAAAGTATAATAGAGCAAAACAAATAATAGACATTTTTGACGGAAATACTCCTTTATATCTATATCTTGAAAACGACAAAAAGCTTCTAAAAGCTCCAAGAAACATGTGGGTTGATATAAATGATGTAATGCTTTCCGAGCTTTCGTCAAGGCTCGGGGATGATAATGTCAAAATTAAGAAAAATTGAAGCACTTTGAAAAAATCTCTTGATTATTTGTTATAGAGGGTATATAATAATATTTGTATAGTGTATACGACGTTTAATGTGGTTGTAAGCTTTAAAGTTGCATCACAGAAAATTTTACATAGTGAAATTTACGTCCTATACGCAATCATGCGCAGCATACACCAATGGAGGTTTTATATTATGGCAAAGGAAAAGATTGCAGTATTGACAAGCGGTGGAGACGCACCTGGTATGAATGCGGCTGTTAGAGCCGTTGTTAGAGCTGGTATCAACAAGGGTCTTGGCGTTGTAGGTGTTCATCGTGGATATAACGGTCTTCTTAACGGAGACGTTGTAGAGATGAATCTCCGCTCCGTTTCAGACACAATCAACCGTGGCGGTACAGTGCTTTACACAGCAAGAAGCAAAGAGTACAACACACCGGAAGGCGTTGAAAAGGCAGCAAGATATTGCAATAGTTTGGGCGTTAAAGGCGTTGTTGTTATAGGCGGTGACGGTTCCTTCAGAGGAGCAAGAGACCTTACAGCACACGGTATACCTTGCGTTTGTATTCCAGGTACAATTGATAATGACATCGCTTGCAGTGAATACACAATCGGCTTTGACACAGCTATGAATACTGCTATGGAAATGGTTGACAAGATCAGAGATACTGCACAGTCACACGACCGTTGTTCTGTTGTAGAAGTAATGGGAAGACGTTGCGGAGATATCGCACTTCAGGCTGGTATCGCAGTGGGTGCAACATCAATCCTCGTTCCGGAAATTGAGCACGACCTTGAAAGAGACGTTGTTTCAAGAATTCTTGCAACACAGGCTACAGGTAAAAAGCATTTTATCATCGTTGTTGCTGAGGGCGTTGGCGGTGTTGAAGAAATCGCAAGATTTGTTCAGGAGCGTACAGGCATCGAATCAAGAGCAACAGTTCTCGGACATGTTCAGAGAGGCGGTTCACCAACACTCAGAGACAGAGTTGTTGCAAGTATGATGGGTCATAAGGCTGTTGAGCTTCTTATCTCAGGAGCATCAAACAGAGTTGTCGCTATGCGTGACGGTAAAGTCACAGATATCGACATCACAGAAGGACTCAGCATGGAGCGTGTATTTGATAAGAATCTTTATCAGATTGCAATGGATATTTCTATCTGATTTAAAAGCGATAATTATATAGTAAGTAAGAAAAGGCACAGTATTTTATATTGTGCCTTTTCTAAAATTATTTCAACTGAAAGAGTATGTTGTGAATAAAGGATTTTGAGTATGTTAAAAAACTGGGACAAAGAAAACTACAGAATATATGGTGTTTCCCTGAACGGATATGACTGTGATGATATCACCTGCGATGTGCTGTCAAACGTGAGAGGAAGATTTTTTTTGACAGGATGTTCTCAAAAGGACAGACTTGTTAAAAACGGAGAAACCGAAAGTGTAAAATATATCTATTCCTTGGAAAAAGACAGGCCGTTGTTTTGGAGGGTTTACAAAAACAGCAAGCTCAGTGAAACCAGCCACAAGAACGGCGACGGTTCCTATTATGTGGAAACAACCAATGACAAGGGTACAGCGGAGAGAAAGGTTTTCTTTTCTTCTGACCATCAGTGGATTAGAGCAGAATACTATAATTCCAATGGCTTTAACGGGGGACAGATTTTGGTGTCCTCAGGATTTAAAGACGGAAAACGTGTTTTTATCAAAAAAAGTTCTTCTCAGCCCCAGCCTGTAACCCTTTATAAGTGCAATTATGAGGACGACCCGGAAATTTTAGAGCGTGCCTTTATGAGAAATGTTTCCGTAGATGTTTCGGTTTTCTCCTCCGAGGGTCTTGAGTATTATGCAGACGCTGAGGGTGTAAAGAGATTTGAAACTATAGTTGAGGATATTAAAAAAGAGATTGCCGAAGAAAAGAAAGAGGAATTTGACGTTACCGCTCAGCAGGTGGAGTCGGGCTTCAATTTTAAACCGGAATATTTTAAGAATAACAGCGGTAAAATTGATATAAGAAACGCCAGAAATTACGGCGAAGCACCGACTTTTGAACAGAAAAATATGGAAGATATGTATGAAGACGGAGAAGAGTTCAACGCTCCGCCTAAGGGATTTGAAAATATTCCTATGAATGGAGTTGCTATGGAAACTTCAAGAACAGCGGTTTCAGGAAATGATTTTGTGTTTGATAATATGGAGTCTGAGTCTGAAAATCCGGACTACAGCGGAGAAGATGTAATCGATTTGAGCGCTCCGGTAAAAGAAACAAAGAAAAAGCATAAGACAAAAGAGAGCCTGAAAGCTCACAGAAAAGAAAAACAATACGGTGATATGAATGAGTCCTTTAATTCTAAGGAAAGGATGAAAGACACTATGAACAATAAAATGGTGTATTCAGAAGAGGCAGATGTACCGGTTGAGAGCTGCTGCGAGGATAAAAATGTTACTGTTAATCCTTGGAAAGATAAATGCGATATGACTCTCAATCTCAACAATGAAATTTACAGATATTACGGAGAAACAAACAGCCGCAACGAGAGAAACGGCTACGGCAGAACTGAACAACCTAACGGAAGAACAGCCTATGAGGGCGAGTATTTCAAAGACCACAGAGAGGGCTTTGGCGTTCACTACTATAAAGACGACGGCGTATCCTATGCCGGTACATGGAAAAACAATAAACGTGAGGGCATGGGCGTGGGCTTTAAGCCTGACGACGGCTCTGTGCTTGCCGGAAAGTGGAGCGACAACAAGCCTCAGGGCGTATGCGTTAAATTTGACAAAGAGGGAAACGTTACATATTACGGCAAATACGTTGACGGAAAGAGAGAAGGATTTTCCGTTGTGTTCCGTGAGGACGGAGTTTTGGAAGTTGTTAAATGGAAAAATGATGAGAAATCTCCTCTTGTGCGAGAGATAGATTTAAGCGAGTTAATCTGATTTCGGTTCTTTAAACTTATGAAAGATTTAGAGGTGTGAAATTGTTTTACGGTATTTTGAGGGATTTGGTGGAATCAACCACCACAGCCACACAGGCGGCTACAGCTGCGGCAGAAACCACAGAGGATGTCACAATATCCGTTGAAGAAATTGTGGAGCAGGTAACAAATGACCCGGCGACATTTTTTGACGGGGTTTTGCAATGGCTCAAATCCATTGCGGGAAATCTTGTTGGTGCGGCTCTGATAATTATTATCGGATTTTGGGTTTCCAAAAAGATAGTAAAAATAATAAAAAAGGGAATGTTAAAGGCGAAAAACGATTATACAGTTATAACCTTTATCGGTTCCGTGGTAAATATTATTTTAAAATTTATTATAATAATTTCTGCATTGGCGGTTTTGGGTGTTGATATAACCTCGATACTTACCGCATTCGGTGCGGCAATGGTTGCAATCGGCCTTGCCTTGCAGAACAGCCTTTCAAATATTGCCAGCGGAGTGCTTATTATTTTAAACAAGCCTTTTAAAGCTGGTGATATTCTGGAGTTTCAGGGAATGACTGGAACGGTTGTAAAAATCGACCTTTTCAACACACACATGAAAACCTATGACAACAGAGAGATTATAGTTCCTAACTCCATTATGACCGGCGACAGCGTTATAAACTGTACCTCACAGGATAAACGCCGTGTTGATTTAAAGTTTTCTATAAGCTATGACGACGACATATTGAAGGTTAAAGGCCTGCTTTATACACTTATTGCAAATTATGACTTGGTAATGAAAGACCCCGAGCCTGCTGTTTATGTGGGAAGTCATGCGGACAGCGCAATAATTATAGAGGTAAAACTATGGACTGACCCTGCAAATTACTGGAAAGTGTATTATTATATGATGGAAAATGTTAAGCTGCTCTTTGATAAAGAGGGTATAACCATACCTTTCCCTCAAGTGGTTGTTCACAACGCTGAAGAAGAAAAAGAAAAGAAAAACTGAGCAACCTGTAAGTGTAGGGATGTGTTTTCCTATGCTTACAGGTGTTTTGCAGAAAGGGGATTTTTATGTATCCTTCAATAGAACAGGTTTATAAGGAATTGGAAGAAGCGGGAAAAAGAAACCCCGGACAGTGGATTGACCATTCAATAAATGCCGGAAAAGCGGCAAGATTTATTGCGGAAAAGTGTCCCGAATTAAATCCGGATAAAGCCTTTGCTTTGGGAGCGCTTCATGATATAGGAAGACGTGAGGGCGTATTCTATATGAGGCATATAATTGAGGGATACAATTATACAACGGAAAAAGGCTGGGACGAGGTGGCAAGAGTTTGTCTTACCCATTCTTTCCCTTTGCAGGACATTGCTACAGATATACAAAAGGCGGATATAACCGGAGAGCAGTATTCTTTTATAGGTGATTACATAAAGAATGCAGAGTATGACGATTATGACAGACTGATAATTCTCTGCGACTGTCTTGCAAATTCAAAGGGTTTTTGTATTCTGGAAAGACGTATGGTTGATGTGGCAAGAAGATACGGAATTTTTGAACACACCCTTGATAGATGGAACAAGTATTTCGAGCTTTTGGAGTACTTCGGAAATAAAGCCGGATGCAGTATCTACAGCCTGCTTCCGGATATAGAAAAAACAACTTTTGCATGATTTGAGGTGTTTGTATGATTAAAAATATAGTTTTTGATTTTGGAAACGTAATAGGAAAATTTGACCCTGATTACATATGCGGTTTTTACTGTGATAAGGAAAATCTTGAAACTTTCAAGGACATAATTTTTGACAAATGGGCTGATTTGGACGCCGGATATATTAAATACGATGATTTTAAAAATGAAAAAATAGATAGACTTCCAGATAATCTGAAAGAGGCGGGAGAAAACTTTTTCAAGGACTGGTATACTCACATGCCATTGCTTGAGGAAACAAAGGAGCTTGTAAGGTATTTTAAAGCCAAGGGCATGAGGCTTTTCCTGCTTTCCAATGCGCCACAGTTTTTTGCAGACCACATCGACCACTTTAAAGAGGGTGTGGAAAGCCTTGAGGATATGGTATTTTCAGGCCCGTTGAAAATGGCAAAGCCTGATAAGGAGATTTATCTCTATGCAATGAAAAAGTTCAATACAAAGCCGGAGGAATGTCTGTTTCTTGACGACAAGGCGGAAAACGTCACCGCAGCAAGACTTATCGGTATGAACGCCCTTGTATATAAGGGGGAAGCACAGCCGGTAAAAGAATGGTACGCTGTGTTTGGCTGATAAAGTTTAAGAAACTACTCCTTTGAAATATTTCAAAAAAAGTATTGATTTTTGCATATCACTGTGTTATACTTAGCAGAGATGTAAAGGAAAAGGAGTGGGCAGCAAACCCGCTCCTTTGTATTTATTAAAATAAGGGAGTGATATTGAGGTGGCAGGAAAGAATAAAAAGAGTACTGTTGAAGTTGTTTACGAGCTTGCAAAGCCTATTGCCGATTCATTGGGCTTAAATATTTGGGATATAAGATTTCTCAAAGAGGGAGCAGGCTGGTACCTGAGAATTTTTATCGACAAGCCTGAGGGCGTAACCATCGAGGACTGCGAAAACATGTCAAGAGCTATAGACGAGCCTTTGGACAAAGCAGACCCTATTGACCAGAACTATTGCCTTGAGGTATGTTCACCGGGACTTGAAAGAGAGCTTATAAAAGAGGAACACTTCTTGCAGTTTATCGGAGCAGATGTTCAGGTTAAAATGATAAGACCTATTGAAGGTATAGGCAAGGAATTCGGCGGAGTTCTCACAGGCTATGACAAAGGCGAAGTGGAGATAACAGACCACGACGGTGAAAACAAAGTTCTTATCAATAAAAAAGACGCCGCATGGATTAAGCTTGACGACCTTGATTTTTAAATTCAAACACCTTTATATCATCGGTAAAATACAAATAGATTAACATATAATTTTCAGAAAGGATAGATTGGAAAAATGGCAGCCAGATCAACAAAATCCAAAAAGGACAATAATAACTCCAACGACGAGCTTTTTGAAGCCCTTGCTCTTCTTGAAAAAGAAAGAGGAATCCCCGTTGATTATATGATAAGCCAGATCAGCAAGGCAATCCTCATTGCCTGCAAAAACACATATGGCAGCAACGAAAATGTAGATATAGTTATGAACCCGGAGCAGAAGATTTTCTCCGTAAAGCTTAAAAAGAGAGTTGTAGATGAGGTTGAAAACCCTGCAGAGGAAATCACTCTCCCGGAGGCACTTCAGTACGATAAAAGAGCTTATGTTGGCGGAGAAATCACAATAAAGCTTGACCCTAAGGAGTTCGGCAGAATTGCTGTTCAGACCTCAAGAAGCGTTATCAGACAGGGTATCAGAGACGGCGAGAAGGGCCAGATGCTTTTGGAATTCCAGAGCAAGAAGCAGGAGCTTGTAACTGCTGTTGTTGAAAAGATTGATAACAAGACAGGCGCCGCAACAGTAAGAATCGGCAAAGCCGAAGCTGTTCTTCCAAAGAGCGAGCAGGTTGGCCAGGATAACCTCAAAGAGGGCGACCTGGTTAAGATTTATGTTCTTGACGTTAAGGAAACAGAAAAAGGACCTAAGGCATATATCTCAAGAACACATCCTGACTTTGTAAAGCGTCTCTTTGAGCAGGAAGTTCCTGAAATCTTCGACGGCATTGTTGAGATTAAGTCAGTTTCAAGAGAAGCAGGCTCAAGAACAAAGCTTGCAGTATGCAGCAAGGATAAGGAAATCGACGCAGTTGGCGCATGTATAGGTGCTAAGGGCTCAAGAGTTGCAACCATTGTTGAAGAACTCGGCGGAGAGAAAATCGACATTGTTGAGTACAGCGACGATATTGAAAAGTTTGTTGCAGCAGCATTGTCACCGGCAACAGCTATTTCAGTTGTTGTTACAGACCCTGTTGAGCACACATGTAAGGTAACTGTTCCGGACGGTCAGCTTTCACTGGCTATCGGCAATAAGGGACAGAACGCAAGACTTGCCGCAAAGCTTACAGGCTGGAAAATTGATATAAGACCTGAGAGCGGTTTCTACGGCGAAGAGGAAGAGCCTGTTGTAACTGCTAAGGCAGAAGAAACAGCAGAGCCTGCTAAGGAAGAGCCGGTTGCAGAAACACCTGTACAGCAGGAAACAGTGGAAGCACCTGCAAAGCCAAAAAGACAGATAAATAACGATATTGATATAGACGCCCTTGTTGACAACATCGTTGCAGATTTTGATTTTGGTGACGACGAGGAAGAGGAATAATTTTTAGTTTAAAGATTGACAATGCATTGTGAAAAGGAGGGTATAGAGTGCGAGTAAAAAAAGTGCCTATGAGAAAGTGCAACGGCTGCGGCGAGATGAAACCGAAAAAGGAGCTTGTCAGAGTCGTAAAAGCTCCGGACATCAAGGACGAGGAAGGCAATGTTATTTCTCCCGGTGAGATAAGCCTTGACCTTGTAGGCAAAAAGCCGGGAAGAGGAGCTTATGTGTGCAACAATATTGAATGCCTGAGGGCGGCAAGAAAAGCCAGAAGAATTGAAAGGGCTTTCAGCTGTCAGATACCTTCCCAGGTGTACGACGCAATGGAAGAGGAGATGAACCGACATGAACGATAAACTGCTTTCTATGCTGGGACTTTGCAGAAGAGCCGGCAAATTGATTGTAGGAAACGATATTGCCGAGGACTCAGTTATAAACGGCAAAGCAGTGCTTGTTATTGCCGCCGGCGACGCTTCACAGAACACCGTTAAAAAGCTGTTTTCTACGGCTCACATGTGCAATGTTAAAACACTTGTATTGAATAGAACAAAGGATGAGCTGGGTGTGGCAGTCGGAAAATACTGCGCAGTGGCAGCCATAGTGGATGCGGGGTTTGCAAAGAAAGTTGCAGAGCTTGCAAAGATAGAGTCAGAACAGGAGGATGCAAATGATAAAGTATAAGATACATCAGGTAGCAAAAGATTTGAATGTTCCAAGTAAGGATGTAATAGATGCGGTAGCAGAGTATTGTAAGGTGACAAAAAAGTCCATGACCGCATTGGAGGAAAGCGAGCTTAACGCTGTTTTCGAGCATTTTACACAGAAAAATCAGGTAGCAAATTTTGATGAGTATTTTGCATCAAACAAGGCTGAAGAGACTCAGTCTGAAGATAAAAAGGAAGCTCCTCAGAAAGAGGAAAATTCCCAGAAAAAGGACAACGACAGACAGCAGAAAAACCGCAGACGTCAGGAGTCCGATAAAAACAACGACAATAGAAACAATAAAAAGCAGAATAACAGAAACGATTTCAAAAAGCCTTTTGACCAGAACAAAAAGAACCAGCAGCAGACAAACAACCAGCCTGCACAGAAGAGCGAAGCTCAGCCGGAGCCTGTTGTTCAGACAGAGGGCGCAATAAAGAGCAAAAGAGGAAGCGGAAGAGTTATCGACACAAGAGCCGCAGTTGTTGACGTTGAGAGATACAACGAAAAGTACGACAGACTTGCTTCCGAGAAGATTAAGACAGACAACACTGTTTCAAAGCAGAAGATAACACAGCGCTCTCAGCAGAGAGGCAAGAAGAACAGCAGAAAGGAAACAGAGGCAGAGCGTCTTAAGAGAATTGCAAACGAGAGAAAGTCAAAGCCTATCACTGTACTTATTCCTGATGAGATTGTTGTTTCCGAGCTTGCTTCAAGACTTAAGGCTACAGTTGCCGAGGTTGTTAAAAAAGCTTTCCTTATGGGAACAATGGTTACAGCCAACGATACAATAGACTTTGATACAGCAAGCCTTATTGCTATGGAATTCCATGCAAAGGTTGAAAAAGAAGTTATTGTTACAATAGAAGAAAGAATTATCGACGACAGCGAGGACGACGACGAGAACCTGGTTGAGAGAGCTCCGGTTGTTGTTGTTATGGGTCACGTTGACCACGGTAAAACATCACTTTTGGACGCTATCAGACATGCAAATGTTACAGCTTCCGAGGCCGGCGGTATTACACAGCATATCGGTGCTTACAGAGTTAAGGTTCAGGGAAGAGATATTACATTCCTTGATACACCGGGACATGAGGCTTTCACAACTATGAGAGCAAGAGGTGCACAGGTTACAGATATAGCTATCCTTGTGGTTGCAGCTGACGACGGTATCATGCCTCAGACAGTTGAAGCTATCAATCACGCAAAGGCAGCAGGCGTTTCCGTTATTGTTGCAATCAACAAGATGGATAAGCCGGGCGCAAACCCGGAACAGGTTAAGCAGCAGCTTACAGAATATGAGCTTGTTCCTGAAGAGTGGGGCGGCGATACACCTTGTATTCCTATCTCTGCAAAGACAAAGCAGGGACTTGACGAGCTTTTGGAAATGGTATTGCTTGTTGCAGATATGAAGGAGCTTAAAGCAAATCCTGACCGTGCCGCAAAGGGTACAGTAATCGAAGCACGTCTTGACAAGGGCAGAGGTACAATCGCAACAGTTCTTGTTCAGAATGGTACACTTAGAGTTGGAGATACTATAGTTGCAGGCACATCCGTAGGACGTGTAAGAGCTATGACCAACGACAAGGGCGAAAAGGTAAAGGAAGCAGGCCCATCTATTCCTGTTGAGATTACAGGTCTTGACGATGTTCCATCCGGCGGCGATATCTTTAACGCTGTTTCCGACGAGCGTCTTGCAAGAGAGCTTGTAGAGCAGAGAAAGACTGCCCGTAAGGAAGAGATGTTCAATTCACAGACAAAGGTTACACTTGATAACCTCTTTGACCAGATGAAGCTTGGCGAGGTTAAGGAGCTTAAAATCATCGTTAAGGCTGACGTTCAGGGTTCTGTAGAGGCTGTTAAGCAGTCACTTATGAAGCTTTCAAACGACGAGGTTAGAGTAAACGTAATCCACGGCGGCGTTGGCGCTATCAACGAGTCCGACGTTATGCTTGCAAACGCTTCAAATGCTATTATTGTAGGCTTTAATGTTCGTCCTGACCCTGTTGCAAACGAAAATGCCGAGCGTGACGGTGTTGACATGCGTCTGTACAGAGTTATTTACGACTGCATCGAAGAGATTGAAGCCGCTATGAAGGGTATGCTCGCTCCTAAGACCAGAGAGGTTATTTTGGGTACAGCAGAATGCCGTAACGTAATCAAGGTTAAGAATGTTGGATTTATCGCAGGTAGCTATGTTAAGAGCGGTAAGGTTCAGAGAAATGCCGAGGTTAGAGTTGTTCGTGACGGTATTATCATTGCCGACGACAAGATTGCTTCACTCCAGAGATTCAAGGACGCTGTTAAGGAAGTTTCCGAGGGCTACGAATGTGGTATCGGACTTGAAAGATTTAACGACCTTAAAGAGGGAGATATCTTCGAGGTTTACACAATAGAAGAATACAGAGAAGACTGATAAATATAAGGAAAAGACGCCCGCTTTTTTAACGGGCGTCTTAGTAATACAGCGAGGTTTAAAATGGCAAATCATAAACTTGGAAGAACTACAGAGGATATTAAAAGAGAACTTACGGATATACTGCGCCATGTAAAAGACCCGAGAGTCAGCGATGCCTTTATCTCAATTATCCGTGTAGAGGTTACAAACGACCTTTCCTACTGCAATGTATATATAAGCGCAATGGAGGGACTTGAAAGGGCAAAGCTGGCTTTAAAGGGACTTAAATCCGCTTCAGGATTTATAAGACGTGAGCTTGGAAACAGACTTAAGCTCAGACATGTGCCGGAGCTTATTTTCCACGCAACAGATTCAATAGAGTACAGCGCAAATATTTCAAGAATACTCAACAGCCTTGACATAAAAGGGGATGAGGAAGAAGATGAGCAAGACAATAACCCTTGATGAAGCCGCAAAACTGCTGCTTTCATGGAATAATATTGAAATTTTAACACATCAAAGCCCTGACGGAGATACTCTTGGAAGCGGCTACGCCCTTGCCTGCGCCTTGAAAGCAAAAGGCAAAAACGTAAGGGTGATTACCTGTGAAGAAATCGTGGGAAACTTCGCCTTTTTAAAAGACGGTTTGAAAACAGATGAAGATTTTGTCTGTGAGAAAGTGGTAAGCGTTGACGTGGCAACACCGTCTCTTTTGGGTGTAAACAGAGAAAAATATGAAAATATAATAGACTTGTGCCTTGACCACCATGTCACAAACGACATGGAAGCCACATACAAGTATGTGGACAGCGAAAGTGCGGCGGCAGGAGAAATAGTTTTAAAGCTTATAGACGCTTTGGGTGTTGAGATAGACAAGCATATTGCAAACTGTCTTTACACTGCAATAGCCACAGATACCGGCTGTTTTAAATATTCAAACACAACCGGAGATACTCTTCGTGCAGCGGCAAGACTGCTGGATTTAGGCTGCGACAGCCAGATGATTAACTATACATTTTTTGAGCTTACCACAAGAAAAAGGGTTGAGCTGGAAAAATATATCTATGACACCATGGAGTTCTGCTGTGGCGGAAAGTGTGCTGTTATTTATATCACCTGTGATATTGTAAATAAATTACAGCTTACAGATGACGATATGGGCGGCATTGAGAGTATTCCCAGAAGAATTGAGGGAGTCCGTCTTGGCTTGACCATAAAGGAAAAGGCTGAAAATCTCTGCAAAATTTCCGCAAGAACCAACGGTGACGTAAGCGCAAACGAATTTTGCAAAAACTTCGGCGGCGGCGGTCATGCTGCTGCGGCAGGATGCGCCATAAATGAAAATATCCAAAAGGTCAGAGAGATGATTATTTCAAAGGCAGAAGAGGTGCTCAATGAAGGAAACTGCTGAGTTAAACGGTGTTATAGTGGTAAATAAACCCATGGACTACACATCCTTTGATGTAATCGCTGTAATGCGTGGACTTTTGGGACAGAGAAAAATAGGTCACTGCGGCACCTTAGACCCAAACGCCACAGGAGTGCTTCCACTGCTTTTGGGAAATGCAACAAAGGCTCAGGATATTGTGCCAAACCACGACAAGGAGTATGTGGCAGGATTTAAACTGGGGATGACCTCGGATACACTGGATATCTGGGGGAAAATCCTTACAGAGAATAAATCTCAAGTGTCCAAAGCTGAGGCTGAGGAAGCCTTGAAAAAATTTGTGGGAGAAATTGAACAGATTCCCCCCATGTATTCTGCGGTTCAGATTGACGGAAAAAGGCTCTATGATTTGGCAAGAGAGGGCAAAGAGGTTGAAAGACAAAGCCGAAAGGTTACGGTCTATAACGCCGAGCTTTTGAGCTTTGACGATGAGAGCCAAAGCGGAACCATAAGGGTTAAATGTTCAAAAGGCACTTATATACGCACAATAATCGACGACTTTGGAAAAAAGCTTGGCTGTGGTGCAGTTATGAACTCATTGCAGAGGGTTTCCGCCTGCGGCTACAATATTGAGGACGCAGTGGATTTTCTCAAGGCGAGGGAAGAGGAAAACAGGGAAAAGCTTCTGACCCATGTAATGCCTGTTGAAAGTCTTTTCACGGTCTATGGATACGTTGCTGTTTCAGAGCCTCAGGCAAAGAGATTTTCAAACGGCGGCGAGCTGGATATAAACAGAACCTTTTTAGGGAAAAAAGGCTGTGAAGACGGCGAAATTTATCGTATCAAGACGAAGGACGGGGTTTTCTTAGGACTTGGAAAAGTGAATAAAGAAAAGAATGTTATTAAATTCTATAAAAAGTTTAGCTGACAAACTTTTACTTAGGAGGAATTTGGTATGAGTCTTAGAATAATTCAGGGAGATATTACAAAGCTCAACGTAGACGCCATTGTAAACGCCGCAAAATCAAGCCTTATGGGCGGAGGCGGAGTAGACGGCTGTATCCACCGTGCCGCCGGAAAGGGACTTTTGGAGGAATGTTCAAAGCTGGGCGGCTGTCCTACCGGAGAGTCAAAAACCACAGGAGCATATAACCTGCCATGCAAGTATGTAATACATACGGTTGGCCCTGTCTGGAACGGCGGAGATTGGGGAGAGCAAAGGCTTTTGGAGTCCTGCTATAACTGCTCTTTGATTGAAGCCTTGAGACACTCATGCAAAACAGTTGCTTTTCCGCTGATTTCGGCAGGAGCTTACGGCTATCCGAAAGAAGAGGCTTTAAAAGTTGCCGTGGACTCAATCGTGACTTTCCAAAGCTATGACAAGCTTCAGATTTTGCTGGTTCTTTTCGATATTGATACATATAAATTAGCAGTTGACATGTTCCCACAGTATATTTAATTTTTTATATTGAATCAAAACACCCCCGCAGGTTTCTGAGATGTTCTTAGCGGAGATTTGAGGGCTATATGTACCCGAAAGGCATTTTACCTTTCGGGTACTGCTTTTCAGGCGGTTTTAGTTGTAGGGCGTGCGAGGACTTCTATGGCGGGCATACCGTTCTGCTCCGGCAGTTGGAACGCATAGTGGATGATGATTGGGTTTCCACAAGTGCGGGAATACTTTTCCGGTTTCTCATATACTTCAATTCTGCGGACAAATACCCGCAGCAGTTCGGGTGTCAGCTTGGGCATCTCAATATACTCTTTTGCCTTGACCACAAATTCCTGTATGCATTTCTCCCGCATATCTATTTCGCCAATGTGTTCGGTAATAGTTGTTAGCTCCTGTCGCAGCTCTGCCTGCTCCTGTTCGTATCCACCAGCCATCACATCGTAACGCTCCGGTGTCAGCCGACCGCATACCCTGTCCTCATATAGGCACCGAATAATGTTGTCTAACTCTTTGATTCGCTTTTCAATCTGTATCTTTTCACGCTCCACGGTTTTGTAGAATTTTTTTGCTTCTGCTTCGCCGTTCTGTGTTGCCATCGCATAAAATCCTTCTGGATGTTCTCTTGCAAAGGCGGTTACCGTTTTCAAATTGTGCAGGATGATTTGGTCAAGCACATTCTCTCGGATATAGTGTGCGGTACAGTCGCTGGTTCTCCTTTGGAAACCTCCGCATTGGAAATTGTTGTTTTCCGGTTTGATGGTTTTCCCTCGGTGCAGATACAAACGGCTTCCGCATTCCCCACAGAAAAGGTATCCAGCATACTTGTCTATTTCGCCCTGCTTGTCCGGGCGCTTTCTTCCTGCAAAATGCTTTTGTACCAACTCAAAAGTCTTGCGGTCTATGATGGCTTCGTGGGTATTTTCAAATATGAGAATATTTTCGGGATCGTTCTTCAGTCTTTTCTTCAGCTTGTTGGACTTGGAATAGGTTTTGAAGTTTACGGTGTCACCGACATATTCCTGATTTGCTAACATCTTTCGTACCGTTGTCTGCGCCCAATGGTATGGTCTTGTCAGATCAGGATTACCGGATTTGCTGCCGGTTGTTTTGAAAGCATACACGCTTGTTGATACAATCTGCTCTCTGGAAAGCCGGTCACAGATTTTTACGATTCCAATACCGCTTGCATACATCTCAAAGATACGTTTTACGATCGGCGCAGTTTCTGGATTAGGAACATACTGCTTGGGATTATCGGGGTTTTTCATATATCCATACGGAATGGTTGTCCCGACCCGTTCTCCGCGTTCACCCTTCGCTCTCTGTACCGCTCTGATCTTTCGGCTGGTATCTCTGGCATAAAAATCGTTGAAGTAATTTTTGATGCCGGAAAAATCGCTGACGCCGTTTGCACTGTCTACGCCGTCATTGACTGCGATAAACCTTATATCATACTGCGGAAAGGTAATTTCCATCAGCATTCCTGTCTGCAGATAGTCTCGGCCAAGACGGGATTGGTCTTTCACGATCACGATTCCGACCCTGCCGCATTCCACATCGTTCATCATTCTCTTGAAACTCGGACGGTTAAAATCGGCTCCTGAAAATCCGTCATCTACATAAAACTGAATGTTTGGAAAGCGATGTTCTTCAGCGTACTTTTTCAGCATCAGCCTTTGGTTTTCAATGGATAGCGATTCGCCAAGCCGTTCGTCTTCTTGAGAGAGCCTGCAATAGAGCGCTGTTATTAAATTTCTGTTTGTACAATCGGTTGATTTCATTTTCACTTTTCCTTTCCGAGCGAAGCTTCGCTCTATCAAACCGAATAGGATACATCACCAACATATCACTACTCCGGTCAAAAGTCCAGCGAGAATACCACTAACTTTTTTGACCGTTTATCAGATATTCAAATTTGCTTTTGACATGTCCCGCAGCCGTTCCGACAGGGAAGCAAGCCATAACGGGATAATGCTTTCCGTCAACAGTTATCACATAGCCGAGACCAATGTGCTGTTGTTCATTGGATTCCGATCTCAGCTTAAGAATTTTCTCACGCCTTTTTCGCAGTAATTCAAAATCTATACTTTTATCTTTCATAAAATTCCTTTCTGCCTTTCGGCTGTCAAATTTAAAGCGACTGTGTGTCTTTTCGTTTGAACAAATCATCCAGTCTGACCTTGCCCCTTGTTTTCCTGACATTCCGAATCGCTTTTTTCCGCATTTCTTCAATTTCGCTCGGAGTAAAATCCAAAGTTTCCGAGAACATCCGCATGATGAGTTCCATTTCCACAGCGTAGCGAAACATACTTTTTGCGATTTGCAAGGTCTGTGCTTCGCTCATCTGTGCGATAGCCTTTGACAGCTTTTCGCTGATGACCGTATCGTTTTCACCGAGCAATCTATCTGCGACTAAATTATCCACGGCAGAGGAAACAAAATCATTGCGGGAACGGTAGCCGTATTTTTTAACCGCACTGTCCATTCTTTCTACCTCTTCTTTGTCCAAGTACAGACTGATTCTCTGCTTGTTCTCTGAATCCATATTTGCTCCTTTCCCGGTGCTGCACCAAAGTACAGCACCGTATTTTACTGCCCAAAACGCCTTTGTTTCGGGCTTTTCCCATTTCAGCAGCCGTGTTTTTGACGCCAAAGTTCAAAACAGGTGTACCTGCAACCCCGAATTTCATTGAAGGTGAAAACTTCCGGGAAACGCCGTAGCCACGCCATTCTTCGGTCGGCATTGCCGTCCGATGTGAACCGCAGCGGGGCGTTTACAACCCCGCTGCTTTCTCCTGCAATCTTTTCGACCCTGAAAATTTGCTGCTGCAACCCCGTATTATTTGCCCAACGATTCTGCACACTTCCTGCTGATTGTTTGAGCCGCTTTATTCGCACCGCAAACCGCCTGCAATCGTTTTTATTCTGTTCGGTCGGGTGTATAGTGGTCTGCTCTTTGGCTCGCCCAAAATCGCGCGGCAGGGGGCAAATCTTTTGCAGTGACGATTGTGACGATATTTTGGGGAGCAGGGACTATGACGATTCTGCCATCCCGGTAAATCAAGCTGTAGCAAGGGGTTGCGGTCTTTGTGACGGTTCTTTCCCGCACACCGTTTCAACCGTCATATCGTCATTACCGTCATAGACGATCCGCAGCTCCCTGCGCTTGCCTGTCCGGCTGCAGGTGAATTCCACGCCCATATTTTTCAGTTCTTTTTCATACCGGTTCAGCTTTCGTGTGAGGACATTTCCGTTGATCCCGCCGCCCAGTTTTTCGGACAGCTCGCCTGCCGTTCCGCAGAATTCTTTTTCTGCCGTCAGATAATTCATCAGCAGGGGGAAGAACGCTTCGCTCTTTAAGGAATTGACAACCGGCGTATCGCTCAAAATAAATATCCATTCGTTTGTTTCTTCATCTCTGCGGATATTCAGAATCTGTTCCTCCACATCCCGTCCTTTGATATACAGCCTGGCGTCCCTGTCACCGGCATTTTCCCGCTTGAGAACATAACTTCCATCCGCCGCACCCAGCAGTCCGGTCGAGCCGGTCACCATATTGTGCGGGTCGCTGTCGAACTGTTTGCGCAGATGCTGTACCACCACAACGGCAATACGGTATTTGTCCGCGAGAGACTTTAACAATCCGATGTCTTTGTAGTCGGCTGCGTACAAATTGGACTCTCCGCTGTTTTCCCGAACCTTCTGCAGGGTATCGATGATGACGAGATTCGTGTCGGGATGCTCTGTGATAAATCCTTCGATCTGCCCGCACAGTCCGTCCGATAAAGATTTGGACAGCGTTGCGAAGTGGAGGTTATCCGGCGCGTCCTCCGTCAGATCCATCAGCCGCTGCTGGATACGGTTGAGGCTGTCCTCTAAACACAGCGACAGCACCGTTCCTCTTTCTGTCTGCAGATTCCAGAACGGCTTGCCCTGCGCTACCCGCAGGGAGAGCAGAAGCAGTAGCCACGATTTTCCGGTCTTGGCGGCTCCGGCTAAGATATGAAGCCCCTGCGGCAGCAGGCCGTCTACCACAAACCGAATCTGCGGCAGCTGCATATCCAGCAGGGTTTGTCCGTCTACGGTTTTGATTTTTTCTTTTTTCATGCTCTTTTCCTTTCCTGAGTTTTGGTTTTTATTTGACTCCGGTTGCAGAACAATCATATGCGCATCAGCCCCTTTCAAAGTTTTTTGGTCAAAACAAAAAGCCGTTACATACGCAAACGAATACAGCGGGAGGAGTCCCTCTCGCTTGGCATTCGCCTATGTATGTAACGGCTTCAGCAAAACTAAACCGTGGGTGCAGACCGGAAAATGACTGCGAAAAATCAATAAAAATAAATATGTGTTTTGGCGGTTATTCAATTGTGCGGATTCAGACAACATCTACATTTACATAAAGTATACCACAAAGAACAAATGTTTGTCAAGACCTTTGCATATTTCTTTTCTAATATGGGCAAACTATTTGGTTTGACATAAAAAAGCTGACTGCGTGTTTACACTCGGTCAGCTTTGTTTTATTGTATTCTGCATAAGCAAAATCCCTAATAAACCTACCGTTTCTTTTTTAGTAGTATAGCTTACGGCATATTTTGTAGGAAGTTCTGTGTCAATACTTCGGCAGAATCAACCGTTTTTCAACCACCTCAGCCACTAGCTGCAAAGTATTCTGGTAACCCGTTTTCTGCAAGATATTCTTGATGTGGTACTTGACTGTATTCGGTGTAATACCAAGATACTCCGCGATCTCCTCGTATTTTCTGCCCTGAACAAGCTCCCGGATAATATCAAACTCCCGACGGGTAAACTCGGCGCTGTTGCTGTACCCGATTCGGATCTTCGGTGTGTCCTCGGGGTAAACAATTTCGCCGTTCATTACCCGATCACAAACCTCCATCAGGGCATTGCGGCCATATTCCTTATACCAAAAACCATTACATCCACATGCTTTTGCCTTTTGAATAAAGGAATGTTCTGGCATGGATGTCATGATGATGATTTTGATTTTGGGATTGTACTGCTTGATTTTTGCCGCAGCTTTCAGGCCTGATTCTTCGTCAGCCGTACAGACATCCATCAGGATCAAATCGACACACCCGCGCAGACAGGCAATTTCTGCATTCGCTGCGTTTTCTATGGAGGCGTACAGAATATATTTTTCTGATTTGGCGATCTGGCTTTCAATGGCATCCCGGGTAATCCTGGAATCTTCTACTATTAAAACCTGTATCATTTCCGTCCTCCTTTCTGGGCTTCGTCTAAATCAAGTGGAATATTTACAATAAGCGATACGCTGTTGCCGCAGAGAACTTTTAGAGAGGCTCCTTCTTGTTCTAATCGTTGCCGCAATGCACTAAGGCCATTGCCTTCCGTAATTTTCGAAACAGTAACACCGCCGTTGTCGGATATCTCTATATGATAACTTTTCTCATCTTGCTCGATTTTTACCGTCAATTCCGTAGCGTCCGCATGGCGTACCGCATTGGTGAGTGCCTCGCGGACGGCGGCATACAAAAGCTGTAATGCCTTGCGACTTTTTGGCTGTTCGCCAAGGAATACAACCTTACAACCAATCAGCTCCGCCACCTGCATCAGTTCAGACTGCAGGGAAGAATCAGGAACCGTCCACACAGTAGGAATATTGGAAAAATCACGAATGGTGCTGTTCCAGCTTTCCCGCAGTACATCGGCGTTCTCGGCCAGACTGTCTTCTGTAATCGCCTTAGTGGTAGCCAGCAAACAGTGCCCCAACTCATCATGGATATGCATTTTGGCAGCGAGAATCTCTTTATTCAAATTGACTTCTACAATGCTGTCCAGCAAGGTTTTCTGCCGCTTTTGCATCTCTTGCAGCCGGATGGTGTTCTCATACAGTTCTTCGCTGAGCCGGTAGAGTTCTGTAATTTCCGCCACTTCAATCTGAACGGTATCGGAATCAAGAAACCTCAGTTCAAAACGCCAGACCGAGCTGTCGGAGAAGCGGAAGAACAACTGTTGGTGGGGATTTCTATTTCCATTGTCCGGCTCTTTCGGCAGCCAGGATTGGGTCAGCTTTTCCGCCTTGCCGTTATTGGCAAAGGTTTTGAGTTCCTCCCACGCCACCTTTGCGTTCAGGATCGTGTGTCCGGTCAGTTCCAGTATTAGCTTGTTCATCTTCTCATTGACGAGAATGACCCGGCCATCCAGCGCAGAAAAACAAATTCCGCCGGGATAAGAATCGATTGCCTTTTTGATCATTTTCGCCGATGGTTTCTTTTTCATCACTGCGCCACCTCTCCTTCTTTCAAAAGCAGAAGCCGATAGCCTGCCGGAATCTTTTCTGTCTGGAACCGATAACCGTCTTCTAAAGAATGAGGAGCAAGCCCGTGATCTGTGCCGGTAATCTCAAAGCAAACCGTGTCGCTGATTCGGATTTCCATAGAAGTCAGGCAAAAATCCGCCTCCTCTAAAATCTCTTCCAAGGCTTTCATAATAAAAAGAATCAGCTCCGGTTCTAAATTCGACGTGGGGCAAAAATCCAAGCTTGTCCGGATTCCAAGCTTCTTCATACATTTCGCCACATCCTGCAAGCTGATGGCTAAGTCTCCCATCGGGATCGTCTTCTGCTCCTGATAAGTGAGCTGCAGGTTGCAGAATCGTTTGATATAAGTGCCGATGAGGCAGATGCGGTTCCAGTCATCCGTCGAAAGGGATTCCTTCGATAAAAGCGTTGTCAGCGAAGCAAGCTGCCCGGCCACCTCCGTGGATAGGCTGTCATAAATATCATTGCGTGCCTGAACACTTGCCTCGTCTGATTGAATGCGAATTTCCTGTGCCAGCAGATCCTGTTCTTCTTCCAGTTCCGCATTCAGCCTCTGAAGCTCCCGAAAAGCATGGTTGATCTGCGAAAGATCGGTCTGCCAGATCATGCATCCGCCCGGGATTTGGTGCAGATGCATGATAACATCTTCCGTAACAGAAAAATGCTGATTCTGCTTCAGAGCTTCCAGCATAGCAGGCGTGATTTCCGCCGCATTTTCCGATACTGCAATCCGCTCGCCATCCGATGAAAGAATCTGCATCGCCACCGTAGATCGCCGGAACACATCCTCGTACTGCGTGTTTACCGGAATCAGTCCGACCAGGATATAAAGCTCCCAGCAAAGCACAAGAATGAAAATCAGCCCCGCCGAATATTCCACAAGCTCAAACCGCACTACATAGGCCGTCGCGGCATAAGGAATACTGAACAGGAACAGTAAAATCGGTTCATAGAAGGGAATCAGCTTCCGGTAAAGAGGATCCGACTTTGTCGTGCCATTTCGCTGGTAGATCACATGTACCTGATGCGCAATCATCCACAATCCCCACAGATAGATGATATAGGTGCCGATATATGGGTGAAAATACAAATTCGGCTGGGGTTCCTCCGGCACAATGTAATACAGAAAATGATGCCACTCGTTGGTCAGCGCCATCACACTCAAAAAACAAGCCGGTATCAGGAGCAGATACCACTTTTTACTGATCCGGTAATCCTCCGGCCTGCCGAGATAGAATGCGCCGTAAAGACCGAACAGCGGGATAAAGACAGCCGCTATATTGATAAAGTATCCGGTAAAGCGCATCCACGGAATATTGACATAGAGGAAAGCATCCTGAACAAAGCGAACCGTTAAATACAGGATACTGATGATATTTTGCGCAGTCAGATGGGTGCGCATGGTTTTTTGTGTGATTTTCGTACTGATCGTATATTGCCAGCCGAAAAGCAGCAGCATATAGACCGCCCAGACAAGATATGGCCGCAGAGAATCCTCCGGCCAATGTTGCATACTAAGCTGCCGGTATGCGGAGACTGCAAGCAACAGCGCCGCTGCCGCAAAAAGCCGGATAACGGATTTTTTACGCTCGTCCATCGGATTCCCCCTTAGAAAAGATGATTCTAACCGGTCTGTACAGTTAGATAACGATAAGAATATTATAGCATGAAAGATCAAATATGCCCCACACAAAAAGGTAGTATCCATCGTGTTTTTAAATTTTTCACGAAAACTACCTGATTGTGTGGGGCGCTTTTTTATCGCTTCGGGTAAAATAGGATGAAAAATAAGCTGGGACTGCGTTTGTCTCCGGCAAGCGAGAGGGAGGAAAATTATGTTCTGTTCAAAATGCGGAAATCCTTTGCCGGATGACGCAAAATTTTGTAGCGCGTGTGGAGCGCCTGTAAAGATATCACAAGAAGCTTCACCGGCACCGCAGCAACCGGTAGGCATACCGGATGAAACGGTAAATATCCAGGCGCCGAAACGGGAGCCGGTTATGGGGGCACAAAATTTCAGCGCCCCAATGAGCGGCGGCGCTGCGGCCTCCGGGAAAAAATCAAAAAAGGGCCTTGCAATCGGCCTGTCCATTGGCAGCGTGCTGATCGCGGTTTTGGCGGTTGTCCTGATTTTTACCCTTGGGAAGAAGGGCGACAGCGTCGGCTCTGTCCCTCTGGGATCCTCTGTTGTTTACGATGACCAGTACACATATTTTCTAAGTGTGACCGAAACCTGGGAGCCCTGCATTAAGCGAGTCCAAAACGATCTGCGTGGGAAGCCGGAGCTTCTCTACGAATCAGAGGAAATAAAAGGCAATGGATGGAGCAAGTATACCCTGGGCAATATCTTCCTCTGGAGCGATAAGATCTGCTTTATGGAAATCACAAAAGCCACAGAGCAGGGAGACCGTGAATACGAGATCCATTGGCTCAGCAAGGACGGCAAGGAAAACGGCACCCTTGTAAGCTATGAGCAGCTCAATGCATATGGCGAGCTACTGTCTCAAGTGCAAGGCATTTACTTCTTTGATGATTATCTCATCTTCGGCAACAGCTATTTCTTCTACCGGCTGGATCTGAATACCGGTGAGCTGTGCAAGCAGGAGGATTTTCTTGACCTTGAGGGGCCTGTCTGCTTTGCGGCGTATAACGACGGATACTATTATTACTTTATTCCTGACATAGAGAAAAATCTCATGGGCGAAACCCTGTACCGAAAATCGGAAAAATCTGAGGAAGAGATAGTCGGAAAAGTGCCATCGCAGGATGATGATGACGTGGAGAAATATTTCTCCTTTATTTCCAAAGGCAATTATCTGTATTATACGGATTTAGACAATATTTACCGGCTAAACATTGAGGACGGAAGTACAGAAAACCTTGCATCTTACGAGGAAACATATAACAGATTTACCCTGTGCGAGAATGGACTCTACTATTTTAAGGATATGACCCTCCGCTTCCTCAATACAGAAACCCTGGAGGAAACGATCTTTGACAAAGTAGAAAGGGTACCGAACTTGATTTATGCCGGAGCCAATGATGCATGCTGGATGCAGGGCGATTCAACCAGTCATCGGTATAACTGTTTCCTTCAGGATGAGCAAGGCGGCTCCTATACATATTTCGGGGAAGAATCGAACGCAGCGGTAGAATCCGGTCAGGACGCCTCAACGGAGGAGCAGGAGACAGTCAATACCACCGAGCTATATGCGAGTATCGTAGAGAGTGCCCTGGAAAGGTATGGCAGCCTCTCCTTTGGCGGCTCCGAATATGAATGTTACGCAAAAGGCGTAATCAAATTAGACCTGAAGGACTTTAATCAGGATGGCACCGACGAATTGGTGATGCTCTATACCCCGGAAGGAGAAGGCGTCTTCCCGGTTATTGATGTATGGACGGTGCAGAATGGCGAGGCCATACAGCTTTTCTCCGGAAGATCCAAAAATGAGTCTCAAGAGTCAGAAATAACCTTTAGCTTATACGAAAATGCCGGTTGCTTTTACATACCGGTATATGATTCTCTGGACCATAACCCCGTGTATGTTCATTTATATGGCTTCGATGAGAACGGGAACTTTGGAGAAGTCTATCAATATGAAAACAACGCTTTTTATATGAACCAGCTCCCGGATGGGAAGAAATTTGCAGGATGTAACACGTTCAGTTTCTACTTCAATGCGCAGTTCAGCGGCGTCGATGCATATGAGAGCCAGAAAAGAACTATGGAAGAATCGCTCCAGGGGGATATGGAGTATATGCTGAATGAGCTGGGGATCGCCATGCCTGAGAATTCCTCGGGAAATACGTTTTCCGCCTACGACTATGAAGGCAACTGGACTTGGCAGCAGGAAGACAGCGACATGACTGCTTCGCTGCAATTAAAAGCCACCGATGAATCTACGCTTTCCGGCGAGCTTAGCTTTTATCGTTTTTTCAGCGATCAGTTGACCGTTTTTTCAGCGATCAGTTGACCATTACAATGTCGCCCGATCATACAGGAACGGTCACCTCTGATTACGGCGGTTTTCAGGGAACGGCACGCTTCGAAGCAGGGAATTTGTATTTCAGCTTTGAAGATCGGATTTTTTATTATGATCGTGAAATCTCGGAGGCGTTTGGGACAACGGAGTTTTGTTTTGTACCTGCAAATTCATCAACGCAGGCCGGAAACTCTGAATTTGACGTGACGTCAATACTGGACGAATGGACGCTGGAAATATCCCAGCCAGACGCCGAATATGTCCCCCATTATCTTATCCGATTGAATGCAGACGGCACGATGAATTTTAGAGCCGAGGACGGAAGCTGGCTTGATTATACCTATACGATAGATGCAACACATTTTTCGTTCACCTACACAGGGACTGGCCTCTCGTCCAGTGGCACTTATGTGATCGATGGAGATAAGTTAATCTTTTCCGAGGAGAACGATGTAAATTGAGTATCAAGCCAGTGAGGAGCCAGCTGCGAACAATCCAAGTGTCTCGTAAAAGGTCTGAAAGCGAGGGGATTCTATGAAGAAAAAATATCCATGATTCTGGCGGTGCTTATGCTGATGCTCTGTCTGCCGGTTTCTGCCGTGGCGGCGTCTGAGTCCGAGGAAGTTACCATACAAACAGAAATCTTCAGCGGTTTTGATATTACGATACCAGGATTCATTGCGGAGAAATACCGCTGGTCAGAGGGCGGCTTAGAGGGAGCCAATTGGATACACTTCTACGATCGCTCCAAATTTGATGCATCAGGCGGAAAGAGCAGTTATGAGTTAGCGGATGAGGAGAAGGGATACCTGTTCAGCATCCGTCAGTACTACTACGACAGCGATTATCGTTACGGAATGGGCGATCCCCTGTTTTATGAGCTGTTCCAGCCGACCAGAAATGACATTGTGGCCTTTTATAGCTGGGGCGACTTGTCGAAGCTCATGATCCTTTCTGTGGAGTATGCAGATTCTGCTCCGGTGTCTGTGCAAAAAGAGGCACTGAAAATTGCCGGATATATGACGCCGGATTCCGATGTATACCTGGAGGATGTGGACGCGAATCCCTGGAACCTCAAATTCGCGAATTTCCTCCTGAACGGGCGCTTTCGGAACATGGGACAGGAATATTTTGACGACACAGAAATGCAGGCCTGTCTTTATGATGTTGCGGGGAACGATTACCCGGAGCTGATTATCACCAATGGGGCAGCAGACAAGCAATCCTCCCAAGCATATATCTATACGTTCAGCGAAAACTGGCAGGTGGAATATCTGCGTACCGCAACAACAGAAGATCTTAACGCCATGCCGCTGCAGCCTTTTACAGCGATTCGCGGGGGATGGGGAGATTTCCTGAAAGCCTGCGGTTATCAGATTGAATATCTATCTGCGCAAATAAGCTCAGCGGACTGGCTCGGCACTTACCGATACGACGATGGAGATCAGGGAGAGCTGTATATCGTCAAGGAGTCAGACGCCAGCGAGGTGCGCGGCGTCTATGTGTTCCGCAAAGCGGACGGCGAATATGACAGCCGGGCTTTCGTATGGGGCAAGGATGACAGCAGTACGGCTTCGGAGCCGTTCCAGAACGGTAACGACTCTATCCATTATCATTGGGAAAACGACAGAATTGTTGTGGATTACCCGGATGGCTGGTGGCCGGACAGGACATATGAATGGGTGTCGGACGTGGATGGTGCTGGCGAATATATCCCGGGGGTTCCGGTCAGTTATGGCGGAGCAACTGTAGATTTTAAAGAATGGATGTTTGAGAAATCAGCCGATGAATACGATAACGAGTTGGCAACGCTCGGCGCGATGCTCTGTATGGCAGCCGGAAGAGGTGAGCAGGAAATCTGCCGGCTCTTCTATCAGATGGGCATAGAGGATGATAATATCTGGACTTCCAACTATGATAACAGCGTTGAAATCATGGGTCAGGAAATTGGCGATGGCAATGCGTACAGCATAGCGCATAGGCCAATCCGGCTTAGCGGTGAAGAAACAAATCTCATCTTCATTGTTGTCCGGGGCTCCGTTACTGTAAATGAGTTTATAGGGGATCACTATGCGGAAGCGAACAGAGATGTTCTGGGTTATACGGCCTACGACTATGTTGAAGACTTTGAGAAAAAGGTTTGGGAGGACGTGAAAAAGTACGCCAATGCCCATGAGGATCTGTATGATAAGCCACGTGCCTTTTTCATTACCGGGCACAGCCTTGGCGGCGCTGCGGCAAATCTGATTGCCGCACTGGCAAACAATCCAGAGACGGGGGACAGTTGGATTTTCATGGACACCGATACTTCCCGTATCTTTTCCTACACCTATGGTGCGATCGACTCCATTTGGGACGACGGTAAAGAGGACTTTCCTGTGACGACCGGCTATGATAATATCCATAACATTTACAATTACTTTGACACCTTCGGTCCGAACGGAAGGGAAACTTTGACCGCTGCGGGAAATTCCATGATAGGAAAGTTTGGACATATCGATAAATTTGCCTATCGGTTCTCCTGGGAGAACGACTTGAGAACATCAGAAAACCATATTATCGATAACTATCTGAGGGCAATTGTGGAGGGCGCCGTATCGTGTTCAAAGCCATGTTCATGCTGGGAAGTGGACTGCCCCGTTGATGTTGAGGTTATAAAAAACGGTGAAGTTGTTGGTCGGATCACGGACAATCAGGTAGATGAGTCTCTCATCTCTGCCAATCCAGAAGTGGCGCTGATGGTGGTGGAGGATTCCAAGCGCGTCGCTGTGTTTGACAGCCCGGAGGCGTATTCCCTGCGCATTACGGCGACAGACGACGGTGAAATGTCGGTATCCACGGTATCCTTTGACGATAGCGGCGAAAGCTATGGTGCCGCGGAATACCCCAATGTGGAGATTGAAACCGGTCAGGTGTTCTCCATGGAGCTGCCTGCCGCCGATTCAGCCGGAAGCGACCCGCAGACGCTGGAGCTGCTGGTCATGGATGGAGACAGAATCAGCGGAAAAGTCAACCCGGACGGAAGTATCTCTCCGGTCAATGGGACAGGAAATTGGTTGCAGCTTGCTTTGCTGGCTGCGGTCGCGATTCTTGGTGTTCTAATCACATTCCTGGGAGGAAGAAAAATGAAGGAAACAAAAAAACTAAAATTTCCGATCGCATCTATTTTTGCGGTGATCCTGGCCTTTGGTCTCCTGACCAATTTATATCGGCTGCGGGTCAGAAGCGGTTGGATGGACAGTCAAATCGGCTACCGCATGGTGGTGGAGTTTTGCAGCACCTACTCTGTTCTCCATATCCTCTACCAAGTCCTGCTGATCGGCAGCATGATCCTGCTGGCGGTTCTGCTGTTCATGCGGAAGCGGAACAGCCTTCTGGCAGGCGCGCTGGCAATCCAAGCACTTTTGCCCGCTTTTACGCTTACGAGTTTTCTTCTGAACTGCGGATCCCGGGGCTTTTTTGATGTGTATGAGTATGAGCTTCATTTTGGCCCGATGATGTGGGCAATTGGCATCTGCGGCTGTTATGTGCTGGAAATTCTATGCTATCTGCTCCTTACCCTCATGACGATCACGCCGTGCGCCGGGGACGGTGAGCACAAGCGTGGGCTGCACAGGCTGTGGTTCCTGCCTGGCATACTCGGCATCTTTATCGCCTTTGCGCATCTTGTGGGAAACATCTATTTTATGCGCAGCGACTTATACTGTTTGTCTGTCCTGTTCCTGATTCCTATGGCGTTCCTTCTGGGCTGGTGGCTGACGCATCCGTATAAAAAGGAAAGACCTATCTATCAAATGCCCGTTACGCAGCCTTATGGACAGCCGGTCTATCAGAGCGTTGGTACTTTTGATGCTGCTCAGAAAGTAAACTGCTCTGGCTGCGGTCGGGAACTGCTGCCGGACGAGATGTTTTGCGCAGGCTGCGGTACCAGACGCCCGGAACCGTCTCGGGTCGAACCGAATGACGCAGAACAAAAGGTGTTCTGCTCCGGCTGCAGCCAGGAACTCTCATCAGAAGAGAATTTCTGCAGCGTCTGTGGCAAGCAGCGCACAATGCTGGCACAGGACGCACAGCCCACAATCCAGCAGCCTGTATATCCGCAGATGGGATATGTGCAGGATGCACCCTCCGGCGGCATGACGACGCTTGGCTTTTTCTTTCCGATTGTCGGCTTGATTCTCTATTTGGTATGGAAAGACCAAACGCCGCTCAAAGCACACTCCGCGGGGAAAGGCGCGTTGATTGGCGTCATCGTATGGACAGCATTGAGTATCATCCTTGCGATTCTGGCATACGTTGTCCCGCTGCTGGTTTTCTATTCTTATTATTAAACGCGAGGTACTTCACGATGAAAATGAAAAAGTTTATATCAATGCTTGTCATACTGTGCGTCGCGACCACACTGCTGACTGCCTGCGGAAAATCTTCCGGGACAAGAACATTATCGGTCAGCTTTCCTGTAACCAGCCGTTCGACCTATTACGGGGAGGAAACAATTACTCATTATTCACATGACAGAGTTATCGTTCATGATGACGGCTATATTGAGGTTCGTAGAACCATGGAAACTGATGGTGAGGAATACAGCGTGCAATGGCTCTATGCCCCGGATGGAAAACCGGTAGGCAACCGCGAGGAACAGTCATCCGGTCAGAAGGATTCTGTGCTTTTATTTGACAATTATTTTGACTTCGTGTCGGGAGAAGACGGCGTCGTAAAGGTGGAAGGAAATACGGTCTATTATGAAGATCATTATGAGGTTTATGACGTAGAAAACGACATCATCCGTGAAATTACCATTTTTAGCGATGGTCAGCCCGGGAACCATTTCAAAATGAAAGAATTTGGTCAGCTAATGGAAATGGAACTTTACGATTCAAACGGTGTTTATTTGAAGGTGGAGAATACATACGAAGAGATTCCTGTCGAATCTTGATACGGAGATACTAAAAACAAGGAGGATTTACTTATGAACGATACAAAATACAGTCCTGCTACTTCAGAAACAGAAGAGTTTATGGACGGCAGCTTTCGCTCTGTGGTGAGCTACATAGCTTTGCTTGCAAAAAGCTGGAAACTGAATCCGCTTCAGCGCATTTTGGCAATCATTTCTGCTGTCAGTTCTTTTTTTCTGCTGATCAATCTCAATGGTCAAATGTACATCTGGATGTGTGCGCTTGCCGGTCTTTTGCAGCTTTGGATGTGCATGAAGAAAGTGAAGATAGAATCATTCGTCATGGCTTTTACATATTCCTTGTTTAGTGTTGGCAGTCTGATTACTGCAATTCAGCAGATTATCAATTACGGAGGATATTATTTTTCAGGCTGGCGCGGGGCTGAACGGGTGATTGTAAATCTGGTGTTATATGCTTTGGTTGCCATGGCTTGGGTGTTAGCATTGAAAAAGGATGAAAGTAAAAACACTCTTCGGCTTGTTTTCTTCATCATCTCTTGTGTGTTTGGAGCATACGAGGTTATATATGTCCTGCTCGCTCTGCGGACAAGCTTTAAGCTTGCCCTGTACGGTTTGGCATGGATTGGATTTATTGCCGTTTTTGCCATACAGGTTTTCTTGATTTATCGAAAAAATGCCCAACATCATGCATTTGTGCATGGTGTTAATGGAAGTACAAGTCCCATCAATCCACAGATGCCGTATTATTCGTCCACGCAGCCGCAGACAAGTACACCGCCGCAGGAGCAGCCGTCTGCTGTATCAGAGGCAACACAGGGTTCGTATTCTGCGCAGAAAATGGTTTTCTGTACTCAGTGCGGTGCTGGTATGGATAGCCATTCCATGTTTTGCACGAAATGCGGTGCAAGACTTAAAAATGATCCGGAATAATAACCGGACGTATGGCTTGCTTTTATATGACAAACAAAATGTTTTTACAAAGGTCCGGAGAAAAATCTATGAGAACAAACGTAAAAGTACGGCTATTATCCTTGCTGTTGGTCGTCGTCCTATGCGCCACAATCCTGACTGCCTGCGGAGGCGGAAGTGATTTGCCGTCCTTATCCGGTTACTATGAATGTAATAGCTATGCTTTTGACATCAGCGCCGTGGAATTTGAATCGGACGGAACTGTAACGCTCTACATGGACTGGAATTATACGGGTACATACAAAGCAAAGGGCGATGGCTATTTGCTCGAGATCACCGGTGGACAGAGTTCTGTTTCCGATCTGCTGGCAAAGGAGAAAAACGATGCCTACAAGATTACTGTTGAACCTAACGATGACGGAACGCTTACGGTATACTTGGAAGCAAAGAGCGGATATATCTACTACGGGGATCCGTCCGCCATCTTCTCGCCAAAAACATAAAAAACAAACACTGATACCGCCGCTTTCACAACGGCGGTACAGATATAGAAATATGCAAGAAATCAGGAGGAATTCGGATGAAAAGGCACAGAAGAATTATTTCTCTATTTTTAATGATTTTTATCTTTCTATCGTTTACAGCCTGCGAAAAACCGATGAGCGAGGAAGAAATCAAAGAAGCCTGTATGGCAGAGGCTGAAAATTTTGTTGGAGGATACTTAAGCAATACTAACCTAGACTACCTCGACAAATATATCGTTTATTCGGACGATTTTAAACGTCATAAACTCGAGGCTGATTATGACTGGTACGGTGGGACTCTTATCATAGAAAAGGTTGCAGATTATATATTAAAGAATGCGACATTTGAAACGGATAGATTTAGCTTTACCTACAATAAAGAGACTGAGCGAGCAAAACTAAATGTGAATGTAACAATTCTCCCACCCAAGAAGGTTTTTGACAAAATCGAAGAATATGTGAAACAAAATCAATATAGCGATGACATGGAAGCTGCGGCAATTCAGGCAATCTTTATGATCGGCGACATTCAACCTGTTACCGTTCACGTTCCAATTGAGCTTATTTATAATGATCAGCATGAGGATTGGGAAATCTTGCAGTATTGGCTGGTAATGAAAGCAATAAACGAGGCGGAATAAGACGATTTTCGATAGACTCGTAAACATAATGGGAATTGTCTGAGAGGAGGTGCAGTAGTTACGGTGATATGTCTGCCGGCTTCTAACAAATATCGTAAAAGCAAACGCTAATAACGTCATTTTCACAATTGCTTTATCAGAAACATAAATGCACAGGAAAAATAAACTTTTAGGAGGAATCGATTATGTGGTTAGCAATTTTACTCTCCGTTGGCGCCGTCACTATTGGCATAGTGCTGGGTCTTCGTCAGGGAAAAGTAAATCGTCAGCTTATGGATGAAGGAAGGATCGTCCAGCGTAAGTATGTCATAACGGAGCAGGCAGAAGAATTTACCCTGCGGGGAGCGCTGCAGGGCATCCAGAACGCCGACCTGCGGGGAAGCGGTGTATCCGTTCAAAAAAATGATGCGAACCAGGTGTTCTTCTTTAACGGAAGCAACTGGAAAGCCGAAATGTATCGCAAAAATGATATCGGTGATCACAATGTCTGGTATTTTCACTTCACCAACTGGAAAACCTACCGTGGCATGGTACAGGAGCATATTTCCATGAATATTTTGATTACCGCAATAGAGAAGATGTTCCTTTCCATTGACCCAGTTGCCCAGGTCAAGAATGTTCCGATTCAGGTAAAAACCAAACCCAGCTTTTTTTAAGTGAAATTAGGAGGTAGAAAAATGGATAACCCAAATGTATTGATTATTGTAACTGCTGTGGCTCTAGTGCTCATGATATACGTCATAAGATATATCATCAGCCGGGTACTACATAAGGGTGCGGATGCAATCGAAAATAGGATAAGGCAGGTGCATTCGGAAAAGCATCCGGCAGAGAACCAGAGTCTTGCAGAAAGGTGCTTCCGGGCTTTAACTCCGCACCGCACTTGGCGCAGAAGGAAACCGGACGATCGCTATTCGGTACAGTTGCAGAAGGCTGTTGGAATCCGGCTGCGGGAGTACTGCCTTGAGCCTGAAAAGCTTGGGGATTCTGTCCCGAATTCCCAAGCCTTCTGTGCAAAGTGCGGAGCGGAACTGAAAAAGAACTGATTACGAAACCCCGATATGACAAATTCTTTGTTTTCAAGGAGTTGAAGAATTTTATTAAAGCACTGTGAGCTTCATAACCATTCATAAAATTGTGGTTTTCATATCTATATTTATCCAAATTTATCCAAATTAAATGAATCTGAATATGGCTGCAAACTCTAAGTGAAGTCATAAACCCTTCTGTCGTTCGTCAACACAACATATAGTACATGCAACGAAAAGAATCCAGATGCAAATAAACCGTCCGCAACTAAAAAAGTTGAAGGCGGTTTATTTATATCCTATTCGGTTATTTTATTTTCTCCCCTAAGGATATCTTGCATTTCCTGCGGGGGTGTTCTATATGGATAAAGAGTAAACAATGTAAACTATTATATACTATGAGATTAGATAAGACCCTCTGCCATCATAGCGTCTGCAACCTTCTTGAAGCCTGCAATGTTTGCACCTGCAACAAGGTCATAACCGAGGCCGTATTCCTCAGCTGCTTCTGCGGACATGTCGTGGATGTTCTTCATAATCTGCTTGAGTTTAGCGTCAACTTCTTCAGCAGTCCATGAATATCTCATTGAGTTCTGGCACATCTCGAGAGCGGATGTAGCAACGCCGCCTGCGTTTGCAGCCTTTGAAGGAGCAACAGCAAGGAGGTTAGCCTTGAGATACTCAAGAGCCTCGTTAGATGTAGGCATGTTGGAAACTTCGATGTAGTACTTAGTGCCGTTCTCAACAATCTTCTTAGCCTCTTCCATACCAACTTCGTTCTGAGTTGCACATGGGAGAACGATATCGCCCTTAACGCCCCATGGCTTCTCGCCTTTATGGTACTCAACGCCGAACTTGTCAGCATACATCTTTGCGCTTCCGTGACCGCATGCACGCATGTAGAGGAGGTAGTTGATCTTCTCTTCTGTTACAACACCGTCCGGATCGTAAGCATAACCGTCAGAACCGGAAATTGTGATAACCTTTGCGCCGAGCTCAGCAAGCTTCAAAGCAGCCCCCCATGTTACGTTGCCGTAACCGGAAGCAACAACTGTCTTGCCCTTAATATCGTCGCCGAAGTGCTTCAATACTTCGAGGAGATAGTAGATTGCACCGAAACCGGTAGCTTCCGGACGGATGAGGGAACCGCCGTAGCTGAGACCCTTACCTGTGAGAACACCGTTCTCAAATGCGCTTCTGATTCTCTTGTACTGTCCGTACATATAGCCAATCTCACGGCCGCCAACGCCGATATCACCGGCAGGAACGTCTGTGTCAGGTCCGATATACTTATAAAGTTCTGTCATGAAAGACTGGCAGAAACGCATGATTTCAGCGTCTGACTTGCCCTTAGGGTCGAAGTCGGAACCACCCTTACCGCCGCCGATTGGAAGACCTGTAAGGCTGTTCTTGAAAGTCTGCTCAAAACCGAGGAACTTAATAATACCCTGATATACGCTTGGGTGGAAACGGAGACCGCCCTTGTAAGGTCCGATAGCACCGTTAAACTGGCATCTGAAACCTCTGTTAACCTGTACATTGCCGTTATCGTCCATCCATGATACACGGAAAGAGAAAAGTCTGTCAGGCTCTACCATTCTCTCAAGAAGACCTGCTTTTTCATACTCTGGGTGCTTGTCGAAAACAACCTCAAGTGACTTAAATACTTCTTCTACGCTCTGAATAAATTCCGGCTCGCCTGCATTGCGCTTCTTCACGGTGTCCAGAACTCTCTGCATATAATCATTCATTGGAATTGACCTCCCTGTTAATTTTTATGGCCGTGATTTTGTTCACGTATATAATTTTACTATCAGTCCGGCTCTTTGTCAATAGAAAACTATCTATTATTTCAAGGAATTTCAAAAAAAATTCATTTTCTGGAAAAAAAGCAGATAAAAAAATGCTTTTATAGGGTTTTATGCAATTTAAAAAACTAAACTTGCATGACTTTATCCTGTTAATGCTTTTATGCAACAAAGTATGACTATAATTTGAATTATTGGATTATATATATGCACATATTATTATGTTAAACATATGATATATAGGAAGTCGATTAACCATTAAGAAAAATAAGGAGGATATTATGGACAACATGGAAAAAATCATGGGGGAATACGGCATTAAACCATTTCCGGAAATAACCTCAGAGGCGATGGTTTATGTTTCCTACCAGCCTAACGGCGCAGATACCCTTGACCCATTACAGGGTTTTGAAGTGGGAACTATGTTTAAATCCCTTAACAAGCCCTTTTACGGCAAAAAATGCAGAGGTGATATGAATGACTGAACGACAAATTCTTATGAAAAAGCTGTCTACCTACGCTTTCGCCGCTTACGACCTGCATTTGTTTTTGGATACTCATCCAAACGACAGGGAAACTGCGGCAAAACTTGTTCGATATAAAGAGAAGCTAAGACCCTTGGTTGAGGAATACGAGAGCAAATTCGGCCCCCTTACTGCCGACGAGAAAAACGGCAACCGCTGGGGCTGGATTCAAAGTCCCTGGCCATGGGAAATAGAGGAGGGCAAATAATGTTTGTATATGAAAAGCGTCTTCAGTATCCGGTAAATATAAAAACCACAAACCCGAAGCTTGCAAAAATTATAATAACTCAGTATGGCGGGCCTTTTGGAAAAAGGTTATTGTAAATATCCTCCTTGAAAAATACAGCGAGTTTTTCTTCCGGACGATAAAAAACTATTTTGTCAATCACGGCGGAAAGAATAGCTTCCTTTTGATTAGGTTCAAGTTTTTCGGAGTTGAAAATAATATTAAATAAATCTGCGGAGGAGGGAACAATATTTTTCTTTTCGAAATTTTTCTCTGGAAAATTAGAATTAAAATTTTTAATCTCTAAAGCTGTCTTTTTAAGCTCTTCAATGGAATAAATGCCCTCTTCGTAAGCTTTTTTAACTCTTTCATATTTTAGCTGTAACTGTTTTTGCAGTTTTGCAATATTAACAGGTAAGTTTTCTGTTTCTTGTAAATTGATTTTTTCTGCACCGCTGAAAATTTCGGCAAAAATCATAGTTAAAGATTTTTTAAGACGGTTTATTGAAACACTGTGAGAAACTGTGCATTTGTGTTTTATGTAATTGATGCATTGAAGATTTTTACCGTCACCGCAGATACAGAATTTTCCCCCGCAGGAGGAACAGCGCAGAAATTTCAGAAAACAGCAATCCGTCTGTTTTTTCGTGATTTTTCTCTTTTTTTGATTTTTGATGATTGATTGAGCTTGTTTGTAATCGTTTTCGCTTATTATCGGCTCATGAACTCCAAAACAGGTTACATTATCCCAAACAACATAACCTGCATAGACCGGATTTTTAAGAAGATAAAGTACAGAACGTGAAGTCCATGGATTTCCTTTTGAAGTTTTAACGCCTGTTTTATTTAGAATTTCGCTGATTTCCTCTGTGCTTTTTCCAGATAAAAACAGATTGTAAATCAGTTTTACATATTCCTTTTCCGTGTCAAAGGGAATAAGACTGCCTTTTAAAAATCTATATCCGAATGGCGCCCTGCTTTGAAATTTTCCTTTTTCTGCTCTTTTGGTCATTCCTCTTTTGACCTCTTCGCCTAAGTTTACAGAGTAAAATTCATCCATCGCCTCAATCATGGCTTCCATTAAAACGGACATTTTGTCATCGCCTATGTCCTCGCTGACTGAAATCACCCTGATACCGTATTTTTTTCTGAGCATTGATTTATAAAGTATGCTGTCCTCACGGTTTCTGGCAAATCTTGAAAATTTCCAAACAAGAATTGCTTTAAATGGTGTGGGTTTATTCTTTGCTTTTTCAATCATGGACTTGAAGCCTTCACGTTTTTCAGTAGATTTTCCGCTTATGCCGTTATCGCAGAATATATTTTCTTTTTTTATGCTGTAGCCATGGCTTTCAGCATAGGATAAAATTCTGTCAAGCTGGCTTTCGGGGCTGAACTCTCTCTGTTCATCGGTGGAAACCCTTATGTATGCGGCGGCTTCCCTCTTGTTGTCTGTCATAAAATCACCGTAACAATTTTCTTTGATAATACATAGTATACCAAGGGGAGAAAATATGCATAAAATTATTAAATCTGATGTCTATTTAAAAAGCCATGAAAAAGCTTTTTTGTGGTTTGATGTGGATGAAAAAAGCGGTATAAATTTATATGTCACCGAAAAAGAAAACAGATTTATATGCACTGAAGTTTGTAAAAAGCTTTGTGACTTCTATAAAAAAATTATTTTATAAATTTTAGTTGCAGGGATTTATGCAATTTTCTTTAATTTTTTACTCCTTTATGGGGAGCAGTTCCCAATATTAAAGGAAAGGAATGAGAAAATGCTTCAGAGAGAAATAAACATTACTGTAAGAAAGGATTTTATAGAAGCTTCATCCGACTGGGCAGGAACATCGGGAGACCACAAAAGCACAGTTCTTGTATTTGATATACAGGAAGAAGGTCTTGTAAACAGCGAGTATATCTACAAATTGCAGTTAAACGATGAGTTTGCATTGCTGGAACTTGAGGGGGACAAGCTTAGATTTGAACTGCCTCAGGCTGTGCTTTTTGAAAAAGACTTTCTCCAGGTGCAGCTCACAATATCTCACGGAGAGGAACAGGTATATGTAAGCGATATACTGGATTTTCATATATCGCCGAATTTGTGCAGTGAGCCGGTAGAAATTAAATATGACGGGCTTTTAAATGACAGTGTGGAAAATTTTAATTCCGCAGTAAAGGAATTTGAAAAGCTGTGTGATAATTTCCCTTATGTGGACAAGACTACCTTGACCTGGTGGGTTTTCGACGGAAAAACGGACAAGTATGTGGACACAAAAATAAGCGCCGTTTGGGGAGAGGGCGATATGCCGGCAGGTTTTATAAAACCTGAAAATCTCTCATTTTTTGAACATGTATTGACATATACGCAGGTGCTTCCGCTTTGTACCAAATTTATGGGCGGTGTAAATGATTATGGCAATATTGATGAAGCCATATTTGGATACTACACGTATCTTCTTGATAACTTTCATGTTGGAGAGGATATAATTCACACTCAGTATTGTCATGAAGCTGTGTATGTAAATTCCGGAGGTGTTACAAGAAAGAGTCTTGATACCGGAGATTCGGATATAAATACTTCCTCAGCTTATACAAAGCTTTATATTGTTGTATCCTTTGAAAATGACTCAAAGGCTGCTGCATGGTATGAAAACAACGGTAAAGTGGACAAGTATATTTTTACGGATGAAGGCTTTAAGAAAGCTATTATCAACTGTGTCAATGAGAAATAAGGGGGTGAAAATATGAGCGTTAACAGAAAAGGTATTGATGTCAGCACATGGCAGGGGGATATTGACTGGAAGAAAGTTAAGGCTGACGGAATTGAATTTGCCATGCTTCGTTCAAGTTTTGGCAAAGAGAATATTGAAAAACAGACAGATAATAAGTTTCATCAGAATTATAAAAATGCCAAAGCGGCAGGAGTTCCGGTTGGTGCATATCATTATTCTTATGCTACAACTGTGGAGGACGCAAAAAAAGAAGCTGATTTTTTCCTTAGTATAATTAAGGGATACCAGTTTGAATATCCTGTTGCATTTGACATTGAGGACGCCAGTCAGATGAATCTGGGTAAAACACGCATAACAGATATAATCATGGCATTCTGTGAGAGGGTACAGGCAGCCGGATACTATGTTTCCGTGTATACAAATCTTGATTGGATTAACAACAGGATAGACATGAACAGGGTAAAGGTATTCGACATCTGGCTTGCCCAGTGGAACGACAAGCCAACCTATACGGGTAATTTCGGAATGTGGCAGTACACTTCAAAAGGAGTTGTCAGCGGTATAGCAGGCAATGTTGATATGGATATTGCCTATCTTGACTATCCTGAGATAATCAAAGGTGCCGGCTTAAACGGCTATACAAAAACATCACAGAACTGCAATTATGAAGTTGTGGCGATGGATAAAATCTGCAAGGAAAAAGCCCAAACCCTTGTAGAGGAGCTTAAAAACGATGGCTATTGCTGTGCTTTTTTAAGAGAAATGAAAGAGTAATGAAATTTAAAAAGGATGTAGGAAAAGAGCGTTAAGGCAAAAGGAAGGTGAAAAATGAACGAGATAAAAACATTGTATGTGATTATCTGCGGCGGCGTAGGAGCTATGTTTTCTGCGATAGCTTCATATTTCGGCGGATGGGACAGCTCACTTACAACGCTGGTAATTTTCATGGCGGTTGATTATATTACGGGACTGCTTGTGGCGGCGGTATTCCATAAATCACCGAAAACCGCCACAGGCACATTGGAGAGCCGTGCAGGCTGGAAAGGTCTTTGCAGAAAAGGAGTGACTTTTCTAATTGTGCTTGTGGCGTGCCGCCTTGACATAGTGGCAGGTACAACATTTTTAAGAGATACTGTAATAGTGGCGTTTCTGGTAAACGAATCGCTGAGCATAATAGAAAATGCCGGACTTATGGGAATACCAATACCGGAAGTGATTATAAATGCTGTAGATACTTTGAAGAATAAATCTGAAAGTCATTACAGTGACGAGGACGATATTCTGTACGAAGAGGATATGGAAGAGTAAGAAAAAGGGGACAGATTTTTCTGTCCCCTTAAATTATAATAACTTGTGAATATTAGGCGGTCCTGACGGTGAGTTAGGAGCTTCTCTGAGATATTTAAGCCAGAGATTTACAATGCCTTATCCGGAGCTTAAAGCCACTCTCACCGATATAGGTACATCGGCGACGAAATGATACAAAATCAAAGTCCCCTGTTTTTTAAATCCGAAACAAGATTTACATAAAACTCACGGACATCAAATTCCGGGATATTTTCTCGGTTTAAATCCACCATATCTCCGTGAGAAATGCCTCTTTTGCCTTTTACAGTTAAAAATGTATACATTTCGCCCCATTGAAAGGATTTTTCCGAAACAAGTCCGTCGTTGGGGCCGTCAAAATATTTTACAAGGTCGTAGGTAAAGTTTAGAGGAAATTTTCCTGAGGTTCGCTTATTAAGCTTTGAACCAACGCTTTGGCAGAAAATACCCTTAAATTTATCCTTTTCCTTTTCCATAATTCTGTTAAGCTTCTCGCAGTTTTTTTCCGTAAGGTCAGTAACGGCTTCCATAAAGTCGGGGGAAGTGTCGCCAAGCTTTTTAAGAGATGTGTTGTATGTATCGGCTATTTTATTCTGAACATTTTCAGGTATCTTTTTTAAAAGATAGTCTGCAAAACCACATCCACGATGGGGAGTATTTATAGTTGTGAGAGAAGCCACATATTTTTCAGCACCGCAGAAGCTTACTGCGTATCTGCAATCAAGACCGCCTTTTGAATGGGCGATGATGTTTACTTTTCCACATCCGGTTTGATTGACAATGCTTTTTATTCTGTTTGTAAGTTCCTGTGCACTGTCCGATACAGAGGAGGCGGAGTGATGATTTCCGTAAAATATAACAGCTCCGTTGCGTTCAAGCTCTTTGGGAATTCTTCCCCAGTAGTTAAGTTTTTTTGAATCTCTGAAAAAGACTCCATGAACCAATAAAATTGGATACTTTGTTTTACAGATTTTATATTCTGCTCTTAATGTGTTTATCTTTTCTTTATTTTCCTCAAATTTTATTTCATCGGAAGTAATACGGATGATTTTAATAAGTTCAATCACATTTACAATAGGAACAAAAGCCAGAAATACGCCCATAAATCTGTGATGTATTCCCAGCTGTGTTGATGAAATATATACGGAGACCATTCCGTTCCAGAAAATAACACAGTGGGCAAAAATACATACAAGGGCGCTTATAAGCAGCGGAAACCAGGAAAGTCCGAGAAAAAAGAAGGCAATAACATGAATTGTAAATGATATAATGGAAGAAAACAAAAAAGTTTTAAGCCTTTGTACACCGTGGGCGCACACTTTCATTCTCGACGACCTGTACTTACCGGGTACATAACAGTTTAATATGTTTGCACTTATAAAAGCCACAACGCTTAACGGGATTAAAAAATACATATTGTGCTTAGCAATAAGCAGTACGGAGTTTGCTGAAAAAATAAGAAGAAGGCAATTTACAATGTTTATTATAACGGAGTTCATAGAAACCAGCCTTTTTAAGATTTATTATTACCTAAATTATAACATATAGAGTATAGCTGTGCAATTCGGTTTAAGTAAGTCTGCTATGACATGTTTATACAGATTGTTTATATTTATACACTTTTGTCAACATGTAAAAATTTCATTTATCAAAGGATTTGTTGTGGTTATAGAACACAATATGAGTTTTAAAGCTACAAAGTGTGTACAATAATAGGAAGAATATTGTAAAAAATCTCAGTTTATTGTCTGGAAAAAATATTTTCTATATGATATAATACATATTGTAGAATATCTGGCAGATGAAATAATATACACTTTTTATTTATCTGAATTTCTTTAATATTTAAAAAGCTTACAACTTTTGCCAATTCGGGCAACAACAATATCTCAATTATCAGCGAAAGGAACATTCGTCAGGGTGTTCCTTTCGCTATTTTTATCTGGTATATTGTTTGGATTTTTTGAAATATATCTCAAATTCAAATACTTGTGGAAGATGGCAAAATTTGAGTTTAACTATGCCGTTTTCATAGGCGTGCACCTTTTCAATACAATTATATATAATACTTTTTGTAATATTATTATAGTTTATTATTTTATCTATATATTTTTTTATGGTTGTATTTTTAAGTTTCTTTACAGATTGAGTTTTTTGAAGATTTTCAATCTCATTGTTATGATGAATAATCAGACTGTCATACTTTGATTTTAAAGCCATAAACTCATTTTCCGAAATTTTACGGGTTGCATAGGCGTCAATTATGTTAAGTTTCTTTATCTTTAATTCTTCAATTTCCGATTTTTTTTGTTTTAAAGAAGTTGAGGATGTTCCTGTTAATTGTATTTCTGCCATGTTCAAGAGAGAGTGTATGTGCTCTGTTAGTTTTTCGTTTTGTATATTTAACAGAGAATAGCTGTAGGCTGTCATATACATAAGGCTGTCGTTTCTTATTTGATATCTCACATGACATTGATTGTTCAAACATTTCCAGACTGTGTAATATCCGTCCTTTCCTTTCTTTTTTCTTGCTGAAAAGGGACAGCCGCAGTTTGCACAGATGATTTTTCCTGAAAAATAAAACTTGTTGCTTCTTCCGGAGTCTTGTTTTTTAACATAACTTCGCCTGCATAATTCCTGCTGTGCCGCCTCCCATAAATCACGTGATATAATAGGAGTGTGGTGGTTTTTAATAAATACGGTTTTTTCATTGCATTTGTTGGTTTTCTTTTTGTGGGTGAGATAGTCCGGTGTAAATGTCTTTTTTTGCCTTAAATCTCCGCAGTATTTTTCGTTTTTCAGAACTTTTATAATTACAGACGGAGTCCATTTTTCTTTGCCTGTATAGGTTTTAATGCCCTCGTTTTGAAGTCCCTTTGCGATTTCTGAAGCAGACATATGCAGGAAAACGTATTTATTGAATATGTTTTTTACAATTTCTGAACCCTCCTTATTTACGGTTATTTTCCCCTTTTTTACATCGTAACCGAGCATTGAGGTTCCGAATACCACGCCTTTTTCCATTCTTCTCGTCTGACCCCATTTTACACGGTCTGAGGTTTTTCGGCTTTCCTCTTGGGCGAGACTTGCCATAATTGACAGTCTAAGCTCAGCGTCAGGCTGAGATGTGTCTATTCCGTCATTCATAAACCTTATTGAAACTCCGAGATTTCTAAGCTTTCTGGAATAGGAAACGGCGTCAAGAATATTTCTTGAAAAACGGCTTACTTCCTTGGTGATTATGACCTGAAATAAACCCTTTTCCGCATCCTCCATCATCTGAATAAATCTGGTTCTGTTTTTTACGGCAGTTCCTGAAATTCCCTTGTCTGCGTAAATCTGAAACAGGGTCAAATCGTGACAGTTTTCAATGTAATTAAGAAAATAACTCATCTGACTTTCAAGAGAGTTTATCTGATCGTCTTTTTCCGTGGAAACACGGCAGTAAACAGCTGCAAGCATTATCATTTCTCCTAATTTTTTTTGGCAATAATAGTTATTTCTACACAAGTATATGAAACTGCATGGCACAGGATAATATATACATCATTTTGTGGACAAGAAAGAGCTTGTACGGTATAATTTACGGTGGAAAATATGTAAAAAGGAGATGTATAGTGAGGCAGTTTTTTAAAACAGAATTGAATAATTGGAAAATTCCAGAAATTATATGGCTTTGTTCATCGGTTTTTATTATTATATCTCTTTCTATTTATTGGAATGACAGCATAATAGGAATAATTGCGGCGGTTTCAGGGGTAGTTTATGTTATTTTGACGGGTAAAGGCAGACCATCGGGATACATTTTCGGTGTGGTTAATGTTTTACTGTATGCCTATATTTCCCTGGGCGCAAGATATTACGGGGAAGTTATGCTGAATATAATCTATTATCTTCCGATGAATTTTGTAGGCTGGTTTGTATGGCGTAAAAATATGGATGATGCCACAGGAGAGGTTAAGAAAAAAAGACTTTCTCAGAGATCCGCTCTGCTGATTTTCGGCGGCACACTGGTTGCTATTTTCCTTTACGGTGAAGTGCTTAAATACCTTGGAGGAAATATGGCTTATATAGACAGTATGAGCACAGTAATATCCGTTGTAGCTCAAATTTTGTGCGTAAAAAGATATATTGAGCAGTGGATATTGTGGATTGTGGTTGATATTGTCACGGTTGTGATGTGGATATTTGCATTTTTCAATGGGGGAGAAAGCGTAGCTACTCTGATTATGTGGAGTCTTTACACAGTCAATGGATTTATAATCTATTTCAGATGGAATAAAGATTTAAACAGACAGAGCGCAGACCTTGAATTTGCAGCGGTTCCCATTTCTGAAGGGAAGTTATCCTATTATGACAGCGGTAATATAAAGTAAAAAATATGCAGACGAGCGTTTTTGCCGTCTGCATTTGTTATATTCCTTTGTTTTACCAATCCTGTTTGCTGTAAAGGAGATTTAACGACATGGAAAATATCTCTGCGTCGATTACATTATTTTCTTTCAGTTCTCTTAAAATATTTTGAATTAAAAGCCGTTCAAATTTTGAATAATTTTCCTCAGTGCATTTTTCACTGTTATAAATTGTTTTAAAAACAGGTTTTCTGACCATTAGCCTCACCTGATAAAAAGATATGCGGTAATTGCGGAAATTTGCATGTCCTATAAAAGATACATTGTAAACCCGATGTAGGTACAGAAGAATAAGACCCAAAAGGGTGTAGGTGATTTTTGAGCTGTAAAAAGGAGAAAAAATATGAACGAAAAGAGTAATCAGCTGCTGTCTCCTCTTAGCGGAACAGTGGTTCCCCTTGAACAGGTATCAGACCCGGTATTTTCAACAAATATACTGGGAAGAGGTTTTGCCATAAAACCTGAAAGCGGAAAGCTTTGCAGTCCGGCTGAATGTATTGTTGAGTCAATATCCGATACAAAACATGCCTATGTGCTAAAAACAAAACAAGGACTTGAAATGCTTATACATGTGGGACTTGAAACAGTTTATTTAAAAGGAAAGCCTTTTAATTGTGCAGTCAAGTCCGGCGATAAAGTAAAAGCCGGTGACTTGATTTGTGAGATAGACTTGGACATGATAAAGGAAGCCGGAGCGGACACAATAGTTCCGATAACTTTCCCTAAAATACCGGGAGATAGTAAAATAGAGATAAACTACGGAAAAGTAAAAACCGGCGATGAGGTTATGTACATAGTGGAAAAGAAAAAGCTTCCGGATTTTAAAATTTTGAAAAAGCTTGGAATAAAATAAGCGATTAAACACCTTCTTTTTGAGGGTGTTTTCTTTTTATTATGAATTTATAAAAACAGTTGGAAAACAATAACAAAAGTATATTGAAAACAGTGTACCTATTTGATATTATAGTGTGGATGTAAAGGAGTGTTTGTTTTGTTCACAAGTGAGTTGACAACCAAAAGTGTTAACAAAGTGTATCTTAAATACCTGATACCCACACTTTTGGGAATGCTATCAAATTCAATTTACTGTATCGTAGACATCTATTTTGTATCGGCAGGTTCAGGAAGTCAGGGTTTGGCGGCAATGAATATATGTATGCCGGTGTTTACGATTTTGTCCTGTGTGGGTCTGCTTTTCGGAGTAGGCGGAGCTACAATAATGTCCATAAGTCAGGGAAGCGGTGATATGAATACCCGAAACAAGGCTTTTTCCGTTTCAGTATTTATGATGCTTATAGTGGGACTGATGTTCTCGGTGTTTGGAGTGCTGTTCAGAAAGGAATTTGCCTATCTTTTGGGTTCTGATGACCAGCTTCTTCCATTGGTTTTGGAGTACCTGACGCCTGTTATGTGCAGTGCATTGCCATTTGTGCTTATGTACTCGCTGAGTGTGCTTTTAAGGGCGGATAACAATCCAAAGCTTGCAATGGCTGCCCTTATGGTTGGAAATATTTCAAATATAATATTGGACTATGTTTTTGTTTCTGTGTTCCATATGGGAATTTTCGGAGCTTCAGTGGCGACATCTATTGCGCCGGTGCTTTCACTTATCGCCGCATCATTCCATTTTATCCTTAGAAAAAATACCGTGCATTTTAAGCTTAGATCCTTTGACCCAAAGGTTATAGGCAGAATTTTGTCTGTGGGAATAGGTAGCGGAATAATGGAATTGAGCGCAGGAGCTATAATATTCATGTTCAACAGCGCAATTTTAAACTTGGGCGGAGAGGTTTATCTTGCCGCCTATGCGGTTATCACAAATATCGCTTATGTGTTTAAAGGACTTTTAAATGGTTTTGCCCAGGCGGCACAGCCTTTAATTTCCACCAACTTCGGTTCGGGAATCATAAAGAGATGTTCAAAATCCTTGCGTGTGTGTCTGATTTACTCTTCGGTTTTCTGTATAGTTTGTTACGGAATAATTACGGTGGTTCCGGGATTTATAGTTTCATTTTTCTCAAACGGAGATACAAATATGGAAGCTATAGCCTCAAAGGGAATGATAATGTATTTTTCATCACTGCTTTTCACAGGAATAAACACAATGCTTATGTACTTTTTCCAGTCTATAGAACAGGGAAGAAAATCATTGCTTTTGGCTGTGTGCAAAGGATTTTTGTTTGTAACGCTTGGACTTTGGATTTTAACATCACTTATGGGTGTTGAGGGAGTTTGGTATGCGGTTCTGTTTGGTGAGGTTCTGACATTTGTTATCGCTTTGCCGATGGTTTTGCGCAGTGTCAAAAAGCTTAAAACAGTGACAGAAATGAAAGCGGCTACCGTTTAGGTAACTTAGGATAAACAGTAATTTCAAAAGCGTCGGGTGAGCAATGCCACCTTGCGCTTTTTTCTTTTTTGTATTCCACCTTGTAAAGCAGTTCCTTTAAAATATCATTTTTGTTTTTTGGGTCTGTTGTATTTTGGTAAATCTCTGTGATTTTTACAGGCTCAAAAACCAATTCTGTATCATCTTTTTGCGGTGAGTTTTGATTTTCAAAGTCAGACAAGAGCTTTTTTATCTCGGATATTTCTGTTGCAAGTTTGTTTTTTCTCATATCAAAAACTTCCTTTGAATATATTCCCTGTTCAAAAAGGCTGTAAACCTTTTCCAGCTGGTTCTGTAACTTTTTTAGATTGTTTTCAAGATTTAAAACTGACAGGCAACGCAGACTTTCCTCCTGAACAGGTGTATTTTTGGGGGATTTATTTAATCGGACTTCGTATCCTTTTGTCCAATAGTCAACTGCGTTTAATATCTTTTCCTCTGCAAGGCTTAAAAGACAGGATACGTTTCCGCAGTTTTTGGGACAGACAAGATAATCGCCTGTGCATGCAGGTTTTCTAACCATTTTAGCTCCGCATTTTTCGCAGATAACTAATCCGGCTAATGGATTTTTTATTGTCTTGCTTCGGTTTACAGGAGGCCTGTGACAGGCTGAAATTTTTTCTTGAGTCTTTATAAATACGTCTTTGTCAATAATTTTTTCATGAAGCCCCGAAGTCAACATGTATTTTTCAGGTGAGTTTCTCGGGCGCTCAGTTCTCATTTTTCCCATAACTACAGATTTTAAGGCAGGACGATAATTCCAGCGTATTTGACCGCAGTAAACCGGATTGGTGAGAATTCCGTAAACAGAAGATGGCGACCACTTTTTACCGGAGGGAGATGGAATATTGTTTGAATTAAGATACCGGGAAATTTTTGAAATTCCCAAAGGCTCATATTTTTCAAGGATTTCAGTTCCATTTAAAAATAAATTAAAGATAAGCTTAACAACAGCGGCTTTATCCTCATCGATTTCAAGTGTAAAGCCTTTTTCACCTTTCAATTTAATTTTCCTGTAACCGTAGGGAGCGATGCTTCCGGTATACTTTCCCTCTCTGACTGATGATAACCGCCCACGCTGCAATCGCCTGTTTATAACCTTGTATTCACGACGGCTCATAAACAGCCCGAACTCAAAATATTCCTCGTCGAATTCGTCGCATGGGTCGTATATCTTTATAGGAGTTATAATTTTTGTTTTGCTGTACTTGAAAGTCCTTGCCACAACCCCTTGGTCAACCGTATCGCCTCTTGCAAGTCGTTCAACCTCAATTACAAAAACACCATCCCAGAGTTTTTTCTCAACCTGAAAAAGCAGTTCCTGCATAACGGGACGGGCTTCAATGCTGTCCCCTGAAACAATCTCACGAAATATCTTTTCAATCTTTAAACCAAGCTTTTTGCTAAGTTCAAAAAGTATATCCTCATGCCTTTGTAAAGTGTCAAACCGATTGGAAATATCCGCCTGTTCATCCGCCCTGGACTTCCTAAGATACATACAATAGCTCATAAAATCACCTCAATACAATCGTTATTATATATTGTAAAATAATGTTGAAATTTCTGATTGACTGCAATATAATAATGGTGAAAATATTATATTATTGGTGTATATTTAATTGAGAAAGGATTGATTATAATGAGTGAGAAAAAATATTTAAAAAGTGATTCTGAAATTATTAAAGAAGTGGCTGAAGAATTTGTTTTTTCAGAAAAAGAAAATATGGAAGATATGTGCTGTAACTTTAAAAGGATTATGGGAGAGTGGAGAAAATATGAATTACAGATTCCTGAAAAAGCCATAAATGACCTTTGCACTGATAAATACAAAAGTCAAACTGATATAAATGGTGTTATTGCAAAAATAAGCATCATAAATCAGATATATTCTACACGAGTAAAAAATATTGATACATATTGGTTGGCTAAACATATTATAAACAATGGAAAGAAGTTAGAAGAATATATATCTTCAGAAGATGAAAAAGATAGAATAAAAGCGGTACAGATTATAGCAAATTCCAAAGACTCCAGCGAAGAAAATATAAAGAAAATGAACAACCATTATTCGTTTGCAACTAAATATTGCAGTTTTCATATTTTGGACGGTTTTCATAATCCGGACGCTTTTCCTATTTATGACAGCTATATATCGTCTGTAGTAAAAGCCAATGCAGGTAAGGGATGTGAAAAGGTTACGAATATCACTTCTTTTAACAGCTATGGAATTTTCTGTAAAGCAATGGGAGAATTGAAAAAAACATTTTCCCAAAAATTAAATAAAAACATCACAGCCAAAGAATTCGACCAATTTTTGTGGCTATATTTTAAAGAAAAGTTTGATGAACGCAAAGAAAAATATAAGATACAAAAATAATTTATCTTTTATAGTTATAACAGCAAAAGAGCGCCTCCTTTTTATCGGAAACGCTCTTTTTTCGGCTTGTATTTTTACATAATTACTTATGGCATGAGCTGCTGTTGGGACAGTGGCCGCATCCGCAGCCACAGGAGCAGGAAGATTTGCCTTTTTTCTTGTTTCTAATCAAGGAAAATATCACAAGTCCCACGACAACTGCAACTATAAGTCCCACAATTATTGTACCCAAATTTGCAATTATAAAACTCATATACGGCCTCCTGTTTTTATTTTTTATTAAACTCTTACTTTCTTTGTAAGTCTGTTATTGTCTGTATTGTTTGGTCTGAAAAGGAGATAGAGGAACAAAACAACCAGAAGTATTGCAACTGCTGTTGCTACTGTAAATCCGCCGCCTGTGATAAGTGTTCCAAGCTGGAATATGCACATTGAAACAACATAGGCGAATACACACTGATAACCTATTGCAAACCAAGTCCATTTTGCGTTGTTCATCTCTCTTTTAATTGCGCCGATTGCGGCAAAGCATGGAGCGCAGAGCAGGTTGAACACAAGGAATGAGTAAGCGGAAAGACCTGTAAAAGATGCTCTCATGTTTGCCCAAATCTGCCAGCCGTTTTCCGCAACCTCGTCAAATCCCCCGTAGAGAACACCGAATGTGCCAACCACGTTTTCTTTTGCGATAAGTCCGGTAAAGGCGGCAACTGTTGCCTGCCAGTTTCCCCAGCCAAGAGGGGCAAAGATAGGGGAAATAAAGCTTCCGATAATTCCCAAAATACTGTTTTGCATATCCTCGACTTTGGTAAATCCGCCGCCCTCAAAACCGTAAGCGGAAGCAAACCAAACGAAGATTGTGGCGAGAAGAATAACTGTACCGGCTTTTTTGATGAATGACCAGCCTCTTTCCCACATGCTTCTGAGAACATTTCCAACAGTCGGCAGATGATATGCGGGAAGCTCCATAACGAAAGGAGCAGGGTCGCCGGAGAACATTCTGGTCTTTTTAAGGATAATTCCTGAGCAGATTATGGCGGCAATACCAACAAAATATGCGCTTGGAGCTACCCACCAGGCTCTGCCGAAAAGTGCACCGGAAATAAGGGCGATTATCGGAAGCTTTGCGGAGCAGGGGATAAAGGTGGTTGTCATTATGGTCATCTTTCTGTCCCTGTCGTTTTCTATGGTTCTGGAAGCCATAATGCCGGGAACTCCGCAGCCTGTTCCTATAAGCATAGGAATAAAGGATTTACCGGAAAGTCCGAATTTTCTGAAAATTCTGTCCATGATAAATGCGATACGTGCCATGTATCCGCAGCCCTCAAGGAAAGCAAGGAACAGGAAGAGAACGAGCATCTGTGGAACAAATCCCAAAACTGCTCCAAGACCTGCAACTATACCGTCCAAAATAAGCTCCTGAAGCCAGTCTGCGCAGTTGATAGCTGTAAGACCCTGTTCAACAAATACAGGAATACCTGGAACCCAAACGCCGTAATCTGCCGGGTCTGGCTCTGAAACCTGATATGCTTCTTTAAAAAGAGCAAGATTAACCGGAACGGTTTCTGAAACCTCTCCTGTGTCGTCGTCATAGAAAACAGCTTCGCCAGTTACATTGGCGGCGGAAGCTTCAAAGGCGGCAAGCTCTTCTGCTGAGATTTCTTCACCGTTTTCTCTTGCTTCGCTTATGGCTGTTGTGTCGATACCGGCGTTCTCTGCGGCTTCAAGAAAAGCGGAAACCTCTGTGTCGGCTGTGGAATATTCCTCGCTTGCGGTTTCGTATTTGCCGGCTCCTATGCCCAGCAAATGCCAGCCGTCTCCGAATACGCCGTCGTTTGCCCAGTCGGTAAATATGGTTCCAACGGTGGTAACGGAAATGTAGTACACAATAAACATAACCACCGCAAATATTGGGAGAGCCGCCCAGCGGTTTGTTACAACTCGGTCGATTTTATCGGAGGTGCTGAGCTTATTTTTGTTGTGCTTTGTGTAACAGCCTTTGATAATTGAATCTATGTAGCTGTATCTTTCGTTGGTTATTATGCTTTCTGTGTCGTCGTCAAACTCAGTTTCAGCCTGATTGATTATTTCTTCAACATCAGGAAGATTTTTCATTGTTTCCTTTATTTTTTCGTCACGCTCAAAAAGCTTAACAGCGTAAAATCTTTTTTGGAACTGAGGAATTTCAGAAGTTAATTTATCTTCTATACTGTCAAGATATTCCTCGCATTTTTTTGAAAAGCGGTGAACAGGCTCGGTTTTTCTGCCGTTGACTGCGGCGTCGTAGGCGGCTTGAGCAGCTTCCTGAATACCTGTACCTTTCAAAGCGGAAATTTCCACCACTTTACAACCTATTTTCTTTGAAAGAACATCTATTTTAATGACGTCCTTGTTTTTTCTCACAACGTCCATCATGTTGATAGCCATTACAACAGGGATTCCCAGCTCCATAAGCTGAGTTGAAAGATAAAGGTTTCTTTCAAGGTTAGTACCGTCAACTATGTTGAGTATTGCGTCGGGCTTTTCCTGTAAAAGATAATTTCGTGCCACAACCTCTTCCAAAGTGTAAGGGGAAAGGGAATAGATACCGGGAAGGTCGGTGATTATTACATCCTTATATCCTTTGAGTTTTCCCTCTTTTTTCTCAACGGTAACTCCGGGCCAGTTACCGACAAATTGATTTGCGCCGGTGAGACCGTTAAACAGTGTGGTTTTACCGCTGTTTGGGTTGCCGGCAAGTGCAATTTTAAACGACATACCAATTCCTCCATTAAAATAAGTTAGAATAAGCTAACTTTGTGCTCAAATAAAGATGTGTTTTAATAGATTTACTCTACACTAAAAATATTAAAACACATCCGGATTATCCCACTTCAATCATTTCTGCGTCAGCTTTTCTCAGCGAAAGCTCGTAGCCTCGCACCTTAACTTCAACAGGATCTCCCAATGGGGCGGTCTTTCTTACAAAGATTTCCACGCCTTTGGTAATTCCCATATCCATTATTCTGCGTTTTACTGCGCCGTTGCCGTTGAGCTTTGAAACTTTTACGGTTTCGCCGCACTTAACATCCTTCAAAGTACGCATAATAACCTCCTATTAGTTACCCACCATGATTTTATTTGCCATTTCACGGCTTATAGCAACTCTTGATTCTTTTATATTTACAATCACGTTTCCGTGATTTACAGCCACAACGGTGACATCAGCGCCGACGACAAAACCGAGACTCTCCAAAAAACGTCTGATTTTTTCGTTTCCGCCAACCTTTTTGATTAAATTAACTTCACCGGCATTAGCCATAGTTAAAGGCATCATAGCCACCCCTTCTTTTATGTTAATCGGTTAGATGTTTCTAACTACATTGTATGTTAGCACAAACTAACTTATTTGTCAATAATTCTCTGTATTTTTTTGCTAATTAAATAACTTTTCTATCCTAAAAAGGAATATTATGGACGTTTTGACTTGAAAATTACCATTGGTATATGATATACTGTACAAAAGCCATAATGGGAGGTGTATTCCTTGAAAATTCAGGAATCAGCGGAAAATTATCTGGAGACTATACTTATAATAAGACAGAGAAAGGGCTATGTGCGTTCAATAGATATAGTAAACGAGCTTGATTTTACAAAGCCCAGCGTAAGTGTTGCAATGAAAAATCTCAGAGAAAACGGTTACATAAGCATGGACGAAAAGGGATATATAACACTTCTTGAAAAAGGAGAAGAGATTGCTCAAACAATGCTGGAACGCCATGTTATGCTTACAAAGTGGCTCACACAGCTTGGAGTTGACGAACAGACAGCTGCTCATGACGCATGCAGAATTGAACATGTAATCAGCAAGGAAAGCTTTGAAGCTATTAAAAAGCATGTTTCTGCCACTTGATTTTAATTTTAAAAATAAAATTTTCACTGCCGCCGAATTTCGGCGGCTTTTTCTTTTGTGTGAAAATTTTAGAAAAAATGAGAAATATAGGAAATTTGCTTTGTTATTTATGTCTAAATGAGATGTGGCTCATTTGTGCAGGATATTGAATTTTGTGTTTTTTCATGGTAAAAACGCACAACAGGACAAGCTGTTAAATAGTCATTTATACAAAGTTAAATTTTTTGATGAAAAAGTATAGAAAAACGATTTCATATATGGTATTATACATATGGAAACGATTTCATAACTTGTTTTAAAAATTGAAATCAAAAAGACGATTGCGAAGAAGAACTGATTTTAAATTATGTTGTATTTTAATCCGAAAGCGGATTTTAATAAAATATTTAAAAAAGTGAGGAGAAGTTATGGATTATCGAAAAGTGGCTCAAGAAATCTATGACAAAGTTGGGCAAAAAGAAAACATTGTGTCTGCTGCCCACTGTGCTACAAGACTTCGCTTGGTTCTTGTGGATAACGGAAAATGCGACGCAAAAGCTGTGGAAAACATTGACGGCGTTAAGGGCGTGTTCAGTGCATCCGGTCAGCTGCAGATTATTATCGGTACAGGAGAGGTAAACAAAGTTTACGACGAGTTTATCAAGATTGCCGGAATAACTGCCGCCAGCAAGGACGACGTGAAAGCGGCTGCTGCTGCAAAGCAAAATGTTTTTAAACGTGCCATAAAAACATTGGGTGATATTTTTGTGCCTATCATCCCTGCTATCGTAGCAAGCGGTTTCCTTATGGGAATCATGGAAGCCTTGAACTTTATGGTAAACAACGGCTATTTGAACATGGATACATCCGGTTCAATATACGTATTTGCCAATCTGTTTGCAAACACTGCCTATACATTCCTGCCGATTTTGATAGCCTTCAGCGCAGCAAAGGCTTTCGGAGGAAACCCGTACTTGGGTGCAGTTATAGGTATGATTATGATTCACCCGAATCTCCAGAACGCATGGACAGTTGCTACCGAAGGAGTTCAGCAGACCCAAAGTGTTTGGTTTGGTCTTTATTCAATAGATATGGTTGGATATCAGGGTCATGTTATTCCTGTTATCATAGCCGTATGGGTAATGTGCTTTATTGAAAAAAGACTTCACAAGATTGTACCTCCAATGTTCGACCTCTTTGTTACACCGCTTGTAAGCGTATTTGTAACAGGATATCTTACATTGTCAATTATCGGACCTGTTTTCGTAACAGTTGAAAACGCTATTATCGGCGGAATTCAGACATTGCTTACATTGCCTTTCGGTATCGGAAGCTTTATCATGGGCGGTCTTTATTCAGCAACAGTTGTTGCAGGTATTCACCATATGTACACTGTTATTGATGTTGGACAGCTTGCAATGTACGGATTTACATATTGGCTGCCATTGGCATCTGCTGCAAACATTGCACAGGGTGCAGCTGCTTTGGCAGTAGGCTTAAAGACAAAGAATAAAAAGACAAAGGCTGTTGCAATTCCTTCTGCAATGTCCTGCTTTATGGGTATCACAGAACCGGCAATCTTCGGTGTAAACCTTAGATTCTTCAAGCCTTTCCTTTGTGGAGCTGTAGGCGGCGCCTGCGGTGCTCTGTATGCTTCAATCGTAGGCCTTGGCGCCAGCGGTACAGGTGTTACAGGTATCTTCGGACTTTTGCTTTGCCTCCACAACCCAATCAACTATATCATCATGTTCATAATTTCAGCAGGCGTTGCATTTGTTCTCACATGGCTTTTCGGCTTCAAGGATAAGAAAGAGGACGAAGCAGCAACCGCTCCTGAAAACAATAACACAGATAAAAAAGAAGTTCCTGCACTTCAGTGCAAAAGCGGTGTTATCTATGCACCTGTAAACGGAAAAGTTTTCTCATACGAGCAGATTCCTGACCAGACCTTTGCAGCAGGTATTCTCGGTAAAGGTGTTGGAATTGAACCTGAGGTTGGAGAAGTAGTAGCTCCCTTTGACGGAGAAATTTCATCAGTTACAGATACAAAACATGCAGTTGCAATTACATCACCGGACGGTATGGAGGTTTTAATCCATGTAGGTGTTGACACAGTTGCAATGAAGGGCGATGGCTTTAACTGTCTTGTAAAAGAGGGACAGAAAGTAAAAGCCGGAGAAAAGCTCATCACATTTGACAGAGAAAAAATCAAGAAGGCAGGACATCCGGACTGCGTTGTGGTTCTCCTGACAAACTGTGACGATTACAGTGATTTCAAGCTTAACACAGGCAGCTGCAAACTGCTTGACCAGGTTATAACAGTATAAAAAGTACTTTGCCAATGTACAATGGCGGCAAAAGCATCTGCACGTTTGTTTTTGCCGCCGGAGTACCGCCAACAATAAAGGGAGTGATTTTGAAATGACATCAGAAATCCTGCAACAGGCACGAGATTATGAAAATAAAAATGCGGACAGTATAACAAAAGAAGAGCGTCCCTCATTTCATGTGACGCCGCCAATAGGATGGATGAACGACCCAAACGGTTTTTCCGTTTACAAGGGAGAATATCACTTGTTTTTTCAGTATCATCCCTACAGTATAAAATGGGGCCCCATGCATTGGGGACACTACAAGACAAAAGATTTTATCCGCTGGGAAAGACTTCCCGTGGCGATTGCCCCTGACAGTGATTTTGACATTGACGGATGTTTTTCCGGCAGTGCAGTTGAACTTTCAGACGGCCGTCAGATGCTAATGTACACAGGCGTTTATCCTGAAATGATTGAGGACGGAACAAAGAAAACGGTTCAAGCTCAGTGCGTGGCATTTGGTGACGGAATAAATTACGAAAAATCAAAACTCAACCCTGTTTTGAAAGAAAATGATTTGCCGGAATGGGGAAGCAAATGGGATTTCAGAGACCCGAAAATCTGGAAAAAAGATAAAGATTTGTATGCGGTAATAGGTACACGCACAACAGACGGAAGCGGAGCGATACTCCTTTACAAAGCATCTGAGGACGCTCCGGAGAAATGGACTCTTGTAAGCACGGTTGACAGGTCAAACAATGAATACGGAAAGATGTGGGAATGTCCCGATTTGTTCATGCTTGACGGCAAATGGGTTTTAATCACATCACCTCAAAACATGATTGCCAAGGGTCTTGAATATCACAACGGCCATGACGTTATATGTATCACAGGAAATTTTGACTATGAAACAGGAAAATTCACAAGAGAAAACGTGATGCCCGTTGAAGGCGGAATTGATTTTTATGCACCACAGACTTTGCTGACACCGGACGGCAGACGCATAATGATTGCATGGATGCAGGCTTGGGACTCATCAAAATTTGTACCCAAGGGTCAAAAATGGTTCGGTATGTTCACAATACCCAGAGAGCTGACCATTAAAAACGGTTGCTTAATTCAAAACCCCGTAAGAGAAATTGAAAATTACAGATACAATAAAGTATCCTATAAAAATATAGATATCAAAGAAGAGATAAAACTCCCCGGAGTGGCAGGAAGAATTATCGACCTCACCACAACGGTATACTTTGATAAAAAAGAAACCTGCAGAAAGTTTGTAATAAAATTTGCGCAGAACGAAGATTTTTACAGCAGTATAACATATGACCCGGCAGATAATCTGCTGACTTTGGACAGAACCTATTCAGGTTTTCCACACTACATTGTCCACAGCCGCACAATAGAGGTTAAAAAGAATGAATACAATTCTTTAAAGCTCAGAATACTGCTGGACCGCAATTCAGTTGAATTGTTTGTAAACGACGGAGAGAAAGCTATGTCGGCAGCTTTGTATACTCCTCTTGACGCAGACTCAATAACATTCGAGTCAAAAGGAAATGTAAAGCTCGACATTGAAAAGTATGATTTAAAGTTTTAATTAGATTTTAATTATTCACTTATCTTTGTTAAAAAGAGCATTATAATCCGGTTGCATAAAGCTGAATATTGATGTATATTATTGATATAATTTTTGCTTTTTGCAATAACAGGGCTTGATAGCGTTTAAACAAAAGTCCACTATATAATGTACAGAAGTGAGTTGATAATATATGCAGATAAAGGATATTGCACGTCTTGCCGGAGTGTCACCATCTACGGTGTCAAGAGTGCTGAATAATTCAGGTTATGTAAGCGAGGAAATACGTTTAAAGGTTCAAAGCGTAATAGACGAAACCGGTTACAGACCCAATCAGATTGCAAAATCCCTTAAGGACAGAAGCACCAAAACCATAGGAATAATTATTCCTCAGATAGCTTCTGAAACAATGGCGAAACTTGTCGAAGCCGCTTACAGATGCTGTAATGAGAGAGGATATAAAATCCTTATGGAAAACACCCAGCTTGACTGGGGCAGAGAAATTGAAAGCCTGAAAAGTCTTTATCATCAGCAGGTTGAAGGAATACTTCTGATGTCGGTGGGACTTTCTCAGGAGCATAAACAGGTTATAGACAGTTTAAAAATACCGGTGATTGTAACCGGTCAGAAAATGGACGGGCTTTGCTGTTACACTCATGACAACAGAAACGCAGTTAAAGCTTTAGTCACAAAAATGATTGAAAGAGGCAAAAAAAGAATTGCCATTTTGAATGTGGATATAGAAGAGGATGACTCTATCAGAGTTCAGAGAGAGCTTGGATATCGTGACGCCCTTTCTGAAAATGGTATAGAGTTTGACCCAAAGCTTGCGGCTTACGGAAAATTCTCAGTGGCTTCCGGAATGGAAATGATGGGAAAAATCTGGAATGAAAACGAGGTAAAGCCCGACGGAGTTTTCGCTGTAACAGATAAAATAGCTATCGGCGCAATGAGATTTCTCATGAAACAGAAAGTAGATATACCCGTAGAATGTGCCGTGGCAGGAGTGGGCAACAATAAGCTTTCAGAATTTATTGAGCCCGCCTTGTCCACAATAGAGTATCATTATACAGAGCTTGGCACAACGGCAACCAATTTGCTGATTGACGCTATAGAAGGAAATGAAAAGGCGGAGGGAATCCACCTTATGAAATATGACATAATTGAGAGGAGCAGCACTAATGAACAATATTCTTGTAATGGGTGAACTTTTAATTGACTTTATTCCGTGTGAAAAGGGCAGAGCCCTTAAAGATGTAGATAATTTCCAGCGTGCCGCAGGCGGTGCACCCGGCAATGTTGCGGCGGCTATTTCAAAGTTGGGCGGTCATTCCATTATGATTTCAAAGCTGGGATATGACGCTTTCGGCGACCACATTGTTGAAAACCTCAACAGCGCAGGTGTTGACACAAAATATGTCTTCAGAACAAACGAGGCAAAAACAGCTTTGGCATTTGTATCCCTTGATAAAGAGGGCAACAGAGATTTCAGCTTTTACAGAAATCCAAGCGCAGACCTGTTTTTAAGCCCTGATGATATAACAGAGGATATGTTTGATAATTGCAGTGTGTTCCATTTCGGTTCTGTAGATCTTGTGGATTATCCCGTTAAGAAGGCTCACAAGAGAGCAATAGAAATTGCGAAGGCAAAAGGAATCACAGTAAGCTTTGACCCTAACATCAGACTTCCACTTTGGGATAGCCCGGAAGCTTGTCAGGCGGCTGTAAGAGAGTTTCTGCCTTATGCTGATATAGTAAAAATTTCAGATAACGAGCTTGAGTTTATCACAGGCAAGGATGACCCGGCAGAGGCTGCAAAACTGCTCTTTGAAAACGGATGTAAGTTCTTTATGTATACAAAGGGTAAGGACGGAGCAGAAGCTTTCACAAAGAATGTTCACGTTTCAATGCCTTGCTTCCCTGTAGAAGTTGTTGACACAACAGGTGCAGGAGATTCATTCATGGGCTCAATGCTTTACAGCATAACAGAAAAGGGAATGAGCCTTGAAGAGCTTGAAAACATCGACGAAAATACATTGAAAGAATTTGTAAAATTTTCATCACTCTATGCTGCAAGCACAACAACAAGAAAAGGCGGCGCATGCTCAATGGCTACAATGAGTGAAATCAAAGAATTTGCAAAAAGGTTTTAATATATGAAAAATACTTACAGACAACAATATCATCTTATGCCTGAAACAGGCTTTTTGAATGACCCCAACGGACTTTGCTATTACAACGGCGAATATCATATTTTCCACCAGTACGCCCCACAGGGACTTTCGGCTCAAAGGGGATGGGGACATTATACAACAAAGGATTTTGTAAATTACAATAATTACGGAATGGTTATTTATCCCGATTCTGTCTGGGATAAAAACGGTTCATATTCAGGTTCTGCCCTTATTGACGACGGTGAAATGGAGCTGTTCTACACAGGAAACGTGAAGCAGCCGGGCAACCACGACTATACACTCAGCGGCAGAGAACAAAACCTCATATATATGAGTTCAAAAGACGGAGTTAATTTCTCAGAAAAAGAACTCCTTATGACAAACGACGATTATCCTGAAGATTGTTCCTGCCATGTCCGTGACCCAAAGGTTTGGAAAGAGGGAGAAAACCTCTATAAAATGATACTGGGCGCAAGAACCAGAGATGACAGGGGAGAAGCTCTCGTTTACAAATCTTCAGATAAAAAACACTGGACTCTTGATAAGGTTTATACAAAACCAAGTCTCGGATACATGTGGGAATGTCCGGACTTCTTTGAGCTTGAGGGAAAAACATTCCTCTGCTGCTGTCCCCAGGGCGTGGAGCCAAAGGGAATAGAGTGCCAAAACATTTATCAGAGCGGATATATGATAGTTGAGGGCGACGAGCTTTCAGAGTTTGTAGAGTTCGACAGAGGTTTTGACTTCTATGCACCTCAAACATTCCTTGCACCGGACGGAAGAAGAATAATTATAGGTTGGTTCGGACTTCCGGATGTTCCTTATAAGAATCCAACAGAGGAAACCGAAAACTGGATTCACTGCCTTACAATTCCAAGAACACTGGAATTTAAAGATAACAAAATCTGGCAGGAACCTATAGCCGAGCTTGAAAAGCTTAGAACCGATGAAATATCCCTTTCACTTGAGCAGGAAAAGATAAATGTTCTCCCTAAGGTTCAGTGTGAAGCATTGATAAATTTTAAAGATAAGACAGACAGTTTTGATATTTCAATAAGAAAAGATATAAATATATCTCTCAAGGACGGCGTGTTTACCTTAAAAATAGGTGACAGTGGAAAAGGCAGAACTGAAAGAAGCTGTAAAGTAGATAAAACCGACAGCGTAAGAATTTTCAGCGACACTTCCTCAATAGAGATATTTGTAAACGGAGAGGTGTTCTCCTCAAGAGTTTACGAAGAAAAAGACAATTCCGAGGACTTTACAGTTGTCCTCAATTCATCTTCACAGGGATGCGATCTCGCCTATTATATTCTGCGTCCCTTTGAGATAACAAAAATAAGCTAACGCCACAGTTTTTGTACTGTTTACTCCTTTCAACAAATATATATTGCTAAAAAATAAACGTTCTGAGGTAGGGATGACCTCAGAGCGTTTATTTTTGTGTTTTAAGAACATTGTCTTTTAAGGTCTTTTTTTAATTAGCCGGCGTATTCTTTACCGAGGTGATTGTTTTGGATAAGGATATTACAGAATTTTTTCTGGGAGAGACAAAAGTTAAAATTGCAGATCCAAAGGAAAACGCCGGCAAAGATGAAATTGAAAAAATTTTGAATACAATAGCTTTGCTTTACAAAAACACATTGAAAAACCCGGAAGATAAAAACCATGAACAGTGACAGCCTTTTGGTGCTGATGAGTTGGGACATTTGGAAATGATAGGAGCGATAGTTTATCAGCTTACAAAGAACCTGACAGAAAAGGAAATAAAGGAAGCAGGTTTTGAAGATTACTTCGTAGACCACACTTTGGGAATTTATCCCCAGTCCGCATCAGGTGTGCCTTTTTCAGCGGGAACCTTTGCTGTGAAAGGCGATCCAATAACCGATTTGCACGAAAACATGGCAGCAGATGACAGTACTTTAAAAATACATACAAAAATCCCGCATACTCTAAATCTGAGTACACGGGATTTTTTGGCTTTATGTTACGGTTTTATATTTGTTTGATGGTAAACATCAATATGACTTTTGTTTAAGGTCAGATTAAAGACCCATGATTTTTTTCATGTCGTCTGTAATCAAATCGGTGATTCTCTGTGCGTCAGCCTTGTCTTTGCCAACTGCTGTTATATAAATCTTAATCTTTGGCTCTGTACCGCTTGGACGAACAATAGCTGCGTTGTTGCCCTCAAGATAATATGCCAAAACATTTGACTTAGGAAGCTCGATAACCTTTTCTGTTCCTGCAACAAGGTCTTTTTCAACGCTCTCTTTGAAGTCGGAGAATTTAACAACCTTCATGCCGCTTACTTCTGCCGGGCTGTTAGCTCTGAGAGAAGCCATAATGTCAGCCATTTTCTGCATACCTGCAGCGCCGTCAAAGCTAAAGCTGAGAGTTGTGTTCTTGTAGTAACCATATTCCTCATACATAGCGTCGATAACCTGAGCAAGAGTCTTGCCCTGCTTCTTGTAATATGCTGCCATTTCGCAGATAAGCATAGAAGCAACAACTGCGTCCTTATCTCTTACATAGCTTCCTGCAAGGTAGCCGTAGCTCTCTTCAAAACCGAATACAAATCTGTCTGTTTCGTTTGCAGGTTCAAGGTTCAGGATAACCTCGCCGATGTATTTAAAGCCTGTGAGAACGTTTTTAAGCTCACAGCCGTACTTTTCGCAAAGTCTGTCAATCATTATGCTTGTAACGATTGTCTTTACAATGATTGGCTTCTCAGGAAGTGTGCCGAGACGCTTTCTGTTGGAAAGTATGTAATCTGTAAGCATAATTCCTGTTTCATTACCTGTAAGCAGACGATAGCTTCCGTCGCTGTCGATAACTGCGATACCTACACGGTCTGCGTCAGGGTCAGTTGCCAGGAGAAGGTCAGGCTTTTCAACTTCGCAAAGCTCAAGACCTTTCTGGAGAGCCTCTTTAATTTCCGGGTTTGGATAAGGACAGGTTGTAAAGTTGCCGTCCGGCATTTCCTGCTCTTTAACAATCTTAATATCCTCAACGCCGATTTCACCCAAAACTCTGCGTACAAGCTTGTTGCCTGTTCCGTTGAGAGGAGTGTAAACAACCTTAAGGTCAGCACCCTTGCAGATGCCTTCGTTTATCTGCTGTTTCTTAACATTGCCAATATATCTGTCATAAACTTCGTCAGCAACATACTCGATAAGTCCCTTGCTGATTGCTTCGTCGAAGTCCATTGTCTTTACATCTTTAAATATATCCAGCTTGCAAATCTCATCATAAACAATACCTGCGGCAACGTCTGTCATCTGGCAGCCGTCCTCGCCGTAAGCCTTGTAGCCGTTGTACTTTGCCGGGTTGTGGCTTGCAGTAACCATGATACCTGCCTGGCACTTGAGATCTCTTACGAGGAAGCTGAGTACAGGTGTTGGCTGAAGCTCGCTGGTGATATATGCCTTGATTCCGTTAGCTGCCAAAACCTTTGCAGCCTCAATCATAAACAGGTCTGCCTTAATACGGCTGTCGTGAGAAATAGCAACTGCACCGCCGCCGAATTTTGAGTTAACATAATTTGCAAGACCCTGTGTTGCATGTCTTACAACATAGATATTCATTCTGTTAGTACCTGCGCCGATAACACCTCTGAGACCTGCTGTACCGAACTCAAGGGAGCGGTAAAAACGCTCGTAAATCTCATCTTTATTATCTTTAATGCTTTCGAGCTCTGCAATCAGATCTTTGTCGTCTGTTGCATACTGACACCATTGGTTATAGCTTTCCATAAAATCCATTTTAAAATCCCTCCATGGTTAGTGATTTAAAAGACGAAAATTGTGTATTCTCAAAGATAGTATAAACTTACTTTGACACACTAAATTATATCATAAATGTATAGGATTTACAAGAGATAATTTTATATTATTACCAAAAAAATGCGTTTTTTCCGAGAATTATTCTACATAAAGACTTTTAACAGGAAATATTCAACAACCGTTCACATTCTTTCTGTTGATTTGTTGCCAATGATATAGTAATATATAAAACATACAAAATAGATTTTTCTGGAGGTTTAACCAATGGGCGAAGAGCAAAATAAGTCTGCTTTTGAAAATGAAGAACAGGAAGTTTCAAAAGACACGGATATGAACGAAACTGTTAGTGAAACAAGTGTTGAAAACAATGAGGAAGAAACTCAGTTTGTTTCAGAAACACAAGATGATTTTTCTGATGATGTTACAGATGAACTGAATACGGAAAACGACAGCTCTGAAGAAACAGATTCAGAAGAACCTTTTAATGAATATAGTTTTGAAACCGGCGAAGGTTCTTCCGTAAATACTGAAGAAGGAACAGAAAACCAGGTTGATACTGACCTTAGCAGATATCAGGGACAGTATGTAAATGTTGAAGCTCAGGAAAGCACACCTGTAAAGACCAAGAAAAAAGGTATTCTTTATCCTTCAACAATAGTTGTTTTGGTGCTTGTAGTTGCATCAATAGTTATCTATGGCATTTATGCATCGTTCCAGCCGTCAATTAAGGGCGCATGGGTGAGCACAAGTGTTGACGAGACCTCAACTGCAAATTCCTATCTTGTTTTGGGCGACGATAATGTGGCTTATATGACATTGGGAACAATGAGATATATGGGTGTTTACAGCACATCTTTCGATGAAGACGGTCAGAAGATTTTAACAGTTGATATCCCATATGCACTGCAATCAAATTTTGTATATGAATTGCAGGGAGATATAATGACTCTCGTAATGGAAGGCGACACAACAGAGTACACCTTTAAGAATGTAGAGCTTCCTGACTATACTCTCACAGTTCCGGAGGACTATGTAAGAGATGACAACCTTTTGGGTAAATGGAAGGATTATACCTACGATATAGAATACACATTCAGAGCTGACGGCACAATGCTCATAAGCGAAGCCGGAGTTGTTGAAGCTGACTGTATCTATAATATAGTAGACGGAACAATCCACATTGAGTATCTCGCCGGAGAAGTATATTCAATGGATATGGAATACACAGTTGACGGAAACAATCTGACAATAGGAGTAATGAACTTCCAGAAAATTGCAGATGAAAACGGAAAAGCAATCCAGACAGAAGAGCAGACAACCGAGGCAGACACAACAGCCGAAACAACAGTAGAAGAAACAGTTGCTGCATAAAGAAAAGATCATAATTAAATAAAAAATGAAAAAACACGCCGATTTCTTACGGCGTGTTTTCTACATAATAAAACAAAAGAGCGGTGAAAACCGCTCTTTTTAGATTTTAATGGTTGTATTAAATTAGTCCTCATCTGGGGTTTCAGGCATTTCCCAGTTGTGCCAAACGTTCTGAACGTCGTCGTTGTCCTCAAGCATGTCGAGGAGCTTCTGCATTTTAACCTGTACATCAGGGTCGTCAATCTTTGTGTAGGTGGATGGAACCATCTCAACTTCTGCTGATGCAAAGGTATAGCCCTTAGCTGTCAGGTCGTCACGAACTGCGCCCATGTCAGAAGGCTCTGTGTAAACTGTATAGATATCCTCGTCTGCTTCAAAATCAGCAGCGCCTGCTTCCAAAGCGTCCTCCATAAGTTTATCCTCTTCAACCTCGTTGTCCTCTTTGTCGAGAACCAAAACACCCTTCTGTTCAAACATAAAGCTAACGCATCCAGGTGTACCCATGTTGCCGCCGAACTTATCGAAATAGTGTCTTACATCGCCGGCAGTTCTGTTTCTGTTGTCTGTGAGAGCCTCAACAATAACAGCGATACCGCTTGGGCCGTAGCCTTCGTATGTTACAGCCTCGTAGTTTGCGCCGCCTGATTCGCCTGCGGCTTTCTTAATAATTCTTTCGATGTTTTCGTTAGGCACGTTGTTTGCCTTTGCTTTTGCGATGCAGTCACGAAGCTTTGAGTTAGCGGCTGGGTCTGCGCTTCCGCCGTCACGAACTGCAACGATAAGCTCTCTGCCTATCTTTGTAAAAATCTTTGCTCTTGCAGCGTCGTTTTTACCCTTTTTCTGCTTAATAGTACTCCATTTATTATGTCCGGACATTTATTACCATTCCCTTGTAAATAAAATTGTATTAAAAATTGCAATCTATTATACCATGAAATCAAGGTTAATGCAAATGTTTTTTGATGTCGGTTTGTGTTAAACAGGCAAATATAAAGAAGATTTACAAATAAAGGTTACAATTTTGTAACTTTTCTATTGTCAAAATAATATAGGGGTGATATAATTGTCTGTGGAAAAGCTGAAAACGAAGGGAATATCAGCTTACCACAGAAATTATCATATATAAGAGAAAGGAAAAATTATTATGGCAAGGTCAATGACCGGCTTCGGAAGATGTGAAGCCACCATAAACGGACGTGACATCGTGGTTGAAATTAAAAGTGTCAACCATAAGTTTTTTGAATTTTTTTGCAGAACCTCAAGAGGATATTCATTCCTTGAGGAAAGACTTAAATCAGAGATAAACAGCAAGGTAAGCAGAGGAAAGCTGGATGTTTTTGTTTCGGTTTCCGTACCTGAGGATACTCAGGCAAATGTTACCGTTAACCACAATTTGGCGGCAGGATATGTAAGCGCTCTTAAAGAGCTTGCACAGACATATGATTTGACATATGATATAACCGCTTCCATGCTTTCAAGATATCCGGATATTTTGACGGTTCATAAAACACCTGAGGACGAGGATGAAGTTTGGGCGGCAGTAAAGCCGGCTTTGGATGAGGCTCTCAGCAGATACATAGAGATGAAAAAGTCAGAGGGTGAAAGACTTAAAGCTGACGTTTTGGGCAGAGCTGAGCGTATTCTGGAAATTGTATCAAAAATAGAAGAGCGCTCTCCTCAAACCGTAAAAGAGTACGAAGCAAGACTTAAAGAAAAGATAAAGGATTTCCTCCAGGGAGCTACAGTAGACGAGCAAAGACTTTTGACAGAGGTTGCAATATTCTCCGATAAGGTTGCCGTGGCAGAGGAAACAGTAAGACTTAGAAGCCATTTTGAAGAGCTTAAAAATGCTTTGGACACAGACGGCGCAGTGGGCAGACGACTTGACTTTATAATTCAGGAAATGAACAGAGAGGCAAACACAATAGGCTCTAAGGTGTCCGATGCAGAGCTTGCCCACAGAGTTGTAGATATAAAGGTTGAAATAGAGAAGATAAGAGAGCAGATACAGAATCTTGAATAAGAGGGAAAATAATGAAACTTATAAATATAGGATTTGGCAATACAGTGTCATCCGCAAGGATTGTTGCGGTGGTTTCTCCTGACTCTGCGCCTATAAAAAGAATTGTACAGGACGCAAAAGCCAAGGGAACACTGATAGACGCTACCTACGGCAGAAGATGCAAAGCTGTTATTATAACCGACAGCGACCACATCATACTGTCAGCCATTTCCCCTGAAACTATTGGAAACAGAAATGAAGAAGGAGCTGAGCAGATTGACTAACAATACTGTAAACAAGGGAGTTTTGATTGTATTTACCGGAGCGTCAGGAGTCGGCAAGGGAACTGTAATGAAAAAAATTCTTGCAGCAGACCCAAACAACTGGCTTTCGGTTTCTATGACCACCAGAGCTCCGAGAGCCGGTGAAGTTGCCGGAGTTGACTACAACTATATTTCTGTTGAGGAGTTTAAAAGCATGATGGCAGAGGACGCTTTTTTGGAGTCTGCATGCTACTGCAAAAACTATTACGGAAGTCCAAAAGCTCCTGTTGAAGAAAATCTCAAAAACGGCAAGAATGTTTTTCTTGAGATTGAGGTTCAGGGATTTGAGCAGGTAAGAGAGCTTTATCCGGATTGTCTGAGCATTTTCCTGCTTCCTCCGTCAATAGAGGTTTTGGAGCAAAGACTCAGAGGAAGAGGCACAGAGAAAGAAGAAGTAATTCAGGATAGACTCAATACCGCTTTAAGAGAGATTTCAAGATCAAACGAGTATAAATACAATGTTGTAAACGACGACATAGACAGAGCAGTTGAGGAAATACTCAATATTGTAAAAAATGAACGTGCAAAGTGATATTTTAACATGAATTTCACAGCCACAACACAGAATAAGACTATACTATAATTTAAAGAATAAAAAGGAGAATAAGTATGCATAAGGTTTCAGTAGATGATATGTTCAGCGGAAAGAAGAGCAGATACGCATTGGTAATAGGTGTTGCAAAGAGAGCACGTGAGATTGCAACATATTTTAATGAAAATGAGATTGTAACAAAAGATAAGCCTGTGCTTTTGGCTATTGAGGACTTCAAACAGCACAGATACAATATTTTAGAGCCTGACACAGATGAGGAATAATAGAGAAGAGGATTACTGTCTTGTAGCGGCTGTTGCCGTTGAAAAGACAGTTTACCACTTTGATAAACTTTTTGATTACAGAGTGCCGAAAAAGCTTGAAAAGTCCATAGAAAAGGGCAGACGTGTCTATGTTCCCTTTGGAAAAGGAAACGGTCTGCGCCAGGCGGTGGTTTTTTCGGTGGATAAAGCTAAAGCTTCCGATGTGGAAAACTTAAAGGAAATAAGACGGGTTTTAGATAAGACAGCGGTTTTAACTGATGAAATGCTGGAACTTGCCCTTTTTATAAAGGACAGATGCTTCTGTACAATTTTTGAAGGGGTAAAGGCAATGCTTCCGGCAGGCCTTATGTTCAAAATGAAGCTGTACTATAAGCTTTCGGAAAAAGGCGAAAAGCTTGTAAAATCGGAAAGCCTTGAGGATTTTTCACAGGAAGAAAAAAATATACTCCTTGCAATTTTTAAAAGCAAGGGACTTGAAAAGGAAAAAACTGCCGATACTTTCGGAAAGGACGCCGAAGAGGTTTTTGAAAAGCTTTGCCGTGAGGGATTTGTTCTTGAAACAGAAAAAGCTAAAAGGAAAACCGCCGACGCCACCGTAAAGTGTATGGCGCTTACCGATGACGCCTTTGATTATGAGGACTCCCTTACCGAAAAACAGGAAGCGGTGTTTGAAATATTATCAATGTGCAAGGGCGCATCGGTAAAGGAAATTTGCTATTATACAGGGGTTACAACTGCGGTAGCCGACGCCCTTGTGAAAAAGGGCATAGCCTATTATTACGAGGAAGAGGTTTTCAGAACACCTAAAAAAGTGTCTGTAAACGCCGGACTGCCGGAAAAGAAAATGACCCTGTCAGAGGAACAAAACAGAGTTTTTGAAAATATATACGGAAGATTTAAAGAGGATAAACCGTCGGTAACACTGCTTTTCGGAGTTACCGGTTCTGGAAAAACTTCGGTATATATTAAACTTATAGACAGCGTCCTGAAAGACGGAAAAACCGTAATCTTTATGGTTCCGGAAATTTCATTGACGCCTCAGTTTACCGAAAAGTTTGAAAAGCTTTTCGGCAGCGACGTGGCTGTTTTCCACAGCCGATTGTCATTAGGGGAAAGGCTTGACGAGTATAAAAGAGTGCTGAGAGGCGATGCAAAAATAGTTGTAGGCACAAGGTCTGCGGTTTTTGCGCCACTTAGAAATATAGGCCTTATCATTATGGATGAGGAACATGAGCACACATATAAATCCGAAAGTACCCCAAGATACAACGCCTGTCAGGTTGCAAAATTTAGATGTACAAAGAACAACAGCCTGCTTCTGCTGGGTTCGGCAACGCCGTCGGTTGAAAGCTATTATCATGCACTAAACGGCACTTACTCATTGGAGGTGCTGAAAGAGAGATACGGAACCTCGGTTTTGCCGGATGTTATGATTGAAGATATGAACCTTCAGACAGCAGAGGGGAATTTCGGAAACTTTTCTTCCGGACTTGCGCTGGAGATAGAAAAGAATCTTGAAAACGGAAAACAGTCCATACTGCTTTTAAACAGAAGAGGTCACAACACCTTTGTGGCGTGTACAAGGTGCAAAGAGGTTGTAACCTGTCCCAACTGTTCAATATCATTGACCTTTCACAGTGCCAACAACAGGCTTATGTGTCATTACTGCGGGTACTCTATACCCTATACCAACACATGCCCGTCCTGTCATCAGGAGGGTTTGAGGTTTTCCGGAGCTGGAACTCAGCGTGTTGAACAGGAGCTGGCGGAGCTTTTTCCGTCGGCGAGAATTTTAAGACTTGATACAGATTCCACCATGGGAAAGTATTCCCACGAAAGAAAGCTTTCAGCTTTTGCCGCAGGGGACTATGACATACTGGTGGGTACTCAGATGGTGGCTAAAGGTCTTGATTTTCCAAAAGTCACATTGGTGGGAGTAATAAATGCGGACACCATGCTTTATTCCGACGATTTCAGAAGCTATGAAAAGACCTTTTCCCTGCTGACCCAGGTGGTTGGCAGAAGCGGAAGAGGAGAGGAAAAGGGCAGAGCGGTTATACAGACATTTACTCCCGATAACCCCATAATTTACCTTGCCGCAGAGCAGAACTATGAGGCTTTTTATCAAAGTGAAATAGAGATACGCAGAGGTATGCTGTATCCGCCTTTTGCGGATATCTGTTATATAGGCTTTGTGGGATTAAACCATGACGCCGTAAGGCGGAAAGCTATGGAGTTTTCCAAGTCTTTGGCGGAAACCGCAAGACTTCGCTACAGCCATATTCCCATGAGAGTTTTGGGGCCGTCGCCATCTTCGGTGACAAAGGTAAACAACAAGTACAGATACAATATAATTATAAAATGCAGGGACAACAGGGAAACCAGAAGTCTGATAACCCTAATGCTCTGTGAATTTGGAAGAACCAACAACAGGGGAAAAGGCGTGAGAATTTTTGCCGACATGAATCCCCTGTCAATATAGAGTATGAAGAATAAGCAAATTGATTTTTGAAAGATTTTATTGGATTGGATGATGAAAAATGGCAATTAGAAATATAGTAAAAGAGGGCGACGAGGTACTGAGAAAAAAGTGCCGTCCTGTTGAAAAATTCGACCAGCACCTCTGGACTTTGCTTGACGATATGGCAGAAACCATGCACCAAGCAGGCGGCGTAGGCCTTGCAGCTCCTCAGGTAGGTATAATCAGAAGAGTTGTGGTAATTGATGTGGGCGATGGTGTTATCGAGCTTGTAAACCCAAAGATTATTATGAAAGCCGGCGAGCAGATTTCCGCAGAGGGCTGTCTTTCCTGCCCTGGTGAGTACGGAATTACAAGCCGCCCGATGTTTGTAACTGTTAAGGCTCAGGACAGATTCGGCAACGAGTTTACCAAAGAGGGCAAGGAGCTTTTGGCAAAGGCATTTTGCCACGAGCTTGACCACCTTGACGGAATTATATTCAAGGATATAGTTCAAAGAATGTTAAGACCGGAAGAGCTGGGCGACTGATTTACTGAAATTATAAAACAGTTTTGAAATGGAGATAATTTATGAAAGTAGTTTTTATGGGAACTCCGGACTTTGCCGTTCCATGCCTTGAAAGACTTGTAAGCGACGGTCATGACGTGGCGGCGGTATTTACTCAGCCGGACAAACCAAAGGGCAGAGGATATACATTGACGCCTCCTCCGGTAAAAGTGTGCGCCATGGAACACGGCATTGAGGTTTTTCAGCCCAAATCCATGAAAGACGGCGAAGCCCTTGAAATACTTAAAAAGATTGAACCTCAGCTTATTGTGGTTGTGGCTTTCGGAAAAATTCTTCCTAAAGAAATCCTCGATTTGCCGCCTTACGGCTGTATAAACGTACACGGTTCATTGCTTCCTAAATATAGAGGAGCTGCTCCAATACAGTGGTCGGTGTTAAACGGAGATAAAATAACCGGAATTACCACAATGTATATGGATGTGGGACTTGATACAGGCGACATGCTTTTGAAGTCGGAAACAGAAATAGGAGAAAACGAAACCTCCGGAGAGCTTTACGACAGAATGAAAGTTATGGGCGCAGACCTTCTTTCTGAAACAATAAAGAAACTTGAAGATGGAACTGTAACAAGAACAAAGCAAAAGGACGAGGAAAGCTCATACGCTTCCATGCTTGATAAATCTATGTGCCGCATAGACTGGAATCAAAGTGCAGAGAAAGTCCATAATAAAGTGAGAGGTCTTTCACCATGGCCTGTAGCTGTGGCTGAGCTTAACGGAAAAAAAGTAAAAATCCACAAAACACTGCTTAACAGCGTAAGCGGTAAAAAAGGTGACTGCGGAGAAATAATTTCCCTTAATCCATTTGTTGTGGCTTGTTCCGACGGCGCTGTTGAAATTCTCGAGCTTCAGCTTGAGGGCAAAAAGAGAATGAACAGCAAAGATTTTCTCATGGGTCACAGACTTAATGTAGGTGACAGATTTTCATAAACAAAAGGAGAATAGAAAATGCCTTTTTTATATTTTGACTGGACATATCTTGTGTTTGTAGTACCATGCCTTATAATTTCAATTATATGCAGTGCCAATGTACAGACAACCTACGCTAAATATTCTCAGAGAATGAACTCAAGAGGAATGACAGGAGCGCAGGCGGCTGAATATGTTTTGAGAAGCAACGGCGTAACCGGTGTTAGAATTGAAATGGTTGAGGGAAAGCTTTCCGACCATTTTGACCCGAGAACAAATGTTATAAGACTTTCAAGGGATGTATATATGAATTCATCTATCGCTTCTGTAGGTGTTGCCGCCCACGAGGCAGGTCATGCTGTTCAGCATGCGGTGGGATATTTTCCGAATAAATTGAGAAGCGCAATCCTTCCAGCTGCAAATATCGGCTCATCCTTGGGCTGGATTTTGGTAATTGTTGGATTGATTTTGCCGGTACAGTATTCCTTTGTAGTGACATTGGGAATTATTTTCTACAGTGCGGCTGTATTGTTTACAATAGTGACACTTCCTGTAGAGTTTAACGCATCTGCCAGAGCTTTGGCATGTATCAAAAACACAAATCTCCTTTACGGCGAGGAATACAACGGAGCAAAAAGGGTTTTGCAGGCTGCTGCGATGACTTATGTTGCCTCAACACTCACATCTGTTCTCCAGCTTCTCAGACTTATTGTTATCGCCAATAACAGAAGGAGATAATGATGGCGCAGTATGGTTCTATAAATCCCAGAACCTTGGCGTTTAATATACTTTATAAGGTGTCTGAGGATAAGGCTTATTCCAATATCGCTGTAAATACAATGCTGAAAGAAAGCGGACTTTCAGGACTTGACAGCGCCTTTGTTTCTGCAATAGTTTACGGTGTTTTGGAAAAACAGATTACAATAGATTATATAATCAGGCAGTATTCAAATCTGCCTATGAGAAAAATAGAGATAAAGACATTGATAATTCTCAGAATGGGAATTTATCAGATGCTTTTTATGGATAAGGTTCCCGACAGTGCGGCGGTCAACGAAAGCGTTAAAATCGCAAAAAAGAAAGGGCTTATGAAGTCCTGCGGTTTTATAAACGCAGTGCTGAGAAATTTTGTGAGGGCAGATAAAAAATACAGTCTGCCTCCTGAAAATGAAAGGGTAAAATATTTAAGCGTTAAGTATTCCTGTCCGGAAAGCCTTATAAGTCAGTGGCTTGATGCTTACGGATACGACGTAACAGTTGATATGCTTAAATCCCTTGAGGGCAGACCGCCTGTGACTGTAAAAGTAAACACATTGAAAATTACTTTAGAGGAGCTTATAAAGATCTTTGAAGAAGAGGGTGTAAAAGCCGAAAGAAACTTAATTCCTCAAAGCCTCAATATTAAATTTTCAGGTTCAATAGAAAATTTAAAATCCTTTAAAAAGGGATATTTCCATGTGCAGGACGGGGCAGGCACACTGTGCGCTTTAACGGCAAATCCCAAAAGGGGTGATGTGGTTTATGATATCTGCTCTGCTCCGGGAGGAAAAGCTTTTTCAATGGCTGAGATTATGGAAAACGAAGGTGAGCTTTATTGCTTTGACCTTTACGAGCATAAGCTCAGGCTTATTGAAAAGGGCGCAAAACGATTGGGACTTAATATAATCAAAACAGCTGTGAGAAACGGCGCAAATCCTCAGAATAAAGAGGAAAAACCGGCAGATGTAATTTTATGCGACGTGCCATGCAGCGGTACGGGTATTTTGAGAAGAAAGCCGGAAATAAGATATAAAGATAACCAGTACGATGAAAATTTAACTGATATACAATATAAGATACTTTCAGAAAGCGCAAAGCTTTTAAAAGAGGGCGGAAAGCTGGTTTATTCAACCTGCACCCTCAATCCTTTGGAAAACACAAACGTGGTAAAAAGATTTTTAGAAGAAAACAAGAATTTTTCAGGAAAAGCCTTAAAGCTTCCAAAGGATATAAAAAGAACGATAAAGGAAGAGGAGTACGAGATAACTTTGTTCCCACAGACAAACGGAACAGACGGATTTTATATTGCTCTTTTGCAGAAGGGATAAAGACATGATACAAAGGGAAGAACTACCGGTCATAGATAAAGCATCAGAAAAGACACATGAAGGATTTGTGCCGGCTTTTGACAAAGAAGGCAGGATTGACATTAAATCCTTAAATGAACAGGAGATTTTAGACCTGCTTTTAAAGCTGGGACAGCCCAAGTTTAGAGTCAAACAAATTTTTGGCTGGATAAACAAAGGTGTGGAAAATTTTGAAGAAATGCGAAATATTCCCCGCAGCCTTATAGACGAACTGAATAAAAAGTGCTATATTTCTGTTGCAGCTATTGAAAAAAAACAAGTTTCATTATATGATGGTACAGTAAAATACCTGTTTAGATTGAATGACGGTGAATATGTAGAGTCCGTCCTTATGAAATATCATCACGGATATTCCCTTTGTATTTCCACCCAGGTGGGATGTAAGATGGGGTGTACCTTCTGTGCCACAGGCAGAAGCGGCTTTACAAGAAGCCTTACACCCTCTGAAATGATTTGTCAAATAGAAAAAGCAGAAAAGGATTGTCAGATACGAGTTTCAAATATTGTTCTTATGGGAATGGGAGAACCTCTTGATAACTTTTATAATGTGGTGAGGTTTATTCAGCTTGTAACATCTGACGACGGACTTAATATAGGTGTCAGACATATATCTCTGTCAACCTGCGGACTTGTTCCGAGAATTTACGACCTTGCAGAATATAATTTTGGTCTTACATTGTCGGTGTCGCTCCATGCGCCGAACAATACTATAAGAAGTGCAACAATGCCGGTGAATAAAAAATATCCGGTTGAAGAATTACTTCAAGCTTGCAGATATTATGCAGAAAAGACCAAAAGAAGAATCTCCTTTGAATACGCCATGATAAGCAAGGTCAACGACATGGACGAATGTGCCCACGAGCTGGGCAGAAAACTCAAAGGCATGCTTTGTCATGTAAACCTTATACCTGTAAATAACGTTGCAGAAACGGATTATAGAAAGAGCAACAAGGACAGACTGGAGTCATTTGTAAAAATTTTAGAAAAATACTCCGTGACTGCGACGGTTAGAAGAACTCTCGGCAGCGATATTGACGCTTCCTGCGGACAGCTGAGGGGAAAACATATAAGAAAAGGAGGCGTTTAGCTTGAATATATTCGGTAAAAGCGATATAGGTCTGGTGCGTCAAACAAATCAGGATTCTTTTTCCGTGGGGAAAATCAACGATGATATTGTTTGGGCGGTAGTCTGCGACGGAATGGGCGGAGCCAGCGGGGGAAATGTTGCAAGCTCCGAAGCGGCAAAAGCTATTATTGAGCGGATCAAAACACTTGATATACCGGAGAATATTATCAGCAACGAGGAATTATCCTCGTTTATGACGGACGCTGTAAAACATGCAAACACAACAGTCTTTGAGATGGCTCAAAACAATGTTGAGTTAAGCGGTATGGGTACAACCTGTGAATTTGTATTTGTAATAAATCATAGGGTACATGTTGCCCATGTAGGTGACAGCCGCACATATCTTATAAGAAACAATCGTATAATTCAAATTACGGAGGATCACTCTTTTGTACAGGAGATGGTCAGACAGGGTCAGATAACTCAGGAAGAAGCAGAAAAGCATCCCAACAAAAACATCATTACCAGAGCGGTGGGCGTAGGCGCTGATGTGGATGTGGATTATATAGAAACTGAATTTGAACAGGGGGATAAAATACTTACCTGTACAGACGGTTTAAGCAATATGGTGTCTGCCGCTGAGATGCTCTCTATTATAACTGAAAACGACGGAAAAACAGCCGTCGGAAAGCTTGTAGAGAGAGCAGTGTCAGAGGGCGGCTATGACAATATAACCGTAACCGCTATATACTAAAGGAGGAAACAACTTTGGATAAATACACAGGCAAAAGGCTTGACGGAAGATATGAAATCCGTGAGCTGATAGGTGTGGGTGGAATGGCATACGTTTACCGCTGCTATGACATCATTGACGACAGAGAAGTTTCAATAAAAATATTAAAGGACGAATATCTGCACAATGCGGATTTCAGCAGAAGATTCAAAAATGAATCAAAAGCGATAGCAATGCTTTCGCATCCCAATATTGTAAAGGTTTATGACGTTAGCTTCGGCGATGTTATCCAGTATATCGTAATGGAGTACATCGACGGCATAACCCTTAAAGAGTACATTTCCCAGCAGGGAGTTGTGGATTGGAAAACCACAATACATCTTGTGTCACAGATTTTGAGCGCTTTGCAGCATGCCCACCAGCACGGAGTAATTCACCGTGATATAAAGCCTCAGAATATTATGCTTACAGAGGACGGAACAATTAAAGTTACCGACTTCGGAATTGCAAGATTATCTGACAACAACACACGTACAATGACTGACCAGGCAATAGGTTCAGTGCATTATATTGCACCGGAACAGGCAAGGGGAAGCGTCACAGACGGTCAGTCAGACATTTATTCAGTAGGCGTAATCCTTTATGAAATGCTTACCGGAAAACTTCCTTTCGACGCCGAAAACGCCGTGTCTGTAGCTATAATGCAGATGCAGTCAACGCCAAAAATGCCGAGAGAAATAAACCCCAATATCCCAAAGGGACTTGAGGAAATCACCTTAAAGGCTATGCAGAAAAATACCGGTCTTCGTTATAAAAGCGCCGCAGAAATGCTCCAGGCTTTAAAGACCTTTGAGGAAAATCCTGACATAACCTTTGAATACAGATGTTTTGTGGATAACCAGCCCACAAGATATGTTGAAAAAATTCCAAAAACACAGCCACAGCGTCCTCAGCCTAATCCTACAAATGCAGAAGAGGGCTACGGCGATGATTTTGACAATATGGATTTCGATAACAGAGGTCCTGAGGTTCAAAAGCGTCCGGCAGCGGCTGTAAAATCAGAAAATAAACCACAGCGCCAGCCTGTTTCGACAGCCACAGCGGTTAAAGAGCCTAAAAAGAACACAGGCAAGTTTATTGCAGTGGGCGTGTCCATAGGCGTCGGTGTAGTGGCAGTTATAATATTACTTTTTGTTTTCCTTGGAAACATGGGCTCAAACAGCCAGCCGGAAGTTGAAGTTCCAAACTTTGTAGGTCAGCAGCTTGTGGACGTTCAGAGCAATCCGGACTATTCCTTTAACTTCAAGATTGAAAAACGATACGATGAGGATAAAGAGCTGGGAGAAATTCTTGATCAGAATCCGAAAGCCGGTTCAATGAAAGTTAAGGCAGACGCTACAATAACTCTTTATGTAAACGGAAGCGATACACCTATAACCGTTCCTTCAATAATCGGAGATACGGAAGATGTTGCAAAACAGAAGGTTATAGACGCTAACCTCTATCCTCAGGTTTATTATATCGAAGATGAAACCGGAGAGGCAGGAAAAGTAAAGAGCACATATCCGAATGTAGGAGAAGAAGTTGAAATAGGCTCTGTAGTCAATATCTATGTTGTAAGAGAGTCTACAGAAAACGATATTGAAGTTCCTAATGTTATCGGAATGACTTTGGAAGATGCTAAGAAAGAGCTTGATAAGAGAGGCTTGAAATATTCTGTTTCAACAGATAAAAACAGCGATAAGCCTAAGGATGAAGTTATTGACCAGTCACCGCTTGCAGGAGGAATGGTAGAAAAGGATTATGTTGTTAATCTTACAGTAAGTGAGGGAATACCTCAGAGCAAGTCATATGTGTTCTATGTAGACCTTCCGGCAGCAGAAACAAATCCTGTCGATATCAGAGTTGTAGTCGATGGAATTGTTGATACTACAAATTCAAGAAGCAACGTAATTCCTGCATACAACAGCACATTTACAATAGAGCTTGAGGGAACAGGCACATCAAGCGTTGTTGTAGAGATTGACGGCAAGAAGTACAGAGTTTACGAAGTAAACTTCGATGACCAGAGCGTGAGAAATACTGAGTCATACGATTATGTTCCTCAGCATACCGAACCTGTAACGGATGAACCGACAACGGAACCTCCCACAACTGAACCGCCAACACAGGCAACAACAGAGCCAGGCGAGGAGCATGTCGAATAATCTGTAAGGCAGTAGTTTGTAAATTTTAATTTAATCAGGATTCCGGCTGTAATAGATTTTACAGCCGGATTTTAATAATGCTTTAAGGAGAAAATATGGAGAATACCAGAAAAACAGGAGTGCTGATTTCAGTTTTAGGCGGATTTTATTATGTTGAATCAGAAGATGAAATATACGAATGTAAGGCAAGGGGAGTTTTCCGAAAGAAAAATAATTCCCCTCTTGTAGGTGATAAGGTAGAGTTTTCTCTGCAAAAGGAGGGTTACTGCGCCATAGAAAACATTCTTCCCAGAAAAAACAGCCTTATAAGACCGCCTGTAGCCAATATAGATACATTGGTTATTGTGAGCTCGGCGGTTGACCCAAAGCCCAATACTTTTATTATTGATAAAATGACAGCGGCGGCTGTGAATAAAGGAATTGAGCCGGTTGTGGTTATCACAAAAACAGATTTGGCTGACTGCAAGGAAATTTTAAATATATACAGAAGCTCGGGTATAAAAACCATAGCCTTTTCAAAATTTGAGGGCGATGAGAAAAAGGAGATTTCAAACCTGTTTCCGGGAAAAATAGTTGCCTTTACAGGAAACAGCGGCGTGGGAAAATCCACATTGCTCAATACAATTTTTCCGGAACTTGGACTTGAAACAGGTGATATAAGCAAAAAGCTGGGACGTGGAAGACATACCACACGTTCTTCAAGGCTTTATAAGGTAAACGGAGGCTATGCCGTTGATACACCGGGATTTTCAACCGTTGACCTGGAACGCTATGAGATTATAAAAAAAGACGAACTGCAATACTGTTTTCCTGAGTTTAAAGAGTATCTGGGAAGCTGTAAGTTTGTGTCCTGCGCCCATGTGTGCGAAAAGGGATGCAGTATTATTGAGGCGGTAAACGAGGGTAAAATTCAGAAATCCCGTCACGATAGCTATGTGGCTATGTACAACGAGGTTAAAGACATTAAGGAATGGGAGAGAAAATAACTTATGGAAAATCTACATAAGAAAGACCGATGCATAATAGTCTGCGCTTCTCCCGACTGTGATAATTCTTATCTTGAAAAAGAAATAGATACCGAAAAAGATTTTATAATCTGTGCCGACGGCGGTATGAAGCATTTGAAAAATGTAGGATTAAATCCGGATGTATGGATAGGTGATTTTGATTCCTGGCAGGGGGAAGTAAAAAGCGATAAATCTCAAATTGTAAGGCTGAACCCGGAAAAGGACGACACCGACACAATTTCCTGTGTAAATAAAGCATTTGAGCTGGGCTTTAAGAAAATAATTTTGCTTTGCGCCCTGGGCGGAAGAATAGACCACACATTTGCAAACCTTTCTGTTTTGCTGTACGGCTTAGAGCGTGATTTGGATGTTTCAATAATCACGCCCACAGAGGAAATAAAGGCTTTAAAAGAGGGCGAATATCTTATTGAAAATCAAAAAAGAAAAACCTTTTCAGTTTTTGCCTTTGGTTGTGATACTGCGGATGTGTCCTATGAGGGCGCAAAATACCCGTTAAATCACTATAAGATGAAAGCCGCTTACCCTATAGGAATATCAAATATTTTTACAGAAAATAAAGCTATAATAAAAATCCACAGTGGAACAGTGCTTTATGTTAGAAATAAATATGAAATCTGAATGTAAAAAAGCGTGACATCATGGTGTGTCACGCTTTTACTTTTATATCATATAACAATAAGTCCGTTTGTAAAGTCCCTGCCGGATTTTCCTTTTTCTTTTAATGCAAGCTCTCTGATATCGGTGGCAAGGATGTCCTTTTCTAAAACTCTTCTTGCCTCAGGTTCAAGGGTTTTAATGGAGTCCGAGGGCTTTACAATTATTGGCAGAGTGGCTGTGTCCTTTGCCCTTGATAGAATTTTACGTCCTGTTTCGTTAAATCCCAAAACACGGATGTATGGAAGGGGCGTTCTTTGAATTTCCTTAGTTACTCCCAAAAGAAGATGAACCATAATTCTTCTGAGTCTTGCCATTGTATAGCGTTTGGTTTTTACCTTTTCGATTATCTCCTGAACGCTTGAGCAGGTTCCTGCGGCGGCAAGTATTCTGTGTTCAAGTCCCTCAGAAACATCCGGAAGAGAAGCCAAAAAGCTTGGTGTAGTTATCTTTAAAATATATCTTATAACCGTATCAAACATATCGAAAAACACCGGATTTTCCGCCATTTCCATTTCCGGTGTAAAACGTGAGTAATCCTCGGTGTCTTTGTTTTCAAAAACCATACTGCGGATTTTAGAGGCTGAGGCGATGTTTCCTAAAATCTCCGGGCTGTCGTGTTCAGCGCCCTTTCTTTTAAAGGCTATCGGAATTATGTCTGTGTGTTCCAAAGCCTTGCAGTACTCCACCCCTAAAATATTGTTTGGTGCGGCTAAAATTTTTCCGGTTTCCTCGCCGTAAAGCTCGTTTATTGATGTGGTCAATGCTCTTGGATAGTAGTCGCCCTTTTTCATGTGAAGCCTTACCTGTTCCTGAACCTGAGGGTCGGAGGTTGCCCTTGCGGCTTTTATTATGGCTTCAGTGTCACCGCATTCGCTTCCGAAACAGAGGTAATCAACACAGCCTAAAGCAGCTGCCGCCATAACTCCGTTTTCGGAAAATATCTGAGCATTTGATACAGCGTATGGGACAGGAAGTTCAATTACCAGGTCGCTTCCGTTTTCAAGGGCGGTTTTAGCTCTTGAAAATTTTGAAAGGAGAGCCACGTCTCCTCGCTGGGTGAAGCTTCCGCTCATGATGGAAATAACTGCGTCTGCGCAATGTTCTTTTATTGCTGTGTTCAGGTATTTGTGGCCGTTATGAAATGGGTTATATTCGCTGATTACTGCGGCTGTTTTCAAAATTCATTACCTCGATTCGATTTATTTCTTCAAATTTACCTGCTGAATATAAAAAGGTCTTGAAAAATTAAACTTATTGTATTACAATTATATTGTATTTTTATTATATATGAATTTTTTTATAAGTTCAACAGAGGAGGAGATTGCAGTGAAAATTCTTGTTATCAATGCAGGAAGTTCATCACTTAAATATCAGCTTATCGATATGGAAAACGAGCAGGTTATTGCTAAAGGTAACTGCGAAAGAATAGGCATGGACGGTTCTTTCATCGGACATAAAACCTTCGACGGCAGAAGCCGTACAGATACAGTTCCAATGCCAGACCACAGATCTGCTTTTATGCAGGTTAAAAAGGCTTTGACAGACCCTGAGGTTGGCGTAATCACAGATTTGCACGAGGTTTCCGCAGTAGGTCACAGAATAGTTCAGGGCGGTGCTTTGTTCAGCAAATCAGTTCTTGTTGATGAAAAGGTTATTAAGGGTATTGAAAGTCTTATTCCTTTGGCACCTCTCCACAATAAGGGTCATGTTCAGGCTATCAGAGCTTGCCGTGACGTTTTCGGACTTGACGTTCCTGAGGTTGTTGTTTTCGATACAGCTTTCCATTCAACAATGCCTCCAAAGGCATACATGTACGCTATCCCTTATGAGTATTATGAGAAGTATCAGGTTAGAAGATACGGCTTCCACGGTACATCCCATAGATATGTAAGCGGAGAGATGGCAAAAATTCTCGGCAGAGATATTAAAGAACTCAAGCTCATCACATGCCACATCGGCAACGGTTCTTCAATTACAGCTATTGACAAGGGCAAGGTTATAGATACATCGATGGGTCTTACACCTCTTGACGGATTTATGATGGGTTCACGTTCAGGTTCTCTTGACCCTTCTGTTGTAACTTTCATTGCAGAAAAAGAAAATCTTACTCCACAGGAAATGAACGAAATCCTCAATAAAAAGTCAGGTCTTTTGGGTATTTCAGGTGTTTCCAGCGACGACAGAGATGTTACATCTGCTGAAAAGAGCGGAAACAAGCATGCTCAGCTTGCTCATGAAATGCTCTATTATCAGATTGCAAAGACAATCGGCGGCTATTATGTAGCTCTCGGTGGCTGTGACGGTATCGTATTTACCGCAGGCCTCGGCGAGCATCAGTCTCCATTGAGAGCTGCTGTCTGCAATTATCTCAAATGCCTCGGCGTTTCTCTTGACGCTGCTGCAAATGACAGCGCAAAGAGCGGAGAGAACGTTTGCATCACAGACATCACATCAAAGATTCCTGTATATATCATTCCTACTAACGAGGAGCTTGTTATCGCAAGAGATACAAGAGATATCGTTGAAGGCTTGAAGAAATAATTACAGTAATAAATAATATTTACATATCCCGTTTTATTTATCCCGTGATAGATAAAACGGGGTATTTTTTTTGGCTTACCTGCGTAAAATGTCTTGAAAGGAGAGATACTTATGAATCAAACAACAAAAAATAGGGAAGCCCAAGTGACAAATAAATATAATTCAGAGGACGCAGTTCAAAGAAAAGAAAACCTGCTTTCAAAACTTAAAAAGATTTTGGAGCGTTCAAAAAAGAAAATATTTAAGGACTGAAAATAAATGAGCGGCGAAAAAGCGGCCGTTTATGTAAGGCTTTCCGAAGAGGACAGAGATAAGGAAAAGAATTTTCAGGAGAGCAGAAGTATAATAAATCAAAAATCACTGCTTTTTACATATGCAGAAGAAAACGGATTTCAGCTTGTGGGAGTGTACAGCGACGAGGATTACGCAGGCTCCGATAGAAACCGCCCTATGTTTAAAAAGCTTATAAAAGACGCCTCTTTGGGAAAGTTCAGTGTTGTGCTTTGTAAAAGCCAATCGAGATTTACAAGGGAAATGGAGCTTGTGGAAAAATACATCCACGGGCTCTTTCCCCTGTGGGGCGTGAGATTTATCGGCGTTGTGGACAGAGCGGATACCCTTGTGCCGGGAAATAAAAAAGCCAGACAGATTAACGGACTTGTCAACGAGTGGTATTTGGAGGATTTGTCCGAAAGCATAAAAAGCGTGTTAAACGATTTGAGAAGCAAGGGAAAGCATATAGGAGCTTTTGCACCTTACGGCTATAAAAAAGATAAGGATAATAAAGGCCATCTTGTGCCGGACGAGCCGGCGGCAAGGGTTGTGAGAAAGATTTTTTCTATGTATGTTGAGGGTACAAGTAAAATAAATATAGCCAGATATTTAAACGATAAAAATATTCCCACGCCTGCACTCTATAAAAGACAGCAAAACCTAAACTGGAAAAATTCAGAAGCCGAAAACGGTTTTTATTGGCGTTACTACACGGTGTCGTCAATTTTGGAAAATCAAGTTTACACAGGCGCAATGGTACAGGGAAAGAAAAAGAGTCTCAGCTATAAATCATCAAAAACCGTGAAAACAGACCCAAAGGACTGGTTTGTAGTGGAGAATACCCATGAGCCGCTTATAGATAAAGAAACATGGGAAAAAGCGGAGAATATGAGAAAATCAAATGCAAAGCCTGCATACAAAACAAAAAATATGGATGTTTTTTCAGGAATAGTTTACTGCGGCTTCTGCGGAAAAAAGCTTAAAAAGTCGTATCATTGCCGTAACGGTATAAAAAAGGTTTACTACCGCTGTCCTATGAGATTGTTAGGGGAAAAGTATTGTCACGGAACAAGCATACTGTCGGAAAAACTTAAAAAAACAGCGGTCAAGGAATTTATTGATATTTGTAATAGCCTTTTAGGAAAAGAATATACAGAACAGCTGACAATCTCAGATAAAAGCTTTGAGCTTGAGCAAAAGGAAACCCTTGAAAACAAACTTAAAAGTATAATTTTCAATGAAAAAAAGCTTAAAAATATTTTTGCAAAAGCCTATGTGGATAAATATACGTGTGTTATAAGTGATGAAGAGTATTCAGCAGTAACCGAAAAGCTGAAATCCGAAAAATCTGCTCTTGAAGAAGAAAAAAGCACCTTGAAAAGTCAGATAAAAACACTTGATGAAAATATTGAAAAACAAAAGGCTGAGGGAGGTCAAAACTCCTTTTTAAAAAAGCTTGAAACAGACAATGAATTTGCGGACGACATCTGCCGGGAATTTATAGAAAAAATTACCTTGTTTGGACATGAAGAAAATTCAAGAAAGGCGATAATAGAAATTATCTGGAATATTTAGGTGGTATTTTTAAAGTACCGCCAGAGCAGAAAGCGAGAACTACCTATGATAACATTCTGAGATTCTGCGACGACTATGATGTAAGGGACGCAATACGCTTTTTGAGAGAACGTGAGATTGTCCATTATCAACGTTTCGGAGAAAACCTGAGAATACTCACAGATAAGCTTGACGAGCGCAACTTCTATGCATTTAACCCGTCTTTCGATAAATGTCCGGTAAAGAAACCTAAATAAAAGAGGAAAAACTTGATGAAAAATCGTCCGTAAAATTCGGACGGTTTTTCTTTTTGTCCGACTTCCATGAATAAATATACGAATTTTGACAAATATATATTGCAATTTACCGAAAAATTTGTTATTATATATAAGCGTACATTTTTATTGTTGCAAGTTAGCATGTGTTTTGCCTCAAAATGGGGCGGAATGAGATTTGGGAGGTTGAACATATGAAAATATGTCCACGCTGTAAAAGACTTCACTCGGATACATATACAGAATGTACAGAGTGCGGAAAGCCTCTTAGAGGTATAGAAAGCGAAAACGAAGAAACATATCTTATTACGGCAGAGGGCTTTGAAAGAGAGCATATAAAAGCGTCTTTGGAGGATGTGGGAATTCCCTGTGTTCCGAGATTTAGAAATGATATGTATTCCTCTGATGAGGTGACGGGAAAGGGTACATCTCTTGCAGAGATAAATGTTCCGTTTTCGGCTTTTACCAAGGCTTACGACACATGCATTATGATAGGCGCTATTGACCCGGAAAAACCGCTTCCTTTCGATATGGACGAGGCGGAGAAAATGTGCCGGGAAATAGGGGAAAAGAATAAGGATAAGATTAAAGAGGAAATGAGTCCTTCAAAACGAACAACATATAAAGTTTTGGGCGCAGTCTTATTTTTGCTTTTAGTCGCAGTGGTTGTTTGGGGAACAGACTTCATCACCGCATGGATTAAGGGATTATTCGGAGGTTGAGTATTATGAAAATCGAAACAAAATGCATTCAGTCCGGCTGGCAGCCAAAAAACGGAGAACCGAGAGTACTGCCGATTTACCAGAGCACAACTTTTAAATATGAAACCAGCGAGCAAATGGGACGTTTGTTTGACCTTGAGGAAAGCGGATATTTTTACACAAGACTTCAAAACCCTACCAATGATACGGTTGCCGCAAAGATTTGCGACCTTGAGGGCGGTGTTGCCGCAATGCTCACATCTTCAGGACAGGCGGCAAACTTTTATGCTGTAATGAATATCGCCGAAGCAGGCGACCACATTATCTGTTCTGCAACAGTTTACGGCGGAACCTATAACCTCTATGCCCACACAATAAGAAAGATGGGAATAGAAGCAACTTTTGTTGACCCTGACTGCACAGAGGAAGAATTGAACGCTGCATTTAAACCAAACACAAAGTGCGTTGTAGGTGAAACCATTGCAAACCCTGCACTTGTTGTTTTGGATATAGAAAAATTTGCAAAGGCTGCACACGCTCATGGTGTTCCTCTTATTGTGGACAACACATTTGCAACACCAATAAATTGCAGACCTTTTGAGTGGGGCGCAGACATCGTAACCCATTCCACAACAAAATATATGGACGGCCACGCAACCTGCGTAGGCGGCGCTATTGTGGATTCAGGTAACTTTGACTGGGACGCTCATGCCGATAAATTCCCGGGACTTACAACTCCAGATGAAACATACCACGGCGTTGTATATACACAGAAATTCGGAAAGGGCGCATTTATCACAAAGGCTACAGCTCAGATGATGAGAGATTTGGGTTCAATCCAGTCTCCGATGAACGCTTTCCTTCTGAATTTGGGACTTGAAACACTTCACCTGAGAGTTCCAAGACATTGCAGCAATGCACTTGCAGTTGCAAAGTTCCTTGAGAACCACGAGAAGGTTGCATGGGTAAATTATCCTGACCTTGAAAGCAACAAGTACCATGAGCTTGCAAAGAAATATCTTCCTAACGGTTCCTGCGGCGTTGTAACCTTTGGTGTTAAGGGCGGCAGACAGGCGGCTTCCGAGATGATGGACAATTTGAAGCTTGGAGCTATCGTTACTCACGTTGCAGACGCAAGAACCTGCGTTCTTCATCCTGCAAGCCATACACACAGACAGATGAACGACCAGGAGCTTATCGAAGCAGGCGTACAGCCTGACCTTATCAGACTCAGCGTAGGTATTGAAAACGTTGATGATATTATCGAGGACTTGGCTCAGGCTCTTGAGAAGTGCTGATTTAAGATTTATATAAAAGATAAAACCAGAGGTAAGGGTTTATGAGTAAAATAATAATCATATATGGACATTACGGCTGCGGAAAGACAAACTTGTCCTTGAATTTGGCTATAGATTTGGCTTTAAAAGGCGAAAAGGTCACCATTGCAGATATGGACGTGGTAAACCCTTATTTTCGCAGCGGAGATTACAAAGATTTACTTGCAAAATACGGAATAGACATTGTTGCCAGCGACTTTTCCCATACAAATCTTGATTTGCCGTCAATTCCGGCTGCAATGTATTCCATATTTGTAAGAGAGGGAACAGTGATTATCGATGTGGGAGGAGATGACGCAGGAGCTTACGCTCTGGGACGTTTTTCCTCGAAGATTAAGGAAGCAGGCTACGAGGCTTATTATGTGGTCAACGGCAAGAGAACGCTTACAGCAACTCCGGAAGAGGCTGTGGAGATTTTAAGAGAAATCGAAAGCGCATCATCATTGCCGGCAACCGGGGTGATAAATAACACCCACCTTCAGAACTTTACCACATCTGAAATAATTAAAGAGGGATATGAGTTTGCAAAGAAAACGGCAGAGCTTCTGTCTTTGCCCCTTGTTGCCACCACTTATCCCAAAGAGTATGTTAATGAAAATAAATTAGAGGCGGTGGGCAGGCTTGTTCCTGTAGAGGTGCTTGTAAAGCCTCCCTTTTGACCTTTTTAAGGAGATGTGAACAATGGCAAGAATTATCATCAATCAAGATGGCTGCAAAGGCTGCGAGATGTGCGTAAACGCATGTCCCAGACATATAATCGCCCTTGATAAAGAGAAGATAAACGCAAAGGGTTACCACCCGGCAAAGCTTCTCGATGAAGAAAAGTGCACCGGCTGCTGCTCCTGTGCAATGATGTGCCCGGACTGCATGATAGTTGTGGAGAGATAAGGGAACATCACCACTATATTTTTGGATTAAGAAAGGAAATGAGTTGAATGTCCGAAAGATTTCTTATGAAGGGCAACGAAGCGCTGGCAGAAGCCGCAATACGTGCGGGCTGTAAGCACTTTTTCGGATACCCAATAACACCTCAGACAGAGCTTGCGGCTTATATGTCAAAAAGAATGCCCAAAATAGGAGGAACATACCTCCAGGCAGAGTCAGAACTTGCCGCAGCAAATATGGTTCTCGGCGCATCTGCCGCCGGTGTAAGAGCGATGACCTCTTCATCTTCACCGGGAATAAGCCTTAAAACAGAGGCTATTTCTTACATGGCAGGTTCAGATGTTCCTGCACTTATTATAAATGTTCAGAGAGGCGGCCCGGGTCTTGGCGGTATTCAGCCTTCACAGGCTGACTATTGGCAGGCAACAAAGGCAACCGGCCACGGCGATTTCCAGATTCTCGTTTTCGCCCCTGCAACAGTTCAGGAAATGGTTGACCTTGTAAGCGACGCCTTTGATATGGCTGATAAATACAGAATGCCTGCAATGATTTTGGCAGACGGTATGCTTGGACAGATGATGGAGCCTGTTGAGTTTAAGGACGAGGGAGAAAAGGTTCTTCCTGAAAGACCTTGGGCTGCAAGCGGTCATCAGAACAAGAGAAAACACAATGTAGTAAACTCACTTTATCTCACACCACAGGCACTTGAAAGCCTCGTTGTGGAGAGATTTGAAAGATATGAAAAGATTAAAGCCACAGAGCAGAGAGCTTCCGAGTATCTCACAGAGGACGCAGACATTATCCTTGTAGCTTTCGGCGCATCCGCCCGTGTTGCTCACAGTGCGGTAGATATGGCAAGAGCACAGGGTATAAAAGCAGGTCTTATCAGACCTATCACACTTTGGCCTTTCCCAACAGACTGCCTGAAGAAAGCCGCAAAGACAGCAAAGGGATTCTTGTCTGTAGAAATGAACATGGGACAGATGGTAGACGATGTAAAGCTCGCTATTGATTGTTCCCGTCCGGTAGAATTCTTTGGCAGAACAGGCGGAGTTATCCCAACGCCAAACGAAATTCTTGAGAAAATCATTAAATTCGGAGGTGAGCTGTAATGGCTGTTGTATTTGAAAGACCACACGCCCTTGCAGACGTTCCTATGCACTACTGCCCGGGCTGTACTCACGGTATAGTACATAGATTGGTTGCAGAGGTAATAGACGAACTGGGTGTAGAGGGTAATGCTGTAGGCGTTGCCTCCGTTGGCTGCTCAGTTATGAGCTATGACTATTTTAACTGCGACATGGTTCAGGCTCCTCACGGAAGAGCTCCGGCTGTTGCCACAGGTATCAAGAGAGCAAAGCCTGAAAACGTAGTATTCACATATCAGGGCGACGGCGACCTTGCCGCAATCGGAACTGCCGAAACAATCCACAGTGCAACAAGAGGAGAAAATATCACAGTTATCTTCATCAACAATGCAATCTACGGAATGACCGGCGGCCAGATGGCACCTACAACACTTCCTAACATGGTTACACAGACCACACCATACGGACGTGACGTAAACACAGCAGGTTATCCTATAAGAGTATGTGAGATGCTTTCAACACTTGACGGTGTAGCACTTGCACAGAGAGTTACTGTTGACTGTGTTAAAAACGTAATCAACGCCAAAAAGGCTATCAAAAAGGCTTTCCAGAATCAGATAGAGGGAAAAGGTTTCTCAATAGTAGAGGTTGTTTCAACCTGTCCTACAAACTGGGGTATGTCTCCATTTGAGGCAATTCAGTGGCTCAGAGATAATATGCTTCCTTACTATCCTTTGGGAGTTTATAAAGACGAAACAAAGGGGGACAGACTGAAATGAGCAGAGATTTCAACATGGTCCTTGCCGGCTTCGGAGGACAGGGAATTTTGTTTGCCGGAAAGGTAATCGCTTACGGCGGACTTAACGACGGAAAAGAGATTTCATGGCTTCCTTCCTACGGTCCTGAAATGAGAGGCGGCACAGCAAACTGCAGCGTATGTATTTCAGACAAAACAATTGGTTCACCCCTTGTTTTAACTCCTGATGTTTTGATTGCCTTGAACCTCCCTTCCTTTGAAAAGTTTATTGACACAGTAAAGCCGGGCGGAACAGTAATCGTCGACAGCTTCCTTATCAATAAAAAGGTAGAGCGTGAAGATGTAAACGTATTCTATGTTCCGGCAACAAAGCTTGCTGAGGAAAACGGAATTAAAGGTCTTGCAAACATTATCCTTGTAGGTAAGCTCTTTAAAGAAACAGGCTTCTGCACAGAAGAGGCTCTTTATAAAGCTATCGAAAAGTGCGTTCCTGCAAGAAAAGCAAATATGCTTGAGTTTAATAAAAAAGCTATAGAAATAGGAATGAATTCCTGATTATAAAAATAACCGCTTTGACAGTTTTTTCTGCCAAAGCGGTTTTCTTATGGGACTATAATCTCAAGGTTTGGGATTATTTCTGCTTCTTCATAACGAAGCTCTGACAGTCAACGCACTGGCACTGTGTAGGATTAGCCTCGTGTGTGCCGATTGTAACGCAGTTGAGTGTGCAGTAATTCTCTGATGGGTTGTGGTTTTCGCAGTTTGATACTGTGCATTTAATGCACTGGTTTGAGTGACAATTACAATTGTTGTTCATTTTTTTCACCTCTGAAATATTTAGCGGAAATCTATATCAATTTTCAAAGGTCAAAATCGCTTTCATTACCGCCGTTGTGAAAGGCGCTTTTGACTTTTGCGGACGCTTTGTCCGAATATATTATTGCACCTTTACAGATTTTTATTATAAAAAATTAAATGAAAATTTTAACATTATTTTGTTCTGCTGTATAAAATATGTAGAGGTGAATTTTATGGTATACATGTTTTTATACATCATAATAGGCGTGTTTGCGGTTGTGGGAATTGTAAATCTCATAACCGAACTGGTGCACTGGATTTTTGATTATAAAAAGGAAACAAAAACATTTCTTATGACTCCGGTTAAAGGCAAAAGACCGGATGCGGAATTTATGCTTAGAAGCCTTGCGTCAAAGGTTAAGTGGATGGGAAAATTCAGACCCACAAGGGTTATCTGCCTTGACTGCGGAGTGGATGAGGAAACAAAAAACATATGCCTTGCAGTGTGCAGGGAATATCCCTTTATGGAGTACATGACAAAAGAAGAATTTGAAGAAATATTGTAATTTTTAAAGAATTGAGCCTTCCAGTTCAGGAAGGCTCAATTCTTAATTTTTTTGTGAAAATCTGTTCAAAAGCTTCTGAAAGTGATATAATAAATTTTAATGACTGTTAAAACAAATAAGTCTTATGGGAGCAGATTGTTATGAGAAAATTTTTAGCTATACTGGTTTGCAAACTTTCCAGATTTGCAGGCAAGCTGTTGGGAAAAGGCAGCAGTATGCCGGGAAAGCTTGCTCTTAAAGTTTGTCCGAATATATTGGGAAAAATATCCCTGCCTAAATACATAATTGCAGTTACAGGAAGCAACGGAAAAACCTCAACTGTTGAGATGATTGCCCATGTAATGGAGGATGCGGGACTGAACATCGCCTACAACAAAGAGGGTTCTAACCAGATTGAGGGCGTAACAACCTTTATTTTGAACAACTGTACAATGGGCGGAAAATTCAAAAAGGATTATATTCTTATTGAGTCGGACGAGAGATATGCAAAATACACCTTTAAGCATTTTTCACCAACACATTATGTTATAGTAAACCTTTACAGGGACCAGCTTACAAGAAACGGACACCCTCTTTGGGTTTATGACGCTATAAAGGAAAGTATTCCGGAAAGCACAAAGCTTATCCTTAATGCCGATGACCCTCTTATAAGCACATTCGGAGAGGGAAGAAAAAATGTTGTATGGTATGGAATGGACAACCTTTCCACCGATACAAACGAGAGCACAGGGGTTTACGACGACGGAAAATACTGTCCTGTCTGCGGCGGAAAGCTCAGCTACGATTACAGACATTTTAATCATATAGGAAGCTTTAGCTGTGAGAAATGCGGATTTAAAAAGCATAACACAAACTACACAGTTACAGCCGCTGACCTTGAAGAAGGCGTTGTGGAGATAGACGGCAGCACAGAGATTGGTTTGGCATTTACCGGAATTTACAATGTTTATAATATTTTGGCGGCTTATGCGGCTTGCTGTACAGTTGGAATTGATAAAAATCAAATAAGTACAAGCCTTAATAATTTTGTCCTGAAAAACGGCAGAATAGTCAGATTTAAGCTGGGTGACAGAACAGGAGTTTTGCTGGCTTCAAAGCACGAAAACTCTATAAGCTACGAACAGTCCTTAACCTATGCCGCCACAAGAAAAACTCCCGGGGATGTTGTGGTGATTGTGGACAGAATAAGCCGTAAATATTATACAGGCGACACAAGCTGGCTTTGGGATATAAATTTTGATATTTTAAATTCCGACAGTGTAAATAAAATCTATCTTATGGGACTTTATTGCAGTGACTTGGAGCTTCGTTTTTCATATACAAATATACCGAAAGATAAAATCAAGGTGTTCAGCGACATTCACGCAGGTATCGAGGAACTGAGAAACGGCGGAAAAGAAGAAATCTATGTTGTTACATGTTTCTCTGACAAGGAAAAATTCCTTTCAGAAACTACTATGTTGCAGTAAGGGGGTATCAGAAATGGCAAAAGAAAAAATCAGAATTTTGCATCTCTACTATGGTATAATGAATCTGTATGGAGAATACGCAAACCTCCTTTCCCTGAAAAGATTTACAGAGGAAAAAACAGGTATAGAATGTGAGATAATATCATCGGAAAATTTGTCTGAGGCTATGCCCCTGGACTATGATATGATATATGTGGGAGCAGGAACCGAAAAGGCTCAAAAAAGAGCTTTGGCGGATATAGTTCCCAATGCTCAGGAGCTTAAAAAAGCGGCAGACAGAGGAACAGTTATTTTGTTTACCGGAAACGCCTTTGAGATGCTGGGCAAAAAGATAAAAAGCGCAAAAGGTGAAGAATACCAGTGTCTTGGTTTCTTCGACTTTGAAACAGAGGAAACCGCCAGAAGAATTACAGGTGACGCAGTCTGTGAAAATGTATTTTCCGAGAAGCTTACATTTTGCAAAGAGCTTAAAGACCTGCTTGCAGATAATCTCACAATCGGTTTTGTAAATAAATGTACAAATATTAAATGGGAAGAAAATCATCAGCAGTCATTTAAAATGCTTTTAGGTGTTGGAGATGACAACACAAAGTCCTTTGACGGTGTTTTTGAGGGCAATATTTTCGGAACTCATTTGATAGGCCCTCTTATGATAAAAAATCCCCATATGCTTAAATTCTTTGCGTGGAAAATTTTGAAAAACAGGGAGGAAGAGCTTTTGGCTCAAAAGGTGCTGACAGCGGATACACCCCTTGAAAGCAAGGCCTATCTCATAAGCGTAAACGAGCTTAAAAACAGAATTTCTCAGGAGAATAACTGATATTAAAATAAAAAAGAGTGATATATTTGACAGAAGATATGTTTAGCCGTCCAAATGGTGAACAAAAGGGCGGTTCTTCAATGTATCAGGTTGAAGGTGAAGTAGAAACAATTATATATAGAAACGAGGACAACGGGTACACGGTAATAGAACTCAGCGGCGATGAAAATTTAACTGCTGTTGGAATAATGCCCATGATAAGCGTTGGCGAAGAGGTAAGACTGACAGGTGTTTTTAAAAATCATCCGTCCTATGGCAGACAGCTTTCTGTGTCCGTCTGTGAAAGAAGTATGCCATCAACAACAGCGGGAATTTTGAAATACCTTTCCTCGGGAGCTATAAAGGGAATAGGCCCGGCAAAGGCGGCGGTTATTGTAAGAGAGTTCGGAGAAAATACCCTTGAAATCCTTGAAAACGAACCTGAAAGGGTTGCAAAAATAAAGGGAATAACTCTGAAAGCCGCAAATGAAATAAGTGACAGAATAAAAGCCGCTTTCGGAATGAGAGAGCTTATAATTTATCTTGGAAAATTCGGGATTAACGGCGAAACGGCTGTTCTTGTGTGGAAAAAGCTGGGAAACAGAGCCATAACTGAGATAGAGGAGAACCCCTATATACTCTGTTCAGAGGGCATATATGTGCCTTTTGAAGTGGCGGACAGAATTGCTGTTGATAAAAAATTTCCATCAGACAGCAGATACAGGGTTGCGGCTTCTATAGTGTATGTGCTGAACCACAACAGAAGAAACGGACATACCTGCCTGCCGGAAGAAAAGCTTGCGGCAACAGCGGCGTCCTTTATTTCCGTGGAAAAGGAAACCGCCCAGTCCGCTTTGGATGACATGGTTCAGCAGGGTGAAATCATAAGAACAATTATAAACGACGAAGCGTTTATCTATACCCCGTCCCTTTTCCAGAGTGAAACCTACATAGCCGCCAGAATAAACATGATAATGAGTTTTCCGATACCGCCGGCTCAGGATTTGGAAAGCAAAATAAAAGAGGTGGAAGAGTCTCAGGGTTTTGAATATGCAGAACTGCAAAAGACAGCCATAAGAACTGCCTTGCAGGCAGGTATGCTGATACTGACAGGAGGCCCGGGAACAGGAAAAACCACCACCTTAAACGGCATAATTAAGATTTTAAAATCAATGGGTGAAAAGGTTTCATTAACTGCACCAACAGGGCGAGCCGCCAGAAGAATGACAGAGCTTACCGGATGTGAAGCGAAAACCATACACCGCCTTTTGGAAGTTGCATGGAACGACGAGGACAGGCCTGTGTTCAAGAGAAACGAGCGCAACATGCTGAGCTGTGATACCCTTATAGTGGACGAGGTTTCAATGGTGGACGCAGTGCTTTTTGAAAGTGTAATGAGAGCCTTGCCAATGGGTTGCAGACTTATTCTTGTGGGAGATACCGACCAGCTTCCCTCGGTGGGAGCGGGAAATATTCTTTCCGACCTGATAGAAAGCAAAGCTGTTCCCGTGGTTGCACTGACGGAAATATTCAGACAGTCTATGCAGAGCCTTATAGTTACCAACGCCCATAAGATTGTAAAGGGCGAAATGCCGGAGATTTCTGTTAAGGACAACGACTTTTTCTTTATGCCCTGTGAAAACAAATATAGGCTGAGGGAAACCGTAAGCGCATTGTGTGTTCAAAGACTTCCGTCAACCTACGGATTTTCACCCTTTGATGATATTCAGGTTCTTTGTCCCGGAAGAAGGGGAGAGCTTGGAATACTTGAGCTTAACAAGGTTTTGCAGGCATCTTTAAATCCTCCCTCAAAGGAAAAAACAGAGATTGAACTGGACGGAAGAATATTCCGTGTGGGAGATAAGGTTATGCAGACAAAAAACAACTACAATCTTTTGTGGGTAAAAGAAAACGGTGAAACAGGAGAGGGAATCTTTAACGGAGATGTTGGAAGGCTTGAAGAAATTCACAGACAGTCAGGTTCCTTTAAAATACGTTTTGACGATAAAACAGCGGTGTATGACAGGGAAGCCATAGTGGATTTGGAACATGCCTATGCAATGACTGTTCATAAAAGTCAGGGTAACGAGTTTGAGGCGGTAATAATCCCGCTTTACAGAACCGCCCAGAAGCTAAAGTACAGAAATTTGCTTTACACAGCGGTTACAAGAGCAAAAAAGATTTTAATCTTAATAGGAAATGCTTCTGAGCTAAAAGAAATGGTGCAGAATAACAAAAAGACCAGAAGATATTCGGGCCTTTCCTATTTCTTAAAGGAAATGAAAGCTTCCATGGAATGAAGCGATAACTGAATTTTATCTGAAAATTATTGTTTAGAACAAAAATATTACTCATTAAGGTTGACAATATAAGACAAATGTGTTATCAATTATATGTTAGCATGTATAAGTAGACTTTTTCTTTTGATTATTCCACAGCTTATATAAAGGTTTTCCAAAAACTGTAATAAGTTGGGTTTTTAGAACAGATTGAAAAGTAGTTATATTGTGCGAGAACAGTACGAGGTGATAAAAATGAATTGTCCAAAGTGCGGAAAAATTCTCGAGCCCGGTGCGGTGATTTGCCCTAACTGCGGAGAAACGGTGGTTGAAAATATCGCCGAGGATAACGGAAGCAGTTTAAAGCGAAGCGTAGTTTCCGAGGATGTTTTGAGAAATTTTTCTGATCCGGAGCACGTCAGCGACGAGGATAATCATGTTTCTGATTATTTCTCAGATACAAATTCGTCGGATGATGAAAACCAGTATTTTAATCCGGATGATTATAAAAATGACGATGATTATCAGAGCTCTTTTTCAGCTTTTGATGATGATATGGAAGACGACGATCAATCAGATGAATCCGAGGACAGTGATGAAAGAGATGATCTCTACGAGGATGAGTATTCTCCAAGAGCTGTTGAGGATTACGATGTATTCAGCGACGACGATGATGACGACGATGAAGATGATGACGACGAAGACGATGAGGATTACGACTCAGCAGTAATTGTTGATAATAATTATCAGGACAATGACTCGGGTGCAAAGAGAACAAGAATTGTGCTTATTGCAGTGTTAATCCTTGCAATGCTTGTTGTTGTCTGCGGTGTTGTTTATCTTGTTTTCGGTGAAAAGCTTATGGCAGGACTTTCCACAGATGAAAGCAGTACTCCGGCTACATTTGAAACAGGAGAGAGCCAGAGCAGCGAAGCATTTATGTTCAGTGTTCCGGATCTCAAGGGAATGAAATACAGTGATGCTGTTACAAGGGCAAGAGAATACGGTCTTGAAACAAAGATTGTATATAAAAAAAGCGAAACTGTTGAAAAGGGTCTTGTAATAGGACAATCTCCGTCAGCAGGAACAACAGGCAAGGTTGGCGATACAATAACAATTACAGTTTCTTTGGGTAAGGACGGCGAAGCTACAAGCGATACAACTGAAGCTACAACAGAGTCAACCCAGAACACAACTGAGAATACAACAAGTACACCGACAACAGAGCCTACAGAAGCTCCTACACAGAGACCGACTGAGCCTCCAACGGAAAAGCCAACAGAGCCTCCGACAGAACCGCCTACAGAAAAGCCGACAGATCCGCCGTCTCCGGGAAATAACTACTACATACTTCCTGATTCTGCAACAAGACTGCTTACAACAAGTGATCTCTCCGGTTTGAGCATGGCTGAGCTTGAACTTGCAAGAAATGAAATCTATGCAAGACACGGAAGACTCTTTGACACAGATTATATTCAGGAATACTTCAATAGTCAGCAGTGGTACAGCGGAACCATAGCTCCGGATGACTTTGATTACGGAGTACTCAGCGATATTGAACTTGCGAATGTTTGGTTTATTTATGACTATGAACATTCAGCTTGATATTATATAACATATTTTGAAAAATTTAACCGGCTTGATTTATTTAAGCACATGATTATAATTATCTTGCGTTGCGTAAATCGAGCCGGCATTATTTTTACCAAAAATCAATTCGTATTTTTATTAAAAAGTCCGAATTTTGGTTTTAAAACAAAAAACATACTATTATGTAATGATTTTTATAGATAGTGCCAAAAATTTTTCTTAAAAACTATTTGAATATAATGAAAAATATTATATAATATACATAAGGTGTTTGTGCCAAAATTTAAGAAAGGGAGTATACAGAGATGAAGAAAAAATTACTGAGTGTAGTTTTATCAGTTATGTTGGTTTTGTCGGCAGCGAGTATGGGCATTTCCGCATTGGCTGAAGAGCTTGCGGCACAGCCTGCTAATAACAATGTTTCAGCCAAAGCTTCCGGTGAACAGGAAGTTGAAACAGTTGAAATGGACACTTTAAAGTATATGACTTTAAATCCACAGGGTCTTGTTTCAAATATGGCTGATGGTTTTGTTGCTGTTACAGAGCAGGGAAACAGCGGAGGCGTTCATTTGAGAACGGCTAAAATCGGAGCTTCAATTACTATTGATTTTAACGGTTCCGGTTTTGAATTTTACGGCAAAAAGGGAAGCGGAGCAGGCGACCTTGAAATTTCTGTTGACGGCGGAGAAGCAGAGGTTGTAAGCGAGTATGTTTCCGGAAATCCGGAATTTGAAGCTTTGCTTTACAAGGTTGATTTAGGTGATACAAACGAGGACCACAAAATTGTAATCACAACAAAGCAGGGCACAGTTGCAAATCCTAATTTCAACTTTGACTACTTCAAGGTTATCAGAGAAAAAGAAGAGCCTCCTGTAGTTATTGAAAAGGTTACTGAAAAAGTTGAGATGGAGGATACTTCCAATAAATATATGGTTTTAAATCCATCTGAGCTTGTAGGAAGCGAAGCTGAAATGACAAAGGGCTTTGTTGTTGCAAACGACCCGGGTAACAGCGGCGGCAAGTATCTTAGAACATCAAAAATAGGCGCTACAGTTACAATAACCTTTGAGGGCTGCGGTTTTGAGTTCTATACTAAACTTGGAAACGGCGCAGGTACACTGGGTGTTACTGTGGACGGAGAACCTGTTGAGGATATCTCAGAATATATCGACAGCTCAACTCCTCAGTTCCAGCAGAAGCTCTTGTCACTTGATTTCGGCGACGAGAACAAGGAACACACAATTGTGTTTACAACAAAAGAAACAAGCAAAAATAATTTTAACTTCGACTATTTCAATATTATAAGAGCCGAAGTTGTTCCGGGAGTTATTGTTTCACCTGGAGATACGACCTACTATCTTGATTCATCTGCACAGGACGGCGGCGACGGTAAGACAGAGGCTACAGCTTTTGAAAGCCTTGAGGATATAAATAATATCCAGTTTGCACCTGGTGATAAGATTCTCATCAAGAGAGGTTCAACATTTATCGGTCAGCTCTATCCAAAGGGCAGCGGTTCAGCAGAAAAACCAATTATTATTGACGTTTACGGTGAAGGCAACAAGCCTTTGATTGACGGCAATGGTTTGTATTCAGCAGTACCGTCTTACGGAGCAAACGGCCCGTTCGGCGAGAGCTGTTCAGCGGTTTACCTCTATAATCAGGAATACTGGGAGATAAATAACCTTGCAGTTAAAAACCACACATCAGCCGGCGACCATACATATGAGCTTAGCGGCATAAGAGTAGAAGCTTCCGGCGGCGGTGTTTACAATCATATTTATATTAAGAACTGTGAAATTTCCGATGTAAACGGAAGATCACAGCAGGATGATATCTGGACAGTAAGACCTCAGGGCGGCGGTACAGATTTCTACGGAGCAAGAACAACACACAGAACCGGTGGTATCAACATTATAAGCTACACCAACAGAGAGAATAACGCTTCTGATAAAACCAATCCGGGAACAATTCTTGACGAAGAGCCTACAATATTCAACGATATTTTGATTGACGGAAACGTAATTACAAATTGTGACGCAAACGGTATCACTACTACAAACGTAAAGGGAGAGCTTGACGACGAATCATACAGACATACAAATGTTGTTATCAGCAACAATGAAATTTCTGATGTATCACGTTCAGGTATTATAACTCTTTATACCAGCGGTGTTCTTGTTGAACACAATACTATCAGCAAATTCCAGCAGTATCCTGACGGCTGGGGCTGTGGTGCATGGTGCGACAGAGCAAATAACATGGTTTATCAGTACAACGAAGTTAAAAACGGTGTTGACGCATACGACGGCATGGCATTTAACTTTGACGATATGACACATGACGGTGTTATTCAGTACAACTATATCCATAATAATGCAGGCGGAAGCGTAATGCTTCATGTCAGAACAAATTCCTATAACAGAAATAATACAGTTAGATACAACGTGTGTGTAAATGACTGCCGTGACTATAATGTAAACGAAGCATTTATAGTTTGCACAGGTGAGGACTCTGTAACTCAGCTTGAAAACGCTCAGGTTTACAACAACACCTTTATAAGCTCAAAGGTATTGTATCCGGTAAGCCGTGGTAAGGAGATTGCATTCACAAATAATATTTTCTGCCTTACAAATCCTGAAATGGCAAATAAAGACGGCGCATACAATGCAATAGGCGAACTCACAACATTTAAAAACAACATTTTTGCAGGATATCATCCGGCAAGCGAGCCTAAGAATACAGGAAATAACTCCGGAAATATCTATCTTGGTATAGAAGATGTTTCAAAGCTTTTTGTAAATGCTGACAAGCTTACATCAGTTCAGGGAACAGAAGCAGCCGACACATTTGATGTTGCAAACCTTGCAAAGCTTCTTCCTAATTCACCTGCAATAGACGCAGGCCTTGAAATCGACGGAAGACCTGAAAAAGACTTTGCAGGAAATAATGTAAGTGGTACAGCGGATATAGGTGCTTTCGAGTATGTATCAACTGTAGATAAAACAGCAGTCAATGAGATTTATCAAACATTAAAGGTATTAAATCCTGACTATTACACAGAAGAAACCTATGCAGCAGTGGCTGAAGCTATTTCTGAACTTGAAGCCGCTCTTATGAACGACAGCCTCACAGAGGAAGATGCAAAGGCTCTTGTAGAGAAAGCCGAAAACGCTTACAATGCATTGAAAGAAAAGGCAGGAGATACAGAAGCTCTGAAAGCAAAGATTGTAGAAGCCGCTTCTTACAGTGAAGATAACTTCAAGCCTGATACTTTCGCAGCTCTTGCAGAAGCTGTAGACAATGCACAGAAAGCTTTGGACGGTTCAGAAGCACTTACAGCAAAGCAGGTTGACGAGCTTTCAACAGCCATCGATACAGCAATAGCAGGACTTATCAAGGTTGGTACACCTTCAATAATTCAGCAGGATACAATGACAGCCTCATCTCCTCGTTCACATGCTGGAAATGAAGCTAAATATGCCATAGACGGAAATACAAGCTCAATTTGGCATACAATCTGGTCAAGCTCAGAGGGTCAGATGCCTGTAATTTCCGAAAACGGAAGAGATAACTATATTACACTTGATTTGGGAGAAAATAAGTCCGTAACAAGGCTTACATATCTGCCAAGACAGGATTCTTCCAAGAACGGTGATATTACAGGATATAAGATTATGTACAGCACAACTGCTGACGGTGACGATTTCGTAGAAATTGCCAGCGGAACATGGGAAAACAACAAGACATTGAAGGTTGTTGATTTTGACCTTGTAAATGCAAGAAGAATAAGACTTGTTGCCACAAGCACATTGGGCGACTCAGCAAATACATTTATAAGCGCAGCAGAAATCAATCTTTACTGCACAGATTACAGCGCACTTCAGGAAAAAACTTCCGAAGCTCAGAAGCTTTATGATGACGGCACAGGTATCTATACACAGGAGTCTTTGCAGGCTTTGAAAACAGCTATTGACAAAGCAAACGAAGTCCTCGGCAATGCAGATGCAACACAGGAGGAAATCGACGCAGCTGAAATCGCAGTTGTAAAAGCTGTTAAGGAACTTGAAAAGATTGAGGATACACACATTACCGGTGATGTAAATGGTGACGGTAAGGTAGGAGTTGAAGATGTAACACTTATTCAGGAGTATTTGGTATTGATTAGAGATGATATCAATTTTGAATATGCTGACCTTAACAACGACTCAAAGATAACTGTTATTGATGCTACAATAGTTCAGCTCATAATTTCCGGCGATTACAATGGTCAATAAAGAAGATATGATGTGAATTTCCGGAAATAAATTGACAATTCATATGGATTTCGTGTAAAATAAATACAGGTGTACAGTGTTTTGCTGTACACCTGTAAATCGTATTTTAGAAAGTTTAGTCCACATAAATAAAATATAATTTACTGTGGATTTCGCTTAATAAAAAATATGAAAGGAGTACAAAATGAGAACACAAATTAAAAAAGCAGTGGGCATCATAATTGCCGCTATGATTGTTATATCATCATGCCTTGCAGCGTCTGCCTATACTGCGCCTGTACAGGATGGAGTTGAAAGCATCCTTGCGGACGGATATTCAACAGATCCCAACAGATATGAGATCTATCCTTTGCCGCAGTCAGTTGTCTATGACAATGAGGAAACACCAACTTCATTTGAAATTACAAAAGAGGTCAATGTAGTTTATGACAACGACACTGACGCAGCAACAAAATCCTTCCTTAATGAAGTACTTGATAAGTACGGCATTAAAGCAACAGAAGGAACACAGACAGTTTCCGATAAGACAAATATCCTTGTCGGAGTAAAGGACAGCGGAGGTGCTGCTGATACATATGTAAAGGAAAATATCACAATCAAAAACGAAACACTTTTTGATAACTATAATCCTTATGTTCTCAGCGCAAAAGAAGGAACAATAGCAATTCTCGGTGGAGATACAGACAGCGCATACTATGGTATCGCAACATTGCAGATGATGTTCTCATCATTTGCAGGAGAGAAGTTCCTTACCGCTCAGATTGAGGACTATGCAAATGTGCTCTACAGAGGTTTCATTGAGGGTATGTATGCAATCTGGAACGACGAGGGCAGAGAAAGCCTTATGCGTTTTGCAAGAGATTACAAGATGAATACATACATCTATGCCTCAAAGAGCGACCCTTATCACACAAGCCTTTGCTATGAGCTTTATCCTGAGGATCAGATAAATGCGATTGCAGAGCTTGCAAAAATCGGTGAAGAAACAAAATGCTATTATGCATGGTCTGCACATATTGCAGGTTTCTTCTCAGGACTTAATGTAAACGATACAGAAGCTTACGAGGCAAGATATGCAAAGCTCCTTGCTAAATTCCAGCAGCTTTATGATGCAGGTGTAAGAAGATTTGCTATTCTTAACGACGACTTCCCTGCAGGACAGGTTTCTGACGTTGTTACACTAATCAACAGACTTATGGATGAATTTATCAAGCCAAACGGCTGTGAGATGATAGCTTACTGCCCTAACGGATATAACAAAGCATGGCTTGGAAGCAGCAATGAACTTAATATCCTCAGCGGACTTGATGATTCAATAATGCTTTTCTGGACAGGTGACGATGTAAACTCACCTATGACTCAGGAAACAATAGACTATGCTCAAAGCAAGTTCGACGGAGATATATGCTTCTGGCTTAACTACCCTGTAAACGAACACGGAAAGTCAGGTATGTTCCTTGGAGATATCACACATTACGCACGTGATAATGTAAAAATGAAAGGCGCAGTTTCAAACCCATGCCTTTATCCTGAGGCAAGTAAAGTAGCTCTTTATCAGCTTGCAGCTCTCTGGTGGAACAATACAAACTACAGCGAACATGCAGAGGAAATCTGGCTCAGCTCATTTAAATATCTCCAGCCGGAAGTTTACTCAGCATTTACTACAATAGGAAGAAACATCTCTAACGCTCCTGGTTCAGGAAGAGTTCCTCAGGGATTCCCTGAAAGTGAATATATAAAGGAAGCTTTGGAGAGCGTTGAAGCAAAGATAGTTGCCGGTGAAGATATTACAAATGACCAGGAAGTAAAGGATTTGCTTGCTGAGTTTGATAATATTATTGCAGCTGTTGACACAATGAAGACAAGCTGTGACAATCAGGCACTTGTTGACGAGCTTACCCCTTGGTTTAATTCTTTGCAGAATGTTACAGCAGCTGCTAAGAGCGTTGTAGAAGGCGTTATAGCTTCTCAGTCAGGTGATACAGGAACTGCATGGGATATGTTCTCACAGGCGGTTGAACAGTATGACAAATATGACAGCTTTACCTACCTTAACGGCGACGGCAATTACAGCACAGCTTTGGCAGGAAGCAAGAGAATAGAGCCATTCGTATCAGAGGTACTTCCTGTTCTCGAAAAGGCAGTTATGGATGTTGTTGACCCTGACGGTACATGTACAGGAAACGATGATATCGGCTTTATGGGCGTAATCGGCGGAAATAAAGTTGAGGCAAACGCAAATACAGACAAGCTTTTTGACGGCGATGACAGCACAGTAATGTCATTCAATACAGTTCAGAAAGCAAACGACTATATCGGCTGGAATTTCGGAGCTGTTACAAAGGTAACATCCGTTAGAATTCTCAACGGTTCTTCAAGCACAGACCACGATAAGATTTATCAGGCTGTTCTTGAGTATTCAACCGATGGTAACAGATGGACAGAAATCAAGCAAATGAACTGTGAAGAAGAGTTCGTTGCTGATAATCTCAATGTTGAGGCTAAATACATCCGCCTCAGAATTACAGGATTTGACAATCCTGCGAACCCATCCAAGAAGGATTACTGGCTCCATGTAAGAGCTTTTGATATCGAATTTGATGACAATAGAATCTATACAAATATTGAAAACACACAGAACCTTGCAGTTACACAGAACGGAGACGACTACACATTGACAGGTATTTCAGGTATTACACTTGAAAAAGGTCAGTATGTGGGAATAGCTCTTCCCAAGGCTGTAATCGGAGCAAACTTAGCTCTCTCTGAGACTGCAAGTGCTTTGAATGCAAACGGACTTTCATTGGTATACTCAGCAAACGGCGACGTATGGAAAGATGCAGAGTCTATAAGCGGAGCTGTTGTGAAATATGCAGTTATCAGAAATGACGGAACAGAGCCTGTTACAGTTAATGCACAGAGCCTTGTGCTTACAATTTCATCCGATGAAATTTCCGGAAAAATGATAGAAAACTCCCTTAGCAACGCTCTTAAAGAGGGAAGCTGGGATAACGTATTTGACGGCGACTATTCAACATATGCCTGGACAAATGAAGGACAGGTAAAGGGTCAGTATTTCATATTCGACTTGGGCAAGGAGATGCCGGTTAACGAAGTTAAAATGGTATTCTCAGACAATCCTGTAAAGCCAAGACTTTATAATGCTGAACTCCAGATTGCTTCTGACCTTGAAGGCGAATGGACTACAATTAAGACATTCAATAATGACCTTGTAAACGACTATGCACTTGAAGGCAATTACAGAATAGCATATGCAGACGGTAACGGACAGACAGCCAGATATGTAAAAATTCTGGTAGGAGATGTTCCGGCAGAGGCAGGAAATCCATACTTGAGAATTCATGAAATTGATATCAACTATGATACTCCTAAGGCTGTTCCGGGAATTACAGGTACAGTTCAGGGCGATTACACTGCAATAGCTGATAAGGACCTTACAACACTCTTTACAGCTTCTGCACCTGTAAATCAGGACGACTACATCCTTTATGAGCTTACAGATTCAATCTATGTAAACAGACTTGTTGTGCTTCAGACAGATGATTGTGTTGGCAAGGTAAGAGCAATCGCAATTGACAAGGACGGAGCAGAACACGATTTGGGCGTACTCAATGAGAAAGTAAACACACTTAATATTGATTACGGCTCATCTAAAGAGGAAAACAATGTGGCAAGTCTGAAGCTTGTTTATGACCAGGGCGCAGTTCCTGCAATATATGAGATTGTTTCCGTATATTCAGACCCAGAAGAGTCACAGCCGGATCCGATAACAAATATCGCCCTCAAAAAGACTGTAGAGGCTTCAGGAAACGAAGTTGAAGGTCAGTGGGGTCCTGAGCTTGCAGTTGACGGAATTGACAACACAGATGTTTCAAGATGGTCTGCTGCTATAATGAACAACAAGGATGGTTCAGCTCAGATTCCACAGTGGTATACCATTGATTTGGGAGAGGGCAAGAAGGCTGTAGATGTTGAAAGCATTGTAATTAAATTCTACAAGAAGGTTTGGTCTACAGACTATGTTATCGAAACAAGTGCCGACGGCAAATCATGGACAAAGGTTGCTGAAAAGACAAGAGCTAACGGCGACAGCCAGGATATTATCGATACCTTTACAAGTGAGTCCGGCAGCGGTGAGCTTCAGAGATATGTAAGATTTACATTCAATAAGGTAAACGAAAATGCAGCCGGCTGGTCAGTTTCCGTAAGAGAATTTGAAATTTACGGAAGACTTGCAGATGCTGATAAGGAGCCTGTTGAAATCATGGGCGATATCAACAAGAACGGTAATTTGGATATAGGTGATGCGACTATTCTCCAGAGTTACCTTGCAAGACAGATTGATATAAATGACCCTGCTTTTGACTTCTCACATGCAGACCTGAGCAACGACGGAAAACTTACTGTGCTGGATGCAACACTTATTCAGATAGCTATTGCAAAGGGTGAAGCACCTGTTGTTCCTACAGACCCAACAGAAGAGCCTACAACGGAGCCTTCTGAAGAAACAACAGAGCCTACAGAACCAGCAACAGAAGAAACTACAGAATCTACAGAACCAACAACAGACCCTACAGAGGAAACCACAGACGAAGACTATGAGCTTCCTTTTGTTCCTGCTGACTGATTTTCTTAGTTTATAAAACAAAGAAGGCTGCGGCACATTGCCGCAGCCTTTGATATTTAAAGCAAAACAGCTGAGAGTTGAATTCCCAGCTGTTTTTTATTTAAGTATAAATCTTAATTACAAAGCCATTTCGTATATCTTTTTAACATCTTCAGCAGTTAAAGCAACAAAAGCGTCCTCAAGACCTACGCTTGCTTTTTTAGCCATAACATCAAGAAGCTTGTCGTCAATGCCAACCTCGTGGAGAGTTGAAGGCATACCGAGAGCATTGAAGTATTCTCTTGTCTTTTTAATTGCTTCCTTGGCGATATCGTACTTGTCCATGTTTTTATCAATATCCCAAACATTAACGCCGTACTGAGCAAACTTGTCAACGGTTTTGTCGCTTAAAACATATTCCATCCAATATGGTGTCAAAATTGCAAGACCTGCGCCGTGAGTTATATCGTAATATGCGCTGAGCTCGTGCTCCATTGGGTGAATTGTCCAGGCAACAGGCTTACCCCAGGTAAGAGTGTCGTTGATTGCCCAGCTGCTTGACCACATAAGGTTTGCTCTTGCTTCGTAGTTGTCAGGCTCATCGATTGCTATTACACCGAAATGGATAACTGTTTTCAGCAAAGCTTCTGCCATTCTGTCCTGCATATATCCCTCACCGTTGGAGAAATATATTTCAAGAATGTGTGAGATAATGTCGGAAGTGCCGGCTCCTGTCTGGAACTTATTTACAGTAAATGTGTATGTAGGGTCAAGGATTGAAGCTACAGGACGCATTTTAGGATGGCCTAAACCGATTTTATCGTTTGTTTCCATATTTGAGATAACGGCGAATGTGTCCATTTCGGAACCGGTAGCGGACAAAGTCAAAACGCTTATAACCGGAGTAACATCGGTTATCTTGGATGGGTCAACAACAATATCCCATGGGTCGCCGTCATAATGTGCGCTGGCTGCAATTACCTTAGCACAGTCAATAGTTGAACCGCCGCCGATAGGAATTACAACATCAATGTTTTCCTGTTTGCAGATATCTGCGCCTTTTTTAACTGTTGTAACTCTTGGGTTTGGCTCAACGCCGGAAAGCTCAAGGCAGTCAACTCCTGCTTCTGCAAGATATTTCTTAGCATCGTCAAGGATGCCGTTTCTCTTTACGCTTCCGCCGCCGTAAACGATGAGAGCTTTTTTACCATACTTTTTGGCTATAGAGCCGATATTTTTAATCTGACCTTTTCCAAACCATATTTCGGTTGGAATAGAATAGGTAAAGTTTATCATTATAATTCTCTCCTTTAATATAAGATTACAATAATTATACTATTTAATTGGTGGTCTGTAAATGATATTTTGTTGAAAATTGATATTTTAATAGCGAATTTTTTTAAGAAATTATAAAAACTAAAGTGTATCTAACACTATTATGTATTATTATGGAAATATAATAAATTATTATTTTATTTTATGAAACAGATGTGGTATAATATAATCAAAGGAAAATGTATGGTATCTGTCAATTTTAAGGAGGCTTCATCACAATGGATAACAAAACAAACATCAAGCAGGAAGATATAACCAGAGTTAAAGCGATGGGTTTTCTGTGGAACAAAGGTACAGAATGTTTTAACGGACGTGTTATCACACGCAACGGAAAGATTACAGCAGAAGAGTGCAAATGCATATCTGAGGCTGCTGAGAAGTTCGGCAACGGCAATATAGCCATGACAACAAGACTTACTATGGAAGTACAGGGTATTCCATATGAGAAGATTGATGATTTCAGAGCCTTTGTAGCACAGGCAGGTCTTGAAACAGGCGGTACAGGTGATAAGGTTCGTCCTGTTGTAAGCTGTAAGGGTACTACATGCCATTTCGGTCTTATTGACACATATGCAATTTCTGAAGAAATTCACAAAAGATTTTTCAAAGGTTACGGCAATGTGAAGCTTCCTCATAAATTTAAAATAGCAGTTGGCGGATGTCCAAACAACTGTGTAAAGCCTGACCTTAACGATATCGGTATTGTAGGTCAGCGTATACGTCATTTTAATACAGAAAAATGCCGTGGATGTAAAAAATGTATGATAGCTCAGGCATGTCCTATGGGAGCAATCAAAGTTGAAAACGGAGTTGCAGTGACAGATAAGAGCATATGCAACAACTGCGGCAGATGTCTTACAAAGTGTCCTTTCCACGCAAACAACGAATATGAAACAGCATACCGCATATATATCGGAGGCCGCTGGGGCAAGAAAACAGCAATGGGCAGATCTTTGAGCGTTTTGCTTAAGAGTGAGGAAGAGGTATACAATGTAGTTGAAAGCGCATTGCTTTTCTTTAAAGAAAACGGAAACAAAAAAGAGAGATTTGCAGACCTTGTTACAAGAATGGGATTTGAAAACGTTGAGAAACAGCTTTTGAGCGGAGAGCTGCTCAAGAGAAAAGAGGAAATAATTGCAAAGGAATAAAATGAATAATTTGCAGTTAAGTCCTGCATATTTTACACAAAAAAGATAATAGAATGTTAAGTGACGCTGGAAAGTTATTTTCCGGCGTCTTTGTGTTTTTGTGAAAATTATGTATAGAAAAGGTGAATGTTGAAAGAACTTATGTCAGTTTGTTGCCAAAGCTGAAAGTGGCATGTTTTTTGTTGACAACACTTTTATTTTAAACTATAATATTGTTAGCATGATAACTATTTAGGAGGCGGCTATGAATAGCAAAACACATCTTGGCCTTGAAATCAAAGTACTGTCTAATTTACTTAAAAGAAAGGTTCACTGTTTCTTGCCTCAGATAAATGCACAGCTTACTGACAGCGAACGTCAGGTGATAGGATTTTTGTATCATAATAAGGACAAAGACATTTTTCAGAGAGATGTGGAATTAAAATTTGTAATCAGAAGGTCAACGGCGTCAAGAATGCTTAAAGGACTTGAAGAGAAAAATTTTATAACCAGAGAACCTGTTAAGGGTGACGCAAGACTGAAAAAAATATGTCTTACTCCTACAGCTCAAACGATGCAGGCAAATGTCCTTGATAGACTTGACGATTTTGAAGATTTGCTGAGCAGAGGAATATCAGAGGAAGAAATGAACGTATTTTTTACTGTTGCAGAAAAAATAAAAAAGAACCTTGAAGAGGTACAATGATTTCAGATGTAGACGTTTATTGCCGAACATGCGATTTTTGAAACGAACATTTGTAAGGAGGTAACAAAGATGATAAAAAGATTGGCGTCGAGCATACGAGAGTACAAGAAAGACTCGATTTTAACGCCTATTTTTGTATCATGTGAGGTGTTGATGGAGGTTATAATTCCTTTGCTTATGGCAAACCTCATTGACAAAGGCATCGAAGTCGGAGATATGAATTATATCTTCTGGATGGGTCTTGTGCTTATTGTGCTTACAATAGCAGCGCTTGTATTCGGTGCATTATCCGGTAAATGCGCAGCTAAAGCATCCGCAGGTTTTGCGGCAAATTTAAGAAAAGACATGTATTACAACGTGCAGAATTTTTCTTTCTCAAACATTGACAAATTTTCCACAGCGGGTATTGTCACAAGGCTTACAACTGACGTTACAAATGTTCAGAACGCCTACATGATGCTTATACGTTCAGCAGTTCGATGCCCGTTAATGCTTATTTTTGCGCTTATAATGACATTTACAATAAACGCAAAATTTGCCGGAATGTTCTTTTTGGTAATAATAGTTCTGGGTGTAGGACTTATAGCCATATTCAAGTCAGCTCACCCGATATTCGAGAGAGTATTCAAGACTTATGATGTACTAAACACTGTAGTTCAGGAAAATGTTACAGGTATCAGAGTTGTAAAGTCCTTTGTAAGAGAAGACTATGAAAAGAAGAAAATGGGAAAAGTTTCCGATAAGATTTTCAAGGACTTTACAAAGGCTGAAAGAATAGTAACCCTCAACGCACCGCTTATGATGTTCTGCGTTTATGGATGTATGCTTCTTATAGCATGGTTCGGCACAAACTTTGTAGTAGGCGGAGAGATGACAACAGGTAACATCACCAGCCTTTTCACCTATGTAATGCAGATTCTTATGAGTATGATGTTCCTTTCAATGGTTGCTGTTATGATAATCATGGCAAGAGCATCAGCAGAAAGAATTGTTGAAGTATTAGAAGAGGTAAGCGACCTTCAGAACTGTGAAAACCCAATTACAGAAATTCCTGATGGTTCAGTTGTTTTTGACAATGTAAACTTCAGCTATAAGAAGAATAGAAAGTTCTGTTTAAGCGATGTAAACCTTGAAATTAAATCAGGTGAAACAATCGGAATAATAGGAGGAACAGGTTCTTCAAAAACATCACTTGTACAGCTTATTCCAAGACTTTATGACGCAACAGAAGGCGTGGTAAAAGTCGGCGGTATAGATGTAAGAAAGTATGATATTGAAAGCCTCAGAAACGAAGTTTCAATGGTTCTTCAGAAGAACGTGCTTTTCTCCGGAACTATAAAGGAGAACCTCAGATGGGGTAATGAAAATGCCACAGACGAGGAGATAGTGAGAGTATGTAAGCTTGCCCAGGCTGATGACTTTGTATCAGCTTTCCCACAGGGATATGATACATATATAGAGCAGGGCGGTTCTAACGTATCCGGCGGACAGAAGCAGAGATTGTGTATAGCAAGAGCATTGCTTAAGAAGCCGAAAATACTTATTCTCGACGATTCCACCAGTGCGGTTGATACCAAGACAGATGCCCTTATCAGAAAGGCTATGCGTGAGGAGATACCGAATACAACAAAATTCATAATCGCTCAGAGAATTTCCTCTGTTGAGGACGCAGATAAAATCATTGTAATGGACGGAGGAAAGGTAACTGCCTTTGGCCCGCATAAGCAGCTTTTGGAAACAAGCGAAATTTATCGTGAAGTTTACGAATCTCAGACGAGAGGAGGCGGCGACGATGAGTAAAAAGAAAAAAGTATCAAGAAAGCATACAGCCGGCAGACTTTTGGGCTATGTATTCAAAGGTTATAAGCTGAGATTTTTCGTGGTAACAATTTGTATTCTTGTCAGCGCAATAGTAACTGTTGTAGGTTCACTGTTTATACAGAAACTCATCGATGATTTTATAACACCTTTGTCCCAGTCGCCAAACCCTGATTTTTCAGGCTTGTTGAAAGCGGTTGGAATAATGGCTATAATTTACGCCTCAGGTGTTTTGTCCACATTCCTTTATAACAGAATGATGGTTAGTATTTCACAGGGCGTTTTGAAAGATATAAGAATGGAAATGTTCTCAAAGATGCAGAGCCTTCCAATCAGATATTTTGATACCCACACCCACGGCGACATAATGAGCCATTACACCAACGATACAGACGCACTCAGACAGATGCTTTCACAGAGTATCCCCCAGATACTTTCAGCAAGCGTTTCTGTAATATTTGTATTCTTTACAATGATTTTCACAAACTGGGCGCTTACTTTGGTTGTTATATTGGGCTGTGTAATCATGTTTACCACAATCAAGTTTATCACAGGAAAGAGTTCACGTTACTTTGTAAAGCAGCAGATATCCCTCGGCGATATCAACGGCTATATCGAAGAGATGATAGGCGGACAGAAGGTTGTAAAGGTGTTCTGTCACGAGGAAAAAGCCAAGGAAGCCTTTGATAAACACAATGATGAGCTGAGAAAGAACGCAGATAATGCAAACAAATATGCAAATATTTTGATGCCTATAATGCAGAACCTGGGAAACCTCCAGTATGTGCTTATAGCTATTGTAGGCGGTCTTTTGGCAGTAAACGGACTTGCAGGAATGACACTGGGAACAATCGCAGCATTCCTCCAGCTTTCAAAAAGCTTTACCCAGCCTCTGGGTCAGTGCTCACAGCAGCTCAACGCTGTTATTATGGCTCTTGCCGGAGCACAGAGAATTTTCGAGCTTATGGACGAAGAGCCGGAGCAGGACGAGGGATATGTAACACTTGTAAACTCTCAGTATGTTGACGGCAAGCTTACAGAGGCTGACCACCGTACAGGTTCATGGGCTTGGAAACATCCTCACGGCGACGGAACAGTTACATACACACCGCTCACAGGTGATGTAAGAATGTTTGACGTTGACTTTGGATATGTTCCTGAAAAGACAGTTCTTCACAACGTAACACTGTACGCAAAGCCGGGACAAAAGGTTGCCTTTGTTGGTTCTACCGGTGCCGGAAAGACCACTATCACAAATCTTATTAACAGATTTTACGATATAGCAGACGGTAAAATCAGATACGATGATATCAATATAAATAAGATTAAAAAGAGCGACCTTAGAAAATCTTTGGGTATCGTATTGCAGGATACAAACCTGTTTACCGGAACCGTAAAAGAAAACATCAGATACGGAAAGCTTGACGCGACAAACGAAGAGATAATAAGAGCGGCAAAGATAGCCAATGCTCACGACTTCATTACAAGACTTCCGGAGGGTTATGATACAATGCTCACAGGCAACGGCGCAAACCTTTCACAGGGTCAGCGTCAGCTTATAGCAATAGCACGTGCCGCAGTAGCAGACCCGCCTGTTATGATACTTGACGAAGCTACATCAAGTATTGATACAAGAACAGAAGCATTGGTACAGAAAGGTATGGATAGACTTATGGAGGGCAGAACAGTATTTGTTATTGCCCACAGGCTTTCAACTGTAAGAAATTCCGATGCTATTATGGTTCTTGAACACGGCAGAATTATAGAGCGTGGCAGCCATGACGAGCTTATTGCAAAGCGTGGAAAGTATTATCAGCTTTACACAGGTGCTTTTGAGCTTGAGTAAAAACTTACAAAAATACAAAATTATAATAGGTTAATTTATGTAATAAATGCCAAATTTTAACCGTGAACCTTACAATTTTGTAAGGTTCACGGTTTTGCTGTTTTTTTATGATATAATCACTATAAGGTCAGTAAAGTTATAAATAAGGAAAAATTATTATATCCTTTATATGTTTATTACTTTGCGGAAAAATACAGCGTTGTCGAGAGATATTTTGAATAGTTAAAGTGAGGTGAGGAAATCTGCTGTAAAATATTGCAAAAGTTAACTGCAATATTATAAAAATACAGTGATATCAGTGGAAAAATAAAATAAGACGGAGGAAAAAACAGGAAATCAAAAAGGAGGAACAAAACATGAAAAAACGATTTATGGCGGTATTGCTCAGTGCGTTGATGGTAGTTTCATTACTGCCTGTTACAGCATCTGCAGACGAAACCGAAAATATCGGAAATGAAATCACCATGGAAGTAACTGAGTCAATAGGCGAAGTACAGGAAGTGGCGACAATGTCAGCGTCTTCTGCTGATTCGGCAGAGGCTTTGGCAGACTGGAATTCGTCATATCTCAACGAATTGGAAACAAAAATTTATAACTCCATAGCATCTCAGATGGAGGAAAGGGCTGTAACCGGCGGAGAAATGATATTTTATTATGCCTTTGACGGAATGAGCTTTGACAACGGCGGAGAAACAGATACCGATAAACTCTTAGAGCTTGCTAATGACTACTACAGAGATAGAATAAATGTAACAAAAATATATTCATGCTTAATGATTGAATATCCATATGAAATGTTCTGGTTTGATAAAATGGCTGAAGGCTATGGTTCAATTGGATTTAGTATTTCTACTTCAGGTAATACAACAACCATACTCAACACTACATTTTATATGCCGGTTTATGGAGATTATCAGGATAAAGGCTCTTCAAAACCTGCAAATACATTGAGCAGCAGCGCAGCGTCAAAGGCAGCTCAGGCAGCCGCCTATGCTCAGGAGATAGTAGACGCCAATGCAGGCAAAAGCGATATGGAAAAGCTTCAGGCATATAAGGAAGCTATCTGCGGCCTTGCATCTTACGATTTAGAGGGCGTTGAGATTGTCGGAAATCCGGATCATCCGTTATTCGATACATTCTACGGAGATCCTTTCCAGATAACCAATGTGTTTGACCGTGATCCAAGTACAGAGAGTATGGCTGAGGGTTACGCAAAAGCATTTAAGTATCTTTGTGATTTGTCCGATTTTGACAGCACAGCATGCTACTATGTTATGGGAGAAATGACCGCAACAGGTACAGGCGGATTTATTCCCGGAGACGTACAGTACTGGATAGACTATAGCTGGAATGTGGTTAAGACAGAAGGAAAAAGCTATCTTGTAGACGTAACAAACTGTGATACAGGAACATTCGGTGAGCCTGATTATGTGTTCATGAAAGAACCTGCAAGAGGCAATATGAATGACGGATATTGGTTCAACGGTGCCAAAGATTCAGAGATACATTACACCTATTCTTTATCAAACGGAATCCTTGATAATACTATCCTTGACCTTAACGGAAGATATATGACAGGTTCAATATCTCTCAGCGGTACACCTACAATAGGTGAAACTCTGACAGTTGAAGTAAAAGGCGCTCCGACATTCAGCACAATTCAGTGGTACAGAGATGATACCCCTATTCCCGGAGCAAACGGAAACACCTATACTCTCAGCTCAGGCGAGGACGTAGGTAAAATAATCAAGGTTGTTGTATCAGCAAGCGGCTGTGAGGGTACATTGACTGCTCAGACCTCTGAGGCGGTCAAAAAGGCAAACCCGGAGCCTGTAAATGATATAAACATACTTTCAATAACCGAAACAACCATTACAGTTGAAACTCATCCGGGAGAAGTATACGCTTGTATAGACGCATCCACAGGTGATATCCAGCTTCCGACCGATGAACAGTGGGGCACTTCCGGAGATTTCACAGGACTTTCAGCCGGAAGAGTATATGTAATATTTGCAAGAAGAAATGAAACAGATACCCATTACGGAACACCTACATACGGTTATAAATATGAGATAGTAACAACAAGTGCTAAAATCATTATGCGTGTTGAGGTTACTGTAGATTCGCCGGTGAAATATCAGGAGCTTCCTACTACAGCTACAGTAAATACAGCCAACATGACAGCTACATTGGCATGGTACGAGGGGCAGGAGGCAACAGGCGAACCCGTTACAGGAAAAGCAAAGCCTAACCAGTACTATACCGCTAAGGTAACCCTTCAGGCGGATGACGGTTATGAATTTGGCAAGGGCTGCTATGTAAAGGTAAATGACGCTACTGCTGAATTTCCATTAGAGGGTCAGACTGTTATGGGAATAAACGTGCATTTTAAACAGCCTACTGCACCTGTAGAGCTTACAAATATTGAAGTAACAAAACAGCCTGATAAGACAGACTATATTGACGGTGAAAAGTTCGACCCAACAGGAATGACAGTAACCGCATACTATGACGACGGCACAAACAAGCCTGTTGATTTAAGCGAATGTACATTTACACCTGAAACACTTATAGGCGGAGTAAACGAAGTGACAGTAAGCTACGGCGGAAAAACAGCTTCTGTTCCTGTAACAGTTACAGTTCCTGTAGAACTTACAGGCATTGAGATAACAAAACAGCCGAATAAAACCGAGTATAAGGAAAACGAAAGCTTTGACCCGACAGGAATGGAGGTAAAAGCAAAATACAGCGACGGTTCAAGCGAAACCGTATCTCTTGATGAATGTACATTCTCTCCTGAAACAATCACAGAGGGAGTGACCTCCGTAACAGTAACCTATAAGGAAAAAACAGCATCCGTTCCGGTAACAGTTATTGAGGCAGAGCTTACAGGTATTGAAATAACAAAACAGCCTGATAAAACAGAGTATTTTGACGGCGACAGCTTCGACCCAACAGGAATGGAGATAACAGCTGCATATGAAAACGGTTCAACAAAGCCTGTTTCAATCGAAAACTGCACATTCTCTCCTGAAACGCTTACAGAGGGAGTAACCTTTGTAACAGTAACCTATAATGGAAAAACAGCATCCGTTCCGGTAACAGTTAAAGCGGTAGAGCTTGCAGGTATCGAAGTAACAAAACAGCCTGATAAGACAGAATACTTTGACGGTGACAGCTTCGACCCAACAGGTATAGAAATAACAGCCGTTTATAACAACGGTTCAAGAGAAGTTGTTTCAACAGAGGAATGCACATTCTCTCCTGAAAAGCTTACAGCAGGATTAAACTCAGTAACAGTAACCTATAACGGAAAAACAGCTTCTGTTTCCGTAACAGTAAAGGCTATAGAGCTTACAGGTATAGAAGTTACAAAACAGCCTAACAAGACTGTTTATGAGATAGGCGATAAATTTGACCCCACAGGAATGGAGATAACAGCTTCCTACAACAACGGTTCAAAAGCACCTGTTTCAATAGATGAATGTACTTTCTCACCTGAAACAATGACAAAGGGATTAAAGGAAGTAACAGTAAGCTACAACGGAAAAACAGCTTCTGTACTTGTAACTGTTAACATTCCTGAGCTTGCAGGTATTAAGGTTACAAAACAGCCTGATAAGATTGTTTATAATCCTGGCGAAAGCTTTGACCCCACAGGCATAGAGATAGAAGCAATATATGCCAACGGCACAAAAGAACCTGTACAGACAAGCGAATGTGTATTCACTCCTGATGTGCTTTCAGAGGGAGATACAGAGGTAACAGTAAGCTACGGCGGAAAAACAGCATTAGTTTATGTAGCGGTTTATTCCCAAAACTCACTTCCAAATTACCTTTATGTGGGCAATTCAATCATATACTTGGCGGATAATTTTTACTATACTTCCAATGACGGAGGAAAAACCTGGACAGTTTATGAAAACGGTATTCCGGAGGACAACTACATACACTATAACAAGGGAGTTCTGACCCTGCACAATGCTGCAATTGTGCAGGATAACTTCCAATCGGATTCAATGGGTTGTGGTATTTATGCTGTTAGTAGATCCGGCAATTCACTTGCACTGACAATTATACTTGAAGGTGAAAATACTGTCTACGGTGCAGCTTACGGAATTTTTGTTACTGGAGAAAGAGGCGCAGATTGGACCGGACTAGATACATCTCTGACCATACAAGGTCCGGGAAGTCTTAATGTCAAAGGTGATAATGGTAACGGCAAAGGTATATTGGTTATCGGCGGAAGCGGAAATTCTACCATTACTATAAACAATGCTTCTGTTGTTGCCGGGGTTGCTGAAAATGGCTCATATGGAACCGGAATAGGTATACAATCAGGCATATATTCTAAAAACCCGGAGCTTACTATCAATGTTAACGGCGGCAGTCTCACAGCCGGCGGAAGCAATTGTCGTAGTGGAATAGAATATTATGTGGGAGCTTCTGACGCTGTAGGAAGTGCAAAGCTGAATGTCAGCGATGACGCAGTTGTAAACGCAATTAGCGGTATCAAAGGAACAATAATTATGACTCCTATTGATGTGACAATAGCGAACAGTGACGACAGAGGCAGTATTGTCCTTGACGGCAAAAACGGTACTGTTTACGGCAATACGGAATTGCAGGAAAACCTTGAAATCGGCGAAGACGAGAGCCTTACTGTCAATAGCGGAAGCAGTCTCACAGTTCCTGCTGATACAACTTTAACTAATAAAGGAAATATAATCAATGACGGCGAGATTACCAATAAAGGTAATATAATCAACGACGGCGAGATTACCAACAACAATGGAATAACCAACGACGGTGAGATTGCTAACAATGGTGGAGTAACCAACGACGGCGAGATTACCAACAACAATGGAATAACCAACGACGGCGAGATTACCAACAACGGAGGAATGACCAACGACGGCGAGATTGCCAACAACGGTGGAATAACCAACGACGGCGAGATTACTAACAACGGTGGAATAACCAATAGCGGTGAGATTGCCAACAACGGAAATATGATTAACGACGGTGAGATTAAGTTAGAGACCGGAGGTAAACTGGATGGCGAAATCACCGGAACAGGTACAGTTAAATATGCACCGACTATCACTACAGAAAGCCTTGCAGGCGGCAATGCAGGCATGTACTATGAGCAGCAGCTTAACGCAGACGGCGAACCAACAATTACATGGAGCGTTACAGAGGGTTCATTGCCTGAGGGATTGAGCATTGATGAAAACACAGGAATAATTTCAGGAAAACCGGCCGCAGGCGGAACATACACCTTTACGGTAACTGCAACCAACAGTATTGACAGCTGCAGCAAAGAGTTCTCCATAGTAATTTATGGATTGGGTGATATAAATATGGACGGTATATTAAGTATTTCCGATGCTACCACTATACAGAGCTATATTGCAGCAAATCCAATTGATGGAACATTTAACGAAAGCTTGGCTGATGCAAATCAGGATGGAAAAATTTCAATATACGATGTATCATTGATTCAGACAATTATCGCAAATAAATAATCTCAATAAATTATCCGCAAACAGCGGATAATGAGAATCTTTATTATGAACAACAGCAGCAGTCCGATGAAAGTCGGGCTGCTGTTTGTTTATAAAGCACTATTAGTTTTGCATAGTATTTTATATTATATAAAAATTATATAAATTATACTTATTTTAAGTGAAATTATGTAATAAATACCAAATATCAGCCGTGAACCTTACAATTTTGTAAGGTTCACGGTTTTGCTGTTTTTTTATGATATAATCACTATAAGGTCAGTAAAGTTATAAATAAGGAAAAATTATTATATCCTTTATATGTTTATTACTTTGCGGAAAAATACAGCGTTGTCGAGAGATATTTTGAATAGTTAAAGTGAGGTGAGGAAATCTGCTGTAAAATATTGCAAAAGTTAACTGCAATATTATAAAAATACAGTGATATCAGTGGAAAAATAAAATAAGACGGAGGAAAAAACAGGAAATCAAAAAGGAGGAACAAAACATGAAAAAACGATTTATGGCGGTATTGCTCAGTGCGTTGATGGTAGTTTCATTACTGCCCGTTACAGCATTTGCAGACGAAACCGAGAATATCGGAAATGAAATCACCATGGAAGTAACCGAGTCAATGGGCGAAGTACAAGAAGTGGCGACAATGTCAGCGCCTTCTGCTGATTCCGCAGAGGTTTTGGCAGATTGGAATTCGTCATATCTCAACGAATTGGAAACAAAAGTCTATAACGACCTTGCTGCCAAAATAGTGGAAACAGTACACAACGGCGGAGAAATGATACTTACTATCAGTCTTAACGGCGTAAGTATTGACAACGGAGGAGAAACGGACAACGATAAGCGTTTAGAGCTTGCCAAGAAGTATATCGAAGAAAATATAAGAACAACTCGTATATATAATGCCTTGATTTGTAATTATCCGTACGAAATGTTCTGGTATGATTTAATGGACCGCAGTTTTGGTTCAATGGGCTATAGTATTTCTACTGTTGGAAATACAACATATATAACCAGTATTACATACTATATGCCGGTTTACAGTGATTATCAGGATAAAAACTCTGAAAATCCTAAAAACACATTAAGCAGCAGTGCAGCGTCAAAGGGAGCAAAAGCAGCTGCCAATGCACAGGAAATCGTAAACGCCAATGCAGGAAAAAGTGATATGGAAAAGCTTGAGGTCTATAAGGATGCTATTTGCGATCTTGCATCTTACGATTTAGAGGCCAGAGAAATTATTGGCAATCCGGATCATCCGTTATTCGATACATTCTACGGAGATCCTTTCCAGATAACCAGCGTGTTTGACCGTGACCCTGAGACCGAGTCAACATCAGAGGCATATGCAAAAGCCTTTAAATACCTTTGTGATTTATCTGATTTTGACAGTACAGAGTGTTACTATGTAACAGGAAATTTAATTGGAAACGGCACAAGCGGATTTGTTCCTGGAGGCGAACAGAATTGGCTGAATTTCAGCTGGAACATTGTCAAGACAGAAGGAAAAAGCTACCTTGTAGACGTAATAAACAGTGATACAGGCACTTTCGGAGAACCTGATTATGTGTTTATGAAGGAACCTGCAAGAGGCAATATGAATGACGGATATTGGTTCAACGGAGCCAACGGTTCAGAGATAAATTATATTTATAGCAGTGTTTTTACGACGGACGGACTGTATGATGCTACTATCCTTGACCTTAACGGAAGATATATGACAGGTTCAATATCTCTCAGCGGTACACCTACAATAGGTGAAACTCTGACAGTTGAAGTAAAAGGCGCTCCGACATTCAGCACAATTCAGTGGTACAGAGATGATACCCCTATTCCCGGAGCGAACGGAAACACCTATACTCTCAGTTCCGGCGAGGACGTAGGTAAAATCATCAAGGTTGTTGTATCAGCAAACGGCTGTGAGGGTACATTGACTGCTCAGACCTCTGAGGCAGTCAAAAAGGCAAACCCAGAGCCTGTAAATGATATAAACATACTGTCAGTAACAGATACAAGCATTACAATCCAAACCTATCCTGGAGAAGTATATGCCTGCGTTGATTTGTCTGACTCGGTTTCATATCCAACCGAGGAGCAGTGGGGCACTTCAGGAGAGTTTACCGGACTGTCTGCCGGAAAGGCATATGCAGTATTTGCAAGAAGAAATGAGACAGATACCCATTATGGAACAACTACAACCGGTTATAAATTTGAGGTAGTAACAACAAGCACAAGAATCATTATGCGTGTTGAGGTTACTATAGACCAGCCGGTGAAATACCAAGACTTGCCCGCTGAAGCTACAGTACATACATCTAATATGACAGCTACATTGGTATGGTACGAGGGTCAAGACACAACAGGCGAACCTGTTACAGGAAAAGCAAAGCCTAACCAGTACTATACCGCTAAGGTTACCCTTCAGGCGGATGATGGTTATGAATTTGGTAAGGGCTGCTATGTAAAGGTAAATGACGCTACCGCTGAATTTCCATTAGAGGGTCAGAGTGTTATGTCGATGAATATAATATTTCAAAGTCCTACAGCTCCGGTAGAACTTACAAATATTGAAGTAACAAAACAGCCTGACAAGACAGACTATATTGACGGTGAAAAGTTTGACCCAACAGGAATGACAGTAACCGCATACTATGACGACGGAACAAACAATACTGTAGATTTAAGCGAATGTACCTTTACACCTGAAACACTTACAGGAGGAATAAACGAAGTAACAGTAAGCTACGGCGGAAAAACAGCTTCTGTTCCTGTAACAGTTACCGTTCCCAGAGAGCTTACAGGTATTGAGGTAACAAAACAGCCGGATAAGACTGAGTATAAGGAAAATGAAAGCTTTGACCCAACAGGAATGGAGGTAAAAGCAAAGTACAGCGACGGCTCAAGTGAAACAGTATCTCTTGATGAATGTACATTCTCTCCGGAAATACTCACAGAAGGAGTAACCTTTGTAACTGTAACCTATAAGGAAAAAACAGCATCCGTTCCGGTAACAGTTATTGAGGCAGAGCTTACAGGTATTGAAATAACAAAACAGCCTGATAAAACAGAGTATTTTGACGGCGACAGCTTCGACCCAACAGGAATGGAGATAACAGCTGCATATGAAAACGGTTCAACAAAGCCTGTTTCAATCGAAAACTGCACATTCTCTCCTGAAACACTTACAGAGGGAGTAACCTTTGTAACAGTAACCTATAATGGAAAAACAGCATCCGTTCCGGTAACAGTTAAAGCTGTAGAGCTTGCAGGTATCGAAGTAACAAAACAGCCTGATAAGACAGAATACTTTGACGGTGACAGCTTCGACCCAACAGGTATAGAAATAACAGCCGTTTATAACAATGGTTCAAGAGAAACTGTTTCAGCAGAAGACTGCACATTCTCTCCTGAAACACTTACAGAGGGCTTAACTTCTGTAACAGTAACATATAATGGAAAAACAGCTTTAGTTTATATAACTGTTAATTCGGAGAATAATGCTCCTAAGTCTGTTTGCGTAGGTAATACAGATATTACTTCAGGCGGTTACTGGACTTCTGTTGATGGCATAACATGGACAAAATATGACGGTATTCCGGAAGATAACTATGTGTATTATAATCCTGATTATAATACTCTAACACTTCATAATGCGACAATTCATGGCGAGGATTGTGGAATTTATGTTTGTGGATTTCCACATAAATCTGTAGATATGACAATTATACTGGAGGGGGAAAATATTATTTCCAACACAGGAGGAATTCGTATTACTACAGATTCATATAAAGACACATTAGGTAAAGATGTAACTTTGACCATAAATGGTCCGGGCAGTCTTAAGGTGGATAGCTGGCAGCATGGTATTAATATAAATGGTGATTCCGGAAAAGCGACGCTTAATATTAACAATGCTTCTGTTGAAGCAAATGGAAAAGACTTTTTGGGAAGAGGAATCAGCCTTTATGCAGGTGTGTATGCTGAATTTAGTCAACTTATCATCAATATTAATGAAAGCAGCGTAACAGCAAGAAGTGATTTTGGAAATTATAGAAGCGGAATCTATTATAATGGTACTTCATCATCTGATAATATCGCTAAACTGAATATTAGCAACAATTCAGCGGTAACCATAATTGGAGGTATTAAAACAATTGATACAGCTCCGCCAATTCCTGAAGTAGATGATAACAGTGTTTTAAATTGTATCGTCTTTAATGGCAACGACAGAATTGTTTACGGCGATGTGGAATTGCAGATGGACTTCACTATAAAAAGTGGAGAGTCCATGACTATACCGGAGGGTGCAAGTCTTAGCACAGGAAGTTATGCTGTAATAGTAAAAAACGGCGGCATACTGAACGGTGTTGTAAACGGTACAGTTAAATATGCACCGACTATCACAACAGAAAGCCTTGTAAGCGGCGATGTGTTGACATCCTATGAACAGCAGCTTAACGCAGACGGTGACCCAACCATTACATGGAGTATTACAGAGGGTTCATTACCTGAGGGATTAAGCCTTGATGAAAACACAGGAATAATTTCAGGAAAACCTTCCGCAGGCGGAAAATACACCTTTACGGTAACTGCAACCAACAGCATTGACAGCTACAGCAAAGAGTTCTCCATAGTAATTTATGGATTGGGTGATATAAATATGGACGGTATATTAAGTATTTCCGATGCTACCACTATACAGAGCTATATTGCAGCAAATCCAATTGATGGAACATTTAACGAAAGCTTGGCTGATGCAAATCAGGATGGAAAAATTTCAATATACGATGTATCATTGATTCAGACAATTATTGCAAATAAATAATCTCAATAAATTATCCGCAAACAGCGGATAATGAGAATCTTTATTATGAACAACAGCAGCAGTCCGATGAAAGTCGGGCTGCTGTTTGCTTTCCTAAAGAATATTTGAAATATGCGGAAGTTCGTTGTCCATTATGGTTTTTAAATCCTCTTTGAGCTTTTCTGCTGTCAGAAGGAAATCAAACTCTTCACCGTTTTCAAGGCAGAATGTCATTTCTTTTATATCAGATGAAATCTCAACAGTTTTTTCATGTTGGATAAACATATTTATTGTGGGATTGGATTTAGTCCAAAGGTCGGAAACCTCGTGGCAGATTTCTACAGCTTCCGAAGTCTGGTCATTTCTGCAAAGCTCGGTTGCCTGCTCAATAAGACGTATGCTTTCCTTTGCAGGATTGAAAACAATATATAGTTCAAAAAAAGCGGCGGCAATTGTGAAAATTAAAAAAATTACGGCAAGGTAAATTCTCTTCATATGTTTTTGCTCTCTTTCAGAATTATTGAAGTTATTTTCTTTTTGTCCGCAGTAAGTATGAAAATATCTTCCTTTTTAAGTTTAAGCTCTGAAAGTCTTTTCACAAGAATTTCTTCATTCATGCCGCACAGCTTTAAGGAATTGCTTAAAATTTCCCCGTCGTTAATAACCACAGCCTCTATGCCGTCGTCTTTTGTTTTTATTTTTGATTGTGCGCAGGTTGGAGTTCTGTAGGATGGTTTTTGCAGAACGCTTATTGAGCCGTTAGTTTCGGCGATACAGTACTGAACCTCGTTTAGTGAAAAAATATTTAACTGCCTTAACTGGGCGCAAAGGTCTTCGGTGCTTATTCTAAGCCTTTTCATCTGACTTTCTAAAAGCTTTCCGTCCTCAATAAGAAGTACTGGACTTCCGCAGATAAGCTTGCGGAATTTGCTCTTTTTCAGCATTATCACACTAAATATTATCTCCATGGACATAAGTACAAGTATGGGGATAATACCGCTTAAAAGGGGTTGTGAAGTGTTTTGGAGAGGTATTGCGGCAATATCGGAAATTATCAGTGTTATTACAAGCTCGGAGGTTTGCATATCGCTGATTTGCCTTTTTCCCATTATGCGCATGGCGGCTATTATAAAAACATATATCAGCGCAGATCTGACAGCGGAAATAAACATGGTATTCCTCCTTTTTCCAATGTATTATTCCCGCTGTCATTATTTTTATTCCTTGTAAACAGATACATAAAAAGTATAATACAGTAAAAATTGCCAATGCTCTTATTGGTGATGTATATGGATAAATCTCTTAAAAAAAATATTTTGGATTTTAAGGAGATGTTTTCTTCTTCGGCGGATTTTACCATAAGGGAGTTTAAGATTAACACACCTAAAGGGAAAAATGCCGCCGTCTTTACAATGGAGGGAATGTGCAACAAGGAAACCTTGGCAATTTCCGTTATAAACCCCATTATGGGATGCAGATACAGAAGTGACAATGGGTGTGAACTCCTCGAAGTTATAAAAACCTCTGTTATAACAGCCTCGGAAATGGTGGATGTAAAGGACACGGAAATGTTTCTTACACTGCTTATGTCGGGGTTTGCAATAATTGCCGTTGACGGATGCGAAAATATGTTGGCAATCGGCTTGCAGGGTTTTTCTTTCAGAAGTGTATCCGAACCATCCGGAGAAACCATACAGAGAGGCTCCAGGGAAGGCTTTGTAGAACCATTGAGAATAAATATGACACTTATCAGACGAAGAATAAAAAGCCCAAAGCTGGTGTTTGAAACTATGACCGTAGGAACACTTTCAAAAACTCAAATATGTTTATGTTATCTTTCCGACAGAACATCAAAGCAGATTTTAAAAAAGCTGAAAGAGGAACTGGGTAAATGCGATTTAGAAACAGTGCTGGCGGCGGGATATCTTGTTCCTTTTTTAGAGGACAATGAGGAAAAATCTCTGTTTACAGGGGTGGGAATTTCAGAAAGACCTGATACAATATGCGGAAAAATCACAGAAGGACGAATTGCGGTTATGATTGACGGTTCGCCCTCTGTGCTTTATGTGCCGAAGCTTTTTGTTGAAAACTTTCAGAGCTTTGACGATTATTCAAACAGACCCTATTACGCCGCTTTTACCAGAATTTTAAAATATATCTCTTTTCTTGCGGCTATCTATATTCCCGGACTTTATGTAGCTTTTGCAACCTTTCACCCGGAGCTTTTTCCGCCGGGAATACTTTCAAAAATAGTAAGCTCTGTTACACAAACGCCTTTACCGCTGATGCTTGAAGTTTTGCTTATACATTTTATATATGAAATTATGAGAGAAGCAGGACTGAGAATACCAAAGCCTTTAGGACATGCGGTTGGTATTGTGGGCGCACTTGTAATAGGCGAATCTGCCGTAAGCGCCGGCATTATCGGTTCTCCTACACTTATGGTTGTGGCTATAGCGGCAATCGCTTCCTACACCATACCGGATTTGTACCCATGTATAACAATTTTAAGACTTGTGTATATAATATGCGGAGGTATTTTGGGGTTGTGGGGAATAGTGCTTGTGTCCTTTGTTATGCTTTTAAATCTCTGTGGAAAAAACTGCTTCGGTGTTCCTTACGCCTCACCTTTTGCGCCGTTTATGCCTTGGGCAATGCGTGACACTTTTATCAGGGCAAGCTGGAAAAAGCTTGCTAAAAAGGTTTTGAAAATTCAAGATGTCAAAGGAGCTGACGAAGAGCGATGAGGTTAAAGGGAAATGTTAGTTCTTTTAGCTTTTATCTTTTTATGGCGGTGGTGCAGATTTCTGCCTTTTTCGGATTTTTTGCCCATTTACCTCAAGGAGTGACGGCTTACGGGATAATTTTAGCTCTGCCTTTTGCTTTTGTGATATCCGCAGTTATTATGTACTTTGCTTTTAAGCTTTTTGATAATTGCGGAAGCGACACATCAAAAGCTCTGAAAAAAGGTTTGCCCTCATCAGCTATTGTTTATAAATATGTTTTAAGCGTATTTTTGCTTCTTGCCGCCATTATAACGGTTATGAGGTATACGGATTTTGTTTCTGAATGTATCAATAAGGAAGTATCACCTGTAATCCTTATATTTCTTACAATGTGCGGTGTGCTTTACGGAAGCTGTAAAGGCCTTGAAGCCATGTGCGGAGCAAACGGCATTATATTTACTGTCTGCGTGATTTTGCTTACGGTGTTGTTTATCGGTTTAATTCCTCAAATCAGCATTGATGAAGGCACTGTTGCAGGATTTTCTGAAACGGGAATTTTTTCTGTTTTAAGCTCACTTGTGTACTTGATTTCAGGGTTGAGCACCTTACCCCTTTGTATAATCCTTTCAGAAAAATCTAAAGGCAACAACAGACGCTCTGCCGCAGGTTTTCTTTTAATTTATTATCTTACTGCGATTATTTCAGTTGTTTTTGTAATTGTTTGTCTCGGTGTGTTTTCACTTCAGGAGAATAACCCTCTTTACGCTCTTTCAAAGCTTTCGGGAATGAGCGTAATTGAGGAAAATGACGGATTATTCTTTATAGTAAGAACAGCCTTTGTATTTTTAGAGCTTTCGGGATATGCAATAGGGTTTTCTTCACTTTTTGAAAGAAGCGGAAGCAGAAAGAGCAGTATCGTTTTTTGCCTGCTGACTTTTGTCATAAGTGAAATTCTCTATGAATTTTTAAAGCTCAGAGCGGATATTTTTGCATATGGAATTATATTTGGAATGGTTCTTATATCTGTGGTTGCGGCGGTATTTTTTAAAAGGTCGGTAACAGGAGGGACAAAATGAAAAAGGTTTATCTTTCTTTTATAGCTTTTATGCTGGTGCTTTCCTTTTCCTCCTGCGCAATAACAGAAGTAAACGAAAAGGCGATAATTGAGGGAGTTTTTGTAAATGAATCGGGCGGACAGCTTGAATATACCTTTGCAGTGCCTCTTTATGAAGAGGAAGAGATTACCCAGGAATATATAACGGTTACGGCGGAAAATTTGGAAACAGCATTTGACGGATTGGAGAAAGTGACGGCAAAAAAGCCTTTTCCGGGTCAAAACAAATATGTTATTCTATCGGACAATCTTAACTCTGAACAGGTAAAAGAAGTTCTTAAAGATATGTCTGCCGATTATGAATGGAGAAAGGATTGTGTTTTCTTTTTTGCCGACGATAAAGCTTTTGATTATATCCGTGAAGAAAAGATAACATCGGAACACATTGTGGATTTTATAGAAATCTACAATGCAAAGAACCGTAAAAAGACAACCGGACTTTTTAAAGCGGAAAAAGCCTCTAAAGAGGAATTATATGAATATATTTTCCCTGTATTTACCATAGAAGAGGAGGGACTTTCTGAGAAAGAAACCAGAACAATCTGAAAAAATATACAAAAATAAGGTCATGTTTTTTCTTAATCTGTCAATGAAAAACTAAAAATTCAACGAATTTAGAGAGATTTTCAAAAAAAATTTATTTTTATACAATAAAAGACTTTAAAAAAATATTGCTTTGAGGTATAATAAAGACTGATAATTTATAATAAATTTTAGAAAAGGTCGGTGTTATTATGCCTGTTGAGTTTAAAGTTCCGCTTACAAAAGTTGTTAAAGAGTTGTCGCTGGAGCCGTTATTTCTTCCGGATGACTATGAAAATATTCAGATAAGTTCAATGGATGTCAACAGACCCGGTCTTGCTCTTACGGGGTATCTTGATTTCTTTGATAAAACAAGAATTATAATTTTCGGTAAAACCGAATATTCATACCTTGCACGTTTCGGCAGTGAACAGCAAAGACATGTAATTGAAAATCTTTTCAAGCTGAAGCCGCCGGCAATTATAATCGCCAGAAACCTTCCGGAAAAGGATGAGATTTTGTCTACAGCAAAGCTTTACGATATTCCGGTGCTTCGTTCACCTGATTCAACATCATCCCTTTCCGCTTCACTTGTATCATTCCTCAGCGTTGAGCTTGCTCCGAGAATTACAAGACACGGAGTTTTGGTTGAGGTATACGGCGAAGGCTGCTTGCTTATAGGCGACAGCGGTGTTGGTAAAAGCGAAACAGCTATTGAGCTTATAAAAAGAGGTCATCGTCTTATTGCGGATGATGCCGTTGAAATAAGAAGAGTTTCAAAAACTTCTCTGGTTGGTTCATCTCCTGATAATATCAGACACTTTATCGAGGTTAGAGGCGTTGGCATTATAAATGCCCGCAGAATCTTCGGTATGGGTGCTGTAAAGCTTACAGAGAAAATCAACATGGTTATAAATATGGAGCTTTGGGACAGCACAAAGGTTTACGACAGAATGGGTCTTGAAAATGAGTACATGGAGATACTTGGAATTGATGTTCCTGTTTTGACTATCCCTGTTAAGCCCGGAAGGAACTTGGCTATTATTATTGAAGTTGCCGCCATGAATAACCGTCAGAAGAAAATGGGCTACAACGGAGCTCAGGAGCTTTTGCAGAGCTTAGGTATGGATGTTACCCCAACAGAGGTTCATAAGAAAAAAATTATCACAAACTGGAAGGCATAATCCAAAATTTTAATATTCTAATTATTATTAGGAGGATTTATGACAGATTCTCAGATAAAAAATACTTTTTGTGAGAAAGCCCTTGAGTGTGGCTGTGACCTGCTTATGGATGAGCCCATGAGCAGGCACACCACTTTTAAAATCGGAGGACCGGCGGAAATTTTTGTGGAAGCAAAAGACGTTGAAACTCTGAAAAAATTGGTTTCTTGGGCTGAGGAAAGCAAATTAAAATATATGCTGCTGGGTAACGGCAGCAACCTTCTTGTCAGCGACAAGGGTATAGAGGGCGCAGTGATTACGCTGGGCGGAGATTTTAAAGATATAAGACTTGTTTCAGAGGATACAATAGCCTGCGGAGCCGGTGTAACTTTAGCAAAACTCAGCTCCTTTGCTCTTGAAAACTCTCTTGAAGGTCTTGAGTTTGCCTGGGGAATACCGGGAACCGTTGGGGGAGCTGTGTTTATGAATGCAGGCGCTTACGGCGGAGAGATAAAAGATGTTCTTAAAACCTGCCGTCACATGACACAGGACGGTCAGGTTGTGACTTTGTCAGAAAATGATTTTAATTTCGGATACAGAAAGAGTATCTATAAAGAAAACAAGTGGACTATTTTAGACTGCGTTTTCAAACTGAAAAAAGGCAATAAAGAGGACATAAAGGCAAAAATGACAGACTTTATGAACAGAAGAACCTCTAAACAGCCTTTGGAATACCCAAGCGCCGGAAGTGTATTTAAAAGACCGGAGGGAAATTTTGCCGGAACACTGATTGAACAGTGCGGACTGAAAGGAACTTCCGTTGGCGGCGCATGTGTAAGTGAAAAACACGCCGGTTTTATTATCAATAAGGGCGGGGCAACCTGCAAGGATGTCTGCGACCTGGTAGAATTGATACAGAAAACCGTTAAAGATGAAACAGGTTATCAGCTGGAAAGAGAATTGATAATCGTGGAATGATTTATATATTTATTGATTAAAACCGCTGAAAAGAAAAGCGGTTTTTAAATCGGGAAGTTAGTCAAAGGGAATGAGTATAAATGGAATTTGTGATTATAACCGGTTCATCAGGAGCCGGAAAAACAAACGTGCTTCATATGATGGAGGATATAGGCTTTTACTGCGTGGACAATATACCGCCTGCGCTGCTTTCTACTCTTTATGACCTGTGCAACACAACTTCTGACAAAAGGATGAAGCGTGTTGCGGTGGTTATAGACGTAAGAGGAGGAAACGTGTTTGATACCCTTGTAAAGGAGCTGAGCAAATTCCGCAAGGAGGGAAAGAATGTAAAAATTCTTTTCCTGGACGCCAAAAACGATACACTTCTTATACGCTATAAGGAAACAAGAAGAAAGCACCCCTTGACGGACTTGTATTCAAACATAACAATTAAAGATGCGGTAGAGCTTGAAAAACAGCTTTTAAAGCCAATAAAAGCCAACGCAGATTATATTATAGACACCACAAACATGTCGCTGAAGCTGCTGCGTGAGCGTGTAGCAACATTGTTTTTGGAAAATGTCAAAGACGGGCTTATTGTCACCTGTATGTCCTACGGTTTTAAATACGGTATTCCCCTTGAAGCCGATTTGCTGCTTGACGTAAGGTGTCTGCCAAACCCATTTTACATAGATGAGCTTAAAAAACAGACCGGTCTTGATGAACCGGTCAGAAGCTATGTTATGGGTTTTGAGGAATCCGTGGAGATGGCAAACAGATATCTGGAGTTTTTGAAATACACTCTGCCTCTTTACAGAAAAGAGGGCAAAAGCGAACTGGTTATTGGGGTCGGCTGTACGGGAGGAAAGCACCGTTCCGTAACTATTGCCTGCTATCTCAATACAAAGCTTACCGAGGCCGGATACAGAAGCGGTATTCATCACCGTGATATATGGAAGCCTTAAAACTTAAATATTTTCACCAGAGGTAACTAATGTCTTTTTCGTCAGATGTAAAAAAAGAGCTTTGCTCTTTGCAGATAAATCCGGAGGATAATTTGGCTGTTGAAAGAACAGTGGCGGAGTGTTACGGAATGCTGCTGTTTGGAAAAAAGTTTTCCTTTAATGAAATAAGTCTTGCAACTGAAAGCCGTGCAACGGCGGGAAAATTTGTAAATTTTCTCACAGGACTTTTTTCACCTCCTCCGATTATTGATACTATAAGGTCTTTAAAAACAAAAAATAATGAAATACGGCTTTATACTGTCAGGGTGGTAAACACAGATGAATGTCTGAGAATTTTTGAAAAATTCGGTCATGACAGGTCACAGATAAACCTGCGTATAAATATGGCAAATATTGACGATGATACAGTATCGGACTTTTTGCGAGGAGTTTTTCTGTCCTGCGGTTCTGTGACAGACCCTGCAAAAACCTATCACCTTGAATTTATTGTTTCAACAAAAAGTCTTTGCACGGATTTGTGCAGAATAATAGAGGATGCCGGAGACTATTCAATAAAGCCAAAGGTTATCCAGCGTTCGGGCGTGTATGTTATATACATAAAGGAAAGCTCACAAATACACGAGTTTTTGAAGCTTGCCGGCGCCGAAGAAAGTTTAAAGAAATTTGAAGAAGAAAAAAATATAAAAGAGCTTAGAAACAGCGTAAACAGGTTGAGCAACTCAGAGGTTGCCAATATAAAAAAGACCGCCAACGCCTATCTGAAGCATATGAAAGCCATAAAAATAATCGAAAACAGCTGCGGACTTGACGCACTTCCTCCGGAGCTTGAGGAGATTGCAAAAATAAGGATGGAAAATCCGGAGCTTTCACTGAGAGGTTTGGGAGAAATGCTCACACCTCCCATAAGCCGAAGCGGTGTAAACCACAGGCTTGAAAAAATCATGGAAATTGCCCAGTCAATCAGCGGAGCAGGCTCCGTGGAAGATAAGGAGTGAAAATGATGGCGGCAGAAAAAAAGAAAAAAAGCGATAAAGAATTCACTTTTGAAGAGGGCTGCAAACGCCTTGAGGAGATAGTTGCACAGCTGTCGGGGGGCGAAGTGACTCTTGAAAAAAATATAGAGCTTTATAAAGAAGGCAGCGAGATTTTAAACGCCTGCAATGAAATGCTTGAACAGGCAAAGGGCGTTATCAAAGTTGTTGACAAGGATTGATGTTTCGGAAAGCGGGGAAATAACGTGACTGAGTATTTATCATTGATAGAAAATAAATTACAGGAATATTTACCGTCAAAGGACTGCACAGAAGGCGTTTTGATGGAATCTATGGATTACAGCCTTAAAGCAGGCGGAAAAAGGGTAAGACCCTGTCTTGCTTTGGAATTTTGTAAAGCCTGCGGAGAAAATCCCTGTAAGGCTGTTCCTTTTGCCTGCGGTGTGGAGATGATTCATACCTATTCACTTATCCATGACGACCTTCCGGATATGGACAACGACGACATGAGAAGAGGAAAGCCGTCAAACCACATAGTTTACGGTGTAAGCACTGCAATTATCGCCGGAGACGCTTTGCAGAGCCTTGCTTTTGAAACAGTTTTGTCAGAGGAAGCGGAGAAGCTCTGTGGAAGTCATGCCTGCGTAAAGGCGGCAAGAACTCTTGCTAATTACTGCGGAGCCGTGGGAATGTGCGGCGGTCAGATGATAGATATACTCTATGAAGAGAAAAAAGCCGGAATAGAGATACTCAGGGAAATGGACGAGAAAAAAACAGGAGCACTTATAAAAGCCGCCTGTGAGATGGGCTGTATTGCCGCCGGAGCCGACGAGGAAACAATAGCCCTTGCAAGGGAATACGGCGACAATATAGGACTTGCTTTCCAGATAGTTGACGATATGCTGGATGTGATTTCAACTTCCCAGGAACTTGGAAAGCCCATAGGAAGCGACAAGGAAAACGATAAATCCACATATGTGTCCCTTTTGGGTATAGAAAAATGCAGAGAACTTGCAAAGGAAGCCACAGATAAGGCGGTAAAGGCTCTCGACGGATTTAAAGGCGATACAAAGGAGCTTAAAGAATTTGCATACAGTCTGCTTAACAGAACTAACTAAAATCTTGCCTGAAAAGGAAAAATCTGTTATAATAAACTTTTACAGAGAAATTGCCGCAAAATATAGGCGGTGATTCATTCTGATATTAAGTGAGGAAAAGACCATGAAATCATATGAAATTCTAAATGGTATCACCTCTCCACAGGACCTTAAAAACCTCGATGACAAACAGCTTACCCGGCTTTGTGAAGAGATACGTGAAAAGCTTATTGAAACCGTATCTGTAAACGGCGGTCATCTTTCTCCTAATCTGGGAGTAGTGGAGCTTACAGTGATGCTTCACTATGTTTTTGATTCACCGAAGGACAGCATTATATGGGATGTAGGCCATCAAAGCTATACCCACAAAATTCTGACCGGTCGATTGGGACAGATTGACACAATAAGAACAGAAAACGGACTTTCAGGCTTTCCTAAAAGAAGCGAAAGCAAGCACGACGCTTTTAATGTAGGTCACAGCAGTACGTCCATATCTGCCGCTTATGGAATTGCTCAGGCGAAGAGCCTTTTGGGCGATAACAGCTATACAATAGCGGTAATAGGAGACGGATCTTTGACAGGTGGACTTGCCTACGAGGGCTTAAATAATGCAGGCAGATTTAACAGAAACTTTATCGTCATCCTCAACGATAACAAAATGTCAATTTCTCATAACGTGGGTGCCATAGCCAGATATCTCAGCAATATGAGAATACAGCCATGGTATCTGAGGGTGAAGAAATATATTGAAGGCGGACTTTCACATTTTTCTGTTGTGGGAGGCTACCTGAAAAAGCACCTGCAAAAGAGCAAATCAAAGTTAAAACGACTTATTTATAAGGATACATTTTTTGACAGCATGGGCTTTACCTATTACGGTCCCGTTGACGGACACGATATGGACGAGCTAAAAAAAGCTTTGCAGGCGGCAAAAAGAATGACCTCTCCTGTGCTTTTGCATGTTGTTACTAAAAAGGGTAAAGGCTATCAGTATGCAGAAAATGACCCGAAGAACTTCCATGGTATAGGAAGCTTTGATGTTGAAACAGGAGAGCCTTTGTCAAGTGGAGTTGGATTTTCCGATGTATTCGGGGATTATTTGACAGATGCGGCAAAAGAAGACAGAACAATCTGCGCAATAACTGCCGCAATGAAATCAGGAACAGGACTTAATAACTTTGCGCAGACCTATAAAAACAGATTTTTTGATGTGGGTATTGCAGAGGAACATGCGGTGACTTTTGCCTGCGGACTTGCTTCCAAGGGCATGATGCCGGTATTTTCCGTGTACTCCACATTTTTACAAAGAAGCTATGACCAGATACTTCACGACGCCGCAGCTCAGCAGCTCCATATAGTTTTGGCTATAGACAGAGCAGGAGTTGTAGGCGAGGACGGAGAAACCCACCAGGGAGTATTCGACGTAAGCCTTCTCAATTCAGTACCGGGAGCAACAATATATTCTCCTTGCTATTTTGAGGGACTTGGCCTTTCTCTGAACAGGGCAATGTACTATGATATGGGTGTGGCGGCTGTAAGATATCCAAGAGGCGGAGAGCTTTACCGTCCAAAGGATTTAGTGGATGTAAATGAAGATTACAATATTTACGGCGACGAGAACAGCGAAGTTTTGCTTATTGCATACGGAAGAGAATTTTCAAATGTCTGTCTTGCAAAAGAGGCTTTAAAGAAAAATCACAACAAAGACGTATGTATTTTGAAGCTTTGCAGAATTAAGCCGATAAATCCGGAAGCTATTGAGTTCGCTGTGAAATTTAAAAAGATTGCTTTCTTTGAAGAGGGAATTTTAAGCGGCGGTATAGCCGAAACATTCCTTTCAAATCTTGAAAGCAGAGACTATAAAGGTGAATATATAATCCGTGCCATTGAAGATGAATTTGTTCCTCACGGAAAAGTAAACTCCTTGCTTTGCCGTCTGGGACTTGACAGCCAGTCTGTTGAAAAACTTGTAATGGACAGATTTTTTAATAATTAAAATTCTGATATAGAAAATGCCGGAATAAAGGAAGTAAAAAAAGGGTATGAAAAAAAGACTTGATATTCTCGTATGTGAGAAGGGCTTGGCTGAAAGCCGTGAAAAGGCGAAAGCTGTAATCATGGCGGGACAGATATATGTTGACAATCAAAAGGCCGATAAATGCGGTGATACTTACGATGAAAATGCAAGTATCGAGCTTAGAGGTCAGACACTTAAATATGTAAGCCGTGGAGGTTTAAAGCTTGAAAAAGCCATGGAGCAGTTCGGCCTTGACCTCAGCGGAAAAATATGTATGGATATCGGAGCTTCTACCGGTGGGTTTACCGACTGTATGCTTCAAAACGGAGCGGTAAAAGTATATTCAGTGGATGTAGGCTATGGTCAGCTTGCCTGGAAGCTTCGTAATGATGAAAGAGTAGTAAACCTTGAAAGAACCAACATGAGAAAGGTCACAAGGGAAGAGGTTCCCGATGTTATTGACTTTTTTTCCATGGATGTATCATTTATTTCAATAAAGCTTTTGCTTCCTGTTGCACGTGAGCTTATGGGAGAAAACGCCGAGGCGGTTTGTCTTATTAAGCCACAGTTTGAAGCGGGAAAAGGTAAGGTAGGAAAAAAAGGCGTTGTAAGAGACAGTAAGGTTCATGTGGAGGTTGTGAAAGATATCTACGACTTTTGTCTTAACAATGGATTTGATGTGCTGCACACTGATTTTTCACCTATTAAAGGGCCTCAGGGCAACATTGAATACCTTATACACATAAGAAAAAGTGAGGACCCTCAGGATTTTGCAAAGACAAATGCGGAAGAACTGGTGGAGATTTCACACAAAAGTCTTGATTGAATTTATCAAACCAAAGGAAGAATAAGATGAAACTGGCTCTTGTAGTAAACGATAAAAAAATTGAAGCGGTAAAATGCGCTGCCCGAATAATCAAAATGTTTTCTGATGACGGTGTTGAGGTAGGTATGATCCGTCAAAATGCGAAAACAATGGAAAGTATTGACCCGCAGCTTGCGGCGAATGTTGAGTGTTTTGAAAATCACAGCCTGCTTGCCGGATGGTGCGACTTTGCGGTTACTGTTGGAGGCGACGGAACCATAATACATATGGCAAAGCACGCCGCTTTGGCAGGAAAACCTATTGTGGGCGTAAATGTGGGCAGAGTCGGTTTTGCCGCAGAGCTTGAAACCTACGAGATTTCAGAACTAAAAAAAATAATTGTATCCGATTATAATACAGAGAAAAGGATGCTCCTTGATGTATGCGTGAAAAAAGGTGACCGTGAAAAGACTTTTATCGCAGTAAACGATGCGGTTATCTCAAGAGAGGGCCTTTCAAGGATAATAGATATGGAAGTTTCCTTAAACGGAGAAAACTTCTGCTGCTACAGAGGCGACGGAGTGTTGTTTTCAACTCCTACAGGTTCCACGGCTTATTCACTTTCTGCCGGAGGACCTATAGTGGACCCAAATATGAGCTGTCTGATAATGACGCCTCTGTGTCCGTACTCTCTGTTTTCAAGGTCTGTGGTGTTGTCAGACAAAGCGCAGCTCTCAATAAAAGTACATTCCCCCGACAACAGCACCGGTTTTTTAACCATTGACGGACAGGAATCTGAAGAAATTTTAGACGATGATATAATAACGGTGAAATGTTCAAGTGTGTATCTGTCCATGATACACCTGAAAGATAAAAATTTTTACAGGCTTTTAAAAGAGAAACTGCCCAGGAGTGAATAACAATGAAAAACAGACGACATGAAAGGATACTAAAGCTTATAAACGAACATTCCATTGAAACCCAGGAAGAACTGCTGAAATATTTGCGCAGCAGTGGTTTTGATGTAACACAGGCCACGGTTTCAAGGGATATAAAAGAGCTTAGACTTTTAAAGACCATGACCCACGACGGCAGGTATAAATATACCGCCGGCGTTTCAAATATTGTGGATATAAAAAATAATTTTCAAAGTCTATTTGGAAATTCCGTCACCAGCGTGGACTATGCCGGAAACCTTGTTGTTATAAAGACATCAACAGGTATGGCGCAGGCGGTGTGCGTTGGATTTGATACAATGAAGTTTGATTCCATTTTGGGAAGCATTGCCGGCGATGACACAATTTTTGTTGCCTGCCGTTCAAACGAAGCGGCTCAAAGCTTGGCGGCGGAACTTAAAAAATATAACGGCTGAGGATAAAATCCATAGCAGGAGTGATTTATCGTGCTTGACACATTATACATCGAAAACATTGCAGTTATTGAAAAGACCGCAATTGAGTTTGAAAAAGGCTTTAATATAATGACCGGTGAAACCGGAGCGGGAAAAAGTATCGTTATTGATTCAATAAACTGCGTAATAGGCGGCAGAGCCTCCAAAGATTTGATACGCACAGGATGTCAAAAGGGAGTTGTCTCCGGCGAGTTTTCTCAGGTTCCAAAAGAATGTGAGGAAATGCTCAATGAGTACGGTTTCAGCTGTGACGAAGAGCTTATAATAACACGTGAAATACTTTCAAGCGGCAGAAGCACTTGCCGTATAAACGGTATGCCGGCTCCTTTGTCTGTATTAAAAGCCATATCTCCGTTTTTGATAAATATACACGGTCAGCACGAAAGCTACGAGCTTATGAGCGACAGCAGACATTTGGGTTACCTTGATTCAATGGGGGATTACAGTGAACTGCTGAAACAGTATAAAGAAGAATTTGATAAATATAAAGAGTATAAAAGAATACTTGAGGAGAATGTGACTGACGAAGCCCAGCGAATGAGGGAGACGGACATTCTCACATATCAGGTTGAGGAGCTGAGAAACGCTCAGCTCAGAATAGGGGAATTTGACGAGCTTACAGCGGAAAAAATTAAGCTTAGCAACAGCGAAAAAATAAGAGATGCTTTGGCTGACTCAAAAATGATGCTTGACGGCAGAGATTTTAAGGGAGCCTGCGAGCTTGCAGACGAAGCTTCTTCACAGCTTTCCGTAGTCAGCGGCTACATGCCGGAGGCTGAAAAGCTTTCCTCAAGACTTACGGACGTTTATTACGAATTGAGGAGCATTTCCGAGGATATAGAAGCTCTTATAGATGACGCAGATATTGACCCCTACAGATTAAATGAAATTGAAGAAAGATTGGACCTGCTTTACAGGCTCAGAAGAAAATACGGAGAAAGCGAAGAAGAAATGATTGCTTTTCTGGAAAAGTCGGAAGAAAGGCTTTTCCAGCTGGAAAATTTTGAAAACACCAGAAAAGAAGCTCAGAAAAATTATGATATAGCCCTTGAAAAGGTTACCAAAACAGCGGAAAAGCTCACAGAAAAGAGAATAGCAGCCGGTAAAATTTTCAAGGAAGAGGTGGAAAAAGAGCTTGCCTTTTTGAATATGAAAGGCGTAAGAATAGAGGTTTCAGTGGAGAAAGTTCCCCTCAATGATAAGGGCTGGGATAAGGTTGAATTTTTGATATCCTCAAACCCGGGTGAACCGCCGAAGCCGGTTTCAAAGATTGCCTCAGGCGGCGAGCTTTCAAGAATGATGCTGGCGATAAAAACCGTACTTTCAAAGAACGATATCACCGGCACATTGATTTTTGACGAGGTTGACACAGGTATTTCCGGTTCAGCTTCCCAGAAAGTCGGCATGAAGCTGAAACAGGTTTCAAAAAACAGACAGGTTATCTGTGTTACTCACCAGCCTCAGATTGCCGCCCTTGCAGACATACATTTCCTTATCAAAAAGTCAACAGACGGCGAAAGAACATATACTGAGGTTACAAAGCTTGACGATGAAAACCGCATAAAATCCCTTGCCGCACTAATCGGAGGTGCTGAAGTAGGCGGAACGGCATTGGAACACGCTAAAAAACTTATTGAAGAAGGCAAAAATTTGTAAATTTGTTTTGACAAACGTGTGAAAAAAGAATAAAATAGATATATTATACATTTAGATTTTCAGGAGGTGTCCACATGAAAAACTGGCTTGTTGCAAGTGCAGACAGAAAGGCGGCAGAAATGCTGTCTGCTCAGTGCGGACTGCCTCCTTTTATTGTTTATATTCTCATGATAAGAGGCTTCAATACAAAGGAAAGCATCATGGAATTTTTATCAGATGATACGGGGTTTGAAAATCCCTTTGACGCAGTGGATATGGATAAAGCTGTGGAGCGAATCAACAGGGCCTTGGATAACTATGAGAAAATATGTGTTTACGGTGATTACGACGCAGACGGAGTGTCCTCCACTGCGTTGCTTTGCACTTATCTGGAAACAGTGGGAGCCGACGTTTTCTACTATATACCCTCAAGGGAAAACGAAGGCTATGGAATGAACGACGATGCGGTAAGAAAAATACATGAAAAAGGCGCAAACCTTATAATAACCGTGGATAACGGCATTGCCGCCCATAAGCAGGTGGACTTGGCAAATGAACTGGGTGTGGATGTGGTCATTACCGACCACCATAAGCCTGTTTCAGAGGAAATGCCAAACGCTGTGGCTGTGGTGGATTTGCACAGAACAGACTGTCCCTCAAAGTTCAAAGAGCTGTCCGGAGTTGGTGTTGTCTTAAAATTGATTTTTGCAATGGAACAGGGACAGATGGACAAAGAAGAAATACTGGACAACTACTGTGACATTGCCGCAATAGGAACAATAGGGGATATAGTTCCCTTGAGAGGCGAAAACAGAACCATCGTAAAACACGGATTGAATTTGATTAGAAATCCTCAGCGTTACGGAATTAACGCACTTATAGAAGCTTCCTCACTTTCAGGAAAAAAGATTACTGCCGGAAGTCTTGCTTTCTCGGTAGTCCCAAGAATAAATGCAGGAGGCAGACTGGGCGAGTCCTTTGAAACAGTAAATCTATTGATGACTGATGACATGCTGGAAGCCGAAGAAATAGCAAAAGAGCTTTCTCAGGACAACAACAAACGACAGTCTATTGAGAAAGAAATTATAGATGAAATACTTAAAGAACAGGAAAAAAGACCGGGAATTTTTGCAATGCCGGTTATAGTGGTTGAGTCCGATAACTGGCATCAGGGAGTTATTGGAATTGCGGCGGCGAGAATAAAAGAGCTTTTCGGAAAGCCCGTGATTGTTATAACCTTTGAAGGTGATACGGGCAAGGGTTCGGGAAGAAGTGTTGCCGGATTTTCACTGTGTGACGCTGTATTTGCATGCAGTGAATATCTTACCCACTGCGGAGGTCATCCAATGGCTGTAGGCTTGGGTATTAAGAGAGAACAGGTTGAAAATTTCAGAGAGGCCATAAACCAATATGCTTTAAGCCTTGATGAAATGCCTATGGACACTTTGAACATTGACTGCAAGCTTAATCCTGCCGGAATAAATGTAAACTTTATAAGACAGCTGCAAGTTTTGGAGCCATACGGTGCAGGTAACCCAACACCGGTGTTTGGTCTTTATTCCATGAGAATTGTGGATGTAAAATCACTTTCGGAAAACAAGCATCTTAGAATAACGGCAGAAAAGAACGGCACAAGAGTAAATATAATGAAATTCTTTACAGCTAAAGAGGATTTTCCTTTTAAAAGAGGAGATGTTGCCGACTTCGCCGTTAAGCTTGATATAAGCGAATTTTCCGGAGGGAGCGTTTCAATAATAGCTGTAGATGTAAGACCTGAAAATCTTGATTACAGCGAGCTTATTAAATCTTACAGAATATATGAAAATTTCGTGGCCTCACAAAAGGCTGATGACAATACATTTAGCTATTTAATGCCCACAAGGGAAGAGTTTGCTAAGGTATATAGATATATAAGGGAAGCGGGAGGTGTTTTCGGAGGAAAGGAAATATTGTACTGCGGACTTGGAAAATGCATAACTTTCGGAAAGCTTTGTCTGATTCTTGACGTGATGAAAGAGCTTAATCTTATCAGCATTGAAAGAAGCGATAAATCTGAAAGGATTTATCTTAACAGTATACAAGGAAAAGTGAATTTATCGGATTCCCTTTCCATCAAAAGATTATCGGAGGTGCGTAGTGATGGGTGGACTTAACAAAGTAGCTTGTTATCGTGATTTCGAGGAGTTAAAAGCTTTAATCGAAAAAAGCATAACACAGGGAAATCAATATGATTTGGAAAAAATTGAAAAGGCGTATAAGTTTGCTGATGAAGCTCACGGGGATCAGAAACGTGTTTCGGGAGTTCCGTACATTTTACATCCCACATCAGTCGCCTGTATTTTGGTGGAATTGGGAATGGATACAGATTCGGTAGTGGCGGCACTTCTCCACGATGTGGTTGAGGATACACCGGTCACTATAGAAGAGGTTACAAAGCTTTTCGGAGAAACCGTTGCAAACCTCATTGACGGGGTTACCAAAATATCAAAAATTCCCTATTCCAACCGAGAGGAACAGCAGGCGGAAAACGTCAGAAAAATGCTTATAGCTATGTCCAATGACATAAGGGTAATAATCATTAAACTGGCCGACAGACTTCATAATATGCGTACTATGGAGTGTATGAAAGACCAAAAAAGACGTGATAAAGCCCGTGAAACCATGGAGGTGTATGCGCCTATTGCTCATCGTCTCGGTATTAAGGCGGTAAAGGAGGAACTTGAGGATTACTCAATTCGTTACCTTGACCCTGTAGGATATGCGGAGATAGAACAGGAGCTTGCTCTTACAGCAGACCAGAGAGAAGAATTTTTGAATGATGTAACGCAGAAAATCAAAAAGAAAACCGAGGAGATAATTCCTAATGTCTTTGTAAGCAGCAGAATTAAGAGTGTTCACAGTATATACAGAAAAACCTATATGCAAGGCAAGACGGTTGACCAGATTTTTGATATATATGCAGTCAGAGTAATTGTTGACACTGTAAACGACTGTTACAATGTTTTGGGAGTTGTGCATGACCTTTTCCAGCCTCTTCCAAACAGATTTAAGGATTATATTTCCACACCAAAGTCAAACATGTATCAGTCATTGCATACAACAGTTATAGATAAAAGAGGAATACCTTTTGAAATCCAGATAAGAACATGGGAAATGCATTACACCGCTGAATACGGTATTGCAGCCCACTGGAAATATAAGCTTGGACTTAAAGGAAAGAGAAAAGGCGACAGCCTTGATGAAAGTCTTAAAAAAATAAGACAGATGATAGAAAGTCAGCTTCAGGAAGCCGACTCCACAAACCTTATTAAAACCATAAAGAACGACCTTGACCCTAACGAGGTTTATGTATTTACACCGAAGGGTGATGTTATTTCACTTCCTGCCGGCTCAACTGTAATAGATATGGCTTATGCCATACATTCCGGAGTAGGAAACAGCATGATAGGAGCTAAAGCAGATAAAAGGATAGTTCCTATTGATTATCAGGTTAAGAACGGTGAGATAATTGAAATTCTCACACAAAAAGAGGGAAGCGGTCCAAAAAGAGACTGGCTGAAAATTGTAAAAACTTCTCAGGCAAGAACCAAGATAAGAAATTGGTTTAAGCATGAAAAAAGAGATGAAAATATTCTTGAAGGAAAAGCAGAGCTTGAAAAGGAATTCCGAAAGAATATGATGTATATACCGGAAAAAGAACTTCCGGAATTTTTCGCAAAGATGATGGTGAAGCAGCATTGCAATACAATGGATGATTTCTATGCTGCAATAGGATACGGAGGCATACAGCTTTGGAGGCTTATGCCGAGAATAAAAGAGGAATACTCTAAAAAGTATAAGAAAACCGAAGAGGATAACATAAACGAAATTCTCGAAAAACAGCCGGAAAAGAAAAAGAAAATCAGCTCCGGAATTATTGTTGAGGGCATGGACGATGTTTTGATTAAGCTTTCAAAATGCTGTAATCCTCTTCCGGGCGACGATATAATCGGATTTATAACACGCGGTTACGGTGTATCAATCCATAAATGCAGCTGCACCAACGTGCCTAAGGACATTTCAAAGACTGAAGAGCCTGAAAGATGGGTAGAAGCAAGGTGGAGCGACAGCGTAAAGGATACATTCCACGGAACTATTGAAATTCTCTGCGACGGCAGAACAGGATATCTTGCAGATTTGGCTGTGCATATTTCAGCAATGCATTTGTCTATACACAGCCTAAATTCCCATGAACTGAATGACGGCAGAGCAATCATAACATTTACCATAGATGTTAAGAGCATTGACCACATTAACTCTATTGTGGCAAGACTTTCCAACATCAACGGAACAATATCAATTACAAGAAAATAATATTTAAAGGATGATTTTTAATGTTGGCTGTACTTCAAAGGGTCAGCAATGCCTCTGTAACCGTTGACGGTGAGATTAAGGGGCAGATAAATAAAGGATTTTTAATTTTACTTGGAGTAAATTCTCAGGATACGGATAAAGATGCGGCGGTTCTCGCCGCAAAAATATCCGGATTGAGGATTTTTACAGATGAAAACGACAAAATGAACCTTTCTCTTGAGGATGTAGAGGGTGAAACTTTGGTTATTTCCAATTTCACCCTTTGTGCAGATTGCAGGAAAGGCAGAAGACCTAATTTCATAAACGCCGCAAGACCGGAAACAGCGGAACCTCTTTATGAACTTTTTTGCAGTGAGCTTAAAGCCAATGGTGTTAAAAAGGTTGAAAAGGGAGTATTCGGCGCAGATATGAAGGTTGAACTGCTAAATGACGGACCTGTGACAATAACCATAGATTCAAAGGAGCTGATAAAATGATTGATGTAAAGGCATTCACTTTGGGCGACTTGGCGACAAACTGTTATCTCCTTGAGGAAACAATTTCCGGTGAAATGGCAGTTGTTGATCCCGCAACAGATGAGATTATTGATATTCTCAAAAGCTTAAACTGTGATTTTTCAAAAATAAAATATATATTTTTAACCCACGCCCATTTTGACCATATTTATGGTACTGCTCCCCTTAAAGAGCTTACTAATGCAGAAATTGTAATAAGCCGAGTGGAGAAACCAAGCCTTGGTGATAATGATATAAACCTTTCAAGCAGCTTTTTGCCGCCAAATGGTATGGAAAAAATAGTTCCCGATATGCTTGTTGATGACGGCAGTATTATTAAGCTTGGAAATACCGATATTAAAATTATGCTTACTCCCGGTCATACAGCAGGTTCAATTTGCCTTTTATTTGAAGATAATCTGATTTCAGGAGATACGCTTTTCTGTGAGTCAGTCGGAAGAACAGATTTGCCTACAGGAGATATGAATATGCTTTTAAAATCTCTTGGAAAAATAAAAGCTATTGACGGAAACTGTAGAGTTTACCCGGGCCACGGCAGACCTACAACACTTGACCACGAGAGAAAATACAATATATATATGGATTGATAAATTTACAAATTTTTATTACGGAGAATTAAAGGAATGGAAGTATATATCTTTAACCACGATTATTTATATGAACTTGAAAACCTGACAAGGGTGTTTTTCCCCAACGACAAAATAACGGTTTTGAAATATATGGATGGAGAAGATATGAAACCACCTTTTGTATACACTGCAATAACAGAGGATAAAATGGAAGCAAGACTCTTCGACGGTGAGTTTGACAAAACCGTAACAGCGCCGCTGACAGAGGGCGACGAAGAGCTCGCGCTGATGACTCTGGTTTTTGACCTTTTTACCCAGTATACAGGATATGTTCCTAAGTGGGGACTTCTTACAGGAGTAAGACCAATAAAGCTCATGCGAAGATTAAAGGACGATATGGGTGAGGGAGAGGCAAAAAAATATTTCAGAGAAAAGCTTCTTGTAAGCGAAGAAAAAACAGACCTTGCCTGCGAAACCGAAAAGAATGAAAGAAAGATATTAGACCTTTCTCAGAGAAATTCTTTCAGTCTTTATGTTTCAATTCCCTTTTGTCCCAGCAGGTGCAGTTATTGTTCCTTTGTTTCCCAGTCGGTGGAAAAGGCAAAGCACCTTGTAGAACCATATCTTGAATTGCTTGTAAAAGAGATTAAGAAAACTGCGGAAATTGCAGAGAGCTTAAAACTTAATCTGGAAACTGTCTATATAGGCGGAGGTACTCCCACAACCTTATCGGCCGAACAGCTTAAAATCCTGCTGGACGCAATAAAATCCTCTTTTGATTTAAGCAATTGCAGAGAATTTACCGTAGAAGCCGGACGTCCTGACACAATAACATTTGATAAGCTTAAAGCTGTTTTAGAGGGCGGAGCAGACAGAATCAGCGTTAATCCTCAGACACTTAACGACAATGTACTTGAAAATATAGGCAGACGCCATACTGCTCAGCAGGCAATAGACGCCTTTAAGCTTGCCAGACAGGCTGGAGTGGGACATATAAACATGGACCTTATAGCAGGCTTACCGGGAGATACAATAGAAAGCTTTAGAAATACACTTGACGGTATATGCGAGCTTGACCCGGAAAGTATAACCGTTCACACTTTGTCCATGAAAAAAAGCTCCGGACTTACCGCAGAGGGCAAACAGATTTTGAAGCAGGAGGGAATAACCGCTTCACTTATGCTGGAATACACAAAAGAAAAGCTTTCAGCTCTGGGATATAAGCCCTACTATCTTTACAGACAGAGCCGAATGGTTGGAAATCTGGAAAATGTAGGCTGGGCGAAAGAGGAATTTGAAAGCAGTTACAATGTGTTTGTAATGGACGAAACCCATACAGTTTTGGGATGCGGAGCAGGGGCTGTAACCAAGCTTAAAGAATTCGGAACAGACAGACTGGAAAGAATATTTAATTTTAAGTATCCGTACGAATACAATACAAGGTTTGATGAAATAATAGAAAGAAAAAAAGGCATAGCCGAATTTTATGCTAAATACTTTTAATATAAAAAGGAGGCAGTAATATGAGTATTCTTGATGATGTAATGGTAAACGCAAAAGCGGCTATAGATGATTTCGGAAAAAAAGCCACAGATATTGCCGACAGTTCTGTTTTGGCAATAAGTGCCAACAACATCAAAAACGAGATTGAGAAAAAGTATACGGAGCTTGGCAGACTTTATTATAACGAAGTAAAGGCCGGTTCATTGGATTTGGACGACCTTGAGGATTTGACAGGGGAAATAGATATACTTGTGGAGCAGTTACATGCGGTTCAGGCAAAGCGTGCTTCAATGAGAAACAGAAAAATTTGTCCAAAATGTAAAAACGCAGTTCCAAAGGATTCAAGCTTTTGCAATAAGTGCGGAGCTTCTCTTGAGGAAGAAAGCGAAGACTAATTTTAAAACCTGTAATAAAAAGACAAGTAGTGCATATTTTTTAATAAGCACATAAGAGGCGGGCTTTGTGCCCGCCCATTTTTTTACAGGTGATAAATTATGAAAGTAAAAAATAACAGCGCAAAAGGCGTGACCTCCAATTTTATAACAGGAGCCTTTCTGCTTACAGGAGCGATGTTTGCGGTAAAAATATGCGGAATGTTTTTCAAAATATTTCTTACACGAATTTTCGCCGTTTTCGGAGATGATTTTGCAGGAATAGGCACGGGACTTTTTAGCAATGCTTACGAAATTTACATACCCTTGTTTACCATAGCCACAGCGGGTTTTCCGGTGGCTGTTTCAAGGCTGATTTCGGAAAGCGCCGCACGGGAAAATTTCCGTGAGGTGCGAAAAATTTTTAAATCCGCAAAACCGTTTTTTGTTATTACCGGCTTAATATGCTTTTTGATAATGGCAGCAGGAAGCTTTTTTTACGTAAAGCTTATAGAACAGACCTATGCAATCTATTCAATGCTTGTACTATCGCCCACGATTTTTTTCGGATGCGTTGCGTCGGTTTACCGTGGATATTTCGAGGGACTTAGAAACATGTCGCCGACGGCAGTTTCCCAGGTTATAGAGGCCTTGTGCAAGCTGTTTGTAGGTTTGGGACTTGCCGCCGCAGTGGTATTTGCAGGAACAGCCAATTATCAAAAGACAGGGACTTTTTTCGGAATGACTTTTGAGTCAGAAGCTGAGGCGGTTAATACCTTGGCGGGAATATCCGTTGCGGCGGCAATCGGAGGAATTACTCTGGGAAGCATTTTTTCCTGTTTGTATCTTATCTGCAAATACAGAAAATCAAGGCGAGGTATTCCCCAGGAGTATTATTTAAAACCAATTGAAAGAAAAGAAAGTGAAAGAACCTTTCTTTTGATTTTTAAAACTGCTATTCCTATAGGCGTAACATCTTTGGTGATGAGCATAAGTTCAACAGTGGATTCAGCCATTATACAGCATGTGATTTATCATACCGCAGTGGAAAACAGAGAGCAGCTGCTCAGATGTTTTGACGGAGCATTAAACCACACCATACCTGCTATTCCAACGCCGGAAAATCCTATAACCATTCACACCTATCTGTTCGGATGTTTCAGCTGTAGTTTGACGATAATGCAGCTTATAACAGCCCTTACTCAGGTGCTTGGAACATGCGCAATGCCAAACGTCACAACGGCTTTTACAAAGGGAAGCAAAAAGGAAATAAAGAAATCCATAGAAACAGTGATAAGAATTACAATGGCGATTGTACTGCCTTCGGGGCTTGGATTGTTCTTTTTGTCGTATCCGATTATGAGTCTGTTTTTCGGCGGAAATGTGGCTGTAATCGGCGCAAAAGTTCTGAAAATAATGGGACTGTCCGTTATATTTATTGCCGCATGTACGCCTGTTTGCAGTATGCTTCAGGCAATAGGTAAAATATCACTTCCTCTTAAATTTTTTGTTGTGGGAATGGGAATAAAAATACTTATAAATTACCTATTTGTGAGAAACGTAAATCTAAATATTCAGGGTGCGGCAGTAGGCTCGCTTCTTGCCTATATATACATCTTTTTCGGGCTTTTTTACTGTCTGTGCAAGCACGCAAAAGTAAGGCCTAATCTGCTTAATTGTGTGCTGAAACCCCTTATCTCAGCTATAATATGTTGCTCTTTTGCGGCGGCAATATATAATGCATTTGCCTCGGTAATGTTTCAAAAAATTGCCGTTTTGTTATCTATTGCTGTTTCTGCGGTGATTTATTTGATATTTTTGGTGCTTTTGCGGACATTTTCTGCCGAAGAAATGAAAATATTTCCCGGGGGCGAAAAAATCGAAAAACTACTTGAAAAATGAAGTATTTTAGGTTAAAATGTATGTATTGTTTTTTTAGGGGTGATTGTATTGGATTACATAAAAAAGGATTCATACGGTTTTAACGACCTGGTTGAAATAATGAAAATACTCAGATCCCCCGAGGGCTGTCCCTGGGACCGTGAGCAGGACCATAAGAGCATAAGACAGAACTTTATTGAAGAAACTTACGAGGCAATAGAAGCCATCGACACAGAAGATTCAGAGCTTTTAAAAGAGGAACTTGGAGACGTTTTGCTTCAGGTTGTTTTTCACTCTGAGATTGAACAGTCACAGGGCGGTTTCAATATAGACGATGTGTGCGACGGCGTCTGCAAGAAGCTCATCGTAAGACATCCACATGTTTTCGGCGATGTTGTTGCCGAAACATCCGATAAGGTGCTCACAAACTGGGACAACATAAAGATGAAAACAAAGTCACAGAAAACTCAGTCCGACGCTATTGACAGCGTGGCAAAGAGCCTTCCTGCGCTTATGAGAAGCACAAAGGTTCAGCAGAAAGCCGCCAAAGTAGGCTTTGACTGGGACGACGTCAACGGAGCAATGGAAAAGGTTTCCGAGGAACTTTCCGAGCTTAAAGAGGCTGTAAAAAATTCAGACAAAGAAAACATCCACGAGGAACTTGGCGATTTGCTGTTTGCAGTGGTAAATGTTTCACGTTTTCTTAAAGAGGACTCAGAAAAAGCCCTTTACGATGCCTGTGACAAGTTCGCCAAGAGATTCCGAAAGGTTGAAGAGCTTGCTTCTGAAAAGGATATAAATATGAAGGAAGCGGGAATTGAAGTTCTTGATGAACTTTGGGATGAAGCTAAAAAAATCAGTAATTAAATTTTTAATATATATTTGTTTTACGGAGGAAGAATTATGAAAAAAACAGAACTCATTTCAACGGTGGCAGAAAAGTGCGAAGTAAAAAAGCAGGACGCAGAAAAGATAATCAATGCTGTTTTGGACACAATAGTAGAGACCATTGCTGAAGGTGAGAAAGTTCAGCTTGTAGGTTTTGGTACTTTCGAGCAGAGAACCCGTAACGCAAGAACAGGCTGTGACCCAAGAACTAACCAGCCAATCGAAATTGCGGCTTCAAAGGTACCGGCTTTTAAGCCAGGAAGAGCATTCAAGGATGCCGTAAATAAGGATTCACAGGAGTAATTTTTTGGACCGGCATTTTGTCGGTCCTTTGTTTTTTATATTTCTAAAAATTTTAAGTTTTAATTAAACAGATGGTTATAACATCAAATATGGAAACAAAGAGGAGAAAGAAAATGCGTCTTGATAAATATCTTAAAGTCAGCAGAATTATAAAGAGAAGAACAGTTGCAAATGAGGCTTGTGACGCAGGCAAGGTTCAGGTAAACGGAAAAATTGCAAGAGCTTCCTACGATGTAAAGGTGGGCGATGTTATAGAGATAGTATTCGGAGCACGCACCATCAAAATTGAAGTGGTAAGCGTAAACGAATACGCAAAAAAAGAGGACGCGGGAAGCATGTATAAAGCGGTTTGATAATGTAGTTATATAAATTAAATCGTTTCCATATAATTTATTCAGGAGGCGATTTTATGAACGAAAATAGCATACAGACCAAACCACATAACGTTATTATCGACAACCGCAGAAAAATGGAGCTTACAGGCGTCCGTGATGTTTCGGGTTTTGATGAGCAGACTGTAAGTCTTATAACCGAAATGGGCGGCCTTGTGATAAAAGGCACAGGATTGCATATAACAAGGCTGAGTCTTGATACAGGCGATGTAACCGTTGAGGGCAATGTAAATGCCATGCAGTATACAACAGCCGGTACACCCTCAAAGGGTCTTGTTTCCAAGCTGTTCAGGTAGGCGGTATTCTTATGGAAGTTACTATAGAAATGGAATACCACTGCCTGCTGTGGTCATTTGTGCTGGGAGCTTTTGTGTACGGTGAATATGAGGTTTTTCGCTTGATACGCAGGATTTTTTCAAATAGCTTTATATCAAATTTTATCTGCGACATTCTATTTATGACTGCGGCAGGTTTTTCGGTCTTTACATTTGCTTTGGGATTCAGCAGCGGAGTGGTGCGCTGGTACACAATATTTGCCTGTGCTTTTTCCTTTGCTGTTTTGAGGCTGACCATAGGACAGCTGACCGGAAAACTGTACGGTTTTATTTTTACAGCTGCGGCAAAAATTTCCGCCGCTGTAAAGAAATTTTTTCAAAAGTTTCTCAAAACACTATTGAAAAATATAAACAAAATGTTGTATAATATTGTAAAGGTATATAGAAAGATTTTTTTATCGAAAGGAAAAAGGTGAAGTCTTTTGGCAGTAAAAAATAGGACAAAAACCACTGCTGATAAAAAGGATAATCTTTCCGGTACTGTAAAGGAATCCTCCGCTTCCAAAACATACGGTAAGCCGGAGCTTAAAGAAATAAAAAAACCGGAAAAGAAAAAGATCAATAAAATTGGTCTTACAATAAAATTAGCACTTGTTGTTTTTGCGGTTTATGCCGTTGTAACACTTTTGAATCAGCATATTGAGATTCTTGAAAAACATCAGACTCTCAGCGACCTTGAAACCGATATTATGGTTCAGGAAATCAAAATTGAGGAAATTCAAAATGTGAAAAATTACAGTGACGAGGAAAACGCCGAGTACATGGAACAAATCGCCAGAACTGAATTGGACTATGTTAAAAACGGCGAAAGAGTTTTTGTAAATGTTACAGGTTCATAAAATAATCTGTTATATAAATAAGGATTTTTAAAAACATAAGGGGTATTTTAATTTATGGCAATTGAAGTTGGCAGCATATTAGAAGGCAAAGTTTCTGGAATTACTAAGTTTGGCGCATTTGTTGATTTGCCGGACGGTACAACAGGTATGGTTCACATATCAGAAGTAGCTTCTACATATGTAAGTGAAATCAGAGACTTTGTAAAGGAAAATCAGGTTGTAAAGGTAAAGGTTCTTTCTCTTGGAGAAAAAGGAAAGGTAAGTCTTTCAATGAAGCAGGCAGTTGAACAGAAAAAACCTGCAAAGAGAAAGCCACGAGAGGCAGCAGCTCCTGTAACATCACCGGGAAATTTTGAATGGCAGCCCTCAAGAAGATCTGATGGTCCGGTAAGCTTTGAAGATATGATGTCAAAATTTAAACAGACAAGCGAGGACAAGATGTCCGACCTTAAACGAGCCGGAGAAAGCCGTGGCTACAGCCGCAGAGGCAATGGCAATGGCAGAAGATAAAAAATAAATAATGTAAAAATAAGATCTTGGATTTTTTAAGGTCTTAAAAGGAGGCATTGTTATGAAGATTACTTACACAGCAAGAAAAGTTACACTCAGAGATAATTTCAAAGAGAGGGTAGAAAAGAAGCTTTCAAAATTCCAGAAGATTTTTTCCGAGGATGCAGAAGCAAGCGTTGTTGTGACGGTTGAGAAAAATCGTCAGACTGTTGAAATCACAATCAGAGATAACGGTATGATTTATCGTGTTGAGAATTCACAGGCTGAGATGAACAATGCCTTAGATACAGTAACAGATATGTTGTCAAGGCAGTTAAGAAAAAACAAGACGAAACTCAGCCGCAGGCTGAGAGAAGGTTCAATCGACGACCTTGTTGTTGGAGATAATGCAGAACCTGAAGACGTTGAGGACGATTATCATCTTGTTAGAAGAAAGATGGTTCCCGTTAAGCCAATTACTGTAGACGAGGCAATTCTTCAGATGAATATGATTGGTCACAAGTTCTATATGTTTGTAAATGCCGATACCAACGAAGCTAATGTTGTATATCAGCGTGAGGACGGCGCATACGGACTTTTGGAGCCAACCATCGAAGAATAACATTACTGCCGCACAGCGGCAAGGTAAAAATTCGCTTTGTTTAATAGATATTCTGAGGTACAACGACTTAACGTGAATAAAAAAGCATTTGATGACGATACAGAAATAAATAAGCCTTCGGGCGGTTAAACAGAGAACAAAGGGTATCGGGATTTCCCGGTACCCTTAATTGTGGCTGTTTTTAAAAATATAAAACGACAGGAGAATAATATGCCGAAATATACCTTTTCAGCGCCATGCCTTTTGGGAATAGAGGGTCTGGTTGGCAACGAGCTTAGATTTTTAGGGGCAGAGGAAGTTTCCCCGGAAAACGGCAGAGTAATTTTCAAAGGTGACTTTGAAATGATGGCGAGAGCAAATATCTGCTCAAGATATGCTGAGAGAATACAGATTCTCATGGGTGAATTTGAAGCTCTGTCCTTTGAAGAACTTTTTCAGGGTGTTAAAGCTCTTCCGTGGGAAAAATTCATATCCAAAACCGACGCTTTCCCGGTAAAAGGAAGAAGCTTAAGCTCTAAGCTTCACAGTATTCCGGATTGCCAGAAGATTATCAAAAAGGCGGTTGTGGAAAGATTAAAAGAAAAATATATGCTTCCATGGTTTGAGGAAACCGGACCGGTTCATCAGATACAGTTTCTTATTCTCAAGGACAGAGTAAGTGTGATGATTGATACTTCCGGAGCAGGACTTCACAAACGTGGATACAGAGAAAAGGCAAACGATGCACCTATTAAGGAAACTCTTGCAGCAGCGTTGGCTGAAATATCCGGTGTAAGAAAAAATCATGTGGTTGCAGACCCCATGTGCGGAAGCGGAACCATATTGATTGAAGCTGCCTTAAAGGCGAAAAATATCGCTCCTGGTATAAATAGGTATTTTGCCGCCGAAAAATGGAGTCAGATTCCTTCCTATATATGGAAAGAGGAGAGGAAAAGAGCAAAGGAGTCAGAACGTGAGGACTGCACCTTTAGGGGCTACGGTTACGATATAGACAGAGAAGCTTTAAAAACTGCTTTGGAGAATGCTCAAAAAGCCGGCGTCGCAGATATGATTAAATTTGAATACGGCGACGTGAGAAAGTTTAGATGTCCTGAGGAACGCTGTACGGTTATAACAAACCCTCCATACGGTGAAAGACTTCTGGATTTGAAAAGTGCCGAAGAGCTTTACAAGGTGCTGGGAGAAAACTATAAACATACTCCGGATATACGATATACGGTTATAAGTCCTGATGATGACTTTGAAAAATGCTTCGGCAGAAAAGCCGATAAAAGAAGAAAGCTTTATAACGGAATGATAAAATGCCAGGTTTATATGTATGGCGTTAAAAAGAAATAAGCTTTAATTTATGTACAAAATTTGCGGGTGATGAAAATTGAGTTCTTACAAAGATGTATTTAAGGTTGCCTTTCCAAAGACAATACCCATATTATTCGGGTATCTTTTTCTTGGATGTGGTTTCGGAGTGCTTTTGGCAAAAAGCGGATATCACTTTTTGTGGACAACCTTTACGGCGAGTACGGTCTATTCCGGCTCAATGCAGTATGTAGCGGTTGACTTGCTGAATAAGCCATTCAGTATTTTTAACGCAGTGATAATGACCTTGGCGGTAAATATAAGGCATGTGTTTTATGGTCTGTCACTTATTGAAAAATATAAGGGGATAGGGGCGAAAAAAATATACTGCATGTTCGGTTTGACAGACGAAACCTATTCTCTTGTGTGTTCTCAATACGTTCCCGAATACATAGATAAAGGCAGATATTATTTCGTGACCACACTTCTCAACCACTGTTATTGGATTACCGGCTGTACTGTTGGAGGAATTATAGGACAGTTTGTAGAGTTTAATGCAAATGGCATAGACTTTGTTATGACGGCTCTTTTTGTGGTTATCTTTCTTGAACAGTGGGAAAGCACTAAAGAACACAGTCCGGCGCTTATCGGTGTGGGATGCACAGCTTTGTGTCTTATAATTTTTAAAAGCTTTTTGCCGCTTTTATCTACATATTTCCTTATTCCTGCTATGATATGCATATTTACAGCGCTGACAGTGTTCAGAGCGCCTCTTGAAAGGAGGCTTTCCAGATGACCCAGACTGCTGTTCAGTCCGTAATAACTCTTTTGATTATTGCGGCAGTTACATTTGTTTTGAGAGCCTTGCCGTTTATGCTTTTCAGAGGAAACAAACCGGTTCCTCCCTTTATATCATATCTTGGTAAGGTTTTGCCCTTTGCGGTAATCGGTATGCTTGTGGTTTACTGTTTAAAAGATGTTTCTTTTATTTCAGGAACATACGGTTTACCCGAGCTTATAGCCATAGTGGTTATAGTAATACTCCATAAATGGAAACATAACCTTCTCCTGTCAGTAGGCGGAGGAACTGTACTCTATATGCTTTTGGTGCAGTTTGTTTTTATATGAGATTTTAAGACAATTATCCCTTTTGGATAGTTGTCTTTTTTCATAACCGGACACGGAAATCCGCTAAGGTTGACAAAAACTTTCTTATTGGTTAATATATAGGTAGTCGTGTAAATCTGCGGCAAATTATTTTGTAAGGAATGATTACATGTTTGTACTTAATGATTACATGAAAAAGAACCTTAGATTTATTATACCGGTTGCAGCTTTAATCGTGCTGGCAATAATTTTTGGAATAATGTATATTGTAAACAATAACTCAGATCAAGATAATACTGATACTACCGAACCTGCATCCACTGAACCACAGACAACAATGACAGCTACCGAAGAGTTGAGTCAGTATAAAATAGGAATAATGCAGTTTGACGATTCTCAGGAATACAGCGACGTATACGACGAGTTTGTATTGGCTATGGAACACAGAGGTTTTACCGAGGGCGTAAATGTAGAGTATGTTTATATGAACGCAGAGGGTGACAGCGAAAAGTGTTCAGATATGGCTCAAAGCATTGTAGACAGCGGTGTTGATTTGATATTTGCTATTTCCGAAGAAAATGCAGTTGCAGCGTACAATGCCACAAAGGATATCCCGATAGTTTTCGGCGCTGTAAATGACCCGGAGGAAGCAGAGCTTATAGACACCAATGAAGCGCCCGGAGCCAATGTTACCGGCGTATCTGACTATTCACCGAGTATTGAACAGATAGATTTAATAAAAACAGCTTTCCCGGAAGCAAAAACAGTGGGTGCTGTATATGATGAGTTAAACGAAAGTTCAGTTACACAGGTTTCTCTGGCAGAAACACAGGCACAGACAAATGAAATGACATTTGAAAAATATCCTGTAAATGATACCACAGACTTTGATTCATATATAACTGATATGATTGAAAAGGTGGATGTTATCTATCTTCCTTATGATGAACTTTTGATAGAGAATATAGATAAAATAACAGCTGTAGCCTACGAGCACGGAATTCCTGTTGTGGGCGGCAATGAAGAGATGGTTCAAAAGGGCTGTACAATCGCATATGGAATTGACTATGTGGATGTAGGTAAGCAGTCAGCTCTTATGGCAGTGGAAATTCTTCAAAATGACGGAACACCTGCCGAGATGCCGGTAAGATACTTAAACGAGCTTATTCTCTATGTGAATACGGAAGCAAAAGAGAAACTTGGCTTTGAGCTTGACGAAACGCTTCAAAATAAAGCTGTTTTATTGCCTGAGAAAAGCGAAGAATAAAAGACAAAAGAATAATTTAGAAAAAGCAGGAGTATATTTTTATTTCCTGCTTTTTTTGTATCTGTAAAGAATATGACAATGTGTCAGTTTTATGAAATTTAAAAAATTTCCCTTTAAAGGTCAAAATACACTTGATTTTTTCAAAGATATGGTATAAAATATACTTAGCACTCAAGGATAAAGAGTGCTAAACAATGATAGCTATTTAAAGGAGGACATATATATTATGAATATTAAACCATTGCTTGACAGAGTAGTACTTAAAGTTGAGGAAGCTGAGCAGACAACAAAGAGCGGAATTATCCTTTCTTCTGCAGCTCAGGAAAAGCCACAGTTTGCAACAATCGTTGCAGTTGGTCCTGGCGGCCTTGTAGACGGAAAAGAGGTTAAGATGTATGTAAATGTCGGCGACAAGGTTATTTCCAGCAAATACGCAGGCACAGAGGTTAAGCTTGACGGCGAAGAGTACACAATCGTTCGTCAGTCCGATATTCTCGCAGTTGTAGAATAATTAAAAAGATAATAAGCGAATAGTATAAATAAATGGAGGCAATTTATCATGGCAAAACAAATAGCATATGGTGAGGAAGCAAGAAAGTCACTTATGAAAGGTATCGACAAGCTTGCTGATACAGTTAAAATTACACTTGGTCCTAAGGGCAGAAACGTTGTTATAGACAAGAAATTCGGCGCACCGCTTATTACAAACGACGGTGTTACAATCGCAAAGGAAATCGAGCTTGACGACCCATTTGAGAATATGGGTGCACAGCTTGTAAAGGAAGTTTCAATCAAGACAAATGACATCGCAGGCGATGGTACAACAACAGCTACATTGCTTGCACAGGCTCTCATCCGTGAGGGTATGAAGAACGTTACAGCAGGCGCAAACCCAATGGTAGTTAAGAAGGGTATCGCAAATGCAGTTGAGGCAGCAGTTGAGGCTCTTACAAAGAACAGCAAGGCTGTTGAGGGAAGCAACGATATCGCAAGAGTTGCAACAGTTTCTTCTGCTGATGAGGAAATCGGTAACCTTATTGCAGAGGCAATGGAGAAGGTTACAAAGGACGGCGTTATCACTGTTGAAGAGTCAAAGACAGCAAAGACATACAGCGACGTTGTTGAGGGTATGATGTTCGACAGAGGTTACATCGCACCTTACATGGTTACAGATACAGATAAGATGATTGCAGAGCTTGACAATCCATATATCCTTATCACAGATAAGAAGATTTCTAATACTCAGGAAATTCTTCCTTTGCTTGAGCCAATCGCTCAGTCAGGCAGAAAGCTCCTCATCATCGCTGAGGACGTTGAGGGCGAGGCACTGACAACATTGGTACTCAATAAGCTCAGAGGCGTATTCACATGCGTAGCAGTTAAGGCTCCTGGATTTGGCGACAGAAGAAAAGAAATGCTTCAGGATATCGCAATCCTCACAGGCGGTACAGTAATCACATCAGAGCTTGGTCTTGAGCTTAAAGAGGCTACACTTGACATGCTCGGTACTGCAAGACAGGTTAAGGTTGACAAGGAAAATACAATCATTGTTGACGGCGCAGGCGATAAGGGTCAGATAGCAGCAAGAGTTGCACAGATTCGTTCACAGATTGAAACAACAACATCTGACTTTGACCGTGAGAAGCTTCAGGAAAGACTTGCAAAGCTTGCAGGCGGCGTAGCAGTTATCAAGGTTGGCGCAGCTACTGAGATTGAAATGAAGGAAAAGAAGCTCAGAATCGAAGACGCTCTTGCAGCTACAAAGGCAGCTGTTGAGGAAGGTATCGTAGCAGGCGGCGGTATCGCACTTATCAACGCTATTCCGGCAGTTGAAGAGCTTTACAACAAGACAGAGGGCGATGAGAAAACAGGCGTTAAGATTGTTCTTAAAGCTTTGGAAGAGCCACTTCGTCAGATCGCAGCTAACGCAGGTCTTGAGGGTTCTGTAATCGTTAACAACGTAAAATCAGCCGGTAAGGTTGGATACGGCTTTAACGCACTTACAGAAGAGTACACAGACATGATTTCTGCAGGTATCGTTGACCCAACTAAGGTTACAAGAAGCGCATTGCAGAACGCAGCTTCTGTTGCAGCAATGGTTCTCACAACAGAGTCATTGGTAACAGATATTAAGGAGCCTGCACCAGCAGTTCCAGCTGCACCTGATATGGGCGGAATGTATTGATAAAAAGTTTACTCCTTTAGAATATCTTAATATATGTACAGCAAAGGCTTCGGCTTTTGCTGTACTTTTTTGTTTTGTGTGATATAATTGACTTATGAAACGGAGTGATAGTAGTGATTAAAAAAGATAAAAAATCAATTTGTGAAATTATCAGTATTTCTGTTATGGCTGTGTTTGCTGTAATATCATTTTTTATTCTTCCGTATAATATCGCCATACAGTGGAACGGCACTCAGGCAAGCTCATACGGAAGTAAATGGTTTATCTTTTTACCTGTAGTAATTGGTTTAATGCTTATTCCGTTAATGAATTATTTTGAAAACAGATTTATGACTTTCTCAACGATTGTTCTTTTTACACTTCTTATAGTGTTGTTTACATGTCAGATTTATATGGTTGTGTTTTCTTCTTATCCTAATATTCAAATACCTATAAGTGTTCCCATAATTATAGAGGCTGTTTTAGGTGTCGTTGCGTGTGGTATTTATGCATTGAAAAAGAGAGGTTAAATTATGCAGAGAATAAGAAAAGCCGCCCTTGTGTGCTGTTCAAATCCGCTTTCGATAGATAGAAAAGACGAAATACAAAAATTAAAAAACACATTGTATACAATAGGAATAGAAACAGCGGAAAGTCCCTACATATTTTCAGATGATGTTTTGTCATTTTTAAAAACAGAAAAAAACAGGGCAGATGCACTTTTAAATTTTTATAAGGATAAAACAGTTGACGCCATATTCGATATATCAGGGGGAGATTTATCAAATACAATTTTAAATTACTTGGATTTTGATATTATAAAAAATAACCCTAAGCCATTTTTTGGTTACAGTGATCTTACAGCCCTTATAAACGCCCTGTACAGCAAAACTTCAGCAAGCTCATTCCTGTATCAGATAAGAAATATAATCAAGCACAGCGGCTCAGAAAGCCCTTTACAAAGGTTTAATGACTTTAATAAGAGTATAAGCGATGATTTTCTGAATTTTAAATACAGGTTTTTAAGGGGAGAAAGCTTTTCAGGCATTTTGATAGGCGGAAATATAAGGTGCTTTTTAAAACTGGCGGGAACGGAGTTTTTTCCTGACCTAAGCGGAAAGGTTCTCCTTTTGGAAAGCCTTGGAGGGGATGTTCCAAAAATCACTTCCATGTTTGCACAGCTTAAAAGCTTAAAATCTTTTGAAAAAGTAAACGGAGTAATACTGGGAACATTTACACAGCTTGAAAAGGAACAGGGAACAAAAGCCCTGGAGGAAATAGCATTGCATTTTATTGATGAAAAAACGCCTGTTGTCAAAACCCAAGAAATAGGTCACAGTCCCTATTCAAGGGCTGTAGAAATCGGTAAGAATATTTTTATTCCATAAAAAAACACAGCTTTGAGATTTACCCAAAGCTGTGTAATTTTTTTATTCTTTATCTGAACCGCTGTTTTTTGACTTGGTTCTTTTAATAACCTTAAGTCTTGAAAATTCCTCTCTGTCTTTTTCGTCCAGAGCGTCGGTTATAAATTTTATGGTTTCCTCAAAGCGGGGAATCATTATATTTTTAAGAGCGTTTGCACGTTTCTGAGTCTTTTTAATGGCGTCTGCAAGTCTGTAGACGCTGTTTTCGATTTCAGCAAGTAAAACTGTAAGGTTTTTAACCTCTACAAATTTTAAATGAGCTTCGTCCAAAGCGTCAGTGGTTGTGTAAAGACCGTAGTCCAGCTGAAAGTTTTCAGGCTGTGTTTCGTCGATGGTGACAATGGGAATTTCAACACCCATTACGCTTCTGTAATTTAGCTTAATGCTGTTGTCCAGGGGAACCGTCTGGCTTATTTCATCACAGAAACCCATGAGGATATTTGCCTTTTGGAGTTTTAAATAAGCCTCGGCATAGGTGTCGTCGATTTTTCCCTGAATTTCATTTGCCTTGTCAATAAGACTCATCATTTCTCTTATGAGAATGTTTCTCTTTTTATCAAGCAAATCAAAACCGATTTTTGCAAGAGCTAAGGACTTTTTGGTATTCATTAAATTTCCCTTGGTGGGAACTGCCTGCATAGCCATAATTATACCTCTTGAGAAACATAATATTTGTCCAGAAGCTCGTCGTCCACACGGTCTAGCTCTGTTCTCGGAAGTGTTGACAAAAGCTTCCAGCCTAAATCAAGGCTCTGTTCGATTGAACGGTTTTCATCACCCTGATTTACGAACTGCTCCTCGAAAAGCTTACCGAACTGGAGATACTTTTTATCGATAGGTGAAAGCTCTTCTTCACCGATAACGGAAGCCAAGGAACGTGCGTCGATAACCTTTGCATAGGAAGCGAAAAGCTGGTTTGCAAGAGGTGAGTGGTCGGCACGTGTGTAGCCCTCACCGATACCGTCCTTCATAAGTCTTGAAAGGGAAGGAAGAACGCTTACCGGAGGATAAAGACCCTGGCCCTGCAAGCTTCTGTCGAGAACTATCTGACCTTCTGTGATGTAACCTGTAAGGTCAGGAACAGGGTGTGTAATGTCGTCGTTAGGCATTGTGAGAATCGGTATCTGAGTAACAGAACCGCTGTGGCCTTTAATCATACCAGCTCTCTCGTAAAGAGAAGCAAGGTCGGAATAAAGATAACCAGGATAACCCTTTCTTCCAGGAATTTCACCCTTTGAGGAGCTGAACTCACGCAGAGCCTCGGCGTAAGAGGTCATATCTGTCATAATAACAAGGATATGCATGTCAAGCTCAAAAGCAAGATACTCAGCGATTGTAAGTGCGCATCTTGGGGTAAGAGTTCTTTCGATAATAGGGTCATTTGAAAGGTTCAAAAGCATTACAACTCTCTGCAAAACGCCGCTTTCCTCAAAGCTTCTTCTGAAGTACTCTGCAACGTCGTTTTTAACACCCATTGCTGCGAATACAACGCCGAAGTTTTTATTGTTAGCACCGCTTATCTTTGCCTGTCTAACTATCTGAACTGCAAGCTCGTTGTGTTTCATACCTGAGCCGGAGAAGATAGGAAGCTTCTGACCTCTGATAAGTGTCATAAGGGTATCAATAGTTGAGATACCTGTGTTGATGTAGTTTTTCGGATAAACTCTTGATACAGGGTTTATAGGAGTTCCGTTGATGTTGGCACGTTTAACAGGGAAAATATCGCCCAAGCCGTCGATAGGCTTACCTGCGCCGTTTAAAACTCTTCCGATTATTTCAGGGGAAAGGGGCATCTCCATAGGTCTGCCTGTAAGTCTTGCTCTTGTACCGGTAAGACCGATGGACTTTGTTCCCTCAAAAACCTGAACAACGATTCTTTCGCCGTCTATCTGAACAACTCTGCCTTGTCTTACAGTGCCGTTGTCAAGTCTGATGTCTACAATCTCTTCAAAGGATACGCCTTTGATACCGTCCATAACAAGGAGAGAACCGTTAATTTCCTTAACGCCTACATAATCTATAACCATGTTGTTTTCCTCCTTATTCAATAGAATTTAATTTCTCGTCAATCTCTTTGATGTACTCGTCAAACATATCAAGTCTGTTGTTTGGAATATCGTATTTCATCTTTGTAAGCTTGTCAAAAAGACCGAGACCGATTATCTGTGAAATCGGGATAGCCTTTGCTATGAGCTTCTGAGACTGCTTGTGGAGATGAAGAATAGTTTTCATCATAAGCTTCTGCTTTTCAAGCGGTACATATGTGTCCTCAGGGTGGAAGGAGTTCTGCTGTAAGAATCCAACTCTGATAACACGGCAGGTTTCAATTACAAGCTTTTGGTCGTCAGGGAGAACGTCAGAACCTATGAGCTTTACGATTTCCATAAGTCTGCTTTCTTCCTGGAGAAGATAAGAAATTTTGTTTCTGTATTTGATAAAATCTTTGCCCAGATTCTTTTCAAACCATGGGTCAAGGTCAGTGAAATATTCGCTGTAGCTGTCCATCCAGTTGATAGCCGGATAATGTCTTGCATATGCAAGGGACTTGTCCAATGCCCAGAAGCATCTGGTAAAACGCTTTGTGTTCTGAGTAACAGGCTCACTGAAGTCGGAACCCTGAGGAGAAACAGCGCCGATAAGTGTTACTGAACCCTCTGCACCGCAGAGAACATCGGCACGTCCTGCTCTTTCATAGAACTCTGAAAGTCTTGATGGAAGATATGCAGGGAAGCCCTCTTCGGCAGGCATTTCTTCCAAACGTCCGGAAATCTCACGGAGAGCCTCAGCCCAACGGGAGGTGGAGTCAGCCATCATTGCAACATGGTAACCCATATCTCTGTAATACTCAGCAAGGGTAACGCCTGTGTAGATTGAAGCTTCACGGGCTGCAACAGGCATGTTTGATGTGTTTGCAATAAGCACTGTTCTGTCGGTCATAGGACGATTTGACTTAGGGTCGATAAGCTCGCTGAACTCGTCGAGAACCTGGCTCATTTCGTTTCCTCTTTCACCGCATCCAACGTAGATGATGATGTCTGCGTCGCACCATTTTGCAAGCTGGTGCTGAGCCATTGTTTTACCTGTGCCGAATCCGCCAGGAAGAGCAGCTGTACCGCCCTTAGAAACAGGGAACAATGTATCCATAACTCTCTGTCCTGTGATAAGGGGAACGCTTGCAGGAAGCTTTTCCTTAACAGGTCTTGGAGTTCTGATTGGCCATTTCTGGCAGAGTGTAAGCTCGTGAACATCGCCGTTGTCATCTCTGAGCTTTGCGATTGTATCGAAAATTTTGTACTCTCCGTCAGGAGCAATCTCAACAACAGTTCCGTTTACTGTAGGAGGAACCATAAGTCTGTGTTCGATGATTGGAGTTTCAGGCAATGTGGCATAGATATCGCCGCCGTTTAACTTATCTCCAAGTCTTACTTTGAGGGTTACATTCCATTTTTTGTTTGGGTCAAGAGAGGATACGGAAGAACCTCTTTTGATAAAGGAACCGGACTCCTTTTCGATTTCCTTCAAAGGACGTTCGATACCGTCAAAAATGTTGTCGATAATACCAGGTCCTAAAAGCACGTTCATAGGAGCGCCTGTGCCCACAACCGGGTCGCCGGGCTTAAGACCTGTAGTTTCCTCGTAAACCTGTACGGTGGTAAAATCGTCCTTAATTCCGATAATTTCACCAACGAGCTTTTCTTCACCGACGTAAACCATTTCCATCATGGAAAAACAGGTGGCGTTCTTAACAGTAACAACAGGACCGTTAATTCCGTAGATTACGTTATTCTCCATATTACAGCACCACCTTCAAGTTAGAATTTTCTGTGAACCATTCTCTTTGGTTCATAAGGGCAGTGTCCATTGTGTCATCGGCAATAGCTTTTGCATTGTCACAGCGGCATTTAAGACCGCCTATTTCAATGGTTCTGTCCTCTTTGACCTCAGCCTTTCCGGAGAACTTTCCGGCTGCCTGGTCGTAATACTTTTTATCATTTGGTGACATGTAAAGCACAACAGGGCTGTCCTTAAACATCTCAGCCATTTTTTCTGCGCTCTTTAAAAGAGCCTTGCCGTACTCTTCGGTTTTGGCATATTCTTTAAGCTTTAAAGCGGCGTTTGTGAAAATTTCTTCGGTCATCTGCTGGCGCATACTGTAAATGTGCTTGCGGCTGTCCTGTTCACGTTTAGCAAGTTCGCTGGTCATGTTGAGCTTTTCACGGGCAACCTGTGCCTGGATAAGCTCAAATGCTTCCTTAAGGCTTTCGTCCTCAACCTGCTTTAACTCTTCCGCTTTTCTTTTTTCTATATCGTTTTTAATTTCTTCCTTTTGCTTCTCCGCATACTTGTGTATTGCGTTCAGGAAGTTATTAGTAATCATGGCGTCATTCATTGCAATACCTCTTTGTAATAAAAGTGTTTAACTGCCGATTATACTGCCGCAGTCCGCAGATTATAGTTTAACACCGATGGCATCCTGAACATACTTTGTAATACTGTCTTTGGTTCTTCCGTTTCCGTGACGGTCTGGAATTTCAACGATAAGGGGCTGACGTCTGTTAAGCTTCAAATCGTAAATCAAATCCGGACATAAAGAAACAAGACGTTCCGTCATAAGGATTACTGCGATTTCCGGGTTGTCCATAGCTTTCATAAGCTCGTCCTTAACCTCGCTGTCACTGTGAATAACCACGCCGTCAATACCGGCAAGGCGAAGTCCCATTTTAGTATCTACATTGTCACTAATCAAGAAAAACTTCATAATTATCCCAACTTTGAAAGAATCATAATAGAAATAAGCATACCGTAAAGTGCGCATCCTTCACCGAGAGCAACGAAGATGATTGACTTACCGAAGTTCTTGGAATCTTCACTTGTTGCGCCGATAGCAGCAGGAGCAGCGCCGCCAACAGCGATACCGCCGCCGATGCAGGAAAGACCTGTTGCAATACCTGCGCCGATAAGACCCATACCGAAGTCGCCGCCGGAAACTGCGCCTGTAGTTGCTACTTCAGCTGCGCCTGCAACTGTAGGGAACAAAAGGCAAACTGCAAAAACTGCAACGAAAGAAGCTATCTGAGTGTAAACTGTTTTCTTTGGGCTTTTTCCTTTTTCAAAAGCCTTAACGCAGAGAAATACTGAAAGAATAAGAAAAGCAACAGGAATTGCCAACATTACAAAATCAAAAGCTGTCATGGTAAAAACCTCCGAATATTTTATAATTAAAATTATTATAGTATTTTATCTTTCCGCCTTTTTAAGTTTAAGGGGAGTATATGCTCTGCCTTCTCCGATATAGAAGCGGCTGAACATTTCGTAGTATTCCAAACGAAGAACCTGAATTGCAACCAAAAGTGCCTCAAGTCCCAAAACAATTATGTTACCGATGATTACTGTGATAACATAACCTGTTCCGCCAATCATTTCAGCAAGCACGAATACAACCTGCATCATACCGGCGTGAACCAAAACGAATGCGCCTACACGCAAAAAGCTCATTGTGTTGGTTACATAGCTTAGAAGAACCTCAAACATTTCAAATATGTTGTCAACTATGAAACCGCCCCATTTTTCAGGCTTCCAGTTTTTGTCGCCCTCAACAAGCTTTGAAAGAGGCTCTCTGAGGAAAACAAGAATAAGTGGAAGAACAATAAGCAAAACAACGTATACAGGAGTCATTATCGGGATTCCCAGGAACATCTGGCATACAAGTCCTGCAACTGCGGAACCGTAGAACACAAGTCCTGCAAGTCCGTTAATTCCGAAAATCGCTTCGCCTATAGCTTTTCGTTTTACAGAAGAGTAGATGTTCAGGCACATTGCGATAATGAGCAGGAACATTCCTATTCCTACAGCGCTGTATATAATGTAGTTTGTGGTTGATGAAGCCATAACCTCGATAGGCTTTTCTTCAAAACCAAACAGCGCTCTGTACATCGGGTCTAAAACATGTTCAAATCCGAATACGCTTCCGAATACAGCACCGAAAATAGTTGAGGAAACGGCGCAGGGTATCAAAAGCTTTCCGATAGGCATGTGACGCTTTTTCCACATAAAGATTGCGGCAAGCAGCAAAATAATGCCGTGACCCACATCGCCGAACATTATACCGAATAAAACCGTGTAGGTTATAGCGATAAATGTGGTAGGGTCAATTTCGTTGTAATTTGGCAGACCGTACATTTCTGTGTAGTACTCAAATGGTCTTGAGAAGAAGCAGTTTTTCAGTTTAACAGGAGGCTGGCTTTTCAGCATATTTTTTCCTTCGTCTGTTGTAACCTCAACGCTTTCCAAAGCCTCAAGCTGTTTTTGGAGCATGTCTGCCTTGTCGTTTGGAACCCAGCCGGTGATAATAAAGCTTTGATTGTATCTCATAGCTTTAAGTTTTATTGTACAGTAGAGATTTTCCTGTTCCAGATGGGTGTAAATTTTGTTAAGAGTAGTTCTGTTAAATCTTTTAAATTCTTCTATTTTAAGATTGGAATTCTCGAGTTCTTTTTCAAGCTCTGCAAGTCTTTTCTGTTGTTCTTTATAGAAATCCTCAGGAAGTCCTTTAAACTCACCCAAAGCATTGTGTTCAAAATAAAGACCGGAAAAGATTCTGTCAACTTCGTCGCTTTCCTCAATAGGAGCTACATAAACGCCCCAGCAATAGGCGTCGTCAGAAGTGCAGGGGAAGAAAGCAACATAGGGGTTATCCTCGTAATTTACAAGCTTTTTATAGCTGTCAAGCGGGAGTCGTCCGAAATTTACCTTGATGTATTCACAGGCAGCGATTTTTTCAAACTCCAAATCCAGTCCTAAAAAGTGGCTTGTCTGTTCGATGGTGCTTTTACAGTCGGAAATATCCTCTTTGATTTTGTCACGCTGAGCAATGATTGAAGAAAGACTGTCCACAACCTCTGCCGACTGCTTGAGCAGCTCAGCTTTTTTGATGTGTTCTTCGTCAATAAAATCAAGCTCAGGTTCAAAACCGATTTCATCAAAAAGATTTTTCAGCTTTTCAAGGGGAGCGGAAAAATTATTCTTGATGGAAACAGGAACAAACTTATCCGTTTCGGAATAAAATTTGCTGACTTCTTCCGGCTGAAAAATTTCGGATTTTCCGCAAATTTCCGCTGCTTTATCAAAATCCTTGAGGAGCCCGATAATTCCGATGGATTTAATCTGGGCAACAGCCAAAATAATCACCTCTCATATTTTACTTCTTTATTTACATCAATCTATCAATGAATTATCATCTCTTCGATAACCTCCGGAGCTACAGAGTATCTCACGGATTCGACAATGGTGATAATATTTGATACCTCTATGCCGACAATATACATATAGGCAATCATTACAACACCTGGGTTTTGGGAGAAATAAATTTTATTTCTGCACAGTTTGTATCTTGCCTCCATGGGTATTCTCGACATATCGTGATTGTTGTTTTTCATGACATTTCTGAATTGGTGCATATCTCCAAGAAGATTGAAAAACTCCGACATGTCACAGCTGCAAAGAGCTTCTCTTTGTTCTTTTGTAACAGTGCCGTAGGGAAGGAGATAAGATTCAATGGCGCTTCCCTTCATTTTATAGGACTTTTTAAGTCTGTAGATTTTACCGATATTGGAAAAATCAATTATCATGTCAAAAAGCTTTTTTATCTCGTTTCGTTCGGACTTGGGGTTATGCTTTCCAATTGCAGTGTAAAGCTGGTCGTACATATAACGATACAGGCTGTTTTCAATAGCGGCAAGGTTTAAGGTTTTGCCGTCTTTCGGAGCAAATTCTTTCAGCACGCCGTAATAAGGCGTATGAGAGATTGTTTCCAAGAAAGCGCTGTAGTCCTTACAGGCTGCCAGCTGTGAAAGCTTGATGTCTGTGTAGTTGTCAAAGTAACTTGGGAGAGAGAAGATATACTCACGGCTTTTTCCGGTGTTTAAGAGAATGAGATATTGGATAAGCTGATTTATTTCATATCTCATTACAATAAACTTTGAAAAACCGTTTCCCGACCGTGACTCGTATCTGCACAGCTCGTCAAAATCGTAAAACAATTTTTGCTTTAACAAAAGCTCAACCTGACCTCTGTGGATATTGTGTTCATTCAACTGAGAAAGAACATCGTTGTAGTAGGTGTTGCTCTTAAGATAATTCGCAACTTCTGCAACTGTTTTGCAGTGAATCAGGTTATTATAATCCTCCGATGTAAGTCGTCTGCCGTATTTGGCTCTGGCTTTCGCCGGAATTGCACCGGAAGAATCTATTATTGTCATTTATTGTGCACCTCCTTCTTGTTGTTTAAAAAATACAACTTTCATGAAGTAAGCTTTGCCCTTTTGACAATCTCATCAATCCATTTATCCTTGTTCTGGATATATTGACTTTTAAGATTTTTTTCAATTTCTTGATGAATAAGCTTAGTTTCCTGCCATGATTTGTCAAGAGCAGCTCTTTCAGCCTCGGTAGTTTTGGCGGCTCTGGTCTTAGCTCTCTCGATAAATTCATCGTGAACTTTTTGTTTTGTTTCGGCAATAGACTTTTCAGATTCAAGCTTTTCTTTTTCAGCCTGCTCTTTCAATCGCCTTGCTTCTTCATCCATTTCGACTATTTTTCTGATGATGTCCTGCATAACTTCACCTCCATTTTTATTTCTAACACTATATTATAAAACTACATCGGGAGAATTTCAAGTTGTTCTTAGGTATGATCCGATACACATAACCTAATTTTGTAAAAATGGTATAATTTTTTTTATAAAAAAACCGAACAAACGTTAAAAACGCCTGTTCGGTTAGTGGTTAGTTTTTCAAAGACTGAAGTGGAGCAGGGATTCTGCCGCCTTTGTTTACAAATTCAGCAGGAGAACCGGCTCTCAATGGCATTACAGGACCCATACCCAAAAGTCCGCCGAAGTTAAGCTCTTCGCCGCCCTTTTTGCCGATAGCCGGGATAAGTCTTACTGCTGTTGTTTTTGAGTTTACCATGCCTATTGCAGCCTCATCGGCAATAATAGCAGAGATAACCTCAGGTGTTGTATCACCAGGTACAACTATCATGTCAAGACCAACAGAGCATACTGCGGTCATTGCCTCAAGCTTTGTAATATCCAAAGCTCCGCATCTTGCGGCTGAAATCATTCCGGCGTCCTCTGTTACAGGGATAAATGCGCCGCTGAGTCCGCCTACATGTGATGAAGCCATAACGCCGCCTTTTTTAACAGCGTCGTTGAGAATTGCAAGGGCAGCTGTTGTTCCGTGGCATCCGCAAACCTCAAGACCCATTTCCTCAAGAATATGGGCAACACTGTCGCCTACAGCAGGTGTAGGAGCCAAGGAAAGGTCAACAATGCCGAAAGGCACGCAAAGACGCTTTGAAGCTTCCTGAGCAACAAGCTGACCCATTCTTGTGATTTTAAAAGCTGTTTTCTTAATCATTTCTGCAATTTCAGAAATATCCTTGCCTTTTCCTTCCTTTGCAAGGACAGCTCTCACAACGCCAGGGCCTGATACACCTACGTTGATAACACAGTCAGCCTCTCCAACGCCGTGGAATGCGCCTGCCATAAATGGGTTGTCCTCAGGTGCGTTGCAGAATACTACAAGCTTTGCAGCGCCGATGCAGTCCTTGTCAGCTGTAAGCTCGGCAGATTTCTTTACTGCATAGCCCATTTTCTTAACTGCGTCCATGTTGATTCCGGCTTTAGTGGAACCTACGTTTACAGAGGAGCAAACTCTCTCGGTGGTAGCTAAAGCCTCAGGAATACTCTCGATAAGAGCATAGTCGCCGGCTGCAAAACCCTTGTGAACAAGAGCGGAATAACCTCCTATGAAGTTTATACCCAAAGTCTGAGCAGCTCTGTCAAGGGCGTAAGCAAACTTAACAACTCTTCTGCTCTGACATGGAGCGGCAATCATGCCGATAGGTGTAACAGAAATTCTCTTGTTGATTATCGGGATACCATATTCGTTGCTGATATCCTCACCGGTTTTAACCAAGTCCTGGGCGTAGCGGCAGATTTTGTCGTAAACCTTGTCACAGGCCTTGTCAATATTTTCGTCAATACAGTCCAAAAGTGAAATTCCCATTGTGATTGTACGCACATCGAGATTTTCGTTGTCAATCATATTTATAGTATCAAGAATGTCTTTGGTTTCAAGCATAAAAATCCCTCGTTAATAGTTTTTTTATATTTTGTGCATACTGTTAAATATGTCTTCATGCATAACATGAACTTTCATACCCATGGAATTTCCTGCTTTTTCAAGCTCTTTCTGAACCTCAGACAGCATAATTTTTGAGCTGTCGATTTCAATGAGCATTATCATAGCAAAAACATCCTGCAAAACACTCTGAGTAACTTCAAGAATGTTGGCATGAACGTTAGCGCAGGCGCTGGATACTTTGCTGAGAATTCCGATTTCGTCTTTTCCGATTACGGTTACAATAGCTTTCATCATGTTCCTCCTGTGACCTTAGCAGCGATTACATCTGCGTTTTTTAAAAATTAACGCTTTTATTATACTATATTATATGGCGCATTGTAAAGGTTAAACCGCCATAAATTGTTGCATAAAGGTCTTTATCGTTGAAAAAACACAACTTATTGTGTTAAATCCTTAAAAAAGAATATGATTTCAATAAAAATAATATATTGAATAAAGCTTTTCCTTGTGTTAAAATAACCGAAAAAGGAGGTTTTTATATGATAATATGCGATAGTCACGTACATTCAAAGTATTCATTTGACGGCGAGTGTTCCGTAAGGGAGCTTTGCAAAAGTGCTGAGGAAAAAGGTATAACCTCCGTCACAATAACAGACCACTGTGAGGTGGAATGTCTGCATACAGACAATACCGAATACGGCGATATGATGAAAAATATCCCTCTGTCTTTTGAAGCAAGCAAGCAGGCGTCACAGGAGTTTAAGGGGAAAATAAAGGTGTACACCGGTGTTGAGATGGGACAGCCCCTTTCAAATCCGGCGCTCAGGGACGAAATCCTCGGTAAATCTCATACAGATTTTATATTGGCTTCCCTTCACAGCCTTAAGGGAATGGAGGATTTTTATTATCTAAAGTATACCCCGGAAAATATAAAAGATTATCTTGAAAAATATTTTTTACAGCTTATGGATATTTCCTGTTGGGATGGCTTTGACAGTCTTTCGCACCTTACATATCCTGTGAGATATATGTATGCACAGATGGGCGAAATGCCGGACCTGACTCCATACAGTGAAAAGATAGACGAGATATTTTTGAATTTGATTAAAAATAAAAAAGCTTTGGAAATAAATGTGGGCGGATGCCGTTCTGCGGTAAAAGCTCCTCAGCCTGATTTTGAGCTTGTAAACAGATACAAAGCTTTGGGCGGCAAGTATCTCACCTTCGGAAGCGATGCTCACAAGGTTGATGCATTGGGAGCATATATGGAAAAGGCAAGAGAGATTGCCCTTAAAGCCGGATTTGACTGTTATTACGTCTATAAAAACCATGAACCGATTCCGGTTGAGCTTTAAAACATAAAAAATAAAAGTACCGGTTTTGATAATCCGGTACTTTTACATTTAAGTGTTATAAAAGCATTATATAAGGTATAGTGTTTATCAGGAACAAAACAATAAGCAAAGTGAAAGCGATAGGGGTGTTTACGCCGCCCATTGTCTGCAATTTTGCATTTGAATCGTCAGCAGAACTGCTTTCCTTTTTAATTTTGCTGATATTCTTCATACAGTGCTTGTAATAAAGCTTGTTAGCGTTAAATCCCACAATAATGTTTATAATAAAGTTTATAATAGACAGAATCATAGGCGCTAAGAAAATCATCATCTGGTCAAATGGGAGCTGGAATACGCTCTGTGTATAATAAATTATATTTGACTGAGTTGATGAAGAAAGAATACCCAGCTGACCTAATACATTTATATATGCGTCAGAATAGCTGATAATGGTGGAAGCCAAAATAAGCAAAAGATTTATGGAGCAAATAACAGCGCCTATTTTGTACATCTTTCTGTAAAGAAGATAACCGCCTGAGAACAGGAAAGCTGCAAAACTAAATCTTGACCTTCCCATTGCCTTTATGTTTTTAAATACATTTAAAAAATAGAAGCTGTTTGTTTTAACATACTTTGCGGTTTCGCCTACGGTTACTCCTTCGTCAATAACCTCATCTGGGTTCATACCGCCCAGCGGGTCAAAAGGAGTTGCTCCCATAGGAGGCATACCGAAAGGCGGCATACCGCCAAATCCGCCCGGCTGCTGTCCGCCGTATGGATTGTTACCGTATGGGTTATTGCTGTAAGGGTTGTTCTGTTCACCGGAAACTTTCTGTGCATTTTCGCTTAAAGGCTCGCCGCAGTTTCCGCAGAAGAAAGTACCCTTGGGATTATGTTTACCGCACTTTTTGCATATGATAAATTCGCCGTTTGAATTATTTTTTTCACCGTTTACTGAATTATCGAAAGAAAACCCTTCGGCGTGTTTATCTTCGTTAAAGCAGTGACCGAGGTTTTCATAACATTCCCTGTGATGAGGAGTTCCGCATATAGGACAAACGACAACATCGTCATCGGCATGAAAATTTTTGCCGCAAACAGGACATTTTTCACCTATATAATCCATTGAATCACCTTTCTTTACCTGGTAGTTTAATTGTTATTAGGTATTATATCAAAAATCAATTAAAAAAACAATGTTTTTCACATTCTTTTAAGATAGTTTAATGCTTTACATTTTAAGGAAAGTAGGATATAATAAAATGTAATCGTTTTTTAATTTATTGAATAATGAGGTATCAGAATGCTGCAATTTGAAGAATTAAAACTTGAACTTGAGGGCTTGAAGCCCGAGATAGACGACTTGGCAGATGCTTTGGGTCTTAAATCAATTATGTCAGAGATTGAACAGCTTGAGCACAGAGCTGCAGAGCCGGGTTTTTGGGACGACATGGAAAAATCCCAGAAAATACTCCAAAGAACAAGCAATCTCAAAACAAAAGTAGAAGAATTTGAAAAGCTTAAAGCTTCCTATGATGATACAATGACACTTATCGAGCTGGGAAATGAGGAAGAGGACCTTTCCCTTTTGGATGAAGCTAAAGCCGAGCTTGAAGAGGTAAAGAAGAATCTTGAAAAGCAGCGTCTTAAAACACTGCTTACCGGAGAATATGATAAAAATAATGCAATTCTTACTTTCCACGCCGGTTCAGGCGGAACAGAGGCTCAGGACTGGGCTCAGATGCTTTACAGAATGTATACACGCTGGGCAGCGGCACATGATTTCAAGGTTAAGGAAATCGACTACCTTGACGGCGACGAAGCCGGACTTAAAAGTGCTGTTTTGCTTATAGAGGGCGAGAACGCTTACGGCTATCTTAAAAGCGAAGCAGGCGTTCACAGACTGGTTCGTGTATCTCCTTTTGACAGCGCAGGCAGACGTCATACAAGCTTTTCATCCCTTGAGGTTATGCCGGAAATCGACGACGATATCAAAATAGATATTGCTCCTGAGGATATCAAGATGGACGTTTACCGTGCAAGCGGCGCCGGCGGCCAGAAGGTTAACAAGACCTCCTCAGCGGTAAGACTTACACATATTCCAACAGGTATAGTAGTTGCCAGCCAGGTTGAGAGAAGCCAGTACCAGAACCGAGACGTGGCTATGAAAATGCTTATGTCAAAGCTTATGGAAATTAAAGAGAGAGAACACCTTGAGAAAATCGAGGATATCAAGGGTGTTCAGAAAGAAATCACCTGGGGCAGCCAGATACGAAGCTATGTATTTATGCCATACACATTGGTTAAAGACCATAGAACAGGCTTTGAAACCGGAAATATCAACGCTGTTATGGACGGCGATATAGACGGATTTATCAATGCTTATCTTAAAGCCGCAAGTCAGGGCGAACTTGAAAAAAATTGATTTTACCAGAGGTAATATAAAATGAAATATCTTGTAATGCTTTGCGACGGAATGGCAGACGAGCCGTTTCCGTCACTTGACAATAAAACTCCTATGGAGCTTGCAAAAAAGGATTGCATGGACTATCTTGCATCAAAGGGCGAAGTAGGCATAGTAAAGACAGTTGCAGAAGGATTAAAGCCGGGCAGTGATGTTGCAAACCTTTCTGTTTTAGGTTATGAGCCTGCAAAATACTACAGCGGCCGTTCCCCTCTTGAGGCTGCAAGTATCGGAATTGACTTAAAGCCCGATGACGTAACCTTGAGATGTAACCTTGTAACTCTTTCCGACGAGCCTAATTATGAGGACAAAACAATGGTTGACTACTGCTCCGACGATATATCATCAGCAGAAGCAAAAATCCTCATTGAATATATTCAGGAAAAGCTTGGAAACGATGAGTTCAAATTCTACCCGGGCGTTTCCTATAGACATTGCCTTGTGTGGAGCAAGGGCGACCCACAGCCGGGAACCTTGACACCTCCTCACGATATCACAGACAGAAAAATCACAGAATATATTCCAACAGGCAGAAGTGTAGATAAGCTTTATGACCTTATGGTAAAAAGCTATGATTTGCTTAAAGACCATCCTGTAAACCTTGATAGAATTAAAAGGGGAAAGCGCCCGGCAAATTCAATTTGGCTTTGGGGCGAGGGAACAAAACCTGCCCTTGACAGCTTTAAATCAAAGTTTGGCAAGAACGGAAGCATGATTTCAGCAGTTGACCTTCTCAAAGGTATTGCAATCTGCGCAGGCATGAGAAGCGTTGATGTTGAGGGAGCCACAGGTTACATAGATACAAACTTTGAGGGCAAAAAGGACGCAGCTATTGAGGAGTTTAAGAACGGTCAGGATTTTGTATATATCCACGTTGAAGCTCCGGACGAGTGCGGACACAGGGGAGAAGCTGAGAATAAGATAAAAGCTATTGAGCTTATTGACAGCCTGATTTTAAGTCCGGTAGTTGATTACCTTAAAAACAGCGGCGAGGATTTTGCAGTGCTTGTATGTCCTGACCATCCAACACCATTGTCAATAAAGACACATTCTTCAAATCCTGTTCCTTATCTCATTTACTCAAGTAAAGATGAAAAGGACAGCGGAGTTAAAACATTTACAGAAGCCAATGCGAGAGCCACAGGCAACTATATCGAAAAAGGCTTCACAATGATGGAGTATTTCCTTAAACATTGATTTTAAAACATTAAAACTTATCCGGCAGTTTTGCTATAAAAAAGCAGGACTGCCGGATTTTAATTATGTTTTCACGTGTAATATTCTCTAAAAGCCATAAAAATAAAAACGCAACTGTCAGTTGACAAAAAAATAGAGGTAGTTGGTTGTATGCAACCGTTGAATCCTGTATAATTCAATCAGTTAAAAAACAATTTTCTTAACGGGGGATGAAAGACTATGACACTGGCAGAAAAAATAGCCGCCTTGAGAAAACAACAGGGATGGTCGCAGGAAACTTTTGCTGAAAAAATGGATGTCACAAGACAGGCGGTTTCAAAATGGGAAAGCGCACAGTCTGTTCCGGATATTGATAAACTTATAAAGATATCAAATCTTTTCGGCGTCACGACAGACTATCTGTTAAAAGAAGAAAACAATGAAACTTTTAATGAGCCTACAGAAACAGAGGATTATATAGTTCAGGTTCAAAAACCCGAACGAAAGGATATAAGACAGGTAACACTTGAAGAGGCAAAAGGCTTCATTGAGATTAAGAAAAAGACAGCCGACTGGATAGCTTTTGCGGTTTATCTCTGTATTCTTTCGCCAATATGCCTATTGATAATGGGAGGTTTATCGGAAGAAGGAAAGTTTTCGGAGAATTTTGCAGGAGGTATCGGTGTTATAGTTTTGCTGTTGATTGCAGGTATTGCCTGTACAATTTTCATTTACGCCGGAACAAAAACCTCTGATTACCTTTACCTGCAAAAAGATGTTTTTGAAACTTCCGAAGAGCTGCGCCAATGGGTAAGAAACGAGAGAAGCGGTTTTAAAAGCTATTACAGTAAAAACAATATAATAGGAACCTGTATATGTATTTTCTCTGTAATACCGTTGTTTATCGGAATTATGATTGATGATGAAAATCAGGTGCTTATTCTTTCCATGCTGGCATTGCTTATGGCTTTGGCAGGTATAGGGGTTATCTTGTTTGTGCGTGTGGGTATAGTATGGGAAAGCTATAAAAAGCTTTTGCAGGAAGAGGACTACACCGTAATAAAAAAGGAAAGTGTTAAAAAGAGCGAAATAGTCTCAACTGTGTATTGGCTGTTTGTTGTTGCGGCATATCTTGGTTATAGTTTTGTAACTAATAACTGGAGACAAAGCTGGATAATTTTTGTGGTTGCCGGAGTAATTTTTCCGGTGGTCAATATCATAGTTTTGTATGTAACAAAAAAGAGTAAAAAATAAAACCTATTTTACGGACAGGGGTAATTTTGCCGCTGTTTTTTTGTAAAAAAGTCTTGCTTATGACGCAGCGTAATGAGTTATAATAAGCGCAGAAAATAATTTATTTGGAGTGAGCTCTATGGAAAAATACAGGGCAATACCTGAAGGTTATATGACAGTGGGAGAAGCTGCAAAGAAAATGGGTGTGTCCGTGCGCACATTGCAGTATTATGATAAGGAAGGAATAGTTTCACCCTCAGCACAAAGTGAAGGCGGAAGAAGGATTTATACTGAAAAAGACCTTATAAAAATTCATCAGATATTATCTCTGAAATCCTTGGGATTTTCCCTTGATGATATAAAAAAGCGGCTGTTTCCTTTGGATACGCCCGATGAGGTGATAAATGCCCTTACAAGTCAGGCTGAGGATATAAAAAACAGGATAAAAGTATTGTCGGAATCCTTAAGAGAAATTGAACTTCTCAAAGAAGAAGTTATTCAAATGAACAAAGTTGATTTCAAAAAATATGCGGATATAATTGTAAATCTTCAAATGAATAACCAATACTATTGGCTCATAAAGCATTTTGACGATGATATGATGGAGCATATCAGAAAAAATTTCGACCAGAAAAGCGGTAAATGCTTTATGGATGATTTTAATAAGATTAACGATGAGATAATAAAGCTTATAGATGGGGGAGTAAATCCTGAAAGCAAAGAAGCTCTGGATGCTGCAAAAAGATTTTGGGAGATGGTTTCTAAATTTACAGGCGGAAATATGGATATGCTTCCGAAGCTTATGTCAGTAGGAAAAATTGACGGCAGTGAGGAGTTTATAGAAAGACAGAAAAGAGTAAACGAATTTATAGGAAAGTCTTTGGAAATATATTTTTTAAACTCCGGGATAAATCCTTTTGAGGGGTGCGGGAATGAATAGCATTGTTGAAGTTATGGACTTAACAAAGAGTTACGGGAAAAAAGATGTTTTAAATGGTATAAGTTTTACAGTGGAAAAAGGAGAAATCTTTGCACTGCTGGGAATAAACGGAGCCGGAAAAACCACAGCTTTGGAGTGTATAGAGGGCCTTAGAAAATATGACAGCGGTAAAATAAGTGTTATGGGCAAAAAAGGAATACAGCTTCAGTCATCCTCCTTGCCGTCCTTTATTAAGCCTTTTGAAGCATTAAATCTGTTTTCACAGTGGAACAAAACAGATATAGACAGAGAAATGGTAAAGTCACTGGGCGTTGATGAATTTTATAAAACTCCGTATTATAAATTGTCAACAGGACAGAAAAGACGTCTGCACTTGGCGTTAAGTCTTGTGGGAAATCCCGACGTTATTTTTCTCGATGAACCCACATCCGGACTTGATGTTGAGGGGAGAGCCGCTCTCCATGATGAAATACGAAAACTGAGTGATAAAGGAAAAACCATAGTTTTAGCCAGCCACGATATGGCAGAAGTTGAAACGCTGAGCAGCAGAATAGGAATTTTAAGTAAAGGGAAAATGTCATTTTTAGGGACAGTATCTGAACTTTCGGACAAGATGGGAAAGCTCTACACTGTGCGGATAAGAACAGAAAATGGAGAAGAAACATACCGATGTGAAGATATCAGAAAGACAATGTATGAAATCCTAAGAAAATGTGAAATTAAAAATTCTGAAATAAGGGATATAAAAGTAGAGAGAGGAACTTTGGAAGAGCACCTTATAAATATTTCAAGGGGGAATCAACCGTGAACGGAATTTTGTATGGTATAGGATTGCAGTTAAAACTTGATATAAGAAGCAAAACTATGCTTATAACCTGTTATATGGTTCCTTTGCTGTTTTATTTGCTTATGGGAGGAATTTTTACATCGCTGATGCCACAAATGAGGGAAAGTATTGTACAGTCAATGACAGTGATGGGGATTTCCATGGGAGCGTTTATAGGGCTTCCTCAGTCGGTGACGGAAGTGTATGGCGGCGATATGAAAAAAGTGTATCAGGCAAACGGAGCGCCTGTATATTTTGGTTTGGTTTCAATGGCGGTATCCTCGTTTATACACCTGTATGCTATGAGTTTGATTATCTATATATCATCGCCCTTTATATTTGAAAGCTTTGTTCCAGATAAACCGAATTTGTATTTTCTATCTTTGGCGATTTTTCTTGCGGTGTCTGTCACGGTAGGTTGTGTGCTTGGTCTGCTTGTAAAAAATCAAAGTAAGCTTACAATGATTTCCCAGATAATTTTTCTGCCGTCAATAATGCTGTCGGGAATAATGTTCTCGTCAGATTTATTGCCATATGCTTTGAAAATCATAGGCAAGTTTTTTCCTGCCTCATGGGGTTATAATCTTATGCTGAACAGCGGCTTTTCCATTAAAAATCTGATACCGCTTTTAATTATCTTCCTGCTTGCGGCAATAGCTATATCGATTATGCTTAAACTTAAAAAGAGAGATATATAAAAAATCCGATAACCTTTGATAAAAAATCAGGTTATCGGATTTTCTTATATTATTTGGGTTTTGTGATTGTATAGGGTTTTGTAGCCGAAATATAAGGAGCCGAAGCTTGCGGCTGTAACAACTGTGCAGATGGCAATCATTATTGCTATCTGATAAAGTATAGCTGTAGTTGGCAAAGTTCCTGATAATATCTGACCGGTCATCATTCCCGGAAGAGAAACAATTCCCATACCTATCATAGAGTTTATTGTGGGAAGCATAGCTGTTTCAAGGGACTGCTTTACAAAAGGAAAAAGAATTTTTTCAGGCTTTGCGCCAAAGCACAGTAAAGCGTTGATTTTTGCTTTTTGTCCCTCTAAGCTTTCACGGAAAGTTTTTACGCCAAGAGAAACGCCGGTCATCGTGTTTCCTATTATCATGCCGGAAATAGGTATCACGTATTGGGGATTGAATATATTTTCTCCCACAACTGCGCAGATAAAGAACACAAGAACAAACAGGCCGGAAAAGGTCATTGACGCACCTATTACGATTTTAAATTTTCTGTTTAATCCCTTGTTTGTGGAAATAACTCTGTGTATTGAAAAGGAAAGCATTATTATAAGATAAGCCACAACAAAGAGGGGATGGGGATGTTCAAAGATATACGTAAGGATAAATCCCGACAATACCAGCTGAACAGTCATCTTTACACTTGCCATAATCAAAAGCTTTGTCTGATTTATCCTGCATTTTTTCATTATAATTATGACGAGTATTAAAAGCAGATATATAAGGGCGAACTGCCAGATTTGAAGTTCCACAATGTCTTTCACTTTTATTCCCCCAATCTTATTATGCTGTCGCCGTATTTTTCCGCAAGCTCCAAGTTGTGACAAACACACACAACAGTTATGCTGTGTTCACGGCAGTACTTTTTAAGACTTGTAAATAATTCGTTGGAGGTCTTTTCATCAAGAGCGGCGGTTGGCTCATCAAGCAGCAAAACTTTCGGCATACAGGAAATAAATATTGAAAGAAAAACTCTCTGACGTTCTCCGCCGGAAAGCAGACTGCAATCTGCTGTAAGTGGAAAATCTGCACAGCAAACTTTCAGAGCTTCAGCTATTTCCACATTGGAAAGAGGTTCTTTTTCCCTCATGCCGTAATAGAAATCGAAATTATCACGAATATTTCCCTCAGTGAGAAATACCTGCTGAGGTGCCAGCATTACCTGACATCTGTATTCAATGGGGGAAAGCTCTGTTAAATCTTTACCGCAGAAATAAATTTTCCCTTCTGAGGGCAAAGCAGTGAAATTAAGCATTTTTAAATATGAGCTTTTTCCGCATCCGCTTTTACCTGTTATAAAAGTAAAAGAATTTTCCTCAATACTTATTTTCGGGTATTTTATAAAATTTTCAAAGGTCAAACCCTTTTCAGAATAAAATATATCCATAGTTGTCCTTTCACATTATAAAACACCACCTGAAAAAATTAACAGGTGGTGAATCAAAAAACTTATTTAAAATCAGGCAGTATTTCCTGAATTCTTTTCAAAAGACCTACTCTCGGAGTACCGTCATCGTAGTACTGAGGGAAGTCGTAACCCGGGTAGTCGTTGCCCTCGATGATTGCAGGGCCGTTTTCTGTTATGCATACGTCCCAGCCCACATACTTAATCTCAGGTACAACCAAAGCGGCTTTAAATACCATTTCCTTAATCTCCTTGAGATATGGGAGCTTGTAGCCCTTAAAAGGAATACCGGTATATGGATGAACGTCGTATTTTTCCATTGAGGACATGTGACCCTGACCGCAGATTTCGCCTTTTTCCATGTCGAATTTTGCAGCAAGACCGCCGCTTTCAAGGTTATCAACCACATTTCCGTTGTTGCCTGTCTTAAATACAGCATAAACAAGGTGCGGAACATTGTCCTTTACAAGGGTAACAATTCTCAGACAGTTAAGTGACGGGGGATAAATTCTTGCAGCGTCCGGATGCTGAACAATAACCTCTTCAATAACGCCGAAGTTTTTCTCCTTGTTTGTAACGTACTTATAAAGTTCTTCAACAGATTTAAAGTCAGCTACATGGAGTTTTTCAATGCCTTTACCGCTTTCGCCTATGTATGGTTTTGCAAAAAAGCTCTCCTTGTCATCAACAAACTTTTTAAATCTTTCAAAGTCGATTTTAGCAATGTCCAAAACCTCTCTGCCCAAAAAATCCTTAAACTTCTCATCGAAAACATTTTTCTGGTCGAAGATATAGGAGTAGTTCTGGTCGTTAAGGCTCATAATAAGATTTTTATTTTTTACACGTGTCATATATGTTTTTCTTTCAGCGCCGTTCATGTTGTAGTATTCTGAAAGAAGATAGTCATAGTAGCCTGCGCCGTATCTTATGGAGCAGTTGACCATGTCAAAGAAAATTGAAACCTTGTTTTTGCCGCTTTTTTCCTTGACCTTGTCGATGACCTTAGACATTCTTGAAAAGCTTGCGCCTTTAAGTATTCTCAAAACATATGATGCTGCCAATATTCTCAATCCCTTTGAATTTTATTTTACACTTGTACTATTCTACATTTAAAGTATAGTTAAGTCAAGGGATTTTCATATATAACTTAAATTCATTTTAAGGTTCGTTTTTGTAACAATTATCAAAAGAAACCTACAAAAATCAAAATATACCGCCGTTGTATTTATACTGGGCGTAAACAATTATTCCTAAACCCAATATAAGTCCGGGGAGTATGGCGGAAGAAGCTCCGGCAGTACCAAAGCCCAGATATAAAAATGCGCCTATTGTTATAAATGCCCCGATAACTCCCGTTCCGAAACCCATAATTCTTGTGTAGGCTTTCTTATCCTTGTCCTTAACATTCTTATAATGGTAAGAGTGAATAAGCTGAATTTTGCCTTTGAATCCGATAAAATAACCCAGCAGAATTATTAAAATCCCTATTATAAACATTGTTATGAAGTACGACAAAGATAACACCCCTTTTGACTTGCTGTTTAACTTATTATAACATAATTAGTATGTTATTTAAAATCTTTTTATAAAAAAACAGGCCGCAAAATGCAGCCTGTTGATTGTCATTTATTGTATTCTTCGGAAATAACCGCTTTTCCCGCTTCAAGGGATTTTTTAACTTCCAGAATTCTCTGATTTTTGCTTCCTCTGAAACGAAGCAGAATATTTTTTTGTTCTAATATGAAAGGACCGTCTACAAGGTAGTCACATTCCTTTAAAAGCTCCATCCACTGGGGATTTTCTTTTGAACCCTCTAAAAGCTCTTCAAAGGTGTAGCCTGTGTAGGTGAAAACATCAAATCCGGCTTCGTGGGCAAGCTTTCCGAGATAGCTCAAAGCCTCTGCCTGACAGAAAGGCTCGCCGCCTGAAAAGGTAAGACCTTTCAAAAGAGGGTCTTTTTTTGCCTCTTCAATAAGTCTTTCAGGCTGTGCGTCGTAGCCGCCTTCAAAATCCCAGGTTTTTGCATTGTGACAGCCTTTGCAGTGATGGGGACAGCCCTGAACAAAAACTGTCATTCTTATTCCCGGGCCATCCACTATGGATTCTCTTATAACTCCTGCAAGTCTTAAGGTGTGCTGTTTTTCCATAATCAGCCGATCTCCTCAGCACATTCGCAGGTTCCGAGGCTGTGTTTAACTCTGTCGTGAACCTCGGCTTTTTTAGCGTTGTTGAAGCGGTCAACAGTTCCTACAAGGTAACCTGTAATTCTTCTTATTCTCTCAAATCCGATGCCGCTGTCGCCTTCTTTTCTGCCGCAGTGAGGACAGGTTTCGCCGATAATACCTGTGTGTCCGCAAACAGGGTCACGGTCTACTGGGTGGTTTATTGAGCCGTAGCCGATACCGCATTCCTTCATGTATCTGATAACCTGCTCGAAAGCCTCAAGGTTTTCGGTTGGGTCACCGTCAAGCTCAATGTATGAGATGTGACCGCCGTTTGTCAGATTGTGATACGGTGCTTCAATCCTGATTTTCTCAAAAGCTGAGATGTTGTAATATACAGGTACGTGGAAAGAGTTTGTATAGTAATCTCTGTCTGTAACTCCAGGAATAACACCGAAACGCTCTTTGTCTATTCTTACAAATCTGCCTGAAAGTCCCTCGGCAGGTGTTGCGATAAGGGAGAAGTTCAGGTTGTACTGCTCGCTTGCCTGGTTCATTCTCTTGCGCATGTAGCCTACAATTTCAAGGCCAAGACGCTGAGATTCCATGCTTTCGCCGTGGTGCTTTCCAGTAAGGGCCTTAAGGCACTCTGCAAGTCCGATAAAGCCGCAGGTGAGTGTTCCGTGTTTCAAAACCTCACGAACTGAGTCATTAGGGTTAAGCTTTTCGCTGTCTATCCAAACGCCCTGTCCCATAAGGAAAGGATAGTTTTTAACGAGCTTCTGACACTGAATTTCAAATCTTGCAAGAAGCTGGTCGATAACAAGGTCAATCATGTTGTCCAGCTGCTCAAAGAAGAAATCAACATTTTTATTTGCAAGGATAGCAAGTCTTGGCAGGTTGATAGAAGTAAAGCTGAGATTTCCTCTGCCGTTTACGATTTCTCTTGATGGGTCATAGTGGTTTGCAATAACTCTTGTACGGCATCCCATGTATGCGCACTCTGTTTCCGGATGTCCCTCTTTGTAATACTGGAGGTTGAAAGGTGCGTCAAGGAAAGAGAAGTTCGGGAAAAGACGCTTTGCGGAAACTCTGCATGCAAGCTTAAACAAATCGTAGTTAGGATCGCCCGGGTTGAAGTTTACGCCTTCCTTAACCTTGAAAATGTGTATAGGGAAGATAGGTGTTTCGCCGTTTCCGAGGCCTGCTTCTGTGGCAAGCAGTACGTTTTTCATAACCATTCTGCCCTCAGGAGAGGTGTCTGTGCCGTAGTTCAAGGAGCTAAAAGGTATCTGAGCACCTGCACGGCTGTGCATGGTGTTGAGGTTGTGTACAAGAGCCTCCATAGCCTGATAGCAAGCTCTGTCTGTTTCTTTTTCAGCGTGTCTGAATGCAAATCTCTGAAGCTTTCCTGCAAGCTTTTCGCCGTACATGTCTGTTAAAATCTTTATTTCTTCATCCATGTATACCTTGCCGTCCTCAAGCTTTGGCCACTGTCCGCTGATTTCCTCAGCCTTGTCGCAGATTTCCTTGCCTGTGTTTATAGCGTCATCATCGTCGCAGAGCAGTTCAATTGCACGTGCAAGGTTCTGTCTGTAAATTCTTCTGTATGTTTTTGCAACGCCCTTAGCCATGCCGTAATCAAAGTTTGGAATACTCTGACCGCCGTGCTGGTCGTTCTGGTTTGACTGAATTGCAATACATGCAAGAGCGGAGTAGGATGCAATGTCGTTTGGCTCACGGAGATAGCCGTGGCCTGTGCAGAAACCGCCGTCGAAAAGCTTTATAAGGTCAATCTGACAGCATGTTGTGGTGAGTGTGAGGAAATCCAAATCGTGGATGTGAATATCTCCGTTTCTGTGAGCCTTTGCGTGCTTTGGATTTAAAATATACATCTCATAGAACTGCTTAGCGCCCTCAGAACCGTATTTGAGCATAGTTCCCATTGCTGTATCGCCGTCGATATTTGCGTTTTCACGCTTTATATCATTGTCCTCAGCAGGCTTAAATGTCAAGTCCTCATAGATTTTCATGAGCTTTGTGTTCATCTCTCTGATTCTGGTTCTTTCAGAACGATAGAGGATGTACTCCTTAGCTGTTCTTGCGTGACCGTTTTCGATAAGAACCTTTTCAACTGTATCCTGTACATGCTCAACAGTAGGTTCTGTCTGGTGTTCCGTATTTTCAAGATAATCACATACCTGAACAGCCAGGTCCTTAGCCGCCTCGTAGTCATTGCCGCCGATTGCCTGAGCTGCCTTGTAAATAGCCTGCGATATCTTTTCTATATCGAAGGGAACGGATCTGCCATCCCTTTTTATGATTGTTTTTATCATTTTTCCGCTTCCTCTCTCTATATATTTTTATTTTTAGAAAACCTCAACCATAATTTGTGGTTGAGATTTATTTTTAACACAATATGTAGTATTAAAAAAGCCAGCTTGTTAAGTATAGCCCATATATTGCCGTTAGTCAATGGGGATTTTAACGGTTTGGTAAAATTGACGATTTTTAATTATCAAAAAGCATGTGTTTTTAAAATAGTACCAAACTTTTTTCTCTACAAAATGTGCTATAAAAATAAATTGTCACAATATGTAGTGTTAAAGTGTGAAATTCCCCGAACCCGAAAATCGAAATTAAATACATTATAGCACGAGGATTACCCTTTGTGTTTCCCCAGGAGAATGAAATAAGATTTAACATGAAAATACTGTGAAAAATCAGTCAAATGAAAACCACCTGCATTTCCGGGGAAATACAGGTGAAATAATGATATTGAATATAAAACTATTATAATAATTAGCAACCTTCAACATTTCCGGATTTTACAGCGTCAAACTCGTCTGTAATTTCTTTTCCGGGAGCTTTTGTTGCAAGGGAAACTATAATCATAGCTGCGGAAGCCAAAATAAATCCTACAACCAGAGAATAAAGTCCTGTAGCATCGCCCAAAGTCTGACCGTTTATAAATGGAATGTAATCCCAAACGATAATTGTCAGAGCACCGATTGCCATTGCGCTTACTGCTCCCTGCAAATTTGAACGTCTCCAGAACAGTGAGAAGATAATAACAGGACCGAAAGCGGCACCAAAGCCTGCCCATGCGTTTGAAACAAGTCCCATGATACTGCTGTTAGGGTCAAGGGCAATAAATGCGGCAACTATTGCAACAACTACAACAGCAGCTCTGCCCACTGCAAGGGATTTTTTGTCGCTTGCATTTTTGTTGATTGTGCCTCTGTAAAGGTCTTCTGAAACTGCGGAAGCGGTAACGAGAAGCTGGCTGTCAGCTGTAGACATAACAGCGGCGAGAATACCGCAGAGGAATACACCGCCGATAAAGAGAAGCAGATAATTGTTTGAGAACAGCTGCTGAATAAGCTTGATGAATACTGTTTCCTGTGTTGAAGCATCAAGCTGTGTGGTCAAGAATCCTCTTGCCACAAGACCTATCATACATGCGGCGCCAAGTGAAAGGATAATCCAAACAATAGCGATTGTTCTTGATTTTTTAACTTCAGCTTCGCTTTTGATAGCCATAAATCTTACAAGAATGTGAGGCATACCGAAGTAACCCAAAGCCCAGCCAAGGTTTGAAATAATGGAAACCACGCTTACAGGTGAACCGTCAGCATTTTTCATAAAGTTGAGATAATTCTCAGGATTTTCAACACCGTTTGCAACAAGTGCATCGTGGAAACCTGTGTTGTATGTAAGCATGCCGTAAGCCAAAATCGGAACAGCAAGGATTGCGATAAGCATCATGAAGCCCTGAACCAGGTCAGTAGCACATACAGCCTTAAATCCGCCCATAAATGTGTAAACAAGAATAACAACAGCGGCAACAACAAGACCATAGATATATGTGCTGTTAAATCCATCTGTTGAGCCGTCGGAAAAAACAGTTGCAAAGAGCTTTGCGCCTGAGCTGAAAGCGGATGCCGTGTAAACTGTAAAGAAAATAGTGATAATTACAGATGATACAACCTGGAGAATACCGGTTTTATCGTGGAAACGGTTTTCAAAGTATCCTGGGATTGTCAAAGCGTTGTTAGCTTTGATTGTGTAGCGGCGAAGTCTGCCGGAAACCAAATACCAGTTTAAAACCGTACCAATCAAAAGTCCTATAGCTATCCAGATTTCGCCGGTTCCTGCAATGTAAACGGCGCCGGGAAGACCCATCAAGAGCCAACCGCTCATGTCGGAAGCCTGTGCGGAAAGGGCCGCAGTCCAGCTGCCGAGATTTCTGCCGCCCAGGAAGTAGTCTTCGTTTGTCTTTGTGTTTTTTACATAGACAGCACCGATGACAATCATAACTACCATATAGACGGCAAATGCGATTAAGATAATAATCTTATCCATTAAACATCTCTCTCCTTAAAAATATTTGTTTTCGGAAAAACACATAATCACATTTTATCAAAAAACTGGTATAATTGCAAATGTTTTTTAATTGTATATGAAGAAAAAAGGAAATAAATCTGAAAAAATGATGAAATAAAAGTCTTAAAAGGATTAAAAAAGCCAATATGCCAAAATCTTATTGATTTACCCAAAGAATGGTTATATAATATAATTAGGTAATTATGCAAATGCGGATGTATACATATATATAAATTGTTATTCATCATTATTGCAAGAGGTGTGTATATGAATTTCGTTAAAAGAACATGGACAGAAATAGATATGGACAGAGCCATACATAATTTTAAAACAATTAAAAAAGCGGCTCAGGGCAAAAAGGTTTGCTGTGTTGTAAAAGCTGACGCTTACGGACACGGAGCTGTGGAGCTTGCGGTTATGTATGAACAGCTGGGCGCAGATTTCCTTGCTGTTTCAAATATGGACGAGGGAAAGGAGCTTAGAAAATACGGAATAAGCCTTCCTATACTTATTTTGGGTTATACCCCGTCAATGTGTGCAAAGGAGCTTGCGGAGAATAATTTCTCACAGGCGGTATACGGCACAAAGTATGCTCAAAAGCTGTCCGAGCAGTGTGTTAAATATGGAGTTGAATGTAAGATACATTTAAAAATAGATACAGGTATGAGCAGAATAGGCTTTATGTGCCAGAGCTTCCCAAGAGATGAAAAAAGCATTGAAGAAGCTTATCAGGCGGCGACTCTGCCAAACCTTGTAACCGAGGGCATATTTACCCACTTTGCAGTTTCCGATGAAAGAGAAGAGGGCAAAGAGTTTACATTAAAGCAGTATGATAACTTTGTACATACAGTAAAAAGCCTTGAGGACAGAGGCATAAACTTTGAAATAAGACATTGCGCCAACAGCGGAGCTATTGAGGATTATCCGATGTTTGATATGGATATGGTGAGAGCCGGTATTATTCTTTACGGACTTTCTCCGTCTTCAAAGCTTAAAGACGCTTTGGATATAAAACCTGTTATGAAGCTTGTTACCTGCATTTCATATGTAAAGGAAATAGAAGCGGGAGCAACCGTAAGCTACGGAAGAACATTTACAGCAGATAAAAAGATGAAGATTGCCACAGTTCCCATAGGTTACGCCGACGGATATATAAGAAAATACGGCGAAGAGGGATATATGCTGGTAAACGGCAAAAAGGCAAAAATAATAGGCAGAATTTGTATGGACCAGACAATGCTTGATGTAAGCGGTATTGAGGATGTCAATATAGGCGATAAGGTTATTGTGTTCGGTGACGGCTCAAAGGGAGAGCCTACAGCAGACGACCTTGCACGCTGGTCGGAAACAATAAATTACGAGGTTATATGTATAATCGGCAAAAGAGTTCCCAGACTTTTTGTAAAAGACGGAAAAATAACGGATGTGATGTATAAATTATGAAATTACTTGCAGTTGACGGAAACAGTATTCTCAACAGAGCTTTTTACGGCGTAAGACCTCTTACAACAAAGGACGGACGTTTTACAAACGCAATATACGGCTTTTTGACAATGCTCAATAAAATAAAAAACGACACAGCGCCTGATTGTGTTGCTATAGCCTTTGACCTTAAAGCGCCAACTTTCAGACACAAGGCGTATTCCGGATATAAAGCCCAGAGAAAGGGAATGCCCCAGGAGCTTGCTTCTCAGCTTCAGCCCCTGAAAGATTTGCTCACACTGCTTGGATATAAGCTTGTAACCTGTGAAGGCTATGAAGCCGACGATATTTTGGGTACTCTTTCCGCAGAATGTGAGAAAGAGGGCTGGGAATGTGTTATAGCAACAGGTGACCGTGACAGCTTGCAGCTTGTATCTGACCTTACCACAGTGCGCCTTGCCGCAACAAAGCAGGGAACAGCTACTGCTATTATTTATGATAAGGAAAAAATAATGGAGGACTATGGAGTATCTCCCCGTGAGCTTATTGAGATAAAGGCAATTCAGGGCGATACATCCGACAATATCCCTGGAGTTGCGGGAATAGGACCCAAAGGCGCCGGCGACCTTATTAAAAAATACAAAACCGTTGAATATATATACGATCACCTTGATGAGCTTGATATTAAGGACGGAGTAAGAAAAAAACTGGAAGCCAGCAAGGATAACGCAATTTTGTCAAGAATGTTGGGCGAGATAAACAGAGAAGCGCCGATAGACAAAAAACTTGCAGATTACAGCGTTTCCGGAGGCGATGACGAAAAAGCCGCAGATTTTATGGCTGACTTGGAGCTTTTCTCACTTATAGAAAAGATGGGCTTGAGAAACAGCGGAGTAAAAAAGGAAGAGAAAAAGAAAGAAAAGGAAAAATTAACCTTTAGAGATTGCTTGTCCGAGGAAATCGATGTTAAAAATGTTTTCGGCAAAGACGAAAAGGATATTTTTATAACATATATAAAAGAAAGCAAAACATCTCCGGAGTGCATATATGCATGTAACGGTAAAGAGGTGTACAGACTTTCTGTGGAAAAGCTTTCCGATTTCTCACAGCTTGAAAATAAAATAGTAGCCTACAGCAGTAAAGAGATTTATTCTTTCCTTGATAAAAACGGAATAGATAAAAATAGTATTATATTTGATATAACGTTGGCGGCATATCTCTTAAATCCCTCATCAACAGACTATTCAGTCAGCAGACTGTGCGAGGAATATAAGGTTGAGCCGGCGAAAGCTGAAGCAGAGGATGAGGTTTTGCAGTTTGTATGTGAAAACGGAACATTGCCTGATTTATATGAAAAACTGAAATATGAGATTTCAGACAAAAATCAGGAAAAGCTTATGTATGAAATCGAGCTTCCTTTGTCAAAGGTTTTGGCAAAGATGGAAAACGTGGGCTTTGCCGTGGACAAAGAAGGAATAGAGAATTACGGCAGAGTTATAAATGAAGAAGTGCTTTCAATTCAAAATCAGATTTACGAAGAGGTTGGATATGAGTTTAATATAAACTCACCAAAACAGCTGGGCGTTGCACTCTTTGAAAAGCTGGGACTTCCCGCAAAGAAAAAAACAAAGAGCGGCTACAGCACCAACGCCGACGTTTTGGAGGATTTGAGAAAATACCACCCTGTAATAGATATGATTTTAAAATACAGAACACTGGCAAAGCTTAAATCAACCTACTGCGACGGACTTTTAAAGGTTATCGGCGATGACGGAAGAATACACACAAACTTTAATCAGACCGAAACCAGAACAGGAAGAATAAGTTCAACAGAACCAAACCTCCAGAATATTCCTGTTAGAACTGAGATAGGTAGGGAATTAAGAAGATTTTTCTGTGCCAAAGAGGGCTGTGTCCTTGTGGATGCCGACTATTCCCAGATTGAACTGAGAGTTCTTGCAGATATTTCAAAAGATGAAAACATGATGCAGGCGTTTAAGGACAACGAGGATATTCATACAGCTACAGCCTCACAGGTTTTCAATATGCCCAGAGATTTTGTAACTCCAATAATGAGAAGCAGAGCCAAAGCGGTAAACTTCGGAATAGTTTACGGAATAGGTGCTTTTTCACTTTCAAAGGATATAGGTGTTACTACAAAAGAAGCTTCTAACTATATTAAAGCATATCTCAGCCATTACAGCGGCGTTGATAAATATATGCATGATGTAACCGAAAAGGCGAAAGAGGACGGCTATGTTGAAACAGTTTTCGGCAGACGCAGATATCTTCCTGAGCTTAAAACAGGCAACCATATAACAAGAGCTTTCGGTGAAAGGGTTGCCAGAAATATGCCTATACAGGGAACAGCGGCGGATATAATCAAAATTGCCATGATAAGGGTTGACAATCGACTTCAGGATGAGGGACTGAAAGCAAAGCTTATTTTGCAGGTTCACGACGAATTGATTGTCGAAGCTCCTGAAGAAGAAAAGGAAAAGGTCAGCGCAATTTTGAAAGAAGAGATGGAAAACGCAGTAAGTCTTTCCGTGCCCCTTATAGCCGATGCGGCTATTGGCAAAACCTGGTATGATGCAAAGGGCTGATAACTTGCAAATACTGAATTTTTTAAGAAAGCATAAAACTGCCAAAAGTAAAAAGGTGATGGTAAATATGGCAGAAAGAAAGACAAATATTAAGAATGTAGTTTTTATCTGCACCGGCAACAGCTGCCGCAGTGCAATGGCTGAGGGGATTTTTAAAAAGCTCTGTGCAGAAAAAGGCTATGACATAAAATGCAGCAGTGCAGGAACTGCCGCTTCCTCCGGATACGGTGCTTCAAAATATGCTATTGAAGCCTGTAAGGAAATCGGTGTGGATATAAGCAGACATAAATCACAGGGTATATACGGTGTAGATTTAAAAGAAGTAGACCTGTTCTGTGTGGTTTCAATGTACCACGCAGATATCCTGATGAGTATGGGAGTTCCTCAGAATAAAATTTTTGTAATGTCAAGGGAAAAGGGTGGAATAACAGACCCGTTCGGCAGTGATCTAAATTTTTACAGAGCCTGCCGTGACGAGATAGTTTCCGTTCTCACAGACCTTTTGGAAAAGCTTTGATATATGAATATAGTTATTGAAAAGGCAAAAGCCTGTAATTTACAGGAAATTGCAGATATTGAAAAAGAAATTTTTTCAACTCCTTGGTCACTTAAAAATATAACGGACACTTTTAAAAATGAAAACAACTGTTTTTTTGTGGCAAAGGATTTGGAAAGCGGCGAAATAGTGGGTCATATCTGTCTTGAAACGGTTTTAGACGAGGGAATTTTGACCTCTATAGCTGTCAAAGAAAAATATCGAAACAAAGGAATAGCCAAAAAGCTTATGGACTCTTTTATAGATGAAGCTAAGAATAGAAATATTGCATTTATAAATTTGGAAGTAAGAGCTTCAAATGCGCCGGCTATTGCTTTGTATGAAAAATATGGTTTTGAAAAAGTGGGTACAAGAAAAAATTATTATTCAAAGCCGACGGAAGACGCCTTGCTTATGATGTTAAATTTTTAACAAATACTAAGGCGCAAAATGAGAGGAAGTGTAATATGAAAATACTTGCAATAGAGTCATCCTGCGATGAAACAGCGGTTGCAGTTGTTGAGGATGGCAGAAATGTGTTGTCCTCGGTAGTGGCAACACAGGTAGAAGAACACAGACTTTACGGTGGAGTTGTGCCTGAAATAGCCTCAAGACGTCACGTTGAAGCTATTGAGGGGGTTACAGCAGAGGCGCTAAATCAAGCCGGTGTGACAATGGATGATATAGAAGCCATTGCGGTGACACATGCTCCGGGACTTATAGGCGCACTGCTTGTAGGCGTAAACTTTGCAAAAGGACTATCTTTCGCAACCGGCAAACCACTTGTTCCGGTACATCATTTGAGATCCCATATAGCTTCAAACTACATATCCCATCAGGATTTGAAGCCGCCATTTCTTTGTCTGGTTGTTTCAGGTGGACACAGCCACATTGTTATGGTTGAGGACTATACAAAGATGAAAATAATAGGCAGAACCCGTGACGACGCCGCAGGAGAGGCTTTCGACAAGGCGGCGAGAACAATGGGAATGCCATATCCGGGCGGAATTGCAATGGATAGAGTAGCAGAAAAGGGAAATCCTTTAGCTTACAAGCTTCCAAGGCCGACAGTAGACGGTTGTCTCTATGATTTCAGTTTTTCCGGACTTAAAACAGCCATAATAAACTTAATACACAATGCTTCACAAAAAGGGGAGACACTTCCTGTAGAGGACTTGTCAGCATCTTTCAGATATGCAGTTGTTGACTGTCTTGCTACAAACTTTATTAAAGCGGCAAAAGACTTGAATGTTAAAACATTGGTGACAGCAGGAGGAGTTTCTGCAAACTCATTGCTCAGAAGAAGGCTGGAAGAAGACTGCGAAAAAAACGGTTTTGCTCTTTATATGCCGGACAAAAAGCTCTGCGGAGATAACGGGGCAATGGTTGGCTCTCAGGGATATTATGAATATTTAGATAAAAATATTGCAAATCTAAGTCTTAACGCAGTGGCTACACTTCCTATAGATTACAGATAATATTTTGTTTAATACACACGTTAATAGGGTTAATGTTTCGGTAGATACTGATAATTGTAACTAATATTTCTTTTCTATTATCAAAAATAACCATTTGTAAAGATGATATGAAAAGGAAATATTTACAAAGGTTCAACCCTTAAAAATGCAGGATTTAAAATTAAAACGTGCATTTTATCTTTTGTGATAAGGCTGAGTTCACATATTTTTAATGATTTTTATCTATTGCTACTAAAAAAACGGAAGTAAAGTCAGCATAATTCGACCATTATATTGATTGATAAAGATTTGACAATGTGATATAATGTTTAAGGTATAAAAACAAAATTTATATATACTTTTTACCATTTAAAGGTAAACTCTCGAAAGGGGAAACAAAACAATGACAAACAACAAATCAGTTTTGGCTTGGCTTGATGAAATGAAAGCCCTCTTGACACCTGATGAGGTAGTATGGATTGACGGCAGCGAAGAGCAGCTCGAGTCACTCCGTGCACAGGCTTGTTCAACAGGCGAGCTTATTAAGCTTAACCAGGAGAAACTTCCAGGCTGCTACCTTCACAGAACTGCTGTGAACGACGTAGCTCGTGTTGAGGACAGAACATTCATCTGCTCAAGAAAAGAAGAGGATGCAGGTCCTACAAACAACTGGAAAGACCCTCAGGAAGCATACAAGATGCTCTTTGATATCGCAAGAGGCAGCTATAAGGGCAGAACAATGTACATTATCCCTTATTCAATGGGCCCAATCGGTTCACCTCTCGCACAGATCGGTATCGAGGTAACAGATTCTATCTATGTTGTACTCAACATGGCTATCATGACCCGTGTTGGTCAGGCTGTTCTCGACGTTCTCGGCGACAGCGAAGACTGGGTTAAGGGACTTCACTCACGCTGCGACATCGACGCAGAGAAGAGATATATCTGCCACTTCCCAGAGGACAACTACATCATCAGCGTTAACTCAGGTTACGGCGGAAACGTTCTCCTCGGCAAGAAGTGCTTCGCTTTGAGAATTGCTTCTTACCTCGGTAAGAACAATCAGTGGATGGCAGAGCACATGCTCATCCTCGGAATTGAGAACCCACAGGGCGAAGTTAAGTATGTATCCGCTGCATTCCCATCAGCTTGCGGTAAGACCAACCTGGCTATGCTTATTCCACCAGAGGGCTATACTTCAAGAGGCTACAAGGTATGGACAGTAGGCGACGATATCGCATGGATGAGAAAAGGCCCAGACGGCAGACTTTATGCAATTAACCCAGAAAACGGCTTCTTCGGCGTTGCTCCTGGTACAAACAAAAAGTCAAACCCAAATGCTCTTGCTTCAACTCAGAAGGGCACAATCTTTACAAACGTTGTTCATAACCTTGATGACAACACAGTTTGGTGGGAAGGTCTTGACAAGAATCCACCAGAGAACGCTGTAAACTGGAAGGGCGAGCCATGGAACGGCAAGACCGCTACAGAGAAGGGCGCACATCCAAACAGCCGTTTCACAGCACCTGCAAAGAACTGCCCATGCATCAGCCCAGAGTTTGACTCAACAGCAGGCGTTCCGATTTCTGCTATCATCTTCGGCGGCAGACGTGCTCAGACAACTCCACTCGTATATCAGTCAAGAGACTGGAATAACGGTGTATTTGTAGGTTCAATCATGGCTTCCGAGACAACAGCAGCTGCAACAGGTGCAGTAGGTGTTGTTCGTCGTGACCCAATGGCTATGCTCCCATTCTGCGGTTATCACATGGGCGACTACTTCAAGCACTGGATCGAGATGGGCGAAATCCTCGGCGATAAGGCTCCAAAGATCTTCAATGTAAACTGGTTCCGTCTTGACGACGAGGGCAACTTCCTCTGGCCAGGATTCGGCGATAACTTCCGTGTACTCGAGTGGATTATCGACCGTTGCGAGGGCAAGGCAGATGCAGTTGAAACTGCAATCGGTTATGTTCCACATGCAGACGACATCAACCTTGATGGTCTTGATATGGACAAGAAAACTCTCGAAGACATCCTCTATGTTGACAACGCAAAGTGGCTCAAAGAGGCTGAGGGTATCGAGGAATTCTACAAGAAGTTTGGCGACAAGCTCCCAGCAGAGCTCAAGGATCAGCTTAACAGCTTGAAAGAAAGACTTTCAAAGTAATTTAGTTTAAGATTACTTTATAATAAACAAAGGCGTATGGTTTATACCATGCGCCTTTTGTAATATGAAAATTTAAATACAGAAAATAAAACCCTTCCAACCGAATTTAATTGTTCAGTTGGAAGGGTCATTTTAATTAGTTAACAAACAACTTAAAACGATTATCAGCCTTTAATAAGTTTAATCTGAATAAGTGTTGCGTCAATGACGGTGATTTTACCGTCTTTGCTTACATCAGCATACTCTTTATGGAAGCCTGCTGTCTGCTCATATCTTCTTGAAACATAGTTCTGAATCATTGTAGCGTCGTTGATATCAATTCTGTGGTCGCAGTTTACATCTCCGATTTCATATTCCTGACCGCCGTCGGAAGTGAAGTTGAAGGTATATGTCTTCTCAGATGCAACTGAACCGTCCTCAGCTACTACCTTTACAACTGTCTTTCCTGGAACAGAAGTTGCAGGAACAACTGTTACGGAAGCGTTGTTTGTAACCTCGAATGTAACCTCAGGAGCCTTTCCTGATACAGAAATATTGTATTCTGTAACTGATGGGTCAAACTCTGCAAAGTCAGCTCCGCCAACTTTTACGTTGGTAATTTCATATGTAGACTTCTCTACAACTTCCTTACCGTAAAGCTCGATTTCAGTAACACCGATTGACTTATTTGTTCTGCACTTCATGTTTACTCTTACAATGCAGGTTTCAACAGGTTCAAAGGTGATTGTTGTCATTTCGCCTGACTTAGCTTCTGGTTTTCCGCCTACGTAAGTTACTTCTGTCCAGTTAGCGTCGTCGTTGAATGGATGGTCAGCAATGTTTGCAATGTGACCTCTTGGGTTGTTAACTCCGTTAGCAGATTTGCTTGGAAGTTCGAAATCAAGAGGACCTGTGTAGTACTCAATCTTGTAAGACTCTGGAAGCTGAGTTGCTCCGCTGTCGCCTTCTGTAAAGAAGCCTACCTTCATTGTATCAACATAGTTTTCTTTAACATCGCCTTCATGAGCCATGATAACGCCTACCCAGTCACCGCTTCTTGCAGTTCTCTGCCAGTTACACCAGATGTTCTTGCCTTCATTATCTGATGTAGCGAAGGAAATACTTCCGTCGTTGAGTTTTTCAACTCTGTCAGTTGAACCGGCTTCATCGTTTGTAAATGAAGCAACTGCGAATGGGAGTTCGTAACCGTTTCTTGTCTGATAGTAGTTAGCACTCTGAGTAAGGTCTGTTTCAGTAACTCTTACCTTTGCTGTAACAGTATATTCAGACTCGTTTACTGTTGCTTTACCTTCAACTGTTACAATTGTATTGTCCTCAACGCTGAAGTCTTCAGATGTATAGGAGTTCCAAGTAACATTTGCCTTAACGCTTGTTCCGTCGCTGTAGTAAGCATTTACAGTAGCAGGCAATGCAGGAACTACACCTTTCTGTGTAGCAAGTGTCAATGTATCAAAGGTTGTGATGTCTTTTACAGTTACAACAGCTTCAGGACGGAGTGTCTGTCCTTCTACTGTACCTAAAACCTTAAATGTGCCGTAATCAGCGTAGAGTGACGGGTCAATTTCATCCCATGTAACCTTTACATTTCTTGGGAAGCTGTCTTTTACGTTTGCAACAACATACTCAGGAAGAACAGGAGCCTGGTTAAGCTTTGTTGTTACGTTTACAGGTTCGTAAGATTCAACAACTACTTCAATTTCGCTGTCAGTAATTGTAATAGTAACAGGTTCTGATTTGAATGTGCTGCCCTGATACTCACACTGTGCTTCTAATGTAACTGTACCCTTCTTGACTGCATAGATTTCTTTGTCTGCATTGTTTATAGAAATCTCGCCGCCTTCAGCAGATACCTGATTGATTGTAGCGTTTACTGTGTTTCCGTCAGCCTGTGAACCATCCTCATATACAGCCTTAATTTCATATTTAAGAGTTGCATTTTCAGGAGCTGTTGTTGGGTCTACAGTAAGAGTAAGTCCTGTAAGCTTGATAGGTTCTTTCTCGAATGTGATTGTGTAATTGTTTTCTGTTTTTCCGTCCTCAGAAACTACTTTTACAACTGTATTTCTGTCAATAGACATTGCAGGTACGACAAATACATTTGCATTCTCTCCGGCTTCTGCTGTTATTTCCGGAATATCATAAGGATAAGCAACCGGAATTGTGTAAGAATATGTATCAGGATTGAAGCCCTCAAGAGCCTGACCGTTTACAGAAAGGGAAGTGAGCTTTGCAGTTGTTCCAACGTCAACCTGAGTTCCCGCTGCATATGCTTCAAACTCAATAACACCAACAGGATAGTTATTGTTTCCGCTCTTCTGTGGATAAAGTTCAAGTTTCAATGCTGTTGTATTAACAGGTGTAAATTCAAATCTGTTGATTGCTGAAGCTTTAAAATCAGCCAGTTTACCGATAGACTGATTTTCTACAGGAGTCCAATCTCCGTTTGCATCTTTATAGTAGATTATAGCTTCGCTTGGGAGCTTAGTAGCACTGTCTGTGTAGAAATATACACCTGCTGCACCGATGTACTTGCTTTCGTTAAAGTTGAAAATGAGGTAATGACTTGGGTTGCTGTTGCCGAAGCCGCTGCTTGTCCATGTTGTCCATCTGCTGCTAAGGTCATAGCTTCCGTCAACAGTCTTGCTTGCAAGGTCAGTACCCTGCTGATAGGAATATTCTACATTAACGCCTCTTGCAACATTTGTATCAAATACAAACTGGTCACTTACTCTCAATGTAAGTTTTGCAGTAAGTCCGTCATAGCCCGCAACTTTACCGTTTATTTCAACAGTACCTGTCTGAGCTACGTCTTCTGATGTGATTTCCTTATCCCATGTTACATTTGCAGACTTTGTGCTTCCGTCTGAGAAAATAACCTGTACAGTTTTTGGCATTTCCGGAATTACGCCTACAGCTGTTGCAATTGTGCTGTTCAAAATGCCAATAGCGCCTATAGCTGTAATTTCAATTGTAATTTCAGCGCCTGTTTCTGTAACTGTACCCTTTACAACTGTGATGCCTGTTTCAGAAATTTCAGGAATTTCATCCCAAGTAACATCCATCATCTTTGTTGTTACGCCGTCAGCATAAACAGCCTCAACCTGTGAAGGAAGAACAATCTCTTCACCAACGATAGCTGTAATGTTCTTTACGTTGTAACCGAGGATATCTGTAGGTTTAACGCCCTCAGCTGTTGTGTATACAGTTGTGGAATCGCCGTTAAGACCTGAAGAAGTTGCGTTGATTGTGAATGAACCTGCATCCTTTGTGGACTGAACGATAACAAGAGCCTTGCCGTTGAAAGCCTGTCTCTGCCATGTTCCGTTTGTATCCTTGTAACGCTCGTGGCTTGCTGCGTTTCCGTTGTCAACACCAACGATTTTACCGTTGCCGCTGATTGTGAATGTAATGTTGTTGTCGGCTGTAGGAACGAAGTTTCCGTTTTCGTCAACAACGTCAACCTGAATGTAAGAAAGCTCTGTGCCGTCAGCAGCAATAACCTTATCTTCTGCTGTAAGTTTTACAGAAGCTGGGGAAGAGGCAGTTGTTATTGTTTCAACAGCAACCTGTTCGCCGTTTTTGTCGTAAGCTACAGCTGTAAGTGTGCCGGGCTTGTAGTCCATTCTCCACTCAAGCCAGAGGTCACCGTCAGCTGTGCGCTGATACTCGTAATCCTTATTGTCTATAGCGTCAGGATCGTCCTTATGAGGTGTAACAGCTACAAATGACTGCTTCTCGCCAACCAATGTGCCGTAACCTTCCTCTGTGCTTCCTGCTTCCTTGAAGTAAAGTTCAACGGATCTTGCATTTGTATAAACTCTTACAGGAATTTTTCCGTCAGAGCCTGTTACCTTTGCACGTTTTGCTTCATCCTCCCAATTCCAGTGAGGAAGAATATGAACCATTGGATTATCCTCTACAGAAGTCCACTGGCTCTGATAGAGATAATATGAGTCTTTTGCAAAACCAGCTGTATCAACAATACCAAAATAAGAGCTCTTAGGAGGTGTTGTTGTACTCTGGTTCCAAGGAGTAGGCTCGCCTATGTAGTCAAAACCTGTCCATACGAATTCACCGGCAACGAATTTTCTGTCCTGATGATAAACAAGGCTTTCGTGAGCTGTTCTGCCCCAAGGAACACAGTCGTTATCATAGGAGGACTGCTGGTATTCAGGGTGAGAACCGGAGTCACCTTTCTGAATTACATCAGGATGAGCGTACTCTCCACGGCTGCTTGTAGCTGATGCAACTTCAGAACCGTAAATTAGGTAGTTAGGATATGCCTCGTGGAAAGCATCATATCTGTGCTCACTGTAGTTAAGACCCATTGTATCAATGGTATCAAATACCTGCTGGATGTATGAACCCTGCTGGAGATTGTTGCTTGTGTCACTCATGTTGCTTCTGAGTTTGTCCTCACCGATAGTTGTATATCTGGTGTCGTCCATCTCTTTAGCCCATTTCTGGAGATTTTGAGCAGTTGTCAAGCCGGACTGGGAAGTAGTGTTTCCGATTTCGTTACCAAGTGACCACATAATGATTGAAGGGAAGTTTCTTCCTCTCTTTATCATCTGCTTGAGGTCAAATTCTGCCCAAGTCATATTTGCTCCTGCGTCAGGGTGTGTAGCTTTCTGATTAAAGAAACGGCCGTAATCGTAAGTTTTCTTTCCTGTCCATGTGTCGAAAGCTTCTTCGATTACCATAAGTCCCATCTTATCGCAGATTTCCAAAAGCTTGTCATCTGCCGGATTGTGGGTTACACGGATTGCATTTACACCCATATCCTTCATTATCTGCATTTGACGTTCAATTGCAGTATAGTTTGCAACTGCGCCCAAAGCGCCCTGGTCATGGTGCATGCAGACACCGTTGAGTTTAATCCACTCTCCGTTGAGATAGAAGCCGTTGTCAGTAGTGAATTTTATCCATCTGAAACCGAAACGGCTGAAATATGTATCGACAACATCTTCTCCTACAAGAACTTCTGTTTTAACCTGATAAAGGTTTGGAGAGTCAACTGACCAAAGCTTTGGTGATGAAACGGTGAGGTCCTGAGTGAAAGAAGAGGTTTTTCCGGCAGCTATTTCCATGGCTTCTGTTGTAGCCGGTTCGTTTACTGCGTTGCCGTCCATATCTACAACTGTGGAACGAACGGATACTGTTGCAGTATCAGCAGTGTCGTTTACTATGTCAGTAATAACATGAGCTGTACCTGTGCCGTTCTGATACTCAGTTTCAATATTTGGTGTTGTAATGTATGTGCCGTATCTGTCAACGTGAACCTTGTCAGTTACTGTCAAATGTACATCTCTGTATATACCGCTGCCTGAATACCAGCGGCTTGACTGAAGCTGGTTCACAACTTTTACAGCAATAACGTTTTCTGTTTTTCCATCGCATACTACTTTGTCTGTAATGTCATAGCTAAATGGCATATATCCGTAAGGGTAGTTGCCAACATAGGCGCCGTTTACATAGACTGTGCTGTCCATATAAATTCCGCCGAAATCAATTGAAATTTGTTTTCCTGCCATGGACTCAGGTAAAACAAAAGTTTTTCTGTACCAACCGGTACCTCCGTCAAGATAACCGCACTCGGAAGTTGCAGGGGAGCTGTAATCAAAATCAAATTCGATACTCCAGTCGTGGGGAAGGTCAAGTGTTCTCCATGAGGAATCGTCGTAGTCGATTTTTTCTGCTCCGGTATTTTCACCAAGTGCAAATTGCCAGCCTTCATTAAAATTAGTGCTTCTTTCTGTAGGTTCAGCACTCATTCTTACTGAGGCAGCTGTTTGTGGTTTGCTGTCATAGGTTTCTGCGGATGCGGAAATTGCAGCCATAGAAACTATCATAGAAACCGACAGCGATAAAGCCAGTATTTTCTTCATCTGTTCTCCTCCAATCGTTTTTTAGTATAATTAACAGAAATTACTGTCTAATCAAAAAGATTATATCATATTTTCAGCCATTATTCCATACTTTTTTTGAAATTTGTCACTTTTTATTCAGATTTACAAGATTTATTCTTTTTTATTTTATTTATATTAAAAGGAAATAACAGCAATATCGATAAAACAATTTAAGCTCATGTTTAATAATCATAAAAGTGTTTATAACAAAGCAATAATACAAATCTGGCAGAAATTACTGCAATAAAGAAAATAAATTAAAAAATAAAAAGAAAAGATTAAATTGAGTTTAATTAGCGGACGGCTGTTGACAACTATGCTTTAAAATAGTATATTTATAATTGTATTATTGCGAGAAATAAACATCCTGTTTCTCGTGTGATCAATTTTAATGGACTCTTTTAATCGCTGTGCTGTTTTAATACTGACGGCGTTATGAATTACATCATAAAAAGGCAGGAGAGAAGATTATGAAAATAACTAATGAAATTTTGTATGTGGGTGTTAATGACCACGATGTGGACCTGTTTGAGGGTCAGTATGTAGTGCCTAACGGTATGTCGTACAATTCTTATCTTATTAAAGACGATAAGATCGCAGTAATGGATACAGTTGATGCGAGCTTTACCCATGAATGGCTTGATAACATTGCTGATGCACTTGAAGGCCGCAAGCCTGATTACCTTATTATTCAGCATATGGAGCCTGACCATTCCGCTAACATTATGAACTTTATGGAAACATATCCAGAGGCTACTATTGTTGCAACTCAGAAAGCATTTGCAATGATGGACTGCTTCTTTGAAAATCTCACTGGTGAGAGAATTATTGCAAAAGAGGGCGACACACTTTCCCTTGGAAAACACGTGCTCACTTTTGTTTTTGCTCCGATGGTTCACTGGCCAGAGGTTATGGTTACATATGATGTAACAGAAAAAGTACTGTTCTCAGCAGACGGCTTCGGAAAATTCGGTGCTTTGGACGCTAACGAGCCTTGGGACGATGAGTCACGCCGTTACTTTATCGGTATCGTAGGCAAATACGGCGCACAGGTACAGGCTCTCCTTAAAAAGGCTGCAGGTCTTGAGATTTCCACAATCTGCCCGCTGCACGGCCCGGTTCTCACAGAAAATCTTGGACATTATCTCAAGCTTTATGATACATGGTCATCTTACAGTGTTGAAACTGACGGTATAGTAATCGCTTATACATCTGTTTATGGTCATACAAAGAAAGCTGTTGAGATTCTTGCAGAAAAACTCAGAACAAAGGGCTGTCCAAATGTTGTTGTTCACGACTTGGCAAGAACAGATATGTCACTTGCAGTTGCAGACGCTTTCAGATATGGCAAGCTTGTTTTGGCTACAACAACATATAACGCAGAAATCTTCCCATTCATGAGAGAGTATATTGACCACCTTACAGAGCGTAATTTCCAGAAGCGCACAATCGGTCTTATCGAAAACGGTTCATGGGCACCTCTTGCCGCTAAGATTATGAAGGGCAAGTTTGAGAAGAGCAAGGACATCACATGGCTTGATACAACAGTTAAGATTAAGTCTGCTGTTAATAAGGAAAACCTTGACCAGCTCGAAGCAATGGCAGAAGAGCTTTGCAAAGACTATATCGCAAGATCAGACGATAAAGCAAACAAGAACGACATGACAGCACTTTTCAAAATCGGTTACGGTCTTTATGTTGTTACATCAAACGACGGCAGAAAGGACAACGGACTTATCGTTAATGCTGTTTCACAGGTTACAGATTCTCCTAACCGTGTAGCTGTTACAATAAATAAGGCTAACTATTCACACCATGTTATTAAGCAGACAGGTAAAATGAACCTCAACTGCCTTTCTGTTGAAGCACCTTTCAAGGTATTTGAAAACTTTGGCTTCCACAGCGGCAGAAGCGTAGATAAGTTTGAAAACTGGGAGTCATACCGTTCAGATAACGGCCTTGTTTTCCTGCCTCACTATATCAATGCTTTCATGTCTTTGGAAGTTGAGCAGTACATTGACCTTGACTCACACGGAATGTTCATCTGCCGTGTAACAGAGGCTCGTGTTATCAATGATAAGGAAACAATGACATATACATATTACCTTGAGAACGTTAAGCCAAAGCCAGAAACAGAGGGCAAAAAAGGCTTTGTATGCAAAATCTGCGGATATGTATATGAGGGAGACGAGCTTCCAGAGGATTTCATTTGCCCGCTTTGCAAACACGGCGCAGCAGATTTTGAGCCAATCGAAAACTAATATGTAATTAGCAAATAAGAATTATTTTGTATAATCGTACCCCGAGAGAGTGAAAACTTTCTCGGGGTGTATATTTTGTGAATTTAGCATTGACAGTAATTAGCCATTTAGCTATAATAGAAAATAGAAAAGAGGTGATAGCATGAGCGAAGATTTTTTTCATGCTTTGGCAAGTCCATACAGACGTGAGATAATAAAGCTTTTAAAATGGAAAAACATGAATGCCGGAGAAATTGCTGAACATTTTGATATATCTCAGCCATCAATTTCAAGACATTTGGATGTTCTAAAACACGCAGAGATTGTCACTTCAGAACGAAAGGGAAATCAGATTATCTATTCTCTTAATCTGTCTGTAATGCAGGAAATGTATATAAAGTTATCAGATCTTTTAAGTTTCGGAGGAGATGAAAAAGTCAATGAAACAAAATAAAATCAGATTGCTTATAATATCTCTCGAATTTGCAGGACTTTTCGCATCACTGGCATTTAGAAATACAATTTTGTCAATGGTACTTTTGGCTGTATGCACAGTATCCTGCATGTTAATATTGTATTTTAATCTGGGAAATCTGACGCCGTCTATTTCCGAAAGCAATCCCAAAATGAAAACATTGAAAAAGGTCACCTTGTTCAATACAGGACTGCTGATTGCCTGCGGAGCTGCCGTATTGCTGGACTATACAGAAATAATATCAATTCCCGTGGAAAACCAAAAATATCTTGCGGCTTTCATCATTATAGTTGTAATAGTTTTTACCGGAAATATGTCTCCTAAGCTGCCTTTCAGCAGACATACGGGACTCAGGCTTCCATGGACAGTTATGGACGAGGAAACCTGGATAGTGGCTCATAGAATTATCGGGTACTTAGCTTTTCCGTTGGTTTTGCTTTATCTCGCAGGAATGTTTATTGTAGAAGATTTTGAAATCCTTACAGGTATAATTGTAGCTTTATGGATTGGAATACCCTCGGTTTACTCCTACATTTTCTATTATAAAAAGACCCACGGCAAACTGTAATACCTTCATACCTCAGCATTGAAAGTCAAGATACTTTTCTCTTATACATATATAATAGGCTCACAGGAGAGGAAGTGAAAAGATGGATTGGATTACAGGTATTCAGCGAGCTATTGACTACATCGAAGAACATATAACCGACAAAATCGACTATGAAGAGGTTGGGAAGTGCGCATACTCATCAAGTTTTCATTTTCAGAGAGTTTTTTCTGTTATATGCGGATATACAGTAGGGGAATATGTGAGAAACCGCCGTTTGTCTTTGGCAGGGGAGGAACTTGCAAATCAAAAATCAAAGATAATTGATGTTGCACTGAAATACGGCTACAGCACACCCGAGAGCTTTTCCCGTGCATTTACCAAGTTTCACGGAGTTATGCCCAATCAGGTAAAAAGCGGTGCAACGCTAAAATCCTTTTCACGCCTTTCCGTAAAACTAACATTGAGCGGAGGTTCTATTATGAATTACAGAATTGAGAAAAAAGAGGCTTTTAATGTAATTTTAAAGAAAAAGCGTTTTGAAAAGCAGGAGGAAATGACAACGGAGAAGATTGCGGATTTTTGGAAAGAGTGTACTCAGGATGGTACAATAGAAAAAATCTGCGGTCATATCTCCAAGAATAACATTTTTAAAAACTGCATTTTGGGAATAAGCTTTGACGATAACAGCAAATATGATTTCCCCTATGGAATAGGAGCGCATTGTGATGAGGATGCAGAAGAGGAAGGCTTTGAAGTGGTAACAATTCCGGAAAACACCTTTGTGGTATTCAAGTGCGTAGGAGTAATGCCGGAGGCATTTAAAAAGGTATATAAATATATCTGTACAGAATTCTTTCCGGCAAGTGAATACCAGCCCTGCGGCATAGAAATAGAAGCTTACCCGTCAGCGGACGTAAAAAATCCCCAATACACCTGCGAAATCTGGATTGCAGTGACTAAAAAATAATTAAATACGCCGAAATCACAGCTTTGTTAGAATGTGATTTCGGCGTTATTTTATTTTGCGGAGAGTCCATCCTGTAAATACTCAAGAAATTTTTCTGCTGATTTTGAGAAGGCTTTGTGTTTTTTCCAGGCAATAATTGTGTCAGCTTTTATTTCAGGCTCCAAAGGTCTGAAACACAGTCGGCTGTTTCCGGTTGTGTTTATAAGTCCATCTATGGCTAAAGCGCAGCCTATTCCTTCATCAACCATTACAGATGCGTTGTATATCAAATTATATGTGCCGATTATATTGAGTTTATCAAAAGAATAACCCAGCCAGCCGGCAAGTTCATTTTGTATGAGAGCTTGTCTTGAACAAAGTATAGGAATTTTAGCTATGTCTTTGGGAGAGATAGTTTTATTTTGGGCAAGGGTACAGTCCTTTCTCATAAGCAGGCCCCATGTATCGAAAGATTTAAGCTTTAAATAGTTGTATTTTTTTAAATCTGTAAGGCCGACAAATACTCCGAAATCTATTAAACCCTTGTCGAGGCGTTCCTCGACATCCTCTCCGTTGCCGCTGAACATGTGAAATCTAATTTGAGGATATTTAATAGTGAGGTTTTTGATTGTTTGGGCGATAAAATGCATAGACTCGGTTTCTCCTCCGCCTATGTAGATTTCTCCGCCCACAATGTCATCCTGCATTTTTATTTCGGACTCGGTTTTATTGGCAAGTTCTACTATTTCAGCGGCACGCTTTTTTAGAAACACTCCTTCCTCGGTGAGGGTTATTTTTCTTTTACCACGAATAAAAAGCTTTTTGCCCAGCTCATCTTCTAAATCCATAAGCTGTTTTGAAAGCGTGGGTTGTGTAATGTGAAGCTTTTCTGCGGCGGCGGTTATATTTTCTTCTCTTGTAACAGCGAGAAAATATTTAAGCACTCTAAGTTCCATATTATCACCTCTATGGGGAAATTATAACTTTTTATTATCATTCCTGTCAACTATGGTAAAGTATAATTTATAAGTATTTGCTATTTTTAAAAATAATAATATAATTATATCATAGAAATAATTTATGGAAGCTTGGTGGGATATATGGATTTAAAGGAATATTTGTCAAGATTAAATTCAGGAGAATATATTAAAGCCGGTTCTCCTGTACATCAGTTTATGCACGGTGTATCTCAGGAGGCTTTAAAACTTACAGCAAAGCTTAACAGCGGCTACCATGATCCGCAGGAGATAAGAGAAATCTTTTCTGAGATTATAGGAAAACCGGTTGATGAAAGTTTTGCAATGTTTCCGCCTTTTTATACTGACTGCGGAAAGAATATTACAATAGGAAAAAATGTGTTTATAAATATGGGATGTAAATTCCAAGACCAGGGCGGCATTTTTATAGACGACGGAGCATTGATAGGTCACAATGTGGTGCTTGCCACATTAAATCACGATATGAATCCGGAGACTAGGCATGATATGATACCAAAGCCTATTCATATAGGGAAAAATGTTTGGATAGGTTCAAATTCCACTATTTTGTCAGGTGTTACAATAGGCGACGGTGCAATAGTAGCCGCCGGAGCAGTGGTGACAAAGGATGTTGAAAAAAATACAGTGGTAGGCGGAGTTCCTGCTAAGTTTATAAAAAAGTGTGACGAATGATTTATTAAGAAAGGTTGATACAAATGAAAAAGGTACTTATTATTTCTACAAGCTTGAGAAGAAACAGCAATTCCGATTATATAGCCAGAGAGTTTGAAAGAGGAGCAAAGGATGCAGGCAATGAGGTTGAATTTATTTCTTTAATAGGAAAGAAAATTGATTTCTGTATTGGCTGTCTTTCCTGCCAATTAACACAGGAATGTGTAATAAAAGATGATGCAAATGAGATTGCTGAAAAGGTAAAAAATGCAGATGTAATTGTTTATGCAACACCGGTTTATTACTACGAAATGTCAGGACAGATGAAAACTCTTATTGACAGAATGAACTGTCTTTTTCCAAGCGATTATAAATTCCGTGATGTTTACCTTTTGGCGGCTTCTGCCGAGGATGAAGAAAGCGCAATGGACGGAGCTGTAAAAGGAGTGCAGGGCTGGGTTGACTGCTTTGAAAAAGCAACCCTTGCCGGGGTAATCAGAGGAACAGGACTTACAGAAACCGGAGAAGCCAAAAAAGATGAAGACGTTTTGAAGAAAGCCTATGAAATGGGAAAAGGTGTTTGATATGAAAAGAGTTTTAATTTTACTTTTAAGCCTTGCAACTGTGTTTTTGTCAGCTTGCTCAGTTTCCGAAAATAGTTTAACAGAAGAATTTTCAACAACAGATAATGTTTTAACAGAAGAAAATACTACTGAAATTCAGTCTGAAGAAATGACAGAAGCAACAGAAAATGAAATGTCCGAAACATCACAGACCGAAATACAATCAAGTGAACCGAATGAAACACAGGGAGATGAAGAAACAATGACTGATATTAAAGTTACAGTTAACGGAAGTGTTTTTAACGCTAAAATATACAATGACTCTCCCTGTGCACAGCAGTTGATGAGTAAATTCCCTCTTACAGTCACCATGAATGAGCTTAACGGAAACGAAAAGTATTACAGATTTTCTGAAAGCTTTCAGTCAAATCCGGAAAATGTGGAAAGTATCAACTCAGGCGATATTATGCTGTATCAGTCGGACTATTTGGTGTTGTTTTATGAAGCACACAATACCTCGTATACATATACAAGAATCGGTTATATAACAGACACCACAGGCTTAAAAGAAGCGGTGGGCACGGGAAATCCTACAGTTACTTTTGAAATAGAATAGTTGCCGCAGTTGATTTTTGAATTTGTATGTAGTATAATCAATACATAAATTGATGATTGGAGTTGAAAAGATGCGTAATTTTTCTTGCTGATTTTTGGTATGTCAGATTTAAGAGGTTTAGCCGCTGTTTTGTCATATCTATTATGCAGGAAAATTATGCCTTTTCAACTTTTCGTTTTAAATAAAGTTTTCGGTTACTTTGTTTTTCTATGGTTGCAAGGGTTATTTTTCCTTGCAGCCATTTTTATTTTAAAGGAGGACAAAGAATGTCGCTGATTGATGTAAAAAATCTCACTTTTTCCTATGACGGAAGTTTTGATAATGTTTTTGAAAATGTTAGTTTTCAAATAGACACTGATTGGAAAATAGGATTTACAGGAAGAAACGGAAGGGGAAAAACCACATTCTTAAAACTTTTGATGGGCAGCTATGAATATACCGGTACAATAAATTCTTCTGTGAATTTTGAATATTTTCCTTTTGAGGTGGAAAACACAGCTCTTAATGGAATAGAGATTGCTGAAAGCTTATATTCAGATTTCATGCTTTGGGAGCTTGAATACGAGCTTAACAAGCTTGAAACAGATAGTGAAATATTGTACAGACCTTTCTCTACACTTTCAAAAGGAGAGCAGACAAAGCTTATGCTTGCGGTTTTGTTTATTAAGGAAAACAGTTTTCTTCTTATTGATGAGCCTACAAATCACTTGGACTTAAAAGGCAGAGAATCTGTGAGCAGATATTTAAAAGGAAAGAAAGGATTTATACTTGTATCCCATGACAGAAAATTTCTTGACGGATGCGTTGACCATATTCTTTCGATTAACAGAAGTGATATCGAAATATTTAAGGGAAATTTTTCTTCCTGGTATGAATACAAGGAGAAACGTGATTTAAAGGAGCTTGCGGAAAATGATAGGCTGAAAAAACAGATAAAAAGCTTTTCGGAAAGTGCCGCAGAAAAATCAGCCTGGTCAAATAAAGTTGAAAATACAAAATACGGCACCAAAAATTCCGGACTGCGGCCTGATCGAGGATTTATTGGTCATAAAGCCGCTAAAATGGCTAAGCGCTCAAAAGCTGTAAAAAGGAACATGGAAAACGCTATTGAAGAAAAATCCAAGCTTTTGAAAAATATAGAAAAAAGTGAGGATTTGAAAATAGAACAGCTTGAATACCACAGCAAAAATCTATTGACATTAAAAGATGTAAGCCTTTATTACGGAGATACAAAAGTGTGCGGGAATATTACTTTCAACGTGGAAAAAGGCGACAGGGTAGCTGTTTTAGGAAAAAACGGAAGCGGTAAATCAACTCTTTTAAAGCTTATAGCTTTTGGAAATATTTCTTATAAAGGCACATTTATAAAGGGAAGTCAACTGAAAATATCGTATGTATCGCAGGACACTTCATTTTTACGAGGAAATTTGAAAAACTTTGCTTTTGAAAATAATATAGATGAAAGTTTGTTTATGGCGATTTTGAGAAAACTTGATTTTTCAAGGGAACAGTTTAATAAAAATCTGGAGAGCTTTAGCCAAGGTCAAAAGAAAAAAGTTTTAATAGCCAAGAGCTTGTGTGAAAAAGCCCATTTTCTTGTATGGGATGAACCGTTGAATTATATTGATGTTATATCAAGAATACAAATAGAAAATTTACTTTTAAATTTTAAACCCACGATTATTTTTGTAGAGCACGACAAGGAATTTTATGACAGTATATCAACAAAGCAGGTGTTCATTTAAACTGATAAGTTGTACTTTTTATATTTATGTGATATTATTTTAAAGGTGAATTATATGGAGTGGACGGAAGAAGTAAAAAATAAGCTTAAAAGGAAAAATCAGATTTTGTTTTCAAAGGACAGCGAATGTTTTAGTGAACTAAAATTTTTAATAGAACAGCAAAACCACAGAGCAATGGCTTTGTGGGCGCTTGAGCTTTCCGAAGAAGCCGTAAGAGTTTTGGAAGAAAAGTATCCGGATGAAACAAGGCCGAGAGAAGCACTAAATGCCTCAAAACTTTGGGCTTTTGGAGAAATACGCATGAGAGAGGCTCAGAGAAAAATCCTTGACTGCCATGGTCTTGCTAAAGAAATAGACTCTTTAGAAGATATAGCGCTTTGTCATGCGGTAGGACAGGGATGCGCAGTTGTCCATACAGCCGGTCATGCTATGGGTTTTCCTATGTATGAGCTTACCGCAATAGTGAGAAAGTACGGAATAGAAACCGCAAAAGAAGCTGTGGAAAACAGAATAATGTACTATGTGGAAAGACTTATATACTGGAGTCAGCAGGAGCCTTCATATAAAGGCAAATGGGCAGATTTTATGCTTAAATAACATAGGTGAAAGCTATGAATATAGAAATAAGAAGGTACAAGACAACAGACTGTGAGAAAACTGCAAAGCTTTTTTATGAAACGGTTCACAGTGTAAATGCAAGGGATTACATAGAAGAACAGCTGGATGTATGGGCTTCTAAGGATATGGACTTAAAAAAATGGAATAAGGTATTTTTGGATAGCTTATCTATAGTTGCTGTGTGTGAAAATATAATTGCAGGTTTTGGAAATATTGATGAAACCGGTTATCTTGACAGGCTTTATGTTCATAAGGATTATCAGGGAAAAGGAATAGGAGAAAAGATTTGCAAAACCTTAGAGGGATTTGTAAAATCTGAAAAAATCAGTGTGTACGCTTCAATAACTGCAAAGCCGTTTTTTGAAAAGCAGGGTTACAGAGTTATCAGAGAAAATACGGTGGAACGCAAAGGTGTTTTGTTAAAAAATTTTTATATGGAAAAGAGGATTTCAATGCTTGCCTATACATATGAAGACAGCGGAAAATTTGTATTAAAGGAAAAACCGGTTCCGGAAATTTTAAATGACCGAGACGCAATAGTAAAGGTCACATTGGGCAGTATTTGTTCCAGTGACATACATATAAAACACGGTTCTGTTCCGAAAGCGGTTAAGGGAATAACCGTGGGACATGAAATGGTTGGAATAGTGGAGGAATTAGGCTCGCAGGTTAAAAACTTAAAAATAGGCGACCGAGTGGCTGTGAATGTTGAAACATTCTGCGGAGATTGTTTTTTCTGTAAAAACGGTTTTGTAAACAATTGCACCGATAAAAACGGCGGATGGGCGTTGGGCTGTAGAATCGACGGAGGACAGGCAGAATATGTGAGAGTTCCTTTTGCCGATACCGGCCTTACAAAAATTCCCGATAACGTGACAGACGAACAGTCACTTTTTACAGGAGATATTTTAGCTACAGGATTTTGGGCGGTAAGGATTGCGGATATTAAGCCTCAGGACACAGTTCTGATTATCGGAGCAGGCCCTACAGGAATTTGCACTATGCTGTGCGCAATGCTAAAAAATCCCGGTAAAATCATTGTTTGTGAAAATGACAGCGGCAGAATAGAATTTATGAAAAAGAACTATCCTCAGGTTATAACAGTAACTCCGGACAAGCTTAAAGATACGGTTATTGAAAACAGCAGTCATGGAGGAGCCGATGTAGTTTTCGAGGTTGCAGGAACAAAGGATACATTTAAAATGGCATGGGAATGTGCAAGACCTAACGCTAATGTTATTATTGTGGCTTTGTATGATGAACCTCAAGTGTTGCCGCTTCCTGATATGTACGGTAAAAATCTTACATTTAAAACAGGCGGAGTGGACGGATGCGACTGCGAAGAAATACTCAGTTTAATAGAACAGGGTAAAATAGACACAACACCCCTTATTACACACACTTACAGCTTAAAAGATATTGAAAAAGCCTACGAGCTGTTTGAGAATAAAAAAGACGGAGTTATGAAAGTGGCGATAAAACCATAAAGGAAGAGATGAAATGACAGAAAGAAAAACAATACAGGTTGTGGCGGCATTGATATATGATCCGAGCACTGAGAAAATCATGATTTGCCAAAGACCTGAAAATAAAGACAGAGGACTTTTATGGGAGTTTCCCGGAGGAAAAGTAGAAAAAGGTGAAAGCAAGGAACAAGCCTTAATTAGAGAGTGTTTAGAGGAACTTTCAGTTGAAATTCTTCCTAAGGAAATTTATGCTTCCTTAGTACACGATTACCCGGATATAAAGATTGAGCTTACACTGTTTAAGGCGGTAATAGTTTCCGGAGAGCCTAAAAAGCTGGAACACAATGATATAAAATGGGTTTATCCATGGGAAGCGACAAAATATGATTTTTGTCCGGCGGATAAGGAGATATTGGAAAGACTTAAAAGGGAAAATATAAAATAATTTGTAGAAAAACAGTAAATGGTATAAATTTTCTCGAAAAACCTGTTTCAAATATGTCTGTAATATGGTATAATAATAATTACGACTGATAGAAATGAGGAACTTTATGAGAAAAATTATTGGTTTGTGGAACAGAGTAAGTCTTGTAAAGAGGATAATAGTCGGTTTGATTATCGGTATACTTTTAGGACTGTTTTTCCCTCAGCTTACTTTTTTATCCACTCTCGGAGATTTATTTGTAGGTGCACTGAAAGCTGTAGCGCCGCTTTTGGTGCTATTCTTAGTTATGAGTGCGCTTTCCAGAAACAAGCAGGGCAAAAAGACAAATATGAAGAGAATTATTTTCCTTTATATTCTTGGAACCCTCATAGCGGGAAGCATCGCAGTTATAGCAAGCTTTATTTTCCCGATACAGCTAAAACTTGGGGAAACAGCCTCAAGTGTCGCTCCGCCGGGGGGAATTAACGAGGTTTTGAAGACTTTGCTTATGAACATAGTATCAAACCCCGTTGACGCCTTGGTAAATGCAAACTACATTGGAATACTGACGTGGGCAGTGCTTTTGGGAATTGCTTTGAAGAAAGCTTCTCAGGGTACAAAGAATGCCATCGAGAACATAGCCGACGCCCTTTCACAGATAGTAAAATGGGTAATCAGTTTGGCTCCTTTCGGTGTTATGGGACTTGTTTTTAACACCATTTCAACTCAGGGAATAGGTTCTCTTGTAGATTACGGAAAGCTCATAGCTTTGTTGGTTGGTGTTATGGCTTTTATCGCTTTGGTGGTAAACCCCATAATTGTATTTATAGGAATAAGAAAGAATCCTTATCCGTTGGTTTTCAAATGTCTTAAAGACAGCGGAATTACAGCGTTCTTTACAAGAAGCTCTGCTGCAAACATTCCTGTAAATATGAAGCTGTGCGAGGAGCTTGAACTTGACGAGGATACATACGCTGTATCAATCCCACTTGGCGCCACAATAAATATGGGCGGCGCAGCTGTTACAATTTCAGTTTTGACACTTGCTGCTGCAAATACCTTGGGAATAAATGTTGATATAGGCTCTGCGATTATACTCAGTATTCTTTCAGCTGTAAGCGCCTGCGGAGCTTCCGGAGTTGCCGGAGGTTCACTGCTGCTGGTTCCCCTTGCATGCAGTCTTTTCGGAATACCAAACGATATTGCAATGCAGGTTGTTGGAGCAGGCTTTGTAGTTGGAGTAATTCAGGACTCCTGCGAAACAGCTTTGAATTCTTCAACAGATGTTCTTTACACAGCCGTTGCAGAATTGTCCAAAAGAAGAAAAAACACAGAAAAACCTAAAAAATTAAAAAGTGAAAACTAAGATATTTTTATAAGCTACATAAAAGCAGATACATGGATATTGTTCATGTATCTGCTTTTTAATTTACATAATTAAATTATTGTATTGCATATTACACAAAAAAATTACTTATATTTTGGATTGGCGTATTGCATATATAATGTTTTTCATGTTGAATTGTAAAAATTAGAATGTTATAATATTTTTAAGGTACAAGTACAATTATTTGGAATTTTTTTGATTATATTTTTGTTTTTTAAAATTACAAAAAACTTTTAATAAAAAAGGAAATCTGGCTAATATGCTTGTATGCGTGAAAAAACAAATAAAAGGAGGACACAAAATGAAGAAAACACAAAGCAAAGCAACGGAGAAAGTGTGTTTTAAAGGATTTAGCAAACGTATTATAAGTCTGTTGTGTGCGTGGATGCTGTTGGTTACGGCGGCAACGTCTGTTGCGGTTTCCGCAGTTGAAACACCGAACGGAGAAGAACCGTATCTTAAAAACCTTATAATTGATAAGGTTTACGAGCTCACTCCCACAGAAGCTTATCCTGACGGTGTTAAGCCAAACGACACGGGATTTGCTCCAGAGGTAACAAGTTACACAGGAACAGCGTATAATTCGGTAAACTCCATACAGGTTTATCCATTTGCATCATCTGAAGATGCTAAGGTAACTGTTAATGGCGAATCCTTGAACAGCAGTGGCTATGTACAGATGGATGTATCTGATCTTGGCGAACATAACATAGTTGTTAATGTGTCACAGGGAGACAAATCTAAGACCTACACAGTTAATGTAACAAAGGTTAATTCTGACTATCGTGGACGTACAGCTATTGTAAACAATGAAAAGATAATGAATGATCTTTCAGTTGAAACAGCTGTAGGCGACCAGGCAAAGCTTATGGAAATTCTGAAAAAGGATTATCTTGTTATTTTGCCAGAAAGCAGTAAAGCTGATGGTTCATATGTAGACACAAGTGAGTCTTACTGGGAAGTAGAGGCTTCTAAGCTGCCTGACGGACAGGGAACAAAAGCCCCAACAACTCTTTTCACAGTTGATCTCGGTGATGTGTACAGTATAAGCCGTATACGTGCAGCTTTCGGTCCTTCAAATCTTGGCTTGGGACAGAATAAAGTCAAAATATCTGTCAGCGCAGATGGTCAGAAATGGGAAACTCCTGTAACAAAGGGAAATATGTGCACAGGTGTACAGTATCATCAGAATGTTGTAAGATATGAACTCGGTGTATCTTATGATACCCGATACATAAAATTTGAAGTTACAAACTGGCAGTATTCCAACAAAAATCTCCGTATGTATCAGTTTATGATATATACAGATTCAGCTGATGTTCCGGAAAAGCAGCCGGCACCAGAGGGCGGAGATGTCCCTTATGAGCATGAGGAACAGCATCAGTATATAGCAAGCGGTCAGGCAACAGTTATAGAACGTGGTTTACCTATGCTTGGCTGGACTCCAAGTGAGGGATACGGACGTGGAACACCTACAGTAGAAGAGTCAGAGCAGTTTGGCTATGACGGACCGCTTTTCTATGACCCTGATTTTGGAAATTCAGATTATATGCTTTATAATCCTGATTCACTTTGGGGTATTGCAAAGGCTCCTTTCGGCGGCAACAATATGTCAAGTGCCGGCGAGCCTACTGACTTTATTCCGGAATCCATGAAGGATTATATTTATAATGCAATCAGCTTCTGTTTCGGTGACGAGGGATACTACAGCAGAAGTGAAGCTGAAGCTTTCGGAAAATGGTTTGATTGGACACGTGAAAATTATCCGGGAGTTATTCTCCATACAAACCAGTTCCCGAATCAGTGGAATGAGTCAAATCTCCGAGAATATATGGAAATAGCAGAACCTGACATGCTCACATGGGACGACTATTACGGTGACAGTTCTTGGGCTAATCCTTCAAGTATAAACCTTTCTGCTGAGAATGTTCAGAAAGCTGCAGCCCGCAAATTGCTGAACCTTCCAACATGGAATCTTTATCGCAAGCTTGCATCAGGCGGAAATGACGGCACAGGAAGCAAGCCTATAATGTTTGGTCAGTATCTTGATGCATTTGCATTTAACCATTCACAGTCAAATAAGAATTTGGTTGTAAATACATCTTTGATTTCAGGTATGAAATGGCTCAATTTCTTCCGTGTTGAATATCAGTTTGACCGTTCATATTTCTGGGATGAAGACGGAACACCTACCCGTGGACTTTTGGAATGGGGAGAAATTATTGACAGAGTACATGCCATAGATGACCAGCTCACACGTTTGAACAGTGACTGGATTATGGTAAAAGTTGGAGAACTGGGAGCAGATGATTCTGCATCAACAGACGGCTTTAACCGCAGCAATTTTGACGCAGAGGAAAGCCAGCTTAAAAACAAGGAATATGGTCTTAAGGATGTGTCAATGGTAAGCCTTTCCGATACACATGACGGTTTGACCGGAGATGTTCTTTTGGGATATTTTGACACACTGCCGGGTCTTTATGAAAGCGAGATAGCAGAGTACTTTGCAGGTGCAACAGCTCCAAAAGCATTTATGGTAATGAATGGATTGGTAGCAGGACAGGCTGAACGCTACAATCAGTTTAATATTACAGCACGTGAGGCAGGTTCTTCCGATAATACCCGTCAGGAAATCACAATTACAGTTGACCCGTCCTTTATGGGTTATGACTTGTATGAGGTTGATAAGGACAATAACGGAGAACTTAAAAAGGTAGCTGTTGATGAAAACGGACAGTTTACAATAGTATTGGGCGGCGGCGAAGCAAATCTCTATTTCTGGAAGCTTGACGCTAAAGCTACATCAACACCGGCAGCAGCTGAAGGCATGTACGCTTCATTTGCATTTGATAATCACAATGAAACATATTGGCAGCCATCGGCAGAGGCTGAAACATACAGCCTTGAAAACAGCTTTGATAAAAGCCGTTTTGATGAGGTTACAATAACTGAAAAGGGAAATAATATCACATCAATCGCTGTATACTATAAAAATAGTGACAATCAGTGGGTATCTCTGGGAGATATGGCACATGCAGATAGTACATGGACATTTAACTCGGAAGAGCTTGTTAAGACAACAGCCTTAAAGTTTGAGGTTACATCAAATGGTTTACCGGCAATTTATGGCGTTGACAGCAATTTGGAAATCGTTGACCCTAATAAGGTGAATGTAGTTACAGTAAACGACAACACAATGGGTGACGGTTTGTTCCGTTTCGATTATGATTCTTTGTGGTCTTACCGTGAAACAGAGTCCAATAAGTCAGCCGTTACATATTATCCTCTGGAGAATGACGGACACTTCTCCAACTGGACAGGCGCAAAGGCAACATTCAAATTCTATGGAACAAAAGTAGAGCTCAAGCTCAGAAGTGATCAGGCAAGCAACATCAGAGCAAGAGTTGTAGATGAAAACGGCGAAGTTATTACATGGAAAACCGGCTCAGGTGCAAGCCTTATATTTGACGGCTTGGAGCAGGGAGTATATACTCTTGAAATTGAAAAGCTTAACAATAATCAGGCAGGTATTGACGGAGCAACTGTAACATATAAAGGAGAGGTTCCGGAAGATATACTCAATGAATACAATGCAGGAACTAAGGCTGTTCAGATTTATATCAATCAGAATGTAACAGACGAAAATGAAGAAAACAGATTTGAATACACTCCTGCTTTGACAATAAGCAAGCAGATAGGAACAGATAATTCTGGATTTAATGCTGACGCTGATGAGAACAGCAACTGGGTTGAGCATATACAGAATGCAATGTATCAGAATCTGGGATTTGCAAGAACAAAGGCAGACGGCGCAAGCTACACAATTCATTTCAAGGGAACCGGCGTTCAGCTCTACGGCGGAATTACTCCAATGGGAGATACATCAACCAGCGGTCAGTATGGAAAATTGACATTTGAACTTGACGGTGAAGTTGTTGAACCTCAGACAATTGATACTTCAAAGCTTGGAACAAATGGTAAAATTTCCGCACGCATGTGGTATGTTCCAGTTGAGAATGCTAAGGCAAACGAGGAACATACACTTAAAGTTACTGTTACAGGCGGATACAGCCGTATTGACTATGCTGTTGTAGAGCGTATGTGGAAAGACGCACATGTACATTCAGGAACACTTGTAAGCGGTAAGCCTGCGACCTGCACAGAGCCTGGCGTTAAGGATTATTATATTTGCTCATGCGATAAATATTTTAAAGATGCAGAATGCACTGTAGAGATTACAAATCTCGATGAGTGGAAAGTTATTCCTGCAACAGGACATCATTTTGAAGATGGCGTATGCACAGGCTGCGGAGCTGTTCTTGGTGATGTAAATAACAGCGGCTCATTGGAAGTTGCAGATGTAACAGCTATTCAGAGATATATAGTAGGTTCACTTGCAGAAGGCCCAGAGTTTGATAAACTTCTTGCAGATATGAACAATGATGGAACAATATCAATTATTGATGCAACATTGATTCAGATTTCAATATCAAAAAAATAATTCTATCAAGTTATAATCAATAATAAATGAGGCGAAGCCCCTATTGCTTTTAGCAGTAGGGGCTTTTGCTTGTATAATATTGGAAAAGCCTGCAAAATAAAATTAAAAAAGCCCTTTGACTATACTTTTGGATAGTTCACTTTTATAAAAATTTTTGTTATTATATTTTTATAGATTTATTTATATATCCATGTAATACAGCGTGATGGAAGAAATTTGCGGCGTTTTAAGGAGTAAAGTATGTTATATAATGATAATTACTATATAAGACCAAAGGAAGCAAGCAGAAAATTAAGTATGGCCTATAAAATAAGAACACCGGTGTATATGTATGGGGTGACAGGTTCGGGAAAAACGGCGTTAGTAAAGGATTTTTTAGCTCATAAAAAGTATAGTGTCTTTTCAGCGGCTAAAGTATCACCTGAGGAAATAAATATAAGCAAAGACGGAAAAGAAAAAATAGTAGTAATTGATGATTTGCATTTTGTTACGGGTGTTTCTGAACGAAAAAGCTATGAAGAACTCATAATAAAGCTTTTAGAACAAGGAAATATATGGCTGCTGCTCATATCACGTTCTCCTATGCCCGGATGGCTCATATCTATTTACATACACTATGCTTTTATTACTATACCTGAGTCTGATTTTTATCTTACAAGGGAAGAACAAATTCTTTTTTTGAAAGAAAATAACATTATATTAAATGAAAAGCAAGAGGATGAAATTATAAAATTTACAGAGGGATTTCCGATTGCTATTAGACTTTTGGCTATAAACGGTGGTGATTTGAGGACAGCTACTCAGGAACTGTGTAATTACCTTGAAAGCTATGTTTATGACCAATGGGATATTGAGCTGCAGGAATTTTTTATGCAGACCTCTATTGTGGACAATTTTACAGAAGAGCTTGCGTCAATGATAACCGGAAAGAGTAATGTGGCAGTTTTATTGGCTCGTGCACAGGAGATGGGAAACTTTTTTGTCTCAGATGGTGTAAACGGTATATGGGAATATAGATGGCAGATGAGAGATTCCATGCGGTTAAGATTAAAGAAAAAATGGAATAATGAGCGTATTAACCCTCTTTATCATCATGCAGGACTTTATTATGAAATGCATGACAAAATACCGGAAGCTCTTTCAATGTATGAACAATGCAATGATAAGGAAAGCATATCTCGAGTTTTAATAGCTAATGCGAGAAAGAACCCTGCATCAGGTCACTATTTTGAAATGAGAAAGTATTATCTTTCTTTGCCTGAAGAAAAAATTCTTGAAAATCCTTTGCTTATAGCGGGAATGAGTATGCTTCAGTCAATGCTGATGAATATTGATGAAAGTGAACGCTGGTATGAAGCCCTGAAAGATTTTGCAAAAACCCATATATGCAGTGAGAGAAGAGAGGCTAAGAGCAGACTTTTGTATCTTGATATAGGACTTCCGCACAGGGGAATAGTAAATTTAGTTGATATCTTAAAGCATGCGGGGACACTGATAAAGGATAGAGGAGCCACACTTCCGGAGTTTTCTGTTACAAGTAATCTGCCTTCGATGATGAACGGCGGCAAGGATTTTTGCGATTGGAGTAAACATGACAATGAGCTTGCCGCAAGTATAGGAAAAATGGTTGAATTTGTTCTCGGAAAATATGGAAAGGGTCTTGTTTCTTTAGCATTAGCAGAAAGCTATCTGGAAAAAGGAATGGACGGCTACCGTGTTATGACTCTTGCAGAAAAAGGAAAGCTTGCCGCAGAAAGCGGAGGAAAAATAGAACAGTGCTTTGTTGCAACAGGAATACTTGTATGGTTATCTATAATTAACGGCAATGCAGACTATGCTGAAGAACAGCTTTTAGTTTTTCGTGAGCGTGCGGAAAAAGAGGCTGAAAGACTTTTGTTTAATATTGACGCAATGCTGTGCCGTATTTATCTTTATCAATGTAAGTATCCAAAAATAAACGAATGGATGAAGACAGCCCCTCAGGAAAATGCCGAATTTTCCACTATGGAACGATTGCGTTATTTAACCAAAGCTCGTGTTTATCTGCAAATGGGAAAATTAAATCAGGCATGTTCTATTCTGGAAAAAATGCTTTACTATGCCGATGTTATTAAGCGTACATATATTATGATAGAATCATATTTATTGTTGTCTATTGCATGGTATCGTATGGGCAGAAAGGATTGGACAGTTAATTTACAAAAATGTATTGATATGTCAGAGGAATATGGCTTTGTTAGAATAATTTCCAGAGAAGGTATTGCTGTGATAAAGCTTTTAAAATCAAATAAACTGGTTTGGAAAAATGAGGATTTTAAAAACAGGGTAATATCTGAATGTGCGCAAATGGCAGAATTTTATCCAAAATATTTAGAACGTGGAACGGACGGAGAAATAAAGCTTTCGGAAAATGCATTGAAAATTTTAAAAATGCAGGCAGAAGGCATGTCTATTAAAAATATAGCGGAAAGGCTGAGCATAAAGGAATCTACTGTTAAGTATCACTGCGGTGAAACCTACAGGAAGCTTAATGCAAAAAGTAAGCTGGAAGCGATAAACGAAGCGAGAAAAAGAAATTTAATATAACAATTATTGAGCGATAGTTTTTTATCTTGCAGAAACTATCGCTTATTTGTTTAATTTATTGAAAGTAACTATTATTTATGCTATAATTCAATCGAGTTTCAGCTAATTGACAGCGACAATATTTTAAGTAAGGGGAGTAACTATGAAAAGCGAGGCAAAGCTTACTTTTTTTGAAGCCACAAGTATAATAATCGGACATGGTGTGGGGGCAGGAATTTTGTCCGTACCATACATAGCGTCGAGAAACAATGTATTTGATATGTGCGTGATATTTGTTTTAGTTTATGGTATAAATCTTCTGCTTCATTTTATGATTGCAGAGCTTTCATACAACAACGGAGGAATGCAGTTTATCAAATGCTTTGAAAATGATTTATTTATTGGAAAATATAAAAAGATAATGGCGGCAGCTGCATTTATACTTTTAGGTTTTTCCGTAATAGTCAATGTCAGCGGATTTATCACCGGCGGTGGAGCTGTGCTGGAATCCTGGCTTGGAATTGATTACAGAATTGGAATGAGCATTTTCTTTGTAGCGGCGGCATTGGTTGTATTTTTCGGATTGAAACTGGTTGGAATTTTTGAAAAATTTGCAGTTATTTTCATGCTTGCGGTTATAGTAATTCTAATAGGTGCATCCTTTAAAAGCGGCCGTGCAGATTTTGCCAGCAAGTTTATAGCATGGGGAAATGTCTTGGCTCTTTACAGCATTATTTCATTTTCTCTGTCTGCTGTAATGTCTGTTCCTCAGGTGGTAAAGGGTCTTGACGGAAATATTAAAAAAATCCGTGGAGCTATTGCCCTTGGAACAGGAATAAATCTTATGTTAATTGTTCTGATAACATTTACAACTCTGTATTGTGTTGGTAATAATGTAACACAGAATGGTGCAATCGTAGATATGTCGGCAAAAATCGGCGGATGGGTCAGCATTATCGGCTATATATTCTCACTTTTGGCTCTTGCTACCTCTTTTTGGGCAAATACTTTAAATCTGAGAGATGTTGTTGAAGAACAGCTTTCTCTGGGAAATAAAAAAAGCTGGCTGCTGGCTTCAATTCCTTGTCTTGGAATTGCATTGCTGGGACTTACAAGCTTTGTTGGTTTTGCAAGACTTGCAAGCGTTGTACAGGTGCTTACTGGAGTGGGTGTTATTTTGGCTTATAATCATTCCAGAAAAGGCAAAAAAGAAAACACAATATGCGGAAAATTCGGAAGTATACCTTTTCAGATTATAGTCATTGCAGGTTCTCTTATTGCGACAGTTGGAGCCTTGATTAAGATAGTATAAGGGTGAATTGATGTGAAAGACAATAATATTTTTAATACAACTCCAATTACAAAAATAAGGCCTACTATAGAATTTTTTCTGGGTGCTGATACCGAACATGACAAAACCATTGAGTGTGGTGTTTTAGAAAAAACCTTAGAAACTGCCAAACAACTTGGTTTTGTAGATGAAAATGGAAAATCAAAGGTTGACAGAGTTTTTATGTATAACCCTGACGCCATAGGATTGTGGATATATCAGGAGTACAAAGACTTATTTAAGCCTCTTGAAAATATTACCCAAGTTAGGGAGGACATTCTAACGGTTTATCCGCCTGTAACGCCGGTTTGTTTTGGTTCAATGTATACTGGAATGAAACCTGAAAATCATGGAATTCTTAAATATGAAAAACCTGTTTTGCAGGTAAACACCATTTTCGATTTTTTACCCTCAGTAGGTAAAAAGGTAGCTATAGTCTGCACGCAGGGAGATTCTATAGCCGAGATTTTTAAGAGTAGAAATGTAGACTATTTCATTTACCCAAACATTGACCGGTGTAACAAAAAGGCGGAAGAGCTGATAATTGCGGACAATCACGACCTTATAGTTTTGTATAACGGTAATTATGATTATTACATGCACAGGTTTACACCAAAGGGTAGAAAATCCATAAACGAGCTTAGAAAAAATATTGATACCTATTGCGGACTTTATGAGCTAATTAAAGAAAACTGGAAGCAGCATAAAATCTTTATGGCGTTTGCTCCGGACCACGGATGTCACAGAAGTATTTTCCCGCCCGGAAATCATGGAAAAAACATACCAAAGGATATGAATACGGTACATTTCTATAGTTTTATATGAGACTTTTTGAGGGGTAGAAAATGGAATTATTAAACATAGTAAAAAATACGATTGCGACAAAAATAATAATAGGGTCGTTTGCTGTAAATACATTAACAACTCTTTGCGCTTCCGGAATAGTCTATTGCTTTCCAAATTCAGCGTTAATAACGGCAATTATTGCAGTCGGATTGATATTTTCACCGATTATAATTTTAAACATATATTATGTCTGGAACACACAGCGGAAGTACAAAACTATTGATGTTATAATATCTGCGGTTACAGCGGTTTTTCATTTGATAATAATATATTTTTTGATGTATATGAAAATAATGCCGGTTGACCGTTTTACATTGCTGTATTTGACTTTTCCGCTGTGCATTGGAGGCTTGAACTTTGTAAGAGGATATAAAGGAAGACCATTTTTATAGAGACAACATGGAAAACAGAAGGAATACCTAAAATTACTGTCATGAAAATTTTTACTGTAGTAGTTATTTTAGTCTGTATTGCCTCTGTGATTATGTGTATTTTGAATTATTATGATTTTCTATATTTGATAATATAGGAGCGTAAACAACAGTAAAACTCTATAAATCCAATATTTAAAAAACTATCAAAAATCAAACCTGTAGAATTTGTTTTATAGGTTTGATTTTTTTATTTCACACAGTACTTAAAAGGTTTCTAAAAAACTGAATATGATGAAAATTATCATTGATATCTTAATCGTTTAAAGTGCTAAGTTTAAAAGGTTTATGACAACCGTTTAATTTAAAAAGATTGTTTTAATATACAAAAATAATTTGATTAAACCTTTTGTTATGAATGAGAAATTTATTTTCAAAAAACAAATACAATTTTGTATTTAACCGCAAAAAGAATTAAACATAACAATAAATAATAGTCTAAATTTAATAAAACAATACAAGAAAATTATTGAAAAAAATTACCTTAAGAGTATAATGTAAACTATATAAAGTGGTACATTTGTAAAAAAATATATTGCAGGAAAGGAGAATGGATAATAGCAATATTTTGCAAAACTTTATGCCGCTTATGTGATGAATTATTTGTATTTTATCTAAAGAAAGGAGTAAAAACAGAGGTAAAAGACATACGTAAGTTAATTATTCAAGTGTAAAATGTTTAACAGAACGGAGGATAGAGCGATGAAAAAATTTCTGAGCGTGATTTTATCTTGTCTTATGGTTTTGTCCATGGTTTCAGTGGCATCTTTTGCAGATGAAACCGCCGGACAGCTTGAGGGAGAGGGAACTGCTGAAAATCCTTTTGTGATAAAGTCGGCAGATGATTTGATTGATATGTCAAATCTTATAGAACAGGATGCAGCATATGCAGACGATTATTATGTTTTAGCAAACGATATAGACTGTACCGGAGCTTCAATAACACCTATTGGAAAAACTAACTATTTCAGCGGTGTTCTTGACGGACAGTCTTTTGAAATATCAAATATTGTTATAGATGATGCCACAGACAATACAGGATTGATAGCTTTTGCGGACGGAGCAACTGTTAAAAATATAGGCATAGTTGATTCTAATATTAAAGGCGCAGGCAATACCGGTGCGCTTATCGGAAGAAGTATGCATGCGACAGTTTACAATAGCTATGCAAGAGGCGTAACTATTGTCGGCGGCAAGGATGCAGGCGGACTTATAGGAATGTGCAACAATTCAGTTGTAGAGAACTGTTTTTCAAACGGTAACGTAACCGGTAAAGGCGATTCAGCAGGCGGACTTTTGGGTTCACTCAATGCAAGCCTTGATACAACGCCGGAAGCAAAACCGGTTTTGAGAAACTGTTATTCCCTTGCCATTGTTTCAGCAACTAAATACGGCGGAGCAATAATGGGCTGGGACGAAGGATTAAGCTCTCCTCAGTTTGCAAGAACTATAGAGAATGTTTACTATTTGGAAAGTCAAAAACCAATGGGAAATAATGGTGAAAGTGATGAGTACACTCCTTGTGCTTTGAAAGAGTTTATAGATGGTACATTGCTTGAAAAGCTCAACAGCACAGGTAATGAAAATTATGCTGCATGGATTACCGGCGGTTCAGGTTATCCTGAATTCAGAGAGGGAACAGGCTCTTCAGTTGAAACAACTCTTAAAGGTGACGGAACAGAAGAAAGTCCATATTTAATTGAAAATGCCGATGACCTTTTGGAAATGGCCCGTGTAGTAGAGCTTTCTTATTTGTTTGCAGGCGCTGACTATAAACTTACCGCTTCCATAGATATGAAAGACGTTGATTTCGAAGGTATAGGAAATTTCAGCTTCTCCGGAACATTTGACGGAGGCAATCACGTTGTCAGAAATCTTAATATGGATTTAAGCGGCCAGTCAAACGCAGGTTTCTTCAGAAATATTGACGGCGCTGTTATAAAGAACTTTGGTATTGAGAGCGGTTCTATTTCCGGTGGATTTACTGTTGGTTCTATTGCAGGCAACGCAAATAATTCTCAGATTATTAACTGCTATAACAATGCAGAAATAAAGGGTTTTGATACAGTCGGAGGTATCGCAGGTTCTATCAGCAACACCACAATAAAGAATTCCTTTAATAAAGGAAAAATAAGAGGTACTTTCAGACTGGGTGGAATTGTAGGTAAAATATCTGCAATAGATGAAGATTTCACAGAGCCAGTACTTGATAACTGCTACAATTTGGGACATGTTAACTGGGGAACATATTCAGGAAAGGTTATAGGTTTTACCGCTGTGCCTGAATTAAATATTTCCAATACATATTACAACATGGAACAAATTCCTGATATGGGAATTGGCAATGTACAGCCGTTTATCACCAATGATGGAGTTATCGGAAAAACAAAAGCTGAACTTACAGACAGCGAATTTGTAAACCTTTTAAATGCAAATGCAAAAGAGGGATATCTAACATGGGCTTATGGTGAAGATAAAACCGCTGTATTTGAGGAATTTGAAGAGGTAGGCAAACTGGAAGCTTTCATGGCTTCTGTAACTTCTGTTGAGGTTAAAGACGGAAAGATTTCTCCTATTTATTCAGATGACGGTAAATATGTAACATCTGTTTACGGTTCAACAAATAAAAACGTGGTTGACCTTGAGGGAAATGTTTACACTCCTTTGACAGAACAGACGGCGCTTTTGATATTGGATGTATATGATACCGAGAGCAACGAAAAAGTTGGACGCATTGACAGAAATATTGAAATTACAATACCGGGAAAATACGACAATGAAGGCATAAATCAGAAGCCTAATGTAGTTCCCGGATTAAGAGAGTGGTACGGTCTTGAGGGTAATTTTGAAATAACAGGTGAAACAAGAATTGTTGCCACAAGCGACGAATCACTGGAAATGGCAAACAGACTTAAAACCTATTTCACAGATATGCTTGATATAGAGCTTTCTGTTGTACAGCTTCCGCAGGGAGAAGCAAATGACATTATCCTTAATTTCAATACCGACAGACAAAATGACCTTCAGGAAGAAGGATACGAGATTTCTATCACAGATAGAATTATAATTGAAGCACCTACAGAAATAGGTCTGTTCTACGGCGGAGTTTCTCTTACTCAGATTTTGTATCAGGAGCCGACACACAGCCTGATTCCAAAGGGCTACATTCGTGATTATCCTGAATATGATCTCCGTGGCGGAATGATGGATGTTGCCAGAAAGTATTTCTCACTTGATTATATTGAGGAAATGGGTAAATACATGTCATGGTTTAAGCTGAACACCCTCAGCCTGCATATAAATGACTGCGGCGGTGAATATTCTAATTCCTTTGTAGTTGAGAGCAAAAAGTATCCGCAGCTTAACTTGAATAACGGAGAATATGTATGGTCACAGGATGACTATCGTCAGATGCAGAAAAATCTCAAGGAATATGGTGTGAATGTTATCACCGAGATCGACACTCCCGGACATGCTGCAATGTTTGGAAACGTTGACAGCACAATAGTAAACGGCGCAAACTTCGATTTGTCAGGACATTATGACGAGTCACTTGCATTGGTTGAGGATGTTTTCGATGAATTCTTAGACGGTGAAGACCCTGTATTCCAGAGTGCATATGTTCATATAGGAACAGACGAATCAGCCAACACAAACGAAAACATGAGACGCTATATCAACGACTTGGCTCAGTATTTGCTGGGTAAAGATAATGTTGATAAGGTTGTATTCTGGGGTAACCTTACATATTATTACGGTGAAACTACAGTAAACAGTGAAAATGTTGTAAATCAAATTTGGGACAGCGCTGACCAGCGTGTTGATGAGGCTTTGGACGCAGGATTTGAGGTAATCAATTCCACAAGTAATATTATGTACCTTGTTCCAAATACAGGAGCAGCATTCGGTCCGGGAACTTTCTTTAACGGATATGTTGACATGGCAAGATTCTATGACACATGGCAGGGCGGAAGCGATTTCACCACAAGAAATCTTTCAAATCCTTACATGCTCAGAGGCGGCATAGACAACTACTATGGAGATTTTGACGTACTTAAAGGAAATCCACAGATTCTTGGTTCCTTGTTCTGTAACTGGAACGACTTGGGCTGGTATTCTGATTATGACATGCTTGACCTTATGATTTCCTACATAGGCGGAATAAGCGAGAAGCTTTGGTACGGTGATGAGGACAGATTTGAAAGCGGAGATGAATTTGTTGAAGCTTTCAACGCAGTTGGAGATTTTGCAGCTTATGCAAATCCGAGAAGAATAGTAAAAACAGATACGTACACAATTGCTCAGTATGATTTTGAAAATGTTACTGAAAACACCATTGAGGATATAGCAAACGACTATGACGGAACTTTAGTAAACGGTGAAATCATATTCGATGATACCCTTGGAAGCGATGTATTTAAGCTTGACGGAACATCATATATTAACTTGCCGTTTGAGGCTGTGGGTTATCCGTACACAATTTCCTTTGATTTATATTTGGACGGAGAACAGCCAGAAAATGCAGTTTTGTTCCAGGATGATCACTGTACTTTCTATCTCAACTATAAAGAAAATGGTGTATCCTTTGTAGTTGATAAGTATGAATATACTTTCAATACAACTATCCCAACAGACCAGTGGGTAAATATTAAACTTACAAGTACATTTGTACATGGCGGAGTAAATACAACAACTCTTGTTATCAATGATGAAGAGTTCAGTCCAGCTGTTTTGGGCAGAGATAACAACTCAAAATCTTCCTACATCGGAACAGAAAAGATGTTTGAGGGAATCACAGGAAAGATTGACAATATAAGCATTTATAATAAGTATAGACTTCTCTATGACCCGAACTTTAAGTTCGAGGGAGAAGGCACAGAAGAGTCACCTTATCTTATTCAGAATGCAGAAGACCTGAGCATGTTCAGCAACTTCCTCAATTCCGGTGAATATACAGATGCGTACTTCAAACTTACCAACGATATAGATATGGCAGGTGCTAAATACACAACTATAGCCACATTCAGTGGAACATTTGACGGCGACGGTCATGTTATCAGCAACCTTACAATCAATAATTCAGGTGTAACAAATGTAGGACTTATCGGCTTCTTAGAGGGCGGAACTATCAAAAACCTCGGTATAGTTGATTCAACAATAACAGGAGGAGATAAGGTCGGAGCTTTTGTAGGAAGAACAATGCATGCGACTATCTATAACTGCTATGGAAAGAATGTAACTGTAAACGGCGGAAACGATGTCGGCGGTCTTGTAGGAATGTGCAATAACAGCGTGGTTGAAAACTGCTTTACAACAGGTACAATCACAGGCACAGGTATATCAATAGGCGGAGTATTTGGTTCAATGAACAGCAGCCTTGATGCAAATCCTGAAGCACAGATGGTTGTAAATAACTGTTACTCAACAGCAGAAGCCAAGGGCGAAGGCAACGTTGGCGCAATAGCAGGTTGGGACGAGTATGCAGCATACCCGCAGTATTTGTCAACAATAGATAAAGCTTACTATCTTGAGGGCAAAAACCCAATAGGCAACTGTGAAAACTATGCTGATTATACTTCTATAACAGCAGAACAGCTCACAGACGGTACTTTGCTTGATAAACTCAATAGCGGCAAGAAAGATTACTATAAAACATGGATAAGCGGCGAGGACAATATGCCTGAGCTTAGATTTGTTTTGGATGTTGATAAGACCGATTTGTCAGAGCTTATTGCTAAGGCTCAGGAAATAATCGACTCTGATAATTTCTATCTGCCTGAATCTGTTGACAATATGAAGCAGGAAATGGACAATGCTCAGAAGATAGTTGACAAACAGGATGCCACAGCTGGAGAAATAACAGCTGCATACGAGAAGCTTGAAACTGCAATATTCAATGTTATCCCGGCAATCCTCGGAGATGTAAACTTTGATAATGTACTTGATATAAACGATGTAACACTTATTCAGCAGCACATTGTCAAAATAGAAATTCAGGGAACATTCTATGAAAGCCTTGCTGATGTAGACGGCGACGGAATTATAACAATAAAGGATGCAACAGGTGTACAGATTATTCTTATTAAGTCTCAGGCTGCATAAGCAGAATAATATTGTATACTTTAGGAGTAAAGGTTTAGTATAAAAAACTCCCTTTCGGATATTCAAATCTGAAAGGGAGTTTTTCTAAGTTATTTTTTCATTCTCATCATTATTCTGTTTCCGTTTTCTTTAAACCATTTTTCACGTTCCTTATAATCAGGCAAAATAGAAGCCACCAAGTTGTAGAAATTTTTTGAATGGTTCATCTCTTTTAAATGACAAAGCTCATGTACAACAGTGTAGTCTATCATTTCCTTAGGCATGAGCATCAAGAGGCAGTTGAAATTAAGGTTTTTCTTTCCGGAACAGCTTCCCCAGCGGGTAGTTTGATTTCTTATTGTAATTCTGTTATAAGTAACACCCAGCTGCTTTGCAAAGTATTCAACTCTTTTTGGTATGTACTCAAGCGCCTTGTCGGCTAAAGCTTTTATATCCTCATTGGTAAGCTTTGGCTCAGCATTTTTAGCAGCCTCCGCTTGGCGTTCTTTCATTGAAAGCATATGTTTTTCAATCCATGTTCTTTTTGAACTAATGAACTTTTTAATTTCACTGTCGCTTAAATTAAGAGGAGCCTTAACATATAAATTCAAGTCACTGCCTATTTCTATTGAGAGGGTTTTTCTGTTGCTTCTCTTTACAAATATTTTTTCAGGTATCATTTTTATCCCTCCGTTTCGTTATAATGTTACTAAATTCTATAACATATTATTAAGTCCGTCAATACTTGATATTGTTTTAATTGAAATTTTATATATCATATGATAAAATAAATTAAGAGACTAAAAAGTGGTTGTAATTTAAGCGATATTTTTTAATTGAGGGGTGGTATCGTGATAATTAGAAAAATAGAAAATACTGAACGCAAAACGGCTGTTGCTTTGATGTGGGATACATTTTTGAAATTTGAAGCTCCCGACTATTCTTTTGAAGGGGTTAATGCTTTCAGGTCTTTTATTTTTAATGATAAGATTTTAGACACTTTAGAAATTTTTGGAGCTTATGAAAAAGAAAAGCTTTTAGGCGTCATTGCCACAAATCAACACAGAAAACACATATGCTGCTTTTTTGTAGAAGCGGACAGTCAGCGCAAGGGAATAGGCAGAAAGCTTTGGGAATACATAAAAAAGCACAATCAAAATGATGTTGTCACCGTAAACTCATCGCCATATGCTGTTAAAGTTTATCATAAGTTTGGGTTTATTGATACAGATACAGAAAAAACCACGGACGGCATAAGGTATACACCGATGAAATATGAAATGGATAATGGATTATAAAACAGAGATGATATAGTTATGGACCTTAGATATGAAATAAAAGAAATAACAGTATTGGACCAAAACCTCTCTATCAGCACTCCTGTAAACAATATTGAAATAACAGGAATGGGATATATTGATGGAAACCTCCATATTCAGGCTCGCTGTATAAATCCTTGGGAAAACGGCAGTTATTTGTGGATTTGTTTAGACGACAGCGGAAAGAAAAGAATAAGCCCCACTGATTGTATAAGATTTAATGATGGCGAAGATGTAATATACGAATATGTTTTTGAGGGAATAGACAGCACTGAAAACTGTAAGTTATACGGAAGATTCTATAATTACAATAATTACACCGAGGGGCCTTGGAAAGTGACATTTATGCTGGAGAAAAATAAATAAAACATATTAAAAAGCAACCGATATCACAAAAAATCGGTTGCTTTTGCTATAAAAATTATTAAATATTTCATCAATATTATTGCTATAAATTCAATCATATTGTATAATAAATTATAAATAATTTTATGGAATGGGGTGGAGTGATTGGAAAAAGAAGAGAAATTATTGCTGGCAGATGAATACATATCGAGTCTTGCAAAAGGTCTGCATCCAATTACAAAAGCTATTTTACCGGAAGACAGTGTAATAAACGATGTGAAAATAGTAAGATGTCTCTATTTTGTTTCGGAAGCGATTAAAGAGGCGATGAATTGTGATAAAAAGAAATCTGGGCGAAAGAAGAAACCTTTTAGTCTTTCACAACATGAGATAGAAAATTTTAGAATATCAAATGGTGAAATTACAATATCTGCAATAGTAAAAAAACTCAACGAATTAAAGAACGATGAAAATATGGTAAAACTTACCACAAAACCTATAACCCAATGGCTTTTAAACTGCGATTTGCTGCAAGAGGTTGAGGAAAACGGAAAAACAGTTAAGCGCCCAACAGAGTCGGGAAAGTCAATGGGCATGTCGGTTAGAAGAATGATAACAGATTACGGCTTTTTTAATGCAGTGGTATACAACAGTAAAGCCCAGCAGTTTCTTTTAGATAATTTATTGTCCATTCTAAATTTTGACAAAGCGATTAACAAAGAAAAATATAAATCCGATATAAAATCTCAAAACTCTAAAAGCACAAATGCTGGTCAACCCTGGAATCACGATGAAGAAATGGATCTTATTGATATGTACAATAAAAAATATACTATCGCAGAAATGTCAGAAGCTCTTGACCGAAGCAAAAGTGGTATAGGAAACAAATTAAAGGAATTAGGACTTATAAACAATTATTTTTATTAAAAATTTCTTTGTAAAGTCCTGCTTCCATAATTGCTGTTATTATAGCGGTGATTACATCAGCTGTCGGCTGAGAATATATAATTCCGTTTAAACCAAAGGAAAAAGTCATGAATACGACTGTAGGAATAAAACACAGTCCCTGGCGGCAAGCTCCTAAAATAAATCCTTTTGTGGCTTTACCAATTGCTAAAAACAGAGATGAGAAAACCGTATTAAATCCAAAAAGAATGAACGTAATGCCGTTGGCTATCAGTGCTTTTGAGCCGGTTTCAATAAGCTTACTATCGTTTTGAGTGAACATGGACATTATTTCCGTGGAAAAAACGGCTGTTGAAATGCCAAAAAGGATACAAAATCCTGTTGACCACAGAAGAGATGTTTTTATTGATTTTTTTAATCTGTCATAATTTCCGGCTCCGTAGCTGAATCCGGCAATAGGCTGAAATCCCTTAATAAACCCGAACACCATAAGACTGCCGACAGAAATAACTTTTGAAACATTTCCCATAGCCGCAATAACCGAGTCGCCATAGCCAAAATCTTTTGCCAGCCTGCTTATCATTGCTATGGAGACACCTGATAATATCTGAAAGACTAATGTTGGAATTCCGATTTTTAAAATTTCTGAAATGATTTCTTTGGTAAAAGAACATTCTTTAATACTGAAAGAAAAATTGCTCTTTTTTCTAAGTATGTACTGAATGTAAATAAGAGTTGAAACAATTTGGGATATTGCAGTGGCGATGGCAGCTCCGGCAACACCAAAATTAAGAGTGTATATAAAAATCGGATCGAGTATTACATTCAGTATAGCTCCCGAGAGCAGAGCAAACATAGTTGTTTTAGCTGAGCCTTCACTTGTTACTATGTTATTCATAGTGACATTAAACACATTAAAAATAGATGATATAACATAAATTCTTGTGTATATTTGGGCATATGGAAGAATGCTTTCAGTAGCACCTAAAAGCTTTAAAATAGGAGTAAGAAAAATAGATGTGATAATAATTATAACTGCTCCTATAAAAAGACTGCTGTATACAGCTGTGCTTGCTGTTTTGCCGGCAATGTCTTTTTGACCTTTACCAAGCAATCGTGATATATATGATGCAGCTCCGTTTCCGAAAAGCAAACCGAGGCCGACAATAATCTGACCTATAGGAAAAGCTACAGAAATAGCTCCATTTTGACTTGTTCCAAGTCCGGCTACAAAATAGGTATCTGCAAGATTATAAAGTGCGTTCACCATCATTCCTATCATTGTTGGAATACCTAAAGCGAGAAGTGCTTTTGGAACAGGTGATGTGGATAAAAGCTGAAGTTTGTTGTTTGTTTTGTTCATGATAATTCCCCTTTCACAGTATTTATTATAGTACTATAAATTATAGTAGTTGCGTCGCAAAGAGTATAGTACTATAATTTATAATAGATGTCAATACCAAAGGAGAAAAATATGGCTACAATAGACTTAATCGTATTAGGAATAATAAAAAAAGAACCATTAAGCGCATACGATATTCAAAAACTTGTTGAGTATAGAAACATCTCAAAATGGGTTAAAATAAGTACGCCTTCGATTTATAAAAAGGTAATTCAGCTTGAAGAAAAGGGATTTATCGTTGGGCATATAGAGAAAGACGGAAAGATGCCGGAAAAGTCTGTATACACACTTACAGAAAAGGGAGAACAGGAGTTTAAACGCTTAATGTTTGAACTATCAGGGAAAAAAATAAATTTTTTCTTGGACTTTAACGCAGTTATAGTGAATCTTGAAAATTTGTCAACCGAAGATAAAAAGCTATGTATCGAAAGAATAGAAGAGCAGATAAGAGAAGTCAAGGGATATATGGAGGAAAATCTATTGTTGAAAGAGAATCTTCCGGAAATACCAAAGACAGGTTTGGCAGTGCTAAAGCAGCAGCTTATCTTAGCGAAATCTGTAGAAGATTGGATAAAATCGGTGAAAGATGATATATCGCAGTAAATTTAAAGCGACATCTTGACAAAGAAACAGATAATATTATAATAATCAATATAAAATAATCGGAGTGTATTATATGAATGTAATGCTTATACTTGCTTTTCTTTTTTTTATAGGTTCAGTTTCAGGATGGGTGATGGAATTACTTTTTAGGCGGTTTATATCTTCTGCCAATCCTGAAAGAAAATGGATAAACCCGGGATTTTGCACCGGACCGTATCTTCCAATATACGGCTGTGGGCTGTGCATTATGTATTTGATAGCGTCCATGGAAAAATTTAATATGATAACAGATCCGTTCTGGAACAAAATTGTGTTATTTATTTTCATGTCTGTTTGTATGACGGCAATCGAATACATAGCTGGTATTGTTAGTTTGAAGCATACAAAAGTCCGTTTATGGGATTATACAAAAGAATGGGGAAATATACAGGGTGTTATTTGTCCGAAATTTTCCCTAATATGGGCAATACTCGGGGCGGTATACTATTTCTTTATTCATCCCTATATACTGGATGCATTGAACTGGCTTTCAAATAATTTGGCATTTTCGTTTTTTATAGGTTTGTTTTTTGGGTTCTTTATTATAGATGTGGTTAATTCTGCACAGATTGTGGCAAAGCTCAAAAAATATGCAGAGGAAAACAATGTTGTTGTCCGTTATGAAACTATAAAGGCGGATATAAGAAAACGCTACGATGAAAGAAAGCAAAAATATCATTTTTTCCGTCCTTTCCGTACAGAATTGCCTTTGACGGAACACTTAAATGACTTGTTCAATCAGAATAAAAGAAGAATAAAAAAATAAATTTAAAATAACACAGCCTAAATCATAAAATAGGCTGTGTTATTTTTATCCATCGACAAAAAAGGATTTGATTAAATTTTTTCTTTTATTATTATAGAAATAAAAGAAACGTTAAATTTTAAATATACAAGTTTTATGCAATTTAATAAATTTGTGTTCACAGATTAAGGTTATAATTATATTTAAGGTTTATATTGTATAATAAAAATAAAAGTTGGAGTTAATTTTATTCTAAAAATTTTGTGAAAGTTTTGAGAAACATCCCATAAGATATTTTGCAAAAGAATTATATAATCGAACAATAAGGAATATAATTTTATTTTGTTATTGTTATAGATAATTTAAAAAATATTGTTATAATAAGTTTCGAAGAATTTTAAAATCCTATTTAAGGCTTGCATAATATTTTTAAATTTTACATGTTTTTGGTATTAGACATTATTGAATTTAGGGTATAATAGAGTTGACGGCAACTTAAATTTTGAAAAGGGAAACTAAAAATGAAGAATAAGCATACTTTTGGCGGTATATGTATTTTGTCTTTAGTTTTCATAGCTGTAGGATCTTTTTTGATTGTAAATTATTTAAGCAATCATCTGACTTTTAATAATTACATAGAGGTTGCGCAAACTAATCCAAACAATATAGAAACTTCAGAGGAAGGAACATCATCGCTTCACTCAGGTGAAAATACAGATGTTAATGAAAATCATACAAAAACTACCGAGCCGACAACAGAAGCTAAAAGCTCGTATGTTATAGATGATTTTGAGTCAATAATACAGACACCTGAACTTCCCACAGGTTGCGAAATAACAGCTTTAACAATGGTTCTTAACTATTATGGTTATGATGCAGATAAAGTTGTAATGGCTACAGAGTATCTGCCTATTGCACCGACATATTTCTATTACGACAGCGAAGGTAACTTGTATGGCCCTGACCTTAATAACTACTTTATAGGTGATCCTACCACCACCGGCGGCTATATCTGCGGAACCGTAGCGATTACCACGGCTGCAGATGACTATCTTGAAGATGTGGGAAGCTCAATGAGAGCGGTGGACATGACCGGTTCAACGCCTGAAGAACTTTACCAGCTTGTAAGCGAAGATACCCCAGTGGTTGTGTGGGTAACTATTTACATGGTGGAAAGATCCGGTGTAAGCGGTTGGTATACTGAAAGCGGAGAATACGTTGACTGGAGTACCAGCGACCACGGAGCAGTTCTCATAGGATATTCGGAAGATACTGTAACTATCGCTGACCCGATTTCCGGAATAGTTGAATATGACAGAGCCGCATTTGAAAGCGTATTTGAATCACGTGGCAATAAATGCGTAATATTGGAATGATGATTTCCATATAAAAGTGAAAGCACTATACTCATTGAGGGTATAGTGCTTTTTTATGTATATAAGATTTTTATTTTGGTGAAGAACAGCTTTCACGTTCGATAATTCTGTGAGGAACAATAATCTTTGTTGCCAGCAAATCAGGGTTTTCAATATGATTTATTATCTGTGATGCTGCTTCAATTCCCAACTGCAATGCGTTTATGTCAACGCTTGTAAGCTGAGGATGGCAAAGATGAGATAAAAGAGAATCGTTAAAAGACGCAACAGACAAGTCATCTGGAACTTTGAGTCCCAAAGTATATGCGGTACTTATCAAAAGAGTAGCCAAAACATCATCGCTAGTAACTATTGCGGTCGGTCTGTCTTCAAGTGTAAGGAGCTCTTTTATTTTATCATTGTTGTAATCCGGAATTCCTGAACACTCTACAATGTACTGTGAGTTCATTGGTATAGAATTTTCAGTAAGGGCAAGCATATAGCCGCTTTTTCTGTCTTGGGAAAAATTATATTCCGAGTCGCTTGAAATGTATCCGATTTTTTTGTGGCCTTTGCTTATCAAAAGATTTGTAAGCTCACGGCTTGCCTGAATATTGTCGTTGTCAACATATATTGCGTCGCTTAAATCTTTGGTGGCTTTACCGATAAGCACATAGAGAATACCTTCGGAGTTCAAATATTTAATTACAGGGTCGTCATGGCGTGAATAAAGCAGGATAAAGCCTTCTACACGACCGCCTTTTACCATGGACTGGACGGTTTGTAAAATCTCTTCGTCATTTTGACCTGTGATAATCGTATTCATGTATTGTTTTTGATTGCAGAACAAGCCTATGCCTCGTATTGCTTCAAGGTAGAAAGATTTTTGATAAACATCATAATCGGAAGATGGAAGAAGAATCCCGAAAGTTTTGGAATTTTGAGTTGCAAGGCTTGTTGCCTGAAAATTAGGTTCATATCCAAGTTCTGCCATGGCTTTGCGCACACGTTCTTTTGTACGCTGGCTTATAGAGGGATGATTGCTGCATGTTCTCGAAACAGTTGATGGGGAAACACCTGCAAGTTTTGCTACATCTGAAATTGTTGCCATAATTTGCGCAACTCCTTTATGCAAAAGATTATGAAATAATTATATCTCTTTCAACGAAACTTGTCAAGAAAACGTTGAGTTTTTATGAGGCATTATGGAATGGTTTTATGCGGTTATTAAATATCCAAAATCTAGATTAGTTAAATTGAATAAAAAATATCATTTGTTATTGTAAAAAAGAGAGAAATAGAAAAAAGTACTTGAAAAATAGATTTTGCAGTAGTACAATCAAGTTATGAAAGCGATTGCGTAAATTTGCGCAACGGATTGCACAAATAAAATTAAAGGAGGTTGAAAAGGTGTTTGGGAAAGGTTTCAGGTTGTATTCAGCATCGCTTAAATGCAAAACAGTTCCGTTTAAAATGTTCTTGATGCTTTCTTTTGCATATTTTGCGGGGAAAGAAAGCAGTAAAAAATGTGCAGTCCGGCTGTTTGCGTTGGCGGAAAACACAAATTAAAAGTTTTGTGTTAAAACATGGAAGTAAAACGGAAATAGAAAATGTTTGACTTCTGAATGGTTACATATTATCTAAGAGAGGTAAAGGTTGGTGACAGGTCATGTCAATAGGCAGTAAGACAAAAGAAAAAAACAAAACTGACAAGGCTCTTGATAAAAAAATTAAATCTGCTCAGGAGCAGTCAAAAAAGATTTCAAAGAAAAAATTCGTAAATTTTGAATTTCTGCAAAAATTGGGCAAAGCGATGATGGTTGTTATTGCAGTTATGCCTGCGGCAGGTTTGATGATTTCCTTGGGAAGCATGGTTCAGATTTTCGGAAAAGATAATTCAACAGCTATGTGGATAGGAAACATTGTTTCCAATATCGGATGGGGCGTTATTAACAACCTCAGTCTGTTGTTTGCGGTTGCAATAGGTGGTTCTTGGGCTAAGGAACGTGCAGGCGGAGCATTTGCGGCATCCATTGCATTTATTCTTATCAACCTGCTTACAGGTTCTTTCTTTGGTGTTACAAGCGATATGCTTACAGCAGAGGGAGCAACAACACACACATTGTTCGGACAGGAAATTCCGGTTGCAGATTACTTCACATCTGTTTTGGGAGCACCTGCTCTTAACATGGGTGTATTTATAGGAATTATCTCAGGATTTGTAGGTGCTGTTGTTTACAATAAGTACTACAATTTCAGAAAGCTTCCGGACGCACTTTCATTCTTTAACGGCAAAAGATTTGTTCCGTTGGTTGTAATGGTTTGGTCAGTGGTAATTGCTATTGTTCTTGCAATAGTTTGGCCGCTTATTCAGGGCGGAATCAATTCCTTTGGTATCTGGATTGCAAATTCATCAGAAACATCTCCTATCCTTGCACCGTTTGTTTACGGAACATTGGAAAGATTGCTTCTCCCATTTGGATTGCATCACATGCTGACAATTCCAATGAACTACACATCATTCGGCGGTACATATACAATTCTTACAGGAACAAACGCAGGAACACAGGTATTCGGACAGGATCCATTGTGGCTTGCATGGGTTACAGACCTTGTAAATCTCAAAAATCAGGGCGATATGGCTGGCTATCAGGAACTTTTAACAACTGTTACACCTGCAAGATTTAAGGTTGGACAGATGATAGGCGCAACAGGATTGCTCATAGGTATCGGTGTGGGAATGTACAAGTGCATTGACCCGGATAAGAGAAAGAAATATACTTCAATGTTCCTTTCAACAATCGTTGCAGTTCTTCTTACAGGTGTTACAGAGCCTTTGGAATTTATGTTTATGTTCTGCGCAATTCCTCTTTACATTGTTTATGCTATTCTTCAGGGTATTGCATTTGCCCTTGCAGGAGTTATCCATTTAAGACTTCACTCATTCGGAAACCTTGAGCTTATAAGCAGACTTCCGATGTCATTCAGCGCAGGTCTTGGCTGGGACGTATTCAACTTTGTAATCTGCGTAATAGTATTCTTTGTTGTAGGATATTTCGTATCAAAGTTCATGATTAAGAAATTTAACTTTGCAACTCCGGGAAGACTCGGCAACTATATTGACGATGATGTTCAATCAGAAGACGTTTCCGAAGACCAGAGCAAAGCAAAGACAGGAACCGCAGGAAGCAAGGCTGAAAGAATTATTGCATTGCTTGGCGGAAGAGAAAACATTGTTGATGTTGACGCTTGCATGACAAGACTCCGTGTTACAGTAAAAAATCCTGATTTGGTTGCTGAACTGAGCGACTGGAAAAATGAGGGAGCTTTGGGACTTGTAAGAAAAGACACAGGTATTCAAGCTATATACGGTCCGAAAGCCGATGTTATTAAATCCGATATTCTGGATATTTTGTGATTGTTATGAAAATATTAACTTTAAACTGTCATAGTCTTGAAGAAGAAAACTATCAGGACAAACTTTTAGAATTCGCCCAATGGACTGCAAAGGAAAAACCTGACATAGTTGCTTTGCAGGAGGTTAATCAGTCAATCGAAGCTAAAGCGGTTTCTTCGGAAGCCGCATACGGCTTCACCTCCGACGAAAAGGATTTAATTCTTAAAAGCGACAACCACGCCTATAATTTGGCAAAGCTTTTGAGTGAATTGGGATATCCCATGTACTGGACATGGACGCCGGCAAAAATAGGCTATGGAAAATATCAGGAGGGTTTGGCGATTTTCTCGTCTATGCCATTTAAAAAAACAGCCCAGCGCTATACAACACATTCAAAAGAGTTTGAAAACTGGAAAGTAAGAAAAGCGCTTTCAGTTGTTTGTGATGTAAATGGGAGAGATATGCAGTTTGTTACCGTACATATGGGCTGGTGGGAGGATAAGGAAGAACCTTTCACCGATCAGTGGGAATCACTGGAAAAAATAGTTGAAAAGAATATGGAATGTTTTGTTATGGGTGACTTTAACAGTCCGGCGTCAGTTTCAGGCGGAGGATACGACTATATCACAGCTAAAGGCTGGAATGATACGTATAATCTGGCTGAACTAAAAGATGAGGGTTACACAGTATGCAAAAAAATAGATGGCTGGAAAGATAAAGACACAGACGGCAAAATGAGAATAGATTTTATCTTTACAAACGAAAACACAAACGTGGAAAAATCCGTGGTTGTCTTTAACGGAACTAACGGTAATGTGGTTTCGGATCATTACGGTGTAATGATTACTTTAAAGTGAGAGGTGATTATGTTGAGAGCAAGCGGTATTTTATTGTCAATAAGCAGCCTTCCGTCAATTTACGGAATTGGTTGTTTTTCAAAGGAAGCATATGAATTTGTAGATAAGCTTTGTGAAGCGGGACAAAGCTTTTGGCAGATTCTTCCCTTAGGCCCTACAGGCTACGGCGACAGCCCTTATCAGTCATTTTCAACCTTTGCAGGAAATCCGTATTTTATAGATTTAGAAAAACTTATAAGCAACGGACTTTTGACAAAGGAAGAATGTGACGCTGTTGACTTTGGAGAAGACAACGAAAAAGTCGATTATGGAAAGCTTTACAAAGGAAGATACAAACTTTTGAAAAAAGCTTTTGAAAATTCAAATATAAATGAAAATAACGCATTTAAAGAGTTTCAAAAGGAAAATTCATTCTGGCTTGAAGATTATTCCCTTTTTATGGCAGCGAAAGAAAAATATGATAATCAAAGCTGGCACAACTGGGATAAAGAAATAAGACTCAGAGATAAAGAAGCTTTGGAAAAACTTAAAGAAGAATTAAAAGAACAGATTGATTTTCAAAAGTATATGCAATTTGAGTTCTTTGGCCAATGGAAAGAGCTTAAAAGCTACGCAAATTCCAAAGGCATAAAAATTATCGGAGATATACCTATATATGTATCCCTTGACTCTGCCGATGCATGGGCAAACCCACAGCTTTTTTACCTTGACAGCGACAATAAGCCTACAAGAATTGCCGGATGTCCTCCTGATGGTTTTTCCGCAACAGGACAGCTCTGGGGAAATCCTCTTTATAACTGGAATTACCACAAGGAAACAGGATTTAGCTGGTGGATAAAGAGAATTGAATACTGCTATAAGCTCTACGACATTTTGAGAATAGACCATTTCAGAGGATTTGACGAGTACTACAGTATTCCGTTCGGTGCAACATCAGCCATTGACGGAAGATGGGAAAAAGGCCCTGGCATTGAGCTTTTTAAGGCAGTTGAAGCAAAGCTTGGAAAGAGAGAGGTTATCGCAGAGGATTTGGGATATCTCACCGATTCAGTGAGAAAACTTGTAGACGACTGCGGTTTCCCGGGAATGAAGGTGCTTGAATTTGCCTTTGACTCAAGAGATTCCTCCGGTGCTCAGCACTATTTCCCATACAATTATAAAGAAAACTCTGTTGTGTATACGGGAACACACGACAACGAAACCATTGCGGGATGGTTTAAAAATATAACAGAGGAAGAAAGAAACATGGCAAGGTTGTATCTCAACAACAGATATACCCCTGAAAATGAGATTTACTGGGATTTTGTCTGCCTTGCAATGGCGTCGGTTTCCAAGTGGTGCGTAATTCCAATGCAGGATTATTTGGGACTTGACAACAGCGCAAGAATGAATACACCGTCAACCGTCAGCGTAAACTGGAAATGGAGATTGCCAAAATCAGCTTTTGACAAATCTCTTGCGGAAAAAATATATAGTATCACCGGATGCTATGGAAGACTTCCAAAGGATTAAATTTTTTGGATAAACCAATGTCTGAAAAGGAGATTGATTATGATGAAAATTTATGAAAAACTGAACGATGTCACAAATACAAAATGGAATAAAAAACCGGAAGATTGTACCAATCATGAAATATATTATGCAATGCTTGAAATGACAAACAAGCTGTGCAGAGATTTACCTAAACCTCAGGGTGAAAGAAAGCTCTATTATTTTTCCGCAGAGTTCCTCGTAGGAAAACTTTTGAGCAACAACCTTTTGGCTTTGGGAATATTTGAGGAAACAGAAAAGGTCCTTGAAAGCATGGAAAAAAAGCTCAGTGAAATCGAAGAATATGAGCCGGAGCCATCTTTGGGAAACGGTGGTCTCGGCAGACTTGCAGCGTGTTTTCTCGATTCTATTGCAGCTCTAGGACTTAACGGCGACGGTGTAGGACTTAATTATCATTACGGTCTTTTCAGACAGCGATTTGTAAATAACAATCAGCAGGAAAACCCTGACCCATGGATAGAAAATGAAAGCTGGCTGGAAGATACAGGAGTAAGCTTTGAAGTTCCTTTCGGAGGTTTTACCCAGAAAGCAATTATGAAAGATATACTTGTACCGGGAGCAGGTTCAAAAGTTGCAAACAGACTTCATCTTTTCGATGTGGAAGAACCAAAGGAGTTTGAAAACGGCGGCATAGACTTTGACAAAAACGATATTTCTCATTGTCTTACTTCGTTCCTGTATCCTGACGATAGATATGAAGACGGCAAGCTTCTTAGAGTATATCAACAGTATTTTATGGTATCGGCAGGCGCACAGCTTATACTGAAAGAGCTTGAGGACAACGGATTTTCCTTTGAAAATATTTCAAAGCACGTTGTTATCCAGATAAACGATACCCACCCGTCAATGGTTATTCCTGAGCTTATTAGACTGCTGGTTGAAAAAGGATTGACTATGGATAGGGCTGTTGAAGAGGTTTCCAAGACCTGCGCATACACAAACCATACAATTTTGGCAGAAGCTTTGGAAAAGTGGCCTATTTCATATATTGAAAAGGTAGCTCCTCAGATTGTTCCGATAATCAAAGAGCTTGACGCAAGAGCACGAAAAGTAACCAAAGATAACAGTGTTGAAATTATCCACGACGGATGGCTTGTAAATATGGCTCATATGGATATGCATTTCGGTTTTTCAGTAAACGGTGTTGCTTATCTGCACACTGAGATACTGAAAAATACTGAGCTTAATAATTTTTACAAGCTCTATCCTGAAAAATTCAACAACAAGACAAACGGAATTACATTCAGAAGATGGCTTCAGGTTTGCAATCAGGATTTATCAGAGCTTATTACAGAATATATAGGGGACAGCTGGAAAAACGACGCCGAAGACCTTAAAAAACTTATGGATTATTCCGAGGATGAGGAGTTTTTAAATAAATTACTTGAGGTAAAGCATAAGAACAAAATCAGACTTAAAGAACAGCTTTTGAAAACAAGCGGTGTGGAGATAGACGAAAATTCTATTTACGACATTCAAGTAAAAAGACTCCACGAGTACAAAAGACAGCAGATGAATTTGCTCTATGTAATTTATAAGTATATAAAGATTAAAAACGGCGAAATTCCAAAACGTCCTATTACAGTTATTTTCGGAGCAAAGGCGGCGCCAGCATACGATATGGCGAAAAATATAATTCATCTTATTTTGTGTATGCAGTCTTTAATAGAAAATGACCCAAGTGTAAACAAGTGGCTTAAAGTCGGTATGATAGAAAACTATAACGTAACATGGGCGCAGAGCTTAATTCCTGCCTGTGATATTTCAGAACAGATTTCCTTGGCTTCAAAAGAGGCAAGCGGAACCGGAAACATGAAGTTCATGGCAAACGGTGGAATTACTCTGGGAACCATGGACGGCGCAAATGTTGAAATAGCTCAGCTTGTTGGAGAAGATAATATTTATACCTTTGGAAAATCAAGTGACGAAGTTATAGAGCTTTACAAAAACTCATCTTACAGAGCAGTTGATTTCTATCATAAGCCGGAGCTTGAATATCTTGTTGACTTTATAGTATCACCTGAACTTTTGTCCATCGGAAATCCTCAAATGCTCTCAGCACTTTGGCGCAATATAAAGTACGAAGACTACTTCAAAGCTCTTCTTGATACAGAAGAATACATCAAAGTTAGAGAAAAGGCCTATGAGGATTATGAAGACAGAATTTCATGGGCAAAGAAGATGACTGCAAATATCGCAAATTCCGGATATTTCTCATCTGACAGAACAATTTCCGAATACAATAAGGATATTTGGAAGCTGAAATAATATTTGATAACACCATATTCATCTAACCTCACTCAATATAGAAAATCCGAGAACAATTTTGCCGCTGTTCTCGGATTTTTCTCACTTGTGTTCTTTTGTTTTTGTGGTAAAATGTTATTAAATAAGAATATCGGAGGGAAAAATGAAAGAAGAAAAAATATTCGGTATGTCATTTGCAAAGGTTTACCCGTTGCTTATAGCTAAAGTAGAAAAGAAAGGACGTACCAAAGCAGAGCTTAATGAGGTTACCTGCTGGCTAACAGGATACAGCATAGAAAATTTAGATGAACTTATGAAAAGCGATATAACCTACGGTGATTTCTTTTTAAAAGCACCAAACTTAAATCCGGATAGAAAGCTTATAACAGGTACAATATGCGGAGTGCGTGTGGAGAATATTGAAAATCCTCTTATGCAGGAAATCAGATATCTGGATAAATTGGCTGATGAACTTGCAAAGGGAAAAGCACTGGAAAAAGTTATTCGCAAACCGAAATAAAGTATTGTATTTTCAAAAAATATAGTATATAATATTATCCGCATCAATAAGATGCCGACAGTTCGTTTGTACCATCCTGTCGTTAAACAAAACCAGGACTGCTATTCATATTTTGTAATGATAGTGGCTTTGCGTTTTGCAAAGCCATTTTCTTTCTGTGAAAGTGGTTTTGTGTTTTGTAAAAACTATTTTTTCGGAGGAATAAAAATGAATAGTGAAATTTTACAATCAACACAACAGACCAAAACAATCAGAGCTTGGATTAAAAAAGAAAAAGAAGAAACTGCTATATTGCTCAGATGCATACCTGCAACGGTGGTTTCTCTTTTTGTTGTCAGCGTTATATGCATGAATTTGCTTGCAAATAAGACATTGGTTCAAACAGAGTGGATTGCTTTGGACGGCGGTATTTTAATATCCTGGCTTTCATTTATGTGCATGGATATTATAACCAAGCATTTTGGACCGAAGGCCTCAAATAAAATTGCGGTTCTTGCGGCGGCTATAAATCTGCTTACCTGTTTGATTTTTTATATAGCCAGCGTAATTCCATCAAATGCAGCAGACTACACTGCCTTAAATGGAATTTTAGGCGGCACATGGTTTATTCTTTTTGGCAGTACGGTTGCGTTTTTGGCGTCTGCTGTGATAAACAATTTTTTAAACTGGACTATAGGAAAAGCTTTTAAGAATAATCCGGACAGCAAACGAGCATTTGCGGCGCAGACCTATATATCTACCTTTTTAGGTCAGTTTATGGACAATTTTATATTTGCAATTATTGTCTTTGTGTTTTTTGCGCCAATATTCTGGGACGGATTTCACTGGACAATTGTGCAGTGCGCAATGTGTTCTTTGACAGGAGCTGTGGCAGAATTGTTTATGGAGATAGTTTTTTCACCTATTGGATATAAGATTGTAAAGAGATGGCATAAGTATAATGTGGGACAGGAGTATCTCACCTATATGAAAGTGGGTCAATAATATGAAAATACTTGTAACCGGAACATCACAGGGCATAGGGAAAGCCATTGCCGAGTTGTTTTTAAAAGAAGAACATGATGTTATCGGAATTGACAGACAAAAATCTGAAATTGAACATAAATGCTATACACATCATCAGCTTGACGTCCGTGATTACGATAATTTACCGGAGATAAGCGGTGTGAATATTTTAATAAACAATGCGGGAACACAAAACGAAGATGATATAGATATAAATCTGAAAGCACTTATTCATATCACCGAAAAATACGGTGTTCAAGGAGATATACGTTCTATATTAAATATCGGTTCCGCAAGCGCACATACAGGTTCGGAATTTCCGGAATACTGCGCAAGTAAGGGCGGAGTTTTGGCATATACAAAGAATGTGGCAATGCGTGTGGCAAATTTTGGAGCGACCTGTAACAGTCTTGACCCGGGCGGTGTTCTGACGCCTCTTAATGAATGTGTAATGAATGACGAAGAGCTTTGGGCTCAGATTATGGATGAAACACCTTTGAAAAAGTGGGCAACACCTGAAGAAATTGCACAATGGGCGTATTTTTTAACAGTTACAAACACATTTTGCACAGGTCAAAGCATAGTAGTAGACGGCGGAGAGTCTATAAAACATAATTTTATTTGGAAAGATTAAATGATTTATATCACAAAATTAGAAACGCATCGGAGAACAGTTTTCTTCGATGCGTTTTGCTGTTAATGGTATTTTTGGCAGAAAAGATTGTTTTTCTATTATTATGTATTTGAAGAGATTGAGTTTTTTATGTTTAATTGAGATATGTTTTTATGTTTCGTCTTTGACTGTTACGGTTATATATCTTTCTGTTGGATACTGGGAAAGCACATACAAATAATCTGAATTTTTCAGATAATCATATACATCAAAGAAAGGTATATTTTCAGAGCCGTTATAACAATAGGGAAGATGATATGTCTTTGTTTCACCTTTTTCCAATGATATTCCTTGAATGATTTGCGGTTGTTCATACAATGCACCGAAGAGGTTTTGTTCTATAACAAGACTTGAAAGATCAGATAAAAGTGTGTATGTTGAAGGATTTATAGGATTTTCAGAATTTATATTGGAAAATTCTACTTCTAAATCTATAACATAGCTTGCAACCTCGTATTCAGGAAGCGGCAAATCTTCTTGTTTTATCCCATATTTTTCCATATAATCTTGAGAAGTCATCAATGAGGCACTTTTTATGTTGACTGTGTATCCTATGAGAGAATCCATAGGTTTAAATAAAAAATCATCTGTGTATTCTATTGTTTCTCCCATAGGATAATATACCTTAGGTATAGGTGTTGCGGTAATGTTTACGTACACAATTCGGGAAATCACACCAACAAAGAGGGCAATAATAAAAATCAGAAATATAAGTTTTCTTTTTTTCATCTTCATCACTCCTCTACATTGAAATGGTCTGTGAGCTTTCCTTGTTCAAGCACATATATCTCCTCGCTCAGCTCCTTGAGGATATCTATATCGTGACATGATATTATAACCAGCGCACCTTCTTCTCTTTTCTGGACAATAAGCTCCTTTACCGTTGTAATTCCGTCGCTGTCCAGAGCATTTGTAGGCTCGTCCAAAACAATGATATCGGGACTTTCCATAAGGGCACAGGCTATTCCGAGGCGCTGTTTCATGCCCAGAGAATATTTTTTATAATGCTTTTTGTCATCAGGGTTCAACCCAACAGCTCTGATAATATCTTTTATTTGGTAGTCCTTAACAATATTCTTTATGGAAGCCAGCATTTTCAGGTTTTCAAATCCGGAATAGCCGTCGAGAAAAGCCGGATTTTCAATAAGTATGCCGACGCTTTCAGGGAAAGAAATATCCTTATGAAGAACTTTTCCGTTTATGGTTATTTTTCCATCTGTCGGCTTTATAAGTCCGCAAATCAAACGCATAAGCATAGTTTTTCCGGAACCGTTTATACCTTTAAAGCCAACTATTTTGGGAGATGTCAGGGTAAGGGTAATGTTGTCTATTACCTTGTTTCCCTTAATTGTTTTTACAAGGTTTTCAATTTTAATTTCTGTCATAAGCTATCACTATTCTTTCTCTAAAATCTCATAACGGTTAAACAGAACCGTGCTGACCACAATAGAAAATACTATTATTGAAGCCATGATTACAACCCCAACGATAGGGTTAACTCCATTTGAAATAAAGCATATACTTCGCTGAGTCATTGCATAGTTTCCTATCATAAATGGACTTACATAATAAGCAGAAACCATAAATATTGCGGTTACCGCAATTATACTGGCGAAAGGTCTTATTATCAAGGTTAAAAGCATTTGCAAAAGACACATCGCTATTGCAAATATAAACGGAAGTACAAATACAGTGAGAACCATGTATAAAGGTTCAGGTGATAAGTTGAATCCCTCGGGTATTCCGTATCTCAAAAGTGTCGCAAAAACCTCAGGTTTAACAGTAAGCTCAAATTTTAAACCAAAGGAAAAAGCAAAGATAAAAATGCTAAGTGCGGCAGTAAAAAAATAGACTATGCATATACAAATGGTTGTTACACATTTAGAAAGCCACCAGACCGTCCTTGATGTGCTTGCAATCAGTACATTTTTTCCGTAGCCCATAATGTCATTGTACGGATAGTAGAGAGTAAAAAATAAAAGCAAAACAAAAATTACCATCCACATCATGGGAAAAGCAAAGGATTCGTCGCCGCTAGGGATATATTCTTTCATGCCATTGAAAATAAACATAACCATTTCAGTAATTGTAACATCTTTAATGGATATATCGGAATTTAAGATTCTCATATAGGCATCAAGTAAAAACCAGCAGAATACAAAAAAGGTAAGTATGTAGTTTTTATACTTTTTTATGATGGTGTTTTTTAAGTCGTATTTAAGTATTTTAAAAAACATCTTTTTTCATCCCTTTAAAAAATATCGTTCCGGCAGTTAAAATTAAAAATATACCGTATACTAAGATTAAATATTCCAATACTCTATATGTGTTGCTAAGCCCGTTTATAAGGTAAAGAGGATCCATCTCTCCCCAGAAAAAATTTTTTAAGAATACTGAGCATACATATGAATACAAAAAAGAGAATACAAAAGGAAAAAGCGTTACAATATATTTGTTTGTGGTAAACATTGAAACCGCCATAGCAAATGTGGCAAACAGACCGCCCAATATAAAATGAAATATGAGAATAATCACCATGTATAATGCCGGAGCTTTATAAAATAAATTGGCAAAGGCAAACGCCGGGAGTTCCGCATAGTATATACTTTCATAAATATTTGGCATACGAAATGGCATAAAGCAGGCAAGTGTTAAAATATTCACTAAAATCGGAATAAGCACCACAAGCCCTCCGGAGATAAATGTGGCAAAATACTTGGAGGTAAGATACTTCAATTTACTTGTACGGGTAATAATGCTTTTAATATATCCGCTTCTCACGTCGCTGCTGTATGACCAGCCGTAGGCAAGCACACAGATAAGGGGAATAAAGCGATAAAACATGGCAGGAGTTATACTGGTAAAGTCACGGTAAACCGTATTGACATAAGTGTTGTCAAAAGTGGCAGACATTACATTATATCCAAATCCTGAAAAGATATCCAAATCCTTTTTGCTTGACTGAATCTCATATACGGCACTCAATACAGTTAGTACAACAGCAAAGGCTATTACCAACCAAAATAATTTACCTTTAAATACTTTTTTCATTTCTATTTTAAATATTGCCATCATGAGCCCTCCTTGGATAGATTCAGATTGACATAATATTTTTGTTCATTTGAAACTAAAATCTTGGAAATCTGCAAGTAAAACGGAAGATTGGCTCTTTCATCAGGAACGGCATAGAGAACTTTTAGATTTAATTCCTGTCCCTCTATAAGATCAAAATAAAGATACTGAGTACTGGAATCTGTATAGTGTTCTCCTCCGTCAACTATGGTGTAATCAAAAACAACCTCGGTGTCAGGAAATCTGTCCCATGTGCCGCTTTGTTCACCTGTTTCGGAGGAATACAATTCAATCATACTGTTTATGCCTGAAAGTTTGTCATTTCCTTTTATAAGCTGTCCTTTCAGGTTTTCGTCTGTATAAAGAAAGGTATAATCTAAAAGCAGAAATACGTAGCCGCTGTTAAAATCCTTTTTTTTGACAACACATTCTTCATCTTCTGAATATCCTGTTTCCTCGAAAGAACTAAAAATCTTTGCGTCGTTCACAGTTACGGTAATATGATTATCAAGTTTGACAGGCTCTGCAAATGAAACTTCAATCATGTCGGAAGATTCAGAGGCGTTATTTTCATTACCTGAGGTTTCACCGTTTGACTGTGGTTCTTTATCTTTGCTGAGTATGGATGTCATATCACATCCGGATAAAACTAAAAGTCCAACCAATAAAACGGAAATAAACACAAAAATTCGTCTTTTTACCATAGAAAATACCTCTTTTCATTGCAGGCGCTGTACGCAAAGATTTGCGCACAGCGCCTGTTTTATTACATTTTAAAATTCATTTGAATCAGGGCTCCATGCTCCATAAATAGATCTTGTGTATGTACCGGAATTTTTTACACCAATAATCCAAAGAAAAAACACATGTATAAAAACACGGACAATGTTTTTTAATCTAAAACTTTGTCAATTATAATAAATATATAAAAACAATTAACCTTAATAAAAATTTTTATTTTTTATGCATTTATATTATCATACATAATTTTTAATGTCAATACTGTATTTGTAAAAAAGTTAAAAAAATCCAAAATATTATATACTTTTGTGCTTATAAAGAAAATATATATTTAGTTTTTTTATAAATGATTTATATAAAATAAAACAATTTGAAATATAACGATATAATGCACGTTTAAACTCGTGATATTATAATAAATTCTTAAATTTTATTTTTAATGCTTACAGAGAAATAATAAAATGCAATCAATAATCAAACCCGACGAATAGGTATTTTAAATAAATGAACTCTATACAATTAAATCAGATAAATAGTTGTTGCAAGAATTGCGTAATACACATTACGCTTAATGTTGAATTTATAAAATTCAGATGAGAAGCGGAAGTATCAGATTTTGTATAGACTTGGTGCAGATGTGTATGAACAGAGTAAAGCTTTGTTTTGACAAACAATCAGCTTTTTATGATAGTTATATTTTTTGATTGTATTCTTGAAATTTTGTGATAGAATAGTATTATTGATGGTAATAAGGTTACATTTTGCAAAATTAAAGTAATAACTTTATTGTTGACTTATATATTTAAATAATTTTTATATTTACGGAAAATAGAGAGGTGCGGTATGACATTCGATGAAAGAATAAAAAAATACGATATAAATTTTAATGACACAGAAGATGACATAGTCGAGTATATACAAAAACATAGAAAAGATATTATGAAGCTTTCTATACAAAAGATGGCAAAGGAATTGTACATAGCTCCCAATGTGACGGCTCAAGGATTTGTTTCTGGGTTTTATTTCATTTTGTATTGCAAATTTTAATTCTGCAAAGCCGCTGTAACCTAACTTTTTGAAAGACGCATAGTCAGCTTATGGAAATGCTTCCTAATAACATTGTAAGAACCCTTGATATAATTGATGAACACGAAGTTGAAAAAGTAGCTTCTGTCATAAGAAAGGCACACAGCTGTATTTTTGCAGGAGTGGGAGATTCCAGTTATTTTTGTGAGCTTCTTGTTAAAAATATGAGATGCATTGATTATAACGTGCAGTATTATCCTCAGATACATGATATGATATATTCTGTTGAACACGGATGCAGTGAGGACGCATTGATAATTATCAGTGCCAGGGGAGAAAATGAAAGACTTGTAAAACTTGCAAAAAGAGGAAAGTACCGGCTCCGATGAAAATAAGACATATTCAAAAACAATAGTAGCTGTAACAGCCTGTCCTGCGGGTATTGCACATACATATATGGCGGCTGAAGCACTTGTAAAAGCCGGTGAAGAGCTTGGAGTGAAAGTATACGTTGAGAAGCAGGGCGCAAACGGTGTTGAGGACAGACACACAGCCGAAAGACTTGCAAATGCAGACGCTGCTATCTTTGCCGTTGACGTAGCCGTAAAGGAAAGTGAAAGATTTAATCATCTTCCGGTTTTCAAGACTAAGGTTGCTGAGCCTATCAGAAACGGCAAAAAGGTTATAGAGGATGCTCTTAAAAAGGCGGAAACCTTTGAAAAATCAGAGTATGTGGCAAAAGATGAACCGGAGGAAAAAAATACATTGTTTTCGGATATCAAAAAATCAGTTCTTACCGGTATATCATATATTATTCCTATCATCGTTGCAGGCGGTATGATAAACGCCTTTGCTATACTTATCACACAGGTATTCGGCCTTCAGGATATTATGGCAGCTGAACAGTCATGGCTGTGGTGCTTTAAGTCTATGGGCGGACAGATGCTTGGAACCATTATGATTCCCGTGCTTTCAGCCTACATGGCATATTCTTTGGGCGATAAGACAGCCCTTGCTCCGGGCTTTGCGGCAGGTATTGCAGCCAACATTATCGGCGGCGGCTTCCTTTGCGGTATGCTTGGAGGTATTATAGCAGGTTATACAGTACGTTTCCTGAGAAAGACAATTCCTGCAAAGGGAACTTTGGCAGGCTTCGTTTCCTTCTGGGTATATCCTGTACTCAGCACAATTATTGTAGGAATAGGTATTTTCCTTATACTTGGAAAACCGGTTGCATGGATAAATACGGTTCTTATTGATTTCCTTGGCTCAATGAGCGGTTCAAACGGCGCTATTTTGGGAGCTATTCTGGGAATCATGTTTGGAATTAAACGCTGTATGTTTTGGAGGGGAACATCAGAGCGCATGGGTTCCGATAAAACAGAATTTTTCTGGGAAGGCGACGACAATTCAAAGGTTACGGTTCAGCTTTTGCCTTTGGGATATGCTATTGGAAAATATCTTCCTGCTGACCACGAAGCATTAAAGCAGAGAATGGATAAATATCTTCCGGTTCTTGACAGGGGAGCCACAACAGAGCATATTCTGCTTCCCAACGGTCATGACCAAATGCCGGTTCAGAAAAATATTTTTGATGTTATGAAATCCATCGAGGAATGTTATCCGGGAAGAGTTACAAAAATAAGCAGGTACGAAGAGATTTTTGATATAATAGAAAAGAATAAAAACCTTGATACTTTAAAGGGCGAGTTTTTGGACGGAAAATATATGCGTGTTCACCGCAGTATTTATTCCTCCAGAGCAGACCTTAAATCTTCAAATACACGCATCGAAAATAAGATCACAAACATATTGGAGCCTTTGGCAAGTATTGCTTATTCACTGGGATTTGATTATCATCACGGTCTTATCAAGGCAATCTGGAAAGAGCTTATGAAAAATCATGCCCACGATTCCATTGGCTGCTGCTGCAGCGACAAGGTTCACAGAGCAATCGCAGATAGATTTTTCCTTGCAGAGGACAGAACAGACTGTCTTATAGAATTTTACAAGAGAAAAATAACCGACGCTATGAGCTGTGACATTACCCTTGATAAGCTTGTTGTATTTAATACTTTGCCATATGCAAGAAATGAGGTTGTAACCGGAGAGATAATCACAAAAATGAAGGGCTTTGTCCTTGAGGATGAAAAGGGAAACCGTCCTGATTTTGAGATACTTTCCAGTGAAATAGTGAATGCGGGACTTATCGACAGACAGATAGTTCATTACGGCGATTATGACCCGTTTGTAAAATACACAGTTGCTTTCATGGATGAAATACCTTCAATGGGATTTAAAACCTATTTTGTTAAGAAAACCGAAACGGAATTTACGGCTTTGGAGAAAAACACTCTTGTTGAAAAGAAGGAGAATGTTTTGGAAAATTCATTCTACAAAATCACTGTTGAAGATAACGGAACTCTCACTGTATTTGATAAAAATTCAGAAAAGAGTTACAGCAATGTTCTTATGCTTGAGGACGGAAGCGATGACGGAGACGGATATGACTTTTCACCTCTTGAGAACGACTTTGTTTTGACCAGCGAAAACTCAAAGGCTCAGAGAACCGTCAGCAAAAGTGAAAATATTTCAAAAGCGGTTATCACAGTAGATATGGACGTACCGAAAAATCTTGAAAGCAGAAAAGCTAAGCTTGCCGACGGAAAAATCTCTGTGGAATTTACCGTTATGTGTGATGTAAACAATCCACTTCTTGGAGAAAGGGGAGCCACATTTACCTTTGGAGCTCAAAAGGGAGGAACTCAGGAAATTCTTGAGAGGCTTGAAAAAGGTATGAAAAATTATGCCGGTGTAGTTGAAGCTGCATTGGGAAAATCAAACAGAGAAATAAGCGGAGCAGGAGCTGCAGGAGGACTAGGATTTGCACTTGTGACATTTCTAAATGCAAAGCTTAAACCTGGTATTGACGTTGTTTTGGACTTAATAAACTTTGATGAAAAGCTTTCCTCTGCTTCCCTTGTTATAACAGGGGAGGGAAGAATGGACTGGCAGTCATCTTTCGGAAAAGTACCATCAGGCATAGGCGAAAGATGCAGAAAAGCGGGAGTCCCTGCTGTTGCCATAGTGGGTGGACTGTTTCAGGGTTATGAAAGTATATATAAAACAGGAATTGAAACAGTAGTAACCACCGTAAACGGTATTATGACAATTGATGAAGCTATAGACAGATGCGAAGAATTATATGAAGATGCTGCATACAGACTTTTAAAATCACTGAAGTGCGGAATGGAAATATCTTCTGTATATTAAATTAAGTGTAGGAGAGATAATTATGATGAATTTTAATTATATTATTAAAGATGAAATGGGTATACACGCAAGACCTGCAGGTCTTTTGGTAAAGCTGGTAAAATCTCAGGACAGTAAAGTTACTATAACTAAAGGCGAAAAAACTGTTGATGCAAGTAAGATTTTTGCAGTGATGGGACTTGCGGTAAAATGTGGAGAAGAGATTATCATAACAGTTGACGGAGGAACTGACGAAAACAAAAACTTAATGACTATAAAAGAATTTGTTATGAACAATTTGTAATTTGGAAATATTAAATTTAAATCTTGAATTTATTAGATTGTATATAGTAATTAGTTAAAAAATAATATAGGGAACAAAAAACCGATGAACTGTAAAGCCACATACAGTCCATCGGTTTTTTACATTGTCTATATAATTTTTGGTAGATAACAATGGCGATATTTTGGTTAAGAAAGTAGTTTTCCGTGAGGGTATTGACGTGCCATTTGATGTAGTATTTACAGTTAAGGAATATCAGATTGTAGAAAAGCTTATCAAGAATATTGATGAAAGCAATGTTACAGTAAATTCAATCGGTTTCCCGGTTCAGCCTTTGATTTCTGCAAACAGCGCTCAGTCTGATGCTTCTCTTGACGCTGCTTGGTAGAGGAGAACAATCGCCAGATTTGTGACCTTACTGAAAAAATAAGCGACAAGAATGTATCTACAGTTGCTCCACGTTCAGTTAACACACCGTTCATTTCAGCTTCAATGTTTAATAACTGCTATCTCGGCGGTGAAGAGTTTGTTTACCTTGGATTTGATTTGCCTAACGGAGAAAAATCCGTAGGTATTTGGAATCAGGATTTCATGTACAGAGGCATTGACGGAGAAAAGATTCTTCCGTTCCCATCAGAGCCTGACGAAGTTATCACAGAGGACAACAACGGCGACGATATTGCTAACTGGCAGGACGGCTCCAACGCTTTGAAGAAGCTTGTAGGTGACTTGATTCCCGGCGGAGATGATGCGGCGAGAAGCTTCTTCCGTGCAGGCGGAGCAGAGGATTTTGCTACTGCTCGGTAATCTCCTTGAGAACGGTGCAGAGATGTTTGCAGACGAAAATGCCCCAGATCTTATGCGTTTTGTTGCATTTTGTAATCCAAAATTACTTATTATTAGTTATACTAACATATTTATGTTGTAATTCTGGTTTCACCAATTCATCATCTTCGTACATGCTGACTAATTCTCTAAAAGAAAGATCTGCTCCCCAAGATGAAATATTAAACAACGAATCATCGGAGTAATCATCTTAACTTCTGATTCGATTACTTCAATATTATCATTTTTGTTTTAAATTTTATCTATTTTTATATCTCCTTTCTACTTTACAGCATGTTTTTGTAATCTCTGTAATACAAATTACTATAGAATAACCATACATTTACGCATACACCTCAATGTTTTTGGATTAGCATATGCAGATTTCATATGGTTTATTCTTATTTATATAATCTCTTTCACCAATTCCACCGCACTTTCCTCTGCAGGGTCGTTAGTGCCCAGCTCGCCACGAAAAGCACGGGCAAGGATGGATTTTTTAATCAGGTCGATTTGTTCCAGAACTGCTTTGGCAGCTTTTTTGGCTCGCTGTTCTTTAGCGAGAAAATCGTCAAGGATACGGACAATTTCGGTTTGTTCGTTATCTCCTGCAATAGGAATTTCAAAATCACGCAGTGCAGTAGCTTATGCTTTCGACAGCCATTCCACTTTTCATGCATTTTCACCGATACAGCGCCGAATAATCTGCATTTTGCGGTAATGTGCGGGTTGATCGGCGGAGGTTTGGAAGAACAGATTATTAACTTTTTGAACGAGCATACAGATACAAAGCTTGTGATTATCGACACGCTTCAAAAGGTGCGTGACTCAAAAGGGAGCACAGGCAAGGCGGGAATGTACGGCAATGATTACGACGATATTTCTTCTATCAAACGCATTGCGGACGAATACAATATCGCCGTTCTTGCGATTCATCATCTTCGAAAGCTGAAAGACAGCGACGATCCTTTTAATGAGGTGAGCGGCTCAACGGGAATTATCGGAGCGGCTGACACAAACTTTATTCTGAAAAGAAAGCGAACAAAGGATACAGCGTCGCTTTTGGTCAGCGGAAGAGATGTTGAGTATCAAGAGCTGACTTTGCAGTTAAACGAGCTTATCTGGGAACTTGTGGAGCGCAAAAACAGCGATGATATTCACAAAGCTGAGATACCGAAATTTCTTTTCCGGGTGGTGGATTTTATGCAGAGCCGAGATGAATGGACAGGCACAGCAAGTGAACTGATTGCGGAAATGAAAGAGAGTGAAACCACACCGAATATCGTTACGAAATACTTAGGACAGTTTTCCCGCGATACGCTGGAGCCTGTGGTGATTGAATACAAAACAAAGCGGACAGGCAAAAGCAGACTGATAAAATTTATACGCAGTGACAGCAATGACGCAAATGACGAGGAAAACGCTATATAGAAAAACAGTTGTCATAATCGTCACAGCCGTCACAAACAGAAATAAAAAAAGGAGAAAAAGCAATGGCAAACTATGAAATTGTAAAGAAAATCGCAGTTATCGGCGGCAAGCCGGACGGCGTAACCAAAGAAATCAATATCGTCAAATGGGGTGTTTACGACCCGATGATTGACATCCGCCGCTGGCAGGGCGATACAGCGTCAAAGGGAATTTCCCTGAAGCGTGAAGAAGTGCAAAAGCTGTTGGAGGCACTGAAAACTGCACTTGAGGAGGAAGAAAAATGAGAAACAAAACGCTCGGAATCAATGTCAGGGTAACACCCGATGAAAAAGAGAAGCTCTGCCAAAACGCAAAATACTGCGGACTTTCACTGTCGGAATATTTGAGAAAAACAGGTCTCGGGAGAGAAATTGAAACGGCTTTCCGTGAAAAGGATTACCGTATTTTCCGCCTGTTAAAGCAGTTAAAAGCGGACTGCGGACAGCTTGAAAAGAGTGCGATAAGTTTTCGCATTGACGAGATTTTAAAGGAATTGAGATAGAGCGAAGGGGACTGCGTTATCTTAGCGAGCAGACCGTTTATACTCCCAAAAGTCGTAAAACGGTAAAACTGCATCGCATTAGCGAGCAGTGTATTTGTACTCCCAAAGCACAAATACCTCGTTAGGAAGCGTCCTAAGACCTCTTGCAGAAAGGAGCAGTTATGACAAAGAGAATTAAAAGACAGTTTTGGCTGTCGCCCGAAGAAAATGCCGAGTTAAAACGTAAAGCGAAGCTGTCGGGGATAAATGAAACCTCAGTTATCAGAATTTTGATCAGAGGGTACGAGCCAAAAGAAAAACCGGACGCAAGATTTTATGAAGCGATGCGGCAGCTTTGTGCCATCGGCAACAACATCAATCAGCTTGCGCTCAAAGCAAATGCACTCGGCTTTATTGATGCACCTATGCTGAAAGCTGAGGCACTTAGATGGCATAAGTTTCAGGCGGACATAGAAAGAGAATTTTTAAGACCGCAGGAAAGCAATTTGAAATGGAAATGAGAGGAGAGATATTTATGACAAAAAGAAAATCGGATTTTACTTTGCCGACACTTGAAGATTTATTTTCAACACAGGAAGAACGAGATGACGCAAAGCTGGAACGTGTCAAAGACATTCCGCTGTGTGAGCTTCACCTGTTCAAGGATCACCTGTTTAAAATCCAAAACAACGAAGAGATGAAACGGCTGATTGAGAGCATTAAAAAGTTCGGAACAATTACGCCGGCGCTTGCTCGACCTTTACCAGAGGGCGGGTATGAGCTGATCTCCGGACACAGGAGACTGGCAGCGTGTCAGGTGCTCGAAATTGAGGCAATGCCTGTCATCATTCGGGAGATGACCGATGATGAAGCGGTCATTGCAATGGTGGACGCCAATCTGCAAAGAGAAATAATTTTGCCCAGTGAAAAAGCGTTTGCCTACAAGATTAAGTTGGATGCAATAAAACATCAGGGTGTAACTTCTGCCCAACTTGGGCAGAAGTTGCTGAGTGTCGAAAAAGTCGCAGAAGACGCAGGAGAAAGTCGCAATCAGGTTAAGCGCTATATCAGACTGACATACTTAATTCCGGAACTACTTTCAATGGTAGACGAAAACAAAATTGCTTTCAATCCTACCGTAGAGATTTCGTACTTAGAACGATCTGAACAACAAGTTTTGCTCGACGCAATGGAGCAGAACGACTGTACACCGTCCCACGCACAGGCGATTCGGTTAAAGAAGTTATCACAGGAAGGCGTGCTTGAAAGTCAGATGATTTATGAGGTGATGGCGGAGCAAAAGCCAAATCAGCAGGAGCAGATAAAATTCAAGCGTGAGGAATTTCAAAAATATTTTCCGCCGAAATATTCCAATGAACAAATGCGAAAGGATATTATCAAAGGCTTGGAGCTTTTGAAACGGCAGAGAGAACGAAACAGAGACACTCGCTGATTCGTACTGATACGAATACGGCTGAATAAATCGCAGAATGGAGAGAACTCCAAATCGGCGATATAATATAGCTGTCGGTTTGGAGCTCTGTTCTGCAAATAAAATTATGGAGGTAAAAAATATGGTAGCAGGACATTTAGCTGTAAAAAGCGGCAAATATTATGCCGTATTGAATTACAAAAACGCCAAGGGAGAAAGGAAAACAAAGTGGATATCCCTTGGCTTGCCCGAAAAGGGCAACAAGCGCAAGGCTGAGGCTGAACTTGCAAAAATTCGTGCTTAATTTGAAATACCGGAAGAGGTTGGTGAATTAAGCAGTGATATGCTGTTTGCCGATTATCTTTTGGAATGGCTGGAAATTGCAAAAGGTCGTTTGGCGATAGCAACCTACAGCTCCTATACAAGCATCATAAAAAATCCTCTTGAGCCATACTTCCGCAAAAAGAAGCTGACGCTTCGGGAACTGGAAGCAAGACATTTACAGATGTTTTATTCCGAGATGCTCAAAAAGGTGAAATCCAACACGGTTATTCATTATCACGCTGTTATTCATTCGGCGCTCAAATATGCGGTAAAAACCGATATGCTGGTTCAAAATGTAGCAGACAAGGTTGACCGTCCCAAGAAGAATGATTTTCAGCCGGTGTTTCTATCGGCAGACGAAATGCAGGAAATGTTTGATGCACTGCGTGGAACAAAGTTAGAACTGCCTGTACTGGTGGCGGCGTTTTATGGTTTTCGCCGTGGAGAGGTAATGGGGCTGAAATGGGATGCCATTGATTTCGAGCGAGGAACAATTTCTATAAAGCGAACGATAACCACGGTAATGGAAGATGGCGTATACCGTGAAGTAGAACAGCAGTCTGCAAAAACGAAATCCAGTCTGCGCACGCTTCCGCTTGTAGGGAGCTTTAGAGAGATTTTTATGCAGGTTAAGGAAGCACAGGAGCTTAACAAAAAAATTTGCGGAAACTGTTACAATTATGATTATGACGGGTTTGTGTTTGTTGATGAGATGGGATACCGAATGAGGCTGGATTATCTTACCTCAGAGTTTCCAAAGTTTCTTAAAAGGCACGGCTTGAAACGAATGCGTTTTCACGATTTAAGGCATAGTTGTGCTTCGCTGCTTCTTGCGAATGGTGTTCCTATGAAGCAGATACAGGAATGGCTCGGACACAGCGATTTTTCAACTACGGCAAATGTATATGCCCATTTGGATTACAATTCCAAGCTGTCATCGGCTGACGCAATGGTAAACGGTCTGAGTGGTGCATTAGAGGTTATTTCATAGCTTCTGCGGCGTATCGCTTTACTAAGGATACGCCAACTACATATCCAGAGTTCAAATCTCAGAAAATTTAGGAGAGAACTACCGATTTTCAGGAGAGAACTTACGGAAAAATCCCAAAGGTGCAGAAAAAAGAAAAAGCCTGCAAACGGCAAAAACCGCTTGCAGACTGAGTTTTCTGGCGGAGTGGGTGGGATTCGAACCCACGGTACCCGAAGGTACAACTGATTTCGAGTGTTTTACTCCCAACACACTTTAGCGGATTTTGAGAAAAAATGCCCTATTTTAAGGGAAAAAGCTCTTGTCCGCAAAAAGATGATTTTCTCTCCGCTTCGGCTGTTTCCGACAGTTCGAAATGCGAGAGAACTATCGGAGAGAACTAACCGTACTGCTATCAAACATAATAACCGAAAAAGCCCGTAAAATCAATGGTTTTGCGAGATACGGCAACCAACAAGGTCATTCGATTTCGAATGTGTTATGTGATATGGAAAGTGTTAGAAAGGAGCAGAAAATAATGCAAGAAAAACTACTTTATTTACAGGTAAAATCCGAGCCAAAAGCGGCGAAAAGCGGCAAAAAACCGTGAGTTCGAATAGGTTTCAAAAATGGCTCAAAAAAAGCAAAAAAGAGAGAACTTGGAGAGAACGGAGAGAACTCAGGAGAGAACAAAACCCCTTTTCCCACCTACTTTTCAGGCACTCTCAAAATACTATTGGAGAGAACTTTTACACCTTTCTTCTGCTGTTGACCAAAAAGCGCAAAGAGGTGTAAGTGATGATTACAGAAAAATATTGCAACGAGATTTTGCAGCAATACCCCGAATACATAACCAAAGACCAGATGTACCGTATCTGTCATATCAGCAAAAAGACCTGCTTGTTTTTATTGGAAAGCGGTCTTGTGCCGAACATAGATAGCGGCAAAAAAACACGCCGCTTCAAAATCAAGACGGTTGATGTTATTCAGTATTTGAAAGACAGAGATGATTACCCAGAGCTATTCAAAGCCCCAGACGGCTTTTACAAAGGAAAAGGCGGAGATAAAAAAGCTCCGTCCTTTGATGAGGTGTTCACACAAGAGGATTTAATCCGTATGCGTCAGTATTATGAACGACTGCTAAAAAACAACCCAGATGTTATGTCGGTTGAGCAGGTAGCTCAGTTTACGGGCTACAATAAAAACTCGGTTAGTCGCTGGTGTGGTAAAAAAGAGTTGAAATGCTTTTATATCAAACAGCGTTATCAAATCCCAAAAGAGTATCTATTGGATTTCCTCGTAAGCAGATATTTCATAGGAATTGCCGTGAAGTCTGTCAAGCACCAGAGGTTTAATGAGCAAATACGAAAATTGCGTACAGGCAGCGATGGCACAATGGCGTAATTTCTTAAACATATCTATAATGAAAAATGAAACGGAGGTATTCGTTATGAAAGATAAAACCTACCACGCATATCTGGATAGCCACGAGCGACAGTTGGTAATACATAGCCTTGTAGAGCTGAAAAACAGACTGATACAGGAAGGCAGATACACGGACTGCGTTGACGAGCTGATTTTCAAGGTTGTCAACGCTCCTGTTAAGAAAATGAAAATTGAACATATCTAAGGCACATCACACATAGCCGCTTATTCTTATTCACCTAAGAGTAAGCGGCTTTTTTGCGTTCTCTCACTCTTTTACATAGCCGCCTTGACAAAGCGGCTAAATTTATGTGAAAGGAGGACGCACAAATGTCAAATTGCAAAGTGATTGCTCTGACCAATCAGAAAGGCGGTGTCGGTAAAACGACCACGGCGGTCAATCTGGGCGTAAGTCTGGTACAGCAAGGAAAGAAAGTCCTGCTCATTGATGCCGATGCACAGGCAAATCTCACAATGGCACTCGGCTACAACAGACCTGACGATATACCCATAACGCTCTCCACCGTAATGCAGAACATCATAGACGATAAATCTTTTGATGTTTCGCAAGGTATCATACACCACAGCGAGGGCGTTGACCTGCTTCCGTCCAACATTGAGTTATCAGGCTTTGAAGTACGGCTTATCAATGCTATGAGCCGTGAGCGTGTTCTGAAAACCTATGTAAATGAGGTTAAGAAGAATTACGATTATGTGCTTATCGACTGTATGCCCTCTCTCGGTATGATAACGATAAATGCTCTGGCGGCGGCAGACAGCGTGATTATCCCAACACAGCCGCACTACCTTTCAGCGAAAGGTTTGGAGCTGTTGCTTCGCTCTGTGTCAATGGTAAAACGACAAATCAATCCCAAACTGCGGATAGACGGTATTTTAATGACTATGGTAATGCCCCGTACCAACATTTCTAAGGAAATCACGGCAACGGTAAAAAGTGCCTACGGTCAAAAAATCAAGGTGTTTGATACTGAGATACCGCATTCTATCCGTGCGGTGGAAGCTACCGCAGAGGGCAAGAGCATTTTTGCTTACGACAAAAGCGGTAAGGTTGCCGCAGCTTATGAGCAGTTCGGAAAGGAGGTGGCAGAGATTGGCGAGAAGCAGAGAAACCAAAATCGAACTGACCGCTTACGATGACCTTTTTCAGACAGATGAAAGCCGTGCAGAAGCAAAGCTGAGTAAAATCAGAGATATTCCCTTATCGCAGATTGACGAGTTTCCAGACCACCCGTTCAAGGTTTTAATGGACGAGGATATGCAGCAGCTTGTCGAGAGCATTAAGCGAAACGGCGTAATGACCCCTGCTACCGTTCGGCTTAAAGAGGACGGACGGTATGAGCTTGTAAGCGGGCACAGAAGAAAAAAGGCTTGTGAACTTGCAGGACTTGAAACGCTGAAATGCGAGGTTAAAGAGCTGACCCGTGATGAAGCCATTATTGTAATGGTAGAAAGCAATTTACAGAGGTCAACGATTTTACCGAGTGAGAAAGCCTTTGCCTATAAAATGCGGCTTGAAGCAATGGACAGACAGGGACAAAGGAACGATTTAACTTCGACACCAATGGTGTCGAAGTCGAGGTCTAATGAAGAACTTGCCGATAAAGTGGGCGAAAGCCGTGAGCAAATCCGCCGTTTTATCCGCTTGACTGAGCTTGTTCCCGAAATCCTGCAAATGGTAGATGAAAGGCAGATTGCTTTTCGTCCTGCCGTTGAAATCTCTTATCTGAACGAAGAACAGCAGTACACTTTGCTTGAAGCTATGAGCTACAACGACGCTACCCCGTCGCTTGCACAGGCTATCAAAATGAAGAAGTTTATGCAGGAGGGTAAGCTGACAGGCGAGGTTATCCAGAGCATTATGGAAGAAGAAAAACCTAATCAAAGGGAAAAGCCTGCTTTCCGTGACGAGAGGATAACCAAACTCATTCCTAAATCTGTTCCCAAAGGACAGGAAGCGGATTTTGTTGTAAAAGCGTTGGAGTTTTACAACCGACACTTGCAAAGGCAGAAAGCTCAGGAACGATAGCCGCACACCGAGGGCGAGGTCTGCCCGTTTTCGTGGATAGCCGCTTTTTCGGCTTCCCCCTCTCCACACCTCACCCCCTTTTTTACTACCAAGACTATCCGAAAAAGAATATATGCAAAACTCTTTGTTTGAAAGATTTTCTACCTTTGAGAGCTTCTGAGGTTTTTCGTATAATGAAGCCGCAAAGGAGGTCTATGCTATGCGAAAAAAGATGATTGCAATGCTATTTGTGCTGATATTGACATTAAGCGGCTGTGCCGATGTTTCAACAGCTCCCGAAGAAAGTGATAATTATGAGCTTGTAACGGAAACAGAAGCCGCCGCCGAAACAGAAAGCACAGAAAGCAGTTTTTTCTCGGAAAGTAAAGAAAGTGAAAGTGCCAAAACGGATACTGAGCTTGAAAGCAATGCCGAAGTTACAGAGTATGAGCCTGTTGAAAGCGAAACTTCAAAACAGAACGAGCCTGTATCGCAAGGAAAAAATCAAGTATCTGAAACAAAACCTGCGGTAACGGAAAGCAGCTCTGCTCCTGTCGAAGAGCCAGAGAAAACAGAGCCGCCTGCGGAGATACCACCGCAGACAGTCCCCGAAGATACAAAGCCTAAAACCGCCTATGATTATGAATTTGACATTGAAACGGTCAAGGAAGATTGTATCGGCATTGGTCTGGATATGGGGCTTGCCTTAGACAGCTCACTCACTCCGAGTAATTCTACTTGGTGGAAACCTGTAACGGCATCACAGAACAATCAGGGCGAAGCATTAAAGCAGAGCCTTGAACGCTATATCACATTCCATACTGTCGAAAATCTCGGCGCATACGGAATTGATGAAATCACAGCTTTTAATATTTATTGCGAAGCAAGAGGAAACGGCAGCTACTCGATTTATTTCCTCTTTGCGTGAGCAGCTATCAGGCTTTTCCCTCTGTTCAAAGACAGAGGGATTTTTTTATGCCCAAAATCAAGAAAGGACGGTTTAACAGCCTATGAAAACTAAGTTTACAAAGAAAGGCAGGCGTATCCTGTCGGCGGCTCTCTGCTTGCTGATGATGATAACAGCTCTGCCGATGTCCGCCTTTGCGTGGACGAGCGAGGAAGGTAAAAGCTGCACATCTTCCTTTGGCGATTACTATGTCGGCTCTGACGGCGAGTATTACCGAAGCAAAGCAACCTATTCTTTTATCGTTTATGACAGTAAAGGCAACATTACCGTGCAAAGCATTAACGCAGGTAACGCCAAGCGAAAATATCTGATGACAGATAATAGCGGAACACATCAGGTTTACTGCGTGGAGTCTGGCGTTGATTTCAACACGGGCAATTCCTATGTGTCCAAAAGCGGAAAGAACAGCTCGTATTTTCAAAACCTGCCGACTGACGCTCAGTTCGGTATTATGATGGCTTTGATGTATGGCTGGCACGAGGGTAAATCCTCTCCCGTTGCAGGCACAAATGCAGATGATTATGCTTTTGCGACCCAGACAATTATCTGGGAATATCAGCAGCAGCTCCGCACAAGCCCCTCAAACCGCCAGAGTGCAAACGGGATTGACGGGGACACTTACTACTATTCCCTGAAAGGCAGACCCGCCGAGAAGTGCTACAACTGGATTTTGTCGCAGATGTCAAAACACTATACCATTCCGAGCTTTGCGGCAAGAAGCCAGAGCAATGCGGACACCTACACTCTCAAATACAATCCCGATACAAAGAAATACAGCCTGACGCTTGAGGATACCAACAACACATTGTCCGATATTAAGTTTTCCGCAAGCGGTATTTCCGTAACAAGAAGCGGCAACAAATATACTTTTACGAGTGATAAGATGATTACTTCTCCCGTAACAGTATCGGCACAGAAAAATGTCAATCTCGATTGCGGAGAAATGCTTATCTGGGGCTGTGTTGGTAAACAGACAATGGTTTCTGGAGCTTCCGACCCCGTATATTTCTATCTTAAAATCGACACGGAAACCTACGGCACAGGGCAGATTAAAAAGACCTCTGAGGACGGTGTTGTGTCTGGCATTAGCTTCAATATTTCTGGAAACGGTGTAAATAAAACCGTTACCACAGGCGCAGACGGTACGGTAGATGTTCAGCTAATGCCGGGGGTTTACACCGTCACAGAGCAGTCCATTGACCGATACGAGCCGCAGAGCGTTCAAAGGGTAACGATTGTAAGCGGTCATACTGCTACCGTAACCTTTAACAACACCTTGAAGCGTGGCAGTCTGGAGATTATCAAAAACTCTGAGGACAATCTTGTGGAGGGTGTGAAGTTCCACCTTTACGGCACATCTCTTAGCGGCTTGCCCGTTGATGAGTATGCTGTTACCGATGAAAACGGTGTGGCAAGATTTGAAAATGTCCTAATCAGCGGCGAAACACCTTACACCGTAGAGGAAGTAGATACGGCTATTCGCTATGTTGTTCCCGAAAGCCAGACAGCTCCTATTGAATGGGAAAAGGTTACAAGCCGCAGCTTTACGAACATTCTCAAAAAGTTCAATGTGACCGTGACGAAATCCGATGCGGAAACAGGCACGGCACAGGGCGACGCTTCTCTTGCAGGTGCAGTTTACGGCATTTATAAAGGCGAAGAACTGATTGACACCTACACTACGGACGAGAACGGGCAGTTTACAACAGACTATTATATCTGTGATGATGATTGGACTATCCGAGAAATCAGCCCGTCCGAGGGCTATCTGCTCGATACTACAATTCATCATATCGGCGCAGAGCCAGAGCTTTATACCGTAGAGCGCAACAGTACCGCAAACGATGTGACTGAGCAGATTATCAAGGGCAATATCGCCATTATCAAGCACACCGATGACGGAGAAACCCAGATTGAAACACCCGAAACGGGAGCAACATTTGAGGTTTATTTGAAAGACGCAGGCAGCTATGACGCAGCAAAGGAAACCGAGCGGGATATACTCACCTGTGATGAAAACGGCTTTGCTCAGACAAAGGATTTGCCTTACGGCGTTTATGTCGTAGAGCAGACCTCTGGGTGGGAAGGTCGAGAGCTGATGAAGCCTTTTGAGGTATTTATCAGCAAGGACGGTCAGACCTACCGCTATCTTATCAATAACGCTAATTTTGAAAGCTATATCAAAATCGTAAAGAAAGATGCGGAAACAGGTGCTACCATTCCGTATGCAGGCGCAGGCTTCCAGATTTACGACCCCAACGGTGAGCTTGTGACAATGACTTTCACTTATCCCGAAGTGACGACCATTGACACCTTTTATACCACAGCAGACGGTTATCTCATTACGCCGCAGACTTTGGAATACGGCACAGGATACTCAATCGTGGAAGTGCAGGCTCCGTATGGCTATGTTCTGAACTCCGAGCCTGTCTATTTTGATGTAACGCAGGACGGCTCTGCCGAAGAAAGCGGCATTACGGTCATTGAGGTGGTTCGCTCCAATATGGCGCAGAAAGGCACAATTACCGTTTCCAAGTCTGGTGAGGTGTTCACTTCCGTTTCTGAGAATAACGGAATGTATCAGCCCGTATTTGCGGTACAGGGGCTTGAAGGTGCGGTTTATGAGATTACCGCCGCCGAGGATATTTATACTCTGGACGGAACGCTGAGAGCTTCTAAGGGCGAGGTTGTTGACACTATTACCACAGGCACGGACGGAACTGCAAAATCAAAAGAGCTGTATCTGGGCAAATATGAGGTCAAGGAAATCACAGCTCCTTACGGAATGGTGCTGAATGACGAAATTCACGCTGTCGAGCTTGTGTATGCAGGTCAGAATATTGCTGTTACCGAAACCGAAACGAGCTTCTACAATGAAAGGCAGCGTGTGGAAATTGACCTTGTAAAGAGCCTTGAAACAGACGAAGCCTACGGTGTTGGCAATAACGGCGAAATCTTTGATGTAACCTTTGGATTGTATGCAGAAACAGACCTTACCGCCGCAGACGGTACGGTTATCCCCGCCGATGGTCTGATTGAGATTATTTCTCTGGACGAAAACGGCAAAGGCACGGTCAATAGCGACCTTCCGTTCGGCAGCTACTATGTAAAAGAGCTGTCAACCAATTCCGCCTATGTGCTGAATGAGCAGAAATACCCTGTCCACTTTGAGTACGCAGGTCAGGACACGGCGATTGTTCATCTTTCTGCCAATGACGGCGAAGCTATTGAGAATGAAATCATTTACGGCTCGGTAAGCGGTCTGAAATCCGATGAGGACGGAAACGCTCTGGGCGGTGCGGTCATCGGTATCTTTAAGACAGGTACAGAGGAGTTTACAAAAGAAAATGCTATCCAGACTACCACATCAGCCGATGATGGTAGTTTTTCTTTTGAAAAAGTGCCGTATGGCACTTGGGTAATCCGTGAAATTGAAAGTCCCACAGGTTTTGTACTCTCCGAGGAAGAAATCGCCGTAACTGTCGGCAAGGTTGATGAGGTCGTGGAAATCGAGCTTGTGAACTACTTTATCAAGGGGAATATTGAACTGACTAAGGTTGACGCAGATTATCCCGACAATAAGCTCACAGGTGCGGTCTTTGAGGTGTATGCCGATACAAACGGCAACGGCGAATTTGATAAAGACGATAAACTGTGCGGCGAAATGACTGAGCTTGAGGGCGGCGTTTATCAAATGACCGAGCTGCGCTACGGCAAGTATTTCGTCCGTGAAAAAACAGCCCCAGACGGCTTTGTGCTTGATGAAGGCGTGTACGGCGTTTCCATCGAGGAAAACGGCAAGACCTATACCGTAGAAAACAAGGCAGGCGTTGGCTTTATCAATGAAGCACAGAAAGGCTCTCTCAAAATCGTAAAGACTTCCTCTGACGGTAAAGTTGAGGGCTTCTCTTTCCGTGTGACAAGTGCTGACGGCTACGACCAGACCTTTAAGACCGACAAAAACGGAGAAATCTTTATTGAGGGTTTGCGTATCGGTGAATACACCGTGTCCGAAGTCAGCGACTCGGCTTCCGCAGGATATATCCTTCCTGCCGACAAACAGGCAACCGTCAAAACAGACTCTACTACTATTGTTGAAATGCACAACGAGTTCAGGGATACGCCAAAAACAGGCGATGACTTTAATCTGGGCTTGTGGGTAAGCCTTGCGGCTGCTTCCGTTATCGGTGCAGGCGTTCTCGGCTTTGTCGGCTTCAAGAAAAAGAAAAAGGAGGACTGATTTATGGACGCTAAAACTATTATCGCCATTGTGCTTGTAGTGTTTATCGTCGGTGCGGCAATATGGCTTAATATCCGAAACAGAAAGAAGAAATAACCCGATATGACAGGAAAAGGGCGGCTTATGTTGATAAGCCGCCCTCTTTCCATATATGGAGGCAATCTATGAAAAATCTGAAAACCATTGAAGCTAAGGTAAAGGCTATTCTGCAAAAGAACGAGGACGCAAGAAACGATGATATGACCCTCTATCTGATTGTGTGCAACACCTATTTGAAAGGTGCAGGAGCAATGCCCTTTGCGGAAGTAATGGAACAGTATAAATATCTCGGTCTGCCGAGCTTTGAGAGCGTGGGCAGAACACGCCGTAAGCTGCAAGCAAAATATCCAGAGCTTGCGGGGAACGCCCGTGTAAGGCGGCTCCGTGCCGAAGGCGAAAAGGCATACCGCAAATACGCTAAGGAATGAGGTGTGAAATGGAAGAAAAACGCATAAACGGCGGTTATGAAATCATCGAAAGCTGTACTATCGGGAACAACGAGCTTGTCATCGGTCATAACGCCAAAGCCCCCAACCCGTATGTGTGTTGGTACTGCAAGGACGGCTCGGATTATTTTTGGGGATATTACTGCAATCAGTTATCGGAAGCAAGGGAAAAGCTGAATGAACGCTACCAAAGAGAATACCGTATGCCCTACAACCAGCCCGATAAAAAACAGAAAAGCCGTGATGACCGTGAGCGATAAACGAAAATATGACTGCACGACCTGTCCTTATCCCCGATATAAGGACGGGTCTGTTATTTTCTGTGATGTCTGTATCCGCAGGATTTTAGACGAGCAGAAAGAGGAAAAGAAACGAAAGGAGCAATCGAATGAGTGAAGAAAAACGAATGCTCGGCAATTATGAGGTCGTGAACAGCATTTATATTGGCGACAAAGAGGTTGTTTTCGGTGTAGATAAAAGCGATAAATACCCTTTCCTTGTAAGCTACTGCGACTACCATAATCCGTTTGGTGTGCCGTGGGCGACAGAAAGCGTTGGTTGTGACGATTATCTGGAAGCTATGGGGATTTTCATTCAGCGAGTACAGTCCCAGATAGAACAAACCAAATCCGAATTATCCAAATTCGCTTTTGACAATACCGTGTTCACGAAAGACCATTGTATTCCCGACAAACGCAGCAGCAGTATTGTCGGCAAGGTTGTCGTTATCAATGCAGAGCCGAAACGGTATGAATATCAGCACCCTGCTTTTCAGCTCGTTTTGGCGGACGGCGGCAATGGAGCAACAGGCGGCAGAGGTAACGCTGTCTTTGGTACTTGCCTTGCCACAGGCGAAAAATCCAGATGGGAACGGTACGATGTGTTAGGAGAAATCAAGCCCGAATGTATGCCTGATTGGGCAAAGGAAGCTCTTGCAAAAATCAAGGAGCAGCAGAAAGAGAAAAAACAGAAAAATCGGGAGGAACGCTGATATGGAGATACGAGCCTTAACCCCTGCCGAACAGAAATACACCTACGCTCAAAGTATGCAGCTTGAGGGACAGACAAGTAATATCGGACACTTGCGTGGAGATTTTGCATCTTCTGGATATGGCTTTTACACTACTTGGTTTGATACAAGACCGCAATGGAAAACGGACGAGTTTAAGAAAGAGCTTGACGAGGTTATCAATTCGCTTCGTGAGGACAAGGGACTTTTGCACAACCGCTATGATATGAGTGCGTTTGCAAAGCATTATCCCGAAAGCGCATTTGCAGGAAGCTATTGCACCGAGTACGGTTTCCGTGTGGATACGGAAAAACACGCCTTTCTGTTTCGGTGCAATCCGACTAAGGGCGATTACAATTTTTACTGCTATTGCTTTGTGAAAGAATGGCTTGATAAGCATATCCAAAAAGCTGAACAGGGTATCCGATTTATCGACCCAAATTACAAAGAGCTGTTTCGTATCCCAGACGGCGGCAAAATCATCATCACATCATCGTGGGGAGAAAAAACCGAACGCCCCTGCCGTTTTATTGACGAGTATCATACCGAGATTGGAAATAACATTTTCCATATCTGCGAGTTTGCCGAGCGTATGGAACAAAACGGAGCGACCTATGAGCCAAAGCCCACAGAGCCGCAGACGGTAACAAAAGCCCCAAAGCATAAAGATTTAGAACGATAGGAGGTTTTGAAAATGGCACTCAACCAAAAGGCAATCAAGGTGCTTGGTAAGGTCTTTGAAGCAGGCTTTACTGATGAAAAGTCGATTGCCGCTATGACAATGGACGATATTCTTGCGATACAGGGTATCACCATAGCCGACATTGGTATTATCAATGAGCTGCAAAAGAGTATCAAGGCAAATAAGGTCATTTCCTTTTTTAGCGGTGAAATGAAAGAATGACTATGACAATCAGCGATAAGGAGGTGTGCAAAGAATGGCTGCGAAGTATCAGCTAATTACAGAGCTGTATCGGCGCACAGGCGTGGCGGTTGCTAAAAATCCGCAGGCGTGGCAGAGTTTTTTGTCTGCCGCTTGCCGTAACTATAAATGCCGATTTGATGAACAGCTCTTGATTTACGCTCAACGCCCTGACGCTGTTGCGGTAGCACAGCTTGAAACTTGGAACAAGCAGTTTAAGCGTTGGGTAAACAAAGACAGCAAAGGCATTGCGGTGTTCGACCCAAAAGGTCGCAGGAACACGCTGAAATACTATTTTGATATATCCGATACGCACGAGGGTTATTACGGCAGCCGCCCTGTTCCGATATGGCAGATGAGTGAGCGATACGAGCAGGCAGTTATTGAACGGCTTTCCGACAGATTTGGCGATGTGGAAAGCACCGACCTTGCTTCGGTGCTGATGGAAACGGCAAAAAACGCAGTTGAGGATAATTTGCAGGATTATATGCCGCAGCTCAAATCCTGTACGCAGGATAGTTTGTTAGAGGGTCTTGACGAATATAATATCGAGGTCATTTACCGACAGCTTGCGGTCAACAGCGTAGCATATATGCTGATGAGCCGTTGCGGTGTTGATACCGAAGCGGTATTTGAGCGTGAGGATTTTGCGGAAATCATTAACTTTAATACTCCCGCCACTATCAACGCTCTCGGTGTTGCTACAAGCGACATTTCTGAAATGGCACTCAGGGAAATCTCTCAGACTATCCGAGATGTGCAAATTGCGGAGAAAAGTCAAAATCGCACCTTTGCGCCGCAATCTCAAACACGCTATGATGTAGGCAGAGAACAAGCCGAAAGGAGTAATCATAATGAGCGAAATCACATACACCAAACAAGGGGACTATCTTATTCCCGACCTGACATTACCGACAGAGCCAGAAATTCAGCTTGGCAGATACGCTTTGATGCACAGGGATTATCTGGAGCAGCACAAACGAGTGACCTACCTCAATCTGCTGACATCGGGCGAGCTAAACAAACATCTTTACGAAGTGGAACAGACGGCTCTTACGAGGTTGGAGCTTCTGACAAAACAGCTTTGCAAGGAGCAGGGCGTGACGGAGGAACTGAAAGAAAAAGCACCGATGCAATGGGTCGGGCTGATGAACAATATCCGCAGTCAAGCGGAGGAAACGATACTGAACGAGCTGATTTACAGCTAAATGTCGCTGATGAACAGCAAGTCACAGTTAATCTCCCCACCGTAGAAGAACAGATTGAAATGTTAGCTGAAGCAGAGGACGAAAAATCCTCTGCTTTTGTTATTTCTCAGGAAGATATTGACTCTGTTCTCCAAAGAGGAAGCGGCTTTCAGAATGGTAAATACCATATCTACCGTCAGTTTCAAAAGAATGAGGACAGCAAAGGCAATATTGATTTTCTCAAAAAAGAGTACGGCACAGGCGGCGGTACGCATTATTTCCCAGACGGTACGCAGGGACACACTTGGCACGACGGGAAAGGCATTGCGATTGAAAAGTACGGCTCATCTGCAAACCCCGACCTTGTTCTTTCTTGGGCAAAGGTAGAAAAACGGCTGCGTGAGCTGATAAAGAATGACCGCTACCTGAATGAAAAGGAAAAAGACCATTACGCCGATTATCTCGAAAGTGAGGAAGCTCCGCAGTACGAAATCGACACGCAAAGGAAAATGGCAAGGCAGCGTTTCATTGACGCAAACCGTGACCTTCCACCTGCCGATAAGAGAGATACCCTTGCTTTGCGGCTGTCCGATTTTATCCGTGATTTAGACGGTTATGAGAAAGACCTGCTTGAAAATGTGGAGCGTACCGACCTTGCAGATGTAACCGCCGAACAAATGGAACAGCATTTAGGCGACCCCGCTACTGTCCAGCAGCTCATTGATTTTCTTGCTTTGGTACAGGGAAAGACCGCCGATGTTTACAGCCGCAGCAATGCGTGGCGGTTTTCACAGGAGCTTATGGAGCTGTATCCTCTCCGCTATGTCTATCACGAGGACGATGTTGTATATATCGGGGCAGACAAATATGAGATTGCGGCGTTTGATGAAAACGCTGTTTCCCTGCGTAATCCCGACTTTCCATTGTTCGGAAAGGAACTCAGCCGAGCTGATTTTGAGGAAAAGTTAAAGGAAAACCCTGCTAACGACCATTTGAAAGTAGTCGTTACCGAAAAGCAGAGTGTTCAAACACCGTCCGAAGAAAAGCCAGACAGCATAAAGTTCTCAATCGGATTTTCGGAGCACCCCGCCTTTTATGACAGGCAGTTTAATGACCGATATACCGATTTGAGCTTTGCTCTGGGCAACTATCTTCTCGGCGTTCTGGACGAAAAGCAGCATAGAGAGCGTGAAAGCAAAGATAATGTCGGTTGGTATCATAAGACCGATTTTGAGATTACCGCTACTATCGGCGGCGAAGATTTCCATTATGAAGGACGGTTTGATATTGGCGACGGCGAGGGCGACCTTATCTCCCATATCAAAAACTTTTACGAATACTCTCTGTCCCCGAATTGCCCGTTTATTCCCGAATGGAAGAAACAGGGCGAGGATTATTACCGTGAACAAATAGAAAGCCTGCAATGGGGACGAGATGTGTTTGTACCATATCTGGAGCAGCATAAAACACTCACCCCAGAGGACGAAAAGCTCTATGCGGAGATTATGGCAACGGAAAGCGATTGGTTTAGAGTTCCAGAAGATAAGGAAGCCACTCTTGCGGAGCGACTGGTAGATTTTGCGGAAGATGTTTCTCCTTATGAGTATATGGACGCCCTTGAAGTAGGAGAAACAAAAGAAGATGCCATTCAGAAAATCAACAATGATTTAAGTAACCCTGAGCTTGTGCAAAGCTATGTGGAACAGCTTACAGAGTGGTTAGAAGAATTAGAAGATGATGAGCAAAAGCAGGTCTGCCGTCAGCTCATAGACGAGATGACACCGTTCTTGTCAATAGAGGAAGTTCCGCATTATACCGTAGAACTGACTTCCGATGCCTTTGCCGACCCGTTTATCATACGGGATAACACCGTACCATACGGAGAGGACGGGCAATATTACGATGTGGACGGCATTTACCAGACCTTTGAAACCGAGGAAGAAGCACAGGAATATGCCGATACCTTGAATAGTGCCGAAAACATCGTCAAGCTGTTCGCTCAGAAAGATGAGGAACGAAGCCAGCAGGAACAGTCCGATATACAGGATAACTCTGACCTCATCGGCAAGGAAATCCTTATTGATAACCGCCGCTATGTCATTGAAAGTATCAGTGAAATAAGCGGCGATGTGTCAATGCGGGATATGACCTTTGCAAATGCCGTGGGCTTTCCAATAAACCGTGTTGAGAAAATCGGCTATATCCGCAGTCTGCTCAGTAAGGCACAGGAAGAAAAACAACCCGAAAAGGCTGTATCTCCTGTCCCTGCTCCCTCAGAGCCACGGCACAATTATCGCATTACTGAGGATACTTTGGGTGTCGGCGGCGCAAAAGAAAAGTTCCGTAATAATATGGCGGCTATCAATCTCTTGCACGAGTTGGAGCTTGAAAACCGACTTGCCACACCCGAAGAACAGGAAATCCTTTCAAAGTATGTCGGTTGGGGCGGTCTGTCTATGGCGTTTGATGAAAACAATGCGGCGTGGGCTGATGAGTTCAAAGAGCTGTATGCAAGTCTTTCCCCAGAAGAATACCGTGCGGCAATGGAGTCCACCCTGACAGCATTTTATACGCCGCCTGTTGTATGTATGAAGTTCTTGAGTGTTTGGATTTTCCAAGGGCAGTATTTTAGAAATTAAGACTAGTTATTTGATACAAAGAAATGCGGTATAGGCACAGGGGTGTCGGAGTGTCGTTTAGGGTGTTGGTTTTAGGACCGGATATTTTTTTGCAAAAAAATTACAAAAACCTATTGACATTGGTGTAACACCAAGGTGTATTATATGAGTGAAAGGTGGTGATCAGATGGGATATTCAGTAAAATGGGTAGTAGAAAATCTCGGCATAACTCGTGATATGCTCCGTTACTACGAAAAGGAAAAACTCCTTCCTGCAAACGAGAGTAGAAATCCTACGAATAAATATCGTGACTACAGTTACGAAGACATCGAAAGGATATGGGGCATTAAGCTCCTTATAGGCATTGGGTTTACAGCCAAAGAAATCTATGCGCTTATGAATGACCCGGATTTCGATTTTGATACAGCTATTGCCTACAAGGTAGCAGAGTTGGAACGGAAGCACGATGAAAACCTGATTTATTTGGAGTTTGCTAAAAGCATAAAATTTCTGGGCCGTGTTCCTACCACGTCTAAAGTTGGCAGTGTCAAATTTAAAGATTTTCTGGAATACGCCCATGAGAACTGGAACTTCTACGACGACCCTCGCTCAGCGCCGTTTATGCAAATAGCAGACACGCTTATTTCAAAGGCTCCACAAGATTGGAGTCCAGATGATGTGGAGCGCATTCTTGAGATGTTCGAAAACTTTGACGCTGAAGGAATGATGCACACATATGCCCTTCATGGCTACTATCAAGTTATTTCAGATATGAAAGACCTTGGATATGACAGCGATATGGTGCAGAGAGTCGTTAAACTGCTGCACGAGTATCTTGTGGACCATAACAAGGAGCCGGAGCTTGACGGAAAAATTACACCGCAGTTTATTGCTAAGTACACGGCTCCATTCTTCCTCGGTGGAGACATAGCAATACAGCACGAGAGGAATTACGGAAAAGAAGGATGTTTATTCATCGCACAGGCTTTAGCTTATTACGGTGGGTATGATATCGATGATTTGTAAAGGAGGCTTGTAAATGGAAGAGAATCGAAAAGGATTTATCGTATGGATAAAGACTCATAAGAAGCAGCTGCTCATTGCAGGAATCAGTGTCACAGCTATTATTGGCATTATTCTTGGTCTTAAGAACAAGGAAGCCATCAAAGAGCTGTGGGAGACACTCGAAAACAGTCTTAGCAAAACATCGGACAAATTGCCGGAGTCAATCACCATAGTGCAGACATCACCACCGGTGATTGAAGAAGTGATTCCTATTCGTATGTACACTTCTCCGCAGGAGCCTTTTGATGTTAGCCAACACATCAGAAATCTATCTGGCGGCAGGCATCATTCAGTTGAAAAAGCAGCAGAGGCCGCTGCGTTAGGAATTGACCTGTTGCCGAATCAGACTCTCGTCGATACATATACTAAGTATGCTGCGTAAAGTAGAAACATAATAAAATTATAAGTATAAGGAGGAAAAAATTATGCAGATGTGTCCGTTTTGTGACAATGTTTACGATGAATCTGAGTATAGCAGATGCCCTTACTGCTCCGGTGAATTAGAGGATGACACTGGAGAAAGATATTTCAAGAATTGCCCTAATTGTGGCGGCATCATGTACTGGGATGACGAATGGGAATGCACCAATTGTGGTGAAACCATCGACTCAGACGAAGACGATAATGATGGTATTATCGAAGGTTAAAACTTAAAAACAGAAAAGCACCTCGCCGCCGGAATCAAATCCAGTGGTGAGGCGTTTCAGGATTGGATATGGAAAGACCCAGAACGGAGAAACCGCCTTGTCAGGTATTACAATGACACTTTTAATTCTGTCCGTCCCCGTGAGTACGATGGAAGTCATATTACTTTCGGCGGCATCAGCCCAGAAATCACCCTAAGACCGCACCAAGTAAACGCTATCGCTCATATCCTCTATGGCGGCAATACTCTCCTTGCCCATAAGGTGGGTGCGGGAAAGACCTTTGAAATGGTAGCCGCCGCACAGGAAAGCAAGCGGCTCGGACTTTGCAATAAAGCGATGTTCGTTGTTCCAAATCATCTTGTCGGTCAATGGGCTTCTGAGTATCTGCGTCTGTATCCGAGCGCCAATATCCTTGTGACACGAAAGCAGGATTTTGAAACGGGAAACCGCAAAAAGTTCTGTTCCCGTATTGCCACAGGCGATTACGATGCGGTCATTATCGGGCATAGTCAGTTTGAAAAAATCCCGATGAGCATTGAACGGCAACGGGAACAGCTTGAACAACAGCTCGATGATATTGAGCGTGGTATTGATGATGTGCAGGCAAGCAAAGGAGAACAGTTCACGGTCAAGCAGCTTATGAAAACCCGTAAAGGGATAAAAGCAAAGCTCGACAAGCTCAACGATACCAAGCGCAAGGATACGGTAATCGACTTTGAACAGCTCGGTATTGACAGGATTTTCATTGACGAGAGCCATTTTTATAAGAACTTGTACCTCTACACGAAAATGCGGAATGTCGGCGGCATTGCCCAGACCGAAGCACAGAAAAGCTCCGACCTCTTTATGAAGTGCCGTTATCTGGACGAAATCACAGGCAACCGAGGAACGATATTCGCAACGGGTACGCCTATCAGCAATTCAATGGTAGAACTGTATTCTGTTCAACGGTACTTGCAGTACGATACTTTGCTAAGAAACGGCTTGCAGCATTTTGACAGTTGGGCTTCAACCTTCGGAGAAACCATAACAGCTCTGGAGCTTGCCCCAGAGGGTACAAACTACCGAGCCAAGACGCGCTTTGCCAAGTTTTTTAATCTGCCAGAGCTGATGCTGATGTTCCGTGAGGTGGCGGATATACAGACCGCCGATATGTTAAAACTCCCCGTGCCGAAAGTAAATTACCACAATATCAAGACCAAGCCGAGCGAGATACAGACCGAAATGGTAGCTGCTCTTGCAAGCCGAGCTGAGAAAGTCAGGGCAAGGCTTGTTGAGCCGAATGTTGATAATATGCTCAAAATCACCAATGACGGGCGCAACCTTGCTCTCGACCAGAGAATGATTGACCCGATGCTGCCAGATGACCCGAACAGCAAGGTCAATGCCTGTATCGACAATGTGTACCGTATCTGGGAGGAATACGCCGACACAAAAGCCACGCAGCTTGTGTTCTGCGACCTCTCCACTCCGAAGAATGACGGCACATTCAGCATCTATGATGATGTGCGTGAGAAATTGGTTGCCCGCGGTATCCCTGCCGAGCAAATACGGTTTATCCACGAAGCGACCTCAGACGCACAGAAAAAAGAACTGTTCGCAAAGGTACGAAGCGGTGAAGTCCGTGTATTGTTAGGCTCTACTCAAAAAATGGGCGCAGGCACGAATGTTCAGGATAGGCTTATCGCCATTCATAATCTGGACTGTCCGTGGCGACCTTCCGATGTAGGACGGATTTTGCGGACATTCAAAATAAAAAAGAATGTGGAGGTAACAGACAATGGCAAAGACAATTTTTGAGGAAATGGGCGGCAAATACGAAAGGCAAGGGGATTATTTGATACCGTGCTTAACTGTACCCGCCGAAGAAGAACAGGCAATAGGCATCTGGGGGCAACGGCATTTAGATTATCTAAAACAGTACCGTAAAGTTACATACACCAATCTTCTTACAAGCGGCAGGCTAAACGCCTACCTTGCCGACATCAACAGACAGGCACAGGAACGCTTTGAAAGGCTCATAGAGGGTATGAAACAGGCACAGGGCATAACGGAACAGCTAAAGGCAGAAAACGCCTTAGAATGGACAGGATGCCTCAATAACATAAGGGCTTGTGCGAGGGAGATTGTGGAAAAGGAAATTATTTTTGCATAAACAGATGATTAGTGGCAGGGGGAAATCCTGCCGCTTTTTCTGCTTTAGTTTGTCAGCTTGACAAATAAAGGGTTAAGGAATATAATTAGATTCAGTATTATACAAGGAGTTAATAAATATGCGGCAAGGTATTCTTAAATAAACTGTCAATTTGATAGTGGGAACAAAAAGTAGCAGTCCCGTTTCACTTTTAATATGGGGCTTAGTTTTTTGTACCCAGTTTAAGAATACTTTTATCATGTAATTTTATATGCCCGAAAACATATAAGTGTTTTGGGGCTATTGGAGTTATTTACCCAGTGATAGGAGTATTTATCACTGGGTATTTTTATGCCCTTTTTTGGGTGTTGATAGGAGGAAAATCACATGAAAATAATTAACTTAGGCATTCTGGCTCACGTTGACGCAGGAAAGACAACATTAACGGAAAGTTTATTGTATACCAGTGGTGCAATTGCAGAACTAGGGAGCGTAGATGAAGGCACAACAAGGACAGATACAATGAATTTGGAGCGTCAAAGGGGAATCACTATCCAGACAGCAGTGACATCTTTTCAGTGGGAGGATGTAAAAGTCAACATTATAGATACGCCAGGCCATATGGATTTTTTGGCGGAAGTATACCGTTCTTTATCCGTATTAGACGGAGCAGTATTATTAGTTTCTGCAAAGGATGGCATACAGGCACAGACCCGTATACTGTTTCATGCACTACAGATAATGAAGATTCCGACAATTTTTTTCATCAATAAAATTGACCAAGAGGGGATTGATTTGCCAATGGTATATCGGGAAATGAAAGCAAAGCTTTCTTCGGAAATTATAGTGAAGCAAAAGGTTGGGCAGCATCCCCATATAAATGTAACGGACAATGACGATATGGAACAGTGGGATGCGGTAATTATGGGAAACGATGAACTATTAGAGAAATATATGTCAGGGAAACCGTTTAAAATGTCAGAACTGGAACAGGAAGAAAACAGGAGATTCCAAAACGGAACGTTATTTCCCGTTTATCACGGAAGCGCTAAAAACAATCTGGGGATTCGGCAGCTTATAGAAGTAATTGCCAGTAAATTTTATTCATCAACGCCTGAAGGTCAATCTGAACTATGCGGGCAGGTTTTTAAGATTGAATATTCAGAGAAAAGGCGGCGTTTTGTTTATGTGCGTATATATAGCGGAACATTGCATTTGAGGGATGTTATTAGAATATCTGAAAAAGAGAAAATAAAAATCACAGAGATGTGTGTTCCGTCAAATGGTGAAATCGTCCCGGCTGACCATGCCTGTCCGGGAGAAATTGTTATTTTAGCTGATGATACTTTGAAACTGAACGACATTCTGGGAAATGAAAAACTCCTGCCTCACAAAACATGGATTGATAATCCCATGCCATTACTTCGGACAACGGTAGAGCCGCAAAAGCCGGAGCAAAGGGAAGCCCTGTTAAATGCCCTCGCAGAGATTGCTGATACAGACCCTCTTTTGCATTTTGACATTGATACTGTTACACATGAGATTATGTTATCTTTTTTGGGGAATGTGCAGATGGAAGTCATTTGTGCCATCCTTGAGGAAAAATATCATGTGGAGGCAGAAATAAAAGAGCCTACTGTTATATATATGGAAAGACCGCTTAGAAAAGCAGAATATACCATCCACATAGAAGTCCCGCCAAATCCTTTCTGGGCTTCTGTCGGGTTGTCCATAGAGCCGCTCCCTATTGGAAGCGGAGTGCAGTATGAAAGCAGAGTTTCACTTGGATATTTAAATCAATCGTTCCAAAATGCGGTTATGGAGGGGGTTCTTTATGGCTGCGAGCAGGGGCTGTATGGATGGAAAGTGACAGACTGTAAAATCTGTTTTGAATATGGATTGTATTATAGTCCTGTAAGTACCCCCGCAGACTTTCGGCTGCTTTCCCCTATCGTATTGGAGCAGGCTTTAAAAAAAGCAGGGACAGAACTATTAGAGCCATATCTCCACTTTGAAATTTATGCACCGCAGGAATATCTCTCACGGGCGTATCATGATGCTCCAAGGTATTGTGCAGATATTGTAAGTACTCAGATAAAGAATGACGAGGTCATTCTGAAAGGAGAAATCCCTGCTAGATGTATTCAAGAATACAGGAACGATTTAACTTATTTCACAAATGGGCAGGGAGTCTGCTTGACAGAGTTAAAAGGATACCAGCCAGCTATTGGTAAATTTATTTGCCAACCCCGCCGCCCGAATAGCCGTATAGATAAGGTTCGGCATATGTTCCACAAGTTAGCTTAACAGCTTGCAAAAGTCATATAAAATGAGATTTGAAAGGATTAGAGACTAATTATGATGAAATGCGAATGGATATTGTGTCCTGTTTGTGGGAGCAAAACCCGTAATAAAATTAGGAAGGACACTGTTTTGGAGAATTATCCCCTTTATTGTCCAAAATGCAGACAAGAAAGATTGATTAAAGTTGACAACTTGAAGATAACTGTCATCAAAGAGCCAGACGCTTAAGACGCAGAGCCGATGAAATTGTGGAACAATTCACGAATCATCGGCTCTTTTTGTTTCGTATTTGAAAGAACAAACTCACCAAATAAAAAAAACGATATTCGGGTGGGTTATTTTGTTATACCCTAAATTACCCTCTGAATTTGTTTTTAAATTTGGAGGGATTTTTTTATGTCCTTTTTTCGGGCAGTTATCTATCTGCTCATACGAAGCAAAATTTATCAATACATAGCATATCAGAGAACGGCAGGAAACCAGTTAAAAAAATTTCTGCCAGTGCAACGGTACTTCTCACCTTGAAAGTGGAAGTACAATCTCCATACAACAGAATTTGTATTTCCCATAACCGTGAAGGTCACAGAGCCTTTGCGGTTTTTCTTTTGTCGTTTTTTGTTGGAAAGTGCCGCAGGGCTGTTTCTGGTGTGCGTTGCCGCTCCCCGCCTCTCCATCTGGATTTTTACATTTCAAAAATTCAGATTGGAGGTATTAGCGGTGAAATACGCACCAAGAAAAGTATATATCAAAGAAAGCGGCGGCTATGTGGAACTGTCCTATACGGATTTCTGCCGCCGCAGGCAAGCCGACAAGGGATATATGGACAAGCTGTTTATCCCCGTCCAAGGTTGTCTGCTTGAAGTCGTAAGGGAGCAATATGCGGACTTCTACCGTGACAGGGAGCGGTGGCGTTACCTGCAAAAATTAGATGCGAGGAACAGCCTGCTATCTCTGGACGGATTTACGGACAGCGAGGGGAATCCTCTGGACTTTATCGCTGATGAAGCGGCGGACATTGCGGAAACCGTTGTCAATGCTGTTATGGTGGACAGGCTGAAAGCCGCCCTGCCTTTGTTGTCGGATAGTGAGCAGGAGTTGATACAGGCAATCTTTTTTGACGGACTTTCCGAGCGTGAAGTCGGGGCGAGGTTAGGCATAACCCAGAGCGTTGTGAACAAACGCAAAGCCAGAATCCTAAGAAAACTAAGAAAGATAATAGAAAATTAAAATTTAAGGCGTTCAGCCCCCTTGTTTTTTCCTTTGGGAAAATGAGGGGGCTTTTCTCTGCCCTCTCAATCAATTCTGATTGGAGGAAGAAAGAATGGCATACAACCACGGACGGGAGGACAGGAAATGGCGTATCTGGAAAGAAGCGGAGGAAAAGCTGCTGCGTGAGTGCGGCGTTGATGAAGTGACCATTGAGCAGATACGCATAGCGGACAGGGCAGACTTCAATTCCAACAGGCGGTTTTACCGATGGACGAATGACGTTGCGGAATACCTTGAGGACATGGCAGACAGGGAGCGGCAAGCGGAGGTGAATACAGTTGCGGAGTTACTGGACGAGATTGAGAGCGAAAATCTCTATCAAGTATTAGTCACGGTGGACGGGCGTACCTTGAAAATCGTCCTGCTGAAAATGCAGGGGTATTCCACAAAGGAGATTGCCCCACTTGTGCATTTGACGACTGGTGCCATCTATGCGAGGTTAGACCATCTGCGGAAGAAGCTTCGGAAAATTTTGTAAGCGTCTAATACATCCCATTATTCTGCGGGCTACTGGGTGGGGAGTGGAATCTCCCCGCTTATTTTTGGCAGGAGGAAAACGGGATGGCATATAAAGCTAAGGCGTACACGCTTCGGGAGGAATCCACGGAAAGCGGTATAAGGTATTTTATCAGTTTTAAGGACGGGCAGGGGGAACACCACGAACTGGAAGTATCCGAGCAGTTATTCTTTGAATTTCGGCAGATGGAACGCAGGAACAGGAATCTTCTCCAATGGGACGAGCGGCACAGGGAGTTTTCGGAAGTATGGGACGAAACGCTGAACAGGCGGGCGTTAAAGCTGCCTAAGAGCATTGAGGAACAAATGATTGAAGCAGAACGGGCGGAACTGCTCTGTAAGGCGGTTGACAGACTGCCAGAGATACAAAGGCGACGTTTCCTGCTCTACTACGAGTATGAGTTCAATTTTTACCAAATCGCCGCTATGGAGCATTGCACCGCTTCTGCAATACAGAAATCCGTTGCTGTTGCAAAGAAGAAAGTAAAAGCGGAAATGAGGAAATATCTCCAACCATGACCGACACCGCCCGAAAAAGAAATCTGTTTTTTATTTGTGTGGGATTGGCGGTATTACATACTCTCACTTTTTTCGTGGGAGTAAATCTATTTTTAAGGAGGTCAACGCCTATGTGCAACAAAAACAAGATAACTGCCCGAAAGGAGGAAACCCATGCAGAAGTTACAGACAGTCAACGCCGAAACGCTCCTTTATGAGCCGCTTGAGAAGCCGTCCTTTGTGGTGGACAGCCTTATCCCCACAGGCTTGTCGCTGTTCTGCGGCTCACAGAAGATAGGCAAGAGCTGGCTCATGCTGAAGCTGTGCTTATGCGTGTCGCAGGGAATCCCCTTATGGGACATGACGACAATGGAGGGCGATGTGCTTTACCTCTGCCTTGAGGACACGTTCTGCCGCATACAGGACAGGCTGTTCCGTTTGACGGACGAAGCGAGCGGGCGGCTTCATTTTGCCGTGGCAAGCTGCAAGCTGTCAGACGGTCTTATCGTGCAGCTTGAGGATTATCTGAAAGACTATCCAGACAGCAGGCTCATTGTCATTGATACCTTGCAGAAAGTCCGTACAGCTTCAAAAGACAACGCCTATGCAAGCGACTATGGGGACATCTCCCTAATCAAAGATTTTGCCGACAGGCACTCTCTGGCGGTCATTGTCGTACACCACATCCGAAAGCAGAATGACAGCGATGTGTTCAACAAGGTGTCTGGGACGACAGGCTTAACGGGGAGTGCGGACGCTACCTTTGTTCTGGAAAAGGAGAAACGGGCATCTGACACCGCCAAGCTGTATGTAACGGGCAGGGACACGCCTTATCAGGAATACACGCTGCGTTTCCGTGATTGCCGTTGGGAGCTTGTGGAGCGGAAAACGCAGGAGCAGCTTGCGAAAGAAACGATACCAGATGTCCTTTTTCGGTTGGTGGATTTTATGAGGGATAAGGAAGAATGGATAGGCACGGCAACGGAACTGTTAGCCGCTATGGGGGAAACGGAAACCATACCCACGGTGATTACGAAATGGCTGAATGAATACCGCACCACATTTTTAAGCGAGAACCGTATCTGCTACCAGTACAGCCGCAGGAAAGACGGCAGGCGGATTGCCCTTGCAAGGAGGGCGGGTGACAGCGGTGATGGTGGTGACAGCGATATTAGGATACCCCCCTGTTACTGTCATTGACGCTTAAAGCCATGTAAAGCTGGCGGCTCTGCCCTGCGGGTGACAGCAGTGACGGTGGTGACAGTGATTTTAGGATACCCTGCCGCTGTCATCCCTACGGGAGAACACCCCGTAAACGCAAAATGCAGGCGTGAGATTTACTCGCCCTTTTCGGTCGTGTAAAACCACCCCTGCGGTCAGAAAAATCATTCCGATTTTTCCGACTGCGTTTACAGGGTGTAACACACTACACTTTGCCCTGCAAAGTCGTGTGCCAGACGTTCCCTCTGGACTCCCTTAAGGCAGGGCTGTGCCCTGCTATCCTACGCCTTACGGCTTCGGATAAAAGAATGGCGGCATGACGGTGACGGCTCTTGCGAGGGGGGTATCCCAAAAACACCGTCATCATCGACATGACCGTCATGCAGGGGGTGAGGGTGACAGTTGCGGCAGTCGGCAGGGGGTATCCCAAAACTGCTGTCACCACCGTCACCGCTGTCACCCCAAAGGACGGTCACCCGCCGAAAGAAAGGAGGAATCCGCCTATGCCTTATGCAATCCTGCGTTTCCAGAAACGAAAAGCGGGCGGCGTTGCGGCTTGTGAACGCCACAACGAGCGGAAGAAAGAAGCCTACAAAAGCAACCCAGATATAGATATGGAACGCTCTAAAAACAATTACCATCTCATAGCACCACCAAAGTACACCTACAAGAAAGAGATTAACCGCATGGTAGCCGAAGCGGGGTGCAGGACAAGGAAAGACAGCGTGATGATGGTGGAAACGCTCATCACAGCTTCACCAGAATTTATGAACCAGTTACCGCCCGAAGAACAAAAAGCGTATTTCCAGACGGCTCTTGACTTCATTTCGGAGCGTGTTGGAAAGCAGAATATCCTCTCCGCTGTCGTCCATATGGACGAGAGAACGCCCCATATGCACCTCTGCTTTGTGCCGATTACGCCAGACAATAAGCTGTCAGCGAAAGCTATCTTAGGCAACCAGAAATCATTATCCGAGTGGCAGACCGCCTACCATGAGCGGATGTCCTCACGGTGGAATCAGCTTGAACGGGGGCAGTCCTCAATGGAAACCAAGCGGAAACACGTCCCCACATGGCTCTATAAATTAGGCGGCAGGCTTGATAAACAGTATGAAGAAATCGTGTCTGCCCTATCCGACATCAACGCCTTTAACGCAGGGAAGAAAAGGGATAAAGCGTTAGATTTACTCTCTGCATGGCTGCCAGATGTGGAGAAATTCTCTAAGGAAATCGGGAAACAGCAGGCGTATATCGACAGTTTGAAAGAGAGAATTGGGCAGGAATCAGACTATGCGGGGCGTATGCGTGATGAAAAGTACGAGCAGGAACTAAAGGTGCAGAAAGCGAATCAGAAGATATTTGAATTGCAGAGAACCAACGAGCAGATGGGGCGGCTGCTGTCAAAAATACCGCCCGAAGTGTTGGAAGAATTGCAGAAAAATCATAGAAGCAGAGCGAAAGAAAGGTAGATATGTGAATGAAGAAACAGGATTTTAAGGTGTTAAAGACCAAAGACTTGTACCCGTTCCCCGACAATCCGTTTCATGTGGCAGAAGATGAAACACTGTCAGAGTTAGCGGAAAGCATCAAGGAATTTGGCATTGTCACGCCGATAATCACACGCCCGAAAGAGGACGGGGACGGTTATGAAGTGATTGCAGGACAGCGGCGTGTCCGTGCTTCTGAACTTGCAGGGATAAATACCGTGCCTGCGTTTGTCCTGCCCTTAGACCGTGACCGAGCCATCATCACCCTTGTAGACAGCAATTTGCAGCGTGAGAATATCCTGCCATCGGAGCGGGCGTTTGCTTACAAGATGAAATCCGAAGCCATGAAGCGGCAGGGTTTCCGCACAGACTTAACCTCGTCACAAGTTGTGACGAAGTTGCGGACGGACGACAAGGTGGCACAGGGCTTCGGCGTGGGCAGGATGACCGTGCAGCGTTTTATCCGCCTGACGGAACTGATACCGCCGATTTTGCAGATGGTGGACGAGGGGAAAATCGCCCTCACGCCTGCGGTGGAACTGTCCTTCTTGAAGAAAGACGAGCAGGAAAACCTCTTTGCCACGATGGAGAGCGAAGAAGCAACGCCCTCACTCTCACAGGCACAGCGGATGAAACAGTTAAGCCAGAGCGGGCGGCTTGACATGGATACGATATTTGCGATTATGACGGAGGAAAAGGGCAACCAGAAAGAAACCTTGAAAATCAACACAAGCAAGCTGAAAAAATACTTTCCGAAGAACACAACGCCGAAGCAGATGGAGGAAACCATCATCAAACTTTTGGAGCGTGAGTTGCAGAGGAAACGCAACCGTGACAGCCGCTAATCTTCTTTTTTCGGGAAGTAAATACAGAGAGTTGAGGTATGGAGAATGAGAGAAATCCAGTATGAAATCGTAAAGGAAATCGCAGTATTGTCTACGGGCGACAGTGGCTACACAAAGGAAATCAATCTCATTTCATGGAATGGGAAAGAGCCGAAGTATGACATCCGCAGCTTTTCCCCGAACCGTGAAAAGTGCGGCAAGGGAATCACGCTGAACGCTGATGAAGCGGCGGCACTCCTTAAAGCATTACAGAAAGAATTAAACAGCGAGGATTAATGGTATCTGATTGGCAGGGCGGGGACATTTCCAAACTCTTCCCTGCCCTGTCTGGAAAGGAAGATTTAAGTATGGGCGAGGATAAGAAAGCAGATAAAAAGAGAAAGCGTATCGTGCCAAAAGCACCAGTGCAGATGATAATCAGCCGTGAATATGTCGGCACACAGACCGTTACAGAAGCGTTTGTCCCGATTATCTCCGAGGATATTCGGAAGAAGATTGCCGAGGGCGACACCTTCGACAATGAGGGGCTGTCCGCTTAGAATGTACGCAATGGGACATGAAAACAGATAGGACAGATACGGAGGTTTTACAGTATGGCAGGAATCAAAGAAGAAAAGAAAATCTATTTAGTCGGCATTTATTGCCGCTTATCTAAAGACGATGGTACGGATAACGAGAGTGCGAGCATTGCGACACAGAAATCCATCCTCACGGATTATGTGAAAAAGCAGGGATGGCACATAGCAAAAACGTATGTGGACGATGGTTATTCTGGTACAAATTTCCAAAGACCAAGTTTCCAGAATATGATAAAAGACATTGAAAGCGGTCTGATAAACTGCGTGATTACGAAAGATTTATCCCGTCTGGGGAGAAACTATCTTGATTGTGGGTTATATCTGGAAGTTTTCTTCCCAGAGCATAACGTGAGGTATATAGCGGTCAATGACGGCGTAGATACCTTGAATAAATCTGCTATGGACATCACGCCTTTCCGCAACATTTTAAACGAAATGTATGCCGCTGACATATCTGTTAAGATAAAATCGGCATATCGGGCGAGGTTTCAACAGGGGAAATTCATGGGAACTACCGCCCCTTATGGCTATATCAAAGACCCTGCCGACCACAACCATCTGCTGATAGATGATAAAGTGGCACATGTTGTAAAAGAGATATTCGACCTTGCATTAAAAGGGAATGGAGTTGCCAAAATTTGCAGACATCTTAATAAACAGCATATCCTACGCCCTGCCGCTTATGCGGCGGAGCGTGGCGAAACAGGCTTTGAACGTCATTTTGAGGGGAACGAGGACAAACGCTATATTTGGAGTGGGAACAGCGTGAGGAGCATTTTAAGAAGCCCGATATATGCGGGAAATCTTGTAGGCTACAAACGGATTGCCGCCAATATGAAAAGCAAGAAACGCCCCTCTAAGCTGCCCGAAGAATGGGAAGTGATACCCAATACCCATGAGGGAATAGTCACGCAGGAGGAATTTGATATTGTCCAACAGCTTATTACAAGTCGTAGGCTTCCACAGAACAAGGGAGGATTTGTAAATATTTTTGCAGGCGTTATCAAGTGTGTGGACTGCGGATGTGCTCTGCGGGCAATGAACGTACACAGGAGGAAACGCCCAGAGATTATCGACTGTGTACAGTATTCATGTAATAATTATGCAAGAAACGGAAGAAGCGAGTGTAGTGCCCACAATATAGAAGCAAGGGATTTATTCAATGCCGTTCTTGCCGACATCAACTGTTTTGCGGATATGGCAGTGAATGATGAAAAGGCGGTCAGGGCCATAGAAAAGCGGCTCACGGAAACAGACCAGAGCAGGGCGAAAGCATTAGAGAAAGAACGTAAGAAGCTGAACAAACGCCTTGCGGAACTGGACAGGCTGTTTTCCTCTCTCTACGAGGATAAGGTCATGGAGCGTATTACCGAGCGGAATTTTGAGATGATGTCGGGGAAATACCAGAAAGAGCAGCTTGAAATTGAAGCAAGGCTGAAAGAGGTGACGGAAACTCTTAATGAAAGCTACGAGAAATCACGGGGAATCCGTGACTTCCTCGCCCTTATCCGAAATTATCAAGGCTTAAAAGAACTGGATGCAACAGTTATAAACGCACTCATAGACAAGATACTTGTTTCGGAGCGTGAGAAGATGGCAGACGGAACAGTGAAGCAGGAAATCAAGATTTACTATAAATTCATCGGCTTTGTCGATGAATTACATATCATACCTACAAAACGGTGGGCAGCAATGCCCGCTAAAAATTGTACGGTGTGCGGCGTTGAATATGTCCCGGGCTCTGGTGCATCAAGGTATTGTCCTGCTTGTGCCAAGAAGATACGGAGGGAGAAATCAAACGAGAGCAAACGCAGGAGCAGAGAACAGAAAAGGATAGCATGTATGAACTGTCCGCAAAAAATGACCGACTGACCTTGAACAACGGCAAGGGCGTATCGAAAGACAGGGAAATATGTTCCCAGAGGTTGAGGTTTACCGCTATGTAACCGAGCAGACCTTTGACGCTTATCTCTATCAGCTCGTGGAGAGCAAACAAAAATTTATCTCCCAGATAATGACGAGTAAAAGCCTCGTCCGTTCTGCCGAAGATGTGGACGAGGTTGCTTTGTCCTTTGCGGAGGTCAAAATGCTTGCCACAGGCGACGAGCGTTTTAAGGAAAAGATGGACTTGGACATTCAGGTATCCAAGCTCAAAGTCCTGAAACAGAGTTATCTGTCCGAGCGTTACGACCTTGAGGACAGGATACTCAAACACTTCCCTCAGACCATTGCGGAGTACGAGCAGCGTATTGTCTGCTATGAAGCAGACACAGCTCTTGCCGAGCAGCACAAGCCGCAGGGCGAGGAAAAGTTTTGTCCGATGACCTTGCGTGGTATCAGCTACACCGAAAAAGCTGCCGCAGGTGAAATGCTCCTTGCGATTTGCAAGGAATATCCCTTGTCTGCACCTGTTGAAATCGGCTCATACCGTGGCTTCAAAATGGAGGTTTTCTATGATACGGTGGGTACTCATTACTGCCTTAACCTCTGCGGGCAGGCAAAATACAAGGTAGAATTAGGCTCTGACCCTCTGGGAAACCTGACCCGAATTGAAAACGAGCTTGCCAAGCTCCCCGCACGATTGGAAGCCGCACAGACCAAACGGGCGGAAACTATCGCACAGCTTGAAACCGCAAAAGTCGAGGTACAAAAGCCATTTGCCTTTGAGGAAGAACTGAAAGAAAAGTCGGAACGGCTGAACGCTCTCAACATTGAGCTAAATCTGGATAAAAAAGACCCTGCCGTGCTTGATGCAGAGCCAGAAGAAACTGAGGAACAGCCCGAAAGAAAATGTACAAATCGTGAGAGATAATCAGATTTCCACATTTGTGAAGCCCTTTTTCGAGATGTATAATAGGGCTGTGAAATGAAATTCGGAGGTGGTTAGATGGCAAAGGATTTGAGCTTTAGCACATTTCTTGATGAATACGATACTGACTTTTTCGATTATCTCAGCAAAACAAGCACAGCTTGTCATTCCGAAACGAGGTATAAAGAGCTGACGGAAAAGATTAAAACACTCTATGAACAATATCCTAATGTGCGGAAAGTCCTTGATGTAGATAGACCCTGCGAGCTGTCTGCGGAAGAATGTACCGCTTTGAGTGAAGTGCTGAAATGCAAAAACGAAATAGCAAACTTAGAGCTGAAAGAGGTTTATTTCAAAGGCTGTATTGATTGCGTCAGCTACCTTAAAAAGCTAAGTATTCTCTAACCCATTGCGGCATTGGCGTGAAGCTGATGCCGCTTTTACATAGCCGAGAGGTTTTCTTAACGGAAAATTCCTCGGCTTTTTCTATTGTAAAGGAGGTGATTTATTTGAATGAGAAGTAACAGACCCTATGTGCAGCTTGACCCTGCCGTGATTGAGCAGGCACGGCAAATGGACTTGCTGTCCTATCTGCAACGGTATGAGCCGAACAACCTGAAGCGTGTGGCAGGCAATGTATATTGCACCAAAGAACACGACAGCTTGAAGATTTCCAACGGCAAATGGTATTGGTGGTCGAGAGGTTTCGGCGGCGTTTCTGCCCTTGATTATCTAATCAAAGTTAAGGAGTACAGCTTTGTGGAAGCCGTAGAACTGCTTACGGGTATCACGGCGGATTGGAAGCCGCCGCCTGTCCCTGTTCCAAAAGATGAGCCGAAGGAATTGCTTTTACCACCGAAAAATAAGGACTGCAACCGAGTGACCGAATACCTTTTCGGGCGTGGGATTGACCTTTCAATCATACAGGACTGTATTGCGGACGGTACGATTTTTGAAAGCTCCAAGTATCACAATGTTGTATTTATCGGAAAGGACGAAAGCGGAACACCCAAGTATGCCGCCTACCGTGGCACGATTGGAAGCTCTTTTAAGGGCGACGCTTCTGGCAGCGACAAGCGGTATTCGTTCCGACTTCTGGCAGACAAACCGAGTGATACCGTGCATTTATTTGAAGCCGCTATTGATTTACTGTCCTACGCCACCTATCTAAAGTGTGAGGGAAAAGACTATAAATCGGAAAATCTGCTCTCTCTTTCGGGTGTGTATCAGCCTAAGAAAGAGATTAAGGAAAGCAAAATCCCCATAGCCCTAACCACCTTTTTGGAAGCAAATCCCCATATCAAGACTATTTTTCTGCATCTGGACAATGACAGAACGGGCAGGCTTTGTACCGCCGCCCTCAAAGAACTTTTGCAGAAAGACTACAAAATCGTTGATGAGCCGCCGCCTGTCGGTAAGGACTTCAACGATTTTTTATTATCCTATCTGGGGATTGCAAGACCGATTTCAAGCCGTGAAAGGAGTGATGCCCGTTGATTGTCCGCAGATTTTGACCCGAAGAATAACACGACAAACAAAAAAATTAAATGTTGAAAGCGAGGAAATAACCATTGAAAAAGTATGATGTAACCCTGACTGCCCATTATGAAAAGACCATTTCTGTTTGTGCTGAAAGCGCAGAACAGGCAAAGGCAAAGACCGAAATTATCCTGTTCGATACCGACCTTATCAACTTTACCGATGAGGATTTTATCTGCGGTGAAGCCAAAATCAACGAGTCTTGCGAGGACGGTGCTGAAGATACCGACGAAGAAGAAGCGAACGAGGACGAGCGTTGTTCGGACTGTCCGTACTTCTGTCCCGTGTGCGGAGAATGTATGTATGAGGACGAGTGCGACGAGTAATGTCTTACCCAAGCACTGAATTTGGTTATCCAAATTCGCTTGTTAGGGGGCAACCCCTAATACCCCGTTAGACAGAAAGGAGTTTAAGAATGATTGAGTTTATATTTTTCATCATCGGCGTAATGCTCGGCGGTCTGACAGGTGTAGTGATTATGTGCTGCTTGCAGATAAACCGACTTACCGAGAGAGAGGAAGTGAAAAATGCGAAAACGAAATGTGCAGATACTTTTCCGCCTGACTGAGGAAGAAGCCGAACAGCTCTACTCTCTCGTTCAAAAATCAGGCTGCTCCAAAGAAGCGTTCCTAAGAGGAATGGTAAAAGGCTATCGGCTCTGCGAAAAGCCTGACCCAGAGTTTTACAAAATAATGCGTGAGCTGTCCGCCATCGGCAACCGTATCAATCAGCTTGCGGCAAAAGCCAACGCCCTGAACTTTGTGGACGCTCCGATGCTCAAAGAGGAAGCAAGGCGGTGGCACGAGTTTCAAATCGCTGTCCGAAAAAAATATCTGCTTCCACGGAAAGCACCGTAATGGCGGTCTGCGAAATATGGGATGTGCGTGGCAGGCTCGACCACCCCATAGATTATGCGGAAAATCCCGAAAAGACAGCTAATCCCAAATACACCGAAGCGGACTTGCAGGCTATGGTCGATGTAATGGAATACGCCACCAACAAGGATAAAACCGAGCAGCGTTATTTTGTCACAGGCGTAAACTGCGACCCGACCACCGCCAGAGATGAAATGATGATTGCAAAAGCGCAATGGAACGATGAAAGCGAGATTGTCTGCTATCACGGCTTCCAGAGCTTTAAGCACGGTGAGGTTACGCCAGAGCAGGCGCACGAGGTCGGTGTAAAACTTGCACAAAAGATGTGGGGCGACAGATTTCAGGTTATCGTTGCCACTCACCTAAATACCGACTGTCTGCATAACCACTTTGTCGTAAACTCCGTATCTTTTACGGACGGCAAGCATTACCACGACAACAAAGCAAACCTGCGGCTTTTACGACAGCGTTCCGATGAGCTTTGCCGTGAATATGCCCTGTCCGTCATTGAACACCCAAGCGGAAAGAAAAAGCCATACGCTTTGTATCAGGCTGAGAAAAACGGTATGCCCACGAGGGATAATGTTACACGGCAGGCGGTGGACGAAGCTATCAGCAAGTCGTTCACGCTGAAAGACTTTGACCGCATTATGGCTGAAATGGGATACCGTGTGAGCTTTGACCCAAACCGCAAATATTGGACGGTCATCGGTAAGGGGTGGAAACGCCCGAAGCGGCTGTATAAGCTCGGAGAAGAATATACCAACGAGAGGATTATGGAGCGTATCACAGAAAACTCCTACGCTGTGAAGTTCTCCAGATTTACCGAGCCGCAAAGGACGGTCAAGGTGTTCCGTGTCAAAGGCTCTCTAACGGGGGCTAAAAAAATCGGCGGATTGCGGGGGCTGTATCTGCACTACTGTTACAAGCTCGGTATCCTGCCTAAAAATAAAAAACAGAATTACGCAAGGCTTCATTATCTTTTGAAAGACGACTTAATGAAAATGGAAGCTATCACACAGGAAACAAGGCTGCTATGCCGTAATCGCATTGATACGGTAGAGCAGCTCTTGTCATATAAAGGCTCTTTGGAAACGGAAAAAACCGACCTGCTTCAAAAGCGCAAGGAACTTTATTCTATCTCCCGCAAAACAGGCGGCGAAGAAAAGGAAGCAATACGGTCACAGCTTTCCGATTTATCCAAACGCCTGAGCGTTATACGAAAGGAGGTTAGGCTGTGCGAGAGTATCGAAGCCCGTAACGCTGCTCTCAAAGAAAAGTTATCCACCATACGGGCAGATGAAGAACAACAACGAAAGGAGCTGATGACGAATGAATACAAGCGGCGAAGCGGCAGAACAAATCGTCCGAATGAGCTTGGAAGGATTTGAGGTCGCAGCCAAAATCACAGGCGCAGGTGCGAAGAACATCGCCGTTCTCCTCTATTCCATTCTGAAAGAGGAAAAGAAAACAAAGGGCAAAGCAAGGCTTACCAATATGCTCCGTTCTGGCAAGGAGCTGAAAGTCTTTACCGTAAAGAACGGCGACCTGAAAAAGTTTACGCAGGAAGCCAAAAAGTACGGCGTACTTTACTGCGTCCTTGCGGACAGAGGAAATAAAGACCCCAATGCGGAGGTCGATGTGCTTGCCCGTGCGGAGGACGCATCGAAAATCAGCCGCATTGCGGAACGCTTCAAATTGGCGTCGGAAACCACCGCTTCTATTGTGACCGAAACCGAGAAATCCAAAGATGAAAAAACAGGTCAGCCAGAGCCAGACATCGGCGTACAGGAAAAAGCCGAGAAAGACAAGCTGCTCGATGAGCTTATGGGTAAGCCTATCCAAAAGGAGGAAAATGCTCAAAACCCCTCATTGGCAAAGACCGAAAAATCCCCTCAGTCCGAGCCTATCTCAGAGCAGCCAAAGAAGTCCGCAGAGGGGGCTACTTTGACTAAGGACGAAAAACCGTCCGTCAGAGAGGAACTGCGGAAAATCAAGGAGAGCCGCAAGGAACAGGAAGCGGATACGCCTTCTTCCCTTGACAAAAGCTCTGCTTCTGACAGGGCGAAGAAGCAGCCCACAGGCAAGACCGAGCATAAGCAGCCCCAGAGAAAGAAAAAGAAACCAAAATCTAAAGAAACGAGGTAAATCAGAATGAGCATTTATGATGTATTTAGCGGCGGCAGCAAACCGTTTGATAAAGCGGAATGGGCAGCCCAGAAGCAGGCGCAGCGAAAGGAAGCCTATGAGCTGATTGACAACACCTGCGCCGAAATGATGATAAGCGGCGACAGCTTCCGTCAGTATCTTGATGTGCAGGGGCGTTTTGACCGTTACTCGGTTGCAAACGCTATTTTGGTATCGGCGCAGATGCCCGAAGCGACACAGCTTAAAGACTACAACACTTGGAAGCAGAGCCGTGTCTATGTAAACAAGGACGCACAGAAGGTCGTTATCCTTGAGCCGAGCAAGGAATATACCCGTGAGGACGGTACAAAGGGCATTTCCTATAACGCCAAAGCAGTCTATGACATTTCCGAAACATCAGCAAAAGAGAGAATGCAGCCGCAGGAGCAGAAATCTATGCGTGAGCTTGTATCGGCTTTGATTGACGCAAGCCCCGTGCCTTGCGTTCCTGTTGATGACTTGGAACTGCCTGCCTACTATGACAGCTCTCAGCAGACTATCTTTGTCAAAAAGGGACTCTCTGAGGAAGTGCTGTTTATCAGTATGGCAAAGGAAGTATCTGCGGCGGTTTATGACTTTAAGTACAATGAGAGCCGTGATACTTCCGATTTCAAATCCTTTTGCGTTGCCTATATGGTAAGCTCCCGTTACGGCGTGGATACCAAAGGCTTTGATTTTTCCAGACTGCCCAGAGAGTATGACGGAATGGATACGCAGGTATTTAAGGGAGAGCTTGGTACAATGCGTGATGTTCTGGGTGAAATCCAGAACGATATGTATAAGAGTATGGAGAAAAACAAGCCTGCAAGGAATAAAGAGCAGGAACGCTAATCGGAGGTGCAGCTTATGAAAGAAGAACGATACCATATCGCACTTGATAAGTACGATAAAAATATCGTTATCAATGCGCTCAACAACCTGAGAAATCGGCAGATACAGGAGGAACGCCCCACCGAGCCTGTTGATGAGCTGATTGACAAGGTAGCCAACGCACCGACCAGAAAGGTCAAGGTTGTTCCGTGCAGGTGCAATGAGGAACGATGACAAAAAAACGGGCTTAATCCTTTCTGTCTGCGGTATTGTTCCTGTTATATGGCTTGCCCTGATAACAGCACCCTATGTGGGTGGAGGTTTGGTTGAAATAATCCGAGGTCTGCCCGTGGCAATGGGCAATCCGTTTCAAATAACGGTGTGTGAGGACAGCGCAAAGACTGTCCTTATTTTTTTGCTTGCCTATGCTATGGGTATCGGCATTTATTTCTCTACACGCAGGAACTACCGCAGGCGTGAGGAACACGGCTCGGCTAAATGGGGCGATGCGGGGACTTTGAACAAGAAATACCGTGATAAAGACCCATCCGCAAATAAGTTGCTCACCCAGAATGTCCGCATAGGCTTAGACGGGAAAAAGCACCGCCGCAATTTGAACATTTTAGTTTGCGGGGGAAGCGGTGCGGGAAAAACAAGGTTTTTTTGTAAGCCGAACGCAATGCAATGCAATACCTCAATGGTAATTTTAGACCCGAAAGGCGAAATCGTGCGAGATGTGGGCGGACTGCTTGAAAAGAAAGGCTATGAGGTGCGTGTTCTTGACCTTATCAATATGCACCGCAGCCATTGTTACAATCCTTTTGTTTATCTGCGGAATGACAATGATGTGCAAAGGCTTGTGACCAATCTGTTCAAGGCGACCACTCCGAAAGGCTCACAGTCGCAAGACCCATTCTGGGATACGGCGGCAAGTATGCTTCTGTTGGCGTTGGTGTTCTATCTGAAATATGAAGCACCGCCCGATGAGCAAAATTTCCCGATGGTAATGGAGCTGCTTCGTGCGGGTGAAGTCCGTGAGGACGATGACAGCTATGTAAGCCCTCTGGACGAACTGTTTGACCGTCTGGAAATGGTAAACCCAGAGCATATTGCCCTGAAGTATTACAGGGACTATCACTCAGGCTCGGCTAAGACCTTAAAGAGTATCCAAATTACCCTTGCCGCAAGGCTTGAAAAGTTTAACCTCGAAAGCCTTGCGGGGCTTACCGCCACCGATGAGCTTGACCTGCCCTCTTTGGGTGAAAAGAAAGTTGCTTTGTTCGCTCTCATTCCCGATAACGACACGAGTTTTAATTTCCTCGTGAGTATCCTTTATACGCAGTTATTTCAGCAGCTTTTCTATCTGGCAGACCACAAATACGGAGGAAGCCTGCCTGTGCATTGCCATTTCATAATGGACGAATTTGCCAATGTGAGCCTGCCTGATGACTTCGATAAGATTTTGAGCGTTATGCGTTCCAGAGGTGTGTCGGTCAGTATTATTCTGCAAAATCTGGCGCAGCTCAAAGCTCTTTTTGAAAAGCAATGGGAAAGCATTGTCGGCAACTGCGATACCTTTCTGTATTTGGGAGGTAATGAGCAATCGACCCACAAATATGTGTCGGAGCTTTTGGGCAAGGAAACGATTGATACGAACACTTACGGAAAGAGCGAAGGTCGAAGCGGCAGCTACTCAACCAACTATCAAATTTCAGGGCGTGAGCTGATGACACCCGATGAAGTGCGTATGCTTGATAACCGCTACGCACTTCTTTTTGTTCGTGGGGAACGCCCTGTAATGGACTTTAAGTACGACATTATGAAGCACCCCAATGTAAGGCTGACAACCGATGGAGGTAAACCGCCGTATATTCACGGTGAGCCTGTGCAGGCTGTCGCAACCCTTGTGTTTGACAGCGATATTCCGAAGAACGCCGTAAGCGTAAAAGCTGTCAGCACTTCCTATGAACTTCTCTCCAATGAGGACTTGGAAGAAATCTTTAATATCTAAAGGAGGATTTTTATTTATGAAACTTTTTAAGAAAAACGAAAACAAGGAAACCGTAAAGCTGCCGATGTCTGGCAAGGTAAAAAAGGGCTTCCGTTTTTACTGTGTGGCGGTTATGGCAACGGCTTTGGTAGTCGGCACATCTGTAACCGCCTTTGCAGCAAGCGACCCTCTTACCGTAGTCAATAATCTGTCCGACTTCATTTTCGGTCTAATCCGTGCTGTCGGTATGATTTTGCTTGGCTTTGGTATTGTGCAGATTGGTCTGTCCCTCAAATCCCACGACCCGTCCCAGAGAGCTAACGGCTTCTTGACCCTTGCAGGCGGCGTTGTCATTACTTTTGCCAAAGAAATCCTTACCCTCATTACAGGCTGATGAGGAACTGACACAAGACAAGATAACGGGAGCAGATCCGCTTTGCGGATTTACTCCCGTTATCCAATTATCTAAGGAGGTGGTCAAATGTCGGATAATTGGATTGTGCAAAACTTGGAGAACGCACTCAAGACTTGGAACGATAAGCTATCGGAAATATGGCAGCTCATTACCCAATCTCCAGAACAGTTCAAAGGCGGATCGATTTGGAATGTCATTGTAGATATTCACGGCGCAGTACAGGCTATCGGACTTGCCTTGCTCGTGCTGTTTTTTGTAATCGGTGTAATGAAAACCTGCGGCTCGTTTGCAGAGGTGAACTTCTGTTAGAGAACATATACAACTGAACACGGATTTATCTGATGGCAAGCACTTGCAACTATCCGAGAAAAGAACGGATATATGCAGGTGCTTTTCTTTTTCAAAAAATCAGAACACAGTGTCCAAAACCGGCTATCCGCACGGGCTGTAAGGTAGGGGGCAGGTCTGCCCGTCTGTACCTTGAAAACTTCACAGCAGCCGCCAGAGGGATACCTGCCGCAACGGACAGTGCCGCCATGATACGAGCGCACCCATTGCTTAATCCATGCACAGCATAGGCAGTGACAACGCCGCTTTGGGAAAGCGTGGAACCGTATGGAATGGCTGTGCCTACATATCCCCGTCCTTGTGGCAGGGATATAAAAATTTTAAGGAGGTCGAATGCCTATGGACAAGTATGCAACAACCAGACGAAAGCGGAAGGAGGACACCCATGCAAAAGCTGAACATGGTGGACGCAGACACCCTGCTCTATCAGCCGCTTGACAAGCCCCGCTTTGTGGTGGATGGTCTTATCCCCACGGGGCTGATACTGTTCTGCGGCTCACAGAAAATCGGCAAAAGCTGGCTCATGCTGAAACTCTGCTTATGCGTGTCGGCGGGACTGCCATTCTGGGAGATGGAAACACGGGAAAGTGATGTGCTGTACCTGTGCCTTGAGGATACCTTTTTCCGCATACAAGACAGGCTCTTTCGTCTGACGGACGAGGCGGACAGCCGCCTGCACTTCGCTGTGGCGAGCTGCAAGCTGACGGACGGGCTGATCGTGCAGTTGGAGGACTATCTGAAAGAGTACCCCGACAGCAGGCTCATTGTGATTGACACCTTACAGAAAGTACGCACCGCCTCAAAGGACAACGCCTATGCCAGTGATTACGGGGATATTTCCCAGATTAAGGAGTTTGCCGACAGACATTCCCTTGCGGTCATCGTTGTCCACCATATCCGCAAGCAGAACGACAGTGATGTGTTCAACAAGGTATCGGGGACAACGGGGCTGACGGGGAGCGCAGACGCCACCTTTGTACTGGAAAAGGAAACCCGTGCGTCCGACACCGCAAGGCTCTACTGTGTCGGCAGGGATATTGAGTATCAGGAGTTTGTCCTGCGTTTCAGGGAGTGCAGTTGGGCGATGGTGGAGCGAAAAGGTCAGGAGCAGCTTGCGAGGGAAAGCATACCGCCTGCCCTTTTTCGGTTGGTGGAGTTTATGCGGGACAAAGAGAAATGGTGCGGCACAGCCACGGAGCTTCTGGCGGCGATGGAGGAAACGGACACCCCGCCCACGGTCATTACCAAATGGCTTAACGAATACCGCACAACCTTTTTAGCGGACAACCATATCGGCTATGCGTACCGTAGGAAGAAAGAGGGCAGGCTGATTGCGCTCACAAAGGAGGCGGATGACAGTGATGACAGCAGTGACAGCGATGTTGGGATACCCCCTGCGTCTGTCACTGATGATACAGCAAAGTGAAATCCGGCGGTCTTGCCCTGCGGGAGAACACCCCGCAAACGCTCCTTGCAGGCGTGGGCTTTTCTCGCCTCTTGCGGCTCGTAAAGCCACCCCTGCGGCTGAAAAAACCGCCCCGGTTTTTACAGCCCGCTTTTGCAGGGTGTAACACACTACACCTTGCAGGCAAGGTCGTGTGCCAGACTTTCCCTCTGGACTCCCTTTCGGCAGGGCTTGCGCCCTGCTCCCCGCCGCCTGCGGCTGCGGGGAAAGGCGGTGCCGGTGACAGTGCTGTGCGGTTTGGGAGGGTATCCCATAACCACCGTCATCACTGTCACCACCGTCACCGCCCAAAGAACACCCGCCGAAAAAAGAAAGGAGGTCAGGCGATTATGCCTTACGCAATCCTGCGTTTTCAGAAACGCAAGGCAGGCTCCGTGGCTGCCTGTGAACGCCACAATGAACGGAAGAAGGAGGCGTACAAGAGCAATCCCGATATTGATATGGAACACTCCAAGTACAACTATCATCTTGTGCCGCCGCCACGCTACACCTACAAAAAAGAGATTAACCGCATGGTGCAGGCGGCAGGCTGCAAGGTGCGGAAAGACAGCGTGATGATGGTGGAAACCCTCATTACCGCCTCTCCTGAATTTATGAACAGTTTACCGCCGGAGGAACAGAAAGCCTACTTTGCTATGGCTTTGGACTTCATAGCGGAGCGTGTGGGAAAAGAAAATATCCTCTCTGCTGTGGTGCATATGGACGAGAAAACACCCCATATGCACCTTTGCTTTGTGCCGATTACGCCAGAGGGAAAGCTGTCTGCCAAATACTTTTTAGGCAACCAGAAGTCTTTATCCGAGTGGCAGACCGCCTACCATGAGCGTATGTCCGCACGGTGGAATGAGTTGGAACGGGGGCAGTCCTCGATGATTACGGGGCGAAAGCATATCCCCACATGGCTCTTTAAGCTGGGCGGCAGGCTGGATAAACAGTATGAGGAAATCGTGGCGGCGCTGTCTGATATTAACGCCTTTAACGCAGGGAAGAAACGGGATAAGGCGCTCTCCCTGCTTTCCGCATGGCTGCCGGAGGCGGAAAAGTTTTCACGGGAGATCGGGAAACAGAGCGCCTATATCGACAGCCTGAAAAAGAAAATCGGGCAGGAAAGTGACTATGCGGGGCGGCTGCGTGACGAGAAGTACGCAGAGGAATTAAAGGTGCGGAAAGCCAACCAGAAGATATTTGAGCTGCAGCGCACCAATCAGCAGTTGGAACGCCTGCTCAGGAAAATCCCGCCCGAAGTGTTGGAAGAATTACAGAAACAGAACAGAAATAAGTCAAGAGAAAGGTAGGAAAGCCATTGAAAAAACAGGATTTTACCGTGCTGAAGATTGATGATTTACACCCGTTCCCCGATAATCCGTTCCGTCTGGTGGAGGACGAACTGCTGATGGAAATGGCGGAGAGTATCAAGGAGTTTGGTGTGGTAACGCCCATCATAACCCGCCCGAAGGAGGACGGGAACGGGTACGAAGTCATCGCAGGGCAGCGGCGTGTCCGTGCCTCACAGCTTGCAGGGATAGAGACAATCCCTGCTTTTGTTTTGCCCTTTGACCGTGACCGGGCGATTATTACCCTTGTGGACAGCAATATCCAGAGGGAAAATATCCTGCCAAGCGAGAGGGCTTTCGCTTACAAGATGAAGTTGGAGGCGATGAAAAGGCAGGGATACCGCACGGATTTAACTTCTGACCAAGTTGGGCAGAAGTTGACTTCCGTGGAGACAGTGGCAAAGCAATCGGGAGACAGCCGCACACAGGTACAGCGATATATCCGCCTGACCGAGTTAATCCCGCCGATTTTACAGATGGTGGACGAGGGGCAGATTGCCCTTACCCCTGCGGTGGAACTGTCCTTTTTGAAGAAGGACGAGCAGGAAAACCTGCGGATCACGATGGAGAGTGAGGACGCTACCCCTTCTCTTTCGCAGGCGCAGCGCATGAAAAAGTTAAGCCAGATGGGGCGGCTTGATATGGATACCATCTTTGCGATTATGACCGAGGAAAAGGCAAACCAGAGGGAAACCGTGAAAATCGGTATGGACAAGCTGCGGAAATATTTTCCCAGAGGCACAACGCCAAAGCAGATAGAAGATTTTATTATCCGCTTATTAGAGCGTGAATTACAGAGAAAACGAAACCGTGACAGCCGATAATCTTCTTTTCTCGGCGGGTAACGGACAGAAAGGACAGGTCTTTGATGAAAGAAATCCAGTATGAAATCGTAAAAGAAATCGCTGTCCTCTCCACAAGCGACAGCGGCTATACAAAAGAAATCAACCTGATTGCGTGGAATGGGAACGAGCCGAAGTACGACATCCGCAGCTTTTCCCCTGCCCGTGAGAAGTGCGGCAAGGGTATTACACTGACAAAGGCGGAGGCGGAGAAACTCCTTGCGGCTCTGAAAAAGGAACTGGAACAGTGAGATTTTGAAGGGAGGTATGCCTATGGCAAAGACAGCGGTGCGCCCGAAAATCATTGTGCAGGCGGCTTACACGGGCGGCGCAGATATGCGGGAATTATTTATTTCCCTGCTTGTAAACGAGGTGCGGAGGGGAAAATCCTCTCCCCGCACCTTTGAGATAATCAAACTTCCGCAATACAATGAGGGCAGTACAGATACAAAGGAGGCGAGCTGAATGGCAATGTTAAGGGCGGCTCTGTACTGCCGCTTATCAAAGGACGATATGCTGCAGGGCGACAGCGAGAGTATCAAAACGCAGAAAGCCATGCTGACGCAGTACGCAAAGGAACATGGCTTTCTGGTGGTGGAAATCTATGTAGACGATGGGTACAGCGGATTAAATTTTGACCGTCCGAGTTTTAACCGTATGCTCGATGACATCGAGGCGGGCAAGATTGATGTGGTCATTACGAAAGACTTATCCCGTCTGGGGCGTGACCATCTGAAGGTCGGACACTTCACGGAAATTTACTTTCCGATGAAGAATGTGCGGTATATCGCAGTCAATGACGGTGTGGACACCGCCAACAAGAACAACGATATAGCGGCTCTGAAAAATGTGATGAACGAGTTTTACAGCCGGGATAATTCCCGCAAAATCCGTTCCTCTATCCGTGCGAGGGCAAAGGCGGGGCTGTACCGTTCTTCTTTTAACCCTATCGGCTACCGCAAATCCCCCGATAACCACAACAAGCTGATCGTGGACGAGGAAACAGCGTGGATTGTGAAACGGATATTTGAACTTGCCAACGCAGGCATGGGAGCGCATAAAATCGCTACCGTGTTCCGTGAGGAACAAGTACCCTGCCCGTCATGGTGGCTGCACAGCCGGGGCGAAAAGGACTACTCCAAGCGGTTTGAAAATCCAGAGAACAAGTATGAGTGGTCGCACACCGTCATACGCAATATCATCTCCAATCCCCTCTATCTGGGGCATTGCGTGATGTGCAAGACTGAGAGTATCTTCAAGGTCAACGCCTCAAAGAAAGTACCGCAGGAGGATTGGATTACTGTGGAGAACACCCATGAGCCGCTTGTGACGCAGGAGGTTTTTGACGGGGCAAACGAGAAGATTTTGAGCCGCAGGCGGGATACCGCCGATAACTTTGTCTCTCCCTTTGCGGGGCTTGTGAAGTGCGGCACCTGCGGAAAGGCGTTGGGTTTGCGCTACTGGACGGGGAAAAGGCATAGGATTTATGTGTGTACCACTTACGCCCACGACACCAAAGCCTGCACAGACCACCGTGTTTTCTATGAGGATTTATACAAGGCGGTGCTTGCGGATATTCAGTACCACGCCCGCCTTGCCTATGAGGACAGAGAAAAAGCGGTGGCTCTGGCAGTGAAGATGAACGCCAGAGCAGACGGGAGCAAAGAAAAAAACAACGCCGACAGACTAAAATCGGCAAAAAAGCGGTATGAGGAAGTGACGAGACTGTTTGACCGTCTGTATGAGGACAGTGTATCGGGGCGTATCTCCCATGACAATTTTAACCGTCTGATGGATAAGTACCAGACCGAGCAGGAGCAGCTTTTAGGGCAGATACAGGCTTTAGAAACCGCCATGCAGGAGGTTAAGGACAATCAGCAGAACGCTGTCAGGTGGGCGGAACTGATGGCGCAGTATGTGGGAATGCAGGAGTTGACTGCTGAAAATCTTAATCTTCTTGTGGAGAGGATTGAGGTCTATGACCGCACGGAAACCAATGCCGGGGCAGAACAGATGATTAAAATCTGTTACCGCTTCGGCGGATACATAGGGGAACGGATATTTTCCGCAAAGGTGCTGAAACACCCTTGCAGGAAAAACGCCTGTCCTCTCAAAGAAAGGAAAGGCTATGGGAAAATATCACTTGTATCTTAGCGAGGAAGAAAGGCAGCTTGTTCTCCACGCTCTGATCGACTTCCGCAACAAGCTGATTGCGGCGGGCAGATATACGGACTGTGTGGACGAGCTGCTGATAAAGGTCATGTACGCAAAGACGAAAAAGATAAAAATACGGTAATGGAGGAAATGGCAATGGCAAAATCAATCTTTGAACAGTTGGGCGGCACTTATGAAAAGCAGGGAGATTATCTTTTCCCCTGCCTCACAGTACCTGCTGAGAACGAACAGCCCATAGGTGTATGGGGGCAGCGGCACTTGCGGTATCTGAAAGAATATCGTAGAGCCACCTACATAACCCTGCTCACAAGCGGCAGGCTGAACGCTTACCTTGCCGACATCGACAGACAGGCGCAGGAGCGCATGGAAAGGCTCACGGAGCAGCTAAAGGCGGAAAACGCCTTAGAATGGGTGCAGAGAATGAATAACATACGGGCGTGTGCAAGGGAGATTGTGGAGAGGGAAATTATTTTTTCATTGAGATAAGCGAGATTGAATGTAAATATATTTTGAATAAAAGTCAAAGTTACTTGACTTTTCAGGGTGATTTATGCTAACCTTAATTGTGAAGTAGAATGAGGAGTGGGATATGCACTTATGAAAGTAGGATAAGTATTATGGCTAAAAATTTGAAACTTAAGGCTGCACGGGCTGCACGGGATATGACTCAAAAAGATTTAGCTGAGGCTATTGGTGTTAGCCGTCAAACTATGAATGCTATTGAAAAAGGTGACTACTATCCGTCTGTAAAACTCTGTATAGAGATATGTAAGGTGTTAGGGAAAACATTAGACGAGTTATTTTGGGAGGAATAGATTGTGAGAAAAATAAAGAAATTAGATGAACTTCAATTATTAAAAAGAGGAAATATATTTAAACATGGTATGTTTTGCCTTATAGGCTTACTACTACTTAATACACTATTATATTCGCAAGGAATAGAATGGGCATCGGGGAAATGGGCTGAATTAACAATTATTCTATTTACCATTGTTCTATGCAGTATCGAATTTATTTTATATGACATATATCCGTTAACAGAAAATAAGCAGAAACATTTAATATATTTTTTGGGATTGTTTGGTTTTGTGGCTCTCATAGCTTGTATTTACGATTTGATAGTTGGAAAGTCTGGTATAGTTGTCGATGGTAAAATTACAGAAACCGCTTTGGGAATTATTTATGGGTTAATGTTTATATCTGTTTTTGTTGTGTATAAGCTAAAAAAACAGTATAACGCCAAGCATGAGAACGATGAATAGGAGGTTATGAAAATGAATGCACCAATATTGTTATGCTGGGCTGTTGTTATTATGCTTGCTGTATTTTCTCTACTTTTACTTGCTGGAAAAGGCAGTTGTTTAATCGCTGGTTACAATACATCGAGTAAAGAGAAAAAGCAAAGATATGATAAGAAAAGATTATGCAGAGTTGTGGGCAGTGGTATGGGGGTATTAGCTATAATGCTTGGAATAGCGACATTTTATCGTTTTGAAATGCCCGCTAATCTTTCATGGATAATCCCGTGGGGCATACTCGGAACAATAGTAATTGTGGAAATTTTAGCAAGCACAATTTGTAAGAAAAAATCGTCCACAACTAATCAATAAATCAAAGGCGGTGATGTTACGAACGATAGGAAATGGCTTTTATGCCCTGTTTGTGGTAATAAAACCCGAATACAAATATGCTTTGACACGATATTAAAAAATTTTCCGTTGTATTGCCCAAAATGCAAACAAGAAACACTAATTGATATACAGAATCAAAAAATGATAATTATCAAAGAGCCAGACGCACAGACGCAGAGCCGATGAACTTGTGAGTTACCTCACGGATCATCGGCTCTTTCTTTTTCGGATAGTGCTAATCAGTCCGCCATATAAAAAAACGGAGTTTTGACGGACTGTATTGTTATGCCCTAACGCTCCCTCTAAACCCGTTTTGAGTTTGGAGGGATTTTTTGCGTCTTTTTTCACTTTCTATTCTGCCGCTGATCCATGCGGCGTTCTACATATTGCCAGACAGAAACAATGATAATCTGTTAAAAAAATCCTTGTTCTGATATGGCTCTTTTATGCGCTAAAAGCAGAGGACAAATATCTACATAAAAGAGCTTTTACTTCTGATAGCCGCAATGGTCTGACAACCTTTGCGGTTTTTCTTTTGTCGTTTTTTGTCAGGACACAGGACAAGCCTGTTTTCGGTGTTGGGTGTCGTTCCCCGCCTGCCAATCTGGATTTTCAAAAAATTCAGATTGGAGGTAAAGAACAGTGGCATACAACCACGGAAAGGAAGAGCGCAGATGGCGGCTCTGGAAAGAGAAAGAAGAAAAGATTTTACGGGAGTGCGGCGTTGATGAAGAAACGATTGAGGAAATCCGCACTTTTGACAGAGAAGAATTTAATTCCGACAGACGGTTTTATACACGCCTGAATGATGTGGGGGAATACATAGCGGAAACTGCCATGCAGGAACCGCTTATGGAGGTCAACACAGTCTGGGATATGCTGAATGAAATCGAGGACGAAAATCTGTACCGTGCATTGCTTACTGTGGACAAGCGTACCCTGCAAATTATCCTGCTGAAAATGCAGGGATATTCCCTAAAGGAGATTGCGCCGATGGTTGATTTATCGGTGGGCGCTGTCTATGCGAGGTTAGACCATCTGCGGAAAAAGCTGAGAAAACTCTTATAGTATCTAAAGCCCTGCTGTTTCCTGCGGGCTACTGGGTGAGAGGACAACCCCTCTCACCCATTTTTTAGCAGGAGGACAAGGCAATGGCGATACCTAAACGGTCATACTGGCTTCGGGAAGTAGTGACAGAGGCAGGAACAAGCTATCATATCAGTTTTCGTGACGGGCAGGGAAAAATCCAAAAACTGTGCGTATCCTATGACTTCTATATGGCGTTTCGGAGACTGGAACTTGACGAACGGAAAATTGAGGGTTGGGATTACCGCCACAGGGAGTTTTCGGAAATTATGGAGGAAACTCTGAACTGGCGGGCGGTAAGACAGCCTAAAAGCATTGAGGAGGTTATTCTTGAGGAAGAACGGGCAGAACTGCTCCAGAGAGTTATTCGCAAACTGCCTGAAATGCAAAGGCGGCGTTTCCTGCTCCACTATGAGTATGAGATGACTTATAAAGAGATAGGGAAAATCGAGCATTGCAGCCAACAATCCGTAGGTCGTGCTGTAACTGCCGCCAGAGAAAAGATAAAGGCAGAGATGAAGAAATACCTAAACCCATGACCGTTAAGCATACCTTTGTATCTTCGGATATGAGGGTATTTGCTTTGTGTTCTCTAATGGAAATTCACAGAGGTTAAAAAGCCCGAACACGCTCTGAAGCTGTTTATTCGCTTTGCCCTTGCAAAAGGTGTTGTGACCTACGGTTTGGAGCTGATGATGGCTCTGTTCAACATTGTGCAGGGTTTAATATCAACCATTATGAACGCCGCAGGTTTCGGCTCGGCTGCACAGACGGTATTGCCGCAGGAGATTGTCACGGCTGTTGAGGACTGTGGCTTTTTTGAGAGCATTCCATTGTGGGCTGTTACGCTCATCGGCGGACTTTTCATCACGATATTGTCATTCATTATGATTATGTCGGTGTACGGAAGATTTTTCCGTTTGTATCTCTATACCGCAATCGCTCCCGTCCCTCTTTCCACTTTTGCGGGAGAGCCAAGCCAGAGTGTCGGCAAGAGCTTTATCAAGTCTTATGCTGCCGTCTGTCTGGAGGGTGCAATCATTGTGCTTGCCTGTATCATCTTCTCACTCTTTGCGGCTTCTCCCCCTGCGGTTGACCCGAACGCTGCGCCTGTATCTATGGTTTGGAGCTATATCGGTGAGTTGGTATTTAATATGCTCGTCTTGGTCGGTGCCGTCAAAATGGCAGACCGTGTTGTAAGAGAAATGATGGGCTTATAAGGAGGAAACGATGAAACGGTTTTATGTTTTTAAGGACGGAGTACAACAGGGAAGCACCTCTACAAAGGAAAGTGCTGTTGAGCTTATCCGTCAGTATCAGGAAAAGGAAACGCATCCGTTTCTAAAAGCGGAGTTCAGTATTATTGCGGGTGAAGAAGAATATATCCCATATCCGTCCCGCAAAAAGCAGTCCAGACAAAAAAGCGGTATGGAACGATAAGGAGGTGTAACTTTTGGAAGTCAAAATAAATAAGGAAATCCGCAATTATACGGAAAGTATGTTCTTTGGACTGTCGCTCAGACAGTTCATTTTTTCTTTACTTGCCTGCGGTGTGGCGGTAGGACTGTATTTTATTCTCCGCCCGTACTTCGGGACAGAAACCCTCAGTTGGGTGTGTATTCTCGGTGCTGCTCCCTTTGCGGTAATGGGCTTTGTTAAGTACAACGGTATGACCGCAGAGCAATTTGTATGGGCGTGGATTAAGTCGGAGTTTTTGATGCCGAAAAAGCTGATGTTTAACCCCGACAATCTCTACTATGAAACGCTGAAAACCACAATTCAAAACCACGAAAAAGGCATTTGCCCCGTGGCGAAAAAATCAAAAAAAGCCAAGCGCAGCAAGGAGGTAAAGAATGCTGAAAACTCTTAAAACAAAACTCTTAAAACTCTGTTCAAGCAGGATAAGGAAAAGTTTGTCATTCCCAAATCGGTACAGGCGATTATTCCGATTAAGACTATCTGGGAGGACGGTATTTTTCTTGTCGGCAACAACAAATACGCAAAAACCTTTAAGTTTGAGGATATAAACTATTCCGTGGCAAGCCGTGAGGACAAAGAGGCGATGTTTCTTGAATACTCAGAGCTGCTAAACGCTCTCGATAGCGGAGCGACCACAAAAATTACGGTCAACAACCGCCGCCTTAATAAAACGGACTTTGAACAGACCATTTTAATTCCTATGGCAGAGGACGGATTGGATAAATACCGTAAAGAATACAACGAAATGCTGCTTGATAAAGTAACGGGGGCTAATTCTATCGTACAGGATAAGTATGTAACGGTTTCCGTCTGCAAAAAGAATATCGAGGAAGCGAGGAACTATTTTGCCCGTGTGGGAGCTGATTTGATTTCCCATTTCGCACGGCTCGGCTCAAAATGCGTAGAGCTTGAAGCGGAAGAAAAACTCCGTATCTTCCACGACTTCTATCGCACAGGTGAGGAAACGGCGTTCCATTTTGACCTGAAGCAGACAATGCGTAAAGGTCACGATTTTAAGGATTTCATTTGCCCAGATACCTTTGAGTTTGAAAAAGACTACTTTCGTATGGGTGATAGATTTGGGCGTGTGATTTTCCTGCGTGAATATGCAGCATATATTAAGGATAGTATGATGGCGGAGCTTTGCGAGCTTAACCGCAATATGATGATGTCCATTGACATTATCCCCGTACCCACAGACGAAGCCGTGCGTGAGGTCGAAAACAGACTGCTCGGCGTGGAAACCAATATCACGAATTGGCAGCGTAAACAAAATCAGAACAACAATTTTTCGGCGGTCATTCCTTACGACCTTGAACAGCAGCGCAAAGAAAGCAAGGAGTTCTTGGACGATTTGACAACCCGTGACCAAAGAATGATGTTTGCGGTTTTGACAATGGTGCATACGGCTGAAACAAAGGAACAGCTTGACAATGACACCGAAGCTCTGCTCACAACTGCCAGAAAGCACCTGTGTCAGTTTGCGGTGCTGAAATATCAGCAGATGGACGGACTGAATACCGCCCTGCCGTTTGGTGTTCGCAAAATCAATGCAATGCGTACTCTTACAACGGAAAGTCTTGCGGTATTTATTCCTTTCCGAGTACAGGAAATTCATCACGAAAACGGCGTTTACTACGGTCAAAATGTTATCAGCAAAAATATGATTATCGCCAACCGCCGCTATTTGCTCAACGGCAACTCTTTTATTCTCGGTGTGTCTGGAGCAGGAAAATCCTTTACGGCGAAAGAAGAAATGACAAATATTATTCTCACAGACCCTAATGCCGATGTTATTATCATTGACCCTGAGCGAGAATATTCGCCGCTTGTAAAGGCAATGCAGGGCGAGGTCATTCACATCTCGGCAACGAGCGAAAACCATATCAACGCTATGGATATGAACTCCGATTACGGTGACGGCGCAAACCCCGTCATTTTGAAATCGGAGTTCATTTTGTCTTTGTGTGAACAGCTCATCGGCGGCGCAAGTCTGGGTGCAAAACAAAAGTCAATTATTGACCGTTGTACGGCAAGCGTGTACCGCCACTATCAGCAAGGCAATTATCAGGGCGTACCGCCCACTTTGCAGGACTTCCGTGAGGAACTGTTGAAGCAGGACGAGCCAGAAGCGAAAGAAATCGCCCTTGCTATCGAGCTGTTTACGGACGGCTCTCTGAATACCTTTGCAAAGCATACCAATGTGGATACGCACAGCCGCCTTATCTGCTACGACATTCTGGATTTAGGCAAGCAGTTACAGCCAATCGGTATGCTTGTTGTCCTTGACAGCATCTTAAATCGTATTACCCAGAACAGAGCAAAAGGCAGAAACACATTCATTTTCATTGATGAAATCTATTTGCTGTTCCAACACGAATACTCGGCAAACTTCCTCTTTACTCTCTGGAAGCGTGTGCGTAAGTACGGTGCGTACTGTACGGGTATTACGCAGAATGTGGACGACCTTTTGCAGAGCCATACGGCGAGGACGATGCTTGCCAATAGTGAATTTATCATTATGTTAAATCAAGCGTCCACCGATAGGATTGAGCTTGCCAAATTGCTTAATATCTCCGACCTTCAGATGAGTTATATCACGAATGTCGGCGCAGGTCAGGGCTTGCTCAAAGTCGGCAGCTCCCTTGTGCCGTTCGTCAACAAGTTCCCACGGAATACGGAGCTTTACAGGCTGATGACTACCAAGTTTGGAGAGGTGTAATCGTATGAAAATGAAAAAGTATATTTGTCTTATTGCCGCCGTGTGCCTGTTAGGTACGGCGGCTTTTTGCAGCTATCACATTTACGACCATTATGCCCACGAAGCCGAGCAGACCGAAGCCTTTGAGGAAATTGCCGCAATCGTGGAGCAGGCGCAGACAGAGGACAGTAACGCCCCAGAAGTCCCCCTGACTGAGGAAGAAAATGTCCTTGCGGAGTACGGCGAACTGTTTTTGAAAAACACGGATATGGTCGGCTGGCTTTCCATTGCAGGCACAACCGTCAATTACCCCGTGATGCAGACGCCGAATGAGCCGAACTACTATCTGAAGCGTAACTTTGATAAAGAATACAGCGACTTGGGAACGCCGTATATTCAGGAAAACTGCGACCTTGCAAGCAGCGATAACCTTGTTATCTACGGTCATCACATTAAGGGCGGGAAGATGTTCGGAGCTTTGGAGGATTACAAATCCCAGAGCTTCTATGAGGAACACAAGACCATTCAGTTTGATACCCTTACGGAGCGTGGCGAATATGAGATTGTCGCTGTCTTTAAGACTGTGGCGTACAGCTCTCAGGGCTTCCGCTACTATGATTTTGTCAATGCGGAAAACGAGGACGAGTTTAACGCCTATATTCAAAAATGCAAGGAGCTTGCATTGTATGAAACAGGCGTAAATGCAGAATACGGCGACAGGCTCATCACACTCTCTACCTGTGAATACTCGGCGCAGAATGGCAGGCTTGTGGTGGTCGCAAAAAAGACAGCTTGATTTTGACTGCAAATCTTCTGGGGAAGGAGGTTATCTATGGCTGATATAAAAACCAGAGATGCGGTCAAGGGTACGATTAAGACCATTGACAAGGCTGCGGTAGCTTCCGAGCGTATGAAGTCGGCTTATTCCAAAATAAAGGATAAGGCGGAGCAGGGCTATTACGCTGAGGAAGGCTCCGCTACCGAGTATGCTGCCGATAAGGTTTCGGCAGCTTCGGAGCGCATTACGAATGAGGGCGTTCATCAGTTCAACAAGCAGGGTCAAAAGGCGGTCAAAACCACAAAGGACAATATCGTTAAGGCAAAGGATAAACTATCGGATTTCAAGCAGAAACGAGCCGCTAAAGCCGCCGAGAAGCGTATGTCTGGAAACAGCGTACAGATCTACCGCAGTACCGTCAGCCATTCCGCAGATAAGGCGGTCAAGGGTGCAAATCAAGCGGAAAAGACCATAACGCAGACTGCCCGAAGCGGTAAAAAGACGATTAAAACAGCCGCCAAAGGTACGGTAAAGACTACGCAAAAATCAGTAAAAACCGCACAGGCAACCTCAAAGGCAGCGATAAAAACTGCCGAGCATACCGCCAAAGCAACACAGGCGGCGGCGAAGGCTTCCGTAAAAGCGGCTCAGAGAGCTGCACAGACAGCAAGAGCCACGGCGAAGGCTACGATTGTTGCCGTGAAAGCGGCGGTCAAAGCTACGATTGCGGCAGTTAAGGCGATTATTGCAGGAACAAAAGCGTTAATTGCGGCGATTGCGGCGGGCGGTTGGGTTGCGGTTGTTGTCATTTTGGTTATCTGCCTTATCGGTCTGCTCGTAAGCTCGGTATTTGGTATTTTCTTTTCGGGCGAGGACTCAGGAAACGGAATGACAATGCAGACCGTGGTTAGAGAAATCAATACCGAATATGACACCCGCCTTGATGAAATCAAAAGCGATACAGCTTATGATGTTCTGGAAATGTCAGGAAGCCGTGCCGTCTGGAAAGAGGTGCTTGCGGTTTACTCGGTCAAGACTACTACCGACCCAGACAATCCGCAGGAAGTGGCGACAATGGACGATAATAAAAAGCAGCTCCTGACGGATATATTCTGGGAAATGAACGAAATAAGCTCCCGAACGGAAAGCAAGACCGAAACCGTGATAACCGAAACAGATGACGGTCACGGAAATATCGTCCAGACCGAAACCACCCAAACACGGACTTACCTGTATATCACAGTCAGCCACAAAACCGCCGAGGAAATGGCAGACCAATACGGTTTTGATGACGAGCAGCGGCAGATGTTGTCCGAATTACTTGCCGATGAAAACAATTCGCTATGGTCGCAGGTGCTTTACGGCATATCCGTAGGCGACGGCGAAATCGTGACCGTGGCTCTGTCGCAGGTCGGAAATACAGGCGGTCAGCCCTATTGGTCGTGGTACGGCTTCAATTCTCGTGTGGAATGGTGCGCTTGCTTTGTTTCGTGGTGTGCGAACGAATGCGGCTATATCGAGAACGGGATTATCCCGAAGTTTGCGGGCTGCATACAAGGCTCTGAGTGGTTTAAGGAAAGAGGACAATGGCAGGACGGCAGCTTTACGCCAGAAGCAGGACACATTATCTTCTTCGATTGGGAAGGTGACGGTCTTACAGACCATGTGGGTATTGTAGAGCGTGTGGAAAACGGAACGGTCTATACCGTTGAAGGTAACTCAGGCGATGCTTGCCGACAGAACAGCTACTCTATCGGCAGCAGCGTTATCTACGGCTACGGTATCCCTGCTTATTAAAAATGGGCAAAAGAAAACCAGAGGATTTTATTCCTCTGGCTCTTTTGCTTTACATAGTCCGTTTACAGTTGCTTCAATCACGGACAGTTCTTTATCATCTAAATTGTCGAGCTGTGCGTCTAAGCGTCTGCGGACGGAACAAAAAATATTCCTGCGTATGTCAAAAAACTCGGTGTGCGTCTAAGCGTCTGCGGACGGAACTCTTTTTGACTTCTTTGTTAGGAAATATATACTCATCAACCGAAACATCGAACATTGTAATAAGCTGAATAAACAGCTCGATGCTTGGATATTTTCCCTCATTTTCGATAGATTGAATGTGTCTGGGGGCATAGCCGATTATCCCAGAAAGCTGCTCTCTCGTCATTCCCCTTGCTTCACGGGCTTTCTTAATCGCCTGTCCTATCGGCATAAAATCGAAATCAAAATCGTTGTTTCTCTCGTCCATAAGCTCACCACCTTGCGCCAATATAATTATCTTATTATATTGTATGGATTTGTGGCTTCTTATTAAACGATGTGAAAATGCCGACTATAAGATATTTCACTTCTTATAAATGGAGCTAAAAATTCATATTATCTCTTGGACACATGGTATCACGGAACAGTTAAAGGCTGAATACGCTTTTGAATGGATTGGGCGAATGAATAACATACAGGTTTGTGCTATGGAGATTGTGAATGAGGAATCGTTTATACATATAACAGACAAGCGGCTGAGGATAAAAGCTCTGTCGCTTTGTGTTTACAAAAACAACTACCTCTTGACTTTTGGTCCTTTTCTGAATATAATAGTAATATTACTAATAGCAATATACGGAGGATGTACAATGGATAACATTATTCTTGGACTTTTACTTATGTGTAATAGAACGATATATCAATTAAGGGATAGAATTAGCAAAGGGATAAATTTGATGTATAGCAGCAGTATGGGCAGCATACAGGCTGCAGTAAAAAAACTGCTGAATTGCGGATATATCAGTTATGAGGAGATTATTGATAATGGAAAATATAAGAAAATCTATTGCATAACGGAAAGCGGAAAGCAGCATTTTTATGAGTGGATAAACGCACCCTTAGAAGAACAAAGTCCTAAAATTCCAGAGTTAGCAAAGGTCTATTTTATGGGATTTTCAGATAAGAAAAATCGAGAGACAAGCATACAACAACATTTAATGTATTTAAAAGAACAATACAATGTGTTAGCGACAATATGTGATAATGTAAAGAATATTGATGTTTTAGAAGAACACAAAGATATACTTAATTATCAATTTGTATCTGCACTATATGGCAAAGATATAATCAAATTTAATATTGATTGGTTCGAGAATTTATTAGAAAAGATGAGGAATGGAGAAATATGAAGCAATACCATTTAGAGAAATCACCTATTGTTTATTATATCAGCAGAAAGGAAAAAACAGAATGGATACTTTTTATTCACGCAGCTTTTGTAAATCATAATATGTTTCAAACCCAAATCGACTATTTTCGGGATAAATACAATATTCTTACTCTTGATATTATTGGTCACGGTAAATCAACGAAAGTGCGAAAAGGTGATAGTATAGATAAAATGTCGGCGTGGATAAGCGAAATCCTAAAAACAGAAAAAATTGAAAAGATACATATTGTCGGCATTTCATTGGGAGCTGTATTAGCTCAAGACTTTGCAAACCAGTATCCAGAAGCAGTACAATCACTTGCTTGTTTCGGCGGTTATGATATAAACAATTTTGATGCAAAAATGCAGAAAGAAAATAGCGCATCACAGACACTTATGATGCTTAAAGCTTTATTTTCAATTAAATGGTTTGCAAAGTCGAATAAAAAAATATCTGCTTATACTTTACAGGCTCAAAAGGATTTTTACGAGATGAATATTCAATTTCCTAAAAAGTCATTTATGTATTTATCTTCTTTAAGCAGTATGGTAAATGTTCGGCAGACAGAACCAAGGAAATATCCTTTGCTTATTGGCTGCGGAAAGTATGACATTCCAATGGAACTATCCGCAGTAGAAATGTGGAAGAAAAATGAACCAGAATGCTGTGTGATTATTTTCGAGGGAGCTGGACATTGTGTGAATATGGACACACCAGATAAATTTAATGCAGCTATGGAGGAATTTTGGTTAAGTGGATACGGCAAATACTAAAAGTGATTGGATACGCTGCCCTGTCTGCGGCAATAAAACCCGAACAATGATACGGGAAAATACCGAACTAAAAAATTTCCCTCTGTATTGTCCGAAATGTAAGCAGGAAACTTTGATAAATGCAAAGGAATTACATATAGCTGTCATCAAAGAGCCAGACGCACAGACGCAGAGCCGATGAACTTGTGAGCAATCACAGTCGTCGATATGTTAAAACCCCTTGACTTTTTGAACACAGTTCAGTATAATATAATTGAACGGCGTTCAAAAGGAGATGTTGGTATGGATAATAAAGAAGCAATCATACAGGCGACGATTAAACTCATTGAGGAAAACGGTGAACATTTAGAGGAGATAACCGTCCGTGATATATGTAAAAATGCAGGTGTCGGTTTAGGACTTGTAAATTACCATTTTGGCAGTAAGGATAAGCTGATAGAAGCGTGTGTAGAACGCATTATAAATGGAATCGTAGAACGCTTCCAGAATATACGGGAAGAAATCGAAGGACTGTCCTCTTTTGAGAAGTTGGAATATCTCGGAAATATGACGCTGGATTTCTTGTTTGAACACGCCGCTGTATCCAGAATTTCAGTTCTCACGGATATGCAGTCGCCGAAAGAATGCGACAATACTTACAGAACCTATGCGGCATATCTTTCGCTTGTTTCTGCCTGCCGCCCCGATTGGGATACGGCAACTGTAAGGCGAAAAACTTTCTGCCTAATAACTATTATGCAGCAAACATTTTTGCGGCACGAAACAATATCAAAAATGTTGAATATTGATTTGAGCCAAAAAGATAATCGTAGCGCCTTTCACACGCAGATACTTCACGACATTCTGGAGGTGTAATCATGAAAATCACAGTCATAAACGGAACAGAAAAGCACGGTGTTACCTACCGTTTGAAAGAGATGTTTTTAGTAGCATTTAGGGATAAAGCGAATATTACAGAATATTTTCTCCCCAAGGATTGTCCGAGTTTCTGCATCGGTTGCACAAACTGTATCTTAAAGGGTGAAAAAAACTGTAAGGACGCTGACCATATCGAAAAAATCGAAAAATCACTTTTGGAATCAGACTTGATTGTAATGACATCGCCTGCCTATGTATTTCATGCTACTGGTGCAATGAAAGCATTTCTTGATCATCTCGCCTATCGTTGGATGCCGCATCGCCCGGCTCCTGAAATGTTTGAAAAGCGAGCTGTTATCATAACGCAATGCTTGGGTAGTGGAGCAAAATCAGCGGCGAAAGATATAAAGCATAGTTTATCTTGGTGGGGAATTTCTCAAATTGGGATATTTACTGGTGCTTTGATGGGCGATATTGTTTGGGAAAAACTTTCCCAAAAGAAACAAGCTGAGCTTACGGGAAAGATTCAAAAACTATCCCGTAAATTTGCCTATATAGATTATACAAAACCTGCATACACAAATCTGATTACGAAATTTAAGTTTTTTGTCTGTCGTATGATGCAGAAATCCATACATAAATCAGACCCCGAATACCTTGACGGAAAGTATTGGGCGGAACAGGGCTGGCTTGGTAGCGTCAGACCGTGGAAATAATTTTATATATGGTGGTGCGCCTATGGATAAAACAGAATGGATACGCTGTCCTGTTTGTGGCAGCAAAACTCGTGACAGGCTTAGAGAGGATACAGTATTGAAAAACTATCCTCTCTACTGTCCGAAATGTAAACAGGAAAGTTTGATTGATGCAAAGGAACTACATATAACTGTCATCAAAGAGCCAGACGCACAGACGCAGAGCCGATGAACTTGTGAGTAATCACAGTCATCGGCTCTTTCTCTTATACTTGGACAAGTCCACCAAATAAAAAAACGGTGCTTTGGTGGGCTGTTCTGTCACGCCCGAATAAAATAGCGCAGCCCTCTAAACCCGTTTTGAGTTTGGAGGGATTTTTTATGCGCTGGTCTGCCCTGAGCGCCTTGTTGCTTATCAGAAGCAGCAGTTACCTACATAGCATCACGAATAAGTGAGGATAATCTGTTAAAAAAATCCTAAGTTATTCGTGGTACTATTACGCTTCTAAAGTAGAAGCTATATATCTACACAATAGAACTTATATTGCTTATAACCGCAAAGGTATGACTGCCTTTGCGGTTTTTTGTTTGTCGTTATTTGTCGGAATAAAGGACAAGCCTATATCTGGTGTTGGTTGCCGTTCGCCGCCCTTCAATCTGGATTTTTCAAAAATTCAGATTGGAGGTAAAACGGTATGGCTTACAACAAAGCCAAAGAAGAAAAGAAATGGCGGCTCTGGAAAGAAGCCGAAGAAAAACAGTTAAGGAAGCTCGGCGTTGATGAAAGCACTATTGAAACGCTCCGTTCTCACGATTGGGCGATTTTCAATTCAGACAGGCGGTACTATCAGCGTATGCAGGAAGTGGGTACATACCTTGAGGGAGTTGCCGATGATACGCAGCAGCCCGAAATAAAGACGATTGAGGACTTGTTGAACAGTATCGAAAATCAGCAACTCTATCAGATTTTGATTAAGGTGGACAAGCTGACCCTGCAAATCGCCTTGCTGAAGATACAAGGCTATTCCACTCGTGAAATAGCCCACTCTCTCAACATCACCGAGAAAGCTGTTTACAGGCGAATGGACAGGCTCAAAGAAAAATTAAAAAAGTTTTTTGAATAGAGGGGAAAATCGCAGTTCCCCACGGGCTACAGGGTGAGAGGATAAAATCCTCACACCCTGTTTTCCTTTGTGTGGCGAAAACAGGATTGTTCCTTGTCAATCGAATAGCCATTCGCCAAATACTTTCTCTTTGTGATTGTGATAAGCATAAGCGTGTCGAGAGGTACGCCACGACCTGCCGTAAGGCAGAGAGCGATAACTACCTACTCAAAATATCGGGCAGCTCCCGATTTCGCCGTAATCCACAAAGAGGATAATGATACTCCCGTCCAGTCACAGTCCGAGCGTGATAAAACCGTCGCAGGCAATGAGGGCGGCTCTGGCAGACCGTCAGTTGGGGTGGAACTCCCGTGGTGTCAGTTCGCTGCTGACCGTTTGGCGACTTCCCTGCGTGAAACGCATTTGCATCTTGGGGTGTCGAGGACAAATAGAGATGCTTCTATCATAAAGCCAAATACAAGGCGGTCTATTGAAACAGAGAATTGTTTATGCTTTCCCGACCTTAAAAACTTCCTTGTGTTTGGCTGATTACATAGGCAGAGCTTACCTGCTTATATCCAGATAGGAGGTCAAACTAATGGATAAAACAATTAAGCGTGGTGACATCTACTACGCAGACTTAAACCCTGTTGTCGGCTCGGAGCAAGGAGGAACACGACCTGTACTTGTTATCTCCAATGATATAGGAAACAAGCACAGTCCTACGGTCATTATTGCCGCCATAACAAGCCGTGTACGCAAAAAGAAGAAATTACCTACACACTTATATTTGGGGCAAATTGAGGGGCTTCCTGCGAACTCAATCATTCTCTTTGAGCAGTTACGCACGATTGATAAAAGCCGCTTGAAAGAACATCTCACACACCTTGATGAGCAGTATTTGAAATCGCTTGAATTTCCTCTCCTCATCAGTATCGGAGTTGAAAAAAGGAGGAGCTTATGAACTTTGGAGATATATATGCGTTAGTCTTAAAAGAATACCCAGACATTTTAACCGTTGATGAAATGAGCAAGGCTCTTGGTGTCAGCACAAAAACAGGTTATCAATTACTCCGTGAAAACAAAATAGAACACCTGAAGGTGGGCAGAGCGTACAAAGTACCGAAAGCCCATCTTCTTTCTTATTTGAGGTTAGGTCTGCGGAATGCGGAGAATTAAAGAATTTGCACATTCGACTTCTTTGGCTTAAATTGCTACAATGTATATGGTCAACAGCAGAAGTCGGTGCTACGCAAAGGAGGTTATATTTATGGTAGCAGGACATCTGCAAGAGAAAAAAGGCTATTTTTATATGGTTTTGAGCTATCCCGATGCTGCGGGAAAAAGAAAAACGAAATGGTTGCCGACAGGATTGCCTGTCAAGGGAAATAAAAAGAAAGCGGAAAAGATGCTGATGGAAACAAGGCAGACCTTTGTGCCTGAGTGCAAACCCATACAGGAAGATATGCTGTTTTCGGATTTTCTGCTTCAATGGTTGGAAATCGCAAAGCCGACTATCGCACTTACCACATACTCATCGTACTCAGGTATGGCAAAGAGCGTTATCATTCCGTATTTCAAGGAAAGAAAAATCACACTTTCCGAAATAAAGGCGACAGACATTCAGGCTTTTTATATGAAACAGTTGAAGCGAGTAAAAGCCAACACGGTTATCCACTACCATTCCGTTATCCATAGAGCTTTAAAATATGCCGTAAAGATTGACCTTATTTCTGTCAATCCTGCGGATAAAGTGGAACGCCCTAAAGCTGATAAGTTTATCGGCAGCTTCTATGACAGCAACGAGGTACAGGCATTATTTGAAGCCGCCAAAGGAACGCTGATTGAAATACCGATTTTTCTTGGTGCGTTCTATGGATTGAGGCGAAGTGAAGCTCTGGGTTTAAAATGGGACGCTATTGATTTTCAAAACAACACGATTACCATTAGACATACCGTTACTTCCTGCAACCTTGACGGCAAGCATATCCAGATAGCACAGGATACGACCAAAACCAAATCGAGTATGAGAACGCTGCCCCTTGTTCCTGCGTTCAAAGAGAAGCTGCTAAAGCTCAAGAAACAACAGGAAGAATACAGGCGGGTATGCGGACGATGCTACAACAAAAAGTATTTGGAGTATATCTGCGTAGATGAGATGGGGACATTGATTTCTCCGCACTATCTCACAGCATCATTTCCAAAGCTGCTTGAAAAGAACAATTTGCGCCACATTCGCTTCCACGACCTGCGTCATAGTTGTGCTTCGCTGCTTCTTGCGAATGGTGTTCCTATGAAGCAGATACAGGAATGGCTCGGACACAGCGATTTTTCAACTACGGCAAATGTATATGCCCATTTGGATTACAATTCCAAGCTGTCATCGGCTGACGCAATGGTAAACGGTCTGAGTGGTGCATTAGAGGTTATTTCATAGCTTCTGCGGCGTATCGCTTTACTAAGGATACGCCAACTACATATCCAGAGTTCAAATCTCAAAAAATTTAGGAGAGAACTACCGATTTTCAGGAGAGAACTCACGGAAAAATCCCAAAGGTGCAGAAAAAAGAAAAAGCCTGCAAACGGCAAAAACCGCTTGCAGACTGAGTTTTCTGGCGGAGTGGGTGGGATTCGAACCCACGGTACCCGAAGGTACAACTGATTTCGAGTCAGTCCCGTTATGACCACTTCGATACCACTCCGTGTTTTATCTTCACACCAGCCCACAAAAACACCTCGGAAAAAGGAGAGAACTGATGGAGAGAACTAAGGGATATTTACTTTTCAATGATAGCTGAAAAGCCTTGTGAAATCAAGGTTTTTCGGCGGTGAGCTTCCAAAAAGGTCATTCGTTTTCGAGTGTTTTACTCCCAACACACTTTAGCGGATTTTGAGAAAAAAAGCCCCATTTTAAGGGAAAAAGCTCTTGTCCGCAAAAAGATGATTTTCTCTCCGCTTCGGCTGTTTCCGACAGTTCGAAATGCGAGAGAACTATCGGAGAGAACTAACCGTACTGCTATCAAACATAATAACCGAAAAAGCCCGTAAAATCAATGGTTTTAAGGAATACGGCAACCAATAAGGTCATTCGATTTCGAATCCGTACCCTTCAGCCGCTTGGGTACATCTCCTTAATTTTAGACTTAATTATAATATACTTTTTTTTATTGTTTGTCAAGAAATAATTAACAACCTTATATTCCTTTCATATTATATAATGTTAAACCGGAAAACAAGGGGTGTTAAATTTGGCTTTTGATACACGAGAACTTTTTGCACGCTTGATTCAGTGTGAAGCAGGCGGAGAAGGAAACGATGGTATGCGTGCTGTCGCTTCCGTAATTGTAAATCGTGCGAATGCTGAAACAGGAGAATTCTCAAGAGTAAGCAACGGCGGAGACGTTCGGGCAATTATCGAACAGCAGGGGCAGTTTACCTGTATGAAAACCGATGTCGGAGGAATGTACAACCCACAGAATGTTTACAACATGGATCCTGACGAAGAGCACTATGAAATTGTGGATTCTGTATTGGCCGGAAATACTTTTCCAGCTGTTGGAAACTCACTGTTTTTCTTTAATCCATACAGTCCGGATTGTCCGCCTTACTTTCCGACAAAAGTCGGGGTTATTTACAACAGGGTAGGAGCACATTGCTTTTATGCTCCAACTCAGCTATACGACAAAACATAAGGGAGCGATTTTTTATGAACAACAGTATTGACCTGGGAAAGATTTATGGTGTAGGAAGTTGTCCGGAAGACGGCTGCGTGTATACAGGAGTAGTAAATCCGAATATTCCTTCATTGGAACAAATTGCGGCGTATAATATTGCACTGAGCAAAGGTGTTGAAATTCTTCCTGAATATCAGGATAAACCTAACAATACTAAAGACAGCGAAAATCAGATTCAGAACAGTCAGACCCCGAGTACCTTACCTTATTTCCCTCCACAGGATTTTGTTCCGACTCCTTCTACAACAATAGGATATGGTCCGGATACCGGCATGAAGGACATGAGTAATCAAAATCAAAGAGAACTTACACAGGAAGAAAGATTAAACGAGATGAACAACGGAATCAACAGCTACAGCGATGCGTTTCCTGTCACCTCAGAAAGCATTCAGTTTTTAAACGGTTTTATCCGAACACAAATAGGACGCCGTGTTCATGTTGACTTTCTTGTGGGGAGCAATACAATGACATCAAAAGAGGGCTTCCTTTTGGGGGTTGGCGCAAACTATATCCTTATAAATGAAATTGATACCAACGATATTACAGCCTGTGATTTCTATAACATTAAATTTATAAGAATATTCTATTGAGTTTATAAAGTTTCGAGAAGTTCAACTATAATTGAATTTGAAAGCAAAAAGCCCTTAGGCGTAAGAGAAATGACGGAACTATCCTGAAGATTGCAGTATCCGGCATTTTGAAACGCCTTTGCTTTTGTTAAAAACCTCTGAGAAACAGATATACCAAAATGTTCTTTTAATTCATCAAAATTCAAGCCTGATTTTAGTCTGAGCTTAAGCATTATATATGTTTCAATATCAGAGCAGTCATCATCTTTATTCCAAATATTGTTTTTAAATTTCTCTGTGCTTCTGTCGTAATTAAATCTTTTACCGTCAATAAACGAATGTGCGGCAGGCCCTATTCCAAGATAATTTTCCATGTTCCAGTATTTAAGATTGTGGCGGCTTTCAAATCCGGGCTTAGAAAAATTAGAGATTTCGTACTGCATAAATCCGTTTTCTTCTAATAGTCGGCAAGCTTCCAGATAGAGATTTGCCTGACAATCTTCATCAGGAAAATTATATTTATCTTTTCTTTTCCAAAATAGTGTATTTTCTTCAATTTTTAAAATATATGAAGATATATGAGTGATATCAAGGCCGGTACAAAAATCAATTGTTTCCTTTAAAGACAATTCGCTTTGATTAGGTATTCCCAGCATAATATCAAGTGATATATTGGATATGCCGCTGTTTTTGGCATTGGCTACCGCATTCATAACATCTTTATTTGTATGATTTCTGCCAAGCAAAGATAATTCTTCCGAAACAGCGGTTTGCATTCCTAAAGACAGTCTGTTGACGCCTTCATTTTTTAATATATTAAAGTCAAATCCCTGTGATACACACTCTGGATTTGCCTCCACTGTGATTTCACAAACTTCACTGACTGGAAAAGACTCTTTTATTGTCTTTATAATGTCTGTAATTCTCTCAGCGCCAATGATACTTGGAGTACCGCCGCCGAAATAAATTGTGTCTACGGTTCTGTCGCCGTATTTTTCAGAAAAAAACTTTATTCGTTTTTTTACTATCTCTGTATAATCAGAAAATCTGGACTCATTTCCACGCATGCTGAAAAAGTCACAGTATGCACATTTCGAGGAACAAAAAGGGATGTGTATATATAATCCTAAAAAATTTGAATTAACCATAAAAGCCTCCTTAAAAAGGGGAGAGGGGCAGAAACTCTCAAAGCTTCTGCCCCAATTTGGAAGGTATATGAAAAAATATGAAAAAAAGCTAAATTCAAAAAGCAGGAATAAAAATCATATCCTTACTTTGAAACAATCATACACTAAAATAGATAAAATGTCAATACTTTTCCGGTTTAATTTGCTTAATATGCTAATTTTCTATAATTTTACTGTTATTATTGACTGTATCACAAGAAAATAGTAAAATAATAAAGATAGAAATTTTTAGGCAAGCGGAGGAAATAAAGTGTCAGATTTAAAAAATCAGATTGACAAGCGCAGAACTTTTGCGATTATTTCGCACCCTGACGCAGGTAAAACAACACTTACAGAAAAGCTGCTTCTTTACGGCGGTGCTATAAATGTGGCAGGTTCTGTAAAAGGAAAAAAGACGGCAAAGCACGCAGTTTCTGACTGGATGGAAATTGAAAAGCAGAGAGGTATTTCCGTTACTTCATCTGTACTTCAGTTTAATTATAATGGATATTGCATAAACATTTTGGATACACCGGGACACCAGGACTTTTCCGAGGACACATACAGAACACTTATGGCGGCTGACTCAGCGGTCATGGTAATTGATGCGTCTAAAGGTGTTGAAAACCAGACAAAAAAGCTTTTTAAGGTTTGTGTTATGCGACACATCCCTATTATTACTTTCATAAATAAGATGGATAGAGACGCCAAAAGCCCTTATGACCTTTTGGAAGATATAGAAAACGTACTTGGCATAAACACTTGTCCTATGAACTGGCCTATTGCTTCCGGTAAGGATTTCAAGGGAGTGTACGACAGAAGCAAAAAAGAAATCCTTTGCTTTACAGCAAATAACGGACAGCATGAGGTTGAGAAAAAGACTGTTTCTCCTGACGATCCAAACCTTGAAGAGTATGTAGGTTCTCTTCATAAGCAGGAGCTTCTTGATGATATTGAGCTTTTGGACGGCGCAGGCGACGAATTCGACTTGGAAGCAGTAAGAACCGGTAAGCTTACTCCGGTATTTTTCGGCTCTGCTCTTACCAACTTTGGTGTTGAACCTTTTTTGGAGGAGTTCTTAAAACTTACAACACCTCCTCTTCCACGTGAAACCGTTGACGGAATAGTAAAACCTTACGATGAAGATTTTTCAGCTTTTGTATTTAAAATACAGGCAAATATGAATAAGGCTCACAGAGATAGAATCGCTTTCATGAGAATTTGCTCAGGCAAGTTCAAAAAAGATATGGAAGTATATCATGTACAGGGCGAAAAGAAAATCAGACTTTCACAGCCTCAGCAGATTATGGCTCAGGAAAGAGAAATCATAGACGAAGCATATGCAGGAGATATTATCGGTGTGTTTGACCCAGGCATTTTCTCCATAGGTGACACAATATGTATGGCGTCAAATAAAGTTAAGTTTAAAGGTATTCCAACCTTTGCTCCTGAGCATTTCTCTCTTGTACGTCAAAAGGACACAATGAAGAGAAAGCAGTTTGTAAAAGGAACCACACAGATTGCCCAGGAAGGTGCTATTCAGGTTTTCCGTGAGCTTGACGCAGGTATGGAAGAAGTTATTGTCGGCGTTGTTGGTGTGCTCCAATTCGATGTATTTAAGTACAGACTGGAAAATGAGTACAATGTTGACGTTGTTATGGAAGGACTTCCATATCAGTTTATACGCTGGATAGGAAACAAAGATGTAGACCCTAAAAAGCTTGATTTAGCCTCTGATACAAAGAGAATATGTGATATGAGAGGAAATAACCTTTTGCTTTTCACAAGCTATTGGAGTATTGACTGGGCTTTAGAGCATAATAAGGGACTTATATTGGAAGAGTTCGGCAACGTTTAATTTAAATAACACTAATCCCATAAATCCCATATGACAGTATAGATTTGCTGTCATATGGGATTTTTTATTTTTCAAATCGCAAGAAATTCGCAAGGTTTTGTTCATGTTAATAATTCCAAAAAAGTTTTATAATACAGACACAATAAAAACAAGGAGATGAGAATAACAATGAATTTTACTTGTATATTCTTCGGATTGATTTTTGTTTTGGCAGGTATTTGGTTTTCCTTTGGAAAAGGATATCTCCATATTTCAGCGTGGAAAAATATGCCGTCGGAAGAAAAAGAAAAAATTGATATCCGTGCTTTAAGCAGAAATGTAGGAGCTATGATTTCACTGTCAGCGAAGCCACAGACTCAGTAACAGATTACACAAACATATCTTTTATGGGCAGTAATGTAATCTCAGGAAGTGCAGCTGCTGTGGTTATCTCTGTAGGAGATTCAACATTGTTCGGTTCAATGGCATCCGCTGTTGCAGGAGAAGCAGTTGAAACAAGCTTTACAAAAGGCGTCAACGCCGTATCATGGGTTTTGATACGTTTTATGCTGGTTATGGTTCCCCTTGTATTTTTTGTTAACGGAATAACTAAAGGCGATTGGCTCGACGCATTTCTGTTCGGTATATCCATTGCTGTGGGACTTACACCGGAAATGCTCCCTATGATAGTTACAACCTGCCTTGCAAAAGGCGCTGTTTCCATGAGCAAAAAGCATACAATAGTAAAGAATCTTAACTCAATTCAAAACTTCGGAGCTATTGATATTCTCTGCACGGTAGATGTATCTGAGTAGGACTTTAAGTTCATGTCAGACATCATCATAGTGGCAATAGTACGGGAATCAACCTTATCCGTTTTCGTCTTTCTAAGGCTAAGACTTTTTCTGTAAAGATTTGTGTGGAGCGGATTGATAACAAAGGTGTGGCAGCCTTTATCAAGAAGAAATCCCAGAAGATTGTAACTGTAGTGTCCGGTGGCTTCCAGTCCTACTTTTACTTTGTCTAGATCATCTGATACGTATAGGATTCTTTGAAATAAGGCTTCAAAACCGTCACGATTGTTAGGGATAGCGAAAGGTTTAAATAGTACCTGACCATCTGAGTTTGTAATAAAGCAGTCATGCTTATCCTTAGCGACATCAATACCAATGAAAATCATAAGAAATCTCCTTTGAGTAAATTTGATACTGTTTAGAGCCACAGGTACTCTTTGCGGTTGTAACCTCGTTCTAAAATAAACCGTCATGCGGTATCTAACTGATTAACAAATATACAAAGAGACTGTGGTTGTAGCCTTTCAAAAACCATCGAGTGGTAGGAGGAATGATACAATCCACAGTATCTCCAAACAGTATAGCATACAGACCTTGGAGAGGGTCTATAAACACTACTACTTTATAATACGAGGAGGAATGAAACATGAACTTGATGAATCTTTGGCTTAATTTTTTTGGAAGAACAGAGTTTTTAGGAATAAATATAGGCTTTTGGGCAGCTATGTCAGCGGTTTTACTTATAGTAATAGCTATGAATGTTATATTCTGGAGTATGAAGCCCGTAAATAATAAAAAACATAAATAAAAGTGCCAAATCATATTTTTATAATAATATTCTATATCAACAGCAAAACCACGGAGGCAATAAATTTATACCCTCTGTGGTTTTGTTGTTTTTTAAAGTAAAATTATGTTTTATTATATAAAATCTCATAGTAAGGAGGGAACGTAAAATGGATTTAAAAAACAACGGATTTTACAAACCTTTATATAAAATAAAATATATTCTTACATTTATAGTACTTTCTTCTTTTATGACACTCTTGTTTACCGGGTGTACAAGCGAAACTGAAAATAATATATTGATGAGTCAAATTGTTCCTGCAAGCGCAACTATTGATACATTGCTTTCCATTACAGAAAGCGAATCATTATTTTCTGCTGAAGACAAAGAAATAGGATACGATGATACAGAAACTTCTGCAATCAATCTAAATGGTGACAAGGTTTTTTCTGACTCGGAAAATGTAGAAGTGGATGGAGCAGTCGCTACAATAAAATCTGCCGGAACATATATAGTTACCGGAAATCTGGAAAACGGCAGAATAATTGTAGACGCAGGCAGTGACGAAGATATCAGACTTGTTTTAGACGGCGTAAATATACTGAACAACACAACATCAGCTATACAAATTGAAAATGCAAATAAGGTATATATAACCTTAGCCGAAAATACAGAAAACAAACTTTCCAATAATTTTTATTTTTCAGATAATGACGGAGCAAACGGAGTTATCTATTCAAAGTCAAATATAACTATAAACGGCCGTGGAACTTTAAATGTTTACGCTTCTGAAGGCAACGGTATTGTTTCAGAAAAAAACGCTGTTATTACAGGCGGAACAATTTATATATCTTCTGATAAATATGGAATAGCTGCTTCAGACAGTGTGAGAATTTCTTCATCTATGATGTCTATAGAATCAGATGATAAAGGAATTTACTCCTACAACGAAGAAAATGATTCATTAGGATTTATATATATATCCGATGGCATGTTTGCAATAAGCTCATCGGGGAATGCAATCGATGCAAGATCCATTCTTTTGATTGACGGAGGAGCTTTTAATATATCGGCTGTCAGCTCAGCAAGCCCAACAGAGAATGAGAAAAACGGATGCGGTTTAATCGCAGGGGAAGAGGTTTCAGTAAGTTCAGGAGAATTTACTTTTAATACCTCTGACGATGCTGTTTATTCAAAATCAAACGTATCAATAACCGGAGGAAGCTTTACTATAACATCAGACTCCAACGGCATTTACGGAGAGAATACCGTTGTAATAGGTGAAGCTAATATAGCAATTGAGAAAAGTTATATCGGAGTTCAAGGCCACACAGTATTCGTACAGGATGCGTCTCTTAATATAACCTCAGATGATGACGGCATTAACGCCGCAGGCGGAAACGACGGCAGCGGTTTAAGAGAAACATCTTCAAATTCTAACGCTACTTCAGGTATAGGAATTTTTAGCGGATTTATTTCCATAAACGCTTCAGGTGACGGAATTGACGCAAAAGGAGAAGTATCGGTTTCCGACGGAACTATAATGATTTCAACTGCCGATAACGAAGAAGATATGGTTATTGATTACAGCGATGATCTTTATATCACAGGTGGAACAATATTAGCAACCGGAAATCTTTCCGGAGAAAAGAATTTCTCAGAAACGGAACAGCAAATTATTACTTTGAATCTTGATTCCCAGCCTCAAAACACCTTCATTGAAATTTTGGATCAATCGGGAAATCTGATTTTTTCAGATATAGCAGAACAACCGTTCAGCAACATTATTGTGAGCAGTTCATTGCTTCAGAAAGGTTATACATACACATTAAAAATAGGTAGTTACGCAACAACAATCACTATATAAAAAACAGCGGATAAATTCTTATGTTGATGAATTTATCCGCTGTTTTTTATATTCCGTAAATAATTATACCCAGTACTGCTGAAACAATTATCAAAGCTATAGGGGACATAGATTTCTTTTTTATTTTTTGCCAAACAACAGAAACTGCTATTAAAATGACTGTAATAATAAGAGCATATAAATCAAATTCAGATATGCTGTCAGACGGAAACAAGTTACCGTAAAGCATTGTAATGCCCGAGGCAAATATAATACCGATTATACACGGCTTAATACCGTCAAGAATAGCCTGTATAAATGGCTTGTTGAAAACCTTATCTGAAAATTTCACAAACAAAAATATTATCAAAAAGGAAGGTATTACAACACCAATTGTAGCCAAAGCAGCTCCAATAATTCCGCCCTGATTGCTTCCTATATAGGTAGCGAGATTTACCATTATAGAACCCGGGGTTGATTCGGCAACGGCAATGAAGTACTTTATCATATCTTCCGAAAGCCATCCGTGAGAAAGAACTGTGTCCTGAATAAGAGGTATTGCTCCGTAAGCGCCTCCGAAAGAAAAAAGTCCAACCTGCAAAAACGCCAGCAGAAGTTCAATAAAAATCATTTTTTATCTTCCTTTCTGAAACGTGATATTGCAAATGTAATATATCCCACAAGACCGGCAATAAGGATAAGATATATGGAAGAAAAATTTATTGAGAATACACTTATTGCAATCATAGCCACAAATGTTAAAGCCATGATTATAAGAGGAAGCTTGTTTCTCGGTATTATCTTTAACATTCTCAAAGCGGCTGTAAAGACAAGCAGACTCACTGCAATTTTTATTCCTTTAAATGCGCTTGCGATTATCTTATTTTCCAAAATATTATCAAAGAAAAGAGAGATAATATAAATGATTATAAAGGAGGGGAGAACCACACCGATTGTAGATATTACAGACCCAAGGATTCCTGCCTGACGATAGCCCACATAAGTTGCACAGTTTATGGCAATTGGGCCTGGGGTAGATTCCGCTATTATTGTAACATTCATCAGCTCGTCAGAAGTTATCCATTTTTTCTTTACGACACACTCATCATCAATAAGCGATATCATAGAATAACCTCCGCCAAAGGTAAACAAACCTATTTTAAAGAACGTACAGAGCAAATCCCAGCATGTTCTGGCTTTTGTTTTTTTCATAAACAAGTCTCCTCACTTTTCTCCTCACTTTAATATTTTTTCCATATCTATATGAGGGCAATACTCTTCATAAAATTCTTCACCAAACTGAGAGTACCCTTGTTTTTCATAAAATCCTTTTGCTCGGCACTGGGCAGACAATATTATCCTTTCGCCGCCAATCTCTCGGCATTTTTCTTCAAGGAGCGAAATTACCTTAGCTCCTAAGTTTCGGCCTCTGTAGGACTTTAAAACCGCAACACGGCCTATTTTATATGTGATATCGTCTTTATCACTTTTGAAAAGTCTTCCGGTAGCGCAGGGGACACCGTCACAAAAAATTACAATGTGGATAGCCTTGCTGTCTATATTGTCAAACTCTTCTTTGAATCCCTGTTCTTCAATAAAAACCTTTGTCCTTATTTCAGCGCATTCAGAAGTTAAGCCGTTATAAAATTCCCATTTTTCCATTTAAGCCTCCAACGGTATAATTTAGTTTTCATCATTATTATCGTCGCCGTCTTTGTCTTTTTCCGTGCTCATCATATGAGACAGGGGATTTGCATTGGCGGCATTTTTAATTTGGTCAGGACTGAGGTGAGTGTAAATCTCAGTGGTGTTTAAATTCTCATGTCCAAGTATTTCCTGCAAAACTCTTATATCCACATTGCCATGCTGGTACATCAAAGTGGCGGCAGTGTGGCGCAGCTTGTGACAGGAATAACCCTGAGCGTCAAGTCCGATTTTAGTCAGATATTTATTCACAATAAACTGAACTGTTTTGGGACTTATTCTTTGAAGTCGTGCGCTTAAAAACAAAGCGTTTTTATCTTTGACTCCGTCAGCCGGGCGGACTTTTTTATAGTCATTTATAGCTTTTATACAGGCGTCGTTCAAATATACCACACGCTGTTTATTTCCTTTTCCTGTAATTCTTATAGTGTTGTTGGAGCGTATATCGTTGAAATTTATACCCACCAATTCCGAAAGACGCAGCCCGCAGTTTAAGAACAAAGTGAGGATACAATAATCACGTTCTTTATTTTCTCCGTCAACAGCGTTGAGCAAAGCTATACTCTGTTCAAGAGTCAAATACTTGGGAAGCTTTTTACCGGACTTTGGTATATCAAGCTCAGCCAGCGGGTTAGAGGGGAGAAGGTGCTTTTTTATTGTATAGTAATTAAAAAACGATTTTAAGCTGGAACATTTTCTGGCTCTGGTAACAGCGCTGTTGCTGCGTTCTCTGAGGAGATAATTCATAAACTCATAAGCGTCAGTAAGGGTAACGCTCTTTATCAATTCTTCATCAACATCATCTACAGGAATTTCTGTAAACTCCATATCCTTAGGAACAAGATTTCTTTTTCTCTTAATAAATCGAAAAAAGGTTCTAAGGTCTGAAAAATATTCATCAACAGTTTTGGGGGATTTTCCACGAACCGTCTGAAGGTAAAAAAGATAATCTTTTATCTGAGGAGAAGCCTCAGTCATGAAATCTATTGCCATTTTGAAAACCTCCGATATTCACTTAGAATATTTTACCGCATTGCAAAAATAAATTCAAGTGAGAGAAACAAAGGATAACAGTAATAACAGTATTTGAAAAACAGAGAAGTCTTTAAAAGAAATCTCTTAAAAGCAAGGGAAAAAACCTCTGAAAATCATTATACAAAATTGATATTTTGTATAATTAAGGGGATCTTAACAGGGTTTTAAGAGGCTAATCGAACACTTTGACCGAAGTTGACCGTTTTAACCTCTAATTATATAATTTTCTTATGTCTGTTTGCACCTAATTTTAAAGTTTTGATTGCAACTTAAAAAACTTTGTGTTATAATACAATACGTAGAGATTAACATTTATTTAATCTGCGTTTTGTACATCTTTAATCAGCGATGGTGACGTTTATGCCTTCATACTATTACAAAAAACTGCGTGAGCTTCGTGAACAAAACAATCTCACACAAAATGAAATTGCCCAGATACTGCAAACACGTCAAGAACAATACAGCAAATATGAACTTGGCCGCAGAGAGATTCCTGTTCATCATCTGATAACCTTGGCAAGGTTCTACAGAGTTTCTGTAGATTACATCCTTGGCCTTGAAAAAAATAAAACCAGGAAAACCAATCCGTCGGATAAGTAATTTCCCGGTCTACATTTAAAGCTTGCCGATACCCTTATATTATAAAATCTCTACTTGTTTATCGGCATATTAAAATTGCTTACATCTTCTTCAAATTTCATTTTATATGAAAAGCACACGGTTTGTTCGCACTGCGAGCACCGTGTGCTTTTCACTTATGGACAAAATTAAAAGCGCAGATTATTGATACCATAAATTGGTAAAGCAACAATACCCTGCGCTTTTTGTGATTATTAAATGTTATGAATTATACAAAATAATTATACAAAAGATTTTTATTTTCTAATCATCGTATTTTCTTTTTTTAGTAATTTCTCTGATTTATTTTTTCGTGTCTATTATGACAGCTCCGCCGATATCCGCCGGCATTTCTTCATCAGACAATTCCTCAATAAATACTCCGTGACTCAGGCAAAAACTTTTTATCTCTTCATACTTCGGATGATTTTTTATCTGTCCGGTAAAAGCCAAAATATCATTGGAAAGCTTGAAACAACAGCCTCCGATATATCCCCTGTTTGTGTTCAGAAGACTTACTCCGCCGTAAGGAATTTCAAGAACATCAACGGCATTTTCTTCTCTCGCCCTCTTCCCTATATCCTTACTGTCTGTGATGATTGCGTTTTCAGTTACCACCGCAGTGGAACATTTTGCGTAGCCGTTTTGGGTATCTATCATATTAAATCCGTAATCCTCAGCAAGCCATAAGAACTCGTCGTACACAAAATCAATTCTGCAAAAGATATTATTTTTGACGATGGCGCAATTTAATGCGGTGTTAAAAGGATACGTCCTTATAAGCTCATCCTTGCACATAATCACGTTATCATAGTGCTCTTCAAGAACCGGCAATAACTGTTCCGATTCCCTCAGTAGAAATACAGTGTCCTTATCTAAAGGCAAAACCTGCATATCTGCGTGAGTGCGTTCATATATAGGAAGCTTATTTATTGAAACCGTATCAGTGATATTGATACCCATGGATTTTAATGTTTCAAAGGCCTTGCAGCTGTTGTCCATTATAATATGTGTGACAGGACTTTGCGGCAAATTCGGTAAAAGTAAATTACTCATAGCTTATTCCGTAAGCGCATTAAAGGCTTCACGCACCGACTTAACGCCGATAACCCTAACGCTTTCATCCTGGTTTTTAATACTCTTTAAATTGTAGTAAGGAACAACAACGGTTTTAAATCCAAGACGTATTGCCTCATTTACCCTTGACTGGGCGTGAGAAACAGAACGTATCTCCCCTGCCAAACCTATTTCACCAAAAGCCACTGCTGTTTCGGAAATCGGTACATCTTTAAGACTGCTTACAAGCGCCATTGCTACAGCTAAGTCCACAGCAGGCTCGTCAAGTCTTAATCCTCCCACCACATTTATATAAGCGTCGGCTCCGGAAAAATAATATCCTGCACGTTTTTCAAGCACCGCTATAAGCAGTGACATTCTGCTGTAGTCAAATCCAGTTGACATTCTTCTTGGATTTCCAAAACCTGAAGCAGTTGCAAGTCCCTGAATTTCCGCAAGAATAGGCCTTGTGCCCTCCATAGCACAGGCAACACATGTTCCTGATACATTCTTTGGTCTTTCGCTTAAAAGCATCTGAGAGGGATTCTCGACCTGTGCTAATCCTTTATCAGTCATCTGAAACACACCGATTTCATTTGTGGAACCAAATCTGTTTTTAACTGCCCTTAAAATTCTGTAAGACAGCTGTTTGTCACCCTCAAAATATAAAACTGCGTCAACAATATGTTCCAGCACCTTTGGGCCTGCTATAGAGCCTTCTTTATTCACATGGCCTACAATCAACACGGGAATTTCAAGGCTTTTTGCAACCCTCATAAGCACAGAGGTACACTCTCTGACCTGGGCAACGCTTCCCGGAGATGAACTCAGTTCCGTAAAATTCATAGTCTGAATTGAATCCACCATAACCAAATCCGGCTTTAATTCTCTTATGTTTTCAGCCGCAAGCTCGATATCGGTTTCGGTCATTATAAAAACGTTGGGATTGCTTACGCCTATGCGGTTGGCTCTCAGTTTAATTTGTCTTGCAGACTCCTCTCCGGAAATATAGAGAATTTTAAGCCCACTGTCAAGGCTTGAACAAATCTGCATAAGTATAGTTGACTTTCCTATTCCCGGGTCTCCTCCCAAAAGAATAAGACTTCCCTTTACAATTCCGCCTCCCAAAACACGGTCAAGTTCAGAATAACCTGTTTTATATCTCTGTTCCTCTGCTGTGGATATTTCATTTACAGACACAGGCAGGCTGCTGACGGTTCTGCGTTTTACAGCTATTGACGACTGGTTTTTCACCTGTTCCTTGATTTCCTCTGTCATTGTGTTCCACTCGCCGCATCCGGGACATTTACCGTACCACTTAGGCGACTCGTATCCACATTCGGAACACACATAAACACTTTTTATTTTTCCCATATATACATCCTTCTGATTATATCAGTTATTATAGCAATACTCGGCAAAGCCCATATAAATTGCAAATGCTATTTCTTTCTGATATTCATAGTCCTTTAATTTTTCAAGCTCCTGAGGATTAGATAAAAATCCACATTCTATTATTATAGCAGGTACTTTTGCGTTGCGCAATACGAATATACTGTCGTCAGCCGGCTTGCATTGCCTTTCATTATCAGGCTGAACCAACCCAACAACCGCTTGGCGTATATATTCGGAAAGCTCCTGACTTTCTGTGTTATCACTGTAAAATATCTGTGTGCCGTTATATTTGCTTTCTGAAAAATTATTCTGGTGAATACTGAGTACAATATTGTTTTCGTCCGAATTATATATCTCCACTCTTTTTTCCAAATCAGAACGCTTTCTTTCCCTTACAGTTTCAAGGGAATTGTCGCCTACTGATATATCCTCTTCCCTTATCATTTCCACCTCAAAACCGCCTTGTACAAGCATATCACGAAGTATCTGGGCTATTGAAAGGTTTATATCCTTCTCTATAGTTCCGTCTGATGCCTGAGTACCACCGTCTTCTCCTCCGTGCCCTGCGTCGATTATAACCTTATATTTATAGTCCCCTATGGTTTTATTCTCTGCGGTTTCCATGGATACTTTATTATATGCATTACACATAAGAACACAAAAGGCTGTTATAACTGCGGTTACAGAAAATATGTAAAGTGTTTTCTTGTTGAAATATGGACTTTTGATTTTTTTCATTTAATCACCTCTTACTTAAAAGTATATGAAACAAGACAAATTTTATATGTTTATTTATCTACTTTTTCCCTAAAAAACTCTCAATTAAATTATAAAATAAATATTAAAAAAATTTCATTAGATTGACTTAATCAACGCTTCTGACGTATAATTAGATTGAAACAAAAGGATATATATTTTCCTAATATAATGAATTCTGAGAGGTGGTTATTTGAAAAAAATAATCTTGAGCTTGATGATGATTGTTTCGATGATTTTCTGTCTTTGTGCTTGCGGACAAACCTCCGGCAAGGCTCTGCCACAGGGAGAAAAAGACACGTTGGTTGTATACTTTTCACGAACAGGAAATACAGCCGATGCTGCTCAAATTATCGCAGATTATACCGGAGCTGATATTATCCGTATCACAAGAACAGAACCATACCCTGATAATTTGGAGGATTGCGTAAAAGAAGTTTCCGAAGAAATGCAAAGCGGCGAGCTTCCCGCTATCAACGAAAAGGTCAATAACATGAACAGTTATGACGTGGTATTTTTATGTTATCCAATCTGGCTTAATTCTATCCCCATGCCTATGGTTACATTTATGGAGGAAAACAGCCTGTCAGGGAAATATGTAATACCGGTTGCTACCCACAGCGGAAGTGAATTCGGAAACAGTATATCGGTTATTCAAAACCACAGCGGCAACGCAAAAATACTTGACGGTATAGCTCTGCTGAACGGAAACACACAGGGACTTGCGGAAAAACTCAGCGAATACGGCTACAATTAAACGTATACAATCGATAATCATTATAAATGAAAGGATTTGAAAAAATGAATCAGGAATACAGAGAAGCAGCACAAATTGTGCTTTCACGTTTGAATAAAGTTATTCTGGGAAAGGAAGAACTTACAAAAGAAGTTTTTGCGGCATTTCTCGCAGGAGGACATGTTTTGCTTGAGGATATCCCAGGAGTTGGAAAAACAACATTGGCTTTGGCTTTCTCAAAGCTTTTAGGTCTTAAATGGAAGCGTGTGCAGTTTACACCTGACGTACTTCCCTCTGACCTTACAGGTTTTTCCATATATCAAAAGGATATACAAAAATTTGTTTACCAGCCCGGAGCAGTATTCTGCAATCTGCTTCTTGCCGACGAAATAAACAGAACTTCTCCTAAAACCCAGTCTGCACTTCTTGAGGTTATGGAAGAAAAACAGGTTACTGTTGAAAAAATAACAAGAAAAGTACCGTCACCTTTCTTTGTTATTGCAACACAAAACCCATTCGGTACAGCAGGTACACAGATGCTTCCTTTTGCTCAGCTTGACAGATTTATGATAAGCACATCAATGGGCTATCCGGATATGCAAAACGAAATACTGCTTGCAAAAGGTGTTCAAAACGGCGGCAGAACAGACAATCTCACAGCCATGCTCAATGCTGATGCTTTCCTTAAAATGCAGCAGGATGTTGAGCAGGTATATATTCACGACCATATCTACAGTTACATTGTACGCCTTGTAACAGCTACCCGTGAAAATCCTTATATAGAAATAGGCGTAAGCCCGAGAGGTACAATTTCTCTTGTAAAGATAGCAAGGGCAAACGCATGGCTTAACGGAAATGATTTTGTTTCTCCTTCAGATGTTTCAAGCCAGTTTTTACCTGTTGCTCTCCATAGAATACAGCTCAACGTAAAAGCCCGTATAGACGGAGTTGACAAAAGAGATGTATTAAACGATATTCTTAAAAGGATTGAAGCTCCCGCCCTTAGGGGGAAAAACAGATGAGGAAAATAATATTTTTGTTTTCCGCCTGCGCCACACTTTATCTTGCCGGATTTTTCAGAAGCGGCCCTTTGATGATATTGTTTTTTGCAGAGCTTTTTCTGTTCATAGGTATGTTTATAGTTTCCAAGCTTATCGGACGCAGATTATCCTTTGATGTTCTGCTTTCGGACAAAAAGGTAAAAAAGGGCGAATATACTACCGGATGCATCAAAATAAAAAACAAATCTTTGCTTGCCGTAACCAAATTCGAGCTAAGTGTTGTGTGCAAAACAAACGGAGTTTCCGACAATAAAAAACACACATTAAAGGGTTACGTAGGCGCAAGAAGTGTTACTGATATTGAAGTGCAGCTTTCTTCCATATACTCCGGTATACTGTCAGTTGAACTCGGTCAGATAAAAGTATGGGACTATCTTGGCTTTTTTGCATCAAAGAAAAAGCTTTCCGGCGGCGGAACATTTGTTGTTATGCCGTCACAGAATAAGATTGATATAAGAAAAAATCAAATCTTTTTAGGCTTTGACAACCTTGACAGAGAAGCTGTAAACCGACCGGGAAATCAGCCTCCTGAAATATATCAGATAAAAACATACACACCGGGCGACTCCATAAGAAACATTCATTGGAAGCTTACAGCAAGAATGGACGAACTTATGAGCAAAGAGTACATGGACGAGGTTGGCACAGAGCTGTTTTTCTTTATTGATTTGAGAAGCTCTGACAGCTCCCCTAAAATGCTGGATGCGTTCTGGGAGATTATTTCATCTATATCACTTGGTTTTCTCTCATCCGATATACCCCACTGTATACAATGGTTCAGCGTAGAAGAAAAGCAGACGGTTTCACACAATATAAAAAAATATGAGGACTACAGCGAAATGATTGAAAGCCTCATAATAACAGGGGTGATTGACGGTACAAAAACCGTGTCCGAAGAATATATGTCTGAATTTTATCAGCATTGCATGAAAAACGAGTCCGTTTTGATGTTCAATACCGATTTAATTCTGTCTTACAACGAAAACATAATAAAAGAATTTTCGGAGGAAGATTATGAGCAGGAAATCAAAAAATCAACAATCTGTATATAATAATCGACAGGTTCGTCAGGATTATTTATATCAGAAAAACGAACCTGCCGTATCACTCCGAGTTACCGGAGCGGTGTCAACCACAAAGAAGAATAATTACTTTTTAAATTTGTTAATGCTTTTGTTTTTTGACTGCGGTGTATTCGCTACACTTAGAATTATTAAAAACTTTACAGACATTAACTTTAATGAAACTTTTGTTTATATAGGTTTGGCAGTATTCAGCCTTATTATTTGGATAATATCAATGCTGCCTAAAATAAAGCCTTTATATTTGTTTCTTTCGGGAACAGCCATAACGGCAGTGGCATTTTTCTTATTTTACGGAAAAATAATGGCGCAGATAAATATAATAATAGGCTTGATTATATGGTCACCTCCTTTTATAAGCTTAGTGGATATAACCCATATAATTCTTGTCTGCGCAATGTTTATATCTCTCATCTTTTACATGCTCACATTCTGCGCCGGTAAGGGATGGATTATGGTTTTAGTATCGGTGCCATTTTTAATTATGTCACCTATATATGATATAGACATAGAGTTACTTGACCTGTTTTTACTGGGTCTTTTCTTTGTTGGAAGCTACACTGTAGGAAACGTGCACAATCCATCCAAAAGAAAAAAGCGAAAAGTTCACAGGCTGTCGGCTTCCGAGAGAATGAGTGCAGGCGGAAGCGGTGCTGCAATCCTAATGGCTTTGTTTTTGGTTTTTTCCATTCTTGCCTACACATTTGCAACACCACGCCTTGATAATCTCTATGAAATACCGATGACCGTTGAGTCTATTGTTCAGCAGACTATTTCTTCCGTTGTAAATGTAGAGCCTGACAACGGCAACGTCAACAGGGGAAACAATTATTCCTTTGGACAAAAACACTTGGAAATAGTTACCTCACAGCAGCCAAAAGACGCTGTATATCTCAAGAACTATACAGGCGGTTACTATAATAACGGACGATGGAACACTGTAAATGAAAACAGCTTTTTCTCCAACATGCAGGACGGAAATTATTACAGTATGGTCTGCAACAATCCATACTATATTTTGCAGTTTATACTTGACGAAAGCGATGTTATGGATATAAACGTCCGCAGCTATAAAAGCCTTATGACCGGCACATGTGTACCTGTTCTTTCTCAGGAGACCGGCTCAGAAAACGGTTATACAACATATCAGGGATATAATCTCTCAGACTTTCTTAGTGTTTTAGACACTGTATCAGCCGGCGGATTTGATGACCTGTTAGGCGAGTACGGCGCATATGCAGAAAGCACCTATATGTATGTTCCGGAGGATAAAATACCGAGAATAGTAGAACTGTGCAATACAAGCGGAGTAAGAAAAGGTAACTACACCGCCGCAACAAACTTCATTATAAACACGTTGAACGAAATGACAACCTACACAACTTCACCGGGCAATGCTCCTTCAGGTGTTGATATTGCAGAATATTTTCTGTTTGACAGCGGAAAAGGATTTTGCCAGCAGTATGCAACAACAGCGGCGCTTATGTATAGATTGCTGGGACTTCCATCAAGATACGTTACAGGTTATATGGTAACTCCCAGTGATTTTCATAAAAACAGCGACGGAACATACACCGCAATAGCCACAGATGAAAAGGCTCATGCTTGGGTTGAAGTCTATGTAGACGGCACAGGCTGGATTCCTACAGAGGTGACTTTCTCCCAGGATGAAATCGACCAGGGAGGTTCAACTGCCGGTGATGACAACAATCCTACGGAAGAACCCACCTCAGAGGAAGCTACAACAGAACCCACCGAAAACACAACGGAACCATCAGATTTGACTGAACCAACAACAGAGCCAAATAATACAAATTCATCAGATAATAATAACTCCATGAGCGAAATGCTGATTCAGGCACTAAAAATAGTGGTAACTGCGGTTATAACTGTTGTTGTGATTATAGCTGTTATACTGTTCTTTAAATGGAGAAGGAAAGGTAAGCTTGCTTCATTAAGAAGAATGAAACCTAATATTCTTTTGGTAAAAATGGTAGATATGCTTCATCTTGGCGGTTACTTAAAGGAATACAAAGGCACAGAAGCAGACTTCCCTGAAAAGCTTTCTGAGCTTGTGGAAGAATTAAGCGTTTCAGATATAGCATACTTTGTAAATCTGGCAAACAAAGCGGCCTTTGGCAATAAACCAATAGAAAAAGATGAAAAACGTACAGCATATAATCATTACGTCCGCACTGCGGAATTTGTTTTTGGCAAACTCAATTTCATCAAAAAGATTTATTTTAAATACTTTAAGGTTTATTATTGATAAACTAACTCAACAGAAAACAGCCAACGCAAAATTTAAATTGCGCTGGCTGTTTTTATGTGTGTAAGATTATCTTCTCTTAAAAATGAAAGCAAAAGCTAAACCTGCTGTTAATACTAAAATTGTAACTATTATTAAAATTATATCATTACTCTGGGTTTGTGATGTGCTTTCCGAAAATTGATTATCCATAGAGAAATTCATATTCCCTCTATTTCCCGGCATCATATTTCCGTTTGCATTGTTTGGAAATTCTTCTCCTGTACTGCTTTCTGTAGGAATTTCAGTAGGCGGAACTTCGTTGGTTTCTCCACTGCTATTGATATCTGCGGTATTTGAAACCTGCATATTTGAGGAACTGTCTTCCTATGATGGCTGTTGTTCTCTCATGGAAAAATCTCCGCCTTCACCGGAAAAATCATTGTTCATCATTCCGCCACGGCCTCCGCCTATAGAATTGTTCATTGAACCCATATCCGAAATGGAAATATCGCTTGCATCCACAAAGTTTTCTTTATCCTGCTGTTCTTCCGATGTAGAACCTATTGTTCCATCAAGCTGTCCCGAAATGCTTTCAGCACGAAGCAGACAAAATTCTTTTAACGTGTCTATACCGGTCAAAAACTCATCGTATGTACAGAACTTTGTAGGGTCTGCTTCAACATAAGGAGATATAATCTCTTTCACACTGTCTATCATCTCGGAAAATACACCGCTATCAAACACTTCCGTTATAAACTCATTAAAGTATTCGTGATACATTTGTGTATATTCCTCATTATTGAAAATCCATGCAAGCATAGGTCTTGAATCTATAGTTCCTCCGGAAACAGGCGAGTCTATCGGGTAGTTTACAAGGCTTGTAGCATCAGCCGCTGACTGAAATCCTCCGAACGCAAGGTTATAATCCCATGGAATCATTGAAAGCTGACCGTCACTTTCATAAAGATAGTAATTGTGAATCATAGAACCTTATGAGTGGACATATTTTAGTCCCCCTTAACCCATGTAGTCGCCGTTGTAGCTTACAAGTACAGCGCTGTTTACACCCTTCATTTCGGATAATATATTTATAAAGTCTGTGTTTTCATCCTTCATTCTTACCTCAATGTTGAGCTCAATGGAATGTTTCTGCGCAGTTTTACTTTTTATAACACTTTTCTGAACCTGCTTTGCAAGAAAATCACGCACAGCCAATTCGGCCTCATAATCTGCACATGAAACAACAACCATGTATGGGTTGAGATGTGATTTCTTGTTGACGAAAACCAGCAGAACAATTCCGATTACCACGCTTCCTATTACAGCAAGCGGCAAAAATCCTGCGGCAAGAATAATTCCTACAGCGATTGACCAAAAAAGAAAAGCTATATCAAGTGGTTCTTTAATAGCTGTACGGAAACGAACGATTGATAATGCGCCGACCATACCCAGTGAAAGAACAACATTCGATGTAACTGCAAGAATCGGAGATTACTTCACTTGTTTTGCAGCAAAGCTTGTCAATTTTAGCTTTCTTCTCAAGATGAATGAAAGATTTATCGTAATCATAATAACGTATACGAAATTTTTCTCTCTTGCTTACACTGTTTATTTTTTCCATAAGGGCAGTATCATTCAAATCATCAAAATAAAGACTGCGCACTATATATCTGCCGTTTACGCCATTTTTATCAGGATAAGCGATGGAAGATAATCTTGCACGCAGTTCATAATAATCGCCTTTGTTTATCTCGTGTTTCCATTCATGTCTGAACTTCATCTTTTTCACCTCGCTTCATTACATTTATTTTACACGTTCATCATATAACTTTTACCTTAGCGCCAACTTAGAATATAAAAACACCCACTGTGGTAACCCAAGTGAGTGTTTTTAGTAACGATATCAGATTTTAAATTCAACGGTAAAAATTATTGTGCTGTCATTTCCGTAGCTTGCTTTTATACTTCCTCCGTGAATTTCAGCTATTGAACGGGCGGCTGATAGTCCTATTCCATATCCTCCGCCTTTGCGGGTAATCAGTTCCTTATTTGCGCAGATAATTACATCTGCTGAATAGTATTTCTGTAAAATAAGGTTTTTAGGAATTAGCATTTCCTGAAACATATCGGAAGTCCTGTCGATAATCTCATTAAGAGAAAAACTCTCCTTTGTAGCGTTTATATCACTTTCATCGATTTTTGCAAGCGTTAACAGGTTTTGCATAAGTCCGCTGAGCCTGATAGTCTGTGCTCTAATGTTCTTGCTCCATTTATTTTCGCCGTTGTGAAGCTCCAAAGCGTCTGTATTTGCTAAAATTATAGCCAGCGGAGTTTTTATTTCGTGACCTGCATCTGTTACAAACTGTTTTTGCCGTTCAATATTTTCAGCAATAGGTTTAATAGCTTTTTTTGACAGAAAAATTACCAGAATTAACATCAATACCCAGCATATCAAACCTATAAGCACAGACAAAAACAAAACAGTAAGCACGGAATAAGTCTGATAAGAAACATCCAAAAAAACATAAACCTTTCCGATACCGTCATTCATGCTTGTATATTTAAAACCTGATATTTTGCCGGAGTTTTCAGATAATTCAATGGCTTGCAAAGTTATATTTTCTGCCTCATCTTCTGTCATAGTGGTAATTCTCGATATATCAAGCTGAACAACCTCTCCTGAATTATTTACCCTTGCAACAAAGAAAACAGAAGACATATTTCTTTCCGAAAAACGCATAGGGCCGCTTCCAGGATTTATATTATTGGGAGCATTAGGCGGTTGACTTGATTGATTTAATTCACCTGTTATTATTTCATCTAAAAGATTATCGGTTTGATTTGAGGTCATAATTGTATTTGCTAAATTGATTGTACCCAAAGAAGCTATAAGAAGAATTGAAACTGCAATCATTGCAGCAAAGACAAATTTACGCTGAAGAATTTTAATCATTTACAACCTCCAGTGTATATCCCACATTCCTTTTTGCTTTTATTTCCACATTGGCTTTTAGCGCTGAAAGTCTTTTTCTAAGATATGATATGTATACCCACACAACGCCTATGTCAGCTTCACAATTATATCCCCAAACCTTTACCGGCAAGTCCTCCGTTGAAAGAAATATCCCTCTATTGAGCATAAGAGCTTCCATCATTTTATATTCTATTTTGGGAAGAACAAAGCTCTGCCCGTTTCCGCTTAACTCATAGCTTTGTATATTCAAAGAGATATTTCCGCACTTTAAAATATCAGGAGTAAATTCTTCCCTGCGCCTAAGCATAGCTCTGATTCTTGCTAAAAGCTCACCCATCACAAATGGTTTTGGAAGATAATCATCGGCGCCCATATCAAGACCTTCTATTCTGTCTTCAACCTCACTTTTTGCAGTAAGTAAAAGCACAGGAGTTTTACAGCCTTCTGCTCTAAGCTTTTGTAAAACCTGCAGACCGTTTAATTTCGGCATCATAACATCAAGTATTATTCCGTCGTAATGTTCAAGTCTTGCAAATTCCAGAGCTTCCTCACCGTCATAAACTGCATCCACACTGTAATTATGATATTCCAAAATATCCTTAACAGCTTCCGACATACTGATTTCGTCTTCAGCATATAAAAGTTTCATATTACATCACCCCAAGGTATTCTATTCTTTTTAACTTAGAAACACCTTAAACACTAGCATAATTTTTATAAAGGATTTTAAAATAAAAAATTTTAAAAAAGTCTTGACTTAGAGTTAACTTTAAGGAGTATACTCAATATGAAAAATAATTCAAACAGGAGTGACGATCATGTTAGGTAATTTTACATATTCAAACCCCACAAAGCTTTATTTTGGCGACAAAGCTCTTGAAAATCTTAAAACAGAACTCAATAACTATGGTCAAAACATAATGCTTGTATATGGCGGCGGTTCAATAAAGGAAAACGGAATTTATCAGCAGGTAATTTACATCCTCAAGGAATGTAACAAAACCGTGTTTGAGGATCCCGGTGTTATGCCAAACCCAACAGTTGAAAAGCTTTATGAGGGATGCAAAATTGCTAAGGATAACAACGTAGATTTAATTCTTGCTGTAGGCGGCGGCTCAGTTTGCGACTACTCAAAAGCCGTATCCGTTTCCGCATACTGTGAAGAGGATCCATGGGATAAATATTATCTCAGAATGGAAGACGTTTCAAACAAAATTATACCTGTAGGCTGTGTGCTTACAATGGTAGGTACAGGTTCAGAGATGAATGGCGGCTCTGTTATCACAAACCACCAAAGCAAGCTCAAGATAGGTCATGTTTTCGGCGACAACGTATTCCCTAAATTCTCTATTCTCAATCCTACATTTACTTTTACTCTGCCGAAATATCAAATGGTGGCAGGCTTCTACGATATAATGTCACACATCCTTGAACAGTATTTCTCAGGAGATGACGACAACACTTCCGATTATATTATGGAAGGTCTTTTAAAATCCCTTATACACAGCTCAAAAATAGCTGTTGAAAATCCTCAGGACTATGAAGCAAGAAGCAACATCATGTGGATTGCCACATGGGCGTTAAACACACTTGTTGCAAAGGGAAAAACAACAGACTGGATGGTTCACATGATTGGTCAGTCTGTCGGAGCCTATACAGACGCAACTCACGGAATGACCTTAGCGGCTGTTTCTATCCCATACTACAAGCACATAATGCCATACGGTCTTAATAAATTTAAGAGATATGCTATAAATGTTTGGAATGTAAATCCACAGAACAAAACCGACGAGGAAATCGCCCTTGAAGGTCTTAATGAAATGGAAAACTACATGAAAGAAATCGGTCTTGTAATGAACCTTAAGGATTTGAATGTAACCGAAGATATGCTTGATGGCATAACCGACGGAACATTTATTATGGAAGGCGGATACAAGATTTTAAATCACGAAGAGATAGTTGAAATTTTAAAAGAAAGTATGAGGTAATAGCCATGGAAAAAGTAACAGCAGGAAGAGATCAGCTTGGAGAGTTCGCTCCAAAATTTGCACAGCTCAACGACGATGTTTTATTCGGTGAGATTTGGGCAAGAGAGGACTTGCTTTCTGCACGTGACAGAAGCATTGTAACTGTAACCGCCCTTATGGCAAGCGGAGTTTTAGACAGCTCATTAAAATTTCACATTGCAAACGCCAAGAAGCACGGAGTTACAAAAACCGAAATGTCCGAAATTTTGACTCACGCCGCATTTTATGCAGGATGGCCGAAAGCTTGGGCAGCGTTTAACTACGCAAAAGAAATTTACGGAGAATAATTCTTCACATACACAAAATCCAGTTCATAATGAACTGGATTTTTCTTTAAATTTTTAACATATCTAAAACCGCATCCATGTTTTCCTGAGAATACTCAATCTCAGAGGAAAATAGCCTTGCATACTCGCATAAGTCTTCAAAATTACATTCTTCTGATTCAATCAGTTTATTTATACATAATATTTTTATGAGCCTATAAGCAAAAACAGAAAAGGAAACCCTTGCACATAAATCCTCCCAGTCACTGCAGTTAACCATATGACGAAACAGAAAATAGATAATAAGATTTATAAACTCCCTGTTGAAGCCTTCTAAACCTGTTTTTATAATCTCATTTTCCTTAGATTTTATGTTTTCAAGGAGTGTTTTCCATTGAGGGTCAAGTATTTCAAGATTTAATAATGAATCTACCCATTGTGACAAAGATTTATCAGGAAATGGGTATTCCATAAAATCAAAAATTTTATTTATACCGTTCTCTATGTCGCTTTCATTTTCGTATATTATTGAGTACAAATCTTCCCTGACATTCAGAATATATTCCTCATCCTCTGTAAGATCAATCTCTTCATTTTCTTCCTTTAAAAAAACCATTTTAAATTTTCTTTCCTGAGAAAGTATAAGTCTTGCCGCTTCTTCGCAGCACATACCAAGACCCATTTCGATACAATCGGAAAGATAATTTCTGAAACGTGGATGGTCAGTACAAATTTGACAAAGGTTATTTTCTCCAAGCTCTATGTAAATATCACAAAGATTGTCCTTGTTTAGAAAAGGACACCTTTCGTTTTTATCAAGAATAAAGCTATTTATACCGCTTTCAGATTTTATGTATGAATTAAGTCTTTTACCAAAATCGCCTTTAACGGATTTATAGAAATCAAAGGTTTCGTCATCTATATCAATTTCCCATCCAATACAGCATGAATGTCTGCATTTATCGGCTATACATTTAAAATCCTTATAATAAGACGGAACTGTTACGGTCATCTTTTACCACCTCGCATTAAATTATACCATACTTTCTTCCTTATGAAAACTTAACATAAAAAACAGAGCTATCGGAAAACCGATAGCTCATTTCTTAATCAAAAAATATTACATTCTTCTGCATCCGCAGCCCTCGTCGCCGTTTAAGTCTGTAACCTTAGGCGGGAAGAATTCATCAGTTGGGAAGTCTATTTTGCTGAATACTTCACAAGGATTGTCTGAGGTGCTTACGCACTCTTTTTCCGGTATGCAGAAATCGTAAGACGGAACAAGTATCTGAACATTTCTCTCTATATGAACAACAGTAAACATACCTATTGTCACATAAACCGCTCTTCCTGCCGGAGCCATAAACTCTCCGCCGAAACGCTGGCAAATACAGCTTGGAACACGGCAGTTAGGCATACAGCCTCCGCAGTTTTCCTTTATTTTTGCCGACAAAGCTATAGGCTTTGCAACCTGAACAGTTGCTTTCGGAAGATTTTTGCAGGGAACATCTGAAAGATTTTCTTCTCCGCATTTTGATGTGCTGGTAAAGGTTTTTACATTTCCCTCACTGCCGTAAAGTATAACCTTTTTGTTGAATACCGCAAGACCTGAAACAGGTGTAGGCATAGCTCCCGGATTTACGAAAACATCAAGGCAAACCTCATAGAAGAATGTCATATCAACTGTGTAAAATCCACGGTGGAAAGGCACAGGCTCCAGATTTATGCAGACGTCAGCCACATCAACATCTCTGATTCTTATATTGACAGCAGTATTTATAATCCCCTGATTAGCCTCTGTAAAATAAAGGCGCAGGTCGCTTAAACAGTCTTTGTCGCCGCAGCTGTCATAAACTCTGCTTGCGTCGATGCACACGGTTTCTCCATGCTTGCCGCAGTCACAGCCGTCGTGATTTTCTTCGCAGCAATTTTTGTTTTCCAAAGAAATATCCGCCATAAGTAAAACCTCCATATTATTTTTGCAATCACCTTATGCAATACAGCTTTATGCTTAGGTAACACTATATAATATGGAGGTTTTGGTTAAATGTGATAATTTTATTTTTGTTCTTCTGAACCTGTTAAAACATAGTTTTCCATGGGAACAAGATACTCCCTGCGGCTGTTGTCAAAAGAATTTTTAAGAATACTTTTGAGCATAATCTCATTTTCACCCACAGGTTTTCTTATCTTCAGCATTATGCTCATCATTCTCATGACCATTCTATTGCGAAATTTCATCTTCTGATAATTAAGTCCACTTTGAAGATAAAAATATTTTATATCAAAATCAAAGTTTTGCAGAGCTGTATGAATAGCTGTAAAATTGTCGGCAAAGTTTGCAGGAGCCGCACCGGTTACAAACAACACGCAGTTATCCTCATCGGGACAAATTTCCTGAATTTCTTTTAGACGCTGAACTTCCCCTGCCATCATCCAAGAACCGAAAAGAATTTTTTTGTATTCCTTTAAATTCTGCTTTTTGGCACTGTCGAGAGAAATCGCAAGGCAGTCTAAATCCTCAGAAAGCCATCTGGCATATTTTTCGGTAAAGCCTGTTTCCGAATGATATACAATTAAAATATCCTTATTCATAAATGCCACCTGCTTTTAAATTCGACTATGTTTTCTGTAATCCAAATAGTCCTGCAAAATTATTGTAGCCGCAACAGCGTCAACAACGGCTTTGCGTTTTTTTCCTCTTGTGTCGGTTATGTTAAGATAATTGTGAGCGGTTATTGTTGTTCCACGCTCGTCCTTCATCTCAACAGGAAGTCCTGTTTTTTCTTTCAGTCTCTGGGCAAAAACTCTTGCATTTTCTGCGCTTTCACCCTCTGAGCCGTCCATGTTTTTTGGCAAGCCAACAACTAAAAGCTCCGCTTTAGTTTCTTTGGCACAGTCCGCAACCTTATCAAGAAGCTTTTCTATATATGTTTCATTTATCACACGATAAGGAGAGGCAAGCATTTCAGTTTTATCGCAAACGGCAATTCCTGTTCTCGCCTTTCCCAAATCAACAGACATTATAATCATATAAATTTTTCAATCCTTTAATCACCATGGTTTAATTGTTCCTGTAAGCTCGGTAACAGAAGCAATATTATTGTCATCAAGGAATTTATTCATTCCCTCACAGATTTTAATAGGTGCATAAGGATCGTTGAAAAGCACTGTGCCAATCTGTAAAGCAGTTGCACCGGCAATCATCATTTCAACTGCATCCTGCCATGTTGTTATACCGCCCATTCCGATAATCGGTATTTTAACAGCATTTGCTACCTGCCAAACCATTCTAACGGCAACAGGGAATACAGCCGCACCGCTGAGACCGCCTGTATTGTTTCTGATTATAGGACGTCTTGTATTGATATCAATTTTCATACCTGTAAGGGTGTTGATCATTGAAATAACATCTGCACCGTTTGCCTCGGCTGCTTTTGCAATCTCTGCAATATCGGTAACATTAGGGCTTAATTTTACCACCAAAGGTTTTTTGCAGTATTTTCTTACAGCACTTGTTATTGCGCCTACTGATTCACAGCTTGTGCCAAACTGTACGCCGCCGCTTTTAACATTAGGGCAGCTTATATTGAGCTCAATCATATCAACGTCGCTGTCGGAAAGCTTTTCTGCCATTTTGCAGTAGTCCTCAGTTGTGTTTCCTGCAATATTTGCGATAATAACTGTGTCCTGCTGTTTAAGCCAAGGCAAGTCCTCTTTTATAAAATGGTCAACGCCGGGGTTCTGCAAACCTACAGCGTTTAAGATGCCGCTTGGAGTTTCTGCAATTCTTGGAGGCGGGTTGCCGTCTCTTTTCTGCAAAGTTATTCCCTTACAGGAAATACCGCCAAGCTTGCTGAGAGGATAAAACTCATTATATTCATGGCCGAAACCGAATGTTCCGGATGCGGCAATCAAGGGGTTTGAAAATGTAATATCACCTATTTTTACTTTCAAATCAGCCATTAAAATACAACCTCCTCAGCTTTATATACAGGGCCTTTTTTACATACGTGAGTATACTCTTCCTCGCCGTTTTCGCCTGTTCTTGTCTTACAAGCGCATACAAGACAAGCACCTATACCGCAGCCCATTCTCTCTTCCAGAGATACCTGACAAGGCTTTCCCTTTTCCTTGCATATTTCTGCTATAGCTTTTAGCATAACCATTGGGCCGCAGGCGCAAACTTCGTCAACCTCATCGATTTTCTTTTTCAGAACATCAGTTACAAAGCCCTTTTCACCTGCTGTACCGTCATCGGTAACAAGGTAAACTTCGTCTGTATATTTCTTAAAATCGTCCTGCAAAATTACAAGGTCTTTATTTCTAAATCCGGTAATTACAACAGGATTTTCTGCTGTTTTTGCGCAGTAAAGCATAGGAGGAACGCCGATACCTCCGCCGATAAGGCAATATTTTTTTCCTTTCTGAATATCAAATCCATGACCCAAAGGACAAATTATATCCAGTTCATCGCCGACTTTAGCTTTGGAAAGGATCTCAGTACCCTCTCCCTTTACCTGAAACACAAGTCTGATTCTTTCATTGTCTGCATCACAAATGGATATAGGACGTCTTAAAGTTTTATTTCCCACCTTCACATGGGCAAACTGTCCTTCCTTTGTTATTTCAGCAAGCTGAGGATTATAAAGTACAAAATCAAAAATACCTTTTGCTATTTCTTCATTTTTTTCCAAACGAAAAAGCTGAGCATCGTATTTCATTGGTATCACTCCCGTTACTTAATCATAGGCACAGTTTCACCGTAAGCAAACTACGCCTTATACAAAATGATTATATCATAAATACGGGATTAAATAAATAGTATAAACATTAAAATCTTAAAATCTTAAAATTATAATACCCAAATCCTCAACAATCTCTATATTTTCCTTTTCCAGATGAAAAACTTCTCCGTCCGATAAACGATACTGTATATTGGTATTGTAGTAATCTATATTTTCATCGTTTAATAAGATTTCAGCGGCAGAATCTAAAGGTATAATATCAGTGCTGATTTTCAGACAGCAGTAACCTGAACCCGACTTAAAAGCTCTGAACATATAATCAAGCAAGTATTTGCTTTTATAAATATCCGTTTCCTTAGTTACCGGATATCCTTCCCTTGCAAAATAGCTTTGATTTAAGTCCGTACATTCCGGCACATAAATATTGTAATATCTTACAGACAGTTCTATGCTTGATTTGTCCTCTTCAATTTCTGAATACATTTTTTCCACAATATGAGTTTTTGAAAATTCTTTCTCGGTCATATTAAAATAATCATATCTGTGGCCTTTGTCACGCATATCCCAGGTAACATCGGTCATATACCAGTTGTTATTTAATTTGACACAGTTCCATGTATGCAATCCTATTCCCTGAGCCGAACCGTATATTTTTAATGTTTCAATTCCAAAGCATTTCATCACAAGATTAAAACCATCTGTAATACCCTCACAGTTTGCTTTGTTTTCCACAAGACAGCCGTAAGCAGTAGATGCAAGGGACTCTGAGGATTCGGGAGTTTTGTATTCACAGTTGTCAATTATTCTGCCGTGTACATATTTTTCGGTATAGTAAAAATCAGAAACCGCCGGCGCATTGCTGACTATTTTTAAAATCTCTTTTGAAAGCTTTTCACTCATGCTGTCTATTTCATCGGCAGAATATAAAGAAACAGCGGATATATATGTACCCTTATCCTTTGAATAACTGCACAAAAGAGATTTGTCGCACCAAAACACCTGAGGGTTATCATCAAAAAAAGCGGTGACAGTCATATGTATTTCTTTTTCTGCGTATCTCTCTTCACCTGCTAAAACCTGCATAGTGACATATTTCCCCTCATTATCTTTTGATGCAGATATGCAGTAAACAGACTGTTCTATAGCTTTATACAAACTTTTAAGCTTTTCAGATTCAAGATATTCATATCCAATGTTTAGGGGCTTGTCAGCATTTTCAACATATGGCATTGTGGCTTTTTCCACTTGCTCGTAGGTATATCCGTCGTAATTTACGGTAGAAGTGGTGGAAAAATACGAAACTACCGAATATACAACGTACCCCAAAACAGCGGCAACAAGTATTGCAGATATAACTTTAAAATAAACATTTTTCTTTTCTTTCATAATTCTCACTCCCTGTAAAATCTTATTCAGAGAAGCAAGAAAATATTTCATTGAAAAGTTAAATTATCTCTTTATCGTTAAATTTATATCCTATACCCCAGATTGTAATTATATATTCAGGTGCATCCGGATTTGGTTCAATTTTCTTCCTTAGCTTTCTTATAAACGCCATTATATTACTGTCATCAAGGAGATAATCACTGTCCCAAACCGCCTGATATATCTGTTCCTTTGTGAACACTTCTCCACGGTTTCTTGCCAAAAAATACAGAATATCAAATTCCTTAGGGGTAAGTGGTATTTCCTGGGACGCACGAATAACCTTTCTGGCTTTAGGATATATTGAAATCTCACCGCATTTTATAACGTCAGTTTTTAGAATTGACTGTGAATTGTCATCACTTAGTTCAAGCATAAGAGTGCTGGTACTTCCGTTCATAAGATTTTCAATTCCAGTTGTTAAATCTTCCGTATCATTCATATCGGAGGGAGCGGATTTAAGCCTGTTTAAAAGCCATGACGCCAAAGAGGAATTAAGATTTACGAAATCTATATTTTTCTTCATGTTCTCCCCTCCTTAAATCAACTCATGATATTTTTTAACATAACGTGCTTTCGCCACTGTGACAAACAGCAGATACAACAGCACCACAACAACCAAAAAGGCAAAATAAACAGGCGGAAGTGAGGTAAATCCCATCCATTTTCCCAGTTGCGTAAATGTAAGAGCCGTAAGCACAAACAATCCTGCAACTGTAACAATTAGCACAGGAACTGCCGGCCTGCTTTTGATAAATGGCAAATGCTTTGTCCTCAGCAAATGTAAAATCAATATCTGCGTCCAAAGGGATTCCAAAAACCATCCTGTTTGAAATACAGAAATAAAATAAAGTTTAGATTGATTATCCGCAAGAGACAAGAAATCCCCTCCGCATACCATAGGACAAAAAACAAAGAACAAAAAGAAGAAAGTTGCAATATCAAAAACAGAGCTTATAGGGCCGAAAAATCTCATAAATCTTCCCAATGTTTTTCCCGACCAAGGTCTTGGATAGTCGTATATATCCTCGTCCACATTGTCCCAGGGCAGTATAAGACAGATTACATCATACAAAAGATTAAGCAAAAGAAGCTGAACTGCTGCCATTGGGAAAAAGGGAAGAAATACTCCGGCTACAACTATAGCAAAAATATTTCCAAAGTTTGAGGAAGCGGTTATTCTGATGTATTTTGACATGTTGGCAAATACTTTTCTGCCCTCCAGTATTCCTTCTTCCAAGACGTTTAAATCCTTTTTTAACAGAATTACATCTGCCGCTTCCTGTACTGTTTCCGCCGCACCCTCGGCAGAAATTCCCACATCAGACTGAATAATTGCCGGCAGGTCATTCATTCCGTCGCCCAAAAATCCAACTGTATGTCCGTTTTCCTGAAGCACCTTAACAATTTTAGCCTTCTGTTTCGGTGACAGCTCAGTAAACACAGATGTTTTTTCAACAGAGATTATAAGCTCATCAGAAGACATGGTATCAATATCCTCTCCTGTTAAAACCTTGTCATAGGGAATACCAAGTCTTCTGCAAACAGACAAAGTGACTTTTTTGTTGTCGCCGGTCAAAACCTTAATGGGCACACGGAGCTTTTTAAGCTTTTCAACAGCTTCACATGCGCTTTTTTTCGGTGCGTCAAAAAACGCAAGATAACCGATAAGTATGAAGTCCTTATTATCTTTACCGGAAATTCTTTGTGATGACTGCTTTTTATAAGCCACGGCAATCACTTTCATTCCATCATCCTGCATTTCGTCAACTATTTCATTTACGCTTGATATGGAGTTTTCATCTATATCATAAATTTTTCCCTTGTATTCAGCATAACTACATCTTTTAAATACTTCTTCAACACTGCCTTTTATTATAAAAAGATTTTCCTTGCCGTCCTCAACCAAAACGCCGGAAAATTTCTTTTCATAGTCAAAGGGCTGTTCATCGGCAATAGGATACATGGTATTAAGCTTTTCAAAATGCTCCTTTTTACCCGGCATTTCTTTTACTTTTAAAACAGCCTGATCCAAGTGATTTTGAACACCCGAATGATAATAACTGTTGAGATACGCAAAATCCAAAACCCTGCTGTCCTCATTGCCCAGCAAATCCATGTAGTATTCAAGTATAATTTTATCGCCGGTAAGTGTACCCGTTTTATCTACGCATAAAACATCCATACTTCCAAAACCCTGCATGGCGTTTATATTTTTTACGATGGTGTTTTTCTTTACCATAACTGCGCTTCCTTTTGCAAGGCAGGCGTTAATAACCATTGGAAGCATCTCAGGGGTCAATCCCACCGCTACAGAAAGAGAAAACAAAAATGCTGAACCCCAGTTACCTTTTGTTATTCCGCAGGTTATAAATACCAGAGGAACTAAAACCACCATAAAGCGAATTAAAACCCAGGATATAGAATTTGCACCTTTATCGAATCCACTGTTTTTTCCCTGGGATATAGTTCCCAAATCTCCGTATACCGTATCTTTTCCCACAGCCAAAACTATACCCTCGCCTGTTCCTCCTATAACGGCAGAACCTGCAAAAACAGTATTGCTGTAATCGGATATCTTTGTATTTTTTGAACTGTTTAAAATTTCCGTATCTTTTTCAAAAATTTCACTTTCACCGGTAAGCATGGACTGAGATACAAACAAATCATCAGCCCTTATAAGTCTCACGTCAGCCGGTATTCTGTCACCGGCATGAAAGGAAATTCTGTCACCTACCACTAATTTCTCAGCCGGTATCTCCTGCCAGTGTCCGTCTCTTTTAATTTTTACAGTGGTGTATATAAATTTGCTAAAATTATCAATAGCCTTTTTAGATCTCATTTCCTGTACAAATCTCACTGTACCGCTTAAAATCAGCATACCCAGTATAATGAAACATGCCGCAAAATTTTTGCTGTAGCCGGTTATAGGCACTACATCAGTTATAAGCGAAACACAGCCAAGAATGAAAAGAACAACGCTGAAAGGATTTATAAAAGCTCTTCGCAGACGAAACCAAATAGAATCCATACTCTTTTTGCCAATATGATTTTCTCCGTATTTCTCCCTGCTTTCTGTCACCTGTTCCTTTGTATAGCCTCGAAAAGAAATAGATAAGTCTTTATACAAAGCTGATAGCCCACTATGAGCATATTTTACCACACGACTGTGTATAGACCTTAAACGGTTATTTGCCAATCTAAGCACCTCCAATCTTTGCTTAAATTATAACACAGTAATTAAATTATTTCTCTTGCAATTTTCTTGCTTTGTTTAATAAAAAACAATAATGATCCCCCGGCAAAGCCGGGGGTATTTCATAGACGGGTATAACCCTTTGTTCCCAGCCACGTGTCACGTCACGTTGGTACGATCTGACATTTGCATATTTTGTTACTTGCTACTCGTAAACGAGTTTTAGAAATTAGGCATCGTCAGTTGTTCTCCTGCCTTATCTTCTTCTAACTGATGCTTTATATATTCCTCTATTTTCTTTGCATTTTTTCCAGCTGTATCTACATAATATCCTCTACACCAAAATTCTCTATTTCTGTATTTGTACTTTAATTCCGGAAACTTTTCGTATATCATTAAACTACTTTTTCCCTTTAAGTATCCCATAAAACTTGATATTGATACTTTCGGCGGTATCTCTACCAACATATGTACATGATCTGGGCATACTTCTGCTTCTATTATTTTTATTTTTTTCCACTCACATAATTGCCTTAATATTTTTCCTACTTCTATTCTTTTTTCTTTATAGAACACTTTTCTTCTATACTTCGGCGCAAACACTATATGATATTTGCAATTCCATTTCGTATGTGATAAAATGTTCATGTCATTCATTTGAATGTCCTCCTTTTGTTGTCCTTGCAGCTGCCAGACCGCAAGCTTATTTTACAACAAAAGGAGTTTTATTTTCTACATCACCGGCTGTCGCCTTCTTTTGAACCACTCGCCTAGCGAGTGGTTTTCTATATACAAAAAACCGGAAGATTTTCTCTTCCGGTGATAATATATTTAGTTTACTATGCATTAAACACAGCAGTTATAACAAAAGTCTTTCCGTCTGGACTTTTTGCTGATATTCTTCCTCTGTGGGAATCAACAATAGCTTTAGCAACCGATAGTCCTATTCCATACCCTTTAACTGAGGAATTTCTTGATTTATCCTCACGGTAAAATCTATCAAAAATATACGGCATGTCACCTATTTTAAGATTTTCCGCATCATTTTTTACAGATAGAATTATATTTTTGTCCTGTTTTTTTAATGACACAAAAATACTTCCGTTTTCCGGTGTGTACTTAATCGCATTGTCAAGCAGAATATTTATAAGTCTGCGTATGGATTTTTCATCACCGCACAGTTCAATATTTGCGTCCACATCGTAATCTAAACTTTTCTTGTGTGTTACAGCTGGAATAATAAACGGGTCGATGACTTCACAAACTATATTTGACAAAGAAAACTTTTCCATAATAATTTTATCGTTTTCTTCCATTTTTGACAGAGTAATTAGGTCAGAAGTAAGTGATGTAAGTCTTTGAATTTGGTTTCTGATACTTCCAGTCCACTCTGATTCTCCGTTTTCCATTTCAATCAATTCCAAGTTTGCATCAATTATTGCAAGAGGTGTTTTGATTTCATGGCCCGCATCGGTGATAAACTGTTTTTGTTTTTTATAGCTGTCGTATACAGGATTTAAAAAGAATTTAGAAGATATTATAACAAGAATTAAAACAGAAAAAATTCCTATTAAACTTAAAATAACACTGAAAATAATTGAGGAATATAGATTTGATAATTCTTTACTACAATCAAGAAAAATAATCAGTGTCATATCCTCTTCCTCGTTGTAGAATTTTCCGTATCTATACACGTCATAGAAACCGTTATTTGTTCCAGACTCATATACTTTAATCGCATATTCCTGGGCAGATTCCGTATCTATGGCGACTACCTTTCCTGTATCGATAAATCCTACTGAACCGTCTGAATTAAAGGACACAGTAAAATATCTTGACTGATAGGGAGTTTCCGGAGAAAGAGGATTTCTGAATTTTCGTTCAGGTGAATTATATTTTGGAAATTTACCTCCATACTGATTAAGTACTGTTAAAATATTATCTGCATCAGAAGTTATTTTATTATAATTCATGATATGTATACCAGACAAAATTACAAACAGGACCAAAACCAGTGAAAGCATAGCCGACAAAATAAATTTTTGCCGAAGCTTTTTAATCATTTACTTTCTCCTCAAGGGAATAACCGAGGTTTCTCGTAGCTTTAATATAAATATTGGAATTTATTGAAGCCAGTTTTTTCCTTATGTAAGAAATGTAAACCCATACAACGCTTACTTCTGTTTCTGTATCATATCCCCAAATCTTTTCCAGTATTCTTTCTGTGGAAATGAGATTTTTAGGATTGCTCATAAACATTTCCATAATCTGGAACTCTTTATTTGCCAGTCTGTAAGAACCATAAGCAGTTGAAAGCTCAAAAGTAACTCTGTTAAGAGTAACATTTCCGAACTTTAAAAGTGAGTCAACAGCTTCAGTTTTAATTCTTGTCATAGCTCTGATTCTAGCCAAAAGTTCTTTAATGGAGAATGGTTTTGTGAGATAATCATTTGCGCCACAATCAAGACCAAGCACCTTGTCATCAACTTCGGACTTTGCGGTAAGTATGAGAACAGGCACATTTATTCCTTTGCTTCTTATGATTTTAAGAACAGAAATACCGTCAATCTTCGGCATCATTATGTCAAGTATAACACCGTCATAATTACCGTTTTCAATATAAGCGAGAGCTTCCTCACCATCAAAAACAGTATCTACAGTATAAAGGTTATGTTTCAAAATAGTTGACAGAGCTTTTGAAAGCTCTCTTTCGTCTTCAGCCAGTAATAATCGCATGATTATTCCCTCCTTTCTTATAATTTTATATATCAACCTAAAATTTACTTTAAATTGATTATTTAGTTTTAGTTTTACCCAAATATGAAAAAATCAAACAGATTAAAGATCAAACCTGTCTGATTTTTTACTTTAATTAAGCTAAAATCGGTCAATTCTTTTTAAAGTATGTAACAATAACACCGCCGCAGTTATCAGAGGATATATTATACTGATAACCATCGGGAATAAAAGCCGTATATGGTATTTCATCTTCATTAAACCAAAATACGCCGTAGCTTGTTGAGTCATATTCAAATGTAAGTGGATTTTGATATGTATGATTTTTCAGCAGCTCTATGTATTCTTCAAGACAAAGATTATTTTCCATAATATACGAAGCATGTCCTTTTCCCACATACCTGAAATGCCACGGCTCATAATCAATACCTGTTATTTCGGTTTTATCCTCAGGATATCTCACAATAAAACCATATTCATCGCAGGTTTCCAAAAGATTTTTATAAATTCCCTCGCCGTCAAATTCCTCAGATATTTTATTATCGGTATTATAAATAGACATATCCACTGCAAGACCTGTATGATGTTCACTTGTTCCCGGAACGGCAATCCATTTGTCGGTTACTTCCTGGCCTCTTTTTGAAACATCATCTTCGTATATGCTTTCCTGAGTATCAACGCTCCTATAACCGCTGGCAACAAGCAAATCTGTTTCACCGTATTCACGGTAAAATTCTCCCAGCCAAGAATTTAAAGCTTCACATACCCTTGAATTGAGCTTAACATTATAATCGGACACTGTATAAGTTTTATTTGAGTGTTCCAAAACAGAAACAAGGTTTTCCGGAGTATCTTCATAAGGATTATCCTTATTGACAAGGATTAAATCTCCGCTTTTACAGTCATCAGCTGTGATAACAAGCCGCAACATATCTTTATTATCAACTGAATAACCACTTGCATTGTCCTGCTGAGAAATCTCATCATTAAATTCTTCATTGCTATCTTTACAAGAAGAAGCGTTCCACACAACTCCGAGCATAAGACACATGATAATTATCACAGCCAAAATCCTGAAAGAATTTTGCTTGAAAAGGTTCCCATTTCCTACCCCATTCTTTTTCCCTGTGATATTTCTTTTCATTGTGTCCTCCTGTTATGCTTTGACTAATTCTTCATCAAGAACAGATGTGCAGTGAGGACATCTTGTAGCTTTAATATCTATATCTGTACAGCAGTACGGACACTTCTTTGTTTTTGGAGCTTCCGGCTCTTTTTTTATTGCCAAGTCCTTTACCTTGTTTATCGCCTTAACAATAAAGAACACAACCAAAGCCATAATCAAAAACTGGATAACAGCTGTTATAAAAGCACCGTATCTGATATTAACATCATTTATTGTTAATACCCAGTCACTGAAATCTGTTTTAGCCACCAAACCGATAATAGGTGACAAAACATCATCTGTAAGGGATTTAACTATTGCCTGAAACGCAGCGCCTATGATAACGCCCACTGCAAGGTCAATAACATTTCCCTTTGAAATAAACTTTCTGAATTCTCCGAAAAATTTCTTCATAATTTTCTCCTTCCTTATTTTTACTATTCTTTTTCATCACGTCGATAAATAAAAAAATTTGGCAAAAAGCCCCTAATATGTATTCAGAGATTTGCTGTATGTTTACAGCAAATCTCTGGTACTAAACATGTTTAATTAAATTTATCAAAGTGTAGCTTTGTGGAAAACTTTCTTTCCTTTTTTGATTACTACATAGCCCTTTTTAAACTCTGATGCATTGATCTTAGCAAACGGGTCTGTAACTTTTTTATCGTCAACAGCCACACCGCCCTGCTGAATGAGTCTTTTTCCTTCGCCCTTTGAAGCGATAAGACCGCACTTTGTCATAAGGTCGAGAACAGCGATTTCACCGTCTGTAAAGTCCTCTGCGCTCAATGCAGTGCTTGGCATATTGTCTGTATTTGCTTTAGAGCCGAACAAAGCACGTGCAGCTTCCTGAGCCTTATCTGCCTCTTCTTTGCCGTGTATGAGCTTTGTTACCTCATATGCCAAAATCTCTTTAGCCTTGTTTATCTCGCTGCCCTCAAGCTTTGCAAGCTCTTCAATCTCAGGAACAGGAACAAATGTGAGAATTTTAAGACATCTGATAACGTCAGCGTCAGCAACGTTTCTCCAGTACTGATAAAACTCGTAAGGACTTGTCTTTTCTGGGTCAAGCCATACTGCGCCGTTCTCTGTTTTACCCATCTTCTTACCCTCAGAGGTTGTAAGAAGAGTAAATGTCATACCGTAGCACTCTGAATTGCTGTCAGGAGCAATACCGGTTTCTTCTGCTTTCTTAGCAGCCATTCTTCTTGTAAGCTCAACACCACCAATGATATTACTCCACTGGTCGTCGCCGCCAAGCTCAAGACGGCAGCCATATCTCTGGTTGAGTACATAGAAGTCGTAGCTCTGCATAAGCATATAGTTAAGTTCAAAGAAAGTAAGGCCGCCTCTTTCCATTCTCTGCTTGTAGCACTCTGCGGCAAGCATCTTGGCAACTGTGAAGTGAACGCCTATCTCTCTGATAAACTGGATATAGTTAAGGTTTTTAAGCCACTCGGCGTTGTTAACCATAATAGCCTTTCCCTCGGAAAAGTCTATAAGTCTTGACATCTGCTTTTTAAAGCAGTTTATGTTATGGTCAATATCTTCCTCTGTGAGCATCTTTCTCATGTCGGATTTTCCTGATGGGTCACCAACCATGCCTGTACCGCCGCCAAAAAGTGCAATCGGCACATGACCTGCTCTCTGCATATGAGCCATAACCATAATCTGTACGAAATGTCCAACGTGAAGGCTGTCAGCTGTCGGATCAAAGCCAATGTAAAAATGTGTTTTTTGATTGTTAAGCAAGTCACGAACCTGCTCTTCATTTGTCATTTGGGCAATCAGCCCTCTTGATTTCAATTCTTCAAAAACACCCATCGATCTACTCCCTTTCAAAATCCACGGATAATAAATCCGTTTTTTATACCAGTCAATTATAACCCATAATGTATAAAAGGTCAAGGAAAAGATTGTTGAAATTTACTTTGGCTGCCTCTTTTTATCTTTCAGAAAAAATGAATTATTCCTCTGCTTCTCTGTTTGTATCATCATTATCGCCGTTGTCCTGCTGTAATTTTTTAAGCGCATCCGTAATCTTTTTAGGTACAGGCACAATCTTATCAACATATCTTAAAAGCTCAAGGCTCTGATTTATAATCAAAAACATCAAAGTAAACTCTCTAAACGCCATTTCCACGGAAATAATCTGCTGTAAAATCACAGCAAGACAGACAAGTATAAGGGAAAGCAATTTTCTTCCTAAATATCTTAAAACACCTTTTCCGGTAAATGTCTTTAGATAAATACTTTTAACAGTATAAACAATAAACCCTATAAAAATCAATGCCAAATAAGAAAAAAATAAAATGTCAGGTTTACCAAAGAAAAATATAAAAAGAGACTTTAAAAAACCGTGAATACCATTTATGAAACCAAGCAAAAAATCACCCCTGAACTATATTATTCAGAGGTGATTTCTCATGCTATTTATTATCTTTTTCAAGCATTGCTTTAAGGTACTGACCTGTATAGGAATTTTCGCATTTAGCTATTTCTTCAGGTGTACCCTCCGCAATTATAAGTCCGCCGTCGCTTCCGCCCTCAGGGCCCAAATCGATAATATGGTCAGCGGTTTTTATTAAATCAAGATTGTGCTCAATAACAACAACTGTATTTCCGTTATCTACAAGCTTCTGCAAAACATCTATAAGTCTGTGGACATCAGCTATGTGAAGTCCGGTTGTAGGCTCGTCCAAAATATACATTGTGCGGCCTGTGCTTCTCTTTGAAAGCTCTGTTGCAAGCTTTACACGCTGGGCTTCACCGCCGGAAAGAGTTGTGGCAGGCTGTCCGATTTTAATATATCCAAGTCCTACATCCTTTAAGGTTTGCAGTTTTTTGCTGATTTTAGGAATATTTCCGAAAAACTCGCAGCCCTCTTCCACGGTCATTTCAAGAACATCATAAATGGATTTTCCCTTGTATTTTACTTCAAGAGTTTCTCTGTTGTATCTTTTTCCCTTGCACACATCACACGGGACATAAATATCAGGGAGAAAATGCATTTCAATTTTTAAAATTCCGTCGCCCTCGCAGGCTTCACATCTTCCGCCCTTTATATTAAATGAAAATCTTCCTGCGGTAAAACCACGCATTTTAGCTTCCTGAGTTGAAGCAAAAAGCTCTCTTATATCGGTAAACACTCCTGTATAGGTTGCCGGATTGGAACGTGGTGTTCTTCCGATAGGGCTTTGGTTTATATCTATAACCTTATCTAAGTTTTCAATGCCTTTAAAAGCTTTATGCTTTCCTGCACGGGTTTTAGCTCCGTTTAAATCTGCGGCAAGCTTTTTATAAAGGATTTCATTTATCAAAGAGGACTTGCCCGAACCTGAAACGCCTGTAACACACACAAATTTACCCAAAGGTATTTTGGCGTTTACTTTTTTAAGGTTGTTTTGTTCCGCTCCGATTATTTCAAGAAAATTACCGTTTCCCTCACGTCTTTTTTCAGGAACTAAAACTTTTCTCTTTCCGCTCAAATACTGGCCTGTTATTGAATTTTCACACTTCATTATCTCGTTAGCATCGCCGCAGCAGACAACCTCGCCGCCGTGAATTCCGGCTCCAGGGCCTATATCCACAATATAATCTGCTGACATCATTGTTTCCTCATCATGCTCAACCACAATAACCGTATTACCTAAATCTCTGAGCCTTTTAAGAGTGTTTAAAAGCTTTGTATTATCACGCTGGTGAAGTCCTATGCTCGGTTCGTCAAGAATATATAAAACTCCTGTCAAGGAACTTCCTATCTGAGTGGCAAGTCTGATTCTCTGGCTTTCACCGCCGGAAAGTGTACCTGAACTTCTGGACAAGGTGAGATATCCCAGTCCAACACTGTTTAAGAATGTCAGCCTTTCTCTGATTTCTCTCAAAACAAGCCTTGCTATCATCTGCTCACGTTCGGTAAGCTCAAGATTATTTATAAACTCTAAAGCTTTGACAACGGACATTTCACAGAAATCACTTATGTTTAAACCGCCAACAGTAACCGCAAGGCTTTCCGGTGACAATCTTTTTCCATGGCACTCCTCACATGGACTGGCAGTCATATATGCTTCAATTTCCTCTTTGATCCAGTTACTTGATGTTTCTCTGAAACGTCTTTCAAGGTTGTTTATTATTCCCTCAAATACTGCCTGATAAGTTCCTGTAAAGGTATTGCTGACTCTCTCTAAATTCAGCTTTTCCCCTTTTGTTCCGTAAAGAACCACATCTTTTACCTCATCAGAAAGATCTTTAAACGGTGTGTCCAAAGAAAAATTATATTTTTTTGACAAAGCAGTAAAATACATATTTGCAATGGTATTTCCCTCCATTGCCCAGCCGCCTGCTTTAATTGCACCTTGATTTATGGATAACTCCTTGTTTGGAACAACAAGATCAGGGTCAACCTTCATAAATACTCCAAGGCCTGTACACTTTTTGCAGGCTCCGAAAGGATTGTTAAAGGAAAACATTCTCGGTGAAAGCTCGTCAATGCTCACCCCGTGGTCAGGACAGGCAAAGTTTTGAGAAAAGAGAAAATCCTCACCGCCGATAACATTTACAACCGACAATCCACCCGTAAGCTTTGAGGCTGTTTCAATGCTGTCTGCAAGGCGTGAACGTATTCCGTCTTTTATAACAAGTCGGTCAATAACTATTTCAACAACGTGTTTCTTGTTTTTCTCAAGGCTTATTTCCTCTGAAAGATCGTAAATTATTCCGTCGATTCTCACACGGACAAATCCGCTTTTTTTCGCCGCTTCAAGCTCTTTTTTGTGGGTTCCTTTGCGTCCTCTTATAATAGGGGCAAGTATCTGTATTTTACTTCCCTCTTCAAGGGACAAAACCTTATCTACAATCTGGTCAACTGTCTGCTTTGTTATCTCTCTGCCGCATACAGGACAGTGAGGTATACCTATTCTGGCATACAGCAGTCTGAGATAATCATATATTTCCGTTACCGTACCCACTGTAGAACGTGGATTCTTTGATGTGGTTTTCTGGTCAATAGAGATAGCCGGAGAAAGTCCGTCTATACTGTCCACATCCGGCTTTTCCATTTGACCTAAAAACTGACGAGCATATGAAGAGAGGCTCTCCACATATCTTCTCTGACCCTCTGCGTATATTGTATCAAAAGCGAGGGATGATTTACCCGAACCGGACAAACCTGTTATTACAACAAGCTTGTCCCTTGGGATTTCCACATTTATATTTTTAAGATTATGTTCTCTTGCGCCTTTTACAACAATTTTTTCTATAGGCATTATTCTTACCTCACACTTCGAAAATTTGTTTGTACACCTTTATCATACACCATAACCGAAAAAAATACAAGACCTTTTATTATTTATTTTAACCGCCCATAAGGTGTTCAACCAAAATTTTCACACCTATTAAAATTAAAATAATACCTCCTGCAAGTTCTGCCTTTGACTTAAATTTTGCTCCGAAACGGTTTCCTATCACTACTCCGCCGAAAGCTATAACAAATGTTACAACTCCGATTATAGTCATTGGCAAAGCAATGCCTGTGTTCAAAAAGGCAAATGTAATTCCAACCGCAAGAGCATCTATACTTGTGGCTACAGCTTCGGCAGTAAGCTGTTTGTAGCTAAACTTGATATCGCAAACTTCTTCCTGTGAGTTTCTTTCTTTTATAACCTCAATCACCATTTTACCGCCTATGAATAAAAGCAAAATAAATGCAATCCAGTGGTCAACAGCTGTTATATATTTTTCAAACTGTTTTCCCAGCAGCCAGCCTATAAATGGCATTAAAGCCTGAAACCCTCCAAAAAACACAGCTGTAATAAGCGCATGCTTATAATTTATTTGTCTCATACAAAGACCTTTACATACAGACACAGCAAATGCATCCATTGCAAGGCCTACGCCTATGAGCACCATTTCCAATATTCCCATATCATCACCTAAATTTAAAAATTCCAGAATACAGTCAAAAAACAGCGCATCTCATAAAGACACGCTGTTTTATTAAACTATAAAAGTTTTATTATTCACCGAAGCTTATACCGAGCATTTTTGCTTCCTTAACCATATCGCAATCAGGCGGTACGGATTTGAGCTTTCCTGCAATCTCCTTGAGTGGTACAGGAACAACTCTGTCATTCTGCATAGCAACAAGATATCCGTATTTTTCCTCTATGATAAGCTTTGCAGCATTAACGCCGAAACGTGTAGAAATAACTCTGTCATACGGGTCAGGGCTTCCGCCTCTCTGGAAATGACCCGGAACAGTAACTCTTGTTTCTTGTCCTGTAGCCTGTTCGATTTCATGGGCGATTTTATAAGAGATAGAAGGATATGCAAGAGAAGCAATAGCTGCTTTTCTTTCCTTTTTCTTCATAGCAGCAACCTCTTTTGTTATTGCGCCCTCTGCTACAGCTATAATGGAGAAATTCTTTCCGCTCTTAGTTCTCTCTTTTACTGTATTGATAACAGAATTGATGTCATAAGGAATTTCAGGTATAAGGATAACATCTGCTCCGCCTGCAATACCTGCATGAAGTGTAAGCCATCCGGCTTTATGACCCATCAGTTCTACAATAAATACTCGGCCATGAGATGTAGCTGTAGTATGAATACAGTCGATAACATTTGTAGCAATGTCAACTGCGCTCTGGAAACCGAAAGTAATATCTGTACCCCAAAGGTCGTTGTCGATTGTCTTTGGAAGTCCGATAACATTCATGCCCTCTTCGGAAAGCATGTTTGCAGATTTCTGTGTGCCATTTCCTCCGAGAACAACAAGGCAATCCAGCTTCATTTCCTGATAATGACGTTTCATTTCTTTAACCTTGTCAACGGATGTTTCGTCGATTACTCTCATAAGCTTAAACGGCTGTCTTGAAGTTCCGAGAATTGTTCCGCCTCTGGTGAGAATTCCGGAGAAATCCTCAGGTTTCATCTCTTTGTACTCGCCGTAAATCAAGCCTCTGTAACCGTCGATAATGCCGTAAATCTTAACGTCGTCCCCATAATGGGCGTAAAGTGTTTTTGCAACGCCTCTTATGGTGGCGTTAAGACCCTGACAATCGCCGCCGCTGGTTAAAATACCGATTCGTTTCATGTTTCAACATCCTTTCATTTCGGTAATTGAGGAGTTCCGATTGGTTTTCCTACTTCCTCACTATTGATATTATTTTTAATAGCAGCTTTTTGTTGTTTTTGGGCTCTCTTTGAGAACTCAAGCTGACTGTTTACAACTTTTTTGCCTCTTCTGTCAACCATATGATATGTTGTGTCAGGCTTCTGTATTCTCATATTTACAGTATCGCTGAGCATGGTTTCAAGAATTTTAAATGCTCTCTTCTTGATATCAGGGTCTTCAATCGGGAACACAAGTTCAACACGTCTGTCCAGATTTCTCGGCATCCAGTCCGCAGAACCCATGAAAATAATAGGATCACCGGCGTTTTCAAATTTGAAAATTCTGCTGTGCTCAAGAAGCTGGCCAACAATACTGTATATTGTAATATTATCGCTTATACCCTTTAATCCCGGAACAAGACAGCATATACCACGCACTATCATTGTAACCTTAACTCCTGCCTGAGACGCTTTATAAAGCAGGTTAATAATGCTTGGGTCTACAAGGGAATTTACCTTTACAGTAATTCCGGACGGAAGTCCGTTTTTAGCGTTTTCAGTTTCTTTAATTATTGCCTGTTCAAAGAACGTTCTCATACCCTTTGGAGCAACAATAAATTTGTTGTACTCAGGCGGCAATGAATAGCCTGTGAGAACATTAAACAAGGATGAAGCGTCCTCGCCGTATTCTTCCTTACAGGTAAACAAGCCGATATCTGTGTAGAATCTTGCAGTAATATCGTTATAGTTACCTGTACCCATATGGAGATAACGTCTTATTGTATCCTCTTCTTTTCTAACAACAAGGCAGATTTTACAGTGAGTTTTAAGCCCTGTAAGGCCGTAAATTACGTGACAGCCGGCTTTTTCCAGCTTTTTAGCCCACTGGATGTTGTTTTCTTCGTCAAATCTGGCTTTAAGCTCAACCAATACTGTAACCTGCTTGCCGTTTTCCGCAGCTTTTATAAGTGCTGCAATAATAGGTGAATTACCGCTTACACGGTAAAGGGTCTGCTTAATTGCCAAAACATTGCTGTCTGAAGCCGCCTGTTTTACAAAGTTCAATACTGCGTCAAAGCTTTCATAAGGATGATGTACAAGTCTGTCTTTCTCTCTGATAGCTTTGAAGCAGTCGTCGTAACCGTAAAAATCAGCAGGAGGGTTAACCGGAACAATAGGAGCAAATCTCAATTTGTCACAGCCGTCCAAACCTCCGAATTTTGAGAAGAATGTAAGGTCAAGAGGGCCTGTGGACTCGTAAATTTCGTCCTCCTCAACATCAAATGACTCAACAAGGAAATGCTTAAGTTCCTCATCACAATGTTTTATAAGTTCAAGACGAACCGGCTTTCCTCTTTTTCTCTTCTTAATTGAACGCTGAATTTCAACCAAAAGGTTGTCAACGTCCTCATCTATTTCCAAGTCACTGTCTCTGATAACTCTGAAAGGACAGAATTTTTCAATTTTATAAAGTTCAAAAAGAACATCAAGCTTGTCCATAATAATATCTTCAAGCATGATAAACTTTCTTGTTTTATCTTTTTCATCGCTCTGAGGTACTTCAATAAATCTTGGAAGCAAGGACGGTACCTGAACTACAGCAAATACCGATTCATCTTCACTTCTAAGTCTTACTGCGATGTTAAGGCTTTTGTTTGCCAAAAGCGGAAAAGGTCTGCTTGTATCAACCGCAAGAGGTGTAAGCACAGGAAAAACCATTTTATGAAAATAATCGTCGATAAAATCCTTCTGTTTTTCGTTTAAATCATTTATAGAAATAAACATAAGTCCGTTTTTATTAAGTACAGGCATTATGCTTCTGTTAAGACAGGAATATTGTTTTTTCCAGAAGTCGTGTACTTTCACGGAAAGCTTTTTGAAAAGCTGCTTTGGAGTAAGGCCTGAAACATCCGGATTTTTTCTTCCGTCGTGCATTTCGTCCATAACTCCGGCAACACGCACCATAAAAAATTCATCAAGATTAGAAGCGGTTATTGCAAGGAATTTCAAACGCTCAAGAACAGGATTTTCTTTTTCAAATGCTTCTTCCAAAACCCTGTAGTTAAAATCCATCCAGCTTAATTCTCTGTTGTTATAGGGTATATCCATCGATGCTAATTTACCCGTATTCTTATCTGACACCTTAAACTACCTCCGAGTTTACATTTTTGTATTTTTATAAATAATTATTCTTCGGCGAGCATATCACCCATATCATACATTCCCGGTTCTTTTCCGCAGATAAATGCTGCCGCATTTACAGCGCCCACTGCAAAAACCTCTTTTGAATGAGCCTCGTGCTTTATTGTGAGAACCTCATCGTGGCCGGCAAAAATAATCTCATGTTCACCGACTATTGTGCCGCCTCTAACCGCATGAATACCGATTTCGTTTTTACTGCGTTTTCTGCGGTAGCTGTGTCTGTCATACACATACTGAGGTTCCTGCTCCATAACCTTTGAAACTCCGTCAGCTATCATAAGAGCTGTACCGCTTGGAGCGTCAATTTTCTGATTGTGGTGCTTTTCAATTATTTCAACATCAAAAGAGCTTCCGAATACCTTTGCTGCTTTCTGTGCAAGCTCTATCAAAAGATTTATACCCAGTGACATATTTCCTGAAGAAAAGATTGGAATAACTTTAGAAGCCTCCAAGATTTCTGCTTTCTGTTCGTCACTGTATCCGGTTGCGCACAATACGCATGGCAAAGATTTTTCCTTAGCATATGTAAGCAAATCTGTCAAAAGAGACGGATTTGAAAAATCAACTATTACATCAGCTTCTTCTGTAACCTGTGAAAAATTTTCATGTACAGGATATGTCAAACTGCCATTATTGAAAATATCAACACCGCAGACAATCTCAGTTTTGGGGTTTTCTTCTGCTGAGGCTGTTACTGCTCGTCCCATTTTTCCGCTGCAGCCTCCAAGAATTATTTTAACCATTTTAAATCTCCTTATTTTTACTTTATACAAAATTCCATGTTAAATTTCTGTAAAATTTTTATGTGAAAATATTAACATAGAAAAGACAAAAGGGCGTAATAATACGCCCTTATCAAAAATCACTTTTTATTATACTTTCCTATAAGGTCGTACTTTGCAAGACAATCCTTCAAATCATGATAGCCGGCATAGCTCATAGGAACAAGCGGCAGACGGCACTCACCAACATCAAATCCGAGCAAGTTCATAGCTGTTTTTACCGGAATTGGGTTGACGTCAGAGAACATAATATCCATAAGCTCCACGTAGTGGAAATTAAGCTTTGCAGCCTCTACGAAATTATTCTCAAGGCAAAGCTGGCATATCTGATGCATTTCACTTGGACAGAAGTTTGCAAATACGGAAATTACACCAAGGCCACCCAATGACATAAATGGAACTGTCTGATCGTCATTTCCTGAATAAATGTCAAGATTGTTTCCGCACAAAGATCTTGTCTGAGAAACGGAAGAAATATCGCCGTTTGCTTCTTTTGTAGCAACAATATTTTTGTGCTTGCAAAGCTCGGCATATGTTTTTGGCTTAATGTTGCAGCCGGTTCTTGACGGAACATTATAAAGGATCATTGGAATATCAACAGCATCTGCAATTGTTGTAAAATGCTTGATAAGACCTGTCTGTGATGTTTTATTATAATAAGGTGTAACGCAGAGAATTGCGTCGGCTCCGTACTGATGTGCTGATTTTGAAAGCATTACAGCTGTAGCTGTATCGTTGCTTCCTGTACCTGCAATAACAGGGATACGTCCGTTAACCTTTTCAGCAACAAATGAAAGCACCTCGCAGTGTTCTTTTTCTGAAAGAGTTGCGGCTTCACCTGTTGTTCCACAAGCCACAATGGCATCTGTGCCGTTTGCTATCTGGAACTCAATAAGCTCGCCCAAAACTTCATAGTTAACAGAACCGTCGCTGTGCATTGGTGTTACCAGCGCAACAGCAGAACCTTTGAAAATTGGATTGCCCATAAGTTTCCCTCCGTGATTATTATCTACTATCTATAATAAAGTATGTTACTTTATATTATTTGGATTCATAAAATTTGAATCAGTCATCAAGGTAACCCTCTGCGCAGAGAAGCTCTGCCATAAGAACAGCACCGCCTGCTGCACCTCTGAGGGTGTTGTGTGACATGCAAACAAATTTATAATCGTACTGTGAATCTGGTCTGAGTCTGCCGATAGAAATTGCCATACCGTTTTCAAGATTTCTCTCACTCTTAATCTGAGGACGATCAGGCTCTGTGAAATAGTGCAGGAACTGCTTTGGTGCGCTTGGAAGCTCAAGCTCCTGAGCTCTTCCCTTATAGCTTTCCCAAATCTTTATAATCTCATCAATTGATGGCTTCTCGACACCGTCTTTAAATGACATAAATACGGCTGCTGTATGACCATCGGATACAGGAACACGCAAGCACTGTGATGTAATAGCAATATCGTCGCAGTTTACAATCTTGTCGCCCTCAATATGTCCCCAAATCTTCAAAGGCTCCTGCTCTGATTTTTCCTCTTCGCCGCCGATGTAAGGAATAAGGTTATCTACCATTTCAGGCCAGCGCTCAAATGTTTTTCCTGCGCCGGAAATTGCCTGATATGTACATGCAAGCACCTTATCTACACCGAGAGCCTTGAGAGGATGAATAGCCGGAACATAGCTCTGAAGTGAGCAGTTTGACTTAACTGCAACAAAGCCTTTCTTTGTTCCCAAACGCTTTCTCTGTGACTCTATAATTTTTGCATGATCTGCATTTATCTCAGGGATAATCATTGGAACGTCAGGTGTTCCTCTGTGTGCTGAGTTATTTGACATAACAGGGCATTCTGCCTTTGCATATGCCTCTTCCAAAGCTCTGATTTCGTCTTTTTTCATGTCAACTGCGCAGAATACGAAATCTACAAGAGCAGCAACTTTTTCAACCTCAGAAGCATCCATGACTACCATATCAGCCATAGAAGCAGGGAGAGGAGTTTTCATTGCCCATCTTCCTTCTACACACTCTTTATATGTTTTTCCTGCGCTTCTGCTGCTGGCAGCTAAAGCTGTAACCTCAAACCAAGGATGATTTTCAAGAAGAGTAGCAAATCTCTGACCTACCATGCCTGTTGCGCCGATAATTCCTACTTTGTATTTTTTCATAATTGCCTCCGAAAAATAAAAAAATTGAAAAAGCGGTTGTCATTTTCCCTATAATATTATATTATATGAATTGCAGCCTAAAGCTAAAAGCCTATTCAACCGTTTATACTTAGTATAATATACCACAGGTAAAGGAACATTGTCAATTGATTATTTACAGAAAAGTATATTTTAAGCGGGTGAACAAAGCAAATTTTAGCTAAAAACTCATATAGAATTACATTTTATATACATAAACATATTTTAGGAAAGGGATTGTATATGACCTTAAAGAATAAAACAAGCGATTATTTTTATGAGCTTCCTGAAGAGCTTATTGCTCAAACTCCTGTGGAGCCTCGTGACCATTCGTCAATGCTGGTGCTTGACAGAGAAACAGGAAAAACTCAGCACAAGCATTTTTATGATGTTTCGGATTATCTTAAACCAGGCGACTGCCTTATTTTAAATGATTCAAGGGTTTTGCCTGCGAGAATTTTCGGAACAAAAAAAGACACCGGTGCTCATGTGGAATTTTTGCTTTTAAAGTGCGTGGGAAATAACAGGTGGGAAACCCTTGTAAAGCCCGGAAGAAAAGCTAAAGTCGGCGCAGAATTTGTATTTTCCCCAGGAGTTTTGGAAGGTAAAATTACCGATGTACTTGAGGATGGAAACAGAATTATAGATTTCTCCTGTGAGGGAAATTTCTATACAATTTTGGAGGAGCTTGGAAAAATGCCTCTTCCTCCCTACATCACAGAAGAGCTTAAAGACCAGGAAAGATATCAGACAGTTTACAGCCATGAATTAGGTTCTGCCGCCGCTCCCACAGCCGGACTTCATTTTACAAAAGAGCTTTTGAAAAAAATAGAGGAAAAAGGCGTAAAAATCGGCTATGTGACACTTCATGTGGGACTTGGCACATTCAGACCTGTAAAGGCTGAAAACATCACCGAACACAAAATGCACAGAGAACACTACCACCTGCCCAAAGAAACAGCAGACCTTATCAACGAAACAAAGAAAAACGGCGGCAGGGTTATCGCTGTAGGAACAACCTCATGCAGAACTTTGGAAAGTGTCGCAACCTTTAACGACGGAAAAATCCTTGAAAGCGACGGCTGGACAAGCATTTTCATCTATCCGGGATACGACTTCAAGGTTTTGGACGGACTTATAACAAACTTTCATCTTCCGGAAAGCACACTCATTATGCTGGTTTCCGCTTTTGCCGGATATGAACACGTTATGGCGGCATACAAAGAAGCCGTTGAGAAAAGATACAGATTTTTCTCCTTTGGTGACGCTATGCTTATTATATAAAAACTATTGTATGAAAGGTAAAATTGAAATATGTACAAACTTATAAAAACCGAAGGCAGCGCAAGGCGAGCCGAATTCATAACTCCTCACGGCACTGTACAGACTCCGGCGTTTATGAACGTGGCAACCTGCGGAGCAATAAAGGGTGCTGTTTCTGCTCTTGATTTAAAGGATATAAAATGTCAGGTTCAGCTTTGCAACACATATCACCTGCATTTAAGACCCGGAGATAAGGTTGTAAAACAGCTCGGAGGTCTTCACAAATTCACACGCTGGGACGGCCCAATTCTTACAGACAGCGGAGGATTTCAGGTATTTTCCCTTGCAAAGCTTAGAAACATCAAAGAGGAAGGCGTTTATTTTTCTTCCCACATTGACGGAAGAAAAATATTTATGGGACCGGAAGAAAGTATGCAAATTCAGTCAAACTTAGGTTCAACCATTGCCATGGCTTTTGATGAATGCATTGAAAACCCTGCTCCGTACGATTACACAAAAAAATCAATAGAAAGAACCGTGCGTTGGCTTGAGAGATGCAAAAAGGAAATGACAAGACTCAACAGTCTTGAGGATACAATAAACAAAGAGCAGATGCTTTTCGGAATAAACCAGGGAAGCACATACAAAGACCTTAGGATTGAACACATGAAAACCATTGCAGATCTCGATCTTGACGGTTACGCAATCGGAGGTCTTGCAGTCGGAGAGCCTGCGGAGGTTATGTACGAGATAATCGAAGCTGTTGAACCTCACGCTCCAAAAGACAAAATAAGATATCTCATGGGTGTCGGAACCCCGGTAAATATTTTGGAAGCTGTTTACAGAGGAGTTGACCTTTTCGACTGCGTTATGCCTTCAAGAAATGCCCGTCACGGACATCTTTTCACAAAGTCGGGAATAATAAATATTTCAAACGCAAAATACGAATTGGACGATACACCAATCGACAGCCAGTGTCAGTGTCCAGTATGTAAGAATTTCAGCAGAGCTTATATAAGACATTTGCTTAAAAGCGGTGAGATGCTGGGCATGAGACTTGCAGTTATGCACAATCTGTATTTCTACAACAATCTTATGGAAGAAATCAGAAATGCTCTTGACAACGGTGAATTTGAAAGTTACTACAGACACTACAGAGAAATACTTGGAAAGAGAATATAAAGAAGAATTTTCCAGTTTTCCGCATAAATTTATATAATTTTCTTTAATAGTATTGCACATAAAGAAAATGTCTGCTATAATTGTATGGCATATCATGAAAGGGTGGATTTGAAATTATGAACTTAAACTTTTTAGACACCGCAGCCGGCACTGACGGTACTTCATTTTTGATGATTATTATTATCTACGCCGCAATTTTCGGTTTGCTCTATCTCTTCCTCATCAGACCAAAGTCAAAAAGGCAGAAACAGGACCAGAAGATGAGAGAAAGCCTTGAAATCGGCGACGAGATTACAACAATCGGCGGAATTATGGGACGTGTTATCGCTATCAGAGACGACGAAGACGCAATCATTATCGAAACAGGTTCTGACCGTGTTAAAATGAAATTAAAGCGCTGGTCAATCTCAACTGTTGACACAGAAAAAGAGCTTCCTGCTGAAGAGAAAAAGAGCAAGGGCTGGTTCAAAAAGAATAAGTCTGAGGATAAAAACGAAGAAACAAAATAAAATTTCTTCTTCTCGGCTTTACCGGAAACATATAAAACATACACCTCTGAATATATATCTACTAAAGATATATTTTCGGAGGTGTTTTTTTGCATAGCTATACAATATCATTGAAAAGTATTTTTTCTACTTTACGCCCTTATATTTTAGGCGTATTTACGGCGGCACTTATAAACATCGCTATTGTCGCCCTCTGCTCTTTCATGTTCTCCGTATCAAAAACATTTTCCTCGGAAGCTGTTTTAGGTGTAGTAATAGGAGCCGATGTTATCTGCGCTTTTGTGGGAGGATACGTAGCCGCAAGAATCAAAAAAGAAAAAGGAATTGTCTGCGGAGCCATTGTAGGCGGCATTTTATTCATTCTGGTTTTAACAGGCGGAATGATAAGCGGATTTGAAGAAGTTACATACAGAACTGTTCTTTCATTCGGTATACTTCTAATTTTCGGAGCGCTGGGAGGAATTAAAGGCGTAAACCGCAAAACACGAATTAAAATCAAATAAACCTATCAAAAACGCCCTTTCCTAAGTATAAGGAAAGGGCGTAAATATTTTGTTTTATGCTGCTTCTGTAGCATCTGTTTCTGTTGCGTTTGAATTATCATCGAGTGAAGCAGTTTCAGAGGTTTCGCTCTCTGTACTCATCGCCATAATATACTTATCATCGTCGATTATACTCCAGTACATTGAAAGATAATAGTTTCTAACCTCATCATATTTTGAATATTTCCAAACAGCGGTATCTTCGTTATAAGTAACTCTCTTTCCGTCAATTTTCAGACTGTCACTGTAAGTTTCCTTAAGTGAATCGTATGCCGCCTGAGCATCTTCTTCAGTTGCGCAATCATACTGCATGAGAATACTGTCAACATATCCGCCTACCCAAGAATAGGTTATTGTCAAACGCTCAATATTAAATTCATTATCGTCTTCAGGAACATCCCTGTACACAATCAAATCCAAATCCATGTCATCTGCAATGCCTGATTCTGTTGCAGTGGTCTGCTGTGCTGCACAGCCGGCAAGCGAAAGACAAAACACCAACAAAGCGGCGAAAGTAAATATCTTTTTCATCCAAAAACCTCCGAAAAGCCAATTCGTTTAACTGCATATTATTATATCATTATATAGAAAGCTTTTCAATAATTTTGAGGCTATTTCATATAATAAACACAAAATTTCACGCAGGAACCACCGCTGCAATCTGTTTGCCCATCTGTTCATATCTTAATTCCACCAAGCTCTTATCGTATTTAACAAGAGAACCATAAAGCGGGTCGTTGAAATAGTAATAATAATCGTCATATCCCACAAGAAGCAGACAATGCTCATTGTAAGGGAAAGTAAACACATCACCTATTTCATATTCGGCGTTCTCATCCACATAATCAACTATCCAAGAATCAGTCGGATATGATGCAACCATATATGTTGTAGCCCAAAGCAAAACAGGCTGTTCCTTAGCTAAATATTTCTTTATAATATCTGATAACTCTATGTCCTTTTCATATATAGCCTTGTACTCTGTTTCACCGATATCGCTGAAATACTTATTTATTGATTTTGCAATTACCGGACTGAAACAACCGTATCCGGAAGAATCATACGGATTGTTTATAAAAGCGGAATTCATATCCGCCGCAGCTATACCTTCATCTGTAAAAGTCATATATCTTATTGTCAAATAGTCGTCAATAAATGTATTAGGGGTGATGTCATATCCCATACCCTGTAATAGCATTACTGCGCAGACGCTTTCACAGGCGTAATAATAATCCGGCTTTTGACAAATCTGCGGCATATCGACAAGAACCGACGATGGCATTTCTATTACTTCCACAGTACAACTGTCTGATTCATTGTATCTTGTAACATTTATTGTGGTTTCACCAACCGCTTCAGCAGTTATTGTACCGTCCTCAGCAACTGACACAACAGAAGTATCAGAAGAGGCAAAAGAAAGATGCTGTGAATTTTCCTCAGTGGTTGCCAGCACAGATGTTTCCCCTACAACCAAAACTATAGAATCGTTTCCGTCCTCAATTCTAAAATCAACCGGTGTAACATCGACATACACAGTAATAATTTCCTCAACGCCGTTATATAAAGTACCTTTTATTTCAGCTTTTCCGGAGGATATTCCCGTAACCTCTCCGGTTTGAGCATCAACAGAGGCAATATCAGGGTTAAGTGACTCGTACACAACGCTGTGTTCTATTTCTTCAACTCCATCATAAAAGGATATCTGCATTTTTTCTCCCGAAGCAATGGACTCTTTATCGGAAACAAGAGTAAGAGAATCAGGCTGAGCAACAACTACAACCTTTGCACTGTCGCTTTTATTGTATTTATTACTGATAGTTATTTCTGTAGTTCCTACACTTAGTCCTTCCAAAGTACCGTCCGACGAGATTGAAGCTATATCTTGATTTTCAGAGGAAAAAGAACTTCCTCTTGTTCCCTCCGCCTCTATTTTCAGAGTTTCACCTTCGCTGATATAATACACATCTTTCGACAATCCTGGCAAACTAAAAAATCCGGTTAAAAAAAGATATACCAAAGCAGTTCCAACAATCACAACCAGAGCCGATACATATTTTACCCACCTAAAGCGTTTTGGGGAAGCTGCATTTTTCCTATAATTTCTGTTTTTCTTTTCATTATTCACTATTTCTTCCATAACCACACCTTAACAAACAAAAAAGGCGACCGAACCACAAAACACATGATCCGGCCGCCACAGATCTCTTATACGATTGAGTGAGTTGCCAAAATAATATTATTCAACTTCTACTACCCATCCGAACTTATCTTCAATCTTACCCCACTGAATACCTGTAAGATTGTCGTAAAGCTTCTGAGAAATCTCTCCGATTTCTCCGTTGTTGATAGTCATAATCTTGTCGCCCCATTTGAGTTCACCGATAGGTGAAATAACTGCGGCTGTACCTGTTCCGAAGCTTTCAACAAGCTTTCCTTCGTCATATGCCTTTGCAACCTCATCGATTGAAATCTGACGCTCGGAAACCTTATAGCCCCAGCTGCGGAGAAGTTCGATTGTGCTGAGTCTTGTAATACCGCCGAGAATTGAACCCTGAAGAGCAGGTGTAACAACTTCGTCGCCGATAACAAAGAATACGTTCATTGTTCCAACTTCTTCGATATATTTTCTTTCAACACCGTCAAGCCAGAGAACCTGAGTGTAGTTCTGCTTCTCAGCCTCGTCCTGAGCCTTCAAGGAAGCTGCATAGTTACCAGCTGTCTTTGTAAAGCCCATACCGCCTCTAACGGCACGAACATATTTCTGTTCAACATAAATTTTTACAGGATTAAGACCCTCTGGATAATATGCTCCAACAGGAGAGCAGATTACACAGAAAATAAGGTGATGAGCAGGATGCACACCAACATGTGGGTCAATACCGAAAATAAACGGTCTTATGTAAAGTGATGTTCCCTCTGACTTTGGAATCCAGTCCTCGTCAACCTTAACAAGAGCCTTGATAGCCTCAACACAGAACTCCTCATCAATAAGAGGAATACAGAGTCTTTCGTTTGAAAGATTAAGTCTTGCCATATTCTTTTCTGGGCGGAAAAGCAATGGCTTGCCGTTAGCGCCTCTGTAAGCTTTCATGCCCTCGAAAACTTCCTGGCCATAGTGAAGACACATAGCAGCCGGGCTGAGTTCAATAGGTCCGAAAGGAACAATTCTTGGATTGTGCCAGCCTTCGCCCTCGTCATAGTTCATAAGGAACATATGATCTGTAAATATCTGACCAAAGCCAAGCTTTGACTCGTCTTGTGGCTTAGCCTTAGGATTTTTAGTAAGTTCAATTTTAATTTCCTGCATTAGAATAACCTTCTCTCAAGATTAAATAGTGTTAAATATTAACTGTTTATTATCATATCACAAAAATGTCATTTATTCAATATTTATTTCATACAAATTCATTGTATTGATTATTTTTTTCATATCCTCCGGTATGTCGCAGCAAAGCTCCATAACTTTCCCGTCAATAGGATGAAAAAATTTCATTTTAGCGCAATGTAACGCTTGTCTTTCTATTTTTTCAAGGCTTCCGCCATAAAGGTCGTCACCTTCAAGAGGATGACCTATACTGCTCATGTGACACCTGATCTGGTGTGTTCTGCCTGTTTCAAGCCAAAGTTTAACAAGGGATGAATTGTCAAAACAGTCCATTCTTTCAAAATGGGTAACCGCCTTATCTCCGTCGTCAGAAATAATTCTCAGCATTGTGCTGTTTTCTGATTTTTTGATAGGCTTATCTATTGTCCCTTTTTCAGGAGTAATGCCGGTACACACTGCAATGTATTCCTTGTAAATATCCTGTTTCTGTAAAATACCGGCTGAGTGTCTGTCTTTGGCAATCAGTACAAGACCTGATGTATCCTTATCAAGTCTGTTTACAGCTCTGAATGTGTAGTCCTCTCCCTTTTCAAGACTATAGTATCTTAAAAAATTTGCAAGTGTATTTTCCTGATGTATTTTTGTTGGATGAACTGGAGTAGACGCAGGCTTATTTATGATAATAATATGACTGTCCTCATAAACTATATCAAGACTGCCTTTTACAGGAATAATATTGTTATCTTCTGAGACCTGTTTTAAAACTATCTCATCACCTGCAAAAACCTTTTCATCGGCTTTTATGAGCTGCCCTTTTCTTGTTATTCCCAAAGGTATTTTTTTCAGTTTTGTAAAGGTTCTGGTTGATACACCGCAGGTGATTTTTAAAAATACTTTTAAAAGCTTTCCGTCATCATTTTCCCCTACAGTAAAGCTGATAGCTCCGTTATCACAGCTATTAGCAGATAAAAAATCTTTTGTATAATTACCTTCCATTTTACTTCCTGCCATTAAAACACATATTTACAGAGCAAAAATACAATTACACACTGTATCACGAATATAACCGGAATACCAACCATAAATTTAGCATGCAGAGTTTTATGTCTGATTCCCCTCATAGTAAGATACATGCCTACGCTTCCCCCTATTGCCGACAAAAGAAGCAAGGTTTTTTCCGGAACTCTTCTCCAGCCGTTTATAGCAGCTTTCTTATCAAATACTGTCACAATAACAGCTATGATATTTATTACTATTAAATACACAATGAAAATTTTATCCATAAAAATCATCTCCATAGGAAGTGTTGTTCAATGAAAATCACAAATAGGTTAAAGTTTATTTCTATCATTATTTTAGCTGCCGCCATACTCATAGCCGGTGCAGGCACAAAGCTGACAGATTTTTTCGGTGAGAATTTCAAAATTCCTCATTCGGAAAACAACAGCACTCAAAACAATCAATCTTCAAGCAGTTCCGAAGAAATCTCAAGGCTTCCAGATGAGGAAGTCCGTGGACTTTGGGTAAGTTATATAGACTTAAATATGAGCGGCACCGACTATTCACAAGGATCCTTTGAAAGTAAATTTGATACAATAGTCGATGACGCTTTAAAAAACGGATTTAATACACTTATTGTTCAGGTTAGGCCATTTGCCGACGCTCTTTATGATTCAGACTACTTCCCCACATCCCATGTCACTTTTCAAACACAAGGTGCAGAACTTACATATGACCCTCTTGAATACATGTGCAAAGCCGCACACGACAACAATCTGAGAATAGAAGCTTGGATAAATCCATACAGAATTAAAACTACAGATTTTCCTGACCCACTCAGCGATGACAACCCCTATATAAAAAATAAAAATCTTGGAGTAGTAACGGACACAGGTATCTATTTTAATCCAGCTTTTCCTGAGGTCACAGAGCTTATCTGCAATGGCGTAAGGGAAATATTAGAAAAATATCCCGTAGACGGAATTCAATTTGACGATTATTTCTACCCCACACAGGATAAAAGCTTCGATTCGGAGGCATATAATGAATATTATTCCTCACAGCTCAATAAAGGAGAAGAAGCCATGTCGCTGGATGACTGGAGAGTGGAAAACGTTAACAGTATGCTGAGAGAAGTCTATAAAACAGTACATGAAACAAGCGACACCGCAGTTTTCGGAATATCTCCTCAGGGAAATCTCGGCAATAACGCAAAGCTTTATGCCGACGTGATTACCTGGTGTACTACTGAAGGATATGCCGACTATATCTGCCCGCAGATATATTTTAGCCTTGACAACCCAGCACTCACTTTTGAGGACGCATTGCAGGATTGGATTGATATTGACTTTGCTCCGGGTGTAGAATTGTATGTCGGTCTTGCAGGCTATAAAGCCGGCAGTGACGCCGATTCCGGAACATGGCTTGACCGTGATGATATTATCAAAACACAAATTGAAATCATACGTGAAGCAGATATAAACGGATTTATACTTTATAGCTACAATTCTCTTGTAAGTGAAGAAGCTTCAAAAGAAATTGAAAATATGAGAAATCTTTTAACCTCATAAAAGCATTATCGTACTAAACTGCCTATACAACAATCCTTTTCACAGCTTTCAATATAAACATCTGCAAATGTTCCGCAAAGCTTTTTGAAACTTTCTTCATCTTCTTTGTTTATTTTTATCTTTACATGGGTATAATTCTTTGTGTACCCCTCAAGAAAGCCGTCACGGCGAATGGTTTCTATTAAAACGGGTTCAGTTCTGCCCTTTTGAGAAGCCAAAAAGCCGAGGCGGCTTTTATCTGTTTCTTCGATCATAATTTTGCTTCTTCTGTCTTTTTCCTCAGGGCTTACCTGATTAGGCATTTTGTCGGCAACTGTTCCCTTTCTTCTTGAATAAGAAAAAACATGAACTTTTGCAAAACCAACAGACTTTACAAAGTCCAAAGATTTTTGAAATTCTTCCTCTGTCTCCCCTGCAAATCCAACCATAACATCTGTGGTAAAAGCCGGATTTTCAAAGGCTTCTGAAAGATTTTTAACGATATCCATATATTCAGCAGATGTATAATGTCTGTTCATTCTCTTTAATGTTTCATCACATCCGCTTTGAAGAGAAAGATGGAACTGCGGACAGAACTTTTTCTGAACAGACAAGCGTTTAATAGTTTCCTTGTCCATCTTTTCAGGCTCTATAGAACCAAGTCTCACACGCTCTATTCCATCAACTGCACAGGCTACATCTACAGCGTCGCAGAGATTGCTTCCTGTGTCCTGGCCAAAGGCGCAGAGATTTATTCCTACAAGGACAACCTCTTTGTATCCCTTTTGTGCAAGAGCCTCTATTTCCTCTTTAAGCTGTGAAAGCTTCTTTGACCTAACTCTTCCTCTTGCGTAAGGTATAATACAGTAGGAACAAAATCTGTTGCAGCCGTCCTCAATTTTAACAAAAGCTCTTGTACGCTCGTCAAAATCAGAAATCGCCATAGACTCAAATTCTTCCCCTGAGTTTTGATGTTCGGTTATATCTATAATCTGTTGTTTGCTGGAAAGATATCTTTCTATTGACGGGACAAGCATTTTTCTTGAGGCGTTCCCCAAAACTATATCGCAGCCCTCAAAAAGAGATGTATCATCAGGGAATGCCTGTGGCATACATCCGGTCAGCACAATTATTCCATGAGGATTTTCTCTTCTTATTCTTCTTATAAGCTTTCGGTTTTTGCTGTCACTGACAGAGGTAACCGTACATGTATTTATAACTGTGATATCAGCTATTTCTTTGTTATCGGATGGCATATATCCGGATTTTATCAAATTCTCTCTCATCACCTGTGATTCATACTGGTTCACTTTACATCCGAGAGTTATCACATTAAAATTCAAATTATCACCTTTTTCAATATTTTTAATACCATATGAAATGGTAGAGTATTTCTGTGAAAAATAAAACTGTCCACAGCGGATAGTATATCAGATAATTTTCAGAAAATCAAAAGAAATTTTTCAAAATACTTGATTATTCGTCAAATAAATGGTATCATGTACTTGATTTCGATTTTTGGAGGTATTTAAATTGTATACGAGAAATATCATAATTAAAAATCTTGATGATGCAAAGTCCATTGTTAACATCGCCAACAAGTACAAAAACTTGAGTATCAAGATTTCTAAAGACGATTATTCAATCGACGCTCATTCAATAATGGGGGTTATTTCTATGGGTGTACTGAACAGCGAATTTTCCGGCGCAATTTCTCTTAATGTTGACGGAGATGTTCCTGAGGACTTCAAAAAAGATATTGAAAATTACGTCGTAAACGAGTCACTCTGATAAGTATATTTCTACTTTGACAAAATGTCAATATTTATCCTTTCGACTCACTATTAAAACTACAAAATTTTATTTCGTGTTTTTATAAGCCGTCTTTCGACGGTTTATTTTTTGCCTTTCATAAAAGACAGCGTGAGACTATCTTTCGTTAAATCTCACGCTGTTTTTTATGTTAGTATATAAATTTAAAATTAGTTATTAGCATTTTTATCAGCTTCGAGTATCTTATAGAATCTATAACCACCGCTGAAGTTTTTGCACTTATATCCAAGCTGTGAAAGAATTCTCGCTGCAATATAACCTCTAAGTCCAATCTGACAGGTGATATATATTGTCTTGGATTTATCAAGTTCGGAAATTCTTGCTCTAAGATTATCTACAGGAATATTTATAAAACCATCAATGATTCCTGCATTTGCAACCTCTGCTTCTGTTCTTACATCAAGCAATATACCGTTTTCGTCAGCTTTTGCAGCTTCCAAATCCTCCCAGCAAATATGCTCAACTTTACCTGTAAGTGTATTTTCTATAACATAACCTGCCATATTTACTGGGTCTTTTGCAGAACCGTAAGGAGGAGCATAACAAAGCTCAAGGTTAGTCAAATCATAAGCTGTCATATTTGCTCTGATAGCAACTGCATATACATCGCATCTCTTGTCAACACCGTCTCTGCCAACAATCTGTGCACCCAAAATCTTTCCTGTTTTCTTTTCATATATGGTCTTTATAGCCATCATGGAAGCACCTGGATAGTAGGTAGCGTGGTTTGCGGAATATGTATAAACTTTTCCGTAATCAAGACCCTGTCTTTTTGCTTCTTTCTCGTTAAGTCCTGTAGATGCAACAGTTATATCGAATACCTTCATAACAGAAGAACCCTGAGTTCCGGTATAGACTGTTCCAAGGCCGCATATATTATCTGCAACAATTCTTCCCTGTTTGTTTGCAGGACCTGCAAGAGGAACATAGCTTTTTTCTTTAGTTATAAAGTTTGTAATCTCTATAACGTCGCCGATAGCGTAAATATTCTTTATATTTGTTCTCATATGGCTGTCAACTTTAATAGCTCCTCTTGAGTTTACCTCAATACCTGCTTCAATAGCCATTTTACTTTCAGGTTTAACACCTATAGCCATAACAACCATATCAGTTTCAACTTTTCTACCGCTTATAGTTACCTCAAGAGCATTGTCTTTCTCTTCGATTTCCTCCAAAGCACTGTTAAGCATAAGCTTAACCCCTTTAGATCTCAAGTGACAATGTACCTCTGCTGCCATATCATAGTCGATTGGAGCAATTACCTGATTGCTCATCTCAACGATTGTTACATCAACTCCGACAGCTTTAATGTTTTCTGCAATTTCAAGACCGATGAAACCGCCGCCAACAACAACCGCTCTCTGAGGCTTTTTATAATCAACATATTCCTTCAATCTCAAGGTATCAGGAATATTTCTGATTGTGAAAACTTTATTTGACTCTATACCCTTAATATTGGGTCTAATAGGGTCAGCACCCATAGAAAGCACAAGCTCGTCATAGCTTTCTTCGTATGTAGTTCCGTCTACAACTTTTTTAACTGTTACTTTCTTTTCATCAGGATTTATTGCAATAACCTCGCTGAGTATTCTTACATCAACATTAAATCTAGCATTAAAGCTCTTTGGTGTTTGAAGTGTAAGGGCAGACTGCTCCTTAATTTCTCCGCTCACATAATAAGGAAGTCCGCAGTTTGCAAAAGAGATAAATTCACCTTTTTCAAACATTACAATTTCTGCGTTTTCATCAAGACGTCTGAGTCTTGCAGCGGCAGAAGCTCCGCCGGCAACACCGCCGACAATAACAACTTTCTTTTTGCTGTCGTTCATAAATATTCCTCCGTTTTCACATATTAAAAGATATTACAAGCAAAGCTTATTTTCTGATTCATATATATTATATAACTAATATTATACTTTATCAACAACAAACACTAGATTTTTATACAATATATTTTGTTTTGTTAACAAATAATCATTCAATTTTGTATAACTCTCTTAAAATATACTTATAATAAATATATAACGGCTTTATTATACTAATTTTGACATAACATTTCAGTGACCATATCACAAAAATAAAAACTCTTTATTAAAAAAGATTATCTCCTTTATCAAATCGTTTTCTAAGAAGAGATATTGCCTTTTTTTCAATTCGCGAAACATATGACCGTGATATGTCAAGCTTTTGTGCAACCTCACGCTGAGTTAACGGTTTACATCCGTTAAGTCCATAACGAAGAATTATTATCTTTTTTTCACGGCTATCCAACACTTCATCTATATATCTCGAAATTTTTTCACTTTTGATTTTTAAATCCAGTGTTTCAACTATATCATCATCCACAGACATTACATCCATTAAGGTCAGTGGGTTTCCATCTTTATCTGTATCAATAGACTCATTCAATGAAACATCCTGAGCCGATTTTCGGCAGTTTCTAAAATGCATTAAAATTTCATTTTCAATACACTTTGACGCATAGCTTGAAAGCTTTATATTCTTATCAGGGTCATAAGTGTTAATTGCTTTTATAAGACCAATAGTTCCTATAGAAACCAAATCATCCTGATCACTTTGGACGGAATAATATTTTTTGATTATATGTGCGACCAATCTTAAATTATGTTCTACCAATTTATTTTTTGCCTTTTTATCCTCTGTTTTTAGTCTGTCTATCCAATATTTTTCTTCTTCCGCAGAAAGCTTTTTTGGAAAAGCTCCTGTTGAACAAACATGTAGTATTAAGAAATAGAGATAATTGCCAATAGACGCAAGAAAATCCAGCATTTCATCACTCTTTTCATTTTAGTACTACATTCTATTCTCAACACATAAAATAATTGCAAGTCCATAATATATAAACTCAAAACACAATTTATTGGCAGCAAATTTTCATTTAATGTAAAACCTCGGATTTCAGTAATTGAAATCCGAGGTTTGTTTAAGTTTTAATTATTTTAAGAAAGTATTTTCTCAAAAAATCATGCACGTTATTACTTTTTAACAAGCATAATTTGGATCAATGTTGCATCCAAAACAGTTATAGAATTGCTGCTATCGATATCTGCTTCAGAAACAAAGAAATCAACATCAAGCTCCATTCTTGTAAGATATTTCTGAATCAATGTGACATCATTTACATCTACAGTTCCATTGTGATCAACGTCGCCCAACTTATACTCAGGTACTGAAGAAGCATCTTCAATTGCGCTTTCCAAAGCTGTTAATGCTTCATTTACGTTATTAGCTTCAGCCATTGGATTTTCTTCCATTGCTTTTGCGTAAATATAGCTGTTTACAAGCTCTTGGTAATTACCCTTATCAACAATGGATACGCCAAGTTTATTCATAAGAGCTTCTGCCTCTGCAGTTTTCTCTGCAAGACTTGTTTTATCAACATTTTCAAATACCATAAATTCTCTCAGCTTAAATGTTGTCCCGTTAAGCAATGATACGCCCTGCATTTTTACATATCTGGCAGTTACAGGAGTATCAAGAGTAATTACCTCTTGTTTCTTATTGGTATCTGTATATGTAACAGTTTTAACGTCTGTCCATGCCTTACCATCTGTTGAAACCTGAATCTTATAAGTCTGAGGTGATCTATCCCACTGTAAAACTACTTCGCTGATTTCATGATTTTCAAAAAGATCTACTGTAAGGAAAGCACCGTTATAGTTACCCTCGAAGAAAGAGTCAATCTCTGTTACGCTTACATTATTTGAACCGTCAAGTGCAAAGCCGTCTCCGTCTGTTGCTTTCCAGCCTACTCTTATTTTCTTCCAGTCAACGTCATAATTGCCCATTCCAACAGTCTGTCCGTCTCCGGCAACGCCCTTATCCTGTGCAACATTGACCTTGTTATATGCTGTTCCTTTTGCAATGGCATTGATAAGCTCTGGTGAAAATGCTTTATTATAAACTTCAAAGTTACCAAGCTTTCCAACAAATCCTCCGCCTATATTTGTAACAGGAAGTACAAATGTTGTTGCAAGGTTCTCGTAATCGGTTTCAGAAGCAGAAGCTCTTCCCAAATGCTTAACCAAAACGCCGTCCACATAAAGTTTTGTTGCCTGCTGTGTACCGACAATTGTTACATTATGTTTTTCGTTAAGATTAAGTTTGTAATTTCCAAATGTCTGTTCAAAATAGCTTCTGTTTATTCTGAGAGTACCGTCTTCTTTTACTGAAAGTCTGCCGTCATATCCTTCCAGAATAGCGGAATTATCGCCGTTGCCTTCTCCAACTTCTATGTCGAAAGTTACAGTATATGGATAGCTTATGGTTTTAAGCGGAGTTGTAATCTTTGTATCAGCTGTAAATGTCATCATTCCATCCTCAACAGCTCCTCCGTTTACTATTGAAGCATCATAACCGTTTCCGCTCATATCATAAACAACATCGCCGGAAACATTTTCAAAGTCATACTTCATTACAAGATTTGACTGAGAGGCGACATTCATAGCTATATCTGTATTCTGAGTCTTATCTCTAAGCTTGCTGAATGTAAGTTCATATTCTTCATATGTATCATCAGCTCTTACGCCGCCCCATGTTTTTTCTGAAGTAACAGCAGCTGCTCTGATTATTCTTTCATCGCAATCCTTCTCTGTAATACCAATAAGGTTAACATCAGCCCAGCAGGCGGTTTTTGCACCAAGAAGACCTGGCTCACCCTTAGTGATTTTTCCAACTGCAAATACAGTAGGATCCCAGTTTTCATACATCCACTCAACATTAACTATATCACGGTTGTTTCTTCCTGGGTTGTTGTACATTATAGGCTGGTCAACATTGATAATCTTAAATCCGTCTTTAATACGCTGCAATGGATTATCCCATGATGTTGCCCAGCAGTCCATCTCTACATCAGTGTAGTTGGAAACACTAGAACCTGTATAAGAGCCAAGACCTGCCCATAAGCGGACTGTCTTTCCTTTTGACTCCAAAAGTGCCTTTAACTCGTCAATAAGCTTTACCATGTTAGCACTTTCGTTAGACTTAATATTCCAGTATTCATCTATACCTATATGAACTGTGTCTGAAAGGAATGTTGGATCATCTTCATCAAGATACTCTTCAAACAAAAGTTTAACCATCTTAAGGGAATTTTCAAATCTGCCATCTTCCAATGACAAGAGTTCCCAGTTTCTGGTGCTGTTTACCGGACCTGTGATTCCCGCTTCTGCAGCCTCATCAGCATTTTCATAAACATATTTTGTAAGTGCCAAAGAATGTCCCGGAATATCAATTTCAGTTATTGTATCAACTCCGAAATCCATTCCATAGGTCTGAAGGTCTTTCCACTCTTCTTTTGTATAGGAAGGTGTTCCGCCCATACTCTCATTATAATACTCGTTTGATTTAGCTGTAGATGTGAGACTTGGGAATGTTTCGCTTTCAAGTCTGAAATATCCCTCTGTATCCTTCCAATGCTCATAACTTGTAACATCGCCGTTAGGATTATGAATGTTATCATTTATATGCAGATGCACTTCGTTTATCTTATACCATGAAAGCATTTTCTCATAATCTTTAAGCATCTGAATTCTATACGGAGCACGAGCGATATCTATCATAACTCCTCTGATTTCATAGTTTGGATAGTCTCTTATAACACCCATTGGAACATCAAGAGTATTATCCTGGAACAAAATCTGCTCAAGAGTTACTGTTCCATAATAAGCACCTGTATAGCCTGGAGCGTAAATTTTAAGACCCAGATGATTTGTTATCATAAAATAACCTTCGTCACCGACATCATATGTATCATCTGTCATTGCTTCAATGTAAATATCATTTTGATTTCCATCTGTGCCGGCAACAACCTGAAGGTCAAGTCCATAAGCATCCAAAAGATCCTCTTTTAAGTTCTCTGCAACTTTAGCAATGCCCAAATTGGCTTCATCGTTATAAACAATTCTTGTATCAGAAGTGATTGTAAAATTACCTGTATAGCCATACCATTCCTGAATATTGGGTATTACTGCAGGCTCCTCATTAGGATTTTCAACCGGAGGATAGATGTTTGGAAATTCAGCTGTTTTATCCGGAACAGTAACAACAAAGCTTTTCTCCGCATAATCTTCAGCGTTTTCTTTGTTTTCAACTCTAACAATAACAGAAACATCTCTGTCTCCGATATTATAAGGTGTTACTTCGTTATCAAGGCTGATAACATTTTTAACCTCGCTGCCCTTGATAAATATCTTATAATCACTGTGAACCTGAGGAAGTTCAATAGAAGTTGAGTCTACAGTAAGTTCAGGTAGTGATGTTATCTTATTCATTATCTCTGCTGCTGAAGCAGGTGCATTTGGGTCGATAAGCTGAGTTCCGTAAATTTCAATTTCTTTTACGGAAATAGAATCCCATACTGCCTTTGAGTTAATTTCTGTAAAATAGAAACGAACATATCTGTCAAGTTCAGTTATATCAGTAAAGGTATCTATTTTGTTTGTTTCGTCGCTTGCAGCAACAGAAATATCTTTTACTGTTCTCCACTCATCATTAACAGATGCTCTTGTCTGAATCTGATATTTTGTTGCCCAAACCTTAGCGTTGAAGTATACTTTTACTTCTGTAATATCTGTTACATTTGTTTTCAAATCAAGTTCAAGCCACTGAGGTTCTACCGGATCATTCCACATAGTTCTTCCAGATGACCAGCGTGAATCGGCGGTTTCTTTATCGCCATCAACTGTTTTGTCAGGAGTCCATGTTGAACTTTCAGAAGCGGAAGCAGTAGCATTTTTTCCCTGTGCCACATTTCCTGTCACTTCTACAAGCTCTGAGTCATCTCCGCCTGACTGAGTTCCGTTAATTTCAATTTCTTTAATAGAGATTGTTCCCCATGCAGCTGAAGAATTCAACTCGTTAAAATAGAAACGAACATATCTGTCAAGCTCAGTAACGTCATTTATTGTAAATACTTTATTTTGCTCTGTGCCGGAATCTGAAGTCACATTTTTAACAGTAACCCACTCGTCATCCTCTGAAGCTCTTGTCTGAATATCAAAATTTGTAGACCATGCAAGCTTATCAAATGTCAATGTAATATCGGTTATATTTGTTACTTCTTTCTCAAGATCCAAAGCAATCCATTGAGGTACTATTGGAGTAACATTATACACTCTTGCTGATGCCCAGCGTGAATCAGCAGAAGTTTTATCACCATCAACCGCTTTATCAGGAGTCCAAACATCGCTCTCGGAACCGGAGGCGGTTGCCGTCTTACCTAAGGCAACATTTCCCGTAAAGTCATCTTGTGTATTTAAGGCTATATCATTGTATACACTTTCAACTGTATTAAGGTCATTAACTGTTCCGGTGTATGAATTAACTTTTCCCTCAGCAGATACAAAGCTGGCACACAGTACTGATGAAACCAATAAAGCCGTACACAAAATAACTGATAATATCTTTTTCATTGTTCTCCTCCTTTTGTTTTAATTAGCAAAGTCGCCGGACATTTAATTATGCCCGACGACATACGCAATAATTATTTAACCTTCTAGTTAAATAATCAAATTAAATGTTAATTAATATTAAACTGTCTTTCCAAAAATGTCAGATGCACCTGTGAGATATGTCTGAATTATAGTTGCGTCTTCAATATCAACACTACCATCCAAATCTATATCTGAGTACTTACTATATGTATCTGCATTATCTATAGTTTTTCCGGATACGATAAGCTGAATAATTGTTGCATCAGAAACTGTAACATTACCGCTTCCGTCAATATCTCCGCCACGAATAACAACTGCGTTCATTGCAGCAAGTGCAGATGCAGCTGCGTCATACTCTTCCTGTGTTCCGCCGTTTTCAAGAAGCTCTGCTGCCTTATTATAAGCCTCTGCAAACTTCTCGTTATTCATGATATCTGCATAGTTTGCAATCACTTCATCAGCGTTTGCCTTTGCATTGTTAAGAGCTTCAGCATTACTTGCATCCATCTGATTATGGAGATAGAATTCAGCAGCAGAACCGTAGTTATTCTTACCGGCTTTAACTGTGATCTTAATATCAGTAGCAGAAATAATAGAATCAAAGTTAACCTTCTTTGTTGAAGAATCAGCAGCCCAATTTACAGAAGTGATTTCAGTCCATTCATTTACACCTGCTTCTGTGTTCTTGTAATAGAATGTTGCAGATGTAATGTAACCGTTATCGCCTGACTGTCTTGGAACATATGTTATAGCTCCAACATCCAGTGTTGTTCCTTCGTTAGCGTGAATTTCGATGTTAGCAGGAAGTGCCTGAATTGGTGTATAATTTGAATGCCAGAATGTATTGAGATTGTTATCAAATGCATAGGAAATTGGTCCTTCAGATCCTGCAGCAGGGTTCTGGTTATCACACTCAACTGTGAAACTGTCATTTGAAATAATTGTCTCGTCTGGTGCATTGAGATTATCAGCCTTTACATAATCAACAAGACCGATAAATGCATTTGTCTTGCTTCCTATTCTATTGAATGGTGATGAAAGTGTAGCTCTCATTGCAAGACCTGCTGTTGAGCCAAGTGAGTCAACCAATTCGCCGTTTACATAAAGACTTGCAAAGTTCTGTTCGCCTCTAAATGTAAGTGTTACCCACTCGCCTACAGGAAGCTCATAATCAAATGTATAAGTACGTGCGCCTCTTACAAAGCCAACCTTTCCTGTATCAGCCTGAACAGCCTGAATTGCATATTTACCTGCACCGTTAGTAGGCTGATAATCACTTTCAAAGAGTATCTGCTCTTCGTTAGAATAGCTGGTTCTCTTAACTCTTATTGTAAGATCTGTATCAACTGGGAGATACTCGATTGGTGTTTCTACATAGCTTGTATCACCGTTGAGAACCAGAGCCTGATTACCTTCAGCAATGTCTGTATATGTTACATTCTCAGAGTTATCTGTAAGATTATAGCCGTTTCCGGTTACATCTGTGCCTGTACCATCATCAAAAGTATACTCAGCAAATGTCTTGTCATTAGCTGTTGTCTCTACTTCATTGTAAGGATTTGTGCCAGGAGCTGTTGAAGTTTCCTCAAATGTTTCTGCCAACTCAGTAGCTGTTTTCTCAGTTCCTTCACCCCAGAGCTTCTCACTGAAAGCTGCTACCGGCTTATAGAATCTGTCAAAGTCATCATACTCATAGATACCATTATCTCTTGTGTCGATGCAGTCGTTCCAAATAGCATAAGCGCCACCGAGCATCTGATCTTCAGTTTCAGCAATTGTTGTTCCGCCGATTACGTTTGGCTTCCAATTGTTGTATATGCTTGTTGGGTTGAGATAATCGTAGTAGTAGTTTGCACCAGGAACAATATAAACACTTCCGTCGTTGATGTTGATAAGGTCGTAACCCTGTTCAAGCATAGCCTTAGGATTAGCCCAACCTGTGTTCCAGATATACATCTGAACATCATCAGAGTATACAGGTGTTGTACCTGTGATAGTTGAAAGGCTTCCCCAAATTCTTACAGTTCTGCCCTTTTCCTGCTGGATGTACTTAAGGATAGTATCTGCAAACTTTCTGTAATCTTCATTATTGTGTGTGTACTCGTCAGCACCAACATTTACAGTTGTCAGTTCGTCAAATACAGGATTTTCACCATCCAAATACTCATCCCAGATATCCTTAATAAGTTCTGTAGATTTAGGATTTGAAAGATCAAAATGGTCTGCATATGAGCGGCCGCTTCCGTTTATATAATCAACCGCAAGTTCATCAAATACAGATGTGATTGCAAGAGAGTGTGCAGGGAAGTCAAACTCAGGAACAATATTTACACCGATTGCTCTTGAATCTGTAATCAACTGTCTGAATTCATCCTTAGTATAGTAAAGGTCCTCAGCTGTGATACCTTCGCCCTCGTCGTTTGTTATATCACTTTCCATACGGAATGCAGAATATGCATCAAGAGGATCAAGACCTGCGTTTACATAGTCCTCAAGGAATATAAGGTTATCGTTAAGGTGAAGCTCAAAGTCATTAAGCTTGTACCAAGACATTGTCTTAGCGATATCGTAGATTGTTTCTATTTCGATTGGAATTCTGCCTACGTCAAGCATAAATCCTCTGATTTCATACTTAGGATAGTCTCTCATCTCACCCTGTGGAATTGTTGTTCCGTTCTGCTTGAGAATCTGGAGGAATGTCACTGTTGCCCAGCGAGCACCTGTAGCTGTATTAGCAGTTACATAAGCTGCACCGTCAGCGATATTTACATAGTAACCTTCATCACGAAGATTCATTGTGTCTTCTGCATCAAGAGCAAGATAGAAGTCACCAGCGGCAACATCTTCTTTTGTGCCTGCTGTAACAGCAAGTTCCATGCCTGTAACTTCAAGATAATCAGCAGCAAACAACTCAGCTGTTGCTTTAAGATCCTCAGAAGCATATACAACCTTACTGCTCTCAGTAATTGTCATATCGCCTGTTGAGCCAATCCATTCTGCGATTTCCGGAATTACAACCGGCTTTGCATTATTTTCTTCAGCGGAAGCAGCAACTTTTCCAGGAACTGTAACTGTCAAATCAGCTGTTCTCTTTGTATCTTGTCCGTCAGTAACCTCATAAGCAACTTTCACCTGCTTGTCTACGAGAGGAGTTGCAATGTTACCTTCTGGTGTAATAACATTATCATAGTTACTGCCTGCAAATGTAACTTCAAAGCCCTCTGGAACCTCAGGAAGTGGAACAGTTGTGTCGTCAGCTGTGATTTCAGGAGCAGTTATAGAATTTACTAATTCTGCAAGTGTATGGTCTGAAATTACAAGTGGTTCTGCAAAAAGTCCAATTTCAAAAATTGAAATTGTATTCCAAGTTACCTCTTTGCCTGATTCGTCCTGTCCTCTATCGGCGAAATCTTTAATGTAAATTCTAAAATATCTACCTGTTGCAGGAGTATCAAAATTTACCTTTGTATTCCAGCCATCATAAAGTTCAGTACTTGAATAGCTGTAAGCTACTTTCCAAGAATCTGCAGCAGCTGTGTCTGAATACTGAATCTCGAAACTTTTTACAGTATTTCTCTCCCAGTGTATAGTTGCAGCAGCAATCTCTGTTGGCTCGCCCATGTCGATCTGAACCCAGTGAGGTGCGTTAGCAACAGCACTTGCCCAACGGGTTGAATCGCTTCCGTCAACGGTTTTCGGTGCAGCAAAATCATTTGTTTCACTGCTGTCAGCAGTAGCTGTTTTGCCTGTTGCCAAATTTGTGTTCTCTGCTGCCGATGAACTAAAGGAAATCATTGAAAACATTCCCATTATCATCGTCAAAGCCAGCAAAACAGATAATGCTTTTTTTGTGATATTTTTTTGCATTTTGTTTTTCTCCTTTCTCATAATAAATGCTAAAATTGGCACGTATGCCACTTACAATATATAGTATATCACAACAAAAAAAAGACAACAATAGTTAAAATGTATATTTTTTATATATTTTTTTGTGCACTTATTACAATCACAAAAATAATATGTGTAAAAAGCCGGATACCACTGAATTCAGTAATATCCGGCTCTTAAATAAACTTATTTTTATTGGTTTCTTACCAGGTTTTGCAGATATTTTTTGTTAATTATCTCAACAGCACCTCGGTTTATACTTACAACACCATCTTCCGCAAAACTCTTAAGCATCCTGCTTACGACTTCTCTGGCGCTTCCTATTTCTTTGGCTATGTCACCATGAGTTGTTTTAATTACATTGGTATTTTTCCTGTTCATTTCATCCAGTAAATAAATAGCAAGACGTTTATCAAATCCCATAAATAGAATTTGCTGCATTGCCCACATAGTATCAGAAAATCTTTCAGCTGTAATCCTCAGCATAAAATTTTCTGCATATACATTTGTTTTCATTACGGAAGAAAATGCCGCAGGAGATATAAGTAAAAGACTGCAATCCTCCCTGGCGTCTACAAAAACATCAAAAGTTATCTGAGAAAGGACACAGGAAGCTGAAAGAACACAAACATCATTTTCATAAAGATTATAAAGAGTAACTTCTCTGCCTTCGTCTGACAATATATAAGTACGCAGACTCCCTTTTAAAATAACAAGGACTCCAAGACATTCTTCAGAAGCACTGTAAACATGACTGCCTTTTTTATAATTAACAGTTTTGCAGTTGTCCTTAAGCAATGTCTGTTCCTCTTTATTCAATTTTTCCCAAAAAGGCAAATAATCTTCAAGTTTATGCATAAAAATCAGCCACCTATCAAATTCAATATCAGATATCGTTTCTTATAATATCTTCATAGGATTCTCTTTTAACAATAACTCTGCTTTCTCCATCCTTAACCATTACAATGGCAGGTCTCGGATTTCTATTATAATTAGAAGCCATGGAATAGTTATATGCTCCTGTTGAGAGAACCGCTATAACATCTCCGTCATCAGGCTTTGCAATCATGCAGTTTTCCTGAACCAGGTCACCGCTCTCACAGCACTTACCTGCAATAGTAGCTTTATAGTCAGCGTCTTTATCTGCTTTTGATGCATTTATTACAGTATATGCAGAACCGTAAAGAGCGTATCTGATATTGTCAGTCATACCGCCGTCAATAGCTACATAACTGCGGACATTTGGTATTTCCTTTACTGAACCAACTGTGTAAAGAGTTACACCGGCTTCACCTACAATTGATCTGCCCGGCTCAATGTATATATAAGGAACAGGAATATTGTGCTCTTCAGCCTTTGCCTTTATAGCCTTAGAAACAGCTTCCATATATTTCTCATATGCAACAGGCTTATCGCTGTCCACATATTTTATACCGAAACCGCCGCCCAGGTTTAACTCTGTTATCTGATGTCCAAGCTCATTTTTGATTTTTGCAATAAAGTCCATCATAATTTCAGCAGCTGCAACAAAAGGAGCAATATCAAAAATCTGTGAACCTATATGGCAGTGAAGTTCGGTAAAATTAAGGTTTTTAGCTTTCAAAACCTCTTTTACACCTTCAAAAGCTTCTCCTGTTTCAAGGGCAAATCCAAACTTGGAGTCGATTTGACCTGTTCTGATAAAGTCGTGTGTATGAGCGTCAACACCGGGCTTAATTCTCATGGACACATTTACTGTTTTACCGAATTTCTCAGCTGCATTATTAACTCTGTCGATTTCGCTGAGGTTGTCCATAACAATTTTGCCAACACCGGCCTCAACAGCCATTTCTATCTCGTCTACAGTCTTGTTATTTCCGTGGAAATGTATTTTTTCAGCTGGATAATCTGCCTTCAAAGCTGTGTAAATTTCACCGCCTGAAACAACATCAAGTCCTATATTTTCCTGTTTTGCTATTCTGCACATTTCCATACAGCAAAGAGCCTTTGAAGCATAAAGAGGAAGACCGTTTCCGTCATAATATTTTTTGAAAGACTGCAAATATTCTCTGCAAATATTTCTAATCATAGTTTCGTCGAGAACATATAAAGGTGTTCCGTATTTTTCGGCAAGCTCCAAGCAGTCACATCCGCCAACTTCTAAATGACCTTTGGAATTAACTTTTACACTGTTGTTAAAATTATTCTTCATCAAATTCTTCTGTCCTTTCAGTGGAATAAAAATCATCTACACATTCATCTATAACATTCCTTATTTCCTCTGCGCCCTCTCCGTTAAGAGCAGAAAAAGGAAAAAGTGAAATTCCCTCATACTCTCCCAATTCTGTTTTGAGTTCTTCCATTCTCTTTATAAACTGGGATTTTTTAAGCTTGTCCTTTTTAGTGAGAACAATAATAAAAGGAAAACCATTTTCAACCAGGAAATTTATCATATGCATATCATCTGCAGATGGTTTATGTCTTATGTCAACTATCTGAACCACAAGACAAAAGTTTCTGTCCTGGGCAAAATAGCCCTCCATAAGCTCTGACCAGCGTTCTTTTTCTGAACGTGAAACCTTAGCATATCCGTAACCGGGCAAGTCCACAAGATGAAATCTGTCAACGCTGAAAAAATTTATTGTTGCGGTCTTTCCCGGAGTCGCACTGACACGAGCCAAAGCCTTTCTATTTACAAGCTTGTTGATGAGGGAGGACTTTCCCACATTGGAACGTCCTGAAAACACAATTTCCGGCTTTTGTGAAGGCGGAAGCTGTGAGGAAGTTCCCGCTGCAAACTCAAATTTTACATTATTTATGTTCAAAGAGTAACCTCCTTAGTGCTTTCGTCAATACCACTTATATTAAGTGATTTTTTTGTCTTTTTTCTGCCCGATGAGGTTTTTTCTGTTTTATCTAAAACAGCGATTTTCAACACTTCTTTTATATCGGAAACCGGTACAAAAGTCACATTGTTTTTAACCTCTTCGTCAATTTCAGCTAAATCTCGGCTGTTTTCCTTCGGGATAATTACTGTTTTAACCCCGTTTTTATAAGCTGCCATGCTCTTCTCGTTAAGTCCTCCAATAGGAAGAACCTTTCCTCTAAGTGTTATCTCACCTGTCATGGCAACATCGTGTCTAACCTTTTTGTTTGACAAGGCTGAATACAGAGCAGTAGCCATTGTGATACCTGCGGAAGGTCCGTCCTTTGGAACAGCACCCTCCGGCGCATGAATGTGGATATCCTTTGTGGAATAAAACATTGGGTCAATGTTCAGTTCCTCCGCATGACTTCTGATGCATGTAACGGCAGTTTTTGCAGACTCCTTCATAACATCGCCCAAGGAACCTGTAAGTTCAATTTTACCTGTTCCCTGCATAACTGCAATTTCAATAGGCAAAAGCTCTCCGCCAACGGAAGTCCAGGCAAGACCGTTTACATATCCAACCTCATCTTTATTTGATTTTTCAGAGTCGCTGTACTTTACAGGTCCCAGCAGTTCTTCCAAATCTTTATTTGAAATAGTAATCTTCTCAATATTCTCTGTGAGCTTCTTATAAACAGACTTTCTCATAACGGAAGCTATTGTTCTTTCAAGATTTCTAACGCCTGCTTCTTTTGTATAGTTGTTTATAATCATCTCAATAGCATTAGGGGTAAACTTAAAATCTTTGGCATTTAATCCGCAGTTTTTAAGCTGTTTTGGAATAAGATGTTTTTTCGCAATATTGATTTTCTCAACAAGGGTATAGCTTGGAAGTTCTATAACCTCCATTCTGTCCCTCAAAGGTGCAGGGATTGTTGAGTAATCGTTTGCAGTTGTTACAAACATAACGTCAGACAAATCAAAGGGCAAGTCTATGTAGTGGTCAGTGAATGTGTTGTTCTGCTCGCTGTCCAAAACCTCTAAAAGAGCCGATGTTGGGTCGCCTTTATAGTCGGAAGCAAGCTTATCAATCTCATCAAGAACAATAAGCGGGTTCATTGTTCCTGCCTGCTTCATTGCATTTATTATGCGTCCCGGCATTGAACCCACATATGTGCGTCTGTGACCTCTGATTTCTGCTTCATCTCTCACACCGCCCAAAGCAACTCTCGCATATTTTTTACCTATCGCCTCAGCAACTGATTTTGCAATAGAAGTTTTTCCAACGCCCGGAGGGCCTAAAAGGCAGATTATCTGACCTTTCATATCCGGAGCATTTTTCTTAACCGCCAAATACTCCAAAAACCTCTCTTTTACTTTTTTCAAACCGTAATGGTTTTTATCAAGAGACTCGGCTACTCTTTTCAAATCTATATCGTCTTCTGAGTACACATTCCATGGAAGTTCAAGGCATGTGTCAAGATAAGTTCTTATAACCGCAGCTTCCTGACTCATAAACGGAGTTTTATCAAGTTTAGCGCACTCTTTCAAAAGAGTTGTTTCAATTTCTTCGGGAAGCTTCAGCTTTCTTATCTTTTCCTCATACTCACGTATTTCATCGTCAGGTTCATCCTCACCCAGCTCGCTTTTGATTATCTGGAGCTGTTCACGGAGCATATATTCCTTTTGACTTTCGTCAATTTTCGCCCTCGCCTTATCGGTAAGCTCTCTTTCTATTTTTAAAAGATATACTTCATTTGTGAGAAAATCAAGTATAAACTCAAGTCTTTCTGTAACATCTTTAGTAGCAAGTATTCTCTGCTTGCTTTCAAATCCCGCCTGAATATTTGCTGCGATAAAATCTGAAAAATCATCGGCATTCTTGGCATTTTGAGATTTGTATAATATATCTGACGGCATTTTAGGCATATATTTCAGATATTCCTCGAAAACATTTCTAACTGATCTGACCAATGCCAAATTCATTACCGTTGTCTTGTCTTTAATATATTTTACCGGCTCAACTATGGCAGAAATAAACTCGCCGTCTGCATTATATTCCTTAATTTCAGCACGATACTGGCCTTCAATTACAACTCTCACCATATTTTCAGGCTGCTTAACAAGCTGTACTATTTTTGCCACTACACCTGTTTCAAAAACGTCATCTTTCAGAGGAGCATCTATTGCAGGGTCTTTCTGTGCAACCACAAAAATATGCTGGTCTGAACCCATTGCGCTGTATAATGCGTTTACGGATTTTTCCCTTGCCACATCGAAATGTATAAGCATACCAGGGAAAATAACAAGTCCTCTGAGAGGCAAAACCGGCATGATAGAAGTCATACCTTCCTGTACATTCATATCATTGCCTCCTAACTTTAAAATTTCTAAAATAAATAAAATCCACAAAAGCTGTATGTTGAAAAAAGTACAACACACAGCTTTCATACTTAATTAAGATGCGGAATTGCCGGAGATATCGTCATCGTTTTTACCATCTTCAAGGCTTTTGACAGTTTTCACCGCAATTTTACGCTTTGATTTCTTTTTAATAACCGGATTATCGGTATGATTAACCACTCCGGCTGTTATTGTAATTCTCTCAATATCAGGGTCGGAAGGAGTTTCAAACATCAATTTCATCAATGTATCTTCCATTATTCCTCTAAGACCTCTGGCTCCGGTGTGCTGCTCGCAGGCTTTCTTTGCAATAGCAAGAAGAGCACCCTTTTCAAAATCAAGTTCAACACCGTCAAGCTCAAAAATCTTCTTATACTGTTTAACAATGGAATTTTTAGGCTCTGTCAAAATTCTTACAAGAGCATTTTCATCCAAACCGCTCAAAGAAGTGATAACCGGAAGTCTGCCCACAAGCTCAGGAATAATTCCGAACTTTACAAGGTCGTGAGCAATAACATCCTTCATCCAGTCTGTGGAATCAAGCTCAACCTTAGACTTGATATCTGCTCCAAATCCCATTGCTGAAGAACCAAGACGTCTTTCAACTATCTTTTCAAGACCTTCAAAAGCTCCGCCGCAAATAAAGAGAATATTTTTTGTGTTTATCTGCAAGAATTCCTGCTGTGGATGCTTTCTGCCTCCCTGTGGAGGAACATTGGCAACTGTGCCTTCCAAAATTTTCAGCAGTGCTTGCTGAACTCCTTCACCGCTTACATCTCTTGTTATAGATGGGTTTTCGGATTTTCTTGCAATTTTATCAATTTCATCAATATAGATTATACCGTTTTCAGCCGCCTGAATATCATAATCAGCCGCCTGAATCAGCTTGAGAAGAATGTTTTCAACATCTTCGCCCACATAACCTGCTTCGGTAAGTGTTGTGGCGTCCGCAATAGCAAAGGGAACGTCAAGAGCTTTTGCCAAAGTCTGTGCAAGCAATGTTTTACCAACACCGGTAGGTCCCAGCAAAAGCACATTACTCTTAGCAAAGTCCACATCCTCGTCGTGGTTTAAAATACGCTTATAGTGATTATAAACCGCAACACTCAATGTGATTTTGGCACTGTCCTGACCGATAACATAATCGTCAAGGATAGCTTTCAGTTCCTTTGGCTTTAAAAGATGTGAATTATCAAATACAACCTCGTTATCTTCGTGGTTATGAGCTGCCATTTCTCCGTCTTCAATTATAGACATACACAGCTCAACACACTGGTCGCAGATATATACCCCGTTGCCTGCGATCATTCTTCCGGCAAGCTCCTGTGGTTTGCCGCAAAAAGAACATCTCACCTGCTGATCATTTTTTTTACTGGGCATCAATTAAACCTCTCTTATCTTTTCTCAATAACTTTGTCAATAAGTCCATACTCCAAAGCCTGCTGAGCGGTCATAAAGTTGTCACGCTCTGTGTCACGAGCAATCACATCAAAAGGCTGTCCTGTATTCTTTGCAAGAATTTCATTAAGACGCTTTTTAGTGTGAAGAATGTGCTTTGTATGGATTTCAATGTCAGTTGCCTGACCCTGTGCGCCGCCGCTTGGCTGGTGAATCATAATGTCGCTGTTTGGAAGAGCCATTCTCTTGCCCTTTGTACCGGCAGCAAGAAGGAAAGCGCCCATGCTTGCAGCCATGCCCATGCAGATTGTAGAAACATCGCACTTGATGTACTGCATTGTGTCATAGATTGCAAGTCCGTCGGTAACAGAACCGCCTGGGCTGTTGATGTAAAAGCTTATATCCTTAGAAGGATCCTGACCCTCAAGGTAAAGAAGCTGAGCAACTATAAGACTTGCTGATGTGCTGTTAACTTCCTCATTCAGCATAATAATTCTATCATTGAGCAAGCGGGAGAAAATATCATATGAACGCTCTCCACGGCTGGTCTGCTCTACTACATAAGGTACTAAGCTCATAAATATACCATCCTTTCAGGAAAGAATTATCGGCAGCCAAACATATTTTATTCACCATTATCAGGAATAATGAACATTTTTTGTTAAACATCCATGCCGGCTGCCAAAAAATAAAAAACCATTTTATAGGCTTTTCGCAGACGCCAAAAAAGCGTCTGCGAAATATAATAATATTGCTAAATTATTTCTCGATTGCGTTCTCTCTTACGAGATCCATTGCCTTTTCTACTTTGATATCCTCAACAAGGCCATCCTTGCCGATGATTTCCTTAACCTTTTCTACATCCATTTTGTAGTTCTCTGCAAGCTTGTTGTACTCAGCCTCAATAGCCTCATCATTAACTTCGATGTTCTCAAGCTCTGCAATCTTCTCAAGAGCAAGTCTGATCTTAACTCTCTTCTCAGCCTCTGGCTTGTACATATCCTCAAGACCCTTCATATCCATGCCAACATATCTGAGGTATGTTTCCATATCCATGCCCTGTGAACGCAGACGCATGTCAAACTCTCTGATCATATCTCTTACCATGTTGTTGTACATAGCCTCAGGAATTTCGCCCTGAACAAGCTCGATAAGCTTTTCAACAAGCTGATTTTCCTTGTGCTTGTCAGCCTCTTCAAGAAGACGCTTGCCGATTGTTTCCTTAAGCTCTTCCTTGTACTCTTCAAGTGTTTCCTTCTCGCTTACATCCTTAACGAAATCATCGTTAACTTCCGGAAGCTCTTTTGTCTTTATCTCGTGGAGCTTAATCTTAAACTCTGCATCCTTGCCTGCAAGATCCTCTGCCTGATAGTCCTCTGGGAACTTAACGTTGATTGAGAACTCCTCATCAGTGTTGTGTCCGCAAATCTGCTCTTCAAAGCCTGGGATAAACTGGCCTGCGCCGAGCTTGAGGTTATAGTTTTCAGCCTTGCCGCCGTCGAAAGCTTCGCCGTCAACAAATCCCTCAAAGTCAATAACAACAACGTCGCCGTTCTCTGCAGCTCTGTTATCAACAGTTACCATTCTGCTGTTTCTGTCTCTAACCTTCTCAATCTCATCGTTGATGTGGTCCTCTGTAACCTCAGTTGACTTCTTCTCAAACTCGATTCCCTTGTAACCTTCGATTGTGATTTCTGGCTCAACAATGATTGTAGCCTTGAATGTGAAGCCCTCGTCTCCTGCTTCAACAGCCTCCAAAGCGTCTACAGCAACAAGCTTAAGGTCTGCTTCTCTAACAGCTGCTTCGAGAGCCTCTGGATAGCACTCCTGCATTGCATCATCATAGAAAACTTCTTTTCCGTACATTTTCTCGATAACAGCCTTAGGAGCCTTACCCTTACGGAATCCGTGTATGTTAATGTTTTTAACCTGCTTACGGTAAACCTTGTCGATTGCCTTTTTAAAAGCATCGCCGTCTACAGTAATCTCAAGTACATATGTGTTTGTATCAGTTTTATTGGTATTTTTTAAAGCCATTTTCATTTCCTCCTGTTTAACAACGCAATAACTATGTTAGTATAGCATATAAATAAGATTTTTGCTATAGTTTTTTTAATATTTTCAAGATTTTTTCACCGATTATCTAACCAAAAACGGTGTAAAATTTATATTATCACAGGAAATCAGTCTAAATTCTATATCCCTGTAAATTCCGTTAACCGCATATCTCTTTGCCATGGAACCGTGCAGGTGTCCATAATAGCACTTTTTTATGCCGTTTTCAATGAGCAAATCTATAATGGGTGTACATTCCTTATCCCCGAAAACCGGCGGATAGTGGAAAAAAGCAACCATTTCCTTGCAGTCAAGCTTTTTAGCGCAGTCTATGGAAGTTTTCAATCTTCCAAGCTCTCTGTTTAAAACCTTTGTGTCCTCTTCGCTTTCAGGCTCAAGGCACCAGCCTCTTGTTCCGCACAAAGCAAAATCACCGCAGGAATAACTGTTGTTGAAAAGTATATTGAGGGTTTTAAATCCCATTTTTTCAATATACTCGTCCATTTTCTTTTTGGTTGCCCACCAGTAATCGTGATTGCCCTTTAGAATGATTTTTTTACCCGGAAGATTTTCAAGAAAGGTAAAATCCTTTTCACACTCTTCAAGCTTCATAGCCCAGGAAATATCTCCGGCAATCACCACCGTGTCATCCTCTTTTACCAGAAGACGCCAGTTTTTTTCAAGTCTTTCCACATAATCTGACCAGCCCTTAAAAATATCCATTGGCTTGTCAGTACCAAGGGAAAGATGTGTGTCCGCAATAGCAAACAGTGACATCACTCTACACCAAGCACATTCAAAACGTAGCCTGCCATGTTTTCAGACTTAACCACGTCTTCAAAACGAACCTTCTTGTCCTTAATAGCCATAAGAGGCTTTGGAACCTGAGTATTTGTAAGCTCTTTGAGCATGTCCACAATAGCGAAATCATCCTCAGGAAGATCCTTATTACCGGAAACTGCCTCCATAACAGCTCTTGAGAACTTGTATGGGCTTGCTGTTGATGCAAGAACGCAAGGAGTTTTATCGCCTGTTTCGTCAACATACTTGCCGTAAACATTTACTGCAACCGCAGTATGTGTGTCGCAGAGGTAGTTATTCTCCTTGTACATCTTACCGATTGTTTCCTTTGTTGCAGTATCGCCGCAGTAGCCGCCGTAGAAAAGCTTTTGAATCTGAGATTTAACCTCATCGTCAACAGTGTACTTACCTGTTGTTTTAAGCTCTTTAATCCACTGAGCGGTCTTTACATCGTCGTTTCCGGAAAGCTTATAGAGAAGTCTTTCAAGGTTGCTGGAAACAAGAATATCCATAGACGGTGAAACTGTAGTGTAAAAATCACGGTTTTTGTCATAAACTCCGGTGTTGATAAAATCAGTAAGAACATTGTTGGAGTTTGAAGCACAGATAAACTTGTTTACAGGCATACCCATGCAGTAGCCGTAGTAAGCTGCAAGAATATTACCGAAATTACCTGTAGGAACAACAATATTTATCTTGTCACCCATAGCAATCTTACCACTGTTAACCATATCGCAGTAAGCTGAAATATAATAAACAATCTGAGGAAGCAGTCTGCCCCAGTTAATGGAGTTTGCGCTGCTGAAAAGCATATTGTTTTTATCAAGCTTTTCAATAATTTCCTCTGTTGTAAAAATCTTCTTAACGCCTGTCTGAGCATCGTCGAAGTTGCCCTCGATTGCGCAAACATTTACATTTGAACCCTCCTGGGTGTTCATCTGTTTTTTCTGCATAGGGCTTACGCCGTCAACAGGATAGAAAACAATAATCTTTGTGTGGTCAACATCCTTAAAGCCTTCCAAAGCGGCTTTACCTGTGTCACCGGAAGTCGCAACGAGGATAACTGCGTCCTTACCGTCGCCTGTTTTCTGCAAAGATTTTGTAAGGAGATGAGGAAGAATCTGCAAAGCCATATCCTTAAAAGCGGATGTAGGGCCATGCCAAAGCTCCAAAATATTCATCTCTTTGCCGTCAAAGGTTTCTGCCTTGAGAGGAGCAGGATTGTCACTCTCAAATTTTTCTGCTGTATAGGCGCTGTCAACACACTGAGCAATTTCTTCAGCAGTAAAATCGCTGAGGAAATCTCCTAAAATCTTTTTTGCTCTTTCGTTGTAGCTCATTTTGCAGAGATTTTCAAACACACTTTTGTCATATGCAGGAAAATCACAAGGTACAAAGAGTCCGCCTTCGCTTGAAATGCCCTGTGCAATGGCACGAGCCGCAGAAACGACTTCTTTTTTATTTTCTGTACTGTTATATAACATAAAACCATCCTTTCGGGTTCTTTTACAGTTTCTATACAAGATAACATTGTACACCATAGAGCGCTAAATGTCAAAGTTTTCAAAAAAATTATAGGCATTTTCAAAGAAAAGTTTTGAAACCAGTCTTTCGCTGTAGTTATGTTTCAGGAAAAGCTCGTAAAGATTTTCCATGCTTTCAATCCCGGTAATGCCCTTTGGCATATCTGTTCCGTCAAAATCAGAGCCAATGCACAGGTGATTTTCTCCCCCTAAAGAGAGGAAATGTTCTGTGTGTCTTAGAACGTTTTCAATTACCGCTTTCTCAGGATTGTAGTTTAAAAAGCTTCGGCAAAAATTAAGACCAACAACTCCGCCCTTTTGACATATTATTTTAAATTGTTCGTCGGTAATATTTCTGGGATTATCGGTTATTTTTCTCGAGTTACTGTGACTTGCAGCAATAGGAGCTGTTGAAATCTCAGCAGCCTCATAAAATAACTTATCGGAGCCGTGGGACACATCCACAACTATCCCCAATCGGTTCATTTCCATTATAACATCTTTTCCAAGTGGTGTGAGTCCCGAATCCCTATCCGCCTTTACTCCGCTTCCCAAAGAATTCTCTCCATTCCATGTGAGAGTTATCATATTCACGCCGCAGTTTTTAAGAGCAGTTAAGTCATCAATATTTTTTATAAGTCTGCCGTTTTCCAAAGTAAAAATAACACCATACTTCTTGTTTTTAGTAACAGACTTTAAATCGGAAAAATCACGGCACACTGTCATATGATTTTCTTCACACTCTTTTTTAAGCTTCAGATATGCTTTATCAAACAGCTTTTTACCGTAGTCGTCAGTTACATCATCTGGAATCCAAACAGCCATACACTGAATCCACGGGCAATACTTTTTACCTCTGTCAAAGGAAAGCTGAAAAGGCGGAAGCTCATCCCACTCAAACAAAACTCCCTGAGAAAAGCTGTTTTTCTCAGGTTTATAAATATTTTCGTTCAGTGTTTTATTTTCTGTAACAGCCCTGTAAAGGGTATCGCAGTGCAAATCAAAAAATCGCATAGTCAGACCTGCTTCCAAAAGCGTTCTTTATATGGTTTATCTCATAGTTTTTTAGTTTTTCGTCGGTGTACACCTCTATGATATCATATCTCATTGGAGGCTTTATATTTTTACCTGCTAAATAACAGCAGGAAGCTTTCATTATTTTCTGTTGTTTTTTGAAGTTAACCGATACACAGGCAGGAATAACAGACCCCAGCTTTCGTGTTTTAACCTCTACAAAAACATAGGTTTTTTCATCCCTGGCTATTATATCTATTTCGGCAAATTTCAGGCGATAATTTCTTTCAATAATCTTGTAGCCTTTCTTTTTAAGGTATTTGCAGGCCTTATCTTCCCCGAATTTTCCCTTATCAAGATGATTTATTTCCTTACTGCCAAATATATTCAAAAAGCTTCCCACTATTTCACCACATCATTTCAGTATTTTCTTCAAAAAGCTGGGTCTGTGAACTTCACAAGGACCGTATTTTTTTAATGCTTCAACATGAACTTTTGTGCCGTAGCCCTTGTGCTTTTCAAATCCGTACTGAGGATAATCAACGGCATACTGACGCAAAATTCTGTCCCTTGAAACCTTTGCAAGTATTGAAGCTGCGGCAACTGACATAGACTTTGCGTCGCCTTTCACCACTGCTTCACAGTCTATTTCCAATGGCGGTTTTCTGTTTCCGTCTATGATTGCAAAATCCACGGGATTTTTAAGACCTTCAACCGCTCTTTTCATGGCGAGCATTGCGGCATTTAAAATGTTTATTTCTTCAATTTCTTCAACCGTTGCAAAAGCCACAGACCAGTCAAGAGCCTGCTCTGTTATAACGTCGAAAAGAGCCTCCCTTTTCTTTTCGGTAAGCTTTTTGGAGTCGTTTACACCCTCAAGAATAAGTCCTTTAGGCAAAACAACAGCGGCGGCACATACAGGTCCCGCTAAAGGACCTCTTCCCGCTTCATCCACTCCGCACACAAGGTTATATCCCTTTTCGTACGCTGTATTTTCATAATAAAGCCAATCCATTTTTAACCTCACACATTCTCAGGAAGCTCAAGTGTTATTCTGCCAAGCTTCGCCCCTCTGAACTCGTCCAAAACCATTGATGCGGCACGCTCTGTGTCTACTTCTCCTCCGGATATAAGCATTCCTCTTTTTCTTGCTACAATCTCCAGCAGCTCATAGCCCTGCATATTTTTGTAATCAACCTCTGCAAGCTTCAGTCTTTCAACAAACTGAGGTGTGCTTTTCACTGAGAGAAACTCCAAAAGACGTGAAGCAAGCTGCTCTGTATCCACAATTTCATCTTTAACAGAGCCCATAAACGCAAGATGTTCTCCAACTACCTTATCGTCAAATTTTGGCCACAAAACTCCCGGGGTGTCAAGAAGCTCAAAGCCCTTTGCAACTGTAAACCACTGATTGCCTCTTGTAACACCCGGTCTATCCTCTACTTTAGCTCTATTTTGCTTTGCAATTCTGTTTATAAATGAGGACTTGCCAACATTTGGAACTCCAACAACCATAACTCTTATGCTTCTGTTTACCATTCCTTTATTTTTCCATGCGGCAATTCTTTCTGCAAGAACCTCTTTAACTGCCGGGATAAACTTGTTAAGTCCCTTTCCGCTTTTACAGTCAACAGGAATAGCCACTATTTTATTGGCTTTAAAATATTCAATCCATCTTGCAGTTGCATTTGGGTCAGCCATATCGCATTTGTTTAAAAGCACAACACGTGGTTTTGAGCCCACTATTTCTGCCAAATCCGGATTTCTGCTGCTTACAGGTATTCTTGCGTCTATAATCTCCGCAACTGCGTCAACCAGCTTCAGAGATGACTGTATTTTTCTTTTAGTTTTGGTCATATGACCCGGAAACCATTGTATATTTTGAATTTCGCTCATAACTTTCCTTTCAAATCTACATATAAAATTTGAAACGGCTTTAAATAAATAAAACCGTTTCATCCTAATCAATTTTAAATTTTAACCTATAACTGAAATTCTGTCAAAGGGATAAACTAAAAACTGAGCTTTTCCGATGATATCGCTTTCATGTACAAGACCGACGCTTTGATATCTGCTGTCTACGGAGGATTCTCTGTTGTCACCCATAACAAAAACATAGCCGTCAGGAATTGTAGAAGGCACGTCCCATTCAATTCCTGTTGAGGTTTCGCCCTTTACATAAGGCTCATCTATGATTTTTCCGTCAACCAAAACCCTGTTTTTGTCCTCCTCAATGGATATGCTCTGACCTCCAACCGCAATAACTCTTGCAATTAATGCTGTGCTTTCACCTAACGCACTGTCCGCATTTATTACAACAATATCGCCCTGCTGCGGTCTGTACAAAAAATTTGTAAGTATTATAGTATCATTTTCAGCCAGTGTGTCACCCATTGAGTCGCCCACTACAGTAACCGGACGGAAAAAGAAAACAAGAAGAACCACAATTAAAACAACACACGTAACCAGACAGTGTATCCATCCAAAGAGACCGCTTACAAACCCTCTTTTATGCAGTACGACAGTTTCAGTTCCGTCTTCGGCTTTGGCGATAACGTCGGCATAGCTTTCCTGTGCAAAATCAAAATTATCGTCGTATTTGTATCTTCCCATCTAATCTCCTCCTTTTTAAATAAAGGCTCTTATCTATTATAAAACGGATAAGAGTCTTTTACAATAGTTTTCAGATTTTTTACTCAATGAATCCAAATCTATCAAAGGGGAACAGAACAAAAGTCGCCTTGCCCACTATATCCTCAACTCTGACCAGTCCGATATCTTTATATCTGCTGTCCATAGAGATGTATCTGTTATCTCCCATAACAAAAACATAGCCTTCCGGTATAACGCTTGGAATTTCAGCTGTGCCTTCTATGGTTTCACTGGACACATAAGGCTCGTCAAGGACTTGACCGTCAACAATAACCCTTTGATTTTTAAAGTCGATTTCCAGAGTCTGACCTGCTGTGGCAATAACTCTTTTAACAATAGGCTTTGAATAGCCTTCCTCAGACTTACCCACAACAACAACGTCTCCGTCTTTAGGCTGATAATCCATTTTTGTTACGATTATTTTATCTCCGCTTTCCAAAGTATGCTGCATGGAACGTCCGTCAACAATTACCATCGTAAACAAAAATGTTATTATTAATATTAGAACAGACGCAGATACTAAGACCGAACAAAAAATATCATAAAATCCTGTAACTCCGGCAGAACTTATCGGTTCAACGGTTGAGTAAATCTCATCATTTTTTTTACTTTTTTTCATGAGTACCACTTCTTTAAAAAAATTAAGCTAAAAAAGCAAAAAGGGACGGGTAAGACCGCCCCTTCCAGTAGGTTTTACTTACGGATTTCTTCCTTAACCTTAGCAGCCTTACCAACTCTGTCACGAAGATAGTACAGCTTGCTTCTTCTAACTTTACCGTATCTAACAACCTGGATGTCCTTTACGTTTGGTGAATGTACAGGGAATACTCTCTCTACACCAACACCGTAAGAAACACGACGAACAGTAAATGTTTCAGCAACACCGCTGCCCTTTCTTGCAATAACAGTGCCTTCAAACATCTGAATTCTTTCTCTTTCGCCTTCACGGATATTAACTGAAATCTTTACAGTATCACCGATTGAAAACTCAGGGATTTCACTTTTTACAGAACTAGCTGCAATTGTCTTTAATGCGTCCATAAACATCCTCCTAATATTTTCAGACATTCGTACCCCTTTGGGCAGAGGACTGTCCGCTTCAAAATGACGGCTTTCGCCGTTATTTGAACCCCATCACAAAACGTGACGGTTTCAAACGCTCTAAAATAATACCACATAATCAGACTTTTTTCAAGTCTTTCAGGGTATTTTTTTAATATATTTCTGTCAATATCCGATTTTCTTCAATTTTTCTAAAAAATTTAAAAAATACTCCGGCAAATTTGAGTCAAATTCCAAATATTCACCGGTCACAGGATGTATAAATCCTATTTTTTTTGCATGAAGACATTGACCCGTAAAATCATTTAAAGGCTTTCCGTAAACATCGTCGCCGGCTACAGGATGTCCCAAATACGCCATATGTACCCTTATCTGATGAGTTCTGCCTGTTTCAAGCTTGCAGGCTATATGAGAATAGTTTCTAAACTCCTCTAAAACCCTGTAATGTGTAACCGCATTTTTACTGTTTTTTTCAGTGACACACATTTTCTTTCTGTCCACATGGTGTCTGCCTATGGGCGCATTTACAGTACCCTCAGGCTCTTTAAATTTTCCGCAGACAACAGCTTCATATTCTCTGGTAAAGCTGTGCTCTTTTATCTGCTCAGCAAGTCCCTTATGAGCAAAATCTGTTTTAGCTACAATGAGCAAACCGCTGGTATTTTTATCAATTCTGTGAACTATTCCGGGACGCAAAACCCCGTTTATACCTGACAGACTGTCTTTGCAGTGATAAAGCAGCGCATTCACCAGCGTTCCCTCGTAGTTTCCTGCGGCAGGATGAACCACCATTCCTTTCGGCTTATTGACAACCAAAAGGCTGTCATCTTCATAAACAATATCCAAAGGTATATTTTCCGCCTTAGCTTCGTATTCAACAGGTTCGGGGATTGAAATTTCCACTTCATCCCCTGTTTTTATCTTATAGTTTTTAGCTGCGCTTTTTTTGTTTACAGTAACTTTTCCGTCTTCAAGAAGCAGTACCGCCGCAGACCTTGTCAAATCTTCAACCATATCTGCAAGGTATTTATCAAGTCTTGTGCCTGCTTCTGTTTCGCCGGCAGTAAAATTCAAAACTCTGTCCATTTTATAACCTTACTTTTCAATTTTTTCTGTGTTTTCCAGTTTCTTTTCGGATTTAAAAAAGTCTGAGAAAAACAATACGTAAACTGCAAACAAAATCGCTCCGAAAACAACACAGTAGTCGGCAAAATTACAGATAGGCGGGAAAAATGAGAGTCTGAAATAATCTATAACATATCCGTAAAGAATACGGTCTATCATGTTTCCTATTCCTCCGCCGATAATCAGCGCAATGGAAATATAGTAGAGCTTTTTCTCGTTCTTATTTCTGAACAAAAGATACACCATAACCACCATTGCTATTGCGGTAAAGATAACAAATATCCATCTTGCGCCCTCAAACATACCGAAGGACATTCCTGTGTTTTCATAATATACAAGGTCTATAAGATTATCTATAACACTGACTGCACCTACAGGCTGTAAGTAAGCCACAACAAAATACTTTATAAGTTGGTCTGCCGCCACAAGCAAAGCCGCCAAACCAAGGGCTATAATTGCCAATCACAACACCTCTTTTAGCTTTTATATTATAAGAAAAGCGGTGTGTTATCCACGCCGCTTTTCACAATTATTATTTCAAAATTTCAGCACAACGTGCGCAAAGTGTAGGATGCTCACTGTTCTGACCTACAGTATCACTGTAAACCCAGCAGCGTTCGCACTTCTCACCCTCTGCCTTTTCAACAACTACATTGATTTCGTCGCTGTCGCCCTTAACAAGTTCTACCTTTGAAACAATGAATACAGCAGTAAGTTCACCGAGAACGGAATTAACAAACTCATAGTTATCACCGCCGCAGGTAAGAACGATTTTTGATTCAAGAGAGCTTTTGATAAGCTTGTTCTTAACTGCAACCTCGATTGACTTCTTAACAAGGTCACGGAGTTCGTGAATTCTGTCCCAACGAGCCATAAACTCAGCGTCAATATCAACGTCAACCTTAGCAGGCATCTCGTTAAAGAGGACACATTCCTTATCGCAGTTGCTGCCGTGTGGCATATATCTCCAGATTTCATCTGATGTATATGCAAGGATTGGGCTGATCATTCTTGTCATAGCGTCAAGGATCATATAAATTGTTGTCTGAGCAGCTCTTCTGCTTGCGCTGTCTGCTTTTTCTGTGTAAAGTCTGTCCTTCAAAACATCAAGATAGAAGTTAGACATATCAACAACGCAGAAGTTGTGAATGCTATGATATACCTGATGGAACTCATAAGCATCATAACCTGCTCTTACCTTGTCGTTAAGCTCGTTGAGCTTTGCAATAGCCCATTTATCAATCGGGTACAAGTCCTCAACATCAACCATATCTGTATCAGGGTTAAAGTCGTTAAGGTTACCCAGAATATATCTTGCAGTATTTCTAATCTTTCTGTAAGCTTCAGAAAGCTGTTTGAGGATATCCTTTGAAATACGGATATCTGCATGGTAGTCGGAAGAAGCAACCCAAAGTCTGAGTACATCTGCGCCGTACTGCTCAACAATCTCCTGTGGGTCGATACCGTTTCCGAGAGACTTACTCATCTTTCTTCCTTCACCGTCAACAACCCATCCGTGTGTAAGAACTGCCTTATAAGGAGCTGTTCCCTTTGTTGCAACGGAAGTGAGAAGTGATGACTGGAACCAGCCTCTGTACTGGTCTGCGCCCTCAAGGTACAAATCAGCAGGCCACTTGAGATAATCTCTCTGCTCCAAAACAGCAGCATGTGAAGAGCCACTGTCAAACCATACGTCCATGATATCCTGTTCTTTGTTAAAGTGTGTGCCGCCACACTTAGGACACTTTGTACCCTCAGGCAAAATCTCAGAAGCGTCATATTTAAACCAAGCGTCTGAACCTTCTTTTCTGAAAAGGTCTGCTACTGCCATCATGGCATCTCTGTCAATATAAGGCTCGCCGCAGTCCTTGCAGAAGAAGATTGGAATAGGAACACCCCATTTACGCTGACGGGAAATACACCAGTCTTTACGCTCCTTAACCATTGATGTAATTCTGTCTTTACCCCAACCAGGAATCCATTCAACCTCGTTGATAGCCTTTACAGCTTCGTCCTTAAAGTCTTCAACAGAGCAGAACCATTGGTCTGTTGCTCTGAAGAGAACAGGATTCTTACATCTCCAGCAGTGAGGATACTGGTGGATAATCTTTTTGAGAGCAAACAATGCGCCAATGCTGTCAAGATGCTGTGCAATAGGCTTATTTGCATCTCCTGTAAGCAAGCCTGCAAACTGACCTGCTTCCTCAGTGAGTCTGCCGTCAGCATCAACAGGAACTACGATCGGAATTTCAGGATAATTTTTGCATACATCATAGTCCTCAACACCATGGCCAGGAGCTGTATGAACGCAGCCTGTACCGCTTTCCAAAGTAACGTGGTCGCCCACGATTACAAGGGATTCTCTGTCGAGGAAAGGATGCTGAGCCTTCATGTATTCAAACTCAATACCCTTCATTGTGCCTACAACTTCGTAATCCTCTTTGCCGGCTTCCTTCATTGCATCAGCAGCAAGTGCTTCTGCCATAATATAGTATTCATCACCGCATTTGATGATGGAATAATCAAAATCAGGTCCAAGGCAAATTGCAACGTTACCAGGAAGTGTCCATGTGGTTGTTGTCCAAATTACAAAATAGCACTTCTCAGGTTCAATTCCCAAAGCCTTGAGCTTGCCCTGGTCATCATTAACCTTAAATTTTACGTAGATAGAGTGACATGGGTCTTCTGCGTACTCGATTTCTGCTTCTGCAAGAGCTGTCTTACAGTCAGGGCACCAGTAAACAGGCTTCAAACCCTTGTAGATGTAACCCTTGCAAGCCATCTCTGCAAAAATTTCAATCTGTTTTGCCTCAAACTCAGGAAGAAGAGTGATATAAGGATTATCCCACTCGCCTATAACGCCAAGACGTTTAAACTGATTTCTCTGGTCATCAAGATATCCCAAAGCAAACTCACGGCAAATCTTTCTTATCTCCAGCTCGGAAATTGTTGTTGAATTTTCAACGCCTGCTTTTGCTCTTGCTTTAAGCTCTGTAGGAAGTCCGTGTGTATCCCAACCCGGCACATAAGGTGACTTAAAGCCTGACATATTCTTGTATCTTACAATAATATCCTTTAATACCTTGTTAAGTGATGTTCCAAGATGGATATTGCCGTTTGCATAAGGAGGGCCGTCGTGCAAAACGAACAAAGGCTTACCCTCGTTTTTCTCCATCAGTTTTTCATAAATTTTTTCCTGCTCCCAACGCTTCAAAGTTTCCGGCTCGCTTTTTGGAAGTCCAGCTCGCATAGGAAACTCAGTCTTCGGAAGATTGAGCGTTGCATTATAATCCTGTGGCATACCAATAATCTCTCCAAACCTATTTAAATCAATTCATCGCCAAAACCGCAAAACTGCAATTCGGCTCTGTAAAATTATATATAAAAACAAATATATACTAAATTTAAGTCAGAATATTACTCCTGAACCTCGTTATTGCCTTCCATTTCATTTTCAGAAGCTTCTGTGATAACCTCTCCCTCAAACTCAACCTCTGAAGGCTGAACATCTGTCAAAAGTTCTTCTGATGCAGTTTCTGCCTCTTGTTCAACAGGTGCAGTTTCTTCCTCTTTGCTGTCGTAGAGTTTTTCGTTTAACTCCTCAACGTCCTGCTGTGTAGGAAGTTCGCTTATTACCTCAATATGCTTTTTATACATAGCGAGCACTGCATCTCTCAAATCAGCAGCATCTTTCTCAAGCTTGAGCATCTCATCCTTCTTAGCAAGAACAGCTTTGTTTGCGTCCATAACCATAAGCTGAGCACGTGCCTCGGCGTCTTTAATAATTCCTTCTGCTTTTTCATTTGCGTCTTTAATTGTCTCATCAGAAATTCTCTGAGAAGATATAAGAGCATTTCTTACAATCTCTTCGTCAGCACGATATTTTTCAATTCTGTTTGCAAGAATATCCATTTTTCTGATAAGGTCGGACTTTTCTCTTTTCATCTGTTCAAAAGTTGCAACTACATCGTCAATGAAGCTGTCAACATCATCGGGATGATAGCCGCCGCCTCTGTTTGCTTTTCTAAAGCTTATATTCTTGATTTCATCAATAGTAAGCATCTAAACGCACTCCTGTCGTAATTTTATTTTATGTCACAACAAAGTCAACACTATTAGTAATCTGAAAAAGGCTGTGTGCTGTCACAACCTTTATTGTAAATATATCTGATACTATTGTCTTATAATATCATATTCCGAAAAGAAAATCAAACATAAATAAGCAATTTTAAGAGTATTTTTTTACTGAAATCTTAATTCTTCCTTTTTTTGTATTGCCATTTAAGGAATCAATTATAAATTTACCCTTTTTTCTTACAGTGATTGTATCTCCGCATTTAACCAAAACATCCTGCTTTGAAACTTCACTGCTGTTTATAAACACATTTTTTGAAAAAATAAGTGACGAAGACTTGTCACGGCTTAAACCGGTCAAAGCAGAAACCATACAGTCAAGACGCATTGAGCTGACTGTGATGTCAATGTCGATAAATTTGTTTCCTGCCGATATAACCGGCGGAATAATTTTACTTATTTTAACACCGACTCTGCCCACCTTATCAATGTTCAGCGAGATATAATCGGCCATATCGTCCTTAACAAAAACAACTGCTCTGCCTTCTGTGACAACTATGTCCCCTATACAATTTCTTTTTATTCCCTGAGCCATAAGCGCACCGAGAAAATCTCTGTGACTAAGCTCAAATTCCTTTTTATATTCAAAAGTAAGGGGAATTATGGGAAAATCATCTGTACAATCTGAAGGTTCTATGTAATCAGGCAGCGCCGCAAAAATTTTTCTTTCCGCCTGCTCATAGCCTCCAAAAAGCACAAAACGAGAAAAAGCATTGCTGTCTGCCGTTTTTACGGCAACATGAATCTCATGCAGATTCAGAAAATCCGAAAAACATGGACAACAACGCTTTTCCGATAATGATATTAAATCACATATTTTTGCTGATAGGATAGAATCCTCATCAGAAAAAGCATCACCTTTTAATTTTTTCATCAAAGATACAAGCCGTTATTCTCAAGTTCGTCGAGGAGGTCATCACCTGTAAGCTCAACATTGTTAGGAATAATGATATATGTATTTGCGGCAACCTTCTTTATCTGTCCGCCCTTAGCATAAGCAACACCGCTGAGGAAGTCGATAATTCTTCTTGCCATATCCTTGTTTGTATTTTCAAGGTTAAGAACAACTGTGTGAAGCTTAATAAGCTCGTCCGCAATAGTTCTTGTCTCTTCACCAAATCTCTCAGGCTTAAAGAGAACAACCTGAAGCTTTGCTGTTGCGCTGAAATTAACCACTTTATTTCCTCCGTTCATAGAATTGTTGAAGTTTCTTCTCTGATAAGAGTCTCTCTGAGGCTGTCTTTCAACAGGCTCTTCTTCCTCATACTCATCCTCTATTTCTTCTTCGTCCTCGTCGTATTCGTTCATATCATCTTCGTACTCGTAATCTTCTTCGTTATCTCCCCAAAGATTCTTTATCTTATTTACTAACCCTGCCATAGAAATTTCCTCCAATGAAATGTTTATTGTTTGTACAGGCGTGGACCAAAGAGAGCAGAACCGACTCTAATCATAGTCGCACCCTCCAAAATAGCCTCACGGTAATCTGCCGACATACCCATCGACAAAATGTCCATACTTATATTATCTATTTTTTTCGACGATATGTCAATAAAAATATTGTGCATATTCTCGAAATATTTTCTGATTTTCTGTGTATTATCACAAATTGGCGGAATTGTCATCAATCCTTTAACATTTATGCCCTCAAAATTAGAAATATTATTTAATAATTCTTCCAGCATTTCAGGCATAACACCGGACTTATTTTCTTCCTTTCCAATATTTACCTCTACCAAAACATCACAAACCAAGCCGTGCTTAATTGCCTGATTGGATACTTCCTGTGCCAATTTTACAGAATCTACCGACTGAATAAGATCGACTTTATCAATTATCTGTCGCACCTTATTGGTCTGAAGATGTCCTATAAACTGCAATGAACACTTCTCGAGATTGTAATAATCGTATTTTGACAAAAGCTCCTGAACTTTATTTTCACCTATGTGGTCAAGACCAAGTGAAATTGCGTGATTTATAACTTCAGGACTTACAGTTTTTGTGGCTGCAAGAAAGGTTATATCGTCGCCGCTTTTTCCAACAGATGCAGCTGCATTCCATATATTTTCCTGAATGGTTTTAAAATTATATTCCACATCAGTCAATAATTTTTCCGTCATATAGATTACCTCCGCTCACAACAATTTGGTCGTACAGTTCTACTGTTTTACCATTATATAAAACACCTTCTTCAGGTGATGGATCACAAATAACAAAATCGTTGCCTGCATACAAAATTGAAACCTGCTTAAATATAAGCTTGCTTCCGTATTTTACGTAAACACCCTGAACGAGTTTCTGCTCTTCAACGGTGTTTCCGCTTTCATCCTCGTAGGTATAGGTTACATAGTCGTTGTGAAGAGCATCTTTGCTGACTCTGATACCCTCATATGTTTTCAAGCCGATTTGCACTGTTTCAGATCTTATTTTTGAAAGGTCTGAATCCATATAGGAGCACTGCAATATTACAACTCCGTCAGAATCCTCTGTTTCCTGGTTTACCTTTATAACTTTTGCAGGTATATCTCCGGAAAAAGCATAAGGCATCTTGATTGTAACATTTGTTGAACCGTTTGAAAGACTGAACGCCTGGTCAGCAGTAACAGGACATACAACATACCAGTTTAAGCTGTGTATTACCTTTCCGATTGCAGAATCAGGTACATTTGCAGCTGTTACAACATTATTATAGTCATCAAGCGTCACATTTTCAATGTCGTCATAGCTCAAAATATTTTCATATCCATCGCAGGTTGAAACAAAATAACCTGCATATTCGCTGGTAATAGTATAAAGACTGTCCGCCGTTTCAGCCTCAAGCCTTTCTTTTTCCTGCTTCAATTCCTCAATTTCAGAATCAAAGTTTTCAACCTTGCCTGTGAGAATAAGCTTCTGATTTATAAGGTACATAAGTTCAGATACGTTTGTATCCATAGATTTAAAGCTGTTATTATTTAAATCCTCTTGAAACTGTATCAATCGTGAGTCAAGCTGGTTATTTACAGAGTCAAGTCCTATCTGAACATTTACGTTTGTCTGATTCAATCTTTCAAAATTTTCTATTTGTGCGTCCAGTTCTCTGATTTTTTTATGGTTTAGCGCATCTTTTTCTGTTTGAAAGACACTTCCTACCACACCGTTATAACTTATTTTTTCACCGTCATCCACATCGTATGCTACAATTCCCTCTCTATTTGAAAGAATATAGTTTTCATTTCTAACAACATAACCGGTGGTATCGATATAATCTGTCACTTCAATGGAAACTGCGTCCTCTGTCTGAATAGCACTGGCAGATTTTACAATATATGTAACTATAGCAACCGCCACAAGAAGAATAATTCCTCCTGTGACCAGCATACCTTTTTTCTTTTCAGTTCTTTTCACAGAAATTACTCCTTTACTTTTTTACAAGTCCCGCAGAACCGCAGATGTCTGCCGCTTTTTGGAAAACATCTTCAAAATTTCTGCACTCATCAGTAAGTATCCAATTTATATCCTTGTCCCTTCCAAACCAGGTGAGCTGTCTTTTAGCATAACGCCTTGTTTCCTGTTTAAGATGTTCAACACATTCGTCAAGGGGTTTCTCACCGTTGAAATACGGAGCCAATTCTTTATAGCCTATAGCCATAACCGCAGTTGCACCGAGAGGTTTTTTAAGCACCTCTCTGGCTTCTTCCAATAATCCCCGCTCCATCATCAGGTCTACTCTGAGATTTATTCTGTTGTAAAGATTTTGCCTGTCTGCACATTTAAGACCGATTTTAACGGTATCGTAAGGCAGTTCTTCAGGCAGAGAATTTTTAATTTGTTCTGACATTGTAACTCCGGAGGTTTCATATATCTCCAAAGCTCTTATAACTCTTTTGGGATTTCTCTCAACTTTAAGCTTTTCATAGCTTTCAAAATCAATTTCTTTCAACCTTTCCAAAAGAGGCTCAATTCCAAATTCCTTGTATTCCTCGTTTAGTTTTTCCCTAAGCTTAGGGTCAAATTTTTCTTCGGTGAATTTTACACCTTTTAAAAGAGAATCTATATAAAGGCCTGTTCCTCCGCAGATAATCGGAAGCTTACCTCTTTTATGAACATCCTCTATAATTTTTCCCGCCTGATCCACATAATCAGCGACGGAAAAAATTTCAGACGGCGGCAAAAAATCCATAAGATGATGAACAACGCCGTCTTTTTCCTCTTCATCCGGTTTTGCCGTAGCTATGCTCATTTCCTTGTAAATCTGCATTGAGTCAGCAGATATAACCTCTCCGTCCAAGGCTTTTGCCAAAGCCACGGCAAGAGCTGTTTTTCCGGAAGCGGTTGGGCCAACAACGGTCAAAACTTTGATTTTATCTTTATCAGACATCGGTAATCACACCCTGCCAAATTGTTTTTCTATCTCTCTTCTTGATATTGAAACCACAATAGGTCTGCCATGTGGGCAGTATCTGAGCTGTGGATTTTCGTGGAGAATTTTTACAATCTCCATAAGTTCTGCACTTGAATTAAGGTTTCCGCCTTTTACTGCGGCACGGCAAGCCACATTGTGATAAATCCAATCCATATGCTCTGTGGTAATATCTTTTTTATTTTTTGCGATGTATCCCGCCATTTCAATAACGGAATCGTGTATATCCTTTTCGTCAAGATACTGGGGAGCGCTTCGCACAATCAGTGTTCCGAAACCGAAATCCTCTACATCAAATCCCGCTTCCTTAAACACATCAAGATGAGCTATACTGCTGTCGTAATCCATTTTGTCAAGCAAAACCCTTACAGGATCCAAAAGCATTTGAGAAAAACCTTTTCCCTTTTCTTTTTTAAGTTTTTCATAAAGAATTCTCTCATGAGCCGCATGTTTGTCAATAAGCAGCATCTCTTTTTTCTCGTTTTCAAGGATAATATATGTATTGAAAAGTTCTCCTATAAAACGAGGTAATACTGTTTGCTCATCCTTTTCCAAAAGATTTTCACCTGTAAAGTTTTCTTCTTTAGGCTCTTGCACCGCTTCTGAGGTCATATCATTATCTTTGAAAACCTCTTTATTTAGCTTTGCATAAACATGAGCATTTTTATCTACTCCTGCAGAATCATTTAAGTCACGCTGGTTTTTATTTGAGGAAAAGTTTCCGTGGTCATTAAAGTTAGTTATAATCTTTTCCTTTAAAGCCTTTATATATTCATCCGACGGGGTAACTTTTTTAATTGAGTCACCATCATTTTCAGCAAGAGGTTTCTTATCCTCTTTCTTTTCTTCTTTCTCCTCAAAAGTAATGGAAATATCCTCTTCTGTTTTGTTTTTAAATATATCAGAGCTATTATTCTCTGATGGCTTTTCTGCTTCTTTAAAAGGTTTTTCTTCAAGGCTTAACGGCTTAATATTTTCAGAAACACTGTCAAGTTCAGAAATCGGGTCTGTTTTTTCTTCAGCCTTTGGAGGTTCATTTTTTTCTGCTTCTTCCAAATCACGCTTTTTAAATATCATCTGCGCCATCTCAAAAGGATTTACCTTTGGAGTCTGAGGTTCAAATGAACTTTTTTGTAAAGAATTTATCACAGCTGATTTATTTGTATCCTCTTTCAGCAATGCAGATTTTACACCATGATAAACCGCATCAAAAACAGGCTTTTCATTTACAAAGCGAACCTCTATTTTTGCCGGATGGACATTGACATCCACCATGCTGAAATCAAGCTGAATATTTAAAACACAGGCAGGAAATTTCCCCACCATTACAGAACCCTTGCAGGCCTCTTCCAAAGCCACAACTCCGGTTTTTGTTTTGACGTAACGTCCGTTGATGAAAAAATTCTGCATATTTCTGTTGGGACGGGCGTTGACCGGTCTTGAAATAAATCCGTAAACACGCACATTATCAAGGGTGTAATCCACCGGCATCAAAGTGTTTACAAATTCTCTTCCGAAAACCGAATATATGGCGGAACGCAGTTTTCCGTCACCTGTAGTTTTTAAAGCTACCTTTCCGTCCTTAATATAAGTAAATGCAATCTCAGGATGAGCTAAGGCAAGCCTGTCCATAACCGCCGAAACCGCATTGCCCTCTGAAATATCCTTTTTTAGAAATTTCATTCTTGCAGGAACATTGAAGAAAAGTTCACGGACAATAAAGGTTGTACCAACAGGACAGCCAACATCCTCGAACAAGACCTCCTCTCCGCCCCTAACTCTGTAGGAGGTTCCCACAAAGTCTTCCGGACATCTGGTTATAAGGGTAAGGTCGGAAACGGCTGAAATAGACGCCAGAGCCTCTCCTCGAAATCCCAAAGTGCCTATTTTATCAAGGTCGCTTTGGTCTTTTATTTTACTGGTTGCATGGCGCAGAAATGCTTTTTTTACATCGTCACGCATAATTCCGCTGCCGTTGTCTGCAACCCTCATAAATGACACGCCGCCGTTTTTTATTTCAACAGTTATGGCGGTTGAGCCGGCATCAATAGAGTTTTCCACCATTTCTTTTATTGCCGAAGCCGGTCTTTCAACAACCTCGCCTGCGGCAATAAGCTCCGCCATATGTTTATCTAAAACATTTATTCTTCCCAAACGTGTCACCACCTTTTTTATTATTCTATAAGCTGTTTAAGCTCGTATATCACATTCAACGCTTCAATAGGCGTTAAAGTATTTACATCAATTTCTTTTAATCTCTCTTCCACCTTAGAGGGTGCGCTTTCAGTCAGCAAAAACGGTGAGGCAAATTCACTTGCCTGCTGTTTCGAGCTTTTTTTCTGTTCAGGAACATCCGGCTTTTTGCCGCTTTCCAGCTCAGAGAGTATTTTATTTGCTCTTTTTATAATCCAGTCGGGAACTCCTGCAAGCTTTGCAACTGCTACGCCGTAGCTGTCGTCGGCTCCTCCGGGAATTATTCTTCTCAGGAAGGTTATGTCGTCCCCTCGTCTTTTTACGGCAATGTTATAGTTTTTAACACCGTCAAGCAAATCCTCAAGGACTGTAAGCTCATGGTAGTGTGTAGCAAAAAGGGCTTTCGCTCCCAATTTCTTTTTATCAACCACATATTCCAAAACGGCTCTTGCAATGCTCATTCCGTCAAAAGTAGAAGTTCCTCTGCCTATCTCATCCAAAATAAGTAAGCTTTTTGAAGTGGCGTTCATCACAATGTTTGCCACTTCGCTCATCTCAACCATAAATGTTGACTGACCTGCCGCCAAGTCGTCTGATGCGCCCACACGTGTGAAAACGCTGTCCACTATTCCCACATGAGCGTATGATGCAGGGACAAAGCTTCCCATCTGAGCCATTATAACAATAAGGGCAGTCTGGCGCATGTATGTGGATTTACCTGCCATATTAGGGCCGGTAATTATAGCCACACGGCAGTTGTCGTTATCCAGATTTACATCGTTAGGAACAAAGGGTTCATTCTTTAAAATAGCTTCAACAACAGGATGACGGCTGTCCTTGAGCTTTATAACGCCGTCGAGGCTTATTTCAGGGCGCACATATCTGTTGTCAACAGCCACATTTGCAAGGGAAACCAAAACATCCAGAACCGCTATTGTAGTTGCTGTTTTCTGAATTCTATCAAGGTTTTCAGCCACCTGTTTTCTTATACCGTCCAAAAGTTCATATTCAAGGGCGACTGAACGGTCTTTTGCTCCTAAAATTCTGCTTTCCAGAAGTTTAAGGTCATCGGTAATATAGCGTTCACAGTTGGTAAGGGTCTGCTTTCTTATGTAATTATCCGGAACCAAATCCTTTGAGGAATTTAAAATTTCAATATAATATCCGAATACTTTGTTATAGCCTATTTTAAGCTTTGGTATTCCTGTCTTTTCTTTTTCCCTTGTTTCGATATCAGCCAAAAGCTGTGAAGAATTGGTCATATCTCCACGCAGAACATCCAGTTCTTTATTAAATCCCTCTTTGATTATATTTCCCTCTCTCACAGAGAAAGGCGGGTCTACTGCAATGGAATTATCTATAAGTGTAAAGATATCCTCCAAAACATCAAGCCCGGAATAAATCTCGGAAAGCTTGCTGGATTCACTGTCCTGAAGATAGCTTTTAACAGATGGAAGAACCTCCAAAGTGGAAGCAAGAGAACGCAGGTCACGTCCGTTTGCAGAACCATACACTATTTTAGTAAGCAGTCTTTCCATATCGGAAATTCCCGATAAAAGATGTGCAAGCTCCATTCTCTTTTCCGTGTCCCCTGCAAGCTCTTCAACTGCGCTTTGTCTGTTGATTATCTCACAGATATTCATAAGAGGCTTTTCAATCCAGCTTCTGATAAGCCGCTTGCCCATAGGGGTTTTTGTCTTATCCAGCACCCAGAGAAGAGAACCCTTTTTCTCATTGCCTCTCATGGTTTGTGTAAGCTCAAGATTTCGGCAGGTGTTGTAATCAAGCCTCAAATACTGACTGTCAGTAAAAATCTTGATTTTATTTATTCTTTCAAGTCCCACCATCTGAGTTACTGAAAGGTATTCCAAAAGTCCGCCCAAGGCTTTTATAACCAAAGGCATTTGTGAAATCTTCTGAAACTCATCCGTTGGGAATTGGTTTTCAAGCTCATTACGGCACTTATTCTCATCGTATTTTTCATCTTCAAACATTTCCACAGAAGCGGAAAGCTTTTCAGAGATAAATGTATCCAGCTTTTTGATGTTTATTACATCTCCGCCGATAAGAATTTCTCTGGGAGAAAATGCCGTAAGCTGATTTTTAACAAGCTCACCTGTTGCTGTGCTATCGCTTACCACAGTCACCAAAAGCTCGCCTGTTGAAATATCGCAAAAACACATTCCCGTATCATTGCCAAGGCCGTAAAGAGAAGCTATATAATTGTTTTTTCCCTCGTCCAGCATACTGCTTTCAAGCACTGTGCCGGGAGTTACAATTCTTATAATCTCTCTTTTTACAAGACCTTTTGCCTTTGCAGGGTCCTCGGTTTGCTCGCATATGGCAACCTTGTAGCCCTTTGCCACAAGCTTTGCAAGATATCCCTCATAGCTGTGAAAAGGTATTCCGCACATAGGCGCACGTTCTGGCAAACCGCAGTCTTTTCCTGTCAAAGTGAGATTAAGCTCACGGGAAGCTATTTTTGCATCGTCAAAAAACATTTCATAAAAATCTCCCAAGCGGAAGAATAAAATGCTGTCTTTATTTTTTTCTTTTATTTCGCAGTACTGCTGCATCATTGGCGATAAATCAGCCATTTACATACTTCCTTTCCTTATTTTAGGGAGATAAAATAAGTTTTTATCAGCCGCATCCGCCGCATGTTGAGCAGCTGCCTGAGCAGCTTGACTGTGAGTAGTCGGCAGTTTCAGGGTCTGCACCCTCAGCACACTGAGTAATGATAGCAGTAACTCTCTGCATAATAGCGTCGAACTCATTTTTTGCCTCGTTATAGGCTGTCATGTTTTCATTTTTCATAATGTCTGCGTAAACGTGACGCATTTCAGCGTTGAGCTCCTTGAGCTTCTCGTCGCTTCTGTCCTCTTTGGAAGCCTCGTTGTTGATAGCCATTCTCTTGAGGTTAAACTCGCCTATAAGTCTCTGAAGGTCGATATCTGCGTCTGCCTTTTTCTGAGCGTCCATAAGCTTTTTGAAGCTTTCCTCCTGCTGGAGTGCTCTTCCCAAATCTCTTGTCATTTCAATAATATCCATTTTAATTTTCCTCCGTTTTATATTATCAATGTATTTTTCTATTTTATTATCAAAGAAGCTTTCCTCTGAGTATCCAGTTTCGGGCTTCTGTGATTTCTGCATTTTGGAATGTTCCGATAGTGTTTTTATCTCCCGGAAGCTCTACAACGATGTTGCCTGAGGTTCTTCCTGCAAGCATACCGTCCTTTCCGGTTTCTCCCTCAATTAGAATTCTCTGAGTTGTTCCCACCATAGCGGCGCATCTCTTTGCGGCGATTTCTTCCTGAACCGCCAAAAGCTCGGAAAACCACTTTGATTTTTCCTCATAAGGTATCGGGTCATCCATTTTTGCCGCCGGTGTTCCAACTCTCGGAGAGTAGATAAAGGTAAACAATGATGTAAACTCTACCTTTCTGATAAGCTCCAAGGTCTGTTTGAAATCCTCATAGGTTTCACCCGGGAATCCTACAATTATATCGCTGGTAAGTGAAACATCCGGTATTTTGCTTTTTGCATAATCTATAATACTCAAGTATTTTTCCACATTATAGCGTCTGTTCATAAGCTTTAAAATTCTGTCGCTTCCTGACTGGAAAGGCAGATGCAGATGCTTGCTTATGTGCTTACCATTCGCCATTGTGTCGATAAGTTCCTTTGTGCAGTCCTTTGGATGTGAGGTCATAAATCTTAAAAGATAATCGCCCTCGATATCGTCAATCTTTTTCAAAAGCTCTGCAAAGGTGATTTTCTCTTCAAGACCTTTTCCGTAGGAATTTACGTTTTGACCCAGCAATGTTATATCCTTATAGCCTGCGTCAATCATGTTTTTGGCTTCCTGAAGAATTACCGAGCTTTCACGGCTTCTCTCTCTTCCACGCACATAAGGCACTATGCAGTATGTGCAGAAGTTATCACAGCCATACATGATAGGAAGCCAGCCTTTAAAGCTTCCGTCACGTCTTACAGGTATTCCCTCATGCACCAAAAGGTCGTCGTTATCTCTTTCAAAGACTCTCTTTCCATCAACAAGTGACTTATACAGAAGCTGCGGAAAAATATGCATACAGTGTGTTCCGAATACAAGACCAACAAAAGGAAAGCTCTTATAAATCTTGTTTGCAACATGCTCCTGCTCCATCATGCAGCCGCACAAAGCGATAAGAACTGACGGATGCTTTCTTTTAAGTGACTTTAAAGCTCCCACATTGCCGAAAACTCTGTCCTCGGCATGTTCTCTTACGGCGCAGGTGTTAAAAAGAATAAAGTCGGCGTCGTTCGGGTTATCTGTAAACTCATAACCGCACATGGAGAGCATTCCCTTTATCTTCTCGCTGTCTGCAACATTCTGCTGACAACCGTAGGTTCTGATATAAGCAAGAGGCACTTCTCCCCTTTTTCTTATCTCCATAATCTCGGCTATGAGTTTTATATAATCGTTTTGAATTTCCGGTGAATTGTTTAAATTGTCGTTAAGCAACGGACAAAATCCCCCATTCTCTTGTAGTATCATGTTATTCTACCACAAAATACGCTTTTTTTCAAGTAAATAAGGTTATGAGATTGCTTAAAAACAAAATATTCAGATAACCGTCAATTTTTATATATCATAATATCTGCTGTACTGGGGAACCTCTCCTCCGATAACCGTCTGAGATATTATATAATTGGTTGTTACCTCTATTTCCTCTTCATATCCGTACGCCGCAAGTATCACCGTTCCGGTAACAGTAAGCTCCACCTGATGGAGTGTCTGATTTATTCCTGCGCTTTCAAAGCTGTCTGTAATTTGAGCCTCAAAGCTGCCTGTTAAAAAATAAGTGAATGCTATATCTGGACCAACCTCTGTAAGAAGTGTAAGCCCTGAAAAAGCTCCTATTGGTATACTTATGTTTTCCGTATGTATTTTTTCAAGAGATGCTGAAATTTCACTTTCCAAATCGCTTTTAAATTTGTTCACAGAATCAGCGTCGGTATTTACGGCGGTTACCGTTCCGTCACCGTTTGTGGAAATATTTACAAAATCTTCATTCGGAGACTCCTCAAGGGTTTTTGTAACTGCGTCTGAGATACATTTCTGAACAACAACTTTCCCCTTGGTTCTTATAAAGTTATCCTGTATCGGCTTTACCTGATATTCAAACACTGCCGCCAGCGCCACACAAAGTACAAAAAAGAAAATCAGATATTTTTTAAAAATTTTCCTTTTCTTCCTTTTAGTTTTTTTATAAAGCATAAAAAACACCTCCCGCTATTATACACGGAAGGTGTTTATTTTGTTACTTGTGACCGGAAATTAAATTACTCTTCCTCGCCTTTAGCGCACTCGTCGCAGTCGCACTCCTCGTCCTCAAGCTCTGAGAAATCAAACTCGAGAGTTTCGCCACACTTAGGGCAGTTGATCTCGCCGCAGAGAAGAACATCCTCAGAAACGCTGATTGTCTCGCCGCAGGTTGGGCATGTTACATCATAGTAAACATCCTCTTCCTCGTCGTCACCGCCGCAGCAGCCGCAGTCACAATCGTCGTCGCACTCGTCCTCATCATAATCCTCATAGAAATCATCCTCAAGGTATGAGAGATCTTCGTCAACAGCATCAATCTGCTCTGAAAGTTCATCATAGAGGTCTTCCATCTGAGTTACTGTGAAAGACATATCGTCCAAAAGCTCAATAATAGCATTGAGAACCTTTACCTCGTCCTTTGACTGGTCAAGATTAAGTCCTTCTGCCAAACCTCTGATGTAAGCAATTTTTTCGTTCAAGTTCATAGTAAAATCTCCTTAAATCTGTGCATTATGCACGGCCCATGTACTCGCCTGTTCTTGTATCGATCTGAATCATTTCGCCCTCATCGATGAAGAGAGGAACCTTGATTTCAGCGCCTGTCTCAAGAGTTGCAGGCTTTGTTGCATTTGTAGCTGTGTCGCCCTTAAATCCAGGGTCTGTCTTTGTTACCATAAGCTCAACAAAGTTTGGTGGCTCTACGCCGAAAACATTGCCCTTGTAAGAAAGGATCTTGCAAACCATGTTCTCTTTTACAAACTTAAAGTTGTCGCCGAGAATGGATTTATTTATCGGGATCTGCTCCCATGTCTCTGTATCCATGAAATAGTAGAGGTCGCCGTCTTCGTAGCTGTACTCCATATCTCTTCTCTCGATATAAGCTGTTGGATATTTATCATTTGGGTTGAAAGTTTTTTCAACAACAGCGCCTGTGATTACATTTCTGATTTTTGTTCTTACGAAAGCAGCACCCTTACCTGGCTTAACATGCTGAAATTCGATAATAGAAACAACCTGTCCATCCATTTCAAATGTAACGCCGTTTCTGAAATCTCCTGCAGATATCATAAGTTAATTCCTCCTATTTATTCCTCCGCCGCATCTTTTTGCGCCAAACAAAAAAATTTGTCGGTACTCAACAATTATATTATACATAAAAGCGACATAAAAATCAATGACTTTTTGCAATAAAAATCAGATTACAATCAAGTCCTTGGTAAAAGAAGCAAAATTTTTGTATCCTCCGTGTTCTACAAGAACCATATCTTCGATTCTTACGCCGAATTCTCCCGGAATATAAATTCCCGGCTCATCGGTTATCACCATTCCCGGACTTAAAAGCTTTGTGCTTCTCGGAGAAACTGTGGGAGCTTCATGAATTTCAAGTCCCACTCCGTGGCCAACTGCATGTCCGAAATAATCTCCGTAACCGGCATCCTTTATTATATCTCTTGCAGCTGCGTCCACCTGATTGGCAAAAACCGAATCCTTAATAGTGTCCAAAGCGGCTTTCTGAGCTTTCAATACGATATCGTAAACCTGCCTTTGCTTTTCATTTATGTGACCGATACCGAAAGTTCTCGTCATGTCACTGTGGTAACCCTCATAGACCGCACCGATATCAAAGGTAAAGAAGTCGCCGTCTTTTACAACTCTGTCTCCCGGTACGCCGTGAGGCAAAGATGTATTTTCACCGGTGATTGTAATAAGGTCAAAAGAAACGTCCTCTGCTCCGTAAAGCTTCATAAGATACTCAAGCCTTACCGCTATACTTCTTTCAGTTACTCCGGGCTTTAAATCGTTTAAAACCTCTGTAAGAGCTTTTTCCGTAATATTCTGAGCGGTCTGCATTTTTTCAATTTCATCGGGAGTTTTGATCATGCGGTTGTTGGCAATCGCCATATCAAAACCGCCGTCACATTCGAGCTTTATGGAATGACGTTTTGTGAAAAGCTCTGTAAATCTGTTGTATTGAAGTACATTTGTTTCTCTAGCCTCAAGGCTTAATAAAGTTACTCCGTTTTCAACACAGGCCTTGCATATGTCCTTTTCACGCTCAACAGAATTTATAACCTGAGCGGAAGAAACTGTTTTTTCTGCGGCTTCAGCATATCTGAAATCCACAAAAAGATAGGCTTTTTTCTCAGTGATAAGCAAAGAGCCCTCGCTGTGGCGCATTCCGGTAAAGTAGTAGATATTTTCATCCTTGGTAAAAAGCATAGCTTCATTTGGAGCAAAGATGTAATATCTCATTTTCCTTATTCTTTCGCTGTAAATACTCATACCATCAATTCCTTTAATGCCTCAAGTCCCAGAAAATATACAAGCTTTCCGAATCCTGCAATCTGTCCCACACAAACAGGAGCTATTACAGAGTGATGACGAAACTCTTCCCTTTTGTGGATATTTGACATATGAACCTCTACAAAAGGAATATTAACAGAAGCTATAGCGTCCCTCAAAGCATAACTGTAATGGGTCAAAGCGCCTGCATTTATAACAACGCCTTCGTAAACTCCCAAAGTATAATGTATTTTGTCAATCAAATCACCCTCGTGATTAGACTGGAAAATATCACATTCAAAGTCTAAAGACTTTGCTTTTTCCAAAATCTGCTGATTTATGCTTTCGGCGGTTTCTGTTCCGTAAACGCCTTTTTCTCTCACTCCAACCATATTCAGATTTGGACCTAAAATTACAAGTACTTTTTTCATTATTATCATTCCTTAGAACTCACATTTAATTCTTCCGAAACAGTAAAAAAGCGGACAAGAAGCCCCTGTCCGCTTTTTGCTTTTAATTATTTATATTTGCGTTTGCGAGCTGCTTCGGATTTCTTCTTACGCTTTACGGAAGGCTTTTCATAAGCTTCTCTTTTGCGTACCTCAGCAATAACGCCGGCTCTTGCACACTGCTTCTTAAATCTTCTGAGTGCGCTCTCAAGAGATTCGTTATCCTTAAGTCTAACTTCTGCCATCTATCTTCCCTCCCATCCGCCATAAGGCAGGGGTTATATGCACATAATTGCAAGGAGTATTATATAACATAACTGACATACTTGTCAATAGGATAATGAAAATTTAGTTGAATTTTATCAAAAAATCATTTCATCGGCTTAACAACTATGTTGACAAGCTTTCCTTTTACATAAATTTCCTTGACTATGTTCATACCGTCAATAAGTTTTGCAACATTGGCGTCAGCCTTTGCCGCATTAAGTGCAGTTTCATTGTCACAGTCGGCAGGAATATTGATTTTTGCCTTAATCTTGCCGTTAACCTGAACTGCAATTTCAACTGTGGCCTCAACACATTTGCTTTCGTCATACTCAGGCCACTTCTGAGCGGCAATTATATCGTCGCCCAAAGCACACTGCTGGTTCATTTCCTCTGTAACATGAGGAGCAAAAGGATTGAGCAGAATGCTGAATATGGAAAGTTCCTTTTTATTTATAGAACCCACTGCGGTGATGTCGTTGATAAGTGCCATCAACGCCGCAATAGCTGTATTAAACTTAAGATTTTCAATGTCGTCTCCGACTTTTTTAATTGTTCTGTTGAACGGACCCTCAAGCTCAGGTCTTATTTCATCGCCGTCTACGAGTATGTTCTGGAGATTCCAGTAACGCTCAATAAATCTGCGGCAGCCTCTGATACTTGATGTTTTCCAAGGAGCAGCCTTTTCAAAGTCGCCTATGAACATTTCATAAAGACGCATTGTATCTGCACCGTACTCGTCAACAACCTCATCCGGGTTTACAACATTGCCTCTGGACTTACTCATCTTTCCGCCGTCTTCACCCAAAATCATTCCGTGGCTTGTTCTCTTAGCGTATGGCTCTTTTGTTGTAACCACGCCGATATCGTAAAGGAACTTGTGCCAGAAACGGCTGTAAAGCAAGTGCAGTGTTGTATGCTCCATACCGCCGTTGTACCAGTCAACAGGTGACCAGTATTCAATAGCTTCCTTGCTTGCCAAAGCCTTGTCGTTGTGAGGATCCATATATCTGAGGAAGTACCATGAAGAACCTGCCCACTGAGGCATCGTATCTGTTTCTCTGTGTGCTTTTCCTCCGCAGTGAGGACATGTGGTTTCTACCCAGTCTGTGATATTTGCAAGAGGTGATTCTCCGTTGTCTGTAGGCTCGTAGGACTCAACCTCAGGAAGCTTAAGTGGAAGCTCGCTCTCATCAAGAGGAACATAGCCGCACTTCTCACAGTAAACAATCGGAATAGGCTCGCCCCAGTATCTCTGACGTGAGAATACCCAGTCACGAAGCTTGAAGTTTACCTTCTCGTGTCCGATACCCTTTTCAGTAAGGAATTCAACGATTTTTTTCTTTGCATCCTCAACTGAAAGTCCGTCCAAAATACCGGAATTAACCATAATGCCTGTTGCGCAGTCGGTAAATGCTTCTTTCTCAACATCTCCGCCCTTAACAACCTCGATTATCGGCAAATCGAATTTCTTTGCAAATTCCCAGTCACGTGTATCGTGTGCAGGAACAGCCATAATTGCGCCTGTACCGTAGGAAACAAGAACATAGTCGGAAATAAAGATAGGTATCTTTTTATCGTTTACAGGGTTAATTGCCTCAACGCCCATAAGACGAACACCTGTCTTGTCCTTGGCAACCTCTGTACGCTCAAAGTCAGACTTTCTTGCAGCCTGAGCCTGATATTCCCTTACCTCGTCCATGTTTTCCAAAATTCCTGCCCACTTTTCAATCATCGGGTGTTCAGGAGAAATAACCATATATGTAGCACCGTAAAGGGTGTCAGGTCTTGTTGTGTATATTGTGAGCTTGTCTCCGGTTGTTGTGGTAAAGTCAACCTCTGCGCCTGTGCTCTTGCCAATCCAGTTTTTCTGCTGAGCCTTAACTCTCTCAGGATAGTCAACCAAATCCAAATCCTCTATGAGTCTGTCTGCATATTCTGTGATTTTCAGCATCCACTGAGATTTAACTTTTCTTACAACCTCACTGCCGCAGCGCTCGCATGTGCCGTTGACAACCTCTTCATTTGCGAGAACGCATTTGCAGGATGTACACCAGTTAACAGCCATTTCTTTTTTATAGGCAAGTCCGTGCTTGAAAAGCTGGAGGAAAATCCACTGAGTCCACTTGTAATATTCAGGATCAGTTGTGTTAATCTCTCTGCTCCAGTCAAAGGAAATACCCAAAGACTGAATCTGGCTTTTAAATCTTGCCACATTCTGCTTTGTAACAATTTCAGGATGAATGTGGTTTTTAATTGCATAGTTCTCTGTAGGAAGTCCGAAAGCGTCCCAGCCTATCGGATACAGTACGTTGTATCCCTGGAGTCTTCTTTTTCTCGCAACAGTATCAAGAGCTGTATAAGGACGTGGATGTCCAACATGCAGACCCTGACCTGAAGGATAAGGGAACTCTATCAATGCATAAAATTTTTCTTTCTGTGAATTTTCCTCAGCGTGGAAAACCCCTCTGTCCTCCCAAACCTTTTGCCATTTGGGTTCAATCTGTTTATGGTCGTACTTCAAAACAGAAACCTCCTTGTTTATTTAGCCGCAGATGCGGCATGCTATTCAATAAAACCGTGAAAATATTCACCTATAAAATCAGTCGATAAGATAATCGGAAATGTCCTCCATTTTACCGTCCTGCCACAGTCTTTCAAGGCTGTAATACTCTCTGGCTTCGTCGGAAAAAACATGAACGATAATATCAACATAGTCAAGTAAAATCCATGTATTTGAACGGTGTCCCTCAATGTGACTTACGGAAATTCCCATTTCGTCCATTTTATACTCTACCTCTTCGGCAAGAGCTTTAACGTGGGTACTGCTTGTACCTGTGGCAATTACCATATAGTCGGCAAGACTGGACACGTCTGAAATATTTATAAGCTTTATATCAAGTCCTTTTTTTGAATCAAGGATCTTTACGATTTCCAGAGCCTGTTCACGTGTATTCACTTAATCACTCCTGTCAGTTTTCTTCTGATTATTTGTTTGATTTGATTTCCTTTTTGTATTTTGAATATACAATTTCGTTGTACAGCTTCAAAGCGTCCGGATGAAGGGGCTGACATTTCTTGGAAATATCGCTTATTGTAAAGGAAACCCCGTACAAAACCGCATCGTCAAGGTTTTTGTATGATTTTTCCCTCATAACCTCTACACCGTTATATGAACGCTCGGCGCTTGTAAAGTCGGCGGTAAAGATAATTTTTTCCAGCAAAGACATTCCTGCTCTGCCTGTTGTATGATATCTTATTGCATTGTAAATATCTTCGTCGTCAATAAGAAGAATATCTCTGACATAAATTGCGCCGGACATTGCATGCCACAATTTTGTTGAGATAAGCTCGTCCTCTGTAAGAGCAAGTCCGCCGTTATGCATAATAACAAGCTGTTTCTCAAAAGGCATTTCCTTTGTAACATCGTGCAAAAGTCCCGCAATTTTCGCTTTGTCCTTGTCTGCTCCGTAAATCTTTGCAAGCTTTACAGCTTCCTTTGAAACATTTACGCAATGGGTAAATCTTCTTGTGGACAAAGACTTTTTTAACATAGCTTTATACTCATCAGCCGTCAACACAATACATACCCCCGAAATCAAAAATAAAATCACCTATTATTTTATCATTTATTTATTCAAAGGTAAAGACCTTTTTCCTTTATATATGAATAAATTTTTTCAGGAATAAGGCTTGAAACATCTTCTCCGCCTTTAATTTTTTCCCTTATTTCCGTTGAGGACACAGTGAAAATCGATTTTTCAAGGACAAAAGTGTCAGCGCCCAGCTCTTTAAGCACCTTTTGATGCTCTTTCATAGGCTCATAATCGCTGTCCTCTCTGGGTGCGGAAAGTATCTTTGCCATTTTAAATATTTCCTGAGGATTTCTCCATGTTTCCAATGACAAAAACATATCGGCGCCCACAATCAGGTAAAGCTCTGCGTCGGGATACAATTCTTTTATGCTTTTCAATGTATCAACTGTATAGCTTTTTCCTTTTCTCTCCATCTCAAGGCCGCAGGGTTCAAGCTTATCGTACATATCGCACACAAGCTTTGTCATATAAAATCTTTCCTCTGCCGGCACAAAGTCCTTTATTTCCTTGTGGGGAGGAATTGCCGTAGGAACCATAAGCACTTTGTCAAGTTTCATTCTGTCTATAAACTCAAGGGCAAGTTTTACGTGGGCGTTATGAATTGGATTAAAAGTACCGCCCAGCATTGCAATTTTTTTACTCATTTTAAAACCTTATTTCTTAGCCTTAGGAAGCTCGATTTTCGGCTCGTCATTGTTTCTTCTGTAGAGCACAAATTTTGTTCCGATAACCTGAACCACATCGGCAGAAATTTTCTCCGCAATTTCTTCAGCTGCTTCTCTTGGTGTAAGCTCGCAGGTTTCCAAAACCTTACCCTTAATAAGCTCTCTGGCTTTTATTGCATCATCAGCCTGCTTTATAATCTGGTCGCTCATTCCGCCCTTACCCAGCATCAAAATTGTATCTTCCTTGCTTGCAAGACCTCTGAGATATGCTCTCTGTTTGCTTGTCAACACTATATATAACACTCCTTGTTTTATTTATAAAATTCAAACGGTTTAACCGTCTATGTTCTTTTTCAAAAGCTCTTCCCTTAAAAGTCTCAGAGCTTTTCCTCTGTGGCTTATGCTGTCCTTTTCCTCAGGTGTGAGAAGAGCAAAGGATTTGCCTTCATAAAGGAAAATCGGGTCATATCCGAAACCGCCTTCCCCTGACGGTTCAAAAGCGATTTCTCCCACACATTCACCACGTACTGTGATAACCTCATCCTTTGAAAGCACACAGCAAATTGCGCTTACAAATCTGGCGGTTCTCTCATCCTTTGGAATATCTTTCATTTCATCCAAAAGATGCATATATCTCTCTTTGTCGGAAAGTCCCTCTCCGCCGTAACGGGCGGTGTAAACTCCCGGACGTCCATCGAGGGCGTCAACCATAAGTCCACTGTCGTCGGCAATAGCCGGAAGTCCGCTTTTTTCAAAGGCTGACATAGCCTTGATAAGGGCGTTTTCCTCAAAGGTTGTTCCTGTTTCCTCAACATCGCCCAAATCAACACCTGCATCCCTTGCAGTTACGGCATTTATTCCCAATGGGTTTAATATTCTGTCAAGCTCAACAAGCTTTTTGGCATTGTTGGTGGCAATAATAAATTTTTTCATATTTTCTCTTTCTCCTCTCGGAAAAATCATTTCTTATCCTGTGCAAACAATGCTTCTGCAAAGCCCTGTGGGTCAAATGGCTGCAAGTCGTCTATCTGCTCGCCTACGCCCACATATTTGACAGGTATACCAAGACCGTCCTTAATAGCAAGCACAACACCGCCCTTTGCGGTTCCGTCAAGCTTTGTCAGAACTATACCGGTGATACCTGTGGCATTTCTGAATTCGTTTGCCTGTACTACAGCGTTTTGGCCTGTAGTTGCGTCCAAAACCAGCAAAAATTCCTTGTCTGCTCCCGGAAGCTCTCTGTCTATAACACGGCTTATCTTTGCAAGCTCATCCATAAGGTGTTTTTTATTGTGAAGTCTGCCGGCTGTGTCACAGATAATAATATCCGCATCTCTCGCCTTTGCCGCAGCTATAGCGTCAAATACAACAGCTGCCGGGTCGCTTCCCTCTTTCTGCTTTACAATGCTTGCGCCGCTTCTGTCAGCCCAGATTTCAAGCTGTTCTATAGCCGCAGCTCTGAACGTATCAGCCGCTGCAAGGATAACCTTTTTTCCGTCCTTGACAAAGTTGTTTGCAAGCTTGCCTATTGTTGTGGTTTTTCCAACTCCGTTTACGCCTATCACAAGAATAATTGACGGCTTTGTATTGAGAACAAGCTCCTCGCCTCCTGCAAGCATTTCGGCTGTTATATCCTCAAGCATCCAGCGAATAACCTTAGGGTCGGTGATACCGTCTTTTTTAACCTTTTCTTTAAGCTGGTCGCAGATTTTGGAAGCTGTTGACATTCCTACATCTCCCATAACCAAAAGCTCCTCAAGCTCTTCAAAAAGCTCGTCGTCTATTTTTGTAAAGGATTTAAGCATTGAATCAATCTGACCTACAACATTATCCCTTGTTTTTTTCAAACCTTCTTTAATTTTACTGAAAAATCCCATGTAATCATCCCCTGTAGATTTTATTTAATATACTCAGGCTCTGCTTGTATCTATTCCAAGCTTTTGAGCAGCTTCTGCTGTTCTCAGTTCCAAAAGCTTGGAAATACCCTCATCCTGCATAGTTACACCGTAAAGCACATCGGCCTCTTCCATTGTTCCACGTCTGTGGGTAATGAGTATAAACTGTGTTTTATCTGTAATTCTGTTCATGTACTTTGCAAATCTTTCAACATTTACATCGTCCAAAGCCGCCTCAATCTCGTCCATAACGCAAAACGGTGCCGGACGAACTTTCATAATCGCAAAGTACAAAGCGATAGCCACCAAAGCTTTTTCGCCTCCGGACAAAGCCTCAAGGTGAACCACAATTTTGCCCGGCGGATGAACTATAATATCTATTCCGCTGGTAAGAACATTATCAGGCTCTGAAAGTGACAGTGATGCCGTACCTCCTCCGAAAAGCTCCTTAAAGGTTGCGGTAAAGTTTTCGCTTATCTTCTTAAAGTTTACTTCAAACAGTTCCTTCATCTGTTTTGTAAGTCCGTTTATCAAGGTTTCAATCTCTTTTTTGGACTTTTCAACATCTGAAACCTGAGTGGTCATAAACTCGTATCTTTCGGAAACCTCTTTGTATTCCTCAATAGCTCCAACGTTTATGCTTCCCAGAGATTTAATTTTCTGTTTAAGCTCGTTTAAACGCTTCTGAGCCTGAGGGATATTCTCAATAGGCTTTGCAACGCTTTCAGCTTCTCTCTTTGTAAGCTCATAATCCTCCCAAAGCTTTGATATTATATCATCGTACTGCTTTTGAAGATTGAGTTTTCTTTCCTCGAGACGGGCAAGCTCACGTCCTGAAATTTCCCTTTCAGAGGTTTTGTCACGCTCTTTCTGTCTAAGCTCAACTGTAAGCTGTTCTTTTTCCTCACGCTGGCGGTTAAACTCTTTTATGTTTGCTTCGCCTTCGGAAATTCTTGTTTCAAGCAAAGCGATTTCCTTTTCAATGGCTTCTATTCTGTGGTTTGAACCCATTGAGCGCTGTTTTATGGCTTCGATTTCATTTAAAAGCATTTGTTTTCTCTTTTTCTGGTCGGAAGCCGCCTCACTCATAACAGCGATTTCATATTTCAAGGACTCAATATCCTTTTCTGTTTTTACGGTTTCAAGTCTTATGTTTTGCAGTTCTGTTGAAAGTATCTCCCTTTCTCTTGAAAGGTCGTCACGTTTTCCTGTAAGGCTCTGCAAAATCTTTTCTTTTTCCGCTATTTCCTCCTCCGCTTCCTTTTGAAGTTTCGAAGAGCTTTCAGCGGTTTTTATGCTTTCGTCAAGATGACGTTTTGTCTCTTCAATCTGAGTGTTATTTTCCGAAATAATCGCTTCAAGGTTTTTGTATTCACCGACGCAGGCTTTGTACTCACCCTCTGCCTGAATGTATCTGCGCTGGGTTTCTCTCAAAAGATTTCTCTTTTCTTCTATTTCCTGTTCGCATTTTCCCAGATTTTCCTCTGACTGTCTATATTCCTCTTTAAGCTTGTCGGACTTCTCCTGCATTTTTGTCCCTGTGCGCTTGAGTCTTTCAATCTCTGTAGCACGGCTCAAAAGTCCTGATTTCTTTGCAAGGGAACCACCGGTAAGAGAACCGCCGGCGTTTACAACCTGTCCGTCAAGAGTAACTATTTTAAATCTATAGCCGTATTTTTTCGCAATGGAAACGGCGCAGTTTATATCCTGAGCCACAACAATTCTACCCAGCAAGTTGTCAAGTATTCCCTTATACACATCTTTGCAGGAACAAAGCTCGCTGGCAACTCCTATGTAACCGAAACAATTCTCAAGTCCCTGTTCATTAAGCTGCTTTCCTTTTATCGTGGATATCGGCAGGAAAGTTGCACGTCCGGCGTCCTTTTGCTTCAAAAGCTCAATAGCCTTTTTTGCATCCTCTTCCGTACCTGTGACAATGTTCTGCATAGCTCCGCCAAGAGCTATTTCCATAGCCACTGTATATTCATTGGGAACTGTTATAACTCTTGATACAGGTCCGTGTATTCCTCCCAAAAGTCCTGCGGCTGAATTTTTCATAACCGCCTTTACGCTCTGGGAAAAACCCTCAAGGTTTCTTTCCAAGTCCTCAAGAATTTTAACTCTTCTGAAAATCTCTCCTGTATCGAGAATAAGTTTATCAGACTCTGCTTTTGTCTGGTCACGTTTTGCCTTTTGGTTTTGGAGTTTTATTTCAAGTCCTTTAAGTACATTTTCAAGGGCAATTCCCTGATTTTTATACTTTTCAACCACCGCAGTATATTCCTCGGCGGATTTTTTTATTTCCTCGTACTTTTTCTGTCTTTCCTCGCCGGACTCCTCAGCTCTTTTTATTCTCTCTCTGTAATCCTCAGCCGCAGACTGAGCAGCAAGGCAGGCTGCACGAACATCGGCAAGCTTAAAGTTTATCTGTGTGATTTCAGATGTAAGCTTCTGAATTTTTTCGCTTTGATTCCATGTATCGGCGGTTTTAGCATTGAGCTTTTCTGAGGTCTCGTCATATTTTGCTTTAAGATTTGAAAGTGTCTTTTCAACCTCTTTCAAAATCTCTGTTTTTTCCTGAGCCGTTTTCTGAGAATCCTCTGAGGTTATCTCCGTCTGAGCAATATCTTTCTCAAGTCTTTCTATATTTTCCCTGTCACGGATAATATCGTTTTGTGCAACCGAGATTTCTCCCCTTTTTGAAGAACAAAGGGCAGAGTATTCAGCGTTCATACTTCTCTGCTCCTCAATCTTTGAGGAAATCTCTCCGTTTTCAAAGTAGAGCTTTTCTGTTTCTCTTGCTATCTCTTCCAGAATTTTTTCGGCGTCATCGTGCTGTGCCTTGGCAACAGTTATTTTGTCCTCCTGCTCCTTTAAAATAGCTGAGGATTTATTGAGTGTTTCCAACCACAAAGCGATTTCAAGACCTTTTTTCTCCTCGGAATATTCCAAAAACTTCTCCGCTTTTTCAGCCTGCACCTTCAAAGGCCCTACTCTTCCTTCAAGCTCAGCCACAATATCACGAAGTCTTACAAGGTTTTCCTCGGCAGAAGCAAGCTTTCTTTCAGCCTCAAGCTTTCTGTATCTGTAACGTGAAATACCTGCCGCCTCTTCAAAGATTTCACGTCTGTCCTCACTTTTTGAGGCAACTATGCTGTCAATTTTTCCCTGACCTATCATGGAATAACCGTCTCTTCCAAGTCCGGTATCCATAAATAGTTCGTGTATATCTTTAAGTCTTACGGCACTTTTGTTTATAAGATAGTCGCTGTCGCCGCTTCTGTAATATCTTCTTGTGACAGCCACTTCGTCACCGTCAAAGGGAAGAAGTCTGTCCGTATTATCTATAGTGAGAGTGACCTCCGCAAAACCCTGTCGCTTTCTTCCGTCGGTTCCGTTGAAAACGACATCCTCCATTTTGGAACATCGAAGGCTTTTCGGAGACTGCTCTCCAAGCACCCATCTTATAGCGTCGCTTATATTGCTTTTTCCCGAACCGTTAGGGCCTACAACGGCGGTAATGCCCTTGTCAAAGGTAAGCTTTGTTTTATCGGGAAAAGTTTTAAATCCCTGTATTTCAAGTGATTTCAGTAACATTCATACACCCCATAACAAAAGGTTATTTTATAGTCATTCAAGTATCTGAATTTTCACATCAAAGTCTTTAAGGTTTTCATCTTCCTTAAAAACAGGTATATATCCCTTTTCAAAGATATATTTTTTGTTTGCGCCCGACTGTCCCACAGCTTTTGAAACCGAGCCTTTCGCAACATTTATCAGCACTTTTTTTCTCTTGATAAAGGTTTTCCCGTCGGGAAGTGTTCTTATATCTAAATTTTCTCTTCCGTCAAAGGCCGCTTTAATATTTTCAAGAAAACATCTGCTTTCGCATATTTCTCTGAATGCCGGGTGGTAGGCTCCTGCAAGTCTGTCCCTTAAAAGCTCTTCGCTGTAATGAAGCCCCAGTCTTATCACCTTTATGTTTCTTTCCATAAAAAGCTTGAGCATATCTGAACAAAGCTTCACTGTATCTTCAAAGCTATAGGGCTTATATTCACCGCCCAGGTAAAGGTCGCCGAGAGCCGTATTCTTCATTATTACAGTGGGGTAAATTCTCACTGTATCAGGCTGTAAAGCGGCAATCTTTAAAGCGGTTTCCATATCCTTTTCCAAGGTACTTTTATAAAGTCCCGTCATCATCTGAAGACCAAGAGAAAAACCCTTTTCTTTTATAAGCTTTGAAGCCTTTTCCACCTGTTCTGCACTGTGCCCCCTGTTATTGGCAGAAAGCACCTGGTCATCCATGCTCTGGGCGCCAAGCTCTATAGCCGTAACATTGTAGCTTTTAAGTAAATCGAGAACTTCCTCGTCTATACAGTCAGGCCGTGTGGAAATTCGCACACCCTTAAAAACATCGTGAAACTCATAGGCGGCTTTAAGCAGGGATACCATGTAATCCCTGTCTATCGCCGTAAAGCTGCCGCCGAAAAAGGCGATTTCCGAGTCCTTTGAAAACTCTCCCATGGTTTTTAAAGCCGTAAGGGCAGCGTCTTTAACATCCTGAGGCGTAGGCTGGTACTGCTGCCCTGTTATACTTCTCTGATCGCAAAAACTGCACATATGAGGACAACCGTTGTGCGGTACAAAAACAGCCACGTTTGACCTTTTATTTTTGTCTGACAAACTTTCGTCCTCCTTTTTATCAATAACCCATAAGCTCAAGAGCTTGGCGAGCCGCCTGCTGTTCGGCTTCCTTTTTGCTCTTTCCGCCGCCCTTGCCGATTACGTTGCTGTTTAAATGAACCTCAACCACAAAATGCTTGTTGTGGTCAGGGCCGCTTTCATCAACCAAACAGTACTGCAAAAGCTCTCCCGGGTTTTTCTGAACTATTTCCTGCAATGTGGTTTTATAATCCTTAAAAGCCTTTGGCTTGTGATTTAAAATTTCAGGCTCTACAAATCTTAAAATATGCTTTCTCGCATGTTCAATTCCGCCGTCAAGATAAATAGCGGCAATCACCGCTTCAAAGGCGTCGGAGAGAATAGACGGTCTTTCGTCGCCGTGGCTGTTCTTCTCGCCCTTGCTCAAAATAAGGTAATTTCCCAGATTTATCTTTTTAGCAAACTGAAACAGGCTTTTTTCACATACAAGTGAAGCCCTCAGCTTTGTAAGCTCTCCCTCCGGAAGATGAGGACAGTTTTTAAAAATATAGTCGGAAACAACTATAGAAAGCACTGCGTCTCCCAGAAACTCAAGCCTTTCATTGCATTTGATTTTTTTATTTTTGTGTTCATTGGCATAGGATGAATGTGTCAGAGCCTCAGTTAAAAGCTCTTTGTTTTTAAATTCATATCCTATAATCTTCTGAAACTCTTCCATGTTTACACCGCTTATCTTTTATTATTTCATGCTCTCCAAAGACTTTGCAATAGCTCCGATAACGTCGCCCTCAACATACTGTTTTGTAAGTCTTATGGCATTTTTAAATGTCTTAGCATTGGAGCTTCCGTGAGCTTTGAAAACCGGCTTTGAGCATCCTAAAATAGGTGCGCCGCCGTATTCGTTGTAGTCAAACTCTTTTTTCATCTCTTTCATATCGGAAAGCACCATTGCGGCAGCAAGTTTATTCTTAATACCCTTTGTGAAAATGCCCTTAATTTTCTTCATAAGAGCCATCGCAACGCCTTCATAGGTTTTTAAAATGAGATTTCCGGTAAAGCCGTCGCACACGAGCACGTCACAGCCGCCCATTGGAATATCTCTGCCCTCAATATTGCCTATAAAATTTATCGGACTGTTTTTCATAAGCTGATAAGCCTGGAGCTGAAGCTCTCCGCCTTTGCACTCCTCTTCGCCAACATTGGCAAGGGCAACTCTCGGCTTTTCAAGATTATAAACCTTGTTCATGTAGGCAGAACCCATAATACCGAACTGCTGAAGCATTTCCGGTCTGCAATCCACATTAGCTCCGCCGTCTGCAAGAATAAGGCATCCCTCCATTGTGGGGATAACAGGAGCAAAGCCCGGTCTTTTAATGCCCTTTATTCTCTTTACAAGAAGTGTTGCGCCTACGCAGAGTGCACCACTGTTTCCTGCTGAAACAAAAGCGTCGCCCTTGCCCTCGGCAACAGCCTTAAGTCCTACTGCCATTGAGCTGTTACTCTTTGACTTCATAATCTCAGAGCCTGTGTCGTGCATAGAAATCACATCTTCGGTATGTATAATTTCAATACCGCTTATGTCGATATTGTTTTCCTTTGCCACCTTTTCTATTATGTTACGGTTTCCGGTAAAAACGATATCAACATTGTACTCCGCCTTTGCCTCGCAGGAGCCTTTAATGATTTCCAAAGGGGCGTTATCTCCGCCGAATGCGTCTACGATAATTTTCATTATGCTGCACCTCAATTCTGTTATATATGTTCTTTTTCCCTAATCATGTTTATTTTTGAATATTTGCCGGCTTAAAATTCTCACCGGACAAACTTAAAAATTTCTCTATATCCTCAAGTCCTCTGTAGGCATAGGCCGCCGCTCTTTCCTTTTTATCTCTGGGACGGTTTTCAAGAGGAGGAAGCACTCCAAGGTTTGCACCCATAGGCTGGAACTTTTCAACCTCAGGACAGCTTATATATCTGCTCAGTGCGCCGGTCATAGAGGTTTCCGGCATTGTGAGAGTTTCCATTCCCAAAGCTCTTCTTGCGGCATTCATTCCCGCCAAAAGTCCCGAGCTTGCGGACTCCATATAGCCCTCAACTCCGGTCATCTGACCTGCAAAAAACAGGTTTGGGTATTCCCTTGCGCTGTAATCGGAATTTAAAATTTTCGGAGAGTTTAAAAATGTATTTCTGTGCATCACGCCATACCTGTAATACTCAGCATTTTTAAGGGCAGGAATTAAACCGAAAACCCTTTTCTGCTCCGGAAATTTCAAATTTGTCTGAAATCCCACAAGGTTATACATACTGCCCAGAGCATTTTCCTTTCGAAGCTGCAAAACCGCCCATGGACGATGACCTGTTTTCGGGTCCCTCAAACCAACAGGCTTCATAGGGCCGAATCTTATTGTGTCCTCGCCCCTTTGCGCCATTATCTCTATTGGCATACAGCCCTCGTACACCTTAGGATTATTCACATCAAAGTCGTGAAGAGGCGCTCTTTCGGCGTTTACAAGCTCACGGTGAAAATTCTCGTATTCCTCTTTATTCATCGGACAGTTTATATAGTCGTCCCCATCGCCCTTTCCGTATCTTGAAGCGGTAAAGGCGTGTTCCATATCTATACTTTCCGCAGAAACTATGGGAGCCGCCGCATCAAAAAATGAAAGTGCGCCGCCGAATTTTTCCTGAATACTTTTCGAAAGACTTTCAGAGGTCAAAGGGCCTGAAGCTATTACGGTTATTCCGTCTTTATCCTGTATAAATTCATCAAGGTTTAAGACTTCCTTTTCAATCACCTGTATGTTGGGATGATTTCTTATTCTGTCTGTCACCATTGCGGAAAATTTGTCACGGTCAACCGCCAAAGCACCTCCCGCCGGAACACGGCACTGGTCGGCACACTCCATCAAAAGGGAATTCATAACACGCATTTCCTCTTTGAGCATACCTGCGGCGCTCTCCACTCTGTCCGCCTTTAATGAGTTGGAGCAGACAAGCTCCGAAAACATATCGCTTTTATGAGCGTGAGTTTTCTTTTGGGGCTTCATCTCATAAAGATAAACCTTTAAACCTCTCTGTGCGGACTGGAAAGCCGCTTCACAGCCGGCAAGTCCGGCACCGATTACATTTATATGCATAAGTCACAACCATTCAGCCACAAAGGGCATTGTTAAAATCTTATTATTCAAAAGGTCTTGAATATCCGCAGCCTTCCTCAGCACAGTAAAGGGTAGGTTTCTTTCCCTTTTTCTTGTACAAAGTCTTGCCGCATTTCGGACATTTTTCGTTTGTAGGCTCAGTCCATGAAACAAAATCACATTCCGGATAATTTTCACAGCCGTAGAAAGGTTTGCCCTTTTTGGTTTTTCTCACAATTACCTTTCCTCCGCACTTAGGGCAGGCAACTCCTATATCCTGAACGAATTTCTTAATGTTTTTGCACTCCGGATATCCCGGGCAGGCAATAAACTTACCGTAACGGCCGAATTTTACAACCATCTGTCTTCCGCAGTACTCGCAGATAAGGTCTGTTTCGTCCTCTTTAAGGTGGAGCTTTACGCCCTCCATGTCCTCTTTTGCCTTTTTAAGTGTTTTATCGAAATCCTGATAGAAGTCGTCCAAAAGCTGAACCCACTGGGTTTCACCCTTTTCAACTGTATCAAGCTCTTTTTCCATCTGAGCTGTAAACTTTACGTTTACAATTTTCGGGAAACGCTCTCTCATAAGCTGAGTTGAAACCTCTCCCAGTTCTGTAGGTATAAGTGTTTTTCCGTCACGCTTTACATACTCACGGCTTGTTATTGTGGTAATTGTAGCCGCATATGTGGACGGTCTGCCTATACCGTATTCCTCCAAAGCCTTGATAAGGGAAGCTTCCGTATATCTTGCTGGCGGCTGAGTAAAGTGCTGGTTCGGCACAATCTCTTTAAGCTTTAAAGGCATATCCTTTTCCAGTGCCGGAAGCTCTTTTTCCTTTTCCTCTGCGCTGTCGTTGCTTTCAACATACAGAACAGTAAAGCCGTCAAAGTCAACCTTATATCCTGAAGCTTTGAAAATATAATTCTTTGCAGAAATTTCAGCCTGTGTAGTCTTCTGGATACAGTCAGCCATCTGACAAGCGGTAAATCTTTCCCAGATAAGCTTATAGAGCTTATACTGATCTAAAGTAAGACTGCCCTTTACTCTGTCAGGGGTCAATGAAGGTACAGAAGGTCTTATAGCTTCGTGTCCGTCCTGAGCATTGGCACGTGATTTAAACACACGTGGCTTTGCAGGGAGATATTTTTCTCCGTAGGTTTCGGAAATGTATTTTGAAACCTCGGTAATGGCGTCGTTTGAAATTCTCAGGGAGTCGGTTCTCATATAGGTTATAAGACCCATAGCGCCTATTCCCTCTACCTCAACGCCTTCGTAAAGCTCCTGAGCCACCTTCATGGTTCTCTTTGACTGGAATCCGAGCTTTCTGGAAGCCTCCTGCTGCAATGTAGATGTTATAAAAGGAGGAGCCGGAGATTTTTTCCTTGTGCCGTTTTTAACCTTGGAAACCACATATTCTGCGTCCTCCAAGTCTGCAAGGATTTTCTTTGCCTGCTCTTCGTTTTCAATCTTCATTTTTCCGTTTTCGTCGCCGTAAAAAGCGGCTGTGAAAACTCTTCTGCTGCCCTTTGGAATAAACTTTGCGTCTATTGACCAGTATTCCTCAGGCTTAAATTCTCTTATTTCGTTTTCTCTGTCAACGATAATTCTAACTGCAACAGACTGAACACGTCCTGCTGAAAGACCTCTTCTTATCTTCTGAGAAATAAAGGGACTCAGCTTGTAACCCACAAGTCTGTCGAGAATTCTTCTCGCCTGCTGGGCGTTTACAAGGTCGATATTTATAGACCTTGGGTGTTCCATTCCGTTGCTTACTCCGGTTTTTGTGATTTCGGTAAACTCAACCCTGTTTTTGCTGTTAAGGTCGAGATTTAAAAGATATGCAAGATGCCATGAAATAGCTTCTCCCTCACGGTCAGGGTCAGTTGCCAGATATACTTTATCGCTTTTTTCGGCTTCCTTTTTAAGCTCTTCCACAAGCTTTTCCTTGCCCTTTATCACCGCATATTTCGGAGCATAATTATTTTTTATATCAACGCTGAGACGAGCCGCAGGCAAATCCCTTACGTGTCCCATAGATGCGATAACTTCGTAGTCATTGCCAAGATACTTTTGTATTGTTTTAGCCTTAGCCGGTGACTCCACTATTACAAGATTTGACATTTCATTCCTCCGTACTTTTTAAATTACTTCTGTCATATCTATTATACAGATTTCATATTGCTATGCTTTTCTGTAGTTTCTTGCCCCTGTATTTATCACAAGACCTTCTATTTCAAGTTCTGTAATATAAGGCAGAATTTTATAAGGCAATAAACCGAGCCGTATGCACAGGTCATCCGTGGATACTGTTTCGCCCTGTTTAATAGCGTCATACACACGCCTCGCTTCACTGCTTATACTTTCAATTTTTCCATTTGGAGTATTTCTCATGTTTTCAGAAATATTCCCTTTTTTGGCTTCCATTTCTTTATTCACTGCGTTTACATTTTCAGTCTTTTGGGAAGCCGGCACCACTTTGCTTTTGCCCGCATTTTTCGGAAGTGTTCCCTTTACCGGAATAGCCTCCAAAGCGGTTTCAGTGGCTCTCACGTCGTTTTTACGTGTTATGTAAACATTAGGGAAAGCGTCGATAATATCCGTGTAATGGGTGTACGGATATGCTCCATCCTTAATAAGGGCATTTGTACCCTCAGAATATGCCGCATTTATGTTTCCCATCACCGCAAACACTTCTTTTCCCTGTTCCTGAGCAAGATTGGCGGTTATCAGCGCTCCGCTTCTTCTTGCCGCCTCAACAATTAAAACAGCGTCGGAAAAAGCCGCTATTATTCTGTTTCTTGCAGGAAAATGATAGGGCTTCGGCTGTGTTCCCGGAGGATACTCCGTTACAAGACAGCCGTGAGTTGTTATATACTCCCTCATCTTTGCGTTTTGACTTATGTAGTTCACATCAATTCCTGCGCCTAAAACACAAACCGTGTCGCCGCCTGCCGCCAAAGCTCCACGATGACCTGCTGAATCTATTCCCAAAGCACCGCCGCTTATTATCAGAGCGCCGGCTCTTGTAAGATTTGAAGCCGCATCATAAGCCACACGCAGACCGTATTTTGAAGCATTTCTTGTTCCCACAATTCCAACGGTAAACCTGTTATCTAAATCGGGAAATTCTCCCTTTACGTACAAAACACAGGGAGGCGCATAAATATTCTTAAGACACATGGGATATCTCTCATCATCAAAGGTTATTATATCGATATCTAATTCCATGCATCTGTTTATAATTTTATCCGCACTGCTCAATGTGGTACTTTTAAGCTTTTGAATATCAGCAGGAGTTATTCCGGGACAAAGCTTCCAATGGTTTTCACCGCACTCGTAGAACTCAGCTATACTAAAGGAAAATTCACATACCTTTAAGGCCTTAGGCGTTTTATATCCCAAAGCCAAAGTAAGCCATATCCAGTAACGAGCGTTGTTATAAACCATGATTACCTGACCATCTCCCACATAACAATGCCTGCCGCTATTCCCGCATTAAGGGACTCGGCATTTCCCGTCATAGGAATTGTAATTTTGCATGAACAAGCCTCAATGCACTCTTTCGTAAGACCGTTTCCCTCGTTGCCTATAGCCGCAATCACGTTGCCTGATTTAAAGTCAATCTCTGTCACCGCTTTATCGGCGTTTAAAGGAACTGTAGCATAGGAGCATCCGTTTTCATTAAACCTTTTTATATATCCGCATATATCATCAGTTATAAAAATCGGAAGTCTAAAAACCGCCCCCATAGTGCCTCTTATTACTTTCGGGCTGAAAACATCACAGGAATTGCTGCTGATTATTATGCCGTCAATTCCCAGTGCGTCGGCGGTTCTGAGGATTGTTCCCATGTTTCCGGGGTCCTGAACGCACTCAAGTACCAAAAACTTCAGCTTGTTATACTTTTTTATTGTATCAAATACACGGCTTTTGTCAAGAGGTGAAACCAAAGAAAGCATTCCCTGAGGGGTAACAGTGTCGCACATTTTAGGAAATACGCTCTCTTTTACCCTGTATGTATTGGGGCATTTTTCTGATATTTTTTTTATAATTGTATGGTATTTTTTATCAGCTGTTTCCGAATAAAAAAAGTATTTTATCTCCGCCTTTGAATTTAAAGCATCCTCGCAAAGCCTTGCGCCCTCAACCGGGAAAAGATTTTCCTCGCGTCTGAAAGAAGCGCTTTTTTGAAGCTTTGCAGCGTATTTCACCATACGGTTATCCTTAGAATTTATAATTGCCTCCATATATACCTACACTTTCCCAAAGAAATGCAAAAGCGTTTGGAAGGAACTCCCAAACGCAGTTTATACATTTAATTATGCATTTTTTGCTTTTTCTACAAGATTTGCAAATGCAGCAGGATCTGAAATTGCAATCTCAGCCAGCATCTTGCGGTTAAGAGCGATATTTGCTTTCTTAAGACCGTTCATAAATGTTGAATAGTTTGTGCCGTTGAGCTTGCAAGCTGCGGAAATTCTTGTAATCCAAAGGCGTCTGAAATCTCTCTTTCTATGCTTACGGCCGATGTATGCATAGTTGCCTGACTTCATTACAGCCTGTTTAGCCATTTTAAAGTGCTTGCTTTTTGCACCCCAGTAACCTTTAGCAAGCTTTAATGTCTTTTTTCTTCTTTTGCGAGTCATCATCGCACCCTTTATACGTGCCATATATATTTACCTCCGAAAAGTTATATTAAAAATCAATACAATAGCTTACAAAAAATTCAGATTGAATTATTTGTAAGGAATCAAACGCTTAACCTGTGCTGTATTTGTCTTATCAGCTACACAAGTCTGACGAAGGCCTCTCTTGCGCTTTCTTGTCTTCTTGTTGAGAATGTGGCTCTTATTTGCATGAGCACGGATAACCTTACCGTTTTTGGAAAGTTTAAAGCGCTTTTTTGCGCCGCTGTGTGTTTTAATCTTAGGCATAAAATTTATCCTCCCTGATTTTTTATATTACTTGTTAGGCTTTGGAGCAAGGAACATCAGCATGTTTCTGCCTTCAAGCTTTGCAGGTTTTTCCACAATAGCCGCTTCTTCGCAGGCCTTTGCAAAACGCTCCATTGTAGCCTGACCGATTTCCGGGTGTCCCATCTCTCTTCCTCTGAATCTGATGGAAACCTTTACCTTATCGCCCTTTTTGATAAACTTGAGAGCATTGTTAAGCTTAGTGTTAAAATCATGGGTATCTATATTCAAGGAAAGTCTTACTTCCTTAACATCAATAACTCTTTGATTTTTTCTTGCTTCCTTTTCTCTCTTTGCCTGTTCAAAGCGATATTTACCGTAATCCATTATCTTGCAAACCGGTGGTTTTGCCTGTGGCGCAATCTTTACAAGGTCGAGATTGCTCTTTGCTGCAAGCTCAAGAGCCTGAGCCGCTGACATAATACCAAGCTGAGTACCGTCTGAGCCGATTATTCTAAGCTCTTTTTCGGTAATTTCTTCGTTGATCTGAATTTCCTTACTGCTAATTGTAAGCACCTCCAAAGCTTTAAAAAGTTGTGTAACAATATAAGAAAATGCGGACAGAATACACTCCGCCCGCACAATAAACTCAACACAAAAACACGGCTCAACGCCGCAGAAATATCATGTTAAAAATATTGACCCGTGCAGACGGAACCCCACAGGTGAAAGCATGTAACTGCCTTGCTTTATTGTTCTTTTGGTATTATACCCTACAAAAACTCTTTTGTCAACACTTTTATTATATTTTTCTTAAAAACAAACCTTTAATCTATATCTTGTAAAAAAGCTCTTCGGGTGATATACTTCATTATATAAAGTAAAATATAAAAATACCTCTAAAAGGAGGCTTTTAATGTTTTCAGGAAGAAATAAAACTTTAAATAACAAAAACCCCTATGACTTTGATAAAATGTACTTAGCCGAGCAAAAAAGCTCTTTAAGAAATAATTTTTCAAAGATAGGATTTTCCCTGCTTCTCTCTATAGTTATCCTATATCTCATATCATACGGTATTGTTATAGGCACAGCAGTGGGCATTAAAAACCCTCAAAACTCCTTTGCCCTTTCAAATCTGGTAAGCGCAATGGCATCTATATTGGCTTTTATACCTGCCGGATTTTTCTGCTGCGCTATTTCCAAAGAGAAGATTAGTTCCGTAATATCCTTTTCAAGAGCTAAAAAAGAAGGACTTGCTTTTATTCTTATAGCTTCCTTTGCATTTTTTATGCTTAGCAATTATCTTACCAATCTCTTTTTAGGAAATATGGATTTAATAGGAATACCCGTTAATCAATCCTCATCAGTCTTTGAAAAATCATGGCTTAATCTTTCCGTATACATTTTATCTGTTGCGGTTATCCCGGCACTTACAGAAGAATTTTTATTCAGAGGAGTTCTTCTGGGAATTTTAAGAAAATACGGCGAAAGCTTTGCGGTGGTCACTTCCGCTCTGCTTTTCGGTCTTATGCATCATAATTTTGTTCAGCTGCCCTTTGCCTTTGTGGGAGGTCTTGTATTTGGGTATGTCACAATCTATACAGGCTCAATAGTTCCCGCTATGATTGTACACTTTGCAAATAATTTATTCTCATGTGTTTTTTCCGCTCTTCCTAAATATATAGGAAATACATATTCCGAAATAATTTACGGAATAGTGGTAGTGGCGGCTTTGCTTTTAGGTATATATTCGGTCTACAGACTTTCAAAAAATGACGAAAAGCTTCTCAGGTTCAGCAAAAGAACAAGCACTCCCTATTCAGGTCTTATACAAACCGAAAAAGAAAAATATAGATACTTTTTCCAAAGCTTCGGAATTATAGCTTTTACAGTACTTCTTTTGGCGATTTCTATAAGCGATTCTTTTCTAAGTTAAAAGGTGATAAAATGTCCAACATTCAAATTGAAGACCGACATATTTTCTATATGAAAAAAGCATTGGAAACAGCTGTAAAATATACCCAGCACGGCGAAGTCCCCGTTGGCGCAATAATTGTCAAGGACGATGAAATAATCTCTTTCGGAACAAATCACCGTGAAAATGAAAAAAACTGCCTGTGTCATGCGGAGATAGAAGCCATAAACAACGCATGTAAAAAATTAGGCGGCTGGAGATTGTGGCAATGCACCATGTATGTGACCTTAGAGCCATGTCCAATGTGCGCTGGGGCAATAACCAATGCACGAATACCCAAGGTTATATTCGGAGCCTATGACAAGAAAAACGGCTCCTGCGGCTCTGTTACAAACCTGTTTGAGCTTCCCTACAATCACAAACCACAGGTTATAGGCGGAGTTTTACAGGAAGAATGTGCCGCTCTTCTAAAAGATTTTTTCAAAAAGCTCAGAAAAGGCGAAATAAAGCAATTCGGAACACACCATGAATAGTTAAACCCGATGTTTCAACTAAACAGAAACATCGGGTTATTTTATGTCTCAAATTACAGTTACATCGCTCTCTGATATGCAGTCAGAATTTAACTTCATATTACTGTAAATACTTTCTGTAACAATACATGTACCGTCATTTTTAATAATCATAAAATCAAGGCTGTCAGTGCCAAGTTCTGAATATTTTTCGTTTTCATAAAACTCAACAGCCTTTTCACTTCCCATAACAAAAAATGCTGTGGAAAGTCCGTCAGCAACAAGTCCGTTTGAAGTAAAAATAGTCACCGACCCTATATCAGACTGGGCGGGATATCCGGTTTTTGGGTCTATTATATGGTGATAAAAAACTCCGTTTTCATTAAAATTGCGCTGGTATGTACCTGATGTAACTGCTGACATATCCTTTAATGAAACAGTTGCGCATATTTCCTTTCCGTCAGTCCATGTAATTCCCACATTGAAATCCTTTCCGTCAGGCTTAGTTCCAACTGTCACAACATTTCCGCCTATGCTTAAAACTGCGCTGTTACAGCCTGCATTTTTTATAGCTTCTGCAACCTTATCACCTATATATCCCTTTGCTGTGGCTCCCAAGTCTATCTGAACCTTTGGATCGTCCTTTACCACGTTATTATCCTGTAGGAAAATCTTATCAAAGCCAACAAAATTCAAAGCTTCTTCAATCTCTGATTCACTTGGAACTCTGTAGTTTCCTCCGGTAAATCCCCAAAGCTCCACAACAGGATAAATTGTTATATCAAGAAAACCCTCGGTAAGCTCAGATATTTCCAGAGATTTTTCTATTATCTCCGCTGTTTCAGCGGAAACCTCCCGGGATTCGTTGTTGTTAACCTTATAAATATCTGAGTTTTCATTTGTTGTTGAAAGCAAGGCGTCATATCTGTAAAGCTCGTCTCTTGCCGCTTCTATGGCTTCCTTTGCCTTTTCTCCGTAAGCCGTTATATTCACAACAGTATCGAATACAAAAAACTCCGCTGTTTCCGTCTTTACTTCACTATTGCAGGAAGTCAAAACAAAGCTTAAAAGTGCCATAATCAAACAAAGAAAAAATGATAAAAATCTTTTGCTTACTTTCTTATCTTCTGACAAGGTTTCTGACGTCCTTTCCCACAAAATTCAAAGTTCCGCAGTTTCCGGCAATCCTTGAAAGAAAACGTGTGGAATAAGCAGATTCAATGTTTTCAAAGCTCAAATTGGTGCTTATTATAATCGGCTTGCCCAGCAGTATTCTGTTATTCAGAATATTGTAAAGTGTTTTTGTGGAAAACTGATTAGAAAACTCAGAACCCAAATCATCAATAATAAGCAAATCACAGTTTGTAACCGCATCCTCTGTTTCCGAAAGGTCGTCGTATCTGTAGGAAAAGTGTTCCTTTTCAAGCTTTGATATGAGCGACGGAGCAGAAGCGTAAATTACACCGAAACCTTTATGAAGAACCTCATTTGCAATAGCTAAGCTCAAATGGGTTTTTCCAAGTCCGGGGCCGCCTTTCATCAAAAGATTTTTGCTTCCCTCTCCGAAAGTACTGGCGTATTTTCTGCAAAAAAGATATATCCTTTTCATGTTTTCTCTGAGATTTATTCCGGATATCACTTCGTCCGGCTGTAAGGTATAATCAAACTTATCAAAGGTGGAAAGCTTTAATGGAGCTATTCTGTTTATATCATCGCAGGCAACCTCAAACATAAGCTTTTTCATGCAGTCGCACTGGATGGAAATTCCGTTTTTTTCAATAATTCCGGTATCGGAACATATATTGCAGATAAACCTCGGTTCATCATAATCAAAGCTGTATCCGTGCTTTGCAAGGAGCATTTTTCTTTCCTCCTGAAGTCCAAGACTTTGAACTTTTAGTTCCTCTATATGCTGTTTTACGTCTCCGCCCTTTACAACGGCTCTTGCGGCGGCTGAACCCAGAGAGCTTAACTTCCTGTCAATCTCCTCTATTCTTGGAATTTTATTGTAAATCTCCTGAAGCCTGTAGTCAGCTTCACGCAAAGCCTTAGCTCTTCTCTGCTGCATTACCTCTTTTGCTTTTACATGAACACTGTAACCGTATCCCAAGGCCTGCACCTCATTTCTCTATAGTTTAAAATCAATCCTGTTCATCCAGAATACTTCTTTTTTCCAGTTCCCCTATATCATAGGTTCGCTCTATATTGTAGCTGTGCTTTTTGTTGTGTATGCTCTGAGCTGTGTCAGAAATCTTTTTATCTCCTTTATCAGACATCATTCTTGCGGCGTCTGCGCTTCTAAGCTCATCCATATTGAAAATCTTATTCTTGTGCCAGTTGCTTAGAATTCCGTTTATATAGTTCATCTCGTAAATACCTTTAGCATCCACACAGCGCTCGTAAGCTTCTCTAAGCATTTCATCGGAGAATTTCCATTCTGCAGTCCAGCGTGAAGCAAACTCCAGCTGTTTCTTTGTAGGAGAACCCACATTTTTAAAACCAAACACACGTGAAACTCTGTTCCATGCCTCACGTCTTTCTGTAAGGTCTTTTATTTTCTCGTCCGCCTGCTCCATTGTCACAATGCCCTCGTCGGACCAGTTTATGGCTTCCTTTTCAACAGCGTGCATATTGCCCTTATCGACGCTGGCACAGTACTGAATTATCATTATAAGAACCTCTGCAGGGACTCCGTAAGTATCCCTGAGCATAAGCAGTGTTGCGGCGTCCCCTGAGGACAAAGTTTTACCCAAAATCATCTGAGCTTCTTCCATCAAAGCCGCAAGCTCACTGTCTGTGGAAAGCATACGTGCCACATGCTTTATATCAGGTCTTGAAGGACGTGTCAAAGGTCTTGGAGATTTTATAACAGGTGATGGCTGATATGTGTATCCGCTATCATCTCCTGTTTCCTCATCAGCTTCAAAATCTTCCTGATGATAAAGCTTTTCCCTCTCTTCTTCTTTTTCCGGAGTTTCTTCCCTTTCCACAGAAGATATAACGCTCTCTGAGTTTTTAGCGGGATAAGGAGAAATCATATTTTCATCTACAGAAATCACTTCACGGTCTGCCCAAAAGTTTATGCAGTCCTTTACATCTCCCGGATGCATATCGAGAGCTGAACCGATTGACTCATAAGTCATGGCATGGTCTGAGTTTCTGAGAATATAAAGCAAAACTTTCAAGTGATAAGAGCTTGCAAGTTTAATATCATTATCAACAATTCTTGTAGGCACGGCAAAAACCGATGACCAACAGCCTAAATTCAAATTAAAAGACATAATATAATACCCTCCATTCAATAAATTTGTAAAACTTCTTTTCATTCACTCTATAACTTTAATTATACCACAAGTGCAGTTTCTCCGCCACTAAAATTTTTAAGGTGTATTTCACTGTCTAAAAGTCAAAAAATCTGCTTCTGAAAAAAATTAAAATTTTTTTGAAAAAAGTGTTGACAAATGAGGATTACTGTTATATAATAAACGAGCACTGAGGGATGCGGATGTAGCTCATCCGGTAGAGCGCCACCTTGCCAAGGTGGAGGTAGCGAGTTCGAGCCTCGTCATCCGCTCCATAAGCACTGAACATTGCGTTCGGTGCTTTTTTCATATCTAAAGTTTTATAACCTTTTCATTATTAACGGGAGATGTAAAAATGAACGGAGATTTACACTGTCACAGTTTGTATTCCGACGGTTCTACCGATATTGAAACAATTATTACCACAGCGGTAAAACTGAAGCTTTCAACAATTGCCGTAAGCGATCACGATACTTTTGCCCAGTATCCTGAAGCTCAGAAAATCGCTGACCGTGAAAACATCAGACTTCTCAAAGCCTGTGAAATTTCAACACGTGACCCTCTTACAAGAAGACGTGTTCACATTCTTTGCTATCTTCCCCAGGATGAAAACCCTTTAAATGAGCTTTTTGAAATTACAAATCAAAGCCGTGAAAAATCTATAGAAAAATCCATAGAGGTAATATCAAAAGACTACCCTATTGATTATGAAATACTCAGAGAAAAACGTGGTAAATATAAAAGCGTTTTTAAACAGAGCATTATCGCTTTACTTATGGAATTGGGTTATGAAACAAAAATATTCGGCGAGCTTTTCAGCTATTATTTCAGAGGAGAAAACCCGAAGGCTTTATTTTCTGTGGAATATCCGGATGTGCGCACAGCTATTGACACAGTAAGAAGCTGTAAAGGTGTGGCGGTTATGGCTCACCCCAGTGTTTACAACAGCTATGAGCTTTTGGAAAATCTGTGCAAGGAAAACATGATAGACGGCATAGAGGTTATGCACCCGAGAAATAAAGAAGGTGATTTTGATTATCTCTCTTCCCTTGCGGATAGATACAATCTTATCAAAACCGGCGGTTCCGATTTCCACGGATTTCACTCTATGACCCCAAGACCTCTCGGCAGTTGTTTTACAACAGACAGAGAAGTCGAAAAGATTTTAGCGCTTGCCGAGAAAAGAAAGTAATTAAATTCACAATTTAAGATATACAAAACTAAGGAAGGAAGTATAAATATGAAATATGCATACACACCAAAGGGAGTTTGTTCCAGAAAAATCAATTTTGAAATTGAGGACGGCGTTGTTAAAAATGTAAGCTTTACAGGCGGATGCAACGGCAACCTTAAAGGAATTTCTGCCCTTGTTGAGGGAATGGAAGTTGAAGAAGCTATAAACAGACTTGAGGGCATAACCTGCGGAATGAAGTCAACTTCATGTCCTGACCAGTTCTCAAAAGCTCTTAAAGCAGCTTTAAACCAGGACTGATTTTTTAAATATCAACACAAAACAAAAAGGTAACGAAGACGCTTGTCCCGTTACCTTTTTTATTATGCCAAAATACTTCTAAAATCCTCTTCCGTAACTGTTATACAGTCAAGTATTCCCTGATTAAGGACTGATGAACTTTCGTTGTCACTGTAAATCTCTCTGTATACTTTTCCCTCAGAAAATCTTATTTTTACATATATGGTTGTTTCGTCGGTTTCACCGCAGTTTACCAAAACATACTCCGGTTCAACCTCACTTAGTTCTTCTGTATAGTCCTTACTGTTGTCTGCATTGTTTATAATACTGTCAAGAATCAAAAGCTGGTCAGCATCGCTGTTAACATTTAATTCCTTTACAAGCTTTTTGCTGCCGCAGTCGTAAATTTCAAAAACATTGGTTCTATTCTTCACTTCCGGCATATATTCGCCTTGTGAACATCCTGAAAAAATAAACATGCATACAAAAGCTAAAATAAGGGCTGCTTTCTTCATATTTTTTCTTTCCTCCGTTTTATCCGTCGAAATTTATCAGAAATTTCCCATCTCAATAAATTCGATTTCCTCTCCGTCAGGACCTTTTATAAATATGTTTCTAAGGCCGCCGAAAAGCTCAGGCATATTTACAATTTCCTCAGTCATAAAGCTGTCAACGCCTTTTTCTTTGAGGTATTCAATAACCTTAGGCAAATCCACAACCGTAATTGCCACGTGAGTTATCGCTCCTGATGGAAGTTTTTCCGGAACTTCGTTTTCTATGAGTTCAAAATCAACGCCGAACAAATTCACCAAAGCCAATTTCTTAACTCCGATATCTGTTTTCAGTTCTCCACGGTTATGACACTTTCCGCCTATTTTTTCATACCACTTTATACTGTTTTCCAAATTTTCAACAGCTATTGCTACATGAGCCAATCCTTTACAAAGTTCCAAAGTAAAGCACCTCCGACTTTTATTATGATGAAAAATTTCGTTGTAATATACTCACGCCTATGATAGAATATATCACAACTACATTATATCACTTTTTTCAGGGAGTAAATAGGCGATGAGATTATTTATTGCAATAAATTTTAACAAAAACTTTAAAGACGGACTAATAAACATACGTGAAGAACTGAGAAATCAAAGTGTTTTCGGTAATTTCACCTTAGATGAGAACCTGCATTTAACACTGGCTTTTATAGGAGAAACTAAGAATATTCAGGGTGCTAAAAATGCCGTTGACCGAGCTTTTCAAAATTTTAAAGGTTTTAAAATCACAACTGAAAAAATCGGTAAATTTTCCGACCTTTGGTGGGTAGGAATTAAGGAAAGTATCGCTCTTACTTCAGCCGCAGAAAATATTCAAAAAGAGCTTATTGCCTCCGGCTTTAACATAGAAAAAAGGAAATTCAAGCCACATATAACCATAGCAAGACAGGTGGTTTCAAAAGAAAAAATCTTTATTACTCCCCCACACCTTACAATGAATGTTTCAAGAATTTCCCTTATGCAGTCCTCAAGAGTTTCCGGCAAGCTTTGTTACACGGAAATCTACGGAAAAGATTTATTGTGATTTAAAATCAAAGGAAGCACTCTATCTCCCTTGGTTTTAAGAAGTTCTGCTCCAATTTAAGTTTTATGTGTTCAGCCTCAAAGCTTCTGGCTTCTCTTGGACAGACTTTTGAACAGCGCATACAGTTTATGCAGACATTGTTGTCTATGAACATTGTTTCTCTGTTGATAGCTCCCACAGGACAGCTTTCTGCACACAAACCGCAGAAATTACAAAGTCCCTCTATCCATGTCTTTATCATTTTAACAGGCTTAGGCTCAGGCATTGGATTTCCCGGAACAGAAATTTCTGAAAGTTCTCCGCTTTCAAGCTTTCCGTTTATTTTTTCTGCAAAAGCCTTTATTATCTCTTCGTCCTTATCGTTAGGTCTGCCCTTTCCAAGTTTGTCAGAGTAAATGTGAGGAATTATGCAGGCAATAGCTCCTATACAGATGAAACCTCTTTCATTTAATATATTTTTAAGCTGGGCTATAGCATCATCATAGTGTCTGTTTCCGTAACATGCCACAATAATACAAGGAGTATTGTTTCCCTTTACGTTTTTATAAAGATTTTCAATAGGAGGTATTCTGCCGGCATAAACAGGAACTGAGGCTATAAAAAGTTCCTTATCTGTAAATTCCTCCGTTTCTTCTCTGTTTCCCATAACCGTAAAATCTATTTCTTTAACAGGCAAACCAAGGCCGTCGCAGAAAATATCCACAGCTTTTTTTGTGCCTCCTGTAGGGCTGAACCATGTCTTTACAGCTGTATATGTACTCATTAAAAACTCCCCTTTATTTTACTTTGTATATAATTATAAAATAAACCTGAAAGAATTTCAATAAACAAAAAATATGAGGTGACCACAATGTTTAAAAACAAAGTAGCCGTTGTAACAGGCGGCGCACAGGGAATCGGAAAAACAATAGCCGATGAATTTAAAAAGGCAGGCGCTCATGTCTGCATAATCGACAAAATAGAAAACGAATATTTTACGGGCGATATAGCCGAAGAGGAAACACTCATAAAATTTCATGACAAGGTTATTTCCGATTACGGACATATAGATTTCCTTGTAAACAACGCAATGAAATCTATGGGCGGAATTTTCGACTGCTCCTGGGAAGATTTCAATTATGCTCTTAGAATAGGTGTTTCCGCTCCGTATATGCTTTCAAAGCTTTTTATGGATGATTTTAACAAGGGAGGCTCAATAATAAACATTTCATCCTCACGTGACAGAATGAGCCAGAGAAACACAGAAAGCTATACAGCGGCAAAGGGCGGCATTTCTGCTTTAACTCACGCCCTTGCAGTATCTCTTTCCGGAAAAGTAAGAGTTAATTCGATTTCTCCCGGCTGGATTGACACTGACTTTACCGAATATTCAGGAGCAGACGCCTTTCAGCACCCGGCAGGCCGTGTAGGAAATCCTCTGGACATAGCAAACATGGTGCTTTTCCTTTGTTCTGATAAAGCTTCATTTATAACAGGAGAAAATATTTGCATAGACGGCGGAATGACAAAGCTTATGATTTATCACAATGACTTTGGCTGGAAGCTTGAGGAAAACTAATATCAGCTTTTAGTTTCTTATAAATTTCCGTTTCACGCAAAAACTTTATAGAATCGTTATTTTCAATCTCATAAAAAAGAGTTCTTTTCAATATTTTCTCCAAATCCTTGTGGTCCTTTGTTTTTACAAAACGGTAAAGAGGGGATTTATTCCCTTTCCATTTTTCCTCTGTGGAGTCCATAAGCTTTGAAAGAACCTTTTTCAATTCGTCACTGTTTTCCCCCACTGAACACAGATACAAAAATTTCGGTATATAGATATTGTATTTCTGCATATCGAATAATTCTGCGGCCTTTGCAGAAACCTCTGAAATATACTTTGCATCTTCAACGTTTCCGATTTTCACAGTGATCTGCATAAGTGCAGTCATATCAGATAATATTTCCGTAACAGATAAAAGCAGCTTTTCTTCCAAAAGTAAGGCTGCTTTTTCATATTCGCCTTTTTTCAAAGCAAGGTTTATTTTTAGCTGTTTCTTATCTACAGGAAGTTTATCCGGTATTTCATCTATGATTTTTTCGGCTTTTTCATACTCTCCTTTTTCAATAAATTTATTGACAACAGAGGACTGAGCCATAGATTTTATATTTGTATCTCCGCTTTGACAGGCTTTCTCATACCATGAAAAAACCTCGGCTTCATCGTAATTACTTTGAATATTTCTGCCCTTCTCCATAATAGCGGAATTTTCTATTATTATGGCGCAATACAAAATCAACTCGTCGCTTTCTGGATATTCACTTATCTTTTCTTTTGCCGCTTCAAAAGCTCTTTCTGTGCTCTCATAAATTGCAATTTTTGAAAGCTCATTTAAAAACATGGCGAGTTCTTCCCTCGTAAGGTCATTTTTAAAAGACAAAAGTGTGTTTAAATCCGTTTTCAAGGCTCTTGCCAAAACAGGCAGCAAGGTTATATCGGGAAAGGAACTGCCTTTCTCCCACTTATTGACGGCGGGCGCAGTCACTCCCAAAATCGACGCCAGCTGTTCCTGAGTATAGCCTCTCTCTATTCTCTTTTCCTTTATTATATGGTTGATTTTCATGTTATCACCTTCTTTAATCTTATTATAACAAAAGCATTTTCCCCTTTCAATTGAACCGTTATAAATATAACCCTTCAAAAATTAACCGTTGGTTAAAATAAAAGACGGCGCAAACCACGCCGCCTTTACATTAAATTTTTATTTCGACCTTGCTTCCGTAATTTTTCTGCTTGGTAACTACAATTTGTCTGTCTATTCTCTCTTTAAGCTCCGACACATGGGAGATTATTCCCACCGGCTTATTTCCGGCGGTAAGCTCCTGCAAAACGCCTATAGCCTGATTTAAAGATTCATCGTCCAGAGAACCGAAACCCTCGTCTATAAACATGGAGTCAACCTGAATACCTCCGGAGGACGACTGTATCTCGTCGGACATACCCAAAGCAAGTGACAAAGAAGCTTTAAAGGCTTCACCGCCTGAAAGAGATTTTACGCTTCTCTTTGTTCCGTTATAGTGGTCTATAACATCAAGCTCCAAACCGCTTTGGGCTCTTCCCTTGTCGCTTTCCGTTCTTCTCACAAGCTCATATTGTCCGTAACTCATTCTCATAAGCCTTACATTGGCTCTGTTTATTACCCTGTCAAAATAAGTCATCTGGATAAAAGTTTCTATGGATATTCTGTCCTTGCCGGAAAGATTGCCGGAAGCTGTATCGGACAAAAGCTTTACCATCTGATATTTTTTCTCGGATTTTTCCAGTTCCACGGTATATTTTTTTATGTTATCAACCGCAGTTTTATTGGAAGAAAGACGCAGGTTGTATTCTTTTTGATGTTTTTGAAGTTCCTCTTTTTCTTTCAACAGCTCTGATTTTTTACTGTTAAGCTCCGTAAAGTCAAAGCTTGCCATATTTTCAAGCTGATTTTTAAGCGTTGAATGAGATGCTTTTTTCTCATCCAGTTTATTTTTAAATTCCTGATATTCTTTAAAAGCTTTCTCATGTGCAGATGTTATATCATCCTTTTGTTTTTGCAGCTTCTCTATATGAAGCTTTGCGTCATTTTCGCTTTTAAAGGTAAGCTTTTCTTTTTTATCATTCAATTCTTTTTCAAGATTTTTTATCTCTTCATTTATTCTTGCCAGTTCAATTTCACTTCTGTGCTTTTCCTCTATTGCCTTATTCAAAGAGCTTTCAAAAATCGGTATATCTTTTTGAGCTTTCTCCTTTATTCTTCCGTTTTGTTCCTCTTTCTTTATTTGCAGGTCAAGAGATTTTATTTCTTCGGACAATTTTTCGCTTTCTGAATTTATAATTTCAACAGCCTTTTTTCTGTCCTTTTCTCCGGTAAACTCTTCCATTTTACCGTAAATGTTATCTCTTGCTATTTCAAAAGTGGATTTTGCCTGATTCAACAACGTAAGTGTATCCAAAACAGTGTTTCTATATTTTTCAACTTGACTTTTTTCTTTTTCAAGCTGTTCTCTTGAAACTGTTTCCTTTGAAACCTTAGCAGGGTTTGGATGTGAAAGTGAACCGCAAACAGGACATGGGCAATTATCTTTTAAATTTTTCGCCAAAAAGCCTGCCTGCTCATCAAAAAAGTTTCTTTCCTGCTGTTCATATACAGCTTTTTTAGTTTCGTAATCTGTTTTTTCTTTTTCGTATTTTACTGCTAACCTTTTGTAATCCTCATTCAGCTTTCTTACATTTGGCATAAGGGAAATAATTTCATCTGTCTGACCTTTTCTCTGCATAAGGTCGGATTTTTTGTTTTTCAGCTTTTCAGCCTGAACCTCTGCATCGCCTAATTTTTCACAGATATCCTTTGCCTCTTTAAGCTTTTCAGAAAAAGTTCTTTCCGACTTTTCTGCGTTTTGATAATTTTTCTCTGTGAAATTAGCTCTTTCTGCGGATTTTTTTCTTTTGCTTCCCAGTTCGTCCAGTTCCTTATATAAAGGAAGCTTTTCTTTTTCTTCTCTTATATTTTCGGTCAATGTTTCTGACAAAGGAAGTTTGCTTTCCGCATCTTTTAACTCAGTTTCTGACTTTTGAACTTTCATTTCAAAGCTTTCTATTTCTCTTTTTGTCAGATTTATCTGCTCCTGTGTTTTTTTGTAAAGTTCAGCCTGTCCTAAGTTTTGGTTTATCTTTTCAAGCTCTTTTTCCGCACTTGAAATTTTTTCTTCCGACTCCTTTAAAAATATTTCGTCAGCATCAATCTGTCTTTGAAGAAATTCAAGAACTTCATTAGAATATACGGCGTTTTTAGATTTTCTTATTTCTTCAAATCTTTCTTTGTTTTCTCCGTAATACTGACCGCTTTCAACAAATCGGAGAATATTTTTCTGAGTGTCCTCACAGTCCCTTTTACTTTCCGAAACATTTTCTTTTAGGCACTCCTGCAATTTTCTGTATGGCTCTGTTCTGAAAATATCACGGAAAATTTTGCTTCGCTCCTCCGTATCAGCAAAAAGCAGCTTTAAAAAATCCCCCTGGGCAATCATAACTATTCTGGTAAACTTACCCCTGTCAAGACCTGTTATCTCCTTTATGGCTTCGTTTACCTCTTTTATTTTTGTGACCGGTGTTCTTCCGTCTGAAAATGTAAGCTCTGCGTCGGCTGTTTCCTTTGTAAATCCGTCGCCCTTGAGCTTTTTCCTTTTGTACTCAGGATTTCTTTTTACCGTGTAAATTTTATCCTTATAGGAAAACTCCAGCTCAACGTATGTTTTCACGTTTTCATCGGCATACTTGCTTCTCAGCATATCAGATTTTCTGTTATCTCCGCTGGGTTCTCCGAAAAGTGCAAAGGTTATTGCGTCAAAGATAGTTGTTTTTCCTGCTCCGGTGTTTCCGGTTATGAGATAAAGTCCACTGCTTCCCAGCTTTGTAAAATCCACAACAACTTTATCGGGATAGGGACCGAATGCACTTATTGTAAGTTTTAAAGGTTTCACAGCTCTTCCTCCCAAACTTCTTCCATAATATTTTTTATAAAACTTTTTTCTTCATCATCCATAGAAATATTATTTTGAAGCTTATAAAGCTCTTCAAACATTTCAAACGGAGATTTATCCTCAACCGGCTGTACTGCGTCCACACCGGCGTTATTCATCGTCCTTGTGTTTTTATATTCAAGGCTCATAATATTTTTATATATGGCTCTGAGCTTATTTATGGCATCCGAAATATCCTTTTCGTCTGTCAAAATTATTTTATAGTAATCGTCGAGATTAAGTCCTTTATAAAATTCCCTGTCTGTCACATCCATGTAGCTTCCCTCTATTATTTTCATATCACGGAGAGGTTTAAGCTCACGGGTTTTTATTGAAATTTCGCCTTTCTTTCCTGTTTCCACAATAGTTACTGACTTTTTGTGGCTGGCCTCTGAAAAGGAATATTTTAAAGGTGTTCCGCAGTAACGCAATGTTTCCGTGGAAATATTTTGAGGTCTGTGTATATGTCCCAACGCCACATAATCAAAGCCTTCAAACACGTCAGCGTTTACATTATCAATACCGCCAACTGATACCTCCTCAGAGTCACTTTTTAATGCGCCTGTGACAAACTGATGGGCAAGCAGTATGTTTATCTCATTTTCTTTTTTTTCAGCCTTTTCCAATGCAAGCTTCACACAGTCGTTGTAGGTCTCTATTGTCTTATCCTCAAAAAAAGGCCTTACCGTAGAGGGCTTTACAAAAGGAAGCATAAATATATTAACTGTTTCATCCTTTTCTTTAAGGGTTACTTTTTCCGGCGCACCTTTAAAAACCGATGCTATATAGATATCCCTGTCCTTGACTATTCTTGAGCCAAACTCCAGTCGCTCTGCCGAATCGTGGTTACCGCTTATTATAAAAACCTTAACTCCTGTATTTGAAAGCTCCGTGAGAAAATCGTCGAATATTCCCACAGCCTCACCGGAAGGAATTGTCTTATCGTAAACATCGCCGGAGATAAAAACTCCCTGACAATGTTCTTCATTTATAATTTTAAGTATTTCCTTCAATATATATTTCTGGTCTTCCGCCATATTAAATTCGTTAACCTTTTTTCCTATATGTAAATCGGAAAGATGAACAAACTTCATTTCAATCCGCCTTTCTTCTGTATTATCAAGCAATTAAATTATATCACAAAGAAAATTCCGCCTCAATATAAAAAATTTTTCAATTCCATAAAATACCTATTGACATTATCGAAAATTAGTTCTATAATTATATCAAACAAATTTTCGTCAAGGAAGGCGATTGTTCATGAGGTATATTCTCCACAGTGATTGCAACAGCTTTTATGCGTCGGTGGAATGTCTTTACCGACCCGAAATCCGAAACAAACCGGTAGCCGTAAGCGGAAACGCCGACGACCGACACGGAATTATTCTGACCAAAAATCAAATTGCCAAAAATTTCGGCGTAAAAACAGGCGAAGCCATATGGCAGGCAAGACAAAAGTGTCCCGAACTTGTTACTGTTCCTCCTAATTTTCCATTGTATAAAAGATTTTCAAAAATGACAAGGGAAATATATGGAGAATACAGCGAAAAAGTGGAGCCTTTCGGTCTTGACGAAGCTTGGCTTGATATAAGTGGAAGGGATATGAATTTCCAAAAAGCCAAAGCAATAGCCGAGGAAATACGTGGAAGAATTAAATATGAGCTTGGCATAACTGTGAGCATCGGAGTAAGCTTTAATAAAATATTTGCAAAGCTTGGAAGCGACTACAAAAAGCCTGATGCAGTTACTGTTATAACTGATAAAAATTATAAATATATAGTTTGGCCTTTGCCTGTTGAAAATCTTCTTTTTGTAGGGCCTGCCACAAAGAAAAAACTTAACAACATGGGCATATACACCATAGGAAATCTGGCAAACTGCCCCCTGGATACACTCGTTTCAGTTTTCGGAAAAAACGGAAATCTTCTCAATCAATTCGCAAACGGCAGTGACAAGGCCTCTGTGGCATTTTCTATAAGTCATCAGGATGTTAAGAGTATCGGAAACTCAACAACTACCTACCGAGATTTAAAAACAGTAGAAGATATAAAGATTGTAGCCTTTGTTCTTTCTGACAGCGTGGCGAGAAGACTTAGAGAACAAAACCTAAAGGCTTGGGTTGTAGGCGTTTCAATAAGGGAAAATAACCTTAACTCCTTTACACGCCAGCGCAAGTTAAGTATTCCCACCGATATAACAGAAGAAATTGCCGAAAACGCTATAGACCTGTTTTTGAAAAACAAAGGAGAAACCCCTTTGAGAAGCATAGGAATAAGTTTAAGCGAGCTTATCCCCTCTGACACACCTGTGCAGATGAGTTTCTTCTGTAATGCCAAAAACAATAACAGGCTTCATAATTTAGACTGCGCTGTTGACAGTTTAAAAAAACGATTTGGCTCATACTGTGTTCAGCCGGCAGTTATGCTAAACGACCCACGTCTTTCCGGATTTAATCCAAAGGATGACCATACTATACACCCTGTTGGATATTTTACAAAGTATATTTAATCCAAATAATCTGTATGAAAACACATTTACTGAGGTGATAACATGAAACAATATGTATGTGTTACGGCGCAGTTTGACTGTGACGGAAGAATTATGCCTATGAAGGTTCACTGGGAAGACGGCAGAACCTTTGAAATCGACAGGATAACAGATATAAGAAGAGCCGCCTCTTTAAAAGCCGGCGGCGCAGGAATAAGATATACTTGTCTTTTATTAGGTAAACAAAGATATCTTTTTCTTGAAGATGACAGATGGTTTGTAGAAATTTAAAGGGCAGGCGCTTTAAGCGTCTGCCCTGTTTTTAATTATTCGTAGTCGATATAATCGTTGATATATTTACTGTTTTTTCTTGAAGAAGAACTGTAAATATCCCTGTCGGATGAGGAGAAAGAACTTATATCTTCATAACCCGGAGTTTTTCTCGGCTGAGAAGATTTTCTTGTATAAGTCTTTACATCATCGTCTGCAAACTGACTTTGCTGTGATGCAGAACGTCCGTAACCGTCATCGTAAAAATCCTGAGATGGCTGTGAATTGGTACGTCTTACACCGCCGTCAACATATCTGCTGCCCTTAATAGAATTGTAAGAGTCATACTTTCCGCTTTCATCATAGGCTCTTCTTGTACTGCCGGATGATGAAGCAGGTCTTCTCTGACCTTGCTGAGGTTTAGCAGTTGAAGCCTGCTTTGTTCTTCCCCTGCTTTGCTGTGTTGAATTTACTCTTTTTCTGTTGGCGGCCTTGGCATTTCTAATGTATGCGTCTCTGCGTTTTTTAGCAATAGCTCTCTGTCTTTTTGATGACAAAACAGCATATGTTATTCCCAAAAGACCCACAACAACAAGACCTATTCCAACGTATAAAATCCATTCGCCGTCGTCACTTTTTCCGTTATTCTCCTTGATAAAGTTAAAATCTTCTCCGGACTGTTCCCCGCCCTGCTGAAGATTAAGAGAAATTTCCTCCCAATCATCGCTGGACAGCTCATCTGCGCTTACGGTAAAAATTGATGAAAAAGAAAAACACATAATCAATGCAAGGAAAAAAGATATTGTGATTCTTTTCATTTTCGCCATATACTCCTCATTCTCCTTCTGCACTTTGGCAAATCCCTAAAGTAATAAGTTAAATCCGGCAGAGCAGATTAAACTATATTACTCGAACATTGATGGTTTATAAGAATTAACTACGCTTGTATTCTCCTGAATTCCCAGCTCTTCTGCCTTTGCTGTAAGCATATCCTGGAATTCTTCTGACTTCATTGCGCTGAGTACGTTGAAGCTGTTTGTTTCGTCTTCAATATAATCAGCAACTGAATCAGCTATAGGAGCTTTATAAATAAGGTAGTAATAAGCATTTTCTGCTTCGCCTACTTTTACAAGAGAAGCTTTTCCCTCTTCAAGTTCATTCAACGCAGCAATAACATCTTCGTTGAGTGATGACTCGTCAAGATTTTCAACTGCGCTTGTTGATGGGTCTGACTCAAGCTCTTTTAAAGCTGTATACTCTACCATCTGCTCTGCAAAGGTTCCTGCGCCGTTGTTGATGTTGTCAGCGTATCCCTGAAGTGTGGATTCGATTTCTGCAATATCCTCATCGGACATAGCTGTGTATGTTGTTGAGCCTGAGTCATCTGTTGCAGAATCTGCAAGACGAACGCTCAAATAGCTGTAGCTTGTGTAATTCTCTGTAAAATAATTTGTAAGGTCTTCTGTGCTTACTGCTGTTTCTTCATCATTGATGTAGATTTTTTCAAACAAAGCTGTCTGTTTTGCAGAAGCCATGTAGCTTGCTCTCTCAAAGCTTTCGTAAGATACACCGTAAGGCTCAAGTATATCCTTATAAGGAGTTGGCATCATGCCGTATGCAAGGTACATATCGTAGTATGGTCCAAGGTTCCAGTCATTGTCAGCTGATTCCTTAGCGGCTGTCTCATCCTCTGCTGTGAGTGTGAGACCTCTTGCTTCAAACTCTTCTTCGATTGTAAGAATATTCTTTGTGAGTTCCTTTGCAGTGTCAACAATCCAATCCTTAGCAACTGCTGTTTCTCCGTCGTCATCAGTGATTGTAAGGTTAAGGAAAGACTTTTCCGCATCGTAACCTTCTGCGGATGAAGCATATGTTGCTGCCTGATTATATGCAGTATAGAGGGCATAAATATAAACGCCTATCTGCATCTCATTGTCATCAACCTTGTATGACCATTCCGGTTTTGTACTGCATCCTGAGATTGACATAATCATAAGCACCGCCAAAAAAGCAGCGGTGATTTTTTTGATTGCTTTCATAAAAAATTACCGTCCTTAAATAAAATTCATCATCGTTTAACGATGACAGCATATATCGGTAATTATACACCAAATATTCACTGTTGTCTATAAAAATCTATAATTTTACAAATTTTCATAAAACATTCACCATTTAACTGGCTGATTTGCACTTATAGGCATTTTTTATTTTTTTAGGTTTGTAAAAACCTCAAGCAAAAACTCAAGAGGTTTTTCATTTTTTGAAGCCTTAATAAGTATATAAGGCTTCTTTCCTGCATTTAAAAATGCTTTTCCGGCATTTTTTACCACTATATCCATAGCTTCTTCAGACTTTATATTTCTCAGGTAAAGCAAAAATCCGCTGTCATTCTGTCTTATTTCATAAACGCCAAAAGCGTTCGCCATATTTCTTATCAGAGCAATATCAATAAGTCCCACAACACTTTGAGGCGGCTCACCGAAACGGTCTATAAACTCATCGGTAACATCATGGGCGTCCTCATCGTTTCTGATATCTGCAATTCTTCTGTATGCGTCAAGCCTTGTGGAAAGGTCGGAAATATAGCTTTCCGGAATATGCGCCTGAACCGCAACGTCGATAAGACAGTCAATCTCCGGATTTGTGGTTTTCTCTCCCTTTTCCTCTTTTACCGCATCGCCCAAAAGCTTCAGATACATATCGTATCCTACATCCTCCATATGGCCGTGCTGTTTTGCACCCAAGATATTTCCAGCTCCTCTAAGCTCCAAATCTCTCATGGCAATTTTAAATCCTGAACCGAACTCGGTAAATTCTCTTATTGCATTGAGCCTTTTTTGAGAAATATCGCTTAACACCTTGCTTCTGTTGAATGTAAGATAAGCATATGCACGTCTGCTGGAACGTCCTACACGACCTCTGAGCTGATGAAGCTGTGAAAGTCCCATACAGTCAGCGTTTTCTATTATCAATGTATTTGCGTTGGGCAGGTCAACACCGGTTTCTATTATTGTAGTGCATACAAGAACATTTATCTTTTGTTCCAGCATTTCCTCCCAAACCTTAGAAAGCTGATGTTCTGACATTTTTCCGTGTCCCACACCAACGGAGGCTTCCGGTATCCTTTTTGCAATGGACGCCGCAAGGCTGTCTATTGAATCAACTCTGTTGTGCAGATAGAAAACCTGTCCTCCTCGCCTAAGCTCTCTTCTTATGGCTTCGTTTATGACAGCTTCATCATGTTCCAGTACATAAGTCTGAACAGGCTGTCTGTCCTGGGGAGCTTCCTCTATTACAGACATGTCCCTTATTCCGCTCATTGCCATATTAAGTGTTCTTGGAATAGGTGTTGCGGACAATGTAAGTACGTCGATATTTTTATACCATTCCTTGAATTTTTCCTTTTGAGCAACTCCGAAACGCTGTTCCTCATCTATTATCACAAGTCCCGGGTCACGGAATTTAACATCCTTTTGAACAAGCCTATGGGTTCCGATAATTATATCTATCTCCCCTCTTTCAAGCTTTTCAAGAATATCCTTCTGCTGTTTTGCAGTCCTGAATCTTGAAAGAAGCTCTATTCTGATAGGATATCCGTCAAATCTTTTTAAAGCGGTTTGATAATGCTGCCAAGCCAAAATCGTAGTAGGACAAAGCAAAGCGCACTGCTTGCTGTCGCATACACATTTAAAAGCGGCACGCAGGGCAACCTCCGTCTTTCCAAAGCCTACATCTCCGCAAAGCAGTCTGTCCATAGGAGCTGTTTTCTCCATATCGCCCTTAATCTCGTCAATACATCTGAGCTGGTCAGGAGTTTCCTCATATTCAAAACAAGCTTCAAAATCCTTCTGCCATTCGGTATCGGCTGAAAAAGCATGACCCTTTGCGCTCATTCTGGCAGAATACAAGGCAATAAGCTCCTTTGCCATATCCTTAACGGCGGCTTTAACCCTTGTTTTTGCTTTCTGCCATTCCGTACCTCCGAGACGGCTTATCTTGACTGTGGAATTTTCCTTAGGCCCTATATATTTTGAAACCAGGTCAAGCTGAGTAACCGGCACATAAAGCACGTCACCCTTTGCATAGCTTATCTTTATATAGTCCTTTACAATTCCCTGGGTATCAATTTTGTGAATACCTCCGAAAATACCGATACCATGGGTTGAATGAACCACATAATCACCAGGCGTCAGCTCTGAAAGGCTGTATATAGCCTCTCCGCTTTTTATGGTTTTTCTCTTTTTAGAGGGCTTTGCCGGAATAAGGCTGTGGGTAATAAGCATAAAATTCAGGCTGGGATATTCAAAGCCTGAAGAAAGACTTCCGCCTGTAACGTATATTATTCCCTTTTCCGCCTCGTCCAAGTTTGTGGAATAAACCGCATTGTAATTTCTGTCACGAAGCAGAGAAGCCACGTTTGCGGCGGCTTTTTCTGTTCCTGCCAAAATCACAACAGCTTTATTTTTAAGGGTTATACCCTCCAAATCATCACAGAGAGCTGTCACTGAGCCGTTCCAAGGGGAAAGCTGTTTTGCGGTAAATGGAACTAAAGCGTCAAGCCTGATATCATATCCTCCCCTTGAAAAATTGTCAAGGTAGATACATGTATTTTCACTTAAAATTTCATCAAATGTTCCGTGGCTTATGCTGTAGGTTTCAAAACCTCTGCAAAGTATTCCATCGGAAAAATATTCTTTCAAGTCCTCTGAAAATCTGAACTCACTGCCCTTGATTCTTTCACGGACATTTATAAGCTCCGATACAAAAAACACCGTATTATCGTCGGCATAATCCAAAAGCGTGGCGGTTTTTTCATATACAAGTCCGATAAATTTATCAAGGGAACCTATCTTTATATTGTTTTCAATATCATCAGCTTCACGGTATAGTCTTTCCTTAGCAAGAGCGCTGTTTTTACCTTTAAGCAAATCGGCTTTATGCCTTATTTTACCGGCAAGCTCCTGATTATCCGAAACCAATATTTCAGTGGATGGAGCTAAAAGAATATTTTCACAGCTCTCTGTACGCCTTTGAGTTTCTATATCAAAGAAATTAAGGGTATCTATTTCATCGCCCCAAAATTCCGCTCTTACAGGGTAATCGCTTTCAGGAGGGAAAAAGTCTAAAATTCCTCCACGCCTTGAAAACTGTCCCTTGCCTTCAACATTGGCACAGTTTTCATATCCCAAAGTGCTTAAAATTTTACAGCATTTATCCGGAGAAATTTCCTTTCCCGGCATCAGGCTCAGAACTGAAGCCTCAAGATTTTCCATAGGAATTGTAAACTGCATTGCGGCGTCTGCACAGGCAACTACAACTTCGCACTGAGATGTTATAATGCTCAAAAGTATTTCTATTCTTTTATGCTCATACTCCCTTGATTTTCCGCTTACATCTGCAAATATAAAATCTCTCACCGGATAAAAATAGGCTTTTATTCCCATAGAACAAAGGTCGTTTGTGAGCTGCTGTCCTTCCCTTTCATTGGAGACAATACAAAAACACTTTTTTCTGTCTTTTCTGCATAATGTCCCGATAATATTTGCCTTATGTATCTCTGTTACGCCTGTCACCAGCACAGAGTTTTTGCCATAAGCAAAGCTTTCTATTTTTTGAAATTCCGGGGACTGTTCCATTACTTTGTCCAGAAAATTCATCATCTATATCATCTCCCTTTCTAAATCTGCTTTTATACCGATTTATCAGTTGTATTTATTCATAGCTTCCGCTATTTTCCCGTTAATAATAAGTCTTGCCGCATCGGCAGCATCCTTTGTCTTTTCTTCAAGTATTTTCTGTTCATTGGCCGAAAAGCTAGAAAGCACCCAGTCAGCCAAGTCCCAGTTTGGATTAGGTTTTGCTCCTATTCCCATCTTTATTCTCGGGAATGTATCAACACCGCTTAAATAAATTATGCTTCTCATTCCCTTTTGACCGCCGTCACTTCCCTTTCTTCTTATTCTCATTTTGCCTACATCAAGGGAAATATCATCAAAAATTACAAGAACATTTTCAGCAGGCACTTTATAAAACTGCATAGCCTCTACAACCGCCTGTCCGCTGTTGTTCATATATGTCTGAGGCTTCATTAAAAGCACTTTTTTTCCGTCTATTGTACAGCTTCCTATAAGTGACTTGTATTTCAGTTTGTTTATTTTGCAGTCATAGATTTCTGCAATTTTATCTATAGCTATAAATCCCATATTATGGCGAGTATTTTCATATTCTCTACCGGGATTTCCAAGTCCCACTATTATAAATTCACAGCCTGAACCAAAATTTTTATTTTTTCCGAACATCAAATCATTCCTTTTCAACAGGGTGATATCAAATTATATTATTGAAAAATTATTTAACAAACACCAAAAAGGAGTGCGCAGCTACGCACCCCTTATTATATCTCATAAATATTGAGTTATTTGGCGAAATTAACCGAAAATCTGAGAAACAGGTCTGTCGGCATAAATTCTCTCGATAGCCTCTGCAAATACAGGAGCAACAGGGAGAACTGTGAACTTGTCCAGCATTCTTTCCTTTGTGAAAGGAATTGTATCAAGGAGAACAAGCTCTTTGATAACGCTGTTCTTAATTCTGTCAAGAGCAGGACCTGAAAGAACTGCGTGAGTTGCACATGCATAAACCTCAGTAGCTCCTGCTTTCTCAACGAGAGCAGCTGCAGCGTTGCAAAGTGTACCTGCTGTATCGATCATATCGTCAACAAGGATAACCTTCTTGCCCTTAACTTCACCGATAATATTCATAACCTCTGATACGTTTGCTTTCTGTCTGCGCTTGTCAACAATAGCAAGCGGGCAGCCGATTTTTGCTGCAAAGTTTCTTGCTCTTGTAACGGAACCAAGGTCAGGAGAAACAACAACATAATCATCTGTAGCAGAACCGATTTTCTCTTTCATATGGCGAGCAAGAATAGGTGCGCCAACAAGGTGGTCAACAGGAATATTGAAGAAGCCCTGAATCTGATTAGCATGAAGATCCATGGTAAGGACTCTGTCTGCTCCTGCTGCTGTAATAAGGTCTGCGCAAAGCTTTGCGGAAATCGGATCTCTTGCTTTTGCCTTTCTGTCCTGACGAGCATAACCGAAATAAGGCATAACTGCTGTGATACGTCCGGCAGAAGCACGCTTCATAGCGTCAATCATGATTAACATTTCCATGAGATGATCATTAACAGGAGTGCATGTAGACTGAACAATAAAGCACTCGCTTCCTCTTACAGACTCGTGAAGAGAAACAGCAATCTCTCCGTCACTGAAAGTTGTACAGTCGCTCTTACCCAAAGGAAGTCCAAGTATACCTGCTATACCCTGAGCAACATCTCTGTTGGAACTGCCGGAAAAGATCTTAATATCCTTGCCGTGAAAATTCATATAAAATCCCCCTGTAGTTAGTAGTAAAACATCGGCACACCGGACGTCTTTATTTTCTTCATTGTCAAGGTTTGCTTGCCTGTCCAATTTTTAAGATATGCAAATTATTATGTAATATACATAATTAGTAATATCCCTATAGCGATAATGTCTTTAAAACAATGTCACACAAAAAAGACAACAACAAAAAACCATCGAAGGCATAAAAAACAATCGACAGCATGCACCATAAAGTTCTGTTGAAACATAACTATACAATCCAATTATCTCATAAAATTTGATTTTTTCAAGGGGGAAAAGTATTTTTGTTAGAATTAAACTACATTTTTATCGAATTATACAAGATAACTGTCAAAAGTTGGGTAGATTTTTTCAAAAAAACTCAGAAAAATTTGTAAAAACATATAGCTATTTTTGCAAAAGTTTGTTATAATACTAAATAGGCTTAGGGATGTACGTGCGCTTTTGTCGTACAAGTACATTCAAGCGGAATTTATTAAGGAGGTTTTTACAATGGGCCACAAGTATGTTTACTTATTCTCAGAGGGCGACGGCTCTATGAGAGAGCTTCTCGGCGGTAAAGGTGCTAACCTTGCTGAGATGACAAAACTCGGTCTTCCTGTTCCACAGGGCTTTACTATTTCAACAGAGGCTTGTACTCAGTATTATGAGGACGGCAGAAAGATTAATGATGAAATCCAGGCAGAGATCATGGAGAACATCGTTAAGATGGAAGAGATCACAGGTATGAAATTCGGTGATAAGGAGAATCCTCTCCTCGTTTCCGTTCGTTCAGGTGCAAGAGCTTCCATGCCCGGTATGATGGACACAATCCTCAACCTTGGTCTTAATGAAGAAGTTGTAGAAGTACTCGCTGCTAAATCAGGCAATCCTCGTTGGGCTTGGGACTGCTACAGAAGATTTATCCAGATGTATTCCGACGTTGTTATGGAAGTCGGCAAGAAATATTTTGAAGAACTCATCGATGAGATGAAAGAGAAGAAGGGTGTAACTCAGGACGTTGAGCTTACAGCTGAAGATCTTAAAGAGCTTGCAAATCAGTTCAAAGCTGAGTACAAGGAGAAGATCGGCACAGACTTCCCAACTGATCCTAAGGAGCAGTTGATGGGCGCTGTTAAGGCTGTTTTCCGTTCATGGGACAACCCACGTGCAAACTTCTACAGAATGCAGAACGAAATCCCGTACTCATGGGGTACAGCTGTTAACGTTCAGATGATGGCTTTCGGTAACATGGGCGATACATCCGGTACAGGTGTTGCATTTACACGTGACCCCGCTACAGGTGAGAAGAAACTCATGGGCGAATTCCTTATGAACGCACAGGGCGAAGACGTTGTTGCTGGTGTTAGAACACCACAGCCAATCGCACAGCTTCAGGAAGTTATGCCTGAGGTTTACGAGCAGTTCGTAAAGATCTGCGGTATCCTTGAGAATCACTACCGTGATATGCAGGATATGGAGTTCACAATCCAGGATAAGAAACTCTATATGCTCCAGACAAGAAATGGTAAGAGAACAGCTGCTGCTGCTCTTAAGATTGCTTGCGATCTCGTTGACGAGGGCATGATTTCTGAAGAAGAAGCTCTCCTCATGATCGATCCTAAGCAGCTTGACGCTCTCCTCCACCCACAGTTCGACGCTGCAGCACTTAAGGCTGCAAAGCCAGTTGCTCATGCTCTTCCTGCTTCCCCAGGCGCTGCTTGCGGTAAGATTGTATTCACAGCTGAAGATGCAGTAGCACAGGGCGAAAAGGGCGAGAAGGTTGTACTTGTTCGTCTTGAGACATCTCCAGAAGATATCGAAGGTATGCATTATGCACAGGGTATCCTCACAGTTAGAGGCGGTATGACATCTCACGCTGCTGTTGTTGCTCGTGGTATGGGTACATGCTGCGTATCCGGCTGCGGCGAAATCAAGATGGACGAAGAGAACAAGAAGTTCGAGCTTGCTGGCAGAACATATGTTGAGGGCGATTACATTTCTCTCGACGGTTCTACAGGTAACATCTACGGCGAGGCTATTCCTACAGTTCCTGCTTCAATCGGCGGCGACTTCGGAAGAATTATGGACCTTGCTGATAAATACAGAACTCTCCAGGTTAGAACAAATGCTGATACACCAAAGGATGCTGCTCAGGCAGTTAAGTTTGGTGCACAGGGTATCGGTCTTTGCCGTACAGAGCACATGTTCTTCGAGACAGACAGAATTGCTGCTATCAGAGAGATGATCTGCTCCGATACAGTTGAGCAGAGAGAGAAAGCTCTTGCAAAGCTTGAGCCAATGCAGCAGGGCGACTTCGAGCAGCTCTACATTGCTCTTGAAGGAAATCCTGTTACAATCAGATTCCTCGATCCTCCTCTCCACGAGTTCGTTCCAACAGAAGAGAAGGACATCGAACTCCTCGCTAATACACAGGGTAAGACAGTTGAAGAGATTAAGGCTATCATCGCTTCTCTCCACGAGTTCAACCCAATGATGGGTCACCGTGGCTGCCGTCTCGCAGTAACATACCCAGAAATCGCTGCAATGCAGACAAGAGCTGTTATTAAGGCTGCTTTGGCTGTTAACGCAAGCAAGGGTTACAACATCGTTCCAGAGATCATGATTCCTCTCGTAGGCGAAGTTAAAGAGCTTAAGTTCGTTAAGGACGTAGTTGTTAAGACTGCTGACGCTGTTATCGCTGAGGCTGGCGCAGAGCTCAAGTACAAGGTTGGTACAATGATCGAGATCCCAAGAGCTGCTCTTACAGCTGATGAGATTGCTAAGGAAGCAGAGTTCTTCTCATTCGGTACTAACGACCTTACTCAGATGACATTCGGCTTCAGCCGTGATGACGCTGGTAAGTTCCTCAATGCTTACTATGAGCACAAGATTTATGAGAACGATCCATTCGCAAGACTCGACCAGGTTGGCGTAGGCAAGCTTGTTAAGATGGCAGCTGAGCTCGGTAGAGCTACACGTCCTGACATCAAGCTCGGTATCTGCGGCGAGCACGGCGGCGACCCAACAACAATTGAGTTCTGCCATAAGGTTGGTCTCAACTATGTATCTTGCTCACCATTCCGTGTGCCGATTGCTAGACTTGCAGCAGCTCAGGCAGCTATCAAGAATAAGTAATCAAAACTAAAATTTAATTTCAGATTAACTTCTGAATAACGGACAGGCATATCGCATTGCGGTATGCCTGTTTTTTTGCTTTCGTTAAAAAATTACCACAGCAAAGCGGCGAACGTGTTTGGACCGGCTATTCCATCTGCTTCAAGGTTGTTCTTCTTTTGAAAATCTAAAACAGCAATTTTTGTCTGCTCTCCAAACTCTCCGTCATAACCATTGGTATTATATCCACGACAAATTAAAATTGACTGTAAAATTTTCACATAGTCGCCCTTATCCCCCATTTTTAAAAGTTTGCAGGCGTTCTTGGTTTTAACCCCCATAATTCCGTCAGCAACCAAACCGGCTTTATAGGTGACATTTAAAAAGCTTTGCAATGAACAGACAATAGCCGCCTTTGTCTTTGGGCCGTATTCCCCATCCATATCGCAGACTGTTCCAAACTTTCTGTTTAACCACAGCTGTACCTCTTTAATAGCTTTGGTTTTTGCGTCCATCATCACAGTTCCAGTATTGGTTTCATTGTAAGATTGGTCGGCAAGACTCCAGTTAGGTCTGTAATAGCCGTTAATTCTTCCTGAATAAAGTGGATAAGTTTTTCTGCATACTGTAGAAGAAGTATTTGAACCGTTGGCGTTACCCTCTATAGTATGTACCGTGTTTCCCTCAACGTACTCAACTATACCCACATGGTCGCTGAAATATTTGTCATGTCCCGGAAAATATCCAAGTCCGTTCCACGTGAACACCACAGCGTCACCGGGCTGAGGAATTGCCTCGTGTCCTTCAAACCATTTTCCGTAACCTTTAGCCACACCGTATCTTGGAATATCCCCAGCACCTAAAACCTTTACAAAGCATTTGTTTATCAACCCCACATCAGCTGCGCATTTTGATACAAATTCTGCACACCACGGAGTTCCGGCAGGCATACCAAAGTAATCATTGAATATCTTGCAGCCGGTTCCTATATAATTCTGAGCTGTTTTAACAAAATTATCCCTTATATTAGCCATAATACATATCTCCTTAAAATTTATATAACTATAGAAATGTATTACGGTAAACCGTTTATTATACATAAAAAAATAAACTTCTTTATAGATTATAAATTTCTATAAAGAAGTTTTGTAATTCATAATTTTAATAATTATTACTATTTAACTGCCATAGCAACTTTATCTTTCTCATTGTCTTTATTTTATAAGTTTATCTATCATCTTTTTTCACCTATATTTTTATAAAATAAATTTCAGCGTTTCTTTAAATTTAATATCCTTAATATTTTCAGTAATATCTTATTACTAAACTTTAAATGATAGTTATTACCATAAAAAACACGTGCTTCAATTAAATAAAATTTATTTATTTTTTTATAAAATAATATTAACATACACTTTATTTTTTTGTTAAATAAAAACATTTATTTTGTATTTTTATTGCAAAATATGTAATTAGGTGTTAGAATAATATTAGTATATGATGAAAACGGAGGGAAAATATGATAAGCAGAAACCAGTTTCAAAACGGAATAACTGACTTGATAATTTTGCTTTTGCTTTCTGAAAAAGACTGTTATGTGTATGAGATTGTAAAGGATATCCAAAGGCTTTCAGAAGGTTTTCTTTCATTGTCTCAAAACACCATCTATACGGCAGCTTACAAACTTGAAAAGGAAGGCAAAATAAGCGAATATTCAAAAACCGTAGGTAAAAAAAGAACGCGTATCTATTATCACATTGAGCCTAGCGGTATGGAATACCTTGCTGAAATGCGCCAAAGCTATCAAAAGGTAATCGATGGCATGAACCGTGTATTTGCTGCTCACGAAATAAATATGGCCGACGATTACGAACATTTAGAAAATTAAACTAACACTAAACGCCTGTGTATTTCATAGGCGTTTTTATTATTCATATAAATAATGAGGCTGCAGCCAAAAGCTGCAGCCTCATGTGATTTAATAAAGAGGTTAAATATGGCAAATAACACTTATCTTTATGCTTTTACTATATCACCGTCGTCGTTTATTATCATATTACCTGAAGCTACAAGCTGTGTCATTGTAGCATCAAGAATATTTATTGTACCATTTCCGTCAGAATCAGCAGGATCAAGGTAGAAATCTCCTGAAACTTCCTTACGAATAATGTATGTCTGAATCAAGGAAGTATCAATAATATCAATTTTTCCGTCACCGTTAACGTCGCCCTTATTGTATTTAAGGCCTTCCATTGCTGCGGTGAGCTGATTTACAGCCTCTGTTATATCTGACTCAGTTGCATCAGGATTTGCAATAATCTGCTCAGCAAGTGCAATCTTCTCCTGAAGAGCCTTGTAACTGTTAACTGTATAGACGTTATCAAGTTCTTCTGCTTCTGCCTTGAGGAAGAAGAGTTCTGACTTATCAGGCTTTAACGGGGAAGCAATAGCCTCTATGTTAAAGCTGATAACCTGGCTGTCTTCGCCCTTTATAAATGTAACTTCTACTGTGCATTCGCCGTCAATATTATTTAACCAATTTTCAGCAAACACAAAACCGTTAGGTGTTACTGTTACAGCATTGTTCAAAAGCTCTTCTTCGCCGCAAATAACGCTTTCTGTAGTATATCCGTTGTAATTTACATCTATCTGTAAATCTCCGCCAAGTGACTTGTCATAATAGAATTTGTCACCTGAAATTGTAGGAACATCATAAACCTTTTCATATTCATTTACAACCTGGCTTTCGTCAAGAGCTGAAGCGAATACTCTGAAATCGTCCATTGCTCCCTTAAATCCGTGGAGGAAAGAACCTGAACCGTTGAAGTTTCCGCCGATTCTAACATTGTTTGGACAATTCTTTGTAGAAAGTCCTGCTATTGACTTTTCTCCTGCAAGTACGCCATTGAGATAGAGTCTTAATGTATCTCCATCCTTAACCAATGCAGTATGATTCCAGGTGTTGAGACTTACTGCCTGTGGTGTTTCAAGGTAAATAGAACCGTTTCCGTTGCTGTCACTGAGAGAAACGCAGAGTTTCTTGCTTCCTCCGTTGATGTAGAACCACATACCCTTACTTGAAGCGTCACCACTGGTGTTGTTGCTGAGTATAGTCTGTGACTGTCCTGTTTCTCCGGTAACATTGAACCATGTTGAGATTGTCCAGTTGTCGCTTTCGTTAAACAAAGTATCTCCAAGCTGGATTTTTTCTCCGCCGTTAAATGTCATTGCATATCCGTTTTTACCTTCGGTGTAATTATATTTTCCGGCTTTAACACCGTTTTCGTTTCCTGTAAAGTCATATGCTGTGTCGCCGTCTGTTTCATCCATCTTATACCAGCGTGACAAAAGTGAAACTGTAACTGTTGAAGCAGAACTGCATATGTTCTTTGATATTGTATTATCTGCAATATTCTCTGTGTACAAAACTGCGTTTGTATCACTTGTTACGCCCTCGATTGTGAGAGTTACTGATTTAAGGTCATCTCCGAGAACTGCGCTTGTAACTTTCAAACCGTCAGAAACGATGTAATTCTCTGTTTTTTCAGCGGATTCCTTATCCATAGCCTTGCTGAATGTAACAACGAACTTATCATTGCTGATAGGTTTAATTCCTGTGAGAACCGGCAAGCTGTTGTCATTTCCAACAGCTACTTTGATTTCTGCAGACTTGTCACTTTCTGTAGTACCTAAATTTATTGCAGATACGCTGTAATTATAAACTGTGAACTCTGCAACATTGTTGTCAGTATAGCTTGTTTCTGTTGTTGAATCAATAAGTTCTCCGTTTCTGTAAATATTGTATCCGGAAATACCTGTATCCTCATCTGTTGATGCGTCCCATGTAAGGTTTACAACGCTTCCGTTTACGCTTTCGCCCTTGAGATTCTCAGGAACTGTAGGAGGTGTGTTGTCTACAATTGAATAAACCATAAAGTCATCAAGGATAAGCTTTGCTCCGTCCATAACGCCGTTGCCTGCAAATCTGATTACGGTGTCTTTGCTTCCGTCTGTTGTAAATTCAACCTTGTTTTCTCCCTCTTCAAAGTTATAGTCGAGAACCTTCACATTTGTAGTTTCTGAGAATACTGAAACGTTTCCGCTTCCTATTGTCTTAAACTCCATTGTGTATTTTGTGTTAGGAAGAAGTCTTACAGTTGATGGAAGTGTTCTGAAGCTTGTACCCATTTTAAGTGACCACTCGCCGCTTATAGTATCGGTTGTGTATCCCTCATGAGTCTGTGAAAGGTGAGAATGTTCCTCTCTTGACTCAGGAACAAATATTCCGTGAGCCTGGTCAACATGCTCAAAATCTTCATATGCTGCATATCCCTCAGGAAGTTCAGAAGCGTCTGTCTTAACAATTCTTGTTTCCATGAACTGAACAAGACCGTTATCACCGCTCTTGTCGGCTGAAAGTATAATCTCAGCTGTTTCGCCTGTTGCTACAAAGTCAACCCATATTCTCTGCATCATCTTGCCCTGAGAATAGTGGTCAAGGAGATAGCTCTGTCTTACTGTATTTTCAGTATAGTTTTCATACTCTGTTCCGTCATTGTTTACAACTGTCAAACGTGAAGTTTTTCCGTTTGTAGCGCCTGTCCATACAGATACTCTGTATTTCTGTCCAGGAACAAGACCTGTCATTGTCTGGCTGAGGCTTCCGTCCTCTGCTCCTCTGATATTTACAATAGCAACGCCGTTGCTGTCGTCTTCGATTGTAATATGGTCTGTTTCTCCGCTTTCAGAGCTTGCCTGCCAGATTGAGAAGTCTCTTGAGTTGAAGCTTGTATCCTTGATAGGACTTCCCTCACTCCACTTAGTAACGTCAGGAGCTACATCCTCGTTTCCTTTGTAAATAACATAAGGAGTATTTGCCTGAGCATTTATTGAAACCTTTCCGTCTTTTACTTCAATTTCTTCAACAAATACTTTGCCGTTCTGTGTTGTTTTGTAAAGCTTAACTGTTGTCTGATTTTCCCATCCTGCCGGAAGAGTCCATTCTGTGGTTGATGAAGATGGATTCCAGTGATAAATCTTAGCTGCTTCATCAGGGTTCTTTGTTTCGCTGTCCTCTGCATACCAAGGAATAAATACCAAATCACCCTTAGCAATAAGGTTTCCATCCTTATAAATCTCATTTGTGCCGCTGTTATTTACAGAGCGTACATTGCCCTCAAATATAGCCTCGTTTGATGTCATCTTTCTAACATCATAATGCATGAGATATTTCTGAGGAAGCTGACTTGTATAGAACATCTTAACTGTATCGTTAATATTATTTGTATGCTGCCAGCTCATAAATCCTGAGCCGCCGCTTCTGTTATAACCGCCTCTGAAAAGGTTGCTGCCGCTGTAAACATCCTTATCCTGATGATATACAAATCTGTGCATACCATCGCCTATTGATGGCCAGTGAACCCATGCAGTCCAACGGTCAAACTTCACGCCGTCCTCTGTACCCATGATAACGCCGTGCTCATCTGAAAGATTCTGTGCAAGTCTTGCTGCTGCATATCTGTCATCACGATATGTATCAACATAAACAAAGCCTATTCCCGGAACCTTTTCAAACATTTCATCAAGTCTTGAATCCATGCCTCCGTTTAAAATATCAACCTCACGGCGGATATATTTTGACTGGTCAAGCCACTGCCAGCCGTTTCTTGTGGTCATTGTTTCATCTGTGAACATTTTAGCTTCCGGATATGCCTCGGAATGGTTGATATGGATACCCATAACACCGTCTATATCCTCGATTATCTCTGTGAGAAGCTGCATGTCCTCGGCTCCGCCGGCACGCTGGTTTATGTCTGCATAGTCAGCATGTCCGCTATCGTGACCTTCGTTTGCATAACCCTTAAATACAAGAATCTGACCGAAGCCGTCCATGTAATTGCTCAAACGCTTCATGTTATCTGCAACTTTAAGGAAAGGATGCTGAACAACGCTGGAGAAGTTGTAACCAACATGGATAGTGCTGTTGCGTACTGTTTCTCCGCCCACAATTTTATCATCTATAATTGTCTTGAGGGCATTTGCGCCATCCTGCCAATCCATTATTCCGTCTTCATTTGTATCCTCTGTAAGTACAACCTGGCAGTACAAGTCCTCATCCTCATACATTCTTGCGCCGTCAAGTCCCTTATAAAGGAATTCAGTATTCCAGAAACCTGTTGTTGTAGTTCCGTCTTCCATATCAAAGCTTCTGTATGTAAACTCAGAAAGGTTGTTGAGAACATTATTTGCCATTGAAGCTGAGAGCTCATCAGTGGTAATTACAGGAATTGTGCATACTGTGTTCAAAACCTTATCTTCGCTGTTCTTTGTAAGGTCAAGATGTACGTCAGATGCGCCCATAGATGCGTCGAGTTTTGCACCGCTTTGACTGCTGTTTGCAGAAATCAAAGGTTGTTCCGGGAATCCGATTGTATAAACTGTAAAGCTGTCATCTGCAATATTCTTAATTCTCATATCCAGAACATTATTTTCCAAAACAGTGTACACTACATCGAAAGAAACGCCAATTTCTTCGACCTTAACATTATAAGTTACAGAGGTTTCTGTTTCTTCTGAAATTTCAGCAGTTGCCGGATAATCCCATCCGTTTATTGAAACATAGCTTTTAGCAAGCTGTGAACCGTACATTGTCTTTGAGTTAAGCTCATAGCTGATTACTCTTGGGAAATCAGCGGCAAGCTTTACACTCATATCTCCCAAGCTTATTGTTTTTTCTTCGCTTGATTCTGAAAGTTGGAGATTGTCTATATTTTTATATGTGACTTTTTTCAGAATTATCTCTGTAGCGCCCTCAGTGCTGAGACCTATGATACCCTTGAGAGAATCCATTGAGGCTATTCTGATATCCTTCATATGCTGACCATCAAGCCACATTGTAACGGTATTGCCCACATATCTGAGCTTCAATGTGTGGTTATATCCGTTTCTCTTAAAGATAGGTGTACCGTCCTCCAAAATCTGGTAGGATGATATCTTATTTGAACGGTAATTCCAAAGGCTTGTATCATACTGATAACGTGATGAATTTGCATTATAAACAGACTGCCAAACATCGCCGTTTATTCTGTAAAGGAAGCCAACACCGCCGTCGTCGTTGAGTTCTTCAAAAACAAGTTCTATTTCTCCGTTCTCAGCAAGTGGTGCGTTTTCAAAGTGTAGTGTAGTTCCGCCCTTTATATGAAGTCCGTCTTCGGTATACTCAATAGTACCGGAACCGCCCTTCTGAACAACTCCCTCCTGCTGGGTTGTAAAGTCCATAACATACTCGAACTGTTCAAAAGGAACCTTCTTTGTAAATGTTACCTGTGACTGAGAGCCGCCGTCAAACTCTATATTTAAAGAAAAAGTATCGACTTGCTTTGCAATATAGTCTTTGCTGATAACAAGTTTATTTTCTGACAATGTGTAATCTGTATCTGCTGCCAAAGCTTCAACTCCGTTTTTAACAGCTGTAACAGTATCATCCTGTGCCAAAGTTAAAGGAATTTCAACATCTGAAAGTCCCCAGTCTGATGACTGAATTTCAAAATCTGTCTTGTCAGCCTGGGATTTTTTGTATTCAGCAAAACGCATATTTGAAACTTGAACATATTTCTGCCCCTTTTCGGCATCTGCAATACCCCAAATTCTAAATGCGTATTTTCCTGACGCAGGCAGATTGTTCATTTGGGTACGCTGGGTAATAAGCTTTCCGTCAACGTACATTTTTATTGATGTTTCATCAGTTAAAAACTTAAAATGGTATTCCCTGTTGTGCTCAATAGAAAATCCAGTATCGTTTGCAAGTGCAGGCCAAGACTCACTGCCTCCCTGCATAGTGGATGCCTGCAAAGAAGCAACTGTATCAATTGCTATACCTCCGCAGTTTTGAGGATCCTGAAATCTGGGGAAAAACCCTATTCTACATTTCTGAACATCATCTTGAAAAATCAAATCAAATTCCCAAACGCTATTTGTAAGCTCCGGGGCATTTTCGTTATAAATAACTATTGAAGAAGTACCGGCCTGATAAAAAGGAGTATGTGTTTCCTTGAAGCCGTCTTCATAGTATTCCATACCACCTTCAGGAACAGTAATCTCTCCTATTTTTCCAAATTGCTCAACTTTCCAGCCGTAATTCTCATCGGCCGGGTCATTATCCGCCGCTGACACGGCGGCGCTCTGACCAAGCAGCATAATAACAGCTAACAATAGCGCCGTTATTTTCCTGATTTTTATTGTGGATCTCATCTTTAGTTTCTCCTTGTATAATAAATTTAGGTTGATAAGGGAGCCTATCTCCCAAAATCAACTGTATAATTATTCAACATAATGTTGTATAATTGTAGTTATTAGATAGAGGATGTCGTATTCTCCTTGGGGAGCCAAAAGCTACTCCGTACTGGAAAGACTGACACCTCTTTCTGATAAACAGATTACGAATAAGTTGGATGTTGACGGCTGATTGCCGTACTTCGAATATAGAACAAGGCAGTAACGTTTATCAGATAAGAGGAACTATCTAAAATCTGTTTATTTAGGTGAATGTTATGCTTTATCTCGGAATTGATATCGGCAAAAATACTCATGTTGCTTCTCTTATTGATGAAACGGCAAAACCATTATTCAAAGCATTCTCGTTTTCAAACACAACCGAAGGCGCAAACAGCCTGATTGAAAAATTATCAGTACATATCAATAATCAATCAGAAGTTGAAATAGGAATGGAGGCTACCGGTCATTATTGGCTTTCGATTTACTCATTTCTTGTTGAAAATGGATTTGTTGTTCATGTCGTTAATCCTATTCAAACTGACGGCTGGCGAAAAGGGACTGAAATCAGAAAGCGTAAAACAGATTTCATCGATTCTGTTCTCATTGCTGATTTGATACGCTACGGTGATTTTGTTGAAACCTCACTGTCAGATGAAGACACAATGTCACTGCGTAATCTGTCACGCTTTCGCACTTATCTTGTTTCGTCCATTTCAGACTTGAAGCGCAAGGTAATCTGTGTTCTTGACCAGGTGTTCCCAGAATATCACACTGCTTTTTCAGATGTTTTCGGCGAAACCTCTAAAGAACTTCTTTCGCACTTTCAGACTGCGGATGATTTTGAAAACATCTCTTCTGAACAGCTTGAAAACGTGCTCAAAAAGGTCTCTTTTAAGGGTTTTGCCAAAAACAAAATCACTCAGATTTCAGAGCTCGCAGCAAGTTCTTTCGGACTGAAGTTCTGTCAGGATAGCTTCTCTTTACAGCTTCGGCTTTTAATTGAGCAGATTAAATTTATTGACGCTCAGGTATGTGATGTGGAAGCAGAAATCAAAGTTATCCTTGATAAAATTAATTCTCCTATTATGACTGTACCGGGTGTAGGCAATATTAACGCCGCTGTTATTTTAGGAGAGATCGGTGATATCTCTCGCTTTTCAAACGCTTCCAAGCTTGCTGCTTATGCAGGTATAGACGCTTCTGTCAGCCAATCCGGTGAATACCAATCCACCAATAACAAAATGAGTAAGCGTGGCTCTCCCTATTTGCGCAAAGCTCTGTTTCAGGCTGCCTTGATTGCAGCCTTTCATGATCCGGTTTTCTCGGCTTTTTATCAAAAAAAGCGATCCGAGGGCAAGCATCATCTTACTGCTGTTGGTGCTGTTGCCAGAAAGCTTTGTAACACCATTTTTGCTGTTTTGAAATACAATACCGCTTACGTCCCTCAATTTAAATAATCTTTTTATACCCACTTATCCATCGACTTGGACTTTTTGTTCAGGTCTTTTTGTCTTGCATATTTTTTCATCCCTTATTCGTTATTTTTTTATTTTTCCTATTGACTTTTTATAGTTGGTCTTTCAGATTAAACAAAGAAATAAATAAAAAATTTACACTAAAATATTTGTTTACGATATAAATTTATGCCTCCTCTTATGTCGGTTTTAACTCATCACACATATAACCACCAAAAATTCTATAAATATCCGATTTCCTCTCTGCTCATTTAAAAATCTTTAATACTCCTTTCTCTATATGATATGTTTTAAGCTAAACAAGGCAAATCGGACAATATTCATATAGTATTTAACATATAACTATCTTTTCAGCTTTAAATCACACTTTTTTCTTATTTTTTACTTTTATATTTAGTAATAGCAATAATTTAAGCTAAATAAATATTATACTGTACATTTTTCAGTAAATTATAATGATTTTTTTGTGTAAAATAACAACCCTCTTATGTTTAGAATTATAACATAGAGAGGGCTGCAATACTAACAATATTCGATTTATTTAATTAAAATTCAACATTTATCTATCAAATTTCTGTATTCACGGGGAGTTTTTCCGCAATACTTCTTAAACAGATTAGCAAAATAGCTTGGAGAAGAAAAAGACAGATAACCGGAAATCTCAGCTATTGTATAATCCGTGTTTTTCAAAAGTATCTTAGATTCCCTGATTTTTTGCTCATTTATAAAGTCAACAATACTTTTTCCTAAATCATGTTTGAAATTTATTCTTAGATAAGATTCGCTGACCGCACAGTAACAGCAGATATCATATACGGATATATAGCTGTGCAAATGCTGGCTGATATAGCTTACGGCTTTTTTTACCGCCGGATTTACCTTTCTGATATCAACTTTATAAACATTTGAGTCTGATATTTTTTGAGTGTACTCTACAACTACAGATAAAAATAAATTTTTCATTTCCAATTCATTTTTGGCATATGAAATTTTTTTGCAAAATTCTTTATAAATCGCCGCAGAATGTGTTTCATCAACGCCGAAAAGTATAGCTTGTCTGTAAATGACAAGCATAGCAGACATATAGCGGATTTTACTTGAGGTAAGGTTGTCATCACATCTTTTAAAAGGCTTAAAACACAAAAATGTTTTACACAATTCTTTTGCTCTCTTCACATCACCGCTTGTTATAGCTGAAAGAACTGTTTCCTGCCTTTCAAATGGAAAATAGTCTGGTTCTTCCTCTTCCCTCATCTCAAAAATTCTTTTTTCTATATCTCTGTTTATACTTTTATAAATGATTTTTTCCTCTATATTATATTCATTCTCCATAGTATTTCCTGTAAGCATAAAATAACAGAGGAACAAATCATCTATAAAACTCTGTTTATCGGAAATCTTTACCTTGTATAAATAGTCCTTTATTTTTTTGGTATCTCCTTCTGTAACCAAGTACAATGTTTTTCCGAACAGTCCAGAATCATTAAAAGGGTCAGTGGTAAAAACCGGCCCCAAAAGAACCGCAAACTCTTCATTAAATATAGAAAACTTAAATACAGCTATGAGCTCTAATCCGTTAATTAAAAATATTTTTGGCTTATCGCCAAACTTAATATATGGACGCTGAAAAACCTCTTTAAAAAATGCAGAAAAATCATTTGAACAGCTCCAAAAAATATTATTATCTTTCATATTAAAAATTGATATATAACAATTTGAAGACCTGTAGAACAATTCAAGTCCTAAAAGCAAATCATTCATATTTTTCATATGACTGCCTCCTTAAAACATCTTATATAAAAAGATTTTACATTATTTATTCATAGTAATTCAAGTACAATCAATTATGATAATTAAACAATTTTATACAAAATTATCAGTACAAAAATATTAAAAATCTTTAAAAATCACTTTGTCCCATAATTATTTCTTCTCAAAATTCAATTTGTATTAAAATAAATATTTTTAGTTATAATATCTATTTTTATCAATAAAATTATATCACGTTTTATTTTATATTTTATTCAGATGATTTAAGTTTTTAAACAGATTCTAACTTATTATCTTTTTTAAAGTTTCCTAAAATTATTGTGAGCAGGAAACCTGCCACAAGAGCTGTCAGATGTGCAACTATGTACCAAATATAGCCGTTATTTGCCGGATCAGCCAAGGCAATTCCAGGAACTACAGTAGTACCAAATCCAAGAGCTGCCAAATCTGCAAAATAAACTACAAGACCACCGATTGCTCCGCCGATACATCCGCCTATAAGAGGATACTTAAATCTTACGTTGATACCGAACAATGCAGGCTCTGTTATACCGAAAAGAACGGAAACGAAGCTCGGTATGCACAACTCTTTTGCCTTTGCGCTCTTTCTGTGAAGCATAAGATATCCCAAAACAGCGCCGCCCTGAGCAATGATTGCCACAGACATAAGAGGATTTAGGAAGTTTCGTCCTGTATCAACCAATAACTGTGCCTCAATAGCTCCGAAAATATGGTGAAGACCTGTAATTACTATAAGCTGTTGTGTACCGGAGAATATAGCGTATCCGATTGCGCCAAAGTTTTGTGTCATAAAAACAAGACCGTTTGTAATACCTGAAGCCAGCATACGTCCTACAGGACCAACAACTATAAAGAGGAGAAGTGCACTGACAAGTGTTGTGAGAAGCGGTGAAACAAGAAGTCTGATGACCTCAGGAATTTTTCTTTCAAAAAAGATATCGAGTTTTGCTGTGATAAAGCCCATAAGCAATGCAACAATAATACCGCCCTGGAAACCTACCAAATCTACGCCTAAACCAAATATATGGAGAGTTGTAACCTCTACTGTTCCCTGTGCCGCAGCATACGCATCTGCAAGACTTGGTGAAAGCATTATACAGCCTATTACAATACCCAAAATCGGACGGCCGCCGAATCTTTTAACTGCGCTGTAAGCCACAGCCAAAGGAAGGAAGCCAAAAATTGCGCCTGATGCAATGTTGATAAGCTTGTTTATTGCAAAAAGTGTTTCGTTGCTTTCTACGAACTCAAAATTTCCCAAAACTCCGGAAATACCTGTAAGCAAAGCCGCAGCAAGGATTCCCGGCATAATATCGATAAACACGTCAGACAGAGCCTTAATTATTCTCTGGAGAGGGTTCATCTTCTTATTTGCTTCTGTTTTAAGGTCGCTGAGACTCATGTTTTTCATATTGTTGTACTCTGCGAAAACCTCATAAACATCGTTTACAAGACCTGCACCGAAAATTATCTGCACCTGGTCTCCTGCAACAAATACGCCTTTTACCAATTCTACATTGCGTATTTTCTCCAAATCTGCGCTGTCGTTATTTTCAAAACTATTCTAAGTCTTGTGGCGCAGTGGGCAACACCCTGGATGTTTTCTTTTCCTCCGACCAACACGGTAAGTTCTTTTGATATGCTTTCATATCTTTCTCGCTTTTTTGCGTCCATTATGTTTCCTTCTGACATTTTTATTTTACCGTACTTTATATAAACAAACAATTATTGTTCATTTGCACATTCAGGAAATACCGCAGAAATGCTGCCCTTTCGGTTTAGTACCGACTGTTTATCCTTTCATAATTTCCTGAAATGAGCACTGCAAGCATAATTCTTTCAATCAGTTTGCCGAAACAAAGCACCTCCTCTCTTAATGTGTTGGTTTTGCTTACAGAAAAATTTTTATTGTGCTTTATGGCAGCTTCTGCAAACGACTTTTTTCGGCAGAAAAGTCTTTATTTAACGGCTTTACGCCGATTATCAATTTACTTTAACAAATCTAAAGCAAACACTTCTGAAATCCTTTTTCTCAATGGGAACACTTATTCCGCTGTACATAAGCTCATCGCCTCCGTACTCATAACCGGTAGAAATATCACGGTAAACGGCATCTGCTTCCAACCCTTTAAGCTTTAATATCTTTATAGGTGCTACCGGCTGGCTTAAAATTTCAAAATGGAAAGCTACAACCTGACTTCCGTCGCCTGAAACAAAATTCCACTGTGCAACATTCTCATCAAATGGACTTTTTATTCTGTAGAATTTTCCAAACTGGATTGTATTTCTTATATCTTTATAAAAAGCAACCTGTTTCTTTATCTCGTCAAGTTCCTCAGAGGAAAGCTTTGTAAGGTCAATTTCATAACCGAAATTTGCACTCATTGCCACTTGTCCTCTTGTCTGAAGAGGTGTAACTCTGCCTGTCTGCTGATTCGGCACCTCGCTTACATGAGCTCCCATAGTAACAACCGGATATGTAAATGAGGTTGCATATTGAATTTTCATTCTGCAAACTGCGTCGGTATTATCACTGCACCATGTCTGCGGCATATAATACAGCATACCAGGGTCAAATCTTCCCCCGCCGCTGGAACAGCTTTCAAAAAGTATGTCCGGAAACTCTGTGGTAAGCTCTTCTAAGATTTTATACAGTCCTAAAACATACCTGTGAAAAATCTCTCCCTGTCTTTCCATAGGAAAGTTAATGCTTCCAACATCAGTGAGGTGTCTGTTCATATCCCACTTTACATAGTCGATTTTTGTTTCTCTAAGAACCTTTGAAACACTGTCGATAACATAGCGGCAAACTTCACCATTAGACAAATCGAGAACAAGCTGTCCCCTGCCGAAAGTATATGGGCGTCCCTCTGTGTGAAGGGCATATTCAGGGTGATTTCTAAAAAGCTCGCTGTTTCTTGATATCATTTCAGGTTCAAACCACAGTCCGAATTTAAGTCCTCTGTTATGAATTTCGTCGGAGAGATGAGACAGTCCCAAAGGCAGCTTTCTTTTATCTGTGACCCAGTCGCCAAGGGAACTGTCGTCATTATCTCTGTGGCCAAACCATCCGTCATCCAAAGCAAAAAGCTCTATTCCTGTCTGCGCCGCCTTATCAGCAAGGGCAAGCAGCTTATCTTCATTGAAATCAAAAAATGTAGCTTCCCAATTATTTATGAGTATAGGGCGTGGCTGAAATGCAAATTTACTTCTTATCAGATTATGCTGATAAAAGTTATGGTATATCTGTGACATTCCGTTAAGTCCCTGTGAGGAGAAAACCATTACTGTTTCTGGGATGAAAAATTTTTCGTTGGGCTCAAGATACCATTCACCGTTCCATGGGTTCATACCCATTTGAAATCTTACATTTTCAAAGGAGTCCGCCTGTGCCAAGGCGGTAAAATTACCACTATACACAAAATTTGCGCTATATATATTTCCTGATTCCTCTGAAGCATTTGCCTCTAATAGTGCCATAAAAGGGGCTTGCTGCGGAGAGCTTGTTCCTCTTAAACTTTCAATCTGTACCATTCCGCTTTTAAGCGGTCGTAGATCCACATTTCTTTCATTATTGTGTGCGCCATACAAGGTCATCACCTTAAAACCGCTTTCACGGAAATCAACAGACATACTCAGCATCTTTGTAAGAGTCAAAGGACTGTTTCCATGATTTTCAAAAACCACACTGCGTGTTATAACGTCCGCATTTTCAAAAACTGAGTACAGAAGAAAAACGCTCAGTCCTGAAATTTTATCTTTCATATGGATTTTTAGTGTTGAAACCTCTTCCTCCGAACCAAAAGAGCATGGAAGTCCCTCAAGCTTTGGTTTACCCTTCATTATTTCGTAGCCGACATATGAAAGGTCACAAATTCTGCTACCGTTCTGTTCCCTAATTCCAAAAGCGCAGCTTCTGAAATCACCGTTTCCCCCATGAGGATATTCCATAGGAAGAGTATCAAGAGAAAAATCCCTGTCATTTTCCTGAGGATTTGGCGCAAAACCTCGGTTTTTAAGGATTATTGACCTTGTTCCGCAGTAATTTTGAACTCGTTTTCCCCAATATAAATGGAGAAGATACTTGTTTCTGACAACCTGCATAACATAGCTCGTGCCTTTGGTTTGCAGATGAAAGATTTGTTTTTCATCGTTATAAATAACTGCCATTTATATTCCCTCTTTCTTTTTATATTTGTTTTCTGTTTGTTTATTTACTTACATTATACCAGTAAATAAATTTTATTAAATGGACAAATGTTGTTTCTATATACAGATTTGTGACTAATATCATCACAAATCAATAGTTATATTAAATAGTTTTTATAAACCTATTGATTGTATTAAATTATAATATTACATATATCTGTTGCCCTGCACACCGAATAATGATATAATTTATTACACAAATAGTAATTTTAAGGCAGTGAGTTTGATGCATGATTATGTTTTTTCAAATGATTTTTCTCAAAATATTGATGCAATGGTATACACCTGCGGATATGAGGCATGTGTTCCGGGACACAGCTATGGTCCGGCTCTGCGCAGCGGCTATCTAATTCACCTTATATTGGAGGGAAAAGGAATATTTGAAACAAACGGAAAAACCTATCATCTTTCCGCAGGAGAGGCTTTTTTAATAACGCCGGGTTCACTTATATACTATGAAGCCGACAAGGATGACCCATGGACATACACATGGATAGGATTTCAGGGCATTAAAATCAAACAATACCTTTCAAGAACCTCTCTTACAAAATGTCCTGTTTTTTCCTACGAATCCGACAAAGAATTTTTAAACTGCTATGAAAAAATGTTTGAAGCCTATCAGCTTACTGAAAACAGAGATTTAATAATGAACAGTATTCTATACAGATATCTATTTCTTTTGGCACAGAAATTTCCAAGCAAAGAAAATTCCGTTGAAAACCGACGTGTCGAATATGTAGATGAAGCATTAAAATACATAGAAGCCAACTACTCTTGGGAAATAACAGTTCAGAGTATTGCAGATTTTCTAAATATAGACCGTTCCTATCTCCACAGACTTTTCAAATCCGCCGTTGGCGTTTCAATAAAAGAATACCTTTTGAATTTCAGAGTAAAAAGAGCCTGTGATCTTCTTGTACATACGGATTTACCAATATCAACAATCTCACGTTCGGTTGGATATGACGACTCTCTGTATTTTTCCAGACTATTCAAAAATAAAAAAAGCGTGTCCCCAAAAGATTACAGAGAAACACACAAAAACAAATAAAAAAACAAAACCGACATCAACAATTTCTCGCTGATGTCGGTTTTGTTATAAAAAGAAGAGATATAACAACATGTTTATGTATTGTTTTTGATAAAACTCATATCTTTAATCACAAAATTTTAACCTTATCCCCTTGGCTTCTAAGCCACATATCAATTCCATCGCCGTAGGCTTCGGCTCGGATTGTATATACTCCTTTGTCCTCCTTCAAAATTTTGCAAGTGGGAATTCGATCGAGAATTGCTTCAAGCACGCCGCTGTACTCAAAGGTCACTGTTTTCAGTTCTCCGGTATACATAAACTGAACTCTTTTACGGAATTCTCCGTCATTGAATTTATCCTTATAGGGAACTGAAAAAATCTCGCCGGTTTCTTTTATATCTTCCATTCTGTCTATTCTGAAAACAATCGGAAAATCCTTATCTGCTTCAGCCATATATGCTATAAGATAAAAATAAAACTCAGAAAACATTATAGCTACCGGTTTAACCTTTTTAACACTTTTCTTTCCGTCCTGTCTTGTGTATGAAAAAGTTATAATCTTATGAGATTTAACAATAGCTGAAAGATTCCAAACCAAAGAAAGCAGACGCTTATTATGTCTTGGCGGAATGTATGACATATACTCACCGTGAATAATGTCTTCAACGGTTTTTCTGTCTTTATCAGATGTCTGCATTAAAAGTTTTTTCATAAGCTCGGAAAGCTCGTCTTTTCTAAAGGCTCGGCTTTCCAATAGAATTTTTGCAAGAGCAAGAACCTCTTCATTTGTAAACCATTCCCTCTCAAGCCGCACAAGATAATAACCGTTTTTAGCCTTATCATATTTTATGGTGGCTTCTATTTCAGTAAAATGAGCTTCTGTTAAATATGCTCTCAAATCGTCAATATCACGCTGTATGGTTTTAAGTGAAACTCCAAAATCCCTTGCAAGCTCCTCTTTACAAACCACCTCGCCTTTGTTTAACCGCTCGTAAATATTTAAAAGTCTGAAGCCCTTGTTACCTTTATAATCCAAAGACAAATTCAATAAACTCACCCCCTATGTGTATAATTTATTATATCACTCAGGTCGCATTTTGTCTAATAAATTATTAAATATATTTAGTGAGTTATTACAAATTATATTTTTACTTATCTATGTTATCCTTAATAATTTTTCGTATCCATTTTTCGCTGTATCCAAACTTGGTGGCTAAATGCTTTATGTTATATCCGTTGTATTCTTTCAAAATCTGTGAAACAATATATTCCTTATCAAACAGCTGAACAGGAAGCGTAATCTGTTGACCTCGATACTCCTTGTACACTTTTACGGCGGCATCTATTCCTAATAAATCGGCAAATTCCCTGTACACCCCGTTCAAGTCTTCGTATTCAATGTATTCCGGATCAATGGTTAATAATGTTCTGGACAAAATTCTCTCCCCTTATCTATGACAGATTTTCACGAAACAGCAACGTACACTGTTATTCTTATGATTTTATGATAACAATACAGATACCCATAAAACGTCCATCTTTCTTTTTCATTAAATAATTTTAAAAATTTTCGTGAAAGTCTCGCAGTTATATAAGGGATTTTATCCTCTTCTCCGCTGTCACAAAAACGGCTATCACCAAATAATGATGATAGCCAAAATAAATAATTTAGATTTTACTCAAAAGGTCGGCTTTTTTAGCGTTAAATTCCTCTTCTGTAAGAATTCCGGCTTCTTTTAATTTTTGAAGCTTTTGTATCTGCTCCAAAGGATCCACCTGTGGAGTTGATGCTTGCTGCACAACAACCTGAGGCTGTTTATTGCTCTCTTTAATTCCACGTCTGCATTCTCTGTATACCTTTACAGCCTTTTCAGCCTCATATGTATACATATTATTCAATCGTTCCTTCGCTCCTGCAACTGATATTTCCAAATCACAGACGCTCAGCGCAACTGTAAGGGCAAGGTCAAGCAAGCCGTTTGTATTTTGAATTGTAGCCATGGATGTAACATCTTCATAATAGAATTGCTTTACATTTTTTGTCAGACCAAAGGCTTCACGGTCAAGCACAACCATCTGTTTGTCTGAGCATACTACAAAATCCTTTGCAGTTATAGAGTCACAGCCCCAGGCAAAATAAAGGATAAGTTCATCGTCAAATACATATTCGTTGACAATTTTTAAAATATTCTCACCTATTTTTTCCTTTATAAGCTTGTCTATCTGCTCGTTAGTAATAGTAAAATCTCTGTTTTTAATTCTTGTTATATAGCCTGCAAAGGAATCTGTATCAAGTGCAAAACCTGTTTTGCTGTTAAGCAGTTCTACTCCGTTACACGTAAAGATGTAGTTTTCGCCGTCTTTACTGTAGGAAACAGATTCAATATTTTCTATAGGAATTGTACCTGTGCAGAAAAACATATTTTCCTCATCATATGCCTTTTTGAAATACAAAGCTTTAGTGGAAAGAAAAATTTTCTGCTGACCTTTACCCAAAATCATCCACAAAGGTGTTTCGTTGGCATTGTTATATTCGGGAAAGTCCTTTTGTGCGTACTTGTCAATTTTCTTATCAAGAGGATGAAAAATCAACTTACTTGCAGATACGCTATGCGCCGGCAAGTAGAGCTTGTCATAATAATCGGCTGTAAAATCCGCAAGCTGTTTTTTATCAACATCAAACAACGTTCCTTGGCTTGCTCTGATATCCTCAACCATTTTCTTTGCAGCCGCATCTGCCTCCGCCTGCTTTTCAGCTTTTATTCTTTCTCTTTCAGCCTTTTGGGCGTTTGCTTCTTTTCTTTTTTCATCATACTTTGATTTTGCCGAATTAGCGGCGTTTTTAGCCGAGTTTGCCGCACTTGATGCGGTTTCCTTAGCTTTCTTTAAAAAATCGTTAAATGCCATTTTCAATACTCCTCATTATGCGTAAATAAATAATAAAATCAAAAAAGCTACTCCTCCAATAAAAGATATAATGCTTCCCCAGTTTGTTTGAAAAGCTTCCTTTATAAAATCGTCAAACTGAAGTTTTTCTTTGCTGTAAAGCATTACAAGATCAACCAGAGATAAAACCAAACCGGCAATAATCAGGATAAAAGGAAATATTGCCATCTCTGTTAAAAAGAATAGTATGTAACCCAACACAGCACACACAAGCGATATCAAACTAAGCATTTAAGCCACCTCCTTTATTAAAAATATTTAAAAGTTGAGTCTATTGACCACATTTTTCGCTTTCTAAACTGCTTTTAAGAATTTTTCTGATCCATTTTTCACTGTAGCCGTATTTCGTTGCAAGCTGTTTTATGTTGCTGCCGTTATACTCCTCTACAATCTGTTTTCTCAAAAAATCCTTACTGAAAAGTTGAACCGGGAAAGTAATCTGCTGTCCTCTATAAGCCGCATGTATTTTTAACACCGCTTCAATCCCAAGCAAATTTGCAAGTTCATTGTAAGCACCGTTTAAATATTCGCACTTTATACTGCTTACATCCATATTCTGCATTCCCTCCCTCTTTTTACTAATATTATTATATATTTTCTAAGAATTGTATAGAGCGACTGTTCTTATGAAATATTCCTTACATTATTTCCATTAAAAGAATAAAATAATCCATCAGACTACATAAAATCACTTTTTTTCTTTTTAAATTCAAAACAAAAACCTTCAAAGAGGCTTTTCTCCAATTTGAAGGTTTTTTATACAAATATTTTTCTTTTACCAAATACAAGTTTTAAAGCTGTTCAAGCAAATATCCTCCGCCTCTTAGTGAGGAAATTTCAAGACGTGAGACTTCACTATTCAGTTTTTTTCTAAGTCTTGAAATCAATGTCCACAATGCTCTATTTTCTTTGTCAGACTCTTCTCCCCACACTTCTCGCATCAACTCACTCTGGGTAACCTTGCGTTCTGCATTCTTTGCCAAAATCAACAATATGGAAAATTCTTTCTGAGTCAACTGAATATCCACATTCTTTACATATCCGGTAAGCGATACTGTATCGAGCTTCAAACAACCATATAAAAAGTATCTGTGAACATCAGCGGCAGAACGCAGACGTGCTTCTATTCTTGCAATCAGCACTTCAAAGTCATAAGGTTTTGCTAAATAATCATCACCGCCTGCACGAAGTCCGTCAACTACATCCTGGTTTTCACCGAGGGCAGTCAAAAACAAAATCGGTATATTAAGATGAGCTTTCAGCTCTCGGCATAAATCCAAACCGCTTCCGTCAGGTAAAATAATATCAAGCACTATCAAGTCCACATTATGCCAGCGAAGCTGGTCTTTTGCTTTTGCTATAGTTTCCGCCTGAAGTACATCATATCCACGCAGTTTCAGAAGCTCAGAGTTTATTTTTATAATATGCGGATTGTCTTCTACAAGTAAAATTGTACTCATTTAACTTCCTCCTTTAAAATCGTAAATGCAAATACAGTACCGTCAGGGCCTGTTTTTTCTACCCAGATTTTTCCTCCATGAGCATCCACTACTTCACGGCATATTGTCAAACCAAGTCCGCTGCTTCCGCTTCCGCTGAATCCCTGTTCAAATATATGAGGAAGAACTTCCGGTGAGATACCTTTACCCGTATCCTGCACACGGAATACCACAAATTCGTCCATTTCATTGTCGGATGCACTTATAGTTATAGTTCCGTTAGTTGTGCCTTTACTTGCGTTTACAATTAAATTTGTAAATACCTGAAGCATCATTTCAAAGCTTCCGTGTATATCAGAACATTCATTTTCAGAAATCTTTACTGCGTTACGATTTTTCAGACACATAGGTACAGCAATAGCTCTGACATTCTCCAATAATTCCGATACGTTAATACAGCTGAAAGCAACTTCCGAAGTTCTTCCATAAGAATATTCCATAAGCCTTGTTACCATATTGGCAAGTCGCTGTGCTTCATACTGAATTGTTCTTAAATTATTAGGTGTCTCTTCATTTATTCTGTCAGCGGCAATCTGTATACCGGTAAGCTGTGCATATCCGGAAATAACTGTAAGCGGCGTTTTAAGTTCATGGGCAACCTTATGAAGAAAATCCATATTCAGTCTGTTCATCTTTTCAAGCATTTCGCTTCGGCTGCGGCTCTCAATAAGTGCAAATTCTCTTTCCTGAATCTGAAGATTGATTGCCGAAGCATTGAGAAAAACAAAACTTATCATACCGTAAGCAGCTGCACCATAGTGAGCAACTGATGCTCTTTGATTAGTCAAAAGTGCTTCGTACAGCATGCTGACTAAAAGAATCAGGAAACCTGCAAGTACCAGAATGTCAGCCGTTTTAAGCCTACGTAATTTTATATAGTGACGTGTAACACCATAAATCAAATAAAGCAAATAAGGAATAGACAAATAATAAACCGATGTAGATATTAAAACCAGGTTCTGTGTAGGAATTACGCTTATCAAAATAACCGCAACAGCAGCAATACCTAGGTAAATGTACAGCGGCCAATTCTTTGTCACATCATAATACAGAAACTTCAACAACAAAAGCAGTGAAACCGGCATTAACATTACAATTATAATAAACAATCTATACACTATATACCATGATGTATCCGGCGGCAATAAATGACAACTGTAAAAGTTTTGATCTCTCAGCGCCATTAGCAAACAGCAGAAAGCCAAACACAGGAAATTTCCTTTGCGAAGAACCGCAGCACTCATTAAAAAGTAAAGCATCAGCATCACAAGACCGCCGCTTATCGTAAGGGATGTAAGGTCGTTGGCAGCTTTGAATTCCTCCATATTCTGAGGAGTTGAAATATATGTCGTCTGTATAAATCCGCCTTCATTATGAACGTAGTTTCCATACTGATAGATAATGTCAATTTCTCCGTTTTCGTCAGATGCCATCGGTACCGTCATATAACCTCCCTGTGGCACAAAGTCCTCCGCATTATCTGCTATTTTTCCATAGGATACAACTTCCGCTCCGTTTACATATACAAGGGTTGCATAATCCATAGAAAAACTGCAAAGTGTGTAATATTGATTTGGCTCTGCCAATATTTTCAAATGATAAGTTCCATAACCATAATCATCGGCAGAAACACCGCTATCTGCTTTTTCTTTCACCGTTCCATTTTTAAAATCTTCAGAAGTATAAAGCTTTTCAGGATAAAAATCCCAACTATTAACGAGATGATATACTTCATCCGAAAAATCAATACCCCTTATATCCAATACTCCATCATTCGGCTCTAAAGCCTGCAATGAAACATATCTTTGCGAAAAAAATGACTGCAACAGCATCATGCTCAAAATTACAATAGAAATAGGCAAAAGACATCTAAATAGTTTTTGATTTAATTTCCTCAACTCCATAACAACAGCTTCCTTTCCCCATTGTGTATTTTACACTTCTATTGTATCACAAATATTGCCCCAAACTGCGAACCTTACAAAATTGTAAGGTAAAAATTCAAATTATGTGATATATTACAAAATTTTCAACTAAAATTCTTGCATAACCCAGCATTACGCCCATAAACTTTAAACAAAAACATAAAAATAAATATATATTTTCTCTATAATACATATAGTATTTATATTATGTGATAGTTTATTTTTGTTTTCATTATAAAAAGCATAATAAAAATGCCACAGCTAAAAATTAAGCTATGGCATTTTTTAAATCTGTTTCTTTAAACTTATAATTTTATACTATTTAATGTTATTGTTATATACATCAACTGCCGGTTTCTGTTTCTCCCTGCCAATCGTTGATGCCTCCAAATTCCATTATATTTGTATATCCCATTTGTGATAACTTCTGAGCCGCCTGTTTGCTTCTGTTTCCGCTTCGACAATAAACTAAAATTAACTGGTTCTTATCCGGCAAAAGCTTAGGCTGTTCATCTCCTATTGATTCATTAGGAATACAAATAGCTCCCGGAATGTGTCCTGATTCGTACTCACCTTGGGTACGAACATCCAAAATAATATAGTCGGTTTCCTCATTCATTATTTCAACAGCTTCATCAACTGTAATCTGCTTATAAGTACCGTCTGTATTCTGAGATGCACATCCTGTTAGGAAAATAACTATTCCAAGAATAAGCGCAATTATTTTTCTCATATAAATTACTCCTTATTTCGTGCTTTGCAAATCAGCTGTGTCATTGTACCCATCGGGCAATAGACACACCAGCTGCGAGGTTTAAAAAGTATCATGGTGACAAAACCAAGTATTGTGGAAGTAAGCATTACACTGTAAAATCCAAAAGCGAATTGTGCAACACCGGGATGTAAAATCGTTCCATGATATGCCCAATGCCATGGAAGCTTAAATGTCCACAGAAGAGTAACGGTCTGCTTTAGTCCTGTAGCTCCTGAAAACACTAAATAAGTGTTCCAAAGCATCAAGAAAAACATTGCAAAGAAGAATATTAAAAATCCATATCTAAACCACTTACTCTTCATCCATTTAGGAATATCCTTTTTGCGTGATAATCCAAATCGTCCTCCAACTAAAGAAAACAGCTGTCCTCTTCCGCAGTATCTGTTACAATATCCCTTGTTTTTCTGAACAACTGAGATAATCAGAGGAATGAAAAAACACAGTAAGCCAAGCCATGCAAAAAGTATATTGAAAAATCCAAGAATTAAATATAAAAGCGATGCAATCCACAAATAATCGTACCATTTTTTCTTCATGGCTGCACCTCCTGAATTTCAATAACAGACGCAGGACATTCCTTTGCGCATTTTCCGCATCCCACACATTTTGTTATGTCTACCACAGCTGCAATTCCCTTCGGAACAGAAATTGCATGCAGGGGACAAACTTTCACGCAGCAGCCGCAGGCAACGCATTGTTCTGTTGAAACAAAAGCTTTTCTCTGCTTTCTTTTTACATTAACCATTGTAAACCTCCAATTTATCATACTAACACAAATATACTTGCATAGTATACATAAAAATTCCTGTTCTCTCTGTAACTCAATCACAAATCCATTAAAGCTTCAAATAAAAATACACTGTCACTTAAATAGATAACAGTGAGGTTCTATTTAAAAACGGACATCTGATACAGCGTCCGGTTAAGGAACTTTATGAGCTGCTTGGTCAGAGTATTCAGGGAAACATTGATGGTGAAAAAATTATTTTCTCAAACATAAGCAGATGCTTTCATCTATCAGTTGATTTAAAAGATTGTAAGAAAACCAAACAAATAAAAATCCACAGTGATGAATGGCGTTTTGAATACAACTCAGAAAACAAAACAGGCCTATTTGCAAGAAACAGCTGGGTATCTGAGTCAGAAGAAATTCGTCTTTTTAATCTTGAATCTTTTGAAAATATTGAGATTTGGAGTGACAACTCAAGTCTTGAAATATTTATAAACGGAGGTCAAGACGTTTTGAGCTCCAGAATATTCCCAAAAACAGATGTATTATCATTATGCATTGAGGGTGCAGGTTTGTATAGTTCGGTGCAGTTAAATGAAATTCTCACCGTTTAAAAATAGAAGGAGGTACTATCATGTCAGAAAAGGAATTGGCTAAACAAATTATCCAATTAGTTGGAGGAAAGGAAAATATATCATCGGTTCAGCATTGTGCTACCAGACTCAGAATTATCGTGCACGACAAAGAAAAAATTAAAGTAGATGATATTGAAAATCTTGAAAGTGTTAAAGGTTCGTTTTTTAACGCCAGTCAGTATCAAATCATCTTGGGCACAGGTCTGGTAAATCGTGTATACGATGCAACAATGTCAGAGCTCGGCAAGGCTGCCGAAGTATCTGCTCCGGTTAAGACAAAGAAGACAAAAAGACTACATACGGAAATAAGTTCCAGAGAGCTATCAGAATGTTTTCCGATGTTTTTGTTCCGATTATTCCTGTTTTGGTTGCTACAGGTTTGTTCATGGGTTTGCGTGGTTTGCTCACTCAGGAAGCGGTTCTTGGTGTTTTCGGATTAACTCCGTCAGATATTCCCAACCAACTGCTTATATTTACTCAGATTTTAACTGATACAGCGTTTGCTTTCCTCCCCGCTCTTGTATGCTGGTCAACATTTAAAAACTTCGGAGGAAGTCCTGTTATCGGAATTGTTTTAGGTTTGATGCTGGTAAGCGGAAGCCTGCCCAGCGCATATGACGTAGGTTCAGGCGCAGCAGAGCCTTTGGTATTCTTTGGATTTATCAATGTAGCAGGATATCAGGGTTCAGTTCTTCCAGCCTTTGTAACAGGTATCATAGGTGCAAAATTTGAAAAATGGCTTAGAAAAAGAATCCCTGATTCATTGGATCTTATCCTCACACCGTTTTTAACTCTTCTTGTTGGAATAGTTTTGGCTCTGTTCGTTCTCGGCCCAATTCTCCACACAGTAGAAAATTATGTTCTCTATGCTGTTGAAACACTTCTCACCCTTCCGCTCGGTATAGGTGGTTTAATATACGGCAGTTTCGGACAGCTCCTTGGAATTTTCGGTATTCATCATATCTTCAATTTTCTTGAAATCAGTATGCTTGCCAACGACGGCTGGAACTATCTCAACCCAATAGGCACATGCGGAAACGTTGCTCAGGCAGGCGCAGTATTGGCTGTAGCATTGAAAGCAGTATCAATAAAGACAAAACAGGTTGCTTATCCATCTTGCCTTTCCGCACTTTTGGGAATTACCGAACCTGCAGTATTCGGCGTTAACCTTAGATTTGTAAAACCATTTATTATGGCTATGATTGGCGGCGGCTGCGGCGGTTTCCTTGCTTCAATCATCGGCTTGAAAGCAACAGGCATGTCAATTACAGGTATTCCAGGCACATTGCTTTACCTCAACGAACAGCTTCCATTCTATATTCTTGTAAACCTTGTTGCCTTTGCAGTTGCATTTTTGCTCACATACTTCTTTGGCTTTAATTCAAAAATGGAGAAACACGCATGAGTATAACATTTAGTTCCGATAATTCTATAGTCCATATTACAAATGGGAAAATCAGCTACGTAATGGAAATATTAGATAATAAATATCTTATCCACAGATATTTTGGCAAGGCTATAAGAGCTTGGCACGGCTCAAATACCTTGATACCATTTAAACGCAGCTATACTATAGAGTATCCGGAAAAAAATCAAAATATATATTTTGATGACCTCACTTTTGAGTATCCTACACCAGGGCGTGGCGACTACCGTCTGCCCGCCCTTACGGTGGCAAGCCCAAGCGGAGCCGCTGTAATAGACCTTAAATTTCACAGCTGGCAAATATTAGACCACAAACCGCAGGAAAAATCACTGCCAATGTCATACGACAATAAAGATGAAAGCGAAACACTTGAAGTTGTATGCCTCGACAGTATTTCCGGTGTTAAGGTATATCTCTACTACACAATATTTAAGAATATAAATATAATTACAAGACATCAGCGCATAGAAAATGTCGGTAAATCTACCATTCGCATAGAAAATGCACAGAGCCTATCTCTTGAGCTTCCTGCAAAACAATACGAGTTTTTATCTCTTTACGGATGTCACGCAAAAGAAGCAAATATAAACCGTTTCCCCCTTCATCAAGGAATACAGCGTATAAACAGCGGTTACGGTTCCAGCAGTCCAAGACACCAGCCCTTCTATGCATTGCTTCAGCCCGGAACCGATGAATCATCAGGCGAAGTCTACGGATTTCAGCTTATCTACAGCGGCAATTTCTCAGCCGCCGCTGAAATGGATTCCTTTGGTCAAATAAGAGTCCAAATCGGTATAAATCCCGATGAATTTAACTGGACACTTTCTCAAGGCGAATCCTTTATAACTCCCGAAGCTGTCCTCAACTACAGCGACGAAGGACTTAACGGAATGAGTAATAATTTTCATAATTTTATTCAGAACCATATAATACCTTGATCTTGGAAAAATAAAATTCGTCCAATCTTATTAAATTCATGGGAAGCCATGTATTATGATGTAAATCTTGAAAAAATAAAAAAGCAGGCGGCACTTGCAAAGGAACTTGGAATTGAATTATTTCTTTTGGATGACGGATGGTTCAGAAAAGGCAATTACAGTCATTCATCTATGGGAGAATGGGTATGCAATGAAGAAAAGCTCCCCGGAGGAATTCAATATGTATCGGATTTGATACATTCAATAGGACTGAAATTCGGACTGTGGTTTGAGCCGGAAGCGGTAAGTCCCGACAGTTCAATTTATATTGAACATCCAAACTGGATACTGCACGTTCCCGGATACGAACCACTAAAAGGACGCCATGAATATCTCCTTGATTTAGGTCAAAATGAAGTTCAGGAATATTTGATTAGTATGCTGAATGATTACTTAAGCGACGGAAAAATCGACTATATTAAATGGGATATGAACAGGCCCTTTACTGATGTATATTCTTCCGCTCTTCCATACGAACGCCAAGACGAAACCTCTCACAGATATATACTCGGCCTTTACAGAGTTCTGGACGAGATTACATCTGCTTATCCAAATGTCCTTTTTGAGGGCTGTTCCAGCGGAGGCTGTCGTTTCGATGCAGGAATGCTCAGATATTTTCCGCAGAACTGGACAAGTGATAACACTGACGCATGTGACCGTGTGCAAATTCAAAGCGGCTTTAGCTTGATATATCCTCCGTCAGTCATGTGCGCTCATGTAAGCATAACTCCCAATCATCAGACAGGCCGCACCACTCCCCTTGATACAAGATATCAAATCTGCAAACTGTTCAATTTAGGATATGAGCTTGACCTGACAAAGTGTTTAAAAGAAGAGCTAAGCGATATCTCAGAGCAAATTAAAAGATATAAAGAACAAAGAGAATGGTCAATGACCGGAACATTTTACCACGGCAATAGTCCAGATAATAATCACACCTCATGGATGATTGTAAGCAAAGACAAAACAAAATGTCATGCTGTAATATTCCAAAAATTATATAATCCACTCTCGTCACACGCAGTCTTTCCAATTTATGGTTTGTGCAAAGAATGGGACTACCGTGATTTAAACACCAATAAAATATACGGCGGCGACGAACTCACACAAATAGGTGTCAACGCCGGAAAGAAAATAATGAAAAACGCCGGAAAGAAAATGACCGCAACGCCGGGATTATTACCGCCGGTTTATTGATCGTCAGTTAAGATTCTTCCGAAATATTTACTGGAGGTGCGGTGTGAATACCAGCCTTCAGACGATCTTTCAGTCTATAGGTCTGCCCGCGAATATTAATAACATGTGCATGGTGAAGCAGCCTATCCAGTAAAGCGGTTGCCAAAACATTGTCGCTGAGCAGTTCTCCCCAGTCGCTAAAATATTTGTTGCTGGTAAGGATCATGCTGCCACGCTCGTATCGGTCAGAAACCAGTCGGAAGAATAGCTCTGCCTCCTGACGGCTTAGCTGTGTGTATCCAATTTCATCAATCACCAGTACGGCGGGTCTGAGGTACACGCCAAACCGCCGCTCTAACTTTCCCAAAGTTTGTGCCTTTCTGAGGTCATCAATCAGATGGGACAACGTGGTGTAATAGACGACCATGCCAGTTTCCAGTGCCTTAAGTGCCAATCCAACAGCCAAATGCGTTTTTCCTACACCAGGAGGCCCCATGAGGATCACATTCTCTGTTCTTGCGGTAAAGGCCAGAGTGGCTAACTCATCAATCTGACGTTTGTCAATGCTTGGTTGGAAGGAAAAATCAAAATCCTCCAGTTGCTTACGATGAGGCAGTCTTGACAGCTTCAAGCGGGTTTCCTGGCTTTTTCTGCTTCTTTCCATCTGTTCTGAGGATAACAGTGCATCCAGGAAGTGAAGATAGGTCTGGTGCTCGTGAGATGCCTGTTCCAAGTGGGCGTCTAATAGCTCTGCCGCCGTATAGAGTTTCATGGTCATAAGAAGCTCTCTTGCGTGTTCCAATTCAACCACGGTGTACACCTCCAATCATCTGATCATAAAAGCTCAGATCCCGCTGCTCTACCGAAGCTGACTGCATATGGGCAATACAGCTGGGGATCGCAATACCGTGCTTCTCTATCAAGCCCTGGTACTGGCCGGTAAGATGAATGGTTCGTCCTGCTCCGTGGGTTGCTTCATGTGCGGCAAGCAGCGTCTCGTTATAGTAGATTTCAACCTTGCCGTTATGAAGCCGAACCTGAACTTCCTTTCCACTGTACTGCCAGGGAATCCCGTATCGAATGCCGTCATAACTGACCAGACCATCCCTGGTTGCATGCCTGGTCTCCCAGCGGTAGCGATCAAGAACTGCCTGCTCTGGCAATGGCTTCAGCGGTTCTGATGCCATTTCCCTTGCAGGGATTTTACCAGTGGTGGCATGTACCTTAGCATTGACCTGGTGGCACCATTGCAGTGCCTGCCGATTAAGATCCTCCAGATTTGTAAAGATTCGCCCAGGGAAGAAATTTTCCTTCACATAACGAACCAACCGCTCTACCTTCCCCTTTGTATGGGGTTTACGTACCTTACACACCTTGGGGACGAATCCAAGCTCTGCTGCAAAATTTGCAAATTGAGGGTTCCAGATGACCTTTCCTGCCTTACGATGATCTACAACGGTCTTCATATTATCTGTGAGGACTTCTTCAGGAATTCCTCCAAAATACTCGAATGCATGAATCATACAGCGCTCCAGACTACGAAGATCGCAACGTGCGGTAAACTCTACATATCTGGCTCTGGAATGACTCAGCACCATCACAAAGGACGGTACATGATGGAGCTGCCCCTGCTCATCTTCGAACTGACAGATACCCCAATCCATCTGTGCCTGCTTTCCTGGCAGCGTTTCATATCTTCGCACTGCCGGTGTCGATTTTCCCGGACGAAATGGATGTACATAGTCCTTGAGAATCGTCATACTGCCATCGTACCCCATATTACGAATACGGTCAAGCAGTACAACGCAGTTAAAAATGCCTTGGTTCATCATTTCTTGCAGCATCGGTTTATACGAATCCAACTTGGATGGTTTTTTGCGCCCAAGCAATCCGTGAGGTTTCATCGGCTCAGCTATGTACTTTCTTGCCGTATTTTCCGATACACCAACTTCACTGGCAATTTGAGATACACTCTTGCCTTTTAACGCTAAATCCTTTATCATTAGTATTAGCCCACTCCTTATCATTTGGCCATCTCCCTTCAAGTATTCGACACACTTAAAGGATAGCCGATTTTAAGGCATGGGTCAATTTCTTCCCGACTCAATTATACTCCGGCGAGTACAACACTCACACAAATAGGAATTCCAATCCCGCCAATAAAACAAGACTTTACAGTGTTTAATTTGAATTTAATAAAAGTATAATTTTAAGCCACCAGTTAAATGTAGTAGTAATCATAACCACCAGTTTAACTGGTGGTTTACTCATTCCTATTCGGCGGACAAAAATGCACCCAATGCATAATGCTGTCAGAATTATGCATTGGGTGCAGATTTGGCAAAGACTCCATATATTGATACTTTGTACCATTGATATTTCAATTGTTAACTTAGATACAAATCAGTTAAATATATTATTATCTGATTTTATAATAACCATCAAACTATCAAAAGTCTTCATTTTTATAAATCAATTATTATTTGATAAATTTAAATAACTTTAAAAAAATATTCTTTAGTAAATTATAACAGTATCTATATTCTTGTGTTCTACAAAAGAAAACAATGACACTAATAAAAAAAACTAAAAGTGAACAAAGTATATATATAATTAATCCAAGTATACTAGACAAATTTAGCAATTCATATACATACATTAATAACAAAATATCAATAATACAAACTAAAGTGTATTTTATGAATAATATGTAATATTTATATGGATTCATTTTTAGACCATATTTATATACTACATAAGGATCATACCATACATTTGTTAATAATCTTGTAATTGTAGTCCCTAAAAGAACTCCTATCAGTCCCATATAATTAGCTAATAAAATAGAAACTGCTAAATTAATAAATGCAGATACTAAAGGACGCCATTTACCATATCTAAATAATCCCATAGTTGATCTAAAAGTCCAAACAGAATTCATCATTCCGTAAATATACACATTCAAGCAAATCACAAACACTATGTAATTACTTAAAATAAAACTTTCACCAATCCAAATTTTTATGAATGAATTAAAAATAGTAGAAAATACTACAAAAAAAGCTCCATAAATTATAAAGTGTAAAAATGTAACATTATTTAAAAGACTTTCATATCTTTCTCTTTTTTCTTTTGCAATATAATTTCCTATGCTTCCAGTCAACGAAGATGTTATTTGTGATAAAAAAGTCTGAACAGATCCTGTTATTAATGTATAATTAGAAAGCAATCCAACACTAACAACACCTTCAACAATTGATATAATTATATTATCTGTACCATCTAATACAACGCCACCTATTTTATAAATTGAAAGTGACTTAACATCGTCAAAAATAGATTTCTTTTCATTTTTAGATAGCTGACTATTTTTATATTTTAATAAAAATGAATATTTTTTATTTGCCCAGATTGAAACACAAATATTTTCAAGTAATGTACACACTATCTGAATCAATAAATACAAAATAAAATTTTTAAATAATAATAAAATTAATATTTGAAAAATAGAACGAGTAAAGTAAAAAATTAATTTGAATATATGAAGAATACGTTCTTTTTGATCTGCACTAAATATAGATCTTTTATATGCAAAAAAATATGAGAAAACAGTATTACATAAATATAAAATATAGATAATGGTAATATTGTCAATATTAGTTTGTTCACCTATAATATATTTTAGAAATGGTATAACTACAACACCAATTATTGCAACAACAATTCCAATTATGTTATACGTTTTTTTGTATAAATTCATCAATTTTGCTATTGCAACTTTGTCATCATTTGCAATAGGTTTGTACATATTATATATGATCGCTGTGCCTATACCTAACTCTGCTAATGACAACATAGTAAGTATATTTGAAAACAATCCATTTACGCCTAGATATGCTTCGCCAAGGGTTTTAATAAATATTGTTCTAACAATTATTCCTAAAAGTACATTTGCACATTGTGATAGAATACCTAGTACTGAATTTTTAACAGAATTTTCTAACCTTCCCTGTTTGTTCAAATTAATAATGCCTCCTGATTTTATATACAATCTTTATCAATAACTTCTTTTAATATATTAAACTTATTATCAAGATTAATATAATTAATATTTAATTGTTCCATTAAAGACATTTCTTTTATCAAAAGTAAAACTTTATCAACTATATCATTTTCTACACTATTAATTATTTTTATAAAATTAGAATCTTTAATCCATTCATAGCTACCAATAATTTTATCATTATTTCCAGATAATACAATGCAAGGAGTTTTAGTAATGTAACATAAAATCATACCATGTAGTCTATCTGTGATTACAACTTTGGATTTTTTTATTTTATTAATAAATTCATATAATTCGTTATATAGAATATTAATATCATTTTCATTTCCAACATGTGTATCTATATATTCAACATTATTTTTATTTCTATTTATTTCATTGATCAATTTATCTTTTATATGTTTATCTATTCCATCTTCTTTGTCTTTTCTTAAACATACTAAAATATTTTCTCTACTATATGTTTGCTCAATATAATTTTTGTTACTAAAAACTATATCAGGAGCAATATAAAGATTCTTTTTTAACAAATTACCGTATTTTTGATAAGATATATTTTCTCTTAAAAATACATATAAGTTATCATGTTTGTTATAAATATGTTTTAATATTTTCTGTGAAAATTTTCCTGAGATATCATTTGTAAAATATATTGATTGAGGAAATACTATAATTTTATTATTTGGAAAATTCTTTATTATGAATTGTCTGCAATACTCTATATCATCATATAGATTTCCAATATTTCCTCCTCCTACTATAGTTATTATATCATCTTTTTTTATTATTTTTTTTAATTTTTTCATACTCTTAAAAGTTTCACTAATTAAAAAAAATACAACATCATAATCAGGATAACTTTGCTCCAAAAAATTTTTTTGAGAATATGTTATAGCAACATCACCTAAATTACCATAATTTGCTGCAAGAGCTATAATAATTTTTTTTCTATTATTAGATTCCATCTCTTTAAAATAAAAGTTACTTCCTTTTGAAAGTAAATATGATAAATATAGTTTTAATCTCAATAATAACATTTTTACCTCGCATTTAAATATTTTTATATTTTCCCAGCAAATATATAAGCCTTATTTGTTTATATTTAAAACATAAAAAGCAAATTTTTTCTCCTTTTGAACATTTTTTTATATTTTTGTATTTTATATCAGATATAATATCCTTATTTTCATCAATAAATGACTTTATTTCTTTTTTAAAAGCATTATAATTATTTAAATGACTAGCATTTTCGATACATTCATAAATTGATCTAATTATTACAAAATTAATTCTCTCGTTATCTATAACATTAAATTCTCTCAAATATCTTTTAATATAATTAATTCTATTTATTTCCATTTCTTTCTTATTAGGCCTATATATATTAGTTAGTGAATTAGAATTATAACAATAGTAATATAAGCATTCACTAAAAACAGTTATCTTTGTACTATTTTTATACGCTTCTATGTTAAAAAAAAGGTCTTCAGTATAAACTTCTCTTTCAGAAATAAAGCAACTATCGTTAATGACACTTCTTTCAAACATCCTTAGCCATAAAAAATTTGGTATTACCAGTTGATCAGAATTTAGAGGATAAATTTGGGGCAAAACTAAACTATCAAGGTAATTTTGTTTATCTATAACAATTTTTTTAATTTTAAAATCTTTCTTATTCATAATATTGTTTTTGTCAATATAAAAATAATTACATACAGAAATTTGTGCATTATCAATCTTAATGTTTTCCAAATGTTTATCAATGTATTCGTTGTGTAAATAATCATCACTATCAATAAAAGTAATATATTTTCCGGTAGAAACTTTAAATCCTTCATATCTGGCACTTGTCAGACCAGCATTTTGCTTGTGTATTACTTTTATTCTTTTATCAATCTTAGAAAATTCATCGCAAATTTTAGATGACATATCTGTTGAACCATCATCAACTAAAATTATTTCAATATCCTTATGTGTTTGAGAAATAATACTATTTACACATCTTTTTAAATACTTTTCTGTATTATATACTGCAACAATAATTGAAACAAGATCCATTTTCATCCCTCAATAATTTCTTCCAATTTCATTCCTATTGTAGAAATAGAGTTAAGTTTACTCAAAGCTCTACCTCTATCCTTTGCATTTAATTTCATTTCCTTATAAATTTCAGCATTGCTAATTATTCTTTTTATTCCATAATAAATACCCTCATATGAATTATCGGTTATTAATCCGCATTTGGATTTATCACCTAGAATTTCTTTCATTCCAGAGCATAAGGTAGTCACAACTGGTATACCCAATATAAGAGCTTCAATTACAGCCGTACTATACCCTTCCCTAAAAGACGAACAAACATACAAATCAGAATTTGCCATATAATTATATGGGTTTTCCTTAAATCCCATAAGTGTAACACAGTTATTTCCGTTATATCTTATAATTGTTTTTTCTAGATTTTTTCTTTCTTCACCATTACCAATAATATAAAGATGAATTTTATAATTATCTTCATTTCTTATTCTACAGCAGGCCTCTATTAATCTCTCAAACCCTTTTACTTGAGATAATCTACCTACAGAAATTATATTAAAACAATTTTTGGATAAGCAATTTTTTAAAGGTATATTTGCTTTTTCTAAAATATATTTACTATTTATTGGGTTATACATTACTGATGATTTTATTCCGTTCAATTTAGGAAACATATTAAAAAATTGATTTTTGGCAGATTCTGCAACAAATATAGTTTTGTCATATTTTAAATAGCATCTTAAAAATTCCTTATAATTTCTATATGGGGCTAAAAAAACTTTTTTATTATTTGAAGATGTGTGAACCCAGTTAATTATTTTTGTTTTGTTATAAGGACAACCACTAACTATTCTCGTAGTAGGCCCTTCTAAAAATGATATAATAACGTCATAATATTCTTTCACAAATTGTTTATATAAAAACTTTGGTGTAAATAATTTAAGTATATGTATATTGCCTTTAAATACATTTTTAAATATAAATCTGTAGTTTATATTTTTATTCAACTTTTCTATATATTTACCCTTGTTAAATAATGTTAAAACACATATTTCATGATTATTTTTACAATAAGAGTTTACTATTTCTGTTAATGCCTTTTCGGCACCTCCTGCCCCTAATGTAGGAATAATAAATAATACTTTCAATTTTTTCTCCTTTAAAAATATAAGATTGTATAAAATTACGATTATATTATATTAATTGCAAACATATATTTTAATAAAAAGTAATCGTAAGCGGACCAATTAAATCTGTATTAATATTTAAATAATAACTTAAATAAGGTGTATTTCTTACCTCATATAAAAAGTATACCGAATAAAATAATATGATAAACAATTTTACAATGGTTTTATCTTTATCAGTAAAAAGTCTATTAATTATCATCGGATAAAACAATAACAGATAGATATGAAAATACATAGCTATTCTCGCAAAAATCCAATTTATCGCTGCTAATGAATAGAAAGCAGCATTTAATATTATCATATTAGAATAAAAGTGATATTCCCTGTCATCATCTCTTATCTTATTCCTTGCCATAAAAGATAAAACCACTGGCACATACATAACCAACACTCTTATTAAGTTTGCTCCTGCATCACTATCAGTAGACAATGAATCTGTATAATTACCATACACAGTATTATCCAAAACATCTCCAAATGATGACATTATATATGAAAAATTTAAACATGCAAAGGCAAAAATAATTAATATAATAAATGTACTGATTTTCCATGCTTGTTTTTTGACAATAAAATAAATCGGTATAATAAATAATGCAGAAGTATGTATAGTAGATAACAAAATAGTTATTATAATATATATTGTAGGTTTTTTGTTAATTATATTTTCTCCAAAATAAAAAAGCACAGCAACAACAATATATTGTCTAAGACCATTCATTGTGCCTAATAAAAAACCTGCAGAAACCCAAAGAAATAATGATAAACCAATATCCTCACTTGATTTATATATTCTTTTAAATATAAATCCCATAGTAACTACAGAAATAATAAACAAGAAAAATTGTGGATGGTCATATATTTTTGAAATCAAAACATTTAATAAAACAAAGCCTGGTTCTTTTTTAGAAAATATATATGATAAATCAAAGACACTAATATTGCTGTATATATTAAAATTTCTCATATAATATCCTGTGTCACCAATTCCTGAACGCAAACCTGCAATAATAGTCAATAAGAAAAAATATATTAATATTAAAACATCATATAATGAAATGCTATCATTTTTATAATAACTATTATTTATACCTGTATTAAAATATTTTCTTTTACATGTATAATTAGAAAGAATATAGAAAAAAACTATTGAAATGATCAATAAAAAAAACCACACTGCTCCAACACCTCAAATTACGTCTTTATATTTATGTAACAATATAACATTAAACCTAACGGAATAGAAAAAAACACTAATAATTTTTTAGGAGCATTTTTGAACCATTTTTTTTCTTTATTAAGTAAACATTCTGCAACATAATGTATTGCAAATCTAAATTTATGTTTGAGAGTAGCTCTTGGATAATTCAATATAAATTTTCGATAAAAAATATAACTATTCAAATTTTTCTTATAAGTTTTTATAATATTATTTGTAAAACCATCTTCCATATATTCAACTATACATAAAGGTTTATTCATAACAAGCATATCGTATTTAAGATCGACTAAATAGTATCTATAGCATGTAGCAAACAATTTTTCCCCTTCAAATTCCGGAGATTTATATGGTCTCATCACTTCTGTACGATATACCATCTTTTTATCTCCTTTGCCTCCATATCTATTATAATAATCATAGACTTTTATACTTTTTACATCAGGAAGTTTTTTGCCAATTATATCGCCATTTTTAGTAATATCTAAACCAATAATACCTGCATACTCCGAAGCTTTATTAGCATTCCAAAAATTTACTATCAGTTCTACAGCATTATCTGTCATATAATCATCCGAATCAATAGAAACTGCTAATTCAGTAAAAATATTATCATATGCTATATTATATCCACTATGCATACCACCGTTTTTTTTATATATATATTTTATACATATTTTTCCTTCACGAGACCAACTGTCAACTAATTCCTTTGTATTATCTGTTGAACCATCATCAACAATTAGCCATTCAAAGTCTTTACATGTTTGGCGAATTAAACTACTATAACATTTATCTAAACAATACGCCCTATTATAAGTTAGCGTAAAAACAGTTAATAATGCCATATTTAAGTCTCCTTTATCAAATTCACAATAGTACTTCTCTGTTCACATATTTTAGGAATTTCTTGCAATAATTTTCTCTTTATAGCATCGTTGTTTTTTCTCATTTTTTCGAATTTTTCTTTCAATAAATCAAATGTAATACTTTCCATCGGTATATAATACTCATCCAAATTCAAATCTTCCATTATACCTTTTCCTTTATTTCCACCATATGTTATAGCAATAGATGGCACATATGAAGATAATGAAAAAATTACAGAATGAAATCTTGTACCCACCATATAATCAAATTCACTATATATCTTTTTTAATTGCAAGCATGTCAATTTTCTATTTGAAAATACAGCATATTCACATCTATTATTTAATAGTTTCTCTACATCATTTATACATGACATATCCTTTTCATGCGCTGAATCATCATAGACATGTTCAATTAATACTGGAAATATTCCTTGTGAATCTAACCATAAAATAAATTTTGCTAATGAATTTTGATAATTTATGTATAAATTATCTGCATTTTGATAACCAGTAAACCTGTAAGGTCGCATAGTAATACCTACACAAATTTTCTTTCCTATCGGTACTCCCATATTTTCTAATTCAAATTTTGAATCATAATTCTTGTCAACAGGTAAGTGAAAAGCAATATCAATAAATAGTTCTGATCTTATACCACATTCTCTATATAATTCCTCTTGAGATTTCTTTTCTCTAGCCATTACAACTTCACATTTAGATAAACATTTATGCATCATCTTCTTGACTAAAGGTGCGTTAAACGGTCCAAAAGAATTTGGCATAACAAAAACTTTTTTTCCTAACGATTGTGCTAAACGTATATGATATAAAAAATAATAAACCTTATATGTGTCTGCTAAACCATTATAAGCATGTAAAAAACCTCCGCCCTTCACAAAACACGCTCTTGTTTCCATAAACATATTTAAGCTTTGGCGAACTTCTTTACAAAAAAAAGGCAAAAATAATTTTCTAGTAAATTTGTGTAGTAATAGTTCTTTTGTGAATAAATCCATTAATGCAGTACATCCCCAGCTAATTTTTAGAAAAGTATCATACTTAATATTTTCTTTTTTTTTTGACAAACGCGAGGGATGTTTTAAAATAAAATTAACACACTCTATTCCTCTGCTTTGTGATTGTTGACTGCACTGTTGATTTGATAACATATAATATGTTCCATTATAGTTAGCATCTTTAGCAATTGACACTGTTTCCCATATTAAAGCTTGGTCACCCCTATTTCTATCATCACACCCAGGAAGTATTAAAAATTTATTCTCCATAATATTTTCCCTCCATATTCTATATTATTTTAGGTAAATCACATTATTATTTTACAAGTAAAATTCTGTGGCATTATCTCTATGTTTTATTATACATGGGTTCCCAATCACAATAGAATGCGATGGAATATTACAATTCACAAAAGTATTAGGTGCGATCATGACATCATCTCCTATAGTTATCTTTCCTACTATTGTAGAATTAACACCAATCCAAACGTTATTCCCAATAATAGGTACTCCGCATCTTTTTCCTCTGTTCTCTCTCCCTATAGTTACACCTTTATGAATGTTAACGTGATCTCCAATTATTGCTTCTGGATTTATTGTAATACAATACGGATGTCCAAGAAATAGACCTGGCCCCACCTTTAAAACAGCCGGTAATTCCACATGATTAAATTTTCTAAAGACACAAAGCACTACTAGATAAAAATATCTTAATAAAAAAAAATTAGAAGATTGTGCTTTTCTAAATGCTATTTGAAATAAAGGTAATTTACCATTTGGTCGTCTTTTTCTATCCTCAATCAGAGCTAAATTTTTCATATATAATATTCATTCCTTATATTTTATTTAAACAAAATTCAAAAGCTGTTTTCTATCAAAATATATCCTTTTAAATAGTTCATCTTGATTATATTTTCTTGTTGCGAAATTAAGTGAATTTACCCCAAATTTTTCTATTATATCATTATTATATATAATATTCTGCATAGCATTTAATAGCTTATTTTCGTTTTCTTTTTCAACTAGATATCCCATTTCCCCATCAATCATTGCTACTCTTATTCCTGGAATATCTGTTGCAATAATAGGCAATCCCATGGCTTCAGCTTGTAACATTGAGCTTGGTAAACCTTCCCTATAGCTCGGAAGTACAAAAACATCTGCTGCTCCTAAAAATTTTTCAACCTCTTTTGTATATCCTATAAATATGATATCTTTAGATTTTTCAGCCCAATTATAAAGATCTTTATCAACTGTATTAGTTGCTTCTGGATTTCCAACTACCATTAATTTAATATTATTATGTTTTTCAAGTAGTTTTTTTGTTGCAGAAAACAACTCATTTATACCTTTATCCTTAGTGATTCTGCCAACAAACACAAATACCATATCATCTTTATCAATATTATATTTTTTTCTTATCTCGTGTCTCCAAATTTCTTTTTTCGATATATCAAACTTCTTTAAATTAACTCCGCATGAGCTACCATTCCAAATTACATATCCTTTATCTCTAGGATACAAACCTTCATTATGTGAAAATTCTAAATTCAATTTATTATCGGGCTCAATATGTGTAGAATTTTTACATACCATTTTTTCTATTAATTTAAATATTCTTCTTTTAATTCCGGAAAATCCGACATATAAAATTCCCCACTGGCAATATAGTCTAACTGGAACTTTAGCTTGTTTTGCAGCAATAGATGCATACAAAGAAGCATTCGGGGTTGAATATTGTACTAAATCAAATTTTTCTTTCTTAAATAGTTTCTTTAACTCGTGTATCGCTTTAACCCCATCTAGGTTAATTCCTCTTCTCATATTTACTGGATAATAATGAATATAATCAGGAAGTATCTTTTTAAATTCATCATTAGCATTACATACAAACCATATTTCAAATTCACCTGTCTTATAAAGGTATTTCGCTAAATCTAGCACAAATGAAAGTAAAGTTCCGTGAACAGTTGTAATAAAACATATTTTTTTCATATATTCGCCTCTAAAATATTATATATGCGATATAAGCACATTATGTAGTAATTTTATCAAGTGGATCAATGGCTCCCCACATCAATTCTATCGGATTTGTCACACATTCATCTCTCATATCTTTACATGCATCTTCCCATTTCCAAATTGGCTTCCAACCTAAAACATTTTCACTTTTATTATGAGAAAGTAAAATTTGTGGGGTATCCGGCATATCCAAACGTGAAATTTTTTTAATAGGTTTACTTGAAAATGCATTAATTATTCCATCAACCATCTCATCTAAAGAGTATGGCTTATATCCTGGAAGATTAAAAATTCCACATACATGAGTATCGGCAGCGCGTACAACAGCATTTGCAAAATCCTTAATGTATAATAATTCTTTTTTTCTAGATGAATCTCCATAAACTTCTAAATCTTCTCCAGCAATACATTTTCTTACCATAGATCTCCACGGAAGAATTCTCTTTTCACCATTTAAATAATAATATGCATCCGGATGCCAACCATAAACCATAAAATGCCTAAAAATACATGGTTCAAAATTTTCTGCGATTCGCATATGCTCTAAAATATCTGTAGCCGCACGTTTGCAAATAGCATAAACAGCATGATCATTGCCATTTTTAGGAAAAGATCTAACAGCATCATCATCTATTGGATCAGTTGTTCCCCAAAAATCCACAACATCACTAGGTGTTGTATTAAATATTATTCTTTTAGACTCGTTTTTTTTCATCCAATTACATATATTTACTATACCCACAACTATACTTTGAACATAAGGCATCATATTCATATCAGCATGTGCAGGCATTGTTCCAGCCATATTTACTACAACATCATATTTTGTATTTGGAATAGCTAAAAAAGAACTATCATCTTCAAGGTTTACTCCTCCAATGTATTTTATATCTTTTGTAGCAAAAAACCCCCCATCGGAAATTCTTCTTCCTACTGCCACCGTATCATATCCATTTTTTTTAAGAGCTAATGCGCTATAACAACCTAATTGACCTGTAGCTCCAAACACAATTGCCTTTTTCATTTTACTGTTCCCCTTTATAGTTTTTTAATCATAATCTCATTATACTTCATCATATATATACCATCACAATAATTACCAATATTTTTTTTGTTGGCTATACCCTTCAAGTTCTCAATTATTAATTTAACATGGTCCACTCCACACTCATAAGCATGCGGATAACCTCCACCAAATCTTGGATTCACTTCTGAAATGTAATATTCACCATTTATATTAAATATATCTATATCAATTTGCCCTTTAAATCCAGCTTCTTTCACAAATTTTTCAATAAGTTCAAATAATTTATCATCCTTAAAACTTACTGCTTTATCAGTTTCTCCAGAACGCATCAAAATTTTTCTTTTTGTAAATATGGAAATTACTTCACCAGATATAATATCAATATATACATCTGCGCCAATTTCTACACCGTCTAAAAACTCCTGTATCATCATATCATCTCTTTGATAAAATAAAAATTCAGCAATTTTTTCGTTATCGGCTTTAGCAATAGCTATACTAGCACTTCCACTAGCAGGTTTTACAAATACGGGATATTTCAATGAAGAATTTTTAAAATCCTCAAAATTTATATATGAATCTGCACATTTATATCCGTGTTCTGTCAACCACTTATACATACTATATTTATCCAGACACATCTCACATAAAGAATAGGGTGATCCAATTACAGTAGTACCTATCGCTTCAAACTCTTTATAATGTTTAGCCAATAAACTAAGTTCTGGATCAATAAGGCTAAAAACACCATTAATATTTTCTTTAACACATATCTCAAATATGATATCTAGATATCCAGGTTCAGTCATACGTGGAACTATATAATATTTATCGGCTTCATACAATGCTGGTGCTGTACATTGCATATCAGTAGCAATTACTTTACCATTTCCTTCTAATGAGTTTCTAAAATATTGTACAATTTTATTTCTTGTACCGCAACTTAAAATTAAAATATTCATATATTATCACACTTCTCACTTAATAAAAAATCTTTAGCTGTATGCTTTTTTCTGATTAATATAATTTGAGAGTCTATCTTAGCAAAAACAGCTGGATAGAACTCTATAAATTGAGGAGACAATCCCATGGTGTATGCTCCTACTTTTTCAAATACTATCTTGTCTCCTAAATTAATTTGCTCATTCTTTAATTTAAAAAAACGATCTCCTTCCATGCAAGTAAATCCACATAAAATTTGATCTTTATTTACTTTTCCTCGTTTGATATTTCCATCTAAGTTATCAATATGATATGAATAACTTTTCTTACGCATTAATGGATCAATATGTATCCTACTACCATCCAATAACACAAAATTACTATTTTTTGTCGTTTTTATATCAATAACAGAAGTAACATAATCTATACCTGCACCAATTATTGACATGCCAGGTTCAACAATAATGTTTGTATTGTCGAGATATTTTTCTTTTGAAAAAATACTATAAATTAACGACATATACTCTTTAAAATCTGGCTTTCCAATAACACCACCAAAAAAGCCTCCACCTATATCAATATATTCTAAACTCAAATTGTATTTTCTAACTATTTTTACAGTTATATCACATATAGCCTTATATATATTTAAACTTCTCGTTTTTGAACTACAATGTAAATGTAATCCTGATAAAGTTATATTATTATTTCTTAAAAAATTTATCGCCTCAAGTAATTCTCCTTTTTCATACGAAAAACCAAACCTACCATCGTCTATTCCACATTGTGATTCACCTGGACAAAAATCTTCAAGACAAAAATTCACGCGTAAACCAATTTTACTTCTATTTTTATCAATATTCTCAATTTCATGTAACCAATCTAATTCTCTTTTCGAATCAATATTCACCACAGCTCCATTAGTAACTGCATCAATAAATTCTTTTTTTTCTTTTGCTGGACCATTAAATACTATTTTATCATATGAATAACCAAGTTCCCTCGCCAAATTATACTCATCAGAAGAAACAACTTCTGCCCACAGTCCCTTTTCTTTCATATGCGAAATTATCCAAGGAAGATTATTTGTTTTAAATGAATACCCTACAATGCCATCTTTCCAATATTCTCTTACTGCATTTTGAATACTTTCAACTAATCCATCAACTATTTTGGTATGTAGTAAAAAATACGGAGTTTTTAGATTTTCACACATTTATTTCACACTTTCTGATATATAATTAAGTTATTACTTCTTTTTTCTCTAAATTTTTTCTATTTCTATAGCTATCAAGATTTTCTAAATCATCAATACTTATACCCTTTCTAGAGATAACTATCTTTACTGTTTCATATAATATTTTTAAATCAGTTATAAATGTTGTATTATTAACATATTCAATATCATATTTGAATCTTTCATCCCAAGATACTGCATTTCTTCCGTGCACTTGTGCATATCCAGTTAATCCAGGCCTTACTAAATGTCTCTTTTTTTCTTCCTCTGTATAATATGGTAAATATCTTGCCATAAGTGGTCTTGGACCTACAATTGACATGTCGCCTTTCAAAATATTGAACGCTTCTGGAAGTTCATCTAAGCTTGTTGATCTCAAAAGCTTACCAAACTTCGTCAATCTTACATCGTCCGGAAGTAAGTTTCCGTTTTCATCCCTCGCATCTGTCATTGTTCTAAACTTATACATATTGAATATTTTCTCATCTTTTCCTGGTCTCGCCTGTTTAAAAAGCACCGGTCTTCCAAGCTTTATCCAAACAAGAACTGCAACAATTATGTATAGCCAACAAAAAACTATAATAGCTAAGAGTGCACAGATAATATCCAAAAGTCTTTTTATGTACTTAGCATATATTCCCTGTTTCCTTTTTTGCATACTAACCCCTCAAAATTAATATCTTTACTAAAACTTAATCAAAGCAACGCTTTATTATTTCAATAATCATGTCTTGCTGCTCCACCGTCATCTTATTATCACTCGGAAGGCACAAGCCTCTTTCGAATATGTCCGATCCGATATCAAGTGCATTTCCATCTTTGCCTAATACTCCGCCTGATATGTATGCATTGGTTTTCGCTCTACCACTACCTTCTCTTGTTATAAAATCATTCATTCTATAAATTGGTTGTAAGTGCATTGGTTTCCAAATAGGTCTTCCCTCTGCATTATATTTTTCAAGTGTTTCCAATATTTCCGTAGGACAACTCTTACCTGGCTCCGTAACATACAAAGCCTCATGGTCACTTCTTACCTGCTTGCACATTGCGTCTTTATTTATCATTAAGCAGCTCAGCCAGTAATTTGGTTCTGCAACTCCTTCTTCAAAAGGATTCATTATCACTGGCAGATCTTTAAGTCCCTCTTTATATCTTTCGTAGATCGCCTTTTTCTGAGCGATATGTTCTTCCAAGTAAGGGAACTGGCCTCTTACAACACCTGCGATAACATTACTCATTCGATAATTATAGCCAATTTCTTCATGCTGATACCAAGGAGCATCTTCTCTGGCCTGTGTAGACCATTTTCTTACTTTATTTGCTGCTTCTTCGTCATCAGTTAGAAGCATTCCTCCGGCAGAGCCGGTTATTATTTTATTTCCATTAAAAGAAATTGCATTATATTTACCAAAACTACCGGTTTGAATTCCTTTATATGAAGCTCCTAAGGATTCTGCAGCATCTTCAATGATTATTGCATTATGCTTATCACAAATTGCCTTTAACTCATCTACTTTGCCTGGAGTACCATAAAGATAAGCAATAATTACAACTTTCACATCAGGATAAAGCTCAAATGCTTTTTCCAAAGCTTTTGGATCCATATTCCATGTATCATATTCTGTATCTATAAATATAGGTTCGCCGCCCTCATATTTAACTGGATTTACAGTGGCATCGAAAGTCATATCAGAACAAAAAACTTTATCACCAGGCTTAACACCAGCCAACTTTACAGCCATATGAAGTGCTGCTGTTCCAGCTGAAAGAGCCACTGCATGTTTACAACCAACTTTTTCACAAGCAAGTCTTTCTGCTTCATTGATATTTTTACCAACTGTAGAGATCCAGTTTGTTTTATATGCTTCTGTAATATACTCAAGCTCCTCTCCGTGCATAGTTGGAGAACTGAGCCAAATTTTTTCATCAAATCTTTTCAATTCCACTCTGTATTACCTCTATCTTTATTTTTATCAAACATCATACTTTCAAGAATTTACCGTCTTCATTTCCTCAGTTTCTGCAGCCTTACGGTTTACCTCTTCCGGGGATTTGAATGTTGGGACTGCTTTTTTCATAGCTTGTTTCACTGTCTCGTCGTTATTGGTATGAACGGCTGTTCTGAGTATATCCAGCTTCTTTGAGATTTCCTCCATTGCAAGTGGTTTATCTCTTTCTATGAATATCAGGCTATTTTCCGTCTTATCGAGATCTTCATTTTTTATCAAAAGCTCCTCATACAGCTTCTCACCTGGTCTCAAACCTGTTTCTATGATATTTATATCCTTATATGGTTCAAAACCTGAAAGTCTTATCATATTCTCGGCAAGCTCCAATATTTTTACCGGCTTACCCATATCAAGTACGAAAAGCTCGCCGTTCTTTGCCATAGCTCCGGAGATAAGCACCAGCTGTGCAGCTTCCGGAATTGTCATAAAGTATCTTATGATTCTCTTATCGGTCAAAGTTACCGGACCGCCGTTTGCAATCTGCCTTTTAAACAACGGTATTACAGAACCGTTAGAACCCAAAACATTACCAAATCTTGTAGCTGAGAAGTTTGTTTTACTCTTTCTGCTCTGTACAATCATTTCGCACATACGTTTTGTTGCACCCATTACGTTTGTCGGGTTAACAGCCTTATCTGTGGAAATCATTGTAAACTTTTCAACGCCATACTTCTCGGAAACTTCAACTATATTCAATGTTCCGAACACATTATTCTTAACGGACTCACAGCAGTTGTGCTCCATAAGCGGTACATGCTTATGAGCAGCAGCGTGAAGTACAATCTGTGGGCGATAAGTATCGAAAACTTTTTCAAGCTGTTCCCTATCGCATATTGAAATAATTTCAACACACAGATCAAGAGAAGCACCATATGCCATTTTAAGTTCCTGCTGAATGTCATATGCTCCGTTTTCATAAACATCGAGAATTATGAGCTTCTTTGGTCCCATCTTTGCTATCTGACGTGACAACTCGCTACCTATTGAACCGCCGCCACCAGAAATCAAAATAACCTTATCTTTATAATAATTTCTTGTCTGCTCATTGATGAAATCAACCTGATTTCTGAACAAGAGCTCTTCTATTGAGAATTCTCTCATATGGCGTTTACCGCCTGTCTTGTTTACAGACTTTGCAGTAGGATAGTCGTAAACCTTGAGCTTATATCCGCTTGACTTATATTTTTCGTAAAGCTCACGTTTCTTCCCAGAATCGATCTCAGGAACTGCAAATATTATTTCCTGAATCGGAAATTCTGAAAGAGAATTTATTGTCGCATCATCTTCTGACAAAACCGGAAGTCCGTTGATATTTCTACCGACCTTCATCTGGTCTATGTCTATAAAGCATTTAGGCTCGTATGCTGCGTTTGGATTATTCATAAGCTCATCTGCCAGCATAACACCTACACGTCCTGCACCTACAATGGCTATATTTATTCTTCTGCGATTATGCAAGTCATCTTTTTCATCTTCACGCAATCCTGTTAATGATGATGTAGATTTTCTTACAAAGCTTCTCAAATTTGATTCGTCCGCAGAATGTTCGTAAAGAAGCTTATACGCAAATCTAAAAGTGATTGAAGCAAGCAAGTTCATTGCTATAGCTGTCATAAACACTATGGCGCTGACTTTTTCAAACGGGAAAAACAACTGAATAAATGCATAAGCTATTGCTCCTATAAAATCGCAAAATACAAGCATCAAATAGGATTTTGTTCCCGCATATCTCCAAATCTGCTTATATGTTCCTCCGATAAACCTTGAAACAAACACAGCTAAAATAGCCACGACCGCTTGAATTATTACATTCCACCAAGACAACGCAATCAACTTATATGATACAAAAAACAGAGAAACACACAAAACAAGTATCATCAAAATAAAGTCATATGCGACTAACTGCCATCTAATTCCGTTCTTCAAATCGTCTCTTTTTTTCAAAACCCTTTGCTCCTATCCCTTAATTTATTACAACAATTTTTAGATAGTTCCAAATCAATTGTAAAAAATCGTTTATTATCTTGTATAGCCATAAACATAGGAAAATGCAGTATTATTACGGTTAAGACACTATACTACATTTATCTTTCTATTTTATTTTATTACTTATAAGTATGGTTGTCAATGGAAGAAAAAATTTTTATATATATGTTTTATATCATGCTATAAACCAAATAAAATTTAGCGAAAATCATCAAAAAAGAAGATTGTATGCGATGATTGTATTTTATTGCCGTGATTTTTTTTCACTATATGTAAAATCATTCCAGTTTCAATGTTAAAAATATGTAAAAATTCTAAAAAAAATATATATTATAGTTATTTGTGTTTTAGCTTGTCATGACTTTCCATGATATACAAAAATTTGATAAAAAGCTGACTTTAAAATTTCGTATTTTCTTGACTTTTCTCCTTTTTAGAGCAATAGATACAATGTGAAAAGGAGGCTCTAATATGGATGATAAATATTACGCTAACGAAACAGATTTTCGATTTGCAGAATGTGTATTTTACCACATGGCAAAAGACAAAATTATTACTTTCGATGAATACGAAAAGCTTCGTGACAGGCTTTTGGATATCTACACTCCCCCTGTCAGTGAGTTGGAAAGAGGTTTATCATGGAAAACAAAAAAATCACTAAAATAGTCAAAGAACCATTATCAAATGAGGGTGAAAAAAATTTGTCAAAAAACAAAAAAGTTGCGGCTTATGCCAGGGTATCCAGCAGTTCGGCCGAACAGAGGACAAGCCTTGATACCCAGGTAAAATACTATAAAGCACTAATCAGCAAAAAAGAAAATTGGGATTTTATAGAAATTTACTATGATTACGGTATATCAGGATTATCCTGCAAAAAACGCGACGGTTTTAACAGAATGGTTGACGATGCCCTTGCCGGAAAGATAGATTTGATAATCACAAAATCTCTTTCCAGATTTGCAAGGAACACTGTTGACACACTTTTAGTTCTTAGAAAACTTACCGCTGCCGGAGTTGCGGTATATTTTGAAAAGGAAAACATAAACACCCTTGATGATGACGGTGAATTTATGATTACTCTTTTAAGTAGTCTTGCACAGGAGGAGAGCCGCTCTATGTCGCGCAATATCACTTGGGGACACAGAAAAAGGTTTTCAGACGGAAAATACTCCGTGGCCTACTCCCACTTTCTGGGATACGACAGAGGAAAAGACGGAACTCCTGTTGTAAATCCTGAGGAAGCTAAAATCGTAAGGCTTATTTACAGGCTTTATTTTTTAGGCGCCAACTTTGGCGGAATATGCGATTATTTAAACAAATGCAATATATTAACCCCCTGCGGAAATGACAGTTGGGATATATCCACTGTAAAGCGTATTCTTACAAATGAAAAATACAAGGGCGACGCGCTGTTACAGAAGACTTATAAAGCACATTTTCTGGATAAGCGTGCAAAAAAGAATAACGGAGCAGTTCCACAATACTATGTAAGTAATGGACACGAAGCTATAATTCCTCCTGAAATATTCGACCTTTTACAGGAAGAGATTGAGATGAGAAAAAAGCTTTTGCCTGGCTGTAAAAGCAAAATCACCCTTAATAACAAAGTGATTTGCGGTCTGTGCGGAAGCTCGTATATGAGAAGTAAAAACTTTTGGCGTTGCCGAAATCTATATGACAGACAAAAGCACTGTCCCAACATAAAAAACGATTATCTTGAAAGCTCCTGCGCCGCTGTCTTGAAAAAGGAGTTCAGTCAGCATACAAGTGTTATTGAAACCTGCGGCGCTCTATTGTCAGAAATAAGGCCTGAAATGGCAAAAAGTGAGTGTGTAAAACAAATTTTCGATTACATTAAAAATACAGACTCACTTTATTATGACGATTGGCTATGGAGAACTGCAATAAAAAATATAACCGTAACAGAAAATAAGGATTTAATATTTACTTTTACAGATAGTCATAAAATTGTTCTGAGTAAATTTAAGTAAAATTCGGTATAATGAGATATATCGTTGAACATTTTTTCGAATTTTTTCAAAAAAGTATTTACAAATGCGAAAAAACATTCTATAATTATATTATAAACATTTGTTCGCGACATTCACGACAATAATATCAATTAGGAATTGCTTTGATTTTTAGAGCTTTTCTCCTGTTGATTTTATAATATATAAAGGAAAGAGGTTTTTTGCATGAAACAAAAAATGAAGTGTCCGCTCTGCAACAAGCGTGCCTTTGACATTTCTTCTTTGCCAAAGGAAGAATTGAAAATTGAACTGAAATGACTCACTGTCACAACCTTGTGGTTGTCCCCTGCAATGCCCAGTCGGCGTTGCCGGAACGAAAGAACGAAATACGTTCAAAAGTCTCATAACAATTAAATCACATAAGAACATAAAAAAATAAAACATACCGAGCAACGGAGCCGAGTGTGAGCTACCAAATGGCCGGATGATTTACGAAACGCAAGTTTTGTAGTCATCCGGCTTTTTGTGTTTCGCAAACGGCTCTGTTTTTATTTTTGGCAGTTCATCTTGGCTCCTGAAAGGAGCTAAGCATGAAGATCGAATACAAATTTATAGATGAAGTTGTAACCATTGATATTGAAGACTGCTGGAGAGAAATTATTTTAGACCTGGACAGACTTGAATACAACGTAAACCACAAGGAAACTCGCAGACATACCTCTCCGGACAGCTACTTATACGAGGGAAAGGATTTTGCCTGTGAGGATAAGGAGCTTTACAAGCTTTTTGAAGAGGATCAGGAGAAAAAACTGCATATTGCTATCTCAAAACCGAAACCAAAGCAACAGGAACTTATCAAATCCGTGTTCTTTAAAAATATCAGCCTTACCGACTATGCAAAAAATGAGGGCGTCACTGTTTCCGCTGTTTCTCAGAGATTGAGCACTGCTTTAAAAAAATTAAAAAAATTTTTCTGAAATCCTTAAAAAAGCCTTTTCCAGTGGCTATATAGTGAAGGACTTAAAAATCTCCCTTCAGAAAGGATTGAACATATGAAACACAGCTTAAACATAAGCCTTTCAAAATCACAAAAAGGCAATAATGTTCTGCGATGCAAAAATGTCCTTATAAGAGAAAAGCTTTTAACTCTTATATTAGGCAGATTGCAAGGGATAACAATTATTGTTCCCGGGAACACAGTCAACAAAATTGCCATATCAGAAAACAACGGTGGTGATTAAATGGATGAAAACTTTTCTTTGATTATGCCCATAAAGGTAAAACCCTATGAACATCAATATAGCGCTTTTAAGTTTGCCTGTGAAAAATTCGGATTGCTTCCCGGAAGCTCTCGAAGCAGAGGAGTTGCACTGCTTATGGAGATGGGAACCGGAAAAACTCTCACAAGCATAGGAATTGCGGGAGCATTGTATTTGTCCGGAAAGGTAAAAAAGGTTCTTGTTGTATCGCCATTATCAATAGTGTGTGTTTGGGAACAGGAGTTTAAAAAGTTTGCAGACTTTCCCTACACAGTAACTATTCTTAAAGGAACTAAAGAGGACAAGATAAAAGCTTTGACAGATATAGACAGCAATGCGCTTCAGGTGGTTATCGTAAATTATGAAAGCGCATGGCGAATTGAAAAAAGAGCTTTTAAGCTTTAATCCAGACCTTATTATTGCCGACGAGGGTCACAAGCTCAAGGAAGCGAGAACTGCCCAGTCAAAAGCCATGCATCATCTCGGTAACAAAGCCGGATACAAACTTCTGCTTACCGGCACTGTTATAACAAACCGTGAGCTTGATGTCTTTTCCCAATACAAATTTTTAGACCCTAACATATTCGGCGACAGCTTTTACGCTTTCAGGAACAAATATTTTGACATGGTGGGTTACGGCAATCATATACCGAGATTTAAAAATTCTATGACAAATGATTTTCTTATGAAAATGCACTCGGCAGCATTCAGAGTTACAAAGGATGAATGTCTCGACCTTCCGAAAATAACCGAGGAGGTTCGCTATGTGGAGCTTGAGCCTATCGCCATGAAATTATACAAGAACATCGAAAAGGACAGCTATACCCAGATTTCTCAGTCTGACGTTTCCACTGTGAATATTCTCACTAAGCTTTTAAGGCTATCTCAGGTTACCGGAGGACATCTCACTGATGACGAAGGCAAAATATTTATGGTGAGTAAGGCAAAGCTCGACGCACTTTCAGATATTATCGAAAGAGCAAAAAGCGAGGACAAAAAGATAATTGTTATGGCAAGATTTGTCACCGAGCTTAACGACATAGAAAAACTGCTTCAAAGAAAAAACATAAAATATTCTGCTGTTCGTGGCGGTACAAAAAACCGCCGTGAGGAAATCAGGCGTTTTCAGGAAGATCCGGACTGTTCTGTATTTTTAGGTCAAATTGCCGCAGCAGGTCTTGGAATTACACTTACTGCCGCATCAACAATGGTTTTCTACTCTCTTGACTACAGCATGAGTAATTTCGAACAGGCAAAGGCGAGAATCCACAGGGTATCTCAAAAAGAGAACTGTCACTATATTTACCTTATTGCCAAAAAACACAGTGGATAAGAAAATCCTCCATTCTCTGCGCCACAAGGTTGACCTTGCCAAAACATTGGTTGACGACTACCGAAAGGGAATCAACCCATTTCAATAACTTTCAGTAAAGGAAACATTACATACGGAAAATAAAATGCTTACACTTGCAGACAATCTCAAATCACTTCGTGATGAAAAGAAACAGCTTGAGGACAAGCTTAAAAACATCAACTCACAAATAGATGAAACGGACTACAGACTTGCCATAGCTATGGCTGAATCTGAAACACAAAACTTCACCCACAGCGGAACTATGTTCTGTCTTACCACAAAAATGAGGGTTTCACCCCTAATCGAACAAAAGAGCTATCTGTTTGAAGAGCTCAAAAATAAAGGATATGGCGATTTAGTTTATGAAACCGTAAATTCAAACTCCCTTTCCGCCTTTGTAAAGGAACAAATGGCGGAAAACAACGATACCCTCCCCAACTGGCTTATAGGCTTGGTGAGAGTATTTGAAAAAACTACAGTGACCGTAAGAAAAACATCAAAGTAAAGAAAGGAAAACAGACTATGAATAACACAAATGAAATAAGCAAAACAGACAACAGCGGATTTCTGGCAGTAAAGGACTTTAATCTCAACAACATGGTTTCTCAGGAAATGGAGGGACTTAACGTTTCCTTTGAAAGAATAAAAATCCCATCCGGAGGAACAACAATGTTTGAAATTCCGGGCGACAACCCCGACGAGCCGGAAAATGTTAAGGAGTTTTCCGCCGTTATTCTCTATCATCACCCCTTGTACTCCTATTATAAGGACAAATACACAGGCGGCAGCAATCCTCCCGATTGCAACAGTATCGACGGTATGTTCGGCGACGGTGTTCCGGGAGGTAAATGCTCTGAATGCCCCTACAATCAGTTCGGCTCGGGAGAAAACGGCTCAAAAGCATGTAAAAACAGACGCAGACTTTATATTCTCCGTGAGGGAGAAATATTTCCTATGATTTTATCGCTTCCCACAAGCTCTCTTAATGATTTCAGCCGCTATCTTATGCGACAGCTTTCAAAGGGCAACAAGTCAAATATGATTGTAACACGTTTTTCCCTGAAAAAAGCCGTAAACAACAGCGGAATTTCCTATTCACAGGCACAATTCTCTCTTGAGCGCAAGCTCACCCCTGAGGAATATACATTTATATCAGCCATGAGCGAGCAGGTAAAGGAATTTAAAAACAATGTAAGCTATGAAGCAGAGGACAACCTTTCAATCACAGTTGACCCGGAAACCGGCGAGGTTATTGGAGCATAAACCTATAAAAATGTGCGGGGAGCTTTCTCTCCGCACAATACCGCTTTTTTATAAAATCTTTACTTTTGGGAGGTATTCGAACATATGCACTTAAACTATAAAAACGTCACTGACCTGCCTACAGTATATAAATACATTAAAAATTCCGAAATAGTTGCCTTTGACTATGAAACTGCACCCGATGAAGAGTACCGACAGGAGGAAAAAGCCGCTCTCGACCCTCACAAGGCGCATATTGTGGGCTGTTCTTTTTCCGTTTTACAGGGTACAGGAATATATGTTCCCATAGCCCACAAAACCGGACAAAACGCAGATAAAGATGAGTTTTTTGTGTTTTTAAGGGATTTTCTCACCGATGAAGGAATTATAAAGGTTGCGCACAATCTAAGTTTCGAATCTCAAATGTCATATGCCATGGGAATTGTTATAAAACCTCCGGTATATGACACAATGTCTGCCGCCCAGATGACTTTAAAAAGTCCATATGAATTTAGAGGATTACATGAATGCGGCCTGAAAAAGCTGGCAAGCGAAATATGTTCGGAACCTCTTCCCTCTTTTGACACTGTCACAGGAGGCAGATTTTTCGATGAGCTTGACCCACAGGACAGTGAAACAATACGGTACGCCTGCGCAGACTCCGACTTTTCACTAAGGCTTTATCATATATTTAACAGCTGGTTTGAAAGATTTATTCCAAAACACAGAAAAATCCTTGAGGATATAGAGTCGCCCACCTCAGTTTATCTGGGAATTATGAAATGCAACGGTATACCAATAGACTATCCCCTTATGCTTGAGAGAAAGGCGCAGGCTGAAAGGGAACGAAACAGGATAAGAGAGGAAATTTCCTTTATTATCGGAGATATTCCCATTGGGGAAAATTGCAGTACACAAGCATTCAAGGACTATCTTTTCAAAAACTTAGAGCTTCCGGTGCTAAAAATGACCTCATCGAACAAAGAAGCGGTTGACGATGTAACCCTCATAATGCTCAAGGAATGGTGTCAAAACAACAAACCGGAGCTTTCAGAGCTGTTTACTCTGGTTCAGGAATACAGAAAATGGGGCAAAATAAAGTCTACATACATTGACGGATATATAAAACATATAAATTCAGTGACCAAAAACATCCATCCGAACATATTTTCTTTATCCACAGATACTGGACGTATGAACTGCCAAAACCCAAACGCTCAGAATATGCCCAGAAAGACCAACGACCCTATCGGTGTGAGAAACTTTATAAAAGCTCCCGAAAATTCTCTTATACTCTCCCTTGATTTCTCGCAAATCGAGCTTAGAGTGGGCGCATTTTACTGCAAAGACGAGGTTATGAACCGCATATACAGACAAGGCGGAGATATTCACGCCGCCACAACCTCTGTTATTTTCGGATGTTCCTATGAAGAAGCTCAGGACAAACACAATCCGCTGTACAAGGAACGCAGAACCATAGCCAAAAACGTAAACTTTGGAACCTTTTACGGGCTTTTCCCTAAAGGACTGCAAAAGACTTTAAAATTTAAAGCCGGCATCGAAAAAACTGAACAGGAATGCAGAGATATTATAGAAAATTTAAAAAGCGGCTACAGAGGTCTTTCCACATGGCAGGCAAACACAATAGCGGAAGCCTACCGCACCACATACAGTGAAGCATATCCGGGCAGACGCAGGTATCTTCCCGGCATAAGAAGCGATAATTTCAGCGTGAAGTCCTTTGCCCAGCGTTGTGCTTTAAACACACCGATACAGGGAACCGCCGCAGACATTTTGAAATTATCAGTCGGACGAATACTAAAGGGACTTGATAAGCGACCGTGGCTAAAACCCATTTTACAGATACATGACGAGCTTACCTTTATAATTCCCGAGGACAAGCTCAAAGAAGCTGTGATATTTATAAAAGGCTGTATGGAGGCAAAGCCATTTGAAGAATTTAATCTCCCCCTTATAGCCGAAGCCTCGGCAGGTAAAACCTTTGGAACTATGGAAGAATTGGAGGATATATAGATGTACAGAAATCAGGAAGGCTATGCAGATCCAACTGCAGGAAACGCCATAGAAAACGTATTAAAGGAACAAGAAAAAAATAAATTTATGGGAAAAAATCAGGAAATCCTGTCAAGACCCAAGATATACATAATTTCTAACCACAGCGGAAGCAAAACAGAAAATATTTCCATGGCAATTAAATGCTGTCAATACGCTATAGCCAAAGGAAAAATCCCTGTTGCCCCTCACCTGCTCTACCCACGAATATTAAACGATGGAGATCCGGAGGAAAGAAAGCTCGGTATCATATTCGGTATTTCTCTTATGGATTTCTGCAATGAGGTGTGGTTTTTCGGGAATACTCTTTCCTCTTCCGCAAAGACACAGCTTCAGGAAGCCAAGTTGAGAGGAAAAACAATAAGATATTTTGAATGGAGGTGATTTTATGGATGTAGCGCCACAGGATATTTTAATGTCTTTGTTTAATCCCGAGGACACTGTATGCTTTAGAATCTTTGACGACAAAAAGCGAGGTATCTTCAAAGGGGCAAAGCTTAAAATTCAGGCCGGAAAGTTTTCCTCCATAGAGAACACCCTAAAACAGCACAACAAGGAAAGCCGAGGTATTTTCTTTGTTGTGAACTTCGGCGGAGATTACGACGAAAACATAACAAGGATTAACGCCCAGTTTGTAGAGATGGACGACATGTCGTTTGAGGAACAGCAAAAAGCTGTAGACAGCTTTCCCCTGCCGCCCTCATTGGTTATAAAAACACGAAAATCACTTCATGTATACTGGTTTATGAAAAATGCAGCTGTAGAGAAATTTCGTTCGATTCAGCAACAGCTTATAAAACACTTTCACGGCGACCCGGTTTGTGTAAATGAGAGCCGTGTAATGCGTCTGCCCGGATTTTATCACTGTAAACAGGAGCCTGTTATGGTTACCTGTATATCATTTCATCCTGAGAGAAAATACACACAGGAGCAGTTGTCACAGGTTTTGCCCCCGGTTGAGGAAAAGCCTATTGCGAGGAATGTGGCTTAAAGCCCTATTCTCACCGAATGTTTGTTCAGCAACTTATAAACAGTAACGACCACATAGAACGCAATGTGGACAAGCTGGGAAAACGAAGAATTTTGACAGGTATTAAGCTTGACGACAGACCACAATAACTGCCAAAACACAAAAGACCCTTTGACAGGAAAAATCCTATTTCTTTATATATTACTTTCTATATACACTTTTTAAATTTTAACTTTTGTTTTTGTAAAAATACATTTTTATCTGTAAAAGTGTAAATCAAAAGCTTTTATCTGGAGGTTTTTAACGATGAATGAATCTGATATAACAAAAAGCATTTTAAAATATCTGAAAACTCTCCCCCGCTGTTTTTTCTGGAAAGAACACGGCGGGATTTACGGAACTTCCGGTATTCCTGACATTATAGTCTGTATTGACGGCAGGTTTATCGCTTTGGAAGTTAAAACTCAAAAGGGTAAAGCCACACCCTTACAGAACGCCGCAATAAGAAAAATCCACAGCAGCGGAGGGTTCGCCTTTGTGGTTCGCTCTGTAGAAGAGGCAAAAAACGCAATAGACAGCGCAACAGGAGGTAAAAATGACAGCTAAAGAATATTTATCACAGGCCAGATTTCTTGACAGTCAAATAAATTCCAAAATACAGCAGGTTTCAGCCCTCAACGACCTTGCAGTGAGCGCAACTTCTGTGCTGACCGGTATGCCCCACAGTCCCAATAAAGCCACATCAAAAATGGCTGGTGCTGTTGAAAAAATAATAGACTTACAGGAGGAAATCAACCAGGACATCGACAAACTTGTGGACCTTAAAAAAGAGATTTCCGCAACCATTAAATCCGTACCAAGTGCCGAATTACAGACACTTTTAGAAAAGCGTTATCTATGCTTTGAGACTTGGGAAAAAATAGCGGTGGATATGGGATATAGTATTCAGCACATTTACAGGATGAACGATACCGCTTTGAAAGAAGTCACACTGGTTCTGCAACATGAGAGTAAATGTGATTGAATGAGAGTACATACAAATGCTATTATTATAATGGAAAAATGAAGAAAGCCTTGTAGGAGAAATCCTGCGAGGCTTTTTTGTACCCTAAGGAGGTGACACAGTGCCCAGAAAGCCAAAACGTCCCTGCCGCATGAACGGCTGTCCCAATCTTGCCGAAGACGGCGAGCTTTACTGCCATATACACAAAGGAACAGAAATGCAGGAGTACAACCACTACCGCCGTGACCCGGAAGCAAATAAACGCTACGGCAGAGCATGGAAGCGAATACGTGACCGATACATAAGCAAGCATCCGCTGTGCGAGGATTGCCTGAGCCGTGGCATCTACCGGCCGGCTGAGGAAGTTCATCACAAGTTACCCCTTGCTGACGGAGGAACACACGAGAAAAATAATCTTGTTTCTCTCTGCCGTTCCTGTCACATGAAAGCCCACGGCGTTCTAGGAACACGAACTCCCCACAACCGCTAAAGGAAGGGGTATAAAAATCTCTACGCCTTTTTCTATCGGTCAGCGGCCTGGGGTCTTGTGTTCAAAAAAGTCAAATTCAAAAGGGTAATTAAAAAGCCGCCACATTGCTGTGACGGTTAAGTAATTTATTTATTCCATTCCATAATAAACTCTTTTTCGTTGGTAATGTCATCCACATTCTCTGAGACAATTTGAAATTGCTCACGCTTATAAAAACGCACTGCTTTAGTGTTCTTTTGATAGACACTTAAACTTATGTTCGGTTTGATGTTTTTCACGTAGTTTAATAACTTTTTTCCTATTCCTTTTGATTGTTTATCTTCCTTAACGAAAATACCTGCGATATAATTATCCGTCAATCCGATAAAGCCATCAATAAAATCTGCGGTGTCATCCTCATGTACATATATTTCTGCGTCAGGCAATATTTCTTTTACTATCTCATAGTTACTTTCCCAGTATTCCTTTGGAATAAAGTCATGCGCTTTAATATTCGTATCAATCCATATCTGCATAACAGCAGGTAAATCATTTTTCTTAAATTGTCTTATCATAAAATATCTCCATGAATATAGATTTTCTAACTTAATTATACATCTTTATTTTCAAATTAACAACGAGGACGGTGAAAAAGTGCCTACTAAATCCAACAACACCGGCGGACGGGGCGGTGCAAGACCCGGGGCTGGGCGAAAGAAAAAATCTCTTGCAGAAAAAATTGAAAATGGTAATACAGGCGGAAAGAAGCTTAAAATTCTTGATATTCCGGACGTGAGCGGTGTTGAAATGCCAAAGCCTCATTATTTCTTTCTTGTCGGCTTTACATTGTCTGCCGGATTTAAAGAACCGTCTATTTCTCCGTGTTCCTGTTCATAAGCTTTTATGTTTTCTCTAATCAATACAAGTATATGACTGTTTACGGAACGTCCTTCATAATCTGCCACAAAGCCCAGCTTTTCCAGCATTTCTTCCTCTATACGTATTGATACACTTTTTATAGCCATACAACTGCCTCCATATAGATATATTATATGTTTATTTTATAGCTATCATGTGTTATAATATGTTTTTAGATATACCATATATCTATTATTTTTTTAGGAGTGATTACATGAAAGTCGCAGTTGTTGGTTCAAGAAATCTTTATGTCAATGCTTTAGGAAAATATCTCCCAGAAAATGTTACTGAAATAATTTCCGGCGGCGCTAAAGGTGTTGATACATCCGCAAGGGAATACGCTATGTACAATAACATAAAGCTTACTGAGTTTTTGCCGGAGTACAGCAAATACGGACGCTCCGCTCCCCTCAAGCGAAACATAACCATAATTGAAAATGCAGATCTGGTTCTTGCCTTTTGGGACGGAAGCTCCCGAGGAACAAAGTATGTTATAGATCAATGCAGAAAGCGAAATATTCCCATAAAAGTTTTTAAACCCATTTGTCCATAACGGAGAATTTTCCGTCTGCGCTTGATTTTTGCCTTTCTTAGAGTGATATATGTTACTACCAATCAGGAAAGGTGGTATTTAAAATGGAAAAAGCCATTGATGATTTTATTGTTTCCAGAATAAATTATCACGGCAGTAACGAAAGCGAGTTTCTTAAAGAAGCTTATCTAAGCTTTAGTGATGCGGTTCAAAAGCTCAGGGATACGCTGACACCGGAACAGGAAATCCTTTTCAAAAAATGTGAAAACGCATACGGTGTTCTTGACGGAGAAACCATCAATTTCTATTATCAGGCGTGTTTTCAGACGCAATATGTTTTTTAAAAAGCTGGCTCAGATAAAAATAAACGTGTGTCTGTAATGTCAAAAATACACAAATACAGACACACAACATCGTGTAGTATATTATCAGTAAAACACTGGATATAGTACGCTTTTAGAGTTAATATGTGTGTACCAAAAGAAAGACGGAGGACACAGAAATGAACGAAAAGCTTATGAACCAGGTTAACGAAATGAAAAAACAGACCATCGGCGTTGAAATAGAGATGAACAACATCACGAGAGAAAAAGCCGCAAAGATTGCCGCTGAATTCTTCGGAACAAACAGGTACAAGAACACAGCAAGAAGAAACGGTTATCAGACATTTTCAGCTTGGGACGGACAAGGCAGAGAATGGAAGTTCCAAAAGGATGTAAGCATGCCGGTCTCAACGATGAAAAATGCGAGCTTGTGACACCTATTCTCAACTACGAGGACATGGAAACACTGCAGGAACTTGTAAGACTTCTTCGCAGAGCCGGAGCAAAAAGCGACGCCACAAGAGGCTGCGGAGTTCACATTCATATTGGAGCAAAGGGACACACACCTAAAACTCTGAGAAACCTCGCAAACATTATGGCAAGCCATGAAAGCCTGCTGGCAGAAGCACTGCAAATCGACAAAGGCAGAATGAACCGCTACTGCAAAATGGTAAACCCTGAATTTTTACAGGAAATAAACTCCCAAAAACCTAATACCATGGCGGAGCTTGCAGACATTTGGTACGGAAGCCACGGAGCAGACTTACGCAGGGATCACCACTACAACGACAGCCGCTACCATATGCTTAACCTCCACGCAACCTTTACAAAGGGAACAGTTGAATTCAGACTTTTCCAATTCGACGCACCGGAAAACGGCAGACAAAACGGACTTCACGCAGGACAGCTTAAAAGCTACATTCAGCTTTGCTTGGCATTGAGCCAAATGGCAAAAACAGTGAGAACTGCAAGTCCAAAGCCACAGCAAAATGAAAATCCAAAGTACGCAATGAGAACATGGCTTTTAAGACTTGGATTTATCGGCGAGGAATTTTCCACTGCCAGAGATATTCTCACAAGAAAGCTTTCCGGAGATTCAGCCTTCAGAAACGGCAGAGTTGCCTGAACACAATAAAAATCACCCAGACCGCTTCGGCGGTCTTAAGGTGGTGATAAAACTTTGAAAGGACTGAAAATTATGGAAAAACGTTACTACGGAGCATACGGAAGCAATCTCAATATCAGACAGATGAAAATGCGCTGTCCACAGGCGAGAATTATCGGAACATCGGTACTTGAGAACAATCAGCTTTTGTTCAAAGGCAGTAAAACCGGCTATTATTTAACAGTTGAGCCTAAAGAAAACTGTAAGGTTCCAATCGCTGTTTGGGAAGTGACACAGGCTGATGAGCTTTCCTTGGATAGATACGAGGGCTTCCCTATCTTTTACTATAAAAAAGAAATTGTACTTCCGGTCAAGGGAATAAAAACCGGAAAGGTACAAAACAGAAATGTTTTCCTTTATATCATGCACGAGGACAGCCCCATTGGAAAGCCTTCATCCTTGTATCTTAGAACCTGCCTTGAGGGTTACAGAAACTTTGGATTTGACAATAAACCACTGATAAACGCTTACTTAAACTGCGGAGGTAACATATGAAAAACGAAAGCCACGAAACAAACATTTGCCCCTGCTGTGGAAAGGCATACACCGCCCGCCCCGCTCTTTCGAGAAAAGACGGTAAAACACTTATTTGTCCGGACTGCGGTATAAAAGAAGCGCTTTCAAGTCTTGGAATAAGTTTAGAGGAACAGGAAAAGATTTTGGAAGTGATTCACAGGAACAGTTATTGAAACAACACTGCTGCTATGATATTATTTTATAAGAAATATCTGACTGAAAGGGTGATTGTTTGCTGTTTCATAAATTTAAGACTCAGGAAGAACGCAGAGAATTCGGCGGTTCGGATTTTATAGAGTTTCAATATTGTCTATTACCTCAAAATACGATCACCGAACAAATATTCACAACAGGTTCAATACAGCACTGGAAAAACGATTCTCTGTATGTTTACGGAGATGATTTAGAAATATTTTTAACTCATTACGGGGAAATCATTACCGACGGACTTTATGCAAATCTAAAACAAGGCTACATTGACCCGCTCGGTATCAATTTTTATACTCAAGAACAGATAAATCACTTTATACAGCTAATAGAAATAAAAAAGCCGTTAGAATATCAAACCTTGCTCCACTGGTTAAATAATGGAAAACATTATATAGGCTTCTATATTTTAGGAGAATAACAAATATTAAGAAAGCGTCTGGAAACAGGCGCTTTTTTGTAAAATGCAAAGTTTACTTGACAACAAATGCAAAGTTTGCTATACTAAAAATGCAAAGTTTACTTGTCAAGCGGGAGGGATTTTTTGGAAACGAAAATAAAAGAACTTAGAAAAGAAAGAAAACTATCCCAGGAAGAACTGGCGTTAGCTGTCGGTACCACAAGACAAACCATTACATCTATAGAAACCGGAAAATATATCGCTTCCCTGCCTCTTGCATATAAGATAGCCCATTATTTTGGTCTGACAATAGAAGAAGTTTTTGATTTGTCTGAATATTCTTAATGAAAGGATTTTTAAAATGGAAAAGTACAAAAAGACTCTAACTAAAAGAATTTATGCGTTAACCTTGGTTGTACTTATTGCTGTTGCTTTGGGAGTATTTGACGCATTCTTTGCCACTGCCGAAATAAAATCCAGCGTGATTTTCAGCTTTCAATGCGGTCTGACATCTGCCTGTGGGCTGATTGCACTTGCTTTTATTGCCCGCTATAAAAGAGCCTTGTCAGATGAAAAAAACATTAAACTGCTTTTCAACAAAGAAAACGACGAGCGAATGAAAGCAATCAAATACAAAGCGGGAATACCCATGCTTTTGGTAACCTCTGTTTTAATGATTATATCGGCTGTTATCATTGGATATTTTAATGTTACCGCTTTTTATACCCTGATTGCCGCTTCCCTTTGTCAGTTGGTTTTATCCTGTATAGTTAAATTCGTGTACATAAAGCGAAGCTGATTGGAAAGGAGCATTTATCTATGAACAAAAAGCTTTTAAAGGACTATCTTGTAATCACTTTTGCAATAACCGTTTTGTTTTGGGGAGGAGCGGCTGTTTTGAGTCAGCTTTTAAATATGACCGTCTATGACCTTCCCATAAGAGTTATGCATTTTATCGGAGGTTTTTCTCCTACAATCGCTTCCTATATTTCTCTTAAAAGAAACGGACATGTGAACAGCTTTTTTCATTGGCTTAAAAAGGTTTTCGACTTCAAACACTCGCTTTTATCCTACGGGCTTGTTTTGCTTTTTGTCCTGATTTATTATCTGCTGGGTTGCGCCATAAACGGGTTCTCTATTGGTTCTCCTGTTTACATGCTTATTGTAATTATCCCTCTTATGCTTTTCAGCGGCGGAAACGAGGAAGCAGGCTGGCGAATGATTTTACAGCCGGAGCTTGAAAAAAGCTTTAACTTCAACATTGCCACTATAATCACCGCAGTAATATGGTGGATATGGCACTTGCCGATTTTTTTCATAAACGGAACAGCCAACTCAAATATGAATTATTTTCTGTTCGGTATAATGTGCCTGACGCTTTCCTATGCTTTGGCAACCATAAGAAAGATTTCAAAAGGAACATTCCCCTGTATACTGACACACTGTTTAATAAACGGTGTGTCCGGTGTGATTGTTTTTCAGTTCAGCGCTTTAAGCTGTGTAGTGACCTTGATTGTCACTATAATAGTTTCATTGGCTATACTTGCATTGGAGAAATCAGGCTCAAAATCCAAATATTAAACATCTCATACAGTGATAAAATGCCGAAAACAAACTTAAATTAAAACGTACAGCGTCTGGAAACAGGCGCTTTTTTCGTATCTATTCTTAGGAGGTGACATTTATCAGAAAGCTTAAAAAGTACAAGCCCACTTCATTTATGGCGGAGGGGTCCCGGTATAACAAGGACTTAGCCGATTATGCCGTGGGGTTTATTCAGTGTCTTTGCCACACAAAAGGTACTTGGGCGAGAACTCCTTTTGAACTTATCGACTGGCAGGAACAGATTATCCGTGACATTTTTGGAATTGTCAAAAAGAACGGATACCGGCAGTTTAACACGGCATACATAGAAATTCCAAAAAAGCAGGGAAAGTCGGAGCTTGCGGCGGCTGTAGCTTTGCTTCTCACCTGCGGCGACGGTGAGGAACGTGCCGAGGTTTACGGCTGTGCCGCCGACCGTCAGCAGGCTTCCATTGTCTTTAATGTGGCGGCGGATATGGTGAGGATGTGTTCGGCTCTCTCCAAAAGGGTTAAGATTTTGGATTCCCAGAAAAAGCTTATTTATCAACCCACCGGAAGCATATATCAGGTCTTATCCGCTGATGTGGGAAACAAGCATGGCTTTAATACCCACGGTGTGGTTTTTGACGAGCTTCACACACAGCCAAACAGAAAGCTATTTGACGTTATGACAAAAGGTTCGGGCGATGCCCGAATGCAGCCGTTATACTTTCTCATAACCACAGCCGGCAACGATACAAAGTCTATTTGCTACGAGATACACCAAAAAGCCAAAGATATTATTGATGGAAGAAAAATTGACCATACCTTTTACCCTGTTATTTACGGAGCTGAGGAAAGCGACGACTGGACGGACCCTAAGGTGTGGAAAAAAGCTAACCCCTCTCTTGGAATAACCGTTTCAATAGACAAGGTAAAGGACGCCTGTGAATCTGCAAAGCAAAATCCTGGTGAGGAAAACTCATTCCGTCAGCTAAGGCTAAACCAATGGGTTAAACAAGCTGTTCGCTGGATGCCCATGGAACGCTGGGACAGGTGTGCTTTTTCTGTTTCAGAAGAGGATTTAGAGGGGCGTGTGTGCTACGGAGGACTTGACCTTTCATCGTCTACCGATATAACAGCCTTTGTTCTGGTTTTCCCTCCTGAATATGAGGGCGATAAATACGTGATTCTCCCCTACTTTTGGATACCTGAGGAAAACATGGATCTGCGTGTCCGCCGTGACCATGTCCCCTATGACCTTTGGGAGCGGCAGGGATTTTTGCAGACTACCGAGGGATATGTTGTGCATTACGGTTACATTGAAAAGTTCATTGAACGGTTGGGAGAACGGTTCAATATTAGAGAAATCGCCTTTGACCGCTGGGGTGCTGTCCAGATGGTACAGAACCTTGAGGGCATGGGATTTACTGTTGTTCCATTCGGTCAGGGATTTGAGGATATGTCGCCGCCCACCAAGGAGCTTATGAAGCTGGTGTTAGAAGAAAAGATTGCCCATGGCGGACAACCGGTTCTCCGCTGGATGATGGATAACATTTTCATAAGAACAGACCCTGCGGGAAATATAAAACCCGACAAGAAAAAATCTTCTGAAAAAATTGACGGAGCTGTTGCGTCCATTATGGCTTTGGACAGGGCAATAAGATGCGGCAACCAAAACACAGCCAGCGTTTACGACAGCCGTGGACTTTTATTCATTTAAAAAGGGTCACGCTAAAGCGCAACCCTTTGGATAAATCTTTTTACTTTTTCAGCTTCAAACCGTCCTTAAAGGCTTCCCCCACTCTCTCGGTAACTTTATAATAGCCGTGGGTATATGGGTCAAATGCAATGGCATTTACCAGTGACATATTGAGCTTATCACCCTCCATAACGCTTTCATCCGCTGTGACTTTCAAAACCTTTCCTATTACGCCGCAGCCGTATTCATCACCCTGATATTCAATAAATTTACATTCAAGACATAAAGGAAATTCGTTGATTACCGGAGCATCTACAACATCGGACTTTGACGCTGTCATTCCGCTTTTTGCAAACTTATCGGCTACTCTGTTGCCGGATTCAACACCGAAATAGTCCGCTTCCACAACGTGAGAGGCATCGGCGATACTCACTGTAAAACCGCCTCTGGCCTTGATATTCTTTACTGTCTTGTGTGATTCGGACAAATTCAACGCAACAATATCACGGGCCTGCATAGTTCCCCATGCGGCGTTCATAACATTCACGCTGCCGTCCTCGTTGTATGTGGCTATCATCAATACCGGCATCGGGAAAATTCCCTCAGTAATGTTAAGCTGTTTTCTCATTTTACTTACCTCTCTTTTCTTTTTAATTGACACAATCATCGTGTTCAATTATAATTATAGCAAGTAATGATAAAAATACAAGTACTGTCATTAAAGACAGTTACTATACAAAAGGAAAGTGTAAAATGATAAAGAACTATATTGAAAACGCAAATTTTGAGGATACAGGGTTCAGCTACACCATGTCCATTATCTCCGGTAAGCACAAGATGGTAATTCTCTACTGTCTTATGGAATTTGAGGTAGTGCGCTTCAACGAGCTTAAACGCTATCTTAAAACAATCTCCGACAAAACCTTGAGCAGTAATCTAAAAGAACTGGAAAAAGACCAGCTTATTGTGCGCAATGAATACCCTCAAATCCCACCAAAGGTTGAATACTCACTCAGCGAGAGAGGTCGCTCTTTGATGAAAATTCTTGACCAGCTCTGTGTTTGGGGCGAAGAAAACAGAATATAAATATCAATTAAAATACAACTCAAGTCTTCCATAAGCGGAAAATATTTAACTTCGCTTGCGGGAGATTTTTTTATTCCATTTTTAGAGAGGATGTAAATTATGAGCATATTTTCAGGCTTATTTAATTCCCGTGACAAGCCAAAAAATCAGACTGCCGGAAGCAGATATACATTCTATATGGGCGGTTCTTCATCGGGTAAAGCTGTTACATAGCGTTCTGCAATGCAGATGACAGCTGTTTATTCCTGTGTCAGAATTTTATCGGAAGCAGTGGCAGGTCTTCCACTTCACTTTTACCGATACACCGATGACGGTGGCAAAGAAAAAGCCATAGACCACCCGCTGTATAACCTGCTTCACGATGAGCCTAATCCGGAGATGACCTCTTTCATCTTTCGTGAAACCCTTATGACTCATCTTCTGCTCTGGGGAAACGCTTACGCGCAGATAATCAGAAACGGCAAGAATGAAATCATTGCATTGTATCCCCTTATGCCAAACAAAATGGAGGTGAGCAGGGATAAAAGCGGACAGCTTTATTATACATACGTCACTCAGGCGGAAGAAGCTCACACTACGAAAGGTAATATTGTTTACCTCAACCCCTCAGAAGTTCTCCATATTCCTGGACTTGGTTTTGATGGCCTTGTAGGATATTCACCTATAGCAATGGCAAAAAATGCCATAGGTATGGCTGTAGCCTGCGAGGAATACGGAGCTAAGTTTTTTGCAAACGGAGCCGCTCCTGGTGGTGTGTTGGAACATCCCGGCACTATCAAAGACCCACAGAGAGTACGTGAAAGCTGGCAGTCCACTTTTGGCGGAAGCGGCAACAGCAATAAGGTAGCTGTTCTGGAGGAAGGAATGAAATACACACCAATAGGTATATCACCGGAACAAGCTCAGTTTTTAGAAACAAGAAAGTTTCAGATAAATGAAATAGCTCGAATTTTCAGAGTTCCTCCCCATATGGTAGGCGACCTTGAAAAGTCGAGCTTTTCTAATATAGAACAGCAGTCCTTGGAGTTTGTGAAATATACGTTGGATCCGTGGATAGTTCGTTGGGAGCAATCAATAAGACGAGCTCTTTTGACACCTGAGGAAAAGAAAAAATATTTTGTAAAGTTTAATCTTGAAGGATTACTGCGAGGCGACTATCAAAGCCGAATGAATGGCTACGCCATAGGCAGGCAAAACGGCTGGATGAGCGCAAACGACATAAGGGAGCTTGAAAATCAGGACAGAATTCCTGCCGAAGAGGGCGGAGACTTGTATCTTGTTAACGGCAATATGCTTCCCATAAAAACCATAATTGAAAGGAATGATAAGAGCGAAAATGAAGAAGTTTTGGAACTGGAAAACAATACAGGTGAAGAATCAGGAAACAATGGCGGAGAGAACTCTGTATCTCAACGGCACAATAGCCGAGGAAAGCTGGTATGAGGACGATGTAACACCTAAGCTTTTTAAGGATGAACTTATGTCCGGAACCGGCGACATAACCGTTTTTATAAATTCTCCCGGCGGTGACTGCGTGGCGGCGGCTCAGATTTACAATATGCTGATGGATTACAAGGGTAATGTTACCGTAAAGATTGACGGAATTGCCGCCTCTGCTGCTTCGGTTATAGCTATGGCAGGAACAAAAGTTTTAATGTCACCGGTAAGTCTTATGATGATTCACAACCCTCTCACCGTGGCTATCGGTGACAGTAAGGAAATGAAAAAAGCTATTGATATGCTAAGCGAGGTCAAAGAAAGCATAATAAACGCCTATGAGCTTAAAACAGGATTATCACGAACTAAGCTTTCACACATGATGGACTCGGAAACCTGGATGAACGCACAAAAAACTCTTGAGCTTGGATTTGCCGACGGTATTTTATTTCAGAAAGACGACAGTATTTCCGATTTATCAGATACCGAAAACAGCTTTACTTTCAGCCGAAGAGCTGTGACAAATTCATTGATTGACAAAATCACCGGACACAAAAAGGAAATTGAAAACTCAGGAACTCCAATAGAGTATCTTGAAAAAAGACTAAACCTTATTAAACCATAAACAGGAGGAATTTAACATGAGCAAAGTAAACGAACTTAGAACACAGCGTGCTAAAGTGTGGGAAAATGCCAAGGCTTTTCTCGACTCACACAGAAATGAAAAAGGCATTCTCTCTGCGGAGGACACAGCCGCCTATGAGAAAATGGAACAGGAAATTGTGGACTTGGGCAACGAAATATCAAGGCAGGAAAAGCTTGACGCCCTTGAAAGAGAGTTGAACCTGCCGGTCAACTCCCCTATTCTCGAAAAACCAAATTCAAATAAAACAGATACGAAAACCGGACGAGCCTCTGACGAATACAACAAGGCTTTCTGGGCGCAGACAAGAAGCAAAGGCGGACTTATCAGCCACGAGATTAGAAACGCTTTGCAGGTGGGCACTGATACAGAGGGCGGATATCTTGTGCCTGATGAGTTTGAAAACACACTTGTCCAGTCCCTTGAGGAGGAAAATGTTTTCAGAAGTCTTGCCCACATATTCAGCACTACTTCCGGCAGTCACAAAATCCCTATTGTGACTACAAAGGGAACTGCTTCATGGGTTGACGAGGAGGGTGCAATTCCGGAAAGCGATGAGAAATTTGGTCAGCAGCTTATCGGAGCACACAAGGTTGCCACAATGATTAAGATTTCTGAGGAGCTTCTCAGTGACTCTGCCTTTGACCTTGAGGGCTATTTTAGAACTGAGTTTTCAAGGAGAATCGGCAACAAGGAGGAAGAAGCCTTTCTCACCGGCGACGGCACAGGAAAGCCTGTGGGCATTTTCAATCAGACCGGCGGCGCAGATGTGGGAGTTACCGCCGCTTCCGCCACAGCCATAACCTCTGACGAGCTTATCGACCTTTTCTATTCCCTCAACAGTGCCTACAGAAAAAAAGCTGTCTGGCTTTTGAATGACTCAACCATTAAAAACATACGAAAGCTTAAGGACTCCAACGGTCAGTATCTTTGGCAGCCGGCACTTCACGAGGGCGGATACGACACACTCCTTGGCAAAAGGCTGTACACTTCCCCCTATGTTCCCCAGGTATCGGGCGGCAACAAAACAATAGCTTTTGGCGATTTCAGCTTTTACTGGATCGGCGACAGAAAAGGTATCACCTTTAAAAGGCTCAACGAGAGATTTGCAGAAACCGGACAGATCGGATTTATTGCGTCAAAGCGAGTTGACGGAAAGCTTATTCTTTCCGAAGCCGTAAAGGTTCTTCAGCAGAAAAGCGCCGGCTAATAAATGACGATTATGATTGATGAACTTCTCCAAAAAGTAAAGCAGAACCTTATTCTAAACCATGAGGCGGATGATGAGCTTTTGAAAGGCTACATCACCGCCTCAATTTCATACGCTGAAAGCTATCAGCATTTAAAGGCAGGTTTTTACAGCGAAAATCAAATGCCGGCCACAACTGAACAGGCGGTCATTATGCTTTCGTCCCATTTCTATGAAAGCCGTGACGGTTCAACCGGTGGATTTTTTGCGGACAATGTTCAGGCAGGTCAGCAGGTTTGGAATACGGTGAATCTCCTGCTTAGATTGGACAGAGAATGGAAGGTTTGATATGTCTTTTGGAAAAATGACGGAGTTTATCGACATAGTGGAAAAAGAAACCATAAAGGATGGCGAGGGTTTTAAAACCGAAAAGGATAAAATCATAGCAACTGTGAGGGCGTACCGAGAGGGACGCCACGGCAGTGAAAAATGGGCAAACAGAGCATCGTTTTCCGACGCCACCCATCTTTTTAGATTCAGATGTATTCCCGAAGTAAAAATAACCACAGCCATGACCATTGTGTGCAATGACGGAAGGTTTGATATAACCTCCGTTGAGGACGTAAAGGGCAAAGGCATGTATGTGGAGGTTTTGGCTAAAGAGATTACACCGAGCAAATAAAGGAGTGAAAAAACATGGCAACAGCGAAAGTAAAAATGCCGGATAAGCATTTGAGCAAGCTTTCAAAGCTGGGAAAAAATACAGATATGATAGTTGAAAAAGTTCTTGAATCGGGCGGAGAAGTTATGGTTAAAAAGATAAGGGAAAACCTCTCAGCAGTTGTGGGTTCAGGAACAAAGTATGAGTCCCGCTCCACCGGAGAACTTGAGGACTCTTTGGGCGTTGCTCCGATGGATGTGGATGAAAAGGGAAATTACAACATAAAAATAGGCTTTAACGAACCAAGGCGCACACAGTATGAAGCGAAGAGCAAAAGAAGCTACAACACCGCCACCAATGCAATGGTTGCAAACGTCCTTGAATACGGAAAGCACGGTCAGCCGGCAAAGCCATTTTTAAAGCCAGCAATATCCTCTTCTCGTTCCCGGTGCAAAAAGGCTATGATTGATACCTTTAATGAGGAGATTAAAAAATTATGAGTCTGCTTGCTGAACTTAAAGGTATTGCAGAAAGCCTTAATATACCTGTTGAAACAGGTGTATTTTCTGATATTGCACCTGATGAATATATAGTCCTTACCCCTATGACAGACACTCTTTCCCTATTCGGAGATAACTCTCCAAACGTTGATATTCAGGAAGTGAGAATTTCTCTTTACACAAAGAATAACTATACAGAAAGAAAAAATCAGCTTACGGAAAAGCTTCTGAAAGCTGAAATAACCATAACTGACAGACGGTATATCGGTCACGAAGACGATACCGGCTATCATCATTACGCCATTGATACGGCGAATTTTTATGAAACGGAGGAATAAATGTGGCAACAATAGGCCTTGATAAGCTGTTTTACGCAAAGATAACAAACGGAGCTGACGGGGATGAAACCTACGATACACCAAGACAGCTGGCAAAAGCAATGACTGTAGAGCTTTCTGTGGAGCTTGCAGAGGCGATACTCTATGCCGATGACGGAGCCGCCGAGATAGTAAAAGAATTTGTAAGTGGAACACTTTCCTTGGGTGTTGACGATATAGGCTCGGAGGCAGCTTCCGACCTTACAGGAGCTGTAATTGACGAAAACGGTGTTGTGGTTTCAGCAAGCGAGGATGCGGCAGACCCTGTGGCAGTAGGCTTTAGAGCGAAAAAGTCAAACGGAAAATACAGGTACTTCTGGCTTTACAGAGTGCAGTTTGGAATACCTTCAACGAACCTGACCACCAAGGGCGAAAGCATAGAGTTTTCCACACCTACCATTGAGGGAACCGTAACCAGAAGAAACAAGGTTGACGCCAAAGGCAGACACCCATGGAAAGCGGAGGTCACAGAGGGAGACACCTCAGTTACCGCAGACACCATAAGCAAATGGTATGGCGAGGTTTACGAACCAGCCTATGCAGATTCAGAACCATAATATTAAAGGAGCGGATTTAAATGGAAAATGAAAGAAGCGCAAATATAACACTGGGCGGTGAGGAGTACACTCTCATTCTCACAACAAAAGCCACAAAGGAGATAGCCGGCAAATACGGCGGCCTTGAAAATCTGGGAGATAAGCTGTTAAAATCGGAAAATTTTGAAATGGCTTTAAACGAGGTTGTCTGGCTCATAACACTTTTGGCGAACCAGTCTATTTTAATTCATAACATCAAAAACAAGGAAAATAAAAGAGAGCTGCTGACAGAGGAAATGGTGGAGCTTCTGACTTCACCTTCGGACTTGGCAGGCTTTAAATCGGCCTTGTCGGAAGCTCTCTACAAAGGCACAAAAAGAAATATTGTAAGCGAGGACAACACAAAAAACTCACAGGTCGGGTAACAGATGAAGAACTGTTCACCCGACTTCTTTATTACGGTCTTGCCCACCTTAATTTAACTCAGGATGAAGTGTGGCTCATGCCCTTTGGACTTTTGTTAGACCTATGGGAATGTCACAAACAGTGGAACGGTCAGGCAAAGCCGAAACGTGAGGTTTTCATAGATGACGTTATCCCGTGCGGAATTTAACAAAAGGCAGGTGATAAAGTGGCAGATGATTTTGGTTTAAGAATCGGTCTTGAGGGCGAAAAGGAATTTAAAAAGGCGTTAACTGAAATTAACCAATCCTTCAAGGTGCTGGGTTCGGAAATGAAGCTTGTTTCCTCCCAGTTTGACAAAAACGACAATTCGGTTGAGGCTCTGACCGCCCGAAATCAGGTTCTAAACCGTGAAATTGATGAACAGAAAAAGAAAATCGAAACACTTCGCTCTGCCTTGAACAATGCATCTAACTCTTTCGGTGAAAACGACAAGAGAACAAAGAACTGGCAGATCCAACTGAACAACGCTGAGGCCGCTCTCAACGATATGGAGCGTGAGCTTAAGCAAAATGAAAAAAGCCTTAAAAATACAGGTGATGAGTTTTCAGACGCCGGCAAGGAAGCCGACGAGTTCGGAGATGAAGTTAAAAATGCTTCGGATGACGCTGAAAAATCCTCAAAAGCCATACAAAATATAGGTACAGCGGTAAAAGGAATGGCGGTAACCGTGGGAGCCGCCACTGTTGCCGCAGGTGCCGCCCTGGTTGGACTTACAAAAAAGTTTTTAGACCTTGCTGAATCTACCCGAGAATACCGTGAAGACCAAGCAAAGCTTGACACAGCCTTTACTACAGCAGGATTTACCGCAGAGCAGGCAGGAAATGCTTACACCGATTTTTATTCTATCTTAGGTGAAGAGGACAGAAGCGTCGAGGCGGTAAACCACTTAGCAAAGCTTTGTAAATCGGAGCAACAGCTTTCCCAATGGACAGATATTGCCGCCGGTGTTTGGGCAACTTTCGGGGACAGTCTGCCCATTGAGGGTTTAACGGAAGCTTCAAACGAAACCGCAAAAACCGGAAAGCTTACCGGAGTTTTGGCTGACGCTTTAAAGCAGTGATTACCATGTAAATATTAAAAAAGACTGCAAGGGACTGTCTGACGCCACAAATGAAATCTATACACAAAAAGGCCTTGGACAGTACGGAGAAACTATTACCGGCTACAGAATAGGACCCAGAACTATTGAAATTCAGGGTTCTTTCCGAATAACCGATAAGATTTCTGTAGCGCAGTTAAGACAAAATTTAAATAACGCTTTATCTCCCGAGGAAACACTTGAGATTACATATGACCTCAACGGAATACAGAGAAAAATTTCAGGAATTGCTCAAAGCATAAAGTTTACTTGTACAAAAATTCTTTATGATTTCTATATTTCAATCCTCTGTCCGGATCCGCTTTGGTGTGACCCAATGGAAACCGCCACTTCTATTGTGTCATGGGAAGGAGCTTTTGAGTTTCCTGTTGAAATCACAAGCGATTGGGAAATTGGAAGGCTGAATAAACAGGCAGAAGTCAACGTGATAAATCGAGGCGATGTGACCTGCGGATGTAGAATTGTATTTTATGCCACTGCGAGTCTTACAAATCCCTCCTTGAAAAACACAGAAACAGAGGAATATATAAAACTCAAGGTCTCACTTTCCAAAGGCGACAAGCTGGAAGTTACAACCCATTACAGAAACAAAACCGCATATATAACCAGAGCTGACGGAGAAAAGGAAAACGCCATACAGTATTTGGACCCATCTTCAACCTTTTTACAGCTTGAAATCGGCGATAATCTTTTCAGCTATAACGCTGACAGCGGCAAGAGCAATCTTGAGATAACCATATATCACGATAACTTGTACAGGGGTGTGTAAAATGAATATCTTTATTTATGATACAAGTCTTACACTGCTGGGTGTAATAGATGACCCAATATCTCTCATATGGACACGCAGATACTGGGAGTGCGGAGAATTTAAACTCCTTATCGGCTATAGTGATTTCAATAGAGATATGCTGGCAATGGGAAATATCATAACAATTCAAGGCTATGATGAAGCCGGACAGATAAGCTATGTTGCCATTACAAAGGATGAAAAGGGCGAGCAAATCGAAGTACAAGGCAAATTCCTTTTATCATGGCTCGGTAAAAGGATTATCGAAAATCAGATAATAACCAAAAGCACCACTGAGCTTATCATGCTTAGAATTGTAAAAGAAAATGCAGTAAATCCCACAAACTCGAAAAGAAAAATCCCCAATTTGCTTTTGGGAGCTTCTCAGGGATTAGGCGGAACTATTGACTATTCATCGGACGCATATGTAAATGCTCTGACAGCTTTAGAAACAGCGGCAAAGGCCGGAAAGCTTGGTATAAAGATAATTACTGACTTTAAAAACAAAAATCACACCTTTACAGTGTATAAAGGTGTGGACAGAACGGTTGACAATACAGGCGGACTTCCGCCCTGTATCTTTTCCCCGGAGTATGACAATGTATTAAGTCAGGATTATGAATATGACACAAGCAATAAGAAAACAACGGCTTACATAGGCGGAGAAACAAAGGAAGGTGAACAGCGTGTTGTGGTAAGTACACAGGACAGCTTAACGGGACTTGACCGCACGGAGGTTTTTGTAAATGCATCCGATATTAAGCAATCATACATGGACGGCACGGAAGAAATATCAATTTCATTGGATGAATACAAAAACTTACTTTTGGCCCGTGGCAATGAGGAGCTTGCGTCATATACGGAAGCGAGAACTTTTAATTCTGAACTTTACACTGCCGGAAATCTTGTATACAAGCAGGATTATGACGTTGGCGACAGAGTGACCTGTCTTAATAAGCAGTGGGGTATACAGATAAATTCAAGAATAACAGAAGTACAAGAGGTTTATCAGGACGGCGCACAAAGTATCCAGATTAAATTTGGAGAGAGTGCGCCTAAACTTTTAAATAAAATAAGACAGATAAATTCACAGAAGGGAGTATGACACTATGGAAAAATCCTATTTTTTTGACAGCGATAACGGCGACCGCAAGTATGGTTCAACCTACTGGGCAGAATATTTTTCTTCATTTATTGAAAACGGCATCTTTTTAAAAACAGGCAGTGAGCTTTCCATGGGATTGAGTCCTTACGGCGACAGAGCTTTTATACTGCGTCCGGGAAAAGCTTTTATAAACGGATATGGTTATAACAATGACAGTGACAAGAGCATTGAAATTCCGGAATCACACGCAACTCTTAACCGTATTGACAGTATAGTGATACAGTGGAATTTGTCCGAAAGACAGATAAGAGCAAAGCTCAGATCCTCAACACCTGCGGAAAATCCAACACCTGTGACACCGGTGAGAAATGCCGAGATATGGGAACTTGTCATAGCTGAAATTTATGTAGGCAAAGGAAACAGTCAGCTTAATATAACCAGCTATAAGGATAAGAGGTATGATACCAACGTATGCGGCATAGTCACAAGCGTTGGCCAGCCAATAGATACAACAAAGCTTAATGAGCTTATTGATAAGCTTTTTACAAGGTATGATGAGCTGGAAGAACAGTTTGAGGGTATAACCGGAATTAGAACCTACTCCGGAATTGATACAGATACCAACATATCGGTCACGGATAACAGTGTAACGCCTAAACTTGGAGATATAATAGCTGTAAGAATGACAAACCCCAGCAATGATTCAGGCGTACAGCCGGGAGCAACGCTCACTTTCAACGGCAAAAAAGAGAGCATAAGTGTTATTAACGGCACTTGGGAAAACCACTCAATAGCTCAGTACTCATCCGCTGTATTTATGAAAAGTAACTCCGGCTGGATTTTGCTTAGCTTTGACAGTAAAAGCGGGATAACCAATAAAAAGATTTCTTTCCCTTCAGGAGGAAATGTGACCCCTATTGATGGGATATCTTTTGACATAGGAGAAGCCACATCCGATGTGACTGTATTATCTACACAATCGGGAAACATACAGATAACGGCAAGTATAATATTTAAAAAGGGCTCAGCAACAAAAATAACCGTTGCTCCTTATTACCATATAAACAAAAACGTTTTTGATTTATCCGGATACACAGCAAACGATTATGTAATCATAAGCATAAATAACGGTGCTGTTTCCATAGGTAAATCAATTTAAAGGAGGAAAATAAATGAAACAAATCTGGACTTTAATACAAATAGTCTTTTCCGCTTTTGGCGGTTTTATCGGCTGGTTCTTAGGCGGAAACGATGGCTTTATTTACGCACTTTTGGCGTTTGTGGTAATCGACTACATAACCGGAATTATGTGCGCTATAGCCGATAAGGAGCTTTCAAGTGAGGTAGGCTTTAAAGGCATATGCAAAAAGGTTCTCATCTTCGCCTTGGTGGGAATTGGAAATCTTTTGGATATATACATTCTGGGACAGGCAGGTATTTTGAGAAATGTGGTAATCTTCTTTTATCTTTCAAATGAAGGCGTGTCAATTCTTGAAAACGCTTCACATCTCGGCTTGCCGGTTCCGGAAAAATTAAAGGAAATACTTAAACAGCTGCATAATGGAAAGGAAAGTGAAAACTAATGTCATATACAAATTCTTCTCTTATATCATACACAAAATTAAGCCCTAACCATTCAGGTGAGAGAACCCACTCTATTGACCGCATTACTCCCCACTGTGTGGTTGGTCAGTGTGCAATCGAGACACTGGGCAATCTTTTTGCATCTACTTCCTGCCAGGCATCCTCCAACTATGGAATAGGCTTTGACGGAAGAATGGGAATGTTTGTTGAAGAGAAAAACCGCTCCTGGTGTTCATCCTCCAACGATAATGACCAGAGAGCGGTAACAATCGAATGTGCATCAGATACCACAGCGCCATATGCTTTCTACGATGTGGTTTACCAGTCACTTATCAATCTTTGTGTTGATATCTGCAAGCGCAACGGTAAAACAAAGCTTTTGTGGCTTGGCGATAAAGATAAAACCCTCGCCTATGAACCGAAATCAAATGAAATGGTGCTTACTGTACATAGATGGTTTGCAAACAAGAGTTGCCCCGGCGATTGGCTTTACAGCCGTTTGGGAGACCTTGCAGACAAGGTGACTTCCAAGCTGGTTGGCAGTTCGGATAACACTGCTGACGGGACAATCTACAGAGTACAGACAGGAGCCTTTTCGCAGAAAGCCAATGCCGAAGCACAGCTCGAAAAGCTGAAAGAATCCGGGTTTAACGGTTTTATCACAACGGGTACGGTTCAGAAGCCGGATAACACACCCGATGAACCTGCCCTTGCTGTAGGCGATAAAGTAAAGCTCGACAGTGATGCCACAGTGTACGGCACATCAATGAAGTTTTCAGACTGGGTATACACCTCTACCCTGTACGTAAGAGAAATCAGCGGCGACCGTGTGGTTATCTCAACACAGAAAACCGGAGATGTTACCGGAGCGGTTGACAAGAAATATTTGAGTAAGATTTGACACCAGTGATTAAAACATCTTATATGTTGAACTCTTAACATACTTATAATATAATATCTATAATGTAAATTTAAGGAGAACTATTATGAGTATATCTTTTCGACATACAGCTGGTTTTGGGAAGAGGATGGAATATAAAATAATTGGAGATATGCTAATGGAAGGGCTTGATTGCTATGTTCCATTAGTTGATGACCATGGTGTGGATTGTGTAATAAAAAAGAAAGATGGTACATTTATAGAAATTCAAATAAAAGCGCGCTCTAATGAAGCTATCTTTGGTAACGCCGCACTTTTTGCAGGTATTCAACACGAATATACTCCCAATTTTTACTTTGTATTCTATTCCGAAAGAATGAACCTTATGTGGATTCTATCATCAGAAGAATTTTTAGCTGAGTGTAACACCAATAAACTCGGAAAAAATACAGGTAAACACACTATATGGTTTAACGGAAAACATCGCAATGCTGAAACAGGAAAAAATGAAGAATATTGTAAAGAACGCTATAATAAATATATTTGCAAAGACTTTTCAAGATTTTACTAATTTATTAAATTAAAATTTCATATTGAGCATTACAACACCCGTCAAGGATTAAAAACTTGGCGGGTGATTTTTTTATTTAAAAAACCTTAACTCTCCCCTTTTCCGTGGCTATATTGTGAGGGACATTCCTCGGAAAGGAAACGACGCTATGATGACACAAATTCAAAAGGCTGAAATTTTAAATCTACGAAGACAGAATTTTTCTTACAGTCAAATAGAAAAACAGCTTTCTCTCTCCCCTAACACTGTCAAATCCGTATGTCAAAGGGCTATTAAATCACCTGGCAAAAACGGACTTTGCTTAAACTGCGGAGAACCTATTTTTGTAAATCCTAAAGCTAAACCAAAACAGTTCTGCTCTAATTCTTGCCGCATCGCCCATTGGCGAAAATCAAACGGTAAAAAAGGAACTGAATATCATTTGATATGTCAACACTGCGGCAGTGAGTTTGTAACTTTCGGAAATAAAAGACAAAAATACTGCTCTCACAAATGCTACATATCCCACCGATTTGGCGGTCATATTGAAGCACAATAGACTATATATTCAGAATTATTGACTTTCTATTCGTGTAGAATATATGTTCTTATTTCCTTGATAAGTCATTTCTTTAGAGTTAATATGTCACAAAAGGAGGGTATCAATATAATGAACTGTATCAGAATGATTAGGCCTCTTCCTAAACTTACAAAGCCAAAGCGTGTGGCGGCTTACGCCAGAGTTTCCGCTGACAACGACGCAATGCTTCATTCCCTATCGGCTCAGATAAGCTACTATCAAAGGCTTATTCAAAATCACAAGGGCTGGACCTTTGCCGGAGTTTATGCAGATAACGCCATGACAGGAACAAAAACCTCAAGGGAGAATTTCCAGAAGCTTCTCACTCAGTGCCGTGAGGGTAACATCGACCTTATTATCACAAAATCCGTTTCCCGCTTTTCACGAAACACTGTGGCTCTTCTGGAAATTGTCAGAGAGCTTAAAAGCTTAGGAATAGGCGTATTTTTTGAAGAGCAAAACATAAACACGTTAAGCGCTGAGGGTGAACTTTTATTGACACTTCTCGCCTCTTATGCTCAGGAAGAAAGCCTTTCCGCCAGTGAGAACCAGAAGTGGAGAATACGAAACTCCTTTAAAAACGGAAAGCTTGTCAATATCAGATTTTTATTTGGATACAACATTGAGAAAGGAAAAATTTTTATAAATCCAGAACAAGCGGCAATCGTCCGTGAGATTTTCGCAAGGGTTATCAATGGTGAAACCTTGGGAAATATCAGCCGTGATTTAAACTCCCGTGGAATTACCGGAGCATTGGGCGGACATTGGGAAGCCCACCACATTAAAAACATAATAACAAATGAAAAATACACCGGAAACGCCATTTTACAAAAGCGTTACCGCAACAATCACATCGATAAAAAGGAAGTTACAAACGACGGACAGTTGGACAAGTATTATGTAAAAGACACCCACTCCCCTATTATTGATGAGGAAACTTTCAACAAAGCTCAGCTTGCCCTAAAAGAAATCGACGAGGTTTTTTCAAAAAGAAAAAAGCCTTCCAGAAGCATTTTTACCGGAAAAATAATCTGCGGAAAATGCGGAAAGACCTTTAAAAGAATTACCACAAAAAAATCCCATGGCTGGAATTGCAGTACATTTCTGACAAAAGGAAAAGAAACCTGCAAAACAAGGGCAATACCTGAGGACATATTAAAAGAAAAAATATCAGAAGTTCTGGGGACTGCTGAATTTGACGAGAACGCTTTTTTATCATCAATAGACCACATTGAGGTTCCCGAGAACAACATTCTTCGTTTTATCTTTAATAACGGAAAAGTTAAAAAAACAACCTGGGAATTTATCTCAAGGAGCAATTCATGGACAAAAGAAATGCGTGAAGCCGCATCGGAAAGATTTAAAAATCAAAGGAGGAAAAACACATGCCAAGAGTAACCACAATACCTGCCACAAGGAATTTATTCACATCAGAACCAATCAATCAAAGAACAAAAAGACGAGTTGCCGGCTATGCCAGAGTTTCAACGGACAGTGACGAACAGTTCACAAGCTACACGGCTCAAGTCGAGTACTACACAGAATTTATCACCTCAAATCCTGAATGGGAGTTTGTTGGGGTTTACACAGACGAGGGAATTTCAGCTCTCAGCACAAAAAATCGTGAGGGATTTAATCAGATGATTTCCGATGCATTGGACAGGAAAATCGACCTTATTGTGACAAAGTCGGTGAGCCGATTTGCACGAAATACAGTTGACAGCCTTTCGACTATCAGAAAATTAAAGGACGCAGGCTGTGAATGTTATTTTGAAAAGGAAAATATTTACACTTTTGATGGCAAGGGCGAGCTTCTTCTCACCATTATGTCTTCCCTTGCCCAGGAAGAAAGCCGAAGTATTTCGGAAAATGTGACCTGGGGACAAAGAAAAAGGTTTGCCGACGGAAAAGTGAGCCTCGCTTACAAAAGCTTTTTAGGATACGAGCGAGGCGAAGACGACAAACCTAAAATTGTTGAAGAGGAAGCCAAAATCGTAAGGCAAATTTATCAGCTTTTTCTTGAGGGAAAAACGGCAACAGGCATTGCAAAATACCTGACCGACGAAAAAATCCCCACCCCTATGGGCAAAACCACCTGGTGTCCACGCACAATTAAAAGCATACTGGAAAATGAAAAATACAAAGGCGACGCCCTTCTTCAAAAGAAGTTTACCGTTGACTTTCTCCAAAAAAAGACCAAGAAAAACGAGGGTGAAGTTCCCCAATACTATGTTGAGGGAAGTCACGAAGCCATTATCGACCCTGACCAATGGGAAATGGTTCAGCTTGAAATAGCAAGGCGAAAAGCTTTAAACAGAAGATACAGCGGCAGAACGATTTTCTCAAGCAAAATAGTCTGCGGCGACTGCGGCGGATTTTACGGCAGTAAGCTTTGGCACTCAAACATGAGTTACCGAAGATACGTTTGGGAGTGCAACAGCAAAGTAAAAGGCGAAACTAAATGCAAAACCCCAGCTATAGATACTCCGGCCATTAAGGAAAAATTCATGGAAGCCTGTAATTACCTTATGGCGGATAAAGCTGAGGTTGTTAGCCGCTGTAATAAAAAGCTTGAAAAAATCGGCGACCTTGGAAGATTTGATAAAAGGATAGAAAAACTCAGAGATGAGCTTAACCATATTTCAGACTTGGTTGACAACTGTGTTCAGGAAAACGCCACCGTTTCCCAGCAGCAGGACGAATATGAAAAGCGATATTCTGCACTGGAACAACGCTATAATGAAACACTGGCAAAACTTCAAAAGATAAACAACAAGAAAACCGATTTAAAAAATCAGGAACGAGTATACCGCCTTTTCCTAAATTCACTGGAAAAGCAACCAATCTTCATGAAAGAATGGTCCGACACCCCATGGATAACCCTTCTCGAAGAAGCTGTAGTACATAAAGGTAAAAAAATAACTTTCAGATTCAAAGACGGTACGGAGATTACCAGGGAGTTTATTATGAGGTAAGAAAAAGAAACAGTTTTGAATATTATAAGTAAAATTTCCTTATCTCTTTCGGTGTCAGGGATCACCTCCGCGGGTACGGAGATAATGAGCGTTTTTCAATAAAAGAAGCCAATGACCATGGATCACCCCCGCGGGTGCGGGGATAATGTGGCAAAAATTAAATTAGGCGACTTCGGAGCGGGATCACCCCCGCGAGTGCGGGGATAATGAATTTTTAACGCCATTGATTATGCCTTGATTGGGATCACCCCCGCGGGTGCGGGGATAATTTCTTGTAAGACACACCGCAGTCAATCAGTATGGGATCACCCCCGCGGGTGCGGGGATAATAGGTTCATGGCAGCAAATTTAAGCCTAACCCAGGGATCACCCCCGCGGGTGCGGGGATAATCCTCAATCAAAAGTGAGTAAAGTCCAATAGCTGGGATCACCCCCGCGGGTGCGGGGATAATAACCTTTTTAGCTGGGCTTAAATGCCTATACACAGATCACCCCCGCGGGTGCGGGGATAATAAGCGGCTATTTGTATAGGGTAGTAAAGCTCTGGGATCACCCCCGCGGGTGCGGGGATAATGAAACAGGCATATCGGGATTGATACCCACCACGTGGATCACCCCCGCGGGTGCGGGGATAATATCCATATAGAATTTCTGAAAAAGGTGTACAAGAAATCACCCCCGCGGGTGCGGGGATAATATGGCAGGAGAGCCGCACGAAATGCACGAGGCTGGATCACCCCCGCGGGTGCGGGGATAATTTTAAATTTACAGGTTATTGTCCAGACCCCTTGGGATCACCCCCGCGGGTGCGGGGATAATTTCTTTCACCTAATGTAGCGGTGATTATTTCTGGGATCACCCCCGCGGGTGCGGGGATAATTGGTATCAAGATAATTTTGACGACCTTGTAATGGGATCACCCCCGCGGGTGCGGGGATAATCATTAAATTTTACTTTATAAAGCCACACAAATCGGATCACCCCCGCGGGTGCGGGGATAATGCAGACGTTACAGTTTCCGGATTTGATGAAACGGGATCACCCCCGCGGGTGCGGGGATAATATGCAGAAGCGGTTACATCTTTTTCGGATGCTGGGATCACCCCCGCGGGTGCGGGGATAATTCTCCCAACTTATTATGCTGGTAGGATAAAAGGGGATCACCCCCGCGGGTGCGGGGATAATTTGATATGGAATAAGAGGGTAAACGTGCAACTGGGATCACCCCCGCGGGTGCGGGGATAATAAGAAAAAGCAGACGAACCACAAGTAGATTTAGGGATCACCCCCGCGGGTGCGGGGATAATGTTTTATGCCAACTTTCTTGCAAGCCTCATATGGGATCACCCCCGCGGGTGCGGGGATAATAAGAAAGAATTTATATTTAGAGCAAAAGAAACAGGATCACCCCCGCGGGTGCGGGGATAATGGTGTCATTATTCTTACAAGGTCGTCATTACCGGGATCACCCCCGCGGGTGCGGGGATAATTTTCTAAAAGCTTTTCAGGTCTTTCGCAATATTGGATCACCCCCGCGGGTGCGGGGATAATGGTATGATTTAATTATATTAAGATTTGATACAGGGATCACCCCCGCGGGTGCGGGGATAATATGAAAAGCCTTTGCCATTTTTCGTGTACAGCGGGATCACCCCCGCGGGTGCGGGGATAATATGAAACAACAGAGCCTACAACAGCGGCAAGTGGGATCACCCCCGCGGGTGCGGGGATAATCCACCACAGCGTTAAGAGCTTCGCTGGTGCAAGGGATCACCCCCGCGGGTGCGGGGATAATTAAGGTGCAGATTTTCGCCCTGCAAAGCACAGGGGATCACCCCCGCGGGTGCGGGGATAATCGCCGCCGCAAAAGAGCACCCAGAGCACGAGGGGGATCACCCCCGCGGGTGCGGGGATAATCGTCGCTTTTGTCGGAGGTCTTGGTGCGGCAGGGGATCACCCCCGCGGGTGCGGGGATAATTGTCAATCGCCTGTGCCACGGTCATGCGACTTGGGATCACCCCCGCGGGTGCGGGGATAATGGCAGAACTACAGAAACGCAAAGGCCGCAGGCGGGATCACCCCCGCGGGTGCGGGGATAATCCTCTTTCTTCCATATAGGAATTGATATATTCGGGATCACCCCCGCGGGTGCGGGGATAATTTCTTTTCTTTTTCGGATGTAGCAAAAACCTCGGGATCACCCCCGCGGGTGCGGGGATAATTTCTTTTCTTTTTCGGATGTAGCAAAAACCTCGGGATCACCCCCGCGGGTGCGGGGATAATACTGCGGCTACTGTGCAGGCGGAAACGGCTCAGGGATCACCCCCGCGGGTGCGGGGATAATAGTGAGTATAGGTTGTAGTTTATCAGCCACCTGGGATCACCCCCGCGGGTGCGGGGATAATTCAGGTCAAAAAGGGTGCTGACCGTCCATTTCGGGATCACCCCCGCGGGTGCGGGGATAATCGAAAAAATAGAGCTAAAGGGCTTGACTTTTCGGGATCACCCCCGCGGGTGCGGGGATAATCCAAATAAAGCCACATTCGGAATTGTCAACCTGGGATCACCCCCGCGGGTGCGGGGATAATCAGTCCTCTACAAGCTCTACAGCGACCCCAGAGGGGATCACCCCCGCGGGTGCGGGGATAATGAAAGCTGTGCTTCTGTAAGCTGTCCAGCGCCGGGATCACCCCCGCGGGTGCGGGGATAATTCGTAAAACCTCACTGCACGTTTGCGGCTGTAGGGATCACCCCCGCGGGTGCGGGGATAATCAATAGTTATATGCTGATTTTAACGCTTTTCGGGGATCACCCCCGCGGGTGCGGGGATAATGCGATTTCTCTCTTGCGATTTTTTGAAGGCTCGGGATCACCCCCGCGGGTGCGGGGATAATGTTGATAAATCAATATCAGTTATGCTTGATATGGGATCACCCCCGCGGGTGCGGGGATAATATTACCAAAGGATGATTGGTCTCTTAAGCTTGGGGATCACCCCCGCGGGTGCGGGGATAATAGAAGAAAAGCGATGGATATAACCCACAGTTGGGGATCACCCCCGCGGGTGCGGGGATAATTTGTTCAAATTTTGTCTTAAAAAGGACACCGTGGGATCACCCCCGCGGGTGCGGGGATAATACTAAAAAAGTCCAGTAAAACTCAGACTTTTGTTAAACAAAAATTTAAATTTCATTTAACTTTTTAAAGATCCCATATGTAATATAACAATCCCTAAGTGCCCTATGTGAACCATAAGTATCAACCAAAAAATATTTTGCAACAGTTTGTAATTTATAATCAGAAACTTCTTTGATCTTTCTTTTTGCAAGAACATGTGCATCAACATATTTATTTCTCAACTGTGATATTTTCAATTTTTTACACGCTGCCTGTATAAAACCATAATCAAATGGTGCATTGTAACATATAATCAAGTCAGAATTTAAAAATTCGATAAACTCTTTTAACGCATTTTCCAAATCACGACCTTCTTTGATTAAATGCTCTGTCGTTAACCCCGTAAGCTTTTCAATTTCTTTTGGAATAGACTTATCACATTTTATCTCAAAGTTTAATTCATCTTTTGGCAAACCATTTCTGATGCGTAAAGCTGCAATTTCGATTATACTATCCGTTAAATGAGAAAGTCCCGTAGTTTCTACATCAATTACAGTGTAATTATCATATTGCATTGAAGATTTTTTAGCTTTTTGAATACTTTGGATTTTTAAATTTTTCGCTTCTCTGCTAAAACTGAGTTGCGTACTATTATTTTCAAAATGTTCATCATTTTGTTTCAAATGCATGTTCGGTCTTCTCATAAGTTTCAGACCATCAAAATCCACGATTTCCCAGCTTGTGTTGTGTACTCTAAACTCCATTTTTTGTTCACCTTGCGCCGGAAATATCATTGTTGCCTGTCCTTGATTTATATTTTCACAGATTCTTTCCCAAAGCAAATCTCTAACTCGGGCAGATACTTTACCCACATAAACTCCTGTATTTATTTCAAACAGCCATTTTGAAATATCTCCTCGGAGCTTTGGAGGACAATTTGTAATTACGACGGTAATCATTCAAAATACCTCCTAATCTTCCGAATAACTTATTCCATTTGATACTATTCCTTTGCGGCTGTCCCATAAATATGTAACATCAACATTAGAATCATCGGAACAATCATCTTCTTTCAGAAGATAACGTATATCCTTAACCATTCTTTCCAATAAATGAGATGCTGCAAATTCATCTCTTACTCTTCTTCTGACTGTACCAGGCAAATCAGGAGGATTTTTAGAGGCTATTTCAAAAGCTATTGGAATAGTAATTTCAGCTTTATAAAGGTCTGCTATATCATATACAAAAGAACACTCATGCCCAACGTGAATAAATCCCAAACCAGGCGAACACCCCAAAGCAAAAATCACAGCATGTGCCAAGCCATAAAGACATGTGTTTCCTGCTGATAAAGCTTGGTTTACCGCATCGCTATCTTCAAAATTATCCGGATCGTAATCTCTGCCGTTCCACGGTATTCCCCATTTTTTTGCTGAATTTTTGTAAGCTTTTTTTACGCGGCTGCCTTCTCTTCCTCTAAGCTGTTGTGTAGTAAGACCACTTACATCCTCATCTGGAAAACGAAGCTGATACATTTTTCTTACTACTTCTAAATGTGAACGCTGGTTACTGACAAGTTGAGCCTGTTTTACAAGGAGATGAGATCTGTGTGTCAAAGGACGGCCACCTGCATAAAATCTTACACCATGTTCTCCTACCCAAACAATAGACACACCTGCATCACCTATTAGTTCTATTGCACGGTGAGTTACATTTGTTCCAGGCCCCAATAATAAAACTGAAATTGCAGCCGCAGGAACACGTATTGTTCCATGTTCATCTCTTACAAGTATAGCACTATCCTCTCTATTAAGTTGACAATGTTCTAAATAAAGGAAACTCATTCTGTCTCCGATTTGAGGAAGTTCCTGTATTTCAGGCTTTTCCATACCGGGAATATTAGAAGCCATAAATATCACCTTGCCTTTACGACAGTCAAAAGACCCATGCCGTAGGCCTTACCTCTTCCTAATCCTCCAACCAATGTATTTTTAAAGAGTTCTGCATCTTTAACAGTTAAATATCCCTCATAAGTAACTGAAAGTAATGTTACCGGATGTTTTCTTACACTGCCTTTAAAAAACTTATACCACTTGTGCTCAACTACTGAAAAAGAATTTTCTTCCAAAGTAAAACCATTCTTTTCACTTCTTTCCAATAACCACTTTTTCTGATATTCAGGGGTTATATGTGCATACACAGTTCCTCTTTTTTCCTTTTCATTACCATTTTTACAGCTCTTTGTTGGATTTGCAGTCAATCTAAATCTCCACTGCGTACCATCTTTTATACGGTCAAGCAAAGGCGTATACTCTTTTGTTTCCCATAACTGTTCTGCATTATCAACCCCAAATTGTTTCACTGCATGTTCCAAATTTGGTTTTTCAGAACTTAAAAGTAATAAATAATTTCGGCCTGCCAGGGAATCTATTCTCCATAGACATCTTTTTCGTTCTCCCGGAAAAGATGATTCCACGGCTCCATGAAACAAATTCGGAGAGACAAGGGCTTTCATTGTACTTCTTTTCTTAAAATCCAATTCAAATCTTGTTAAAAAATACATTTAGTCACCCCCTGTCAATTCAGCCATTACATCATGTTCTGTGTTGTACTCAGGAAATTCGTAATTTTTATTAACCATTGTAATTGGGGTATGTTCAACTATAGGGCGATAACCATACTGGCGTTTTCTTGGATCAAATGAAACAGCCACGTCTTTTTGTCTTACCGCTCGAGAATCTTTTGGGTCAGAATCCGTAATTATGCGAAGTTTAAAATCCGAACGGTTTTTAAGCTTTTTTTGCATATACTGAGAAATAAGCCAAGGTTCAGACTGTAAAGCTTCCAGCAAGCTGCATTCACGAATTCCCAAAGATAAGGGTAATGTTGGCGGACATGATCGTCTTCCTAAAAATAACGGAAACGCAGGATTTAAAACAGCATTATTAAGTTTCTGCAGTAATTCTTCTTTATCACTTTCTAAGCCAACAAGGAAAACTGCATCTGATAAATAATAACGATGTGTAACATATGTTTTACTTTCATTTAATTTGACTGTATGATAATCGTGAAGCAACTCTCCTTCATGATCTACCCTCACGCCAAAAGAAAGTTCATTTAAATCCTGTACAGATTCATCACGAGATCTTCCCAGTGCAGACGCCAATAACCCAATAACACCACTTTTCGTAGGTTCACGGCTTGTTCGTCTTGTTTCAAACTTAGATTCGTACCCCCATGCCTGCAAAGGTGCTGACATTCGCAATAATAGGGTACTCATTTTTCATTCTCCTTATTACAATAGTCACTGACCTGAGCAAATAATTCCTCCATGAGCTGCTTCATTGATACTTGGGAAGCAATACTGCTTTCGCATGAGCCAATATAATAAGCGTTCTTAGGAGCATCAACAAACGTCTTATAGGTCTTATCAGCATAATCAGTCAATGCTTTAATTGACTTTAAAACATATCCATTTTGATCAGCTCTAACAGGTGCTTCAAAGGCTCCTGCAAGATTTACGGGCTGGTCTTCTCTAATAGTTATGTATGCAAAATCAGGAACAGTTCTATTTGCAAATGTGTTCTGCTTACCTGTTGGCATTGAAAGCAAAAAGGCCTTTACAAAACCTTCAACAACCTTAGGAGTATCTGTACCCAAACTCTTAACAAGCTCTCTTACATTCACAGTTGCATAACGATAAAGTGTCGAGGAGTTAAATTCAACTGTTCCCAAATGTCCGGCTCCGGCATTGTCTTCATTGGAAATGTCATCAACTGCAGTGAAATAATCATATTCATTATGTACCTCATGTGTCGATATACTGTGCGCAATTTGTGCAGCTGCATCATAATTTATTGCTGGCTTATCTGCAACCATTCTACCAAACAAAGCAATGTCTATAGAAGGGAAATTTATTATAGCTTCTTGATATTCTTTATCACTATCTGAATTATTTGAAATTAACTCTGCCAACGCTTTAGCTTGCTTACGACTAACAAAGACTAACGCTTTACTGTTTAATTCCTTTGTTTTTGTATCTTTTTTTAATTCTATATTTGCTTTTTTCAGTTTTTTTATTATAATATCCTCTTTCACAACACAATCCATCTCTTTAAGAAGTGTTACAATTAATTCATATACTTTCTTGGTTCTAACACCTATCTGCTCATCTGTAAATATATCCTTAAACATCAATCTCATTGCGTGCTTCCAAGACTGGCTTGATACTCTTGCTCGAGTAACTCCGCCGTATACAGCGGTTTTCGGACTTCCCGTATCGTCACGGTTTACGCAGCTGGGCGGAACGGTTTGAAGTACATGGATATCAACATATAACGAATTCATAAAACAGCCTCCTAAATATTATTCTATTTCTTTATTTTTTGTAATTTTATAAAAATCCTGTCCCCATTTCAATCTAACATTGGACACAAGGGAGTTAAACTGATAACGATAAAGATCTGCCGCAAGCATAGGATAATCAAGCGATACACCCTCGCCTCTTAAAAGCTGTATAATTCCTCTCATATGGTGGGAAAGTTCTTCCATACTGCTTGCAGTGGCAGCTGCATAAAATCTTCTTGCCACTCGTTCTCTTTCATCCTCATCATGAACAAGCCTGTTTACTGCTGTACCAAATGAATAACCCTCTTTGTACATGCAATCTGTCTTTGGATCTTTGCCCTGCTGATGAAGCGCAAACAACGTCAGTGTGGTATAAATAGCCCATTCAGCTTTGCTTGGCTCATTAGTGCCAAAAAGCTCTTCAGGCATATCCTGAAGAAAATATCCCCAAAGCTGAGGTATATCTCCCGGTTTTTTACCAACACCTCGTCTAAGCTCTGCCAGTGCAGCTCTAAGAACATTATCTCCGAATTGTAAAAGCAATTTATTCAGTTTATTTTTTGTATAAAGTTCAACCTGCTTTGCTGTAACAATCTCGCTCATTTTCTCTCCTCCCTACTTATCTGATATAAAAATTTATTAAAAGCTTTAGCTGAACAATAATGACTCTTAACATCTTTATTTTTTATTTTTTCTACAACAGTTTTTCCTACAAGAGCCGCTGTACCAGCATGTTCAATTAATTCCTTACCTAAATCAATAACTATCTGTTTTGCTGTATTTTCCCATTGCTCTCTTTTTTCTCTAACTTCCATATTTTTCTGATTTTCTGGGTCAATATCCATAAGCCAGTTTCTGAAAGGAATATCAAAACGGTAATAACACTGCTCCTTAGCCTGCTGTGATGCAAAAACTCCATCTCCGCCAATTGCTTTATTTAAATCTAAGGATAGCTGACCTATTGCCTTTGCAAACATGTCGCATCGCTCTATTTCATCGGTAATATGTCTTACCCACTTTTTTCCAAGCTCTTCCAATAAACCCGTATGGAATTTTAATTCATCGGAAAACTCATCGGTTATACCGCAGCACATACTTCCATACGTAACTCCGACAATTTGAAACGTTATGACTCTGTTTTTGTCAATTTTACCTTTCTCTTTTAATTTCTTGGTCCAGAAAACAACACCAGGCATTTTCGTTCCCTCACCAAGCATTACAGAAAAATCTCGCCACATTTGTCTTGAGGGGTCATGTGCTCTCGGATAAAAACCTAATGTTTCTTTTCCCTTTTTTCTTTCGCCCCAATATGTCATCTGTTCTGAAAATGCATTCTCTTTTTCTATATAATCTCCGGCAGCTTCGATATATCCGGTAACAACATTATCAGTGCGGCATAACAAAACTCGTCTGCACTGCAATGTCAATAATTCTGCCTGATTATTTGGCAGAGGAATTTCTATAAGTTTATCTTCTCTTGGCTGAGGCAATTCCCACGCAGGTTTAGGTTCTTCCCAAACATTTGAATTATTATCCAGCAGGACAAAGTTAAGCATCATTGTTTCAAAAAGTGTTTTTCCCTTTGCTAAGACTACTCCAAGTCCTCCAACCCATCCAAGTTTAGGCGAAGGCTTCTTTGCAGCAGTATCTCCGAACGACTGAAGATATATAAGCCAGCGGGCTGCTTCATCATAGTTTAATTCATTTTTAGATTTGCCGCTTCTTAATGAAAACAACTGTATTTTATTGTTACTTTCGACAAGTTCTCCGTTCAATTTCTTTGCTGGATTATCTGTTCCGGTAATTTTAGGTACCTGGTAAAAAGGATGCTCATCGTCAAAAAGCCAAAAGCGATCTTCCCATTGATTCAAATAATCAGTTATCGGCTTTTCAGGAAAATTTCTCATATTCCAGATTGCTTCCCATCTACGCAAAGCTTCACTTTGTGACTCTATAGGACTGATTTTTCCATCCTCATTAACACGATAAAAAACTGAATGTAATACAGCAAGTAAAAATCTAAGCATTGCAACATTTTGAGTTTCTGTTTCACCTGCTAATCCTTGATAATGGTGTGCGTTTTTGAAAACATCAATCAAAGAAACTTTCTCAATTTTATAATCGCTGTTCATAACACAAATCCATTGTTCATTTAACAGGTTAAACGCTCTGTCTGCCATTTATTTTTCCTCCTTTTCACAAATTAACCCATAATCTTCACTATAAGCAATTTTGTACCCACATAATGTTCCTTCATATTTTTCATTTAACAAGAGAACAAGCTCCTCTTTTAACATATTTGAATACTGCCATTCTCTGAAAACTTGCATAGTTTCCATTTCAAGCTGATCTATGCAATCTTTGTTATTGTATACGCTTAACTGTCTTGGCAGCTGCACTCTCTGCTTTAATATTTCACAACATTCTTCATCAGAAGGAATACGGTCAAAAGGAATATTAGTTCCATTATTTTGCCAAGGTAAAAAACTAATAGTATCGTCTTTATGTTTGACAAGCAGCAACACATAAATTGACATTTCGCCATCTCTAACTTTAGCTTCCCCGATTTCATCGCCACTTCCGATGTTACTGTCCAGCAACCCGTGAATATTACTATCCAGATTTTCTTCTTTAGGCAGCTTAAAAGCATCGGCTTTTCGTTCTTTTTTCAACAAGTTGTCTCTATAATCTAACCATAGTGTATATAGATCTTCATTTTCACTCATGTCACGATAAGTTTCCTGCACCAAAGGAGAAATATCATTAGGCAAAGATATTTCTTTAGGCAAAAGCTCTGCCGTTCTTCTCAACACCCATTCTCCGTAAACTTTAACAGAACTATTATCAGATATATCTGTGTTCATAATCAAACACTTTGCCAAGCTTAATAAATCAGGACGTTGTCTGTTTTTATGACGATGAAGTCTACCTATTCTTTGCAGTAATAAATCCATGGGGCAAAGCTCTGTTATAAGTAAATCAAAATCAATGTCCAACGATTGCTCTAAAATTTGTGTTCCCACAATTATAAGATTGTTTCTTTGTTCCGGAAGTGACTTTTTGCCAATAGACTTTAATATCCTCTTTTCCCTCTGTGAACGATCTATCATTGTAAAACGTGCATGGATAAGTACAATTGTTTTATCCGGTAAAGCTTCTTTGAGCAGTTTAGCAATTCTTTGAGCTTTAACGACAGTATTTACTACCACTCCTGCGCATCCACCATTTGAAAGCCCTTCTCTCAAAATTGTTATAAGACTGTCTTCCTCAATCTTCTGAATTTCAATTTTACGTACCGATTTTTCAACAGGTATTGTACATTGTTTAACCTCATTCCCATCTGTCCATGTAAGCAGAGGATAATTCAATGTGTTTTTCCATCCCCAAGCCTCTTTCTCAAAAGAACCGTGATGATAAGCTTCAACAAGTTCTTCTCTTCTTTTTGCCGGCAATGTCGCTGATAAAATGATAACCGGGACTTTGTAAATACCAAGCCAGTATAACGTGCGGTCTAAGTAACGATTCATATAGGCATCATAGGCATGGCATTCGTCAATAATTACAACCTTTCCTGCTAAACCAATGTGACGCAGCATAACATGCTTTTGTTTAAGTGAAGCCATAAGCAGCTGATCTATAGTACCAACAACAAAAGATGATAAAAGTGCTTGTTTTCTTCCTTCAAACCAACTGTGTACTATCAAACCGCTGTCTTTATCAGATTCCTTATTTTCATAAAATTTGCTATCTTCGTTTTGTAATGCAGAACCGTGAAATAGATTTTTATAATCACTGTTCATCATTGCCATTCCATGAGCAAGTCTTATACTGTGCTGAACATCCTCAGATTGTTTTTCTGCCCAATCTATAAGTCTTGGGAATATTCCATTTGCGGTTGCCTGTGTGGGTAATCCAAAAAATATTCCTCCGTTCCCGTATTTGCTTGCCAACAGCTCCGCAGCTGCCAAAGCTGCCTCTGTTTTGCCTAGACCCATTTGCGCTTCCAAAATATATATACCTGCCGTGGATGAATTTTCTACAGCTTCTATTATTTTGTGCTGGGCCGAGTTCGGATAAAAACCAAACTGCTGTAAAAAGTATTCGTCATCCATAAAAAAGCAGCAGGGAGTCCACGGTTCCGGAAAAGCGATTTTTTCACATATTTTTTCAACACGTTTTGGATATGTAATATAAATACCTTTATCGTCGCTTAAGATTAACGGAGCATAGCTTTGATTACTTGCAATCCAATCAGCCATAATCAAAAGACCGCTTAATAAAATCTGCGCCGGTACATCTATATCGGGAACATCATGTATTGTGTTATATCCGGAAAGATTTAATGCAGTTGAAATCCATTCCTGCCAAACTTTTTCCCAAAGTTCTCCTTGACTGCTATCTTCTCCGTCAAGACCATAAAAATTTTCTTCATAGAACTCAAGCTGCTCCTCCGGTATTTCTGCACCATCAAACGGCTTTCCATGATGTCCCCCTACTACAGCTGCAACACCTTGTGGACAGCCATATTTCAATAATATTGCTTCGCCGGCGTATCCGTGAGGTGACTTATTTGAATCCAAAAAATCTTTATGACGAGGTATTTCAAATCCATAATCTGAAGTTTGATTTCTAAACTCGGGTAATAATTCCAAAAGCTTTGATTGAAATAATGGTGTAAATTTTCCTATATCATGTACCAATGCTACAAATATACATAATCTATCAAAACCTTCAAAATCATTTCGCTTCATTATGTTTTCGACGACAGAAGATGAAATCCAATTGTTTAATAAATATTCCAATACCCCGGCAGTATCCAAAAGATGTGACCAAACCGGAAGCCATTTATGCTCTGGAGATATTTTTCCTAACAATGGAAAAAATATTTTATTTTCAAAATCTAGCCCTGAAATCGTTTTATCCAATTTTACCGCTCCATATATAATTATTTTAGGTGAGTTTTACTATATATTTTTTATTATACAATACAAAAAATAAAAAGTCTACAAAAAATTATAAATATTATAAGTTTTCAATCAGAAACAAGTTAAAAACAGTTATACTTTGTCTAAATTCAGTTAGGTTTTGGATAACTATTTTAAGCACGTTAAAATTATTCATTCTATGTAGTGTTACTAAATACCATTGTTTTCTGATATTAGAGATAAACACAAACTATATTAATTTGTGAAGATAATTATATTTCTAAAATACTTTTTTCAATATTTAATTAATCTACAGTTCCGTAAAGTCACAAAGTAAAAATCAATATTTCCAACGGATGAAAAACTGTTTAAAATGTTGTACCTTCGATGATAAACATCATGAAAAAGTAGACTGTAATATTGTCCACATCAAGCTGTCTATATTTTTCGAGGTTCATATTCCCGACAAATTTCATATGTTAAGGATGAAATAAACTATTTCGCTGTCCTTGACATATGATAATCCGGCGTTGAGGTATAACTAAGGCAGCAACCTTTGGTGTTGCTGCCTTAGTTTATAAATATGCTTTTAATTTCTGTTTTTACACTCAGTACAGTGTCTACACAAAATTTTAGTTATACCTTCTGTAAACCAATAGAATTATTTTTTAGTACTGGAATCGCTGCGTTTGCGACGCCATTGACCATTTTTATTTCGGCTACGGTTTTGTCCAGCTGTTGGTCCGGTTTTTACTACTGGACCGTGAGTATCCTTAGGGCTTTTGCTGTGACATGAATTTGACATAGCAGTCATACTTTCAAAAAATATGTCTTTAAAAAAATTATTAATCATAATATTCTTCCTCCGTATCTTCTATTTTGTTTGTATTATCATAAATTGTTTCAACCGTACCTACTGTTGTTCCAACTCCGGCTCCAATCAGAGTCCCAACCGCCGCTGAAGATGTTCCTCCTGCCGCAGCTGCGCCGACCGCTATAGCTGCCATTGCAGGAACGGTTACCGGCGCTGCCACTAATGCTAAACTTGCTGTAAATATGGTTCCGATTGCCCCTCCGATAATTCCGCCGAGTGTTGCACCCTGTGTTCCTCTTACAAAAATTTTCTCCATAAATTCGTCCTCCTTAATATGTTTTTTGCAACTTTATTATATCATCTAACATTTAGTGTTTTGTAAAAACGGTTATGATGCCTTTTTATCTAAATTTAAATTCTCCTGAAAATTGCAGGTTTTATGATTTCGTTCGATTATTTCACGTATTTTGAGAAAGTCAATATAATTTATTCCAACTGTACGTACCAACTCGGAAGCAACAAAACCACGGGTAGACAAAACTTTAACTTCTTTTCCCCTTGACTTCAATTGTTTAATTGCCCTTTCAAAGTCACCGTCACCGCTTATAAGAACAGCTATATCATAACGGTCAATCATATTAAAAATATCAAGGACAATTTCAACATCAAGATTTGCCTTTTGAACGGTCTTTCCGCTTTCCGGATCATAAATTGTCTTAACAGGTTTAGTAACCAATGAGTATCCAATATATGCAAGCTTATCGTAGTATTTTTGCTGACTATTTGAAGGACAGATATCAATTCCCGTGTAATAAACAGCCTCTACAACATTGCCGAATCCCTTACAATATGATAAAAGTTTTTCAGCGTCGATATCCCATCCCATTTTTCTTTGTGTATAGAAGCAATTAGCTCCGTCTAAGAATACCGCTACTTTTTTCATAATTTTACCTCTTTTCTCTGCCGGACTTTTATTTTACAGCTTAATTATATAACACAAAAATACGATGTTTGTAAAAACGGTTGTTATAACAAAAAATCACCTCTCACAGAGAGAGGTGAAAAAATATTTTTTGATACTTTTAAAGTTAAATAATAATCCTAAAACGGAAGTTCTTTGGCGTTTTCGAGATATTTTCTCTTATAATCAGAGCTTTGTTTCATATCACCATGTTCTTTATATATGAGCGACAAAATCATGTACATTTCTAAAACTTCGTGATTACTGTTGTCCTTGTAAAAATTTTTGCGGATCTCCAAAGCCTGTAAAGAGTATTTTTTTGCTTTCTTAAATAATTTCTGTCTACCATATAATTCCCCTAAATTTCTATATGCCATTGCAGTATTAATGTCGGTATCACCGTATATCTCAAGATAAATTTCAAGCGCTTTTTTATTATAATATTCAGATTTTATAAAGTCACCCGAACTACAATAAACGCTTCCAAGAGTTATGTATGCTTTAGCAACATCACGGTGTTTATCTCCATAAATTTCGATTTTTATTTTCAAAGCTTCTTCAAAATATGAAAGAGCCGCTTTAAATTTCTCTTGACGACGCATAATATCGCCTAAATTAGTATAGAATTTCGCGGTTTCATCATTTATTTCTCCATGCAAGCTTATATTCAATTCTAATCCTTTTTTATAATATTCCTCCGCCTGCTTAAAATCTTTAAGTTCGTCGTAAACTCTTCCGATTCCTCCATAAGCATATATTTTATCATCAATATACTTATTCTCATTTTTCTCGCAATAATCTAAAACCTCATTATAACACTCTAAAGCTTTATCAAAATTCTTCTGACTCAAATATACAGCGCCTTCATTAATGCGTGTAACGATATAATCCTGAGTATCCATTAGTGTGTCAATCCTCCTTATTTTTTTTAAATAATCTTGCGTTTTTTCTGACTGCTTGTTTTTTAAGTAGAAGGTATAAAGCCTTTTACGTATATCGTCCGTTATTTTGAAATCATCTCCATATTTATTAACCGAAAATTCCAACGCCTTTTTAAGACAGCTTTCAATTAATGTATCGCTAAAATATCCATCTATTACATCTTCTGCAATACTCAAATAATAAATTCCTATATCACACATAGTTGGATATTTTAAGAGTTTTTCTGCGGCAAAGGAATAAATGTCCATGTAACCTACTATATCTTTTGAAAAAACACTATTTATTTTAAGCTTTTTGATTTCATAAATCACGCTTTCTAAATATTTTTCTAAGATTTCCGGATTCTTTTCAGCATACGCTTGAGAGACTTCTGCTATCAAAGGATGTATTTTTATGGTGTCATCTTCTCTATAAATCCAGCCGCTTTCAACAAGACTGTTTATATCGTTATAGTTTTCCAAATTGCACCAATCAGCAAAAAGTTCCGCCTTAATACCGTTCCTTGGAATAAGTGACATATTGGCAAGAATATATTTTTTCGACTCATCAAAATCTGCAATATCAAACACCTCGGAAATATGCTCAAACGGCGTCTTTCTGCTTATTTTATTATCCTTATCTAAAATAACATTCTCCTTGTATAATAAATTTAGGTTGATAAGGGAGCCTATCTCCCAAAATCAACTGTATAATTATTCAACATAATGTTGTATAATTGTAGTTATTAGATAGAGGATGTCGTATTCTCCTTGGGGAGCCAAAAGCTACTCCGTACTGGAAAGACTGACACCTCTTTCTGATAAACAGATTACGAATAAGTTGGATGTTGACGGCTGATTGCCGTACTTCGAATATAGAACAAGGCAGTAACGTTTATCAGATAAGAGGAACTATCTAAAATCTGTTTATTTAGGTGAATGTTATGCTTTATCTCGGAATTGATATCGGCAAAAATACTCATGTTGCTTCTCTTATTGATGAAACGGCAAAACCATTATTCAAAGCATTCTCGTTTTCAAACACAACCGAAGGCGCAAACAGCCTGATTGAAAAATTATCAGTACATATCAATAATCAATCAGAAGTTGAAATAGGAATGGAGGCTACCGGTCATTATTGGCTTTCGATTTACTCATTTCTTGTTGAAAATGGATTTGTTGTTCATGTCGTTAATCCTATTCAAACTGACGGCTGGCGAAAAGGGACTGAAATCAGAAAGCGTAAAACAGATTTCATCGATTCTGTTCTCATTGCTGATTTGATACGCTACGGTGATTTTGTTGAAACCTCACTGTCAGATGAAGACACAATGTCACTGCGTAATCTGTCACGCTTTCGCACTTATCTTGTTTCGTCCATTTCAGACTTGAAGCGCAAGGTAATCTGTGTTCTTGACCAGGTGTTCCCAGAATATCACACTGCTTTTTCAGATGTTTTCGGCGAAACCTCTAAAGAACTTCTTTCGCACTTTCAGACTGCGGATGATTTTGAAAACATCTCTTCTGAACAGCTTGAAAACGTGCTCAAAAAGGTCTCTTTTAAGGGTTTTGCCAAAAACAAAATCACTCAGATTTCAGAGCTCGCAGCAAGTTCTTTCGGACTGAAGTTCTGTCAGGATAGCTTCTCTTTACAGCTTCGGCTTTTAATTGAGCAGATTAAATTTATTGACGCTCAGGTATGTGATGTGGAAGCAGAAATCAAAGTTATCCTTGATAAAATTAATTCTCCTATTATGACTGTACCGGGTGTAGGCAATATTAACGCCGCTGTTATTTTAGGAGAGATCGGTGATATCTCTCGCTTTTCAAACGCTTCCAAGCTTGCTGCTTATGCAGGTATAGACGCTTCTGTCAGCCAATCCGGTGAATACCAATCCACCAATAACAAAATGAGTAAGCGTGGCTCTCCCTATTTGCGCAAAGCTCTGTTTCAGGCTGCCTTGATTGCAGCCTTTCATGATCCGGTTTTCTCGGCTTTTTATCAAAAAAAGCGATCCGAGGGCAAGCATCATCTTACTGCTGTTGGTGCTGTTGCCAGAAAGCTTTGTAACACCATTTTTGCTGTTTTGAAATACAATACCGCTTACGTCCCTCAATTTAAATAATCTTTTTATACCCACTTATCCATCGACTTGGACTTTTTGTTCAGGTCTTTTTGTCTTGCATATTTTTTCATCCCTTATTCGTTATTTTTTTATTTTTCCTATTGACTTTTTATAGTTGGTCTTTCCGCATTTAGAAATTCCTCGCTCTTTCAGTTTTTGAAGCATTTTAGTAGGGGTAGAGAAGCCAGAATTTATCTGTTTTGCGATTAATTCCACCGCAAGAGTATGACCGTCAAAATAAGATATAATCTCTTTTGCAGACTGCTTCTCATCTTCATTTTTAATCTTGCAATACGTATCAAAAAGCTTTATAAGGTCTTCTGGATTTTGAAATTCACCTATACGAATATTGCTATTAGTAGTGTTCAAACGTGTAGTAACCAAAATTTTGCAATTAAGTCCAAAAATATCTTTACGTTGTTTCTCCTGTCCTTTAAACTCATTTTCATTTAGGTTATCTATAATGAGTAAAGTTTTATTATTACACAATTCTTTCAATATTTTAATTTTACGTGAATAATATTTTTCACTTTTCTCTCCTTCCAATGGTTCAAAATTAGCGATATGGATATTTGAGTCGTCATTAATCAGTATTTCCAGACTGCTATTGTATACGGCAAATAGTACGGTTTCATAACAATCTGCATATTTCTTTGCATAATTCTTTGCAAGTACGGTTTTTCCTATTCCTGCAAGACCGCTGATAAATAAAATATTCTTCTCTTGCAGTTTTTCATGAATCATTCGAAGTTCTTTGTCTCTGCCAATAAAAAACTCTAACGTTATAAAAGAAGTGCTGACAAGAAACGGTTCTTTTGGGTCAGAAAGCCTGATTAATTCGCAAAGCTTTTCAATAAGCTCATCTGTGTTCTGACATCGTTCTTTTATTACGTTACAGATAGTTTTTTTGAGCAAAGTGTTAAGCAAAGGAAATACCTTTGGGTTGACATTTTTAAAAATCTCAGCATTATGGTCAAACTCATAACTTAAAAAACTGCGTCGTTCGCTAATATCGGAGTGTCTTCCGAAAATCCGATAAAAAATTATTTCACCTATTGAAAATATATCTGTGGCTTCACATATATTAATCATCTTTGATGGGACAGTTTGCTCAACAGCCGCCCATTCTTTCGTATATGAAAGAACGGCCGTCTTATTCTTTATTTGCTCTTTTTCAACCAGACTGTCAAAGTCAAACAGCATAACTATTTCAGATGATTCCGGTATGGCATATATATTATCCGGCTTGATATCTAAATGCAGATACCCTGCTTTGTGGTAATTTCCTATCACAGCCGTCAGCGCTTTCATGCGTATTAAAAAATTATGCAGCGAAGTATCTGTCGGGTATCTATCCACATTATAAGCTGTTCCATTGAAAAATGTCATCACAACGTATTTTGTATTGTTTGCTGATATGATGTCTTGGATGTTAGAAGTAGAGTTTGTCAAATCACTGTTTAAACGTATAGAAGCCTGTTTTTTTATACCAGCTTCAAAGCGTTTAATACCATCTTCAAATTCTTTTTTCTTTTCTTCTCTGATTAATAACGCTCCTCCCTCCCTTGGTAATGAAATATTTTTTGGATTATATTCCTTGAGAATAACTTTATAGAGCATCCCTTCTTTTTCACCCTCTGCAAGATATACAAGACAAGAGGATCCTTTTCCTATAACTTTTTCAATCTTATATGTACTTGTACTATCGTCAGCTCTAAGCACATAACCATTTGGTAATTCACTTCTCATATTTTGCACCTCCATTGCTAATAGTATATCAGAATATTTTTAAAGCTTGTAAAAACAGTTTTCAATCAATTATAGTATAATCATCCAATCCCTGGGTGTATTTTAAATACATATCTGAAATAATATCTCGTAATCTATATATGGGATTTCCTCCGTCACCTGCAAACTGAATACAGTAACCAATCATCCAATCATATGGATTTCGCCAGTATAACTGCACATATCCGCATTTTTCTAAGATACCATTCATTTCGGTTTTAAATTCATCTATTAAGTCTGAGTTCATCAAATTGGGATCTTTTAAATAAGCTTCTGTAAAAAAAGAATAAAAACATAACATTATCAAAGCTTTTTTCAAGGTGTCATCGCTCGCTTTTTTATGTTCTATCTGATTAAACTGTTCTCTTTGAGGAAAGTTCCTTGTAATAAGCTTAGGTAATTTAGATATTTCTTTTTTGTTTGTGCTTATGCTATTTTTGTATACTTTCTCTTTATTATAATTACTGCGGGCATCATATCCATAAATAACTGATAACATTTCATCTATTGATAACGGTTTATCGTCATGATTGGATGTCTTATTTTCAGTACTGTATTTTTCTGATTCATCCTTGGCTAATTTTTTGCATTTATCTAATAAATCATCAATCACGCTGTAAACCGTATTATTACATTTGGTAAATCCGCTTTTATTATGGATTATGTATTCTTTCAATTCATCTTCTGTTTTTATCTTTTTAATATTACCAGCTATAATTGCAGTTAATTCATCGGCGTCAGAGTTTTGCTCTTCAGTTGAATTTTCAATTTCGTTTATAATTTTTAATGCATCATTATAGCTTTTATTGTTTTTCAGACAGAAATAATAGACTGCTTCATGAATATCTTTGAAATTAAAAGGACGTTCAAAAAAGCCTTTATAAAAAAAGGCTTCAGCGGCTTTTTCATCCATCTTTAAAGCAAAACACAGCTTATACATAAATTCTCGACTTAGATTGTTGATTAAAGTCACAACGCCATATTCAATCAATTTTTTTAATGTCTTCTTATTCAACTTAATACAATGGCTTTTATCGTTAGGATTTTCAAAATCGCCATGAAACTCTTTTTTACAGCAGTCACATAAAAACTCAACAATTTCATTGGTGCTATCCATATTTCCGAAAAACCCAGCATTTTTAAGATTCTTTTTAATTTCATCTCTGAAAACAGTAATGTTATCTAAATCTTTAATATAATCTTCGGCAAACTTCTCGTCTGCATCCGTATTAAAGTAAGCAATCTCTGTTGCACTATTTTCTATATTACTCATTACTTAATCCTCCATAATACTAAATTATGCTTTTAAATCAATTTAAAAATATTTAATAATTTTATTGTATAATATAATTATTGTAACATATAAATACATTTAAATCAATACAATATACGCACTAGATTACAATCAAATATAAAATTACAGCAGATATATTATAAAAAGAATAGTAAGCATTATAATAGCTGAAAACAGCATACATTTTTCAGCTATTATACGCTACCTTACGAAAAAGTCTATTCTTTTCAAAATATTTCAAAAATAAATATAGGAAATAGAAAGTTTCTAAGTTACAGTTAAGTTGCAAAAGAAAAATCAACAATATGAATACTGTATTACAAATTATAGCTCTATTAAATAATTCTTAAAAATACAAAATAATAAAAGGTATAAACGGACTTGTTCATGAAAATCACATGACGATTTATTTATAAAATATGCACACAGATGGTTTACTCATCCAGGTAACAATGGTAATACTCACTATGATCATAACTGTTTGCTGACAGAGTTTTTCTATGAAAAAAAGAGTTTATTTATCAATTTGGTGTCTTATATGATTCTAATTATTTCAACCAATATTACAGTTACAAAAACGGAGAACACTTATATCGGTCTTTATTATCTCAGCCTTGAATACTTCGACAGAGATTTAAGCGATGGTCGGCGGGTTCTCAAAGCAATATAGACTTATTATAAAAATAAAATTAATATCGACGGGTGTATAATAGCATACCAATATATTTTAACCGACGAGCACTCGAAACAGCAGAAGAAAAGAAATTTCTACTTGTTAGGGCTTATCGATCTTTTTTGAAAAAGATATGGCGTAAAAATAATCGTATCATTTTCCAAAGCTAACCGACTGCAAAACCGCAGATACACCGTTATAAATATTTCAAACCATTTGTACGAATCAGAATTTACACAACTATGCCGCTCTGCCATTGCCTCAAAAAGGTCCATTGCGGCGAAAAATAAAAAAATTAAATTTCATATACTAAGTATACACGTTTTTATGCACATTGTATCTTGTAAAACACCGTTAAAGATGATACAATAAAGTTAAATAATATCGGAAGATTTATACAATGTACACCAAACACCAAAAAGCTGATGATTATCAATATTTTGGATATTCTCCGTCGATACACCGACAAAGATCATCGCCTCAGTCAAAAAGAAATTTCGGAAATTCTGGAACAGGAATATCATATGAAAGCTGAACGTAAAGCTGTGAAACGTAATTTGATGAATCTGATTGACTTCGGATATGAAATAGAATACAGAGAAACCATACGCATGGTGCCTAACGCTCAAACCGGAAAATTAGAGGAAAGCTATATTCTTTCAGACTTTTATTTGTGCCGGGAGTTTGACGATTCGGAACTGCGGTTACTGATTGACAGCCTGCTTTTTTCCAGGCATATCCCCTACAGCCAATGAAAGACACTATCACAAACACCCCGATGAAAGTGAACGTGAATATGTTGTTACCCCTTACCAGATGGAGGTAAAAGAAGGAAAGTATTATCTTATCTGTAATTACAATAAATACGATGATATTTCCAATTATCGGCTTGACCGTATCCGAGAACTGAAAATTCTGGATAAACCCGCAAAACCGTTTGAAACGCTGCGAGGCGCAAAAAGACAGCGACTGAATCTTACTGAGTATATGAAAGAACACATCTATATGTTTTCCAGCGAAACCGTACGGGTGAAATTTTGTATTACCAAGCCAATGATCAGAGATGTAATCGAGACATTTGGCAAAGATATCATCTTTTCGAACGAGAACATACACAATGTCACCGTGACCGCACATACAAATGAAATGGCTATGGAGCATTTTGCAAAAGTTTATGCTCCGGATGTAATCAACTGTAACCGCAAGAATTAGCTGACTGGGTAAAAAACTATTTAGAAAAAACAGTACAAAAATATGCAAAAAATAAAAGAGATGTAAACCAATGAGATATAAGTCACGTATTCTTAAAATTCATCGCAGAATTTGTGTGAACAAAGATGATGAGAAATAAGAAAGGTGGTTGAAATGAATTTTAATTATTATACAGAAAACGGCAATCCACTTTCCAAAGAGGAGTTTATTTCATACTATAATGCTCGATATTTTACGGATTGTACAGCTAAAGTTTCATATAAAACCAATGCGGGTAAAAACCGTTCTGTTGGCAAAACTTCCAGGTTCGTGGAGAATATAATTGAGGAAATTTTGAAAAAAGAACCGAAAGATTTTACCTGCTCTGATGTTGCATTAATGCTTGCTTGGAAAATAGGGAAAATCAGCCATGCGAAATCTAAAGATACCATCATACTTCATAACGATTGGAAAGAAGCACTCGGTGAGTATTCTGAATCTGAGGGCTTCAACTCATGGAACGGTGAACCAATCAAACGGTTTGGTGACAAACGTCCCATTATGATTGATGTAAAAGGGGATAACTAATTATTTGCATGAAAATGGACAAAGATTAAATGATTTGGTGGGAAACGGCAATATGGAGCTGGCTCTTGATGAATTAAGAAAGCAGCCTCGGCAAGGTATTGGAGCTGTGTATTTAATTACCTTACTATATTTTGTAACAAATCATCAGTATCCCGGAAAATGCCCGATTTATGACCGTTTTGCTATGAGAGCTCTTTTGGCAATTAAGAGTAATAAAAAAATTGGCGACGATGTGAAGTGCGGAGAATTGTCAGATAAAAATATTAAAAATTTTCCCAAATTAGTTGGTGAGAAAATGAAGCAGTATATCGGTCTTATTGATGATATTTTCGGTGAAGAATACAATGCTAATCGTGATATAGACCGTGCGCTATGGGTATACGGTCATTTGTTTAAAGACTCTATAAGTTTTAAAAAGTGCTAACAACATTTTTCTACAGTTAAGCAGGGACTCGAAGTGTTTCGGAGCTCTGTTTTTTCTTAAATAAACTTATAATACTCGTCGTAGTCAATTTACTCCACAACATTTTCATATACATCCGACAACACTTGCATTCATCATATTTGTGTTACAACTTCATAATCTGCAACATAATCGATGATATTTCAGTATTCACCATCAAGTACGTCTCACACCTACTTTTAAGTATGTGGGTACAGTATTTTGCCACAATTTGCACCAGACTATATGTGTCTATAACATCTGTGCATAAAAATTCCTCCTATGGTAGTTTCTTTTATTCTACCATAGGAGGTTCTTTTTCTATTGTCTATTTTTACTGAACCTGTTCATAAAATCTGATTAAAACAAATTTATTTTATTGTTCTCTTATAGATTTTCTGAATCAGGTGGTTCTTTGAATAACTCAATATCAGCTATTTTTGTAGTACTTTCATTTTTATGTAGTAAATACAAGCGTACAGATTATTCACTATCTAACTACAATGATAATGCTAAAATAAGCACAATAAGTCCAATTTCTGTTTTGTTATGCCAACACCACTTATGATATTTCATTTTTGTGTATCCAATAACCTGACGAAACTATATCGCTTATATTTTCCGAGTCCGTAGGAAATAAAAAACATTTACCATCATGAATTATAGACGAAAAGAATACGCTCCCGTCATCTCTATAAAAAACAGGATCTTCCGGATTTTTAAAACCCCAACCACATATCAGTTCAAATATACTGTCAGCAATTTTTAAAAGCAAGTCTTTTAATTCTTGACAAACTCTGAAATATTTAACGTCAGATTGATACTCTAAATTTTTATAGTAATGTCTATAAACATATTTAATATTTTCAGGTCTTGGAATTTGAAATTTTTCTAATTCTTTTTTAAAAGAAATCTCTGAATTTACAATTCTAAATGAAAGAACTGAACAATATTTACAGCAGATATTGATTAAATTGCTATAGTCCTGACCCTTAATATCGTAATCTTCTGTTCCAGTAATATCTGTATCCCAAAAAACAAATTCATTCATAAACTCAATCATCCTACTCGAAATTTGTAAACTAAATATAAAAACGCTAATATTTATTGTCAAAAATAAATCCGTTAAATGGTTTAATCTTATGTTATTCAGTTTGCCATTGACGATTAAAATTAAAAACTCTTCTCAACTTTTTTATCCTGAATTGAAAATTTAATTGAAAGCCTTTCCAAATTAGCACAATCACTTTCAGTTGCATTCCACATAAAAGCCATTTTTTCATGGGAAACACTTCCAAACCATGGTTTTTGTTTTCTGTAAAAGCATATATCCTCAGGAAGACCATTCTGCAACGGTAAGTACCAATTCTCCAATTTTTCTAATAGGCATCTACTGCTTTTACATAACCGATAAGTAAGCATGACGGTATGGCTTCCTCCACTTCGATATGTCCCGGGCCATTCTTTTATACCAACAGTATAATCTACCATATAGGGAAATAAATCCATCATTATTTTATCATGTACAAAATTTGGTGGCCGTTTTGAATATGGTTTTTTGAGGGTTGTAATAACTGTAAAATAATCTGAATTTTTACCTGCATACTTCAATATTTCAACTTGATGATCTATTATATCTTCAAAATTTATCATTAAATCATAATACATACTTACTCCTTACAATTTGTTATCTGTTCCTTTAATTATGGCTTTTTCATTGTAAAACAGATTTGATTCATCAAAATCACATTCATCATCAATAATAACTCCAAGCTTCTCAAGCTCTGTTTTAGTTTTTTTACTATTGGTGTAAAGCGCATTCCAACATTCATGAGAACTTGTAGCAAACCAACAGTAACCATCTTTATAAAAGCAAAGATCCATTGGATATTTTGAATAATCCCAATCATAAAGACAATCGGCTAATGCGAGTACTTCTTCAGCTTCTTCGCAGGCACGATACATAGTCAACTTATAAATATGCACAGTATCCCATGTTATCATGCTTGGCCATTCATAAACACGCTCAGCATAAATCTTATATGGAGCAAGCATTTTTGATACCTGTTTTGTGGTTTTAGTCGGTTTGGAATTTTCTTGATAACGTAAATAAACCAACGAGAATGTGTCACTGTTACTCATAAGGTAATGAATAAATTTCAAATAGTTTTCTTTATTTTCAAAGTCTCTGATATAATACTTCTTCATTTTGTATCACCAACTAAGTTATTCTAAAATATTTATAAAAAGATATTTTCTGCAGGCATATCACCTATATCAAACAATTTGCACTCCTCCTCTAATACCCATGGGACAGTGCAGGAGGCTAAAAAATATGTATATCCCTCTTCCAATTCTTCAGGAGGATTATAGTCATAACTATCTGTGTTTTGAAATTCAAACTTAAACCTTCCGATATTTATAACAGTTTCATTTATGTGATTTAAAAGATTGCCATAAAAATAATAACAACCTCCAACAAATATTTTATCTCTTCCCCTGATGGAACAGCTTATATCTAATTTTGCCGGTTCAATTCCAAGAGTCTTGAAAAATTTTTGTTCTTGCGGTGATAAATACTCTATACAAAATTTCTCGTAATTTCGTATGTCCTGTGACTTACCCAATCTGATATTATTATAATAGTTTTTTGTTTTATTCACATCAATACTTAGTTTTAATTTATCAAATATTAATACTGACATATTGGCAGCATTGTCGTTATTTTTTGATTTATCTTTTTTATCTGTAAATAAAACACCGATACTTTCCAGTTTATTTTTCTCAATTTCGTTTTCAATGTAAATTTTATTCCATCTATTCTGAGCGTCTATTTCAAAAACACATTCACCGTTTTTATAAAATGACAAATTTGAAGGAAACTCAGGATACTTCCAGTCATACAAATAATCTGCCTTTTCAAAAGCTTTTATCGCATTTTTATCTGATTTATATTCAATATATCGAATGATAAATCCAAAATCGTTAACTGTTTTTTCCTCCAACATTATGTAAGGCTCAAGAATTTTTGATATATCGTCACTTGTATCTGTACTCAATTCGTTTTCTGAACGCTTAATAAAGCTAAGGGAAAACAAATCGCTGTTATTTAGAAGGTAATCAACGAAATTAAGATAACTTTCTTTATTAGAAAAGTCTTTTATTGTGTATTGATTCATAAAAAGTTCTCCTATTATTCAAAGCCATGATAGTAATCGCAGTAATCAATCCTATAAGAAAAATATATTCAGACGAATAGACAAACTCAGTCATAGATAAATCAAAATAAAAACCATATTTTTATAATATATATTATAATAGCTTAAATTATTAAATGCAAGTAACTAAATAATTTCGATAAAATTTTACACAGTAAATTACAAACAAAACTAATTTAAGCATAAATACCATTTGTCAAGGAGATTTGCACCAAGCGCTTTAATTTGCACCGGATTAGTATAAATCGTTACAGTGAGTATAAAACTTTTATTGGTATAACCATATTTTATGACTCTAATCGAAAAAACAGCATTATTTTAGCTAAATAAATCGTTACGCGTAAGTATCAATTTTGGGCTTTATTACTGGATTTTCGGACAACAAAAATGCACCCAATGCATAATACTGTCAGAATTATGCATTGGGTGCGGATTTGGGATGCGTTGACAAAAAAGATACCCGGTGAAAATGAGAATTTCATGCATGTTGGAGATTCACATCATAAACTCACTATATGGTACCACATTATCGGCACCAAATACATTGCGCAAATACGTTTCGAATTGTGCGTTGATCTCAACAGTAACTAAAATAGCGAGTCTCTTCCTCGGTCTGGAGCAACACACATAAAACAAGTTTCGATTCCTAATGTATGTTGCAAGTTCTTTGCCTTGCAGAGATTTTTCATCTTTATATAGTGAATCTTCAAACTTGTAGAGATTCCATCCTCTGCCCATTACAAAAAGAACATTGTCATATTCCTCACCTTTTACTCCATGGTCTGTAGAGTACACGGCATCCGGTTTGAAGAAATTGATAGCATTGATGACTTCCTCATATTTAATTTCATAAAACTGTTTTAGGGTAGTCTGTGCATAGGCCGAATCATCAGTAGAATAATATTCTTTCATATAATTTTCAATATCTGGAGGAATGGGAATTAACCTACTATCAACAGCTGTCCTTAAAACATCATAAATTGTTCCTTGCCTTGCAACGCATAAAGCACTTGTAAGGTCGCGCCACTGCTTCTTCTGTCTCTTAGTTTCTATTGGCTGACGCATTGTTCCAAGAACCTCATACATTGCTTTGACATCTTGCTTCTCTAATGCATAGTATAAAGGCTCAAGCATGTCTCTAAAGAATATAAAGTGCTTATCATCTTGATCTTTAAAACGATCACCCAACGCATCCAAGAATGCTTGATAGTGCTGCTGCTTGGCAAGCATTTTATGTGCAATCATCAGAACTTTACTATCTTTATCCCAGCCTTTTGATTTTAATTTTTCTTTAACCGAAGTAATATAGTCAATTAACAAATCTTCAGGAAGTTCACCCTTATAATATGGTCGTGTGTCTCTGGGACCACGATAATCATTTGTGGTAATAACCACTATACTGCCATCGTTCTCGTTTAACGCTGATATCTGCGGGAGTTCAGGCCTAATTTTATTCAAAGCATCAATAATAACTTTCTGAGAGCGAAAGTTAGACTCTTTTTTTATCTCAATCAGCTTGTCACTGACTATTAAGCCACAAGCACCATTATTTGAATAAATAGTCTGCCATGCATCACCGAATAATCCAAATTGTGGACCGTGCTCCTTCTCAATAAAATACTTTAGGAACTTATCGGTAATACTTTTAAAGGAATCCTGATACTCATCAATAAGGATAATTGGATATCTGTCCGTTAACAACATGCGAAACTTTGGCTTATCTAAAAACCAGGAAAAAAGTTTAATTACATCATCGTGGAATAGGTGTAACTCATTATTTTGAATGTATCTAACACCCAGATCGTATACAACACTCTGGATTTTCGAAATATCGCTATCAGAAGGAAAAAGTTCTAATTCTTCAATACCGATAAGCAATGTTGATTTAAAGTTCTTTATATTATCCCATGCAAAATTATGAATAGTCGATGGGACAATAGAACTTCCACTCGAAATCCGATTTTTAATAACATCCACGGCTGCATTGGTATATGTAATACAGGCAACTTGACGATTTTTTCTACTAAACTCTTTTGCCTTATTTTTATCTATCCATTCTACTACTTTGTGCAATGAATAGGTTTTCCCAGAGCCTGCACCCGCCTCGACACGAAAGCTTTTACCGGATTTTAGCATATTTATAATTTGAGTATCAATCATATCAGCGCGAGCCTTGGCCAATTCATAATTCGTCTTTTCAACCATGTAATCACGCTTTCTGAGAAGAAGCACCGTGCTTCCTCTTATATTTTCTCGTTGGTTGCATTACTTCAGGCATCTTGTCTTGATTGTTCAGCCAGATCAATCCATTTTGAATATATGAAGGGACAGAAAAATTTTCGTATGCCGAATCAGTTAACAACTTAAGTGCGAAATCCGTTTTACTGCCCTCGTCATCGTTAAAAAGCGGTATTTCAGTGACCTCAGAATCAATATTAAAGAGTTGGCGATTTACATTTTGAATTGATTCTTCGAGACTTCTCGGATATGCGCCGTTTTCTTCAAGTTGAAACTCGATATGACGATGTCCATTGTTTTTCTTATTAGGATCTCTTGCAAGTTCTAATACCTTTTCAAAAGGAACTTTCGTAGACACTGCGATGTTATATATATCATGACACCAGCGTTTAATCGCACCATTAGATGAGTTAACGGCAACAGATAGTTGACATTTCTTGTGATCACTATTAATGAAATCAATATCTGTAAGAATCAAAGTAGGAATTTCCAAAAAATCCACAAACTCATAGAATCTGTGTGCATATGCTCCACCGACTTCAACAATTGTATAATATTGTGATGCAAGCGTTGGTTTCTGCGTACCAAACAAACCATCTTCCTCACATTTTGAAATCATTTTGGGCAGTAAAAGCCTTTCAGCCGCACCCTCCACAAGAATTGCTTTATCGCAAAAATACAAATCGCAATAGCTTAATTTAAGATACTTCTGCAGGAACTCCAGATTTTCTTTCTTTACTTCGTCGGATTGTGCAGACTCATAAAAATTTTGCAAGTCTTTACATATAACAAATTCCTTCTGCCGCCGCATATATCGTACTTGCTTAAAATTTACAGTATTAGCTACATGAGCTGAGTGCGTAGAAAGAATAACTTGAGATAATTTTTCCTTGCCTATCTCATCTTCTAAAAATTTATCTAAAAAGCTTACAAAAGCTGTTTGAAGCTGAGGATGCATATGCGCCTCTGGCTCCTCCATTAGAAGTAACGGTATAGTGGCATCATTCGCATTGACTGCTCTTGCAAACTCATGAAGCATAAGAGAAATCTTAATAAGGTTTTTGTAACCTAAACCATTGTGTGTACTCGGAAGAGACTCCTCAGCATTCGCAGACGTATAGGTTAAATCAGTACTATTAAGGATTTGCTGTTTCAAAGAGATATCTGTGTTTGCTTTCAATCTCATATCTTCAGTCGATGGATAACCAAACCGCACCATGCTTTCAACAATCTTATCCATCAGGGAATTAATCTTCCTCTGAGCTGCAAAACTCATATTATCTACATAATGATTAAGTTCATTTATTATAGGACGTAATGCTTCCGTAAGTTGATCTTCATCTTGGCTGAACACACGATTCATAATATTCGCCAAAGGATGTTCATTTTTATTTTCCGACTCGTCAAGATTTCTTTCTGCCTCAATCATTCTGCATGTAAAAAGCTTTTTTAATAGATTTGAATGTCTCTCCTGATAATCATATGTATTTGTCGGATTTACAGCAAGAACAATCAAAGAGAAAAACTTATCAAATTGCTCTTTCACCACAGCTGCAATAATGGATTTGTCATATAAAAGCGAATCGCTCTGCCCTGATTGAGAGTTTTCCTTCTCTTTTGTAGCCAACAACTCATCATAGCGTTTACGACATGTATCAAAAAGTTCTGCTGCTTTCAGATCATTAAAAGAATAAACGACATCTATCCGTGCAGTGTTCAGTGTATCATCCATATCAATGATAAAGTTACGCAACTCTCCAAGGCATTGATCCTCTCCATCTTCACTATAATCGATATAAAAAATCACCTTCGTTTCCTCTATTTGATTTTTTATCTCAGTATTTTTTAGTTGACCTGCCCAGTATTTTTCAAGCGTCTCATAAAGCTGTTGCCGACATTCAAGAGGATAGTCGTTAAACGATAAATTCTTCTTTTCGTTAATGATTGATTGAAGCAGATGGGCAACTGATGTCTTACCAGTATTATTTTTACCAACTATCAGCGTTAAAGATTTGTCTAAAACGATATCTACATTCTTTAATAGTCTGAAATTTTCAATATGTATCTTCTGTATGTACATATGCCCGCTCTCCTCACCAGTCTTAAATAAACTCAGTTTTCTAATCAGGTTGTGGAATGGACTCATTTTTGATGTTTCATGCATCTTTTGCAGTATCTTTGTAAATGGTTAATTTTATTATACCACAAATTTCCCCATTTCTCAACGAGAAAAGCAGGCACAGAGAGACACCGGCAGCGCCCAAGCTGCCAGCATTTCTCTGTGCCTGCTTCTTAGTGAAGGGGCTGGGTGAGTTCGAACCCACCGACGAAGCGGATGCGGATCTCTTCTTTGGAGAGGACGGTTACTCGTTCAATCACCCGGTACACCAGGGGGTCGGAATACTCCGTAAGGTCGAGATCTTCTGCGGAGATGAGGGCCATGATTTCCTTGGCTTTGTTTTCTCGGCCCATATCCTGCTGGGTGTCCAGTTCCGCACGTTTTTTCATTTGCCTCAGCTGGAGCATCTCATCGCTGATTTGTTTGATCCGCAGATCTACGATTTCACTCCCTTCCATCGTAAGCAGCCGGTCCAAGTCCTTGTCCAGGTCATGGAGCCTGTTTTCTATCACAAGGGGATTGATTGCGGCGTTTTCTCCACCAATACAGTGTGCAAGTGCTTCCTGCAGGGTGGCAGCCATTTCTTCCTGGTGGCCTTGAACCAGGGAACGAATGGCTTTCAGAATAGCGGAATAGAGTTCATCTTCCTTGAGGCTGGGGGAGTCCTTGCAAACCTTTGGCCCGCATTCCAGCCGGTTGATGCATCGCCAGACGATTTGCTTCCGCCCGTGGATGCTCCATGTCACCCTTCGAAAGTAACAGCCGCAGTTCCCGCAGACAAGTCTTTCCGAAAGAGCGTATTTGCTGGTAAACCGCCCACGATTGGTCTTGGCTTTCTTGGCATTGGCGGGCTTTTTACTTTTCCTGCGGGCGATTTCCTCTTGGATTTGGTAAAACATTTCCCTCGGAATGATTGCCGGATGGTTGTCCTTGATGTAGTATTGCGGGAGTTCTCCATTGTTCTTCTTGACCTTGCCTTCAATGAAATCTGCCGTGTAGGTTTTCTGCAGCAGGACGTCACCCATGTACTTCTCATTCTGCAGGATGCGTTGGATGGCTTCCGTGCTCCAGTTTTGATTGCCGGTGGCGGTTGGAATGCCCATGCTCTCCAAAGTTTCCTTTATGGTACGCAGGCTATCGCCATTTAAGTAATTCTGAGCGATCAGCCGGATGATCTTCGCTTCTTCAGGCACAATTTCCGGCTCACCATCCGGCCCTTTGCGATAGCCCAGGAAGTTTTTATATCGGAAACTGAACCGGCCCTGCCGGTAGCCCATGCGGATGCCCTTAGTCACGTTGCCGCTGATAGATTCGCTCTCGGCCTGGGCGAAGGAACTCAGGCAGGTGAGGATCATCTCGCTGTTCATATTCGAGGTGTCGATGTTTTCTTTCTCAAATATGACCGGAATGCCCCAACTTTTGAGGATTCGCACGTGCTTGATGCAGTCCAGGGTGTTACGGGCAAAGCGGGAAATGGATTTTGTCAGGATGAGGTCAATTTTCTTCTTCCGGCACAGTTCAATCATTTTGTTAAATTGCTCTCTTTTCTTGGTGCTGACGCCTGAGATCCCATCGTCCGCAAAAATCCCGGCCAGCTGCCAACCCTCATGATGGGTGATTTTATCCGTGTAATAAGCCACCTGCACCTCAAAGCTATTCTGTTGTTCTTCTTCCTCGGTGCTGACCCGGCAGTAGGCTGCTACCCGTAGTTTCCGTTTTCGCTTTCGAAGGTCACCCAGCAGGGGGTTCGCCGGGATTTCTGTAACTGTTTTTTGTGCCATGGAGATTCTCCTTTCAAACCACGATATCGTTCAGCAGACGAAGCTGTACAGATGCGTCCGGATGCAGGATCACCTGTTTCACAGCCCTTTCAAAAAGTTCCCGATCCAGGATCTTGTCATTGCTGTGTGCCTGAAAGAGGGCTTTCAGGGTAATGGTCAGATGGTCTGCTTCCTTGATGGAGCAGGTTTTGTATTTTTCAGCGGCACACTCAAGAATGAGAGGAAGCAGTTCATTCGGATCCACCTCCCGCTGGTTCATCGCCTGATTGATTTTATTGGTCAAGCGGGCTGCCTGTATGGATAGGCTGTTATTGGTTGTAGGATTTCGCCCCGCAATCTCCGGATTATGGCAGGACATAAGCAATTTATCTGTTACGGCTTGTAGCAAATCGCGGTCGGTTGTCAGGCTGAACGGTATGCCACACTTTTTGCAAGTCCAATGGATTCGTGATGATTTTAGCTTGATTCGTCTTAATTTTTCTCCGCAACTACAGCAGACTAACTTTCTCTGTATGAATATGATGGGAGATTGGGCAGTGGCCTTCCGTTTTCTCATAGAAGTAACCGCTGTCCCAATTTCCTTGCTGACGATAAGAGGGAAATCGCCGGCACGCCAATATCGCTCATCATCCAGCATCCTTGCAATCATGTTTTTGTTCCAATGCTCGGCGTTTTCCCGGAAGCGAATCCCGGTTCCTTCTGCGTAATCAGCCAATTGCTGAAGCGAGGCACCGTTTAGGTAGCCAGAAAATAACTCCTGAAGCAGAGCACTTTCCTCTGAACGGATTACAGTCTTTCCATTCACCATGTGATACCCGAAGGGAAAGTATCGGATCTTTTTCACGATTGGGCCCTCCTTTCCTCGAGAACCAGCCCGTTGGCAAGTTGAAAACAGAATTTTTCCTGATAAACTGTGATTTTTTTTACCATGCTTCGAAAGAGGGAAGGGTCAAATTCGAGCATAGGTTTTGCCCCTTCCAATAAGTCAAGCAACAGGCGAGTTCCTTCGATGGCGCTGCTGGTATCGTCCGGCTCCTGACGCTGGCGCAGTTCCAGGCGCAATTCCTCAATTCGCTTATTGTTGCGATTGCTCCGCTCTATAAAAATAGCAGAATCAATGCACCCTTTGGCTTGTAGCCGTGAGAGCGAGTGATTCTGCGTGACTAATTCTGAAATTTTCTCGTTTAAATCCATTATGTCTGGCCGGCTACAAACGGACTTGGCCTGTAACTCCAGCAACTGGCTCATCATAGTGCTAAGGATATCTATATTGTCTAAGAGTTTGTTGTACATGGATAGGAAAGCCATCAGGATTTCCTGCTCACGAATATTTGGCATGGGGCATAAATCCTTGGATTTTCTGTGTAACGCACAGAACCAGCAGTTCTCTCCATTGCTTTTATGTTTGTGAAAATAAGAACCGCAAAGCGCACACTGCATTCTACTCCTTAAAGGAGTCTGCTGCATTTCCCCCGATGGAGGATGCCATTTCTTCCTTTGATTTAGCAGCTGTTGAACAGCTTCAAATGTTTCTTTTGAAATAATGGCCGGATGCGAGTTCTGAATATAGTATTGCGATAGTTCACCACTGTTCCTTTTTTGCCGGAGCGGTAATTCCTCAGGAGTATATCTCTTTTGAACCAACGAGTCACCGATGTATTTCTCATTAGACAGGATATATCTAATCATTGTAGAGTGCCATCTGCCCGATGGTTTCTTATCTGTTTTTAGATTTGCCGCATTTAATTCCGCTGCGATTTCTTCTGTCCCTTTTCCAGACAGATAGCTATTAAAAATGTATTCGACAATGGGAACCTCCTTGGGATTGGGTACAAGCGTGTTGTTTTTGAAGAAATAGCCCAGCAAATCCTTGGATGTAATAAAATCGCCGGATTTCATCCGGCGCCGGTAACTCCATTTCAAGTTCTTCGATATGGAGAGAGATTCTTCCTGGGCGGCAGAGCCCAAAATACTCAGCAGCATCTCGCTGCCCATGTTCCCGGTGTCAATGCCCTCTTTTTCAAATTCCACCGCCACGCCAAGCTGCTTGAGTTCTCGCACGGTCTGAAGGCAGTCGAGGGTATTTCGTGCAAACCTGGAGATGGATTTAACAAGGATACGGTCTATTTTCCCAGCACGGCAGTCGGCAAGCAGGCGTTGGAAATCGTCCCGCTTGTCGACTGTGGTGCCGGAAACCGCTTCGTCAGCATAAAGGCCGGCAAACTCCCATTCATCTTTGGATTGGATGAAGTCGGTGTAATAAGCCACCTGGGTGGAAAAGGAATTCAGTTGGTCGGCTGAATCGCTGCTGACACGGGCATAAGCGGCAACCCGCAGCTTTTTGGCTTGCTCTGAGATGGGTTGAATCACTCTGACCTGCGGCATCTCTGCCACCCCCTTTCCGGCTGGACATCTTTTTTGTCACACCCAACACTACCACAACCGGCATGGGATAGCTATTACGACAACCACTAAATACTGAGCTCAGAGACTCCGTACTTTTCGGCAATAGCAACATTGGCTTGCTGACAGTATTCTGCTGTGATTTTTCCCTGCTCCATCAGCTTTTTCAGCGTGGAAAACAGCACAAAGTATTTAATTTCCTTGATCACCTTTTCGCCCGGAAGTGCCGGAGTAAAAGCGGGATCCATGGTAGGCTCACCATGGTAGCCGGAGCCCTTTTTGGGCGGCTCTCCTGAGAAAATGTTGTTCCAGCCCTTTGATGTAGAGTTCATACCGCAGGTCGCTTTCGGTGGTGATCAGTACCGCATTGTGGTCCTGCAGGAACTCCAGTATCCTCATAAGGATGGCGGGGTCATGGCTTAGGCGGGTGAGGTTCTGCACAAGCACAGCTTGGGCAAGGCCGCCTTTCACGGCACGCATCATCTGCTTCAGGCCCATTCTGGCCATGCTCTTGCCGGAACCCATATCCTGCGAAGTGCCTGCGACAGTGTATGCTCTGCGCTCCGCTTCATCCAGCAGGTTTTGCATCTGCTGGAACAGCACCTTCAGATGCTTGTCGCTGCTTCGGCTGTACAGCCACATGGGGCGGTCCGCATAGGGAAAATTCATCGTGCGTCGCCCCCTTTCCCCTTTGAGGGCGGCTTTGGAAACAGAGGAAGGGAAAGCGCAGAGGCGTCTTTGGCGTGGATGTGTACCTTCTGTTTTTGAAATTCGGCTGACACAGGGAGGATTGCATCGAGCTCCCGGCCAAGATGACGGAGGCTGGGCATCATCACCGCACCCACCTGTCCTTCTCGGATAGCCGCCAGCATTTCCTGAACGCCGGGCCGCTCCATGGGCGGCAGCTGCCTGCTGGAGTCAGTGGAAACCCCGGCAACCACAAGGCCATTTTGACGGGCCGTATGTTTCATGGCTTCTACGCTCAAATCTCTCCACTCTGCTTGCTCGGAACTCTTGGAACTGGCATAGAGCCAGACTTTTTGCTCTATTGGCGTAGTGGCTGTTCGGAAATAAACTGCCACCTTCATATTTTTCTTGTCCATCTATGGCAACTCCTTTATGGCATAAAATAATCCGGGCCTTTCTTTGCCCGGATGAAATCCTCCACATCTTCAATTTTGGTAGTGATGCGGATCGGTGGCAGGGTTTCCAGCACAGCTTTATGGTATCGCTCTCCGGGGGCGGCACGGTGGTCCAGGATGCTGACCACGCAGGTGTCGGTCTCCGTGCGGATGGCACGGCCAAACCCTTGTCGGAGTTTTACCTGCATATCGGGTATCACCACAGTTTTAATGTAGTCCTGCAAGGTGGGGTACTGCTCCCGTTCCGCTTCGCTCAGTGGATCTGGAACGGGGAAGGGCAGCCGCACAATGATCAGCGATGACACCATATCTCCGGGAAAGTCCACCCCCTCCCAACAGGAACCCGCTGCGAACAGCACAGCGTTTTGGGCCTGCTTGAAGCGATGGATAACATCCTGGGAATGCCGCCAGACCTCCATCAGCGGGAAGGCCATCCGGCCCTTCACCTGGTTGTAGACAGCGCCCATGAGAGAATAAGAAGTAAACAGCACCAGTGTGTGGCCATGGGTGGCATCCACCAACCTGCAGATTTGTTCTGCCAGACACTTGGCCTCCATTTCGCTGCCCATTGGCGTTTTCGGCAGGTCCCCCGGAATGTAAAGGATGCAGTTTTCCCGGTAGTTGAAGGGTGACTCCGCAATGAAATCCTCCAGCCGCTGGCTTGAAGACAGCCCCATGCGCTGCCGGGTCCGGTGAAAGCTGCCCCCAGCCATGAGGGTGCCGGAGGTGAGAATGGCGGGAATGTTGTTGCGCCAGAGCGCACGGTTCAGCTGTTCCGGCATCTGCCGGCTGGCGGCGCATAGGCTGGGGCTGCCGGTCCTGTCGTATTGGATGTAAAGGATATAGCGGCGATCCCCCGTGAAGAACAGGTTCAGCACCTGCTCTGTTGTTCCCAGCCGGTGAAGGATCCACCGTGGCAGGTGGGATGCCAGCTGTTTTTGGAGTACACGGAGGAGGGAGAGGCAATCCCGAAGGGCCGCTTCCCGTTCTGCGGTCAGCACGAAGGCAGTGCGCTGTGCTTCTTCCAGCAGCTCACCCCGGCACAGGGCGCCCATCAGCGCCCGGAACTTTTCCCGCAGGTTCTGCGCCGCAAGGATATACTTCTCCTTTGTGAGCAGAGAGCAGAGTTCATGAAAATCCTCCGCCGACAGGCTCTGCCCGTACATCTGGCGGGCGGCATCCGGTAGCTTGTGGGCCTCGTCGATGACCAAAGCCCGGTAATCGTTCAGAAGGGGCCGCAGTTCCTGAAGCCGATGGGCTGCATCGGCCAGCAAATAGTTGTGGTTGCAGATCTGGACGAAAATCTCTGCACTTCGGGCCTCTTTCAAATATTGATGGTAGCGGCAGCTGTTCCGCAGCCGGCAGGTTTTCTCGCAGACCTTCGGAACACACACCTGGCGGCGGTCAAAACCGCTCAGGCCGGTGACAGCGTCCAGGTCATAATTGCTTTGAAGGGAGAACAACGCTTTCCGCTGTTCCTCGTTTTTGTTCTTCCCCTTGACGGCCTCCAGCCGCTGGGCGAGACGGGCGTCGCAGACGAACCGCTCCTTCCCCTTGCGAACCATGGCCCGGATAGGCTTCGGGATGATATGGTTTTCTAAAAAGATACGGGATAAGAATGGGATGTACTCTCCGATGATGGCGTCCTGCAGGGCCACACTGGAGGTGGAGACCACCACCGGCTGGGAGCCGGCAGGCCCGGATGGGTAAAACTTTTTCAAAAGGATGCAGGCGGTCAGGTAGGCGTAGGTTTTCCCAATCCCCACCCCTGCATCGCACAAGGCAATTTTATTGTGGAGCAAGGTGTCCAGCATGGTATGGCACAGGGCAATCTGTTCTTCCCGCACCGCCAGCCCATTTTGAGGCAGAAGGATGCGGAAGATCCGCTCGATCTCACCATGGGCCTGCTCCTTCAGGTCTATGTTCATATCGGCACATTCTCCTTGGTGCGTTGGCGGCAAACTGATGCGGCGCAGCAAAAACTGCGCCGCACGGATTCGCCGTCAACGGCAATCTGAAAAATAAAAGGGTTGATTCTGATGTGCCGTATTTGCAACTCGCCCCCCGGCAACCTTGGGAACCATGGGGGCAGGCTTGCAGTTTACAAGCCGTTCACTGGCTCTCCGGGGGTCTTGCTGATTACAACCCAGGGTCGGCCAACCCATCTGACGTGTGGGCAAACGGTAATGCGTATCATAATACTCCGGCCAGGGTCGTGGCGAAAAGGGCAACTGCCCCCTCTTTTCGGTCAAAAGGGATCGCTCGAAGCAACGACACAAGCTGCCATCCCATTGGGGAGTGGCAGCTGTGCCGCAGCTTGTCATGGCGCTTTTCCATCGTCGCTCGCCTGGACGGGAACGTACCCGCATGGCTGATATTGACTTTTCAAGCTACAGGTTGAACGTATTTCTTTTCCCCGTTCATCCCATAGCCCAGGAAAAAGGGCCGATAGCTTCACGCTTCAAAAAATTTTTTCAGTTTTTTTCTGAGGCGCACCATCCGAAGGTTGACCGCCTTTTGTGTCAGGCCGATTTTCTCAGCGATTTCACACCCGTTGTAGCCGGACATCTTCAGAAAGGCGATTTGGATGGTGAGCTTGTCCTCCTTGGAGAGGATACGCAGCAATTCCATATCTTCGATGCTGTCCATGAGGGATTCCACATCCTCTACGGGCAGTTCCAAGTCCTGCGCCGAAACCAAATCCACATAGGGCGACCACTCCACCTGCCGCTGCAGGTATTGGCGCTCCCGGTTGAATTCGGCCCAGTCGTATGTATGCAGGCGCTGGATGGTTTCCTCGTCCACACCCAACTCCCGGAGTTTCTTTTCCTCCGCTTCTTTCCATTTGAGCCACTTCTTTTCGGCTCTGGCTTTGTTGTAAGCCATGGCTGTTTTCCTCCAATCAATCTGAAATTTGAGAAAATTCAGATTGTCGGGGGCGGCGGCCTGCCGCTATGTGTTCTGAGCCATGACCTCCTTCTGCAAAAGTAAAAAAAGCGCACTCGTCCCTGGACGAATGCGCTTGATAGGGCTACCTCGTTGGAAAATCCACAATATGGATGCTTATGGGAAAGTGATAATACTCGAAAAAGGGCTGCAGCTTCGGGTGAAGCTGCAGCCCAAATCATATGATGCGGTTTCCAACGCCGCATTGCTGGCATCCCCTCTATGCGGGGGAAACCGGCAACCTCCTGTTATACCAGTTTTCTCCAGCCAAATTCAGATGGGGCCAGTATAAAAAGGGGAAACTATTTTCTTACTATCTTTCTCCTTCGAATTACATATTTCGTAATGGCTTATTCTACAAATTACGACAAAGGCCGTTTTCTACTTGGCTGAATAGGTCAATCGGTAGCCATTTCCCCGCTGGGTGGCCTCGTCGACGATTTGGCAGGCGGAGTCCGGCTGGTCCAATTTCAGCTTCTCCCGCAACCTATTTATATAGGCTGCCACTTCTTCTTCGCCGTGGTCTGCGTCGGGATGAGACCACACAGCGTTGTGGAGGAAATCTGCGGGTAAAGCCTGGTTTGGGTGCTCGGCAAGCAACCCGAGGATTTCGAATTCCCTGCGGGTCAAATCTACCATGACTCCGTTGATGGTCACCTCCTGCTTAGGTTGGTCGATCCGCAGCGAACCGAATTCATAGACCTTTCCCGGTCCATGGTACGAGTGGTACTCATATTCAGCAATCATGTTCTTGAGCTGTTCTACCATGCGGTCAGCTTCTTCATCGCTGCACTCGATGATAATCATTTTAGGCATTGTGGCGCTCCTTTCGCTACATTGATGATGGGGATGGATTTTCTCTGTGCATACCGGTATGTCTGATAGGCCCCGCCATACTGGCGGATAATATAGGAGACCAAGCAATCCGCTTGATCTACCATCCAGCGGTTCCGTTTGGAGATCGCTGCTTTGTAATGGGCATATTCTACCCCGTCCGGCATTAAAATTTCATCGTATAGAGATCGAAAAAAACTTCTATCTGCATTCAATTTACCTGAGAAATAAGGGATGACTAAGCAAAGCTGGATACCCTTCTCCGGATGCTTTTTCTTCAGCCAGCGAACGGCGCCGGCACAGAGCGCATCAAACTGGCCCATGCCCCCGCATAGGAACACGAGCCTGTGTCCTCTCCCTATCAGGCTTTCCAGCGTTTCTTTTACTCTTTCCTCGATTTTCGGCTCAAAAACCTGCCTGTGACCGGCAAATGTGCAGACAAACTCCGGACATACGTCCTGTCTGCCCTCGCAAAACATGAAAATCACCGCCCGTAAACTTATCAAATCGCTAAATACTTTCATTATATACTTAGCCATACACGAAGGTCAAGCGGGTAAAATATAGCTGTACGCTAAGTTCGAGGATAAAGCGAGGTGAGATGGGATGTTTGATTTTGGGAACCACTTGCGGATGCTGCGGGAACGGTATGGCATTTCTCAGGAGGAGCTTGGACGGAGAGTAGGCCGGGCCGGATCGGTCATCAGCAACTATGAGAACAATATCAAGATCCCTACGCTGGATGTCCTCACGACCATGGCTCGGATTTACAACGTATCGCTGGATTACCTGGTTGGCTTCGATAAGAAAGACCAGGTTGTGCTGGAAGGCATGACCGATGGGCAGCGGGAACTGATCCACCTCTTGGTGAAAGAATTGAAGGAGAGCACCAAGCCGAAAAACGGCGGCTTGTCTGCCGACCAGCAGGAAATCCTAAACCTCATTATGCAGGAGTTTTCAAAGTAGCATTTGCAAAGCTAATATGGTGTCTCTGAATTCAACGGCGGCCTGATTTTTTCTCAGACCGCCGTTACTTTTTTTCAAAAGTAACACTTACTCCATCAAAACTCCATCTTCGTATGGTACACTACTACCTGGAGGTGCAGACAATGTCGAAAACGATTTTAATTATAGAAGACGAAGAGGCCATTCAGAGCGTGGTGAAAGCGTTTCTGGAGGATGAAGGATATAACGTAGTGCTGGCCAGCGACGGATTAGAAGGGATGGAGAAATTCCATGAGCATCGTCCAGACCTCATCCTGCTGGATCTGATGCTTCCAAAAATGAACGGTTTTTCTGTCTGTGAGGCGATCCGGAAAGAGAGCCAAGTACCCATCATCATGCTCACCGCCTTAGACGATGACGCCAGCCAGATGAAGGGCTTTGACTCTCTGGCAGACGATTATATCACCAAGCCCTTCTCCATGCCCCTTGTGGTGAAGCACATCGAAGCGGTGTTGCGCCGGGCGGAGCAAGGCGCCGGGGTGGAGACGAACATCCTCCGCTATAAGGATCTCACCCTGGATACGGACAGCTTCACGGTCCTTGTCAAAGACGAAAGCGTGTCCTTGACCATCCGGGAATTTGAGATATTGAAACTCCTGGTGGAGAACCAGGGGCGGGTGTTTACACGGGAGAGCCTGCTGGACAGCATTTGGGGCTATGACTACTTTGGCGATGAGAAGATCGTGAACACCCACATCAAGAATATCCGCAAAAAGCTGGGCGTGGATTATATCGAAACTATACGAGGGGCGGGATATAAAATTGAGAAAGAGAATTAGTGAAAGCATCCAGGCAAAGACCTTTCTCAGTATGCTGGCCCTGCTGGTGGTCTGTTGTATTATCATCTACGGCATGGTGATGATTTTCCTGCCGAGGAATTACCATACGGAGCTGGAGGGGCAGGTCACTTCCGATTTTTATGACCTGGTAGATATTCTGGAGCGGAACGGCTGGGAGGCCAGCTCGGACAGCCTTTTGGAGTTTTCCATGACGAACAACGCCTCGGTGGAAATCAGTGATGATATTGGTAACAGCCTGTTTTCCGTGAACTATGCCGACATGGAGAAGATGGATTCCTCCGCACCATCCATGAGCTGCTCTGCAACGTTCCTGCAAAACGGACGAACCTATCACCTCTTTGCAAACGCTTCCTTGGTAGCAGTTTCGCAGTCCTACGATATCCTCCTGAAGCTGATCCCCCTTATCGCCGCTGTGATCCTGCTGATTTCCATCATCGGAGCGGTGATTTGTTCCCGGTACTATTCCAAGCCGCTGGTGGGTATCAGCAATGTGGCGAAACGGATGACCACCCTGGATATGACATGGAAATGCGATGTAGGGCGAAGAGATGAGATTGGCGTCTTGGCCTCCAGCCTGAACGAGATGTCCCAGCAGCTAAGCAATGCTCTGGACAGCCTGCAGACGGCCAATGAGCAGCTGCAGCAGGACATCGAGCGGGAACGGGAACAGGAAAAGCAGCGGGTGGACTTCTTCACCTCCGTATCCCATGAGTTGAAAACCCCCATTGCCATCATCAAAGGGCAGCTGGAGGGGATGATCCATCAGGTGGGTCCCTATAAGGACAGGGACACCTATCTGCGCCGGTGCCTGAAAACCACCAATGACATGGAGGCGCTGGTCAAGGAGATTTTGTCGGCGGCCCGGATGGGCGGCAGCGACTTCCACCTGGAGCGCACCGACCTGGATATCAGCCAAATGCTGCAAAAGGCCTGCCAGCAGTTCCGTGGCCGGATGGAGGACAAGGAGATGGAACTGCGCATGGACATCCAGCCGACCTTCCACTATGCGGGTGATGGGCGGCTCATGGAGAAGGTGTTCACCAACGTGATTGGAAACGCTGTAGCCTATTCTCCTGTGGGAGCCACTGTTACGGTGTCGCTGCAGAATGGTGTTTTCTTTGTGGAGAACTCTGGCGTCCACATTGCCGAGGAAGATTTGAAGCAGATCTTCACGCCATTCTATAGGGTGGACAAGTCAAGAAACCGCAATAGCGGCGGCAGCGGCCTGGGGCTGTATATCACCAAAACCATTCTGGATCACCATGGGATACAGCACAGCATGGTGAATACGGAGGATGGAGTGCGATTTATGGCGAAGTTCTCATAAAATAAGAACGGCACAAGCTGGCGTTTTCTCACCTTAAATAAAAGTGTTCAGCCGAGAGGTTTTCCCTGTGAAAGCCCCTCGGCTTTTTTGCGCCCTGTCCCCAACTCCATCAAAACTACTCCTCAACTCCACCTCAACTCCACCTTCGTAGTGTACCATAAGGGTGTTCCCGGCAGACGGGACACCACCGGAGCGGGAAAAGCCCCGGCGAAAAACTTATGTTAGGAGGTACACAAGTGAACCCACTGGTTTTACTCAAAGGAAATGAGGTGGCTGTGACATGAACCTGTGCAAACGGGCCTGCCTGTATTCCATCCGAAAAAAGGGCAAGACCCTCACGCTGCTGGCGTTTCTGCTGGTCATGGCCACGCTGATGCTGACCTGCCTTTCCATCCAATCGGCCACGGAAACAGCCAATGCCAATATCAAAAAGGCCCTGCTGGGCTATTTCACCATCAACGCCAAGACGCTGGAAAACGGTATCCCGGAGGATACGGTGAGCCAGATTCTTGATGTGGATGGCTTGAGCGGCAGGTACACCCTGCGCTCCTACACCTACGCTACTTATTTTGACGCAGACGGGAACCTTCTGGAGATCAACACCGAGGGCGCTGCCCAGGTGCCGGAGGGCTACGAGAACGCTGGACGGGTGGTGGCAAACTCCAACTCCCAGGAGGACAGCTATTTCACCGATGGCGGCTTTGAGATGGTGGAGGGCAACCCTATCACCACCGAAACCGGCAATCAGGTGCTGATCCATGAGAAGTTCGCCCAGCGTAATGGCCTGTCTGTGGGCGACACCATGCTGCTGGGGAATGTGGAGGACAAAGATAAGACCATCCCCGTGACGGTGGCCGGGATCTTCACCAACACCGAGGAACAGGATTCCATCGGCATGGCCCCGTCCTATGACCTTTACGACAACATCGTGTTTACCGACCTCTCCACTGCCTCTTTCCTGCTTTACGGCACGGAGGGAACCACCAATGTCCAGTACGGGGATTTCTATGTGAACGACCCGGACGAGCTGGAACGCATTATGACCGATGTGCAGGAACTGGATGGCGTGGATTGGGAAAGCTGCACCCTGACCCGCTACGACAACGACTATCAGAACGCCAAGGAATCCTTGGAGGGCTTGCAGAACATCGTCTTTATCGCCATTGCGGTGGTATCGGTAATCTGTTTCCTGGTGCTGGCCCTGTTCCTGACGCTGCGGCTCCGTGGGCGAATCCATGAAACCGGCGTTTATCTGGCCATGGGCATTTCCAAAGGCTCGGTGCTGCTGCAATACCTGCTGGAAGTGATCCTTGTGGCGGCCATCGCCCTGGTGATCTCCTTCGGCACCAGCACAGCCATTTCCCATCAGATCGGGAGCAGCCTGCTCTCCCAGGTGACAAGCGAAACCTATGAAACGGTGGACTTGACCGGGGAAAGCGAAGCTGCGGAAGAAGAATCCACCGAGGATTTGGGCCTTGCCGAGATCGAGGTGGCTGTTTCCGCCGAGGATTACGCACTGGTGTGGGCTTTCGGCATGGTGCTGTGTGTGGCCTCTACCGCACTGGCGGCCTACCCGATTATGAAGATGAAGCCCAAGAGTATCTTGTCGCAAATGAGTTAAGGAGGTGCAGGCGATATGAATTTAGGAATACGAGCGATTTTATATAGCGCACGGAAATGGAAAAAGACGCTGCTGGTGTTCTTCCTGCTCCTGGCTATTACCACCCTGGTGCTGTCAGGGCTGGCGATTGCCGACGCACAGGAGGAACAGGCCGAGGAAGTCCGGGGAACCACCGGGGCCAGCTTCACGGTGGAGCGAGACATCTCCACGGGCGGCTGGAACGGCAATTACAGCACACAGGAATTTATGTCCGAGGACATGATCCAGCAGATTGCCGCAGTGGATGGCATTGCGGGGTATGACGCCACCCTGATTACCCTGCCCCGTATCTTCAATGATAAGGGCGAGGAACTGGCCCATGAGAATTACAGCTTCTACAACTACGGCTCCTACAATTCCCAATACCATGAGCTGTTTCTGTCGGGCCGGTTTGAGCTGGTGGAAGGCACCCACATCACCGATGATATGACGGGTAGCATTATTATCAGCCGGGAACTGGCTGAGTGGAACGGGCTGAAGGTTGGGGATACCTTGACAGGCGTTTACTACCCGCAAAATAACACCCCGGAAGTGGATATGAAGATCGTAGGTATCTTCGATGTGGTGGCTGATAAGAACGACCAAGTAAATATGTATGATGATGCGTCCTATTACGCCTATTCCAGCTATGTTTTTTGCAGTATGGACGCAGCCGAAGGCTTGATTAAGGGCTGGGGCGAAGATGGCGAGGGCATTTCCGAAGCCTACTACTATGTCACGGACGCCGCCCAATTAGAGAATGTGATTCGGGAAGTGCAGAGCATTTCCTCTATCAACTGGAACAACTACAAGATCACCGCCAATGACGAGGTGTATCAGAATATTTCCAGCGCCCTTTCCGACACCGGCACTCTGATTACTACCCTCATCGTTGTCATCACGGCTGTGAGCATGGTGCTGATTATCCTGATCCTCTCCATGTCTATCCGCAGCCGAAAGAGAGAAACAGGCATTTTGCTGGCGGTAGGTATCGCCAAGCCTGCGGTGATTCTCCAATATGTGTTGGAAACCCTGCTGATCGCAGTGGTGGCCTTTCCGCTGGCCTACCTCTCCAGCAAGCAGGTAGCTGGCACCCTTGGAACACTGTTCGGCAAGGCGGCGGAGAATGTCATCGTCACGCCGGAGCACTTTATGCTGGTGGCCATCGTGGGCGGCATTTTGCTGGTGGCGGCAGTGCTGGTGTCCAGCATTTCGACCATGCGGTTAAAGCCCAAGCAGATTTTGTCGCAGATGGAGTAAAGGAGGCGCAATATGAACCACAAAACGAATTTAGGAATACGAGCGATTTTATACAGCGCACGGAAGTGGAAAAAGACACTGCTGGTGTTCTGTTTGCTTCTTGCCATTACTACCCTGGTGTTGTCCGGCCTTGCCATAGCCGACGCCCAGGAGGAACAGGCTGAGGAAGTCCGGGGAACCACCGGGGCCAGCTTTACCGTGGAGAGAAACTTATCTACTGGCGGTTGGGCCAGCGGCAATAGTGGTTCTTATAGTACGCAGGAATTTATATCCGAAGAAATGCTTCAGAAAATTTCCTCAGTAGATGGAGTTGCAGGATATGATGCAGCGGTTGTCTCTATGCCGAGCTATTATAATGAAGCTGGTGAAGAACTTGTTAATGGAAATGTTATCAACAGTTATTATACCTATGGTTCAATAAATACTGAATACAACCAACTTTTTTCATCCGGAAGATTTGAACTGGTAGAAGGTTCTCATATTACAGAAAATGTAAAAAACGGCCTTATCATTAGCAAAGAAAACGCTGAACGGAATGGGATAAAAATTGGTGATAAAGTTACCGGGATCAATGATCCGAATAATGGCGATCCAGAAGTTGATATGGAGATAGTAGGTTTTTTTGATATCGTTGCCGATAAAAATGATGAGGCGACCATGTATGATGCTTCTACACTATGGGATTATGCCGATTATGCTTTTTGCAGCTACAATGCAATGAAAGAAATGGCTGTTAATTATGAAGATGGGAGCAAACTCCAAGAGGCCCACTTTTTCGTAGAAGATGCAGCACAGTTGGATAACGTAATAGCCGAGGTACAGAACATATCCTCGATTAACTGGGATAACTTTATCATCACCGCCAATGACGAGGTATATCAAAATATTTCCAGCGCTCTTTCCGACACCGGCACCCTGATTACCACCCTCATTGTTGTTATTACTGCTGTGAGCATGGTGCTGATTATCCTGATTCTCTCCATGTCCATCCGCAGCCGAAAAAGAGAAACCGGAATCCTGCTGGCGGTGGGGATTGCCAAGCCTGCGGTGATTCTCCAATATGTGTTGGAAACCCTGCTGATTGCGGTGGTGGCCTTCCCGCTGGCCTACCTCTCCAGTAAGCAAGTGGCCGGCACCCTGGGTACGCTGTTCGGCAAGGCGGCGGAGAATGTCATCGTCACACCGGAGCATTTCATGCTGGTGGCTATCGTGGGAGGTATCCTGCTGGTGGCGGCGGTGCTGGTGTCCAGTATCTCGACTATGCGGTTGAAACCTAAGCAGATTTTGTCGCAGATGGAATAAGACCATCCACTCCCTAAAATAACGAAATGAGGTAATCACTATGAGTATCATGGAAATCAAACAAGTGGGATATTCCTACGATAATAAAAAGAAAGTCTTAAAAGGCGTCAACGCCGAAATGGAACAGGGCAAGCTCTACGCCATCCTGGGTCCTTCCGGCTGCGGCAAAACCACCCTGCTCTCCCTGATCGGCGGCCTGGACAGCCCCGGCAGCGGCCAGATTTACTTCGATGGGCAGGACATTGCCAAGACGGGGCTTTCTGACCATCGGAAAAAACATGTGGCGTTTATTTTCCAGGCGTACAACCTAATCGACTATTTGACCCCCGCAGAGAATGTGTCGTTGACTTCCAAGCTGCCGCCGCTGCCCATTCTGGAGCGCCTGGGGCTGACGAAAGAAGAAGCCAAGCGGAATGTGCTGAAACTCTCCGGCGGCCAGCAGCAGCGTGTAGCCATTGCCCGCGCCCTGGCAAGTGAGGCCCCGGTAATCCTGGCAGACGAACCTACGGGCAATCTGGACGAGGACACCGCCCAGGACATCACGGAAATTCTTAAAGAGAGCGCCCACAAGATGAACAAGTGTGTGGTGGTCGTCACCCACTCCAACGAACTCGCGAAGCAGGCCGATGTGGTGTTCCGGCTGAAGAAGGGTGAGCTGCAGGTGATGGAGCGTGTTGATGACCTCTCGGCCCCGCACCAGTCCCGCAGGAACAACGCTTCTCGCAGCGAGAGGAGGGCAAGATGATGGACGAGTTTTCTAAACCCTCCAAAAAGGGCAGCATCCTCGCTGTGGCCTGCTACGTTTTTGCTGTGGCGCTGCTGATCACGGCTTTTGTCTCCCTGGCGGCCTGCCATCAAAATATCTCCCTGCAGCTTGAGCAGGGCGTCCCTGTGCAGGGAAATGAATTGGCCATTGTGAATCTCTATCTTACAAGCTGTGTGCAGTATTTCGCCTTTGCCGCCGCCATGGTTTTTTGCGGCAAGGCGGCCCCCAAGGTGCTGGCGCTCAAGAACGAGATGCCGGTACAGGTCACTCCCTATATGCTCAACGCCCCGGCAGAGGCCCCCGGCTCCACCTTCACGGAAGAGGCGGAGCCAGAGGAGGACGATGACGATTGGGAAGGCTGGGGATTTCGGGAGCAAGACAAATAAACCGGGGATCCTCATGCAGCAGCATGAAGGGCAAACAGGATTTCGTTCATAAGCATGGGAGGTGATAGAATTAGACGAGTCATTATTCTGGAGCTGCAGGAAGAGGATGGGGAAGTTTTTGAGGACTTTCTTTCGTTTTTGCAGGATCATCCCGAAATCGAGAACTGCAAACAGAACAAGGACTCCATCATATCTCTTCCAGGGCTTGAAATCTATCCACGGCAGCGAAGGGTTTTCCGCAACCAGCAGGAGATCACGCTTACAAAAACGGAGTACGAAATACTTATTTACTTATTCCAGAACTCCAACCATGTCTTAACGCACAGCCAAATCTATGAGAGGATCTGGCGGGAACCGGACTATGGGGAGGCCCGTAAGCTGGTCAGCCATCACGTGCAGGCCATCCGGCGCAAGCTGAATTTGAAGCAGGACTCCGGCGTTTACCTGCGGTGCATCCGTGATGTGGGGTACAGCTTCGAGAGAAAGAAATGAGGGGCAGCAGCCTGAACCAGGCTGCTGCTTCCTTTTATCCTTTAGCCCTGAAGAAGCTGAGAGCGTCGGTGCGCTGCCCGTTTTGCCACACCTCGAAGTGGAGGTGGTTTCCGGTAGAGTTCCCGGTGGTGCCTACATAGCCGATCACCTCGCCCTGTTTGACCTCCTGGCCTGCCACCACACAGATGGAGGAACAGTGGGCATACAGGGTTTCATAGGTGTCGTTGTGGCGCACTTTGATGTAGTATCCGTACCCGCCGCCCCAGGAGTCTATCCCGTTGGCAATGGTGACGGTGCCATCCGCAGCCGCAAGGATGGGGGTGCCGCCCGGAGCGCCGATGTCGGTGCCGCTGTGGTAGTCGATCTCCCCGGTGAAGGGATCCGCCCGGTAGCCGAACCAAGAGGTGATGGTGTAGCTCTGAGGCAGCGGCCATTGGAAGATGCCCGTTCCTTCCCAGTTGGTATTGGGGTCTATGATTTGCCCGCCGCCGCTGACGTAACCGCCCAGCAGTTCGGCCCACAGGTTTTCATTTTCCGGCTCTGTCATCAGGGCCAGGTATTCGTTCTGCCGGTCATTGAAGCTGTATTGCTGGGCCATTTCCTCCGGTGTTTTGTGGGTGATGGTGATTTCCAGAATGGTTTCCGTCACCGTCTCCGTGCTGGTAACCTCATTTCCATTCTCATCTGTGGAAGTCACCTCCACAGAACTGCTCTCCGTGCGGGTGGTGTAGCTGATGGCGTTCATCTCCCACATGATACTCCGCAGTTCATCCACCTGGGCATCATCCAGCGAGGCCACCTGGGAGCCATCCTCTGCGCCCGTTACTTTTGCGGAGAATACCGCAAGGACATCTTCCCAATTGACAGACAGCACCCCGTCGTTGGAGGTGATCTCCTGCCTGTCATGGGGGTTGGCGGCTTCAATCTCCTGAATGCGCGCCTGGTATTCTCCGTTGAGGTCAGCCACCGCCTGGGTCACGCTGGTCCCTGTCCCAGTGGACTCTGAACCGAAGAACAGGCCGAAGCAGGAGCCGACTATCAAAGCAATCAGGCATATCAGCAGGATGATCACCACGGCGACCCAGCCACCGGCAGCGATGGCGGCAATCAACCCCTTCACTGCCGCGATGGTCGCTTTTATAGCTGTGGCAGTCACCTTAACAGCGGCCTTGACCCCAGTGACCGTCGCTTTCGCTGCGGCTCTGGCGGCATGGGCAGCTGCCTTTGCCGCTTTTGCGGTGGCCTGGGCTGTTCTCTGTGCCACCTTAGCGGATCTCTGTGCGGTCTTGATGCTTTTGGTGCCCTGCTTGACCCCCTTCAGGGTCCGGTTGGCTGTCTTTACCGCTTTTGCAGGCTTCCCCTTGACACCCTTCACCACGGCGTTCTTGGTCTTGATTTTGGAGGCCGCACTCTTGGCGGCCTTTCCCGTTTGGGATGCGGCTTGGGAGGCGGGACCCTCGGCCTGCTTGCGAATGCGGGCTATCTCACGTTTCTCCCGCACTTTTTTGGCGGTGGTCTGCGCCAGCTTTTTACCGCCACGATAGGTCAAATCCGCTCCCTTCTTGGCAGTGCTCTCCATGCCGGACAGCATCTGATCTCCGGCAGTGTTGGCCGGGGCGTTGAAGGATTCTCCCTGCTGGCTGGCGAAGGGCGTTTCCTTTAACTCGGAGATGGATTTCTCCTTGGACTTCAGCCACAAATCCTTCATAGCGGTTTTCGGGACTTTAGCTGCGCTCTCCAGCAGTTTTGGCTTGCCGCCCTCCGGCTTGGTCTTTATTTCTTTCAAAGGCATACCTCCTGGAAGAAGACACATCAGAGGTGAGAAGCAGATTTGTGCAGCAACTTGTTGCACAAAATCAGAGCGGGAAAACCTCTGAGGCGTATGTACGATTCTTTGCAAGCGATACTTGCACAAATTAAAATCAGGGAGCCAAAGGAGGCCCCCTGGAAAATGACAGATTCATGGATGTTACACCCCCCTCAGCGCCTCATCCGGCTTGGTGGTCATCAGCTGGTACAGGCGAGTGTTGCGGGGGAAACTGTTCTCGAAGGGGACGATGTTCCCGGCGCAGCGGATAAGGCCGCAGCCCGCCGCCACATTGGTGATGTACCCCAACTGGGTGTCGGAGATGTGCAGGAGGCCCGCCAACTCGTCACGGTCTGTGGCGGATTGATTCAGCAGGATGAGGAATTCGCTGTTCGCCAGCATGAGGCGGGCGGTGTCGGAGCGGAGCAGTTCCTCCACGTTTTGGGTCAGCCCTGTCACCAGGCCGTTGTACTTGCGGATGCGCTTCCACAGCTTGTAGAAAAAGTCGGCGCTGTACTGGTAGCGGAACAACAGGTAGAACTCGTCGGCAAACACCCAGGTGGTCTTGCCCTTCTTCCAGTTCTGAATCACTCGGTTGAAGATGGCGTCCAGCGTGACCAGCATCCCGATGGGCATGAGCTGCTCACCCAGTTCCCGGATATCGTAGGCGATAATCCTCGCCTTGGTATCCACATTGGTGGGCTGGGCAAAGGTGTTGAGGCTGCCGGTGATGAAGAGCTCGGAGGAAAGGGCGAGCCCCCTGGCCTCCGGCTCCGGCTGCTTCAGGAGAGATTGGTACAGATCCTTCAGGGTGGGCACCTCGCCCTGGTAGTTGTTGGCCATGTACTCCCGGTACACGTCGTAGGTGCAGCGGTCCAGGATAGATTTCTCCTTGGCGGAAACACCCCCGGCGCCCACCAGCTGTTCAAACAGGGAGAGGATGAACTCGGATTTCTCAATCAACGGGTTGCGCTCATCCCCATAGGCTTTGTCCATGTCCAGCGCATTGATGTGGGTATCGGAAGAGGCTGACACCTGGATCACCTCGCCGCCCAACGCTTCTGTCAGGAAGCCGAATTCGGATTCGGGGTCCAGAATGAGGATATCGTCATCGGTGGACAGGGCGATGCTGACGATCTCCTCCTTGGCGGAGAAGGATTTGCCAGAGCCGCTGACGCCCAAACGAAAGCTGTTCCCGTTGAGGAGCTTGCGGCGGTCCGCCACAATCATGTTCTTGGAAACAGCGTTCTGTCCGTAGTAGATGCCGCCGCCCTGGAGGATCTCCTGAGCGCGGAAGGGAATCAGCACCGCAGTGCTCTCTGTGGTCAGGGTGCGCAGGGCATGGATCTTCCGCAGGCCATAGGGCAAAACAGTGTCCAGGCCATCCTTCTGCTGCCAGCGCAGCGTGCTCATCTGGCACAGATGCTTTCGGGCCACAGTGAGGATGGTTTCGGTATCCGAGTCCAGCTGCTCCTTGGTGTCGGCCAGATGCACCAGCGTCACCAGGCCGAACATCATCCTTTGGTCTCTGTTGGTGAGGTCGTCCAGCATCTCCTTGGTTTCCTTCCTCTGCTGTTCCATGTCATAGGGCAGCACGGCGGAGAAGTTGTTGGCGGCGTTCTGTTTCCGCTGCCAGTTGGCCGCATTGGTCTCCACACCCAGCAGCTTATTCTGGATCTCCCTCACTGCCTCGTCGGTGGGAACCGGCAGGACGTCGATGGACAGCATGAGGCTGCGGTCCATGTCGCAGAGTTCGGCAATCATGGAGTCTTTGATGTAAGTGGCGTAATCCTGCAGGTAGAGCACCCGGCCCCACCGCTCATCGATGCGGAAGTGGTCCTTCTGAAATTCCATGGAGTCAGGGCAGAGCCAATCCTTGAAGCTGTGGCCCTTTTTCATGTGCTCTCGTAGGTCGAAGGCAAAGGCCGCAGGCTCCGAACCCTTGAAGAAATCCCGGAACAGCTGCAGCCTGGCGGCGGCGTCCAGTTCCCGCCCCACAGAGGATAGCTGAGACAGGTGATTGATGAGGTCCGTGCCTACACGGGAGAAATAGGTGCGGGCTTCATCGATATTCCGCTTGGCAACCGTGATGGTGATGTAGCGGTCCTGCACCACACTGTTGTTGGTGCCGGTAATCTTGGAGAGCAGCATTTCATTGTACTCCCTGCGGAAATGATCCAGGCCATCCTCCCGCATGGGGAGCAGCAGGGATTTTTCGAACTGCGCCTTGTCGATCCGCCGGTTGTGGATGGTGATTTTGGCGCTGGCCCCGGAATCCAGAGCGTTGAGGAGCTCTGAATAGTCCAGGAACATGGCGGTCTTATCATCCTTGCTGGCAATGCTGTAATTGATGTCGGTAAAGGAGAAGGTCTTGGAGAACCGGCTCCCCACCTGAAAAATCCCATCCGGCCAGATGCGCTGGATGGGGATGGCGTCCTGTACGGACTTGGGAATTTTGAATTTCTCTTTTTCCAACTTCGTTGCTTTGGTAAGCGTTTTGATGATAGGCATCCGTCCTTTTCTAAGAGATTTTTGTGTTGGGCATCACCGCTCCTGCCCTTTACGGTGCGGCTTGTGGCTGGCCCGCATGGGCGGATCCAGCGGCAGCAGATGAAGCCCGTTCTTTGCCGCCCATTCCGGCAACTCCTGAACAGCGTGGATGGAGCTTTGGCGCAGTTCATCGAACAGAACCGCCTGTTCCGTGTCTAAATAACGGATGGTCCAGAAGCTGGAACGCCCGTTGGGAGACACGGCTTTCAGTTTTCCTCCATCCGGCATTCGGAACCGCTCATGGCCCTGCAAGTCCAGAATGGGGATGCCGTTTCGGGCCTCCCTCATGTAGCGATCCAGCGCCAGGAACGAAAAGGCATTTACCCACAAGCGGCAGTCTGTGGAGAGAAACGAGCAGACCATCCAGTAGGAGTACCTTCCGGTATTGATGCGAAACCCATGCCGTGTATCGGCACTTGGGTTGTCTTGCAGAAGGCTGTCTGGGTGAGCGGCACAATAAGCGCGCAGTTCAGCGGGGCTTTTCAGGATCCCTTGGCGCAGGGCATCCATCATATCGTTGAAATCGTCGGTGAATTCAGGGGTGTTGAGCCGGGGCGTGCGGTCATGCCAGGAGCTTTCAAACACCGGGGCGCTGGCATTGAGGTTGGCTGTCAGATAGCCGATGCAGCCGGTTTTGTCATTCAGCACACGGTTGCTATGCCCGCCCATAGCGGCGATTTCCTCCGGGAGGATGGAGTGGATGTTCATCTCCATGCCTTATTCCCCCTGTTCTTTCCCAGCTGGTGGCTGGGGCCTGCGGTTTTTGCGCTTGCGGGGAGGCTTTTCCCCCTCCGCAATGGCTTCCTCCATCGCCTCGTAGTAGAGGCTGTCGGATTGAAACACCAGCTTCTTCGGGTACAGAAATTCCGACTTAAACCAGGCCCAGGACAGCTTTTCCGCAGTCATGCCATGGTACTTGAAAAAGCCGCAGGCGGCAAAGGGCGCCGCCCCAAGGATGCACATCCAGCCCACTTCCTCGCTCCCCACAAAGGGGCGCAGGCCGAAGTAGATGCCCACCGCTACGCCCACCGCCAGAAGGGAGCAGAGAAACTGCCTGGTGGAGAGGCCGAAAAAGATGGACTCCTGGTAATCCCGTATTTCCTTTGGCACTTTTACTTCTATATTGCTTCACTCCTTCCGGCTCACAGGCCCAAGATTTCTTTGACGATGCGGTCACTCATCCGCACGGCGCCTACGAGGACAAGCAGATTGAAAATGAGCTCGCCCACATAACTCCACACGGCAGTCACCGCCGAGACGTTGGGATCCACCGCAGGCGGGGAGGTTGCCATGACGGAGAAAATGATGCAGGCCAATGCGATGATGGCCCCTTCCAAACACACTCCGGCGTAGGAACGAAGGAAGTTTTTCCCCACATTGCTGGTGGGTTCCCCCGCAAAGCTGGAGAGCGGAACCGGGGCGATGGCGGTGTACATATATAATTTGAACATCCGGCTATACACCGTCAGAATCATGATGAACGACAAAACGGTGATGAACAGGCCGCCTAAGAGGGTCACCGCCCACAGGGGGATGGAGTCCCAAAACCCCACATCGTTGATCTTGTCGATAATCTCTTGGGGCAGGGTCGTGCCGGTGCTCCCTGACAGGCCCGATTGGGTGATAATGGTGGAGACCATGCCCTGGACAATGCGGAACACCGCCAGCATCAGGTCCAGGCCATAGGTCACCGCCGCCTTTGCCAGGGCGAAGCGTACAAACAGCTTGAGGGCGTGTTCCGGGCGCTTTAGATCGGCCACGCTCGAACAGGTCTTGACTACGCCAACTGCAAAGAACAGCACCAGCAAGCCAAGGCCAATGGCTTTCAGCGCATCGTTGATGTTGAGCATGACGCCCCAAATCCCACCGCCTTTGAAGGTGGCGGGGTCCTGGGTGAGCAAGGTCCAGATTTCGGCCAGCTTGTCGTTCCATGTTTCCAGCGCCGAGTTTAGGTTATCTATGATCCAGTTTCCGGCTGGTCACCTCCTTTAGAAAAAATAGGCGGGAGCGCCCCTGCGGACGCCCCCGCTGCCGGAACACAGAAACTCAGGCCGTGATAAGGTCGAGGATCTCCTTGGCAAAGGTCACGACCAGGCCGCCCGCCAGAGTGAGAAAGCCCTGGGAACGCTGGGAAGGGTCATGGCTCTGAAAGGAGAGGCCCACCTGCACCACGCCCCAGCCCAGCAGAATCAGGCCGATGGCGCGGATCAGGGAAAAGATGAAGGTGGAGAGATTGTTCACTACCGTCAGCGGATCGCTGGCGGCGAAAGCAGTGGTAGACAGGCAGCCGACACACAGCACGGTGGCGGCATAGACGGAAAACCCGCAGCGGCCCTTCCTGCCAAGAGGCAGAGCGCCCTGGAGCCTGTCGTTCTTCTTGCTATGATTTTTCTTGGAAATCCAATGATGCAGAATATTCTTCAGAAGCATTCCTCCAATTCATTGTGTAGTTTAAGGCTTCAAAAAATCCTCCGGATCCAGCAGTTCGAAATCCTCGTACTGCTCCGGAGAATAGTCCAAATCGTTTGCGGCATCTTTCGCCTGGGTATAGTCGTAGGGCGCAGCGCCCCCATCTTCAGTAAGCCGGATATTGGGGTGGCGCATCAGGTCGTACTTATCGTCCAGCATGGGGCGCTCCCCACGGACGAACAAAATCGCCTTGCGGTTGTCCAGCATCCGCACCTCGTCGGGGGTGAGCAGTTCCCGGCCCGTCTGCTGGTCGTTGACGCTGAAGCTGCCGCTTCGCCCACGGCTGCGGCCATAGGTGTTGGTATCCAGCGTTTCCTTGCCCATGAGCTCGGAAACGTATTTGTGGGTTTCCTTCTCGTTGCCGCCGAGATATAAAAACTCATCGCATAGGCCCACCAGGGACTCCCACTGCTCCTTGAACAGCGCCTTGAGCTGGGCCATGTTCTGAGCGATGTAGGAACAGAAAATGTTCCGGCTCCGCATGGTGGAAAGCCAGGGCAGGAAGTTGTCCGTAGGCAGGGCGATGTTGGGGGCCTCATCGATGAGGAGATGCACTGGCACCGGCAGGCGGCCCTTGTATTTCCGGTCCGCCACATAGTACAGGGTCTGGATGAGCTGGCCGTAAATCATGCCCACAAGGTAGTTGAGACTCTTGTCGCTGTCCGGGATACAGCAGAAGAGGGCCACCTTCTTTTCGCCCATTTCCTCCAGATGGAGGTCATCGGTATAGGTGAGCCGGGCGATCTGCGGCAGGTTGAACGCTGACAACCGAACGCCAACACTAATCAAAATGGATTTTAGAGTTTTTCCGGCCCCCATCTTGAACACATGGTACTGCTTCACGGCAATGCTCTCCGGGTTCCGCATCTCCAGACGGGCGAACAGGATGTCCAAGGGCGACTCGTATTCCTCATCTTCCTCCCGCACCTCGGCGGCGGCCAGCATCTCCATCACCATGGCGAAGTTCTGTTCTTCTTTTGGGGCTTCATGCATGAGATAGAGGACGAGGGCCTGGAGCAGCGCCGTTTCTGATTTGGTCCAGAACGGGTCGCTGCTCTGTGCTCCCGGCGGGGTGGTGCTCTGGATGAGTGTTTCGATGAGGCGAAGCACGTCTTTGTCATCCCGCACATAGGCCAAGGGGTTGTAGCAGAAGGAGGTGTCGGGGCTGAGCAGGTCGAACACCCGCACCTCATAGCCATTGTCTTTCAGAGCCCCTCCGGTTTTCCGCACGATCTCGGATTTCGGATTGCAAATCACCATGGAGCAGTTCCCACAGTTCAGGGTGTTGGGAATGGCGTAGGAGCGGCTCTTGCCGGCGCCGCTGCCCCCAATCACCAGCACATTGGTATTGCGCTTGTGTTTATGACCGTCCAGTCCCATCTGAAAGTGCTGGGTCAGGATGAGGTTTTCCTTCGGGTGCTTCTTATCCCGGTACCGCTTGGCGATCTGAAACACATCGCCCCATTGGGCGGAGCCGTGTTCTACACCACGGCGGCGGTTCTTCCGGCTGGAGGCCACCGTCAGCGCCACGATCCCATACCCCATGGTAAAGAACAGCAGGCACCGGGCGGAATACTCTGTCCAGTGGATGGCAAAGGGACTGTTCATGGCTGCGGAGAGTTTCCCCAGCAGATCCACGAGGTTCATCCCGGCGCTCCAGCTTCCGGCCACCAAAAGGGCAGCCCACCAAACGATGGGCAGCGGCAGCAGCCACACCCACCATGGATTTTTCCGTACAGCTATCGAATCAAAAATAACCCTCCTTTTTGCAGAAAATAAAAAAAGCCCCCCGAAGCCCATGGGGAGAGCCCACAGGCTTCGGGGGAAGTGAATGGATTTATCTGACCGGCTTATGCCGGTACTTGCTGTTCAACAGCTTGAGGAGAATGCGGTCAAACCCGACGCTACTCCGTCCTGCCGACAGATAGGCGTTGCGCTTCCGGTTTAGGGCCTGTACCGCCCGCCCGAATTCCTCATCGCTCAGGTACAGCCTGCGGCGGGGAGCACGGACAGTTTTCGCAGCAAGGGAACGCATTTCCTCGGCCTGTTCAGGCTGCACATCACTCTGCGTATCGCAAAGGGCCTTGACCAGCATATCCTGTTCCAGCTGGCTCATCTTGAGCATCCTTTGCTTTTCCATAGGTACCCCTGCCTTTCCTGCTGTTTTTCATCATCACCATATCACAACGCCTTGTAGAAAGCTACCGCACAGAAGAAAACAAACGGAAAACTCTCGGCGGGAGCCGTTATCTGGCCGCTTCCTTTTCCTTGTCCTCTTTGGCTTTGGGCGCTTTGGCGGGCTTGGGAGACTCTACGGAGAATTCATCCGGCTGGATGGTCTGCTCCATCTCCCGAAAACTCCGCTGCATATCCCGGTTGATAGCATAGGCCGCCCGCTTGACGTCGCTGATGAACCCCTTCTTCTCCTGGACTTCCATCCCGGCGCAGGTCTGGCACACCTTATCAAAGTGGAAAGCAGAGGTGTCCAGCCCCAGTTTCTGTGCCACCACATAGGCCGCACAATAGGCCTGGGGCGCATACGCCTGCCGGTAGTAGCCGCTGCCTACGGTGTCAAAACCGGCATGGGCCTGCTCACGGGCGATGGCGCAGATCGTAGCGGTTTCGTCCATTCCGTTTCTCACATAGATGGTGCGCTGCTTGGGGACATACTGCGCCTGCACCCCCTGGGGCAGCTGATCGGAAATGGCCAGTGGAACAGGGCTTTGCTCCACCAGGGCGGCGATGATCTCCTCCGGCAGCCGCTGCTGGGAGGGCAGGGGCTGCTGCCCCCTGGTCTGAGAGATGTCGAAGGCTTTGGTGATGGTGAAACCGCTGCCCTTGGTGCCATCCTCCCGTTCATACTCCTGGTCGGCGTAGAACGCATACCCCGTCACACCGCTTCGCAGAGAACGCCCGGCCTCTTTCCACTTGTCGAATGTGCGGGGATGTGTGATGGTGGGATCCTGCTCATAGAGGATGAGAAGGTTCCGGGTGCTCTGTGGGGTGCACTGTGCCATGAAATTGAGAAATCCCTTCATGGAGGCATCATCCCGGAACACCTCCTGGGTCTGGGCGTCCACCCGTGCCTGAAGTTCTTCCCGTTCCGCCTTTCGCATGGCGGCGTATTCCTCTTTGGAAAGGCGGGGCGTCTCCTGCTGAGGCTGCTGTTCCTGCTGCTTGCCAATCAATGTACTTAAATCGATACCGCATTACCTTCCTTTCTGCTTTTTCTTTTTCCTGCTGCGGCTGGGCGCAGCGTGCTCACGCTGGGGCTGTCTGGCCCGTTCCTCCTTCTTCTGGGCCTGCTCCTGCCGGATCTCCTGCAGCTGTTTTCTCACGGAGGGCTTTTGCTCAGGCGCCGGCTCACTGCCGGTTGGACCGGGCGAAGAACTTCTGTCGGGCGAGGAATTCTCTGACGGACTCTTTGCCGCCTCCCCCTGCACAGGATCCTTCTCCCGGCCAAGAGTAAAATTTGCCCCTTCCTCCTGATCTGGTACGGAGGAGAGTTCAATCTCATCCTCGAAACCGCCAACCTCAAATTCCACCGCACCATGCTCCGTCTGGACGGTTTCCGTCCTGCTGGGGGCAGCGGCGGCGGGAGGCTGTTTCTCCTGCACAGGCGCTTTCTCCACAGTGGCGTCACCAGCCTGGGCCGCAACGTAATCCAGGCCGAGGTTGTCATAGATGCGCTGGATCTTGGAGGCGTCATCAGCAAACACGACTACCTCGATGCGGTCAGACTTCTGCCGGTTCCGAATGGGGACGTATAGGAGCCCGTGCTCCTTGGCTTCCCTGGCAAATTCCTTCATATAACTTACCGGCACCTTAAAGAATTTGAAGGGGCGCTGTTCCCGCAGCATCCGTACCAGCCGTGTCTTTCCACGGGTTTTCTTCTGATCCTTTAATACCGCATAGACGAACAGCGCGAAATTCTTTGCCGCCAACCCCGACAGCTTGAGGGCTACCTCTGTGCCTTCCAAGGTAAATCGGACAATTTGGTCGGCGGGGTCGCTTCCGTAGTTCAGTCAAATCACCTCGCTTTCACCGCTCCAAATCACGGGAGCGTTTCTGTTTTCCCTTTTCCGGCGCAGAAACTTTGGAAAAGGAATCTTCACCGGGGATAAGAGACAGGGCGGAACCGTTGTCCCATTCAACTTCGAGTTGTCCCATATCATCTACATAGACAACCGTACCCATGGTACCAGGCGGCGGGGCCTGGGCATCATCCATGGAATGCAGGACGATTCGGGTTCCGGCGGGATATCGCTGCCGGAGGCGTTCCACCTGTTCTCTGCTGGGGATTCTGTTCAATCAATCACCTCCTGGGTCCGTCTTTACTTTTACGTTCTTGCTGTTTTTCTTCCCGTTCCTGACGCTGGCGATCTTCCTCTTGGGCCGCCAGCAGGCGCTGCTCCATCTCCACAGAGTGGGTTTCAATGTTCCGGCACAGCTTGGCGGTGTGGCGAAGCTGCCGAAGTTTCTCGGTGAGGGCGCTGATCTGGGGGGAGTCCGGCTCGTAGCGGTAGAGCTTCTGGCGCTGCTTTAACAGCACGACGATTTCATCCTCCGCCTGCTGCCGGAGGCTGGCCAGCTGGCCGCGGTCCTCCACATGATGCTGAAAGATGAACTCAGCCTGCTCGATCCGCTGGTCCAGCTTGCGAATATCCTCCCGCACGGCATAGCTTGGGTAGGGCGGTTTCTTGCGAAGCACTCCCACCTGATATAAATAGGAATAATAGAGCGCCCGCAGGCCGGTGAGCTTGCGGGGCTGCGTTTCCCCAAGGAGGAGAAGCAGCCCATGGGCGGGTGGTGTTCTTTTCCCAGCCGGTGCGGAGCGCCTGGGGTACAGGATACGGCGCTGAATGGCTTCGGGCGTGTAGTTTTTGCCCAGGGTCTTAAACCGGACAGGCCGATCCTTGCCCGGCGGTTTCAACGTCATGTACTTGCGGTCAAAGCGGAAGGTGTACCCCTGCTGTTCCAGCACCCGCAGGAACTGCTTCCAAGTGAGAGAGGCAGCTATGGCGGCGTCTACATCCTGCTGGATGACGGTTTTCCAAGTGGGCTTTCCCTCTTGCTCGGCCAGCCATTGGGCATAGGGGCGGGTCACCCGTTCCGATTTCTCGGTGTCGATGACCGAGAGATGGTATTTCCGGCACAGTTCATCGGAGATCCGGCGCACCCCGGTGACATAGCTTTTTTCATTGCTCCGGTACTTCTTACCTGTTTGGATGGAAACGGAATTCCAAACCAAATGGTTGTGGATATGCCCGGTGTTCAAATGGGTGCTGATGACCACTTGAAATCTGCCGCCCAGCAGACGGTCCGCAAGTTCCTGACCGATTTGATGTGCCAATTCCGGCGTTACCTCCCCGGCGGCGAAACTCTGCACCAGGTGGAATCCCTGCACCCCTTTTTCCTTGTGCCACATCCTCTTGATCTGGCGCATATCCTCAAAGGCGGAATCCAGCGTACAGCCAATGGCCGAGCAGAACAGGTCCTGCTCGGTTTTATCCTTATTGAGGGCATAGTCCACCGCCGCCTGCAGGGAGTCTGCGTTTTGGGAACGGGAGGCTTTTTTCTCATCCAGGACATAGTCCACACTGTTGTCCAGGCGGTGCACGGGGATAATGCTGGTGTACGCCATTTACCAGTTCTCCTTCACTTCCTTCCAGACCGCACGGGCGATGCTGGTCATTTCCTCCACGCTCTGCCGGCTGGCCTCGCCATAGGTGTTTGCGACCTTGGCAAGCTGGTTGGCGTTGTTGCAAAGCCCAGCCACCTTATGAAGCAGGTCGGCATGGTGGGTGCAGGGCCTCGCCTGCAGCTGCGCTCCCATGATGAGGGAACGGAGAAATTCCTCACGGGCAAGGCCGCTGAGTTTCACCTGGGCCTCCAGATGGGCCAGTTCCTTTTTGTTCAGATGGAGGGGAATGATATGGTTTCGTTTTCTCATATGGACTCCTTTAGCGTTCCGGCTCATTCCTTTTTCGGGTTTTCACTTGCTCCGGCGCTTTTGCTGGGTATTCATAGTGGACATGGGCATCCCGCAGCCGCAGTCTGCTGCAATCCGGGGCAAAGGCGGCGTACCGGGCATAGGAATACCCCTCCGCTTCCACAAGGATGCCATCCCTGCTGGTTTCACCCTTGACGAGCACACAGTGCCAGCACAGGTCGCCGGGGTCAAACCACATCTTGTCGTTGTAGTCGAACAGGAAAATCTGATCTTCCACAAGGCCGCTCTCCTGGAACTGACGGTACTGCTCGTCGGAGAGAACGACGATCTGCTCCACCCGAAACCCCGTTTGACGCTCTGGAGTGGAGGTTCCGGGATGCTCTCCCACGATATCCTCCATGCGGCGGGGCCGATGATGGAACGCAGCCCGTTCCTGGTACACCTTCGGATCTTCTAAAACGATGCGTTCAATCGGAACCTCTTTTAAGTCCACCTTGCGGTAGTCCTTCCCATAGCCCAGGTACAGGGTATTTCTTCGCTGTGAGATGAGCAGATGCTCTGCTTGTCCTTCTGCTCGTACCATCAGGCAGCGGAACAACCCGCCCGGGTCGGCGCTGAGGAGGTGCCGGTTGTCTTGCAGGAAAGGATAATCCGGGGAGATATCCTCCGAGAGTTTGTCAAAATCCGATTTACTCAGAAGGATGACCTTCTCAACCCTGAGAACGCCCGGAACAAAGTTTGTTTTCTTTTGGCGCAGGGCATCCCATGATTTTATATTTGCCGCAAATGCGGCGTACTGCTTTTGGCTCATTTTTCACCTCGTATTTCACAAAATCAGCCGATGGCAGGCAGCCGGGGGTTTGGGGTGCTCCCCAAGAATGCCTTTGGATATCCAAAGGCTATGCTTGCAAAACCAGTCACCGGCTGGGAAAGAAGCGACCTGCGCCGCAGGTCAGATGACGTTGTCCTCGCCAGCTTCTTTGATTCTGGCCAGACCATCCAGTGTGGTGCAGATGATGTTCCTCTTTTCGGCCATCCCGATTTCTGCGGACATGGAGTTGCTGATCTCCTTGCCGCATACCACCAGCATCCGGCACCGGCCCAGCTTCTGGCGGGCAATATTGTGAAAATCCCTCTTTTCATCGGCGTTGTCCAGCGCAAGGTACTGCCCATCGTTTAGTTTAGGGCAGATGGGGACGTATCCGAGCTCATACACTTTCCGGCAGTACCGCTTCAAAAGGCGGGGCGCCGTATCCGCAGCTGCGCAGATGTAGGCAAAGGCTTTTTCCATGGCGATGTTTCCTTTCTTTGTAGGTAATCAGGCAGGCTATCCATGTGGATAGCCTGCCTGGGTTTGGGGTTGTTGGCGGCTATCCACATGGATAGCCATGGAGATTATTCAGCGGTTTCCGACTTGGCCTCAAGCGCAAAACGCACCCGGTCCGAGCCCAGCTTGTAGTAGGCATCGGTCACCTCAATGCCCACGGCCTCGTACCCCTCCAGCCTGGCTGCCAGCACGGTGGTTCCGGCCCCGCAGAAGGGGTCGAGGATCCTTCCTCCCGGCACACAGATTTTCACAAGGTCCCGCATGAGCTGCAGGGGCTTCTCGGTGACATGGGTGCGGTTTTGCGGATTGGCGTAACGGAACACCCCCGGCAGGCATCCCACCGGGCGGCTCACCGGCATGGGGCCGTTGGAGCCCCACACCACATATTCGCTCTGCTGGCGGAAACGCCCTTTTTGCGGGCGGCTGGTCATCTTATCCCATACCACGCAGCCCCGCCAGATCCATCCGGCCCATTGCAAAGCGTCAGTGATGGAGGGGTACTGCCTCCAATCGATGAACAGGCAGACGGGCGCACCCGGCTTGCAGGCTTTACGGGCATCGTACAGCCACTCAGCCATCCAGCGGGTCCAGCTTCTCTGATCCCGATTGTCCCCGTCGAAGTCGGGCGGGGCGTTCTTGGGGTCCATGCTGCTGTACTTCTGTGTGGTCGTGCGGTTCTTCTCCGCAGGTTTCCAGCCGCCCGAAGCGTAGGGCGGATCGGTGATAAGGGCATCAAACACCTGGGGCTTGAAGGCACGGATGATCTGCAGGGTGTCCCCATGCAGAATGGTCCAGCCATCCCCGCCGTTGTGCTCGATGGGCAAAGTGGATTCTTCTACAACTTGAGCAAGTTCGTTCTTTTGATTCAGAGGCATCATCCTTCCTGTTTTGTTTTTATCGTTCCTCACTCCGATGGCGCTTCTTGACGGTGGTATGCTGCTTGGGCTGGAAACCGGGCGGCGGGGTAAGAATGGGCGATTCACGCTTGAACCTGCGCTCGATGGCGATATCGTCCGGCCCAATGTGGATCACGTCACTGGTGGGATTGTCTATGGTGACCCCAGGCAAAATCACAGCGGTTTCACGCACTTCGATTTCCCCACCAAGTTCACCGTAGACAGTCGCCCCCTCCATAACGATGGGGATGCCGCCGGTCACGGAATTGGCAAAGAGCTTGGCGTTGCCGGAAATATGGACATTGCCGTGAACGTACCCAGCAGTGATGATGGCGTAATCCTCTATGATGGCGTTTCCACCGATCCTGCTTGGGCCGGAGATGGCCGCACAGCCACGGGCGCAGGCCTGATCCCACAGGATGGCGTTTCCGTACACATAGGCTTCCTCCGCTGCGACAGCGTTTCCCGCAATCCAGCACTGGCCCTCCTGACTCAGATTTTCCTCCGATTGGACAAAGCCGCCCAGGGCACCGGCATGGACGTCCTCCCGCACATCCCGCAGTGCCCGGATGCGGTGTAGCCATGGATATTGCGGATGGGCTATGTTGGTGATTTCATACTTTTTCTCATTCATCTGGCGTCACCCCGTTCCTTCCTGGATCTCGCAGGCGGTTTTACCGACAGCTCGGTTTCCACATACTCGCTGATGATAGACAGGGCTTTTCCGTAGTCGCCGGATCTGTAGACACGGTCCGCCATCTCCTTGGCCTGTTCCGGCTGTCCGCTTCTCTTGAGAAGCTGGGAAGCCTTGCCGAGGATAAAGAAGATGTTTCCGTCCATGCCGGCCAGCTTCATTTTGGGCCGTTTGGGAACAGACGGCTCTTTTGCCGGTTCTGTGACCTGCACCGACACGGCTTCGAAGGAGAAGGAGTCCTCATTCCAAAAATGGACGTAGAGCGTACCATCCTCCGTATAGATTTCCCACTGCTCGAAGCCCTCGCCCCAGCCATCGGAAAACTGGCCCCGCAGATACTCCTGGAGAGCTTTCATTTCCACATCGTTCAGAGGCTCCTTCAGCCGAACCGTGGTGCAGCCCATCAGTTCCCCGTCCCGGAGTTCCACCGAGGGGATGGCGCTGAGCACCTTTGCCTTGACGCCGGGGTTTCGCTTCTCTGAAAAGTAGGGCATGAGATCCCCGCCCGTTCCCCTAAAAGAGTCTTTTACTGCGGATCGGATGGATTCCTCATAGTCCGCCAGTTCAAAGCCAGAGAACTCGTCCGGCCCCACTCGATCCATCCAATCGATATCGTCGTAGACCTCCTGGGGAAAGAAATCCCCTTTCAGTGGGGAGTAAAGTTTCAGTGTGATTTCCTTCTTGTCGATTGCATGACCTTCTTTCTATCGGGAACCGTCCGAAAGGCTCCGGGCGGTTCGCCGTTCATAGTTTTCTTTTGCCAGATCGCCATAGTCGCAGCCCTCTCGCCGGGGCAGGTTCTTCACCATGCGGTACCGGCCCTGATAGCCTCTCTCGATGTGGGCTGCGGCCCAGCGCCCGGCAAAATCGTTGTTGGTGCAGATCTCGATTTCCTCGATCTCCGGGTGGCGCTCCAAAAAAGCGTCCAGCGCAAGGGGGCTCTTGGCCTCCCGTTCCTGTCGATGTCCTTCTTCCGGCGCGTAGATGCCGCCGAGAGACAGCCGCCACTTGTCTGTGGTCCCTTCCAGCGTCAGATGAGCCATGGGTTCAATGGCGGCTTCGTACACAGCCACCCGGTTGGTTTTTCCCTTCGGCGGCAGCAGGAAGCAAAACCGCTTATCGCTGCCCGGCACCTCTGCCTTGAAGGGTTCTCCCAGTGTGTAGGTGCCGCGCAGGAAGGCATACCGGGCAGTGCCGGTTTCATCCCTGCCGACGAAAACAGCGTTGTGGTAGTCTGCGCTTTCATAGAGGATCCCTGCCCGGATGCAGGCTTCGATGACCCCACGGCTGATCCCCCGCTTCAGCAGATAGGCGAACACCCTGCGGTTGTTCACGGCTGCCGGTGGAAGGATGAACTCCGGCCTCTTTTTTGGTTGAGGCGGAGGCGGGATGTAGCTGGGGCATTCGTCGCACAAGGCCAGCACCGCATCTACAAACTTCATCCCTTCCACTTTGATGAGATAATCCAGGGCGGATTTCCCTCCGATATCCCGGCTTTTCCAATGCCAGATGGAGGACTCCCCATTGATTTTGAAGCTGTCGTGCTCCCTCAGTTGGAACTCACCACGGCTGCCGCTTCTGACCAGTTCATTGGGGCGAAACCGGCGCAGGAATTCGATGGCGGTCATTTGCTTGGCGGCGGCGATCTGCTCTTTGCTCACTCCGGGCATGGGAATGCTCCTTCCTTTGTGTTAGATTACCGCTGCCCGGAGGATCTTGGCCTGGTCGGTGCGCTCCCAGGGGAGTTCCGGCTTGCCAAAATGCCCGTAGGCTGCGGTTTGGGTATAGCGGGGCGTCAACAGGTCCAGCTGGGCGATGATCTCCGAAGGGGTCAGCCCGAACACAAGGCGCACCGCATCCGCCAGGCAATCGTCGGCGCAGATGGCGCCGGTGCCGAAGGTATCCACCTCCACCATCACCGGCTCGGCTTTTCCGATGGCATAGGCCAGCGTCACCTGGCACCGGCTGCACAGCCCGGCGGCCACGAGGTTTTTGGCGATGTAGCGGGCCATATATGCCCCGGAACGATCCACCTTGGTTGGGTCCTTCCCGGAAAAGGCGCCGCCCCCATGGGGTGCGAACACACCATAGCTGTCCACCATGAGTTTTCTTCCGGTGAGGCCGGTGTCGGCCTCCGGGCCGCCAAGCACAAACCGCCCGGAGGGGTTTAGCAGGATTTTAGTATCCTCGTCCGGGGGAAGCGCCTGCAGCGCCGGGGCCAGCACCTTGTCGGTGAGTTCCCAAAACAGTTCATCGGCGGGCTTCTCCGGGCTGTGCTGAGCGGAGAGGACAACCGTGTCCAGCCGCAGGGGGCGTCCATCCTCGTCGTACTCCACGGTGACCTGGGCTTTTCCATCCGGGCGCAGGCCCCGCACCATGCCGGATTTCCGGGCTGTGGTGAGACAGCCGGCCAGCCGGTGGGCCAGTACAACGGGAAGTGGCATCATCTGCGGGGTTTCCGAACAGGCGTACCCAACCATGACCCCCTGGTCACCGGCGCCCAAGCGGAGGACAGGATCTTGGAGAGATCCCCTTCGCTGCTCTAACGAACAATCCACCCCTGCGGCGATATCCGGGCTTTGCTTATGGATGAGGCATTGGACGGCGTACCGGGTGGGGTCGTAGCCCACCTTCCGCAGCACAGAACGGACAATGGCCGGGATTTGGGGTTCATGCAGGCTGGTGATCTCACCAGCTACGATGACCTGCCCCTTGGTGGCCAGCACTTCGCAGGCCACACGGGAGAGAGCGTCATGGGAAAGGCAGTCATCCAGAACACTGTCGGCTATGAGGTCGCACAGCTTATCCGGATGGCCTTCCGTGACGGATTCGGCGGTGTAAAATTGATTCATGGCGTCACCTCACTTTCAGGGAAAAGGGCTTGAGGCTTTTCCCGATGTCCTCATAATTGGCAAACCGCACCTCGCAGCCCAGCAGGTAGGACACAGCTTCTTCCCATTCCCTCAGCGGGTACTGCTCTTTGTTCTCCAGCTGGTACAAGTCTCCAAGGGCCTCCCATTTGAGGGTGGGCTGCAGGCGCAGGTTGGAGATGAAGGTGCGGTGCTGCTCTGCCAGCCGGTCTAAAAGTCCAAGTTTCTTCAATCAATCCCTCCAGTGCATTCAAATACAAAAAGCGGGGCGCTTTTCAGCGCCCCACCCAATAAAATCTCTGCTACTTTTTCCTGCGGTTGCGAATGTGCAGGAAAACAAGGCCGCCTAAAATGACAGCGCACAGGACAATGACTATAATTGCTTTCGGTTCCATAGGTTCATTCTCACCTCACTTGTACGGCGACGACCACCGTGCGGGCGTTATCCCATTCATAGGAACAGGTAACAAGAGTCAGCAGGCGGTGGCCTGCGCCGGGGATAAATGCTGGGTCGTGATACAGCGGCTGTGCAAGCAGCTCCTTCTGAAAGGAGAGGAAATCTTCATCGTCCGCGAATACGGTGCGGTTAAAGGAGAGTTTTTGGATATCCGTTTTCAGCACAGCCACAATGGTGTACTCCCGCAGCCCGGTTTCCGTCTGCAGGAGGATTTCGGAATGTTCTTCCCGGAACGCTGCATCGGCCATCTTCTGCAGCACAGCGAACATGGTCCCGTCGTTCATGTTGTGTCCGTAGACCACGGTGTTCCGGCTTTCCGGGGTGCAGTCCCACTGAAAGAAAATGCTTCCGGCTGTGCGCCATTCCCCTTTATAGGTGCGCCGCAAGTAGTATTCGGGATCATCGACGCCGCTTTGCAGAACAGGGTAGTCTACGCAGGTTCCGGGAATGGTGATCCACCCCTTGATATCCGGGTATTCCGCTTGCAGGGCCGGGAGGTCTACAATGGCTTCCGGCTTCTGCTCCTGCACGGTTTGTTCATTCCCAGCCGGTTCCTCCCCGGAGCTTTCGGCTCCGGGGAGGGGCTGTACTATGTATTCCTCTTTTAGGGCCTGCGCTTCCCCATTGGTCAGCCCCGGCTGGAGCACCAAAAACCACGCAAGCCCCAACAGGCTCAGGCACAGCAGGCCGATGCAGAAACCTTTCAGGAAGGTTTTCATCGGATACCCTGGCCCCTGTCATGGCCGCCTGCGGATCTCTTCTTTTTGCCCACAAGGTGCATGGCGAGGAGCCCGCCGCCTGCCAGCAGCGCCAGTGCGGAAAGGCCAATCAAAGCTGCGGGCATCCAGGGGCTGTCCCCAGTCTGAGGAACGGTGGGAATTTCCGGCACCAGCTTGTTGTGCATCGCCACGGTGACGGTTTCGCCAGCCAGGATCTCCACGGTCTGGTCATCCGGCAGGATATACTGTTCGGCATCCTCACCGGCCACCTCGGAAACGGTGTACTCGCCCACCCGGAGGGTGACGTTGATCTCACCGTTCTCATCGGTCTGGAACTCCTGCTCATAGGCGTTGCCCATGAAGTCGGTGCCGGTAATCTTGAAGGCGTGGCCTTCGATTTGGTCGTCATCGGCTGTCTTGACCACCTTCAGGGAGCCGGTCTGTGCATGGTTGAGGAAGCCCACGCCAGCTTCGGTTTCCACCCGCACGATGGCGCCGTTTTCCGTGATGGAGAAGGGATAGTACCCCTCGTCACGCTGGAAAAATTCAGGGGCTTCCTTCTCGTGCAGGAAGTAATCCCCGTACTGCAAGTCCTTCAGCTGATAGATGCCGCCCTCGGACTCAGCCATTTCACCCACCAGCTTGTCGATGTCAGGGTCGAACTCCCCGTTGTGATCCACATCGGCGTACACCTCGAAGATGGCCCCCGACAGCTTGTTCTCCGGGAAGTCGGCGTCTACCTTGGTGGTTTCCACAGTACCCCGGATGATTTGGTTTTCCATGGTGATCTCAATGGTCTTCCCATCTTCGGTAATCTCCACAGGGAAGGTTTCCTCGCTCAGTACGAAGGCTTCCGGCGCTGCGATCTCACGAATGACCCAATTGCCAATGGGTACCCGGTCAAATTCAAAGTACCCGATGGGATTGCTCTCGGTGACCATGAGGGCGGTTTCTTCTGTGAACTCGGTTTCGTCAAAGCGGAACAGGCCGATCACGGCGCCGCCCAACTCGAATCCGTCCTGATCCACCTTCCAGCCGGATACCTTGCCATACTTCAGCGTGTTTTCGATGGCTTCTCCGTCATTGACCTCCAGCTGCACGGTGGCGACGTCCTGCCCGGCGTACTCAAACACCACAGGGTATTTCTCGTCGCTCAACAGGTAGTGCTCATCCGTACCGATCTCCTTTACATACAGCGAGGCCCCGCAGGGGAGGTCGGTTTTGAAGGCGGCGTTCCCATTTTCATCGATGCCGGTGGTCTCGATGAGGCCATCGGCGGGGATGGAACTGCCATCGGCGGCGACGATTTCCTCTGCGGCGAACAGGCCGAAGGTGATGTTTTCCCATTCCCCATTCATCCCGATGGAGAAGGTCTCATCCTGCTCCAGCAGCTTTTTAAGGCTGATCTCCACCTTCTGCCGTTCATTGACGAAGCCCACATCGGCGGTGGTGACGGACACCTCCTGGCCAGCGTAGGCGAGGGTGACTTCCTTCGGTTCGGAATCCAGCACCATGCCTGCGGGCGCTGTCCGTTCAGAAACTTGGTAGCGGCCCAGGTACAAGGGCTCCGATGTGGCAGTCCCATCGCTCCCTGTGGTCAGGGCAGCCACCAGTTCTCCCGCCTTTGCGTGAACGACGCCATCCGGGGTGACGATATCCTCCAGAGCGGTGATGTCGTAAACAGCGCCCGGCTGGCCCTGCACCTCGTACTGCGGCTGGTAGAGGCCACCGGCTTCTGTCACATGGCTGAACACCTCGCCCTCCTTGTGGACGGTGATGGTACCTTTCTGCACCGTGTTGTACTTGGTCACGGTGACAACGTCCTGGGTGCCATCCACCACAAAGGGTACAGGCTCATCATCCAGAACGTAACCCCAGGGACTCTGCTGCTCATACAACTCATAATTTCCAAAGCTCAGGGCCTCCGGCAGCATGAGGGTCCCTGTGGAATCCGTCACGAAGGTGTCGATGTCCATGGGGCTGGGATAGTTGATGTGCTGCACCACCCATTCGCCGGTATCCGCATTGCGGATCTTCACGGAGGTGCCGGCCAGCGGGATGATCTCGCCGGATTCGGCGTCCCTTTTTTCAAAGCGGATGAGGGAGGTAAAGGTGGGATTGTTCAGGATGAAATAATAGGTTTTGCCATGCTCGGAAATGAACACGGAGAAATCCGGGACGAATTTTTGCCCCTCGGCGCCAGCGGTTTGATGCACCACATACAGGCCGTAAGGGAGGTCCTTCGATTGGGCAAAACCATAGGAATCCGTCAGCAGGATATCCCGTTCAGACTCTTTGGCGTTCTCGTAACTGCCGGCGCTGGCCAGGTAGACCTGAAATTCAGCCCCGGCCTCCGGCTGCTCGATCTGCACCTCATTGCTGGTAACGGCCAGCGGCACAGCTTCTGCTTCCGCATCGGCTGCATCAGGCTGGTCAACGTCAGCTGGTTCCTGCACAGCGTCGTTTTCCGGGGCGGTGCTGCCTTCCCCGGCCTGGCCTTCGTCGGCAGCTTCATTTTCTTCCGGCTGGCTGGAAGGCTCGAAGCTATTTTCAGGAACAGCGCCATTTTCAGGTGTGCTGGAAGCGGGATCTTCCTCTGCGCTTTCGGTCTGCTGTTCTTCCGTAACGGCAGCTTCTTCCTCGGTGGGAGGCTCCGTTTCAGGCGCAGGAGCGTCCTGCTCTGGAATGGCGGGCTGGTCGGTGTGCTTGGTGATGGCAATGGAGCCGAGCACCACATCCTCCGTTGCGGTCATGGGGACGCTGTTGTGTTCCAGCGTGAAGTTCCCCGGCTCTGCGCCCACAGGATAGACGGTTTCATCCAGCAGGTACCCCTCGCTGGGCGAGACCTCTCGGATGGAGTAATCCGGGCCGCAGGGGTACTCCTTGGTGATGAACTTTCCCCCGCCCGAAGTGGTGTAGGTGTCCAGCAGGGTTTCACCTTTGAACATTCCGTACACCGCGCCATCCAGGGAGGCGTCGCCCTGGGCTTCCCCGGTGACGGAATCCACCTTTTCCATGGTGACGGTGAACTTCTTCAGCACATTGGAAAAGCTGACGCTGGCGGTCTGGCCGGGGTAAATGGTCACCTGCTGGGAAGCGGGCTGGACGTATCGGTTCGGTGACTGCTCAGTGATGGTGTAAGTGCCGGCCTGGAGATTGTCCACCCCAATGGTCCCATCCGGGCCTGTCACCACATCCCGTTCCACCCCGTTGCCGGAGATGTGGAAGGGGATGCCGGAAACCTCGCCATCCTCGGAGGTTTTCACGATCTGCAGGGTACCGGATCTGATTTCGAGGGAGAAGTAGCACTTCACCGGCTGGGCCTCGCCCTCTACATCAAAGGTGACAACATTTTGATAGGTATCCCGCAGCCAGTATTTCGTGCCGCCGGTTATCACACCGGGGATGGAAGAGGGCAGGCTCTTTTCAGCGGTAATGGTCCCGAAATCCGTTTCACTGGTGGAAACGTGCAGCTGGTTCCCGTCCACGGAAAAATCCACGCCGGCGCAGCTGAAGGTGAAATCACCCAGCACATTGTTCTCATCCACCAGCGTCGTTTCATTTTTCCCAGTGCTCTCATTGTACTGCAGGGCATGGGTATAGGCCCCAACCGCGCTGGGGTCATCTGTGGTAAAGGACGGGATCGTACGGTAGTTCATCACGTTTTCCCGCAGGGTATAGAAGATGGGCTTCGCTGCGGGGCTGTTGGCGGTGATCTCGTCCACGATCTGGCTCTCATACCCTGTGCCGAGCTGGTTGTGGGCAATGAGCCAGATGAGGATTTGGGTGGCGATGTACTCATCGATGGCGCTGCCCCCGTACTTTGTGCCGGTTTCCATGTTGTAGCCCAGGGTGAGGGTAGTGTTGATCAGCGCCTTTTGTTCTTCTGTGAAAGAGGCGTAATCATCCGATGCCTCGTAGCCGATGCCGCTGTTGGCCCGTACACCCATCTGGATGCAGTAGGCGGTGCGGTATGTGCGTAAATCATTGATCCGCAGCTCGAAGAATTCCTCGGTTGTACGCCCGCCAAAAGGCGCAGGGAGGTTTTCGCTGAGAGAATAACGGCGGTCTTTGTATTCGATCATGGCGAGGTACCCGTCATAATCATTCTCGGCGGCAAGGGCGCTGCCAGGGAAGAGCCCAAAGCAGAGCAGCACCGCCATCATCAGGGACAGCACTCTTTTAAGATTTTTCATAACAGTCTCCTTTTTGGCAAAATAAAAAAAGCCCCCGCAGATTTGAGGAAAATCCTCAAACCCACGGGGGCTAAAGCAGAATTATCGTTCCTCGCCATTTTTCTGGCGGGGCTTTTTCCGGGGGAGCACCTTGTGGTGCGTATCCCGCTGGGTGCGCCAGACAGCGTCCAGCACAGACTCGATTTCGATCCCGTTCTGCCGGCACCCGTGAAGGATGCCGGACAGGTACGATTGAGAGGGCAGTGCGGGGGCGTCCTTGTAGGGGCTGTTCATGGTATAGGCCATGACTTCCCGCTTCAGTCCATCCGGGTCTACCACAGTGACGGGTTCCTTTCCATACAGCCGGGGGAATCCCTCATAGTGGTCCAGGCTCTGCTCGTCCCGTTCTGAAATGCGCCAGAGGACGCCATCCACAAAGCTGCCTGGCTCTGGCAGGATGGTGGCAACGCCATGCCCGCCACCATTCATACGGAAAGCAAGGCGGTATCCTTCCAGCCGGACGGTATCCACCACCTGGGCGTCCGGGCAGCGGAAGGCCATCTGGTTCAGGTTCATGTTGGAGCCGTAGGCAAAGTAAAGTTTCCCTGTGGTTTTTCATCACCTCTATCGTTCTTGGTTGCGTCGGTTCTGCAGGCTGGGGTACTGGGATTTGTCATACCGCCAGGCCCTGTCGCCGGGAAGATTGGAGAGTAAGTGTTCCCGCACATTTTTGTACTCCGGCCCGATGAGGCCAAGGCGCAAAAGAAAGGTGCGGAAGGTGAAGGCGGGGTTCTCGCTGATCTCGGTTTTCCGCATCACCGTCCGCTTCTGATTGATGGCTTGGGCGGAGATGGCCAGCGCCAGCGTAATATTGGCGCGCACCTTGCCGGCATGGAGGGTGCTCTCAAAACAGCGCCACTCCAATGTGCCGCGATAGAACACCGAATGAAGGTTCAAAGCGTAGTACCGGGTCCAGTTGTAGTGCTCGTAGCTGCCATCGCCTCCCTCGTACCATTCCCGCTTGAGGCGGTCCATGGTGGTGTTGGTGGGCAGCCTGCGGATCTTCTCCAGCATGGGTTCTCGCACCTTCTGGCACCAGCGTTCCACCCGGCGTTCGTCCACTTTGAGGGCTTTGAACAGGATATCCTCCTTGGAGTACATGATGGACAGGGCGTTCTTCAGACTCTGCGGGGTGTGCTTGGAGGCGTCCACATGGACGTGCATCCCGCAGGATGAATTGACCACAGCCCCCGCATGGCGGAGGGTGCGTACTACATCTTGAAGCTTCCCCATCTCGCTGTATTCCAGCTTGGGGGAGTTCATCTCCACTTTGTAGGTATCATCGCCTGTGGAAAGCTGCCTGCGCCCACTCCGATGGGTGGCGCGGATGCTGGCGTCAAAGACAAAGCGCCATGTTTTCCCCTCGTTGTCGGTGACCTCCCATGGGTCGTAGGTGCGGGAGGAACGGGAATGGGTGGCGGCGGCGCCGAACAGGGCGGCCACCGCTTCCGCAGCCTGTTGGCGGGTCAGCCCCGTCATCTCGATCTCGCAGCCGAAGAACTGGTCTTTCAGGTCAATCGACAGCGGTCACCTCCCGATGGGCAGCGGCCAGCCGCTTTCCGATGGCTTCCACCACATTGACGGTGACTCCGTTCCCAGCCTGCTTATAGAGTTGGGCGTCGGATTGGAGCGGCAGGACAAGGTCGATGCGGTCATCCGTCCAGCCCTGGAGCCGCAGGCATTCCCGTGGCGTGAGGCGGCGAATGCGGCATCCGTCCCACACGCCGGAGGCTTCCCGCTTGTGGCTGCGGATCCCGCCGTTCTGCTTGGCGGTGAGGCAGCGGGCATAGTCCGTCAGCTCCGGTTCCTCGTTCATATCCACACAGCAAAGGGTGCCTTGGCTGCTCCCGGTGGTGATGGTGTGGGCGATTTTCCTGCCCACCCTGCCGCGGCGGGTATTGAGGGTGGGGTATGCCAGATCCACACTGTCACCGGGATATGCCATTTTATATCCCTTTTTCGTGTTTTCCTTGATGGGGACGCCTGTGCAGTACAGCCCGGTTTTCCCGCCCATCCCGCCTGCCTGGGAGGTCAGGGTGCAGCTTACTCCTTCCGGGGAGTAGATGCGCTCCCCCTGTGCGCCGGGGCGAATTTGCTTAAGAGGCGTTCCTGCTGTTTCGGTGAAAGGAAGTACTTTTCCTCTGCATCTTTCATCAAGATATCCGACAAGGTACACCCTCTTGCGGGATTGAGGGACGCCGAAATCTTTGCTGTTAAGCACCTGCCATTCCACACCATACCCCAATCCATCCAGCGTATGGAGGATGGCCGCAAACGTCCGGCCTCCGTCATGGTTAAGCAGGCCGGGTACGTTTTCAAGCAGCAGATACGCAGGTCTTTTTGCCGCAGTCAGCCGGGCAATTTCAAAGAACAGCGTACCTCTTGGGTCGGCAAACCCTCCACGGTGTCCGGCAATAGAAAAAGATTGGCAGGGAAATCCCCCGCACAGCAGGTCGAAGTCGGGCATTTCATCGGGGTCGGCTTCTCGGACGTCCTCACGGAACCACTCTCCTTTCGTATCGAACAGCGCCCGGTAGCTTTGGTCGGCATATTTGTCGATCTCACAATGGCCTACGCAGACAAAACCTCCGGCCCGGCTGAGTCCCTCCCGGAACCCGCCGATACCGGAAAACAGGTCAATATACGTTATGGCTTTGGGCATCACGCTCCTTTTTCATAAATTTGATGAAACGCTACTACACAATCAACCGGCATCACCCCTTTCATGGTGCAGTGTCAAATGATATGAAAACAGCCCGCAGGGGCTGGGGTGAACCCAATCCTGCGGGCTGCTGTTGTTCCTCTTATGCGTAGATTTCTTCTTCGACTTCCTCGGTTTCACCGGCATCTTCGGTTTCAGCTGTTTCGCTCTCGGCATCTACCTCGCCCTCGTCCGCCGTTTCCTGCCCGTCCTCCTGTGGGGCGTTCCAGGCGGCGTATTCGCTGGGGAGGCCCGTGCTGGGGTCACCATCGTCCTCGTTGGTTTCCTCGCCCTGGACGGCGGCCCAGGCGCTTTCTTCCTGTTCCTCCTGTCCGGCTGCCTCGGCGGCCTCGAATTCTTCCTCCGCTTCCTCCAGTGCCTGCTCGATAAGCCCGATGATGAACTCCTTTTGCGTCAGGCGGCGGTGGTGGACTTTTTCAAAGCGTTCCAGGTATTCCTTGACCCGCTGGAACAATTCCTCACTCACCTGAAATGCCAGTGTTCTGCCCTTTGCCATGACTTTGCCAGCCCCTTTCTCATAATGCTCTTGGATGATCATTTCAATAAACTTGCTCATGGTGCTTTCCGTTTCCCGGATCTCCTCGCTGATCCTGTTGTGCAGGGCCAGCGGGATTTTACAGGTCACGCCCTTGGTCTCCACGGTCACCGCTCCTTTGCTTGGTTCTTTCCCTTTCGGGCAACACAAGCATATCCGAAGAGCGAAGAGAAAGCTATTACCAAGACCAACAACCTTTCAGCCAAAGCAGGGGCAACAAACGTCACAAGCAATAAGGGCTATGTTGGGGGCCGCTTTGGGGGATTTTACCCGTCATCCATGAGGGTGTTGAGAAAGCCGAGCATCTCCGGTGGGATGGCTTCCTCCGGCTGCTGCACCGGCTGGGAAGGGACAGCCTGAAGTTCTTCCCGCAGGATGCGGCGCAGGGTGGACTCCAAGGCGTCCTGCCTGGCGCTGTCCAGAATCGCTTTCACCAGGAAGGCGCTTTTCTGGCCTTCCGGCACAGACTGCAGCAGGGCCCATGCCCGGCGGTGGTCCTCATTCTGGAGGTTTGGGCGGAACATAAAAAGGGGCCTGCTCATCCCTTGCCCACACCGCCCGACAAACGCCCCAAAATCCGCTCGAATCCTTCGGCGTTTACCCGGTCATCCAGCAGGGCAAAAACCCGACACAGGCCGTCCTGAGGGGCGACGTTGCGCTTGACCACCGCTGCGCCGCCGCCCAGCATCACCACCGGGATGGCCTTGAGGTCAAACCCTGCTTCCATGGCCGCTGAGAGAAGGCGCTCGGTGTAGAGGCGGCCCTGCTTTTGGATGATGCTGCGGGCGTCCTCGTCCATGCTGCAGGGCTTTCCCGCCAGCACTCGCTCCACCTGGGCGTCGGTTACAGACAGCCCCACATCCCGGCGAACCTGTTCTTTTACCTCGTCGATGCAGCGGATCATCCCCAGTTCCAGGCTCCGGCAGGTGGCGGCGTTGGGAACATTGTTGTCCAGCCGCATCAGATCCACCGTCCAGCCGCCGATGTCCATGAGCAGGACGGAGGGCTCGTTCTGGAGGAGTTCCGGGTGGATCATCAGGGCGGAATACCCCTGTGGGAACAGCTTCACATCCTCGATGGTCACTTTGTAGGGGATGCCCTCGAACTTGAAGTCTACCGGCTGGGAAGAAGGGCGAAGGTACTCCCGGAAGGACTTCTTCTCCCGCCCAAACCCAGCCAGAGGAAGGCCGACTGCGATGGTAACGGAACAGTCCGTCTTGGCGCCCCGCTGCTGGATTTCTTTGGCGATGGCCGCAAGGGTCAGCAGATAGTAGTTCTCGTTCTCCATCTTGTTTCGCAGGATCGGCTGTCTGCCGGTCCCGCACACGAAGAACTTTCCACCGTACTCCAGCGTGTTCTGCAGGGTGTAGGGTTCATGGGAATAGGCGGTGATACCGGCTGGGAAAGAAAAATGCCGGGTCTTGATGGAGTAGTAGCCATGGTCGATGCCGATATTCATAGTTTTGTTCATCCTTTCTTGGCTGTTGTTGAAAACTTGGTTTCCTGCTGGTTAAGAGCGAAGCGTATCTTGTTCTTTCCCAGCTGGTAAAGTATTTAGGGGGAGAGTGTGAGAGGGGGGGAAGCGCAAAAAACTCCCCGGCCAGCCAGCCGGGGAGTTCCTGAAAAAGGGCGCACTACCCCCTTGTATTTTGAGGGTTTGATTTTGGGCCGTTTTGGGCTTTCGTCAATCTGTCTATGAACCTGCCGGAAACTTCTACACTTCCGACAACGGGGAAAAGGGCCGCAGAACGCAAAAAAGCGGGGCCTCCGGCCTGAAAAATCAGGCGGAAGCCCCGCTTGTGGGGTTTCGCTGGGGATTTTGCCTTGGACATCCACGGTAAAACCGTTTTCCGGATTTTCCGTCCAAAAGCCCGCAAACCCGCATGAATACTAAGAAAAAAGGGTTGACATCTTTTTTGTCAACCCTTCATGGTGGACTTGGGAATTGCTTATCCGAACATTTTCATATAAAAGTGCGTCTGCTTTGCCTGAATCGACTAACTCAACTATTTCAGAGCTGTCAAAGTCGTCACCAATTTTATAGTTTATAAGCATCTTATCATCGTAAAGAAAAATGCTGTCGATGAACATATCCAAAATTGACGTCAAAAACGCTTTATCGCAGTTTCCTTTTTTCATGGTTATAAGGTAGAACACAAAATGGTCTTTAGTGAGGTCTTTATTATGCAGCTCCTCTTTTGCAATTTCTACTTGCAATCTCTCTTTTTCGGCTTCCAACTCGTCCATTCTGTTCTTTGTTGTTTCTCCGAATATTCCTGCTTCAATGGCCCTTAAAAGATTTTCAAGGGATTTTTCTGTTGACGCCAGCTGCCTTTTAAGATGTGCAAGCTGGCTGTTTTTCTTTTGCTTCTTTTTATATATTTGATACATCTTTTCGGCTATAAATTCTATTGATTCATCCGTAAGGACATAATCAAGTGTAGCTCGTGCGACTTTGCTTTCAATCCATTCTTTCCTTACGGATTTTTTCTTGCAATTATGCTTTTGCTTCTTTCCTCTGCAAGTGTAATAATAGTGTTTTTCTCCCGATTTACTGGTTCCGCTGTCTCCCGACATTGGTGACTTACAATGGCCGCAAAACAGCTTGCCGGTCAAAAGAAAATCAACATCACCGCTGCGCCTTGGGGTGACAGTTCTCGCCTTCATTTTTTCCTGCACACGCTCAAACTTATCTTTATCCACAATCTGCGGCATTTGTCCGGTTATATCAGACCAGTTATACTCCCCTATATATCTGCGGTTCGCTAAAAGCTTTTTGACTGAGTTGCAGTTATAGGGTTTGCCTCTTGATGTTTTAAATCCGCTGTTATTAAGCCACTCGGCAATCTTTGTGTATCCGGTACCTGTGTCATACATATCAAATACTTTTCTGACTGCGTCGGCTTCGGCCGGATTTATTTGAAAATAGTTATTATCATCCACATAATATCCAAGCACAGCAGAAGAACCTGCATATTTGCCTTTCATAACTGCTTCACTCATTCCTCTTTTGATATTCTGGGATAGGTTTGCTGAATAATATTCCGCCAAGCCTTCCAGCACAGCTTCAAGGATAATCCCCTCCGGCCCTTCGGGTATGTTTTCTCTCGCAGATAGAAGCTTTACACCGTTTAAACGCAATAACGCTTTATTCTTTGTTATCTCTTCCCTGTTTCGCCCGAAACGGTCTATTTTCCAAACAATAACATAATTAAAAAGCTTCTTTTTGCTGTCACTAAGCATTTTTTGAAATGCTTCTCTGTTGTCGCTTCTGCCTGACTGCCGGCGGTCGGCATATATTTCAACTATTTGCAGGTCGTTAGCCTTCGCAAAGGCTGTACACTCTCTTATTTGTCCCTCAATGGACTCTTCTTTTTGGTTGTGACCGGTACTATATCTCGCATAAATTACCGCTGTTTCCATTATTATCACTCTTTTTCAAATTTCTATTATAAGAATATCATTTTGACGCTGTTAAATCAATATTTATTTAGCTTTAGGCAAAAAAATAAAGGGGAACATTTCTGCTCCCCTAAGAATAATGTTAAATCTTACTCAAATATTTCTTGTCAACCGCTCCGGTAATATCTCCGGTTTTCTGAGTGGAGACAACCACACGGTCGCCGCTGATTTCCCTTACATACAGGGTAGAGTCATATATCCAAGATGAAAACTTCATTGATGTGCCGTACACTGTGGCATCACTGTCGAGCTTTACTTTATCGCCTACAGCAAGGGCAGGTTCATCGGGAGTGTTATCCGGCTTCTGAATCGTACCTGTTGTGATAAAACCGTCAAATCCGGCTTCTTTCAACTTTTCGAGCTGTGCTTCGGCATTGGCTTTCTGCGAAAAGGCTCCGGTCTGAACTCTGTAGATTGTACCGTCGTCGGTGTTATCAGAATTGTCAGAACTGCCGCTGAGCTTGGAAGTTACCTTGTCTGCAAGGTCGCCCAAACGGCTGTAAAGCCAATCACCTGGACAACTCTTGTTTGCAAACCATCTATGTACAGTAAGCACCATTTCATTTGATTTTGGTTCATAGGCAAGGGTTTTATCTTTATCGCCAAGCCACAAAAGCTTTGTTTTACCGTTACGCTTGCAGATATCAACACAAAGATTGATAAGTGACTGGTAAACCACGTCGTAGAAAGCATATGGCGCTGTGGTGTCTGAAGCACATTCTATTGTTACCGCTCTCTGGTCATTATCGTTTGAAGATGAACACCAGGAGCGGTTTTTCTCTTCAACAAACATTCCCATTCTTCCGTCAAAGCCTATTCCATAGTTGGAGGATGCCTGGCAGGAAGTCGCCGCAAAAAGATTTCCCAGTGTCTCGATTGCACACTGACCAACCACACAGTGGGGAGTAATGCGGTCAATGGAGTGGGTTCTCTCACCTGAATGGTTAGGGCTTAATTTTGTATATGATATAAGAGAAGAATTTGTATATGACATTAGTTTTCATGTTCCTTTCCATTATGCAGCTGTTTAAGTATTTCCTTTAATTTTTCCGGAACCGGTAAGCCCAGATGTGAAGCGTTTTCAAGAATTGAAACGCCTTCATTTGAAAGATAAAAGAAGATTACCACATTTCTCAAAATACCTGCCTGTCCCAGAATGTATATATCCAAAAGATTTCCAATTCCCACCAAAGCGAAGATGAGAACCTTTTTGCATATGCCTTTAAATCCCACTTCGCTTGAAAGCTCCTTATCGGCTATAGCGCACATAATTCCGGTTATGTAGTCGATTACTACAAACGCCAAAAGTGCGTAAATAAAGCCGTCGTTTCCGCCTAAGAACCAGCCGATAAAACCGCCAAAAGTGGAAAAGGCTATTTGTATTAAAGTCCAGATTTGTTTCATTTATTTTCTCCCTTCTTTAATTACTATATAAAATATTTGTTCCTGTAGTGTTGCTGTTATTAAATATCACTTGCAGCTTTGTAGATGTGTTGATGGACGAAAAATCAGCTTGCGCCATCAATATAGATTCACTCATCACACATCCTGTAAATCTAAATATGTGTTTGTCTCCCCAATAGTTTGTAATACCATAAGCACCGTTTGATATACCTGTTCCGTCCAAGGCACTCTCGTTATCAGCCAACATAAACTTACAGCAGTTAAAAAACATAAAAGAAGGATAGTCGCTTGATTGATAAAGATTTACAATCAGGCCCTTTCTGAAAGTTTCCTCTTTATTTGAGTCATAATTACTCTTAAAAGTGCAGTTATCAAAATAATATGTGGGATAAGTTCCACCGGTTCCTTCAACCAACAAATAAGGTTTGGATGTGTTATTTGAATATCGGCCCAACAAGAAACTACAGTTTTCAAAATATACTGACATAGACTGTGGATAAGCAGGGTCAGCTGATATTATGCTCAGCGGTGCAACTGAATGGTCTATCAAAAGTCCTCTTATGTGGATACTTTCGATATTCGAGGTGTTTGTCACCTGGATAAAGCTGAAAACAGAATTCACGCTATACGGGGCTTTAATTACGCACTGGCTAAAGTCCAAAATTATAGTTAACTTTTTGTACTGCGCCGATGACAAATCAGGAATTACCAAAGGTCCGTAATTTACATTTAACTCACCCGCTATAGCAAGTTTAACCATCGGTGTTTTGTTTGCAATATCAAGAATTGTTTTTCCTATTTCTGTGCTGTTGTCTTCACCTATGGAATTATTTCTGCAAAAATATGTTGTTCCTGCTCCCCACTCTGATGTGTCGGCTCCTGTTTTATACAACATGCATCCAAGTCTTTCATTTTCTACTGAAAGATCCGGAACATTTGAATCATGTACAATACTACTGTACTCTCCGCTGTTCCACAGATAAAGACCTGCCGGTTCTGTACATATGTAGAGTATATCTTCTTGCCCTGACTCACTCAAATCCGGGATAAAGGATATACCTCCAACAGCACGTCTTTTTCCGTCAAAATCGTAAAAATATCCACTTTTATCAGATAAAACAATAATCTGTCCATCCTCTACCGGAACTGTATCAATTTTATCAGATGTTGTAGAAATGAAACTTGGCAACATAAGTATATCTGCGTTTGAAAATATTTCTGACATAAAATTATCTCCTTTTTATATTCTTTTCCATTTCAATTTTTGAATGGAGCTTTGTAAATCGTTTAATTTTGTATCTAATCCTTTGATCTCTGAGGTTTGATAATCTGGCTTTGAAGAGCTTAAAGCCCAGTCATAAACATTTGCGGCCAAACCCGATACCCAAGGAAGTGAACGAAACGGCGTTACACCGTCCCCAATTTTCAACATAACACAAGGCTCTTGCTGTACAGCATCTTGAGCGGCAGGGATAACACATACCACTGGTTCACCTTCTCGGAATATTTTATTTTCTGTATATAATTCCTCATAGGTCTTTTGATTGAGCCTAAGCAATGAACGTATTGTATTTTCTGCCATACCGCTCACCGCCCTCATATACTACAATCTATAATCAATACGTCGTCTTCATTTTGAGACAAAAGGCTTGTATTTACAGATTTTACAGACGCTGTCCCGTCACCGGAAATACTTATAGATGTGTTGTCTGCTTTAATAACGCCAAGCCTTGTTGCAGCTGCGATTGGAATAGGTACATCTTTTTCAACCGGTGAAATTTTCTCACCGTTGATACTTATAGACTCAATAACATTCGCTTGCGCTCCAGATGATACGCTGTCAAGCTTTGTTTTATCAGCTGCGCTGAGTGCGCCTGCCGTTCCGGTGGTGGCAACCGCCATTTTTATACCGGAAGCATCTACAGATAATCCGTTAGCCGCCACAACCTTTACACCGATTTCATTTTCTCCGCTTATAGATATACCTGTTCCAGCTGTATAAGCATCAACGAGTTCATTTACGTTCAAATAAACGTGTGATTCCTGTCCATCGTCGTCTTTTGCATTTATGATAAAATCAATATATTTCACTCCAGCCGGTAAACCAGATGGGTCACCTTCCCCCACAGAATCTTTTACGGACGCTGATTTAACAAGATAGTCTTTTGGTATATCGATTTTATCTCCAACCTGTACACCGTCTTTTTTCAGAGTGTAAGACGACAAATATCCAGCAGTCGCCGATGCCTCTTTTTCGATTGTGTATGTAGAAGCGGCTGTTGGTGTTACCCATTCTATAGTTCCGTCTGCTTTTTTCGCTGGATAAGCACCTGTCTTAGCATTTGCAAGTCCCTTCAGACTGATTGTTCCGTTTTCAGCCACTTCAATAGATTTATTATCGCCGACAAGTGCTGCACCAACAGCTTTTAACTGCTTATTGGGTTGTATAACATAAAGCGTTGCTGTATCTCCCTCAACAACAACTATGTTTTGACCTATAAAGTAAGTTCCATCCGCACTTCCAACTTCTACAGCGGAAGCAGCAGCCTCCTGTGCCGAAGCAAGTGTGCTGAAATAATATCTCGCATCCAGCGGAAATCCACTCGTTGGATTAAAACTTACTGAAAAATTTAACTTACCAAAATCTGCCATGTGAATTCCCTCCTTATATAGTTACTTTATAGGTATTAGCCGTATCATTAGCTTTTGCATAATCCATTGTATATACTTTATATGCAATAGCATCAAAACCATTTGCGCCTTCAACCTGTACTTCTGTTTTTGTAAAGCCGCTCTTTATTTCCGCATTTAATCCGTTAACATCAAGGATAGATGTCACATCTCTCAAAGTCGCTGGATATGCAATTATCACTCTCAACGCACCTACCGGAATACTTACGTTAAAGGTTGCCCCGTTTGTCAAAGCTTTATTGGATTTTCCGGTCAAAACTCTTACAACATCCGAATCTGTTGGTACATCTTTAGACGCTGTTGTTCCGTAAAAACTGTTTCTGTATCCTGTAATTGAACCTTTATTCCCTGTTTTTGAACCTGCTTTAATCTGACCTGCAGTATAATCATTTCCCAGGTTGGTTTTTGGTACAGCACCATTACCGTGTTGAGCAACAGCGGTAATGGAATAGTTTGTTTCGTCGGTAACCTGAAACTCAGCAAACGTACCAGTTGCATTTGTTGACTTATTTCCGTTTGTATCAGTGATATTCCAGGATGTAGCAGTGATCCCTGTAGCAGGACCAAATTGATAAGAACCTGCACTTAAAGAAGCCGTATACTGTGGGGCAACTTTTGTACCTGCTTCTTTTGCTCCCATGTTAGAAGATGAAACGGTCACCGCAGGCTGAGTTACCGAAGGATTTTTTTCCTGTGCTACGATCAAATCAAAAACCTGCTTCACATTTTTACCAGTTGTTGGCAAGATTTTTGAGCCGCTCGAATCTGGTGTCTGTACACCAATGGCAGCAGTAATAACCAAATCCGAACCGAAATACACATTTGTCGCATCGTAGCTTCCATCAGCTGCTTCCCAAGTAGATCCGTTATATACATAGGTCGTATATGTTTTTTTGTCATCAGCGATAACTCTTTTAACAACACCTATGTCTCCCTTTTTCGGTGTTTCAACGGCGGTGTTTAAAGCTTCCAAATCATCCTGCTCTTCTTCTGCTTCAACAGAATACACGTTATCTCTGTTAGCGTCTATCAGTTCCTGCAGTTGAGATGCATCAACTCCTGCGTATGAAAGAGTTTTCCAATCACTTTCACCGTCACCGAATTTAAACTTTGATGTATCGCTTTCTATTCCGACTTCTCCTTTAAAAAGGATAGGATTTTTAGAATTCCACTCGGACGATGTATAAGAAAGCAGTTTTATTCTTCCTTTTAATGTTTTTTCCATGTTAACCTCCTATTTCACATTCTAAAATAAAATGGTCGGTAGCCAAATAGCTATCAACCATTTCCTGTATAGTTTTTTCTGATACCTCTCCTACACTCGGCTTACCAGTATCGTTACCGTTAATAAACCAGTTACCGTTTTCACCAATTTCCGGAGACGCACCGTCGAACTCTCCATTTTCTGCAGCTTGTTTTAAATCTTCCGCTGTATCGAGCGCAACATCTATAGCCTCTTTACAGTGTTCTTTTAAAGCCTGGACCTCATTTATAAGTGACAGCAGGATCTCATAGTCATCATCCTCTGATATATCACTATTCTCTGGATTTGCAGCTTCCTCTACTACAATATTAAATGACATAGATGTCAGCTTGCTACCATCAGGTTCTATTATAGATATATCACACACAGCAGTATCGCTTAGCTCTAAAACCCAAAATGGCAACAGGATTTTTACTGTGCCATCTTCATTTACACCTCCTGCAAATGATTTTGCTTCACCGTCACCTCGTTTAAAATTTGCAATAACATTTGCATTCTTTTGAATTTTCATAAATCCACCTGAATTTATGAGCCTTACATTGATAAACCGTGATTTAAAATCTTTTTGCTTTGCGACAATTACAGGAACATTGTTTTTTTCATCAACCGCTGCAGAAATTTCTTTTATAATCATCGCCATATCATATCTCCTTAGTTTTCAGGGAGAATCTCGTGATAGGTAAGAATATTATTCATAATCGTAACTACGTAAGTTCCACCTGGCTGTATTTTCTTCTTAAATTCAGCAGCACCAATTATATTCTCATTTATACCAAAATTAGAAGGCTGAAAATCCGGACAGGTAAACTGAAATTTATAAATGGGCATAGGACCCGTTTTATCCCACTCGCTGACAAAAACAGTAGCCATCGTCAGCGTTCCTTCAAACTCATAATATATAAACGGTTTGTATCCTCCCGGATAAAGTGCTTGATCCTCTGCAGGGATAGATACATACTCCCACATTGCGTTCTGGACTGCGCTTTTTATCCCTTTATCTGTAAATTGTGAAACACCATTCAAAGTTTTATAAAAAGTCAAATCGTTTGCTGAAACCAAACCATAATCTTGCATATACCAATTATCCCCAGAATATGTAAAAAATATAACTGTATGCTCTATGGTAGGTCTGAGCTTTCTACTTCCCGACAAAGTAAAAACATTTTTTGTAACACTATTAAATGTGATAGTAGGATTATCAACTTCATAACCATAGTTAAAGGGTCCTGTTTTTACTGCAAGAGTCAGCCCTTTTTTCAGCTCAATCTCCGGCTTGTTAATTACTAAATTGGTAGCACCTCCTGATGTTGCCTCAACATAAAACACTCCACAATTAAAAGTAGAAATCAATTTTATAAACGCTTCCTCGTTAACATTTGACATATCTTTATCCGCTTTATTTTTATGGAGATAATGGGTATTGTTTATTAAGGTTTGAAAAAGAGGATTAAACACTTTTTCTGCACTTGCCGGATCCGAATTTTCGAGTTTTCTTATTTCTGTACTATATTCTGGATTATCCGGAATTTCATAATATGCCAAAACTACCACTCCTTAAAATTCATCATCAAATGTAAAAGTAAAAGATGTATCCCCATCCTTGACTTTTTCGTACATATTCTTTACTGCACACAAATTTCCTGCCTGATCAATAAGTCCTGCTTCACTTATTTTTTGACCCATAAGTGCGTTTGCGGGTATTGTAACCTTATATCTTGCTGTTGTAGGTATTGGATATTCTACACTGTCTATAGGGTATCTGGCTATTTCATTGTTGAGGGAAGTTTGCGATGATGCAGGTGTGAGAGGCTCTCCACCAGAATCAACACCTCTGTTGCCAAAAGCAACATGTGTTATTTTTGCTATCGTCGTAATATTTCCGCTTGTTATCTGGCATAGTTTTGTACGCCTATAATTTGTAATCACACTCGTATTTGCCATTGCTTATATCTCCTCCTTGTCCATTCCTCCGCTAAGACTTTTTTCTGCATTTAGGAAATAAGTGCCGTCAAGCTTAAAAGGATTATCTTTTGTTAATGTTCCGCTTACACTTCCTGTATTTTCTTTAATTCTATTAAAGAACTCTATATCAGCCATTAGAATTCCTTTAAGCGGTGCGGATAGTACCCAGGTACCGTCCAACAAACTCGAACCGTCAAGTCTCTTTTCTTCTCCTATAACGCAGTTTTGAAATACAACTGCGTACAAAATATCTATCAGTATAAAATTCTCTTCCGTGTGAAAAACCATAGGAAGTGACAAATCCAAAAATTTTAAACGTAAATGGGCCGGTATTCTTTTCAGTAACACGTATGTACTATCAGATAAATTGAATTTATCTGAGAACTCCCTTTCAACCTTTACGGTAATAATACCATTCTCAAAATTTACGGATATAGAACCACTCGTGAACTTTGACATAATATCAACAATCTCTGGTTCGCCAATATGACCTTTCCCGATAAAAAATGAAGCAACCATGTCACGACGTTCAGAAAGGGTTCGTTCACCATCATAGGTAACACCTAAAAACTTTTCATATCTTGAAATAGCAGCTTCATCAGCACTGTTGACAAAACAGTTATTTATCGCCTGTACGATTCCGTTTCTTGCTTCATCCAATTCACTGCACAAAGTTTTCCACACCGCAGTCATCTCAAGAACATCAGAATACCACAACGGATAATACGTTAGAATTTCCTCATATGTGCTTTTATAAGCATTCTCATAAAGGCTCATGTTATTGTCACCTCTCCAATTACAGGGGCCTGAATGTCACTCAGATTTATGTTGTATGACGAATCATTCAGCTTTAAATCTGAGTAGTCTATAATGCAGTCCAGAGATAACAGTTTTGCTCCAATCTCTGATACTCTTATTATCATGGGATCAGCTTCCGGAGTATCAAGGACAATCGCTTTAAAATACGAAGAAAGCATTTCCTTAACCTTAGTATCTATATCTTCCTCTGTTGCGTTTGGATTTTTTACAGCCTTAAAGGAAATATTAACTTCTAATGTTTCTGCTGCAACAGCTGCAAAGTGCGCTCCTATATTTGCGACACCGTTACCTGTTCCATCACCAACTATTATTTTTTTATCGTTATAAACTTTTTCAATATTCTTAGTTATAGGATCAACGTATTCCTGGACTCTTTCCACAACAGCAGATGTTGCCGGTTTACCATCAACACCGATAAGCACACCCATTACGGTATTTTCACCTGCAAACAGCGGAATTATTCTCGCTCGCCCCACACCTTGAATCTGTTCACACCATGTTTTATAGTGTAATCTGTTTCCGTTTTCCGATGGTCCAGCCATTTTTATTCTTATTCTTTCCCTGTAGTCTTCGTCGCTCTCAATATCTGCTCCCGGTTCAAAAAGCTCTCCGAATTCAGATGTAATCAATCCGACTATATTATTTACCGGGACTGCAGGTGTTTCGATTGCAATATTATTTCCGACACTGCCGGGATTTTCAGCCTGGAGTATCAGGGCATCATCTTCCTTCTGCAAGGAAAAATATAGTCCCTCTCCGAAAAATCTCTCTCCTATTTCAGGCTCAGTACCAGAATAGATATATCTGTATTTTGCCGCTGTAGCTGGTAGTCTTATCATTTTATATTGTTCTCCAAGCGCATCCAAATACTCACCTACGGCCGAATCAAGAAACACAAGATCTAAAGCATCATTCATATCTGCATATAAACCTGCGATTTTAAAACATACGCCTTTAACTGCATCATAATATATGCTGCCTTGTCTGGTATCAACCCCAGCAGGTGCATTTTTAAGCGCATACTGTAGGATTGACTCGGGTGTTTTATCTTCAAACACTTTTAAATCACCTCACTTATCGTTGTCGTTCCATATATGGTTTCTACAATAAAACTGATATAAAGTCTGTTATCTTTGAAATCAAAATTAACATCTTTTACTTTCCTTATCCTGGTGTCCTGAGATAACGCATCACTGATAAGTCGAGGCAAATCTGCTCTTATATATTCTTCGGTGGCGTTTCCTATTATTACTGATTGCTCTATTTCGCTTCCATACTGATTGTCATAGGCAATACATTTGAAACGTGGAGTTATTAGTGCTTTTCTTATTGCTTGCTCTACCGCTTCTATACCATCAACTTTCCCAATAATTCTTCCCATATCTAAATCAAGCTTATAGGTCAACGATGGTTTTTCTTTTTCCATATTTGCTGACACTATTGGGAAAGGCAACACAACACCCATACTACCCCTCCCTGTCAATAATCAGATACTTTTTACCTCGTTTAAAAGAAAGCAGCCATACCTCATCACCAATTTTTAAATGGTTTCTGATTGTCGCTGTTATTCTTTTTTTCTGACCGTCTTCCTCTATATCAAGATCAACTTGATAATCTGTTAGGCAGTGTGGGACACACAACAGTTGCGACGGGATTATAAGTTTCTCATCATTTGAAGCTTTTACAGATATAGGATTTGAGGAAACCACACTTCCTTTTATAATTTGCAGATCCTGATTTAAAATTTTGCTTAAAATTTCCTTTACGCTTTGAGGTTCTGGCATTTTCATCCCTCCTAATTGCTGTCATATATATCGTTAGCTAATGAAAGAGATAGACTCATCACGTGCTTATTACCTGTAAAATCATGGGTATCACTTTCAACATAATAGGTCTTTGCTATATTAAGCGGCGCTATTTTAACAAAAACACCTGTTCCAGTTATAACATCAGCCACTCCTAAGCAAGACACATTGAGAGATTCAACTGGTGTACTCTTTTCTTTAAGTGTTGACTTGGCAAGCTCATTAAGCTGAGCACTGTTCATATCATCCTCTGCAGAAATAACATCCTGAAAAATACCTATTTTAGATTCTAATGAGTTGTTTTGTGCTTGTGCAACAACCTGGTCTTCTTTTGAAAAAACCTTTATTCTTGATTTTATATTTTCTATACTTTTTGAATAAGAATAAGTTTCAATATTTGTACCGGTTTCTATTACCCACTGTAAAATATTATTTCTTCTCTCTATCAGGTTTATTTTTTCACCTAAACAAACTGGATAATATCTGCGCCCAGTGGCCTCAAATGTAATGCTTAATGCATCTAAGATTGCATCCCACCCCGTAGTCTTGCTTTTTACGAGATCCGCAATTTGATAGTTTGTCGGTGTGACTTCTCCTATTCTCAGCCCAAACCTGCTGCATACGTCAATAAAAATACTGCTCGCCGTTCTATTTGAATAAGTAAATGTATCTGAATTATTTGAAAGATAAATACAATTATCATACGCTGTAACACTCATACTTTTACTATTTGATTGTTCCTGCAGCATTATAATCCCTCTAAATAACTCTTTACCATTCCAATAAAATATACAACGATCGCCATTCCCTACATTTATACCTGTACGGTCATGTTTGTAACCATCATCGTCTATAAAATTGACGGAAAGTGAACGTGCAGCAGAACCACGCCGACCTTTCCAGCTTACAGAGGAAACTAATTCACTTACATCATAGGCTTTTTCTCCTTTTAAAAGAATCAATCTTATCATTTTTCACACTCCTTAATTACGGCAGTTTTAATACCTGACCCACATAAATGAAAAATGAACTGGAAATTATATCCTTGTTAAGGTCATAAATTTCTCTCCATCTCGTTGCATCGCCAAGCTGGGACTGAGCGATATTCCATAAACAATCCCCGTATTTTACTTCATAGGTTTTTGCCGGAAGTCGATTATCTGTGCGGGTTTCTGTGTCCTCAGGTATTTCCGCTGTTCCATCATTAACCTGAATTTGCTTCACTGAAACCTCTCTATATTCTTTAAAGGATATATCATAATAAATAGTGCCGACGTCTCCGCCTTTTTCTGAATATGTAAATTCTTCAATAGTACAGTATTGGTTAATATCTGTTCCTGTGGCCAAAAAGTGTACAGGGCGTTTACTATTCTTCCACTCTATGATTTTTTTCACTATGCTTAGGGGAGGTACTATCTCTTCATTATTGATTCCTGAAAACTTTGTTGCAGGTAAAAATGAAGAAAATGAAATAACAGTGGCTGGACGGTCACCAAATATAGGTATCTCGCCCAGTCCGGATATAGTAATACTTTCATTTCCGCTGCCATGTGTTATTTTAATTTCCTCTGGGTTAACCGGAATGAGAATTTTTTCACTTTCAGCATTAGCTGTAATCCAAATTTGATATTTAGAACTCATAGGAATTATCACCCTCTTCAAATATTTCCTGAGCCAAAATTTTTAGCAATGCGGGTTTCAGATATTCAAACAAAATTGTAACTATCTCTTCCTTTGAAGCTCCTTTATCAATTGATATTTTTCCGTTTCCTTTAATCTCAAGCGTTATATTTTTATCGCTGCGTTTATATTCGTCATACCGACCTGTTAAAAATTCAGGAATGGGAACATCAGGAGAAACATCCGACATAGCGGACAATATTCTGTCTGTTTCTTTGGTTGGAAATACCTTACTTCCGCTTCTGCCAAGTATAAGTTCGGGACCCTCTTCACCTGCTATATAAGCATTTTCTCCCCATAGAGTACCATCTGCGTGCTGTTCATATGCAGGGGCTGTGGCTGTGTATCTAATACTGCCGCTTGTGCTGTAATTAATTGTTACTGGTACATTTGCAGTGACTCCTTGCTCAAGCGTACTTTTCATACTTTCGAGGATGCCATTACCAGCCGCTGTGATTTGTTCCATCGCTTCAGCGTTTTGCATTCCTTCTGCAATTTGAGCTGGTACATACAAACCTGTATTCTTTGCATTTTCTATCATTGCTGCATATTCTGGATCTGCCTCGTTAAACATACCGCCTACAGTTCTAAAGATTGAATCTGTATTTGATGTAACAACTCCGAGAGCATCAATATCCGATATTCCTTGCGCAATATAATCAGGTATTTCCCTACCCGCATCTGCATAGGATTGTTGGATTGCAAGCAATTGTTCCTGACTCGGTTTGAGCATATCAAAAATTGCAGTAAGATTAGCTTTTGACTCTTCAGAAAGACCCGTTCCATAAGATATCGAAATAAATTCATCTGGTCTGAACTCAAAAGCGCCGTTTTCTTGCATTGCACCAAGCTGTTCTTGAAACACAGACTCAGTAACTGTTGTCCATTCCTGAAAAGCCGCCGCTGCTTCTTCTCCATATGTTTCAGACACAGTATCAAGTGCAAACTTCACGCCTTTGATTGTCAATTCCGCTTTTCTATTATTTAACTCTTCTTCGGCCGTGCTAATTGCTTCATCGTAGGTTGCCTGATCTATCTCCCCGTTGCCTAATTGAAGTTTAAGGGCAGATGATATATCAACATATGCACTCTCATATTGTTCGCTTGCAGAAGCTATTTGTTCGTTAATCTTTCCCATCAAAGCTTCAAATGATTCAGGAGTAAGGTCTCCGCCTTTTAAAATTGGGTCTGCCAACACTTCAAGCTGCGCATCAAATTCATACGCAGTAAGCTGGTTTACCATTTCAGCCATCTGATTTTTAAGCTCTGCTATTTCTTTAGCTTCATCAATATCAAGCAATCCATCTTCAAATGCTGCGTTTACAGCATCCTGAAGCTGTGTGCCCAATGCTGCAAGTTCTGATTGATAACCTGAGAATGAAGAGTTAATAGAATCTTTTATAGGCTGTCCGCCCTCTCCTTCTGCAAACAAAGCATCAACAGATAATGTCAGCTGATACTGTTTTTCCTGTAGTACAGACTGTGTATCGGAAATAAAAGAGGTTATATTGTTTCTATAAGCTTCTTTTTCCGTTTCGGTAAGTTCTAATCCCACAGATACCTTCCAATTGGCCTTATCAATTTCAGACATATAGCTGCTTATATCGTCGATATACTTTTCGATATTACTCATAGCCTGAGCTGATTTAGCAAGCTTACCAAATGGATCAGCTCTAACAATTCTTGACGCAACATCTTCAAGTTCTTCTGCAGATAAAGTTATATCTCCAAAATGCTCTGCAAGGTTTTGTTTTTTCATTTTTTGTACGCTTGCTTGTATCGCAGAACCAAGAGCAACAACGCCTCCTACAACCGCCGTTATAATGCCAACAGGAGAAGCTTTAAAAGCGCTGTTAAATGTTTTTATTGCTTTGGCAACTCCTGATATACCAGATATAACTTTGTAGGAAATAATCGCTGAACCTATGCCTGCAAGTGCTACTGCGATTACATCTGGGTTATTCTTGATAAAAGTTACAGCTGGTTCTGCTATTTTCCACGCCTTACCTACAGAGTCTCCAATAATATCAAAAGCGGTCTCGGCACCCGCTGCAATGTCATCAATATTATCCTGAACCCACTCCATAATCGGAAGTAGTTTATCAATAAGTACATTTCCTATGTTGATTTGTGCAACCTCTGCCGCCGCAACTATTCTATCCCATTTTCTTCCGGGATCTTCTTCCATAGTTTTAAAAGCGGCATCAGTTGCGCCGATCGCCTCTCTCATCTCACTCATAGATTGTGTGAACTTTTCTGTTCCCTGACCTGTGAGTGCTAATACAGCATTTCCAGCTTCAACTGAGCCAAACAAATCATTTACACCAACATTAGTATCCGATGCATATTGTTCCAAAAGCTGAAATGCTTGCTGTATATTATTTCCTTCAGCTATAAAATCTGTAAATCCTTTTCCTGCAATCTGCCTGAAGATTTTATCTGTTTCCGTTCCGCTTTTCGACAACTCTACAATTGCCTGTCTCAGCTGTGTAGTTGCAACGCTTGTCGGAATACCTTGTGCGGTCATTGCGGCGAGAGCTGCGGAAACATCCTCAAAAGCAACACCTGCGCCTACAGCTGTCGGAACCACATTATATAAGCTTGATGAAAGCTCCTCAAAGGTAGTTTTACCGAGCTTTACTGTGGTGAACATAAGGTCGCTGGCTTTAGATGCAGACACTGTATCCTCACCATAGGCGTTAACTACAGACGAAAGTCCGTCAACCGCTGTTTCAAGGTTTGTTACTCCACCAATTGCAGCCTTGTTCGCTGTTTCCAAAAAATCAAAAACGCTGTCTTGAGATACACCAGCGGACAAAGCTTGATAAAGCGCAGGAACTGTTTCAGATGTTAAGGTTCCCATTTCTTTAGAAAACTCTTTTACATCGTTTGTCATTGCTGACATAGACTGTTTTGATATTCCTGGAAGCAGAGTAAATACTTCTTTCATTCCTTTGTTAAATTGATTAGCCGCTTGAACACTGGCATCGCCAAATTCAACAATCTTAGCTATTGAAAAAGCTGCCGTTGCTGCCTTCCCAATATTTTTTAATGTATTTGTAAGCTCCTGACCTCGTGCATCTATGCCGGCAAGACTATTACTCATTTTATCCTGTAATTCGAAAATTGCCGTTAGTTTTGCTTTAGTATCCGCTATTGTACCTCACCCCTTTCTTTTTGGAATTTTTTACCCTTACAGATTTATTTTTAGTAAAAGCTCGAAGTAATCTATCAGTGCTATGGACGGGAAATTTTTCAGCAACCATCTCTGATGCGATATAAGCACATTTTGTCTGTCTCGGCATTTTTTCAAAATCTTCCATTCTTAGACCGTGCTTTTGCCACAACCTATGCGCCCATATCATAAGAGCATCGCCGTTTTCCTCGTCCGTTAGGAGTTTTTTACTTCTTCAATTATCTCTCCATCACTTTTTTCCCAAAGTCCAAGAATTTTCATAACGCTGCGAACAACGTAATTATAGTCCTCTGTTTTTGAAAAAATAGTTTTAGGCATATCCTCAACATCATATACGCCGTAAAAATCCATAAGTTCTTTGTTTTTGAGATCCGGTTCCACAAATGCCTCAACAATAATTCTGTCTACAGCTCTGTCACCGTCATACTTTTCGATAAAGACCACCTCATTGGAATTTGAGATGATAGGCTTTCCGTTTTTATCTGTAGCCATTTTTCGTGTACGATACATCCCACGTATTTTATTTTGTTCAGAAGTCGAAAGTCTTTTAATTTTGAAAGGTATTGTATTTCCCTCTTCATCTTTAAATGTTTCGACCCCCGGAACTTCCATAACTACGTCCTGTTTAAGCTCAGGACGCATAAAATAACTAAGTTTACTCATTAGCTTTAATCCTCCTATTTATTATTTAGACTATAGCATGGGCTCCAAATTCTATTTCCTCCATGATGAGATCACCTTCACTGTCAAGGCTGGCGAGAGGAATATCGCCTGTAAGTACGCATCCTACAGCGGTAATTGTATCAGTGCCGTAATTGTCATAGTAGTCGCTGTTTGTATCTTCACTTATTCCCTGAATTGTAAACTCCGGCGTTTCTCCTGAAGCCTCATATTTTTTCACAGCTTCACGTAACCACGGAGTGGATTTATACTGCGAAATAGTTCCAGTAATATCCCTTGATAACCAACGGCGTGAAACACCTCTTTCACCCAGACTTCTTGTTTCAGATACTTCAGGAGTATAAAGCAATTCAAACTTTACAGCGTCTAAAACTTTGTTTCCGTCTAAGTATACGGAACCTTCACGTGCGGATGCTCTTCTTCTATTTACACCCATAGCTTAACCTCCTTACCTTGTTTTAATTGTGAAATAGAGCTTTTCGGACGACTGTACAGGACACAGTCCTACAGTTATGTACATAGAGTCGTCTTTGCTTGCTCCTCTGTCTACAACAAAGTCTTTATCGTAATCTACATCTTTTATGTATCCGGCATCATAGTAACTTTTGAGATATGTACGTCCAATACCCTCAATTACATCCCAGCCGCTGCGATTGTTGTCAAACTTATTAGGCGCAAATGCGCTCATAATCAAATTGCCAAAAGAATTAAATACTCTCATAACTCTGTTTTTGCTGTATGTTTCATCTTTTGGCGCAGAAAAATCAGTCAAGGAGTTAATATCATACTCCACTTTTATATTTCCGCCTTCCGATGCAGAAAAGAAAAATTCGCCTTTGTTGATTGCCGCCACAGATTCAGCATGGTTCTTTTCACTCACAATGGACGTTGCACCTTCATATGTTTTATATGTAAGGCTGCCACCTGGACCCGCCGACGCATCTGCGCCTGCAACCCATGCTGTAGCCTGTGCAGCTGTCAAAGCTTTCCCATCCACAACCACAGAATTAGTTACATTTATGACGTGTTCATAGTTTGCCGAAAAGTTAGCCACAACGGCTGTTCGGTACTTGCCAACCTCTTCTGCCAGGTATTTCACTTTAGCTGATACAGCCTCGCAGAGGGCATCAAAACTGTCGTCTACTGTGTTCTCGTCAACAGGAAACGCCATCGTATTCCAGAATACATTTTCGGACACATCCAAAAAATCCGTGATGTCTTTTGCCGTAACATCCGGAGTTGTTCCTCCAGACAGCACAATGCTCGGTGTGGCAGTGAGTTCACCTGTACCGGAAAATTCAACCCACGGATCTTTAACCGCTGTAAGCTGTTCTATGGAGCTTACTCCTTCATGCTTAGATACAACATTAACTCCGAGATATACAGTAACATCAAAGCCCTCTACCGGGTTCGTCACAACCGAAACTTTTATAGAATTTCCAAGAACCCCGCCGTACATCGCTGTAACAGTAAGTCCTCCGCTTGTTGCCTTTGCTTTTTCACCCTGGTTAGGAATATATACAATAACTTCTCCGGCATTTTTCAAAGCTTCACGAATAAGAAGCATATTGTCATTCTCTTCAAAAACACTGTATCCGAGACGTTCCTTCTGTCCTTCTGGTTCGGTGGCTTTGACTGTAATAAAAGTTTTTGCCGGACCATAATCATGTCCAATCAACGGGATAAGAACTGTACCGGTTTTACCAAGACTTACACTATCATTTCTCGAAGAAATGAAATTTATATATGTACCCGGACGAACCTTGCCCGCTTCAGTAAATGTTCCACCAGCCATATTACTTTTTACCTCCTTTTATCTTTTTACTTAAAAAAGCCTCTATCCTGCATCTCATATCCTCAACAGTAAATGTACCATTGAGATTGTATGTAGCTGCTACAAAAGTACTATCCGATACTCCAAAAAGAACCAGCGCTTTCTCCCTCAACTGTTCTATAGAAAACTCAGGTGCTTTCACTGGATTAGGTGTACATTCCAGGCTATTGTTATTTTCTTTTACATTTTCTTTTTTCATTTTAATCATATCCTTTCGCTGATATCGACATAATCAAATCCATCGCTCTTTTGGCATTTTCAGAACGATAAGGGCGTGAACTCTGCCAGCGTATATACAGCTGTACAGCTGACGGACTGTCCTCGATATTTTTCATTTCAGGATTTTTAATTCTTACACCGTAAGGTAGTGGCTCCCCGGTTTCATCCACAAGCGGTATGAGGTTACGGTTAGATACAATAGCGTCTATAATCTTTAGTGCTATATTGTGTGCCTGTTGAGCATTATTTGAAAAAACTTTTACATACCAAGAATATTCATATCTAAAGCTTGTAAAAGTATCCCCGTAAGAGGCAACCTCCGGTTCTGGAAAATAAATCGACGGAACCATAAATCCTTCTGGAATTTTCCAGTAATAAGGATAGGCTCCGCCGCTGTTTTCTATCATATATTTTGCAATGCTTGCAACTTCCTGTTCCAAATAATCACCTCTCAGATAAACTCACTAAAGTAATTTTCCAACCATTCAACATACATCGCTTTCACAAGATCAGGAAACATTTTTTCTAATATTTCCAATGACGCTTCCCAGTAGTGTGCGCCCTCTACCCACTGTTGTTTAAGGTACATTCCGCTGTTATGACCTTTTATATACACAAATCTGTCTCCCTTCCATTCTCCGGGGACAAATCTTCCTTTTTCACCCTTCTTGTTGGTCCAGTGTCCGTCATTAACAAATTTTGCATACTCGACATTTGTTCCTACTTCAAGCGACATTCCTCCTTGGCTCATTTTCCAAACATTTGAATCATCACCTTTATGAAAGCTGTTAAGCAAAAGTCTTGTATCCATAACTTTTCGACGTATAATCTCATCTTCAAGAATTCGCAAAAACTCGTTTCCTATTCCCTCTAAAAACAGTTTACTCGCTTTTGCAAAACCACCTTGAGCTGCCGAGTTAATTTTATCTATAAAACTGTTAAGTTCATCAAAATCTATTTTTACTCCGTTATCATCGCTCATCACAGTGCCTCTTGTTTTTCAGTACGTTTTATATATACAAATTTATGATGATTACGGATCTTTATAGGTATACCAGATGTGTATTCATATCCACTCTCAGCATCAATAATCTTATCGTTGACTCTTATGTCGATATCAACCGGTAAAACCAACTTAATTTTAGCTTCATAGTCAGCTTGTGGCTCGCCCTGAATAACATTGTTTGTGCTGCTCCCAACACAAAAATGACATGGCACATCGTGGATATCAGGGTGCTCACCATAAGTAAACTGCGATGCTGCTGGTAATCCCCAACCCGGAGAACTTTCAAGCTTTATTAAATGAAATATATTACATCGGTGGTTCAGAAAATCCGCAAACATTTACAACCTCCTAATTTTTAGGTTGATTTTTCCCCTTGTTGTTCCTTCGTCACAGAACTCGTCAAGCAGATCCCCAAGGTTAAGAGAAGACAACGAAAGTTCTGTGCTATCAAACAAAGTGTAAGAATAATCATCGAACGATTCCGACTTTATTCCGGTATTTTCGTCTTTTGTGCTGGCGTTATAAGCGAAAACTTCCGAAATAAGTATGACGGCAATCCTAACAGGTTCAGGTATTTGAGGATATTTATTGTCATCAGAAAAACTGTTACCCGTATAGTTAATCACATACTGTTCTGCTCGCATAATGTCAACCTTTAATTTTTCAGGAGAACGATTTTTTATCAATTCAATATCTGTATAGGCTTTAACATCATGTGGTGTTATCCAGGGTCTTTTTGCCATAGCTTAATCCTTTTCAGAAGCTTCAATAGCTGCAACGTAGTCAGCTTTTTTTCTGCAGTGAGTTATATCTACACCATTTTCCTCCGCCATTTGCTTAAGCTCATCAAGGGATAATGAGTTAAAATCATGTTCAGTTTTTTTATCATCCCTTGATGGTGGGATATCTTCATCTTCTGTAGCCTCTTCAACCAAAATAAAGTAACCGGATTTCAACAGCCTTTCTGCAGTCTTTTTGTCCTCAACAAAAACATCCGGTTTATTCACAGTAGCTTTCACTGCGCCGAGATAAGACTTTCCTTTACATAATTTAAGGTGTATCATCTGTAACCACTCCTATGCCTTTGATAATGGCCGTTGCATCAAGTTCTTCAATTACCGGATCAAAGTCAAGATGGATAACATAATATGTCATGTCTTTCAGCACAGCTTCCTTGCCCTCGTTTGTTTTTCTTATCTGCATATTGTAGGTATTTACAACAATAAGGTTCTTCGGATTGGTAAGTAAAATTTTATCATCCGGCATATTGGCGCATATAAGTGCCGGAATTTTTGCAGGTGATTCATAGAGACTATCTGGAACTGAACCGCCGGCCGTGATAACCTGATTAAGAAGATACATCTCCCAATCCTGTGCTCTTCTCGGAGACATGATCCAGCGAAGCTGGCCATCGTTATATTTATTCGGCAGCTCTCCCAGGGCTTTGTAGAACATTTCAATACTCATACCGCCGGCATCAGTTGCATCATAGACATGACCGCCCTCTTCAATCTGCTTAATCCAACCGTTATTGATTTTAAGAAAATCGTAATCATCTCCAGGAGAAGCATCCTCATCACCGTTGATACTCAAGTCCTCAAGATCAATACCAACCTGACGACTCATAAGGTCAGTCACAACAGACTCAAAGTTGTCGCCTTCAATATTTTCTCTCAGGGTCTCTCCGCTGATTTCCCATGGAAGTCTTACTGCTGTTGTTGCATATTCAACCTTACTTGTATCAACGCCGGCACGATAATCATCGTCTGTATTCTCTGTTTTCTTTCTCAAAATTCGTCTTGCAATACCGATTTTATCAATTTCTCCGGTACGAGATTTTCTGAGTTCGCGACGAATAGCATCCATAAGCGGAGTAGAATCAAAAACCTGTTTAAGAAACTGTTTTGACTGTTCCGGGTTAAGCAGTCCCGCTGTCAGGATGGATGTGGTAATAGCCGCCTTTTCAATAATATCTTTGTTTACTGTCATACTCTTTAATTCCTCCTTTAAGTTAATTAAATGATTCCATGCAAATAATGAACAGTAGGCTGTACATTGCCGCTGTTATTGAGATTGCTTGGTACGCCTGTTGATTTAAGAATTGGGTCAATGGCTTTTTCTATACTGTCAGAAATCATATTCTGCACCTGTTCAGCGGTCAGCGCTGTTGGTTCCGATTTTCGAGCTTTTTCTATTGCAGCAGATACTGCTTCATTAACTATCTGCTGCACCTCCTCTTTTGTCACGTTTACTTCCTCCTTATTTCCTTCATCTGTTTCAGGTTTATTAAGAGAACTGAGAAACTCCCCAAGGGTTTCATAAAGTTCTTTAAGTTCATTTTCACGCTTTTGACTGAGAACCCTACCGGCTTTTTCTACAGGAGAATTATCAACAGAATCATTCTCTTCTAAACCTTCATCTTTGGGTATAAGAAGATCCGTGATAATTCTATTGAAGTCTTCAAGTGCCTGCATAATCTTAACCCTGTCAGTTTCAAACACTCTTTCACCTGAAGAGTTATCAGTATGATAAAGTGTATTTTCAAGGGCTGAGGTTGCACTCCAAAAGCGTGAACATTTCTCACGGCTATCATAAATCTCAGCCACAACGCCTTTATCAATCAGTTTTAATCCAAACGCAGATGCAATCTGCTTCAAGAGCCCTTTTTTCTCACTTGTATTTTTGCTTTTATTTGCGTTATCCAAATCTGTATCCTCCTCGCTGAATTGCCCTACACCGCCCATACTAAAGCCGTTTATCTTTCCATCGTGTATATCCTTCCAAACACTATCGTCAGTAATCTCCACTGTTATAAGCCAAGTACCTTTCTTTACAGCTGTGTCCTCAATTTCAAAATCCGCCTTGGCAACCCAAGTTTCAACTACAGTTGCTCCCGAGAGCGGCTCAAAGTTATGCTGCAAATCTACCTTATCGCCGTTTTTGGCAAACCAATAGGCAGCCTTGATAATCTCTTCTTCAGTCATAAAATTACCATCTGTATCTTCAACCATTGGTTCATAGACTATCCCGGTAACATAGTGGCTTTCAGCGTCAGCTTTGATTATCTTTCCATACGTGGTTATACCGGCTTTACCGTCCTCCTGTTTTGTTATGAGGAATTTATGCTTATTAGCAGCGGCATCCACCAAAGATACAAAAGATATTTTTGCATCTGTTATTGCAAAAGCTTTTTTTAGTTTTTTCACCTTTCCACCCCCTTTCAGTAGGATATATAAAAACAAAAAGCGACATATATGTGCCGCTTTTACCCAAAAGAAAACCGCAGGACTTTAATCCTACGGGTTACATAAGCATATTATATTTTCGGTTCAAAAACATCGTGTGACTCTAAATATTCATTAGCTGTGTTTATGATGCTACGGAAAACATCTTCCATTTCATCACTCGGAAATTTTTCTACAACCTCTTCATATATTTCGCTGAAGAAGACTGTCTTTTCACCATCTACATTCTTTAGATACGAGAGCGCATCCTGTTCATCATCACCCAAAGCATCTCGCAGCGGAATCCAGAAAAGCTCCTCTTTTCGTGGATCTTCTGGATGTGCTTTTCTTCTTTTTTCAATTATTTCATAAATTCTTTTCTCATCTACCATTCAATCATCTCCTCAAGGTTGATAAACATTATCCGGAAAAATAGTTTTTACCCCTCCGGTATTTATATCATAAACAACTCCAACTCGCACGCCGTTATATATGCCAAATCTAAACAATCCTGAATCTGAAGATGTGTTTATAACATAAGTTCCAGCCTTTAATACTTCGTCGGCATCCCAACTTTTTGGAAACCATGATTGACTGCACGGCTTTCGTTTATTTCCATCTTTGTGATCCGGAATATGTCCAAGTCTTACTCCATTGTTACAAGTTTTATCGATGACATATGAAATATTCTTTTTATCAAGCTCATCGATACACTGTTGGGAGTGTCCACCGCATTTTAATCTTCCATTAGGATAATTTTTATAAATTCCTGTGTATTCTCCAACGGTAGAGTGAGTAACAGCATGGGGTAATCGACTGTTTTCAATAGTAATTATACCATCTTTTTCAAGCTCACTCAACGTTTTAAAAACTTTTCTTTGTCTATTTCCTGCAGTTGATATTTTATAAAGTCTTTCAAGATCCGCATCGTTTTTAATAACTCCGCTTTCAAACAACGCCCACCTTGCATCACTCTTAAAGTACTTTTTTCTCTGTTCTATTGTACAACTGTTTTTAAGCCAATCACAGCGGATTGTGTTCTCGTTTATACCGGCTCTTGTTTTGTTTTTATTGTCTAAAGCGTTCTCAAAATCAGCATTCATGTTTTCTATTGCTTTCTGCTGAAGCGTTTGCCGCTCTTCAAGAGACATACCGAGTATTTTTTTATCCACAACCGGTTGACTTATACAATGACAGTTTATACGTTCTTCTGCCGGAAGAATAATATCTCTTGGATACATAGGATAATAAGTAGATCCGTTTTTTCCGATAAGTTTAAAAGGTTCAGAAACAGGAACAATTTGACCGTTCATAGCCTCATGATTTTTGCGTGGTTCATTTCTATAGCTTCCTGTGTGTCTCCACTTCTTTTCTTTAACAGCAGGACTTTGCATAAAAGCTTCCTGTTGGGCTACACTGTGAGCACACAGTACTTCTGTCACCGCAACTCTGCGAGCCTTGTAATGTTCATCTCTGATGCCGCTGTCCTGTATATCTCTTATAAACTCAGGTATTCCTGAACCTTTCTTTAAATTATTTATGAGTATATTTTCTATCTCATCATGGCTGTTTAGCCGCATAATATCAGCAAGTTTTGAACTCCAATCTTTAACCCAGTTAGTAGTAACATTTGATACCTGTACTACATTTAGCTCCTTATCAGTGTTCTTTATATAACTGTCGGTGAACGACAAAATAAATGAATTAAAATGTTTATCAAATATATCCTTTAACTTCCATGTTATAGGATCGTCTTGCTTTATGTTGGACCAGTCATTATCAGCGAAATTCTCAAGACTCAATGCTTTTTCAGTTTGTTCAAGTATATATTTAGTTTCGTCGGTCAATGCCGCTGCAACATCGTCTTCAATTTTTTTTATATACTCAACTGTTTTTTCAGGCTCCGCATATCCTTCAGCTTCAAGGATATCTTTTATATCTTTATCAGCTTTTTCTATGTAAGCATCTATAGCCTTTAAAAGCTGTCTGCAAGTATCTACATACTTACCCATCGCTGTGCTCCTCTTGTATTATCTCTTGAAGGAGTCCTTTTACCTGCTTCATCACAGACACGATATTATCTTCATTGTTTGATGCTGCTTTTTCTATTTGCTTTTGAAGATTTTGCATAACGGCAGAGTACTCATCTTCCGCTGCTCCTTTATTACGCAAATAGGACAGCGGTATCTCTCCCCATTCATCAGGATAAGGTTCAGACGTTTCTCCAAGAGCATTAAAGACGATTTCTTTTGCTTTGTTTGGAGTCAACCCGCCTGCGCTGTTGGCCACACTCATAATCCTGTAGAGGTCATCCGGATTGCTTATCTTTGGCTCTCTGAAATAGGCTTCAACATATTTAAACTTATAGCCGTTTAAAAGCTTATTGTTTATCAGCCATGCAAGACTTCTTCTTTCAGGCTGAAATACTTGTTCTTCAGTAACTTCCTGTACAGTCTGCGCAGTAGCACGATTAAAATCTGTCGTATATCCAACGTATAAGTCCGGAAGCTGAAAAGCAGACTGAACTTTTCTTCTGTTATTATCAAGATAATCTTGAAAAAGCTCATCTTTTTGAAGTACACTTGCCAAATCTTTTATTTCTATATCCGGTTTTTCGGAAGTTTCAAAGTCCGTGTTTCCGGTAATAGATTCTGTTTCTATCAACAAAAATGCGTGTTGTCCTGCTTCACCTTTAATGTCGTTCATATATTCCTGAAGCTTTTCATAACTTTCCTGTGTGAGCGTTCCGTTATTAACAAGTATTGCAAGCGGTGTATGTCTTCCGTTTTCAAAATAGTTGTTATTGAGGTTCTCTGCCTTACGACTTCCGTCTACACTCAGTGTTTGACCTATCCACCTAACTTCGCCGTATGGCTCAGTACCTATTTTGTATTCAAGGATTTCGTTGGCATGATATTGAATATCAAGAGTTTCACCTTCTTCAAGGTATCTGCCGCTGCGATTATCCATTATTCGTGGATCACCAAACTCCTTAAAATAAACGGTATTACCATTGATTTGCTGGCGATATTTGCAGTATTTTCTTTTTCTTGGTATATCTTCTCCATTATAAAAAAAGCAAGTTTCAATATATGGATTAAGTGGTTTTGTTTTTGCTATTGAAGGAGTTTCCTCTACAAACTCTATTTGCTGAACTTCTCCAGCCAAATTGCGGATAACCTCAATATATGCAATGCCATATATTTCTCTTGCTTCTATGAGATTCTCAAAAATGCGCTTTGTATCATTTTCTGTGTTAAGCAGCTCAATTATCTTTTCTGCTTTTTCAAATTCAATAGCAGATGCTTCTGTTTCCTCGATGTCATTTTTATAGCGTATGTCTATTCCAAAACCCGCAATGTTGTTTTTATAAGCTCTTATGCACTGCGGCAATATGGTACTGTTTTTCACAAGGGTTTTAAGACCAAGCATGTTATATTCAGGATATATCCAATCACCAACACTATCAGCTTCTTTGCTTGATATGGCTGTTGTTGTTTCTGCTTTGCACAGCGGGACGGTGCTTTTCGCTTTTATCAGCTGAACTTTCACCGGTACCGTGCTGGTTTTCTTTTCCAACTTTCCTATCCCCTCTCCTTCCTTTATTTCCCGGTTTTATAGGGAGACATAAAAGCAATACACAGTCGGCTTCATCAGGACTTGGACTGCCTCGTTTTTTCATTGCATCCTTACTTTCAATCCTGATTTTACTGTTATCTGTTAAAAAATATTTTCGCCCGCTGAGCTGGGCAATTAAATCATTATCATCCGGCAGTATAAGCTCTACAGGCTTCTTGTTACCGTCCTCATCAAACGGTTGCAAAAGCTTTTTTACTATCATCATCATGTAAGTGGTTGAATCATAACAATATTTGTGCTTTATCCGCTGTCCAAATTTTACAGGATAAATGTCCAGCCAAACAAATCTCTCCGGTGAATTTCTTTTCATTTGACGTAAACGGTCAACTACACCGCCGCCAACACCACCATCATCAATCTTCACAGGTATCGTACCGTTAAATTTATATTTTCTAATCAATTCTTCACCCAGCATAACTATATCGTCTGCGGTTTTCATCAAATCTTGTCCCCGTCTTTTTTTATAGAACGATACTTTACCGTCTACATTATATCCAATTACTGTTTTATCATCGCCAAATCTGGCAACGTCGCAGCCTATATGAATAAAACTCGGATTTTTGTTAGTCTTAGGTTCGGTCATAATGGATGCTTCTATAAGCGAAAGAGGGATAAATATATCATCTTCCTGCAGAGGAAACTCTCCCGCCACTCGCACACGAAAAACATCACTGTCTTCCCCGTACATATCAATTATGGTTTGTACAAATTCTTTGGACACTCTGCTGCTATTACGACCATCAATGTGAAACGCTTTATAGCTCGCCCTGTTTTTATTGTGGCTGTCGTAAAAAAATCCTGACAGCTGCGTAGGGTTCCCGCACATTAACAAACGTGAACCGGGAGTTGAAAGCGCACCAAGTACAGGCTCAAATATGCTATCGTCAACACCGCTTGCTTCATCGATGATATAAAGAACATTTTCAGCGTGAAAGCCCTGCAGCGCATCTGGTTTGCTTGCAGTTCTTGCAACCGCAAACCACTCCTCGGGATAACCTCTCATATAGAGTTTTTCTTTCGTCCATATAAGTTCCTTCTGAAGTACTTTGCTGTTACGTATCCACTTGCTGACTTCGGCCCAAAGGATATCATAAAGCTGATGCTGTGTTGGTGCGGTACATGGAATTTTAGGAAATGGTCGGGTTAGCATAAACCAGATTATCGCCCAAGCTTCAACGGTACTTTTTCCAATACCATGTCCGCTTCTAACCGTCGTCATGCGATTCTCTGCAATACTTTGCAGCAGTTTTCGCTGTTCTCTATCCGGTATTGCTCCGATTATGTCTTCAACTAATTCTACCGGATGAGATGCATAATATTTAATCGGTTCCGCTGTCATCAGCATTATTCTTTTCCTCTCTTTCCCGGTATGCATTTATTATTACTGAGGCAAGGGACTGTTCATTGTCAACATTTTCCGCTGTTCTTTCATTTTCAAGGACACGACTTTGTCTTTCAAGCTCTGTTGCCATTTTAATAAATTCCCTTATCTCTTTCGGTGTCATTTCCCCTGCACCCATCTTTCCTAAGGCCTCAACCGCTTTATCCTGCATATCGACAGCTATCTTAATATGACGCTCTATCATTTTTCTTATCCCTTTTGCTGCCTCAGCACGAGCCTCCTTCTCAAGAGAATTATCATAAGCCATTGCTCTTTTTTCCCAGTCCCATTGCTCCTTCCAACGTCTTATTAAAGTACAACTTTTATGTAACGTATCCGCAACAGCTGTAAAGGTCCTCTTAGCACCCATATCTCTGTAGATTACAAAGGCCTCAAAAGCTTTTGAACTTTCACCCTCTTGTCGCTCCCAGGGGTTAATATCACGTTTATACATTCCCTCCTCTCCTTTTAAATACAAATGCCGAGATGGAAAACTCGTCCCAATCTCGGCATTTAGAAATTTGAAAAAGGTTTTTAACTGTACACATTTGTACGATATTATTATAGCATATTAAAAAGCAAATGTCCTTACACTTTTTTTACACTTTATAGAATTATTGCGCCAAAATAAAGCAAAGCAAAATTAGAAACCGCTTGTCTTTGTAATTTATAAAGTGTTGAGTGTGATGATATGTATAGCTTCTCCTTTATTTCATCTTTACTTATCCCGTCTATATACCAAAGCTGTATCAAATTCTGTTCCGCACAACTTAGCTGAGAAATAATATCTTTTATTCTCTTTATTTCGTATTCTGTCGCTGTGATACGCTCTATACACTGGGCATATTCACATAATTCAGTAAGAGTTTCTTTGTCAATAGGTGCCGATGCTGGCTTATCAAACGATAAGGCTTTGCATCCCTGAGGTGCATTTCTTTGTATGATTAATCCTTTATGTCGCTTTAAATTATCCAAAGCTTTTTCTAACAAATTTACTTTTCTGAGTATATTCTCGGCTTCTCTGAAATAATCCATATGTGACGCCTCCCTTTACATAATAGGAATCTATTTAAACTCTCTCCCGCTTTTGTTATCTCTGAATTTTATACGTTCTATAAGTTCAAAGCCTGAAAGAGATATTACATACTTCAGATGTTTTATCAAATCGTTAGCTCGTTTTTCAACGTCTGTTTCTTCCTTAATCACGGATTTAATTCCTGCAAATGCCGTAGGATCCGGATATCCCTCGCTGTTATATTTTGGATTCACTGTTAAATCACCTCGTTTAATTTTTTGCGTAGTTCCTTATATCCTGTTTTGTCTTTCTTATTAGCACAGTGGGGACAAATATATTTTTTAGGTTTATGAATCTGCTGAATACTTACCTGCCAAATTAAACCACACACATAGCATTTACGCTCAATCATGTTGCACCGCCTTTTGACGCTTTCTGTTTTTGTATACGTGCTTTCAGAACTTTCATAACGGTTTCGTGTGTGGTAGTACGATCTTTCACAGCTGCTATGATATCCTCGTCAACGCATCCTTGTGCTACAAGAAAATGATTATATATTTTATCGTAAGGTGACCCCTGTCGCCAAAGCCTGCATTTTCCCTGATCATTTAATTCAAAACTCCAATTAGGAGTAAACCAAACTATGTGACGGCCTCCTGCCTGTAAATTAAGTCCATAAGCGCAGCTTGACGGGTGTACCAACAGAACATCAATTTTTCCGTTGTTCCATGCATCCTCATCTTCCGTACCTTTATAAACTCGTACACATAGTTTTGTTTTTGAAAGCCGTTCAAGAATTCTATCCCTGTCATGCTGAAAACCATAAAAAGTAATGCACGGCTCTCCATCAATCCTTTCGAGAAGCTCCATATATGCATCAAGTTTGCAATCATGTATATGTACAACTTTTTTATCCTCATCGTAAATGGCGCCACTGCAAAACTGCTGAAGTTTGTTAGTAAGGACGCCGGCAGCACTTGCAGTAATTACATCCTCATCAACCTCAAGCAACAAATCTCTTTCAAACTGGTCGTATGCTTTTTTTGCCTTATCATCCAAAAGCACCGGTATTTCGTGGTCAATACAAGCAGGTAATTCAAGATAGTCCTCTGCTTTCATACTGACGCAAATATCACTTATGGCCTTTAACACCGCAACCTCCGCACCAGACTTAGCTTTATAACTCCAAATCTGTGTTGCATTTCTCTTATCCGGGTCAAAGTACATTTGACGGTATTGCGTAAGTGTCTTTCCTAATCGCTGTCCGCCGTCAAGCAAATAAACCTGCGCCCATAAATCCTCAAGTCCCTTTGATGATGGCGTACCGGTAAGTAAAACTATTTTTCTACAAAAACGGCGGACAAGCTTTATTGCTTTAAATCTTTTACTTCGACTGTTTTTAAAGCTTGTACTCTCGTCAAGCACCAACATATCAAACGGCCAAGCCTGTTTATAATAATCAACCAACCACGGAATATTTTCTCGGTTTATGATATATACATCTCCCGGTGTATTTAATGCCCTGATTCGTTTGGAAGAAGATCCCAGCACCGTGACTATCCTCAAGTGTTTAAGATGGTCCCATTTAGCCGCTTCTTTGCTCCATGTTCCTTCAGCAACTTTTTTCGGCGCAACTACCAAAGCTTTACTTATACTCCAACGATAGTATTTCAACAGATTTATTGCCGTCAAGGTGATCGAAGTTTTACCAAGTCCGGGTCGTAAAAACAATCCAACCGCCGGATCTGTCACTATACGCTGAATACAGTACGATTGATAATTATGCGGTTTATAAATCATCGGCTTTCACCTCCTTTATAAATCCATCAACTTTCTCTTTTGTGTCTATCCTTTTCACTTCAAAACCTAAACCTGAAATAACTGTACATACATAGCTTTGCAGTTTTCTTAATCTTTTCCCTGGTGCTTTCGTCTCCACAAAATAAATTCTGCCACCCGGTATCAGGACGATTCGGTCAGGCACGCCGTTAAGTCCCGGACTTATAAATTTTAAAGCCCTGCCATGCAAATCACTTTTTACTTTACGGCACAGATATTTTTCCACTTCCGCTTCAAGCATTGATTTCACCTCTTTATATCCATGTAACAACATTCTCACGCGCGCGTATAATACGTGCACACAGGCGGGTTAGGCGGGTATATATACTCCCTGTTTGCCTATTTAATATAGTTAATAGAAAATAAGTGTTACATTGTTACAAAACATTAAAAAACGGCTTTATACTCGGATTTTTTAATGTAACAATCCATGTAACAATCTACGTAACAATTATTTTTTTGTTACAATACGATTGTTGCAATTATTTTTTGTTACAAGGTTTGTTACACAAATTGTTACACTTATTTTGGCTCAAATCCTCTCTGCACACCATATGGCCCGATTCTTTTTACACCTTTAGTTTTTTTCCATCCCTGTGTTGTTGCTATTATGTTGTTAATCTCTCTTGCATCAGAATTTCTCATATCTTTTATAGCACCTCCGAATGCCTCACACCATACCTCAGCTGCACAAATAGTTTCACGGTGTACAAGCTTTACATCTCCCTGGACGCAGCCGCCCCAATACATTCTCCGCTTATCAAGTGGCCATTTGCTCCAGTCTTCCGGAACTTTTCTCTCAAGGAACTCTCGCACGATACCTTCCCTGCTTGAAACTTCTCTGTGTTCCTCTTGTTTTTCTTTGGCGGCGGCTTCAATCTCTCCGCTTAAATACAAAGCTTCTCCAGCCTGCCAGCGCATAACCGCTTCTGCCCAAAGCTGATCAATTTCTTCGTTTAAATTTTTCCATACATTTTTTATACACGCCTGTTCACCTGTATCTATTGGCCAGAAACGGCGGTTGCCTGTGGTATCCTGTAAAAAATCAGATGTATTGGTAGTACCAAAAAACACACAGGATCTCGGGATTTCTTTGACGTGTCTGCCGTAAGCTGCACGAAACCTGTCCGCTCGTAGGCTAAGAAACTGTTTTATTCGTGCCACGTCTGTACGTCTAAAAGCGTCCAGCTCGCTGATTTCCACTAACCACACACCTTGTAAAAGTTCCGACGCTTCTTTACCTTCAAAGGTTCTTATGCTGTCATTAAACCAACCACGGCTCATTTTATCAAGCAGTGTGCTTTTACCTATTCCCTGCGGGCCGGAAAGTATAACCATGCTGTCATATTTACACCCCGGTGTCATTGCACGGGCGACGGCAGCGGTAAAAGCTTTTCTTGTAACAGCTCTATTGTATGGAGTGTCTTTCGCTCCCAGGTAATCTATAAAAAGAGTATCAAGTCGCTGTGTGCCGTCCCACTTTCCCATTAAGCTTCTTAGATAATCCTGTATTTCATTAAATGCGAAACGATTTGAATGAAGCGACAACGCACCGTCGATCTTTCCTGTTCCTGTAATTTTGTAAACCTTTTCCAAGTACCAGTACAAACCTTGGTTGTCGTTATCATCCCAAAGCCGCCGTGTGCTGCGCTGATCCCAAGGTACCACGCTAAGAACTTCTCCACGGCTTGCAAATTTATTAAGGGCGAATTTATCTTTAAGTAAAGGGTCGTGCTCCAAGATAATCAATATATTATTCATAGTGGCCTTTACGATTCCTGTTTGCGGGCTTATTTCCAGCATTGTCATCCAGTTTGCCGGATTGTCTGCATTGTCAATACCCACACCGTTAAAATCTTTTGCCGCACTTTCATACCTTTCCTGAGCCATAAGACCCGATACATCTGAAAGTCCTGTAGCAAATTCGCACATGGAGGCATACGACGGAAGTCGGTTTACCGGTGTATCAGGCTGTGCATCTTCATCGGCATCACCAAACTTATGCAAACGCACAAGGTCAAAAGCATTAACAAGCTTTCCGCTGCAGGGGTCTGTTGCATGATGGCTGTATAAAAATTTACCGTTCTCGTAAATCACCGCACCACCTGTGGTAGATCCGCCGACATATGTGAATCTATTATTGTAATTATCTGCCGGCTCGTATATACCCGGAATCAGGTCCTGCATTGCTCTGTATATGTCATATGTACGACAAAATGCTCCGACTATACCGCTTTTACTTTCCGGGTCTCCTTGCTTGACTGCAAGTTTTGTAAACTTCTGCTGTCCGGGAATTGCAGGCCATTTCGTTATATCATGCCAATCATCATATTGTGCGAGTATACCGTCTGCAGATACAAAGGGTTTGTCACCAACTACATAAACGTATTCACCGTCAGCACTACAGCTCGGCCAATACATTAGTCGACTTGGTTCAAATGTAGTTGGGTCTGCATAGTCAATACCAATATAATCCGCCATTTTACGGGCTATCGGTTCATATTCATCGGCGGTTACAGTTCTGTCCGTAGGAAAAAGCACACGCAAACGAGGTGCCGCCGGTTGATGCTTACGGGTACTATATACGCAGTACCCACAGCCAAGGGCCTCTACACGCCTCAGTATGCCGTCTTTAAACCCCGCAGGTATGTTGTCAAGGTCAAGGGTTATTACGTCACGTCCGGCAATATTATTTGCTTTGCGGCGTGTACCGATAAGCGTTCCGCCTACAAATCCACCTATGTCCTTTAAATCGTCCTGCTGAGATTTTTTGAAGCTCATATATTCTGCGAAAGTTTCCGTTCCCCTTACAGGGGTTTTTAATTTCAGCCATAAGTCAGATACCATAAGAGTTTGAGGGTTCCAGTGCATTGATCGCCTGCTGCTTCCGGTTGATATAATTATTTTTCTGTCATACTGCATGGTGGATCCTCCTCAGGAAAGGCTGGCAATGGCATCCAATGTGTAACTTGGGCACGTCCTCTATGAATAAAACGGTCTATTGATAAATATCCTTTATCTATATTTCTTACACCGTTTTTTGACCTTGCACACACTAAAACTTCCTCCTGGTCTTCGGGTAATTTATCGTGGACACTAATCCATTCAAAGCTTTTCATCTCTCTTCCCCCTTAATCTTTCTTGAAGAATGTGCCTACCCAACCGTCAGCACCAAGCGGTAAACCAGAAGCCCACGGTATGGGTTTACTCATTATTTGAATTACATCATCTAAAGAAGCTGTATCAGGAGTACAGTCAATAACTACTTCATCATGAATATGAAATACAACTGGTATTCCCGCTGTTTCCAAATTTTCAATCGCTTGCGCCAAACAATCACGGGCTATAGCCTGCACACTATTTTCAACGAGCTTTCCTCCATATGCTTCTATGCGCTGCCATTTTTTAGACGTCTGATTCATGCCCATATATGACAGAGAAGGTTTTCCCCATTGATTTTCACCTATCTGAGGCGAAACATAAAATAGTTTTCTGCCGCTCGGTAGTAAAATAGTAAGCGCATCAAATCCAGTGTCGCAGTTAAGCTCATGGGATATAACCAACCCATTTACGCCAACAGCTCCGCCCTGTGAAATGACTTGTACTGCCGCCGCTTCCATTTTGTACCAAAGGTCTCTGATTCTTTTGTTTGATTCTCTCCATCGGCTTACTATGTCGGATAAGTCTTCCTCAGCTATCCCCATATCCAACGCACCCATAGCTATAAGCGCTCCTGTACCACCCTGATAGCCTAAGGCTAATTCCGCAACCTTCCCTTTCTGCCTGAGGGAATATTCTGGATTACCTTTCTTAATAAGTTCTATAGGTACTCCAAACATCTGTGATGCAGAGGCCTCATAGATTTTGCCATGGGTTCTAAACACTTCCAATCTCCACTCTTCTCCGGCAAGCCACGAGATAACTCGAGCTTCAATTGCCGAAAAGTCAGCGTCAATAAGTACTTTGCCCGGTGCTGCAATAAATGCCGTTCTTATAAGCTGCGATAGTGTGTTAGGGATACTCCCATAAATAAACCTTAATGCTTCAATATTACGTTTTTTTACCAGTTCACGCGCAAGCTCCAACGGATTTGTATATGTTCTCGGGAGGTTTTGAACCTGGACTAAACGGCCAGCCCACCTTCCGGTACGATTTGCGCCATAAAACTGCAAAAGCCCACGAACTCTGCCATCCTTACAAACGGCAGCTTCTATAGCATCATATTTTTTGGTGCTTGTCTTCCCCAATTCTTGTCTTATTTCAAGCATTCGCTTCACCTTAGGGCTATTATCCTTTTCGGCGAGCATCTTTGCGACGGTGTCCTTTCGCAGGTCAGATATATTTTCTCCTGTTTGAGATTCCAACCAAAGAGAGAGCTGCGCTACACTGCGGGGATTATTAAGCCCCGAAAGCTCCATAGCTTCTGCTACAAGCCTATCATGTACCGTTTTATCTATATCGAGCGCACCTTCAACGAGCTCCATATCAACAGCTACACCACGACTGTTTATAATAAGATCCCGTTCCCATTCTTTTTGTACAAAATCGGGTATTATTATTGAGGACAGTCGTTTTTCAATTTCCATCTCTGTAACAACATCCTGACGGCAGTACTCTTTAAACAACTGCCATCTTTCAGGTGCATGATGAGGCATGTTTCGTGTTCGGCCTCCGTTAGCTTTTGTAGGCGCACACGGCACACAAAAATATCGTATAAGCGCTTTACCCGTATTTAGTTTACGTTTATCTTCCGGTAGTCCTAAAGCTCTGCCGGTTGCATCAAGTCCGGCAGTGTACCCGGCATACAAACCGTGGAACATTGTACAGCGCCACTGCTCTGGCGGAAGTTGCCTGCCCAAATATCTGGACAGGCAACCCCATTCAAACGCCGCATTGTATGCGTGCTTAATATAATCCGGTGAAGTCAGAGCATCAATAAGCCAGTTAGGAAGTATTTCACCCTGCATAAGATCTACACAAAAAACATCTCCGCCGTCTACCGAGTAAGCAAACAGAAGTATTTCAAAATCATGGCTTTCTATGTATTTATGCGCTCCTGCTTTTGCTATAGGAACGCTTGAAAAAGTTTCAAGGTCTATACTCAAATGATGCATTAAATCACCCTCCGTATTTTATCCAATAACTTCACCTGTTATCGGATTAACTCTAAATCCTTGTTGTGTATATTGCGACTGATTGTATTGCTGCGGCATACTATACATCGGTTGTGCTGTTTGCTGCGGCATATTATTATAATACGCAGCCGGCTGCGTTACCGTCGGTTGGGAATTAAAGGCCGCAAAATCACTTGCCGCTGAAGCTCCTCCGGACAGCGGTTCTCCGTCTCTGGTTTTCATTACATTACCCAGTCCGCAGGCAACTCCTTTGCTACCGGCATTATCATAAGGGAAAAAATTTACCGTTACACGTGCATACATTCCGCTGTAAATATCCTGAGGTGCAAGCTCACAGTTGATATTGTCAATTCCAACTACCTGCGGCTTGTTTTGTGTCGATGCAGTAATTACCCAGTGTCCTTTACATTCTTCGCCAAAAGGTAATCCGGACGGTCTCAAACCGTCACCGTCATGCAGGATATTCTTAGGCTGCGGATGAGCACCGCCCCACTTTTTATTTACACCCTCTGCGTAGGCAGCCTTTATAGATGCCTCTATATCCAACTTTGTTGCATTATCGCTCTTTGGAATAAGCAAGGTAACGCTGTATTTAGGAGTGCCACCGGACTGAGGAACCGTTGGTGTTGTCAAATGTACATATGAAAGTCTTACTTCTCCGGTCAAAACTTTAGTTGCTATATTCTGATACATAATCAAATCCCCTTTAATTTATTTAGACTATAAGTAAGTATTAAAATTGTCGCTTATTTTTTTCCATCGTTCGTACTTGGTTTTACATCTTTTTACTTCGTTGAGCCTTTTATTGTTTTGCGATTTTATTTTTTGAATGCTTTTATCGTTTAAGTCATATCTAAATCTTGTATCAACGTATTCATTTTGATAAATTCTGCTTGCAATGTTCCAGTTCATTTTAGCGTCTTTAAGTTTGCATGATAGACAATCTCCTAATATCCTTATAGCATCTGTATTTCTCCATTCCTCTTTAAAAACACATTTAAAAAATTTCTTGATATTAGGAAGTGTGCTGTTTTCAAGAAATATATCCGGACTAATATAGAATGTACAATCGTCCACAAATACAAAAATCATTTCACTATCCATTTGATGAAACTCCTGCGAAATCAGCTACAGCCGGGTTGTATGGTTCTCTCTTATCACTCAATGGTGCAAGAGTTGGCTTTCCTGGCGGCTTTATGATAAATTGACCTACCTTTTCTGCAAATTCTGTCTTGCCCATTAGCTTTTCAAGTTCGGTAAGTGATTTCGGCTTGAGATCGTATACAAGTGCTTTATCATAGCCGGCAGCCATAATTGCAGATAACGCAGCATCCTGATCAGACCAGGTTCTGTTACTGCGGCCGGCTACAGCCTTCCATCCTGATATTTCTCTACCCTTGAGAATTGCGGACAATGCATACTCTTCCAAGTCACCATACCATTTAACCAGTTCTTTGCCCTTGATTAGCAGTTCTCCTATTTCACTGTCAGTGAGTATTCCCTGCCCCTCTTTCGGTTCCTTGTTACCGTGTTCCGGCACACAATTCTTAAAGTCCTCAAGAGCTGTAAATACATCTGCACGAGCTTTGCATTTGGCTCTGCCTCTGCAAAATTTACAGTGTTCTCCCGGATTAAATTCTCCAAAACCTGCATAAGCTCTTGCGGCTATCGGTTTTATACTCTCGCCCCACTCTTTAAGTTCATCAACGGATATTGTTTCACTGCTAAGATCACTGCTTATTCTCGGCTGATCTATATTCATACAAACTTTTTTGAGTGCGTTGCCATAAATTAGAGCGTATTTTTTCAGTGCCCCTAAAGCGTAAAGCCTCATTTGTGGATTACATTCTGCTGACACGGCAACACCTTTTCCGTGTTTATAATCAAAAATGGTAAGGGTATCGCCGCCAACCATAATGCAGTCACAAGTACCAAACCCGTGTGGGACATAATCTGAAAAATCAACTCTCACCTCTGCCGAAACACACGGCATACTATCATACTCCATCGCCTTTTCTGACAGATGTTCAATATACAAATCTGAGGTTTTATCCATTTCGGTTTGATATAATGGATCCTTTTTAAGTTTATTGAAGCGAGTAGTAAAAGTTTTTGAGGTAATTCCTACACCAAACTTTTTTAAAACCTTTAATTCACAGATGGCATGTGCCAGACGTCCTTCTTCTGCATAGTCTGATGTTGTTTCTGGAAACTGTTCTTCAAACCTTGGTGCTGCCGTACATTTAAGCCAGCGATGAGCGGCTGATGCCGACAACAGAGCGTGTTTTTCAGGTGTTGGCATAAAATTACCTCCTCTTTATATCTGTGCTCCCAGTGCTCTCAAATCCGTTGCGAATGCGCCATACTGCGCCGGGTTAAGAGCTGTGACAGACTCTACTCCGTATTTTGCAAGCAATCCACACAGTTCTCCCATACGGCCTGCATCTATAAGAGCTGTACCGGCTACAGCCAACATATCCATCGTATACTGTGGAGCTCCTGTAGGTACTGTGTTTGCAGGAGTCTGAGCTGCGGGTGCCGGACTCGGTGCAGGCGGTGTAACCATGTTAGTTATCTGGGTCGGCGCAGATACTGGCGCTACAGGTGTAACCGGGTTATACTGCATTACGTTTTGTTCTGTCTGAACTGATTTATCCGGATTATCCAAAGAGGTTTTTCCGGCAAGTGCCGCAGCCAGGTTATTGATTGCGTTTGCAAGTTCAGGTGCTGTGATGGTTATTTTTACTTCTGTCATGTCGATACTCTCCTTTTCAATTCTTTAATTTATTTGTTTCGTTTTTACCTAATTGACTTTGTTTCCACTTTTCAAACTCTTCCATCTTTTTAGGATTTGTGTAAAATAACTGGACTGCTTCTAAAACTCCATCGCAAAAATAGTCCATTTTATTTTCGCTCATATCCTTAAGATCCATTATTATGTAGGCTTCACCAAATTAGGTTCACGCTTTGTACGTCTTTCATCAAAGTAGAAAACCACTTTATTTCCATGAATTTCATACTTGTAAAAAAGGCCTAAGTTCCACATATCGAGCCTATCTGCTCTTTCCCTGGTCACCGTTATCTTTTTCATCTTCAATCACGTCCTTAATTGTAAAGATTATTAACGTCACAATAAACGTAACGGCGGCTACAACCACCGCATGGATATTGGACAGGATAAACACCGCTGTTAAAATCAAAAACGTTTTCATTTCAGCGCTTTTTCTCCTTAACCGATATTTTTTGTGCTTTTATGTAGCACTTAACTGAGTCAACAATCAGCATTCCAAAAACAACAAAACTTGCTAAGCCGGCAAAAATCCTAATAGGCTCAATGACTATAACCAATACTGAAATTATTACACTTGTTAAGGCTGATTTTAATATTTTCATATTTACTCCTTTTCTCTTCAATGTTGTCCATAAAGAGAGCCTTTCTCAGGTATGTAAATTTTTAAGCATAGACACGATCATCTCATACCTTTCAGGTCTTGGAAATCGTTTTCCACCCTTATACGAATTCAATACCCCACGTGAAACGCCGAGTATATCTGCCAGTTCCTTAACGGAACATCCAGTTTCCTGAAGTGCCTGTTCGATTCGAGAAGCGATATCGGAGGTATCAACCTTAGACGGCGCTTTGCATTCTACTGACATATCCCACCCGCCCTTGCTCAGCAGGCTTATAACCATTTTGAGTCTCTCAGGCTTGCAAGTCGCAACCAAGTATGCTGCAAGCAGGTAATCCTCAGAAGTCAGCGATTTAACAGCGCTCTGCATAACTGGTTGATCGGTCGGTTCTGTGTGATTTTCCTCACTGATTACTTTGCTTTGCCTTTTGGTGCTTTCAACAGCTGTAATGAGCTGGTCTATCGCCTGCACAATCTCAAGTACCGAGGTTGATTTTTCTATATTGTTCATTTTGATTACTCCTTTTAATCTGAATGTGTTTTGCTCAATTACTTTTGTACAGTAAGGTTTTCATTTTCAAATGCGACTAAAGTTGATTCCTTAATAAGGTACCTCTTGCCTATTTTGACCGCTGGAAGCTTTTTCTTTTTTATCCACTCCAAAACAGTACTTATTTCCACATAGTAACGTGCAGCCACTTCTTTACATGTATAAATATTCTCCAAAAACAACAACTCCTTTTACGTATTGCTTGACTTTTGCTCGGTTTTATAGCATAATCATTAGTGTCATAATCAGTATATCCGAGTTAAACTGTTGTGTATGTTAACAAATTTGCAAAGTTACCACCAATAACTTTGTTATTCAAATCTTTATTAACGCTTTGCCTCTGTTTGACTCGGTTACTGAACAACAATAAAAATTCTATAAAAACCGGAGGTATAAAAATGACTTTCTATCAAAAACTTGAAACGCTTTGCAAAGAAAGAGGCATAACGGTTACTTCCCTTGCAACAGAACTTGGTTTCTCCAGTTCTGCTGGCACTACTTGGAAGAAATTGAAAGAAATGCCTCGAAACAGTACGCTTAAAAAAATCGCAGATTATTTCGATATAAGCGTCAATGAATTAGAGGATGGAATAGTATCGCCTATTAACTATGACTATATTGATGCATCGTCTTTCCGACCAGACCTATATGATCACTTCTTGGACATATACAAAGGCGATGTAAACTCTGCAATAAAAGCATATTTGAATTTTGAAAAAGCAGAATCAGAGGATGCCGCCAAAGATTCGAGAAATTACATACATAATAATCAAAACGAAATTTACAACGGGTGCGACTCTATTAACAAAATCAACAACTCTAAAAAAAATCTGACAGAACAGGAAATCGCACTGTTAAGTATTTTTGAAAAACTGGATGTAATTAAGCAGGCACAGTTGCTTGCTTTCGCCGCAGATCTTGTAAAGCAGGAAAATTTGTTTTAAGTTATCATTCTGACATAGATGTGCTTTATGCTCCTATCGCATACTAAAAGGCTTTATCTTTTGCCTCTCTTTCCACTGTGCCGGCAAGAAGCCGGCTCAGCTTGCTTTCTTTTCGTTTGGATCTTTTTCTCTTTCCTGAGCAAATACAAGAGCCTGCTGAATTGCAATAATGTATTTTTTATTTTCGCTATTGAGCTCTTTAAATTTGCTTAAAAAATTTTTTTCAGTAGATTTATCCATTATGTATCCTCCTTTCTCCACTCTCTATGTAAGTATAATAACATAACATAGTGAGTGTGTCAATACTATTTTCTTTCTTTTTACTTGCTTTGTGAGTGTTTTTGTGATATTATATATTTACGGAAAGTAAGGGGGTGTATATATGACCATAAATCAGCGCATCAAAGAATTAAGACAATCTTTATGTCTATCCCAAGCAAAATTTGCAAAAGAAATTTCTATTTCAAATGGATATATTGCTGGCATAGAACTTGGAAATAGAAAAGTCAACGACAGACTTGTTAAGCTTATTTCTGCAACTTTTAACGCAAATGAAGAGTGGCTAAAAACCGGAAATGGCGAAATGTTTAACAAACAACCTGATCAAGCATTTGATTTAGCCTACTCTACATTCAAAGAATTAAAACCCGAATACCAAGAGTATGTATTAAAGCAAATAGATCAACTACTTGAAATCCAGCGCAAAGAAACAGAAAATTAACAAGTGTAAAAAGCGGTAGATAAACTTCTTGGTATAGACAATTAAATTGTAAAATAATATCAACTATGCTATTCACTATTCGCCAACTTTAAAGTACAATGGTGGCGAAAGGAGAGATTATATGATAGGTTTTTGCGTTGAAGAGATGAGAATCAGAATAAAAGAACTCAAGAAGCAAAAAGGAATGTCCAACGATGATTTGGCAGAGAAATCAGAGATTCCAAAAAGCACTTTGACAAAAATTCTCGGTAGCAAAACAAAAGACCCACAAATTTCAAATATTATTAAGATTGCCAAAGCCCTTGACACGACGGCAGATTATTTAATATTTGGAAATCAGGAAAATGAAGTAAAAGAGGATTTTTCCGAAAAAGAAAAAGAACTCGTTTTAGCCTACCGCTCACATCCAGAGATGCAGTCGGCGGTAGATAAACTTCTTGGTATAGATAATAAAAATGAATGAATTTATCTGTTGCCTATTTGGTGACTTAACAAGTAAAAAAATATGAATAAGAACTATTCTATGGACATTATCTGTTACTTTACGTTCTATTTTCCATATACAAGGCTATCATTTATCATGAGGAAACATTTTGTTGTTTTAATTCCCCATACTTTTTGTATTCTATTTGGTGACAAACACAGCTTAACATAATCACCTTTATGTGTCAACTATTTGGTGACTTTTTTGAAAATTATCTTTACTTTGGTGACAAAATATGCTTTAATATAAACAAGCAGAATTTTGAGGTGGTAATAATGAATAATGAGTTTGGAAAAAGACTCAAAAAAATCAGAGAAGAACGTAATATGTCACAAGACGAACTTGCAAGCCTACTCAAAACATCCAAACAAGTTATTAGTAGATATGAAACTTCACAACGAATACCGAAAATTACAACCGTTTATGAATATGCACAGACACTTGGCGTATCTTTAGAAGAGCTTACTGGATACGCAGTAACTGACGGACAAGCAAAATTAGAAGATAATATTCTAACTGATAACAGAAAAAATACTGATACCGGGATAAAGATTCCTGTTCTCGGAACTGTTAAGGCAGGCATTCCAATGGAAGCGATAGAAGAAATTCTTGATTGGGAAGAAATATCTGAAAAAATGTCAAGACAAGGCGAGTTTTTCGGTTTAAGGATTAAAGGTGACTCAATGTCCCCAAGAATATTAGACGGCGATGTTGTTATTGTTAGGCAACAATCCGATGCAGAAACAGGCGATATCGTTATTGTAAAAATTAATGGCGACGATGCATGTTGTAAAAAGCTAATAAAACATAGTAATAGTATCAGTCTCATATCATTCAATCCTGCATACGAACCAATGTACTTCAGCCATGATGATGTGATTAGTAAGCCTGTAACTATCATAGGTAAAGTAGTAGAACTTAGAGCAAAATTTTAGTATATTAAAAACATAGAACCCCTTTTAACTCATTTAGAGCTAAAAGGGGTTACTTTTATAAAATGCAGTGTATTATTAATTTATCACATATTTTTCTATTAATAATAAGTATTCTTTTCCCATTAAAAATTCAGATTTTTTAATTATAATTATGTATATTTTATTAAAAATTATTGATTTTTATAGTAATAAATGATATATTTTAAATGTACAATTACTTTATATAAGAATTTACAGTTACTTTTATAAGAAAGGTGAATTGATATGAGAAAAAAATTGACTATTTTTTTAGTGCTTGCTTTAATTATTGCAACAATTACCTCTTGTTCTTCCAGCGATGTGCAACAGACAGATGTCGAAAAAACTACGGATGCCACAGTGTCAACAACCAATGCTACAGTTACAACAACAGAAAATTCACTTACAACAACAGAGAATGACGCTAACAGTGAGTTTTTACCTCCTGAACTCGTAAAAAGCGAATATGTAGTATCTGAATCATCAGTAGGAAATAGGGTTTCATATGCTCTTCAAATTAAAAATCCAAACCCAAATCATGCCATACAATTCCCAACTATTTACATCACAGCAAAAGACGAAAATGGAAAAGTCTTAACCGAAGAACAAGATCAGCTTATGAGCCTTGCAGCTGGAGAAACTATTACATACGGTAGTGCAATTACTTACAAAGGCGATTTACCTGAAACTGTCGAATTTTCTGTTGATGTCAAAGAAACAAACGTAACATATCTCCCACAAGAGAGCTCTGGTATAATTTATGCAAAGGACCTTTCCGTAGAAAATGTTACTGTGGAAGATATTTCTTACACAACCAAATACTCTGCAAACGTCACAAATAATAGTGACATCGATATGCATGCAGTATCAATATCAATCATCTACAGAAAAGACGGCAATCTTGCCGGAAGTGAAAGCGATTTGCTTTTAAGTTTAAATGCAGGCGAAACAAAGTCTTTCTCAATTTATAGCATAATAGACAAAGAAGAATATGATTCCTACGAAATATACGTCATTCCTATGGGCTGATTTCTGATTAGTAGAACGCAATTAATATGCTCTGTATTTTTTATATAATATAAGAATAAATCCAAAAATATAAAGTAAGGTGAAATTATATGAAAACTAAAATATTTGCGTTTTTTATGGTTTTAATTATGGCTTTCTCTATGTCTGCATGTGGTAGCAATCAAGAAAGTACAGAGCCTACAACCAATGAAAGCACAACTACAGAAGTGAAAAGTACAGAAAAAAGCACAACAGAAGAAAAAACCGAAGAGACAACAGAAAATCTTGAGCCTTTGGAAGTTCTGGACTTCGGATACACTGCATACGAGTCTTCTTTAACAGCTTTCCTTGAGGATGAATGTCAGACAATGATTGAATACGGCGTGAAAATCAAAAATCCTAATCCTAATCACGCTGTAAATTTTGTAGTAATAAAATTTACAGCAAAAGACGCTTATGGAAAAGTTCTGAATGAAAATGAAATGCCACTGACCGCAATAGCCGCAGGTGATACGATAATGTGTGGCGGAACGATTATGTATGACGGGGAAGTAGCTACAACAGTAGAAGCGACAGTAGGCTCTTTGGCAGATGACGGCGGCTACATTTTGCAAGAAGAGTCTACCGCTATTTACCAAAACGAACTCGTTGTAAGTGATGTATCTGAGCGTAAAAACGAAGATAGGGCACTTATAGCGTTATACGGAAATGTTACCAATACAAGTAATTTTGATATAAATAGCTATTTCCCAGTCATGGCAGTTTTTTATAAAGACGGCAAAATAATAGGAGGAACACTTGATTACTATGAAGGTTTAAAAAGCGGCGATACAATGCCTTTTGAAATTGACATAAGCTATCTTGCAGAAGATTTACAAGACTACGACCACTACGAAATCTATGTAGGTCAATAAAATAAAACTCAACCCACCAGCCCTGTGAAAAGCTGGTGGGTTTTATGCTTTGTATAAATAATTAGAAATCATTCATTATCTTCAAGCTCATCCTCATCATCAAAAATATAAATATCGTCTTCGGTAACGTATAAATCATCAGTAACAAGTATATCGATGTTTGGAATATTTCTTATAGCATCCATAAGATAGTTAATATTATCCATTAAAAATTCAGGAAAACTTCCTGATAAAACACTTATCAATTTATAAAATAGTTGTTGTGAAAAATTTTTAATTATTAATCCATTCTCTATAAAAAATTTTGATAATGGATGATTTATATTATAAATATTTTTACTTGTATATTCAATACTAAAAATGAGTTTATTTGATAATCTATTGTTTTTAAATGTAATGAACATATCCGGTGGAAATATTCCCATATTCCCATAAAAATTACCCTTACCACTAATATTTATAACTGGTTTATCATTAACAATATCTAGCCCAAGCTCATATTTTGAATTTAAATAAGAAAATATTACTTTTCTATAGTAATTATCATAAATACTGTCATTAAAATTCATGCAAACTTTTCCATCTTTATAGACCTTATCGGATATTGTTTTGTAATTATAAGTATCATTTCCATATTTAAAAATCATTCGCTCAATAAAATCTTTTCGTCTTGATAATATTTCATTATAACTATCCAACGAAAGATTACAATCTTTTTCATCTTGTAAAAAAGTAAAATCTATTTTATAACCATACTCTAATAAAAACGATGTAATAATCATAGAAATATCTATTTTTTCTTCGATATTAATATTTTCTACATATTCCCTTGAAATATTTGTTATTATATTATTACTGTTTCTTATAAAAAAACATGCGAATTCATTATACATATTTTCATCACTATTACTTACATTGCGTATTCCGTTACAAATATAATAATTAAAATAATATTCTTTTTTTATATGACTAATAAATTCCTTCATAGGCGCCGTAAAATCGCATTGAATATTCACCGTCATTATTCCGAAAAAATTATTTTTATTTGGATTGATAAAATCAACATTTAATTCCATGGTATCTTTTATAACTCGCAAGCTATAAGAAGTAAACCTATCCGGCAGTTTATTTTCTAAATAAACAACAAAAATAACTCCTGACAACTTATTCGAATATTTATTTAATAATACGCAGTCAATGATAATATTTTGAATCTTAGTTGCTAATTTTTCACCTGATTCAAAATTTTTTAAATATGATGAAACTTTTTCTTTTTGAAAACTTGTCAATGGAATTTTTAATGTTCTTACAGGTGAATTTTTTTCTCCTGCACCAAAAGATTCCATTGCATTCATAAATTCATCCTGTGTTGTATATCGATGTATCGTTTCACCTTCTTGCAGTACAACTGAAAATGGAGGAAACAGTAAATATTTATCTACGATATCTTTAAAGCATGTATACTCTGTTGTTTTATACAATGCAGTTCTCACAGCAATAACCGTTCCCGGTTTATTTAAATATTCTTTTTTCTCAGTATCGGTAACACCTTTCATTTCATTTGGAATATGATGTTTTTCCTCGCTGGATACATAATAATATCCTGACATATTCGGAATCTCAAGACGCAAAGCTTTTTTATCCTTATAATGATAGGTACTAATATAAACTTTATTATCTTTTTCCAAAAAGCAAGATAACATCCCTATACCAAATTTACTAATCGGTGAATATTCAACATCATTACCACTTGCAAGCATTTCTTTTTTAAAGCTATCTGAGGTATAATAAGAATTTCCTACTTTTAAAAGATGGTTCATTATGACTTCTAAATTCATTCCAGTACCATTGTCCTCTATGCGGAACCAATCATATCCCTCGTTATCACGCCAGCACCTTATCTTAATTTCAGGTTTCCAGTTTTGCGGAAGATTCTTATCTATTTGTTTTCTGGTAAGCACAGCGTCTATTGCATTTTGAAGTAATTCTCTTACAAACACATAAGGATCATCATATAGATTTTCTCCCGCAAAAAGTTCAAGTATTTTTTCTTGGTCAAAAGTAAAACGGTACTCTCCTGATAAATAATTATGTGCAACTATGTTAATATCAACATCCATAGGTAGTATAAAATTTCGCCATCTATCATTACATGTTTTAATTATCTGAGAACAGCCACAAAGTTCTGCTTTAACCCAATCAATATATGAACGAATAGCCTGCTCTATTTGAATTGACCCGCAACATGCACTATATATAATATTATAATATGGTGTTCTTTTTGTAGGAAAATCAAATCCCAATGATGAACTGTGCTTTTCCCATTCATTTTTGCTTATTTTTTCTTCTTTGCTCTCTACATTCTCTAAATCAAAAAAATCATACAAAGTTTTTGGTGCTCTGCTTGTATCGAAATCAAGAATATCACTTAAACGCAAAAGAATTGCACAAAGTTTTAAATCAATTCTATCATTAGAAACAAGATTATTTTGAATATAGCTAAAGTTTTCACCGTGGCTTTGACATACGCTTGCTATATTTTCTACACCAATTCTTGTTTGAAACAATAAGTTATCAGAAAAACTTTCTTTATAAAAAAACTTATTAATAAGTTCATTAGATCTTTTATGGTGAATGCTGCGCATAAAATCATTCATTATATCTTTTGGAATATCATCAAGAGTTTTTAATTCCTTAAAACCATCTTTATACACACGATTATAATAGCCAGCGTGTTTATCTAAGTACTCTTCAATAAGTGCAGAATCTTCAATAAGTTCATCTTTTTCCTTTTTATCATAACTCATTCCCACATCATGGCAACAACCAGCGATTAGCATAACTGCTGCTTCGTCACAAGTTATATCATTAAGTTTATCACCTAACAATTTACACATTATATCAAGGACATTTTTAATATGAGTCCAGTCATGCATTGTATACATAGGAAATGTTAGATTTATAGTCCTTGCTCTATCAATTCCATAAGTACATATTTCTCCAACTTGTACTATAAATTTTTGATTGTCAGGAGTTATAAGTTCCTTATTAACCTTTTCCTCAAAAACTTGCCACAGTTTCGTGTTTTTTAAATCACTGTTCATTTCCGCACCCCAGTTCATTTATACATCTTTTATTAACATTATCAATAAAAATAACGGTTTTTACAAATATATTTTATGACAAATTATTCTATATTTCAAGTTAAAAATAAAAATGGAAGGCATAAAAATATTAATATGTTACAAAACTAAATATAAATAGTTATTTTCTTAAACTTTTCATCATCGATAAAGCTGTAAATACAGCAGAAATAAGTGTAAGCGGAATCATATAAATATTAGAAAAATACCAATTCCAAAAATCTGGAAATAAACTCATTCGAGATAAAACTGTATCATTAACATACCCTGAAATAAACAAGAAGTTATTTTTAGCGTCATAAGAAAAACTTATCAATGATTCTGAAGAGTTTAAGCAGATTTCTTGATTTTTTAAAGTGTATTCATTTGCATTTGGCGTATAGGATATAGCAAAATTTCCATTAGCTACTATTTTACAAGATCTTACATATTTTGATTCAACGTTTTCAAAATCAACAAAACAATTTTCTAATTGTAAATTCGAATCTTCATATGAGTTTTTTATATATATTTTCACCGGATATTTTTCTTCATTATATAATCTATCAATATAATTAGTATATAGCTGATACTCTTTTTCATATTCTTTTTTTACGGTGCCATCGTCATTAGTTATCTCTTCAAGAACCCTTTTGTATTCATTTATAGTGTTTTTTGTTAATGTATCCATTAATATTAAATCTTGTGTACAATCAATTTCATCTTTCTTACCATCTTCTCTCATAATATATGCATTTTCAGAATAAATTTTTAAATGTTGTTCACCAACAAAAAAGTATTCTGAAGTATCTGAATATATTATTTTATTTTGAAATGAGAATGAGTTTACATCATAAAAATTAACCTTATCTATAGTTCCAAAAAAGCTTATATATCCTTCTCTAAAGTTTTTATATTCTTCTGGAGATATTACCAAGTAATCGCCTTCTATGTAATCTATGCCATTGATTGATAGACCATTTAAGTCTATTATAATTTCATTATTGCCACTAATCGACACATAATCTGAGATAATACTGCTTACTTCCAATAGTTCAGTTTTACAATCAACATATGAAACACTATCTAATTCACCATATACATACGCTTTTTTAGGTTTAACAGAGAATATTAATAATAATACAAACATAATAATACTCAGGGCCTTAAACAAATTAAATATAAATGATTTATTAATTGCTTTCACAATATTATTGTTACTAAATTCTTTGTATTTTCTACTTAATATCCATAAATAATGTTTCATAATAATGTACCACCATAATTTGTTATACTATATTTTGTTATCAAATATTTAGATATAAACTAAAATATCCTAATTTAGACTAAAGGCAGAGAACCGTTATCGATCCTCTGCCTTTAGTTTTGTTAGTAGTCCGAACATCCCGGGGGTGAATATGAATACCACTCCTGAAGATGTTCGGATAATTGTTCTTTGGTGGAGATGAGGAGAGTCGAACTCCTGTCCGAAAATCTCGCCTCACGGCTTTCTCCGAGCGCAGTTATTGTTTTGGGATTCCCCCATTATGACTCCCAACAACAGGATTCATAAGTCGGTAGTTTCTATTGTGTGACCAAAGCCGAAACACTCTTTGATTCACATTTACCACTAATCGACGCCCTTACCTCAGCCGTGGTACTCCGAGGAAGAACGAGCTGCATTAAGCAGCTAAAGCAACTTTATTGTTGTTAGTTATTTTTAAGTTACGGATTTTATAGCGGTTCCGCACCGCTGCTCGCTTACCATGGCTTGAAATCCCCGTCGAAACCTTTACATCCCCTAATAGATTTATCTGGTTTTTACAAACCTTGTATTTAAAAGCTGCTTTCTTTGGAAAAGTATTATATCACTATTCCTATTACTTTTCAAGAGATATTTGTCATTTTCTGCTTTCTTTCATAGCTCTGTCGATATCTCTCTTGGCGCTTTTTGCCGCCATATCGGCTCTCTTATCATAGAGCTTTTTACCTCTGCACAGTCCTACCTGAACCTTTACTCTGCTTCCTTTAAAGTACAGGCTCAATGGTATAAGTGAATAGCCGGTTTGTTTTACCGTTCCGTAAAGCTTCATTATCTCTTTTTTATGCATTAAAAGTCTTCTCACTCTTACAGGGTCACGGTTAAAAATATTTCCGTGTTCATATGGACTTATATGCATACCGTTTACAAAAATCTCGCCCTCCACTATAGAGCACCAGCTATCTTTCAGGTTTACCTTTCCGGCTCTCAGAGATTTTACCTCTGTTCCGCAAAGCTCTATTCCCGCTTCATAGCTTTCATCTACAAAGTAGTCGTGGTAGGCTTTTTTATTTTGAGCTATTGTTTTAAGTGACTCTTTCATTACAGTTCACTCCTGCCCTCTATTGCTCTGAGCAATGTTTCTTCGTCGGCGTACTCAAGATCTCCGCCTACAGGTATTCCATAGGCAAGTCTGGTGACTTTTACACCCAATGGCTTTAAAAGTCTTGAAATATACATGGCGGTTGTTTCCCCCTCAACTGTGGGATTTGTTGCCATTATTACCTCTTTTACATTGCCGTTATTTATACGTGCCAGCAGTTCTTTTATGCACAGTCTATCGGGAGTTATGCCCTCAAGAGGAGATATTGCCCCGTGAAGCACATGGTATGTTCCGTTAAACTCCCTTGTGTTCTCTATCGCCATGGCGTCCCTTGACTCTTCCACAACGCAGATAACTTCTTTATCCCTTTTAGGGTCGCTGCATATGGAACACTTTTCTTTATCTGTAAAATTACAGCAAACTGTGCAGTACTTTATTTTGTCGTGGGCGTCGGTTATCGCCTTGGCAAAATCCGACGCCTCGTTTTGACTCATATTAAGCACATAATAGGCAAGCCTCTGAGCTGTCTTTATGCCTATTCCCGGCAATTTTTCAAACTGCTCCACAAGCCTGTCCAAAGGTGCTACATTATAACTTCCCATGTTATCAGAACAAGCCCGGCAAGCTAAATCCACCGGAAAGCTCTGTCATTGTGTCTTCCTTATCCTTCTGAGCAGCTCTCAGTGCTTCGTTTACTGCAGCTGTGATAAGATCGGAAAGCATCTCAACATCCTCCGGGTCAACAACTTCCGGCTTAATGTCCATTGATTTGATTTCCATTTTACCTGTAACTGTTACGCTTACAGCATTTCCGCCTGCTGTTGCGGAATATTCTTTTTCATTGAGCACGTTTGATGCTTCGTCCATCTGCTCCTGCATTTTCTGTGCCTGCTTTGCAATCTGCTGAAGGTTTGTTCCTCCGTTGGAACCGTATCCCTTTGGTAATCTTGCTTTCATAAGTATGTCCTCCAATTTAATAAATATTTATTCAAAAGTTTTATTTGCTAAATCAATTATTCTTCCGTCACTTCGATACCCAAGCTCTTAAAGTTTTCTGTGAGCTTTTCTATTGGGTCTTCCTTTTCCTCACGGATTTTCTTTTCAGGTGGTCTGTATGGTCCCAGGCTGTAGGTTGCACCGGTGATTTCCAAAACAGCTTCCCTGATTTTTTCTCTTTGTGACGACTGTTTTAAAAGCTGGAAAGGAATGTCTGACGGAGAGTCTATCAATATATATCTGCCGCTGACATATGCTTTTGTTCCGTCGAAAGCGGCTGAAATGGTTTTTGAATATTTCCTGAGATTCTCCACTACTTCTTTCCAATTTGGGAATGGCTTTGCATTTCGGTAAATCTCATCTACATCAACCGCTCCTCTTTTTCTTTGAGGTTCTCTCGAAGAATTTTGAGGGTCTTCCGCCTGATTGGAAACAGTATTCTCTGAATTTTCTGTATCATTAAACTCGGCAGTGTTTTCTGATGTTTCAGCCTTATTGGAAGTTTCTCCGTTTTTATTCAGATTGTCATCTTTCTGAACTGTCAAAGTTCCGCTTGAAATCATGTTCATAAGGCGGTTTACGGTTCGCTCCAAAGCTCCGATTCTGCTTAAAACCGCATCCTCTGTCACATCAAGCTGAGGAGAACAAAGTTTAACTACAGCAGTTTCCATTTCTGTTCTGCTGTCTGCTCCCCTGTTCATTCTCTCGAAAGCCGAACCCAAAACATCCATAATATGGACAATTTCCGAAAGGCTTATTCTCTCCGCATGGGACTTCAAAACCTCAAGTTCATCTCTTCCCACAACAAGAATATCATCCGGGTTCTTTACGCTTTTTAAAAGCATAAGATTTCGGAAATGCTCGGTAAGCTCTTCGCAAAGTCTTGCCATGTCCTTTGACTCACCGTAGAGCTTTGCAATAAGCTCTAAAGCTTCTCCGCAGTTTTTATTTATGCAGGATGACGCCATGTCGTACACATAACCTCTTCCCGAAAGACCTGCCGCTTCTCTGACAACTGAAAGTGTTATTTCCCCGCCGCTCAAACCTATGCATCTATCTGTCAAAGACAGCGCATCTCTCAATGCTCCGTCGGCTATTGCCGCTATAAGCAAAGCCGCATCGTCGGTTATTGAACAGCCCTCCTGTTCAACCACATATTTCAGTCTGTCCTTTATTACATGAGGATTTATTCTGTGAAAATCAAACCTCTGGCAACGTGAAATTATAGTAGCAGGAAGCTTGTGAACCTCTGTGGTAGCTAAGATAAATATAACGTGTGAGGGCGGCTCTTCCAAGGTTTTAAGCAAAGCATTAAAAGCTTCTTGGGTGAGCATATGCACCTCGTCGATTATATACACTTTATATTTGCCCTTTGCCGGAGTGAAAACTGCACCGTCTATGACGCTTCTGATATCGTCAATTCTTCTGTTGCTGGCGGCGTCCATTTCCACAATGTCCTGAAAGCTTCCGTCCTCTGCCGCAATACAGTTTTCACACTTGCCGCAGGGGTTTCCGTTTTCCGGAGAAAGACAATTCACAGCCTTTGCCAAAATTTTGGCGCAGGTGGTTTTACCGGTACCACGGGAACCTGTAAACAGATATGCGTGGTTTATTCTTCCGGATTTCAGTTCGTTTACAAGGGTAGTTGTTATATGCTCCTGACCTGAAACATCATCAAATGTTTTTGGTCTCCATTTTCTGTACAGAACCTGATACAATCAACTCACCCCCGAAATAAAAGTAAAATGCAAGCCTTTGCGAAACATTTATCCTTTTGGGGATCTCCTGCTCGCCGTCGCATAAATAAGTGAACGACAGACTTACTGTATCGCATCAAGTGCACTGCTTAATGCTGCTCAGTTCCCTGCCTGACATGGTTCACAGGCCTCAATCGTACAGGGCCTGCCGCTCACTTATCCATGCGAAAACTCATAGACTTGCATTCCGCTGTGTAGTATACCATGAATTAACCAAAAAATCAAGAGTATTTTTGAGATTTTTTACAAAAAGTATTTTAAATCTTTTCATCACAGATTAAAATTATAAATAAAACAATATCTGATATCCACAAATCCTTTGTTTCATGCTATTATATAGATAAACTTTATATAAGCGGTGAAACAAAATGAAAAATATTCTTGAAACCATAACTAAATATCGACTTGAGCGTGGATGGACGGAATATCAGCTTGCAGAACACTCCGGACTTCCTCAATCCACCATTTCTTCCTGGTACAGAAAGGACATGGTTCCCTCTGTCCAATCTTTGGAAAAAATATGCAATGCTTTCGGAATAACACTTTCTCAGCTTTTTGCCGAGGACGATGCACCTGTAACCCTTACCCACTCCCAAAAAATTCTTCTGGAAAAGTGGTCAAAGCTTAACAAGGAACAGCAGGATATTCTTTTTGAACTGATTGATAAAATGAATTGCTGATAAAATCTTTAAAGCAACAAATTGTACTTAAAAAACTCCTAATTATCAATACTCCAGAATTTGTATTTTTATCCTTTTTTCAAGCTCAAATAAATCACGATTTTTTGTTTTTGACAGCCGAAAGGCTGTTTTTTCTTTTTTAAATCAAAAATTTTTATTTCAAATCCTGCATATAATTTAAGATGTTAATTCATTGACAACTTTATTACCGGGCTTGGATGGGTGTATGACTGAGTATATTTTCCTATTCAATCAAAATTATGCAGGAATAGGAATTTAAAAATTCAAAATCAGTTATTAGTGTATAAAATTTCACTCATGAGATTAAATTTTTGTGGACTTTTGAATAAATATATGTTATTATGTAGTTGTATGCATAAGAACAGATAAAATTATTTATCGTTTAAAGAGAATATTGATGTTGCATAATTATTTTATTGCTAAGGAGGAAATAACAGATGCAAAAGAAAATAAGCAGTATTCCTTTTAACGGAACTGCCGAGCAGGAAGCCAAGCTTAAAGAGATTATCGCAAAACACAAAGATGATCCAGGTGCAGTAATGCCCGTTTTGCAGGAAGCACAGGAAGTTTACGGCTATCTGCCAATAGAAGTTCAGAAGATGATTGCTGAGGGTCTTTCAGTTCCTCTGGAAGAGGTTTACGGAGTATCTACTTTCTATTCACAGTTTTCACTTACACCAAAGGGACAGTACAACATCTCTGTCTGTCTTGGAACTGCCTGCTATGTTAAGGGCGCAGGAAAGATTATTGAAAGAATTTCCGAGATTTTGGGAATAGGTGCTGAGGAATGTACCGCAGACGGAAGATTTTCTCTTACAGCCTGCCGCTGCATAGGCGCATGCGGTTTGGCTCCTGTAATGACTGTAAACGACGATGTTTACGGACGTCTTGAGGTTGAGGATATCGACGGAATACTTGCAAAGTACATGGCATAAGGGCATAAAGTATGAGGGAGCTTTCTTTAAATGTAATGGACATTGCTCAAAACTCCGTAAGAGCGAAAGCCTCTGTTATTAAAATAGAAATTACAGAGGATACGGAACAGAGCACTTTGGAAATAAAAATTACCGACGACGGATGCGGTATGTCCGAAGAACAGGTAAAAAGCGTTATTGACCCGTTTTTTACCACAAGAACCACCAGAAAGGTAGGACTTGGTATCCCTCTCTTTAAAATGGCGGCAGAACAGACGGGCGGATACCTTGACATTAAGTCACAATTAGGAAAAGGAACTGTTGTAACCGCTAAATTTATTTCATCCCACATGGATATGACTCCTCTCGGAGATATAAATTCAACAATTTCAATTTTAATCCGCTGTAATCCCGACACAAACATTGTGTTTACTCATTCGGTTGACGATAAAACCTTTACTCTCGACACCAGAGAGCTTAAAGAGGTGCTTGGAGATGTTCCTCTGGACACGCCGGAGGTTATGCAGTGGATCGATGATTACTTAAAAGAACAAACAGAAATACTTTACGGAGGTGCGTTATAAATGAAATCTTTAGCCGAATTACAGGCAATCAGAGATAGAGCAAAGGCACAGCTTAACATGCGCCAGGACAATCCGGACGCTATCAGAGTTCTTGTTGGTATGGCAACATGCGGAATAGCTGCAGGAGCAAGACCTGTGCTTAACGCTTTCACAGAAGAAATAGCAAAAAGAGGTCTTACAAACGTAACAGTTACACAGACAGGTTGTATCGGTATTTGCCAGTTTGAGCCGGTTGTAGAAATTGAAGTTCCGGGCGAGGACAAGGTTACATATGTAAAGATGACACCTGAAAAGGTAGCAAAGGTTGTTAATGACCATATTGTAAATAAAAACGTAGTTACCGAATATACAATCGGTGCAAACTCATAACAGGGAGGAAAACATATGTATCGTTCTAACGTGCTTGTATGCGGCGGTACCGGTTGTACCTCCTCAAACAGCGAACTTATAATTGAAAAGCTCAAGGAAGAGATTGCGGCAAAAGGTCTTGAAAAGGAAGTTAATGTTATCAGAACCGGCTGCTTCGGTCTTTGTGCTTTGGGTCCAATCATGATTGTATATCCGGAAGGCAGCTTCTACAGCATGGTAAAGGTTGAGGATATTCCGGAAATTGTTGAAGAGCATCTTCTCAAAGGCCGTATTGTTAAAAGACTTCTCTATCAGGAGACAGTTGAACAGGATACAATCAAGAGCCTTAACCACACACCTTTCTATGAGAAACAGAAGAGAGTTGCTCTGAGAAACTGCGGCGTTATCAATCCTGAGAAAATCGACGAGTACATAGCTATGGACGGTTATGCAGCTCTCGGTAAGGTTTTGACAGAGATGACACCACAGCAGGTTATCGATGAAATCAAGGCTTCCGGTCTCAGAGGAAGAGGCGGCGGCGGCTTCCCAACCGGTCTTAAATGGAGCTTTGCAGCTGCAAACGAAGCTGACCAGAAATATGTAGGCTGTAACGCCGACGAAGGCGACCCGGGCGCATTTATGGACAGATCTGTTCTCGAGGGCGACCCGCACAGCGTTTTGGAAGCAATGGCTATTGCAGGTTACGCAATCGGCGCTTCCAAGGGTTATATCTATGTAAGAGCTGAATATCCTATCGCTGTTCACAGACTTCAGATAGCTATTGACCAGGCTCACGAGTACGGACTTTTGGGCGACAACATTTTCGGAACTGATTTCTCCTTTGACATCCAGTTAAGACTCGGCGCCGGCGCATTCGTATGCGGTGAGGAAACTGCATTGCTCACATCTATCGAGGGCAAGCGTGGCGAGCCTCGTCCACGTCCTCCATTCCCTGCTGTTAAGGGTCTTTACGGCAAGCCAACAATCCTCAACAATGTTGAGACATACGCTAATATCTGCCAGATTATCTTAAACGGCGCACAGTGGTTCAAGGATATGGGAACCGAAAAGAGCGCAGGTACAAAGGTATTCGCTTTGGGCGGAAAAATCAAGCATACAGGTCTTGTTGAAGTTGAAATGGGAACAACTCTCCGTGAAATCGTTGAGGAAATCGGCGGCGGTGTTCCCGGCGGCAGAAAGTTCAAGGCAGCTCAGACAGGCGGCCCATCCGGCGGATGTATCCCTGCTTCCCACCTTGATGTTCCGATTGACTACGACAACCTTATCGCTATCGGCTCAATGATGGGTTCCGGCGGACTTATCGTTATGGACGACACAACATGTATGGTTGATATTGCAAAATTCTTCCTTGAGTTTACAGTTGACGAGTCCTGCGGTAAATGTACTCCTTGCCGTATCGGTACAAAGAGACTTTTGGAAATGCTCGACAAAATTACAATGGGTCAGGGCACTCCTGAAATGATAGACGAAATGGAAAAGCTCTGCTATTACATTAAAGAGAATTCACTTTGCGGACTTGGTCAGACAGCTCCTAACCCTGTTCTTTCCACACTTCATTTCTTCCGTGACGAATATATGGCTCACGTTGTAGATAAGAAATGTCCTGCTCACGTATGTAAGAAGCTTCTCCAGTACAAGATTATTGAGGATAAGTGCCGTGGATGTACAGCTTGTTCAAGAGTATGTCCTGTTGGCGCAATTCAGGGCAGCGTGAAACAGCCTCACGTTATTGATCCTAACAAGTGTATCAAGTGCGGCGCTTGTATGGAAAAATGTAAGTTTGACGCAATTATAAAGGAATAAGAGAAAGGAGATAATTTAAAATGGAAATGATTAACATTAAAATTAACGGTATGCCTTTCTCTGTTGAGAAGAACACTACAATTTTGGAGGCATGTAAGCAGTTCGGAATTAAAATTCCTACTCTCTGCTTCCTTAAAGATATAAACGAAATCGGCGCATGCCGTATGTGCGTATGCGAGGTAAAGGGAGCCCGTTCTCTTGTTGCCGCTTGTGTTTACCCAATCGACAGAGAGGGAACAGAAATCTTTACTAATACAAAGAAGGTTCAGGAGTCAAGAAAAACAACCCTTGAGCTTATACTTTCCAACCACGACAGAAAGTGCCTTTCCTGCCCACGTTCAGGCTCCTGCGAGCTTCAGGAAATGTGCGCTGACTTCGGTATAGACAACGAAAACCGTTTTGAGGGTGCTCGTCCTCACTACGAGAACGACGAAAGCACACTTTATCTTGTAAGAAACAACAACAAGTGTGTGCTTTGCCGCAGATGCGTTGCCGCTTGTAAAGAGCAGTTTGTAGGCGTTATCGGCGCTAACAACAGAGGTTTTGACACAGAAATCGGCTGTGCATTCGAGCAGAAGCTTGCTGATGTTGCCTGTGTTTCCTGCGGTCAGTGTACTGCTGTATGTCCTACAGGCGCATTGGTTGAAAAGGACGACACAGACAAGGTATTCGACGCTATCAACGATCCGGATAAGATTGTTATTGTACATACAGCTCCTGCTATCAGAGCAACTTTGGGCGAGTGCTTCGGTATGCCAATCGGCTCAAACGTAAAGGGCAAAATGGTAACAGCTCTCAAGCGTCTTGGCTTTGACAAGGTATTTGATACCGACTTCGGTGCAGACCTTACAATTATGGAGGAAGCTAACGAGTTTATCGGACGTGTTAAAAACGGCGGCGTGCTTCCTATGATTACATCCTGCTCACCGGGCTGGATTAAGTTCTGCGAGCATTATTATCCGGACCTCCTCCCCAACCTCTCAAGCTGCAAGTCACCTCAGCAGATGACAGGCGCAATAATCAAGAGCTACTACGCTGAAAAGGAAAACATCGACCCTGACAACATTGTTGTTGTATCTGTTATGCCTTGTACAGCTAAGAAGTTTGAGATTAAGAGAGATGACCAGGGCAGAAACGGTCTTGCTGACATTGATATTTCTATCACCACAAGAGAGCTTGCAAAGATGATTAAATCCGCAGGTATTCAGTTTACAGAGCTTCCTGACAGTGAATTTGACCCAACTTTGGGCGTTACTACAGGTGCTGCTGCAATCTTCGGCGCAACAGGCGGCGTTATGGAAGCTGCTTTGAGAACTGCCGCTGATACTCTCACCGGAGAAGATTTGAAAGAAATCGAATATCCGGATGTTAGAGGTACAAAGGGCATCAAAGAGGCTGAATACGATGTTGCAGGACTTAAGGTTAAGGTTGCAGTTGCTTCCGGTCTTAAAAATGCAGCTGAAATTCTTGATAAGGTTCGTTCCGGCGAGGCAGATTATCAGTTTATCGAAATCATGTGCTGCCCGGGCGGATGTGTAAACGGCGGCGGCCAGCCGATTCAGCCTGCACAGGTTCGCAACTTTACAGACCTTAAAGCTCTCCGTGCAAAGGCTCTCTATGATGAGGATAAGAACCTTCCATTGAGAAAATCCCACGAAAGCCCTGTTGTAAAGAAGCTTTACGAGGAGTATTTGGGAGAACCAGGCAGCCACAAAGCTCACGAGCTTCTCCACACAACTTACGTTGCACGTAAGAAATATTGATAATTATTTATTACTATAAAATTTAAAGGGTGCGGAAATCCGCACCCTTATTTTTATAATAAACTTATCCCCCGGCTTATAAACAGCCGAGGGATATTTTATTTACACATAATATTCCTTCATATCGTCAAGTCTTATACAGGCGAGTCTGCGGTTTTCTATCATTGGGTGGCCGCATCCACAGTCTATTCCTATTACGCCTTTGCCATGGAAAATTCTCAAATGGTCGTTCTTATCCACGTCCATATACATAATGGTTGGAGTGTGTCCGAAAATAATAGTTCCCAAATTCAATTCTGTGTAATCCTCGTCCTTTTCCACTCTCTCCCATATTCTGGTGCGATGGTCGTCAGAGGGACATCCATGTACAAGATAAAATCTTTTTCCCCCCACCGTTATTTCCATATAGTCGGGAAGGTCATTTATATAATCGAGAATTTTTTCTCTCTGTTCCTTTTCAAGGCGGATGAACTGTCTGAATGTATTTTCTCCACCGTTCCACTGCCAAATATGAAGAATTCTTTTTTCATGGATAGGGTCAAGACCAAGACTCATCATCTCTTCATGGTTGCCCTCAAGCAGAGTGATATTGGGCGTTTCCATTATTTTAATCAAAAGCTTTATAGGCTCCTTGCCTCTGTCAACCACATCTCCGATTACATACATTGTATCTTCCTCGGAGAAACTTATTTTCTCCAAAAGCTTGTCAAATCTCTCTAAATCTCCGTGTATGTCAGAAACACAATAAACGCTCACAGCTATCACCCTTTCATTTTTTCTTGAGTTAATTATATATCAGGAAAAAATAGGTGTCAATGAATTAACATAAATTATACAAACTCCATAATTTCCTCAAGAGAAAACTTATCCTGCAAGGCACAGTTTATTCCCATCGCCAAAAGCTTTGCCCCTCTGGAACACAAAAGGTCTATTTCTCCCGGGGTTACCACCATTTTATTTCCTTTTGGTGTTACCTCTCTTGCTATCTGTGAAGCCTGCATCTCTGTTTCAGCATTTAATATATCTATGGCAAGAGTGGCGGCGTCCACAACTGTAGGTATTCCTATTGCCACAACAGGAACTCCCAGTGTTTCATAGTTTATTGCCGCTCGTGAGTTTCCCACCCCCGCCCCCGGCGATATTCCTGTGTCTGTAATCTGAATTGTACATCCCAAACGTGAAAGGCTCTTTGACGCCAAGGCGTCTATAGTAATAACCGCTGTGGGTTTAATTCTCTTTACAATACTTGAAATCATCTCTGCTGTTTCTATTCCCGTTTCCCCTGTTACTCCGGTTTTCACAACAGCTACCGGCCTTAATTTGTCTAAGCCCGTGCTTCTGGCAATCTCTCCCGAAATATGCCGTGTAGCCAAAATCTTTTCCGCCGCCAAAGGCCCGAGAGCGTCAGGGGTTATTCTCTTATTTCCTAAACCCACCACCAAAATAAGTCCGTTTACAGGAAGCAGATTTTTTATTATCTTTCCTATCTCCGGAACTCTTTTATCAGTGTGTTTTATATTATCAGAAAGGGACGGAAGTTCAACCGTCACATATGTTCCTCGGCTTTTGTTTAAAAGTCGTGCCGCTCCCTCCCCTGTTATTTTTGTAAAGGTTATCTTCATATCTCCTTTTGTTTCTTCTCTTTGCTCAACTCCTGAAAGCTCATCGCCTGCAAGCTCCTTTGCTTCTATGGCTAAGTCCGTTCTCATCTGCATTTCAATCACCTTTTCTATACTGATATATTTCTATTATCTTGATTTTTGTTTAAGGTATGCATTTAATTAACCCACAATTTACCTTTATCAGATTAAAAACTTAATATTTAATATTCTATAATTAAAATTAGGCAGGTGATTATATGAAAAACAGATTTTTTTCAATAGGTAAAGTAATGTTGAAAATTACAGGTTTAATGGTTTTCATGGTGCTTCTTTGTCAAAATATATCGGCTCAGGAAGCTGACTTGATTATGTATGAACCAACCGAAACCCAAATTGAAACACATTCCTCATCAACAACGGAGTCTTTGCCATCCTCTCCCCAAACCGGAGAAAACAACTGCACTATTATCCCCGGTATTACCGCAATATGCGCCGCTGCGGCAGGAGTATCGGCTTTTATCATCGGTAAAAAAAGAAAAGCAAATTAACAGATTTTTTACCGTTCTATGATGATGAGTTAAAAAGAAAAGTCTTATAATAATGGTGCAGACGGAAAAAATCGAGGAGAGTATCATGAAAAGAAAAATTATCGCAGCTATGCTTGCTGTTGCCATGATTGGTTCAGTTATGGCTGCACAGGTAAGCGCAGAAAACACAACTTCGGCTCAGTCCGATATCACAATGTACCAGCCCTATGATCCGGTATACACTGTAACAATACCTCAGACTATAGAGATTGATACTAAAGAAATCACAAATGTTCCAGTTACCGCAAGCGACGTACAGCACATTCCTGAGGGAAAGAAAATTTCCGTAACACTCACAAAGGGCAGCGGTACATACGGACGCCTTTATCTTGAAGCTGAAAATCCTGACGGCGGAAAAAATTATTTGATGACATTGATGATCAAAGGTACAGGCGACGAGTTTGAAAGCGGCGCTCTTGAGAAGCAGATAAAAGGCATGGAGCTTGCTTCTTTCACAGAGGACGGTACAGCAAACTTCCAGATGTATCCTTGTGCATTCGACTATCCGGGTTCAACAAACCAGAACCTCTCAATCCAGAAAGGTGTTGAATACAAAGGTTCTATGACATTCGGTGTCGAGCTTAAAGATATCTAATTTAATTCATTATTTAAATCATTCCGTTCTGTATTTATTTAACTATAAAGAAGGCTGAGAAGCTTTGTGCTTTTCAGCCTTCCAAAAAGACTTATTTAAAGGATGATTTTATTCCCATGGAAAACAAACGAATTGATAAATCTAAGATTATCATCGGTGTTTTGATTTTAGCTGTATTCATTATGGCTATGGTTGTTGTTTATCTCACCTGTTTTAACGGAAGTCAACAGCAGGATGTAAGCAACAATAAAGGTCTTTCCTTGGCTGATAATGCCGAAGATTGGGACAAAACACTTGAGAACTTAGGAAACGAAACAACTGGCATAAAAATTCCCGGATATGGTGAAATTACCATTTCTCAAAACGCTGAAAGCGCAAATATCACTCTTGTAAATCCCGAGGGCAATCCCTGTTATTTTGAATATACCCTTAAAGTAGGCGACAGCGTACTTTACAAATCAGATTTAATCGAACCGGGAAAGGCTATAAAAGAAATCTCTTTAGAAAATGTCCCCAATCCCGGCACATATGATTTAATTCTGCAAATAAATACATATTCTTTAGACGAAAATCTCTCCCCTATGAACGGGGCAGAAGTAAAAACAACTTTGGTAGTTACCTGAAACAAGGAGGAAATATAAATGTTTAAAAAAGTTTTAACTACAGTAATGTGCTGTGCAGTTCTTCTCAGCGCCGCTTCAATTTCTTTTTCAGCCGATGAGCAGAGCATAAGCTGCACCCTTACCGCAGAACCAACCTACACAGTTACAATCCCTGCTTCAGTTACAATGGGAAATGAAGGAACAACCGTTGATGTTGTTGCCGAGGATATTGAAAATCTCCCTGAGGGCAAAAAGATTTCCGTAACAATTGCCGGAACAGATGCTTATAATGATCAGATGGTTCTCGAATGTGACACTACCAGCCCACGTACATCTATCAGATATCAGATTATCAATGAAAAAGGTGAAACTATTGAAACTAACGCTTCTACAGGTGCTGTAGGTGTTGGTAAAGAGGTAGTTTCTTTCACTGAGGACGGTACAAAGCAGTATCAGATTCTCCCTGTTATCGCAGGCAGATATGAGTACGGTGTAGAATACAAGGGCAGCATTACTTTCGGAATCGCTGTTACCGACAACGCCTGATTACATAAACAAACTGACTACTGGATAAAATCACACAGGTAACTACTTTTTATATATATGATTTTGTTCTTTTCTCAAAAGTTTTGCATTGACAAAAAACGAAGCTTCGGTAATAACGTACCGAAGCTTCATTTTTATATATCATTCAAGTTCCAAATATTCTTCAAGGGTTATCCCCTTTTCTGTTATTTCCTTAGCCGCTTCTACTCCCACATATCTGTAGTGCCAAGGTTCAAATATAACTCCTGTAATTTCCTGCTTGCCTGTTGGATATCTAAGTATAAATCCGTATTTCCAGCAATTCTTAATAAGCCATTGCTGTTCCTCTGTTTTAAGCTGTCCCTCATCCAAAATTTGATAATCTAAAGCTACAATATCAACCGCCAAACCAAGCTGGTGTTCGCTGGTTCCCGGATATGCCACAGAGGTTTTTGCAAGCTCTACCGCTTTTTCATAACTGTAACCCTGATTTGTATAATATGCCACCTTGTTTGCAAACAGCTCTTCCTGCAGCTCCTGTGTTCTGTAAGCTGAACATATAAGTGGCTCAAGGCCTTCTGCTCTGCAATCGTCAAGCATTTTTTCCAATGCGTCAGCCGCTCTCTTATCAAATGTAAAAATGCTTCTGCCGTCAACCACTCTCATATCAGGCACATATCCGTTCTTTATAGGATATTTGTAATTTACTAAAACCAAATTCCACTCTGTATCATAATCAGGTAAATGAGGGTCTTTCTTAAATTCATCAATCAAACCTGCAACGTATTTTTGAATATTTGTAACATCGCTTATAGTTATTTTATCATCAAAGTTTACATCTGCTGCAGATAGCTCTATTTTTGTATTGATATTACTTATATAATTTTGAACCGCTGTGGCGTCGCTTATGGAAATATCTCCGCTGACATCTGTATCGCCCAATACAGGCTTTAAAAGACTATATGCCTTTGAAACGGCTTCGATAAGCTCTTTAGCTTCCTGTGATGTAAGATTATCATTAAATGACTTTTCTATTCTCTCTATTTCAGTTTTAAACTGAACCATAGAGCTTTCTTCATAGACAAGGTCATATTTTTTCTTGGCATCGGCAATATTCTGTTTTAAAAGGTCTTTAATATTATAAAGGTTCTCCTCTGCTTTCTGTATATCAGAAATAAGGGAATTGGCAATATCTTCGGTTACGCCGCCTTTTTCAACCGCTTCTCTTCCCTTTTTAATGGAATCTGTTAAAACTTTAAAGCTCTCGTCTGTATACCATTCGGAAGAAATCTTTTCAGCTTTTTCAATTACATCCAGCAATAAGTCCTTATAGGATTCCAGATTCAATACCGCTTCCTTTAAGCTTTTTAAAGCGACATCACCTGCTGTGTAAAGCTCCTCCCAATTCTCTAAAACAGTCTTAGTAAAATTGATTTCGTTTTCCAAATTTTCAAAGGATTTTTCCGTGTATTCTTCTTTATTTAACGACAATGCATTTTCGTACTCTTGCATAAGATTTTTCTTAAGCTCTTCATATTGCTGCATATCATCAGTTGTTTCAGGCTCTGTGGTAGGCTCTGTAGTTATAGTTTCCTCTGTAGCAGGAATATCTGTATAATCAGTGTTTTCGGTAGGCTCTATTCTATTGGAAGCAAAAGCCGAAATTCCTATTGATGAAGTAAGCAACGATAATACCGTCAGAACTGAAATAACTTTTTTAAGCTTCATATTTTTTCACTCCTTTTAAATCATACTAGTTTAGTAGATTATACCATAATAAAAAATTAAGGTAAATAAAAACAAAAAATTATTTTATATTTTTTCTTACCGGTTTTCCCCATAACTCTTTCAATCAATTTTTTCTTGACTAAAAGGTGATTTTTTTGAAAAAAAATTATATTTTTATAATATTGGCACTTGAAATATCGGTTAATACATGGCAAAATAAATATATGGTCTTATAACTTTCAAAAACCTCGTGTTTTTGATTGTTTTTTAATTTTTAAAGACACTTTTGCTTCTGTTAACACTCTGCAAATCAGTGTTATTACAACAGGGAGGTTTTTTATGAAAAATGAAACAGTTATTATTCTCGACTTTGGCGGTCAGTACAACCAGCTTATCGCAAGAAGAGTAAGAGAATGCAATGTTTATTGTGAAGTACATCCGTACAACAAAATAACCATTGAGGAAATAAAAAACAAAGCGCCGAAAGGTATCATCTTTACCGGCGGTCCAAACAGCGTTTATGAAGAAAACGCTCCTAAGGTTAGCCGTGAAATTTTTGAGCTGGGAATTCCGGTACTTGGAATTTGTTACGGTCATCAGCTTATGGCTCATGTGCTGGGCGGTGTAGTTACAACTCCTGACACTAAGGAATACGGAAAGACATCCACCTACTATGATACAGATTGTCTTCTTTTCAAGGGACTTCCTTCAGAAGGTATTTCCTGGATGAGTCACACAGACTATGTAAAGGAACTTCCGGAAGGCTTCAGAGTAACAGCTCATACTGACGCTTGCCCTACTGCCGCTATGGAATGTAAGGAAAGAAAACTTTACGGTATGCAGTATCACCCTGAAGTAAACCACAGCGAAAACGGAACCAAGATGCTTAGAAACTTTCTCTATGAGGTTTGTGAGTGTTCCGGCGACTGGACAATGGAAAGCTATGCTAAAACAGCCATTGAAAATGTAAAAAATACAGTAGGCGACGGCAAAGTCCTTTTGGCCCTCTCCGGCGGTGTTGATTCCTCTGTACTTGCTATTCTTTTGGCAAAAGCTGTTGGAAACAACCTCACATGTATTTTCGTTGACCATGGAATGATGAGAAAAAATGAAGGCGACGAAGTTGAAGCCGCTTTCTCAAATATGGATATAAACTTTGTAAGAGTTAACGCCAAAGACCAGTTCTTAGGTAAACTTAAAGGCGTAACTGACCCTGAAACAAAGAGAAAAATTATCGGCGAAGAGTTTATCAAAACCTTTGAAGCTGAAGCAAAGAAAATCGGTAAGGTTGATTTTCTCGCACAGGGTACAATTTATCCGGACGTTATCGAATCCGGAGCAGGCGACGCCGCAACAATTAAGAGTCACCATAACGTAGGCGGTCTCCCCGACCATGTTGACTTTAAGGAAATCATCGAGCCACTTAGACTTCTCTTTAAAGACGAAGTAAGACAGCTCGGACTGGAACTTGGACTTGCAGATTATCTTGTATGGCGCCAGCCGTTCCCAGGCCCTGGACTTTCTGTAAGAATTATAGGAGAAATTACAGAAGAAAAAATTGCTATTCTTCAGGACGCAGATAAAATCTTCCGTGATGAAATCGCAAATGCAGGACTCGACCGCAGTATCAACCAGTACTTTGCAGTTCTCACCTCAATGAGAAGCGTCGGCGTAATGGGCGATGAAAGAACCTATGATTATACATTGGCACTTAGAGGAGTTACAACCACAGACTTCATGACAGCCGATTTTGCCCGTATCCCATACGACGTTTTAGAAACAATCTCAGTAAGAATCGTAAACGAAGTAAAAGGAATTAACCGAGTAGTCTACGATATAACAACTAAGCCACCTGCAACTATTGAGTGGGAATAGTAGTCAAAACGCCACAAACCCGCATAAATACTAGGTTTTTGAAAGGCGAAATGTCCTCGTGACAACATTTTGACAACATCTGAAAATTATTCATAAATAAAGAGCTAACAGATTTCTGTGTCTGTTAGCTCTTTTTGTTTTGCCCAATTACATATTATTAAGTTTATCTTTGAACGCTTCTACCATTGCATCGCTGAGTTCCTGTGACGGTACTTTCGCCCAAGTCTGTGTTGTATCGAGTTTGGGATATGTATAACGCCATTCGTCATACTGCTCTTTGGTGATTTCGCCGTTTCTGTATTTTTCGGCTTGTTCTGCCCAAGCGGCGAGCATTTGGAATACAGACTTGCTTGCTGTCGGCTTGTTTTCATCAAAGCATAAATGTATTTCACCGTTTACACTCTCCGCTCTCATACCGTAAAGGTCTTCGAGCGTAAACAATGTGTGCATAAGTCCGAGGTCGCTGTCAATATCGGGAACAGTAAGAGCCTGAGATGATATACCAAACACTTCTGCAAGATTGTTTGTTAAATCAGCTTTCGGCGTTCTTGAACCGCTTTCATACTGCGCCATACGAATATCCGCTGTTTTTTCAGGAAAACCCACCTGAATACCAAGATACTTTTGAGTCATACCCCTTAAATTTCTAAAGAAACGGATTCTTTCACCGATTGCCATTGTACTTCCTCCTAACGGTCTGTTGATAATATATATTATACAGATACGCTTAGTGTATGTCAAGAATACAAAAACAAAAAAGTTTAATATTTTCTCAAAAACCACTTGACTTTACGGAATTTGCTTAGTATAATAATGATACAAACTTAAACTAATAGCGTTAAGTGTGTATAAAATTGAATAACCGTCGTACACCACGGTAATGGCGTACCCGCCCGGGCAAATCGGAAGGCGGTCAGAAAGTATTCCGACACGAAATAAAGAATTATTATATCAAAAACTGCTGAAAGGGGTGATTTTATGACAGAAAATACTTTTATGAGCGTGGAGGAGGTTGCCAACGAATTAGGTATTTCCAAATCTTACGCTTACAAAATTGTACAGAGATTAAATAATGAGCTGAAAGAAAAAGGTTTCATCACAATTTCAGGTCGACTAAACAAACAGTATTTTATGGAAAGAGTTTGCTACGGAGCAAAACAGAAAGAGAGGGATTAAGTAATGTCTGTTTATAAAGATGAAAAAACAAATACTTGGAAGGTGTATTACCGATACACCGATTGGCAGGGCAAAGTCCACCAAACTACAAAACGAGGTTTTCAGACAAAAAGAGAGGCTCTTGCGTGGGAAAGAGAACAGCTGAATAAAGTGGAAACCGATTTGGATATGTCATTTGAGAGCTTTATTGATATTTATACGGCTGATATGAAGAACCGTATCAAAGAAAACACTTGGCATACCAAAGAGCATATTATGCGAACTAAAATTCTTCCCTATTTCGGTCAGCGAAAAATCAGCGACATTCAGCCTAAAGATATCATTGCTTGGCAAAATGAGATGATTAAAGCAATCGATAAGCAAGGAAAACCGTATTCACCTGTATATCTTAAAACACTTCATAATCAGCTATCCGCTATTTTTAACCACGCAGTCAGGTTTTACGGATTGAAATGCAACCCGGCTCAAAAGGTTGGAAATATGGGTAAAGCCAAAGGAAGAGAAATGCTATTTTGGACGCAGGATGAGTATGCTAAATTCTCATTTGCCGTTATGGACAAGCCAATATCGTTTTACGCATTTGAAATGCTTTACTGGTGCGGACTGCGTGAAGGTGAATTACTTGCTTTGACACCGGCGGATTTGGATTTTGAAAAGGGTACGGTCAGGGTAAATAAATCATATCAGCGCATTGGCAAGCGGGATGTAATTACTGATCCGAAAACACCAAAGAGCAATCGAACAATCAAAATGCCGCAGTTTCTTGCAGAAGAAATGCAGGAATATCTGAATCAGCTTTACGGAATAGGAAAAAACGATAGGATTTTTGAAATCACAAAAAGCTATCTGCACCACGAGATGGACAGAGGATCGCAAGAAGCAGGCGTTAAGCGTATTCGCATACACGATTTGAGACACAGTCATATATCGCTCTTAATTGATATGGGATATTCAGCAGTTGCAATCGCCGACAGAGTAGGTCACGAAAGTATAGATATAACCTATAACTATGCTCACCTTTTCCCGTCGACACAGGACGATATGGCGGACAAACTTAATAATTTCAGAAAGGAAGCGATGTAATATGTCAGCAAAAAATGTAGACAAGAAAAATAGGTTCAGAAGTATTACGGTGGGGTTCAGAGTTTCACCCGAAGAAAACGAGGCGCTGAATAAAGCTGTTGCTCTTTCAGGACTGCCGAAACAGGAATACTGCTACCGCAAATGTATGAACCATGATGTAGTTGTGCAGGGCAACCCGAGAGTTCACAAAGCACTGAAAAATGAAATGGCAGAAATTCTGTCGGAGTTAAAACGAATTAACAAAGCCGATGAAGTGTCGGACGAACTGCTTGACATCGTCGAGCTTGTGTCGGTAACACTGATCGGCTTGAAAGGAGAAAATGCAAATGAATGATAAAAAAGAAATGACCGCCCGAACATCATCTGTTGGCGCAGATGAAAGGCAGTCATCATCTAAATGTAACACTTACAGTATACACAATAATGTCAGAAATATCAATGTTTTTCTTTTGAAAGGCGGTGGTATGAATGGCAGAACTTAAAATTATCAGTATGGATGAAGTACAGAGCAAGGAAGTAAACTGGCTCTGGTATCCGTATATCCCATACGGAAAAATCACAATCATTCAAGGCGATCCCGGTGAGGGTAAAACAACTTTGGCGTTAAGACTGGCAGCACTTCTCTCAAAAGGAGAGGCGCTGCCCTATGACGATACCGAGCGTGAGCCTGTCAAGATTATTTATCAAACAGCTGAGGACGGACTGGAAGATACCATCAAACCGAGATTAGAGGCGGCTGAGGCAGACTGTACGCAAATCAAAGTCATAGATGAATCGGAAGCTGCACTCAGTATGCTGGATGAACGCATTGAAAAAGCAATCATAGAAGTCGGTGCAAGTGTGGTAATCCTTGATCCAATTCAGGCGTATGTTGGCACCAATATCAATATGAACAACGCAAATGAAGTTCGTAATGTGATGGCACAGCTCGGACGAATCGCAGAAAAATATGACTGTGCTATTTTGCTTGTCGGTCATATGAATAAAGGAAGCGGGAACAAATCTTCTTATCGTGGACTTGGTTCGATTGACTTTCAGGCTTCGGCAAGAAGCGTTTTGATTGTCGGGAGAATCAAAGACAATCCGCAGGTGCGAGTGATGGTGCAGGACAAGTCCTCCCTTGCACCCGAAGGTGAAGCGATTGCCTTTGAGCTGGACAAGGAAAACGGATTCAGCTGGCTCGGTCATTACGATATTTCAGTTGATGATTTGCTAAGCGGTATTCCGAAGGAAAAGAAATCAGAGCAGGCTGAAAACTTAATACTCGAATATCTTTCAAAGGGCAAATACCCGCAGAAAGAATTGGTGAAGAAAGCACAGGCAATAGGTATTTCAAAGCGTGTGCTGGACGAAGCAAAGAAGGCACTGAATGTCCAATCTGTTAAAGAGGGCAGTCAGTGGTACTGGCAGCTTCCCGAAAAGACAGAGTGAAGCTATTCAAGGTTGCAACATTGCAAAGGCAGGCACATCTGCAACCTTGCAATCTTCCTTTTTCGAGAAGTAATAAAGTTTGGTGGAGAGTGCAGAGAGCACCTTTTCAAAGGTGTTCTTTGCCCCTCGGAGAGCGCAAAACCTGCTTGCAGGTCGCATTTTTGATAGGCTTGCCTGTCAAAAGTGCTTTTGCGTTACTCTTGACAAGAGTAACAGAACCGAGGAAGAACTATCTTTAAGAGATTGGAGGTGTAACTTATGAAAAGAACAATAAGCGCAATGGTCGGGAAAGGCTCTGTAAATCACAACAGCCGTAAATTCAAAGCTGAAAATGTAGATCCGAGCCGAACCCATCTTAATATAGATTACTGCAATGAGAACATCAAGAAAGTGTATCATCAATTGTTCGGTGAAGCACTTAAGAGATACAATGACAAGCAGACAAGAGCGGATAGAAAAATAAAGAATTACTATGAAAAAATCTGCAATTCCAAGCAGGAAAAGCCGTTTCACGAAATCATTTTGCAGATAGGCAACAAAGAAGATATGAGCGCAGAAAGTGAAAACGGACTGCTCGCTAAACAGGTATTGGACGAGTATTATAAAGGGTTTCAGGAGAGAAATCCGCAGTTAAAAGTGTTCTCAGTTCATCTTCATATGGACGAAGCCACACCGCATTTACACATTGATTTTGTCCCGTTTATTACCGGCAGTAAGCGAGGACTTGATACAAGAGTTTCGCTCAAACAAGCATTAGCCGCACAAGGTTTCAAGGGTGGTACTCGTGAAAATACAGAGTGGAATCAATGGATACAATCCGAAAAAGAACAGCTTTCAGCTGTGATGGAGCGTCACGGAATTGAATGGGAACACAAAGGAACTCACGAGAAACACCTCTCTGTTCTTGACTACAAAAAGCAGGAACGAGAGAAAGAAGTGGCTCAGTTAGGCGATGAAATCAGCAAGCAAGAAGATAAATTGGAGCTTGTAAAATCTCGGATAAACAATATGCTTGACTGCGAAAAGTCTCTTGATAATGTAGTAAAAAACTTTGATGAAGATCCGCAGTATCAACTCCCTGATCCTCCTGCTTTAATGAGCGCAAAGACATACAAAACGAAAATTGCACAGCCTGTAATCAACACATTGAGAGAACTGGTACAGGGTGTAATTATCAAATATTTTGAAATGAAGAACACTTTGGAACAATGGCGGCAGGCGAATCACAGTCTGTATCACGATAACAACAGACTGTCGGAAAAGGCAAAGAACTTGGAAAATATCAACGCTAAACAAAAGGCGGAGTTGCAAGATTATAAGCTGCTCCGCATGGTTTTCGGCAGTAAACAAATTGATGATATGCTGAAACAGGCAAAGGAAATCACACAGTCTAAACAGCGTGGCTCACGCTTTAGAAATTATAAAGATGAAAGGTAGGACTACACGATGGAAAAGAAAATTTATGACGAAAAGAACGGATTATGGTACGAGCTGCAGGGAGATTATTATCTCCCCTGCCTCTCACTGCCCGAAGAAGAACAGAAGCCAGTAGGCATTTGGGGACAAAGGCATTTGAGGTATATTAAGGAGCATAAAAGAGCTTTTTACACCAGCCTGCTGACTTCCTGCAAGCTGAACAGTTACCTTGCCGATGTTGATGAGCAGGCAGAGAAAATGTTTTCCCGGCTGGTAAAACAACTTGCTGAACAAGAAAATGTAACGGAAAAGCTCAAAGCTGAAAATCAAATGCTGTGGGTGCAGAAGATGAATAATATCCATAATCGTGCAACTGAAGTTGTAATTTCAGATTTAATCTACGCTTAAAAATCACGCCGAGTGTAACTTTTAAAGTAAGTTATACTCGGTATTTTTTTGGTTTTGCTTTCGAGTAAATAAGTGACGTTATCTGTATTAAATTCCATTTTCGTGTAATTAGTTATTGCATTGCTTAAAAAAATATGATATACTAAATTAGCTTAAAATCCTATTTAATTATGTTTATGAGGTGCAGTATGGCTGTTAGTTATAATAAACTATGGAAACTTCTGATAGATAAAAATATGAAAAAGAAAGAACTCGGAGAAGCAGCTGGTATAAGCAATTCTCTTATTGCAAAACTTGGTAAAAATGAAAATGTTACTGTTGACGTATTGGTAAGAATTTGCACTGCCCTTGACTGCCGAATAGAAGATATTATGGAATTAACTTCTGATGACAACTGATTTATATAAATTGTTGTTAAAAGCAGAAAACTAGAAAGGAAACAATGGTATGCCATATCAGATTTGGAACAGAAGATATACTGGAAGCAAATATAAATTATCGGAATGGATTTCAGATTTAATAGCTAAAAATTGTGAAGGAAATTCATTTTGTGATTTATTTGCAGGTACTGCAATAATAAGTAAACAAATGATAGATAATGTAGACGAAATTTATATAAATGATTTTCTATATTCAAACGAAGTAATATATAAAGCGTTTTTTGAACAATCTAATTTTGATTACAAAAAACTAAATGATTTAAAAAAAGAATTTTCAAAAATACAGCCAACAGAAATTCCCGAAAACTATGTATCAATAAATTTTGGAAACAAATTTTTTTCTTATAATGATGCACTCTGTATAGGTTTTATTAGAGAGCAAATAGAAAATAATAATGACTTAAATGAAAAAGAAAAAAATATATTGCTTGCTTCACTGCTGTATTCTTTAGATAGGGCAGCTAATACTGTTGGCCATTACGATGCATACATTAAAGGAAAGATGATTAGCGATGCATTTGTTTTTGATTTAATAACACCATATAATTTTGAAAATAAAAAAGTACACATTTCTAGATTGGACGCTAATGAATTAGCAAAAAAAATTAGTTGTGATATTGTTTATATTGATCCACCTTACAATTCAAGACAGTACAGTAGATTTTATCATATTCTTGAAAATATCACTAAATGGGAAAAACCCGAGTTGTTTGGAACCGCACGTAAACCCAAAGCTGAGAATATGAGCGAATATTGCAGAAATTCTGCAACAAAAACTTTTGAAGAATTGATAAATTCTTTGAACTGTAAATATATTGTTGTCTCGTATAATAATACATATAATTCGAAAAGTAGCTCGTCAAAAAATAAAATTACGCTCGATGATATCCGAAGTATTTTAGAAAGTAGAGGGAGTGTTTCAATATTTGAAAAAGATCATCAGTATTTTAATGCTGGCAAAACGGAATTACCAAACCACAAAGAATTAGTTTTTATAACGAAAGTAGGTGGACAAAATGACTGATGCAAGTGTTTGCAGACGTTCTCCTTTCTTTTATGTTGGAGATAAATTTAAATTAGTTCCACAATTAAAAGATAATTTTCCGAAAGATATTGATAGATTTATCGAACCTTTTTGCGGTGGCGGAAGTGTATTTCTTAACACTAATGCAAAAAAATACTTATTAAATGATATTGATACTTATATGATTAAGTTGCACGAATTCTTAATTTCATTTAGTAATAATCAAGATGCGTTTTGGGATGAACTAAAGTTTGATATTGATAAGTATAAGCTTTCGGCAACTTTTCTTGGCAAAGATGTTCCAAAAGAATATCGTAAGGAATTTGTAAAAACATATTTTGCAAAATACAACAAAGAAGCATATTACAAAATGAGAAGTGATTTCAATGACAATAAAGATGATATGATGCTTTTGTATATGCTGCTTATATATGGATTCAACCGAATGCTTAGATTTAATTCAAAAGGAGATTTTAATTTGCCTGTTGGCAATGTTGATTTTAACAAAAATGTTGTAAACGCACTTAATTCATATTTTGATTATGTGAGTGACAAAAATATTGAATTATTTAATATGGACTTTCAAGACTTCATTGAAAAGGTTCAGCCAACACCGAATGATATGGTGTATTTGGACCCACCATATTTAATCACTTTTAGCGAATACAATAAGCTTTGGAATGAAGATAGTGAAATGCGTTTGATAGATTATCTTGATGAACTTAACTCAAGAAAAATTCGCTTTGCTGTTTCTAACGTGTTATGGCATAGAAAAAGATATAATGGAACTTTCAATGAATGGGCACAAAAATATAATATTGTTAGAATCAAAAGTAACTACATTAGTTTTAATGACAATACCGAAAAGGATACTTATGAAGTCCTTGTGAAAAACTACTAAGGAGATTTGTTTATGCCAAGAGAGCGTGCTGCAGAATACAAACCATTATCTTTTTCTACTACTATGCGAAATCCTGCTCGTATTGCCGATTTCCTCAAATGTATTTCGCCTTATGAAGGGCAAAGACTTACTAATGAGATTATATTTGCTGTTGCTAAATTATTAATTAAACGCAAATTGTATAGACCAGTGTATATTTCAAAAAATCCAAGATTAAAAATGATTTTAAACGAAGAGCGTGACTTTAGTGATAATGAGGTTGACGAAATTATGCAAAATAGTCCTCAAAATCACAAAGAAGCTGGATTTGATAAAGGATGGCCCTCGAGATTTGACACTTGGTACAAGCTTTCAATGGAGTTTGGTTTTGTGTATTATAAAATGGGTGAACCGATAGAAATATCTATTGCTGGGCATATGTTGCTTGATGCTCATAATGAAAATCCAATCAATGATGAAAAAATTAAAAATGTTTTTCTGAATTCTTTGATGAAGTATCAAACCAATAATCCATTTAGAAAAAATGCAAACGACAACTCTCCGCTTGTTTTACTTCTCCAGGTTATAAAGCTTTTAAAAGACGATCCCGAAGAGAACGATGCAGGTATTTTTCGTAGTGAACTTTCATTGATTATATGTTGGCCTAATCGTGATGCAATAGCTTTATATAGGAAAATAAAAGAATTACGCAGACGATATAGATTTACTTATGGTGACGAGGTTGTTTATGAGATATGTTTAGGCCTTCTTGGTGCTACCGATAATCAACGCAACAGATTCAAACTTAACCAAATTACAGGTGAAGCTGTAGATGAATTTATCAGGAAAATGCGTATTACAGGTATAGTATCTTTAAGAGGTAATGGTCGATTTATAGACTTTAACTCGTTTGAAATGTCTAAAATTGAATATGTATTGGCTAATTATGTTGATTATAGTAACTTTACCTCTAAAAAAGATTTCTTTGAGTATATTGGAGCTATTGATACTAATGTAGTGTCATTAACACAAGTTGTTGATGATACTATAGTTTCAGATGCAAGAATTTCTACCTTAAATCAGTGGGCAATAGAGTATACAAAAGAAGATATTGCTAACGAGCTTAATATTCTTTCGAGAAACGGTGAAAGCAAAAATGCTATTCTTAGAATTATAGATAAGCCTACAAGATTAGAGTTTTTAACAAGCGTTGCGCTTAAACAGCATTTTATAAATTTAGACGTTAGGCCAAATTACCACGTAGATGATGAAGGACTACCAACTTTTACCGCTTCTGGCGGGGTTGCAGATATCGAATGTTATGATACCGATTGCAATTCCCTTGTGGAGGTTACACTTATGTGTGCACGCAATCAAGCTACAAACGAAATGCCAGCAATAACAAGACATTTACAGGAAGCAATTGAAAAACAGCCTAATATTACTTTGTTTTCAATATTGGTTGCGCCATCTATACACGCTGATACGAAATATATGGCAGGTTATTCCAAATATCAATATGGTATTGACATATTAACCCTTACAATAACAGAGTTTATTGAAGCAATCAATTCAAAAGAGCGCATAGCAGAAATGCTTCGAGCATAACTCAGTGTTTAAAATGAATAATTCATATTAAAAATGTTATTATTTAAATCTTTATCAAATAGTTGACAAAAATATGAGTGGGTGAAAAAGAGAGGGTGATAATATGAGACAAGCCAATAGCACTATAAAAGGTTATTTGTATCAGTTTAATAAATCGATTCTTGAAATTTTAAGAGCTGATGATGAAGCTTCTATAACACTTGAAGGAGTTATTGAAGATATTGATATACAATTGCCAAATGCAACTTCTACAATTCAGTGTAAATACCACGAGGATGCTAAATTTACTATGTCCAGTGTAGCTGCTCCTATTTTGGAAATGGTATGTCACTATAATGAGTGTGTTGCATTAGGAAAAAGTACGGAATATATTTTGTTTGCACACTATGCAGAAAATGTTGATCAAATTGATACAGTTGCTTTTGAAAAACATATTTCTACAACTACCAGCAAGGAACTACAACTCTCGTATTTTCACAAAATTTACACCATCCCCGATGCTTCAATACTTAATCTTGCTAATAGGCCTAAGAAAAGCAAAGAAGATAAGGCGAAAATTTTAGATTACTATAAATCGAATAGAACTTCTTTGAGGTTTTGCTTAGATTTAAGCAAGTTTTGGAATTGCTTTAAATATGTACAAGCAGAAGAATTTGAAGGCTTAAAAGAAAAGGTTATTCAAAATTTATGCGAGCTAACTGACCGCAGAACTGCCGAAGATTTGTATTACCCTAATGCATTTTCAATAGTTGCGAATCTTTCTTCTAAATCAGAAATTGGCGATCGAACCGTTAATAAGCAAAGCTTTATTGAAGAACTGAAATCAAAAGAGTCTGTTTTAATAACAAAATGGATGTTAGCTGGACTAGATAAAAAGAAAATTTTGCAAGCAAAAAAAAGGCATTTGTCGTCTTCTTTTTCATTGAACACAGCAATCCGTGCGTTTGTTTTTTCTGAACGCTTTCACACGGCAAACGAGGACCAAATAATTCCTTTCATTCAGGAATATATTGCTAAATACTATAAAAAGAAAACATTACAGCGTCCTCCAATATTTATTTTTGAAAATGGTTCCGATATAATTCAAAAAGTAATATTGGGATTACATAAGTACCAAAAGACAGTTAATAGCGGATTAGTTGGAAATGTATTTATGCCTGACAGTTTTGTAAACAACACGGATTGTTCTTCGGAATTTGTATGCAAAATAGCCTCTTTGGAAAATATAACTACTACCATTTTCGAATCCTGTAATGTAAATCAATTGTATATTATCGGGGATATCTCAGCTGAATTAAGTAGTTCAAATTATTACACAGAGCGAATTGAAATTGAAGAATTAAATGTATTAAGGTATTTGGTTAATTTAGAAAGAAACTTGGAGGTGTCATAAGTAATGATTGAAATAGGAAAAGTTATAAATAGTACTCCTGGCACAATACAGGTGTTGCTAAATAGTATAGAGGTCTTTGATCAAAACAAATCAAAGATTAAAGTTTCAAAATATTTATCAATTGAGGACGGTAACGATTTATACATACTCGTGTCAATTCAAAATGTGTGCGCTGTCCAATCTAAAGACGCAGATACAATTAACTATACGGTTTCTTGCACACCAATAGGATGCTATTCAGAAACCGAAGATGGAATTTCTTTTAGGCAAGGCGGTGTCAATCTTCCTTCGCCTACAGAACCAGTGTATTTGCCAGATGACGAAGTCATTAATGCGATTTTTAGTAGCAATGATAACTTTTCATTCAAAATAGGAAGTCTTTCTAATAATGATGCAGTAAACTATTTTGTGGACGGAAACAAGTTTTTTGGAAAGCATATAGCTGTTGTAGGATCTACGGGTTCTGGTAAGTCTTGCGCCGTTGCTCGTCTCTTGCAAAATATAATGAAGATCAATGATGGTCACAATGAAAATGCCGATTCATTAAAAAATTCTCACGTTATTATTTTTGATATTCACTCCGAATATCAATCGGCTTTTAAGCTTGCAGCTGAAGAAAACTTTAGTGTAAATTGTCTTGATGTTGAAAAGCTTTGTTTGCCGTATTGGTTGATGAATTCTCAAGAGTTAGAAGCTCTATTTATAGAGAGCAATGAAATGAATTCTCACAATCAAATATCGCAATTCAAGAAAGCTGTAATTCTCAGTAAAGAAAAGCACAATCCCACTATGGAGCATATCAACTATGATACGCCAGTGTATTTTGATATATCGGAAGTGTACCGTTATATAAAGAACAAAAACAACGAGGTTATAAATAAAAATGAAACATTGCCACATCTTCCTAAACGTAGTGATGGAACGATAATAAATGATGCTGATAATGCATACTTGAACGAAATTGTAACCTTTGCAGCGACAAGCACCGCCAAAGATTCAAAGGCATCAAATGGTCCTTATAACGGAGAATTTGAGAGATTTGTAACTCGTTTAGAAACAAAACTGTCTGACAAGCGACTCAAATTTATAACTGCACCTAAAAAAGAAAGTGGCGAAGAATTTAAAACAGAAGATTTTGATGTTATTCTTCAACAATTCTTGGGATACATAGATAAAAGTAATGTTACCATTATCGACTTGAGTGCTATACCTTTTGAAGTCCTCAGTATTGTTATTAGTTTGCTCTCGAGAGTTATTTTTGACTTTGCTTTCCACTATTCAAAACTTCGTCACACATTGGGTTTAGTTAATGATATTCCTTTTATGCTTGTATGCGAAGAAGCTCATAACTATATACCTAAAAATGGTGGTGCAGAATATAATGCATCTAAGCATTCTATTGAGAGAATTGCTAAAGAAGGTAGAAAATATGGCTTGAATTTAATGGTTGTAAGTCAAAGACCTTCTGAAGTATCAGAAACTATTTTCTCGCAATGCAATAACTTTATCGTTTTGAAATTAACTAATGTGAACGACCAAAACTGTATTAAGAATTTGCTACCTGATAATAATTCTTCGTTGGTTGATACTCTTCCTACTTTAGCGGCTGGTGAATGCTTGGTAGTCGGAGATGCTGTTCCTCTCCCTGCTGTTGTAAAAATGAGTATGCCAAATCCTGCACCAAGTTCTAGCAATGTTAATGTCTATGATGAGTGGAATAAAGATTGGATCAATATTGCATTCAAAGAAGTTATAAAGCGTTGGAGAAAAGAATAAATTAATATTTAGTTTTTGCATAATTGTGACAACAAAATGACAACAGAAATTTGGAGAGTCCATATTTTATGGATATTTCAGATAACTAAAATAACTCGTGCTAAATCACCAATACAAAATTGTTTAAGTGGTGGTTTTCAGGAGCGAGTGGGAATAAATTGAAAAAGTCTGAAAACCCAGTAATAATGCGGGTTTGCAGGATTTCAAAACCCTCGTTGATAAGATTTTGATAAGATTGCACTTGAACACCTTTATCGGATGTATCAAGTGGTTTGTGGGTAAAGAGTAATATCTTGTGGCTCACAAAAAACACCATATTAACATTAAACCCCGTACTGACGGAATAAAGTCAGTACGGGGTTTTTGTCGTTTGCGGGGTTATTTCAGTTTGTCCTTAAAGGCTTCTACAAGGGCATCGCTGAGTTCCTGCGACGGTACTTTCGCCCAAGTCTGTGTTGTATCTTTTTTGGGATAAGTATAGCGCCACTCATCGTATTGTTCTTTAGAAATCTCGCCGCTTCTGTATTTCTCAGCTTGTTCTGCCCAAGCAGTAAGCATTTGGAAAACAGAGTGGTCAACATTCGGCTTATTTCCATCAAAGACGATATGTACTTCGTTTTCGTTCTTTTCCACTCTTACGCCGTGCAAATCCTCAACGGCAAAAAGAGTATGTATAAAGCCAAGATCACTGTCAATATCGGGAATTCTGAGCGCCAAAGGCGAAACCTCAAGTACTCCTGCAAGAGATTTTACCAAATCTTCTTTCGGTGTTCTTGATCCTGATTCATACTGTGCCATACGAATGTCGGCAGTTTTTTGCGGAAAGCCCACAGCCTGACCGAGCCATTTTTGAGTCATACCTCTTAAATTTCTAAAGAAACGGATTCTTTCACCAATTGCCATTGCGCTTCCTCCTAACGATCTATTGACAATATACATTATACAGATACGATTAGTGTATGTCAATGCAACAAAAGCAAATAAATTTAATATTTTTTCTAAAACCGCTTGACTTTACTGAATTTGCTTAGTATAATAACAATACAGACTTAAACGAATAGCGTTAAGTTGATAAAAATTGAATAACCGTCGTACTTCACGGCAATGGCGTACCCGCCCGGGCAAATCGGAAAGCGGTCAGAAAGTATTCCGACACGAAATAAGGAGAACTATTTTTAAAGGAGGTGATTTTATGACAGATAAAACTTTTATGCGGGCAGATGAAGTTGCAGAGGAACTTGATGTATCAAAGGCTTACGCCTACAAGATTATCCGACAGCTCAACGATGAACTGAGTGCAAAGGGATTTATTACGGTTGCAGGGCGTGTCAGCCGACAGTATTTTAGTGAAAGAATTTACGGAGCAGAAAGGAGAGATGATTAATGCCCGTTTACAAGAATAAGGACAACGGCACTTGGTATGTGATGGCAAGGTATGTGAACTGGAAAGGCGAGCACAAGCAGAAATGCAAGCGTGGCTTTACCACAAAGAAAGAAGCGCAGGAATGGGAGCGGATGTTCCAGCTACAGAACTCCTCTGATCTTGATATGAGCTTTGAGGCTTTCACGGAGCTGTATATCAGAGATGTGAAAAACCGCCTGAAGGAAAACACATGGCTGACGAAGGAGCATATTATCCGCACGAAAATACTGCCCTTTTTCGGTAAGCTGAAAATCAGCGAGATTTCCACAAAGGAGATCATCACTTGGCAGAATGAAATGCTTGCCTATCGTGACGAGAAGAAAAAGCCGTACTCACAGACCTATCTGAAAACACTGCACAACCAGCTTTCAGCCATATTCAACCATGCTGTGCGCTATTATGAGCTGCGCTCCAATCCCGCCGCAAAGGTGGGAAATATGGGCAGCGAGGAACACAGGGAAATGCTGTTCTGGACGAAAGAGGAATATAAGAAGTTTTCCTTTGAGATGATGGACAAGCCCGTTTCCTTTTACGCCTTTGAAATGCTCTACTGGTGCGGTATCCGTGAGGGCGAGCTGCTGGCGCTTACGCCTGCGGACTTCGACTTTGACAAGGAAACGGTTACGATCAACAAGTCCTATCAGCGTCTGCACGGGGAAGATGTAATTACCACGCCGAAAACAAAGAAAAGCAACCGCACCATTAAAATGCCGCATTTTCTCTGTGAAGAAATGCAGGAGTATCTTGGTATGCTCTACGGACTCAAAAAGAAAGACCGTATCTTTACGGTAACGAAGATATTATAGAATCAGATATCTCAACGATAAAATCCTCATCTTTCATATCAATGTCCTTGTTCCTTTTAATTTTTTGCAAAACCGCAAATATCCCCATAATTAAAGGTGGTAATAAAACTGCCGCTGTAACTACCCACAAATACATTACTTACTCCTCAAAATCGCCGTATTTTCTTATTTGAACAATTGCATTTTTATGCTTTATATTATACTAACATATATAAATTATCGTGTCAATGAAATATATTTTTATTAAGAAATTATTAAGATTTTCAATTTTCTTTTATTTAATTTTATTTTAAGCAATACTTTTTTCTTTTACAAAGTTAAATTAACCCTTAAAAAGCCAATAGACCTTAGAAGAAGTTCTTCCAAGGTCTACCGTGTGATGAATAAGACATACTATCGCTATATTTAAGCGTAATAAGAGATTATCAATGTTAATTTTTTGGGAAACACGCAAAGGTTTTACAAAGCACAGCTTAAACCAATTATTGAAACTTTTTACTCTTCGCATACATTGAGAGCTTTCCTACAACAAGCAAAATTCCGTTAAACAGCATTGCCATGCCTATAGGTACAGAAAAAGGATTGCTGTAATACACAAGAATATATGATACTACAATAAGTGAAAAAGAAATTGCAATAGCCATAATTTTATATATCATTGCTTCTTTTCCGTTAATCCTTTTATTTTTGTTCTCCAACGGTGCAAAAAGTGCCGCCGACAAAAGAGAAAGCAATTCAAAAGCCAGAACTATTACAACTGAATCAAAGCTCTGAAGATATTTTATTATCAACATAAACACAACATTTGCCGACAGCGAAAACAACAGACAATAAATATACTTGCCCGCATGAAGTCCGCCGGAATATTTTCGCAGTATCTTAAAAACCAAGAAAAAAATCAGGTTTTCAAAAAACATTCCCATGCAAAGTCCGATAAGCAAAGTGCCTATGATGCATATGGATGACTGAACAATATTTGTCATGCTGTACTGATACAGTCGTTTTTTATTATCTTTTATCAGATCACGGCTTACAAAATAGTTTATTATCCTTTCGGAAAAACTGTCTATCACTTTATCCATTTGAAGTCATTTATCTCTTCTGGCTCTTCCGGCTGGTGAATATAGTAGCAGCTGGTTGAGTTTGCCAAAAAGAACAAAGTAAGTGTCATAAATCCAACAAACAATTTTGCTATTCTGTTTTTAACATTATTCATATGTATTCCTCTTTTCTGTAAAAATTAAATAATCTCTAAGCTCTAAACAAAGAGCCTTAACTGTTAGGTTTATTTTAACACAAATTCCTTTACTTTTGTTATTATTGGTAAAAACGATATTAAATCCGGCAAAAACGATATCAAATATATTTCGTTCCATATTTTTGTAAAATATATAATCAAAAAATCCGTGATGACAATATGTGTTTTTTATTGTATAATATACATCAGGAGTGATTCTATGCTGAAAGTTTTGATTTGCGACGATGATGTAAATATTACCAATAAAGTTCAAACACTAATAAATGAAATAAAAAATAAATACCGCTGTAAATTTGAAATAACTGTCAGGAACAGCGGTGAATTTGTCACGGGCGAAAATTCCTATTACGACATTGCCATTGTTGATATCGAAATGCCGGGAATAAGCGGCCTTGAGGTTTCTGAAAAACTAAAATCTGCAAATCCGGATGTTCTTATTATAGTTCTCACTTCATTTTCTAATTATCTCGACAGCGCTATGAAAATTCAGGTTTTTCGTTATCTTTCAAAGCCTATAGATATTGAAAGATTTAACCGAAATTTTCTTGAGGCAATAGAAGCCAACAAAGAAATCAGCAAACAAATCATAATACAAAACAGCGACAGCGTTTACACCGTTAAAACAAAGGATATTTTGTACATAGAAAATCAAAAACACGGCTCTGTTGTGGTCACAAAGCAACGGAAATTCGACACAAACAAAAAGCCAATCGAGTGGGACGAAATAATAAATCAGCCCAACTGCTTTGTTTTCTCCCATAAGAGCTTTCTTGTAAATCTACAGAACGTGGTAAATTTCAATAAACACTCCGCCACTTTTCAATGCGGCAGTGATTTAGTGGAAATCCAGTGTGTTTCTCAGCGAAAATACACTGATTTTAAAAATAAATTCTTCGCATTTGCAGGGGGGATTAAATGACAACTGCCTGCTACTTTTTTGCCTATCTTTTTGAAACCTTAATTTCTTTCATTTATTTTGACCGCAAATTTGAAAGGAAGCTTTCATATAAAAAGTGCTTTATTGTTTACAGTCTTTCTTTTTTAATACAATATGCAGTAAGCTACATAGGTATTCCAAACCTTAACCTTTCAGCCTTTCTGCTGTGTAACTTTTTATTTTGTTTTATCTGCTTTGATGCCGACGCATTGCAGAGCGCTCTTAACTCAATTCTTTTGGCTTCCATAATGCTTGTAACCGAGCTGTGTATTCTATATGTATTCCGGCTTGTTTTCGGTATTGATGTGACGGCGCATACCACAAACAGCACGGTTTTACTGCTTCAAAGCATATGTACAAAGCTTTTTTACTTCTTTGTTTCATTTATAATATTGAAGCTTTCCTCAAAAGAAGACGGGAAATCCTTTAGGGTTTCCAAAGCCTATCTGCTGTTTTTGCTTCCTTTAGCTTCAATTATTTTGCTTCTTGGAATAGTATACGTAACTGAAAAATATCCTGCTGAGGATAATGTGTACAGGCTCTTCAGTATATCCGCTGTGTTGCTTTTGTACTCAAATATCGTAGTATTCTGGATTCACGAGCAGACTATAAAAACCCAAAAAGAAAATATGGATTTACAGCTGCAAAAACAAAAATCAGAAATCGACACCGAATACTATGCTATTCTTCAAGAGCAGTACGAAAACTCAAATATTCTCATTCATGATATAAAACGTCATCTTTTGTCTATTAAGGAGCTTTCCGCAGAAAAGGATTTCACAGCTATAAACAACTATATAGACAATCTCTATCAATCATATCAGATAAAGAGAATAAAGAAATACAGCGACAACAAGCTTGTAAACGCAATAATCAACAGATACGCCGCCCTATGCGACGAAAAACAAATCTCCTTTTACTGTGACATAAGGAATATAGATTTTTCATTTATAAGCGACAACAATCTTACGGCTGTCCTTGACAATATGCTTGACAACGCCGTAACTGCCGCAGAAAAATCGGATAAGAAAAATATTGAGTTCACAATAAAACCTATTAACACAAATTTCATTGTGATAAATATGGAAAACTCCAGCTCCTGTGAACCGAAAATCAAAAACGGAAAGCTTATCACAACCAAAGAAAACAAAGCTTTTCACGGTTTTGGAATTAAAAGTATTCAGCGAATTGCAAAGGAATACGACGGAAATATTGATTACAATTTCGATAAGGAAAAAATGGTATTCAAATTCAGCGTTGTATTAAAAATAATCTAACAAAAACACCGCCTCGGTTTCAAAACTAAGGCGGTGTTCTTTTATTATTCGCTGGCTTTAAAATTATATATCGGCTTTATTATTTTATCAACTGTCACCGTATCACCTATGTTTTTAAGAATTTCATCCATAGGTTTATATACAAAAGGTGCTTCGTCCAAAGTTTCCCTTGAAATACAGGAGGTAAAAATTCCGTCCATGGATTTCTTAAACTGGGAAAGTGTAAAATTGTCCGCTACTTCCTTGCGGCTCATAATTCTGCCTGCACCGTGTGGAGCTGAACAGTTCCAATCGCTGTTTCCCAGTCCCGTACAGATAAGGCTTCCGTCACGCATATTCATTGGAATTAAAAGCTTCTCTCCCCTTTGTGAGGAAACCGCTCCCTTTCGCAAAACCATATTTTCAATATCTATATAGTTGTGAACAGTTGAAAAGCTTCCCTCCTCGTGAAGCTTCATTCCCTTTAAAATAATCTCTTTTATTATTCTTCTGTTAACCTGAGCATATCTCTGCATTATTTCCATATCATGGAGATAATTTTCCATATCCCAGCCTGAAAGATAAGCAAGCTCATAGGGAATATCACTTTGATTTCTTCCCCCAAGGGCCTCGAATGCCTTTTCCTGATAGAATTCAGCAACTCTAAGGCCTAAATTGCGGCTTCCTGTGTGGATAACGAGATAAAGGTCATCGCCCTCTTTATCAACTTCAATAAAATGGTTGCCACCTCCCAGAGTTCCTATGCTTTCTCTTGCCCTTTTGTCCCCTATTTTTTCAAGGCATTTAAGCTCTGTTATATCAACAAGCTCATGTCCGCTGTGGGGAGTTGCTCTGACACTTTTTCCGCTGGGTATTTCTTTTTTTATAAGACTGTCAAGCTTAGGAAGCTCTATTCTCTTTTCTTTAAGCTTAACAGTCAGCATTCCGCATCCGATATCTACACCAACCATATTTGGAACAACAAAATTTTCTATTGTCATGGTTGTGCCTATGGTACAGCCTTTTCCCGCATGTACGTCCGGCATAATTCTTATTTTGCTATGGCTGAAAATCTCCATATCACATACAGCTTTAAGCTGACCTTCCGCAGAGATTTCCAAATTATCTGTAAAAACTTTTGCTGTATTATATTTTCCTTTTACTTCTATCATAAATTACCTCTTTAACTAATAATAGCTGTTCATATCTTCAAAAATCTGATAAACAAGGTCTTTTTCTGCAAATGTAACAGACAGCTTTTCCTCTGACAAACATTCAATGGTATAGCGAAGCTTTTCTACTTCACTGCCGCTATAGCTGCCCGGTTTAAAATAAGCCAAGGTGACATGAGGTGTAAAGGGATAGCTAAGACTGTACACCTCATCAACTTTTCTATAAATATCTGTCAAAATGTCCCAGTCCCTTTGGGTGCAGGGTTCAAGCCCCAGAACAATGCTGGTATTTACCATATTAAAAGCCCATGTTGACTGCAAGTTTATTTTAAAAGGCTTTTTTCTTAGGTCAGATAAAATATTTTGGATTTTGTCACCCAGCTTCTTCATATCCTCCTGTGACACTTCCTCAGGCAAACCGTTCATAAGGTCGTGGAGCGTCATGTGCAGAGTATTTTCTCTAAGCTTTTCTGACAGCATCCTATGACACATGGTGTAAAGAACCTGCTGAAAATAAATCACCCTGTCTTTAAAACCATTATTATCATTCAGAAGAAAAACAGTTGTGTTTCCTATAAATTTTTTCATTTTTCCGTTTTCATCGACTTTTTTGCTTAGCCCTCCTGCTGTATTGAAAGAACCGAAATCATTGAGATATATGCTGTTGCTTTCAAAACCGTAAACTCTGTTTTTAAATTCTTCTAATGTTTCACGCTTTTTATTTTCAGACATAGTCTTTCACCCCTTAATAATCAATTTTTTACAGTATATCATATTTAATTAAAATGTCAATAAAAAACAAAACAATATATCATTATCCGTTTCATTAAGTCCTGTTTTATGGAATAAATTTCATATTCCTATTGACAAGATAGGTTTATCAAGATATAATCATATTAACCTATAAGAAAGGTATGATTATATGCTTAAACTGTTTTCTAAGCTTTTAAGAAAAAATTATCGTTTCGGACGAATGTGCCGCTGTTGACAGACAGAAAATAACATGCAGACGAAAGGATTTTATATGAAAAAGAATTATAAATTTGAAACTATACAGATACACGCAGGACAGGAAAATCCGGACCCAGCAACAGATGCAAGAGCTGTTCCTATTTACGCTACGACAGCATATGTCTTTAATGATTCTGCCCAAGCCGCAGGACGTTTTAACCTAAGCGAAGGCGGAAACATCTACACAAGACTTATGAACCCAACCTCTTCTGTTTTTGAAGAGAGAATTGCCGCACTTGAGGGCGGCGCCGCAGCTTTGGCAACAGCTTCAGGTTCAGCGGCTATCACCTATGCAGTGCAAAATATAGCTGTGGCAGGCGACCACATTGTTGCATCAATGAATTTGTACGGAGGTACGTACAATCTTTTTGCAAATACTCTCCGTGATCAGGGTTTGGAAACTACTTTTGTAGACCCCAGAGAGCCTGAAAACTTTGAAAAAGCAATAAAGGAAAACACAAAGCTTATCTATGCTGAAACTCTTGGAAATCCAAATTCAAATGTAATCGACCTTGAGGCTATTTCAGCTATTGCCCACAAGCACGGCATACCTTTTATTGTAGACAGCACCTTTACAACACCTTATCTTTTAAGACCTATTGAACATGGGGCAGATATTGTGGTTCATTCAGCCACAAAATTTATAGGCGGTCACGGAACTGTTATGGGCGGAGTTATAATAGATTCGGGAAAATTTGACTGGACACAAAACGACAAGTTCCCGGGAATTACAAAGCCCAATCCATCCTATCACGGAACGGTTTTCTCGGAAATCTGCGGAAATCTCGCCTATATTGTAAAGCTGAGAACAACACTCATGAGAGATCAGGGAGCGGCAATCTCACCTTTTAACTCTTTCCTTTTATTGCAGGGACTTGAAACTCTTTCTTTGAGAGTTGAACGCCATGTTCAGAACGCATTAAAGGTTGTGGAATTTCTCAATAGTCATCCGCAGGTGGAAAAGGTTAACCACCCTTCCCTTGCAAAGGGCAGAGAAAAGGAGCTTTACAACAGATATTTCCCAAATGGAGCCGCTTCTATATTTACATTTGAAATAAAAGGCGACGGAGAAAAGGCGAAAAAGTTTACAGAAAGCCTTGAGCTTTTCTCATTGCTTGCAAACATTGCAGATTTAAAAAGTCTTGTAATTCATCCTGCTTCAACAACTCATTCCCAGCTTTCACAGGAAGAGCTGTTAGCTTCAGGAATTAAACCAAACACAATACGTCTGTCAATCGGCACCGAACACATTGACGATATCTTGGCAGACCTTGAAAACGGTTTTAACGCCGTAAAATAGATACCAAATAAAAGGAGGTACAAAAATGAAAGTATACGCAGACAATGCGGCTACAACAAAGATGAGTCCCATTGCTATTAAAACAATGGTTAAATATATGGAAAATGTATACGGAAACCCCTCAAGCCTACATTCTGTAGGTCGGGAGGCTGCCGAAGCTTTATCTCAGGCGAGAGAAACTATTGCAAAATATCTCGGCTGTTCACCAAAAGAGATTTACTTCACCTCAGGCGGAAGCGAAGCCGACAACCAGGCTATTATCTCCGCCGCAGAAATAGGATTAAGAAAAGGCAAAAAGCATATTATCTCAACAGCCTTTGAACATCACGCAGTTCTGCATACTCTAGACCGATTGTCAAAGAAAGGCTTTGAAATTGAGCTTTTACCGGTTGATGAAAACGGAATGATAAAGCCACAGCAGGTTGCAGACGCCATAAGAGAAGATACCTGTCTTGTGACAATAATGTACGCAAACAACGAAATAGGAACTATACTTCCCATATCTGAGATTGGAAAAATCTGCCGTGAAAAAGGGGTTATTTTCCACACCGACGCAGTTCAGGCTGCCGGACATCTTCACATAGATGTTGAAAAGGAAAACATCGATTTGCTTTCCCTCTCCGCCCATAAGTTCCACGGACCAAAGGGCATCGGCGTTCTTTACGCAAGAAAAGGCGTTCCCCTTACAAATTTAATTGACGGCGGCGCACAGGAGCGAGGCAAGCGTGCCGGAACTGAAAATATTCCAGCAATTATGGCTATGGCGTCAGCCTTTGAGGAAGCCTGCGAAAAAATTGACAGCAATTCAGATTATCTTATTCCTCTCCGCAACAAACTTATCGACGGACTTTTAAAAGTCCCCCACTCCGCTTTAAACGGTGACAAAGAAAATCGACTGCCGGGAAACGTAAGTATTTGTTTCGAGGGCATAGAGGGTGAAAGTTTACTGCTTTTGCTTGATGCAAAAGGTATTTCCGCTTCCTCAGGTTCTGCCTGTACCTCAGGTTCCCTTGACCCAAGCCATGTGCTTTTATCAATAGGCAGACCACACGAAATCGCTCACGGCTCTTTAAGACTTTCCCTCTGTGAATACAACACAGAAGAGGAAATCGACTACATGATTGAAACTGTTCCACAGGTGGTAAATTATCTGAGAAACATCTCCCCTCTTTGGAAAGACAAAGAAAAGGGCAGAAAAGAATATATTTTGAAATGAGGTGGCTTTATGGCATTATACAGTGAAAAAGTAATGGACCATTTTATGAACCCAAGAAATCTTGGCGAAATTGAGAACGCCGACGGAATAGGCGAAGTTGGAAACGCCAAATGCGGCGATATAATGAAAATATACTTGAAAGTAGATAAAAATATAATCACCGATGTAAAGTTTGAGACTTTCGGATGCGGTTCCGCCATCGCTTCAAGCTCTATGGCGACAGAAATGATTAAAGGAAAGTCTATAGATGAAGCACTAAAGCTTTCAAACAAAGCGGTCGCGGAAGCTCTGGACGGTTTGCCGGCTCACAAAATGCACTGCTCGGTTTTAGCCGAGGAAGCAATAAAAGCGGCTGTACAGGACTACTACAATAAAATGGGCATTGACTACAATACCGAAGAATTCCCAAACTGCGAAACATGCGGACACTGCTGTGGTAAACATTGAGATAAAATTTAACATATAAAATGCCGTCCTATATGGGACGGCATAATTTTTTGCAGTATTAAAATTTTTACATTATCAGCCAAGAGCTGTATCAAGTATCATCATTATCAGGAAACCAACCATTATACTAATAGTTCCCAGGTTTGAATGTTCACCCATCTGTGATTCGGGGATAAGCTCTTCAACTGTTACATATATCATGGCGCCTGCGGCAAATGACAAAAGCCAAGGCATTATTGAGCTTACTGTTCCTGCCAGCAGTACCACACTTATTCCGAAAATAGGTTCCACTATTCCCGACATACTTCCATATAAAAATGAACGTGTGCGGCTTAGTCCCTCTTTTCTTAACGGAAGGGATATTGCCGCTCCTTCAGGAAAATTCTGTATTCCTATTCCCAAGGCAAGAGCCATGGCGGCTGACAGATTTCCCATATTTCCCTCTTGCATTGCCAAAGCAAACGCAAGGCCAACTGCCATTCCCTCAGGTATATTGTGCAGCGTCACTGCCGTCACCAAAAGAGTTGTTCGCTTTTTATGTATATACTTTTCCGAGGGTTTATTTTGGTCTATATGAAGATGAGGCAATAAAAGGTTCAGCGTCATAAGAAACACAACACCCAGAGCAAATCCAAATGCAGACGGAATCCACCCTGGTACTCCCATTTTCTCAGATTCTTCAATAGCCGGCAAGAGTAAACTCCAAAAAGAAGCAGAAATCATGACACCTGCTGCAAATCCTAAAAACACACGTTGTGTCTTGGTATCAGGTTCTTTTTTAAATAAATAAACCAAAGCCGAACCCAAAGTTGTCATCAAAAATGTAAAACCGGTTCCTAAAGACGCATACAGCAAACCTTTCATAGCACATCCCATATTCTAATATAATATAGTTCTATTATATTAAAAAATGACAAATCAGGCAAGTGCTTTTCCGAGATTTTTGCAGTCGTTTTCAGCATCACGGTCAGGGGCTTCATTGCATATTACACCGTCCATAACAAGCTGGGCTCCGTCTCCCCTGCAGGTTTCTTCCCAATTTCTCATCCATTCACCGTCGCCCCAGCCGTAAGAACCAAAGAGTCCTATTTTCTTTCCGGAAAGCTTTGATTCACAGCCTATAAACATTGGTTCAAACTCATCTTCCTCCAGCTGCTCTGCTCCCATTGATGGGCATCCGAAAGCTACTGCGTCAAAGTTATCCATAAGTCCGCCGTCAAATTCCATTGCTGTAAACAATGTAACCTCAGCTCCCGCCTCTTTTGCGCCCTCTGCAACAAAATTAGCCATGGCCTCGGTGTTTCCTGTACCGCTCCAATAAACTATTGCTACTTTACTCATATAAAAACCTCTTTTCTTTGTATTTAGTTAGATTAAACTAACTTGTTTCTAAAAATAAAAGTTAGCTTTAACTAACCTTTATTTAGTTATACTACAATAACTCTGTTTTGTCAAGCTGTTTTTTTAATAATTTGAAATAATAGGAGATCAAGCAGTTTTAAGAAATATAAAAATATTTTTTGTAAAAAAGTGTTGACAAACACTCAGCTATCTGATATAATAATCAACGTTGACCGACAAAGTTAATAAATGCGAGTGTGCTGGAATAGGCAGACAGGCACGTTTGAGGGGCGTGTGTCCATGACGTACGAGTTCAAGTCTCGTCACTCGCACCAATCAACACCGAGTTCTTAGAACTCGGTGTTTTTGTTTTTTTATAAATTACTTATTAAGCTTTTCCAGAGTAAATCCGTCTTCTTCTCCGTTATAGAACTTATCCAAAACTTTTTTGAAAATTTCATTTCCGCTTACTTCGTAAAATAAAGTCATTGATGACTTTAACTTTCTGTTGTCGGGATATCCCATAACCTCATATGGGTCGCTGCTGTCAGTGGAAAGCAACGCCGAGGAAATTTCCAAAATTCTGTTCCAAAGTACAGGATTACTTATATATTCTTCCGCCTCTTTTTTATCTTTAATTGCGTAATACATAGCTGTGGAACTGGTTCCAAGTCCCTCAATCTGAGGAAATATGTACCACATCCAGTGCGAAACCTTCTTGCCGTTTTTTATTTCTTTCAGCGCAGTGTCGTAAGAGTACTCCTGTGCTTTAAGAAATCTTTCCAAATCTGCCATTTCTATCCCTCCTGCTATTTATTAAGTTTAATTCTACCATTTCTTTAAAATTATGTCTATAGTTTTAATTATTTTAGCAAATACAAAAGCACACAGCCTTTAAAAACTGTGTGCTTTACTTTTAAGCTCTTTCAAAATAAACTGTGAAATTGTATCTCGGAACAAGAATATAAATTATATTTCCGTCGCCGTCTTTTGTCAGATTAAAAATATCACTTTTGCCGTTTGCATATGTAACTTCAAGACTGTCATCATTTATTGTAAATGTTCCATGTCCTTCGTCTTCGCTTTTCATTGTTCCCAACACAAGCTCAAAACTTCCGTCCTCTGACAATGTAAGTCCGTTTTCAATCTCATAGAAATCATTTCCGAAAGCCTCATTGAAGCTTATCTCTTCCCCTGTCAAGCCGTCTTCTACTTTAGAGGGCTTCCAGGTTCCGTAACAGGAGGTTCTGTCTGCTGTTTCCTGCTGTGTCTCGGAAATCGGTTTAGCTTCGGTTACTGCTTCTGTTTCAGTGGCTTCTGTTATCTCTTCTGTGGATGAACTGCTTTCCTCTGTTCTGGATTCTTCAGTCTCAACCGTCTGAGTTTCACCTGTTGTATTTTCCGTTGTAGCTTCCGTACTTCCATTATCAAAAACCACGAAAGTCAGAATTATACCTAAAACAATGACGGAAACAATTCCCAGCACCAATCCGCCGAATACTTTTTTACCTTCCATCCTCTAAATTCTCCTGTCTTTCCAGTTCTTTAATCAAAACGCTTCTCTTAACCATCTTTCCGTTATGGAAAATATAGTCGTCGTCGTTTCCGCTTTCTGCAATTCTCTGAAGATTCTCTGCTACACGCTGAGTTTCTTCCGGCGTTCTCTGCTTTTCTATCTCCTCTGGGCTTTGGGCCATTTTCTCCAAGCCTCGTTTAATTCCTGAATCGTAGTTTATCTTTCTGTCGATAAAATCTATGACACCGAAGTTTATAACAAAGGAAACAAGAGCAGGCAAAAACAAAAGTATTACACACCAATAAACTATATTTCCCACAAGATTAAAGCTGGTTAAATACTCGCCGAGAGCTACAATGGCTATAACCAAAACAAGTCTTAAAAGTGTTCTGTAGTTATATCTTGCCTTATAGAAGCTGAGATAAAAACTGTTTTTAAAAACATACTTCATGCCCTTATCTGTGCTTACGGCGAGTGAACAGAGATAAAAGGCTACAAACAGTATTATTACAATAAATATTCCGCACAATCCCATAAACAGGTACATTGTGACCATTTCTTCCGACATGTAGTAATACAGCAGGAAGGAATAAAGGGATACTATTGTAAAAGGATAGAGAATAACACCTATAAGAAGAAATCGCAGACCCTTACCAATCAAAGCTTCCTTAAATGTTTGAAATACATTTATATCACGGTTTCCTCTCGCCAGTTCCGCAGTTACCTTTGTAAGTCCTCCAAAGAAAGGCATACAAAAGATAATTGATAAAAATGCCAGGAGCATGAGATTATCTCCGGTTATTACACTAAGCCATGTGAGCACTCCTGCGATTATTCCCGATGGTATTAAAAACAACAGGTTTGCGCAAAACAGCTTTTTAAAGTTACTGCCATAGCTTTTGCAAAGCTTTATCATTCCGGGGCGCTGTTCAAAGCTGTATTGCTTTTTACCCTTGGTGGTCTTTAATTTTTTCGCCATAACCAAACTTCCCTTATTTTAAAATTCCTTATTCAAATACATTGCCGATTATAAATCAAACATGTTGGAACATAATGTCCACATAACCGTATTCACTAAAGATGCGGCGGTGGCAAGTATCATCATAGAACCGCTTTTATACATGTAGTCCTTTATATTATCCTTGATCCATCCGCTGTCCTGCTGTACTGTAAACATAAATTTTCCCAAAGCAGATGACATTCTAACCGCATATCCGCTTTGTATAATCATTGAAAAAGCAAACACAAATATACCGGGAGCTATAATCAGAAAATAATAATTCATTCCCCATTCATATGTAACGCCTAAATAAGAGGCTACAAGTCCTGTTTCAAAGCCTTTGAAAAGACACACAAATGGTATAACTCCCATTCCCCAGGGTGAAAGTCCAACAAGAAAAATCACTGAAAGATAAATGAAGTTTACTGCAAAAGCAGAGGAAAAAACCTGTAGACTGCTGTTTGTCCCCTCTCCTGCATTTGTAAACATCAGAAACTCAAGACTTTTCACTATATCCATATCAATGCCGGCGGCTGCCGCTGTTCCGGCTATTACGCCCAGCAAAACTACAAACGCAAAGAGCACGGACATTCCGTACTTTTTCAGATTTTCGCTGTCTTTCCCTTTTACTGCGTTTAATGGTACCGGGATTTCCCCTATATCATATTTTTCTTTTGGATTATAAACTTGTCTTTCCGGCTTTCGTACATCGGGTCTTTCCAACATTTCCGCCGTATATTCTGTATTAGGCTCTCTGTAAAAGACTTCTCCAGACGGCTGATGACCGGATAGGTTTCCCTGGGAATCTCGGAAAAAGCCTCTTCCCGAAGCTGTTCTGCGCTGGGGTTCGGCTTTTCCGCTTTCCTCATATTCAGGATTTTTCAGCAAAACATTCCTGTCTTTTTGTTTAAAGGGTTTTAATGATAATACCAGACCTTTCATAATATCCTCCTTTTGGTTTGTCCTTTTACTGGATATTATGCTTGACCTATGTATTTTATACCCATTAAAATTTTATGCCTGCTTGACTTTTAAAATTATTTTCCAAGCTCTTCTGCTCTCTTTGTGCAGGCGTCCATTGCCTCTTTTATGGTTTCGCAGAAATTATTCTCGTTGAGCTTATTTACAGCCTCAATAGTTGTACCGCCCTTTGAGCAAACCTTTCCGATAAGTGTGTCTGGGTCATCGCCGCTTTCCATAAGCATTGCGGCGCTTCCCTCCAAGGTTGCACAGAAAAGCTTTAAAGCTGTGTTCTCGTCTATTCCCTGTGACTTTGCATACTCAACAACAGCCTTTGCAAACATATAGATATAAGCAGGACTGCTTCCGTTTACGGAAATTATGCTATTCATGTGCTTTTCTTCAACAACTTCCGCTGTTCCGTTAAGGGAGAACATGCTCTTTACAATTCCGAAATCTCTGGTTGAAACATTTTCAGAGGGGCAAATTGCTGTTGCACCCTTTCCCAAAAGCAATGGTGTGTTTGGCATAACACGCACTACAGGGCATTTCATACCAAGCTGTTCTCTGACATAATTTATTGAAATACCTGCGGCTATTGAAACAATTACCTTCTCCTCTGTCATTGTTCCCTTAATCTGCTCCAGCACCTCAGCGTAATTCTGAGGCTTTACTGCCAAAACGATTATATGGCACATTTCAGCAAGCTTTTCTGCTTCTGAAACAACCTCAATACCGATTTCAGTTGACAAGTTCTGAGCCTTGTCCATATCCACATCGCATACGCAGATTTTATCAGGCTCTACAACACTGTTTCCTACAAGACCTTTTATTATGGCTGTAGCCATATTTCCTGCGCCTATGAAACCAAAAACATAATCCATTTTATATCCTTCTCTCTGATATTATTTTATCCCACACCAAAACTGCTGTCCAAATGACAGTAATAATGGTAACCATATTTATTATTTCTTCCGTCAAGGATATAGTCGCCGTGGAAGAATATCTCCATTTCGTCTATTCTTCTGTAAAGCAGTCCCCAATAGCAGGTTGTTCCCGCATGATGATAAACAAGGGTTACCTCTTTCATGGCTTCTTCATCCACGTTATTGAGGTCTCTGCCTGTTGCGACGGCAAACGTCACATAGCTTGCATATACATATCCCTCTGTACCATATGAATCCCTTACATGGTACCAATCGTCAGTGCTTCCTGAAAGAAGTGTGACTTTTTCTCCAAGCTCAAACTCTCTCATTTTATTGTAATTGGTGGACGGGCCCTCTCTAAAGGCAACATATGTGCCGTTAATTGTTCCTGTATCGCCAACGGACGGAGTACCTGTTCCTGAGGAGCCGCTTCCGTATATCAGCACGTCCATAACGTCGCTGTCATACAGAACGCCGGAACCCAAATTATAAACCATACTTACCAAAGCGTCATACTGCTGTTGGTTAAACTTTACACCGTTTGAAATCAGATAGTTATTGACTGCTTTTGAGTAATATCCAAGGTTTACGGTCTGATAAAGATATGCCAAACCTTCCTGCTTTGTTATATGATTATAGAAGCTTGAACCAACTCCCACAACCTTTCCGTATCCCAAAGTTGGGTCTTTTCCGGTTATGGAGTCTATTGTCACTTCGCTTAAAAAGCCTTCATAATTTGATATCAGAGCTATACCCTCATCACTTGTTCTGTGTTCTTCACAGACAGTTCTCTTTGGGTCGTCTACACTTGTCACAAAAGCATCTGTAACGCCGTCACTGCATGTCTCCCATTCTCCCCTTTTATTCTGAGAATAGGTAACTACAGAATATTTTCCTGGTGAGTAAAGGGTCTTTGTGCCTTTCCAGATAATTGTTCCGCCGTTTTCGGTTTTCTCATCTGCGTAAACAGTGAAGTTTTCACCGCCCATTGACACTTCAAATTTTACAGCCTGCTGTTCTTTTCCTGTTATTGCAATAAAGGTCATAACTCCGCCGGAATATCCGGAGTTCGGAGAAGTATAGGCAAATCTCTGAGGTGCCGCCTCTGTAACCTTTACCATACATGAAACATTTCCTTTAGAGGATTTTCCTCTTATGACTGTTGTTCCCGGGTTCTGTCCCTCTATATAAACATAGGATGAGCTACCAACCGGGTCCCAGTCAACCTGCGCAATGCTTGTATTGTCAGATGACCAAACTGCGTCGGAACCTGAACAGGACACCATATAGGATTTTCCTGCCGGAATTTCTATATATGTATGTGAAATGCTTCCGCCTGAGGACGGTGTTGTAACTGTCACTTTAAAGCTCTTCTCATAAGAACCGTTATAGGCTGTTATTGTGGCTTCTCCTGAGGACTTTCCGTAAATTGTTCCCCCTGAAACTGTAGCCACGCTTTCATTTGAGCTTTTCCAGCTTAAATCTGTATCACCGAAAACCTTAACCGAATATCTTTCTCCAACATATACGGAAACCGCTGTTTCCAATATTTCGAAATCTCCGCCTGAGCTTTCGGATTCTGTGGTTTCCTCAGTAGGCTCAGGAGTAGGCTCTGTATTGCTTTCATCTTTTTCAACAGTGATACTCATCGACTGGCTTTTTTCGGAAAAGGGAGATGTTACGGTTATTACAGCCTGTCCCTCACTATTTGCAGTTATTCTTCCCACAGAAGAAACAGACGCAACATCATTGTCAGAGCTGTTGTAATACATAAGTCCGCTGGCTCCATAGTTTGTAGACAGAGTCGGTGAAATCAAATATGTTTCTCCCTCTTTCAATGTCACACTGTTTTCAAGTAAAACAAAGTCGCCGGCATACATATTAGATGTTATCTGTGAATTGATATTAGGTGTTTCCTCCGGAGTAAAGGATGGAGCTTCATATTTTTTGAGTTCAACAATAAACAAATCCTGATTTACATATCCGGAAGTTCCGTCGGAAAGCTGAACCTTCGCCCAGTCACAGTCAGAGTTATCTGTAACCGTAACACTTTCCCCTGACTTAATACTGCCAACGCTTTGAGAACCTGAGCTTTTATCACTGTAAACATTTATATTCTCTGTGGCATATCCACTCATTGAAACCTGAGAACCCTCAGATTTATTGAGATATCTGGTGCTTGTATATCCTTTCAATCCGCTTGAGGTTTCTATATACGCCCAGCTGTTATAGCTGTCCTCTAAAAGAGTAACAGCCCGGTCATTATCTAAATATCCAAGCACATTGGAGCTGAGGGAAGCCGCATCACGCACACGCACCGATGAACCTGTGCAGTAAATTTGAAAGCTCTCCTCCGCCGAAACTGAATAAGGCAATGAACTAAAAAGCACAGTCACCGCCAACAAAAATGATATCAAGCTTATGGGAAGCCTGTATCTTAAATTTCTCAAATTTTATCACCTGCCATAAAAAACTTACTTTATCCTATGAAATATTCTGTCTCTGAATCCGGTAAGGTAAATTACCCTTATTCGTGAAAGACATATTTCATATATAAAGAATGCCACCTCTCCTATTATGAGAAATAACCATGGAAGGTAAATTCCGTTTATTTCAAATCCCTCTTTTGGAATTCCAAGCAAGTAAACGCCTATAAAAAATCCGGAAACTGCGCATACATTAAATACCGCAAATTTAACTATATAGTTAATCGCTTTGTTTCTGATTTTTTTATCAAGGAATTCCTTTAAAATAGGATAATACCCCAAAAACATTGTAAAAAGCAGCGCCGCCTCTTTGTCCGCTACAAAAAGTATTGATAAAATTGCCACCGCAGCATAAATAAGAATTGCCCAGCTTATGCCAACTTCATAGGAAACCATAAGCAGAATAAGTCCTGCAATGCAGGGCAAAGCAAAAGAACCTATGGGCACTATGGCGGTAAGAAGCATAAGCACAATACAAAACGCCGCCATTACACCGCCGAGAGCAATTTTAAATGTGGATTTCATTGTTCAAAACCTTCTTTTAAAATTCCTAATTAAAAGATAAACTGCCGCAATCAGCAGCAGTTTCCTCCCATACAGCTACAGCAGGTATCTGCACACCACAGACCTACGCATATATCACAGCATGAACATCCGGCTGCGCCGCCTCTTGGGTCGTATCCGCCTGCGCCGTAAGCTCTCTGGCTGTTCATTCTGTTAAATGCAGCCCTGTATTCTGGGTTATTTGGGTCCATTGTGTATGCCTGTCTGAAACAGCTGTAAGCCTGTTCACTCCATCCCTTATTCATCATAACCATACCGTTAAGGAAATACCATTCGGCATTTCTCTGAGCCTGAGGTATGCTGTTGAGCGCCTGCTCCGCCTCGGCAATTCTTCCGGAATTTATCATCATTCTGATGTTCTGGAACTGGCTGCTGCCGGAATATCCATAACCTGTATAGCTGTTTGAATTTCCGCCGGAATATCCGGAATAACCGCTGTTGGCTGAGCCGCCTTTTTTTCTCATGTCGGTTATTGTGTCATACGCCTCGTTGATTTCCTTCATTTTCTCGTTTGCCAAATCAGCAAGAGGGCTATCAACATAGTTGTCAGGATGATATTTTTTTGCAAGAGCTTTATAAGCTGCTTTTATTTCCTCGTCTGTTGCGTTTTCTGACACTCCCAAAACTTCATAGGGATTCTTCATCATTAAATTCTCCTTTTCCAAATAAAACCTTCCTCTGAACAAAAGGAAGCCCTTTGAGGTAAATGTTGTCTAAAATTCCTTTAAATCTTTTGATATCCGCAAGGTTGTAAGCGTTATAGCTCAAACACATTGACTGATTCAATGCCTCATTGCAATATTTTTTTAAATTCTCATTATCTCCCTCATCTTTTATATATTTAAGAAAGGGATTAAAGTTGCCGTCTTTTTTATCTTTCTCCAAGTCATCAACCGCATCGATGAAATAAATCCATCTTCCCAAGTGGTAACCAAGCTCGGAAAATATTCTTTTTTCCATTTCGTCTTTAGCCTGCATCTCCATAACCGAGGCAAGCATTTTGGCTGTTGGCTCAGCCGCCATATCTATATGGCACATCTGATCCTCTTCCACCTGTTCCTGCATCTGTGACATTGCTGATACTGCTTCTTCATATTCAGGATATTTCTGCGCAGCTTTCTTTCTCCATCTTGAGAAAAAAGGATAAACAAAATAAGAACGAATTTTTTTACCTATTCTCCCGTCCCTGATATCATCTTTCAGTTTATAAAAAGCGGTTATAACTGACAAAGCCGCCGCTTTTTTCATATCGTCATTACCTGTGCCGCAAAAAACACATTTTTTCAGGGGATTAAAAGTACACCTTCCCTTATTGAAACAAACCTTTTGGTCATGAACACCCATGCTGAGAGCTGCAAAGAATGTAAAATCATAACTTAAAATAAATCTCGCAAAAACAGAGTATTCCTTTCCCAGTGTTTTACAAAGGGCGCAGTATATACTCTTGTATGTTTCGTATTCTTTTACAAGCAATTCGCTTTTTTCTATCTGTACATAACCAAACACACGTTACACATCCTAAATAGAAAATAATATATCACGCTTATTATACTATAACAAATTTATTTACGCAACCTTTTACGAAAATAAAGATAAAATAAATAATCTATTGACGAACTCTGGTTAAAAACGTATAATTTTACTAAAATATTCTAAAAAGGTTGTTTTTATATGAATGTATACGATTTTGACAATACAATTTATAAAGGAGACTCCACCGCTCATTTCTATTTTTTCTGCTTAAAAAGACATCCCTCAATGATAAAATATATCCCCTCTCTTGCCGCAGGATTTGCCGGATATTATATCTTTAAAAAGGGCGACAAAACCCACTTTAAGGAAAAGATGTACAGATTTTTAAAATGCATTGACCTTGAGAAGGATGTAAATGATTTCTGGGATAAGCACATTTCAAATGTAAAAGGCTGGTACTTAAAACAGCAAAAGCCTGACGATGTTATCATCTCGGCGTCATCTGTTTTTCTGCTCACCCCTATCTGTCAAAAGCTTGGAATAAAATATCTTATCGCCTCACCTGTTGACAAAAAAACCGGAAAATATAATGGTCTTAACTGTCACGGAGAAGAAAAGGTCAGAAGATTTTACGAGGAATTTCCCAACGGCAAAATTGATGAGTTTTACTCCGACAGCAAAAGCGATACCCCTTTAGCTCTTATTGCAAAAAAGGCATATCTTGTAAAAGGAAATATCATAAGCGATTGGAAATAAATCTAATAATATCAAAAGCGTCACCCATAAAGGATGACGCTTTTATTATGTATAAAAGAAATTATCTTTTATTTGTATTTGCTTTTGCCAGCTTGTGATTCTGCCACATAACCCAAAGTTCACCGGCAATGCAAAGTGATGAGAAGCAACCGGAGATAACACCGATTATCATCGGAAGAGCAAAGCTCTGAACTGAAGGAATGTTGAATACCAAAGCAACAACATAAACTGTGCCGATAGCGGCAAGTGTTGTTGCTGATGTGCAGATTGTTCTCTTCATAACGCCTGATGCGCTTATGTTAAAGAGCTCTGCAGCATTAACAGTATTTCCGAGGAGTTTCTTTTCCTCACGGACTCTGTCGTAAATAACGATTGTATCGTTAAGAGAATAACCGATAATCATAAGTACAACAGCGATGAAGTTACTGTCTATAGGCATTCTGAATATTACATACATGAAGTAAATCATAGCTACGTCATGTACAAGTGCAATCAAAGCCATAACGCCTGCGGAAAGACCGCCGATTTTCTTAAATCTTATTGTAACATAAAGAACCATAAGAACACCGGCTATTGCAATAGCTGCAAGACATTTCCAAAGGAATTTAGCACCCATGGAAGCTTCAACGGAGTTAGACTCAAGATATGCAAAGTTGTTGTCCGGGAATTTCTCCTCCAATGCCTTTGTCATTGTATCCTGAACATCTGCGTTGATTACCTCGTTGCCTGCAAACTGAACGGAAATAACATAGGATTCCTGTCCGTCTGTTCCCAAAAGGTCTTTTGAAATTGCAAATGATACCTGAGTCTCAGTTGCATTCTGGAGTGTATCCTTAAGCTCTGTTTCATCAACTGTTCCTGTGTAAGAATACTTAACGATTGAACCGCCCTTGAACTGAATGTCCAGCTGTGTTCCGAAAATAAAATTGCAAATAATACCTATTGCTATTATTGTAAGGGAAATGCCGAAGAATATCTTTTTGTGACCGACAAAATCGAAAATTCTCTTATTCTTCATTTTTAGCACCTCCAAAGAAAGACTTTTTGCGCAGGAATTTAAGTCTTGCAATACTCTTGAGCATCAAACGTGAGAGACCAACGCCCATGATGAAGTTTGCAATAACACCTGTGAGGAGTGTGTAACCGAAAGCGTAAACCGTACCTGTAGTTGACGGACCGAAAATACCGGAAAGTATCTGTGTTGGTCCGAAAACAAAGAGAAGAATAAGGGATACAATTACAACTGTCATGTTACCGTCGATGATAGCAGACAAGCTGTTCTTTGTTCCTCTGTCTATAGCAAGTTCCAAAGATTTTCCGCTTCTGAATTCATCCTTGATACGCTCTGCTGTGATGATGTTGGCGTCAACGCCCATACCTATCGACAGTATGATACCCGCAATACCAGGGAGTGTCATTGTAAATGAATTGAATACTGTGAAATATCCTGAGATAACTGCGATTGAAAGTCCAACCTGTCCCAAAAGTGCGATGAATGCAACAAAACCAGGAATTCTGTACATAATAATCATGAACAATCCGATTATAATAATTGCAATCACACCTGCATATGCCATTGCGGTCAGTGAGTTTAAGCCGAGAGTTGGGCTTACTGAACCGTATGAAGCAGTCTCAAGCTGGAATGGCAAAGCACCTGCCTGAATTTTGTTTGCAAGGCTTGTTGCCTCTTCTGCTGTAAAGTCACCTGTAATAACTGCCTTACCATCTGATATAACGTTCTGTACAGTTGGTGCTGAAAGCATTATATCATCCATCCAGATGGAAACAACTTTGCCGTTATACTCTGTGGTAATCTCTTCAAATTTAGCCGCACCGTCACTGGTAAATTCAAGGGATACAACGTACTTATTTGTGCTTGTATCAAAATTAGGAACAGCTGTTTCGATCATTGAACCATCCATAAGGATTTCCTCTGTGTCGCCTGTAGGAGTTTTGTAAACTATATCTCCCTCGCCGTCAAGATCAACACTTTCGTAGGAATTTCCCGGACGGAAAGTAAGCTGTGCAGTTGCTGAAATTTCGTCAATTGCTTCTTTTGGATCGTAGCTTGTTTCATCCTCTTTCCAAGGGAAACGTACGATAATTCTGTCTGTACCATAGTCAGCGTACAGCTCATAGTCTGTAATGCCCTGTGAAACCATTCTTGTTTCGATGATTGTTTTCGCAGAATCAAGATCTGTTTCCGTTGCGTCAATATCTCCCGCCGGCTTAAATGTAGCCTCAACGCCGCCACGGATGTCGATTCCCCATCTTATGTCATTGACTCCTTTAATAACCGTTACCTTATTATCTCCATTGTAATAAGATACACCGAATATTGCTGTGCTTGCAAAAACAAGTATAAGGAGGGCAACGATGAAGAATACCGGCTTTGGAACTCTTTTCATGCCTGAAACCTCCAGTAAAAATAATTATCTGCAAACGTCTTTGCTTAAACGGCCAGCAAACACACTTGCAGACGTAACAAAAATAATTATAGAGTTTTTTTTATTAAAAGTCAATAGATTAGACAACTTTATCTCCAAAAACCGTCATTTTTTTATCAAAATAGTATTTTTTACCCAGCTTAAACAAGAAAAATGCGAAACACAGAAAAAATCCTGCATTTCGCATTTGACCTTTAAATGATTAAATTATTTATTTTCAAGCAATTTTTCTACTGCGGCAAGCTTTGCGCAAACACAGAAAATATCCATTGCTGTTTCAAGCTCTGAAACAGGTGGGAATGTAGGTGCTATTCTGATATTGCTGTCTTTTGGATCCTTACCATAAGGATATGTTGCGCCTGCGCCTGTGAGCACAACTCCTGCTTCCTTGCAAAGAGCAACAACCTTTTTAGCTGTTCCCTCCAAAACATCAACGCTTACAAAATATCCTCCATTTGGATTGGTCCATGAAGCAATTCCTGTATCTTTAAGCTTTGTATCAAGCTTTTCAATAACTGTGTCAAATCTTGGCTTCAAGATAGCCTTGTGCTTATCCATATGCTTCTTCACTCCGTCCAAATCCTTAAAGAAGAGCATATGTCTGAGCATGTTTATCTTATCATAGCCGATTGTCTGCCATGAATATCTGTTTTTGAAAACCTTCATGTTTGCAGGGCTTGAAGCCATTGCTGCAACACCGGAACCCGGGAAAGTAATTTTTGATGTGGAGCAGAAAAGAATTACGCTGTCCTCTGTTCCGTTCTTCTTACATTCCTCATAGATGTTCAAAAGATTGTCAGGTGTATCTGTTACATCGTGGATGCAGTAAGCATTATCCCACATAATTCTGAAATCCTTAGCCTTTGGCTTGAGATTTGCAAATCTGCGAACTGTCTCATCGGAATAAGTGATACCCTGTGGGTTTGAATATTTAGGAACACACCAGATACCCTTTATTGACTCATCCTCTGCAACCAGCTTTTCAACCATATCCATATCAGGACCTGTAGGAAGCATTGGAATGTTTATCATTTCAAAACCAAAGTACTCTGTAACAGCAAAATGTCTGTCGTATCCAGGAACAGGACAAAGGAATTTTCTGTCCTTTACCTCATACCATGGCTTGCATCCCTCAACAATAGGAGCTGTCATCATACATGCTATTGTATCAAACATCATGTTAAGGCTTGAGTTGCCGCCTACCATAACATTTTCAGGCTCTACACCAAGAAGCTGTGCAAAAAGCTCTTTACATGATGGAATACCGTCAAGAAGTCCGTAGTTTCTGCAATCAAGACCGTCTCTTGTTTTACATTCTGTACCGCTGTTTACGATGTCAAGCATTCTCTCGGAGATATCAAGCTGCTCTTTTCCCGGCTTACCTCTGGACATATCCAGCTTGAGTCCCATTGCCTTATATCCGTCAAATTCCTTCTGCAAGGAGTCCTTTTCCTTCAACAGCTCTTCCTTGTTCATCTCTTTATAAAACATTTTGCCGTCACCTCGTAAAAAAATTGCATTATTCATTCGTGAACCTTTTATATTTTATTATACAACGAGAAAAAATGCAAGTTATTTTCTAAATTCCTGCATTTTTAGAACAATACACAAAAAAACCCACTACCCTGCAACGGGTAATGGGTGTTGTGTACAAATAAAACTGTAAGTCAACCTGTATAAATCTTTAAAACAAGATTATCATAAACTTTTCTTACAGATTTTATCAATATCCGTACCTGTAATACTTTCCGCTCTTTGTGTACTTCTCATCCTGAAGTGAACATCCGACTTTTATAAATCCGATAACCTTTGAATGAGCCAGGTTTATATTCTGAACAAGGTTTTCGATATCCCTGTGTGTTGTAGAATTTTCTCTTACAACAGCTACAAATCCAAGAATATGCTGATTTAAAAGCAAGGCATCAGCCACAACTCCTACAGGAGGTGTATCGAAAATAACATAGTCGTAACTATCCTTTACCTTCTCAACAAAACGTGTCATCTCTTCTGAACCCAAAAGCTCTGAAGGATTAGGCGGTATTGTTCCGCAGGTAATTACATCCAGATTAGGAAGAACATCCGCTGCTATAATATCCTCATAACTTGCAAGCCCTGAAAGATAATCTGTAAGTCCCTGTCTTTTCTCAATATTCAAAAGGTTTGCAACGTTAGGACGTCTCAAGTCGGCGTCGATAAGGATAACCTTTTTATCCATCTTTGAAAATGAAATAGCAAGGTTTGTAGTCGCTGTACTTTTTCCCTCACCCTTTGACCAGCTTGTAACTGCAAAGCAGTTGCTGCGTCCGGCAGAAAGAGTAAATACAATGTTTGTTCTGGCAAGCTTGTAGCCTTCTACGATAGCAAATTTTCCGTTTTCAATGCCAATAGAACCGTAAGCTTTTCCCTGTTTGTTTTTGCTCATCGTTTATTCCCCCTGCCTTCAGATGATGTAAAGTCAATAATCTCGGCAAATACCGGAATATTGTAAATCTTATAAAGGTCATCGTCCTTTTTGATTGTATTGTCGGAAATTTCAATAAGAAATGCGATTACAAATGCAACTACCAGACCGCCTACGATACCAAAAAGTCCGTTTTTAGCGATATTTGGAGATGATGGCTTTGCAGGAGCTTCTGCAGTGGAAATTGTTGTTACATTACCAGCCTTGAACACTTCAAGATAAACGTCATATGCCATATCTGCAATTTTATTTGCTGTATCTGCTGCAACCTGAGGATTGTCGGATGTGATTGTAATTTTCAAAAAGTTTGATTCATCCATACTTGAAACACTCATTTTTGAAGAACCCAAAACAGCTCTCATATCAGGGTCGGCGGAAAAAAGTATTGAGCAGTTTTTTGCAAGTGTTGCAGAAGCCTGAAGGTCACTGCTGTAAACTCTGTATTCATCGGTTGATGCTTCGTCACCATTATTGTTTACAACCTCATAGTTTTGTATGAGAATTAAAGAAGAAGCGGTATATTGCGGAGTTACCAATAAAAATGAATATGAAAGCGCCAATATACAACCGATTATCGGAAGTATAATAACCATCTTCAAGTGCTTTTTCAACATATTTAAAAAGTCCATCAACGAAAATTCTTTTTTCATAATACATCTCCTTGCGTTATTTAGAAAGCACATTTATCAACATGAATATTATAATGTAGCTATAAGATTTTTTAATTGCATAAAAGAATTAAAAAATCTATTCAAAGTCTTTCTATACTTTGCATTAAATCAATAGTTTCTTACCTTGTTTCTTTAGCAACATTACATTACATTACAGAGCAACAGAAAAGGAGACAAGATTACCTGTCTCCTTTTCAAAAAATTGATTTTTGTAAAAGTTTGTCTTAAAAGTGTTTCTTACTTTTCGGTAAAAAGCCCATAACAACCGAAATTATTGCAATACACTAAGAAGAACACCGGCTGCAACTGCTGAGCCTATAACGCCGGCAACATTTGGTCCCATAGCGTGCATGAGAAGGAAGTTTGAAGGATTTTCTTCCTGTCCAACCTTCTGTGATACACGGGCTGCCATCGGAACAGCTGAAACACCGGCTGAACCGATGAGAGGATTTACCTTTCCTCCGGTAAGTTTGTACATAATCTTTCCGAAGAGAACGCCGCCTGCTGTACCCATGCAGAATGCAAGCAATCCGAGAACAACAATTCCCAGAGTCTGAGCTGTGAGGAATACCTCACCTGTAGCTGTTGCACCAACAGTAACGCCCAGGAAGATTGTGATTATGTTCATAAGCTCGTTCTGAGCTGCTTTGCAGATTCTGTCAACAACTCCGCTTTCCTTGAAGATATTACCAAGCATGAGCATACCAACAAGAGGAGCTGCACTTGGAAGGAACAAAGCAACAACGATGATTACAACAATTGGGAAGATAATCTTTTCCAGCTTTGAAACTGTACGAAGCTGTGTCATCTTTACAGCTCTTTCCTTCTTTGTTGTCAAAGCTTTCATAATCGGAGGCTGAATAATCGGAACCAATGCCATGTAGGAATATGCTGCAACAGCGATAGGTCCCAAAAGGTGTGATGCAAGACGTGTGGCAACATAAATCGCTGTAGGACCGTCCGCACCGCCTATGATTGCGATAGCGCCTGCTTCCTTGCTTGTAAATCCAAGGAAAATTGCGCCGATAAATGTGATAAAAATACCAAGCTGAGCAGCAGCTCCGAGAATAAAGCTCTTTGGATTAGCGATAAGAGGACCGAAGTCTGTCATAGCGCCGATACCCAAGAAGATAAGCGGAGGATAAATACCAAGCTTAACGCCCTGATAGAGGTAGTACAAAAGTCCGCCGTATTCGGGAACATTGTAATATTCAACACCGTTTAAAACAGTTATTGCATAGCTTCCCGCTTGTCCTCCGTGTTCAGCCATGTATTCTGTTACTGGCTGGAGAGTTGTTGTAGGAGCAGCCATAATGCTCGGATAAAGGTTTACAAGAAGCATACCGAATGCTATCGGCAGCAAAAGCAAAGGCTCGTACTGCTTTTTGATTGCCAGATAAATGAGGACAATAGCCACAAGTATCATAACGTAATTCTGCCATCCGAGAACCATCAGGCCAGAATCATGAAAAAGACCCACAATAGAGTCAACAAAACCGTTTATTATTTCCATAAAACGCAAATTCCTTTCCGATAAAATTTAAACCCGAACAAATTAGAATGGTCTTGTGTTATCCAAGATACCTGCCTTACTCCATGCAGAGCGGCTGTTGTCGGATTTTTTGATGCTTTTGATTCTTGCTTTACCGGAAGAGCCGTACATAGCGTCTACGGCAGCGGCGATAACAGCAACAATCTCATCGGAAATTCCGCTTTCGGCAGTTTCGGTCACCTGCACCGGTTTCTGCTGCACAGGAGCCACTGGTTTTGCCGAAGCAGTTTCTTTTTGGGCTTTTTTCTCTTTAACCATGTTCTCGAACTTTGTGACGATAATACCGCAACCCTTGATTATACCTATGAGTATAAACAATACGGCAAAAACAACCACCAAACCCGTGAGCAATACGGTCAGAGAGGTAATCAGTTTTTCAGTAATATCCATAATTTTACCCCCGTAAATAATTCAGCATACAAATTTATTATACTATAGCAGTATTTTTTTTTCAATAACTAAATACGACTTTCTGTTTTTCTGTCAAATTGACCAATTTTTACAGATTATACCATTCTATGACCGTGTTTTTGTATATAAAAAGGCACTCTTGCTTTTTTAACTTTAAAAAAAGACAAAAGTGCCTGAAAACAAATTAAATATATTGGTTCTAAGTTACAATATTATACACAGAAGTCCGTTGCAGCCGTCGTTTATTATCTTCTCTATAGTCTGGGCAACCTTCATTCTTGCGTCCTCCGGCATTCGGTAAAGCTTGTTGTGCAATCCCTCGTTTACAAGCTCGTGGACGGATTTTCCGAATATATTTGACTCCCAGATTTTAACGGGATTTTCTTCAAACTCCTTGAGCATATAGGAAACAAGCTCCTCCGACTGCTGTTCTGAGCCAACTATTGGGGTTACCTCGGCGTTTGTATGAATTTTCATCATGTGAATGGACGGTGCTGAGGCTTTCAGCCTTATACCGTATTTTCCGCTTTGCTTTATAATCTGAGGTTCTTCCAGAGTCAGCTCCTCCATTGTTGGCATAACTATTCCATAGCCGGTATCCTGAACCTGCTTATACGCCTGAGCGATTTTATCAAATTCCCTTTGCTTTGCGCAAAGCTTGCAGACACAGTCAAGCAAGGATTTTTCATCTGGGATATCCATTCCCGTTTTCTCGGACATAGTTTTAAAGAACAGTCCGCTGTCTATGGTAATATTTATTGAGCCTCTGCCTATACCCAAATCCAGTGATGATATGTTCGTATTGGTAATAAGGGGATTTTTCTCCATCTCAGCGGCGGCGTACTGTATTTCTCTTATTTTTGTTATTTTTTCCGCAGTGGTTTTAATTGTGGTGAAAATATCTCTCTTGTACTGGTTATCGCTTTCAAGGGCTACCATCCAGCCCGGTATGTTTACCTTTATTTCCTTTATTGGGAATTCAAAAAGCACCTGAACAAGAATTCTCTTTATCTCATTTTCGTCAAGGTCAACACAGCTTACTGGAATTACCGGAACCTGATGCTTGCGGCTAAGCTCCTCTGCCAGCGCCACGGTGCTTTTTGCCTTTGGCTCTACAGAGTTTAAAAGGATAATAAAAGGTTTATTTATCTCTTTTAATTCATTTATAACCCTTGTTTCGCTTTCCACATAATCGCTTCTTGGTATATCGCTGATACTTCCGTCTGTGGTGATAACAAGGCCTATTGTGCTGTGGTCTGTGATAACCTTTCTTGTTCCCACCTCTGCCGCTGTGTTAAATGGTATTTCCTCATCGTACCAGGGAGTTTTTACCATTCTTGGTGAGTCGCCCTCTATGTAACCCAGCGCACTGTCCACAATGTATCCAACACAGTCTATCATCCTTACACGGAAAACCGCATTGTCGGAAAGCTCTATCTCCACAGCCTCTTCGGGGATAAATTTCGGCTCTGTGGTCATTATTGTTCTGCCTGCCGCAGACTGGGGAAGCTCGTCATTTGCTCTTTTTCTTTTATCCTCATTTTCAATATTGGGCAAAACGATGGTGTCCATAAACCTTTTTATAAAGGTGGATTTACCTGTTCTCACAGGGCCTACAACACCTATATAAATGTTTCCGTCGGTTCTTTTGGCAATGTCCTGATAAATGCTTCTCTCTTCCATACGTTTTTCCTCCCTATATTCTTGTTATCAAAAGCATCTTGGCTTCGTCAATTCTGTCGCCCTCAAGAAGATTTTCGGAAATTATCAAATCCTCAGAGGTGTTGTATCTTTTCGCAATGTCCCAAATCTTCTCCCCGCTGTCGCAGTAATACAAGGTCAGAGAACAGCCGTCCTCCTCTATTGGTTTATCCTCGGATATTTCTATATAGTTTACGCCGCTTATTGTTTCTCTAAGCTGGGCACATCCGGTCATAACTATTTCGCATCTCAGCTCAATGCTGTCGTCCTCGGCAATTCTGTAGCTCATGGAGTTTATAAAGAAATCAAGATTTTCAATATTGTCCGCTCCCGCTTCAACGGAAAGGTCACGCTGTAAATCCACTATTCTTTCTATATAAACAGGATATCCGTCATCTCCTACGGCGGTTATACAACAGTTGAATTTTCCCTCTGCTTTTATTCCCTCTGACACAGAGAAAGATGAGCTTGCCGGTGTACATTCCATGTCGATTATTTTTGTAATGGATGCACCGTCAGTTTTTACCGTTGACTTGTGCATGAAAGTATCCCTGAATGGGATTGTGGACTTCAAAACCTCCATACTAGTGAACTGCTGTGAAGAAGCAAACTTTGTGGAATAGGAATCCTCAATCACTGTTATATCCACCGGAACATATCCCATTTCTGTAAAGCAAATTCTTGCGTCCAGGACTATCAGAGGATTGTCTGAAAAAGCGTCGCCCTTGAGCCTTACTTCTCCGGACATAAGATTTACATTTATATGGTTTACAGTTGTTTCAGTAACCCCTTCGCAGTTGATTATCTGACTGTAAGGGGTCACATAGTCCACAATCTCGATATCTCCCGTTTCAAAATTTGAGAGATACATAAGTCTCATATTGATTTCGCCGTTGAGCATAATCTTTCCGTTTACCGCCTTGCACTGACTGGAAAGTATTCTGACTTCTGATTTCAGCAGTGATTCAACAGGCGGTCTGCCCTCAAGGGAAACCTCATCGGTAACTGTAAACTGCTCCTGACAAAAAGCTGAAAGCTCCATACCTCTTATTTTTCTTGTTTTTGTGCAAAGAGTTTTATCTTCTCCCGGACTGTATGCAGTAAGACAGCCTTTGCCGATAATTTTTGCATACAGTGAAAAAGCACCGTGTACAGTCAGTTTTCTCGGGCTGAGCGCACGGCAGTTTATGTATTCGTTTTTGGTGCTTGTGATAACTCCGTACTGGTCGGTCAAGTCCTTAACATTAAAACCTGCGGAAAAAGGCGAGGTCTGTTCAAAGCATCTGACGTTTTTCTTAACGCTGTCACAGTAGAGCACCCTGACTGTCACTGCGCCTTCTACTCTAAGCTGACCTCCCGAAAGGTTCTGTGTAAATATTTTCGGAGAAAATGTGCAGTTGAGCACTTTCTCAATATCGGGACAATAATCGGGAAGGGTTATGTCCATATCCACTCCCTGCTCGCTTACAGTGTCAAGAATTGTTTGCAGACATCCGATTTCCTGTGGCTTTAAAGTATATTCCATTTTTATCTCTCCTTTTTTAGTCTGTATTTTCTTGAGATATAAAAAATATATTATGGCGGAGTTCAAAATATACTTATTGAAGCCAAAATAGAAAACTTAAACAAAAAATTCTTTTCCTTGCAAAAACTTATCATATAAAGTATAATAGCCGTATATCTAAAATTTAAAAGGAGTGATACCGATGGAAAACAATAAGGGCAGAATCTCCGCACTGCTCCCCATCGCTGTTTTTCTGGTAATTTTTATCGGAAGCGGAATTATTTTCAATGACTTTGACTCAATGCCTGCTATAGTGGCGTTTTTAATCGCTTTGTTTGTGGCTTTTCTGCAAAACAGAAAATTAAAGTTTAACGACAAGCTTAAAGTAATAGCAAAAGGCGTTGCCGACGAAAACATTATAACAATGTGTCTTATCTTCCTTGCCGCAGGAGCTTTTTCCGGAGCGGTAAGCGCATCCGGCGGAGTAAAAAGCACCGTTAATCTCGGTCTTTCTTTTCTGCCTCCCAATTTCGCAGTAATTGGTCTTTTTATAATTGGATGCTTTATTTCCATATCTATGGGTACATCTGTGGGAACTGTAACTGCTCTCGCCCCTATCGCTTTGGGTATAAGCGAACAGACAGGACTTAATGTGGCTCTCTGTACAGGAGCTGTTGTTTCCGGTGCAATGTTCGGCGACAACCTTTCAATGATTTCCGATACAACCATCGCCGCTGTTAAAACTCAGGGCTGTAACATGAACGACAAGTTCAAAACCAACTTTAAAATTGTACTGCCTGCGGCGATTATTACAGCTATAATATTCTTTGCTCTCACATTTAATTCTACCTTTGAACTTACAGACGACCTTTCCTACAATATTTTCCAGGTTATCCCGTATCTGATAGTTCTTATTGGTGCATTGCTGGGCTTTAACGTATTTCTTGTACTTATAACAGGAACTGTAACATCTCTCATCGCCGGCATAGCTACAGGCGCATTGGCAGTAGGCGATATGTTTACAGCTATCGGTGACGGCGTTACTAAGATGTACGACATAACAGTAATTTCAATAGTTGTTGCATGTATCAGCGCACTTATAAAGGAATACGGCGGAATACAGGCAATACTTCATATTGTCCGTTCAAGAATAAAGACAAAGAAAGGCGCACAGTTCGGAATTGCCGCTCTCGCCTCCTGCGTGGACATTGCAACAGCCAACAACACAATAGCAATCGTTCTTTCCGGTGAAATTGCAAAGGATATCAGCGACGAATACGGAATTGAGCCAAAACAGAGCGCTTCCCTCCTCGACATATTCACCTCTATTTTCCAGGGAATTATTCCATACGGCGCACAGCTTCTCACAGCCGCCGGACTTGTTGGAATAACATCTGTTGAGGTAATCCCATATCTTTATTATCCTATCCTTATGGGTATAAGCGCACTGCTGTTTATAGCATTTTCAAAAAATTCTCCAAAGCCTAAAAAAGGCTGATAAAACCAAAAACACCTCAATGCAATTAAAAACTGCATTGAGGTGTAATTTTTTATATGTATACAATTATTGTTTATGATAAAGACGCTTTGACTGATAGGAAGGCTCGCATGTGAGATTCATTCCAAGCTTTCTGAAAATTGATGAGTCAACCTGAGTAAGGATAACGGATGAATGAACGTCACAGCCTTTAAGTCTTGGAAGCTGCTCCATTGCCTTGCGGGCAGTTGGGTCTGTAGCTGCGCAAATACTCAAAGCTATAAGAATTTCATCTGAGTGAAGTCTTGGGTTTTTATTTCCCAAATTCTGAATTTTAAGCTTCTGGATAGGCTCGATTACGCTCGGTGAAATGAGAAGGATTTCATCATCTATATCTCCGAGAGTTTTCAAAGCGTTCAAAAGCACTGCTGATGATGAACCCAGCAAGGCTGATGTTTTACCTGTAACAATTCTGCCGTCATGAAGCTGAATTGCCGCAGCAGGATTATCTGTAAGCTCTGCAACCTCTCTTGCCTTTACTGCAACAAGTCTGTCATTGGCTTCTATTCCTGCCTTTGCCATGAGAAGCTCTATTTTATAAACAGCTTCACTGCTTATTTTTCCCATTTTCTCATCGCAGAGGGTGTTGAAATATCTTCTTATAATCTCCTGTCTTGAAGCTTCGGCGCAGACCTCATCATCTATGATACACAAGCCTGCCATATTAACGCCCATGTCTGTAGGTGAATTGTATGGGCTCTTTCCGGAAATCTTTTCAAAGATTGAATTGAGTACAGGGAAAACTTCAACATCACGGTTGTAGTTTACTGCCTTTGTTCCGTAAGCGTCAAGGTGGAACGGGTCAATCATATTTACGTCGTTTAAGTCAGCTGTTGCTGCCTCATATGCAAGATTTACCGGGTGCTTCAAAGGCAAATTCCAAACCGGGAAAGTCTCAAACTTTGCATAGCCCGCATTGATATTTCTCTTGTGCTCGTGATAGAGCTGAGAAAGACAGGTTGCCATCTTTCCGCTTCCAGGGCCCGGAGCAGTTACAATTACCAAAGGACGTGTTGTTTCCACATACTCGTTTTTACCGAAGCCCTCTTCACTGATAATAAGCGGCACATTATTCGGATATCCCTCAATAGGATAATGAAGATATGCTTTCATTCCCAGGCTTTCAAGTCTTTTGCGGAAAATATCTGCCGCTGTCTGTCCTGCGTACTGGGTAATTACAACACTGCCAACATAAAGTCCGGCTTCTCTGAAAGCGTCGATAAGTCTGAGAACATCGGCATCATAAGTAATGCCCAAATCACCTCTGACCTTATTCTTAACTATATCGTCAGCGTTGATTACAATAACTACCTCTGCTTCGTCAGCCATGTTCAAAAGCATTTTTATTTTGCTGTCCGGCTGAAATCCCGGAAGAACTCTTGACGCATGATAATCGTCAAAAAGCTTTCCGCCAAGCTCAAGGTAAAGTTTATTGTCAAACTGAGAAATTCTTTCTCTGATATGCTTTGACTGCATACGGAGATATTTGTCATTATCAAAACCAATTTTAATCTTATCTGTACACATATGAATTCCTCTCTTACCCTGTAGTATTTTATTATTCGTTTTTAACATTATCTTAGTAATTATATTATCAAAAGATTGAAAAGTCAACACATAGCCACGGTATTTCCACTGTATTTTATCTAATCAATTATTTTGATAAAATAAAAACTCACATAAAAACGGGACAGCTATTGCCATCCCGTATTCCTGCATTTATAAAAATTTTATGCCGCTGTTCCGAGGAAAATCTCGTTCATTTTATCTGCGTCTGCTGATATGAACATCCATACATAATTTCCGTCGGTTTCAACCTTGCTTGCTTCAATAAGCTTTGCCTCTTCCGGAAGATAATCCTTTGTCTGGGCATATTTTGAGTCGTATCTGGTCTGGATTTTCTCCTGTACTCTTTTCAGAGCGTCTGCATCCTTTGCTTCAACCATGATTACTTCATCCTGCTTTGTTGAATCTGTGCTGATAAGTGCAAAGTAATCATTTACATCAGCTGTATCAATACCATAAAAGCTTGTGAGTATATCGTCGTTTACTTTTGTCATCTGAGAAGCACTCTCAATCTGAGAAACGATTTCCTCTCCTGCTTTCTGAATGTCGTATTTTTTTGCATCCTCTGCATTTGAGCAGCCTGCAAAAACCACACCTGTGACAATCATCATAATAAGACACAATACCCTTTTCATTTTTAAACTCCTTTCACTCTACTGTACTCAAATTCATTTATATATTAACTCAACTATACTTTAACATCACTGCTGTTTTCCGTAGCTGTAAAGAAAGTTAAGCCAAATATCATAAGCGGCAGATGTAAAATGTATTCCCATTCCCTCTTTGTCACTGCAATAGTCGGCGGCAAGACCTCCTGTTTCGTCTTTAAACAGAGGTGCAATGTTCATGAAATTATATCCCTTTTCAACGGCAAAATTTCTCATTGCAACATTCAGCGCATCTATATCTGCATTGTTAAGGGCGCCGTCAACATCGCTTTCCGCAGGTGAATACTTGGGAGTTGTAGACATTATGAATATCTCTGCTCCCGGAGACGCCTCAAGCATCCTGCTTATCTCTGTATCGGCATTTGCAATGGTCTGTTCAACACCGTACAGAGCCACATCGTTAGTCCCCAAAAGTATGAAAATTTTTCCCGGCTTTATCTGAGCTATGGCGTCTTCCAGCTTCATCTTTACACCGTTATATGTTGGATGTACAGATTCATCGCTGACATCCCAAAGGGAATTTCCGTAACTTAAGCTTCCGCTTGTTAAGAACTTCGCTTCTCCCAGAACGGTTTCCCCGTTGGCACGTTTCTCGGTAACATAGAGCTCAAAGCCATATGAAATGCTGTCGCCGATAAATACAGCGTCGTTAAAATACGAATCATCAACCTGAGTATATTCATATGTAACAGGCGATTCCTCTGATACTGAAACTTTCTCAGCTTCTTCCGTAGTTTCTTCCTGTGTCTCGGTCACTTCTTCGCTTGTAGCTTCTGATGTCTGCTCTTCTGTTGCCTGTGTCACCTCTTCGGTTGTACTTTGTGTATCAGAAGTTCCGCAGCCGCTGAAAAATGATGAAACTATAAGCAAACAAGCGCAGACAATAATTAAAACCCTTTTCAAACCATACCCTCCTCATGTAAATGTTTAGTCAATCATACCCCGTGACTGTACAAATAATCAATCCACATTTCATATGCGGCATTTGAGAAATGAATACCCATACCTTCCTGGTCTCCGCAGTATTCAGACGCAAGTCCCCCATTGCTGTCCTTAAACTGTGAAGCTATATCAAGATATACATATCCCTTTTCCTCCGCAAATGTCTTTAGAGCTTCGTTCATTGCGTTGATTTTATCGTTGTTCAAATCGTCGTCTGCATTGCTTTCCGAAATATATTTAGGTGTAACAGACTGGATGATTATTCTTGAGTTCGGGCTTGCTTCAAGCATTCTGTTGATTGCTTCGTCTGCATTGGCTATTGTGGCTTCAACGCCGTACAAGGCCACATCATTTGTTCCCAAAAGGATATAAATCTTATCAGGCTGAATCTGACCAACAGCGTCCTCAAGCTTCATTTTTTCACCGTTGTATGTTGGGTGTACAGACTCGTCGCTGACATCCCAAAGGGAGTTTCCGAAGCTCAGGCTTCCGCTTGTTAAAAACTGAGCTGTACCCAGCACGTTTTCACCTTCGGCTCTCTTTTCAGTTACATACAAAGTAAGTCCGTAAGAAATACTGTCGCCTATAAAAACTGAATTGTTGAAATAGTCGTCCTCAACAGTTTTAAACTCAACCTCTTCTCCCGGAACATTTGGATTTTCTGTTGTTTCCTCTGAAGAGCTTTCCGAAGATTCGCTGATATCGTCTGTTCCGAACATTCCAGGCTCTGTAGGAAGCATCATGCTTTCTCTGTTATAATTTCCAAGAGCAAAAACGCAGGTTCCGAAAACAACGGTCACCAAAGCAGTCACAACCAGCCAAAATACGGTCTTTTTACCCTTCATTTTGCCGGTTGTTGCTCCGTTTAATCTTTTATATTTAACTATATTCTTAAAGAATGAATCTTTTTTATCTTTTTTATCTTTATTTTCTTTGTTTTTCATCTAATTCTTCCTCAAATTTCATCTAAAATTATAATAAAAGTTACTTACAATAACATAATAAGACATTTTCAAATTTCATTGGAATAAATTATATCATATGTGACAAATTATTGCCATAATAAAAAAGTAAGAATATTTTAAATCTACAATATCATTTTTGGCTACTTTTTCCCCTAAAGAAAAAAAGATTGTGAAATAATAAAAACTATGGTAAAATTAAAAGGGTGATTTTTATGAAATTTAAGGGACTAATTTTTGATATGGACGGACTTCTTCTGGATACCGAAAAGCTTTATGTAAGATTTTGGACGGAAGCCGCAAGGTTTTACGGATATCCAATGGAATTTGAACACGCTTTAAGCATAAGAAGTCTTAACAGACAGTTTACCACTGAAAAGCTCGCCGGTTATTTCGGAAGCTTTGACTATGTTCCTGTTCATGACAAGCGTGTTGAGCTTATGGACGCTTACATAAAGGAACACGGTGTGGAAGCTAAAAAGGGCGCAAAGGAGCTTTTGGAATTTGCAAAACAAAACGGAGTTAAAATTGCTCTTGCCACCTCCTCCCCTTTTGAAAGAGCTAAGGAACATCTGGAAAGCGTGGGACTTTTCAAGTATTTCGATGAGTTTGCCTGCGGCTCTATGGTAAAAAACAGCAAGCCAAAGCCTGACATATATCTGCTTGCCTGCGAAAAGTTAAACCTTAAACCTGAAGAATGTATTGCTCTTGAGGATTCTCCCAACGGTGTGATTTCTGCAAGCACTGCCGGCTGTGCCACAATAATGGTGCCGGATTTGGACAAACCAACCGAGGATTTAATACCTCTCCTTTACAGCGTATGCGATGACCTTTCCTGCGTTATCCCTCTGCTGTAACTAATTTTAACTGAAATAAAAAATGCCTTCGTCACATATAAATGTTTTAAAGCGTTTATATGTCCGGAGGCTTTTTATGTTTCTGCAATTCTTTACATACATAAATGATTTCTTATGGAATAACTTTCTTATTATTCTGCTTCCCGCAATACATATTTATAATACGGTAAAAACCGGATTTGTACAAAAAAGACTTTTTAAAGGAATACGGCTTTCAATGAAACGGACAGATTCAGGCGACGGCATAAGCCCTTTTAAAGCACTTACCTGCACCCTGGCTTCAACAATAGGCACAGGAAATATCATAGGTGTTGGCACAGCAATTGTTTTGGGCGGGCCGGGAGCTGTTTTCTGGTGCTGGATTGGAGGTTTGCTGGGAATTGCCACCAAGTACGCCGAAACCTATCTTGCCGTAAAATACAGGACAAAAACAAAAGACGGCTCTTACCGAGGCGGCGCAATGTATCTTTTAAAAAACCAGCTTAACATGCCCATAAGTGCTGTTTTGTTCTCGGTTTTCGGACTTGCCGCTTCCTTTGGAATAGGCTGTGCAGTACAGACAGGTGCTATTTCTCAGACGTTAAAAAACTGTTTTTCAGATGCTGTTTTGCTGTCCTTTTCCGGAGTAAACATAACTGCCGTGGAACTTTTTACAGGAATTGTCGCCGGCTTGCTGTGCTCGGTTTCAATTATCGGCGGCGTAAAGTCTGTTTCAAAAATATCCGAAATCCTTGTTCCCGCTATGGCTTTGCTTTATATGGGAGGATGTTTGTTTTTACTTTTTGCATACAGACATTATCTTCCCGACGCATTTGCCTCTATTCTCAGTGAAGCTTTCGGTTTTAAAAGTATTGCCGGAGGGTTTACCGGAGCTTTATTTATAAATGCCTGCCGCTACGGAATTTCCAAAGGACTTTTTTCCGGAGAGTCTGGAATGGGTTCGGCGCCTTTGATATCTGTTGAAGCTCAGACAGACTCTCCGGACACTATAGCTCTCATAACCTCCACGGGAACATTTTGGGACACCGGTGTTTTATGTTTTCTAACTGGCCTTACCGCTGTGACCACCGCAATCGCCACGGGAATAGACATCTCCTCTGTTGACGGAGAAGCCCTTATGTACTTTGTTTTTTCAAGAATTCCTTACGCAGGAAAACTAATAATCGTTACATGTATTTTATTTTTTGCTTTTACCACATTGTTGGGATGGAGCTGTTACGGGGAAAAATGCTGTATCTTTCTATTTGGAGAAAAGTCAGTAGGAAAATTTCGCTATTTATGGGTTATTGCTTCAATTATTTCTCCTTTTGTCCCCATGATTTTTATATGGTGTCTTTCCGATTTATTTAACGGACTTATGACAATTCCTAATATAGTAGCAGTATTTTTATTATCCAATTATATTAAAAATAACCAAATATAACTTATATAAGTGTTAAAATTAGTCCTGATATAGGAGCTAATACATTTATAAAAAACAATATTATATACATAATTATGCTAAAAATATACATATTCGTTTAAAAAACCCTGTATTTCAATTGACAATATGACATTATAATTATATAATAATAGTGATATATTTTTATTTGGTGAATTATGTTATACTATAAAAATGAGAAGGAGTTAATAAATATGTTGACAAAAAGTGAAGAGGAAATCTTGGACTTACTTTGGACAGAAAATAGACCCATGACAAGTACTGAAATTGTCAATTTATCAGTAAACAGAACTTGGAAAAAAAGCTATATTCATCTTTTGATCAACTCCCTGTTAAAGAAGGAAGTAATCAAAGTTGAGGGATTTGTAAAAACCACAAAAAACTATGCAAGAACTTTTGTACCTGTGTTCACAAGAGAAGAATATGCGGTTAAGCAATTTACAAACAGCAGCGAGTTTAATAAAGGCTCAAAGGAAAATCTTTTTGCGGCTCTTATAGAAAATACAGATGACCCACAGGTTATTGATAAATTGGAAAAGATGCTTGAGCGAAAAAAACAGGAACTCAAATGCTGATATTCTTCTCACTTGTATGCAATGCTTTTTTGGGGGAAATATGCTTTGCATACATTTTTTAATATACATATAAAAACGGGAATGTATTTAAAAGTACATTCCCGTTTAGTATTTTAATTATCTGTTTCTGAAACCTTTGCCCATTATATTTTCCGCATCGGTTACAACTATAAAGGACATGCGGTCGATGTCTTCGGCTATTCTTCTCACCTTATAAACCTGACGTGGTCTTAATGCGCACAAAACAACCTTTTTATCGTCCCCTGTATATCCTCCCTTGCCGTCAACAACAGTTACACTTCTCTCTACATTTTCGATTATCTCTTTGGTTATCTCAGCATACTTTGAGGTTATGATAAACATAAGCTTTCCGTTATCCCTTGCAAAGCCCTTTGTAACCGTATCTATAACCTTAACGCTCAGGAAAATAGAGATTGATGTGTACATTGCACTCTCTATTCCGCCGTAAACAGGTATTGTGGCAAAAATTATAAGAGCGTCTGCCAGTAATATCAGTTTGCCTACAGAAAGAAAAGGAAGATGCTTGTGAATATTCTGAGCTACAATATCCACACCGCCGGTTGAACCGCCACGATAGAAAATCAGACCCAAACCACAGCCGCTTAATATTCCTCCGAACATGGCAGCCAACAGCTTTTCGCCGTGATAACCTGTAGTAAATGATGAAATAACATCAATCGCCACAGATGACACCACTATGGCCACCACAGTTTTTGCAAGGTAGCTTTTACCGTTTTCGACAAGTCCCCATATAAGCAGAGGTATATTCATAATCATTGTTGTTATACCTATAGGTGTGTTGAATACGAAATTAAGCATAATCGACACACCGGTCAGTCCGCCCTGGGCTATATTATTCGGAGCTGTAAAACAGCTTACTGCCACCGCATAAATAAGACTTCCGAAAATTATGGTTGTCCAATCTGTAATATCGTGAAAAAACCTTTTCTTTGTCATAAAACAAACCTCCTTTTAAAGAAGTTCTTCCTTTACGGCAAAATCGAATATTTCAGTTATCCTGTCTATTTTATTTTGAAGATACAAAAATCCAAGCAAGGCTTCAAAGCCTGTTGCGCTGTGATAATCGGCAGCGCTGGAATTTTTCGGAACATTATTCACTGTGGAATTTCTTCCACGCTTGTACACTGACATTTCTTCTTCCGTCAGGAAATCCGCATCCAAAAGCTTTTTCATAGCCTTTGACTGAGCCTGACAGCATACCACCGAAATTTTAAGCCTGTTAAGCTCTCCAACCGGTCTGTTTGCCTGTGTAACAAGAAAATCACGAATAAGCAAGTCGTAAACCCCGTCACCCAAAAAAGCAAGGGTCAAAGGAGATACCGACTTTGCACGACATTCCTTATCTATAAACTTCTCCATCTTTTCTCCTCTTTGCGTCTAAATCCTATTACTCAACGAAATCAAATTCCAAATCATAGATTGAAACCGTATCGCCTTCGTTTATTCCAGCCTCACGGAGAGCGTCGATAACGCCGCTGTTTATGAGAACTTTCTGGAAATAGTTAAGGCTTTCGTAATCGTCAAAGTTTACGGACTTAATGACATTGAGAAGCCATTTACCCTCAACAAAATAAATACCGTCGTGTACTGTGATTTTAACATCGTGTCTGCCCACATTTTCTGCCGCAACAACCGGCACAGGCTCTGCCTCGTAAACCGCTATAGGCGGAAGCTTTGAGAGCATCTCCTGAATTTTATTGAGAAGAGGATCAACATCATATCTGATAGCCGCCATAATTGGAAAGAACATGTAACCTTTTTCCTCGACGTAGTTTTTAAAATTCTCTATTTGTTCATCTGTTGCAAGGTCGCATTTGTTTCCGGCTACAAGCATTGGACGTTTGGCAAGCTCCGGGTTAAACTTTTCAAGCTCTCTGTTTATTATTTCAAAATCCTCAATAGGGTCTCTTCCCTCACTGCCGGAAATATCCACAATATGAACAAGCAGTCTGCATCTTTCAACATGTCTTAAAAACTGGTGTCCCAGTCCTGTGCCTTCCCATGCGCCTTCGATAAGACCCGGAATATCAGCCATTACAAATGAGCTTCCCTCGCCCATTGAAACAACTCCCAGAACAGGTGTTATTGTGGTAAAGTGGTAGTTGGCTATAACCGGCTTTGCCTGAGAAACAACGGAAACAAGTGTTGATTTTCCTACATTTGGAAAACCGACCAAGCCAACGTCAGCCAAAAGCTTCAGCTCAAGCTGAACGTCGAACTCTTCGCCCGGAAGTCCAGGCTTTGCAAAACGTGGAGTTTGTCTTGTCGGAGTTGCAAAATGGGTATTTCCCCAGCCGCCTTTTCCGCCTCTTGCCACAACTACAGGTTCTTTTGTGGAAACGTCAGCCATAAGTCTGCCTGTTTCCGCATCCTTAACAAGAGTTCCTATAGGCACATGTATAATAAGGTCCGGTGCATTTTTTCCGTTTCTGCGTGCCGCTTTTCCGTTTTCACCCTTTTGTGCCAGATATTTTCTCTTGTATCTGAAATCAGCCAGGGTGGAAAGGTTGCTGTCAGCCACAAAAACTATATTGCCGCCCTTGCCGCCGTCTCCGCCGTCAGGGCCGCCGGAAGCGATATATTTTTCTCTGTGAAAAGACACAGCGCCGTCTCCGCCGTCGCCTGCCTTAATTTTAATTTTTGCTACATCTACAAACATATATACCTCCCAAAGGCAAAAAATCCTTTAATATTATCTTGCTTACATGCAAAATATTACTAAATCATATATAAACTCTATTTTATTTCTTTTTTGTCAGGGTTTTTATCTTCCTTTTCGGATTTACGTGTTCTCACAAAATCTCTTATGAGGAAAAATTCAGCTGCAGCTCCTCCGCATATTCCAAGTACAAGAAAAAGCCAGTTTTGCTCTTTCACCGCATGGAAACACCAGACAAAAACCACGGCTATAACGGAAAGCGACCACCAAATGTTGCCAACCGAGGCTTTGACCTTCTGTGTGGGGAACTTTGCGCTGAAAAAAGGAAAGTACCAATACTTTTTATTATTGTCTTTTTTATTTCTGTTATTAAATTCTTTCATCTTATCACTTATTAAAGGGATAAAAGGTTAAACAATAAGGGCGGATAAATTATATCCGCCCCAAAGGTTTTGTGTTAATAAATTACTGCTCAACAGGATAAACGCTTGCACGCTTTCTGTCCTTGCCTACACGCTCGAAACGAACAACGCCGTCAACCTTAGCAAAGAGAGAATCGTCAGAACCTCTGCCAACATTCACACCCGGGTGAATGTGTGTGCCTCTCTGCTTAACAAGGATATTTCCTGCAAGAACGTGCTGACCGTCTGCACGCTTAACGCCAAGACGCTTTGACTCACTGTCACGGCCGTTCTTTGTAGAACCCATACCTTTTTTATGAGCGAACAACTGGATATTTATCTTCAACATTACCTTACACCTCCGAAATTTTAACTTTAATGAAATCTTGATACTGCTCTGAAAGAGCCAGCACATGGAGCTTTAAACCCTCGGTTATCACCGAACACTTTAAAGCGTCCTGCAAACTCAGTTTTAAAACAAGAAAACCATCGGACAAATCAATCTCAGGCTTTGCGCCGATTACATCGGTTATAGTGTTTGCAGCCATATAAGCCGCTGAACTCACCGCCGCACAAACAATGTCGCTTCCGCTTTCACTGTAGCCGGAATGACCTTTTATGGAAAACTCCACAATGCCCGTGCCTTTTCTTTGTTTAAACTCCGCTGCAATCATAATCAGCCGTTGATTGAGTTAATCTCAACCTTTGTGTAAGGCTGTCTGTGACCCATTTTTCTCTTCTCGCCCTTCTTTGGCTTGTAGGTCATAACATTGATTTTCTTGCCCTTACCGTTCTTGAGAACTGTGCCTGTAACTGTTGCACCCTCAACATAAGGAGCGCCAACCTTAATACCGTCGTCAGAACCAAGAGCTACAACTTTGAAATCAACTGTTGCATTTTCCTCTGCTGCAAGCTTTTCAACGAAGATAACGCTGCCGTTCTCTACTTTGTACTGCTTGCCGCCTGTTTCGATAACTGCGTACATAATTTAAGTACCATTCCTTTATTCAGACTCGCTACCGTGGGCGGGGCATACCTCTTCTAAGCCCACAATATGCGGCTTATATACTATACCATAACAAAAGGCTGATTGTCAATGGCTTTTTTCATTTTTCCTGGACATATTTAAAACCACGTTTTCATCCTTTGTTTTTGCCGTAAAATCGTAGTTTATCAGGTTTGTTCCTTTATAGTCATCGTCGCTTGTATCCACAAAAATCATACAGCTTAAAAGCTGAGAATTTTTAATATTTCCTCCGCCCACAATGATGTCGGCATATCTGTATTCCTCAGGAAGATTTTTAATATCAGCCATTTTGGGAATTATCAAAAGGCTGTAACCCTCGGAAATTTTTACATACTGATAGAACCCGTTGCCCTCTTTTATGTATTTGATAATTGCTTTGTTCCAGAGAGTCGCTTCTCCTGTATCCTGCTGTAAATAGGTCACGTTTCCGTTTTCATCTATTGCGTTTAATGTTTCCTCGTCGGTCTTTTCGTTGTGATAGAAAAGCACGTTTTCTGCGCCTATCTCCTGCAAAATTTCATCTGCATATATGCCGGAATTTTTATAGTTCTCAGTTACCGCCAGAAAGCTGAGTTTTCCCTTTACCGTGCTTTCTATATAGCTGATAACCTCGTCATCGAAGTTGTATTTTCCGGCAGTGGAAAGCATGGCACTTTTGTTGTCTATGGTAAGCAGTACTGTGTTTCCTCCCCCGTTTCTTAAAACGTGGAGCTTCATGGTTCCCATGCCCCACAGGTTTCCTGCAAGAATACACGCAACCAAAATTGTAAAGCTTGCGGTCACAATGGGCAAAACCGAGCCAAATTTTTTCTTGAAACGTCCGCCGACTGCAAACATAGCCACAGTTATTATTATCCAAAAAATATAAAAATTATCTTTAACGTCTATCTTGCTAAAAGGAAGCTCTCCCAAGAATTTAACTGTATTCAGCACATAGCCGGAAAGTATCTGACTTATAAATCCGAAGGCTGATGACAGGTATACAAAAAATCCGGCAAATCCCGAAAGCACCGCAAACAAGACAAAAAGCAAGGCGCAGATTATGAGAGGTGAAGAAAGAGGAACTATCAAAAGGTTTGTAACAATTCCCACCAAGGATATCTCCTGAAAGAACCAAACCTGCAAAGGCAGTACACCTATTGTGGCGCTTAGAGATACTGAAACACAGGACAAAACTATATCCGTAAAACTTCCGATAAATTTCTTTTCCTTTATAACCTCAAACCAACCGCCTTTTAGAAAAGCATTTATTCTTCCGTTCCAAAGCAAAATACCCAAGGTCGCCGTAACCGACAAAAGAAGTCCTATATTTCCTCCGGCATATGGGTTTGCAGCTGTCAGTATGAGAACCGCCAAGCCCAAAGATGAAAAAGAGTCGGGCTTCCGGTTAAACAGCATACCGATTACGTAAACTATAAACATAACGCCTGCACGGACTACCGACGGAGAAAATCCCGTAATTCCCATGTAAAGAACTATCACAGCGCAGGAACCGAACACGTACAGAAACTTATTTTTCAAAAGCTTTCTCAGTATAAAGAGAAAACACATTCCAACCACCGACATATGAAGACCGGACACAACAATAAAATGGGAAACTCCGGATTTTCTGAAGCTCTCTATTGTGTATTCCGACATCTGTGATTTATCTCCTAAAACAAGAGCCTTGAAAAATGAGGCGTTTTCCTCGGTCATTCCATTGTCGAAAATATGGGAAATACTTTCCCTTATCTGTGACGAAAGCTTGTAAAGGGAAAAGCCTGTAAACTTTTCAACTTCTATTCCGAAATTTGTTTCAGCCTTAACTGTGAAATTTATTCCATTTGAGATATAGTAGCTGTTGTCAGTGTTTAAAAGGGTCATATCCGTTGATATTATATCTCCGATGTCTGCGTCTATGTAAAGGGGACAGCTTAAAATCACTCCTGCGCTGACCTCTTCATCATCGATTGTCAAAGTTTCCAGGGTGTAATAATATCTTTCATATTTGTATTCCGGCTTTTCACATACCCTTGCGGTTACATAACAATCTGTATCGCCGTACTTCTCCCTTAAAGGAACAAAATAACAATCCGTATGCACTGTATAGGAGATAACGCCCAAAAGCATGGCAAGGCACACCATAAATTTATCAAAAGGCACTTTAACCCTTTTCTTCAAAAGGAGTTTGACTGTCAGGGCGATTGCAAAACAAATGACGAAAATCAAAACCGCCCACAAAAACAAAGAGGACTTGACATAAAAAGCCGTGGCTATAACAGCAAGATAGGTTATTCCCAAACACGCCAACGGTCTTTTCATTTCAAGCCCTCATTTTTTAAAATTTTTTATTCTTCAATTCCGTTCTGAAGCTTTGCGGCTTTCAGAGTATTTTTCATAAGCATAGCTATTGTCATTGGACCTACTCCGCCCGGAACAGGTGTAATAGCTTCCGCTTTATCCTTTACATTTTCAAAGTCAACATCTCCGCAGAGCTTGCCGTTTTCGTCACGGTTCATGCCAACATCGATTACTACAGCTCCCTCTTTTACCATATCCGCTGTTACAAATTTAGCCTTTCCTATAGCTGCAACGAGAATGTCAGCCTTTGCGCAGATTTCCTTGAGGTTTACTGTTCTGCTGTGGCAGATTGTAACTGTTCCGTGCTTATGGAGCAAAAGCATTGCCATAGGCTTGCCCACAATATTGCTTCTTCCGATAACCACACAGTTTTTAGATTTCGGGTCGATGTCGTATTCCTTGAGCATTTCCATAACGCCTGCCGGAGTACATGGGAGAAAATCGTAATCGCCTATCATAATTTTACCCACGTTTACAGCATTAAAGGCGTCAACGTCTTTTAACGGACTTATAGCCTCTATAACCTGCTTTTCATCCAAATGCTTCGGCAAAGGAAGCTGAACCAAAATTCCGTTTATTTCCTTGTCGTTGTTAAGCTCGTTTACAAGGTCTAAAAGCTCCTGCTGTGTTGTTTTCTCAGGAAGCGCATATTCTCTTGAAATAAAGCCAACCTCTGCACAGGCCTTTTTCTTATTGTTTACATAAACTCTGGAAGCAGGGTCATTTCCCACAATTACAACTGCAAGTCCTACGCTTACACCCTTTTCCTTGAGTTCTTCTGTTTCTTTGGCAACATTGGCTCTTACCTTTGCAGAAACCAGCTTGCCGTCTATTATTCTTGACATTTTAAATGCGCTCCTTTCAGCTTGTTCTTATTTCTTAAACCAAACACAATCAACAGGATAATTCCCAAAACCATTATTGCAAAGGACAACACCTGTGAAACTCTTGGAGTGTATCCGAAAATTGAAAAATGCATATAAAGGCTGTCTGTTCTCAAGCCCTCTACAATCATTCTTTCAAATCCGTACCAAACCATATACATGAAGAAAATCTGTCCGTGATATTTGTAGAATTTTTTGCTGACAAAATGCAAAATCACGAATCCCAGCAAGCACCAGATTGACTCGTACAGGAAACATGGATGAACTCCCACTCCTCCGGTGTTCTCGCTTACCATTCTCCAAGGCAAGTCTGTAGGAGTTCCGAAAGCTTCCTGATTCATAAAGTTACCCCAGCGGCCTATTCCCTGTCCTATGAGAAAACCTAAAGCCACTAAATCCAATATATTCATTATTTTTTGTTTTTGAAGTTTTGCAACCAAGCATCCCGAGGCGAGTGCTCCGATTATGCCTCCATATATAGCCAAGCCTCCGTCGTGTATCTGAATGATTTTCAGCAGGTCTCCTGCGTATCTGTCCCATTCAAAAAACACATAGTAAAGTCTTGCTCCGATTACACCGAAAATAAGTCCAACTATTACGCAGTTAAAAAGCTTGTCTTTGTTTATTTCAAATCTGTCCGCCGTCTTAAAGGCATACAGCATTGCAAGAACCATTCCTACTGCAATTATAATTCCATACCAGTATATTTTATAATTGCCTATCTGAAAGGCAACCGGATTTATTGTAAATTCCCATCCAAAACCCGGAAAACTAACATTGTACATAGAGTCACCGTCCATTCCCTTAATTCAACCCTTTAAAATTACTGCTTCTGAGGCACAATCACTGACAGCACGCTTCTGTCTGTCATAAGCATATTGTCAAGGCGTTTTTTAGCGCCGTCCATATCGGCATTGGCCACAGCGTTGGCATAGTTAAAGAGGTTTCCTCCGAACAATGCACAGTCCATAAGGGCGTTTCCTATAAATGAAGGTGAATTGAAGGAACCTATTAAATCACCGTAAACGGTTTTCTTTGCTATTTCAAAATCTTCCTCTTCAAAACCATCTCTCTTGACCTTTTCAATATAGTCTTTAATCATCTTTGCCACTTTTTCAGGCTCACGGGATTCTCCGGAAAGAATTGAAACCGCATATCCAGGACCCTCGCTGAATTCATAGCAGAATGAGGAGTTTATAAGTCCGGCGTCAAGAAGCTGGGTGTAAAGCTTGCCGGTAGAGGAAAAAAGCATTGTCATTACAATTTCATTTAAAGCCGCTTCTTCATCTGAAAGCTTTTTGCTTCCGTTTTCCTTAAATCCCAAATTAAAGAGTGGGACTGCTACAGGGAATTCCTGCTCCACATAATCTTTGGAAACTCCCTCGCTTTCAGGCTCAAAGAAGGATTCAACCTTTTTAGGCTTCTGCTCCTTTAAAACCTCGTCGGCGATTTTCAAAACTGTTTCCATGTCTGCGTTTCCTGCAACGCAAAGAGCCATGTTGCTGAGATTATAGAAAGTGTTGTAGCACTGATAAAGTAAATCCGCTGTTATATGGGAAATTGACTCCACTGTTCCGGCTATATCAATTTTTACCGGGTGCTTTTCGTACATAGCCTCAAGCATATTGAACATTACACGCCAGTCCGGGCTGTCGTCGTACATTTTTATTTCCTGTCCGATTATGCCCTGCTCTTTCTGAACTGTCTGAGGTGTAAAGTAAGGTGATGTTACAAAATCCAAAAGTATTCTCAAGCTGTCCTCAAAATTATCGGAGCATGAGAAAAGATAACAGGTTTTACTAAAGCTTGTATAGGCGTTGGCGTTGGCGCCTGTTTTTGCGTATCTTGCAAAGGCGTCTCCATCCTCGCTTTCAAAAAGCTTATGCTCAAGATAATGGGCTATACCGTCGGGAACGGTTACTTTTTCTCCTCCGTCAACGCTGAAACATCTGTTGACGCTTCCGTACTTTGTGCCGAATATGGCGTAGGTGCTTCTGTATCCCTCTTTAGGGAACACATATATATCAAGTCCCGATTTATGGGTTGTTTTATAGTATTTTTCGGACAGCGCCGGTGACACTATTTCTTCTATCTTCATTTTCATCCTTCTTTCTGGTTTCCTTTAAGAACATAAATTGTATCGGTTTTCAAAAGGTTTGCAGCCTCTACAACCTGTTCCTTTGTAACCTTCATAATACCTTCCAGCTTTTCATCAAGGTTTTTAAAGCTGTTTTCAAAGACCTGAGAGCTGTACCATGCTTCTATGCCGTCTACAGAGTCGTCAAGTGTTCTGAATGAATCGCAGAGACTGAGCTTTGCAGACTCCATTTCAAAGTCTGAAATGTTGCCCTTTTTCATTTCCTCTATTTCTGCAAATATGGCTTCTTTTGCCTTTTCGATGTTTTCGCTTTCAACGCCGCTTTCTATTCTCAAGATACCCTTTCTTCCGTCGTATCTTGAAGAGCAGTAATAGCAAAGGCTCAGCTTTTCTCTTACATTGTTAAAAAGCTTTGAATGTGCTGTGCCTCCTAAAACTGTGCTCATAAGCTTCATGGCGTCTGCTCTCGGGTCAAGTGAGTCAACTCCGGTTCTCATTCCTATAATAAGCTTTGACTGGGAAAGCTCCATTTCCTCGGTTACGTTCTTTACCTCTTTTACATCGGAAACCACTTTATTTTCAAGCTTTGCAGGCTGTCTTTCCACATTTGAAAATGCTTTTTCAAAAACATTTCTTGCTTCTTCTGCTCCCTTGCCGCCTACAAAGAATATTTCAAATCTGGCGGTTTTCAAAAGCTCCTGCCATCCATTATAGAGGTTTTCGCAGTCGATTTTATTTATTGTGTCAACGCCGCCGTGTCTTGTAATTCCGTAAGGCTCACCCTCGCACATTATCTCTGTGCATCTCAAAGCGGCGTAAACCTGCTTGTCGTTAAACTGTGCGTCTATATACTCTATAAGCTGTCTGCGCTCCTGCTCCAAATCCTCACTGTCAAATTTTCCGTCTTTTACTTTCGGCTTAAACAGCACCTCACAAAGAAGCTTTGAAACCTCTTCGGCAACGCTTTCGCCGCCCAAAGCAAATCTATCGTCTATTGCAGAAACCACAAGCTTCAATGTTCTTACGTCGCCGCTTTTATTGGCTCCTCCGCTTACTGTTGCTCCGTAAAGACTTCCCAGCTTTCTGCTGAACTGCATAAGGGTCGGATATTCCTCACAGGATTTAGTGAGAACCTGAGAAAGCATAGCTGACATTGCGGCTGATTCCCTTGTAAGAGGAATATAAGCCGTACAGCTTAATTTCATTGTTTTAAATCTTTCCACCTTCACGCTGTTAAAAAACACGTTAGGTGCGATTTCCTTTCTTTCAATATTTGTCATTTTACCAACTCCAAAATAAATTTAATGGATTGAACCCAACTAAAATTTCAAAATATTACCTGTTTAATTTATTTATTATACCACAACTCACAGGCTTTTAAAAGCATTTGAAAAAATATAGTAATGCAGGTATAAAAAATCTTATATCTATTGAAAAAGTGGCAGAAATTTTATATAATAAAGCTGAAAAGTATACAAAAAGCTATTGACAACTACACGCAAATATGATAATATTTTTGAGTTTGATTATATAAATTCACATTGACGGGTGAATGTTTCTACCGGCTGCCTTTCAGCTGACTATAATCTATCCTTTGCGGGTAAATTATATTGTCAGGAAAGGCTTTTTTTATGCCATTTTCATTTTTATTAAGGAGAGGATATTTTATGAAATCAAATTATGACGTAATAATTATAGGCGCAGGCCCTGCCGGAATTTTTACAGCTATTGAAATGTTAAAGTGCGGTTCTCAGAAGAAAATTTTAATTATCGAAAAAGGAAGCGCCATTGAAAACAGACGCTGTCCGAAACACATAACAGGAAAATGCATGAACTGCAAGCCTTACTGCCACATAACCACCGGATTTTCAGGAGCCGGCGCTTTTTCCGACGGAAAGCTTTCTCTTAGTCCTGAAGTAGGCGGAGATTTGCCCGACCTTATCGGAGAAAATCTCGCCGCTGAAACTATCGCCTACACAGATAAAATCTATCTTGAATTCGGAGCAGATACAAAGATTGAGGGTATCGGAAACGACGACGCTGTTAAGAGAATAAGAAAAAGAGCCATTCAGGCGGGACTTAAACTTGTGGACTGTCCTATACGCCATTTGGGCACTGAAAAGGCTCAGGAAATCTACTACGCCATTGAGCAGCATCTCCTGAAAAACGGCGTTGACATGATGTTTGGCACAGAATGTGAGGACATAATTTTAGAGGACGGAAAATGTCTCGGTGTAAGACTTAACACCAAAGAGGGCAAGGTGGAAATAAAGGCTCCTCACACCGTTGTGGCAACGGGCAGACGTGGCGCAGACTGGCTGGAAAAAATCTGCTATGAACACAAGATAGCTCATCAGCCGGGAACAGTTGACATCGGCGTAAGAGTTGAAGTGAGAAACGAAATCATGGAAACCGTAAACAATGTTTTGTACGAGTCAAAGCTTATCGGCTACCCTGCTCCTTTCAAAAATAAGGTAAGAACCTTCTGCCAAAACCCAGGCGGCTTTGTAAGTCAGGAAAATTACGACAACGACCTTGCAGTTGTAAACGGACATTCTTACAAGGAGCTTAAATCCCAGAATACAAACCTTGCTATTCTCTGTTCTCATAACTTCTCTGAGCCTTTCAATCAGCCTATAGCCTACGCCCAAAAGGTTGGCGAGCTTACCAACATGTTAGGCGACGGAAAAATACTTGTTCAGCGTTTCGGCGATATTCTTGACGGAAAGAGAACATGGGAAAAAGAGCTTTCCCGTTCAAATATCAAACCTACACTTCCGGACGCAGTAGCAGGCGATATAACAGCCGCCATGCCTTACAGAGCTATGATAAACATAATCAACTTTATTCAGGCGGTTGACCATGTTGTTCCCGGCTTTGCTTCTACTGAAACACTTCTCTATTCTCCGGAACTGAAGTTCTACAGCAACAAGGTAAAGCTTGACAAGGACTTTAACACAAACGTGGAGGGACTTCACTGTCTGGGCGATTCCAGCGGCTGGACAAGAGGTCTTATGATGGCTTCCGTTATGGGTGTTTTGATGGGAAGAAAATTAAAGTAATTTTCTGTTGAGTTTTTTTCCATAATGTCTTATAATGTAGCAGAAGTATTATTTAAGGAAGAGAAAACAATGAACAAACAACAGATTTATTACATGCTTGACCATAACGGCTACAACTATTTTTCTGTAGACCATCCGGCGGTTTTCACCATTGAGGAAATGGAAAACTGCAATTTACCATACATGGAATATGTGGCTAAGAATTTATTTTTAAGGGATGACAAAAAAGAGCATTATTACCTTGTGGTTATGACCCACGACAAATCGGCGGATTTGAAAAAGCTCAAGGACGTTATAGGCTCCAGAAAACTCAGCTTTGCATCAGAAGTTGACCTTGCCATTAAGCTCGATTTAATAAAGGGTTCTGTTACCCCTCTCGGAATTTTAAACGATGAGGACAGAAGCGTTGAAGTTATAATCGACAACGACATAATGAACAACGAAAAGGTAGGCGTTCATCCAAACACAAACGAGGCAAGCGTTTGGCTTTCCCCTATGGATATGGTGAAAATTATCGAGGACCACGGAAACAAAATTAAATTTATAGATATTCCCAAAGCGGGATAATTTCATAAAAAGATAAAAGCCTTTCTACAGCTTATAAACACTGTAGAAAGGCTTTTTTATATCAGATTAAATTTTCTTTGAAGAACTTTTCTATCTTGTCAAAAGGAATTGCATTTTTACCGCCGCCGTCGTACAAATCAGTATGCACTGTGTCGGGAATAATCATCAATTCTTTGTTGTCGGGATTAGGATTATTCTTCATCATATTTTCGTAGGCGTCCTTGCTGAAATAGCAGGAATGAGCTTTTTCTCCGTGAATCATAAGCACAGCACTGCGTATTTCATTGCTGTAGCTCAAAATAGGCATATTCATAAATGACATACAGCCTATCACATTCCAGCCATTGTTGGAGTTCAAGGAACGCTTATGATAGCCACGGTTTGTTTTATAATAGTCATAATAATCCTTAACAAAGAAAGGAGCATCCTCAGGCAACGGGTCTACAACCCCTCCGCTCAGCGCATAATTTCCTGATTTAAAATCTGCTGTTCTCTGAGCATTTAAAGCTTTTCTTTTTTCAAAACGAGATTGCTCGCTGTCTTCACTGTCAAAGTAACCTTTAGAGTTTACACGGCTCATATCGTACATTGTGGATGTAACCGTCGCTTTAACCCTTGTATCAAGAGCCGCTGTGTTCAATGCAAGACCGCCCCATCCGCATATACCTATAATTCCAATCTTCTCAGGGTCAACATTTTTCTGTACTGAGAGAAAATCCACAGCCGCCTGAAAGTCCTCTGTATTTATATCAGGTGAAGCCATGTATCTTGGCTCGCCGCCGCTTTCACCTGTAAAGGACGGGTCAAAAGCTATTGTTAAAAATCCTCTTTCTGCCATTGTCTGGGCATACAATCCTGACGCCTGCTCCTTAATCGCTCCGAACGGGCCGCAGACTGCAATAGCACTGAGCTTTCCTTCTGCATCCTTAGGCTCGTAAAGGTCAGCCGCCAATGTAATTCCATAACGGTTTTTAAAGGTCACCTTTCTGTGATTTACTTTATCGCTTTTTGGAAATGTTTTATCCCATTCATTTACCAGATTAAGTGTCATTTTTGTTTATCCTCCTTTTTTCTCATTAGAGTTTATCATATTCCTCATCGGAAACCGGTTCGCACCATTCTGTTTTGCAGTTTTCTCCCGGAACTTCCAGCGCTAAATGCTGAAACCATGAATTTGCCGCCGCTCCGTGCCAGTGCTTAACTCCTGCCGGAATATTTACAACGTCGCCGGGCTTGAGTTTCAATGCGGGTTTTCCCCACTCCTGATACCAGCCCTCTCCTGCTGTTACAATAAGCATCTGTCCGCCGTTTTTATCCGCATGATGTATATGCCAGTTATTGCGGCATTTTGGCTCAAAGGTAACATTCCCCACAGGAACCTGCTCTGTAGACAACATATTCAGATAGCTCTGTCCTATAAAATATTGTGCATAGCCGTCGTTTTTATCTCCCATTTTAAAAACACTCAATTCATTAACACTCATGTTAAAACCTCCTTAAATCCAGTTCTCTATGTCTTTTCTTGCTCTGCTCACTCTTCCGCCGTTAATTGCAAGGCCTGCTTCCACCTTTGCTTTCGGGCAAAGCTTTTTAATGTCCTTTACACTTCCGCTTAAACCGCTTCCCTCATGGGTGCAGAAAGGCTTTATTGTTTTTCCGCTGAAATCAAAATGTTCAAGGAAAGTAAATACAGCCATGGGCATAGTGCTCCAATAGTTTGGATATCCAAGATAAATAACGTCGTAATCATCTATGCTTTCCGGATACCTTTTAAGCTCCGGTCTGGCATTTTTTCTCTGATCCTCCTGAGCCTGGGCTATACATTCGTTGTAGCTCTTTGAATAGGGATTAACCTGTTCAATTTTAAACAAATCAGCTCCTGTCAACTCTTGGATTATACCTGCGGCAATTTCCGTGTTGCCAACTTCAAGTTCTTTTATAAGTCCGTTAACATAGTTTTCGTCTGCTCTTGAATAAAAAGCTATTAACTTTTTCGACATTTTAATCCCTCCGTTTTGTTTTCTGATTACAGTATAACACTTTCTCCATTGACTTGGAATTTCCGATATGTTATCATCGTATTAACTTAAAGTTTATACAGATTCAAGGAGGTACGTATGTATAATCCTTTGCTTGATACTTTTATCGCTGTGGCAGACTGCAAAAGCTTTACCAAAGCCGCCGACAAGCTTTATATTTCACCGACTGCGGTTATGAAACAGATGAATACACTTGAGAATCACCTCAATTTAAAGCTTATTGAAAGAAGCCCCTCCGGTGTCAGCTTAACTCCTGCCGGGGAGATGATTTACCGTGACGCTGAATTTATTATAGACTATTCAAAAAAATCTATTGCCGCCGCTCAAAACATGGCTCACGCCCACGACACCACCTTTTGTGTTGGGACTTCCCTGCTTAATCCGGCGAAACCTTTTATGGATTTATGGTACCGCATAAATCAAAGCTTTCCGGATTATAAGCTTCATCTTGTTCCCTTTGAGGACAACCACGAGGGAATATTGTCTGAGATAAAAAAACTGGGGGAAAAATTTGATTTTCTTATAGGGGTCTGCGACTCAAAAATGTGGCTTTCTTTGTGTCAGTTTATGCCCTTGGGACGATATAAAAAGATGGTAGCTGTATCAAGGGAACACCGTCTGGCTTCAAAAAAGCTCATAAACATTGAGGACTTGTACGGAGAAACTCTGATGATGGTAAGTCCCGGAGATTCCGGTGCAAACGACTTTATACGAAGCGATTTAGAAAAAAATCACCCTCAAATAAAAATTGAAGATACACCGCATTTTTACGACTTATCTGTATTTAACCGCTGTGCAGAAACCAAAAATGTACTGCTCACAATAGAATGCTGGCAGGATGTACACCCGGGTCTTGTTTCCATTCCGGTAAACTGGGATTACAGTATTCCCTACGGTTTACTTTACAGTCTTGACCCGCCTGAGGATGTACTGCGCTTTGTAAAAGCGGCTGAGGATTTTACAAATAAAGCTTAACACAAAAAGAGAGCCTATCCATTTTGAATAGACTCTCTTTTATATTATTAAAGTAAAAACAGCACCGCTCCCACGCAAAATATGGCGAGAAACAGGAAATTCAGTATGGTGAAAAGTACAAAATATTTTCCGGTTTGTGCGCCCTCTGTCTTTATGTAAAGCTTTAAGGATATAAGGCTTGCAAGGGAGGCAACCACCGTTCCCAGTCCTCCTATATCGGTTCCCAAAAGCAGTGCTCGCCAATTATCGGTAAATCCGGCAAGCAAAACTGCGGAAGGCACATTGCTTATAATCTGGCTTGCGCCGGCAGAGGTAAAGAAAGGCGAAATACTCATAAGATTTCCAAGAAACTGTGAAACCTGATGAATGTTTCCGATATTCTCTGCAAATATGAAGAAGCACACAAATGTGAGCAAAAGAAAATAGTCGATTTTTAAAAGTATGGTTCTGTCATAGGCTATAAGGAAAAATGTAACCACGCCAAGAATTATCAGATAATGAACCACACGGAAAACCGCCAGCAGACACAAAACAAAAAGCAGAAAATACAGCCATCCCGACAGCTTATTACAGTGGGTTTCATCATCAAAAGTCACCTGCTGTCCGTCGCCCCTACAAAGAAAATATGTGGTTACTGTCACGAGAACAAAGCTTGCTATAACCACCGGCAAAAGCGTCATTATAAACTCCAAAGAATCCGGCTCGAAAGCTGAATAGATAAACAGGTTTTGAGGATTTCCCACAGGAGTTGCCATACTTCCCAGATTTGCTGCTATTGTCTGCATAACCACAACCCTCATGAGATATTTTTTCTCTTTGAGATTTCCCAAAATCATAACCGCAAAGGGCACGAAAACTATCAGGGAAACATCGTTTGTTATAAGCATTGAGGCAAAAAATGGCAGCCACACAAGTAAAAGTGACACAAATCCCAATGACTTTTGACCTTTCAGCATTTTCGCTCCCACCGACGAAAAAAAGCCGCACTTTTTAAGCCCCGCAACCACCGCCATAAGACAGAACAACAGCGAAAGCACTCTCCAGTCTATGTAACCGAAATAGTCCAAAGACGGCGGAGAAAAAAATGCCGAAATCACCGTACAGGCGGCAGCAATACAGAGAACTGCCTCGTTTTTTATGAAATTTTTAATTTTTGTCATTCTTCATACTTCCTCATTTTTTCTTATTTTTCCAGATACTCAACCACTTCTATAACATCCTCGTTTATTGCCATATTGGCGATGGTGTCATAGGAGGTTTTTGATTTATTTATAAGTATCATATTTTTACCTTTATAATATCTTATAAATGACGCCGCAGGATATACAACCAGTGAGGTTCCTATAACTATAAGCGTATCGGCATTGGCAATTGCATTTATTGCACCCTCAATTACATCTCCGTCCAGCGGCTCTTCATACAGAACTACATCCGGCTTTATTATTGCCTTGTCCTCTGTACAGCGTGGAATACCCTGAGAATTAGCAATATATTCAAGGCTATAGCTCTTTTTGCATTTGGTGCAGTAATTTCGTGCAACGCTTCCGTGAAGCTCAAAAACCTTACTGCTTCCAGCCTTTTGATGAAGTCCGTCTATGTTCTGTGTTACAACAGAAACATCCTTTCCCTGTTTTTCAAGGTCTGCAAAATACTTGTGAGCCTTGTTTGGCTGTGCATTGGGATAAAGCATTTTTGATTTATAAAAGTCATAAAACAGGTCGGGATTTCTCACAAAAAAGCTGTGGGAAATAATCTCCTCCGGACTGTAGTTATATCCGCTTTTCTGATTGTAAAGTCCGTCTGCGGAACGGAAATCAGGAATACCTGAGGGACAGCTTATTCCTGCTCCTGTAAACACACAGATTTTTTTGCTGTTTTTAATTATCTCTTTTAACTCCTTCGATTTTTCCATATTTTCAGCTTTCATGGCTTTTGACCTCCTGTTCATTATATTTTAAAGTCCGTCTGTATCGGCTTTTTCAAGGACTTTTTTATAGGGCATTAACATTCCCTCGTTCATCTTATTTCCCATTTTTTTCTGCATTTTAGGATTTGACGCCAATCCGCCTATAAGCATTATAAACAACATTCTGCCCCTTTGCTTCTGAGGGAAATCGTATACCCCGTGTTTTTTATAAAACTTATGGTCGGCTTTCATAAGACCTCTCATAACATATATAAGGTCACGGAATATCTTCATGCCGCCCACTCCGTAAAAAGCTCTGGGAAGCACATAGAAATTTTCCAAAGAATAACACAGCTTCTTTGACATGCTTTCAATACCGCTGAAATCACAGCCAACCCCTGCAAGAAAATTATGTCCCACATCCGCTCTGGCTTCGATTATTGTTTTCAGATTCTGTTCCCTTTCGTAATCTCCACAGATAAGATATCCTATAGGCATACCCTCGGTTACGGTTCTGTGTCCGTTACAGAACTGTCTGTCATCGTACATTATAGAATAAAAATCCTGTATATTCAACAATTTATTTTTGCTCATCGAATAACCGGGTTTAGTTATTGTATCCTTAATCAAAAAGATATATAATATCATTAAAATAATAAATCGGTGGTGAAATAATGACTTTAATTTGCTGTGTTGATGACAACATGGGAATGACCTTTAACAAAAGACGTCAAAGCCGTGATATAGAGGTTACCAACGTCGTTATAAATCTGGCTAAAAACGGAAAATTGTTCATAAATCCATATTCAAAGAAGCTTTTTGAAGAGGCGGGATTTAATGATTTTATAATTCATGACGACAGTTCTTTGGATTTTCCCGACAACTCATATTTCTTTAACGAAACCGCTGCCCCGTCGGTTTTTGAAAAATCTGCTGACGAAATAATTTTGTTTCGCTGGAACAGAGCTTACCCCGGGGATATTCACTTTGATATAAATTTAAACAGCGGATGGAAGCTCATATCTTCTAAGGAATTTGCGGGAAAATCCCACGAAAAAATTACAATTGAGGTATACAAAAGATGAAAAAGCTATATTTAAGATTTGCCGCCCTGTTTATCTCGGCGACAATGATTTTTACCGGATGCTCATTTAGCCTATCATTAAATGAGCCTGATAATTCTCAGGTGGTTGTTGTGGACAACTTTACAGCTCCTGACTGCAACGACCAAATACCCTATTATTACGACTCACCATATACAATAGTAAACAACAACGAGCCGTATTTTGAGGAATCCGACTACACAACCGAATCCTTTGAAGCATACAGTCCCCTTGACAGTCTCGGAAGATGTACCATGGCTTATGCCAATGTGTCAACGGACACAATGCCCACCGAGGACAGAGGTTCAATAAGTCAGGTGAAGCCTACAGGCTGGCAAAGCACAAAATACGACAATGTGGACGGCGGCTACCTTTATAACCGCTGTCATCTGATAGGCTGGCAGCTCACCGCAGAAAACGCCAACGAGGAAAACCTTATCACAGGAACACGCTATCTAAATGTAGACGGTATGCTTCCTTTTGAAAATATGATTGCAGACTACATAAAGGAAACAGGAAACCATGTGCTTTACAGAGTAACTCCTATTTTCTTTGATGATGACTTGGTGGCTTACGGCGTTAGAATGGAAGCAAAATCCGTTGAGGACGACGGCGAGGGTATTTGCTTCCATGTATTCTGCTATAATGTTCAGCCTGGAATTGATATCGACTACAGCGACGGAACCAGCTCCCTTGCTGACACAAAACCAACCGATTCAAACCAGCAGCAGAAATATATCTTAAACACAAACTCCCGTGTTTTTCATCTTCCGGACTGCTCAAGCGTAAGTTCCATGAGTGACAAAAACAAAGAGGAATTTAATGGTTCAAGAGATAAACTGATTGATGAGGGATATAAACCATGCAGCAGATGTAATCCGTAAAACAAGCCGGCATTTTAAAAGTGCCGGCTTTTCTAAAAATTATATATTGACAATCATCTATGTATTGCATATAATAAAAATAAAGGCTGGTGATTTTATGAACGCAGACACAAAAAGAATTGCAGAGATATTCAAGGCTTTAAGCGATGAAAACCGTGTGGAAATACTTATTATGCTTTCCAAAGGTGAAAAATGCGCCTGTAAGCTTTTAGAGGAGCTGGAGGTTTCACAGCCTACACTGTCTCACCACATGAAAATACTGTGCGATTCTAAACTTGTAAACGCCCGCAAAGAGGGCAGATGGATGCACTATTCCCTTTCACAGGAGGGCATTAACGAAATATCAAATTACCTTTCCGATGTTTTCGGAAAAAATCAATAAGCTATATTGCCGTGGAAATAATCCACGGTTCTTTTAAGACAAACATATAGATATATGTAAATATAACAATATATAGGAGGCGTATATTTTGGGCGTACTTGATTTTTTACAAACCGAAATTTTGGGCATAGCTTGGCTCAACAGGCTGGTGGCATCACTTTTGACCGCAATAGGACTTGATATAAACAGTCCTTGGGGCGGAAGCATTCATTTCTTTATTTACGATGTAATTAAAATTTTAATTCTGCTTGGTGTTTTGATATTTATTATTTCCTACATTCAAAGCTATTTCCCGCCGGAGCGCACCAAAAGAATTTTGGGAAGATTTAAAGGTCTGCCGGCAAATATTTTAGCGGCACTTTTAGGTACTGTCACACCTTTCTGCTCCTGTTCTTCAATTCCTTTATTCATAGGATTTACAAGTGCAGGTCTTCCCCTTGGCGTTACCTTTTCTTTTCTGATATCGTCGCCTATGGTTGATTTAGGCTCTTTAATGCTTCTCACAAGCATTTTCGGCTGGAAAATTGCTGTGGTTTATGTTATTTTAGGTTTGGTAATCGCCGTACTTGGCGGAACTCTCATTGAAAAGCTTCACCTTGAAAATTACGTTGAGGACTTTATACGAACCGGAAAATCAGTGGATATTGAGCAGGAAAAGCTTAAAATATCCGACAGACTTTCCTACAGCTTTCAGCAGGTAAAAAACACAGTTAAAAAAGTAATTCTTTATATTCTTGTAGGTGTGGGAATCGGTGCTGTTATTCACAACTGGATACCGCAGGATATAATCGTTCAGATTTTAGGTGACAACAATCCTTTCGGTGTAATTTTGGCAACAGTTGCAGGCGTTCCCATGTACGCCGATATTTTCGGAACTATTCCAATTGCGGAAGCTTTGCTTTCAAAAGGAGCTTTGCTGGGAGTTGTGCTGTCCTTTATGATGGCTGTTACCACCCTTTCCCTGCCGTCTATTATTATGCTGAGAAAAGCGGTTAAGCCAAAGCTTTTGGGTATTTTTATAGCCATCTGCACCGCAGGCATAATAATTGTAGGATACTTTTTCAACGCATTTCAATATTTATTTATATAACAGATTTCGGAGGTTTTATTATGGCACTTTTTAATTTTGGAAAAAATAAGAGCGAAAATTCATCACAGGATAAAATTCAGGTAAAGGGAGATTACACTATCAAGGTTTTGGGTTCAGGCTGTAAATCATGCCAGACACTTTTTAGTAATCTTCAGGACGCAGTAAAAAATTTGGATATAAAGGCAGATACTGTCCACGTTACCGATATGGCACAGCTTGCAGAGTACGGAATTATGACCACCCCTGCCCTTGCAATCAACGACAAAGTGGTATCAACCGGAAAGGTTTTAAAGTCCGGCGATATTGAAAAGCTTATAGTTAAATTCGACAGAGGTGAATAATATGAAAAAGAAAATCGCCTTTGTCTGCGTTCACAACTCCTGCCGAAGTCAGATAGCCGAGGCTCTCGGAAAACATTTTTTAAATGATAAATTTGACTTTTATTCAGCGGGCACAATGACAAAACCACAGATAAATCAGGACGCTGTAAGACTTATTAAAAGCCTTTACAATATAGACATGGAGAAAACACAGTACAGCAAAACCTTTGACAAGATACCGAACCCGGATATTGCAATATCCATGGGCTGTGATGTGGGCTGTCCATTTATCGGAAGAGAATTTGACCAAAACTGGGGACTTAAAGACCCCACCGGCTCCGACGATAATACCTTTATTGAAATTATAAAGGAAATAGAAACAAGGGTTAAAGCCCTTAAAGAACAATACTGATACAAGAAAAGGATACGGTTCATTCAGCCGTATCCTTTTTGTTTTATACATATAGAGTGTTTTCATTATACCACTGACTTACCAATTCATCGGATAAAGTTTGGTCTATCAAATTATTTTCCACCATACTTTCAAGAACCTGTTTCATTCTCTCCACTGCAAGCTCCGGGTTTACATCAGGCGAATAATTTGACGGAGCGTTTGGAAGTCCTGCCAGCATTACCGCTTCGGCATTTGTAAGTTCTTTCGGCTCTTTTCCGAAATATCCCATTGCGGCATCGTATATTCCATAATAACCGCTGCCAAAATAAATTGTGTTTACATATATTTCAAATATTTCTTCTTTTGTGTAAAGGGATTCTATTTCAAAAGCGGCGAATACCTCCGCAAATTTTCTTTCAAGCTCTTTTTCCTGGGTAAAAAGCATGTTTTTTGCAATCTGCTGAGTTATTGTGCTTCCTCCCTCGACATAGTCCATGGCTTTTATATCGTTTACCGCCGCACGGAAAATCGCTATTACATCTATTCCTCCATGCTTCCAGAACCTATGGTCTTCAACAGAGATAACAGCGTCCACATAAATATCGGGAAGTTCATCAAAGGCAACATAGTTATCTACACTTTGGATTTCCTCTACCCTGTTTTCTATTGACTCTTCCTTTATGGCTTCGCTGTACATATTGTAGCCCTGAACTCCGAAGATAACTCCTACAATCAGGACAACACACAGCAACAGACAAATTACCGATGAAATAAGCTTTAACAGAGTTTTTATCACTTTTTTCATATTTTTTCTCCCCTTAATGCCAAAATGTAAGATATCATCTTATGAATTTATTTTAGCAAAAAAGAAACTCTAAAACCAATCTAACCTGCTTACATTTTCTCGAAACTTCTTACCTTTTTGTAAGAAATTCTTTAAGGCTCACTACTCAATCTGACCTCTTATCCATTCCATAATAACTGAAACCACATAATCCTGTTCACAGGCGGTAAGCTCTCTGCCCGGGGCAATCTTATGCCATTTATAAAGACATCCACGGCAGCAGGTAGCTGTTGCATGTTGGGCAATAAAAACCGGATGACCTTTTATGGGAGTCTGTTTTCCGTCATTTGAAATATCTTTCGGGACAAGTCTTTCCCTTATGAAATCACGGCAGTGACTTTCTATTTTTTCAATTCCTTTTGACTCAATATACTCTCTGTCCCTTTGTTTAAGCTTAAAACTGCTGCGAAATTCTGATTTTTTCAGCTTTTCAAAAAGCTCTTGAAATTCGCTTTCGGAAAATTTTACAGGTGTAAAATCTATTCCGGCACGTTCTGCCTGGGTTTGCTGATACTTTCTGTCTATCAAATAAACCTTTCCGTCCTTTATGAATTTTCCTCCGGTCTGTTTAAAATGAAAGCTTACGTTTTGCCTTACACATTGTTCCCTTGTGTCTAATATCCAGCTGTAATCGCAGGGTCTGGGATTATCTCCCGACTCTCCTCCGCAGGTGACGCAGCTTATTTTTCCTGTTGCCAGATATTTTTCAATGTTGATTTTTTCGAGCATCGGTTCTTCGATTATTTCACGGTTTATTATTGGAAGCTCAAGAAATATTTTGAGACGTTTATCCGCCATTTCCTGGTTTTCACAGGTGCATATTATTGTGACGTTTTTGTATCCCTGCCCCCAGTCCAATGGAAGCTCCTCGTAAAATCTTTCTATTCTTTTTGTTATTATAACAAATTCTAAATCCGGTCTTTCTCTTATCATGCTCCAGGCCTCACGCCTCCAGTAGTCCGCCTCAGGCAAAAAGAAATCAGAGGTCATGCAGGTATAAACTCTTCCGTCACAGCTTTGAAGTTTATAATCGCCGTTTCTGGTTTTTGCCAAAGGGAAATTAAAATTCTTTGTTTTAGAAACCACAGAACTGTCTTTGCCGTACATAGCGTCACGCCTGTACACATAACAATTTTTACATCCCGGAGATATTTTACTGCATCCATGCCACGGGTTCCATATGTTCATAAATTACACCAACTCTGTCTCAGTTTACTTATCAAAACATAGGTTTATTTACGACCATTGCGCCGAACGGCATAAGTGCAAGCTTTGCAAATTTAAAACACTGCATACCGAATGGTATTCCTATTATTGTACAGCAAAGCAAAAGACCGTTTAAAACTGCGCCCAGTGCCAAAGGTATTCCGCTTATAATTATCCAAAAAACATTTGCAATAAAGGAAACCGCTCCGCCGCCGTACACAACGTCCTTTCCAAAAGGAAAAAACACCAGCGACGCAATCTTAAAGCACTGCATACCTATAGGTATTCCAACTATTGTTATACACCAGAGTATTCCTGCAACAGTCCATGAAAGTCCCTGCCATAAACCGCAGAATATAAACCATAATACATTACCTAAACAGCCCATATTATCCCTCCTTAAAATAAATTATATCATAAAAATTAAACTTTCAACTGTTTTCGCCGAAATTTTATTAAACCGACAGGAAAACAACACTTTAATAAAAATCAATACACTTGATATTTGATGATAAATATCGTATTATTTCTTTAACAGATAAAATATACTATTCGCAAAACATGAAAAGAGGAACAAGTTATGGTTAAAGATATAGTTAAAGACCCGTTTTTTCTTGGTCAAAAATCCACAGAAGCCACCAAAGATGACATGCAAACAGCCAATGACCTTGTGGACACTTTAAGACACAACAGCCAAATATGCGTTGGAATGGCTGCCAATATGATAGGCGTTAAAAAGAGGATTATCGTTTTTGACAACGGCAAAATGATTTCCGTTATGTTCAATCCCGAGATTATTGAAAAGTCGGGAGAATACGAAACCGAGGAAAGCTGTCTTTCCCTTGAGGGTTCAAGACCTACAAAAAGATATGAAAAAATCACCGTGAAATATCAAAACAACAAATTCAAATACATAACTGCAACTTTTACCGGATGGACAGCACAGATTATCCAGCACGAAATAGACCACTGCAACGGGATTTTAATATAAGGAGATTTTATGAAGATAATTATTTCACCTGCAAAAAAGATGAACACTGACACGGACAGTTTTTCCTTTATTGATTATCCGATATTTCTTAACAGGACTGAGGAGCTTTTAAGTATTTTAAAAACAATGTCCAATGAACAGCTTAAAAATCTCTGGAAATGCAATGATAATATTGCAAACCTCAATTATGAAAGACTTAATAAAATGGATTTAAGAAAGAATCTGACTCCGGCTATTATCGCTTACGAGGGAATACAATATCAATACATGGCGCCCTCTGTATTTACAGAAAAACAGCTCGAGTATGTACAGCAGAGTCTGAGAATTATCTCCGGCTTTTACGGTGTCTTAAAGCCCTTTGACGGGGTAACTCCCTATCGTCTGGAAATGCAGGCAAAGCTTAAAACAGATAATTTTTCAAATCTTTACAAGTTCTGGAAAGACGATATTTATAAGGAAATAACCAGCAATGACCGCACCATAATAAATCTCGCCTCCAAAGAATACTCTAAATGTATTACCGATTATATTAGGGAATATGTTGATTTTATAACCTGTTCATTTGCGGAATTTTCTAAGGGCAAGCTTGCAGAAAAAGGAACCTTCTGCAAAATGGCACGAGGTGAAATGGTAAGATTTATGGCTGAAAACAACATAGAAAATCCTGAGGAAATAAAGGCTTTTGACCGTCTGGGATATAAATTTTCAGAAAACCATTCGGACAAAAACACCTATGTTTTTATCAAGGAATAAACTCAAAACGCTGCCGGACTAATGTCCGACAGCGTTTTTTAATGGCAGTATAAAAGATAATGAATCAGAAAATGTTTTGATTATTTTTAGTTACTCCATTTTTGCTGCAATTCTCTGAATTTTACTTGCATCGTCTATATTGACAATTCCGTCCTTGTTTACATCCGCTATTGCTGTATCCAAGTCACCGTACTTATCAGAGCCTGCAAGATGGAGCTGAATTATTGTTGCGTCCATAACTGTGACTTTTCCGTCATTGTTCAGGTCGCCCAAAAGCTTCTCATTGCCTACAGTTACATAGGAAACCTTGCTTCTTGTAATTCCTCCGAACTGGTCTGTAACCTCTGCGTACCAGCCGTTTCTGCCTTCCGGTGCATTCTCCCAAACTACGGAAGCTGTTTCACCGCTCTTAACATTTTCAACTGTACCGATTACATCGTTAGTGAGAACCTCTGCGGTAAATCCGCTTGTGGAAACTGTCTTTGTCTCAGGAGTTATTCCCAAATCTGCAAAGCTGATTTCAAAATCCTCTTCACCTACAATACCTTCTCCGCCTATTCCCGGATAATCCTTTGCATTGTAGTCGTCAAGTGACGGTGAATAAGTCTTTATAATTATTTTTTCGCCCTCGCAGTCGAAGTGCATAAGTCTGATATATCCCATGCCGCCTTCTGTCAGTCCCTGATAGTCGAATAGCATCTGGTAAACATTTCTGTCGTTTACTCCGTCTCCGTCGTCATCAAACTGAGAAACTACTGTCTGTGCGTTGTGGTAGTGACCGGAAAGCACCATGCGTACATTCGGATTTACTGAAACAACCTCGTCATAAACTCTCTGAGGTTCTTCTCCAAGGCCGCCGCTGGCAAGGAGATATTCATGGAAGTTGAGTATTGCTATTCTGTCAGGATACTGTGCAAGAACATCGTTCATCCACTTAATCTCTTCGTCGCCTATTCCCCAGCCTGTAAATATCATTATAAAGTCTATTCCGTCAACTGTAATAAGGTCGTAATGTCCTCTGTTGTCCTTGTAGCTTCCGCCGTACCAAGGATTTGAGCTGTATCTGTCCTCACCGAAATACTGGGAGAATTTTGAGTAGTCGCCGCTTAAATGTCCTACGTCGTGGTTACCTGCAAGTATTCCATACGGGAAGTTTGTTTCATCAAGCTTCTTGTATGCATTGTCTGCATTTATCCACTCTGATTCGATAGGCTCGTCATCTATAATATCTCCGTCATGGAAAAGATACTGAATATTCATTCTTGAACGGTTTGCAATAAGCCAGTCGTGTATATCGTTTTGATACTGATATTGTCCTATTGCACCAGGGTTATCCGGTGTATCCTCGTTGTAATACTGTGTATCGCTTTCTATTGCGAATGTGAAGTCGTAAAGGCTTCTGTCCAAATCGTCAGGGTTTGATGTTGTTATATTTTCATTGTCGGAAGGTATTGCCGGCTCTCCCTCAGCGTACTGAGTAGGTGTATAGCCTTCGCCGTTTTGTACCATTACCTTTACAACATTATCTGACACGTGAGCTGCGGCAGGTATTGTAGCTTCAAGAGTTGAAGTTCCGTTTTCTGTTATAAGCTCTGCATCTGTCTTGTCCCAGCTGTTTGTGTCTGTATTGTATACATAAAGGTAAGTTGCGTTATTGTTTGTTTCTCCGCTCCAGCTTATTCTGATGTTTTCGTCAGCTTCAATTCCCTTTGGAAGTGAAATTTCAAACTGCTGGTAAGGGAAACCGTCTCCTGTATTCTCTTCAAAAACATTTTCGGAAGTTCCTGCTGTATCGCTTATTCCCTCTGAAACTGTTATGTTGCTGTCGCCAAGACTATAAAGCTCGCCCTGCTTAAATACAACATTCATGTCGTCACCTGTTGGGTCGTCAACCTTTACGGAAAGTACAGGGTCAGTGTCTGTTTCTGAACCGTCCTCAGGCTTACCGTCTGAGATATCCGGATTTTCTTCAGGGATTATAAATGTGATTGTTTTATCTGTGGTATTTGAGCATTTATCAGTAACATTGAACTGGAGTGTGTGCTCGCCTGCTTCCATGTCCACTCCGTTTATGTCCATTGGAAGTTCTACAGCTTCACCGTCAAGCTTTACAGTTGATGTGGCAATTCCTGAACCTGAGTCTGTGATATCTGCGGAAATTGTGAAGCTTCCCTTATATGTCTTGCCGTCCTCAATATTGCAGTCAACCTGAGGAGCTGTGTTGTCAACATTTACTTTTACTGTCTTTGTTTCTCCGTTAAGTTCGGCGGTTACTGTGTGCTCGCCGTCCTCTGCGGACTTTGTATCGAAATCATATGCAAGGCTGTTAAATGATGAGTCATCCACTGTAAACACTGCATTGAGGATTTCTATTTTGCCTGAGGAGTCGCCCATGCTTATAACCTTTGCCGGTTCTTCAAAGCCTGCCGCTCTCAGTGTCTTTCCGTCAGGAAGAATAAGTCTTATATTCTTTACAACAAAGTCGTCGTTGTTTTCCTCGTTGTGCTCAAGGGCATTTGCCTTGTTTCCTGCGTGAATGTCAATCTGAATTGTTTCGCCTTTGGTGAAATACTGAGGGTCTACATCGTAAACTATTGTCTGCCAGTTCTCATATGTTCCCTCGTTGAAAATTCCCAGAACATCGTCGCCTATTGCAACTGCATTTTTGAAGAATGTATCTGTCTGACTTACTTCAAAGACAAACTTTGCATTGTTCTCTATTGACGGATATGCAAGTGAAGTAACGTCCTCGCCGTCAACAGTCATCTTTGTACCTGTTGTTATAACCTGTTTTGTGCCTGAGATATACTCCCCGTCCTCAACATTGAACTTTAAGCTTTCCTGTGAAACTGAGGTTGAAACTGTCTTTGCAACAGGTGTTGTAACTGTGTTAAATCCGTCGCTGATTACAAAGTAGTATTCAAAATATCTTTTTGCTGTAAGGTCGATAGACTCAAGAGTCTGTGTGAACTTGTCGCCCTCTGTTCTGAAAAGATTGTATCTTTCAAAGTTTTCAGTTGTGTTGTCATGATAGTAAAGGGAAACTGATTTTATTGTTGTTTCCTCTGACTTTGCTTCAACTGCGAATGTAAGGGCTTCTTCGTCTGTAAATGTGTCAGGTGTAAGGTCTGTGTATGAAGGCTCATTTTCAGGAACCTTTACCTCTGCCATTTCCGGCTTCTGGTCGTCTGCAACTGTTCCCGGTGTCGGTACAGCGTCATCTGCTGTCATTACGCTTTCACCTGAGTAAATGTCGTATTTAAAGGTTATTGTTTTGTCGGCGTTTGTGTTGTCCTCACCGTTCATGTTGTATGCTACAAAGTCAAGCTCATCATGTACAGCTGAGGTAAGACGCAAAGCACGTGCTCCGCTGTTTGCCATACCGCCGCTTTCAATGCAGAAGAGATTTTCATTTTCTTTTAAATCTGTTCCGAATTTCTGGTTGAAATCGTCTGCGGTGAGGCTGTCATTCTTGCCGTTTTTAACCCAAAGAACAGCACATTCTCCGGATTTTATTATTGTATCCTCATCAAAGCTTGCCCACTGAACATCGCTTTCGTCGCCGTTGTCCGGGTAATTGTAGTAGAGGATATAATCCTTGAGATTTACATTTTCATTGGAGTTATTGTAAATCTCTATAAACTCGTATGCGTCGGCGCCGTCAACATTGGAGCTGTCCGGAAGAATCTCTGTAACTGTAAGTACAGGGATTGTACTTTTGTCTATCTCTCCGTCAAGAACCTTTACTGTTTTTTTATCGGTTTTTACGATTTCAATACCGTTGCTGCACTGTACATACCAACTGAAAGAAGCGCATCCGTTTACATCTGTGTAAGGAACTTCTCCCACAAGTTTGCTGTCCTGATATTTTACATCATAGGATTTATATTCTTCCCAGTCATCCGCTTTTACAAAAAGCTCTGCTGAAAATACCGCTTCATTATTTTCAGAAACAACCTCTGCCTGCCATGCCTTGTTAAATTCCTGTACATTGGAAGCAGATACAGTCACGCTGAAGTTTTCGGAAAAGCTATAGGATACATCAGGCTTTTGTTCCTTTGATATTTCTCCGGGTGTTGCCTTTGTGCTGTAACCAAGTCTTGTTTCCTCTATGCCATTTTCATCATAGGCAAAGGTTATACCGTTGTTAAGCTCTACAAGCTTTACATTATTGTCGTTGTATTTTACGCTTGCAAGCTGTGTTCCGGTTTTTGTGAGAAGCTCTAAAACTCTTTCCTTGCTGTTGTGGAAACCGTCGCTGTGAATTGTGGCGAGATTTTCACCCAATACAAAGGATGTGCCGTAGTAAGCGTTAAAATCATCTGCTGTAAGCTCTGAATTTTTTCCGTTTAAAATCCAAAATACCAGTGTTTCACCGGGCTCGATTTTAAGACCGCTTTGGTCGGGAGTCCATATGTCGGTGTTGTTGTACCTAACTGTAAAATCGTCCATTGAAAGAGTTTTATCGGATGTATTGTAAATCTCGAAAAACTCATAAGCGTCGGATGAATTTACATTGTCTGTATCCGGCGTTACCTCTGTGATTATCAAAGGTGTGCGCATACCGGTATCTTTTGTTTCATTGGCAGATACCGCAACTGTAGCTGAAGTTGAAGCCATAAGAACAGCCAACACGCAGCTTACAAATCTTCTTTTCAGATGTTTAATATTCTTTGCAAACATCAGGTTCATAGCCTTTGTTTACTCTCCTTTCAGTTCTTAATATCATTTTTCTCAGGATATTCAATCCTTTATTATTTTAGCAAAGTGAATTTTTTTCATCTATCCAATTACTGTAAAGTGTTTGAAAAATTTTATTAACATAAAAAAGTTTCCGCAGACTCTCCACGGAAACTTTTTTTACTGATTTACTTCATCGGATATTTTAAGCATGTTTTCTATAAATATTCCATAGCCTTTTTCCGGCTGGTTGACAAACACATGGGTTACTGCGCCCACAAGCTTCCCGTTTTGAATAATTGGACTGCCGCTCATTCCCTGAACTATTCCTCCGGTCTTTTCCAAAAGCTCTTTATCTGTTATTTTTATAACCATGTTTTTGGTCTTTTCATCACCGGAGTTTACCTTTTCAATATATACGTCATAGTATTGGGGAGTTGTTCCCTCTATGGTGCAGTAAATCTGAGCTTGTCCCTGCTGTACCTCTTCCTTACCTGCAATCTCTATTGCCTGTCTGTTATATGTGGGGTCTATCTCGCATATTCCGTAAAGTCCAAGTTCACAGTTTACTGCGGCCTCGCCTATTATGTCGGAATTAAAATAGCCTTTAAGCCCTCCGGCTTCTCCTTTTACGGATTTTTCAGCGTCGGTTATTGTGGCTGACATAATCTGACCTTTTTCTACAGGTATTATCTCCTCTGTGTCGTTGTCGCAGATACCGTGACCCAATGAACCAAAGGATGAGTTTTCCGTATCATAATAGGTTATAGTTCCCAGTCCTGCGGCGCTGTCCCTTATCCACATTCCGGCACGTGTTATACCTTGGCTGTCCTTTACCGGATACAGTGTTGTTTCAAATTCTTCATCTCCACGCTGTATCTGCAAAGCTATACCGTTTTCATCCGACCGGGAAATAATTTCCGACAGCTGTTCATTGGACTGAAGCTTTTGGGAGTTTGCATAGGTTATAATGTCGCTTTCCTGTATTCCGGCTTCCTTTGCCGGAGATTTCTTGCCTGAGTCGGTTTCAACCTCTGATATTTCAACCACCATCACCCCTTTTGAATAAAGCTTAATTCCGAAAGCATCTCCTCCAAGAATCACTTGTCTTGAGGATGTTTCCTCGGCTATTACATTTTTTCCCACCGGGTCAGCCTGATTTTCCATTGGATAAAAAACAGGAAAAAATGAAAAAGCTATTACAAGGTACATGGCAGCAATTAGTTTTCTCGCATCCTTAATTTTTTCGTTATTAAAAATTTTAATCACCTTCTTTCAATTATATTTTTCCCTTTTTAAATCAAATAGAAAAGGAAATTGTCTCTTAGTATTATTTTCTTTTAAAATGAAAAAAGCCGATGAAAATAATCATCAGCTTTTCTAAAATCTTTTATATTTTTATTTGTTTTTCATTACCAAGTTTTTCATATTAGCGGTTAATATATTATTGCACGGATATCACTTATTTTCCTTTACAACTCTGCAAGGATTTCCGTATGCTATGACATTATTCGGTATATCCTTTGTAACGACGCTGCCTGCGCCGATTACAACATTATCACCTATTGTCACTCCCGGAAGAACAATAGCTCCTCCGCCAATCCACACGTTATTTCCTATAACAATAGGCGCCGTCTGGGTTTTGCAAAACTCAACAGAACCGTCGTTTTTCATCTCGCCGAAGCGTTCTTTTGCGCTTAACGGATGAAAAGCGGTATAAAGCTGTACGTTTGGAGCTATAAGCACATTATCTCCTATAATTATTTTATTATCATCGAGGAACGTGCAGTTCATATTGACTTCGCAGTTATTACCAAAGAAAATATTGTTTCCGTAATCCACATAGAAAGGAGATGTAATCCATAGATTAGAACCAAAACCACCCAGCAACTCTTTTAATATACTAAGTTTTTCTTCTCTTTTCTCTGAATCGGTATTATTGTATTTTCTTACCAGGTTCTTTCCTCTATGCCACATTTCCAAAAGTTCTTGATCTGAGCCGTCGTAAAACTCACCGGCGAGCATTTTTTCTCTTTCAGTCATTTAAAGTTCTCCTATTCATTCAGCCACAGGTTCAGCGTATCGAGAATATCACTGTAAACAGCTTCTTTTCCCTTTTCGTTGATTATCTCATGGCGCATATCTTCAAATATTCTGTATGTAATATTTTCATATCCCATGGCTTTCAGATGTTCAATGGATGAGATGAAAAGCTTTTCGTTTACCATACACGGGTCGTTTCTGCCGGACAAAAAGCGTATTGGCAAATGAGGATTTTGAACTTTCCAGCCATCATTAGAATATGTTTTTGAAAGCAGTTCAAGCAATGCCTTGTATCCGTTAAAGGTAAAGGAAAAATTGCAAAGAGGGTCTTCGTTATACTCATGCACAACATCCAAATCACTGCAAATCCAGGAATTCGGAATGTTATCCTTTCTGAAATTCCTTTGAAGGGCATTTACAAACACATTATTTACAACAACACTTCTTCCGTGATCTCCGTGTGCTTTTATGAGATAATCGTCAAACATATTACCGAATCTTCCCCAGGGGTTATTGCTTGGACTGCCGCATACAAACAGACCCGACAGTTCCTTATCATATTCTTTCAGGTAACATCTTGCGCCCAAAGAACCCATACTGTGACCCAAAAGAAAAACCTTAAAACCGGGCAGAGAATTTTTTCCGTATTCTGTCACGGCGTGGATATCTTCAACCAAAGAGTCCGCTCCGTTTTCATAAAAATAACCAAGGTCGTCATATCCACGGACACTTTTTCCGTGTCCTCTGTGGTCATGTATTATACAGGCAAAACCGTTTTCGTTGAGAAAGCGTATAAAGGGCAGATAACGCTCTTTGTGTTCGCACATTCCGTGAGAAATCTGCACCAGTGCTTTTGGATTTTCCGGCTTTGTCATTATAGCCGAAAGGGGAAGCCCGTCGCAGGGTGATTCAACAGTAAAATACAGTCTTTCAATTTTCAAATTATGTCACTCCCAACAGCAGCATTAAAACCGCAAGGATAATCTATTATAATTTATTCTATTCCCAAATATGCAAGAATTTCTGTGGCGTTGTTGTCAGGTTTTACTTTTTCCCAAACCTTTTCGATTTCACCTTTCTCATCTATAAGATAAGTTGTTCTGACAACACCCATGGAAACTTTTCCGTAGAGCTTCTTTTCCTTCCATACATCGTATGCTTTTATGGCGGAAAGCTCAGGGTCGCTTAAAAGAATAAAAGGCAGACTGTGCTTCAATGCAAAGTTTCCGTGAGATTTTACACTGTCCTTGCTTATTCCTATAACGGCAATCCCGTTTTCGGTATATTTATCATATGATGAAGCAAAGGCGCATGCCTGTCTTGTACATCCCGGTGTGTTGTCCTTTGGATAAAAATAAACTACTACCTTTTTGCCCATAAAATCTGACAGTGAAACCATGTTTCCGTCTTTATCGCTTAAAGTAAAATCAGGTGCTTTCATTCCCGCTTGAAGCATAATTATCTCCTCCGTTTTTGTTTTTTATTATATCATAAATATCCAAAAACGTACAGTATTTTATTAAAAAATAAAACAAAATTAACAGATTTTATTTTTTGAAAGCCTTTGAGAAAATTATGTTTATTTGTCGTATACAAGTGTTTCGCCACATCAAAATGCATTTAGCCACAACTTAATTGACTGCCATGTTTTCAGATGATATAATCCACCCTGTGATTAAACACTGCTTTTTTACATATGTATAAGTGTTTGCCACAAAAACAAATTCAAACTAAATTTAAAGAGAGGTAATTATTATGAAGGCTAAGAAAATTTTTGCAGTTCTCTGTGCTTGCGCTATCGCTATGTTCGCTTTCACCGGCTGCTCAGGCAATGATACAGAAACTACAGAAAACACTACAGAAATCACTTCAACCGAAGCTTCTACAACCGATACAACCGAAGATAAAACAGCAGAGAATATTTCCGAAAGCAACGCTGACTCCGCTTCTTTCACAGGTACATATTCTCCAAAGACCGTTACCGATTCAGAAGGTACTGAAATGACCTACGAGGAATATGTGTCTCAGGCGGCAATCGCTCAGGGTTTTGAAGAAGGCTCAGAGGATTACAACTCCTTTGTATCTTCAAGCGAGGCCAAGTATGTGTTTAACGATGACGGCACAGTTACAGCTTCAATGGGCGATCAGGAAAACAGCGGCACATATGTGTTTGACGGCAACTCCTCTTTAACAACAACCTTTGACGGAGTTGAAACTCAGTATACATACGATAATGCTCAAAATACACTTACAGCTACAGACCCTGACACAGGAATTACAATCGTTCTGTCTATAGTTTAATTAAATAATATGATAATTCGTGCGGCTGTTTTCAGCCGCATTTCTTTTTGACTCATAAAGAAAAAGACACGGAATAAACCGTGTCTTTTTTGTATCAAAGCATATGTCTGCTTATCATCTGTCCTATTTCAACTATGTCAGAGTTTCCGGTAAATTCAAATGTAACCTTTCCCACTCCGCTGAAAAACAGCTGCAATTCGCTGTCTATATCAAGAACACCGGAGGTTTCTATTGAAAAAACAGATATTTTACTGTAAGGCATTATTGTGTAATCTCTTCTCTTTCCTGTTACCCCCTGAATATTTACAGAGATAAATCTTCTGTTTGTAAATACTACATAGTCACGGACGCTTTTATAAACTCCTATTATCTCTTCCTTTGGTACAAGCAAAGTCAAGATATTATTGTCTACCTTTTCATCTTTGACTTTTCTAAGCTTAAACACGTCGCCGTTTTCAAAGTCTATCATTCAATAAACCCTCCTTAAATCTTAATATTATAATCAAATGTTATCAGTTTAGAAATAAAAAGTCAATATTTATTTTTATTCCAAAACTTTTACCGAAATTCTCACCACTGTTTCCTTATATGTTTTTACCGCCAGTAAATCCACGGTTTCCTCTTCAAAAAATTCTTTTTCTAACACCAAACCATTCTCATGAGAATAATTATATAATATACTGTATGATTTTTCTATTTTTTCATAACCGCCTGTGTGATACACGGAAAGGTATTTTCCTTTTTTCTTTACAAGCTTTTCGGAACCTGTGTGAAAAGCTCTGTTTATGGGTTTAAGATAAAATCTGCTGTTTTCAAATCTGATTTCATTTTCAGAAAAAACCGGCTCGCTTACAAAACCCACTGTGTTGTATGTTGCCGTAAGCAGGTTTTTATCTATAAGACGTGATATCTTCGTAACCATTTCCACATCGTCAAAGGAACCCAGCTCTTCCGAACAGAAATACTCCTCGTCCTCTTCCTGATATGTTTCAAACACCACTCCTCTTTTTTCTTCAAAAGAGGCTATATTGGTTTTCTTTTCTATGAAGATTTTCTTTATATTCTCAAGCTTTCTAATTTTTTCGTCTATAACAGGCATCTGACGTTCCATAAGATCTGCAAAATTTTCGGGGCTTCTGTTGTTTAAATATTCCTTTATATCCTTTAAGGTCATTCCCAAATCACAGAGCGCATCTATCACAAGAAAAGTATCGTATTGCATTGCATGGTAATATCTGTACCCGTTTTCGCCTATGTACTGAGGTGAAAAAACTCCCACCTTATCGTAATGATAAAGCGTATCCTTTCCTACATTGCAAAGGGCTGCAAATTCACCTGTTGTAAAGTATACTTTTTTATTTTTCATCAAATCACCTATTGACTATTGTGTTACCCTATACTTTATAATATCATCTGCAAAGAGAAAAATCAAATAAATTGTCGGAGGTATTGACATGAATAACAGTCTTGCAAAGGAGTTTGATTTAAAATCTCTGCTCAGATTTTCTGCTCCGTCCATTGCAATGATGGTATTTACATCTCTTTACACAATAGTGGACGGAATTTTTGTTTCTAACCTTGTAGGCACCGACGCACTGTCGGCAATAAACATATGCTATCCCCTGTTAAGTCTTTTTTATGCCATAAGCATTATGTTTTCTACAGGCGGATGCGCAGTTGTATCAATCCAGCTTGGTGAAGGAAATTCCAAAAAAGCTAACAGGCTCTTTGCTTTTATTACCTTGTCAGCTCTTGTGGTCACTGCGGCTTTAGCAGTTGTCAGTTTTATTTTTTTAGAACCACTTCTCACCTTTTTGGGATGCAGTGAAACACTTATGCCCTTATGCAAAAGCTATTTGTCGGTTCTTTTGGTGTTTGCTCCCGTGCTTACTCTTCAAATACTTTTTCAAAGCTTTTTTGTTGCCGCAGGAAAACCTGCTTTGGGTCTGATTTTAACTGTTTCCGCAGGTATTTCAAATATGATTTTAGACTATGTTTTTATGGCTCATTTCAACAGCGGTATTTCAGGAGCCGCCCTTGCCACTGCGGCAGGATATTTTATTCCTGCAATAGGCGGAGTGATATTTTTCCTTAAAAACAGAAATGGCCTTTGCTTCTCTCTTCCGCAGGCAGACTTTAAAGCCTTATTAAAAAGCTGTACAAACGGCTCTTCTGAAATGGTCACAAACCTTTCCACAAGCATCACCACAATGCTTTTTAACATCACAATGATGAAACACCTGGGAAACGACGGTGTTGCGGCTATTACAGCTGTTTTGTACAGTCAGTTTCTTTTGACTGCGCTGTATCTGGGATTTTCCGTGGGAGTTGCACCTATTCTAAGCTATCACTACGGGGCAGGAAACTGCGCATATCTCAATAAACTGAAAAGAATTTGCTATAAGTTTGTTTTAGCCACATCGGTGTTGTCCTTTGTACTGGCGTTTTCCATGAGCAATCCGCTGGCAAGTTTGTTTTCCGAAAACAATCAAAATGTACACGAGCTTATAAAGCACGGAATGATGCTGTTTTCTGTGGGATTTATCTTTTCAGGCTTTAATATATTCACATCGGCGTTTTTTACCGCACTTTCAGACGGCTTAACCTCCGCTATTGTTTCTTTTTCAAGAACCTTTTTATTTATCATAGCCGGTCTTTATCTTATGATGGCCATATTAGGAATCGACGGTTTGTGGCTGTCTATACCATTCGCCGAATTGTGCGCATTTATTATCAGCATTATATTTTTAAAAGCAAAACAAAAAACCATGTTTGAAAAATAGGCAAAAGAAAAAGGACTTCAAAACGAAGTCCTTTTTTCTTGGTGGAGACGATCGGGATCGAACCGACTACCTCTTGAATGCCATTCAAGCGCTCTCCCAGGTGAGCTACGCCCCCATAAGACGTTGATTATTATATCATACAGATAAAAAAATTGCAAGCTATTTTAATATATTTTTTGACTTTTTAAATGAAAAAATTAACGGGACACGGATAATCCGCATCCCGTTTTTTAATTACTTGTACAAAGTAAGGTTTGTAAATCCGTAAGTCGGCGTTGAGCTTCCGCTTTCTGGGGAAAGTTCAAATTTAAGGTTTGAACCGTAATTTAATGGTATTTCAAAGGACTGCAAACCGCTGTCACTGGAAATTGTGATTGTGTCCACAAGCTCGTTATCAACATAAACATTGAGAACACCGTTTACATCTTTTCCTCCGTCAACCTTACCCACATTGAAAGTAAGTCTTGAATAGCCGCCGCCTATTTTCATATTAGCTACACCGTTTCCGCTTGCAAACCAACCGTTTGAACTGTAAAGGGTAAAGCCTTCACGGTAGGTTTTGCCGTCAATTTTGAAGCTGCTGGTTGAGCTGTTTGTAAAGGTCTTGAGGTTTGTGCCGTCAGTTGGCGGACACTCTTCCATAAGGCTCACCGGCATATTGGTTTCAATTTCTTCTTTCTTATTGAGAAGCGTTGAATTGTCCGGCAAATCATTCAATGCCTTGTTTATTACAGTAAGGGCAGTTTCATAATTTCCTGCATCCATAAACTCATCGGCACTGCTTACTGCTGCGTTTACATATGCGTTAACACATTCGTTTCTGCAATTTGTAAGTGTTTCGTTGTCCGGGAACTGGGCAAGCATTGAATCTATAAGGTCAATAGCGTCCATATATTTTTCAGAAGCTACAAGCTGCTGTGCCTGAGATACCGAAGATGAAATATAACTGTCTGTACAGCTTGACTTGAGATTCAAAAGTGTGCTGTTGTCCGGATACTCTTTCAGAGTTTCATCAATCAAACTCAATGCATCCTTATAGTTTCCTGAATCTATAAGAGAATTTGCGCTTTCAACTGTTTCTGAAATAACTGCCTCTTCCAGACCCTCTTTACAGTTGTCGAGTCTTGTCTTTAACTCTGTATCATTAGGAAGATTTTCAACTGCTTCATTGAGAAGTTCAATAGCCGCTCTGTATTCATCAACTGTTTCACATCCGCTGGTTCTTGAAAGAATTTCTTCCTTATACTTTTCATATGAACGGTCTCTTGACGCAACCGCCTTGCTGTAGTCAGGGTCGCTTTCAATTACCTTGTCAAATTCCTTTGCAGCGGCAATATAATCACCGTTTGTGAAATACTTCTGTCCTGCCGCATAAGCCGCTCTTGACTCTTCCAAAGCCTCTATAGTTTCAAGGGCTTCTTTTGCCTTTTCGATAAATCTGTCGTCATCAAGGGCAATAACGCTGTTCAAAGCAATTTTAGCTTCATCATAGCTTAACACCTTATCACGATGTTCATTTAAAACTTGATCTATATAGGAGTTCATTTTGCCCTCAAAAATCCACATCTGTATAGGTGAATTTTTTACGCTTTCATTATAAATGCTCGCCGCTGTGTCGTATTTCTTATCTGCAAAGGCCGATATAGCTTCGCTGGCTGAGGAATTTATAACAAACTCTGAAAGTCCAAACCATCCTGCCGCAGCTACTATTACTATCAAAACAGGGATAACTACATATCTCTTTTTTGAACCGCTTTTCTTTTTCGGCTTTTCAGGTTCTTCCTCTTCGATTTCTTCAAACTCTTCATCGTAGAATTCTTCTTCAGGAACTCTTTCTTCGCTGTAGCCGTTATCTGTAAATCCATCATCATAGCTTGCTACAAATCCGTCTTCGTAATCTATATCTTCGTCGATTTCTCTTTCTTCTTCCGGCTCTTCCTCCGGTATTTCATTTATGGGAACATAGTTGCTGATAAATTCCTCTGTCTCATCAACATATTCCTCTTCTTCCGGTTCTTCCTCAGCGTCGATAGTTTCAATCTCTTGAATATCTTCCTGCTGTTCCGGTTCTTCCTGAATTTCTTCCTGGCTGTCATCAACAACTTCAGCAGTTTCCTCCTGAAGAACTTCTGTCTGCTCCTCTTCACTGGGCAAAATTCCCGCTTTAATGGCTGCTACTTTAGGAATATAGAAACCGTCGCTTGTGTCAAACTCTTTTCTGAGCTGATGAGCATCTTCCTCTAAACTCTCTGTAACAGAACAGTCATGCCATTCCTCTTCCTCATCGTCTGGAGTATCCAGAGGCTGTGTCAAAGGTTCGGTAAAACCTTCGCCGTCTGTATCAATCTCAACCCCAGAGGAGTCTGTGGCAGTGTCGCTTTCTTCGTTCAATTCTTCACTTAGTCTTAAAATTTCACGAAGTGAGCTGTCATCATCTTTTAAATATGCGGAAGTATCTGCATTACAAAAAGGACATCTGGAAACATCGTCGTTGAGTTCTCTGCCGCATTTATGACAAAACATCGTCATTCCTCCATTTCCTACCCTTTTTATTACACTTTATTATTATACTTGCTTACACTAACATATTAACATTTCGACGTTTTTTTTGCAATTCTTTTTTTTTACAATAGAAAATCCCATTATTTCACTTATTTTGGTAAATTATCCTTTTGTATTGTATTTTCAATTCACCTTAGAAACACACATGCAGTAAACTCAAAGCCAATAAGTTATAAAATGCACAAAACACAAATAATCAGTCGCTGAGCTCCGCCCACTGCTCGTACAGCTGTTCCTGCTTTGCTTTCAGCTCCTCAAGCTTTCCGGAAAGCTCTATAAGCTTTTGATAGTCGCTTGTTACCTGAGGGTCTGCAAGCTGTTCATTTACCTTTTCCATTTCAAGCTCGGTTTCCTCTATTTCCTGTTCCGTCTTTTTTAGCATGGAACGGCGTTTTCTTTCCTGTGCCTGCATTTCCTTTTTCATTTTATAATCTATAGCACCTGTGGATTTTTTTGTTTCTGTATGAGTTTTGCCGCTGTCCTGTCCGGATTTCTCAAGGCGTTTTTCCATGTAATAATCATAGTTTCCAAGATACTCCGTCATGCCCTCGGGCTTTAACTCTAAAATCCTGTCTGCAAGCTTGTTTATAAAATATCTGTCGTGGCTTATGATAAGCATTGTGCCCTCATAAGACTTCAAGGACTCTTCCAGCGCCTCTCTTGAGGTTGTATCCAAATGGTTGGTAGGTTCGTCCAAAAGCAGGAAGTTTCCTCCTCCCAGCATAAGCTTTAAAAGTGAAACTCTGGCTCTCTCGCCGCCGCTCATCTGATTTATGGGCTTGAATACCTCGTCGCCTTTGAAAAGGAAAGCCCCCAAGGAGGTTCTAACCTGTGTCTGGGTCATTTTAGGATATTCGTCCCATATTTCATCCATTGCGGTCTTTTCCATATTTAGGTTTTCCTGCATCTGGTCGAAATATTCCGTTTCAACCTTTGCTCCGAAATCTATTTCTCCCCTGTCCGCAGGCACGGTTCCCATTATTATTCTGAAAAGTGTGGTCTTGCCGCAGCCGTTGCTGCCCACAATAAATACCTTTTCTCCTTTTCTTATGTGCATGTTCACATTTTCAAAAATCTTCTTTTCTCCAAAGGTCTTTGAAACTCCCTCGCACATCAAAACGTCGTTTCCGCTTTCAGTGTTTGGCTGAAACTTGAACTTTATGTTTTCCAGTTCGCTTTCAGGTACAACAAGGTTTTCCTTTATGCGGTCTATTTCTTTCTGTTTGCTTTCGGCGGTTTTTATATTTTTCTCACGGTTCCATCTTTTCTGCTGTTCGATGATTCCCTCTATTCTCTTTATTTCCGCCATGTCTTTTTTGTATTTATTTTCAGCGGCCTTTTTTGCCTCTTCCTTTTTTCTTATAAACTCGGTGTAGTTTCCTTTGTACATCTGGAGCTTTTCGTGTTCAAGCTCCATTGTCTTATTTGTAACCGTATCAAGGAAATATCTGTCGTGGCTTATTATAATCGCCGCTCCCTTAAAGTCCCTTATAAAGCTTTCAAGCCAGCCTACAGAATTTATATCCAAATGGTTTGTAGGCTCGTCAAGAAGTATTATGTCAGAACCGGAAAGCAGAAGCTTTGCAAGGCTTAATTTTGAACGCTGTCCTCCGCTGAGCTTTTTTACAGGCATATTAAAATCTTCCTGCTTAAATCCCAAGCCTGTGAGAGCTGAGGCTGTTCGGCTTTTATAAACAAGTCCGTCCATAGCCGCAAACTGTTCCGAAAGTTCAGTATGACGCATAATAGTTTTCTCATCTGACCTGCCCATTTCCAAATCAAGATTGAGTCTGTCTATCTCCTCTTCCATTCTTATAAGGTGAGGAAACACGCTTAAAAGCTCGTTATAAACCGTATTTTCCGAATTTGAACAGGCATGCTGTTCCATATATCCTATTTTGAGATTTTTGGATGTAAAGAAGTCTCCTCCGGTCTGCTCCATTTTACCGCAAAGAATTTTAAACAGTGTGGTCTTTCCCACTCCGTTTACACCGATAAAACCCACCTTGTCGGAAGCTTCAATATCAAAACTAACCTGGGAAAACAAGACCCTTTCAGAAAAACTCATTTCCAGATTATGAACACTCAGTACAGCCATGTCTGTTACTCCTTCTTTATATTTCTATTTATATTTTACAATATAAGGATAAATTTAGCAAGTTGTTTTATTTTTCCCGTTTTTATGCCGATGTATAAGAAAATCGGATATTAAACAATACCCGATTTTTCTACATATTTATTTAGCTTCGTTTCCTCTGTTCTTTCTGAATTTTTTTATTTTGGTAGAAAGCTCCTTTAGCTCCTCTTTTGACAGCTTATCCAGGTTTTCAAGCTTATCTGTAATAAGAAGCATACTCTCGTCTGTTCTAACCTTTGTGTACTCCAGAAAATAGCTAACTACAATTCCGGGAACCAAGGCTATTACTATTATACTGTAAATGCTCAAGGCTATTGAAGCTATTCTTCCCACTATTGTCACAGCCACAAAATCTCCGAAGCCTATTGTGGTTGATGTAACATAGCAATACCAAAGGCTGTCCCAAATTCTGGTTATCTCCGGCTCGAACAGCCAGATAACAAACGCCGCCGCAACAAAAAACAAAAGATATCCGAAAATTATTTTGTCCGCCTTTGTGTATTTCATAATCTTCCAAAAAACCTTTGCCTTTTTCATTATCAACACCCCAATAAATTTGTAATGTTTTTTATTATAGCTTACAAAACAAATTTACGCAAGAAAAAACAGAGGAATTGTTGCTTCCCCTGTTTTCTCTAAATCTATAATCAATCATCAAATCATATTTGAGTAACCCATAAGACAGCGGTCAACCTCTTTGGCGCACTCTCTGCCTTCGGCTATCGCCCATACTACAAGTGACTGTCCTTTTCTTACGTCACCTGCGGCGAACACCTTCGGGTTTTCGGTTTTATAGGAACCTTTTCCTGTTTTAATGCAGTTTCTTTCCGTTGTTTCAACTTCAAATTCCTGTGAAACATATTCCTCACAGCCTGTAAAGCCTGCGGCAATTAAAAGCAAATCGCAGTCCAAAACCTTTTCGCTTCCCTCAATCTCAACCGGTGAAAATCTGCCTGTTTCCGGATTTCTTTCCCATTTAAGCTCTACTGTGACAATCTGCTTTATATTATTGCTCTCGTCGGCTATGATGTTTTTAACTGTGGTGCAGTAAACTCTCGGGTCCTTTCCGAAAACTGCTATAGCTTCCTCCTGGCCGTAATCGGTTTTCAAAACCTTAGGCCACTGAGGCCATGGATTATTTTTGCTTCTTGTTTTTGGAAGTGGCTCCATCATTTCAAGCTGTACAACGCTGTTACAGCCCTGACGGATACAGGTTCCCACACAGTCGTTGCCTGTGTCACCGCCGCCTACAACTACGACATTTTTGCCTGATGCACTTACACATTTTTTATCCTGCAAATTGGAGTTTAAAAGGCTTTTTGTAACAGAAGTCAAAAAGTCCACCGCAAAGTATACACCGTTTGCATCCATTCCGGAAACATTCAGTGTTCTTGGCTGTTTTGCTCCGCAGCACAGCACAATTGCGTCGTAATTATCCATGAGCTCCTGGACGGAAACATCTCTGCCCACATCGGTATTTACAATAAATCTTATACCCTCGTGAGCCATAAGTCTTGCTTTTCTGTTTACTATTTTTTTGTCAAGCTTCATATTCGGAATACCGTACATCAGAAGTCCGCCCACTCTGTCCTCTTTTTCATATACTGTGACATTGTGACCTCTTTGGTTAAGCATATCTGCAACGGTAAGTCCCGCAGGGCCTGAACCGATAACGGCTACCCTTTTATCTGTTCTAACCTTTGGAATTCTTGGCTTGATATATCCCTGCTTGTAGCCGTTTTCAATAATTGCCAATTCGTTTTCACGGATTGTTACAGGGTCTGAATCAAGTCCGCAGGTGCAGGCGGCTTCACAGAGAGCCGGACAAACTCTTCCGGTAAATTCCGGAAAATTGTTTGTTTTGAGCAGTCTTGACAATGCGTTTTCCCAGTTGTGGCTGTATATCTCGTCGTTCCACTCCGGTATAAGGTTGTGGAGCGGACAGCCTGTGAAACCGCTTTCCAGCATCATTCCCGACTGACAGAAGGGCACGCCGCAGTTCATGCATCTTGCGCCCTGCTGTTCTCTGTCCTCTTTTGAAAGCTGAGGATGGAACTCAGAGAAATCCTTTATTCTCTCAAGGGGACTGCGTGTGGAATTATTCTTTCTTTCAAACTCTAAAAATCCTGTTGGCTTTCCCATAATATCCCTCCTCAGTTGTTTGCTATGGAATAGAATGCCTCAATCTCTGCCTGTTCTCTTGACATTCCCTTTTCTTCCATTTTTCCTATTGCTTTCATCATTTTACTGTAATCATTTGGAATAATCTTTTTAAACTTAGGAAGATATCCCTCGTAATCATCCAAAATCTTCTTGCCGATACTTGAGCCTGTTTCCCTTACGTGATTTTCAATAAGGGTTTTAAGCTCTGCAATATCGTGCTTTTCCTTAACGGCTGTCATTGAAACCATCTCTTTGTTGAGCTTGAGATAAAGTGTATGGTCCTCATCAAGCACATAAGCGATACCGCCGCTCATACCTGCTGCAAAGTTTTTACCGGTTTTACCTAAAATTACCGCTCTGCCGCCTGTCATATACTCACAGCCGTGGTCGCCCACGCCCTCTACAACCGCAAAAGCTCCTGAATTTCTTACGCAGAATCTTTCGCCGGCTATACCATTTATATATGCTTCGCCGCTTGTTGCTCCGTAAAGAGCTACGTTTCCTATAATAATATTTTCCTCTGCCTTAAACTTGCTCTCCTTTGGAGGCTTTACAACAAGCTTTCCGCCGGAAAGTCCCTTTCCGAAATAGTCGTTGCTGTCGCCCTCGAGCACCATTGTAAGTCCCTTTGGAATAAATGCTCCGAAGGACTGACCTCCGCCGCCGTGACAGTTTACAACATATGTGTCGTCAGGCAATGTGTTCTTATACTTTTCTGTAATCTCAGAACCGAAGATGCTTCCCAAGGTTCTGTTGATACTTGTTACCTTTATATCTATTTTATCGGGATTTCCGTTTTTAATTGATCTTTTGAACTTCTTGCAAATAACGCTTTCGTCCAATGTTTCCTCAAGCTTAAAGTCGTAAACATCTTCCGGGTTGAAATGCACAGCGTTTTCCTCGCCCTTGTAAAGGATTGCGGACAAATCAATCTTTCTGGATTTTTCACTGCTCATGTTCTCCTTTACCTTTATAAGGTCTGTGCGTCCCACAAGCTCATCTACCTTTCTCACTCCAAGCTTTGCCATAAGCTCTCTCAGCTCTTCTGCGATAAAGGTCATAAAGTTTACAACATACTCAGGCTTGCCGCAGAAACGCTTTCTAAGCTCAGGATTCTGTGTGGCAATTCCCACAGGACAGGTGTCTTTGTTGCAGACTCTCATCATAAGACATCCCATTGTGATAAGAGGAGCTGTAGCGAAACCAAATTCCTCTGCGCCCAAAATTGCGGCAATGGCAACATCTCTTCCGCTCATAAGCTTTCCGTCGGCTTCAAGGACAACCTTTGTTCTCAAGCCGTTCTGGATAAGTGTCTGGTGTGCTTCTGCCAAACCAAGCTCCCAAGGAAGTCCTGCATTGTGAATTGAAGTCTGAGGAGCTGCACCTGTTCCTCCGTCATAGCCGGAGATAAGCACAACCTGTGCGCCTGCCTTTGCAACACCTGCGGCGATTGTTCCTACACCTGTCTCAGAAACAAGCTTTACGGAAATTCTCGCCTTTCTGTTGGCGTTTTTAAGGTCGTAAATAAGCTGAGCCAAGTCCTCGATGGAATAAATATCATGGTGAGGAGGAGGTGAGATAAGGGACACGCCAGGGGTTGAATATCTTGTCTTTGCAATCCATGGATAAACCTTTTTGCCCGGAAGGTGTCCGCCCTCGCCCGGCTTTGCGCCCTGTGCCATTTTAATCTGTATTTCCTTTGCGCTTACCAGATATTCGCTGGTAACGCCGAAACGTCCTGAGGCAACCTGCTTAATTGCGCTTGAACGCTCTGTTCCAAGTCTTTCAGGTTCTTCGCCGCCCTCGCCGGAATTTGATTTGCCTTTCAGCATGTTCATGGCTATTGCCATACACTCGTGGGCTTCCTTAGAAATAGAACCGTAGGACATTGCGCCTGTTTTAAATCTCTTTACAATCTCAGAAACCGGCTCAACCTCATCTATTGAGATTTCTCCGTTTTCAGGGAAGTTAAACTCCATAAGACCTCTGAGATTAAATGGTGTTTCAGTGTTATCGATTTTATCTGTATAATCTTTAAACTTCTCGTAATTTCCTGTCATTGCGGCTTCTCTCAGGGCAATTATTGTTTCTGCACTGTAGAGGTGTTCCTCTGTGTCACTGCCGCCTCTGAACTTATGAAGTCCAAGGCTATCCAAGGTTGTGTCAACGCCAAGTCCCAATGGGTCAAAGGCGTGGTTGTGTCTGTACTCCACATCGTCCTCTATATCTTTAAGACCGATACCGCCCACACGACTTACTGTGTTGGTAAAGTACTTATCTATAACACTTTTCTCAATTCCCACAGCTTCAAAAATCTGTGAGGACTGGTAGGACTGCAAGGTAGAAATACCCATCTTTGCGGCAACCTTTACAACTCCGTGAAGCACTGCAAGGTTGTAATCCCTTATAGCTGTATGATAATCCTTATCGAGCATTCCCTTTTCTATACACTCGGTAATGCTCTCATGGGCAAGGTATGGGTTTATAGCTCTTGCGCCGTAACCCAGCAAAGCGGCAAAGTGATGAACATTTCTCGGCTCTGCGCTTTCGAGAATAATGGAAATTGCAGTTCTCTTTTTTGTTCTTACAAGATACTGCTCCATTGCGGATACTGCCAAAAGTGACGGTATAGCAACATGATTTTCGTCAACTCCCCTGTCGGACAAAATCATAATATTTGCACCGTTTTTATAGGCTCTGTCACAGGCTATGAAAAGATGATCCAAAGCCTTTTCAAGGGAAGTATTTTTATAGTAAAGCAGTGACAAAGTTGCCACCTTAAAGCCCGGCTTGTTCATGCTTCTTATTTTCATAAGGTCAACGGCTGTAAGGATTGGATTTTTAATGCTTACAACCGTGCAGTTTTCAGGCTTTTCCTCCAAAAGGTTTCCGTCTGAACCAACGTAAACGGTGGTATCGGTTACGATTTCCTCTCTGATAGCGTCTATGGGCGGGTTTGTAACCTGTGCGAAAAGCTGTTTGAAGTAATTGAAAAGAAGCTGGTGCTTGTCAGAAAGCACTGCAAGAGGTGTGTCGATACCCATAGAGGATGTTGGCTCAATTCCGTCTTTAGCCATTGGAAGAACCATGTTTTTGATGTCCTCATAGGTGTAACCGAAAGCTTTATAAAGTCTGTCTCTCACCTGCTGGCTGTAGTTTTCAACTCTTTTATTTGGAATAGGCAAATCCTCAAGGCGCACAAGATGCATGTCAATCCATTCGCCGTATGGATTTCTCTGGGCGTAATACTCCTTGCACTCGTCGTCGGAAATAAGTCTGCCCTCTTTTGTGTCAACCAAAAGCATTTTACCCGGCTGCAAACGTGATTTCAAAAGAATTTTTTCCTCCGGGATATCAAGAACTCCAACCTCGGAAGCCAAAATAAGCTCGTCATCCTCGGTAATATAATATCTTGATGGTCTTAAACCGTTTCTGTCAAGGATTGCGCCAACCTTTTCACCGTCGGAGAAAAGAATTGAGGCAGGGCCGTCCCAAGGCTCCATCATTGTTGAGTAGTAGCAGTACAAATCCCTTTTGCTTCTGCTCATCATCTGGTCTTTGCTCCAAGGCTCCGGAATTGTCATCATCATAGCCAACGGAAGCTCTACACCGTTCATTACAAGGAATTCTATTGTATTGTCAAGCATTGCAGAGTCAGAACCGCAGGCGTTTACAACAGGGAAAATTTTGTCCATGTCCTCTTCCGGCATAACCGGTGAAAACATTGTTTCCTCACGAGCCAGCATTCTGTCCACGTTGCCTCTTATTGTATTGATTTCTCCGTTGTGGAGAATAAATCTGTTTGGATGTGCTCTTTCCCAGCTTGGGTTTGTGTTTGTGGAAAATCTTGAGTGAACCATTGCTATAGCGGACTGATACTCCTCCCTCTGCAAATCGGGATAGAAAAGTCTTAACTGATTTACAAGGAACATTCCCTTATAAACTACAGTTCTTGAGGAAAGTGAAACCACATATGTGTTGTCGTTGCTCTGTTCAAAAACCCTTCTCACAATATAAAGGCGTCTGTCAAACTCAATACCTCTTTTTGTGTTTTCAGGGCGTTTGATAAAGCACTGCATAATAAAAGGCATACAGTCTCTTGCTCTGTTTCCGAGAATCTCCGGACATACGGGAACCTCTCTCCAGCCCAAAAACTCCAAGCCTTCCTTGACTGCGATTACCTCGAACATCTTTTTAGCCTGATTTCTCTCGAGCTTTTCCTGTGGGAAGAAAAACATTCCCACTCCGTAATCTCCCTTTTCCGGAAGATTTATTCCAAGGCTTTTACATTCAGGCTGAAAGAAGCTATGGGAAACATTGACCATAATGCCGACGCCGTCTCCTGTTTCTCCGGATGCGTCCTTGCCGGCTCTGTGTTCCAGTCTTTCAACAATCTTTAAAGCGTCGTCAACTATTTTGTGTGACGCTTTTCCTTTTATATTTACAACCGCACCGATACCGCAGGCATCATGTTCAAAACGTGAGTCGTAAAGAGTCTGACCGGTTTTTGCCATAATAACAACCTCATTTCTCGTGCATTTTTCTTAGATACTTTGTAATTTTACTTTTAAAAAACAAAAAACGGCACAGGTATACAGATACTATCTGCGACACCTTTGCCGTTTCACTTTGCATATTTTACTCCATTATCCCCTGTTTGTCAATATAAAAATAATAATTATGAATAATTTCCTTTTTAATCCTGCATATAACAGAATAATTCTTGACATTTCTATTGCCGGATGTATAATAGTAATAATAAAAGTTGAGCAAAGGCGTTCATACAAAGGGGTTTTTATGCCCTTTTTTTATGAGCGTTTTCTTTTTACAGGTTTATCGCTGATACAAACAATAATAATTGTATTGTTGACAGCGGGAAGAAAATTATTTACTTATTTTCCTTAAATACGGAGGTTTATGCAATGTATTCATTAGAAGAAGTAAAAACATTTGTGCAGGAAGAGGATGTAAAGTTTATAAGACTGGCTTTCTGCGACAAAAACGGAGTACAAAAAAATATTGCCATTATGCCCGACGAGCTTGACAGAGCTTTTTCTCACGGAATTTCTTTCGACGCTTCTGCAATAAACGGTTTCGGAGATGAAGTAAAATCCGATTTATTTCTTCACCCCGACCCGTCAACACTTGCAATTCTCCCATGGCGTCCCCAAAGCGGCAGGGTTATCAGAATGTTCTGCGATATCTCCTACCCTGACGGAACTCCTTTTGAAAAGGACAGCAGATATATTTTGAAAAAATCAATAAAAGCAGCCAAGGAAATGGGCATTGACTGCTACTTCGGCGCAGAATTTGAGTTTTATCTTTTCCATACCGACGAAAAAGGAAACCCCACCGACACCCCATTTGACAAAGCCGGATACATGGACATTGCCCCTCTGGACAAGGGCGAAAATGTGAGAAGAGAAATCTGCTTTACTCTCCTTGACATGGGAATAAAACCGGAAAGCTCTCATCACGAGGAAGGCCCGGGTCAAAATGAAATAGATTTTCGTTACAGCGACGCTCTCACCGCCGCCGACAATGCAACAACCTTTAAATCCGTGGTTGAAGCTATCGCCATGGGCAACGGTCTTTACGCCGACTTTTCACCAAAGCCATTAAAGGACAAAAGCGGAAACGGTATGCATATAAATATGTCTATAAGAAGTGATGACAACAACGATTACTGGGAAAGCTTTATGGCAGGAGTTTTGGAGCATGTGGAAGAAATGTCAGCATTTTTAAACCCATGCAAGGACTCATATCTCCGTTTAGGTGAGAAAAAAGCTCCTAAATACATCACATGGTCACCGGAAAACCGTTCCCAGCTTATCAGGATTCCTGCGGCTCACGGCGAGTACAGAAGAATTGAGCTGCGCTCTCCAGACCCAATGACAAACCCATATATCGCATATACATTACTTATAAATGCCGGACTTGACGGAATAAGAAGAAATCTCAAGCCGGGTATACCGGAAAATATAAATCTTTTCACTGCGGAAAAAGCGGTTACCGACAAGCTTAAAGCTCTGCCCTATTCTTTAGACCAGGCGGTATCAATCGCAAAGAGCAGCAGCTGGCTTAAAAGGATTCTTCCCGCCTGCTATTTTGAATTTGACTATATCTGAAACTAAGCAGTTTGCAAAGACAAAAATGAAGGAGTGATAGTTTTGTTTGCCGGACCTGAACCGATGAACGCATTGGTCGTATCCTCTTCCCCAAAAACCTGCGAATCAATCAAAAGTCTTTTACAAAAAAATCAGTTTTCTCAGATATTTGTCGGCAGCAGCGCAGGAGAAGCGAGGAGAATTCTCTCGGATATTCCCATAGATATTCTTCTTATAAATACCCCTCTTTCCGATGAATTCGGAACTCAGTTTGCCCTCGATGTGGCAAACAACAGCGGCACAGGAGTTCTTTTATTTGTAAAAAGCGAAAATTATGAAGCTGTTTCATATAAGGTTGAGTCGGCGGGAGTTTTAACAATGTCAAGGCCTGTTTCTCCCCAGCTTTTTTCACAGTCATTAAGGCTTATTATCGCCACAAGGGCTAAGCTTAAAAATCTCTATGAAAAAAACTCCGACTTGCAGGAAAAAATGAAAGAGGTAAGAATTTTGAACAGGGCTAAATGGCTTTTGGTTGACAAGAAGAAAATGAGCGAGCCTGACGCCCACAGATATATTGAGAAAAACGCAATGGACAGATGTGTAAGAAAAAAAGTTATTGCGCTGGAAATTATAGATGAACTGGATAAAGAGTAATCAAGGAGCTGAGTATATACATGGATTTTTCTTCAGAAATACATGAGGAATGCGGTGTTTTTGCCGTTTATTCAAACAAACCTACAGCTGTCGCCTCCACTGTCTACTATGGTCTTTTTGCACTACAGCACAGAGGACAGGAGAGCTGCGGAATAGTTGTAAACGATGACGGCATTTTCAGAACCTACAAGGACACAGGAATTGTAAACGATGTTTTCACACCTCAGGTTTTACAGGACTTGGGAAACGGAAACATGGCTATAGGTCACGTGAGATACAGCACCACAGGGGACAGCGACAGAATAAACGCACAGCCCATAGTTGTAAACCATATTAAAGGAAGGCTTGCATTAGCTCACAACGGAAATCTTGTAAACACAGATACCCTTAAAGAGGAGCTGGAATTAAACGGAGCAATTTTCCACATGACCAGCGACACAGAGGTTATCTCTTACCTTATTATAAAGGAAAGGCTTACCGCCGCTTCCATTGAAGAAGCTATAAACCGAGCCATGGACAAGCTGGTGGGCGCTTATTCCCTTGTTATTATGTCGCCCTCAAAGCTTATAGCCGTCAGAGACCCAAAGGGTTTCAGACCTCTTTGCTACGGAATTACCCCTGACGGAAGATATATTGTGGCTTCAGAAAGCTGCGCTCTTGACGCAGTGGGAGCAAGGCTTATCCGTGATGTTGAGCCGGGCGAAATTCTGGTAATAGACAAAAACGGTGTTTCTTCAATTAAAGACCACTGCGGCAAGGAAAAACATTCAAAATGTATTTTTGAATACATCTATTTTGCCAGACCGGATTCCGTTATTGACGGATATTCAGTACACGAGGCAAGAATCAGGTCGGGAATTTTTCTTGCACTTGAACACAGCGTTGACGCAGATATAGTTATCGGTGTTCCCGATTCGGGAATTGACGCCGCCATAGGTTATGCAAGGAAGTCCGGTATTCCCTACGGAATAGGACTTGTAAAAAATAAATACATCGGAAGAACCTTTATTTCACCGGGTCAGGAATCCCGTGAGGACAAGGTTCACATTAAATTAAACCCTATCCCCTCTGTGGTAAAAGGAAAAAGGGTTGTTCTTATAGACGACTCAATCGTCAGAGGAACCACATCACGCAGGATTGTTGAGCTTCTCCGTGAAGCCGGCGCATTGGAAATTCACATGCGAGTTTCCGCACCGCCTTTCATAAATCCATGCTATTACGGAACCGATGTGGACTCAAAGGAAAATCTTATTGCCAACCATCACACAGTTGAGGAAATAGCCAAAATGATTGGTGCAGACAGCCTCGGTTTTTTAAATCCGGAATATGTCACCTATCTTAACGGAAGCAAAAACACAAACTGCTACTGCACAGCCTGTTTCGGCGGAAAATATCCCACAAAGACAAAGGACGAATACAAAGCGGTTTCTGACTATTCCAAAAAACTCAGTGAGCGCATATAAAAACATTTATGTTTAAACAAATAAAGTACTGTCAATTATACAGTCAAACGGGAGGTATTATTATGCGTAACTATGAACTTGAATTTAAAAACAGAGTTGAATTTATCAAAAATATGCTTGAAAAAACAAAGGCAACAGGTATTGTTTTCGGAAACAGCGGAGGCAAGGACAGCGCACTTGTGGGCATTCTCTGCAAAGCCGCCTGCGAAAACACAGTTGGAATTATCATGCCCTGCTGTTCACAGAGAAACTTCGGCGAAGACATGGACGACGGCAAAGAGCTGAGCCAGCAGTTCAACATAGAAACAAGGGTTGTTGACCTTACCGATGTTAAAAACAAAGAGCTTGGGGTTTTGGAAAATGTAACAACCATTACCGACGCCGCTTCAGCAAACATAGCTCCTCGTCTTAGAATGATAACTCTCTACACCATTGCCGCCTCTGAAAATAGAATTGTTGCCGGAACCGGCAACAGAAGCGAAGCTTACATGGGCTATTTTACAAAATGGGGCGACGGCGCATACGACTTTAACCCTATCGCAGATTTGACTGCAACAGAAGTTTTTGAGTTTTTAAGATACCTGAACGCTCCTTCTTCAATCATCGAAAAAGCACCTTCAGCAGGTCTTTTTGAGGGTCAGACAGACGAAAAAGAAATGGGCGTCACCTACAAAGCCATTGACAAATACATCACCGAAGGCAAAGGAGAACCCGAGGATGTGGAAACTATAAACAGATATCATCTGAGAAATCTTCACAAAAGAAAAATGCCTGAGGTTTACGCCTGCTTTGAAGAAGATTTAAAATAATCTTTTTTACTTCTAAAAATTTATAACTATATAAAAATTCCAAAAATCTCCCCTATCGCCTGCGCAAAAGTACACAAATTTACAATTTGTGTACTTTTGCCTTTGACTTTTTTCTTTTAAATATGTTAAAATACTAATATAGAGATACGAAAGAACAATATTTTAAAATTAAAATTTATTGCTCTCTCTAAATCAAAGTAATTGGAGGCGATAAAAATGTACAGTGCGGGAGATATCATTATTTACGGAACAAAAGGCGTTTGCCGTGTTGAAAGTGTAGGACATTTATCGGTATCAGACGGTCTTGCTACAGACAAGCTTTATTACACACTCTCACCTCTCTTTGGAAAAGAGGGCGAGAAAATCTATTCCCCTGTTGATACAAATGTGTTTATACGCAATCTTATTTCTCCAAGTGAAGTTGAAGACTGCATAGAAACCGTTTCTCATAAAAAGACAGAGGGACTTAATTGCAGAAACAAAAGAGAGCTTGCCGAAAAGTATAAAGCAATTATCAAGTCATGCAACTGCATAAATATACTTTTGCTTATTAAATCACTTAACGGCAAATTTGAGGACGCAAAAGAAAATCATAAAAAATTCAGTCAGATGGACATGGACTTTCTTCGAAATGCGGAAAATATTGTATACGGTGAATTTGCAGTTGTTTTGCACATTTCAAAGGAAGAAGTCAGAAAAAAGGTTGAAAGCCGTATTTTCTGCGCATAATCTAAAAAAGTATGATGATTTTATTTTTCTGAAAAAGACTAAGATAAACAAAAAACACCACAGTTTATACCGTGGTGTTTTTTGTTTTGCAGAATAATAATTTTGAAGGCTTTTTATCAAATCTTACGCATCCTGAGCCAAAGCGATAACCTCAACCTCTACAGCCGCATCCTTAGGAAGCGCCGCAGAAACGCAGGCTCTTGCCGGCTTTGAAACAAAATGCTTCTCGTAAACACTGTTAAATCTTGAAAAATCTCCCATATCTTTCAAGAAACATGTGGTTTTAACCACCTTTGAAATATCTGTTCCCGCAGCCTCAAGAATTGCCTTGAGGTTTGCGATAACTCTTTCTGTCTGCTCCTCTATGCTTCCTCCAACAAGCTCTCCTGTTGCAGGGTCAAGTGGAATCTGACCTGATACATATACAAATCCTCCTGCTACCACTCCCTGGGAATACGGGCCGATAGCTGCCGGTGCTTTATCTGTCTTTACATATTTCATTTTCATTTCCTCCTATATCTCAATTCATAGACCTAATTATCTTAAATCCTGCGTTTGTCAGCGCTTTTCTAATCTCTTCTATATGGTTATAATCTCTGGTTTCCATAACAATATGCAAAAAGCATCCTGTTACATCCATTCCCTCGTTGGCTCTGTTGTGCTGTACTGATGTTACGTTTCCGCCCAGGTCAGCAATAATTGCAGAAATTTCCTTGAGCTGTCCCGGCTTATCCTGTAAAGCAACAGTGATATCTGCGCTTCTTCCGCCCTTGAGAAGTCCTCTTGTGATAACTCTTGAAAGAATTGTAACGTCGATATTTCCTCCGGAAACTATGCAGGCAACCTTTTTGCCCTTGATGTCGAATTTATTGAACATTGCCGCCGCAACGGATACCGCACCTGCGCCCTCTGCAACAAGCTTATGCTTCTCCATGAGGGAAAGAATTGCGCAGGAAATCTCGTCGTCTGTAACTGTTGCGATGTCGTCAACATATTTACAGCAGATATCATATGTGATATCGCCCGGTTTCTTAACTGCGATACCGTCTGCAATGGTTGAAACGCTGTCCAGTGTTTCGTTGCAGTGGTGCTTTACGGAATTATACATAGACGGTGCGCCCTGTGCCTGTACACCGTACACCTTACATCTTGGATTAAGGGATTTAACCGCATATGCGATACCGGAGATAAGTCCGCCGCCTCCGATTGGAACGATAACCGCGTCCATTTCCGGAAGCTGCTCCAGCAGCTCAAGACCGATTGTACCCTGTCCGGCAATAACCTCTTCATCGTCGAAAGGATGAATAAATGTTGCGCCGCTTTCCTTTTGAAGCTCTACAGCCATGTTATATGCATCGTCGTAAACACCCTTAACAAGGCACACATCTGCGCCGTATCTTTTAGCAGCTTCAACCTTTGAAATAGGAGCTCCGTCAGGCAGACAGATAAGTGATTTAATGCCGTTTTTAGTAGCCGCCAAAGCCACGCCCTGTGCATGGTTTCCTGCTGAACATGCGATAACACCTCTTTCCTTTTCTTCGTCGGAAAGCTGGGATATTTTATAGTAAGCACCTCTCACCTTAAATGAACCTGTAATCTGGAGGTTTTCAGCCTTTAAAAATACCTGTGCCTCAGGATTGATAAGTGGCGCATGAATAAGGTCTGTACATCTCACAACATTTTTAAGCACATATGAAGCGTGGTAGATTTTATCAAGGGTCAACATCTTTTTTCATCCTTCCTGTTTATATTACAAATTTCTTTACATTTCCATTATCGGGTCTGTTACTGCTCCGTTTGCCGGAACCATCGGCAGAACATTCATATCTCTATTGATGATGCAGTTGATAAATGCAGGCTTTCCGGACTCGATTGCCTCTTTGAGAACCTTTTCAACATCACTGCTCTTGCTGATTGTATAGGCTTTTACACCGAATGCTTCTGAAAGCTTTTCATAATTTGTAACCTTATCAAGGTCTGTTTCGGAAAATCTTCCGCCGTAGAAAAGCTTCTGCCACTGTCTTACCATTCCCAAAACCTCGTTGTTAAAGAGAAGCTCTATAACAGGAATGTTGTATTTTGAAAGTGTGGAAAGCTCACTGCAATTCATGTGGAAGCTTCCGTCGCCTGCAATGTTTACAACCGTTTTGTCGGGATTTGCAAGCTTTGCGCCTATTGCCGCTCCAAGACCGTATCCCATTGTTCCCAAACCGCCTGAGGTGCACAGCTGGCGTGGATAACGGTAATAGAAATACTGTGCCGCCCACATCTGGTGCTGTCCAACCTCTGTGGTAATCATAGCCTTATTGTCTGTAAGACGTCCCAGTGTTTCCATAACATACTGAGGTGTCACATACATTCCGTCGTCTTTTTTAAGGAAAGGATTTTTTTCTTTCCAGCCGTAAATTTTATTCATCCACTCGCTGTGGTTCTGCTGAGGAATTCTTCTGCTGAGCTCTTCAAGCACATCCTTTGCGTTTCCTCTCAATGCTGCTGCGGCTTTGATGTTTTTGTTAAATTCCTTTGCGTCTATGTCAATATGAATTACCGGACAGTTTCTTGCAAAAACACCGGTATCACAGGTAACTCTGTCGGAAAATCTTGAACCGACTGCGATAAACAAATCACATTCCTTTAATGCCATTGAGGAAACCTTTGTTCCGTGCATACCGAGCATTCCCAGATATCTTGGAAGCTTCTGGTCGTATGCGCCCTGACACATAAGTGAAGCTGAAACAGGAGCGTCAAACTTCTCTGCAAAATCTGCAAATTCCTTTTCCGCCTCCGAAGCCACAACTCCGCCGCCTGCATAGAGGAATGGTCTTTCGGATTTAAGCAGAAGCTCTACTGCTTTCTTAAACTGCTTTTCATTGTGGTCAAAGTTGTGTTTCTGCTTCTTTAATGGCTTTCTCTCAAAGTCGTAGGTCAAAGCTGTAATATCCTTTGGAATATCTATGAGAACCGGACCTTTTCTTCCCTTATTTGCAACATAAAAAGCGTCTCTGATTGCGTCTGCCAGGTCTGCAATATCCATTACAATAAGACTTTTCTTTGTAACCGGCGCTGTGATTGCGGCAATGTCAACTTCCTGGAAACTGCTTTTTCCCAAAAGGTTTCTGTTTACGTTTCCTGTAATTGCAACCATTGGGATTGAATCCATATAGGCTGTAGCGATACCTGTAACAAGGTTTGTGGCTCCCGGGCCTGATGTTGCAATACATACGCCTGTCTTTCCGCTTGATCTTGCATATCCGTCAGCAGCATGGGAAGCCGCCTGCTCGTGGGAAGTGGTTATATGTCTTATCTTATCCTTATATTCATACAAAGCGTCGTATATATTCAAAACCGCTCCGCCCGGATAACCGAAAACAGTGTCAACCCCCTGTTCCAGCAAACATTCCATTATTATCTGCGCTCCTGTCAATTTCATAATAAAAAGCCTCCATTCAATTAAGTCAAATATAAAAAGAAAACCTCGTCTCCAAAAAAGAGACGAGGTATAAATATACTCCGCGGTACCACTCTAATTGCCGAAAAACGGCCACTCTGCCACGTCTAACAACGTGCGCCCCATGATAACGGTGAGCTTCCGGAACTGATTAGTTTTTCCAAAAAGAAAATTTCACCAGTCTGCTCGAGGGTGATTCTATCAACACTGCCTATCGTCTCGCACCAACCGACGACTCTCTGAAATTGCTTTATGTATCAGCTGTCCCTGTCAAAGCATTTGTTTTATTTCTTTGCAACATATAATAATACAAAGTTTTCTCTTTGTCAAGTGAATTTTTTTACATTTTTTATTCACCGAATATTCACATTTATACATTCCATATATTTTATATAAGTTCAAAATACTTTAATGCCTTGTAAATTCCGTCCTTATCTGTGTTGTCTGTAACATGATTTGCAATGGCTTTTACCTCATCTCCGGCATTGCCCATAGCGATGCCTATGTTGCAGTATTTCAGCATATCCATGTCGTTTCCGCCGTCGCCGAAAGCCATTGTTTCCTCTCTTTTAATACCGAAATGCTCGATAACCTTGCTTATTCCCACATCTTTTCCGCCGTCCTCGGGGATTATATCGGCGAAAACCGGAGACCAGCGCACAGCCTTGGAACCCGGAAAATGTTTTACAAGTTCCTTTTCCTGCTCTTTGTCTGTATATGCGCTGAGCTGGTATATTTTATGGGTCAATGCACGTTCCGGTTTATCTATTGGTTCGTAAATTACAGAAGCGCCCAAAGACCTTCTAATATTCATAACCCTTTCGCTTATTCTGTTTATGTAAACATAGTTTAGCTCCACAAAACTACAGGAAACATCGTTTTCTTCAAGATATTTTAACAGCATTGGAAAACTTTCCGTATCAAAACACTTTTCACGTATAACCAAATCTTTTGTAAAACAATACTGTCCGTTCATTGCAATAAAACCGTCAAAATCATAATCCAGTATTGATTGCAGATATTTTAAATTTCCAGGAGATCTTCCTGTGGCAATAAACACCTTAACACCGTTGCTTCTAAGCTTGTCAAGACCTTCAACGGTACTTTTCGGCATTCTTTTTTCGCCGAATGGTACGAGAGTTCCGTCAATATCAAAAAATACAGCTTTAATCATTTTGAAATTCCTCCCTGCTCTTTTAGGATTTCTCCCAACCTAATTAAACATGTAAAACTGCAATTTGTCAATATCCGTTGTGAAAAAAATTAGGGACAGGTTGTTAACAATCCTGTCCCGTAAAATTATTTCTTTTTTAGTTTTTTCTTTTTTCTTGCGTTTTCATACTTTTTTTCTTCCTCTGATTCGTCCTCACAGTGATAACCTATTACTCTTCCCAAAACGCTTCCGCCGATTATTATATTGGCACAGATAAAAATCCACATCATAAGACAGATTACGGAAGTAAGAGAACCGTAAACCAGTGAATATTTCGCCGAAAATTTCATTATTTCAGAAAAAACATAGCTCACCACAACCAGGAGAAATGCAGCTCCCACAGATGAGAAAATAAGTGCTTTAAAGGCTCTGCCTTTGATATTGTAGGTTCTGTACAATGCGTAAAGCATAACTGTAAGGAATATTAAAATCAAAAAGGAATGCATCCATTCAAACTGAAATAAAATAGAAAGATTTGTGTTTAGCCACTGGTCAATTATGGAAATAATCGACTTTGCAATAACCGAAATAAGCATAAAAAAGTAGATTGCAAAAAGAAAAAGCGTAGAACCTGCAAAGCTTAGAATATATTTTATTATGCCGTTAAATCTCTGTTTGCCGTGGATTTCTCCCATAATTGTTACAAGGTTTCTAAACGCCGCCGAGGCACTGGTTACAAGGAATGTAATTCCCGTTATCAGCAATATTGGCGACTGCTGGTTCACAATATACTCCAAATACTGGTTTAAAGAGTCCATAGCCGGCTGAGGAATAAAACCTTCCGTAAGGCTCACTATTGTTCCCATGTCAATTCCTATTGTGGCTATCAGCCAGTTAAGACAGATAAGAAACGGGAAAAACGAAAGGGTAAGATAATATGAAATTGCGGCGGCTGCCCTCATAACCTTATAGCCGAAAAAGATGTCTATAAATTCCTTTACTTCTATAAACAATAATAAAAATTTATTTTTCATACATCACCGCCCGCTTTTCTCAAATATAAATAAATTTTACCACAATAACGACCATAAAACAACATCAAAGAGCTATCTTTAACCATTTTTATCTATTGACTGTACCGCTAATATATTTTATACTCTATGTGTAAAATTATTTAAAATCAGGTGATAAAATGATTTTTTACTTTTCCGCCACAGGAAACAGCCAGCACGCCGCCCATAAAACAGCGGATTTTAACGAAAATATTGTTTCGATTTCTGAAGCTTTAAAAACAAAAAACACAGAATTTAATATTCACGACGGAAAGCTGGGAATAGTTTTTCCGGTCTATTTTTTCGGAGTGCCTCAGGCTGTAATGGATTTTATCAACAGCGCAGCTATAAATCTTAAAGAAAAAACCTATGTGTATATACTTATGACCTGCGGAGCTTCTACCGCCAATGCAGATAAATTTGTAAAAGAAGCCCTTGAAAAAAAGGGGATTTCCGTAAATGCAGTTTATTCTGTAAAAATGGTGGACACATATGTGCCTTTGTTTAAAATAGCAGATAAGGCTGAACAGGAAAAAATAAACAGCAAGGCTGACCTTGAGCTTGAAAAAATTAAAAACGCCATTGATGAAAAGCTTTCGGGAAATCAAAATAAAAATCCCGGTCTTTTCCCGAAAACGGTAACTTTTTTCTCCTATCCTTTTTACAAGCACAGACGTTTTACAAAAAAGTTCTATGTTGAGGACAGCTGTATAGGATGTGGATTATGTGAAAAAATCTGTCCGTCGGAAGCTATAAAAATCGAAAAGAGCAAACCTGTATGGGTAAAAAAGCAGTGCAACATCTGCCTTGGATGCCTGCACCGCTGTCCTAAAGAGGCAATACAGTACGGAAAAAAGAGCAAAACTTCCGGAAGATATTTTTATAAATAAAGCAAAAAGCGTATTACTAGAGTTCAGTCAGTAATACGCTTTTTCTTTTAGTTTTTTCCTTTTTGATTTCCGGATTTATTGCCGTTCCCTTTTCCGTTTCCGGAATTTTCTCCTTTACCGGAATTTCCGCTGTTTTGTCCTTTTGTTTCGTCGGTTGAGTTTGTACACTGGGAATTATTTTGTGAATTTCCAATCCATTCTCCGCCGTTTTCCAAAATAAGATTTTTTATCTCGTTCATGGAAAGCTCATTACATTCCTCAGGTGTTATGTCGGGATAATATTTTAAAAGCTCCTGATAGGCTTTGTATTTTCCGAAGGACATTCCGTATTCCCGGGCTTCTTCCCTTGTTTCATATCCGGCGCCCACGCAGGCTGAGCCGTACTTTTGATAACACTGTGTGTTTTCTATTCCTGTGATAATTTCTTCCTGATTATCCGAAATTACTGTAAAAACAAGTTCGTAATCATTTTCAAAATAACTGCTGAATTCTTCGCTTTCTACAAGCTTTTCTATGGCTTCTTCATAGCTCATATTGTTAACGTCCACAGCTTCTGCTATTTTGGAACCGTCGTCGTTATATGCGTTTGTTTCTATTACCACATTAAATCTGTTCAGCACCAGCTCTATTGACGGGTTTATATCTATGCTCACATAGGAAACAGGTGATGTATAAACCGAATAAAAACCAAAGATTCCCGCCGCCAATATGAGAACACAAAATACAGCCATGCTGTAAACAAGTCGTCTGCCTGCAAAACTTTTCTTTTTTTCCTCTTCCTTTAGCTTTTTTCTTACTGCCTCCATGGCAGATGCTTTCAATTTTTCATCCGCCTTTACGGTTTCAAAGGCTTCGTGGATTTTATTCAAAGTCATCACCTCCCAGAATTTTTTTCAGTTTCTCTCTTGCCCTTGCCAACAATGTATAAACCGAGTTTTCTTTCTTGCCTATTATTTTTCCTATCTCTCCCGCTGTGTATCCTTCATAATAGTGAAGATACACGGCGTTTTTGTATTTATCCGGCAAGGACAAAACCGCCCTCAGCACTTCTCTTTTCTCTTCATCCTGAGCCGCAGATGTATTTTCTGAAAGGTACTCCATTGAAACTGTATTTTTTCTAAAGGCACTTTTTAAAAAGTCTTTGCACAGATTTATTGTAACACGGGCAAACCACGCTTTTTCATGTTCGGCATTTTCAAATTCACCCTCATATACCAGATATTTTATAAAGACGTTTTGAAATATATCCTCTGTATCAAATTCATTTTTTAAATGCAGAAAACAAATACGCTTTACCATATCACCGTATTTTTCTATGGCAAGATTTGCCTCGTGTTCGCTTCTCATCTATGCAACCTTCTTTTACCTCAATTATCCTCTGTTACCTTTGCCGTTTCCACCGTTTTGATTTTTACCGTACTGCATACCTGTTCCGTCCTGGGCAGGCACTCCATCGTTTGGGCATTCCTCATTATAGATACAGTCGCCTGTTCCATTTCCCTGACCTGCGTTTTCATTTTTACCGTACTGCATTCCTGTTCCGTCCTGTGCCGGTACTCCGTCGCATATACCGGATACAGCCGCTGAAGGATTGCCAACCTTTCCTCTTCCTGCCGCTCCTACTGTTGCAACTGCCGCTGTAATCACAAATAAAGCAGCTATAATAACCATAATCTTTTTCTTCATAATAAAAACCTCCTTGTATTTTCAGGACTTATCAACGTCCTTTCATATACAATACGATTTAGAAGGTCGTTTCCTTTCACTTTGAAGAATTTATTTTTTATTATACCACGATATTTTTCTAATTCAACAATTATACGCTATTGTAAACTTTATTTTAAAATTAGGTTTACAATCTTCTTTTAGTCTGTTATACTTTCATATGAAATAAATTCTAAGAGGTGGCTTATGACAAAAAATACCCTTAAAATCAACGACATTGTTATATGCGGACTTTTTGTGGCTCTTATCGCAATCGGCGCTTTTATAAAAGTTCCCGTTCCTTTTGTTCCCTTTACTCTGCAAACACTTTTCACAACCCTTGCCGGATTGTTTTTAGGCGGCAAAAAAGGTTTTCTCTGTGTTTTTGTTTATATGATTTTAGGCTTGATAGGACTTCCTATATTTGCTTCCGGCGGCGGTCCCGGATATATTTTCCAGCCAAGCTTCGGTTATATAATAGGCTTTGCCGTGGGAGCTCTTCTCACCGGAACAATAGCCCACAAGAAAGCAAATCCCTCCTACTGTAAACTGTTATTCGCCTGTTTTGCAGGACTTGCTATGGTTTATCTTTTCGGAATGATTTACTACTACATAATAAGCAACTTTTATTTGGGAACCGGAATAGGACTTTGGCCGCTGTTTCTTTACTGCTTCCTTTTGGTTGTTCCAGGCGATATTGTTATGTGCTTCTTTGCGGCAATGCTTGGAAAACGTCTTATTCCTGTTTTTAACAAAAGAAAGGTCTGATTAAAATGACAAGTCCCCGTGACTATATGGAAAAAATCCTCTCCGGTAAAGCTATAACAAAAGAGGATGCTTTAAATCTTTACAATTCACCTTTAGATGAACTGTGCCAATGTGCCGATGAAATAAGAAATCATTTTTGCTCCAACAAATTTGATATCTGCACAATTATAAATGCAAAAAGCGGCAAATGCTCGGAAAACTGCAAATACTGTGCCCAATCATCCTTTTACAGCACCTGTGTTCAGGAATACCCACTGCTTTCACCCCAGGAGGTAGCAAAACAGGCTAAAGAAAATTTTGAAAGAGGTGTGCTGAGATTTTCTATCGTCACATCAGGAAAAAAACTCAGCGACAGCGAAGTTGAAAAGGTCTGCGAAATTATAAAAGCCATAAAAAATGAATGTGATATTAAGGTCTGCATATCCTGCGGACTTTTGAATAAAGAACAATTCTCAAAGCTGAAAGAGGCTGGCGCTTCAAGAGTGCACAACAACCTTGAAACCTCAGAAAAGAATTTCAGCAATGTATGCACAACCCACAGCTTTCAAGATAAGGTCAATGCAATAAAAGCGGCGCAGTCATCAGGTCTTTCCGTGTGCAGCGGCGGTATTATGGGAATCGGCGAAACCCCTGAGGACAGAATCGACATGGCATTTTCATTAAAGGAACTGGGAATTAAATCTATTCCAATCAACATGTTAAACCCGATTAAGGGCACTCCTTATGAAAATCTTTCACCCCTTACGGAAGACGACATGAGAAGAATTGCCGCTGTGTACAGATTTATTCTCCCCGACGCTTCCATAAGACTTGCTGGAGGCAGAGGACTTATGGAGCATAAAGGATATGATTGCTTTAAATCAGGCGCAAACGCCACAATTTCCGGAGATATGCTGACAACTGCCGGAATTACCATAAAAAAGGACATTGAAACTATTGAAGCTTTGGGCTATGAAAGGGGGTTATGCAATGGCTAAGGGAATTTTTATCACCGGAACCGGAACTGACATAGGAAAAACCTACGTTACCGCCCTTTTGGCAAAAAGCTTGGTACAAAAGGGAATAAACGCAGGCTACTACAAGGCCGCCATAAGCGGCGCAGAGTCCATTGAGGAAAGCGACGCAGGCTATGTTAAAAAGATTTCCGGAATAAATCAGGAAACCGAAACACTTTTATCCTATCTCTACAAAAACCCCCTTTCCCCTCATCTTTCCGCAAGGATAGAGGGAAATCCTGTGGAGCTTGAGGAAGTCAAAAAGGATTTTGAAACTGTTTTAAAATCCCATGAATATGTTTTTGTTGAAGGCAGCGGAGGAATTGTCTGTCCCATTAGGCTTGATAATAAGTGCTTTATTATGCTTGAGGACATAGTAAAATCTTTAGAGCTTGACACAATTATAGTGGCAGACGCAGGCTTGGGAACAATCAATGCCGTTGTTCTCACCGTTTCTTATCTCCGTGAAAAAGGCATAAAGGTAAGAGGAATTATTCTCAACAATTACAATGAAAACAGCCTTATGCACAAAGACAATCTTTTTATGATTGAAAAGCTCACAGATGTAAAGGTTATAGGCACTGTTTCAATCAATGCTGAAAATATAGACTACCTTTGCGACCCTATAAAATTATATTTTGGAGATGAATGAAATGACTTTGGAAGAGCTTGATTTAAAATATATATGGCACCCCTGTTCACAGATGAAGGATTATGAGGAACTTCCCCCCATTATTATCGACCACGGCGAAGGCGTTCATCTTTACGACATCCACGGAAACGAGTACATAGACGTTGTAAGCTCTTGGTGGTGCAATCTTTTGGGACACTGCAATCCCAAAATTAACGAAGCTATTAAAAATCAGCTTGATAAACTTGAGCATGTTATTTTTGCGAATTTCTCCCACAAGCCGGCAATAGAGCTTTGTCAGCAGCTTATGGAGATTATTCCTAAAGGTCTTTGCAAATTTAATTTTTCCGACAACGGTTCTGCCGCTGTTGAATGTGCCTTGAAAATGGCTTTTCAATATCAATACCAAAGGGGCAAAGCCGAAAAAACAAAATTCATGTGCCTTACAGAGGGTTATCACGGTGAAACAATCGGAGCATTATCCGTGGGAAGCATGGATTTGTACGCTAAAATCTACCGACCAATGCTTATGGACACAATTCACATTGAAGCTCCGGACTGCTACCGCTGTCCTTTAGGAAAAAACAGAGACAGCTGCGGCGGCGAATGTATCTGTCATGCGGAAAAAGCCTTTGCGGAACATGCCCAGGAATGCTGTGCACTTATTGTGGAGCCTTTGCTTCAGGGCAGCGCAGGCATGAGAATTTATCCTCCTGTATATCTTAAAAAGCTTAGAGAGCTTTGCGATAAGTACGATGTTTTACTTATTGCAGATGAAATCGCTACCGGTTTCGGACGAACTGGAAAAATGTTTGCCTGCGACCACGCCGGCATATCACCGGACATTATGTGCATTTCCAAAGGACTTACCGGCGGCTACATGCCAATGGCTATAACCATAACCACCCAGGAAATTTACGACGCTTTCTACGACGAATACAACAAAGGCAAGGCATTTATGCACAGCCACACCTACAGCGGAAATCCTTTAGGCTGTGCCGCCGCTTTAGCCGTCCAAAAAATATTGAGAGAAGATAATATCTTGGAAAACGCCGCAGAAACCGGAAAATATCTCCACCAAAAGCTTACGGAAAAGCTTTTGCAAAAGCCTTACGTGGGTGAAATCCGACACATAGGACTTATAAACGGAATTGAGCTTGTGAAAGACAAGGAAACCAAGGAGGGCTTTGAAAGCGAAAAGCGTGTGGGATATGAGATCTACAAAATTGCATTAAAAAAGGGACTGCTTCTGCGTCCCTTGGGAAATGTGCTTTACTTCAATCCTCCCCTTATAATAACAAAAGAGGAAATCGACTGCGCCGTTGACAGGTGTGTAAGCTCCATTGAGGAATATTTCGGAAATTAAATTTCTTTGCTTTCAATTATATTTTCTATAAGCTTTATAAAGTTTTGAGCGGTGGCTGAAAGAGAACGGTTTTTAAGATAAATCATAAGACATTTTGTTCCGCATTCACTGTCGCCGATAATTTTTGCTTCCAATCCTGTAAAAAGTCCCATATTATTTTTATATGCGGAATAAGGAACCAGGGCAATACCTATACCTAACTGAGCCAAGGAAAGGGCTGTGGAAACCTCTGTACATTGGGCGGCATAGTATATTCTGTAATTTCTGTGTTCCGCTATTGCGTCCAGCAGTTCTGTATATCTGTAAATTGATATAAGGGGCATGTTTTGCAAAAGGTCCAAACTGAAATTGTCCTCAAAACTATAACTGCCCTTTTTATAAACCGCAGCCATTTGGTCTGCTACAAGAAATTTTGTGACAAATTCTCCATGATTTCCGAAAGGTGTTCTGATAAATCCCACCTCCGAAATCCCGTCCTTTATCTTTTCAATAACCTCCGGTGTATTGCACTCGTTTATTCTGAGCTTTACCCGGGGGTATTTTTTTGTATTTTCGCTTATGTATTCCATGAGAAAACCTGTTGCCACTGACGGTGTAGAGGATATTCTCAAGGTTCCTGTTGTTCCGTCCTGCAAGTCGGATACTGCAAGTTCTGCCTGTTCCATTGTTTCAACAATTTTTCTGGCATATTTTAAAAACGTCTTTCCGCTTTCCGTAAGCTCATAGCTGTGATAGTCCCTTTTTATAAGCTGGGCTCCCACCTCTTTTTCAAGGGTTTTAAGCTGATTGCTCAGTGCTGACTGAGCTATAAAAAGTCTTCTGGAGGCATGGGAAATACTGTCGCTGTCCGCCATTATCAAAAAATTTTTCATGTGCTCTATATTCATTTTATATCGTCCTTTTATTATCTAATTATCATATAACAAATTTTTAAAATACATATAAAACAGATAACCATAACTGTAGTATAATAGACAGCGGATTAAAAGTCAATGGAGGTTTGGAAATGGTCAAGGATTTGACAAAAGGCAGTACAGGAAAAATTTTGTGGCTCTTTGCTCTTCCCCTGCTGGGCAGTGTAATATTCCAGCAAATGTACAATATGGCGGATACAGTAATAGCCGGTCAGTTTATCGGTGAGGACGCCCTTTCGGCGGTAGGTTCTTCCTATCCTATAACCATGATTTTCATGGCTGTGGCTTTGGGATGCAACTTAGGTTGTTCTGTTGTAATCTCAAGACACTTCGGCGCCAAGCATTACAAAGAAGTTAGAGAATGTGTAACTACAATTCTCACAGCAATTTCAGCAGTCGGAATTTTCCTCACAATAGTGGGAATTCTCATCAGCGTTCCAATTATGAATGTTTTGCAGACACCTGCAAATATTTTTGATGACGCCCTTGCATATCTTTATATATACATCGGAGGTTTCCTCTTTGTTCTTCTCTATAATGTATGCACAGGTATTTTCTCAGCTTTGGGTGACTCAAAAACACCGCTGTACTTTTTGATTGCTTCCAGTCTGGGAAACATCGCCCTTGACCTTGTTTTTGTTATCTGTTTTAACATGGGTGTTGCCGGCCTTGCCTGGGCGACATTTATAGCACAGGGCATTGCCGCTATACTCTGCATATTTAGATTGTTTCATGCAATTAAAAAGCTCACATTTGAGGGTACAGCTAAATTCTTTTCAAAGGTTCTTCTTGTTCAAATGTGCGTTGTGGCAATCCCAAGCGTTTTACAGCAGAGCTTTGTTTCTGTAGGCAATCTCTTCATCCAGGGTCTTGTAAACAGTTACGGCTCTCAGGTAATCGCCGGATATACTTCAGCTATCAAGCTTAACACCTTTGTTGTCACAACACTGACAACAGTTGCAGGAGCACTTTCAAGCTTTGCGGCGCAAAACATGGGTGCAGGAGAAATTGGCAGAATCAAAAAAGGTATGACTTCCGGAATTTTCATGGTATTGACAGTTGCAATTCCCTTTTCGTTGCTTTATGTGTTCTTCCAGGAACCTGCTCTCAAGATTTTCGCTCAGGATTTAAGTCCAATGGCTTTGAGCACAGGCAGTAACTTCCTGACTATCGTTGCTCCATTCTATGTGGTTGTAGGATTAAAGCTCATGTATGACGCAGTTCTGAGAGGTACGGAAAGTATGATACCGTTTATGGCGGCAACTTTCGCAGACCTGCTCATAAGAGTTATCCTCTGCTATATCTTTAACGCAATAATCGGAGTTGAGGGCTTGTGGCTTTCATGGCCTGTTGGCTGGATAATCTCCACCGCAATGAGCGCATTCTTCTACTATTCAGGAATTTGGTACAAGCATAAAAGCTCTCACCTACACAAAGAAACCAATTAAATTACAGATAAAAAGCTTCGCAGAAATAAAACTGCGAAGCTTTTATTTTTATGTATAATCAGTAATAAACCTGGCGTGTTCTCGCCATTCCCATTTCAATAAGCTTTTTGGCTTCTTCACCGTTTTCTATTGTTAAGTCGTATTTTTTACCTTTTATAGTGATCACTATTCTGTTATTTCTGGAAACCACTCCGGAGAATTTTTGCTTTACACTGTCAATATCGCTGTATGAAGCGTTGAAAGGTACACTGCACAGATACAGGCACTTTCCTCCCCTGCCGCTTATTCCCTGGTCGCTTATATTGAGAACTATCTTATTATAGACCATAAGATTTATTACAACCGCTACCATTAAAACAAACAACAAAACAATCCAAAATACAGCCTCTGTAATGTCGCCTTTGTTTGGCTTATACGACGACATAAGTCTAAATAATGTAAATACCCAAAACAAATCAGCACACAAACCAATGCACAAAGCAAATATAATGAATTTTCTATGGAATTTTGTAGCATAATATGTTCTGACCTCACCGGGATTTAACGGGCGGACTCCCACATTATAAAAACCCTCTCCGCTGTACTGTGGTTGGTTCATATTCATTTGCTGATAACTTCTCTGATATCCCATCTTTTGACCATTGGCCGCAAAAGAATCTGTTCCGCAGTTGGGACAAAATCTGGCGTTTTCCGGCAGCTGTGTTCCGCAATTTTTGCAATACATTATAAATCCCTTCCCCTTTTACTTTTAATGTTTATTTAATTATAATTGTTCATTTACACAGCTGTCAATAGAACAGTATAAAATTGCGCCCCGCTTAATCACGGGGCGCAAAGATTTATATTTAAGGAACAATAGGGTCAACAACAGGCTTACAGTCAGTACAAATATCACTTGCTGAAGCTCCGTTACAGTTTACATAAGTGTCGCCAACAGAAGCAACAGCTCCGAATTCAACAGGAACTGCCACACAGATATCCTGACGGATTGTAAATACACATGAACCGTCTATCTGTCCGTCGCACTCTTCAGCACCTGAAACTACTATAGGTGTTCCACAGCATTTTGTAAAGGTTGTCCCTGTTTTTGCAAAAGGTCTTACAGTTACCGGAACGCAGATTGACGCAGACTGATATCCAACTGCCGGACAAGTCCGGTCATCTGAAGCTCATCTGCCATATTTTCACCCCTTTCTTTTATTTATATTACATAATATACCGTACTATGGATTTTTGACACAAAAAACCCGTGGAGATTATCCCCACGGGTTTTTCTTATTATCCGAAAAATAAGGCTAGCGGATAATATATTTTGAGTTAAGAGTCAAGAAGCTTAATTTGAATAAGTGTTGCGTCGTTAATGGTTATTTTTCCGTCTTCATTCATATCTGCAAGTTCCAAATCAAATATTCCGGAAATATCCATGCAGACAACATACTGCTGAACAAGGGTTGCATCATTGATATCAACTGTATTATCGTGGTTTACATCGCCCTTTTCATATGCCGGCACTTTTTCAGCTTTCATAATTTTCAGTTCACTCACTGCAAGTTTATTAGGATCACCTGTAGATGCGTCGTTCTGAATTGCTGTAGGCTTAATTCTGATATACTTTGCAGTTATAGGCTCATTGAAGATAATTTCAGCCGTTTGTCCGTCATATTCAGGTGTATAAGTACCTGCGGATGTGAATTCTGTTCCGTTTTCTGAAACAAGAATTTCTACAGTCTTTATCTTGTTATTGCCGTTCTTTCTTGCTGTATACTGTATTCCCTTTACAGTCTTTGCTGTGTCGCCGAATACCACATCGATATATGCGTTTGGAGCATCGTTCTGTGAGAGCCAGAAGCCGTTCGGACTTCCGTCAAACATTATATTGTTTGCAGCTTCCTGAGAAGCAACACCGGAAGACTGTCCGTCAGATGATGACCACTGGAGCCATGCGCCTGATGTATTTACTGTAAAGTCTTCCTTATACATATAGAAATTAGGATCTGTCTTTACAAGACCTTCAATAGCGGATGTAAGGCTGTTCTTAGCCGCTATTACATCAAACTGTGTAGCTGTTTCGCTTTCGGAAACTTCAATTGCCTTTGCCAAAGCTTCGCTGAACTTGCTGTAGCTTGACTCTGTATATGTTCCGTCGGCGTTTGTGTAGTCCTCAAGAGCCTTTGCCTTTTCGATTTCAGCCAAAAGTTCTGTCTTGTCAACTTCACCTGATGGAACGTCGCCTTCCTGATACTCGTAAGCGCCGATATCAGGTGTTCCTGTAACTTCGTTGCCGAAGAAGTCTGTTCCTGTAAATCCGTCGATTGCAACACCTGCGTCGATTGCCGGTGAATCTTTGGAAATCTTAAAGCCTTCAAATGCTGTTCTGTTATGTACATTCATTGAAGAAATTGTTGGCGCTGCTTCTGCTCCCCAGAAGAGAGGATCTGTTGTAACTGCATTTGCATCGCTTGTTGGTATATTTGTGTAGTTATAATACAGGTTGTTGCTGTATGTCATCTTTGCTGTGCTGTTCTTACCGCTCCAGTTTTCTGACTTTTCAGCGCCTGAATTATAGATGATGTTGTTTCTAACAACTGCTGTACCGGTCTGGTTTGCGCCGTTGTTTCTGTCAGCTACTCTGAGGAATGGAACTCCCTCTGCCATATAGAATACGTTGTTGTAAACCTGAGATAAAGGAGCATTGTCCGGTAAATCCAAAGCGCATACTAAATCCTTATAGCTTATATTGTATCTGAATGTCGTGTTAATTGCATTTATACCGCAAACCATAAGGCATCCGCCGCCGTTATTATGGCTGTAGTTATACTGATAAACTGTTCCGTCGCCGTAGTCAGCGTCCCATGCCTGTCCGTCGCCATTATGTGCAGTATCGAATACTTCGTTGTACTGAAGAACAGCATTCTTGCATTTCCATGGCCAAATAGCCGCTGAAACATTACTGAAAGTTGTTGCGCTGTAAATATCGCTGTTCATTTCCATTGCAGCGTTATCTGAAACATTGTACTCAATAAGAGGAGTAAGACAATATTTTGTTGTTATTGCGTCTCCTCCGATGTCCTTGAGATAGTTGTTTCTGATAACTACATTTGTACATCCGTATTTTTTGCAGAGGTCGTCAGGAACTTCTGCTGATGCGTTAAACATATATGCATATGCAGTAACAGCAACGGAAATTCCCCATCTGCTTACATTCTCTACAAAACAGTTTTCTATAAGAATATCGTTATAAGTAGGAGTGCCTGTTGCTTCCTCATTTTCCGGAACAAACATTGTGAAAATAATTCCGCCGTTGTTCATCTGCTTATTATATACGTTACCTCTGATATCATGAACATAGAGATTGTTAAGAACTATATGGTCAACTGTTCCCTTGTTCTGTGATACAACAGCGACACCTGTTCTATCCATTTTTCTAAGAAGGCTATAGTCTTCATTCTGAAAACTTACATTGTTTACAATTTCAAGATTATTAAGCTCTATGTATTCCACATCATAAAGCAAAACAGTTGAAGAAACATAACCCTTTCTTACATGCTGAGAGCTTTCAGTATTTCCGAAATCCTGATACCATATTCCCTGTCCTTTTGCATCGATAACCGGCATATTTTTGCTCTCGTCACCATAAGCATCCACAATTATAGGATACTCGGCAGAACCGCTTCCCTTGATATGGAGATACTGATAATTAAATACAGAACCTCTCTCAAGCAAAACTTTATCTCCCGGCTGCAAAGTCAATTCATTGATTTTTGAAAGACTGTAGAACGGTGTATCTTCGCTTTTTCCGTTGTTGGTGTCTTTGCCTTTTAATGTGCTGACATAATATGTTGTTCCCACATCAGCTGTTTTATCAACTTCATCTGCCGATACATTTCCTATTTCAAAAGTAAACAACCCTGAAATCATACTCAAAGTCAGCAATACAATCAGCAAGCGTTTCATTGTTTTTCCTCCTTTTCCGGTTTTTGTGATTTGTTAATTAGCCTCATTTTTTATATTTCAAACATGAAATTATAAACGTAATAATAAATATCTATTTAATAATATTCTTTACAGGTGTAACGAACAAATTTCTCTTTTTTATAATATTAACACAAACAAAACCATAACACAATACATAGATATAACAAAAAAGATGTATAATTTTTAAACCAATCTCCCAAAAGATAAAGGAACAAAATATAAAATTAAGAAACTATAAATTTATCTAATATATAATGTAGAATATCAAAATGTATTCGTTATATTTTATTAAACTAAAATTTTATACACTGTATAAGACAAAAAAGGAAAATATTTAATCTTTAAATTCTTATTTTTGTAAATCCACAAATAAATTCAACTTGCAAAAGAAATCAAAAGACAAATTTATCACAATATTCGTGTATTCCTTTTTTGAATACCTATTGTCTTCTGGATTTTAAATTTCAGTTTTTTTCAAAAAGTAAATCTAAAACAAGAACCCCCGTGGAGAGAATTCTCCACAGGAGTTCCCATTTTAATCAGGATACATAATTTTCTTAATTTTATTATTTATTAGAAAGCTGTATCTGGATACGTGTTGCGTCGTTTATCAAAATCTTTCCGTCGCCGTCAACATCAGCAAGCTTCTCATCAAATGTACCGGTAATCTCCATACGTGTGAGATACTTCTGAATAAGTGTAACGTCTTCAATATCAACTGTATTATCGTGGTTTACGTCACCCTTTTCAAATGTCGGCTGCTGAACCTTCATAACTCTGAGTTCGCTTACTGCAAGTTTATTTGGATCGCCTGTAGATGCGTCGTTCTGAATTGCTGTTGGCTTAATTCTGATATACTTTGCAGTTATAGGCTCATCAAAGATGATCTCAGCTGTCTGTCCGTCATATTCAGCTGTATAAGTACCGGCAGATGTGAATTCTGTTCCGTTTTCTGAAACAAGAATTTCTACAGTCTTTATCTTATTGTTGCCGTTCTCTCTTGCTACGTACTCAAATCCCTTTACGGTCTTTGCTGTATCGCCGAATACTACATCGATATATACGTTTGGAATATCTTTCTGTGAAAGCCAGAAGCCTGCTTCTTTTCCGTCAAACATAATATCGTTTGCAGCTTCCTGAGAAGCAACGCCTGATGACTGTCCGTCAGAGGATGACCACTGGAGCCATGCGCCTGATGTATTTACTGTAAAGTCTTCCTTATACATATAGAAGTTCGGGTCAACCTTTACAAGTCCTTCAATAGCGGATGTAAGATTGTTCTTAGCAGCTATTACATCAAGCTGTGTAGCTGTTTCGCTTTCGGAAACTTCGATTGCCTTTGTCAAAGCTTCGTTGAACTTGCTGTAGCTTGCCTCTGTGTATGTTCCGTTGGCATTTGTGTAGTCCTCAAGAGCCTTTGCCTTTGCGATTTCAGCCAAAAGTTCTGTCTTGTCAACTTCGCCTGATGGAACGTCGCCTTCCTGATACTCGTAAGCACCGATATCAGGTGTTCCTGTAACTTCGTTGCCGAAGAAGTCTGTTCCTGTAAATCCGTCGATTACAACACCTGCGTCGATTGCCGGTGAATCTTTGGAAATCTTAAAGCCTTCAAATGCTGCTCTGTCGTGTACTACGCCTGTTGTTGTAGTAGGTGCTGCTTCTGCTCCCCAGAAGAGAGGATCTGCTGTAACAGCATTTGCATCGCTTGTTGGTGTATTTGTGTAGTTATAATACAGGTTGTTGCTGTATGTCATATTTGCTGTGCTGTTCTTACCGCTCCAGTTTTCTGACTTTTCAGCGCCTGAATTATAGATGATGTTGTTTCTAACAACTGCTGTACCGGTCTGGTTTGCGCCGTTGTTTCTGTCAGCTACTCTGAGGAATGGAACTCCCTCTGCCATATAGAATACGTTGTTGTAGAACTCTGCCTTTGGTGCATTGTCCGGAATGTCAAGAGCACAAGTGAGATCCTTATAGCTTATGTTGTATCTGAATACTGTATTGATTGCCTGTATACCGCAAACCATAACTGCACCGCCCTGGTTGTTATGGCTGTAGTTGTACTGGTAAACTGTTCCGTCGCCCCAGTCTGCATCCCATGCCTGAGCGTCTCCGTTGTAGCATGTGTCAAATACTTCGTTGTACTGGAACACTGCATTTTTACATTTCCATGGCCAGATACCTGCTGCTACTCGTCCGAAAGCTGTAGCGCTGTAGATGTCTGCGTTGATTTCCTTTGCTACTCCATCAGCTACGTTGTATTCAACAAGAGGCTGATAGCAGTACATTGTTGTGATTGCGTCTCCGCCAACGCTTTCAATGTAGTTATTCTTGATTACTACATCTGTAGCGCCGTATTTCTGGCATACTGTGTCGTCAATTTCAGCTGCATTGAACTGGTTGTAGTATGCTGTGTATGCAAGGGCAATACCCCATCTGCTTACGTCTTTTACGTAGCAGTTCTGAATTGTTACGTCGTTATACTTTGGTATTCCTGTTGATGCTTCATCTTCAGGCATAAATACTGTAAAGTAAATACCGCCGTTGTTCATGTGCTTGTCATAAACATTACCTTTTACATCGTGGATGTAGAGGTCATCAAGAACGATATGGTCGATTGTACCTGCGTTCTGTGCTACAACTGCCACACCTGTTCTGTTCATCTTTGTTCTGAGGCTGTAGTCCTCGTTGAGGAAAGAAACATCGTTTACGATTTCAAGACCGCTTATCTCGATGTACTCTACATCGTAAAGCAGAATTGTTGAGGATACATATCCCTTGTAAACGTGCTGTGAGTTGTCAAGAGCCTTGCCGTAATCCTGGTACCAGATGCCCTGGCCCTTTGCGTCGATTACCGGCTTTGCAGCTTTTTCATCGCCGTATGTTCCAACTATAATTGGATTTTCAGCGGAGCCGCTTCCCTTAAGATGGAGGTACTGATAATCGAATACAGAACCTCTTTCAAGCAACACCTTGTCGCCTGGCTGCAATGTAATTTCATTGATTTTTGAAAGACTGTAAAAAGGTGTGTCCTCACTTGTACCGTTATTTGTGTCTTTACCTGTCAATGTGCTGACATAGTATGTAGTTCCTACATCATTAGTATCTGTTTCACCTTCAACAGCTGATACAGAAAACAAAGAAGAAAATGCTGTTAATACTAATGTCAGACAACAGATTATTGATACTAATTTTTTTGTCATGATTTCAGCACCTCCTTATCATTCTGCTTCGTAGCCAAGTCTTATCTCAGCTGCGCTGGCAAATATAAGTCCTGCATTCTGTGACAAAGACTCTGTTGCAACAAGCTTTACAAATCTTGTATTTACAGTGTCAAACTCAGCATACTTAACAGTGCTGTCGCCTGCCCATGTATTGCTTCTTGTTTCTACCTTTGTCCAGCTGCCGTCTTCGCCTGTATCACTTACATATATTTCATATTCTGTGATAATTCCGTTTGTTCCTCCGGTGCTGCGTGGTACATACTTGAGCATGGCTACATCCTGCTTTGTTCCCATATCGATTGCAATCCATCTCTCATTCTCTGCGCAGCCGTTCCAGTTTGTATGCCACATAGTTGACAAGTTATTGTCAAGTGCTAAGTCGCCGCCGCCTTCTGTTGCATTATTTGGCTGGTAGCTTCCTACTGTAGCCGTCATTCCCTCTGGTGAGTACTCTGTGTAAACTTTCTCAATTCCAAGCTTGTACTCCTTAACGGAATCATTATATGTTGCCTTCAATACCATTGTATCTGTAAGCACGCCTTCGGTAACTTCTGTACCGTCCTCGTTGTATACCTTTACAGTTGTTCTTTCATCATAGATGAGGTTTGAAAGCAATGTTTCAACTGTTGTTCCCTTTGCAATTCCGTTAATCCATGTGTCGGTAACTTCATATACATTTGAGAATACGCCTTCAACCATTGTATCTTCTACGCTTGACTCGTATACACCGATGTCAGGTACAAGACCTACTTTGTTTCCGAAGAAGTCATATCCTGTGCTTCCTGATACATAAACACCGGCATTGATTGCAGGTGAGCCGTCCTGAAGCTTAAATCCGTCAAAAGCAGTTCTGTCGTGTACAACACCTGTTGTAGATGTTGGTGCAGACTCTGCATTTACAAACATAGGATCGCCTGTTACTGCATTTTCATCATCAGCAGGTATTTCATTGTAGTTGTAATACAGGTTATGGTCATAAGTAACTGTGCAGTTATTGCTCCAGTCTTCTGTCTTTGTTTCGCCTGCATTATAGATAATGTTATTTGTAAGAACTGCTACACCGCCTGAAGAACGCTCTCTGATAAATGGAACTCCTTCTGCCATGTAGAATACGTTGTTATAGAAATCTGCTCTCGGGTTACCCGGCAGATCCAAAGCACCTATAAGATCCTTATAACTGATATTGTATCTGAATATTGTGTTAACTGCCTGTACGCCGCAAATCATTACGCAGCCGCCTTCGTTATTATGGCTGTAGTTATACTGATAGATTACGCCGTCGCCCCAGTCTGCGTCCCATGCCTGTCCGTCACCGTTATAGTAGGTGTCGAATACTTCGTTGTACTGGAACACGGCGTCCTTGCATTTCCACGGCCATACAGCAGCTGCTACTCGTCCGAAGCTTGTAGCATTATAGATTTCCTCGTTGATTTCCTTTGCAGCTCCGTCGGAAACGTTGTACTCAACAACAGGTCTGAAGCAGTACATTGTTGTGATAGAGTCGCCGCCTACGTCCTTAATGTAATTGTTTCTGATAATTACATTTGTAGCTCCGTACTTCTGGCAGATATCGTCAGGAATTTCTGCTGCATTAAACTGAGCATGATAAGCTGTATAAGCAAGAGCGATACCCCATCTGCTTACATTCTCAACAGTACAGTTCTTGATAATTACATCGTCGTACTTTGCAATTCCTGTTTCTGCTTCATTTTCAGGCATAAATGCTGTGAAGTAAATACCGCCGTTGTTCATGTGCTTGTCGTAAACATTACCCTTTACATCGTGGATATAAAGGTCATCAAGAACAATATGGTCGATTGTACCGGCATTCTGTGCTACAACTGCCACACCTGTTCTGTTCATCTTCTCTCTGAGGCTGTAGTCCTCATTTTCGAAGCTTACATTGTTTACAATCTCAAGACCGCTAATCTCGATGTACTCTACATCGTAGAGCAGGATTGTTGATGAAACATATCCTTTGTTTACATGCTGTGCATTGTCAAGGGTTACACCGTAATCCTGATACCAGATGCCCTGGCCCTTTGCATCGATTACAGGCTTAGCAGCATCCTCGTCGCCGTATGTTCCAATGATAATTGGATTTTCAGCGGAGCCGCTTCCCTTAATATGGAGATACTGATAATTAAATACAGAACCCCTTTCAAGCAATACCTTATCGCCCGGCTGCAATGTGATATCGTTAATCTTCATAACTGATTCCCATGCAGTGTCAGGTGATGTTCCGTCTGCGTTGTTATCGCCGTTCAATGAGCTGATATAGTAAGTTGTTCCTACATCTGCCGTTGTGTCAACTTCATCAGCTGATGCATTTCCGAGTCCAAAAGTGAACAACCCTGAAATCATGCTAATACTGAGCAGCATAACCAGCAAGCGTTTCATTGTTTTTCCTCCTTTTCTGGTTTTGGTCATGTTTTTAACCTCCTTCTTAGATTTAATTTATATTTTCAAGAGTGAAACTATAAATGTCTTCATAATTGCAATCAACCTGCAAACTTTCCGCTTTTTCTTCTACAACCTGGTCGTAATGTTCTTCACGGAGGATTTTTTCAATATTTGCTTTTACATCTTCAAAGGGTTTGTAGTCATGCTCTGTTTTTGAAAGACACTGAACTAAAAACAGATATCCGTTTTGGTCAATTACAGCACTTTTCTCTCCTGCATCAAGGTCATATCCGATTTCCATAACATCACCTATGGTTTTGGACATGTAGTCAGCCTCGTCGGAGAGTATCTCCTCTTCTCCGTAATATTCTTTTAATTCCGGATATGAGTCTATATAATCTCCAATATTTGTATCGGCTTCTGAGTAAAGACTCATCATCTGGGAATATATCTCATTTTTCTCTTCGTCGGTAAGATAGCCGTCATATGGAACCCTTACATACTGAATTGTAAAGTCGTCATACATATAAAACATTGTGTCTTTGTTTTCTTCATAGTAGGCCTTGCTTTCCTCTTCGGTAACCTCCATACCTGGATTGGTCAAATCCTCACAGTAGGCCTTCTGAAGACTGTCCATCTCATATTCCAAATATACGTTATAGCTGAATGATGACAGACCGTAAACAACCTCGCCGTTTTCAATGGCCTCTGAGCGGCTTTGATTTTCCTGTTCCATTCTTTTATATATTTCATCATAAGAAGCAGAATCTATATAACCATACTCCATTGCCAATTCATACACTGCATGAACCTGCTTTAACTCTTCAATAACCCTATCGGCAAGAACCTCATAAGGAAGCTCTCCGTTTTGCTCGGTTTTCCAAAAGGATTCATCAATATTTACATTGCTTCCCTTGGTAATTTCATTGGCAACATCCAACTTTATACTATTCATAGTATTTAAAAATTCTTCATCTGTAATTTTTTCACTTCCTATTGAAAGTTCAAGCTTTTTGCTGCATCCGGTAAAAATCAATGCCGAGACAACTAAAAGTGCCGTCAGGCCAACTAATAATCTCGCTCTATTTCTTTTTTTTATAATCATAACAAACACCTTTGTTTTTCAAAATATTCATTAAAAATTATTATACGTCCAGCATTAAATAGCTATTCCTAAACAATACTAACACAAAATACAACATAAAACAATACAATAATAGTTACAAAAACCATGAGCTATTTTTAACCATACTTCCCAAAATAAAAAAGAATAAAATATACATTTTAGAAATGACATGCAATTTAAAGCAAAAAAGAAAAAACCTCAAGATGTTTCCTGAAGTTTTTTCCTTTTTTTGTAGATTTGCAATTTTTATTTATATAGCTGAAATAATGTTTATATCTTTCAGTTTTTCTTTTTCTTTAAATGGAACTTTATCAATATTTTGTCAACTCCATCGCCGAAAACATCCTGCAAGCATCCGATTTTATAGCAAAGGAACAAATAAACCGCTGCGCCTACTGTACCGTATACCGCCAAGGAAACAATCAGCATGAAGTATCCGTTGCTTGTTCCCGGAAGAACAAATCCCAAAAGCCATACAACGGCAATCATAGCAACAAGAGGTATCGCCATTCTGAGAAGAAGTCTGTATATTGAAGTATAGCGGAACTTCATTGTGTGTTTCAGGTTTCTGAACATAATATATAATGAGATTGAATATCCGATTATACTTGCAACAGAAGCTCCAAGGTATGGTTCCCATCCAAGGAAGCTGAACAGATACATAAAAGGCAAGTCAAGCGCTGCGTTGATTAAAAGTCCTATAACAGTTGTTACACACACAAGCTTTGCCCTGTTGATACTCTGAAGAGCCATACTTGCAACCATTGTAATACTGCTTATAACATTTATAATAACCTGCAAGGCAAGAATTGGACCGCCGTATGCGCTCTCACCATAGAATGCATAATAAACTTCATTTGAAAGCATCATTATGCCTACTGCACATGGAACAGTAACTATAATAACCGTATTTATGGCATGGTTAAACTTTTTGTTTACCTCTCTTTTTCTCTTCTTAACGTAGCTGCTTACTATATAAGGAACAACGCTGGAGGAAAGTCCTATAGCCAAGGAATTGATTATCATACAAATTTTAGGTGCCCATGTAGCCTTTACACTGGCGATAATCTGGCTTTCTGCTCCCGGGAAATGAAGCTGCTCAAGTCCCATCATAACCAGCTTCATATCTGTAAGATCATAAAGGTTGCTGGCAATAGATACTATAATAATAGGAATACAGCACTTTAATATCTTTTTAAGTATTGTCTTTGTGCTGACATTTCTGTTATCAAGAGGGCCGTCGGCAGTATCAAAAACCTCTCTGTTTTTGCTTATCTTTCTTGAAAGATACCAAAGAGCTGCCGCTCCTCCGAACAGTGCTCCCGACAAAGCCGCTGCAACACCGAGAGTTATGTTCATTCCCAATACATTTATAACAAGGTATGAACCCACAAGAACCACGAATATTCTTACAAACTGCTCAATAACCTGGCTGTATGAGGATATAGAGATAAACTCATGTCCCTGGAGATAACCTCTCTTCATACTCAAGAACGGAATTACCAAAAGACAGAATGAAACAGTCCTTATAGCAATAGCCATATCTGAGCCGGAAACTCCGCCGCCTGAATCGGTCATGAAAAATCTTCCTATAGATTCGGCAAATATAAACATTATTAAAAACGCAAACGCCGAAAACAGGAAAACCGCCTTTGTAGCAACTCGGTTAGTCTTTTCTTTAGCCTTGAACATTCTCAGAGAGTTGTACTCGCTGATTATAATACTTACTGCCACCGGTATACCCGAGGTGGAAATGTTTAGAAAAAGGTTATATACGTTGTAGGCACAGGAGTAGATAACTCCTCCTTCTTCACCGATTATCGCATAAAAAGGTATGCTGTAAAGCGCACCCATAACCTTGGTAATTATGATAGCCAAATATGCAATCATTGTACCTTGCACGAAGGTATCCTTTTTAATCTTTTTACTCATTGCATTCCCTTTTCTTCCGATTTATTTACAGTATTGTTTTTTGTAGTTTTGGGCGTAATATTACTGCCAGCCTTTGCAGACGTCAATCCACTTGTCCGTTTCAGAAAACCTTTCAAGCTCGTCGCAGGAAAGCTCTATTGCGCTGTTACTGCTTCCGCATGCAGGAAATACGGTATCGAATCTTTTTAATGATGCATCAAGGTAGATTTCAACTCCCGGATTTACCGCAAATGGGGAAACTCCGCCGACTCTATGGCCTGTTTTCTCCTCAACCTCATCAAAGCTGAGCATCTTTGCCTTTGTATGAAACTGAGCCTTGTATTTGCTGTTATCAATCTTTGTATCCCCTGCCGCTACAATTAAAACACACTTTCCGTTTACATCGAAAGAAAGAGTCTTTGCAATTCTTGCAGGTTCACAGCCTACTGCAACTGCGGCTAATTCTACAGTTGCGCTTGAAGAATCAAACTCCAATATTCTGTTGTCAGCGTCATATTTCTTTAAATATTCTCTGACCTTTTCTATGGACATCGGTATCACTTCCTTACATAAATATAAAAATCTTTGATTAGAAATTATACCATATTCAGGAGAATTATTCAACACCGATTGATTTATGTAAGGATTGTTCTCAAAATCACAGCAAAATTCAATACAGATAGTATTCTTAAAAAACAGACAAAAATAGTATCTATACCTTAAAAACAGCAATCTATTTTTAAAACACATATTTTACTTATAATTCTTTTATAAGCTATTGTACCAAAAGTAACTAGAGCAATAATTTTTTTCAAAAAACAAACTAAAAACAATCAGAAAAAATCCACGTATTACGCTGTACCTGCTATAACATTCTGAATATAAGTTACATCCGCAATATCAGTTACTCCGTCGTTATTTACATCTGTTACAGACATGTTATAGGATGAGTCGTCCTTGGATATCAGATTGGCTATATACTCCTGAAGAATTGTAACATCCGACACGGAAACAACTCCGTCCATGTTGAAGTCATAGTCAATCTTTTCCTCCTGAGGTACTCCGACTTTTAACACCACATATAATTCTGCCTTTGGAGCCGCAGGAATTATGGTTGAAATTACATTTGAATTTATTCTGTTTCCGTCAACATAGCCCTGACTTGAAGAATGCCACAGAACATCGGAAGAACCGTCTCCCCAATAAATTCCAATATGGTTATAGTTGCTCAGTGCATACTCTGAACCCTCAAACATCCATATTAAATCGCCCTTTTCAAGATAACCGGAACTGAGCATCTCTTCTTTTGTTGAAAAATATTTTCTTGAGATATTATTGTTATTATAAAATGAAACCCATCCGCTCATTGCCGGAATCATTGAAGAGTTTCCACCGCTCATATCTGTAGCAGTTGATAAAACATGCCACACAAAGCCTGTACAGTTCATAGAAGATACACCGTAATAGTCAAGTGAGCCGTTAGCTCCTTCGCAGTCGCCGTTGGGGTTTCTGTGATCTCCCGACTTATACGGAGTACCCAGATAATAGTTGTCATCTTCATGGGAATAAAGCCAGTCCATATAGACTTCCGGGTCCATTCCTATAACTTCCGCAAAGGTATTTCCCTGCACTTCCGCCGGTACAGCTCCTGCATTTGTGGATGCAAAACACATCATGCCTGAAAGCATAGCCATACACAACAAATAGGACACTAATTTTTTTGTTCTGTTTTTCACGATTAACCGCCTCTCCTCTTTAAAAAATATAATAATTAAAAATCGGCAAAACATATCTGCCGCAAAAGCCGAATATAAAAGAAAAAATCCCAAAAAGACTATACATCTTTTTGGGATTTTATACTGGTGCGAGTGACGAGACTTGAACTCGTACGTCATGGACACACGCCCCTCAAACGTGCCTGTCTGCCTATTCCAGCACACTCGCATTTATTTAATTTTGAGCCTTGCGAACTCAACGATTGGTATTATACCACCAAAAAAAGTGTTTGTCAATAGTTTTTTAAAATATTTACAGGGCATTTCCAAACTCGGAAACAAAACTGCTTATTAAACCTTAAAAACTGTGATGATTGATGATGATTGATGATGAGTGTCATAAGACATATGAGTTATTGCCTTTAAAGTTTTTCAAAAAGAGATTGTTAGGTTTCCGGGTTTGAAAACACCCTGTAAAATTTCAAGGAATATCATGTCTTTACGTTATTCCGTGTTTTTTCATAATATAACACAAAAGAAATACTTTTTCAATATGTGCGGTTTTCTGTGCCTGAAATTTTTCTTATTTGTGAAAAAAAACGCACATATAACTGAGTAATTCATTGACAATATCACTGAATTTTTATATAATATATTCCTAAATGTTTAAAAACAAGAGGGGGTAGATAATTTTGAATTTTTCTGAGGAGTTTTCAAACGTCTTGGCACAGTCAAACATCACCATTTATACCCTTGCAAAAACCACAGGTATAGACAGGCGTGCAATCTATCGACTTAAAGACGGAACTAAAAAACCTACATTTGAAGAATTTTCAAAAATTGTAAAGGCTTTGTCCATAACCAAAGAAACAGCGGACAGGCTATGGCGTGCCTATGAAATTTCAAGTGTCGGTGAAGAAAAGTTTTATAGCAGAGAGAGAACCAAAGAGTTTTTGGAAACCCTGAGCAGTATTTACGACAGCAAAAACGAAAATGTCGTAATGCTGACAAAAAGCGAAATCGATTTAACCGAAGAATCCACAACCCTGCAGGGAAAAACTAATATAAACAATTTTATCAGAAACGTCATGTCTCTGGAAAATGCTACAAACGGATTCATATATATTCAGTCGGATTTGTCTTTCGATTTCATTTTTGATGAGCTTGCATTTCAAATAAACTACAATCGTTCACTTGAAACCAAGATTTTTATTTCCCTTAAATCTCCGGAAAAGTCCGTTGAGAAGAACTTTTACACAGACAGTATTCTGTCCATTTCTAAAATTTATCCGCTTTTGCTTATCGGAGAAAATTTAGAAGCCAAGTATGTAAAAGTAACTTCTAACAGCAACTCCCTTTTCCCCCACAACATAGTCACTTCACATTATCTTATCAGCATTTCACATGATAAAAAAAGTGCAATCATTACTAAGGCTAATAAAATAATACAATCAACAAAACAGATTTTCTGCGATGTTTTTCCAAACGGAAAAAATTTCGTAACACGATTAAACCTTGACGAAAGCATTTTACATATTCTGGATTCTATGTTTAAACAGAATAAAGCCAAGTCATTTACTTTGTATTCAATGGATTATGAACCATGCGTTACAGTTCTCACAGACCAGTATATCCTGGAAAGCTCCATAAACAAAGAAAATCCAAAGGCTGTAAAGCTGATTGAAATGTACAGCTCTATTTATTCTCAAAATCATGTAAACTTAATATCAAATTTCACCCTCGACGGATTGAGAAGTTTCTTGAATACCGGTATTCTTTTCGGTATACCAAAGGATTATTATACTCCGTTAAACGAGGAACTGAGAATCAGAATAATTAAAAATATGTGCGGCGCATACAAAAAGGGCATATATACACCACATCTGATAAACAGCGCAAACTTTACTTTCCCAAAAAATTTCAGGTACAGTGGTTCCGGAACCATATACGATTACTTTTTTATTACACTTACAGACAAAGATGATATGTTCAATACACTGTCTTTGAACGAAAGCGGATTATCGATGCATTTTTACGATTTTGTTCAAAGTCTGCCGGAAACAAACCTGGTTTTCAGCACCGAAGAAAGTATGCAGATAATAGTTGATGAAACCGAAAAAATTCTCAACTGCAAACTTGATTTTGAAAAATAAAAATTATCAATTCATGAATATAAACAGATTATCATCCCATACTATGGTTGAACCAATAAATGTATGGAGGCTTTGAAATGATAATTGACAAGATTGCCCTTGCACTTCTTATAATCGGAGGCATAAACTGGGGCAGTATCGGAATTTTTAACTTTGACATAGTCGGAAGCCTTTTCGGCGGACAGTCATCTGCAATCAGCAGAATTATCTTTGTTATAGTAGGTCTTTGCGCCGTGTGGTGCATCTCCCTATTGTTCAGAGATAACGCCTTGTCCAGCGGAGATGATACCGACGATAACAACAACGGCATATATACAGACTGATAATTTTGATTTACCAAAATACGGGAGCAGCCAGAAGCTGTTCCCGTTTTCGCTTTATATTACAAATAAAAAAGACGATACCGAAGTACCGTCTTTACTGGTCGACCCTTTTAGATTTAATCCGAACTTTTTCACAAGAAAAAATATTTTCATTTTTTGCATCCACCAGCTCTACGATTGCTGATGAATCCGCTTTATCATCTATCTTATAATTTATAAGCAGCTTATCATCATAAAGATAAATACTGTCTATAAACATTTCAATGAGTTTTTTCAAAAATTCTGTATTTATGGACACATCTTTTTTAAAGTTAAGAAGATAAAAGATTATATGGTCTTTGGTCAGCTCGTTTTCTGTGTTTATTTTTTCTTTGGCCAGCTCAATATTTAATCTGTCTTTTTCTTCTTCAAGCTCGTCCATGCGATTTTTTGTCGTTTCGTTGAATATTCCGGACTCTATTGCTCGCATGATGTTTTTTAAAGATTTTTCGACCTCTGCAAGCTGCTTTTTCAGCCTCTTCTCCTGTATATTTTCAGAAAGCTTTTTCTGATAAGCTTCTAAAACTTTTTCGGCAATAAGTTCAATAGCTTCATCTTTCAAAACATAGTCCACCGTGGCATAGATTACCTTCTTTTCTATCCAGTCCTTTTTTACAGATTTCTTCTTGCAAATCTTTTTTATCTTTTTTCCACGGCATGAGTAGTAGTAATATCTTTCCCCATTCACACTTGTGCCGCTGTCGCCGGACATTGGCGATTTACAGTGACCGCAGAAAAGTTTGCCTGTAAGTAAAAAATCCACGTTTCCGCATCTCCTGCTTTTTATAGTCTTATTTTCCATACCTTTCTGAACCTTATTAAATAAATCCGTATCAATAATTTGTGGGATTTCAGCTTTTACGTTGGCCCATATGTATTCGCCTATATATTTTCGATTTTTAAGCATAGCCTTTACTGTATTGCAGTTGAAAGCAGCTCCCCTTGAGGTTTTAAAACCGCTGTCATTCAAATATTCGGCAATCTGAGTATATCCCTTTCCGCTGTTAAACATTTCAAACGCTTTTCTTACAGCGTTGGCTTCAGCTATATTTATCTGTAAGTAATTGTTTTCATCTACATAATACCCTAAAGGAAGAGAAGACCCGGCATATTTTCCTTTCATAACTGCTTCACTCATTCCTCTTTTTATATTTTGTGACAAATTGGCAGAGTAGTATTCTGCCAAACCTTCAAGCACAGCTTCAAGGATAATTCCTTCCGGACCTTCGGGAATAGCTTCCTTTGCGGACAAAAGCTTTACACCGTTTAACCGCAGAAGTGCTTTATTCTTCGCTATATCTTCTCGGTTTCTGCCGAACCTGTCAATCTTCCATACAATCACATAACTAAAGAGTTTCTTTTTACTGTCGCTTAACATCTGCTGAAAAGCCTCTCTATTGTCAGTTCTTCCGGATTGTCTACGGTCGGCATAAATCTCTACTATTTGCAAATCATTTGCTTTAGCAAATGCCGTACATTCTCGTATTTGCCCTTCTATTGACTCTTCTTTTTGGTCATGTCCTGTACTATATCTCGCATAAATTACCGCAGTATTCATCTATTATCACTCTTTTTCAAATTTCTATTATAAGAATAGCATTTTAATACTGTTTAATCAATATATAAAATAAAATTTACTTAAAATATCAAATTTTTTGAGATTTTTTCAAAAATCTATTGACAAATACGTATTAAAGGCGTATAATATATACATAGAGAGGAGGAAATACAGTGAAAAGAAAAGACTTGATAAAACTTCTTGAAAAGAACGGTTGGTACTTAAAACGCAAAGGTGGAAACCACGACATATACACCAACGGAAAAGACATAGAACCTGTTTCAAGACAAGTCGAAATCAAGGAACCAGTTGCACAGGCAATTATCAAGAGGAGAGGGCTCAAATGAGCCCTTGACACCTCTGTTTTTATAGAATTATCTTACTGGAGGTTATCAAAAATGAAAAAAGCTTATCCAATCATTTTAACACCGGACTCAGACGGTTATACTGTTTATATTCCGGATTTTAACGCTAACACTCAAGGAAATGACTTAGCTGAGGCTATTGAAATGGCAAGAGATGCCATAGGTATTATGGGAATTGATATGGAAGATGATAAAAAAGCTCTTCCTGAGCCAAGTTCTACAGCCAATTTTAAAGTAAACGAAAATGAACTTGTTTCTCTTGTGGATGTTGATTTTTCCGAATACCGTAGAAAAAACGAAATGAAAGTTGTTAAGAAAAACTGTACCCTTCCCAGCTGGCTTTGCTATGAAGCCGAAAAAGCAAATATTAACTTCTCTCAGGTTTTGCAAGCTGCATTGAAAAAAGAATTGAACATCACAGACAGATAATTTATGCCCGTTCCTTATATTTTGGGAACGGGCTTTTCTGTTAGTAAAATCTGATTTTATGTTATTGAAATTTACATATGTGTTATTACAATTTGCAAAAACCGCCCGGCGAGAACCGAGCGGCTGAGTATTATGTGTTTTCTTGTCCTAAAAATTTTTCTATAGCTTCCCTTATAACTTGTGCCTGAGAAACATTTCTGTTTTTACATTCAGATTTAAATGCTTCAACTAAGTCTTTAGGAAGCATTGCCCTTACTGTTCCGTAAGTTTTTTCGTTATATCTGCGTTTCACTTCGCTGGAGGTTTTCGTTTTTCTTTTTCCGTCCATTGATTACACCTTTTCCTCTTGCCTTTTATTTTATAATATGGTAAAATGAAGTTGCCATATTAAGGGCGGCGGCAAGTACCGCCCCTAATAGTCTTTTGTTGTTTCCCTGCTTATTTATTAAGCAGGGATTTTATTTTTTCTTTTGCTTCTTCAAGGTCTTTGCACTCATTAAGGATTTCAAGAATTTTTCTTGTTTGGTTTTCTTCTGCAAGTTCCCTAAGCATTTCGCTTATGTTCATTTCTTCGTCCATTGTTATCTCCTTGTATAATAAATTTAGGTTGATAAGGGAGCCTATCTCCCAAAATCAACTGTATAATTATTCAACATAATGTTGTATAATTGTAGTTATTAGATAGAGGATGTCGTATTCTCCTTGGGGAGCCAAAAGCTACTCCGTACTGGAAAGACTGACACCTCTTCCTGATAAACAGATTACGAATAAGTTGGATGTTGACGGCTGATTGCCGTACTTCGAATATAGAACAAGGCAGTAACGTTTATCAGATAAGAGGAACTATCTAAAATCTGTTTATTTAGGTGAATGTTATGCTTTATCTCGGAATTGATATCGGCAAAAATACTCATGTTGCTTCTCTTATTGATGAAACAGCAAAACCATTATTCAAAGCATTCTCGTTTTCAAACACAACCGAAGGCGCAAACAGCCTGATTGAAAAATTATCAGTACATATCAATAATCAATCAGAAGTTGAAATAGGAATGGAGGCTACCGGTCATTATTGGCTTTCGATTTACTCATTTCTTGTTGAAAATGGATTTGTTGTTCATGTCGTTAATCCTATTCAAACTGACGGCCGGCGAAAAGGGACTGAAATCAGAAAGCGTAAAACAGATTTCATCGATTCTGTTCTCATTGCTGATTTGATACGCTACGGTGATTTTGTTGAAACCTCACTGTCAGATGAAGACACAATGTCACTGCGTAATCTGTCACGCTTTCGCACTTATCTTGTTTCGTCCATTTCAGACTTGAAGCGCAAGGTAATCTGTGTTCTTGACCGGGTGTTCCCAGAATATCACACTGCTTTTTCAGATGTTTTCGGCGAAACCTCTAAAGAACTTCTTTCGCACTTTCAAACTGCGGATGATTTTGAAAACATCTCTTCTGAACAGCTTGAAAACGTGCTCAAAAAGGTTTCTTTTAAGGGTTTTGCCAAAAACAAAATCACTCAGATTTCAGAGCTCGCAGCAAGTTCTTTCGGACTGAAGTTCTGTCAGGATAGCTTCTCTTTACAGCTTCGGCTTTTAATTGAGCAGATTAAATTTATTGACGCTCAGGTATGTGATGTGGAAGCAGAAATCAAAGTTATCCTTGATAAAATTAATTCTCCTATTATGACTGTACCGGGTGTAGGCAATATTAACGCCGCTGTTATTTTAGGAGAGATCGGTGATATCTCTCGCTTTTCAAACGCTTCCAAGCTTGCTGCTTATGCAGGTATAGACGCTTCTGTCAGCCAATCCGGTGAATACCAATCCACCAATAACAAAATGAGTAAGCGTGGCTCTCCCTATTTGCGCAAAGCTCTGTTTCAGGCTGCCTTGATTGCAGCCTTTCATGATCCGGTTTTCTCGGCTTTTTATCAAAAAAAGCGATCCGAGGGCAAGCATCATCTTACTGCTGTTGGTGCTGTTGCCAGAAAGCTTTGTAACACCATTTTTGCTGTTTTGAAATACAATACCGCTTACGTCCCTCAATTTAAATAATCTTTTTATACCCACTTATCCATCGACTTGGACTTTTTGTTCAGGTCTTTTTGTCTTGCATATTTTTTCATCCCTTATTCGTTATTTTTTTATTTTTCCTATTGACTTTTTATAGTTGGTCTTTCCGGCACTTGCCGCCTTACTCGTCTTTTCCTCACCTCCTTGACTGTAACTATATTATAACATACTCCGCTTAGTATGTCAACACTTTTTTATAAAAAACTGAAAAATTTTCAAAAAAATAAAGGGGAACATTTCTGCTCCCCTAAGAATAATGTTAAATCTTACTCAAATATTTCTTGTCAACCGCTCCGGTAATATCTCCGGTTTTCTGAGTGGAGACAACCACACGGTCGCCGCTTATTTCTCTTACGTACAGGGTAGAGGTGTATACCCAGTCTGAAAACTTCATTGATGTGCCGTACACTGTGGCGTTGCTGTCAAGCTTTACTTTGTCGCCTATAGCGAGGGCAGGTTTATCGGGTGTATTATTAGGCTTCTGAACCGTGCCTGTTGTGATAAAACCGTTAAACCCGGCTTCTTTCAGCTTTTCGAGCTGTGCTTCGGCATTGGCTTTCTGCGAAAAGGCTCCTGTCTGTACTCTGTAGATTATCCCGTCGTAAGTATTATCAGAACTGCCAACCAGCTTGGAAGTCACCTTGTTTGCAAGGTCTCCCAAACGGCTGTAAAGCCAATCGCCGGGGCAACTCTTGTTTGCAAACCATCTATGTACAGTAAGTACCATTTCATTTGATTTCGGTTCATAGGCGAGGGTTTTACCTTTATCACCAAACCACAAAAGCTTTGTTTTACCGTTGCGCTTGCAGATATCAACACAAAGATTGATAAGTGACTGGTAAACCACGTCGTAGAAAGCATATGGCGCTGTGGTATCTGAAGCACATTCTATTGTTACCGCTCTCTGGTCATTATCGTTGGAGGATGAACACCAGGAGCGGTTTTTCTCTTCAACAAACATTCCCATTCTTCCGTCAAAGCCTATTCCATAGTTGGAGGATGCCTGGCAGGAAGTAGATGCAAAAAGATTTCCCAGTGTCTCGATTGCACACTGACCAACCACACAGTGGGGAGTAATGCGGTCAATGGAGTGGGTTCTCTCACCTGAATGGTTAGGGCTTAATTTTGTATATGATATAAGAGAAGAATTTGTATATGACATTAGTTTTCACTTTCCTTTCCATTATGCAGCTGTTTAAGTATTTCCTTTAATTTTTCCGGAACCGGTAATCCGAGATGAGAAGCGTTTTCCAGAATTGAAACGCCTTCATTTGAAAGATAAAAGAAAATTACCACATTTCTCAAAATACCTGCCTGTCCCAGAATGTATATATCCAAAAGATTTCCAATTCCAACCAAAGCGAAGATGAGAACCTTTTTGCATATGCCTTTAAATCCCACTTCGCTTGAAAGCTCCTTATCGGCTATAGCGCACATAATTCCAGTTATGTAGTCGATTACCACAAACGCCAAAAGGGCGTAAATAAAGCCATCGTTTCCACCTAAGAACCAGCCGATAAAACCGCCAAAAGCGGAGAAGACCATTTGTATTAAAGTCCAGATTTGTTTCATTTATTTTCTACCTTCTTTAATTACTATATAGAATATTTGTTCCCGATGTATTACTATTATTAAATATCTGTTGTAACCTTGTAGTTGTGTTTACGGATGAAAAGCTTGACTGTGCGGTCAATATGTCGTTGGCCATTACACAGCCGGAAAACCTAAAATAGTGATTATCAAGCCATGTGTTTGTAAGACCATATGCACCATAGGCACTGGCCATTGCCCCTACTTCTCCATCCATAAATAAAAATTGACATTCTGTAAAAAATACAAAGGACTTATAGCTTGACGACGGATATACCATCATAATTTTTGCCATATCAAAAGAGTCGTCGTAATCTTCTAAATAGTTGCTCTTAAAGACGCAGCCTATAAAATGATATGTTGGATATACTCCGTTGCTTGCCTCGGTTATCAATATAGGATTTATTTTCTGAGTGGCTTGTCTGCCCATCATAAACAAACAATCCTCTATGTAAACCACCAACTGCTGAGTGTATTGTGGTATTACAGATATAACGCTCAAAGGAGCTACAGCGTGGTCTATTTTAAGACCTCTGATATGTATACTTGTAATGTTTGTTTTATCTGATATCTTTACAAATTCAGTGTTTGAATTCATACTGTTCGGGCATTTGATGTTACATCCGCTGAAATCCAATATCAATGTCAGATTATTAAATGGTGAGGACGATAAATCAGGTACGATAATCGGGCCATAATTTACATTTACGTCACCTGAGAGATTAAGCTTTATCACAGGAGATATTTTTGCCATGCTAAGGATTACTGCACCTATATCGGTGGTATTATCTTTACCTGCTGAATTAACATTACAAAAATACGTTGCACCCATACCCCACTGGTTGCTATCTGTACCGGCTTTATAAAGCGTGTGTCCCACTCTGTTAAGGCTTGGTGAAAAATCCGGAATATTGCCTGAAGAACCGCCATCAAATGTAAGCAGGTTCCAGCCTGTTGAGGTCTTCTCAACCAACACTGTGGCATACTGTGCTATAGGATTTGTTTTCCATGCCCCGTTGAGAACACTGATTTTCTGAGCCTGACCGCTGTTAAACTTGAGTGTTGCTCCCGGCTGTACGCCTGAGTCATTGCCGGGATTAGTCAGCTTTACAGCGATAATGTCACCTGTATTTACTGTTTCTCCCTCGGCCGTAATTTCGATTTTGTTAGAGTAATCTGTCGCCGAAAAGGTTCTTATCAAAGTAGCCCCTTCAATTCTGCCTACCAGCTCATCATACCTTGTAAAAAGCTTATCAATAAGCTCATTAAGCTTTGTTGTATCTATTGGCTGGCCAACGCTTGTGACTATGCCGCATACGTTGGTATCATACCTCTTGTCTTTATAGCTGGTTATATTAAGCTGACTGTTTCCTTTGCCTACATAAATTTCAGCTATGACAAGTTCCCATATTTCGGCATTTCTCACCGGTGTTACAGGTGTTGGATTTTCCGCAGGTGTTGAGGATCTGAGCTTTGCCCTTATCTGTCTTTCGGACAAATTCCACTGTATCACTATGCTGTCAATACGGTTAAGAGTGGCATGTGATGCAGGGATTTCAATGCTTTTGTCCCTTTCGTTGCTATAACCATATCCGTTTATAAAAGCTTTTCCCGGACGCAGTATAAAGGCTCTGTCGCCGTAAGGACTCAAGCTCATGGAAAGCTCACTGCCCGTTTTTAAAAAGATACCATTTTCAATAAATGAAGAAAAATATTCAGCCCAGTATGTTGAACCATACTTGCGGTCACCGTTATCACTGTCAAAAAAATAGGATTTTTCCATAGTGTCATACTCCCTTCTGTGAATTTATCTGTCTTATTTTATTTAAAAGTTTAGGCGTACTCTCTCCAAATTTAATCTGGATACTTTGTGCGCCGTCCTGATAAACTTCCTGTACTTCTGTTATTCTTGAATTTATCTGTATACCCCACTGCTTATTAAGACAGGTCACTCTGTCGCCAACGTCATAATCAACTTTGTATACGAGATTTCCGGCAGTGTAAAGTTCAGAATTAAAAGTCCTCGCTTCCGTATATGAAGCAAGCTCCTCATTGCCACGAGCCAAAAGTAAGTTTTTGTATTCATCCAAGGAAATTGATATTTCTTCCGTGCCATCCATGTATGATTGTTTGATATCGGATGCATTTACAAAAACCTCCGTGCGGTCAAGTCCCGTGAAGCCGTCCTGTGTACTTACCACAACACGCTGTTCACCTTCCTTTGTTTCTCCACCTATGTAAGCCGTGGTTTTCTTATTGCTTGTGTCGTATTCATAATCCTGACTTAACACATTGTCATACTCAGGGGAAAAGATACATGGCAAATTACCCTCAGCATTTCCCTGTGTTCTGTCCACACCTTTATACACTGTAAAGGTGTGATTTTTGTTTTTAAAGTCGGTAATTATCTTTATACCAAGCTTTCCGGCTTTTGCCGCTGTTTCTAAAGCTGTCAAAGCATTTACATATGCGTCCGATGAATAGTCAATAGTTCCGCCTAATCCCTGAGAAGCTCCCAAAAGCAAATTGGGGATTTTTCTTTTCGAGTTTGTGGGATTTACTGCATTTTCTTTTACAATTCTAAGCATGATAAGCTCAGTGGTGCTTTTGGTTATTATCTGATTTTCGATAATCCTTTTACCGAGCCATGATAAAAGGAATTTGCCTTGTACTTCGATTTGCTCGCCCTTTTCATCCTTTGTAATGGCAACATAGCTTATCTGTCCGGCTTCATCATAGCCTTGAATTGTTATGATATTTCCCATTGCCAGCATATCTCTATTGAAATCACTATAGCCGATAAGGAGTTTAAATTCTCCGCACTCCCAGTATCTGCGTGTCCATATGAGAGATATTGGGTCATCTATTACACCCAGCAGTGTAAGACTTGTATCATAAATAAAGATATTCATTTTACACACCCCTGTACAAGTTATCGTGATATATGGTTATCTCAAGATTGCTCTTGCCGCTGTCAGCGTTATAGCTGAAAAGATTATCGCCGATTTCAAGCTGTAAAAAGGTTGAAGATGGGTCCAAATACTGTATGGCGTTTTCCTTTTCTCCGTCAGCTCTGGTTATATATGCGGTTTTGTTTCTGTAATGGGTTGTAACTTCCAGCTTGTCGCCTTTGGAAAGTGAGACCTTGAGTTTTATATATTCCTCTGTTTCTGTGTTTTTCAAGGAGGGATTTGTAAGACTCGCAGTGGCATAAAATACAATTCTACATCCGCAGGTCACATCGCCTCGATTTATCACGTTGACTTCTGCCTGTTTATTCAGCCTTCCAATTTCCCAATCGCTTGTGATTTCAACAGGAAACTCAAAAGCTCCTTCCCATGACACAATAGAAGTGGCGGTTTCCATTGGGTCACACCAAAGCGGATCCGGACAGAGGATTGAAATATAGAAATCATAAAGAATTTTTGTACAAGTAAACTTTATGCTTTGAGCAATTCCTGAAATTTTTCTCTGTATTCCGTTGAGGTCATATGTAATCTCAAGTGTTTCCTCGGGAGATAAAGCGTTATTTAAATTTTGTCTTAACTGCGCTACAGAAATCTTATCGGTTATTCGGAAAGAACCCTGAATTTCAATAGTTCTGGGTCCTATTCTGTAGCCGGTAATAGTTTCTCCGTACTGTCCAAGGCCTTTTTGTGTATAGATTTCATTTGTGGCGTCAGACAGTCCCTTGCAGTCTTTTTTAATATTTACATGGTAATCACTGCCCACGGAAAATACTACTTGTTTTCCGCTTTCGTTTTTTAAAACTAATTTTTCATCAATCAAAAAGCAAGCCCCCTTGTAACTAAAGACATTTGTCGTGCAGCCTCTTGCTGCTGTCCGAAATATGATGTGTCTTTAGCGTAAATATTTTGCACAACTACAACTTGTGCGTCTTCCGGTAAATCATTAGCTATGTTATATGAGGAAGATATATTTCCTCTTATTCTATAATCAGGAGAAAGAGAAAATTGCATATCCTTTGAAAGACCGTTCATAACTCCGCTTATGTCACGGCTTAGGTTCTCGGTTGCTTTAACTGCCAAATTGCCCTTGCTGTCAATGGAGCCGGCAAGACCTTTTACCAGCATTTCGCCCACCCAAGCCATAAGCTTTGAGGGGGAGTGTATTCCAAAGAAACTGCATATTCCGTCCCAAATGCTTGACGCCCAGCCTGAAACCTTATCCCAAAGCCAGTCACCAAGTCCTGTAATACCGTCCCATAGACCTTTTACTATATTTCCTCCGATATCCACAATTCTGAACATCTGGTCCTTAAAAGCATTGACAATGCCTGTGATTATCTGCGGCACGGCTTTTACTATACCTGCTATAATCTGAGGGAGATTTTTAATAATGGACACAAACAGCTCCACTCCGGTAGAAGCGATTTTTCCCACGTTTCCCAAAATAGCACTTACAAGACCTGAGATTATCTGAGGTATTGCCCCAACAACAGTCACTATTATCTGGGGCAGGTTTTGAATCAGTGAAACCAAAAGCCTGAAACCTGCATCAATTATCTGAGGTATGGAGTTGATAAATGCATCAACTATGTTGTTTATGATTTCCGGTATAGCGGCAACAATGGCTGTGATTATATCGGGAAGCGCCGCAACAAGTGAGGTTAAAAGGGTTATGCCTGTATCTATAATCATGGGAATTGACTCAAGAAAATATGTAACTATTCCTCCGATTATCTCCGGCAGAGCCGCTATAAGGATTGGCAAAGCATTTAAAATACCCTGTGCCAAACCTGTTACCAGCTGTAGTCCGGCTTCTAAAATCATGGGAAGATTTTCAATCAGCGTTGTGACAATCTGAGTTAACACCTGTACTATTGCCGGTATCAAGGTAGGGAGAGCCTCTGAAATACCTGTTGCTAAAGTCGTAACTATTTGTAAAGCTGACTCTAAAAGCAAAGGTAATGATGTGATAAGTCCATTGATAAGTGTTAAAACCACATTCAAAGCGGAAGTGGTAAGCTGAGGAAGAGCCAAGGCAATACCGTTTACAATAGTAATTATCATATCTGTTCCGGATGTTAAGAGCTCCGGAAGACTTTCCGTTATTGCAAGGATAACCACAGGGAGAATCTGAGAAATTTTATCCATCAGTGTTTTTGTAAGTCCGGCAACGCCCTCAGCCAATTTGCTTGAGGCATCGGCTGTTCCCTTTAACACTCCCTGTAATCCCTCGCCCATAAGCTCTACAAAAGGAAGCATTTCTTCCAAAACGTCCGCCGCCATGTTTTTAAGGGAGGTCATAATGGGTTCTGCAACTGCTCCCAGCTTGGCGTAAGTGTCTGTAAGTCTTGCCTGAGCCTTTCGAGATTCTATAACGTCACTGTTTAAAGTTTCATAATTCTTTGCCGCATCTTTATAAAGACCGTTGAGTGTGTCTGTGATAAGAGCCGCACGCTCCTGTTCCGAGTTACAGCCGTCAAGTGAGGATTGGAAATCATCCTCGCTTATTCCTGCCCAGTTTAAAGCGTCTGCCAAAACTCCGGTAAGCTTTCCGGTTTTTGCGGTTTCGTTTGAAGCTTCCGTCAAACCCTCAATGGGCAGACTGTCCCCGAAAGTTGCCCAAACACCGGCGGCAATATCTGTCCATTGGGAAAGCTGTTGCTCCGATTTACAAAGCTTTGCTAAGTGGTTTACCGCCTCGACGCTTCTGTCCTCTTCACCTAAGATAGAATAAAAATCGGTGTAAGCATTTCCCGCCTGCTCTGCGGTAAATCCTGCTGTAGCAAAGGCAGTATCAAGCTTTGCTTGGTCTTCACGGTATTCTCGGGTAGATTCAGCAAGGTCTAAAAACTTTTTTGTAAGCCCTGCCAGGGCGGCACCTGCGGCAACAGTGGCGGCTCCCACGGTTACCGCCATTCCTTTTACCGCTGTGCCTATATTTTGTATGGCTTTTGAGGATTTTTCAGCGTCATCCGAAGCATTTTTAACCTCATCTCCGAACTCGTCGGCTTCCTTGCCGGCGTCTGAAAACTCATCACCTGTACTTTTAAGGCTTTTTTCATTTTGCTTAAGCTCACGCTCCATATCGTTGAGAGCGGCCTCAGCGTTGTTCAGTTGGATCTGCCAGTTCTTTGTTCTCTTGTCGTTTTCACCGAAAGAGTTAGATGCATTGTTCAAGGCAGAGCGAAGTGTTTCGATTTTCTTTTTCTGTTCATCAATTTCACGGTTTAGAACCTGATTTCTGGCGGTCAGGGCCTCAACCGAATTGTCGTTTTTGTCAAACTGGGAGGAAACAAGCTTCATTTCCGAACCCAGCACCTTGAAGGATTGGTTTATTTCAGTTAATGCTCTTTTAAATTCCTTTTCGCCCTCAAGTCCGATTTTTAATCCAAAATCATCCGCCACTTTATCACCTGCCTTTTAATTAAATTCCACAAGGGATAACATCATCGATGAAAACTTCACGCTTTGGTTTTGCCTGACCGTTCCACTGTTTATGACATTCCCATAGGTCTAAAAGCAAACCAAAGGGCATGAGCCACACTTCATCCTGAGTTAAATTAAGGTGGGCAAGACCGTAATAAAGAAGTCGGGTGAACAGCTCTTCATCTGTTACCCGACCTGTGAGTTTTTTGTGTTGTCCTCGCTTACAATATTTCTTTTTGTGCCTTTGTAGAGAGCTTCCGACAAGGCCGATTTAAAGCCTGCCAAGTCCAAAGGTGAAGTCAGAAGCTCCACCATTTCCTCTGTAAGCAGCTCTCTTTTATTTTCTTTGTTTTTGATGTTGTGAATTAAAATAGACTGATTTGCCAAAAGGGTTATAAGCCACACAACCTCATTTAATGCCATTTCAAAGTTTTCCGATTTTAACAGCTTATCTCCCAGATTTTCAAGGCCGCCGTATTTGCCGGCTATCTCCTTTGTGGCTTTTGTGGTAAGAATGAGGGTGTACTCCTCACCGCCCAGCATTATATTTGCGCCTCTTTCATTTTCCATTTAAATCCGCTCCTTTAATATTATGGTTCTGAATCTGCATATGCAGGTTCGTAAACCTCGTCATACCATTTGCTTATGGTGTCTGCGGTAACTGATGTGTCGCCCTCTGTGACTTCCGCTTTCCATGGGTGTCTGCCTTTGGCATCAACCTTGTTTCTTCTGGTTACGGTTCCCTCAATGGTAGGTGTGGAAAACTCTATGCTTTCACCCTTGGTGGTCAGGTTCGTTGAAGGTATTCCAAACTGCACTCTGTAAAGCCAGAAGTACCTGTATTTTCCATTTGATTTCTTCGCTCTGAAGCCTATAGCCACAGGGTCGGCGCTATCCTCGCTGGTGGAAACCACAACCCCGTTTTTGTCAATCACAGCTCCCGTAAGGTCGGAAGCTGCCTCAGAACCTATATCCGCCACACCTAAGGAAAGCGTTCCATTTACAAATTCCTTTACTATTTCGGCGGCTCCGTCGTCGGCATAGAGTATCGCCTCTGCAAGCTCCACAGAAAGCTCTACAGTCATGGCTTTTGACAGTGGTTTCGGCTTGTCGTAGGTTTCATCCCCGTCAGCTCCATTTGTTATTTTTGCATAAACCAGCCTATCAAGACCTATTGTCGCCATATTCATTCCTCCGTTTCATAATAATTTGCCGTATCAATGGCGTAATGATGATAGCCGGTATCGTCCTCGTGACCGATATACCGTCTGTCAGTTATGGTTATTTCAGCTTTCAGAAGCTTTTCCGTAAGCTGATTTTTTCTTTCTGTATAGTTATTCTTTGTGTAAAGTGAGATTCTCACTTCCTGAATATCAACGCTTGGAGAGTTATCGCCGAATAGGGAAAGAGTGTCCGTCATAGGGGTAAGGACTATATATTCATCGGGTGCAATATCAGAAAACACGCCTGTTTCAACAGGAATATCAAGGCTTTCTGCAATACCTTTAAGTTCAGCAAGCAGACTCATAATTTTTTAATCTCCTCATTAAAGGTGTCAATCATAGCCTTTTTGCACTGGGAACGTGAAGAGGATATTGCAGGCTTTAAAAATGGTTTTGCCGGCTGACCGTGCTTTCCGTATTCAAGGACGTTTGCAACCATTGCATTGGTTGCGGTGTTGTAGCTTCTTTTGCCCTTCGCTTCATACTGTGTGCGCCTTGGTTCGTTAAAGCCTATTTTTATGTTGTAATTTCCCTTTTCATCCACATCCATCGGAGCAACGCCCAAAGAGTCCTCAAGTTCTCCGGTGGAGCGGGACTCATACTTTGTTCCTGAACCCACAACTGCTGAGAGGTTTTCCCTTATCTTTTTAACCATAACTTCTCCGCCCGATTCAAGAACTTTTTCAACTATCATATCTGTATTTTTTCCCAGCTTTGAAAGCTTGCTCAAATGCTTATCCGGCATTTTTACTTTCGCTGTTGCCATGTTTTTTCACTCCTTTATTTGCTCGGTGTAATCTCTTTAGCCAAAACCTCCACATACATGCCTTTGCCCTTTACGTCCTCAACGGAGGTTATATCAAACCTTCCGTCATTGCACACAATGGTCATGGCTGTGGTTATTTTTACTCCGGGAATACACCTGAATCTAAAAAGATGGGTGGCGTCGGAAAACGATGCTCTGTTTGCCCATTTTTCACTGCCGTGGCGTCCCTCTCGGTACGCCCTTACAGTGGCTATGATTTTATCCTTTTCGGTCTTAAAACCCTCGCCGTCCTTTATGGTCTCTTTTTCCACTACGTCGATAAACTCAGTCATTTTTCCAAAAGACATATCAAACCTTCCATTCTCTGTCCAATCTAAGCAGGAGATTCACCGTATTCCAAACCTGCTGACCTGCCTGAACATTGTCAGCAAAAAATCCGCCTGTAGAGCCGTCACGGCTTTCATAGAAATGGGACGAAAGCATAATGACTGCCTGTTCAGTTGTGGCCGGCATTTGATTTTCGCTGTAAAAACCTGCCTTTAAATGCTGATAGCTTTCAGCGTATGAAATTGAGGCGGTGATGTAGCCTTTCAAAAGCTCATCATCCGCCTCATGGTTTAGAATAAGGTTCTGCTTTACTTTTTGGAGAAGTTCATCAATCATAGCCGTTGCCTCTCATCAGCCAGCTTTCTGCGCCAAAACTTTAATCGCCTCTGGCAAGACAAGTTTACCGTCAACTCTCTGTGAGCCTATAAAGCCGACCTGACCGTTGGCCGCAAAAAGCTCATTCAATCTCTTAAATGAACGAACCTCTCTGTCCGCAATCCAGTAATACGAAAAATCTCCAAAGGCAACAGACTTTGCCCCTGCGGCAATAGTCGGTGCATATGATGTTGTATAAACCGGACGATTCAAAATAGTGTCCGGAGTACCGGCCGCCAAAGACGGCTGCCACAAATACTGTCCCTGATTGTCCTTAAGCTTACGAATGGCTTTGACTGTGCCATCATTCATCAGCCACACAGCTTTTCGACGGTAAGGTGATTTCAATGCATAACAAAGGTCGATAAGTTCGTCAGCGGTTATAGCTGTAGCGCTTGCCGCTGTCACTCCGGTTTGTGCGCCGCCTGTAGCTGCAAAAACACCTGTAGGCTTGCCGCTGCCATCACCTGTGCAAAAAGCTTCTTCCTCTTTAGCACCCATACGACGTGCGAATTCATTTGATATATAGGAAGGAATATCAAATATACTGTCGTTGAGAAGCTCCTCTGAAACCTTCATAAGTGTTGCCACCTTATGTGCTCCAATGTCTGCACTATCAAAAACATCGTCGCTCTCAGTAATAAGTTTTTCCTCAGCTGTCCAAGCCGCTGTGCCATGTGTAGTGACAATAGGGATTTTTCTATCTCCGCTTGCTGTAGTTATAATCCTTGCAATCTGTCTGAATACACATTCCTCCTCCAGCGCCTGTACAAGAGTATGCTCGTATTCATCGGGCACAAGATAGCCGCCCTCGGAGTCTGTGCCAATTTGCAGAGCATTTCTCACCTCATATGGTGTAGTTTTATGGCGCATGGCGTTCCAAAAATTGCTGGTATATTCCTCTGTTGCTCGTACGTCTTTAGCTTTTTTATTCTCCGGATTGTTTTTAATAGGAGAGCTGGTTGGAGCATTGAGCTCAGCTTCCAGTGCTTCACGCCTTTCCTGTCTCTTTATTTCATTTCCTAAAGCTGTGATATCAGCTTCCATACGTGTATATGTTGCGTCATCTTCCGCAGAAAGCACACCGCTTTCATTTCTGTGGGAATCAAGAAACTTCTTTGCTTCTTCCCACGCCTTTGCTCTCTTTTCACGAAGTTCAAAAGTTGTCATTATAAATACCTCCTTAAAATTAAATGTTATTTTAAAAGATTAAGTCGCTCATAGAGAATGTCTATAGAGCGACCTTTTGGCTTAGGATTTGTTTTACATTTTTCAGCTATCTTATCCATCAATGAATTTACCACTGCCGCCTTTGAATACATTGAGGCTGCAGGCGGATTTATGTTTCCTGATACACTCGACGGTTTCATAACCTCATCGGCGAACCCCAGCTCTACCGCTTTTCCTGCGTCCATCCAAGTTTCCGAATCCATCATGTGGGAAAGTTTTGCTCGTGATAATCCTGTTTTAAGCTCATAAGCATTGATGATGGAATCCTTAATGCTTGCAAGCATGTCAATAGCCTTTTTCATTTCGGCATGATCTCCAAAGGCAATAGTCGCCGGGTTATGTATCATCATTGTTGAAACCGGCGACATTATCACCTTTGTGCCTGCCATAGCTATAACCGAAGCAGCAGAGGCGGCAATTCCGTCAATCTTTACGGTAACATTACCCTTGTAATCCATCAGCATATTGTAAATCTGAGCCGCCGCCACACAGTCGCCGCCTGGGGAGTTTATCCAAACAGTAATATCTCCTGTTCCGGATACCAATTCTTCCTTAAAAATCTTTGGCGTTACATCATCATCATACCAGCTTTCCTCGGCTATTGTACCGTTGAGATACAAAGTCCTTTCCGCTGTCTCCGTCTGATCAGTCCAATTCCAAAATTTTTTCATATATTCCCTCCTTTCAATTTGATTTCATATATGCAGCACCTGCATCTTTAAGCGGCATCATATTACCGTTAACAAGATACAAGTCTCCGCCCTCTTCGGCAGGAATTCTGTCCTGATTTTCAAGCTCCCTTATGTCGTTTGCGCTCATCCAGCCGTTTTGCCTGCCTATGGCGTAGCCATTCATTCGGCTTTGATAGTCGCCTCGCAGTAATCCTTCAAGATTAAACTTTACAAAATATTTTTTCTTTTCCTCAGGTGTCAAAAGAGCTCGTCTTATTGATTGCTCCCAACGAACTATCCACGGATCCAACGTATATTTCACAAACTCCAAGGACTGCTGTTCTATATTAGAAAAGCTCGACTTTTCAAGGTCGCCTACCATATGGGGAGGAACTCTGAAAATTCGAGCTATTTCATTTATCTGAAACTTTCTTGTTTCTAAAAACTGAGCTTGTTCCGGTGATATACCTATTGGTGTGTATTTCATTCCTTCCTCCAGAACAGCTACCTTATTGCTGTTGCCGCTTCCGCCAAAAGTGGACTGCCAGCTTTCACGTACTCTCTGTGGGTCTTTGATAGTGCCGGGATGTTCCAACACACCACCAGGAGCGGCTCCGTTTGCAAAAAACTTAGCTCCGTATTCCTCGCAGGCTACAGCCATACCTATGGCATTTTTTGCCATTGCTATAGGTGAATATCCTACAAGGCCATCAAAACCAAGTCCAGGAATATGGAGAACTTCTGAGGGGTTGAGGTAAACAATATTACCTTTCGTAGTGTGAGCTTCTTCCGCCTGAGTGACGTATGTATAATAAAGCTGTCCGCTTTTATCCCTGCTCACCTCCATTTTGTTTGGCATAAGGGGATACAATGCAATGATTTCATTCTTGCCGTTTCTGATTATCTGCGCGTAAGCGTTTCCCCAGAGCAGAAGATGAGTCATAAGGGTTTCACGAAAGATGAAAGAGGTCATCTCCGGATTAGGCTCATCGTGAAGCAGGTTATACAGCGGGTGGTCTATGGCTTTTTCTTTGCCGCCGTCATCGGTGTATCGATAAAAGTGAAGCGGAAGACCTGCCACGGCTTCCGACAAAATTCTGACGCAGGAATAAACCGCTGTCATCTGCATTGCAGAACGCTCTGTAACAGCTTTACCCGATGAAGAACCGCCCATATAGAATGTATATCTGCTTCCGGCAGTCTGATTTTTTGGCTTATCACGGGAATGAAATAAGCCTGAAAGTATTCCCATAAAATATCCTCCTTGTCCTTATATAAATAAAATACCTCGGTTATCATAAACACTTTCAGTATTTGTATTACCGCACCTGATTGCTCTGTCTAAAGCCATGATTGTGGCAATGGCGCCGTCTATTTTTTCAGTTGATTTCGCTTTGTCAGCTTTGATATTGCCAGCTGGATCAGTGCGTATATAGATATTGTCCATCATCCAACGAAGAACCGGGTGTCCGCTGTGGGCTATTTTTTGTTCCAATACCAGCTTCATAAGTTCTTTGGTTGGTGGTGACATATCCTTAAAGCCCTGACCGAAAGGAACAACGGTAAATCCCTCGCCCTCAAGGTTCTGCACCATCTGGACAGCTCCCCAGCGGTCAAAGGCTATTTCACGGATGTTAAACCGCTTTCCCAGGTCTTCAATGAACTTTTCAATATATCCGTAATGCACCACATTTCCCTCGGTGGTCTGCAAAAATCCCTGACGTTCCCAAAGGTCATACATAACATGGTCACGCCGGACACGCAGGTCTATGTTATCCTCCGGTATCCAGAAAAAGGGCAGTATAACGTACTTGTCGCCCTCATATTCCGGAGGAAAAACCAGAACAAAGGCGGTTATATCCGTTGTGGATGAAAGGTCAAGACCTCCGTAACAAACACGTCCCTCTAAGCTGTCCATATCAACCGGAAAATTGCAGGCGTCCCATTTATCCATAGGCATCCAGCGAACCGCTTGTTTTACCCATTGATTAAGCCTTAACTGTCGGAATGAGTTTTCCTCGCCGGGGTTTTGCTTTGCTGACTCACAGGCGGCTTTTACCTTCTCAATATCCACCGTAATACCCAAGGAGGGATTGGCTTTTTTCCACACCTTTGGGTCCGTCCAGTCGTCATCCTCAGCGGCTCCGTAGATTACAGGGTAAAAGGTCTGGTCATGCTTTCTGCCCTCAATAATGTCAAGCGCCTTTTGATGTGTTTCATAGCATATGGATTGAGTGTCTGTTCCGGCTGTGGTTATGAGAAAATACAGCGGCTGCATTCGTGCATCGCCTGAGCCTTTTGTCATAACGTCAAATAGCTTTCTGTTTGGCTGTGTGTGAAGCTCGTCAAAGATAACCCCGTGGGTATTAAAGCCGTGTTTGTTTCCCACATCAGCGGATAAGACCTGATATATGCTTCCGGTGGGCTGATAGATAAGCTTTTTCTGAGAATCCAAAATTTTAACTCTTTTGGAGAGAGCCGGACACATCCTCACCATATCCGCCGCCACGTTAAAAACAATGGAAGCCTGTTGGCGGTCGGCGGCACAGCCGTAAACCTCGGCACGTTCCTCGCCGTCTCCGCAGGTGAGAAGCAAAGCCACAGCCGCCGCAAGCTCCGATTTTCCCTGCTTTTTGGGAATTTCTATATAAGCCGTGTTGAACTGCCGGTATCCGTTTTTCTTGACAACTCCAAAAATATCACGGATAATCCTCTCCTGCCAGTCGATAAGCTCAAAGGGCTTTCCTGACCATTTGCCTTTTGTATGACAAAGACACTGAATAAAGTTCACAGCATAATCCGCCGCCGATTTATCATAGTGAGAACTCTTCGCCATAAACTTTGTTGGTTTATAATTTTTAAGCTTTCGTATTTCCCGTCACGATCCTTTCCTTGCACGTAGCAATCGTTCCATTAAATCGTCCTGAGGATTTTTCCCGTTATGATCAGCGGAACAGTTTTCCTTGACTATCTGATAAATCTCACTCCATAGTCTGTTGGCTTGATTCATATAGTTAATTCCGATGTTTATATATGGCGAAGGAATCGGATTTCCTGTTGTCGGGTGTTTTGAAAGATAGCCTAACTTCGATGTCATTTCCTCACACTGAATCCAACGGGCGGCGCACATAGCGTAACGCTCCAGAAGCTGAGGTGAAATTAATGTTGTACAGCCAACTGCTTTAAGCCAGTTCCATGTTTCTTCATAGATTTCCATCGCCTGAAACTTTCCGTTGCTTTTTTGCTTTGCAGAAAGGAAATCATGTGGCTTAGGCATTTCAACGCTTATTTCCTGAATATCTATGACTTTTGATTCTTTTATTTCTGCATCCGCCTTTTGCGTTTTTTCAGACACTGATTTTTTCTTACGTCCGGCCCCCGGTCTTGCTCCTCCACGTCCGCCGATATTGTTAGATTTTGTAGGCAAAATATCACCATCCTTTGATTTTTATTTAATTACCCTTTTGAATTCACAATTTTTGTACGTAAGCGCCCAGACCGCTGTCCGGTATAAAAGGCTGTAGAGATTTATCTCCCCCTAACCTGTCAAAAACTTATTGAATTATAAATTCAATAAAGAAATTACAATCGGAAAAAGGTGAAGAAAAAACTAAAAATTAAATATCAAATCAAAAATCAAATTAAAATCAAAAATTATTCAAACATTTGAAATATTTTGAATTATTACTTACTTTCCTTCCCTAACACTCCATGAGCTTTCATGTGACATGAATGACAGAGAGACACAAGGTTACAGTTCTCATTTGTGCCGCCGTCAGCAAGAGGCAACTTGTGATGAACTTCCTCCGCCGGCCGATAGATGCCACGGCTCATGCAATCCTCACACAACGGATGTGCGCTTATATATCTGTCACGGATTTTCTTCCATGCTCGGCCGTAGCGTTTATTTGCTTCCGGAGCACGGCGGTAACGGTTATACTCTCGTGCGTCCGCTCCCTTATGTGATGAACAGTAAAGCTCACCGTCCTCGGCAAAATTTGGACAACCCGTCATGCGGCACGGTCTCTTTGGTTTCTTTGGCACTGCTTCATCTCCATTTGTATATCTTTTAATCGTTTTTGTGCTGTCATAAAATATTTATTTTCCTTTTCCATCCCGATAAAGTTTCTGCCGCTTTGCATTGCTGCCACTCCTGTGGATCCGCTGCCCATGCAGTTATCAAGTACAGTATCTCCGGGGTTTGTGTATGTTCGTATTAGATACTCAAGCAAGGCAACAGGCTTTTGTGTCGGATGAAAACCACGCTCCACCGGAAAACTCAAAAGATTTCTGGGGTAATTGGTTACGGTGTATACTGTATCCTTCTGCAATGTTTCAGATTTATAAACACCGCCGTCAGGTCTCTTACCTTTGCGAACCTTAGGTTTATCAAGTCTTATAAGACCCTGCGGATTATATGTGGGTGCTTTTTTATAAAACACACAGATATCTTCCATGCACCTCATAGGCTGATATTTTGCAAAACAAAAACCTGTCGGTGCGTTCTTGTGCCAGTACCAACAGTATCTAAAAATATCCTTTGCGCTGTTAATAAGCGTTGTAGTAAAGGGCTGAGCCGCAAACAATACCACAGCTCCGTTGTCTTTTATAATTCTTCGGTAATTATTCCAAAGTAATTCCAGCGGAATAACAACATCCCACTTACAGTCGGTCATTCCATACGGCAAATCGCAAAGGATTAAGTCTATGGATTTTTCAGGAATTTTCCCCATCAATTCTAAGCAGTCGCCTTGCAATAGTCTTGCTTCTGCCGTGCTATCACCTCCCGTTATTAAATACAAACGCCGAAAACAGGGAATGCTTCTGTCTCGGCGTTTTAAGAAATTTGAAAAAAAGATTTAATGTGTACACTTATGTACAATAATATTATAAACCCTTATTTTCCAAATTTCCATACGGAAAAATTTCGGCATTTTTTCGGCATTTTTCCGAAAAGCTAAATTTGTCTTATTACTTTAACACCGAAATAATATAATGCAAAATCCAGCACAGAACGATTTCGCAGGTCATAAAGCGTCGAGAGTGAAGATATATTCAATTCATATTTTATATTCTCTTTGTTCTCATTCTTGATGTACCACAATTTCAGTAAATCACTTTCATCCCTGTCAATCTGGGTTAAAATAGATTTTATTCTGTCAATTTCAAATTTTGTATCTGAGATACGTTCAAGGCATTGAGTGTATTCACAAAGCTCTTCAAAGGTTTCTTTCTTTATTGAAGAACCTCTCATCTCACCCATAGAATTACTTTTAAAACCTTTAGGCGAATTCTTTTTCTCTATATGCTGTTTCTGCTTGTAAAGCATTTCCAGAGCTTTTTCAAGCTTCGGCAAACGCCTCAACACTTCCTCGGCTTCTTTGAAATAGTTCATTACAACCGCCTCCTTTTATCGGGTTTTAACTTTTTCAAAAATAAAAATGCATAAATATAGCCATTGACATCATTAATTTGCGCCTTTATTTCCTTAGCGCAATAGCCCTTAAAATTCTTTTCAACTTCATTTCTTCCGTCAATTCCAAACTGATAAATCTCATTGACTTTCTTGTGTGACAATCTTCCTGTACTTTCCACCACTTTAGGCTGTTTCAAATTTTTTGATGAACTCCACCTTTTCGTTTTGCCGTCCTCTTTCGCCATATATACGCCAAGTCCGGAAACTCCGGTATCGGTAAATTGTAGCGGAAGAGCAGAAGTGTAGCCTTTACCCCAGATTTTTGCAAGCTCATTTAAATTCATATCACCTTGTATAATTAAATGATGATGAAAACGTCCTTTTCTGCTTCCTCGTTCTGTGGAAGCTATATATTTTAATTCCGGCAATCCATGCTTTATACGGTATCTTTTCAGACGGCGCAGGAAATTCTGCAGGTGTCTTAATGCCTCATCAAATGTTTCCGGATTTTTCGCCGACTCGTAAGTCAAATCAAAACGTATGTCGGTATCAGAAAAATTTGTATGTATAAGTCTTACTAATCTTCTTTCAGCGTTTCTCTTGTTTAGTCGTTTCTGTGTTTCAGTTGATTCTCTGTATTTTTTCACTCGTCCACGCTGCTTAGCAAACACAGGATAGACCTCTACTTCCAGATAATCACCGCAATAATATTTTTTCTCCCTGTATAGGCAGCGCACTTAAATCCCTCCTTTATCGTTGAAACGTTTAAATATTGAAAAACGAGTTTCCAACATTTAAACATTCCAACAATTATTCATCTCATGTCATTTCATATCAAAGATGTAAAAATGCAATTTATTATCTTCACTGTTCTAAAGTAGTCGTTATGTTAATACTCATTACAAGCCCGACAAAGGCGCAGTGCCTTTTATTTTTTTCTCTATACTATATATAATGTATAACACTTACGGCAACCACGCTTTGTGATTGCCGTTTATTCATTCTTAAAAATCAAATATGTATGATACAATTTCTTCAATGTCCGGATCATCAAAATTATTTCTCATTTCTCTTTTTCCTTTCCGCTGCGGTTCTTCTCTTATGCTGACAGTAAGGGCAGTAATATTCTTTACTCTTTTGATAAATACTTATATGCCATACAGCACCACAGCACACGCACTTCGCATATTTCTTCTGTTCTTTCATTCCTCTTGAATACCTCTTTCAGCCTCATCAATGCAGCTCTTTAAAAAATCCGCATAGGAACCGCTGTCATATCCGCTGTTTTGGATAACTCTTTTAAAAAACATGGTCTTTTCCGTGTCATCCATCTTCAAAAACTCTTTCACAAATTCCGGCATTATTAAAACTCCTTTCTTTTTACCTTTTCAATAGCCGCAATCACTATGGAATTAAACCTGTTTCCGTCTTGAAGCTCTAAGCTTGTCCTTCTGTTTTTTCTCAAGATAATTGCGTTTATCGTGTATGTACAGCCGTCAAAAATTACTTTCTCGGCTTGCATCATTGCTTCTTTCGCTTCTGTGTATGTCATTCGCTCTGCCTTTCTTCCATTTTTTGAAATCTTCCATGTTCTTTGGATTCATATAAAAATTCTGGACACCTTCTAAAAGTCCGTCGCAAAAATAGTCCATTGTATTTTCGCTCATATTCTCAAGGCCCATTTATTCAGGCTTCTTCAAATTAGGTTCCCTTTTCTTTATACGCTCATCATAATAAAAAACAGCTTTGCCGTTTCTTATTTCATATTTATAAAAGAGACCCCAATGCCACATATCAAGCCTATTGGCTCTTTCCATCGTCATTATTACTTTTTTCATTACCTATCAGCTCCCCTATCGTAAAAAAGACCAGCGCAATAACAAATACAACAGCCATAACTATTAACGCTCCAATATTTTTGAGCGCAAACAAAGCGATCAAAATCAACATCCATTCCATACTGTACCTCAAAAATGCTTAGCAAGCTCTTTCATAGCTTTTTCAAGCTTTTCTCCCACGTCCGGATCTCTTTCTTTTATTGTTTTCAACTTTCCTTTGAGATTTAATAAAAGCTTTTGAAGCTCATCAAAAAGGGTCTTAAAGGAAGTAACTTCCGGATCAGCGGTCTTTAGCTTTCTTTGAGCTTCCGCAAGCCTTTCCTCTGCGGTCGCTTTCAGCTTCTCAGCTTCCGCCATTTTCTCCCTTGCCGCTCTTACGTCCTCTTTGGCTTTTTCTATTTTTGCCGCTGTATCCTTTTCATTTTCTTTCTTGATTGTCTCCTCAAGCTCTTTTTTTATTGCCTCAAGCTTTTCGGGAGATAATTTAGGATTATTCTTCGCTTCTTTTAATTTTTTCTTTGTGTCTGAAAGCTTCTTTTCTGTTTCTGCATAGCTATGCTTTAATTTCTCATATTCTTCTTGAGCTTCTTCCGCCTTTCTCGCTCTTTCCTCCGCTTCCGCTTTTGCTTTCTCAGCTAAGGCGGCTTTCATTTCAATTTCTTCCCTCGCCGCTTCAGCTTCTTCGGCTTTTTTCTTTGCTTCATTTCTTTCCCTGATTGCCGCCTGAAGCTCTCTCACACTTATCTCGTCGGCTTTAACTTCTTTTGCGAAATCCTCCCTTTCCTCAGCCGGCACGGAAAGCAGCTGCAGCGCCTTTGAATACGGCAAATTCCCAATCGTTTGTGAATTTGAAACCGCTCCGAATATGGATATTTGCGCCGAGCCGTATTCTTCAAAAAGCTTCATAAAATTGTTAGCTGTAGCCTGGGAGAAATTCACCTCACATTTAAGCCATTCTCCCCATTTTCCGTGAGGCAGTACACTTTTGGCTTCTACCAATCTTCTGCCAATCTCGATTGCGTACATCAATGCCATGTTTTGTGCCTGACGCTTGATTTCCTTTATTTCCGCTGTAACAACCTCAATTTCACGCACAGGCTGTGTTATTTGATTTTCCATTGTCATTCTCCTTTAATGTCCTGATATAGTTCAGCCACTTTTCTTCAAAGATTTTCACATCTTCTGTCCTTGCACAATTTCTCAGACCTCTGTTCTGTGCAACCTTGCCGTTTTTAAATTCCAGTGTGTAATAAGGTATATCCGGCTCAGATATTTTCCTTATAAAGAATATAGCGGTTTTCCCCTCTGCATAGCTTTTTGCATATGTAGCAACACAGTGAATTAAAATTTTTCCCTCTTTGATAATCTCGCCATGCGTCGCACAAGGTCTTATCATCAGTCCGAGTTCCTCATCAGCAAAAGACAATCTGTCTAATTCTTTAAATCTACCTGAGATAAGCTCGTTAAGCTTTTTACTTTCCCTTTCTTTAATGAGAAGTACCATTCTGTCATGCGCTTTTACAAGGTCTTTAGGGTATCTCATTGTCTCCGGCAGACTCTTGTGAACTTTAAACACCATTTTCCAGTAATCATTCAGATAACTGACGCTTACCAATCCTTTACCACCATTTTCCACTTGCTTATACAAATAATTTATGGTCTTTATTACAGGCGGACTAAAACCGTGTATCGGCTCACTTAATAGCTTTTTCAAATCTGATATGGCAAATTTCCTTACTTCTTTCATCTGCTGAATATTCAATTTAATACCTTTTGTATCCCTGATGAATTTATAAAAATCAATCTCTTTAAGATTTAGTTCTCTTATCAAAGAAAGCTCGTGTTTTTCCACTCCAAGCATTTCATGGGGCTTCACTTTTTTTACATCGATGTAATTCTTTGCAAGGTTCGTATTATATGTTATTTTTTGCCCGTATCCGTACAATATGTTTGAAATCTTTGATATTACCTCCGCAATATATTTTCCAAAGCCCTGCCTTACAAGATTTTCTATATTGGGATATTTAGTCCAGAGCTTTAAGTAACCTAAAGGGTAAAAATCATATTCGTCCTTGCACTGTTCATAAAAAACATCTATGGCGGAATTTGCACAGTCGGTGTTTTCTATCTCTTTAAATCCGTTTGATAAAATTTCATAGCCATGTACTCTTGAAACTTTATCAATATATTTCTTTCTGCGTTCCCAATCAAACTTTAGCTGAATACAACCTAAATGCATTTTAAATCCGCACACACGCACAAATTTCTTGTCAATAATGATAGTACCGTCATAACCCCATTGCACATAATAGCTTTCTCCGCTGTGATTTATCCTTTTATCAATCACATAAGACAAAACACATAAATGCCCTCTTATATTAAAAAATCCGGTGCAAAAACATTGGTCTATAATCTCATGGGGATTAAAACTTGAAGTGTGGACGCATTTAACAACTTCTCCGCAGTAAGGGCAAATGCCTGTACCTCTTTCTCCTAAGGTTTGATTAAATTCATCTTTAAGATAAAACTCTTTTTGCTGTTGGTCCTGCCAAGGAACTCCCATATACATTCTCGTTCCGGTAAATGTATTGCCGCAGGCGGAACATTTCGCTGTTACATCTCTCCTATTGGGTGCAAGCTTATAAATAAGGTATTCCGTTAAAAGCTTACCTCTGCTGTTTAAAAGGCTTATAGTATCCTCTGGCGGCTTTTGCGGAAGCTCTGCAATAGTAGCTTCAACCTCTTTTTCAAATTCCTCTTTTGTCACAGTTTACAACTTCTTTCTTATAAGAAATCTCCCAAATCAATTATCTGTTCTTCATGTTTCGGTTTGCTTTTCTCCGCTGTCTCTTCATCCTGCGGTAAACCGTAGAACTCACGGAATATTTTTTCGGCAACATCAGGAGAAATACAGAAGCATTTATTTTTCCCGTGGTTTTTATCGGCATACGCCTTGAGCTGTTTTTCTGCGGCTGTTATATCCATGTCCGGATTTTTCAAATCAGCAAGCAGCAGCTCCGCTGTCACTTCGCTTCTTTTCGCCATGTCTTTAAGCTGTTCACCTACATAAAAGACCGCTGTTCCCTCTTTTCCCTTTTGCTGTTGGGATATTATTTCTGTCAATTCTGTGTAATAGCTCATTTTCTTTTCACCCTCACTTTTTCTTTCTGAGTTTTTCTGTATTCCTTTATGGTGTCCACAACTAACATTCCAAAAATAACGAAACCTGCCATCCCTGCAAAAAATCGTATAGGTTCAATAAGCAAAACAATCAATGTTATTACAACCGTTAAAAATACTGCTTTAATCGCTTTCATAGTTCTTACTCCTCACTTCAACACATTTAAAAAGTCAACAAAACCACCTTTTCTTAATACTGTTTCGTTTTCCGAAAAATCTTTTTTTGATACGCTTCTTTTGCAGTCATTAAGCATATCAACAAGCCTTTTGGCTGTAAGTATGTAAACATTTCCGGATATGGATATAAGCACAAAGGCAATACCGCCGCATCTTGCGAACCTTTCAAGATACATACTTTGTTCTGTGCTTATATTTTTCAGCGAAAAAGACTTATCCGCTGTGGCTTTGGCTTCAAAGCAGATTGCCCTGCCGTTCCATATCACACCTTTAAAGTCCGGCTGGGCTTTCTTCGTATAACAGGCGGTAAACCTGCCACGCTCGTCCATCTTTCCTATCTGCTTCACCGGTTCCGGCGTCTTATCAATGCTTGCAAAACCCAGCTGCTTATAATGGTCACAAACAAGGGTTATTTCACCCTCGAAATTACCGCCGATTATCTGTGACTTGGTTTTCACTTTATCGCCTCCAATACTTCCTGCTATTTCTGTGGTCTTTAAATTGTCTGCAAAGCGGTTTCGTGTGCGGCTTACCGATACTCTTGCAGGGTTTCGGTAATTTTTCTTTTTCTATATCCACACTTGAAAACACTTCTTCTAATTCCTTTAATAACTTCTCAGCTTCTTCCTCCACCTTTAAAAAAATTTCTTCCAATTCTTTTAATATATTCTCAACATCTTCATCAGAACCTATAGCAGATAAATTCATTTACAGAACCTCAACAATATCTATATCGGAAAAACAAGCAGGTCTCTTTGATGAAACACCTACTGCGTTTACTTCAAAGCCTAAATCATCATGCTTTACCGCTGTCTTTTTGTAGAGCGTTCCGCACCAGAGAAATTCTTCTCCTTCTGTAACATTCCTGAAATATTTCTCAGTCGTTTCCATTATTCTCCTCCTATTCCAGTAGTACTTTTTGTTCGGCGGTCAGAAGAACTCTCACATCTTGTATGTCGCTTACACAAATTTCGCCGTTTTTATCTACTCCAATAAAATAGTCGTCATCATCCGTGCTTGTAAGACTAAGCAATATCATCTTTTTACCTGTGTCTTTGTCCATAACGACAATATCGCTCGGAACAGCCTCAAGCGTTGTTGCTTCTTTTATTTCTGCCATATCTTTTACCTCACTTTCCGCTGTGCCGGCAAGAATCCGGCTCAGCTTGCTTTCTTTTCGTTAGGGTCATTTCCCAGTATTGTTTTTCTACACGCCAAACCTTCCGTGAAAATCAAAAATTTTTCTTTCTGTCTGTCATTCATCTGGGAAACAAATTTTGTAATGTTTGTTATTATTCTTCTTTCGTTATCTGTCATATTATCACCTCAATTTTTAATCCTTTGTCATAATTATATAGTACTTAGGACTGTTTGTCAAGTGTAAATCTTGACTTAGGTATATTTTTACTGTATAATGTATTATAAAATTGGAGGTGATATGTTTTGGAGAATAATATTGGAAAAAGAATAGCCGACTTAATTAAGGCACTAAATATGAGACAAGTTGAGTTTGGAGAAGCTATCAAGGTTAATCAATCATATATTTCTAAGCTTATTGTCGGAAAAAGAATCCCCAGTGATAGAACCATCTCATATATATGCAATGAATTTGATGTAAACGAAGAATGGCTGAGAACCGGCGAAGGCTCAATGTTTATTGAACGTACAAAAGATGAAGAATTATCATATCTTATAGGAAAACTTCTTTCCGATGAAGAGGACTCATTCAAAAAAAGACTGATTGCCGCATTATTAAAGCTTGATGAAAGCGAATGGGCAACAGTCGAAAAAATTGCAGAAGAAATAACAAAAGGCTGAGCTTTTACACTCAGCCTTTTGTTTCTCCCCTCATCCTTTGTCTTTAAGACCAAGGATAAAAACATATACGATTTTCAATTTTGAATCGTCGATAGTTTTCAGGATTTCCATGATTTTCTTAATCAAATCATCTTTTTTCATATACCTCTCTCCTGTCTTGTATCGAATATATGTTTATTTCCAGTATAATATATACCATATAATTTTTCAATAGGATTTAAATTAAAATTAGATATATTACCGTAAAAAATATGCGCACTGTACCAAAAACGGCACAGTGCGCATATTTTTTTCACATATTTTTCAAAAAACATTGATTTTTCTCTTTACAAATGATATATTGATATTGTAATAATTAAATAATGATTTTTGCTATTTTTTATAAAGTAGTTGATTATCAAATAATATTTATAAGTGAGGTATTACATATGAGTGGAGGTATTGTATTTACTTTGTCTTTGGGTGATGATTCTCCTAAAATTGAGCGAACCGAAAAAGGTAAAAATATTATTGACTTTCCGGAACAGTTTGTTGTTATTGACTTAGAAACCACAGGGCTTGACCCATATTGGGATAAAATCATCGAAGTATCCGGCATTAGGATAAAGGACGGAAATGTGATTGACAAATATACTTCCTTGGTAAATCCAGGATATGAAATTGACGAATTTATTACTGATCTTACCGGAATAACCAATGACATGCTTACATCTGCCCCAAAAATCAATGATACACTCCCCCTATATCTTGATTTCATTGGTAATGACATTGTCGTTGGGCATAATGTCAATTTTGATGTAAATTTTCTTTACGATAATACCATGAGTTTATTACATAAACCTTTTACAAATTCCTTTATTGATACAATGCGAATTGCAAGAAGAGTTTTCCCGGAATATAATCATCACAGGTTATGCGATATAAAGGAATACCTTAATGTTAAATCAGACACAGAACATCGTGCTGAAAGCGACTGTTTAGCCACGTTTGAGTGTTATGAAAAAATGAAAGCTATTATTGAAGAAAAATTCGGTTTATCTAATTTTATTAAAATGTTCAAAAATAAAAAGATAGATCTGAAAGCCATATCAACAAACGTTTCAGAATTTGATACATCCCATCCGCTGTATGGTAAAAGATGTGTCTTTACCGGAACATTGGAAAAAATGACAAGAGCAGAAGCCGCCCAGCACGTTGTTGACCTCGGCGGCATTGCTGATAATAACGTCACCAAAAAAACCAACTTTTTAGTTCTCGGCAATAACGACTATTGCAAGTCAATCAAGGACGGTAAAAGCACAAAACAAAAGAAAGCCGAACAGAACAAACTGTCCGGCTGTGATATTGAAATAATCACTGAAAATGTTTTCTATGATATGATTGAGGTATAAATACGATGTTTAAACCTAACAAAAACCACTTTACCATTGGAATTTTAATTCTTATAGTCGGAGTTTGCAGTACTTTCATTTCTGCTTGTGGTGATGAGTTTTTATATTTTCTTTACATAGGAATATTCTTTATATTATTCGGAGTTTCTCTGATGCTCATTTATAAAATATCAGTTTCTAAACAAAACAGGAAACAAAAAGAAATTACCTCACAACAGGATTTTATCGATTTGAATTTTGAAAATTCTTTGCCACAAATTTTTAGCGGATATATAATTAAAAAATACTGCTCAGATTATCTCTGTTTTCTTGATGATAACTTTTTCAGACTTTCAGGAATGGTCAATAAAGAAATATATTTTGAATCTGTTTCAAGCAAAGTTAACAATAATTCAATTGGAGTAAATCTCACAGAAACAGACGAAAGAATAGGATATGTTTACAATGGCAAAACTCAAAACGACATAAACGAGTGGATTTCATCAGGTAAACCAGTTATTGGAAAAATTATTAAGGCAACCGAACTTGAGTTTAACAAACCTGTGGTTATATTCCAAGCAGGCTTTTATGATACTTTAGCAAATTTTGATTTTCAAACCTTCCCCATCATCAAAACAGATATATTAGATGACCTAAACACAAAAAGAGCTGAAAATCTAATTAAATGCAAAACCGGCAGCCAATTACTTTATGAAAAAAATCCTGCCGACAATACATATGTGTTGACCGACACAAACAGCTTCAGAGAAGTCGGCGAGCTTCCAAAAAGCGCAATCCGATTCATAGAACAAACCCAAGGTCAAAAGATTATCCTGCTGGACAACATAGAGCCTGCAACACCCGACACCGTAACCGCTTCAGCAAAAATTTATACACTATAAAACTCAACCCACCAGCCTTGTGAAAAGCTGGTGGGTTTTCGATATTCTATAAACGTAATATTAAACACGAAACTCTTTTTATTATTTTTTCAATTTTTGTCAACTACTTTTTTCTTTCTCGGCAAAATTGTCGCTTAACATAAAAAGGCAGAGAACCGATTAACGATTCTCCGCCTTTATTTTCGTTACTAATCCGAACATGCCTGCTGTGAAAATGTATATCACGTCAGATGTTCGGATTATTGTTATTTGGTCGAGGTGACAAGATTCGAACTTGCGACTCCATCGTCCCGAACGATGTGCGCTACCAAACTGCGCTACACCTCGATTTAAAAACAGCCCCGAATAAGCTCGGGGCTGATGGCTGCGGAACTAGGATTCGAACCCAGACAAACAGAGTCAGAGTCTGTCGTGCTACCCTTACACAATTCCGCACTGACAACATAGCCTATTATACTCATTTATAGGGAAATGTCAAGCCTTTTTTAAAACTTTTTTTAATTTTTTTCAAAAATTTTTTTCTCCCCTATCCCCACTTCTTTTTTATATGTTTATTTCTGTTATTTTGTCTATTTTGGTATTTTAGGAAATTTTTCCACAGGCGTGAAAAATTATTCAAGAATAATCTTTAAACTCTCTATATACTTATCGAAAAAAGACAAGCGTCGGCGATATGCTCAACGCTTGTCTTTTTTAATTGTTTAAAATATATTCCTGTGCTGTTTCGATAAGTATACCTTTTTCGTTGGGTATTTCTTCTTCAATAACCTTATTTAAAAGGTAATTTAAAATATCTCCTATCTTTTTTCCGTCGGTCACGCCTGAGGAAATGAGGTCTTTTCCGTTTATGTTTAAGTCCCTTACTCGGTAACATTCACCGTTTCTTACAACCTCATACAAAAGCTCGGAGGCTGAAAGGGCCGCCAAATATCTTTTCTTTATTTCATAAACATTTATTCCACGGTATATACATTTCCAGAAATCAAAAAGCAAAAATGTCTTTTCATAACCCAGCTTATTCAAAAGCTTTTTTACAGCCGGTTTGCTTTCCGGCACTTCAAGATTTCTGTTTTTGATAAGGCACACCGCAATATCAGACACAGAGTTTGAACAGCGAAGCCTTTCAAAAATTCTTTCGGCAACAGCTGCACAGAGAGTTTCAAAGCCGCAGTCTGTAAGCTTATTTATCTCAACAACCGGACTTCCCAGGCAATGAAAAAGTATTGCGCCTCTCAAAGCGTATTCGTGGTTTTTCTCCTGATAGCTTTGAACATAACCAAGAGCGGTGGCGCAGTACTGCCACAATGTTCTCTCCTTTATTTCTCCCTTGTAATCACGGTATTTTATCTTTGTATTGATAAGGGGTTTTATCTCAGGAAGAATAACCAGAAAGATATCCTTGTATCTTCTCAATACATATTTAGCATCTTTTCCACAGATAAGCTTGAAAAACTCTGAGGATATTCTCTCGGCTGAAATTTTTTTAAGCCCTGCTGCATTTTCTCTCATGCCTGCGGCGGTTTCAGGTTCTATTGAAAATCCAAGAGTGGAAGAAAAGCGCAGACATCTTAAAATTCTCAAAGCGTCCTCGGAAAATCTCTCACGGCTGTTTCCGACACATCTTATTGTTTTATACTGCAAATCACACTGTCCGTGGAAAAAATCTACAAGCCCGTCTTTTCTATTATACGCCATTGCATTTATGGTAAAGTCACGGCGTTTTAAATCCTCTTTTAAGTCGGAAACAAACTCCACCTGGTCAGGGTGGCGCATATCTTCATAGCCTGATTCACTGCGGAAGGTTGTGGTTTCGTATACTTTTTTATTTATAACTATTCCCACGGTTCCGTGCTGGATTCCTATATCCACCGTTTCCATATCTGAAAAAATCTCTTTGGTTTTTTGGGGCGGCGCATTTGTGGTTAAGTCCCAGTCCTGAGGATTTTTCCCCATAAGGCTGTCCCTTACACATCCGCCGACTGCATAGCAGTCGTATCCCTTTGAATAAAGGGTATCTATTATATATTCCACCTCCACCGGAAGATGGATTTTTATATTATTTTCCATAACATCCTCTTGTATAATTTCATGTAATATTTTTATATTTAATTATACCACAAAACAATACTCACAATAAAGAGGTAACGGAATAGTTTTATATTGTAGCTAATATTTTTTACTTTAAAAATGCTAAAAAATTTATTGTATTTTTCTTTTAGGTTTCTATTGACAAATGCTTTTTCAAATTATAAAATTTAAAGAATGTGTGTTTGAGTTTCCCGAGAACCGCATGAATTTTTATAGAAACGGAATGATGGTATGTTTTCAAAAATCAACGACGTATTGTTCCCGGGTCACAAGGAGTATCCACAGATTCCTGCGGGTAAAGCTCTTATTCTGGGACTACAGCACGCCTTTGCCATGAGCTGCGCTACAATTCTTGTACCGCTTGCCACTGGACTTGACGTAGGCGTTGCACTGTTTGCCGCAGGTATCGGCACACTTATTTTCCATATCTGTACAAAGGGCAAGATGCCGACCTTTTTGGGAAGCTCCTTTGCCTTTATCGCCGCTCTTTCATCCATTATCGGAAATTCCGCATTCGGAAACACCAAGGAAGAGCAAATAGCCGCAGCCTGCGGAGGTATAATCGTTGCAGGCGGTATCTATGTTGTAATCGCTTTGATAATAAAGCTTATAGGAAGCGGTTTTATTGAAAAGCTTATCCCTCCGGTTGTTCGTGGCGTTGGAATAGCAATTATAGGTCTGGGTCTTTCCGGCTCTGCTATTTCAAATATTCAGTCAATCAACCCTGAAACCGGAGCGCCTTATTTTGACGCTTTGTACTACTGGAGATGGGGTATCGCTATTTTCGTACTTCTCACAGCTATTCTTCTCTCCTGTTACGGAAAAGGACTTTTAAAACAGTCCTCAATTGTAATTGCCCTTTTGGGCGGTTATATTGTAACCATGACCGCTGTAGGCACAGGAATTGCACCGTCAGAGCTTATGAGCTTCGGCGACCCGGCGGCAGGTACAGGAATTTACAGAAATCTTTTTGAAATTCCAAACTTTGTACTGCCAAGATTTGATTTAGGCGCAATTATAATAGTAGCCCCTGTTGCAATAGTAACCTGTGTTGAACATTTGGGCGACGTTTATGCAAACGGTGCTGTTGTAGGCAGAGATTTCACAAAAGATCCCGGACTTCACAGAACAATGCTGGGCGACGGTCTTGCAACTATGGCTGCCGGATTTATGGGCGGTCCATCCAACACAACATATTCCGAAAACACCGCTGTTCTTGCCGCAACAGGCAACTATAACCCGGCAAACCTTAGAATTGCCGCTGTTATTGCAATCGCAGTAAGCTTCTTCGGAAAAGGAATCGGCGCAATAGAAACACTTCCTACCTGTGTTTTGGGCGGCGCATGTATTCTCCTTTACGGTATGATTTCTTCCGTTGGTCTGAGAACACTTGTTGAAAACCAGGTTGATTTCAAGAGCAACAGAAATCTTTCAATTGCCGCAGTAATGCTTGTGCTTGCTATCGGCGGCGCAGTAATGGGCGGCCCTGATTTTTCACTTTCCGGAATCGGTCTGAGCATTATTGCCGGCATAGTTTTAAATCTTATTTTGCCTGATAAATCAAAAGCATCAGAAAACTAATTGCTTAACCTTTTTTATAAGGAGGTCTTTACTATGAAAAACGAAAACTCAAAGCCCGCTGTTGTTAAAACAAAGAACACTGAGTCAGAAACCTATATCGCTTATAAGGTCTCTGTGGTTAGTATTATCGTCAATGTAATTTTATCTTTGTTTAAATTCTTTGCAGGTATATTTGCAAATTCCGGAGCTATGGTTTCCGACGCTATTCACTCCGCTTCGGACGTTTTCAGCACCTTCATCGTTATAATAGGTGTAAAGATTTCCGGCAGAGAGTCTGACGATTCCCACCGCTACGGTCACGAAAGAATGGAATGTGTTGCCTCTGTAGTGCTGGCGGCTATTCTCATGGTTACAAGCTTTGGAATTGGCTACAGCGGTTTTATGCAGATACTCAATTCTCAGGAAACAGAAATCAAAGTCCCCGGTATTTTGGCTCTTATCGCCGCTGTGGTTTCTATAGCCGTTAAGGAATGGATGTACCATTACACTATGCACGGCGCTAAAAAAATCAATTCAGGGGCTTTAAAAGCCGACGCATGGCATCACAGAAGCGACGCTATTTCCTCTGTAGGAAGCCTTATCGGTATTTTGGGTGCAAGACTTGGTTTCCCTGCCGCTGACCCGATTATGAGTATCGTTATCTGTGTAATTATTCTTAAAGCCGCTTTCGATATTCTCAAGGACTCTATCGACAAAATGGTTGATAAATCCTGCGATCAAAAAACTATAGATGAAATGAAAGAAAAGGTTTTATCCGTTAAAGGCGTTATGCACATAGACGATATTAAAACCAGACTTTTCGGAAATAAGATATATGTGGATATCGAAATTTCTGCCGACGGAAATATGACTCTTTTTGAAGCTCACAACATCGCCGAGGATGTTCACGACCTTATGGAAAAGGATTTTCCTGACGTAAAACATTGTATGGTTCACGTTAACCCACATTGATTCTTAAAATAAAACTCAGCAGACATTAAAATCTGCTGAGTTTTTTATTTTTATAAGATTATAATAGAGCGTCCCTAAGTAAAATAAACAAAAGTCAACCGAGAGCAAGCCATAAATTAAGAAAAAGGTATCACCCGCCATACTATAAAGTTATTTCATAGCTAAATCCTTGCATAGTAAAAATAAAAAATAAAATCAAAGCCAACCGAGAGCGAGCCATTCCAAAGACTAAGGAAAAGGTCTCGCCCGCCATGTAATAAAGTTAATTTATTATCCAAACTTTTGCATGGCGGATATAAAAAACTCGCCCGCTATGTGATGAAGTCTATTTCATAGATAAATCCTTGCATAGTAAAAATAAAAAATAAAATCAAAGTCAACCGAGAGCGAGCCATTCCAAAGACTAAGGAAAAGGTCTCGCCCGCCATGTAATAAAGTTAATTTATTATCCAAACTTTTGCATGGCGGATATAAAAAACTCGCCCGCCATGTAATAAAGTTCATTTCATAGCCAAACCTTTGCATGGCGGAACTAAAATTAGCTGGCGTGTTTTAGTTGGAGACGGAGCTTGTCGGAAATCATGGCGATAAATTCGCTGTTTGTGGGCTTTCCTCTTCCGTTGTGGATTGTGTATCCGAAATAAGAATTTAATACGTCCACATCACCTCTGTCCCAGGCAACCTCTATGGCGTGCCTTATGGCTCTTTCAACTCGTGATGAGGTGGTTTCGTATTTTTTGGCAACTGTGGGATACAGCTGCTTTGTAACGGCATTTATTATGTCAGGCTTTTCGACGGATATGATTATTGAATCTCTCAGGTAGTGATAGCCTTTTATGTGGGCAGGTACACCTATCTGATGAAGAATTTCAGTTACTCTCACTTCAATTCCGTTGTCACCGCCTGGAAGCATTGCGCTTTTGTCCTTGTTGAGCTTTATAAGTCTTTGTATGTTGTCTGCCAAATCCTGAAGCTTGAAAGGTTTAAGTACATAATATGAAGCACCTGCGGACATTATTTCACGCTCGATAAGTGAGCTGTGAAAGCTTGAAAATACTACAAAAAGCGGCTGTTTTATGTTTTGATTTTTTGTTATGGCTTTTAAAACGCCCATAGAGTCAGTATGTGTCATAAGCGAGTCCATAATAACCACATCTGGCGAGTCGGAAAGTATTCTTCTGATGAGTTCATCCCCGTCTTTTTGACAGAAATCAACAAGCATATTCATTTGTTCAAGGGTTAAAAGCTCTTCTTTTGAAAATTCCGACGCTTCTTCCGTAATTATTACCGATATTTTATTGTCCATTGTGAAAATCCCCCGTACTGTTTTATTTAATGTAACTATATTACCATAAATTGGTAATTATAGCAATACTTTACATTCATTTTTTTTAATTTTTTATCGACAGGAAAAACTCTTTTTTCCTCTTAAAAAACACCGTGGGACAGATTAAAATCTTTTATACTTTTATAAAACAACATTTGCAAAAACAAAAAATTAAACCGGCTGAAACATAAATTCAACCGGTTTTAATGATAAAATTTTGCTGTGTAAAATCAGATACAGAAGTTGCCGTCTTTGAAAATCTGGATTTCCTGACCGTCGGCGGTAATTCCGTAAATATTCAAATCCTTTGTGCCAATCATAAAGTCCTCATGGATTATTGAGTCGTTTACACCCATATTTCTAAGCTCTTCCAGGGTGTACTTGTCGTAATCCTTTACGCAGTTTGTAAATCCTCTTCCCAAGGCAAGGTGGCATGAGGCGTTCTCGTCAAAGAGAGTGTTGTAGAAAAGCAAACCGCTGTTGTTTATCGGTGAATCGTAAGGAACCAAAGCGCACTCACCCAGCATTGCGGCTCCCTCGTCCATTGTAACCATCTGCTGTAAAAGCTCCTGATTTTTCTCCGCCTTTACTTCAACGACCTTACCATTTTCAAATCTCACGCTGAAATTCTCAATAAGCTGTCCCTGATAGGAAAGGGGCTTTGAGGAATAAACAATGCCGTCGGCTTCTCCGGCTTTTGGAGTTGTGAAAACCTCCTCTGAGGGGATATTGGGGTTGAAGAAATTGCCCTCAAGGGAATACTCTCCGCCGCCCATAAAGAGAGCCTGCTCCATAAGTCCCACTGTAAGGTCTGTGCCGTTGGAGGATTTATACACAAGCTTTCTCAGGTTCAAGGAGTTGAGATAATTGCATCTCTGCTCAAGCTCTTCATTGTGCTGTTTCCATGCTTCAATTGGGTCTTTGTCTGCTCTTGAGGTATAGAGTATTGCCTCCCAGAGCTTCTCCATTGCCTGACTTTTATTGAGGTTCGGGAACACTTTCTTAGCCCATTTAACGCCCGGAACTGCGGCTATGCACCACTGATAATGGTTGTCCATCTCGTCAAGATACTGCTTTAAAACCTTGTATCTTGCCTGCTGGGATTTTGCGTATTTCTCCTGCTTCATTCCTGCAAGGCCGTCCGGGTCTTCTGAAAGAATGTAAATCATTGCAGGAAGTCTTTCAAGGCGGTGTTTTACCTTTTCAAGCTCCCAGTTTTCCACTGTTGACAGAGTTTTCTGTGTTCTGTAGCGCACATGAATTTTTGTGAGAGGCTGGAAATTCCATTCAACCTCAACCTTTTTTGCGCCAAGCTTGTAGCACTCCTCCACAAGCATCGCAATAAATTCCGGCTGGTCCAAGTCGGCTCTTATAATTACTTCCTGACCCTTTTTAATATTTACTCCTACGGAAGCTATAAGATTTGCATAGCTTCTCATCACTGTTTTTTTCATATATCACACCTCTGTGCATTAAATACATTATATGTTATTTATATACATTTTTTAAAAGTATATTCAAGGTTTATGAATTAAGCATTGAGTTTGCGGCAAGCATTACTCCCATTTTTCCGCTGTGGAAGTTAAGTCCTCCCTGCATCCATACTGCATACGGCTCTCTTAAAGGTGCGTCTGCGGAAAGCTCTATTGATGAACCCAAAGTAAATGCGCCTGCTGCCATTATAACCTTGCTGTCATAGCCGGGCATATCTGATGGTTCCGGATATACAAAGCTGTCAACCGGTGCGCCCTTCTGTATTCCACGGCAGAAAGCGCAGAGCTTTTCGCTGTCCCCAAGCTTCAATACCTGAATTATGTCCCCTCTTCTTTCGTTGTACTTAGGTGTTACTTCATATCCCAAAATTTCAAAGAGAGCGGAGGCAAAAACCGCTGTTTTCAGTGCTTCTCCGGACACGTGGGGTGCGTGGAATGCGCCCATGAAAAGCTCTCTGCTCTGGTTAAGGGTTGCGCCCTGTTCTCTGCCTATTCCCGGAGTTGTAAGGCGGTAAGAGCACATCTCAACAAGCTTTTTCTTTCCTGCAATATATCCGCCTGTAGGGGCAATTCCGCCGCCGGCGTTTTTAATAAGGGAGCCTGCCATTATGTCAACACCGCAGGAAAGGGGTTCTTTTTTCTCCACAAACTCGCCGTAGCAGTTATCAAGCATTATAATTGTCTTTCTTGATTTTTTTCTTACTGCACGGCAGATTTTCTCTATGTCGGCACAGGTGAGAGTTGGGCGCAGGCTGTAGCCACGGGAACGCTGGATATAGACCATTTTCAAGTCTTCGGTAACTCTGTTTTCTATAGCTTCCAAGTCCACTGTTCCGTCCTCTTTAAGCTCAACCTCGTCGTATTTAATTCCGAAATCCTTTAAAGAACCTGGGTAATTACCCTCAATTCCTATTGTGCTTCTTATGGTGTCGTATGGTGTTCCGGTAACGCTGAGCATTGTATCTCCCGGTCTTAGCATACCGAAAAGGGCAACCGCCAAGGTGTGAGTTCCGCAGACAAAGTTATGTCTTACCAAAGCGTCCTCAGCGTCAAAAGCATAAGCGTAAACCTTATCTAAAATATCTCTTCCTCTGTCCCCTATTCCGTAGCCTGTAGAGGCGGCAAAGTGTGATTCGCTTACTCCTGCCTCCTGAAAAGCTTTCAGCATTTTAAGCTGGTTAAATTCCTGTATTTCGTCAATTCTTGCAAATTCATCTTTGCACAATTCCATAGCCTTTTTTGAGGCTTCAACAATTCTTTCATCAATATCAAAAAACGGTACTGCCATTCATTTCATCCTTTATTTTTTATTTCCGCCTTTGGAAAGGTTTTATTTTCAATTAACATTCTTAAACGGTGGGTCAAAGCTTCCAGCTATAATTCTGTTACATTCCCACCTGTGGTAACTATTTAAAAATATATTTCCTTCCACGTTCCGCAATTTATGTAACCGGCGGTATTATAAAACTTTTCGTTTTTATTTTCTTCTCTGTATAGATAAATCTTTTTCTTTTCACGGAAAAGCTGACTTGTTATATATTTGGTCATATATGTTCCGAAGCCCTTGTTTCTGTATTTCTTTCCCGTTGCCACCGCACCGATTATGGCGCAGTTTTCAGTTTCCGCAACTGTCATGGCGCAGGACACAAGGTTCCCATCGTTATCCTCTATGCCGCAGACCCTTGAGGTGTTTCTCCTCTGTTTAAATGAGATATCAAGGCAAAAGCTTTCACAGTCCGGAAGATTGCTGTTGTTGGAAAAGTTTTCCGCAAGGAGATTGTAAACATCTTTAAGCTTCGGGCTTATCACTCTGTCGTTTTCTGCAAGCTGAGGTTTTGGGAAAATATATCTCATGATTTTTCCTGTGGTTTCCTTTTTACATTCCAAATCAAGGGAGTATTTTCCGTCCATCAGCAAACTTGTGGCTCCGGCAACCCTTATAAAAGACGCTATTTCCTCAAGGTCCGCTTTATCAGTGAGATACAGCACAAACTGGGTCCCAAGCCTTGACAAAGCGGCAACAGCCTCTTTATTTTTATCAAGCTGAACCCAAAAATCCGCAAAGGGAATAAGCTCCCTGTAAGCATTAAACAGGGAAGCTATTCTGCAAACAAAAGGGTCGTCGCCGGGGAATTTATCAAGATAATTTTTTATATCAAAATCGCCCTCATGTATTTTTATCATACGCTTTGGGCTCCTCTTAAAAATCTTGAGATAAGCTTCTTTGTGAGCTTCAAAGAATCTTCCATATCGCTTAAAGACACAAGGGAAAGTCCCGAGTGTATATATCTGCATGGAAGTGACAAAGCCAAGGTTCTCACGCCGCCACGGCTTGTGTGGATTGCTCCGCTGTCGTTTCCCCCTGCAACCGCAGACTTTACCTGAGCTTTAACGCCTATATCCTTTGCAGCTTTAAAGGCTTCCTTAAACATTTCCTTGTCATAAATTGTGCTTCTGTCCATAAATGAAACCACAACGCCGTCGCCTACATGGCACACAGCTTTGCTGTCCTCACAGCCGTGTATATCGGAAGCTGTTGTGGACTCCAAAACTATGGCGTAATCCGGGTCAACGGTATATGCGGCGGTTTTCGCCCCACGCAGTCCCACTTCCTCCTGCACCACAAAGGTAAATGTGCAGTCGTATTCAAGCTGTGATTTTATAAGCTCAATCATTATAAAACAGCCTGCTCTGTCGTCTATGGCTTTGGCTTTTAATGTTGTGCCCAGGCTTACTGCGTCCTCGTTTATCTCAAAAGGTGAGTAAAAGCACACGCTGTCGCCGATACTCACATACTTTTCAGCCTCTTCACGGCTTTCGGCTCCTATATCTATATACATGTCGGAGATTTTCGGAACTGCTTCCTTCTCATCCTCAGAGCAGAGATGTATAGGCTTTACTCCTATAACTCCGTCTATTGAGTTTTCGCCAACGGTTACACGCTTTCCGAAAACCACACGTCTGTCGATACCGCCTACCTGGTCAAATTTCAGAAAACCTCTTTCCGTTATATATGTGACCATAAAACCAACCTCGTCCATATGGGCGGAAATCATAAGCTTTTTATCGGGTGTTTTAAGTCCCTTTTTAAAAACTATAAGGTTTCCCATATTGTCGGTTTTTATATCATCGGCATAGTCCTTAATCTCTGAAATTATAATATCCCTTACCTTGGTTTCATCTCCGGAAATTCCCGAGCAGGTGCAAAGCTTCTTTAAAAGCTCATATCTTTCATTCATCTTTAACACCTCCGGAAATTACAAACTCCGCCAAAAGCTCTGCTGTGTATTTTACATCATTGATTTTGATAACCTCGCAGGCTGTGTGCATATATCTCAAAGGAACCGAAACAAGTCCGCACTTTATTCCGTCTTTTGAAACACTGAGCTTATCGGCGTTTGTGCCTGTGCGCATTGTCCATACTTCCTTTTGATAAGGTATACTTTTATCTTCGCATATATTTACAAGCTTATTTGTGACCTTTTTATCAAGGGTTGAGGAATAGCAAATCATTGTGCCTTTTCCCAAAGTTCCCGGATTACAGCCCTTTAAATTATCCGGCTGTTCAGCAAAGCTTGTGTCTACTGCAACGGCTGTTGAGGCTGTTGTTTCAAATCCCCCTGTTATTGCTCCTGCCCCGTTTGTTTCCTCCCTTGAGCTGAAAAGAAACTCTACATTTCCGTTATAACCCATATCATTTAAAATATGGGCGCAGCAGATAAGAGCGGCAACTCCCGCACGGTTGTCAAGTCCCGGTGCAGCGATTTTATCTCCCAAAAGCTCGCAGGGCTTTGAAAAGAATGTGGCTCTGTCGCCTATTGAAACTATTTTTTCTATCTCTTTTTTGGAAAGTCCGCAGTCCACCCAGAGGTTATCCTCTTTTATGGCTCTGTCCTCTCTGCCGTCGGAAAGGTGAGGCGGTGTATTGCACACCACGCCCATAATGTTTCTCTCTCCTTTTATTATAAGGGGAGAACCCTGCATAACTCTCATGTCACAGCCGCCAACCTTGGCAAGCTTTAAAAATCCTTTTGAATCTATCGACACCACCGCAAAGCCTATTTTGTCTGTGTGGGCGTCAAGAAGCACAGAAGCTTTATTTTTATCGCCTATAAAGGCTCTCATATTCCCGTTTCTTGTTTCGATTTCAGGTCTGATATTTTCCGGAAGATTTTCCGAAATCACACTGAAAATTTCTTTTTCCTCGCCGGCTGTTCCACCTGCTGCGGTAAGCTCAAAAAGAAGCTTTTTTATAAATTCTTTATTAACCGTCATATGAAATCACATTAAAGTCCCATAACTATGGACTTAAAGTGCTTTCCCCTTTCGTCAAAATTTTTGTAAAGGTCGAAGCTGGCGCTTGCCGGTGACATTGAAACTATATCGCCGCTGACTGCAACCTCTTTTGCCTTCTGCACTGCTTCTTCCATTGTGTTTACTCTGAATATTACCGGATTGTTTTCGCTGTAGTTATCTGAATTTTTTACAGCCTCTTCTATTTTGTCCGCTGTTGCACCCAAAAGTATGAGATACTTTACCTTGTCGCAGATAACAGGGCCAAGAGGTGCATAAGGTATATGCTTGTCGTATCCTCCGGCAATCACGATAATTTTGTCTTTATAGAGGGAAAGTGTTCCGGAAATTGTTCTTGTAGGGCTTGAAGCGATTGAATCGTTGTAGTACTTAACGCCGTCCAATTCACGGACAAACTCCATTCTGTGTTCAACTCCGTTAAATTCCTTTGCAACCTTGTTTATTGTTTCAACATCGGCAATTCCCCACACTGCGCTGATTGCTGTCATATAGTTTTCTACATTGTGCATACCCGGAATTCTTATATCCTTTATATCTAAAACAGGTGTTATAATTCCGTTGTCGCTGTATTTTATCATATCGTTTTCAAGATAAGCACCGTTTTCAACCTTGCTATTTCTTGAGAACTTAACAAGCGCTCCTCTTACGTCCTTTGAAAAACCCTCTGTAATCTCGTTGTCTTTATTTAAAACAGCTTTACAGAAGCCGTCCTGGTGGAGAATTATGTTTTTCTTTGCGTCGATGTACTCCTGCATATCCTTATGTACATCAAGGTGGTTAGGCGCTAAGTTTGTCACAACGGCAATATCCGGTGATTTTCTCATTGAGATAAGCTGGAAGCTTGAAAGCTCTACCACAGCGTAATCCTCTTCATCTATGTCGTAAATCTCAGGAAGAAGTGGATTTCCTATATTTCCTCCCAAGTGAACCTTTTTACCGCTGGCCTTTAAAATCTCGGAAATAATGGTTGTGGTTGTTGTCTTTCCGTCTGAGCCTGTAACTGCAATTATTTTGCATGGGCAGAGCTTAAAGAAAACCTCCATTTCGGATGTAACAACAACACCTCTTTTTCTCATTTCGTTGAGCTCATCCATATAGAAACGCATACCCGGAGTTCTGAAAACTATGTCTGCGTGAATATCTTTAAGGTAATTTTCACCCAGGCTCAGCTGTGCTCCGCATTCCCTTGCAAGCTGTGCATTTTCGCCCAGCTGTTCTTCTGTTCTCTTGTCGCAGGCGGTAACTATTGCGCCACGGTCTGCAAACATTTTAATAAGAGGGAGATTGCTTGTGCCTATTCCGCAGAAAGCCACCCTCTTGCCCTTTATATCGTTAAAAAATTTATCTGCCTGACGGTTCATAATAAAACCTCCGTATAAAAATAGTTTATTGTTAAAACCCTATCATAAAATTATACTTTTATTCTCGGTAAATATCAATGTTTTTTCAGAAAAACTTGTATTTAAAGGGGAAAAATAGTATTATTCTTTTAAAGTCACGGTTAAAGGAGAAAAACTATGCTCTACGATTGTTTGCAGATAGATAAAAATTCCTCTGTCCCTATTTATCAGCAGATTTATAATTCCATTAAAACCGCTGTTGAACAGGGGGCATTAAGCAAGGATACAAAGCTTCCCTCAATACGAAAGCTTTCCGACTCTCTGCTTGTTTCAAAGACAACTGTTGAAAGCGCATATCACCAGCTTTGCGCCGAGGGCTATATACGAAATGTGCCACGCTCCGGCTACAGGGTAAACGCAGAAATAACAAAAACAGATGGAAATGTCTTTCAGTCCGAAAGCACAAATCCGAAACAAGAGCACAGAATTTACCGTTTTGATTTCGGCACAAAGGCGGTAGACAACAGCACCGCAAACCTTAAAGTATGGAAAAAATATGTCCGTGATATTTTAAACCGTGAATACCTTTTGAACACCTACGGAGAACCTCAGGGAGAACTGTCCCTTAGAAAGTCACTTGAAAAATACAGCTTCAGCGTAAGGGGCGTTAACTGCTCTGAAAACAACATTGTAATCGCCGCAGGCACACAGCTTCTCTTATATATTCTCTGCGGTCTTATGGGAAAGGAGCTTAAAATCGCCATAGAAAAAGGGGCATACATTCAGGCGGAACAGGCTTTCCGTGACCTTAGGCACAATATAGTTTACTGTCCCTTGGACAAACACGGCGTTATTCCGGATTTTATTAAAAACGAAAAGCCCGATTTTCTTGTTTTAAACCCAAATTCCACCGGAAAAGACAGAAAAGCCATGCCCATTGAAAGAAGAATAAAGCTTATTAAAGCCGCAAAGGAGGTTCACTGCACAATAGTTGAGGACGACTACAACGGAGAGCTGAGATACACCACAAGACCTATTCCCTCAATGCAGAGTCTTGACTCAAATCAGGTTGTATACATGGGTTCATTTTCAAAAATTCTTCTCCCCGGCGTGCGTATAGGTTATATGGTTCTCCCCCATTTTCTTTTGGAAAAGTACAGAACTGTTTCCGCCTACTACAATCAAACCGCATCAAAAACAGAACAGTTGGCTTTAAGCAGATATATTGACGAGGGCAAGCTGGAGGCACATCTCAGAAAGGCAAGAAAACAGTACAGCCTGAAAAGCCAAAAGCTCTGCGAATGTATGAAAAGCCGTTTTAAAAACAAGCTTTTAAAATACAGAATCAACGAAACCTCTCTTACTGCCGATTTTCTTTTAAACACAAGTTTATCGGAAACCGATATTTATACCATGCTTTTAAATCAGGATATAAACACGGTAAAACAGCGTGACGACTTCAATCTTACATTGAGCTTTTCCGGTATCGACCTTGAAAAAATCGAAGAAGCCGTTGACTGCATTTATTCATCACTTTTAGCCTCTTTGTGATTATTTTCAGTAAAGGGACTTTTCAAAAGGTTCAGCATAACCAAAAGCTTATACAGAAGAAAATAAAAGGTGAAAAACAAAAACACCCAGAAGCTTTTAAGCTGCAAAGAGAGAAAAACCGCCGCCATTCCCAAAAGGGGATGAATTTTCAGCGACACGGAAACTATTTTAGGTTCTGCTATTTCTCTTATAATTGAAATCAAGAGCCAGCTTACAAACAGTGCGCCCGCCACAAAATAATTTCCCGTAAGAAGATTTACCGCCGCCAAAGGAAGATATATAAGTCCCGGGCCCAGTATGGGGATTATATCAGCAACTCCGCTTAAAACAGCAAATAAAAAGGCGTACTTTATCCCCAGAACGAAAAATATAAACAAAGTTTCCAAGAAGGTCACAAGATAAATTATCATATAGGATTTAAAAAACGATTTCATCATCCTGCCGCCCTCTCCGAAAAGAGTTCCTATTATTTTTTCGGACTTCGGAGGCAGGATATTTTTTGAGCCTTTTTTCAGCTTTTCAAAATCGTGGGTAAAATGATAGGTGGAAAGAATTGAAGCTAAAAATCCCATAAACACTATTGGTATAACGGTAAAAAGATTTGCTATATATCCGTATGCCGCCGACGCCGCTTCCACCGCCCTGCCTGCGGAATCCATAACATTGTTCATGTTTCTTTGAAGAAACTCCGAAGTGAAAATTCCGTTATACCATTCCATAAAGCGATCGATGTAGTTTTCTTTCTGCAAAAAATTTATTATGTCGAAAATCTCCTGCACAAGGGAAATTATCACCCAAATCAAAAGACCCACAACGGACAAAAATATAATCGCAGTTATCACCGCCGCAGAAAATCCTCCAAGAAATTTCAGCTTATTTTTCAAAAAGCGGTACACCGGCTGCATTATCGCCGCAAAAACAAAGCCTATGAAAAAGGGCGCTGTGCAGGGAAAAGTCCAAACGAACAACAAAAACAAAACTGTATAAATGATTGTAAACTTAACAGCAGGCGCAAAACGCTCATAGAAAAAGCTGTTTTTAATCCTGTAAACAAAAGAATATCTCATTTTTTATTCACTGCTTTCCTTTTATTTCCCAATAAGTATGCCCTATTTCCTTAAAAAAATTAAAATAAATTGACAAGAGCTTAGAAATGTATTAAAATCAATTATACGAGTAAGCTGAACAGCTGCGGACAAACGCCGAAAGGCTTTGCCCGAGGAAAGTCCGGGCTCCACAGAGCAAGAATAACGGCTAACGGCCGCCGGGGGCGACCCTAGGGAAAGTGCAACAGAAAGCAACCGCCCGATCATCTTTTGATTGTCGGGTAAGGGTGGAAAGGCGAGGTAAGAGCTCACCGTGGCTGCGGAGACGCAGCTGACGTGTAAACCCTATTCGGAGCAACACCGTGGAAAGGAACATATACGTCTGCTCGGCGTGTTCCAATGGAGGTGGCGTTGAGCAGTGTCGGCAACGCACTGCCAAGATAGATGGCTGTTCACGACAAAACCCGGCTTACAGGTTTACTCGCATATTTATCGGGTAGGCAAAGAGGCTTTACGTCACTTTGTTTACCCGATAGATTTTTATACTTTTGCAAATTTTAATTTTTTATAAAGGAGAGAATACCATGAGCGCAAACCCACAGGTTACAATCACCATGGAAAACGACGACAAAATTGTTTTGGAGCTTTATCCGGAAATCGCACCAAACACAGTTAAAAACTTTTTAAGCCTTGTAAACAAGGGCTACTACAACGGCCTTTGCTTCCACCGTGTTATTTACGGATTCATGATTCAGGGAGGCTGTCCGGAAGGCACAGGCATGGGCGGCCCCGGCTACACAATTAAGGGCGAATTTTCCGGCAACGGCTTTAAAAACGACCTCAACCACACAGAGGGTGTTATCTCTATGGCAAGAGCTATGAACCCTGATTCAGCCGGTTCTCAGTTCTTTATCATGCACAAAAACGCTCCTCATCTTGACGGAAGCTATGCCGCTTTCGGTAAAGTAATCGAGGGTATGGACGTTGTAAACGCCATCGCAGAGTGCGACACAGACTTCCGTGACAAGCCTTTAGACCCACAGGTTATGAAAACTGTTACAGCTGAAACCTTTGGTGCAGAGTACGGCGAGCCTGAAAAAGTTTGATATTGATTTTATATAAATAATAAAACAAGAGGTGACAAAATTGGAAAAGAAAACTTACAAGGATTTCGACAACTATTTAAAAAGATATCCTGACAAAAACGGTTACTTCGGCGAGTACGGCGGACAGTTCCTGCCACCTGAGCTTATCCCTGCTTTCAAGGAAATCGACGACGCATACGAGGAAATCTGCCACAGCTCCCAGTTTATCAGCGAGCTGAGAAGAATAAGAAAAGAGTTCCAGGGCAGACCTACTCCTGTTTACCACTGCGAAAGACTTTCCAGAATGCTTGGAAAGGTTCAGATTTACCTCAAGCGTGAGGATTTGAACCACACAGGCGCTCACAAGCTCAACCACTGCATGGGCGAAGGACTTCTTGCAAAGTACATGGGCAAAAAGAAAATCATCGCTGAAACAGGCGCAGGTCAGCACGGCGTTGCCCTTGCCACTGCCGCCGCATATTTCGGCCTTGAGTGCGACATTTACATGGGCGAAGTTGACATTGCAAAGCAGCACCCAAATGTTATCAGAATGAAAATGCTTGGTGCAAGGGTTATTCCTGTTACTCACGGACTTAAAACCCTTAAAGAAGCTGTTGACGCCGCTTTTGATGCATATCTTAAAGAATACAAGGACGCTATCTACTGCATCGGTTCAGTTGTCGGCCCTCACCCATTCCCGAAAATCGTAAGAGATTTCCAGTCTGTTGTTGGTATTGAGGCAAGAGAGCAGTTCCTTGAAATGACAGGAATTCTTCCTGACGCAGTTACCGCCTGTGTCGGCGGCGGCTCCAACTCCATGGGCATGTTCGCAGGATTTTTAAGCGACCCTGTTGACATTTACGGTGTTGAACCTTTGGGACGTGGCAGTGCAATCGGCGACCACGCCGCAAGCATCACCTACGGCAAAAAGGGTATTCTTCACGGCTTTGAAAGCTATCTTCTCCAGGACGAAAAGGGCGAGCCTCTTCCTGTTTACTCTATTGCCAGCGGACTTGACTATCCGTCAGTAGGCCCTGAGCACGCATATCTCCACGACTGCGGCAGAGTAAACTATGTATCAGTTGACGACGAAGAAGCAATGAAAGCATTCTTCATGCTCAGCCGTTACGAGGGTATCATTCCTGCAATCGAAAGCTCTCATGCTCTCGCTTACGCAATGAGATACGCAAAGGAACACGACACAGGTTCAATCCTCGTATGCCTTTCCGGCCGTGGCGACAAGGACATCGACTACGTCTACGAAAAATACGGCACAGGCGAAGATTTTATTTCCGACGGCAAGGCTTCTATCTGAAAATAAACTATCGTTTTCCGTCGGGCGAGACCTTTTGCTTAGTCTTGGGAATGGCTCGCTTACATTTGACTTTTTTATTTCCGACCTGAAAAGTCTTACAAGTAAATTAACGTCTGTACAGGTCGGGCGAGACCTTTTGCTTAGTCTTTAGAATGGTTCGCTCTCATCCGACTTATTTATTTCCGGATTGTAAGAGTTTGGATTGGAAATAAAATTCATTTCAAGGCGTGAGAGATCTTCTGCTTAATCTTTGGAATGGTTCTCTTACATTTAACTTTTTTATTTCCGCTTTACTAATTTTAGTTTGGAAATAAACACTATTTCAATAAATATAAAAACAACCGTGGTTCTTTAAATTTTGAACCACGGTTATTTTTTATATAACTAAATTCCTCTATCAAATTCTAATACAACTTAATATGACAATGATTTCAACAAATCGTGCTTGATATCCCAGAGCTTCTGAGAAAGGTCCACATAATACTCATGTGGGTTTTCAAATCTTGTAACCTCGTCCCAGAGGGTTTCAAGCTGTTGTTTACAGTATTCTCTGATATGTTCAAGACCCGGCATCTTTACGCACAGTTTTCCGTCCTTGAAATACTGAACTCTCAGTTCCCTTGCATAGAAGTTTGTTATTGTCTTTCTCTTCCATGTGGCGTTAGGGTCGAATATCTCATATGGCTTACTGTCGTCAATTTTTTCATCAAACAATGTCAGCACATCGCCCAGCGCTTTTCCTGTTTCTCTGTCATAAAGTCTCCAAAGGTTTTTACGGCATGGGTTTGTTATCTTCTCAACATTTTCGCTTATCTTAATTTTCGGAGTTACTGTTCCGTCTGGATTTTCAATAGCCGCAAGCTTATAAACACCGCCGAACACCGGTTCTGATGATGAGGTTATAAGTCTTTCGCCTACTCCGAACAAGTCAACCTTTGCCCCCTGCAAAAGCATATCCCTTATTATATATTCATCAAGAGAGTTGGAAGCGCAGATTTTACAATCCGGATATCCTGCCTCATCCAGCATCTTTCTTGCTTTCTTTGAAAGGTAGGTTATATCGCCGCTGTCTATTCTTATTCCCGATGGTCTTAACCCCTGAGGCTTTAATATTCTGTCAAAGGTGCTTATTGCATGTGGCACACCTGATTTTAATGTGTTATAGGTATCCACAAGCAATGTACAGTTTGTTGGGTACTGTCTTGCATATGCGTCAAAAGCCTCCTGCTCTGACGGGAACATCTGTATCCAGCTATGTGCCATTGTTCCCAGTGCAGGGATACCGAAATCTCTGTCTGCGCAGGTACATGCTGTTCCTATGGCTCCGCCGATATATGCGGCTCTTGCTCCGTATATTGCGCCGTCATAGCTTTGGGCACGGCGTGAACCAAATTCCATTACCGCTCTTTCCCCTGCGGCTCTCACAATTCTGTTTGTCTTTGTGGCGATAAGGGTCTGGTGGTTTATTGAAAGCAAAATCATGGTTTCAACAAACTGCGCCTGAATAACAGGTCCTCTCACTGTTACAATAGGCTCACCGGGGAAAATCGGTGTTCCCTCGGGAACTGCCCACACGTCGCATTTAAACTCAAAGTCACGGAGATATTTAATAAAATCCTCTGAAAACATCTTTTTGCTTCTCAGATATTCTATGTCCTCATCGTCAAATTTCAGGTTTTTCAGATACTCAACCACCTGTTCAACGCCTGCCATTATAGCAAAGCCGCCCTTGTCTGGATTTTTTCTGTAAAACATGTCAAAATAGGCTATTCTGTCACCTATTCCGTTGTTAAAATATCCGTTTGCCATTGTCAGCTCGTAAAAGTCTGTAAGCAATGTTAAATTTCTCTGTTTATCAAGATTATACACTTAATTCGTCTCCTTTTAAAAAACTATATCCTTCGGAACTTCTATTCCGTTTGTTTTCATATTATAAAAAGCAAACAGGTTTGAAATATCTCCGCCGTGTGAACCGCCGTCATAGGTTTCGCAAAGGCTTTGAATTACAATTACTCTTTTATTTACATTTCTTCTGTTAAAATCTGTTTTAAGGCTTAAAGCAAACTGCAAAACACAAAGGTCGGTACAGCATCCGCATATGATAAAGTTTTCAATATTATTATGGTTTTCAAGCCATTTTTGAAACTCCGGCTCGATAAATCCGTTGGTGGAATTTTTCTTTATCTCTGTACCCACAAAATATTTCCGGATTTCTGAGGTGATCTTCTCCTCCTGGGTCTCGCAGATACAGTGTGGCGGATAGGAAGCAAACTCCTGACAGTCTTTATTATGGCTGTCGCAAAAAGCCAGCATTTCAATTTTATTTTCCTTGCAGGCTTTTACAAGCTCGGCGGTTCTTTCATTTATAGCCAGAACTCTTGGGCTTGACAACGCTCCTTCCTTTACAAAACCGTTGACCATATCAACTATTATCAAGGCGGTTTTTTCATTTTCAAAAGAGTTTAGCTGTATTGAAGCTTGTAAGTCAAGCTCTTTAAACATATCTGTAAGTACGGAAGCTGTGTTTTCTTTCATAACATCCGATAAAGCTTTAAACATATAAATTGCCCCTTTCTTTATAGCAATAATAATATATTCCAATATTCAGTTGTAAATGAACCTAAATAAAACGAAATGTCATAAAAAAATTAAAATATTGTAAATATTAAAGGGAAACTGTATCAAAATTTTAAATTTTTTATCGAAAAACACTTGTTTTTTTTCGTTAAGAGTATTATAATGTATTTACTCGCTATTTATTTTCTTAGAAAGAATTATCGTGATTATATACTTTCTTAATAGCAGTTTTCTCGGGGTATCGGCTTGACGATTCCTGTTTTTATTTTACAATACCAAAAAATAGGCGGTAAATCCGCTTACAGGGAGTGCAAAAAATGAGATTAAGGAAACAGTCTTTAGGCGACAGAAATCTTGTGGGAGCAAGGGTAGAAGCAGCCAGAAAGAAAAAGGGTATGAAACAAAAAGAACTTTTAGCTCAGCTTCAGGTTAACGGTGTCGATATGAACGCTTCCGGTCTTTCAAAGCTTGAAGGTCAAATCAGATTTGTCACAGATATTGAACTGGTCGCTTTAGCTGATATACTTGAGGTTTCTGTAGATTACCTTTTGGGCAGAGAATAATCGGACTATATTTTTAAAATTTGCGGACACATTGGTGTCCGTTTTTATTTTGTAAATAATTATAATCTGTTTGACACAAAGAGGAATAAGTATTATAATTTTCAAAGACAATAATCAAATTTTGAGGTGTTGTAAATGAATATCAGAGAAGAATCACTTAAAAAGCACTATGAATGGAACGGCAAAATCGAGGTAATTTCCCGTGTTAAGGTAAACACATCCGAGGACCTGTCCCTCGCCTACACTCCGGGCGTTGCTGAACCATGCCTTGAGATAAACAAAGATTACGAGAAATCCTTTGAGCTTACAAGAAGAAACAACCTTGTAGCTGTTGTAACAGACGGTACAGCTGTTTTAGGTCTTGGAGATATCGGCCCTGAAGCAGGTATGCCTGTTATGGAGGGTAAATGCGCTCTCTTTAAGGAATTTGCAGACGTTGACGCTTTCCCAATCTGCGTAAGAAGCAAGGACGTTGACGAGATTGTAAGAACTATTTATCTCATCAGCGGAAGCTTCGGAGGAATTAACCTTGAGGATATTTCCGCTCCAAGATGCTTCGAGATTGAAAGAAAGCTCAAGGAAATCTGCGATATTCCTGTTTTCCACGACGACCAGCACGGCACAGCTGTTGTAGTTGCCGCAGCTCTTATCAACGCTCTTAAAGTTGCTGGCAAAACTATGGACAGCATTAAGGTTGTTGTAAACGGCGCAGGTTCCGCAGGAATTGCAATCACAAAGCATCTTTTAAACCTTGGTGTTAAGAATGTAACAATGGTTGACCGTTTCGGCATTATCTGCGAGGGCATGGAAGAGCTCAACTCAGAACAGGCTTATATGGCAACAATTACAAATAAAGAGCACATGAAAGGAACTCTTGCGGACGCTATGAAGGGCGCTGACATGTTCCTGGGCGTTTCCGCTCCTAATATTGTAACAAAAGAGATGGTAGCTTCCATGGCTGAAAAACCAATCGTATTTGCTATGGCAAACCCAACTCCTGAAATTATGCCTGACCTTGCCAAGGAAGCAGGAGCCGCTGTTGTGGGAACCGGCAGAAGCGATTTCCCAAATCAGATAAACAACGTTTTAGCTTTCCCCGGTATTTTCAGAGGAGCACTGGACTGCCGTGCTAAGGAAATAAACGAAGAAATGAAAATTGCCGCTTCCTACGCAATAGCAGGACTTGTAAGCGACGAGGATATTTCCAGCGAGTACATACTCCCTAACGCACTTGATAAGAGAATCGGAAAGGCTGTTGCTCAGGCAGTAACAGAAGCCGCCAAGAAATCAGGTGCCGCAAAATAAAAATTTAATAGTCTTTAAGGAGGATTTAATATGGTAAAGTCAAGATTTCTACAAATCACTTCTATTCTGATGATTGTGTTCAGCGCCATTATGATATTCTTTTCATTGGTATTTTTTATCATTGCAATGGTATCTTCTTTGGCTACTTCCCACGCCACTTACTATTTTTCATCCTATTCCTACCACTCTTCCTCATCTATGTCTATAATGTTTAATTTGGCAGCGGCTATTTTAGGTTCGGTTATAAATATTATAGCAGCTATTGTGGGAATATGCGGCGGTGCTTACGGATTGAAAAATTGGAAGGTTCAGGAAAAAGCAGGTAAAAATATGATTTTTGCCATCTCCTCAATTATCATCACAGTAATCGGCTTTGTTCTTTTGGCTGTAGGTGTTTTGCCTCTTATTCCGTTTTTGTTTGTATGGTTTATTTTCCAAATGGTAGCTCCTGTTCTTCACCTTATCGGTGCTTACACAATGAAGCAGGGAAAACCTATCAGCACCAGCACCAATTACGGATATACTCAATATAACAACTACAACGGATATTATAACCCAAACGAAGGCTATAACAACAACGGTTACTATCCGCCTAACGGATACGAAAACAACGGATATAACGGCGGTTATAATCCAAACCCAAATTATGGAAACGGAGAAAACCAGAATTATAATTACAGCAATGCAAATTATACACAGTCTAACTCCGAACCAAATGAAGGATATCCAAATAACAATTCCACAGACAATCAAAATTAAAAATCAATCCCCGATGACAATGGGAAGTTGTCATCGGGGATTTTTATTGTAAATTTTAAATTCTATTTAGCCGAGAGAATAACGATTATGTTTTCCTCATCAACCACTTTTACATATCCTTCATTTATCAGCTGCTCTATTTCCTCTTGCTTTTTATCTCTTTGAGAAGCATTTCTCATATCGTAGATATAATAATCAACATCTGTAACGTCAGTGTAATTTCTCTCATATATTTCATCTCTCTGAGATAATCTGGCTACAAACATTGTATCGGAAATCACAGAAGCATCCGACGGGATATCGTCAAGGTACATGTTTATTGTATTTATAGTTTCCTGATTGTCAAAATACTTTACAAAGTAGGATGCAAATCCTGCGCTTGTACAGAAAAATCCTGCAACAGTTCCCGCCACAATAAACAACGCCATAAACTTTTTAAATCTGCCTTTTAACCTTTTGAGATTTATAACAACCAGATAGAAGAAAATAGCTATAACGCCGAAATTGTACTGGAAGTAAATGGAATGTTGATAATTGTAGTCAGGCATTAAATTTATCAGCACAAAGGGCATAATTAAAATCAGCTGCTGGGGCTTTTTACAAAATACAGGCAAAAATCCCAAGGGCGCAAGCATCATTATCGCATATAGCAGTTTTTCAATCTCAAAAGACTCGAAAATAACAAGCGCCGGGTTTACAAGAACGTTTTTCACAACCTCCAGCAGACTTCCGTTTTTGTTGGTCATAAAATTACTGAAACGGTTCGTCATTGCTCCATATCCCTGAAAATACAAAAGCATCAAAGCAAAACCAAAGTAGAATATTGATATTGCCATCATCAGCGAACTGTGAAAGCGCATCTTTCCTGTTATTATAAAATATACACAGACAAAGAACAGGTAAATAAAAGCGTCCTCTTTTACCATCAGAACTAAAATTCCGAACAGATAGAAAAGCGGAACTTTCCTCTTTTCCGCCGCATAGAAAAACCAAAGCAGCAACGGCAGCAGAAAACAGTTTTCATGTATATCATAAAAACATCCGCCTGAAATTGCCGGGAAAAACAAAAACGCTGTGGCAATGCAAATTGTGTATTTATTGGAAAGCTGATAATGTCTGCAAAGCAAATACAAGGGAATTACTCCGCTTGCCAAAATCACCGCCTGCATAATTTGCAGATACATTGGATTCGGGAAAATCAAATATCCCGGAAGCAACAGATAGAAAATCGGTGAAACATGTATTGCGAAATGGGATAAAAGCGTTCCTCTCTCTGAGGTTGTCAAAGGCATGAATGTTTCCTTCATATAGTAAAACATCTGAGAAAACAAACCGAAGTCATAGTTGGGAGCGCTGTATGTGAGATATCTGAATACTCCAAATCCTCCCACAAACGCCACAAAGGCAGCTGCCCCTAATGCTATATACACTTTTAACATACTGTCGCTTATGCTTAATAATTCAAACATCTTTACACGATATTTCACCGTGAAATAAAGCACAAACGCCCAAAATACCAAAACTCCCGCAAGCAGTTCGGTTTTGTTATTGTAACCTGCAACAACAATTATTGTATACACAAGAAGAGAAAGCAAAAGAAATCCGCTGTCAAAATATCTGCTTTTTAAATATATTACCACTGCTGTGACAACAAAAAATACCAGTGCCATTACCATAATCATGACAAGCACATTTACACGTGAAGAATACTTCACAGTCAGCAATGATTCACCGCTGACAGTAAAAGCCATGATTCCGGAAGCAAAAAGCCACGCCGATAACAATCTTAAAAGCAGGTTTTGTATCGAATTAGGTTTTAATTCAACTGTGCTATTACATGAAATTCTTCTGCCTTCTTTACTATTAGCGTTCTCCTCCTCTTTCATGAACGTTTTATTTTCATTATCGTTCATATCCATAGTATAATCTCTCCTTTCAGGCAAAAACAGTCATTAACCTTAAGAGTTATATTTGATTATACTATATCAAAAACATATAGTCAATAAAAGGCTTTTTTGTCGAACTATGATACACAATTCAGTTCTATTTTGCTATACCGTTTTTTATTTATATAGATATAAAATAACAATTAACATATTTATATTACATCTAAAATGTGTTATAATTATAATATAGATTTAATTTATAGATAAAATGTAACAGAAAAAACAAGACCGGCATTTTCCTTTAAAAAGCCGATCTCTAAACAATTTATTTTATTTTATAATTCATTTTTCTCTCTGCATTCTGTATTAAGTTAGAAAGTGAGGTGTATTGTTCCGGATAAACTTCAGAAATCGACTCAGGATTAAGTAAATTCTGATGCTTTTTTCCTCCGTTTTCCTGGCTGTTTTTCTGATAAAATTTCGATTCATATTTTATCTTTGCACATGACATCTCCATAATTGAGTTGCAGTATCCTTCAAATATCTCAGAAGGAATAGAAAATATCTTTCCAGTTCCGGGTACATAAAGGTCATACAGCATTCTGTAAATCTTGTAGACCGATGCGGTAAAGTAGGATGTAACATCTGCTGACACAGCTTTTGAATTTAACTGAGGTAAAGCCTCATACAAAATGCTCACTGAATCTGTTATAATCTTTCGGTTCAGCGCATGAATAACAGAGATTTTCGGTTTTGAATCCTGGAAAGAATCTTTTTCATCAGGTTCTTCCTGATATACCGCACCTCCGTTTCTGTTGGCGCTTCTTCCCAAAAGATAATCGCAGGAAACGGAATAATAGTCGGCAATTTTAACCACAAATTCAAGGCTGCATTCTCTTATGCCGTTTTCATAGTGTGACATCAAAGCCTGGGAAACACCAAGGTCTTTTGCTGCTTGGCACTGACTTATACCTTTTTCTTTACGAAGCATTGTTATAATTCTTCCAAATCCCTTTTTCATTCAAAAAACCCCCAAACAACACACGGGCTTATAAAACCTTATCATATTAAATAGTACTTACTTTTATTCGCATTATAGATACTATAAAATATTTATTGCCATGTGTCAATAGCGTTTTTATTGTTTTGTTTAACAAATATAACATTTACATCTATATTGTTACATGTTATCTAAAACATGGCAGATCATACAGTGTTTAAATAGAAATATTTCAACAAATAAACCTTATTATTTTATAAAATTTTGTCCGTATAGTTTATTGTAAATTTTTTAGTAAAAATCGTAAATTCATTTTGTTGTTTTTTATCAAAAAAAAGGCTATTTTTGCTAAAATAATACTTACACAATTGTAGATTCACACATTAGTAAGAAAAGGATGAACAAAATGGTTTTTGGTGACATTTTAAGGAATCTTATTGAAGAAAAATGCATAACCCAAAAAGAACTTGGAAATCAGCTTAATATTGCACCATCAACAATCGGAAACTATGTACGTAATTTAAGAGAGCCAGACTACCAGACATTAAAACAAATAGCATCGTATTTTAACGTATCTACCGATTATCTCCTTGATTATCACTGTGAAGAAGTCATAGCTGAAAATCATAGAGAAGACGAACTGCTGAGAATATTTCGTGCCCTAAGCGATCAGCAAAAGGATTTTTATTTAGCTCAGGGAAAATTATTCTTAGCTCAGTCTTTCGGTGAAAATAAAAGCAACTCCAAGGAATGACATTAGTTTTGAGTACACATGATTTTTCGATTTTTTAATTCACAACTTAAAAAATAACACGATTCACACAGTATCATTGAACGATAGGCTCTCTAACTATCTACAATCAATACAAAAAAGACTTGCTCCTGACTTTAAGGTGCAAGTCTTTTTTGTTTGTATTATTACTTTTCAGTTTCCACTGCTTCAACATGTTGTTTTTTCGATAATATCTCTTTTATCTGTGGAATTGATTTCCCTTCACTTTTCAATCTTTTAATTTCTTCTATGCGTTTTACGGTTTCTTCCCTTTTGTATCTTCTCGTAAGGTTTTCCTCCTCCTGCTCAAAGGGGAGCATTCCCTCTTCCGTATAAAATTTTAACGTGCTGTAACGGCTAGCTGTAATCCTCACAAGCTCGCCTATAGTCACGTATTCAGAGGCCATTATCTTTTCTATACTTCTTTGTCTTGACATATTAAGTCGCCGCAACCACTATCAGACAGGTTATATAATCGACAGCTTCGGAAACAAGCTCCCCTACCTCCGTCTTTTTTATTTCTTTAATTCGCTTTTTTAGACAATCAGCCTCATATTTTGAAAAGTATTTTTTTATCTGCTGTCCCTTATACATAAGGGCTGTAAGAAGCACTATTTCCTTTGAAACCACTCCGTCCTCCAGAAGCTCCGCACGTATCTCCTGGATTATTTTATCTTTCTCTCCCTCTTTAGGAAAACAAACCTCTCCGTCTTTCTCCAAATCTGCCAAGCCTTTTTCCGCAAGGCTTCTCGCAACTGCTTTAAGATAGTTTGTAAGACGCTTTCCCGTAAAAGTCAAAACAAACTCCGAAACCAATTTATCAGGCGTAAGCTTTTGCTTTTCCATTATCATATCATATAAACATCTTAAAAAACTAAGATTATCCGGAAGCTCCTTTACAGCTTTCAGTCTTTTCTTAACTCCTATTTCCACTACGCCGTCAAAAACCATGTCAAAAAGTCCGGCTACTACAAGGCATGATGGAACTTCTACTCCCAATAACGGAAGCTTTCCTCTATCAGTCAAAGAAACAATCAAGTATTTTTCGGTAACTGTCAAATCATTCATAAAATCACCTCATGTCATGAATTTTTAACCTTATGTGAATTTTATATACTTACTACTTACTACTTACTACTTACGATTTAATTATAGCATACAATATACAAAAGTCAATATACTATTCATAAAAAATAAAAAGCTTGAAAAAACTCATATATATATGTATAATGAATATATAAATTTATGAGAAAAGGAGGAATTCAATGAGGCTGCCTGAACCTATAGATATCAATACCCTTTATAAAATTGAACATATCAGCAAATTCACACGTATTGCCAGAATAATAACACTGATGCTTTCTTTTATATTTTTGATATGGTTTATAATCCCAATCGGGTTCGGTATTTTAAATTTCGGAAATATTTTCGGAATATTTTTATGTCTGTTTTTTATCTTCACCTATGGATTTCGCAGAACCTTTTTGAGAATAAAGCACTATTTCAGCCAACACGGAGTTCTTTCCGTATGCTGGCACTGCGGCAAAATTGCAATAACCTTTTTTCTGATTTATGCTATAGTTATTACTGCTTTTATGATGATAGTCAGCTTCATCCCCCCTGCTCAAAATTCAACGGCTATTGTTCTGGGTTGTCAGGTAAGAGGCAGAGAACCAAGTTTAATGCTTCAGGAACGAATTAACGCCGCCTCGGATTATATGATAGATAATCCCGCCGCCCGACTTATAGCTTCAGGCGGAAAAGGCGAAGGCGAGGATATCAGCGAAGCCGAATGTATCATTACAGAGCTTGAGAAAGACAATATAAAAAGACTTAGAATGTACCTCGAAGACAACTCAAGCAATACTTCAGAAAACATTAAAAACTCCATTGGAATAATTGACAATTACGGACTTGAGCCAAATGTAGCAATAGTCACCGACTTTTTCCATCAGTTAAGGGCAAGACTTATATTACAGAAAAATGATTATCAGGGCAACATAGGTGCTGTAAACGCAAATACAAACATCCTGTTTGCTCCCACCTACATAGTTCGTGAATGGTTTGCTATAGTCAAAGAGCTTATATTTTAAATAGAAATACAAAAAGACATCCGAAAGGGAGACACTTCGTAAGGAAGTTGTCTCCCTTTCGCTTTTGTAGTCAGCCAAAATGATTGAATTGTAAGGATAATTCAACTTATAACGGAGGATTACATAATGAAAAACTTTATTGAAGAATTTTACTACGGAAACATTGAACCACAAGCGGGAAGCACAAAGCAAAACAAGGCTGTTCAGAAACAAATGGAAAACTTGATGACAAATGAAGATTTCCTGACAACAGTGCTATCTGATGAAAACAAAAAGCGGTTTCTTGATTATGTAAACGCTTGGGACATTGTGAACGGAGAACCTAATTTAGACAGTTTTATTATGGGATTTCGTTTAGGAGCTTAACTTATGCTTGATACCTTTATCACCTCTGAAACCCCTTTTGAAGATTTATTGAGGGAGTGACAGCGTTGAAAGGAAAATATTACATAGTGCTTAATGAATACGAGCGTAGAATTATTATTAACAGCCTGAACGAATTAAGAAATCGTTTGATTGCCAAAGGAAGATACACAGACGCAGTTGACGAGCTTTTGCTTAAAATTATAAACGCAAAGAAAAAGAAGTTCAAAGTGATCTACAAGGAGGCGTGATTATGCAAAAGAATATTTATAACGAACAAACAGGTATCAGCTATACATTACAAGGTAATTATTATCTTCCTGATCTCACATTACCACCCGAAGAAGAAAAGCACATTGGCGTATGGGGACAGCGGCACTTGCGCTATCTCAAACAGCACCGCAGGATACTTTACACCAATCTGCTCACAAGCGGCAGGCTGAACAGCTATCTTGCTGATATTAATGAACAGGCAGAGAATATGTTTCTTAAGTTGGTAGAACAGATGGCAGAGCATGAGGGCATAACCGAAGAACTGAAAGCCGAACATCCGATGGAATGGATAGGCAGGATGAACGCACTGCGTGAATCGGCAGTGGAAATCGTAAACGCAGAAGTAATTTTCGCATAAACCGAAGCCGATAGGAAAGCGGTGTCATCAAACCTGTAACGCTTTGAAACACAAAAACGAGGGGTAAGGTACAAACACCTTGCCCCTCAAAGTTTATGCCTTAAAAGCAGCTTGAAATCAAGCTTTTTCAGCCTCTATTTTTCGATTTCCAACAGAACAAATATGCTTTCGCATACGAAAGCATATCTCGATGGATTTTCACAAAACAACACAGAAACGAAGGAAGATGACAAAACCCTTGATATAATGATGGAAAATGCGATCTAAACATATTTTACGAGAAATCAGGAAATTCATTGAGATTTCGCAAACTTTGTGCTATACTACCCTTATCATGACAATGAGGTGAACCGTATGGCAGTACAATATAACAAGCTGTGGAAGCAGCTGATCGATATGAAAATCAAAAAATCTTCCTTAACGGAAATGGCAGGTGTTTCGGCTTCCACCATCGCAAAGCTCAGCCATGACGAATATGTGAGCCTTGAGATTTTAGAACGGATCTGCCGGGCGCTTCACTGTGAAATCGGCGATGTGGTGGAACTCAGGAGGGGGGCCGAAGAATCATGAAGCGGCAGAAACTTACATCCTCAGAACTCCTTTGCGGACTGTGTTTTGCGTTATGCTTTTTCGCCTTTATGCTGACAGAGGCGTTTGTCAACGAGCGCTGTGCCGTGATTCTCGGAAGCGGTGCCGTAAATCCCGTATATACCGTTGGGCTTGTCTGCACAGGATTGGGATTCCTTTCGTTTTCCCTGCTGCGCCGCCTATGCAAAAAAGAAAAATCCAGGAAAACGGCGCAGATTATCATTGGCGTTCTGTGTCTTGGGGCGGCTCTGGTTTTGCTTTTTGCAGATCATCCGGCACTCTTTCTGACAAGCTCTGCCGCAGCCCTGCTGCTGACCGGCCATATCAGCGGATGCGTGTATTACAATACGGCCATGTATTTTGCCGCAAGCCGGTATATGGGACGATTGATCGGCACGGGTATGGGAGTGGCGATCCTGTTACAGTTTGTGGTACAGAATTTAATACCGCAGTCTGTCACCTTTATTATCAGCATTATTTTGAGTGTTGCGTTTGTCATGTATTTTGTCATAACAGTGCCGAAGGACTGGATTCTGGAAAATCCTTTGCCCTATTCGTCGGACGCCAAAAAAGATTTCAAAAAAACGCTGCTTCTGATCGTTGCCGTAGTGCTTATGAGCCTTGTAGCCGGAATGATCGACAGCGTACTGACGGCCTTTAATGCCGAAAAATCTTATGACATTTACGGCGGTGTTCGTTTGTTCTATGCACTGGGGCTGATTTTGGCGGGGGTCCTTGCCGATATCAGGGAGCGGAAATATCTTCCACTTTCTACCGTATGTACGATTTTGCTCTCCTCTGTCTGTATGTTCTTTCTCTCGAATGAAGTCAGTTATTTTGCCGGTACTGCGCTGATGTATCTGTACAGCGGCTTTTATGTGATCTTTTTAACGGTGATGTTTCTGGATTTTGCACCCAAAAGCAGCAGGCCGGAGCTGTGGGCAGGTATGGGGCGCATTGTGCGCAGCTTTACTGTGGCAGCAACTGTCCTGCCGGCGTTCAACATCTATGGCGCAGTTGGCACTACGGTGTTGGCTGTAGTGAGTTGCCTGCTGTCTATCCTGATCCTGCTGGTATTGCTGCCGTATCTGAGTAATGCCACCGTTTCACTCAAACCGACAGAGAAACTGACTTCCGAAAGTCCCACGCTCTCCCCGCAAGAACGACTTAACCTGTATGCACAGCACTGTTCCCTGACTCCCCGGGAGACGGAAGTATTGGAAAAGTTATTGACGACCGAGGACGGCGTACAGGAAATTGCCGACAGCCTGTATATCTCCCGGCGGATGGTGCAGCGGTACATCTCTTCTATTTATGAAAAGACCGAAACCAAAACACGCCTCGGCCTGTTCCAAAGTTATATGAATTTTACAGAGTAAATTTTATTTGGGCATAACGCTGCTTTTCGCGAGAAAAGTAGCGTTATTTTTATGTATTTTTTCAAGATGTCACACATGTGAACCCCCGATTTTGCAAGAATGGCGCGTATGTGAACTACAAAATGATGGAATTTGTATGTATCATGATAATGGTTTAGCGTTCAATGCGGAGGGATGCAAAGATGTCTAAAAAAATAATGGCACTTGTTTTGACTCTATCCATGCTTCTCTGTTTTACAGCCTGCGGTAATAAGGCTGATTCTGATGAATCAGACACAAGCCAGAACGGCGCAGTCGGATCATCTGAAGGCATGCCGTCCATCGAGTCTGAGCTCGAACCCAAGCCGGAACCCGAACCGGACCCGAAGACGATGCCGGAGTATCATTTTACCGAGGCTGTACAGGAGCGTGGCGTGCTGACCGTAGGAGTAAGCGGAAACTCGAAAACCTGCTATGTCATACCGGATGACCCGGAAAAATACGGAGAGCTTGTGGGCACCCGTGCCGGAAACGTGCCGGAGGTATGCCGCCGAATTGCCGAAGAGTTGGGCGTAGAAGTCGAATTTGTGGAATATGCGACCTTGGAAGCACAACTGCAGGCAGTGACGGACGGGGATGTGGATCTTGCCGCGGATAACTTTACTATTACCGAGGAACGCCTTGCCCTTTACGAAATGACCGACGATTTTAACGTAAGGGAAATCGAAGGAGACGAGGTGTTTTTAAGTGCGAATCCTCAGCCGTGGCTGCCGTCGGAAGAGGAAACGGAAGAGAGCTCCTCGGAGACCGAGGATGAAGCACCCGTCGAGCCCGAACCCAGAGAGATGATACAGAGTGAAGAGGAACTTGCCCATGCCCGTATTGCCGCTGTCAAGGGCTCCGTGCAGGCGACGAATACTGCGGAACAGTATCCAGAGGCGGAACTGCACCTGCTGCCCGATAACAAGTCGATTCTGGAAGCGCTGATCGCCGGAGAGGTGGATGCCGGGGTATTCAGCATGATAGATCGCGCATTTGCGGATGAAATCGTGGAGGAAATTGTGGATGGAAATGTCGCCCAGTGCGGCTATGAGGTGGTAACACCGGATTTCCGCGGTTACGGACTGGTTCTGATGAAGGAAAACGAAAAACTCTGCCAGTCCATCAACGAAATGATTGCCGAGCTTAAGGAAAGCGGATGGCTGCTGGAATGCTTTGATACGGAGGAAGCAAAGGCGGTGGAACGTGGAATTGTCTGAGCGGAATGCGCGAGTTTTCAGCAAATACCCCGGCTTCGCGCCGAGTCTTGACAGTCAGGCAAAGGAGGAAATGCCATGAAAAAAATACTTTCGCTTTTACTGATACTCTGTATTCTCGGTCTTGCCGGCTGCGGAAAGACGGAAGAGCTTCCTGACACGCAGCCGACTTCTAACGGCGGCAGCGGGCAAAATGTGGCTTTTGCCGACACCGAATGGGCGGTCTACGATGGTTACGGCGTCACAATGGAATATCCGTCCACATGGACTCTATACTGCTACGCCGAGTCTGCGTCCGCCGCCAATTATTCCGTCCTGATGGTAAGTGCGGCTGAGGATATCTTCCTTCGCTGTTATGTAACCGAAAGCGACCCTCTTCCGGTCACCATCCTCTCGCCTTCCGACAACGCGGAGGCAAAGCTTTTCTATGAGTATGTGAAGGAAACGGCGTTCCGGGCGGTTGATTTTCCCATCATGGATCCGGCTGCGGCAATGGAGGGTGACGAGGCTGTGATCGAGTTTATGACAGCCCTTGAGGAGTACAACTCCGACCCTAAAAATCCTCTGCCGGAGTATACCGGCGAGCTGCCTCGGGGACAATCCGGCGCAACGGATACCGTGCAGCTGTCCGACGACGGTACCCTTGCTTCCGTTCAGGATGCGGATACGGGTTTATATGGATACATTGATAAAACAGGCGCCTGGCGCATCGAACCGCAGTTCAAGAGCGCCTACGGCTTCTCGGACGGACGCGCGATGGTGCAGCTGGAGGATGGCAGCTGGGCCTATATCGACCGAACGGGTGCACTTGTTATTCCGGAAGTCCGTGACAGCGACGGAAGCACCTATCCGCTGAAGAGTTCCGTGAAGTTCCGGGAAGGCATCGCGGCCGTGGAGATCGATACCGGAAACGCCTACGATAAAATCTACATCGACCTGAACGGCAATGTTCTGTTCAACGCCAGGGGCTTGCCCAAGGTTTACGGCGCAGGCTACGCCAGCACCTACTTCTTCGGGTTTGGGTCCAATTTTACCAATGGGAAGGCGGTGGCCGCCCGCAGAGTCAACGAGAGCACGGATGCGCGGATGGACACCGAGGACGCGCCGGTCATTATCGATAAAAGCGGCAATATTCTTGCCACGATATCGAAAGAGTATTATGCGGACGAAAGCGGCTTTGACCCGAACATGATGGTAAAGATCAAGCCCGGCGGGCCGTTCCACGGTGAGGATCTCTACGGCCTGTGCGACGAAAACGGAAACGTGGTTGTGCCCTGTGAATATCCTTATCTCCAGTACTGTGAAAACGGCTGGTATGTAGCCCAGAACCAGGACGGCAGATACGGTTATATCGATAAAAGCGGAAACGTAATGATCGATTTCGAGTTTGAGGATGCCGAAAAATTCAGCTGCGGGCTTGCTCCCGTCTTGATCGACGGGTTATGGGGCTTTATCAACGAGGACGGCGAAGTGGTGATCGAGCCGGTCTACCTTACAGCCAGTGTTGCCACCATAAACGCCGACCCATACGTTGGCAGCTGCACCTTCTGGGACGGCGTCGGCAAGGTGCAGGACGGAGATCAATGGATCCTCATTGATGCCCAGGGAAATGTGGTCGTGGACGATCCGGGGTTCAGCGGCTTTTACTCCTGCGGAAACGGTCTGATCGCTTACCAGGATGCGGAAAGCACCTTGTGGGGCTACATGACGACCGACGGAAAAATCGCCATAGAAGCACGTTTTCTTTCGCCGGACACCTTCTTTCCGGCAGACTGAAATAAGGTGCCGATCGTCAGAGATTGGCTGTAAATTTAAGTTCAAAATATAATCAACAACAAAAAGTGGAGGGATGATGAATGATGAAAAAACAATTGGCACTGTTACTTGCGTGTTTGATGCTTTTCACCCTTGCGGCCTGCGGTGGGGAGTCCCCGGCAGCACCAAATGAGGGAACTTCGCAAAGTTCGGACAGCGGACAGGAAAACATAGAGACGCCTCAGGGAGAGGAAGAAGAAAGCGTTCCGTCCTTCTCTGTTCCCACCCAGAACGATCCGCCCGCCGTGTATGAGGGAATCAATATGGTCAACCTTGTGCCGGAGGGCTGCACCGAAGTGGTGTACGATGGGGGCGTGTATATCTACAAGCTGTCTTCGGCTCCTACCAGCGAAACACTGGTGAACTTTATCAATGAGAAACTGATCCCGGAGATTCAGGCGTGTTCCGATACCGGGACCTGCCTTGTAAAAGATCCTTCCAACAATGATGTTTTGGGCCTTGAACGGGGCGTTACTCCATTCCGTGCATTTGATTCCTTCGGCTACAGGGTCTCGGACAGCGGCGCAGAGTACGCCTATTGGATCATCGACGGCGAGCAGTTTGCCAATGAACGGCAGCTGAGCGGAGGAGGCACAAAACTGCTGGATGTCCGGTATGTGTACGACGGCGTGCTGTATGATGCCATTACAAAGGTACGGGAAGAAGATCAGGCAATCAGCGTGACCCCCTTTGAAGAACCCAATCAAAAGTTTGAAATTGTAGAGTAAGAAACGCAAAAAGGAGGCGATAGGATGATATCGGTTCAGCGTATTCTGCCATATACCAAGCAGCTGGTGCTGTATGCGCTGTATGATGTTCTGGATTCGGAAGAAAGCGAATACGACAAAGCGGAAAACGGACGGATCGCCGCCAAAGTGACCGTTTACGGAAACAGAAGCGGATTTGAACTTTCCTTATCGGAGGAGCTGCCTGCGACCGTCCTGATGGTGCAGATAAGTGCGCCCTGCCAGGGTCTTTCCGTGCAGGGGCAGCGGCGTGCGGCGGATTATCTGGCTGACCGTGTGGAACAGCTGCTGGAAAATGAGCTGAAATTATCAGCTTTATTAAAAACGAAAGGAGAAAATATAACATGAACACAAAGAAGAGAAACATAGGCGCAAGACTGGGGGCAATACTGCTGAGCCTCTGCCTGATGATGGGGCTGCTGCCGACGACAGCGTTTGCACAGGATACCGGCACCACCATCTTTGGGTACGAGGGCAGCGGTACAACATGGAGCATGGCGAGCGTCAGCGCCGAGGATCAGTCCGATTACACCGCTCTGACAAGCTACGATTCATTTGACTGGTTCTACGGATTAGAGATGATCGGCGACACCATCTACGGCGTGTACAGCAGCTATTACAACAGTAGTTACGATTCCGAACTGGTGATCCTGAACCCCGACCTCACCATCCAAGAAACGGTGGGCGGATGGTTGAACAGCAGCCTGGATATCGAGCAGATCATAGACACCACGGTGCAAAACGATACCCTGTGGGGAACCTACAACACAGCCGAGTACGAGTATAGTTTGGAGGGCGGTGAACTCGTTTCTATTTTCAAGAGCGGCACGTCATACCTGATTCCAATAGACCTGACCACCGGCATGGCGGACAAGACCCAGATACATCAGGTTACCGGCCTGCCCGGGCGTGAGATTATCTATACCATCGCCTGCAACGAAAGCGGTCAGATGTACGCCATCGTCGCAGACGGCGGGGAGAACGGCGGCGCAGCCTCTCTGTATACCATTGACACAACCACCTTTGCGGCGAACAAGGTGGGCGACACGGGCGTGGCCACCAACTACGTCTCCAGCAGCACCTTCGCGCCGGACGGCACCCTCTACTGGGCAGAGAACAATGCCGGAAAGCTTTATACCGTAAATACCGCCACCGGAAAAGCGATAGCCGTGTACGGCGGCACCATCGGCGGCTCGGGGCTGTCGCTCAATGCCATGATGATCCCAAGCGACGCTGACACGACAGCCTATGTCAATTTCGTCGTCAATGGCGAAGGTACTGTCACTATGGATGGCGAAGTGGTCAGCGGATGGCAGAAGGCTACGCCGGGGAGCGATCTTTCATTGACCTTCACGCCCGGCGGCGACAGCAACGTGAAAGAGGTCGTCGTGGACGGGGAGAAGATGGAATTCATCGACAGCTATACACTCGAGGACGTGAGCGCATGGAGTGCGGGCACCCACACGGTGGAAGTGACCTTCGGATCGAGGGACATCGAAATCACCGCTAATCCTTGGGTAACGGGGTATCTGGGCGAGCATTCCTTGCAGTATCATCCGTCCTTTGAAGCTACGCTCTATTTCACAGTATCAAACGGTCCTTCAAGGAACACGGCAGGCGTATCGAACTACCAGATTTCCATCGAGAAGGACGGAAAAACCATCGATAAAAGCGACCTTGTCCCCGGCACCTATGACATTCACGTCACCAGAGCAGAAGACAAGTATTGGAACGCGCTGGATATCGTTCTGAAAGATGACTTGATTATCACAAAGCAGACCGACCTCATTCAGTGGAGTGATCTGGAGCTGACGGCAAATCCGGGCGACACCCTGGCGGATATTGAAAAGCCTGCCTATCTTGTGAGCTCGCTGGATGGCAAGCAGATTCCGGGTACGTTCTACTGGATCGATGACGAAAGCACCTCCGTAGGGGAGCTGGGCGACAGAACGGGATTTAAGTTCCGCTTTGTGCCGGATCCGCTGTCAGATGACCTTGCCGTTCTCTACGATTTCTCCGCCATGCCCGAGGACGGATTTCAGGGTGATGAATGGAATCCATATACCGCCTATGTGACGGTGAAAGAGGCGAGCGATATCCCCAGCAGCACGGATCCCATCGACCTGCCGGTGCGGGTGCTGGAAGAGGGCGATACAGACTATTCCCCGGCTCCCGAGCTTTCCGCAGCCTTTACCCCGGACACTGCGGTGACCGCGGGCGAGTTTAACGAGTTCCAGGGTCTTGCCATCGACTACTATTACCCGATGATCGATGCGCAGCCCAGCGAGGGCTACGACATCCAGGCGGAATACACCGTCTCCATCCCTCTTACGGGCTATGCGGGCGAAACCCTCAGCGGAACGCTGACCATCCCCCTGCCGGAGGGGTATGACGGGGCGACCGCGCGCATCAAGGGCGGTGCTTCAGCCAGCAGCTATACGGCGACCAGCGTCAGCTTCCCGGTGACGCTGGATGTATCATACGGAACAGCTGAGGCGTTGGAATTGCTGATCGAATACAAGGAAGCGCAGGAGCCGGTTGTACCTGACGCCCCGGTAATCATCAAGGGAGCCAACGGCACATGGCAGAAAGGCGGCAAAGACGGCCTGTCCTTTACTTCCAACGCAGCTTTTGCCGATTTCATCAAGGTACAGGTAGACGGCAAAGATCTGGACGCTTCCAACTACACAGTAAAAGAAGGTAGCACCATTGTGACTTTGAACGCCGCTTATCTCAACACCCTGTCTGTCGGTAAGCACACCCTCTCCATCGTCTCCGCAAATGGGACAGCTACGACGGAGTTTACCATCACGGCGGCGCAGACCGGCGGCGACCAGACGGAAGGCAATCAAACCGGCGGAGATAACCCGACCAGCGGCGATGACACCACGACGCAAGCCCCGAACAAAAATGATGGAGCCACATCCAGCCCGCAGACCGGAGATAACAGCAATATGCTGTTATGGGTAACCCTGTTATTTGTGTCGGGAGCCGGATTGCTCGGAGCAGTTGTCTACAGTAGAAAGAAAAGATACAATCCGTAACCAATGATCGAACTGTCCTGTGAATTTCACAGGACAGTTCGATTGAAAAGGGGTTACCATCTTGACAAGCAAACATTTGTTCCATATAATATAAAGTGACAGTTTATCTGTCCTGCAACTGAATATATTTTCACAAATTGATTGAGAGAACGGCAATAAGCCGGACAACACCTGCGGCATGCTAATGAAAATGCCGTCGCTTCCAAGCTGCCCTGAACTGTCGGCAGAGGGTAAAGCGTAAAAGACAGTTTCGACTTTGAATTTCAAAGCCGGTTACATAAATGTGAAGCCACACCGCAAGGGATAAGTCTATCCTTTTGCGGGAAGTCGGTACGCATTTGTGTGCCGGCTTTTTTTGTTGCCCGAAAGCCGGTTACAACTGAATGACCGGCTGGATGGAATATGATTTTGCCAAGACCCTTTGCGTGAGCAGAGAGAGCGAAACGACGCTGCGGTGAGAGTCCGGGGCAGGGATAGAAAAACGACGTTCAGACAGACCAGCAAAAAAAAGAGAAATAGTGTGTCCACAACAGTAACGAGCATCGGATTTTGATACCCAAAATCCAAATCCACAGCCTAAAGGCGTGTGGACTAACTCAGGGGAAGCACCCCTGAATACCCCCTTACAAAGCCAAAAACACAAGAATGGAGATGATATATTTTGAGCAGGAAACAAAGTGATAAAAAGGTCATAACAGTAAGACTGAGCGAAGAAGAAAAACAAAAGCTTGAGCGTTGTGCTAACCTTTGCGGATTGTCACAGTCCGAATTCATAAGGCAGCTTTGTGCAGGTAAAACACCGAAAGCAAAGCCGCCACGGGAGTTTTGGGAACTGCTGAATGCCCTCTACTCAGTCCATAACGGTTTCAAGAAATGCGCAATATATGAGCCTTCTGCACTTACAATCTGTAAAGAAATCGAGTGCTTAATATTAGATTTGCAGGAGGTGGGATAATGGCTACAACTTCACTTTGGCATATCAAAGGCAGACTAAAAGACCTGATCGACTATGTAGAAAATCCCGAAAAGACCGTATCAAAAGATAAATGCTTACAGGACTTCTACAATGTCTTTTCCTATGTCAGCCGACCCGAAGCAACAGAAAACGGCGAGTATGTTTCAGCAATTAACTGCTTAAAAGAGATCGCTTTACGGCAGATGATACTCACCAAAAAGCAGTACGGAAAGGATGACGGATATATCGCTTGGCACGGGTATCAGAGCTTTAAGCCTGATGAAACTACACCACAGCAGGCACACGAAATCGGATTGAAACTGGCAAGAGAAATGTGGGGTGATCGGTTTCAGATTATCGTGACCACTCACCTTGACAAAGACCATATTCATAATCACTTCGCCTTTAACTCCGTTTCTTTCCTTGACGGCGGAAAATACAACTACTCTAATTCTGAAAGGCAAAGGCTTCGTGATGTATCCGACCGTATATGCAGAGAATACGGATTGTCCGTCATCAAAAATCCCCGCAAAGCACCGTGCAGACCGGTATGGCTTGATGAAAAAAGCGGTAAACCTACACGCTACAATGTGTATCGGGAAGATGTGAGAGAAGCGGCAAACTTCAGCCGTAACCCTTACTATATGGAGGACTATCTCAGACGAAAAGGATATATCACCGACTTTACGGGAAAGCATTGGAAGATACGCCTGCCGCAGTATGAACACTTCACAAGGCTTGATACCCTTGATGAGAAATGGACGCCGGATCACTTTAAAAGAAATATGGGAGCATACGCAAGATACGGAAACCGCAGAGCAGAAATCACCTATCCACCTCAAATGCCGCAGGACTTGCGAAGCTGGTTTAAACCTTTCCAAAAGACAAGCCATATCTACCGTCTTTATCTGCACTACTGCTATCTGTTGGGCGTTCTGCCGAAGAAAACCACCTACCGCCCCACAAGCCCCTATCTCAAAGAGGAGCTTCGGAAGCTGGACGAGTTGTCCAATCAGGTACGGTATATGAGCAAATACGGAATCGAAACTCTTGAAGATCTATATGCCGACAGAGAAAAGCTGCAAGGAGAAATGGACAAGCTGACCGCTTACCGCACCAAGCTGCAAAACAAAATCCGCAGAGCCTTACCAGCCGAAAAAAAGATTTTGAGAGAAGCAAAAGCAAAGGTTACGGAACAGATTACTTCTCTGCGAAAGCGCTTGAAACTGAACAAAGGCATAGAGGATCGGTCGGTAAAAATTCAAGAAAAAACGGATCTTCTCTATGCCAATGAATACAGAGCGAAAGAAGAACAACAGCATAAAAAATCACAGCGAAAGGAGCGTGACGCACGATGATCTATATTGACGAAAATGGAAATCCAATTCAAGAAACTGATGAATTGCAGGAGGCAATTGATAATATTACCGATAAACTCGCCCAAATGACAAAGGAAGAACGGCTTGCTTGGTTTGAACAGTCCATCTATCCCGAACCCTTAAAGTTTACGAATGAAATTGACGGTACGGTATATATCGTCAGAGCGTTTTTTGATGAAACTGCAAGCGAAAGCTTTGAAGAAAAGCTGCGAAGAATTATGATAAAGAGATGAGAAAAAATCAGGCTATCACTTTAAAGTGTTGAAGTTTAGCGGAAGATATGGTATGATAACAATATCCTACAATTCATATCATATCTGGCTGTGGAAAGGAGAAATATGAGCAAACAGTCAGTAAAAATTACTGCTCTCTACTGTCGTCTGTCCCGTGACGATGAACAGGACGGACTATCGGGCAGTATTAAAAATCAGCAGTCTATCCTTGAAAAGTACGCAAAGGAGAACGGATTCAAAAATACTCGTGTATTTATTGACGACGGTTGGTCGGGTGTAACTTTCACAAGACCGGCTTTCACGGAGATTATGGAGCTTGCGGAACAAGGATTGATTGCTAATCTTATCGTCAAAGACCATTCGAGATTGGGACGAAACCGCTTGATTGTCGGTCAGCTTTTGGAAGAAGAATTTGACCGATTGGGTATTCGATATATTGCCATTATGGATAATATTGATACCGCAAAAGGACTAAGCGACATTGTTCCTATGCAAGACTTATTCAACGAATGGCACGCAAAGAACACAAGCCAAAAGGTACGCAATGTTTTCAAGAACAAGGGAATGGCAGGCATACCGCTTACTACCAATCCGCCTTTCGGGTATATGAAAAATCCCGAAAACCCAAAGGAATGGCTGATAGACGAGCCTGCCGCAAAGATTGTCAGGCAAATCTTTGAGCTGTGCGTTTCAGGCTTAGGACCGACGCAGATAGCCAAGAAGCTGAAAACTGACAAGGTTATGACGCCTACGGAGTATTGGAACAGTATCGGAAGAAACTGCGGTAATCCGCCTGCAAGACAATTCAACTGGTGTTCGGATACGGTTGCGAATATTCTTTCCAAACAGGAGTATTGTGGCGATACGGTAAACTTCCGAAGCACAACAAAGTCTTTCAAGAATAAAAAGAAGATTGAAAGACCGCAGGAGGAATGGCAGATCTTCCCGAATACGCACCCTGCCATTATCGACCGTGAAACCTTTGAGCTTGTGCAGGAACTCAGACAGCACCGCCGCAGACCTACCAAAAGCGGAATTGTCAGTATGTTTTCGGGACTTCTTTACTGTGCCGATTGTGGCGAGAAACTGTATTACAGCGTGACAAACAATTACAAGCGAGAGCAAGCCTATTTCTTCTGTTCCGCTTACCGTAAAAATTCCGAAGTGTGTTCTGCACACTATATCCGAGAAAAAGTGGTTGAGGAAAATGTTCTTGAGAATATGCGGCGAGTATTTCGTTATGTTCAGGCTTATGAGAAAGAGTTCGCCAAACAGCAGATGAAATGCTACGGAGAGGAAAAGCAAAAGGAACTTTCCGAAAAACGCAGAGAACTTACCAAAGCCGAGAAGCGTATCAAGGATATTGATTTGCTGATTCAGAAGATTTACGAGGACAATGCAATGGGCAAACTTTCCGATGAACGCTTTGCCACAATGTCAATGGCGTATGAGGAAGAACAGAAAAATCTCAAAGAAGCAATACCCGATATGCAGGCGTACCTTGAAACCGAAACGGACAAGTCTGAAGGCTTACAGCGTTTTATTGACAAGGTAAAACAGATTACGCAGCCAACCAAGCTTACTCCCGAACTGGTACACGAATTCATTGAAAAGATTGTGATACACGAACGGAGATACCTTGACGGAAAGCGTTATCAGCTAATGGACATCTATTACAACGGCGTTGGTGTGATACGAGGGCTTACCCCTGAAGAAATGGAAGAAGCCTTTCAGGAACACCTTGCCAAACGGAAGATAAACAAAGCAAAGACGGCGTAACCAATGGCTGCACCGTCCAAAACAATCAATATTTAATTCAATTACAAGAGCGACCTTGGGGCACCTTCCTTACGGAGGGTGCCCCAAAGGGATGTCTTTTTTATTTACCGATTTAAGCATAAAAAAGCTGCCTTTACAGGAAAGGCAGCTTCTATGTTTCTAATTATTGAAAATGAAATAATCGGGCTAAAGCCTAAATTATTTAACCTCAACTTCTGCGCCTGCAGCCTCGAGCTTGGACTTGAGAGCCTCAGCATCGTCCTTAGAGATACCCTCTTTGAGAGCCTTAGGAGCGTTGTCAACAACTTCCTTAGCCTCTTTAAGACCAAGACCTGTTGCCTCTCTAACTGCCTTGATAACAGCAATCTTGTTGCCGCCAGCAGCCTTAAGGATAACGTCGAACTCTGTCTTCTCTTCCTCTGCTGCAGCAGCTGCAACAGGACCAGCAACTGCAACAGCAGCAGCTGCGGATACACCAAACTCATCCTCAACAGCGTGTACAAGCTCAGAAAGCTCGAGAACTGTGAGAGTCTTCAATTCTTCAATAATAGCAGTAATCTTCTCAGATGCCATTTTAATAACCTCCAATATTTTGTTGAATTTAGATTTTAACTTCGGTCTTAATTTTCTCTTGACCTTTTAAAGTGTGTCCTATGACACTAAACGCACATACAGAAATTAAAATTATTCTGCTGCTGCCTCTGCAGGAGCCTCCTGCTTGTCCACGATAGCCTGTACAGCTCTTGCAAAACTTGCGATAGGTGCCTGGAATGCGCCCAATACGTTTGCAAGAAGAACTTCTCTTGATGGGAGCTTGGAAAGACCAATAATCTTATCCATGTCGATAACTTCACCGTCAAGGTAACCGCTCTTAACTTCGAACTTCTTGTTTTTCTCTGCAAAACCGCAAAGAATTCTTGCAGCTGCTACATAATCTTCTGCACTTGTAGCGATAGCTGTTGTATCCTCGAGAACAGGAGTAAGTCCGTCAAGACCAACCTCTTCGCAAGCTCTCTTAAGGAGTGTGTTCTTAACTACAGTGTACTTAACGCCGGCTTCTCTAAGCTCTTTTCTGAGCTTTGTATCCTCGGCAACTGTGATACCCTTATAGTTTACGATAACACCTGCTACTGAATTTTTAAGTCTGTCAGAAAGTTCAGCAACAACAGCCTTTTTTTGCTCTAAAATCTTCTCACTTGGCAAGATATTCACCTCCGTTAATTTTTCATAACGCAGTTCAAAAAAAGCAGCCTCTCCCAATCGGAAGAGGCGGTATTATACAATCATAAAATAATTACTGAAATTGTATCATGCTTCTTCCTCGGCAGGCAGGCACAAGGCCTTTACGTAAAACGCCTGCTGTCTTTAGAACAGCGATTTGTTTTTCATACAGAAAAACAGCTCGATTTATCGAGCTTTTATATTTTACCATACACTAATATCTATGTCAAGACTTTTTTAATTTATTTTAAAAATAAATTAAAAAGCCCGACGAAATGTCGGGCTTTAAATACAAATATAAAGTAATCAGAAAATTAAGCGCCAAACTTGTTTGGGTTAATCTTCACGCCAGGTCCCATAGTAGATGTTACTGTGCAGGACTTGATGTACTGACCCTTTGCAGCAGCTGGCTTTGCCTTAACGATTGCTCCCATAAGAGCATCCAGGTTCTCGCCGAGCTTCTCTACGCCGAAGCTTACCTTGCCGATTGGGCAGTGAATGATATTTGTTTTATCAAGACGATACTCAATCTTACCAGCCTTAGCTTCCTTGATAGCCTTAGCAATATCAGGAGTAACAGTACCGGCCTTTGGGTTTGGCATAAGGCCTCTCGGTCCGAGGATCTTACCAAGACGTCCAACAAGACCCATGCAGTCTGGTGTTGTGATGAGAACGTCGAAGTCCATCCAGCCTTCAGACTGAATCTTCTGTGTCATGTCCTCTGCGCCAACATAGTCTGCGCCTGCCTCTTTAGCAATATTCTCGTTTTCGCCTTTGCAGATTGCGAGAATTCTTACGTTTTTACCTGTACCGTTAGGAAGAACAATAGCGCCTCTAACCTGCTGATCAGCGTGACGGCTGTCAACGCCCAGCTTAACATGAAGCTCTACTGTTTCATCAAACTTAGCTTTTGCAGTTTTTACGCAAAGATCGAGTGCTTCGTTAGAATCGTAATATTTGGTGTTGTCAACAAGCTTTACGCTGTCAACATACTTCTTACCATGTTTCATCGCTTTTCCTCCATTTTAGGTGGTCATACGGAAATCAAAACTTCCTCCCACCCGGATTACATTTTAATCAACAACTTCAATACCCATGCTTCTTGCAGTACCGGCGATCATGCTCATTGCTGTCTCTACTGATGAAGCATTGAGGTCTGGCATCTTCTGCTCTGCGATAGCCTTAACCTGCTCACGGGTAATTTTGGCAACCTTTGTCTTGTTTGGTACGCCTGAGCCGCTTTCGATTCCGCAAGCCTTCTTAATAAGAACAGCTGCTGGTGGAGTCTTTGTTACAAATGTAAATGAACGGTCTGCGTATACTGTAATAACTACCGGAATGATAAGTCCTACATCGTTCTTTGTGCGCTCATTGAATTCCTTTGTGAACGCAACAATGTTAACACCATGCTGACCGAGAGCCGGTCCAACTGGTGGTGCCGGAGTAGCTTTTCCGGCAGGTATCTGCAGTTTAATAAAACCTGTTACCTTTTGAGCCATTGTGTTTGCACCTCCAAAATTCGTGGTCAGTTGCGGGAAACAACTATTGGGTTCCCTCCCACAAGGGATTACTGAAAAAATTTTAATCCCTCAAATAATAGCTTTTGCTAATTATTCCTTATTCTTCAATAGGTTCAACCTGATGCAATTCAAGTTCAACCGGTGTTTCTCGTCCGAACATTGATACTGTTACTCGGACATAATTCTTATCGGTTATAAGCTCTTCAACTACGCCTACAAAGTCCTCAAGTGGTCCTTCTGTAATGCGCACTGTGTCGCCTTCCGAATATGAAACCTCAACACTGCGGGTTTCTACTCCCATACGTACAACCTCTGCGTCTGAAAGAGGCACAGGCTTTGACGATGGGCCGACAAATCCGGTACATCCTCTGATATTTCTTACAACGTACCATGTTTCATCGGTATAAACCATCTTTACAAAAACATAACCGGGGTAAAGCTTTCTTTCAACCTCTTTGGTCTTGTCGTCTTTAACCTCTGTAACTGTTTCTGTGGGAACTTTTACCTCAAGGATAAGGTCCTGAAGATTTCTGTTCTCAACTGTGGTTCTTAAATTGGACGCTACTTTGTTTTCGTAACCTGAATAGGTATGAATAACATACCACTTTGCTTCATCGGGCATTTAAACTTTCATCCTCTCTTAAAAAGTAAAAGCTGAACCCTAAAGTTAATTATGTGGCTGCTGTTTCCATAACCAAGTTCAACAAAGCATAGAGTCCTCGGTCGAGTGCGAAAATAAATACGCCCATAATTGCAATTACTGCAATAACAACCAAGAAGTTCTTTGTTGTTGCCTTTGGTGTAGGCCATGTGATTTTTTTCAACTCGCCTTTGCATTCGCGGAAGAACTTAGCTGTTTTGGAAAAGAAGCCAACTTTGCCTTTTGAGTCCTTCTTCTCTTTTTTTCCTTCGACTTTTTTGTCGATATTCTTGTCAGCCATAGCCTAATCCTCCACCAATTACTTTGTTTCCTTGTGCAGAGTATGCTTTTTGCAGAATCTGCAGTACTTGTTCATTTCGAGCCTGTCAGGGTCATTCTTCTTGTTCTTCATTGTGTTGTAGTTACGCTGTTTGCACTCTGTGCAGGCTAGTGTGATTTTTACTCTCATTGACGGCACCTCCCGGTATTTTTCGGAATAATTTAGCCTCCCTCTAAAGGGCACAAAAAAATAAACCCCTTTTTCTGAGGTATTTCAAGTATATCATAATAATCTTTTCAAGTCAACACTTTTTTGTGCTTTTTATTGACAAGAAAATTCAAGACGGAACGAGAATATTCGCTCCGTCTTTATTCTTAAAACAATTATCAGTCGTTGAGTGTATACCCATCATCCGAATTTTTCTTCTTTTTCTTAACCTTCTCAGGCTTAACATTTTTGCCCTTGTAATGTCTTGCGCCGCCCCAGGATTTTTTCAGGTTGTCGGACATTGTTTCCTCAAGGGTTTCTCTGTACTTGTCGTCAATAGCATTTAAAATAACAATTGTGATTATTGAACGTGTATCTGCATTTCCGTTTCCGTACTGAGCGCTGAGAATTGAAACAAGCTTTGTAATCTCCTGCTTTGTTCCGGTTTCCAGAAGTCTGTTGATTTTCGGAAGAATTTTTTCCTCTGTAAATGTAACGCCTCTGAATGGATAGTATGAGTTCTCTTCCTCTTTAATTTCCTCTCTCAGCTCCGGGAAAAGTCCTACAAGTCTTTTTGCAAAGAACTTAGGGTCTGCATTTCCCTCGTCATCGCTTTTCTTTCTCTTTGTCTGAGCAACTCTCTTTACAACCTTGGAAGCTGTTACCATCTCAACAAAGTCGTTTCCGATGCTTTCAGCCTCTTTCATAGAGTCGTTTTCAGGGTCGAACATCCAGGTAGCCAAAACTCTCCACTTGTTGTCAGGGCCTTCGTCTGTCATTGCGCAGCTTCTCAAAACCATGTGCTTTTTATCGGTGAAGTAAACCACGGAATATGCAACACCTTCGCCGGTGAAAAGAGACGCCATTTCCTCCGATGTGGAGGCAGCTATTTTCTGCTTTTTAAAGCCCTGTCCTTCCAGAACTTTCTGAAGTTTATTAGATATTGACTCAAACGCTGTTTCCAACTTTACCATCAAATTAACATCCTCTCAAATCTGACATGCAGATTTTATATTTTTCTTTGGCAGGATAAGCCAAAACCATAATATCAAAATTATACCACTTAATTATATATTAAAGGTCATACCTTGTCAATTATTTTCACGGCTTACTCACAAAATATTACATATGGTCAGGGCATGAAATTTTAAACATTCCCAAAACATTTGCAATAACGGTCTTTACAGCCATGCAAAGATTAAGTCTAGCCTGTGTAAGGTGTTCGTCGTCGCCCTTAACACGGCATGCGTTGTAGAACTTATGGAACAGTGTAGCCAATGTGGTTACATACTTTGTAATTCTTGTTGGATCGTAGCTCTTTGCTGACTCGATAATTTCCCTTGTGTACTCGGCAAGGTGATTTATAAGCTCTTTTTCCTCCGGTGATGAAAGGAGACAAAGCTCTTCATCTGTGCAGCTTCTCAGCTTTATTCCCTCGTTTTCAAGGGTTTTGAGAATACTGCAAATTCTTGCATGGGCATACTGAACATAATATACAGGGTTCTGATTGTCGTGAGCAACTGCAAGGTCAAGGTCAAAGTCCATCTGAGTGTTTGCCTCTCTTGTGTTAAAAAGGAATCTTGCGCTGTCGAGAGGTACTTCATCCAAAAGGTCGGCAAGCTGTATAGCCTTACCTGTTCTCTTACTCATTCTTACAGGAACACCGTTTCTAACAAGCTTTACAAGCTGCATCAAAACAACGTCAAGCTTGTCGCCGTCATAGCCTATAGCGTCCATTGCTCCCTGCATACGCATAACGTGGCCGTGGTGGTCGGCTCCCCAAATGTCGATACATGTGTCGAAGCCTCTGTCAAATTTATTCTTGTGATATGCGATATCAGCCGCAAAATAGGTTGGTGTTCCGTTTTTACGGATGATAACGTCGTCTTTAAGCTCAAGCTTATCAATATCAGCCTGCTTCTTGCCCTTTTTCAAAAGTCTTTCTGTTACAACCTGGGCGTTTTTATACCACAGTGCGCCATCGCTTTCATAGGTAAGACCCTTTTCAGTGAGCAGGTCTACAACTGCCTTTACCGCTCCGCTTTCGTGGAGTGTGCTTTCAAAGAACCAGTTGTCGTAAACAATACCGTATTTGCCGATATCGCTCTGCATTTTCTTTATGTTTTTTGGAAGAGCATATTCTACAAGCTTATCCTTTCTCTCTCTTGAATCGAGATTTACAAGGCAGTCGCCGTTAAGGTCAGCATATTCCTTTGCAAGGTCGATAATATCTGCGCCCTGATATCCGTCCTCAGGGAAAACAATCTCGTCGCCCTTATATATCTGGAGATATCTTGCCTCCAAAGAGCAGGCAAACTTTTCAATCTGGTTTCCTGCGTCGTTTACATAGAACTCTCTGTATGCGTCAAAGCCTGCGGCGTCAAGCACGGAAGCAAGGCAGTCGCCCAAAGCTCCGCCTCTGGCGTTTCCCATGTGCATAGGGCCTGTAGGGTTGGCTGAAACAAATTCAACCATGTACTTTTTGCCCTGGCCATAATTGCTTTTACCGTAGTCTGCGCCCTTTTCCTCTATCTCTTTCAAAACATTTGCATAGTACATTGGAGAATAGAAAAAGTTTATAAATCCGGGGCCGGCAGTTTCACATCTCTCTATAACAGAACCTGTAAGGTCGATGTTGTCGGTAATTGCCTTTGCAATTTTGAAAGGCGGCATTCTGAAAGACTTTGCGCCTGCCATTGCGGCGTTTGTTGCCAAGTCGCCGTTTGTTCTGTCTGCCGGTGTTTCTATTATAAAATCATAAAGCTCAGCCGCAGGAAGTTCGCCTTTCTCCTGAGCCTGCTTTATTGCCTTTACGATAATTTCTTTAAGCTGCAATTCTGTGTTTATTGCTGTCTGTGACATATCTATTCCCCTTTTGTTCTTTCTCTTCTTTTATATTACAATACCAATTCGGCACTATCGTTTTTATGTTTAACGGTGATGTGAAACTCGTTTTCACTGGCAAGGGACGCATTGAAATCTATTGTATATTTTACAAAAAGCTCCCCGCCCTCTTCACTTAATGTGGAATTTATCTGGGATGTATAAATACCTATCATCATTTCCCCTACGGGAACGCTGTAATGACAGTAATGTCTGCGGTCTTTTTCAAGGGTGAGTCTTGAGGAAATTCCTCCGGCACGCATAATGGTTACCATCTTCTCCCCCTCAGCCTTTACAACGGATGTATAGTGTTCGCTGGGATTTTCCTTGTCGTATTCTTCATAGGTTATAAAATACTTACCGTTGCGAAAAACATAGCTCCCCTCTGTGACTACCTCCACCGTATCGGTTTCACCGTCTATTTTCTGTTTTCCCACTATAGAAATCAGGTAATTGCTTTCCATATTTTTTCCCTTCATAAAAAATTAGTAACAGCCTATATCTATCTGCTTTACGCAGTCGCCAACGTCTTCTCCCAGGAAAAGTCCCGCAACCTTTGAAAATCCGTCAGGCGTATCGCTTACATAAAACTCACAGGTGTGCCCGTCGTCATCTGTATTTAAAAGTGAATGTTCCTTTAAAATCTTTGCGGCGTATATGGCGGTTTCCTTTCCGGAATCTATCAAAGCTACATGGTCGCCCATATATTCTGAAATAGCCTCGCTTAAAATAGGATAGTGAGTACATCCCAAAATAAGTGTATCCACTCCGGCTTCCTTTACCGGCTTTAAATATCTTTCGACGGTAAGGGAAACAATTGGGTCATCCTTTGAGATAAATCCGCTTTCCACCAAAGAAACAAAAAGCGGGCAATCCTGTTCTACAACCTCAATATCAGGATTAAATCTCATAATCTCCTTTTTATAGCTGTGGCTTCCTATTGTGGCTGTTGTTCCTATTACGCCTATTTTTTTACATTTGGTAGCTGCAACCGCCGCAAATGCCGTAGGTCTTACAACGCCGGTATAAAGCACCGGAAGCTCCTCTTTCAAACACTCCGCCACAGAACTCACTGTTCCGCAGGCTGCTATTACAATCTTTACATTATGGGTCAAAAGAAAAGATGCATCCTGTCTGGCATATTTTATTATTGTATCACGGCTTCTGTTTCCATAAGGAACTCTTCCCGTGTCGCCAAAATACACTATGTTCTCTTTGGGCATTACTTTTTTGAGCTGTTTTACGGCAGTAAGACCGCCCAAGCCTGAATCAAAGATACCGATTGCGGAATTAGACATACTCTGCGCCTCCACTTTCATTCTGTGACACATATTTTCAGATATATAGGGTAAAAATTCCCTTCTACACATATATTTTATAATACCACAAAAACTTTGCTACAGTCAAGTTTTTTGCCGTCTATATAATATTCGGAAAAACCAAAATAAAAGCTATTAGACAACCTGAGGCAGTCTAATAGCTTTACTAATTACTGTGAGAAAAATCAAATGCTGTCGATAAGTGTGATTATATCCTTAAACGGCATACAGATATCGTCCGCTTCCTTTGCTCTGTGGTTCTTCAAAATAAGCTCTGCGGCATTTTTCATTGCCGGGAAAGCTGTTCTTGTAAGCTGGTTTGCATAGATAACGATATTTACACCGTGCTTTGCAAATTCCTCTTCTGTTACTGTATTGAAGGATGTTGGAACTACAACAATCGGAGTTTCTTTGTCAAACTCTCTGAACTTATCAACAAATTCAAAGATTTCGTCTGGCTCTTTTCTTCTTGAATGAATCATAATACCGTCTGCGCCGGCTCCCACAAAAGCCTTTGCACGCTCGAGGGCGTCTTCCATTCCCTTTTCAAGGATAAGGCTCTCAATTCTGGCGATAATCATGAAATCATCTGTGAGAAGAGCATTCTTTCCTGCTTTGATTTTATTGCAGAAATTCTCTATTGTGTCCTGAGTCTGTTCAACCTCTGTTCCGAAAAGAGAATTCTTTTTAAGTCCGACTTTATCCTCGATAATAACTGCGGAAACGCCTATTCTTTCAAGGGTTCTCACGTTATAAACAAAGTGCTCTGTCTTTCCGCCTGTATCTCCGTCGAAGATAATTGGCTTTGTAGTAACGTCGAGAACATCCTCAATGGTTCTTATTCTTGAGGACATATCAACCAATTCAATATCAGGCTTACCCTTTGCTGTACTGTCGCAAAGGCTTGATATCCACATTGCATCAAACTGGTCAACCTCGCCGTTGTTCTCCACAACTGTCTTTTCCGCAATAAGTCCTGTAAGACCGCTGTGTACCTCAATAGCCTTTACAACCGGTCTGAGCTTTAAAAGCTTTCTCAGTCTGCCTCTGCGGAACTCGGACATGGAGAGCTTCTCCATTGTCTGTCTGTCTATTTTTCTAACCTCGTCATCCCTTGTGTATGGAACTTCCACAAGCCGGCCGCCCCACTGGGATATAACATCTATAACCTCCTGGCGGATTGGAGCCATGTAGTTATACTTCCACTCGTCTCCGTGAACCACATAGTCAGGTTTATATTTAAGAAGGTTGTCCTTATAGCTTACAGTTTCCTGTGGAACTGCCTCGCTGACACCATCTATATTTTTAATCATATTAAGTCTTTCTTCAAAGCTTATAGTTGGAAATCTGTCATACTTAACAGCAGCTTCGTCGGACATTACGCCTATAATAACTTTTCCCAGTTCCTTTGCCTTGTTGACAATGTTAATGTGTCCTTTATGGATAACATCGGTGGAAAAGCATGTATAAACCACTTTATTTTCGCTCATGACCGCTCTCCTTTCTGCATACATCAGCCATTTATTTCAACATTTTATTATAAAATCTCTTATATTCAAATCAGCCGTTTACTTTTCCCATAAATACAGCCTTATTCTCTCTCGGTGTCTCCTTCGGTCTGCCAAGGTCATCCCTTGCGCCCAAAGCCACACGAACCTCTATCAAGGTAAGTTCTGTATTATTTTCGATTGCTGCAAAAGCCTTTTCAAGCTCTTCCTTATTCTCTGCAATGTAAACGTTTTTATATCCGCAGTCCTTTGCAATAGCTGCAAAATCAGCGTGCTTTGCGGCTGTATCCATACCGCCGACGGATTCATGGGCGTTGTTATTGATAACTATATGGACAAAGTTTTCCGGCTGCTGCTCTGCAATAAATGCCATTGAGCCCATATGCATAAGCACTGCACCGTCGCCGTCAATGCAGAAAACTCTCTTTTCCGGATGATTTGCCTTGTATCCGAAAGCAATCATTGAGGTATGACCCATTGAGCCAACTGTCAGGAAGCATCTGCTGTGGTTTCCGTAAATTTTGTCGCTCTGCTCGTAAACCTCACGGGAGATTTTTCCTGTTGTGGAGAATACAGGGTCGTTTTCTCCGATAAGCTTCAAAATATCGCCTATTGCTTCTTCTCTCACATAATCTCTGCCGTTGGTTTTTGCTCTTGACTTCTCGTCAACAAAGGTTCCCTTCTTTACAACTACAGCGCACTGTCTGTTGTCCTTAAAGAGTTTTCCCAGTGTTTCAAAAAGTTCGTTTACCTCTTCGTCTGTGGTATCCTTTGATACAACAAAGGTTTCTATATCCATATCCTCTAAAAGCTTAATTGTGGCTTTTCCCTGGAAAACGTGCTGAGGCTCGTCCTTAACACCCGGCTCGCCTCTCCAGCCTACCAGCATAAGCAGAGGTATATCATAAACATCACGGTGAAACAGTGAGCAAATAGGGTTTACAACATTTCCTATTCCGCTGTTCTGCATATAAAGACATGCAGGTCTGCCTGTAGCAAGGTAAGCGCCTGCGCATATGCCGGCGGCTCCGCCCTCGTTTTCAGCGGTAAAATGCTTAAACTTTATACCGTCGTCGGTTTCACCATTCTGAGATTTATCAAGATATTCACAAAAATTCTTCAAAAGTGAATCAGGCACGCCTGAAACTGTATCTATTCCAAGCTCGCTGAGCTTTTTACAAAAATAGCTTGCTCTCATTTCTTTGCCTCCTCAAGATATTCCTTAACAGCCTGAGCCAAATCGATGAAATCCTGAGCATGCAGGTCGCCTATATTTCCTATTCTGAAAGCATTGTACTTAGGAAGCTTTCCTGAGTAAAGCAAAAATCCCTTTGCCTTGAGTTTTTCATACATATCTGCAAAGTCCAAGCCCTCCGGAACAAGCAGTGTTGTAATCATAGGAGCCTGCTCATTTGGGTCTACAAGAAGTTCAAAGCCAAGCTCTGTCATCTTCTCAGCTATAAGCTTCTGATTTTCTCTGTATCTCTTTGCTCTTGCAGGTATTCCGCCCTCTGCTTCAAGCTCATCAAGAGCCTGGTCAAAAGCCAAAAGCACATGAGTAGGAGATGTAAAGCGGAAACCGCCGTCTGTATCCTCCATGTATTTCCACTGGTCGTACAAATCAAGAGCCAAAGACTTTGAGTTGCCCTTGCAGGCTTCAAAAGCTTCTCTTCTTCCGTAGATTATACCGAATCCCGGAACACCCTGTATGCACTTATTTGAGCTTGTAACAAGGAAATCAGGCTTAACTTCGTCGAGATTTATCTCAATACCGCCGAAGCTGCTCATTGCGTCGCAGATTATCTTCTTATTGTACTTTCTGCAAATATCGCAGATTCCCTTTATATCGTTTAAAACGCCCGCTGTAGTTTCATCGTGCACAAAAGAAACTATTGTAGCGTCGCTTTCGGAAACAGCCTTTTCAACCTCTGCAAGGTCAAGGCTTTTTATCATGCTGTAATCTTTTTTCTCAAAATTAAGACCGGACATTGTGGCAATCTGAGCCATTCTGTCGCCGTAAGCACCGTTTGCCAAAATAAGAAGCTTATCATTTGCTGAAACAAATGAATTAAGTACAGACTCAACCGCATATGTACCGCTTCCCTGAAGCAAAACAACAGAAAATTCTTCTTTGCTTGCCAATGCTATTTTAAGGAGCTTTTCCCTTACACTCTTTGTAACATTCTGATATTCAATATCTCTTGTTCCCAAATCCACGAGCATTGCCTCTTTTACAGACATTGTGGTGGACAAAGGACCGGGAGTAAACAAAAGCTTCTGTGAATATTTCATTTCTTATCACCCCTAAAAAATTTAAAGACAGTCGTTCTGATGTTTATAATATCACATATCTTAATTAAAGTAAATAAATCAGCATACAACTTTGCGAAAAAGTAATTTTTATGTAAAAAAACATATCATTGGGCAACAATTATGGTAACTGTAGAGCCAACCTCGATTTTATCTTTTGACTTATATCCGTCATAACCTAAAACCGTACCGGACTCATATTCGCTGTCTTCAACTCTTTTGGCTGCTGCCAGCAATCCTGCATCTGCAACTTTCTGAGCCGCTTCTTCTAAGGTGAGGTTTTCAATATCGGGAAGCTCCCTCATAAGAGAACCGCTGCTAACCTCTACGTAAACCGCTACATTTCCCGATTTACTGTCAACCAAAGTACCCTGTACAGGATATTGAGAAATTATTTTTCCCATAGGAACTTCATCGTTATATACCGGCTCTGCGGACTTATACAGGATTACTCCGGTGTTTTCCGCTTCGTCCGACGCACTTTCATAATCAAGTCCTACAAAATTGCTCAAAGCGACCTCTCCCGCCTCTGTTGACGCAGCAGAATCTGTGACAGTAAGCTGCTCCATAAGAGCGGTGTTTTTTGTGGACACGGATATCTCGTTATTGTGAGTACCCAAAATCATATCGTCAAAAAAGAATACAAACAAAATTACGCTCAGTGCTATTGTGGTGAGAATTGAAGAAATAAGCACTGTGGCAACTCCGTTGCCGTTTTTCTTCTTTGCTTCCGAAACGCCGTATTCAATCTTATTTAATGTGGTTGTCCTTGAAATTTCTTCCTGTATAGCCTTGACTGCGGAAGATGCGGAAACCTGATTTCTAAGTGTATCAAAATCTGAGGTTCTTTTGCTTCTGCCGATTTGCAGGCCGTTTGCCAAAGCAACCACAACATGAGGCGGAATTCTTTTAACAATATTTGTACCCAGCAAAAGCTTGCCGTCTACAAGTCGTTTGCTTGCGCTTTCCGGTACTGTTCCCGTAAGCACATAAAACAAAGTAGCTGTAATTCCATAAATATCTGTTTCTATTGTAAGGTTCTCTCCGGTTATGTATTGTTCCGGAGCTGAAAAACCCGTGTACAGCTGAGAACGCAGAGGTGTTCCTCTTTTTCTCTCGTTTTCTGTTGCAAATCCGTATATTTTAAGCTTGTTATGCTTTGTAACATAAATATTCTTTGGCGCTACTCCGTAGTGTCCTATTCCTCTTCTATGAAAGGCTTCCAAAAGAGTAACCAGCGGCATAAACAGAAGTCTTGCCCTGTCCCACTCCAAATATCCTCCGCATTCGTCCAAATAATCCTCCAAAGGAATAAGAGGTTCATAATTTTCTATAACGTAGCAGGAATTGTTTTCTTCAAATATATTATGTATTCTTGGCATACAGGTTAAATCGGCAAATTCCGACAACTGTATAAAGTATTCTTTAAACTCATTGAGAAGTTTAAAAAATTTATCCTGTTTTTCCGCAACAGGCTCTAATCTGATTTCGCCCTTTTTGCGAACAAAAAAGCCTGCCGGCAAAAACTCCTTTATCATTATTGTTTTATTTTGTACACGGTCATATCCGATATATGACGTACTTTCACCGTTTATCTCGGTTACTCTTCCCACCAAATACCGGCCGCCTATAATTGTAGAATACGGCAAAAATGGCGAACGCTGCTTCTCTGTAGTCTTAAAACCACAATATGGACAAGTAGTGTTTCTGCCTATTTCAGCCATACAACCCATGCATAACGCCATATTTACCTCCTTATAATTTTACACATTTTTTACATTGCGCACCTTAGTACTTTAATTATAACATGACGCTTTTTTCAATACAAGGCTTTAGGCTGTTACAAGTATTACACTTTTGTGACTTTTGCAGGAAAAATTTGTCAAAATTAGCTTTTTGCTCGTTAATTAGTTTAAATCACGAAATGATTAAAGCCGCATAATATGTAATAAGGCCATGGTCAGACGCCGCAGAAGAGCGGCGAGGTCTTTTATAAATTTTAATTTTCAGAAAACGGAGGAGTTATATTGTCTTGCAACGATAATTGTCAGGGCGGAATTTTTGCCACCCACGAATATGATTGCTGTGAGAAAGACTGCTGCTGCAAATGCCATAATTGCTGCTGTAACTGCTGCTGTACAGGTCCCCAGGGACCTCAGGGTCCTCAAGGAATTCAGGGACCTCCCGGTCCTCAGGGTCCTACAGGTCAAGCCGCTACTGTTACAGTGGGAACGACTACCACAGGAGCTCCCGGAACACAGGCTTCCGTTACAAATACAGGTTCGGCACAAAATGCCGTTTTGAATTTTGTTATCCCTCAGGGTGAAACAGGTGCTACTGGTGCTACAGGAGCTACAGGTGCCACTGGTCCTGCCGGTCCTCAGGGTCCTGTGGGTCCCGCTGGTCAGGCCGCAACTGTAACCGTTGGCACTACCACCACAGGAGAGCCGGGTACTCAGGCTTCTGTTACTAATACAGGCACTGCTCTGAATGCCGTTTTGAATTTTGTTATCCCTCAGGGTGAAACAGGTGCTACTGGTGCTACAGGAGCTACAGGTGCCACTGGTCCTGCCGGTCCTCAGGGTCCTGCGGGTCCCGCTGGTCAGGCCGCAACTGTAACCGTTGGCACTACCACCACAGGGGAACCGGGCACTCAGGCTTCTGTTACTAATACAGGCACTGCTCAGAATGCCGTTTTGAATTTTGTTATCCCTCAGGGTGAAGCAGGTGCTACTGGTGCTACAGGAGCTACAGGCGCAACTGGTGCTACAGGTCCTGCCGGTGCTGATGGTAAGGCTGCAACTGTAACTGTTGGAACAACTACCACAGGTCAGCCGGGTACCCAGGCCTCTGTTACAAACTCCGGAACAGCTTCCGATGCTATACTGGACTTTGTTATACCTCAGGGAGAACCAGGAACTGACGGTGCTCCGGCAACTGTTAAAATCGGTGCAACCATAACTACAGAACCGGGTTCTTTTGCTTCCGTAGTCAACACCGGAACAGATCAAAACGCTATTTTGAATTTCTCAATTCCGGAAGGCGTTGCCGGTAAAGCTGCTACAATAACAGTTGGAACCACCACTACAGGTGCTCCCGGAACTCAGGCTTCCGTTACCAATGTAGGAACTCCGCAAAATGCAATTTTGAATTTTGTTATTCCTCAGGGTGCACCGGGTACCACACTTTCTGCCGGAACCACAACCACAACACAGCCCGGAACCTTTGCAACCGCGACAAACTCAGGAACACCTGACGCCGCTGTTTTTGACTTCACAATTCCCGGAAGCAATCAGGCAAAATGTGTTGCTCCGCTGAAAAAAGAATGTGCCGGTGTATGCGAAGTAATTGCAAAGCTCAACGAGCTTATAAACTCTCTTAGTGACGCCGGTTTCTTCACTGAAGACTGTGAAGAAGAAAGCCAGGAATCCTAAGCAATACCCTATAAATCAAGAAAAGTGCCGTTTCTTTATGAAGCGGCACTTGCTTTTTAACATTCAAAATAATTCCAATGTTGATTATTTATTTTTTCTGCGCTTTAAAATAAGTGTAACGATTATAGCCAACAGCGCAACTACTATTACAACTGAACAAATAACCACCAGTGAATTATTTTGACCTGTTTGGTAATCCACAGTGTTATTTGTGTCTGCAAAAGCTGAAAAACATCCGGAAAAAACTACGGCGGTTAAAAATGAAACAAGAGCCGCTGTTTTGCTCAATAACTTTTTCATATCGGTATTCTCCTTTAATATCTTTTAAGTTAAATGATATTTATATCTAAAATAATTATATCAACAGCTTATACTATTGTCAATAAATCACATATTATTTTCTTCAGCCTTGCTCCCCTGTACAATGTCTTTTTCCGAAAAAACTTTGTTAATGTAATTTAAAACCACCTTTTTATTTCCGCTCCACATGGGCTCTACCAAAAGCCTTTTGTCGCCGTCACCGGTCATTCTGTGTATAACAACATTTTTCGGTATTATTTCAATACAACGGCACAAAAGCTCCGTATATTCTTCCATTGAAAAAATCTTAAAGGGCTCTTTTTGATACATCTCATAAAGCTTTGTATCTTTCAAAACATGCAGAAGCTGTAATTTTATTCCGTCGCTTACCTTGGAGCTGTAGGCTACTGTTTCCAGCATTTGTTCCTCGCTTTCTCCCGGAAGTCCCAGTATAACATGAGTGACCACTTCTGCGCCTATGCTTTTTAGATTTTTTACTGCTTGGTCGTAAACCTTTAAAGGATAGCATCTGTTTATAAGCTTTGCAGTGTTTTCATTTATTGTCTGAAGTCCCAGTTCAACCCACAAAGGCTTAATTTTTGCCAGTTCTTCCAGAAGCTTTAAAACATCGTCTTCCAGACAATCAGGTCTTGTACCAATGGAAATTCCCACAATATCCGGATGATTCACCGCTTCGTAAAAAATCTTCCTTAAATAAGGCACAGCCGCATACGTATTCGTATGCGACTGAAAATATGCTATGTATCCGCCCTCTTTAATCTTATTTTTCAGCAGTTTTTTGCCCTCTTCTATCTGAGCTGTTATGCTCAAATCAACACTTGGACAAAAGCTTCCCGAACCGTTTCCCCCGCAGAATATACATCCGCCGAAACCTACTTTTCCGTCACGGTTTGGGCAAGTCATTCCGCCGTCTAAGGTAAGCTTATAAATCTTTCTGCCGAACCTGTTTTTCAAATAAGCATTAAGGGTGTTTATGTACATAATTTTTCACCTTTATCACTTTTTGGCGTTGTTTGGAAGTCTGTGCTTTGCGTCATAGTCCTTAGCCATTTTAACAACAATGCCGCTGAGAGCAAGAAGACCGATAATGTTAGGAAGAACCATAAGTCCGTTGAACATATCGGACATGTTCCAAACCAAGTCAACCTTAAGTGTTGAACCAAGAACGATAAAGAGAACAACTATTGCGCCGTAAATCTTTACAGCTTTCTTTCCGAAAAGATATTTTACGTTCTGCTCTCCGAAGAAATACCATCCTATAATGGTGGAGAATGCAAAGAACAGCATACATATAGCTATGAATATATTTCCAAAGCTACCGAATGCGCTGTTAAATGCAACCTGCGCAAGCTCTGCACCGTCAAATTCCATCCATGCGCCGCTTGCAACGCTTGTTGAAATGATTACCAAAGCTGTCATTGTGAGAACAATGAATGTATCGATAAATACGCCCAGCATAGCGATTATTCCCTGGTCGCCAGGATGGTCAACCTTTGCAAGAGCATGAGCATGAGGAGTAGAACCCATACCGGCTTCGTTGGAGAAAAGACCTCTTGCAACACCTTTGCTCATTGCCATCTGGATTGTAATTCCGAGAGCACCGCCGCCTACAGCTTGAGGGCTGAATGCGCCTACAAAAATCTGTTTGAAAGCCTCTCCCAAGTATGAAAAGTTCATTCCCAAAATAATGAGGCATCCAACAACATAGAAAAGAGCCATAATAGGAACAAGCTTTTCAGTAATCCATGCAATTCTCTTTGCACCGCCGATAAAGATCAAAGCGGCAAGAATTGCAACTGCAATACCTACAGCTATCGGAGGAATACTGAAAGCATTCTGGAAGGAAGCTCCGATAGAGTTTGACTGAACCATGTTACCCATAAATCCAAGGGCAAGAATAATTGCTACTGAGAAGAAACCTGCAAGGAACTTTCCGAACTTTCCACGGAAAGCAGCTCTTATATAATAAACAGGGCCGCCTGTTACCTCTCCGTCTGAATGTGTTGTCTTAAACTTCTGAGCAAGTGTTGCCTCGCTGTAGATTGTTGCCATTCCGAAAAATGCGCTGAGCCACATCCAAAAGATTGCGCCAGGGCCGCCGGCATGTATTGCTGTTGCCGCACCTGCGATATTACCTGTACCAACCTGAGCCGCAATAGCGGTTGTAAGTGCCTGGAAAGAGCTCATTCCGTCTTTGCCGGCTTTTTTACCGTTCAGTGAAAAGCTGCCGAAAAGCTTCTTAACACCTGTTTTAAATTTTCTTACCTGGATAAATTTCAATCTGAAGGTAAAGAAAATACCTGCACCGCACAAGATGTAGATAAGGGCGTAATCCCAAAGATATGAGTTGATTACCTTAACCACATCATTCACATAATTCATGACTGCGTCCAAAAAAACCACTCCTAAAAATAAATGTAATCATATAAATTTATATATATGAAAATAAAAAGAGCCTAACTCAAAAGAGTTAAGCTCTGGAAAACAAAAATAAATAGCAAAGTGACGTAATGTCATCCTCTGTCCTTTTGCCTGAGAGATTCGGAAAATTCCTTGCACCTTCGGCACTCTTTTAAAAGAGTTTCTCCAGAGTTTACTCGGTTTTCAGTCCTATTTCCCAAAAGGAAATTCCTGAGAGCATTACTCCTTCGGCAAGCGCATGGCTACTTTTCTGAAAACTTCAACGCAATTCAACTTGTTAAATCACGACAACGACACTATGTTACCATATATACAGGTAAACTTCAAGCAATAATCACAAATTGATAAAATTTTGTCGAAATAGCACAAGTCGCATATACTATTTTTGTCTATATTTTGATAGTCATTAAATTATTTCTTGGCAATAACTTCCTTGACAGCCTCAACAATGTGCTTATCTGTCATCTCGTATTCCTCCTGGAGGAATGGAAGCTTACCAACCTGACCGAATCTGTCCTTAATACCGATTCTCTTCATGATTGTAGGACACTCTTCGCCAAGTACCTCTGCTACTGCTGAGCCAAGGCCGCCGATGATGTTGTGGTTTTCAGCAACAACAACAGCTCTTGTTTTCTTTGCAGAAGCAATTACAGCCTCTCTGTCGATAGGCTTAATGGTATGAATGTTTATAACTTCAGCATCAATGCCAAGCTCTTCAAGAGTTTTCAAAGCCTTCATTGTCTCCTGAACCATTATACCTGTTGCGAAAATTGTAACGTCCTTACCCTCTTTGATTGCATCAGCCTTAAAGAGGTCGAATTTATAATCAGGAGCTGTAAATACATCGTCGATTGCCTTTCTGAACATTCTGATGTATACAGGACCGTCATAATTTATAATCTGAGGCATAGCCTGTCTGAACTGTTCTGCATCCACCGGCTCGTAGATAACCAAGCTTGGAATACTTCTTACAACGCCCACATCCTCAACGCTCATGTGTGTTGCACCGTTGAGCTGTGCTGTAATTCCCGGGTCAGAACCAACAATTTTAACATTGCACTTTGCAAGAGCGATTGAAACCGCAATCTGGTCACAAATTCTTCTTGTTGCAAAAGGAGTAAATGAGCTGATGAAAGGAATCATGCCGCAGGTTGCCATACCGGCTGCAATACCTGCCATGTTCTGCTCTGCAATACCAACATCAAAAGCTCTGTCCGGATACAACTTACGAAGTCCCATTGTGCCGTTGCACTTTGCAAGGTCAGCGTCTATAACGGCAATTCTTTTATCTTTTGCCATCTCTTCTGCGAGAATTTCAGCGAAAATTCCACGAATTTCTTTACTTGCCATCACTAACTACCTCCTTATTTCAACTCTTCCAAAGCAGCTGCTTTTTGCTCTGCTGTAAAGTTCATGCTGTGGCAGTCAACAAGAGCCTGTTCAACAAAGGAAACTCCCTTGCCCTTTACTGTGTTAAGAACAATCATTGTAGGCTTGTCCTTAACCTGCTTTGCACCGTCGATAGAAGCGATAATAGCATCTATGTCATGTCCGTCAATATCATATACATTAAATCCGAAAGCTCTGAAACGCTCAGCAGGATTCTCTACAGACATAATCTCATCTGTAGTTCCGTCAATCTGCATCTTGTTGTAGTCCATGAATACAACGAGATTGTCAAGCTTCAGCTGTACGGCAGACATACATGCCTCCCATACCTGACCTTCCTGGCTTTCGCCGTCACCGATAATACAGAATACCCTTGCTCCGTTTTCAAAAATCTTACATGCTTTAGCCATGCCAACTGCAGCGGAGATGCCCTGTCCCAAAGAACCTGCTGTCATGTCAACTCCAGGAGTCAAAGTTCTGTCGCAATGGCTTGGAAGATTTGTGCCCTCAACGTTAAGTGTCTTGAGCTCTTCCATTGGGAAATAACCCTTCAATGCCAAAGTAGCATAAACTGCAGGACCTGCGTGTCCCTTGGATACAACAAGTCTGTCACGGTTTTCCATATTCGGATTTTTAGGATCAACATTCATTTCTTTAAAATAGAGTACCGCAAGCACATCAGCAATAGAAAGACTTCCGCCGATATGACCTACGCCGAGAGTTGCAATTTCGTCAGTAGTATAATAACGAATCTGCTTTGCAATATTACGCAATTCAGCTGTTCCCATAATACAATCCTCCAGTTCACAAATCAAGAAAGCAAATACAGCTTTTCATGCTACTTTATCATATCACAAATTCAATTTAAGCGCAATTACCTTTTGATCTATTTCTGATATTTTCGCATACTTCACTATTTATTTATCAACTTAGACCCTTTTTACATTTACTTTTCATAATTTTTTATAAATCGACAACTCTTTTGCTTTAGCTGACCTTTAAATGTAAGATTATGAAAACGTTTTTTTCAAAGTTAAAATATTTTTTCAAGCCTTTCCATTGCCTCTTTTGCAGCTTCCTTTGAGGAAAAAGCTGTAAGCCTGAAATAACCTTCTCCCGCTGTTCCGAAACCGCTTCCAGGTGTTCCCACAACTGCGGCTTCACTTAAAAGCTTATCAAAAAATTCCCACGAGGTCATGCCGCCGGGACATTTAAGCCACACATATGGAGAGTTTTCTCCTCCTACATATGAGATATTCAATTTATCCATTGTGGCTGTGATAATTTTTGCATTTTCCATATAGTAAGCGATGTTCTTTCTGCACTGCTCTATTCCCTCTTTTGAGAACACCGCCTGTGCGGCTCTCTGTACTGGATAGGAAACACCGTTAAACTTTGTGGTTTGTCGTCTCAGCCACATTTTTCTAATGCTCATATCCTCAAACTCCAAAGCCTCCGGCACAACAGTATATCCGCATCTTACACCGGTAAAGCCCGCTGTTTTTGAAAGTGAGCAAAACTCTATTGCACATTTTTCAGCACCCTCAATACTGAAAATACTTCTGGGAAGCTTTTCATCCTGAATAAATGCTTCGTATGCGCTGTCAAAAAGAATTATGCTTCCGTTTTTAAGGGCATATTTTACCCAAGCTTCAAGCTGTTCCTTTGTGTATACAGCGCCGGTGGGGTTATTGGGTGAGCAAAGATAAATTATATCAGCCTTTACCTCATCTGATGGCATTGGCAGGAAATTATTTTCTTTATTTCCCTCGGCAAAAATAATCTTTCTGCCGTTCATTACGTTTGTGTCAAAATAAACGGGATAAACGGGATTTGGAATAAGCACTGTATTGTCCTTATCAAAAAGGTCAAGGACATTTCCAACGTCGCTTTTGGCTCCGTCGCTTACAAAAATCTCGTCCATATGGAGAGAAACGCCGAAGGTTTTATAATAATCTCTTATTGCTTCTCTTAAAAAGTCGTAACCCTGTTCCGGGCCGTATCCGTGGAAAGTTTCGGAAAACGCCTGTTCTTCAAAGGCTTTCTTTCCTGCTTCCACAACAACCTGAGGCAATGGCAATGTAACGTCGCCTATACCCATTCTGATTATTTTTTTATGTGGATTTTCACTTTTAAACTTTTCCACCCTTGCGGCTATTTCAGAAAATAGATAGCTCTCTTTCAGATTTTTATAGTTTTCATTTATTCTCACTTACATTCCCTCCCGCTCTCATAGTTGTATATCATTGCAGCCTTTATAAAGCCTTTAAATACCGGGTGCGGCTTGTTTGGGCGGCTCTTAAATTCAGGATGATACTGAACTCCCACAAAAAAATTATTCTTTGAATATTCCACAGCTTCCACCAGTCTGTTATCAGGTGAAACTCCCGAGAAAACAATTCCGTTCTGCTCAAAAGCCTCTCTGTAGTCGTTGTTAAACTCATAGCGGTGACGGTGACGCTCCGAAACATTGTGCTCCTGATACATTTCATAGAGCTTTGACTCTCTTTTAACCTTGCATGGATAAGCTCCAAGTCTCATTGTGCCGCCCATTTCCTCAAGGTATTTTTGGTCGTTCATAAGGTCTATAACCTTATTTTTGCTTTCTACGTCAAATTCCTTTGAGTTTGCATCCTCAAGCTTTAAAATATCCCTTGCAAAGGCAATAGACGCTATCTGCATACCAAGGCAAATTCCGAAATACGGAATATTATTTTTAAGTGCATATTTTGCAGCCGAAATCATTCCCTCAATTCCACGGCTTCCGAAGCCTCCTGGGATTATAATTCCGTCGCATCCTTCAAGAACCTTTCCCACATTCTCATCTGTTATGGTTTCGCTGTCAATCCACATAACATTTACATTTGTTCCGTTTGCCCAGCCTGCGTGGCTTAAAGCCTCGGAAACTGAAAGGTAGGAATCGTGGAGTTTTACGTATTTTCCAACCAAAGCGATATTTACAGACTTTTCGCACTGCTTGATTGAGGCAATCATGTTTTCCCATTCGGTAAAGTCAAAATCCTTTTTATCCTCAAGAGAAAGCTCTCTCAATACCACTTTGTCAAGTCCCTGTTCCTTGAGCATAACAGGTGCTTCATAAAGAAGTGGGACTGTTCTGTTCTCTATAACGCAGTCAGGTGAAACATTGCAGAACTTAGCAATCTTTGCAAAAATAGATTTTTCCAAAGGTCTGTCGCATCTTGCAACTATAATATCCGGCATAATTCCGAATGACTGCAATTCCTTTACAGAGTGCTGTGTGGGCTTTGACTTATGTTCTCCGGAAAATTCAAGATAAGGGATAAGGGTAACATGAATGAAAAGGCAGTTTCTTCTTCCCTGCTCGTTTGATACCTGTCTTATGGCTTCAAGGTATGGCTGGGATTCAATGTCGCCGGTTGTACCGCCTATTTCGGTAATTACAATATCTGCGTCGGTTTTTTCTCCTACGGAATAGATAAAGCTTTTTATCTCATCGGTTATATGGGGGATAACCTGTACCGTTTCGCCGAGATACTCGCCTTTTCTCTCTTTTGTAAGCACATTCCAGTATACCTTGCCGGTTGTAAGGTTTGAGTATTTATTAAGGTTTTCATCAATAAATCTTTCATAATGTCCCAAGTCCAAATCCGTTTCCGCTCCGTCCTCGGTTACATAAACCTCTCCGTGCTGGTAAGGACTCATTGTGCCCGGGTCTATGTTTATATATGGGTCAAGCTTCTGAGCCGCCACCTTAAATCCTCTTGCCTTTAAGAGTCTTCCTAAAGACGCCGCTGTTATTCCTTTTCCAAGTCCGGATACAACTCCTCCGGTTACAAAAATATACTTACTCATCTATTTCAACTTCTCCTTTGAATGCAGTGACAGCAGGACCGGTCATATACACTGTGTCCTCTGTGTATTTTATTTTAAGCTCTCCGCCCCTAAGCTTTACGGTGATGTCCTCATTTTTCGGACAATAGCCGCAGGCAACAGCAGCCGCAACAGAAGCGCAGGCTCCCGTTCCGCAGGCGAGAGTTTCTCCGCTTCCTCTCTCCCATACTCTCATTCTCAGAGTTTTTTCATCTTCAACAGTTATAAACTCAGTGTTGACGCCTTCCGGAAATATGGGATTTTTTTCAAATCTCTTTCCCTCTTTTTCAATATCTATAATATCCGTATTGTCACAGAAAACCACACAATGGGGATTTCCCATGGATACGCAGGTTATATTCTCGGTTTTTCCGCAGATATCAACAGGTTTATTTATTGTTGTTTCTCCCTCAAGGTTTACAGGGATATCTTTATTGAGATAAGAGGCCTTTCCCATATCTACTGTGATAAACTGAGCTTTGCCCTTATCATCCGGATAAATTTTCAATGTTTTTACTCCGCTTAATGTGTCAACCTCTACGGTATCTCCCTTTGTCATTGAATTATCATAGAGATATTTTCCTACACAGCGGATACCGTTGCCGCACATTTTGCCCTCGCTTCCGTCAAGGTTGAAAATTCTCATCTTTGCGTCGGCTTTATCGGAGGGACATATAAGTATTACCCCATCGCCGCCTATGGAAAAATGCTGGCGGGACAGATTTATGCTCAATTCCTCGGGATTATTTATTTCCTGTTTAAAACAATCTATATAGATGTAATCATTGCCGCATCCGTGCATTTTTGTAAACTCAATAATTTTTCCGGACATTCTTTTCTCCCCTTTATAACCTTATGTTATGATGAAGCTAATTATTTATTTTCTTCAATAAGCTTGATAAAATCATCGAAAAGCCACATTGTATCAAGCGGACCTGCACATGCTTCAGGATGGAACTGAACGGAAAATGCAGGGAACTTTGTATATTTTACACCCTCACAGGAGCCGTCGTTCATATTTATAAAGCTGAGCTTTCCGTGCTCCGGCAAACTGCTGTCAACAACAGCGTAGCCGTGGTTCTGAGCAGAAATATAAACTCTTCCGCAGCTTAAATCCTTAACCGGCTGGTTTGCTCCTCTGTGACCGTATTTGAGCTTCTCGGTTTCTGCTCCCTGTGAAAGAGCCAAAAGCTGATGACCGAGACAAATTCCGAAAATCGGGATTTTATATTCGCAAACCTTTTTAAGCTCTTCAATTACGCCCTTATTTTCCTGTGGGTCTCCCGGGCCGTTTGAAAGCATTATGCCGTCAGGATTAAGACTCTTGATTTCCTCAGCCTTTGTATCAGCCGGAACAACAGTCACATTACAGCCACGCTGTGTAAGACATCTGATAATATTTTCCTTTGTTCCGAAGTCCCAGAGAACCACGTTATATTTAGGATTTTCACTTTCATAAACCTTGGCCTCTTTGCGTGTAACTCTGTTTACAACTCCTGCGCAGGTGTACTCCTTGATTTTTTCAAGCTCTTCATTGCTGTAAGGAGGCGCTTTCTTTGTGAGCATTCCGTTCATAACACCGTTGTTTCTGATAATTCTTGTAAGTCTTCTTGTATCTATTCCGCTCATTGCAGGGATGTTTTCCTTTTTAAAGTATTCATCAAGGCGCTGAGTGCTTCTGTAGTTTGACGGAGTTTCACACCAATCTCTTACGATATAGCCGGAAAGCCAAGGTTTCTCGCTTTCAAAATCCTCCGGGATAACACCGTAGTTTCCTATAAGCGGAAATGTCTGAACAAGAATCTGACCGCAGTAGCTTGGGTCTGTTATGCTCTCCAGATAACCGGTTATTGAAGTGTTGAAAACAACCTCGCCGTAAACGGTTTCAAAATCGCCGCCGAAGCTGTCGCCTGCAAAATATTCTCCGTTTTCAAGTACCAGATAGATTTTTTCTTTTTTCATTTCTAATTCCCCCATAGATTTCCGGCTTTACTTAGCATAAAAAATTAAAAGCTCTGCTGTAATTATTTGCTTTATAAAGCCATAGATATTCCTTTTTCCTAAAAAAACCCGTAAAAAAAGCGTCTGCGATGCAATTCTCTGAAAACAATTGAAAACTGTGGCTTCAGAAAATTAACAATATCGCAGACGCCTTTGTCCGTTTTTCAAATTATACCACCATGCAGGAAGCTTGTCAATAACTTTCATTCAATTCATTATTTTTCCCCTATATAGGTTATATTTCGGATATTTTTTTGTTTTTTTGAAACAAACTGAAACGTAAAATAAAAAACTTGCATTTCCCCTATTGACAAAGAGAAAAAGATGTATTATAATTGCTCACGTAATCGGCAAAGGCGCCACAGGATTTCTGTGGCGTCTTTTTCTTTTTTAAAGCTTTAAAGCGTAAGGCAACGTCAATAATCACTTACAGCGCCGTTTACTAAAAAATCCGAAAGGCTGATTTTTATGAGTAAAACAACATTCCCAACAAGTTACAGTACAAAAGAGCATCTTAGCGTTTTTGAAACTCAAAAGGCTATAGAGGCGGTAAAAGATATATTTTCATCCAAACTAAAAAACGCTTTGAATCTTACAAGAGTTTCCGCTCCTTTGTTTGTAGAACCTGAAACCGGACTCAACGATGACTTAAACGGTGTTGAAAGACCTGTAGTATTCGATATTAAAGAAACCGGAAAAGACGCCGCAGTTGTTCATTCCCTGGCAAAATGGAAGAGATACGCTCTTTATAAATATGGATTTGCACAGGGCTCCGGTTTGTACACAGATATGAACGCCATAAGACGTGACGAGGAAATGGATAACCTCCATTCAGTTTACGTTGACCAGTGGGACTGGGAAGCAATTATCCCGGACGGCAGACGTGACAGAGAATATTTGAAATCAACAGTTGAAAAAATTGTAGGTGCTATCTGCGACACAGCCGATGAGCTTCACAAAATGTTCCCGGTTCTTACAGCTTCTTTCTCACGTGACATAAGCTTTGTTACCACTCAGGAGCTTGAAGACATGTACCCTGACAAAACACCGAGAGAAAGAGAAAACCTCTATGTAAAAGAGCACAAGACCGCTTTCATTATGGAAATCGGCGACAAGCTCAAATCAGGAGAAAAGCACGACGGAAGAGCTCCTGACTATGACGACTGGAAGTTAAACGGAGATATTTTCTTCTACAACGAGGTTTTGGACTGCGCCTTTGAGGTTTCCAGCATGGGTATCAGAGTTGACAGCAAGTCAATGGACGAACAGCTTGCAAAAGCCGGCTGTGACGACAGAAGAGAACTCCCTTTCCAGAAAATGGTTTTGGATAAAACATTGCCTCTCACCATCGGCGGAGGTATAGGACAGTCAAGATTGTGTATGCTACTGTTGGAAAAAGCCCACATCGGCGAAGTTCAGGTTTCAATCTGGGACGACGATACCAAGGCTGCGGCAGAAAAAGCAGGCGCAGTATTGCTTTAATATAAATTTATTCTCATCAACCACAACAATACAAACAGGAGGAATTTTCCATGAATAATGTTCCCGCAGAAAATAAAAGCAACTATATTCCGGAACTTTTCGGAAGCATGGTTTTCAACGATAAAGTGATGAAAGAAAGACTTCCGAAAGAAACATACAAGGCTTTGAAAAAGACTATGGAACTTGGAAAGAGCCTTGACAGAACAATCGCAAACGTAGTTGCCAACGCAATGAAAGACTGGGCAGTGGAAAAGGGTGCAACACATTTTACCCACTGGTTCCAGCCGATGACAGGCTACACCGCAGAAAAGCACGACAGCTTTATCACACCTGAAACTCCCACATCTGTAATTATGGAGTTCAGCGGCAAGGAGCTTGTAAAAGGCGAACCTGACGCCTCCTCTTTCCCGTCAGGCGGACTTCGTGCCACCTTTGAAGCAAGAGGCTACACTGCATGGGACCCATCTGCATATGCATTTATAAAAGACAATACACTGTGTATCCCAACTGTATTCTGTTCTTACGGCGGCGAAGCTTTGGACAAAAAGACCCCTCTTCTCCGTTCAATGGAAGTTATCAATAAGCAGGCATTGAGAATTTTAAGACTTTTCGGCAACACAGAAGCCACACGTGTTATCACAACTGTCGGCCCTGAGCAGGAATATTTCCTCATCGACAAGGATTATTACGCACAGCGTGAAGATCTTATGCTCTGCGGCAGAACTCTTTTCGGAGAGCGTCCTCCAAAGGGACAAGAGCTTGAGGACCACTATTTCGGAACAATCAAGCCGAGAATAAAAGCATTTATGAAAGATTTGGACATTGAGCTGTGGAAGCTTGGCGTATTTGCAAAAACCGAGCACAACGAGGTTGCACCTGCACAGCACGAGCTTGCTCCAATCTTCACCAATACAAACGTGGCAACCGACCAAAACCAGCTGACCATGGAGATTATCAAAAAGGTTGCACAGAAACACGGTCTTGTATGTCTCCTCCACGAAAAGCCATTTGAGGGCATCAACGGAAGCGGTAAGCACAACAACTGGTCCTTGTCCACAAACACCGGCGTAAACCTTTTGGAGCCAGGCGATTCACCTGCTGAAAACGCACAGTTCCTCCTTTTCCTTGCAGCTGTTATCAAGGCGGTTGACGAGTATCAGGATTTGCTGAGAGTTTCTGTTGCAAGCGCCGGAAACGACCACCGTTTGGGTGCAAACGAAGCTCCTCCTGCTATTGTATCAATGTTTTTGGGTGACGAGCTTTCCGACGTTCTCAAGTCCATTGAAAACGATTGCGAATACAACGGAAAAGACAAGGTTGAAATGAAAGTAGGAGTTCATATTCTCCCACGTTTCCCAAAAGACACAACAGACAGAAACAGAACCTCACCTTTTGCATTTACCGGTAACAAGTTTGAGTTCCGTATGCTGGGTTCAGGCGACTCAATCGCCGGACCAAACATTGTGCTTAACACAATCGTTGCAGAAGAGCTTGCAGGCTTTGCAGACAAACTTGAAGGTGCTGAGGACTTTAACGCAGTTCTTCACGACATTATCAAGGAAGTTTTGAAGGACCACAAGAGAATTATCTTCAACGGCAACAACTATTCTCAGGAATGGGTTGAAGAAGCACAGCGCAGAGGTCTGCTGAATCTCAGAACAACAGCCGACGCTCTCCCAACCTTTATTTCTCAGAAGAACATCGACCTTTTCACAAAGCACAAGATTTTCACCAAGGGCGAAATGATTTCCAGATACGAGATTCTTTCCGAACTCTATCAAAAGAAAATCACCATCGAAGCTTTGACAATGGACGAAATGACAAGGAAAGAAATTATTCCCGCTGTTTTGGAATATGTTGATTTTCTTTCAAAGACAGCCGCAAACAAGCGCAGCCTTTCCCCTGATATTCCTGTTTCTACAGAGATTTCAACTGTTAAGGAGCTTTCAGCCTGTGTTGAGAACATGACATCTCTTGTAAACCAGCTTGAAGAGGATTTACAGCTTGCTAAAAAGGAAAGCGACATCCAAAAGCTTTCACAGTTCTTTGCAAACACAGTGCTCGAGCACATGGAAGCTCTCAGAGAAAGCGCAGACAAGGCGGAACACTTTATGCCGAAGAAATACTGGCCGTTCCCATCCTACTCAGAACTTCTTTATAAAATTTAATTTGTTAATACCTAATATTTAGTATCCCTATAGATTCCAAAAAAATCAGAGTGACCTGTTCATAGTCACTCTGATTTTTGTTTATTCTAAAAGTTCTGTTGATTTTTCTTTTATGAGCCTTTTGTAAAACTCTGCGCTTTTTCTTACGGTTCTCTTTTGAGTTTCATAGTTCACATGAACAATTCCGAACCTTGCGTGTTCTCCCTCTCTCCACTCGAAATTATCCAAAAAAGACCAGTGGTAATATCTTGTGACCGGAGAACCCTCGTACACCAACTCCCTTATATGGTCTTTTATATATTTTTCTCTCAAAATATCGTTCTTATCACAAACTCCGTTTTCGGTTATATAAACCTCTTTCTTAAACTTTTTATACAAGTCCTCTGTTATAAGTCTTATACCCTCCGGATAAATATCCCAGTTTAAATCGCTTTTGCTTTCTCCCTTGTATTCATTGGATGTAAAATATCCTATTGCTCGCCTTGTGTAATAATTTATACCGATAAAATCGTAATACTTTCCGCTTTCCAGCCTTTTTCCCATAAAAAGAGGTGTTTTTCCCTCATAAAAGCTGTTGTTTATCATTGTATGGAAAAGATATTCATAAAAGGCTGTGCAAAATCTATGAATAGGATTTTTCTCATTTTTAGGCACAAAGTAAACCATATGATTTGCAAAGGAAACCTTTGTATCCTTATATCCCATTTCTTCTCTCATTTTATGAATAAGCTTATAAGCCTCTATATGACATCTCGCCATATTCTTGCACACACGGAATCCCGCTATATAGTTTCCCCTTAACGGCGGCCAGTAGGCTAACATATATCCGTTTAGGATATATACATTGGGTTCGTTTATGGTCACAAATTCGCTTACTATATCTCCGAAAGATTCAATTACCTTTTCCACATACTCCAAAAAATATTTTACATTCTTTTTCTTTTCAAATCCTCCCATGTCCGCAAACCATATGGGGTCTGAAAAATGATGAAGTGTTACAAGGGGCTTTATTCCCTTCTCTATAAAATATTCAAGCTCGTCACGGTAGTGGTCTATTGCCTCTTTATTAAAAACGCCTTTTTGAGGTTCTATTCTGCTCCATTCAAGGCTCATTCTATAAATCTCAACGCCCAATGAAGCCATAAGGTCTATATCTTCCCTATAACGATTGTAGTGATCTGCCGCACGCAGACAGTTTGTTCCGTCAACACATTTTCCCGTTTTGGAAAATCTGTACCATGTGTTATTTTTGTCTCCTCCCTCAATCTGTGTTGCAGAAGTTGCAACTCCCATAAGCATTTCTATACGCATATAAAAAATAAACTCCGTTCCTTTCAATCAATATACCTCTTAAAAATATTTCCAATTATATCATTTTGACCGAAATAAATCAAATAATTTATTATAATATCTTATCTTAAAACAAGTGCATAAATGCAGATAAATAATAAAAATAAAATTTTTTAAAAAATCCGTAACCAAAATGCCTCTCCTGCAATAGTATGTAGTGTAAACAGAAAGGAGGAAAACAACAATGTGTAACTGTTTTGGCAACGACAACTGCTCATGGGTAATTCTTCTCATCATCATCCTCATGTGCTGCGGCGGCGGCAACGCCGGCAAAGACAACGGCGGCTGCGGTAATTCCTGCGGATGCTGCTAAAAATAACGGATTAGTTAAATAATCCGGAAATCTAAACGGCGGGCTGTCACCACTGGCAGCCCGCTTTTTCTTTTTTTGCAAGTAAGTCTGTTAAAATATTCACAAAATTTAAAAAAGCTGTTAATTTTTTATCAATTGTTGCTTTTTCTGAATTATTATGTTATTATAATTTCATATTATAAAGTCAGGAAATATTTTTAATATAAAAAATTAACATTAAGGAGGCAAAACAATGGCTAATACTTTTGACAAACCTTTGCTGCTTTTGGACAACAGCAGTATGATGACAGCATTAAATGACGGTGAATACAAATGTGAAAATCTTACATTTGACGCAGCCCGTGCAATTATCGACATGCACGACGAAAAAGATATTTTACAGTGTTTTACAGATGCAGCTATTGAAACGGTAATATTCGACTATCTCAAAGTTTCCAAAAGAGATTTCACCAAAAAGCGCATAAGAAACATAAGACCGGGTCAGGACGCCATTGTGTTTAAGCTCTACATAACACCATCGGAAACCCAGCCTATTATAAAAACCGAAGAGGGCGCAGAAGCTAAAAAAATCCAAAACATTTATGTATACTGCCAGTATTTGACACGTTTGAAATAATCTCTATAATACAAAATTCAACACCGGACTTCAATAGAAATCCGGTGTCTTTTTATCAATCAATAAAATAAATCCAATTACTTTTTCTTGGAGCAGCCTTTGGGTATTCTCCGTCTACATATCCCAGCACGCAATGACCTATGCCCTCATACTCTCCCTCTATTCCGAGAGATTTAAGTATTTCCAAACCCTCAGGTCTTTCAAATTCTTCCTTTGCTCTGTGAATCCAGCAGCTTCCAACTCCCAGCTCATGAGCGGCAAGCATAAGGTTTCCCATTACAAGACTTCCGTCATAAATATGTGTGGGAGCATTTTTATCCGCCAAAACTATAAGAACAACAGGTGCGCCATAGAACGGGTCGATATCTTTTCCCATAATCTCTGCATTAAGCTTTGAAAGTTTGTCACGTACCTCTTTGTTTGTAACAGCAATGATTATAGGTGATTGTCTGTTCATTCCTGTGGCGGCGAATTTACCGGCAACAACAATCTTTTCAATAATATCCTTTGAAATCATGTCAGGTTTGAAACATCTGATACTTCTTCTTGATTTAATACAATCAATTACTGTTTCCATAAAAACACCTCCTTTATAAATTCTGTCAATTTAATTATACTACAACATATTTTCCTGTCAATCCTTATCCACCATTTGAAGTATTAAAATGATTGAAATATATTTTCCTCCATGTTATTATGAAACAAAGATAAAGAAATAAACAAGGTGAATTATATGAATGAAAAACTGGCAGTTTTAAAGGAATATTTTGGACACAGCGAATTTCGTCAGGGGCAGGAAAAAATTGTTGATTGTCTTTTATCCGGCAAAGACGCTTTGTGTATCATGCCCACGGGTGCGGGAAAGTCAATCTGCTATCAGATACCTGCTCTTGTTTTTGACGGCGTCACCTTGGTTATTTCGCCCCTTATATCACTGATGAAAGACCAGGTTACATCACTTGTTCAATCCGGCATTTCTGCCGCATACATAAACAGCTCTTTAAATCAATCCCAGTATTTCCGTGTTTTAGAAAATGCCGCATCCGGAAAATATAAAATAATATATGTTGCACCGGAAAGACTTGTGGTTCCGGAGTTTACAGAGCTGTGCGATAAGATAAAAATTTCCATGGTTGCTGTGGACGAAGCCCACTGCGTTTCTCAATGGGGACAGGATTTCAGACCAAGCTATCTAAAGATAGTGGAGTTTATAGAATCACTTCCTTGCCGCCCTGTTATCGGCGCTTTTACCGCAACCGCTACCAAAGAGGTTAAAGAGGATATTTTAAAAATACTAAAGCTCAACAAGCCTCTTGTTGTTACAACAGGTTTTAACAGAAGCAATTTATTTTTCTCTGTAATGAAACCCAAAAATAAGGACACAACACTTATTGACCTTATAAAAGAGCGCTCAGAAAAATCAGGTATTGTGTATTGCTCAACAAGAAAAGCTGTTGAGGAGGTTTGTGAGCTGATAAATCAAAACAGTTTTTCCGCCACAAGATATCACGCCGGACTTTCAGAAAATGAGAGAAAGGAAAATCAGGAGGATTTTGTTTTTGACCGTAAACAAATTATGGTTGCCACAAACGCCTTTGGAATGGGCATTGACAAATCAAATGTTTCCTATGTAATCCACTACAACATGCCGAAAAATATTGAAAGCTACTATCAGGAAGCCGGACGTGCTGGCCGTGACGGCTCTCAAGCCGACTGTATTTTATTGTACAGTCCCCAAGACGTATTCACCAACCGATTTTTAATAGAGAAATCCGAGGATAACCCCGAGCTTACTGAAGAAGAACAATACATGGTTCGTGAAAAGGACTTTGAACGATTAAAACAAATGACCTTATACTGCACCACAAACGATTGTTTAAGAAAGTTTATTTTAAAATATTTCGGTGACAAAGCGGAGAACTACTGCGGAAAATGCTCCAACTGCCTCACTCAATTTGAAACCCTCGACATAACGGTTGATACACAAAAAATACTGTCCTGCATAATAAAAACAGGACAGCGTTACGGCAAAAAGATGATATGTGATGTTTTGCGTGGCAGTAAAAACGAAAGACTGTTGAGATTCAAGCTTGACAATCAATCCACCTACGGCATAATGAAGGACTCTTCTGAAAAACGAATAAGAGACATTATAGAGCATTTAGAGCAAATAGGCTTTATATTCTCAGAAGGCGGCGAATATCCGGTTTTAAAGGTCTCTGCCACAAGTTACGGTGTTTTAAAGGGTAAATCACCACTGTCAATGAAAATCCCTAAGGAACAAAAGAAAGAGCCAAAACCGGCGGTTAAAGCTGCTGATATCAATGCAGTTATTGACAATGATTTGCTGGACGAACTTAAACAGCTTCGCAGAAAATTGGCTATGGAAAAAAATGTTCCGGCTTATATTATATTTTCCGACGCCACCCTTACTGATATGTGTAAAAAACTTCCTATGACATCAGAAGAATTCCTCACAGTGTCCGGAGTAGGAAAAACCAAGCTTGCCCAATACGGCGAAATTTTTCTTGATACAATAAATAATTATCTTATAGAACAATCTTAATCTTTACAGCAGAAAAAACCACAAGCTCCAAAGCCTGTGGTTTTATGTTTATCATCTGGAAAATAATCTGTTATAAATTTTATCACCGTAATTTTTAAAGAAAAGTTTGCTAAAAAGAATACCGAGATAACCGCCCAAAGCATTCAGTATAAAGTCGTCAATATCAACTGAGCGGTAATTATAACCGATTACCAAGCCGATTATGAGCTGCAATAACTCTATAACCAACGGGAAAAGCAAAGGAAGCAGGAAAAGCCAGATTTTATTGCTTTTTCTCATTTTCAAATCGAGAACAACACCATAAGGAGCAGCAATAAGAATGTTTCCTGCAATCTGAATAAAAGCTGTAACTGTCAAACCCATCTGCAACGTGGATATAATCGTTCTAAATGGGATAAAGTTATTTGGAACCGAATCAAAGAGCTCTGCGCCCTGATAAGGAATAGGAAAAAGCGTCAATCCCAAAACAACTATTATGTAAACATAAAATACACTCCAAAAGAGGATTTTAAGCGGTATAGCCTTGAGGAGAAAAGCGATAACACCCCCAAAAACAATACCAATAGCACCAAATAAATACAAATCAACTGCCGACAACATTTTTACGACCTCCTTTTTATTATACACAATATGTACAAATATTTACATATATACTTTAACATCATAAACTCATAATTTCAACTATTTTTTACAATATATTTTTATTTGTATAAAAAAATCAGCCGTGGTAAAAAATTAACCATGGCTGTAAGATTAAAATTTAAAAATCAGGTTTCAGAAATAAATAAAACAAAGTCAACTGAGGATGAGCCATTCCAAAGACTAAGAAAAATGTATCTCAATACTTGTGTGGGTGTTAAATTCTAATATAAACCTTTACATGTCAAAAATTAAAAATAAGAGCAAGCCCAACCGAGAGAG